>NZ_CM132690.1:1482500-4934840 GCF_051810725.1 Rhizobium zaerense | reverse complement strand
CACCGGCAAGCGTTGCCGACACCCTGGTTTCGGCAAGGCGTGCCCGGTCCCAGCTTTCCAGCCGGACCGGCTTCCAGAGGCCCGCCGTCACCAGCGTCGGCCCCCAGTCCCAGCCGAAATTGCAGGCCATCTTGCGCATCAGATTGCCCGGTCCCGGATAATTGTTGGGACGGTAGCCATAATGTTTTTCCATCTCCGCGCCATAGGCGTAGGCGGAGCGGAAGATGACCGTGAGTTCGTTGGCACCCGATTTCAGCAATCCCGAAACATCGAAACGATAGGTGCGGTGCATGTTGAATGTACGGCCGATCTCTTCGCCGTTGAGCGATATCACCGCGACCGTATCGAGCCCCTCGAAGACGAGCTCCTGCACCCTGGCATCGTCAGGCATCGCCTCGAAGCTGCACCGATAGGTCCAGTCGGTCTTGCCGATCCAGTCATTGGTGATCTCGTTGACGTCGATATAGGGATCGGGGATCAGCCGATTGGCGAGAAGGTCGAGATGCACGCAGCCCGGCACCGCCGTGGGGATTGCAGCCGGCAGGCCGGGCCTTGCTGTATCGTTACAGGAGAGCGTCCAGCCCGAATTGAGCGCAGTCTTTTCGATCATGGCGGGCTCCTGAATGATGCCGCTTGAAGCTGTGGGATTATCTATGGATTGGAATGTATCGGGCGTTCGGCGTCTGATGCCTCAGAGAAACCGGCCGTGGCGCTGCATCACCTCGACCTTGTAGCCATCGGGATCGCTGATGAAAAAGAACAGGCCAAAGAGCTTGCCGTCGCGGTTGAGCTCCACCAGTTCACCGGGCTTCAGCCCGAGCTTTGACAGCCGCTCGCGCTCGACCGCCACCTCTTCGACGGAGACGGCGAGATGGCCATAGGCATTGCCGGGATCGTATGGCGCGGTCCGGCCCTTGTTGACGGTCAGTTCAAGCTCGAAGCCCGTCTCGGCATTGCTCATATAGATCAGCGTGAAGGTTTCGAAATCGACGCGGTCGGCGACCGAAAGACCGAATGCCCTCTCGTAGAATTCAACAGAGCGCGCCTCATCGAGAACGCGGATCATGGAGTGGATCATTTTCGCCAAGTCTGCCTCCCATTCCACCACAGCGCCGCGCGTCTTTTTAGACGCGCAAAGGACGCTGTAGCACTTTGAATTGCTGCGGCAGTCTTGGTACCCGTCCTTTTACGCCGCGCGCAAGCCGATTCTTCGGGTAATCGCCGCTTCGACGAGACCCATGGCGTCATAGATCAGCACCGCCATCAGGCCGACGATCAGGCCGCCCTGTAGGATGAAGGCGGTATTGTCGGAGATCAGCCCGGCGATGATGACCTCGCCGAGGCCCTTTGCCGCAACCGTCGAGCCGATCGTCGCCGTGCCGATATTGATGACGGTCGCGACCTTCAGCCCCTCGAGGATCAGCGGCAGGGCCAGCGGCAGCTCGACGCGAAACAGTCGCTGTGTGCCGTTCATGCCCATGCCGTCGGCAGCATCGAGAACCTGCGGCGAAACCTGCTTCAGCCCGGCGACGGTGTTTTCGAAGATCGGCAGCAGGCCGTAGAGAAAGAGCGCAATCAGCGTCGGCATGGCGCCGAAGCCGGTCGCCGGAACCGCGAGCGCCAGCACTGCGACCGGCGGAAAAGTCTGCCCGGCATTAGCGATGGCGCGCGACAGCGGCAGGAAGTCAGCCCCGCTTTCCCGCGTCACGAAGATGCCGCCGATAACGGCCAGCACGGCGCTGCAGACGATCGATCCGATCACCAGCTGCAGATGGCCGGCGGCCAGCGAAGCAAGGCTGTTCTGCGTATAGACGGCAGGCGCATTGTTGCTGGTCAGCGGCGTGAGCATGAAGGAAAGCCACTCCGTCCTGAACAGCAGGATCAAGAGCAGGGCCAGCGCCGCCAGGCGGAAGAGATTGGCGACAACGAGTTTCATGCCTTGCGGCCCAGTTCGAGCAGCCGCGTCATCGAGATCGATCCCACAGGCGCCTTTTGTGCATCCTGCACCGCCGCCTCGTCGACCCCCTGCCAGATCATCTCAGCCAATGCGTCGCGGAGACTGAGCGACTGCGGCAGGGCATAGGCGAGACCCGTCTTGGCCGGCTCCATGCTTTCCTTCAGCGGCAGCAGCGACATCAGCTTCAGCGCCCGGTCGGAAGTGCCGGTCAATTGTTGCACGAAGGGATCGGCGGGTTCGGTGAGGATCTTTTCCGGCGTCGAGCATTGCAGCAACCTGCCCTCGCTCATTACCGCGATCTGATTGCCGAGATGGAAGGCCTCGTCCATGTCGTGGGTGACGAGAATGACCGTGGTGCCGAACTGCTTCTGGATCGCCAAAAGGTCGTCCTGCGCCTTGCCGCGGATGACCGGATCGAGCGCGCCGAAGGGCTCGTCCATCAACAGCAATTCCGGTTCGGCCGCCAGCGCCCGGGCGACGCCGACGCGCTGCTGCTGGCCGCCGGAGAGCTGGTGCGGATATTTGTCGGCAAATGTTGCCGGATCGAGGTTGAAGAGCCCGAGCAGTTCCTCGACCCGTTTGGCGATACGCGTCGAATCCCAATCGAGAAGCTGCGGCACCGTGGCGATATTCTGCGCCACGGTGCGGTGCGGAAAAAGGCCGTGCCCCTGGATCGCATAGCCGATCTTGCGGCGAAGCTCCGTCACCTCAACGTCGATCACATTCTGCCCGCCGACGAAGATTTCACCCTTGGTGATCGGCACCAGCCGGTTGATCATCCGCATCAGCGTCGATTTGCCGGAGCCCGAGGTGCCGACGATGACGGTGATCTCACCCTTCTCGACGCTCATCGAGACGTTGTCGACGACGGTGGCGGCGCCATAGCGCTTGGTGACGTTCCTGATCTCGATCATGGTCATGCGGCAGATCCCCGGATGCTTTCGATGACCGCATCGAGGATGACGGCCGATGAGAAGGCGAAGAAGACAGTCGGCACGGCGCCGAGCAGGACGAGGTCCATGGCCGTCTGGCCGAGCCCTTGGAAGATGAAGATGCCGAAGCCGCCGCCGCCGATCAGCGCGGCGATCGTCACCATGCCGATCGCCTGCACCAGCACGATGCGGATGCCGGTGAGGATGACGGGAAAGGCAAGCGGCATGTCGATGCCGGTCAGGATCTGCAAGCGCGTCAGCCCCATGCCGGCCGCAGCGTCCCGCACCGATGGATCGACGCCCTGAAGGCCGACGACGGTGTTGGCGACGATCGGCAGCAGCGAATAGAGCACGAGCGCGATCAAGGCAGGCGCCGTGCCGATGCCGCGAATGCCGATCGCGGCGGCGAGCGGCACATGGGTGGCGAGATAGCCGAGCGGCAGCATCAACAGGCCGAAGAGCGCCAGACTTGGGATCGTCTGGATGAGGCTGAGCCCCTGCAGCACGATGGCCCGTAGCTTCGGCACCCAGAAGCTGAGGATGCCGAGCGGCAGGCCGAGAACAATGGCGATGGCAAGCGAGCCGAACGCCAAGAGCAGATGCGAGATCGCCTCCGTCTCGAACTGCGGAGCCCGCGTCGAGAATTCCTTCATGATCGAGAGGCTGTCGAGCAGGCCGGAGGAGAGCGAGACGAAGAGCAGCGCCGTATAGGCGGCAAGGGCTGCGATCCGCATCCAGGGCGCCAGGCGGATCTTCACCAGCGCATCCGATATGACGAGGCCGATCACCGCAAATAGCACCCAGAAGCCACCGCCGGGCGTCATGCGCGCCACCGTGCTGCCGGCCGGCGTTGCCGCGGTCGAGACGAGGCCGATCGCAACGATCAGCGCCACAAGGCAGAGTGTGGCGATGACAAGCCGCGCGATCGCATGGCGTAGGAACAGCGTGGCAAAGGCGGTGAGAAGGAGAAGCATGGTCAGGATGATGACGGAAGGCTGGGGAAGAAGCTGCATCAGCAGCATCGGCTTGCCGGCGGCGATGCGGTTCGCCTTCACATAGATGAAGGGCATCAGTGCTGTCGCCGCGATGCCGCCGGCCACCAAAACCACGCCGAGCCGGTCCAGCTTGCGGACCGCTAAGGTTTCTTCCATCAAATCAACCCTGTCTGGCCAACATCAGCCCAACCCTATCAGCAAAGGGGGCTCCGCCCGCAATCGGGCGGAGCGAGCGATGATTACTTCAGGAAGCCCTTTTCCTTGAGATAGGCTTCGGCGACGGACTTTGCCGGCTCGCCATCGACCTGGATCTTGGCATTGAGCTTGCGCAATTCGTCGGCGGTCAGGCTCTTGAAGATCGGCGAGAGCACTTCCTCGATCTTCGGATTGGCCTTCAACACCTCTTCGCGGATGATCGGCGTCGGCGCATAGACCTGCTGCACGTTCTTGTCGTCTTCGAGAACGGTCAGTTGGGCCGCTTCGATCGCGCCGTCGGTGCCGTAGACCATGGCGGTGTTGACGCCGTTCGTCTGGTCGGCGGCCGCCTTGATCGTTGCCGCCGTGTCGCCGCCGGAAAGAACGACCATCTGGTCGGGCTTCAGCTGGAAGCCGTAGGTCGTCTGGAAGGCGGGAAGCGCGCCGGCCGAATTGACGAATTCGGCGGAGGCGGCAAGCTTGGCGGCACCGCCGCCGGCAACCCATTTGCCGAAGTCGGTGAGGCTCTTCAGCTTGTTCGGGCCGGCGACGTCGCTGCGCACGGCGAGCGCCCAGGTGTTGTTGGCAGGCGACGGTGTCAGCCAGACGATCTTGTTGGCATCGTAATCGAGCTTCTTCGCCAGCTCATAGCCCTGGTCGATGTTCTTCCACGCCGCGTCATCGGCCTTGTTGAAGAAAAAGCCGGCATTGCCGGTATATTCGGGATAGATGTCGATTTCGCCTGATGTGATCGCCTTGCGCACGACAGGTGTCGCGCCAAGCGCGATGCGGTCCTGCGTCTTGATGCCGTTCGCTTCGAGAGCGAGCGCAATGACGTTGCCGAGCAGCGTGCCTTCCGTGTCGATCTTCGACGAGACGACGACGTCGGCGGCATGGGCCGCGCCCACCGCGAAGGCGGAGAGCGAAACGGCAAGTGCGAGTTTCTTCAGCATGGAATATCCCCTTGTTAAACACCATTGAGTGAGGCCCAAGCCCTTGGCGGGAGGCTTGCGCGCAGGAAAACCCGCCGGCGAGGGCGGTGAGGCCGCCATCATGCCGGAATTGCGTGCGTGATGGAAATAGCGTGCATGCCCGAAAAATCGATGCAAGGCCCCTCCAGTATTTGCGGTCACGGCATGATTATGGCGACGAATGCACCTCCGCGCGCGGAAACGCATTCCCTTTTCCAAGGCCGGCGCGATTTGTTTTTGTCCCCTTGCGTGTTTCCACGATATTCCCGGGCTCTGTTGCGGATTCCCGCCGCCCGGATTTTTCTGTGATCGAACGATAGCCCGGCTCTCCGGAGGCAGGGATATCTTTTTTCATGAACACATCATATCGTCCGGCTTTCCCAGCGCTTTCCGGAGTTGACCGTTTGCATCTTGGTGCCCTGTTCATCGCAAGCCATGTCCTGACCTCCGGGTCGGTCCGCGAGACCGCGCGGCGCTTCCAGCTGTCGCCCTCCACCGTCTCGACGGCAATCCATAATCTCGAGACCGAACTGGCGATGAAGCTGACGGAACGTGCCTCCGGCGAGCTGGCGACGCTGATTGCGAGCGGCAGGGTGCTGGAAGGCTTGGAGCCGATCATGGCTGCGATCGGTGAGCTCGGTCAATGGGCCGGTCACGACGGCGCCGGCGCCGAGATCGACGAGGCGTGGGCATCCCGCATTCCCGTCAAGATCGTCACCATGGAGCGTTTTCTGGAGGTTGCCGACCAAGGCAGCATCAACCGGGCCGCCCGCCGCCTGCGCCTCGGTCAGCCGCAGCTTTCGCTTCAGCTTGCCAATCTTGAGAAATTTATGAGCCATCGCCTGTTCGAACGGCAGGCGCAGGGGTCGGTGCTGACGGAGGAGGGCAGGCGCGCCTACCTGATCTTCATGGCGATCAGCCAGGCGTGGAACGATCTCAAATCGTCGGCCGATGAGCGTTATCGGCGTACCGCCCGGTCGCTGCGCATCGGTTCGATCATCCCGACCGGATCGGAAAGCTGGGTGGCCCGCTGCCTGGGCACGCTGGTTTCGGAATGGAATCTGCGCCGCAACAACAACGCGATTTCGCTGGTCTCGATGACCGCCGACGATCTGCGCGAGGCGCTGAAGAGCGGCCGCATCGATGTCGCTATCCTGGATTCGGTCTTCGGGCTGGAAAACTTCCGCCATCGCGAATTGCTGCAGACCGACATGGTGGTGATCGCACCGCCTGATAGCGACGAGACCTGCGTCGCTGATCTCGTCGCCGGCCACCCGATCTGCATGCCGAGCCTGCGCACCGGCCTCGGCCATGCGGCCATGGCCTTCAACTATGAGCCAGCGCCAAACCGGCGCCTGCGCGGCCAGGATATCACCGCGGCGGATTCGCTGCCTGTCATCGTCGACCTCGTCGCCAATCACGGTTACGTATCCTTCCTCGGCCGGGTCAGCGCCATACCGATTGCCGACAAGGTGCGTATCGTCGATCTCGACGAGTATCTGCCGATGTCTTATCACGTCGCCTTCAACCATCGCAAAGCCGCCGCCGATGCCTGCACAATGATCATCGAGGCGGCGGCGAGAATTACGTCGGAATCCGTCGTACGAACCATAAGGCCGGCGGATGCCGGAGCCAGGGAGACTGCAGCGTGACGATCTTGCTTGAGGTATGCGTGGACAGCGCCGAGGGCCTCGCCGCCGCGATCGAAGGTGGCGCCGGGCGCATCGAACTCTGCTCGGCGCTGGAACTCGGCGGCTTGACGCCGCTGCCGAGCCTGATGCGGATCGCCGCCAGGGCCTCCATTCCGGTCTACGCGATGATCCGCCCCCACGCCGGCCCCTTCATTTTCGACGGAGCAGACGAGGAGGCGATGATGATCGATATCGAAGCCGTGCGCACATCGGGCCTTGCCGGCGTTGTCATCGGCGCCAACCGGCCGGATGGTACGCTCGACATGCCGCTGATCCACCGTTTGAAGGCACATGCGGCCGGCCTCGGCTCGACGCTGCATCGCGCTTTCGATCTGGTGCCGGATGCCGACCAGGCGCTGGAGCAGGCGGTCGAGCTCGGCTGCGAACGCATCTTGACCTCCGGCTGCGCGCTGAAGGCGGCGGATGGCCTCGACACGCTGAAGCGCATTTCGGCAAAGGCTGCCGGCCGCATCGTCATCATGCCCGGCAGCGGCATCCGCCCGGCCAATGTCGGCCAGATATTGAAGGCGACCGGCGCCCGCGAGATCCACGGTTCCTGCAGCTCGCCGGTCGAAAGCGCCGATCCACGCGCCGTCGCCCTCGGCTTCGAGGCGAGGAGCACGAACAAGACGGATGTCGCCGTCGTCAGGCAGATGCGCCGTGAGATTGAGGCGGTTGGTTAGACTTGTGGCCTGGGCCGAGCCACAGGTCTTGACCCGTCCTTCGGACGGACATGCCGTGACCTCTCGACTCCCTCTTCTCCCCAGCGGGGAGAAGGTGCCCGTAGGGCGGATGAGGGGGCCGGCGGAGCCGGTCTTTCCCAACTTCCATGCGGGGTTTCACCGGTTCGTGTTGTCTTAGGGCGTTGCAGTCGGCGTCGCGGGACAGGTTATGAGGGGAGGGATGTGCCGTGTGGCCCCCTCATCCGCCTGCCGGCACCTTCTCCCCGAGGGGAGAAGAGGATATGCCGCGCCCTATCCGTTCCCCCGCTCGCTCTCGCAAGGCACGCCCGGTAGGGTGAGGAGCAGCCACAAGCGCGAACCGGACAGCTGTGGTCTCGAACAGAACTCAGCCGCTTCTGATCGTTCCCGAAATTGCCCTAGCCACCAATACTGATCACCGCCTTGATCAGCCCGTTCTTGTCATGCGCCCAGCGCGCGAGATCGCGCGGTGCATCGGCAAGCGTCGTGCGGTGAGTGATGAGCTTGTCCACCGGCACCAGCCCTTTGGCGATCGAATCCGCCACATGCTCGAAATCGACGCGGGTGGCGTTGCGGCTGCCGATCACCATCATCTCGCGCTTGTGGAATTCGGGATCGGAAAAGCGGATATCGTCCTTGACGACGCTGACCAGCACCAGTGCGCCGCCATGGGCGACGAAGGAGAAGGCCTTCTCCATCGAAGGGCCATAACCCGTCGCGTCGAAGACAACGTCGAAACCGTCGCCATTGGTCTTTTCCCGGACGGTCTCCGCTGTCGCCTCGTTGGCGACGATGCCGGAGGTGAAGCCGAAACGCTCGGATGCCATCTGCAGCCGCTCCGCGCTGGTATCGAGCAGTGTCACCTCATGGCCTGCGATGCGCGAGAAGATCGCCGCCCCGAGCCCGATCGGCCCGGCGCCGATGACGAGCGCCCGCGCCCCGGCGCCGGTCATCGAACGGCGCACCGCATGGGCGCCGATTGCCAGAAACTCGGTCGTCGCCGCCGCCTCGAGGCTTAAGCCCTTGGCGGCATAGAGGTTCTCGGCCGGAACCGAAATCTCCTCGCAGAAGGCGCCGTCGGTATGGACGCCGAGCACCTTGATGTTGGTGCAGCAATTCGGCTTGCCCTGGCGGCAGGCGATACATTGCCCGCAGGAGAGATAGGGATTGACGATGACGGGCGTGCCGACTGCGATAGTCACCCCGTCGCCCGCTTCCAGCACCGTTGCCGAGATCTCATGCCCCATCACCCGGGGATATTCGAGGAAGGGATGTTTGCCCTCGAAGATGTGGTAATCGGTGCCGCAAATGCCGACATGGCTGACGGCAAGCCGCACCCAGCCGGCGGCGGGAGCCGCTGGCGAAGGACGCTCGACGATATCGAGCACGCCGGGCTCCCGGCAAAGGACTGCTTTCATGACGGGTCTCGCATTCTTCGAAAGGAGGAAGCCGGTTTGTCTGGCCGGCTCGCGCCGATGTGGCGCCGTATCGAAAACATCTGCCCCTCACCCTAGCCCTCTCCCCGTAAAAACGGGGAGAGGGGACGTGCCAAACGGGATGCTGGCGAGGGACGGAGAGGTTTGCGGCATATCCCCTTCTCCCCGTCAGAACGGGGAGAAGGTGCCGGCAGGCGGATGAGGGGCAGGCGGCGCTCTCCCCGGCAGACGCCGATCTCCCGCTCGCCGCTCAATTGCTCCGGCGGCGGCGTAACTGGTCGAAGAACACGATCACGATGATCAGCAGACCGGTGATGATGCGCTGCCAGAAGGAGTTGACGTTCAGAAGGTTCGCGCCGTTGTTGATGGTGGCGAGAATAAAGGCGCCGATCAGCGGGCCATGCACCGAGCCGACCGCGCCGAACAGGCTAGTGCCGCCGATGACCGATGAGGCGATCGCCTGCAGTTCCCAGCCGTCGGCCTGCGTCGCATTGCCGATCGCGATGCGCGAGGCAAGCAGCACGCCGACGAAGGCGGCGAAGGAGGCAGACAGGATATAGGCAAGATAGATCATACCCTTGACGTTGACGCCGGAAAGGCGCGCCGCCTCGGCATTCGAGCCGACCGCAAAGAGATAGCGGCCCCAGCGGCTCAGATGCAGAAAGACGAAGGAGGGAACCGCCACCAGGATGACCATCCAGAACAGGCTCGGAATACTGAGCAGATCGGCGCGGGCGAAATTGCTGAAACCCTCATTGGTGATGCTGATCGTCGAGCCGTTGGTGATCAGCAGGCCGATGCCGCGCAGCGATGTCAGCGTTGCCAGCGTGATGATGAATGGCGGCAGGCCCATATGCACGATGCCGAAGCCATGGAAGCCGCCGATCGCCACGCCCATGAGCAGCGTCAGCACGATCGCCGCCCAGAGCGGCACGCCCGCCTGTAGCAGCCAGGCGATGATGACGGTGCAAAAACCGACGATGGCGCCGACCGAAAGGTCGATGCCGGCGGTGATGATGACGAAGGTCTGGCCAAGCGAGAGGATTGCCGTCATCGCACCCTGACGCAGCAGGTTGGAGATGTTGAGCGGCGTCCAGAAGCTGACGGTAAAGATGCCTAGCAAGACCCAGAGGAAGAGCAGCAGGCCGATCAGCGTCAGGCCGAACAGGATGTTCATTTTCCGGCGCGGCGGCGGCGCGACGATTTCGGTGGGGGTAGCAGTCATGAATTTTCTCCCTCTTATTCTTTTGGCTCAGACGCCGATCGCTTCGCTGAGCACTTCTTCATGCGTCGCCGCGTGGAAATCATGGCTGGCGACGATTTTGCCGGCGCGGAAGACGTGCAGCCGGTCGGCCAGTTCGTAGACCTCGGGCAGATAGGAGGAGATCAGGATGATGCCGGCGCCCTCCTTCAGCAGCTTGGCGAAGAGCCGGTAGATTTCCGCCTTGGTGCCGACATCGACGCCGACGGTAGGCTCGTCGAAGATGAAAAGCCTTGCGCCATGGCTCAGCCATTTGCCGATGACGATCTTCTGCTGGTTGCCGCCCGACATGCTGGAGGCCGGAACGCGCCGGCTCGGCGTCTTGATGCTGAGATTACGGATCTGCCTGTCGGCATTGGCCGATTCGCGCGTGTGATTGATCACCGGCCCGTGGCTCAGCCGCCCGAACACCGGCAGGTTGATGTTGAGGCCGATCGACAGGTTGAGGCAAAGTCCCTGGTCGCGCCGGCTTTCCGGCGCCAGCGCAATGCCGAGCTCCATCGCCGTGCGTTCGTTGCGGATATCGACAGGCTTGCCCATCCATTGGACATCGCCTGATGTCGTCGGCTGGCGGCCGTAGAGCCCGAGCGCGAATTCGCTGCGCCCGGCGCCGATCAGGCCATAGAGCCCGACGATCTGTCCTGCCTTGACGCTCAGCGATACGTCTTCGAAACCCGGGCCACTCAGGCCGTTGACCTGGACGATCGTCTCGCCGATCGCAATCTCTTCCTTGTGGTAGATCTGTTCGATCGAGCGGTTGATCATCAGTGCGATCAGTTCGGCGTCGTTGGTCTCGCCGATCAGGCGCGTGCCGACATGCGTGCCGTCGCGCAGCACCGAGACACGGTCGGCAAGCTCGAACACTTCCTCCATGCGGTGGCTGATATAGACGATGGTGACGCCTTCGCCCTGCAGGCGGCGGATCAGCTTGAAAAGCTGCGCCGATTCCTGACGTGTGAGATAGGCTGTGGGTTCGTCGAAGATCAAAAACTGCGTGCCGCGCATGGCCGCGCGCGCCGTCGCCACCAGCTGCTGCTGGCCAATCGTCAGCGAACTCAACAGCGCTCCTGCCGGAAGGCCGAAGCCGAGATCGTCGAGCACGGCCTGCGCCATCTTCACCATCTGCTTCTTGCGCATCAGACCGTAGCGGTTGACCTCGTCGCCGAGGAAGAGGTTGGCGGCAACGGTCAGGTGCCGGCAGAGCACGACTTCCTGGTGGACGGCGTTGATGCCGCGCGCGATCGCCTCGTTCGGCGTCGACAGCGCTACCGGCTGGCCGCACCACAGCACCTCGCCGGCCGTGCGGGTGATGACGCCTGTCAGCAATTTGATGAGGGTGGATTTGCCGGCGCCGTTTTCCCCGACGATGGCGTGGATTTCGCCGGCGAGAAAGGTCAGCGTCGCTGGCTTCAGCGCCTGCACATGACCGTAATTCTTCTGCAAGCCCTTGAGTTCAAGGATAGGCGATCCGGCGGGAATTCGATTGGCTTCTTTCAGCGTGGCGCTGTCATCATGGCGATGACTGACCTCTTCCAGTCCGATCATGGGACCTCTCCTCCTTATGTCGCGTCTGCTCTCCATCCGCGCAAAACATAGCACAGATGGAAAAGGCCGCGCCGGTTTTTGAATCCGGCGCGGCCTGTCTGTCTTCGTTACTTGATCTTCGGGTTCAGCAGCGCGTCGATCTTCGGATCGGCCATATTCGCCTTGGTGACGAGGTTTGCGCCGGTATCCACATTTGCCGGGACCTTCTCGCCCTTGGAGACGGCAAGAGCGGTCTTGATGCCGTCATAACCCATGCGATAGGGGTCCTGAACGACGAGACCGGCAATCGCACCATCCTTGAGGAAGCCGACGGTCTTGTCGTCGCTGTCGAAGCCGATGACCTTGATCTTGTCGCCGAGCTTGTTTTCAGCGATCGCCTGACCGACGCCCTGTGCCATGATCAGGTTCGAGGCGAAGATACCGACGAGGTTCGGGTTTGCCGTGATCAGGTCGGTCATCATGTTGAGACCGGTCGTTGCCTGGCCATCACCATACTTGTCGGCAATGACCTTCAGGCCCGGATGTTTGGTCTTCACTTGATCCAGGAAGCCTTCGCGGCGCTGTTCCAGCGAGCCGACGCCCGGAAGATTGGTAAGGATGACGACTTCGCCCTCTTCCTTGCCGGTCATTCCCTTGATGGCGGCAGCCAGACCATCGGCTGCGATGCGGCCGCCCTGAACGTTGTCGGTCGTCAGGAACGACTTGAACGCCTTGGAGTCGGCGCCGGAGTCGATGCCGATGATCGGAACCGATTTCGCCGCTTCATCGATCGGCTTGCCGAGCGCCTTGAATTCGGTCGGCGAAATGACGATCGCGGCCGGCTTGCCGGCAACAGCGTTCTCCAGAATGCTGATCTGGCCGTTGATGTCGGATTCGGCCTGTGCGCCGAGTTCCGGCACCTTGACGCCGAGATCCTTGCCGGCCTTGCGGGCGCCCGCCAGAACGATCTGCCAGTAGAACGACGTCGTGTCCTTGACGATGATCGGGATCGTCACATCGGCGGCAAACGACGGTGCCGGCATCGCCGTGGCGATAACGGCGGCACCTGCGAGCGCGGTAAAGGCGCGGCGGGACAGAAGGGATTTCACGATACTCATAAGGGTTCTCCTCTCAGGGTGCGTTCTCCTCCAAATAAATCGGCCGCTGAACGCAGGCGGACGATTTTTATCGATAAAAAACATTTGCCGATTGAAGCTAGCCGAGGCGCAATCAAATTGCAAGAGCGCCAAACCCGCTTTTTTTCTTTGGTAAACTCCCGCCAAGCAACTGATTTTATTTCAATACCGCGATACCCTAAAATAGGGATCAGGCTTGATCGACCTCGTGCGGATGGACGACGCCCTTTTTCAAAATCAGGTTGCCGTACAGCCGGAATTCCGTCGTCGCGACGATATAGGCGGCCTTGCGGGCCATCGCGTAGAAAGCAAAGCGTTCGACCGGCACGATGCGGAAATCGCCGGCGCGACGCGTCACGATCTCCTGGAACTCGGCGCAGACCTCGGGCATCGCATCGGGATCGCCGACCACCTCCATCCGCCATGCCGCTTCCGGCACGAAAGTGTCGAGCGGCATGTGGGTCAGGATGGCCTCGGCCATCGCGGTGGCGCTGACGCCGTCGGCGCGAATGACCGGCGGACCCATCGAGCTCGAGGGAAAATTGGCGTCCGATATGACGATGTCGTCGCCATGTCCCATGGTCTTCAAGGCATGGAGCAGGTCGGGGCCAAGCAGCGGATGAATACCTTTGAGCATAATCTCTCCTCAGACTCGGACGGCTTCGGCGCCGAGCGGCGGCGCGACCAGCGTATAGGGTTCGAATTCGGCATAGATCTCATCGGCAAGCGGCGGCTCGACGATCTCCATGTTGCGCGTCAGGCTCGACGGCTTGGCTGTGCCGATTAGCACCGACGCGACGATCGCCTCACGCAGCGGAAATTGCAGGGCGGGAGCAGCGAGCGGCACCCCGTGGCGTTTGGCGATCGCCTCCATGGCGCCGACCTTGGCAAGCACGTCGTCATCAGCCGGCATATAGTCGAAATGCGAACCTGGCACCGGGCCGGTGGCGAGAATGCCGGAGTTGAAGACGCCGCCGACGACCAGCGAGGTGCCCTTCTCTCGGCAGAGCGGCAGCAGTTCAGCGACGGCCGAGCGGTCGAGCAGCGTGTAGCGGCCGGCCATCAGGATGCAGTCGAGATCGGAATGGCGCATGACATCGAGGCAGACGGGTACTTCGTTGACGCCGAGGCCGAAGGCGGAGATCGCGCCAGACGACTTGAGTTCCTCCAGCGCCTTCACGCCGGAATCGAGAAACTGTTTCTGGTGGACCGCATTCTTCGCCGCGCCATGGGTATAGACGCCGAGATCGTGCACATAGAGAATATCGATGCGGTTGAGGCCGAGGCGCGCATAGCTGAACTCGACCGAGCGCATGATGCCGTCATAGGAATAGTCGTAATCGGCATCGAAGGAGAGAGGATTGACATAGCTGTAGTCGGGCACGGTGCCGGTCGGCACCGGCCGAAGCAGCCGGCCGACCTTGGTGGAAAGCACGTAATTGCCATCCGGCTGGTCGCGCAGGAAATCGCCGACCCGCCGCTCGGCAAGGCCGAGCCCATACCAGGGCGCCACGTCGAAATAGCGGATGCCGCTGTCCCAGGCCGCCTGCAGCGTCTCCATTGCCTGCTCGCGCGGGCAGTCGCGGTAGAGACCGCCGAGAGCGGCTGCACCGAAACTGATTTCGGTCACCTCCAGCTTGGTCTTGCCGATCCGTCTGGTCTTCATCATTCCTCCTCACGAAGAAGCTGAATTATTTGGAGCAATCCCAGGAAAAGTGTGAAGCGGTTTTCCCAGGGATTGCGTAAAAACAAAGATTACAGCGTCGCACCAAGATGCCACGGCACGAATTCATTGTCGCCGTAGCCGAAGATCTCGCTCTTGGTCTTCTTGCCCGAGGCGGTATCGACGATGAGATCGAAGATCTCGCGGCCCTTGCCGCTGATTGTCGCATCGCCGGTGGCGATCGTACCGCAATCGATGTCCATATCCTCTTCCATCGAGGCATAGAGCGCCGAATTGCTGGAAAGCTTCAGCGACGGCGCCGGGCGGCAACCGAAGCAACTGCCGCGGCCAGTGGTAAAGGCGATCATGTTTGCCCCGCCCGCCACCTGCCCGGTCGCCGACACCGGGTCGTAGCCTGGTGTGTCCATGAAGACGAGGCCGGGGGCCGTGACACGCTCGGCGTAACCATAGACCGCGGTCAGCGGCGAGCGCCCACCCTTGGCGACCGCGCCGAGCGACTTTTCGAGGATGGTCGTCAGCCCGCCGCGCTTGTTGCCCGGCGACGGGTTGTTGTCGAGCGAGGCGCCGTGCAGGGCGACATAGTCCTCCCACCAGGCGATTTTCTCGTCGAGCTTCTTTGCCACCTCGTCGCTGACGGCGCGGCTGCGTAGCAGATGTTCTGCACCATAGATTTCCGAAGTCTCCGACAGGATCGCCGTGCCGCCGGCTGCCGCCAGCAGATCGGCCGCGACACCCAGAGCCGGATTGGCGGTGATGCCGGAAAAGCCGTCAGAGCCGCCGCATTGCAGGCCGATGATGATCTTGCCGATCGACATCGGCACGCGTTTTTCCTTGCCGACATCGGCGGCGATTTCGCGCAGCATGCCCATGGCGCGCTCGACCGCGCGGCGCGAACCGCCGGCATCTTGGATGTTGAAATGCCGCTTCGAGGCGCCCGCCCCACTCTGACCGTAGAGCGTCAACTGGTTGACCTCGCAACCGAGGCCGATCATCAGCACGCCGCCGAAATTCACATGTCTTGTGTAGCCGGCGAGCGTCCGGTGCAGCACGTTCATGCCGTCGCCGGTCGAGCTCATGCCGCAGCCCTGGTCGTGCACGATCGGCACAAAACCGTCGATGCCTTCATAATGCGGCAGGATCGTGCGATTGGCCTCGTCGGCGATGGCCCGACAGACCGTGGTGGAACAGTTCACGCTGGCGATGATGCCGATATAGTTGCGTGTTGCCGCCCGTCCGTCGGCGCGACGATAGCCCATGAAGGTGCGCCCCACGTCGTCGACCGTCGCCGCTTCCGGCGCCGAATTGGCGGTCGCCGCCAGCCGGTCGTTTTCGAAATGCAGGTTGTGGCTGTGCACATGGTCGCCGGCCTTGACCTCGGCCGTGGTGCGGCCGATCGCCTGCCCGTATTTCACCACGGGTGACCCGAGCGGAATATCCGCTATCGCCACCTTGTGGCCGGGGTCGATCTTCTCACGGGTCTGAATGCCGGCAACCGTCGAACCCGCCGCGATTGCCGCCGTTGCGACCGCGACATTGTCGCCAGCCGAAAGGATGATCCAAGGCAGTTTGTCCAAGTCTCTATCTCCCCAGAGCATGATGCCGAAAAGTGTCAGCGGTTTTCGGACGACATCATGGTCTAACTCTTTAATTTAGAACAGGATTCAGATTTTCAGGCCATCCCACCTAAAATCACCCTGTTCTAGCGAAACGCTCGCTGCATCGGCGAATGCGCATTGATTTTGTTTTTTATCTACAATAAACATTTTCAAGTCAACGGGAATATTGATCCTGTGGACGAGGGAGGCAATGAGCCGCAGGCGGCCGGAACTAAGCTAAAGGTCGTTTGAACAAGCCCCGGTCTGTTCTGCCCTGCTTTGAAGCGGGCGACGGTCACGAGGGCGGAAAGCGGGGTCTGGTGGCAAGGCAGAATACGGTTTTCAAGGAAGCCTACAACAGGTATGCCGCAGCGCTGCGCAGGGATAGCGCGCTGCCCTCGGAGCCGGAGATCGCCGCCCAGCTCGGCGTCAGCCGCTCGACGGCGCGCGCCATCCTGACGCGGCTCAGCGAAGAAGGCATCATCCGCTGGAACAAGCGCCAGAAGATCGTGCTGCGCCAGCCCACCGACCATGACCTCTTTCCCTCCGAAGAAACCGACTCCCTCCATGATATCATCGAGCGCAGCTTCATGCAGCGCATCCTTGCCGACGATGCCGCCCCCGGCATGCAGATCAACGAGCTGGAGCTCGCCCGCGAAATCGGCACCGGCACAACAAGCGTGCGCGAATTCCTGATCCGCTTCTCCCGCTTCGGCCTCATCGAGAAACGGCCGAACAGCCACTGGACGCTCAAAGGCTTCACCCGCGAATTCGCCCTCGAACTTGCCGATGTGCGCGAGATGTTCGAGCTGCATTCCGCCGCCGAATTCGGCCGGCTTCCCAGGGATAATCAGAGCTGGGCCGATCTTGCCACTATCCGCGACGAACACCACGCCATGCTTGCCGACATCAACCACCGCTTCAAGGATTTTTCCGTTCTCGACGAGCGCTTCCACTTGCTGATCCACCGCGCCTCCAAGAACCGCTTCATCGCCGATTTCTACGACGCCATCGCCATCGTCTTCCACTATCACTACCAGTGGAACAAGACCGCCGCCCGCGCGCGCAACGAGCGCGCCATCCACGAACATCTGGATTATATTGCAGCGCTGGAATCCGGCGATCAGGCGGCGATCGAAACCGCCTGCCGCGCGCATCTGCACTCCGCCCGCCAGACCCTGCTGCAATCCCTGCCGCAGATCGCGACGGAGAGCGCGTGAGGGGAGCTCACCATGAAACATTTCGGTATGTAAGCCGTTATCGCTGGCATGGCCGACGCTAAACTCAATCCGACATCGGTCGACGGTACCGAACCGCACGGTGCCGATAAGACACGCCAGGAGACGGCATCGGCTGTCGAGGTCGGGCCTCCGCCAAATGTCACTGAACCCGATCCGGAGTTGACGCCTGAGGAGGCTGAGCAGGCGCGCAAGCGGTATTTGCTCAAGCGCTTCTGGATTAGCGCGCGCCGTTACTGGGGTCGTCGCGGTGACAGGTTTGCCTGGCCGTGCTCGATCGGGCTGCTGGCGATGATCTGCATGAATGTCGGCTTCCAGTATGGGATCAATCGCTGGAACCGCGGGATATTCGACGCCATAGAGCGACATGATGCCGGCACCGTCTATTACCTCAGCGGCGTGTTCGTGCCGCTCGTGCTCGGAAGCGTCATCCTGGTCACCGCACAAGTCTATGTCCGCATGATGATACAGCGGCGCTGGCGTTCCTGGCTCGCGACCGCAGTCATCGCGCGCTGGCTTGCAAACGGCCGATATTATCAGCTGAACCTCATCGGCGGCGATCACAAGAACCCCGAGGCACGCATCTCGGAGGATCTGAGGATTGCCACCGAATCCCCCGTCGATTTCATCGCCGGTGTCATCGCGGCGTTCCTGTCGGCCTCGACCTTCATCGTGGTGCTGTGGACGATCGGCGGTGCTTTGACGCTGCCGATCGGCGGGTGGACCGTCACCATTCCCGGCTTTCTCGTCGTCACAGCGGTCCTCTACGCCGTGATCACCTCAAGCGTGATCGCGGTGATCGGCCGCCATTTCGTGCAGGTCTCTGAGGTCAAGAACCAGGTCGAGGCCGAATTTCGCTACACCTTGACGCATGTGCGGGAAAACGGCGAGAGCATCGCGCTTCTCGGCGGCGAGGAGGAGGAACGCAACGACCTCGACAAGACCTTTCGCAATGTGCTGAAGCAATGGGCTCTGCTGGCCCGCCAGCACATGCGCACGACATTTGTGTCGCACGGGTCGATGCTGATTGCGCCCGTCGTGCCGGTCCTGCTTTGCGCGCCGAAATTTCTCGAAGGCAGCATGACTCTGGGAGAGGTCATGCAGGCGGCCTCAGCCTTCGCCATCGTCCAGACCGCCTTCGGATGGCTTGTTGATAATTACCCGCGTCTTGCCGATTGGAACGCCTGCGCGCGGCGCGTCGCTTCGCTGATGATGTCGCTCGACGGGCTGGAGCGTGCCGAACAGAGCGATTCGCTCGGGCGCATCAAGCATGGTGAAACCGAAGGCGAGGCGATGCTCAGCCTCAACGATCTCTCCGTGTCGCTAGACGACGGCACCGCCGTGGTCACGGAAACCGGGGTCGAGATCGAGCCCGGCGAGCGGGTGCTCGTCGCCGGTGAATCCGGGTCGGGCAAGAGCACGCTGGTGCGGGCCATCTCAGGTCTCTGGCCGTGGGGCGGCGGCAGCGTCGATTTCCGCGCCGACAGGCGATTGTTCATGTTGCCGCAACGGCCCTATATTCCTTCCGGGACGCTTGGCCGCGCCGTCGCCTATCCCGGCGCCGCCGATAGCTGGCCGCTGGATGAGATCAAGTCGGCCCTCGACAAGGTGGGACTGGATTATCTGAAGGACAGGATCGAGGAAGACGCGCCCTGGGACCAGACCTTGTCGGGCGGCGAAAAGCAGCGGCTTGCCTTTGCGCGTCTCCTGCTGCACCAACCCGATATCATCGTGCTGGATGAAGCAACCTCGGCACTCGATGAGAAGAGCCAGGACAAGATGATGCAGATGGTGATCGATGAATTGCCCGAGGTCACCATCATCAGCGTCGCGCATCGCGCCGAGCTGGAAGCCTTTCATAGCCGCAAGATCACGCTCGAGCGGCGCGAGGGCGGCGCAAAGCTGGTCAGCGATATCGATCTTATCAAGCGCACGAGAAAACCGAACCTGCTGTCACGCGTTCTGGAGAACCGCCGCTCCCCACCGAAAGGCAGCACGACCGCGAGCAATGCGCCGCAGCCTCAGAACGGAAAATGAAGTCGGCTTGGTCACAAAATCATCAATCGCGCAGCGGAGACTCCGCGCTTGCAATCTGATCCAGATTTTCGATCAGCCGCTTGAGCAGATCGACAAGTTGTCCCGCTTCCGCATCTGTGAAGCCGGTCAATGCCTCACGATTGCCCCGGAACAGGGCTGTGATTGCCTCAGGCATGCGTTCCTGCGCGGCTTTCGTCAGCACGATGCGGCTGCTGCGACCGTCAGCCGGGTCGGGTGTGCGCTCAATCAAGCCATCCCTCTCCATGCGTGCGAGCATCTGCGCCATCGGCGGTTGCTCGACCCTGGCAAAGCGGGCGAGGTCGCGCTGCGTGCTGGCTTTGCCATCTTGCAGCGCTACCAGGACGGGCAACTGGCCGACACCGAAGCCGAGCGGTTTAAGGCGTGACTCGCTGAGGCGGATAAACCCCCGCGCCGCAAGACTGATGAGATGCCCCGGCGTTGAAAGCACGTCTTCATTCATTTCCGTCCCCCTTGCCTGCGCTTGACCGCGAGATATATATGTACATATGTATCTTGATGTGCGGCGTGAGACAATGTCATTTCGATGCCGCCCAGCGAATTGTTCAATCTCCATTCAGGAAACGACATGTCTAAAAATGACGTCGAAATGATCAAGCGCATCTATGCCAGCTTCAATGCCAGAGAAATCGACGCTGTCCTGGCCGTTCTTTCCGATGATGTCGCCTGGGCCAACGGCATGGAGGGCGGCCATATCAATGGCCGTGAGGCCGTGCGGGACTATTGGACACGCCAGTGGGCTGTCATTAGTCCCCACGTCGAGCCGGTCGCATTTGAAGAAACGCCAGATGGCGCCGTCGCTGTCGAGGTAATCCAGTCGGTCTTTGACCTCGATGGCCGGCCACTGGAAAATCAAAGTCATGGCCTGAAGGACAAGACCGTGACGCATGTCTTTCGCATGCAAGGCGACAAGATCGTCCGCTTCGATATCCGGGATGCACTGTAAACTTGCATTACTGCATAATTCCCGGAATCGGAATCGATCTAAGGATAGAATTATGCAGCGATTCAATGTGTTGCAGGGTCCTTTGCGCGTCTGAAAAGACGCTGCAATGCCGGGGGCAGGCACGGTGCACCATCACGAGAACCTGCATGATGGCGCATCCAAAGTCTTGGCGACCATCACGCCTGATACGATCGGGCGGCGTTATTTCGAGAAATTTGCCGAGCTGGTGAACGTGCCCGGTAAACCGGGCCAAGGCCAATGAGATCATGCTCCGCCACGGGCCGTTCCCGGTCTGATTATTTCAGCTGGCAGCTCGATCTGCACGCCGCCCCGGCCATCGCCAACTGTGGCGTGAGCGGCACCGAGCCACCAAGGGCTCAGCCGTCCAGCCAGGCGGCGAGTCCATCAAGCGTCTGCAGCCCGTATTCCACCGCGCCGAAGCCGATGACCACCTGACGCCGCTTAGCACTGGGGTGGAGCTGGCGCATGGTCAGCACCGTCTTGCCATCGGCCTGCTCGTCGAAGGTCACCGTGGCGCGGAAACGGTCGGGGTCGTCGGGGTCGGGCGTGCCATAGTCCATTACGATCCGCTCGTTCGGCACGATCTCCAGAAAGCGCATGAGGTTTGGGAAGCGTTGCTGCTTGCCCTCGAACACACCCACCATGTCGAATCGCCAGACCCCGCCCTCGCGGATATCGGCTTCGTGGGTCTCGATGCTGAGGCCGGCCGGGCCGTACCATTCGCCAAGCGCCTTGGGGTCCATCCAGGCGGCAAACACCTTGTCGCGTGGGTGGTTGAGCAGCTTCACCAGCACGATCTCGCGGTCGAGCGACCATGTCTCAAACAGGTTTGCCATGTCCTTCGTCATCCTCTTCGGTTTTGTCCAGGTAGACTTCGAGCCGATCCAGCCGCTCGGTCCAGCGCCGGCGCTCCGATATCATCCAGTCCGCCGCCTCGTCGAAACGCGCCTGCACCAGCCGGCACCAGCGGCTGCGCCCGCGCTTCTCGCTGGCGATCAGCCCGCAATCTTCCAGCACCCTGAGATGCTGGGCGAAGGAGGGCAGCGCCATGTCGAAAGGCTCGGCGAGCGCGCTGACCGGCAACTCGCCTTCGACCAGCCGCGACACCACGGCGCGGCGGGTCGGGTCGCTGAGAGCGTGAAAGGCGAGATCGAGGGGGGTCGAATGGTAAGGCATATCAATCCGTAAATTGGTCGGGGGCGGCGGTCAAGGTTAAAAAGGTACTTGCCTTAGTATCCGGCTCGAAATATGAAGGTAGCTGCCTTAGTGTTCAGCCCCGAATTCAGGAGCCGCTGTGGCGCAACACCTTTCAAGGAGGACTCCAATGGTCGTTCGTGTCGATCTCATGATCTCGCTCGATGGTTTCGCGACAACAACGGACCAGACGCCCGAAAGCCCGTTCGGCGAGGACTGGCCGCGTCTCGCCGGCGCCTATGCGGCAACGCGAACCTTCCGGGAGCGCGTGCTCAAGGATACGACGGGAGCAGGGATCACAGGTGTCGACGACGAATATGCGAAGGAATATTTCGAGAATGTGGGCGCCGAGATCATGGGTGCCGGCATGTTCGGACTGCACAACTTTCCCGACGATCCGAACTGGCGCGGCTGGTGGGGCGACGAGCCACCGTTCGGGTGTCCGGTCTTCGTTCTCACCCACAAGCCACGGCCCTCCATCGAGATGGCCGGCGGGACGACGTTCCACTTCCTCGATACCACCTCTGATGATGCGCTCCAGCAGGCCATGAGGGCCGCAAACGGCAAGGATGTGAGGATAGGCGGTGGTCCCTCGGTCGTTCGCGCCTATCTCAAAGCTGGCCTCGTCGATCGCCTTCATGTTGCCATCACGCCGATCTTGCTCGGGCGCGGCATCCGCCTGTGGGACGATCTGCGCGGCCTGGAAGCCGGCTGCACCGTCAAGACCGAAACGTCACCGAGCGGCACCATCCACCTCACTTTCCAACGCTAGTCACCAAGCTGAGGCCGATTTCCGCCCCTTACATGACGCCGATCCGCGTGCTAGATACTGAACCAGATGGTTCAGTTTTCGACAGCTCGTCTTGATGCTTCCTTTGCCGCGCTCTCGGACGCCACGCGACGCGGCGTTCTGGAGCAGCTCGGCAGTGCGGATGCTTCGATCACGGAGCTTGCAGAGACGTTCCACATGAGCCTCACGGGCATGAAGAAGCACGTCAGTCTCCTGGAGCGGGCGGGACTGGTGACGACGGAGAAGGTCGGGCGAGTGCGGACCTGCAGGCTGGGCTCACGCGGGCTCGAGGAGGAGGCGGCCTGGATCGAGGCGCGCCGCCAGATCTGGAACGCACGCTTCGATGCGCTGGATGAAGTGGTCGAGGCCCTGAAACGGAGGGAGAAAATCGATGGGAAACAAAGTGAGTAACGGCCGCACGGCGGTCGAACGGAGATCCGAGCTTGAACTCGTGGTGACGCGCACCTTCAACGCCCCGGTTCGCCTCGTATTCGACGCGTGGACCAAGCCCGAATTGTTCAAGCTGTGGTGGGCGCCGAAGTCGATGGGCGTGCCGATCCTTTCCTGCGAGATGGATGTTCGCACCGAGGGCAGCTATCGCATCGCGTTCGGACGCGACGCCTCGGACGCCATGGCCTTCTTCGGCAAGTATCTCGACGTGTCGCCGCCATCGCGCCTCGTCTGGACCAATGACGAAGGCGGGGAGGAGGGCACCGTCACCACGGTGACCTTCGAGGAAGAGGACGGCAGGACGCTGCTGGTCCTGCAGGAACTCTATCCCTCGAAGGAAGCGCTCGACCAGTCTTTCGTCGGCATGGAGGACGCGCTGCCCGAGCAGTTCGAGCAGTTGGATGAACTTCTCGTCACGCTCAGTGCGAGCGCGTGACAGCGCGCCTTCGAAACGTCTTATACCGCTCGAACTTCGGCAAGCCGCTTGACTGCGTAATCGTCTGGCCAGCAGACGGCGGCTTCCCATGCGGCTGAGGCTTGCGCGGCGATGTCATGTGCGCCGTCGTCGAGATCGGCGGCGTTGCCGGGCAGCACCAGGTCAAGGTCGGGGACGTCGACATGGGACTCATCCCAGTCGATCAACGCGACCCGATCTGCAGTCATGCGGACGTTGGCAGGGCTGTTGGGATTGCCGTGGACAACGCATGTCTGACGCCCGAGGAGCCGCGCCCACGCTGCTCGACATCGAATAACGGCCTCAGGCGGCATCGCCGCAAGGTTGATCCTCGTTCCGGTCTCAGTACGCAGGAGGTCGGTCGACGATCGCCAGCCCGGGCGCTGCGGCCAACCCTGCGTCAGCCGATGCAACTCCCGCAGTGTGTCGGCGACGCGACGCCAGTCGGACCCCGTCTCGGGCGGTCCGCCCTCCATGTATTTCATCACCACCAGCCCGTCCACGAACAGCCGGCCGTCAGTGGTCGGGATCGGTACCGGAACCGTCATACCTTCACGGCCGAGGTATTGGAGCAGCTCGGCTTCCCATGCGAGGTCAGCGTCGCTCCTGGAGCCGAGACGAGCGACCGCGATCTGCCCGTGGACGCGAACACTCCACACGTCGTTGGCAACTCCACCCGTGAGCGGTTCGATGCGAACCGCGTCTTCACCCCATTGCCCGAGTGCTTCCCATCCCATTGGCGATACCTTTGACGGCCATGATTAAATTGACGGAAGAAATAGAAAAAGTTTACGACGCCACAAAGGCCGTTGGCGGCTGGCGCGAAGCTGCCGTTGGTAGCAACCCGAACGCCTCAACCTCTCTCCTGCGTCCTCCGGCTTTCCCCAACCAACTCCCATAGATCGACCTTCTCAGCGCGCCCCTTGACCTGCGCCAGGCCCAGCGAGCGAAGTTCGAAGCGGGTGCCGACAGCATCGTGGATGGCGGCGCTCACCAGGATCGAGGTGTTAAATTCCTTGTTCAATCCTTCCAGCCGTGAGGCGACATTGATCGTATCTCCCATGGCCGTGTACTGCTGGCGCGAAATCGCTCCGAAACTGCCGACGACCGCCGCGCCGGTGTGCAATCCAAATCGCGTGACGAGCGCGGGACGGCCATTCCGGCGGTTGGCTACATTCAACTCTTCGACCGCCGCTTTCATGGCAAGCGCACAGCGGCAGCCGTTTTCGGCATGGTTGGCATCTGGAACTGGGGCGTTCCACATGACGAAAATGGAATCGCCGAGATATTGCACGACAGTGCCGCCATGGCGCTCGGCGATGGTGTTCAAGAGTTCGAAATAGGCCGACAGCGTATCCACAACCTCCTCGGGCGAATGCTGCTCGGAGATGGTGGTGAAGTCCCTGATGTCGGTGAACAGCACGGTCACATCCTGCCGCTGCGCCTTGGCGACCGCTCGCCCTTCGGGATTGACGATCCTTCTCACGACTTCACGCGGAACATAGAGGGCAAACTGGCTGATGGCATGGCGGCTTGCCGCCAGCGCGCTCGCCAGCGTGTTGATCTCCGATATCCAGGAGTGGGAGACACCTTTCTCGCCGACGTCGAGGTCGCCGATCCTGCGTGCCTCGTCGGCGAGCCGATAGAGGGAGCGGCTGACCATGCGCGACAGCAGCACCGATGCCGCGACACCCGCGAACACGAAGGCAGCCGCAATCAGGAGATTGTGCAGGAGCAGCCGATTGGCCTCAGCCACCAGATCTTCCAGAGGCACGACGATTGCGGCGACGCTTCCCTTGAACAGACCCGACACGCCGACCGGGGCGATCTGCAGGATCTGGCGTTCGCCATCGAGATCGATCCGCGCCACGCCGCCATTGGCAAAGGCAGGATCGCGCCTGAGCCTCGCCACCGTTTCCAGGCTCGTGTCGTAACTGTCTGTCGTCGTATCGACGGCAACGGCGCCATCGGCATTTTTCGACCATATGCCGAGAAGCCTTTCCATGGTCGCCGGGTCGGAATGAGCGATCAGATCATCGGCATCGTCGATGATGTAGCCGCGCGCCCGCGCCGAAATCTCCTGCGCGTCCAGCAGGCGACTGATGGTCTGCAGGTGAATGTTGATGCCGACGACCACCTGACCATTGTCCCGCATCGGGGCTGCGATCGTCAGCGTCGGAACCTTGAGCGTTCCGGTGACATAGGGCCCAACAGACACCGGCACGCCGTGCTGAACGGCGGATTGATACCACGGCCGTTGCCTGGGGTCGAAGAATGCATAGTCGATTTCCCGCTCGCCGATCGGCTTTGCATCCCTGTCGAGAAACCGCAGCGTCGAGGTGACATCAGCACCTTGTCTGCCGGCGATCGTCCTGATCGCGAAAGCCGTACGGTCGGGTGCCGCCAGCGTCTGGCGAACATCCCGCCTTTCGGTGTTGATGACCTGCAGGTACGAACCGTCGGGGTAGCCGGTGTAGATGCTCGTCGCATTGGGGACGTTGCGCAGGATCTCCAGGAAGAATTGCTGTTTTGCCGCGATATCCTGCGGCGGCGGGGAGGCGAGCAGCGGCAGGGTCGATGCCAGTGCGACCGCCTCGGTGCCGCCCTGCAGCGTATTGCGGTATCCCTCGATCAGCCGCAGGCTGATCTCGCGCATCTGCTGCACGCCGGCGCTGACTGCAGCACTGCTTCCCTGCCTGAACGCCAACCAGATGATCGGCGTCGACGTGCAAAGCAGCGATGCGACGACGAGGACGCCGAGGTGCAGTCTCAGGGGTTTGGACCAGAGCACGAGATATCCCTCGAAATGCGGACACATTTCAGCAGCCGTGCAGGAATGAGCGTCCCCAACGATGGCAGCTAACTGCTTTTTGCGGATTTACACAAGGCAGTCATGGGAGTGCCTCGGCGCTGCTGAGTTCGCTGGCTATGGCTGCTGCAGATGTTTGCTTGTGGCGGATATCGGATTCCCCGCGCCGCTTGCGCACAGCGCGGAGATGCTATCCGGTTGATGACTGGCGAGGCGGTTTGGCTCCCTCTTCTCCCCTCGGGGGTCCGGAGGACGGGTCGAGACACGTGGCTCGACCCGGTCGGTGGCCCGAAGGGTCGGAAGGGGGCGGCACGGCACGCCGTTGATTGCCCTTCGCTTACGCTCCGGGCATTCGCGGCTCTGCCGCTCACCCCTTATCGCCTCGCTATCGCTCCGGCACTTCTCCCCGTTGGGGAGAAGAGGACAGTGGTAGCGCTTTCGCCATACTTTCTGCCGGGCACGGGTAGGCGAGAGCTGCGGTGAGGCGGATGATGGGCGTGCTGATCTCACGGGCAGCAAGGGCGTTCATATCTTCTCGGCCCAAAGCTGCCGCCGGATTGCAGCAATCGTGACATTTGCCGCGCAATGGCGCTTAATCCCGCCATCAGCGGCCCATAGTGTCGGCATTCCCGGCTCTGCCGGTTGGCGCATGGGGGAGGCGGGGCATGTCAGCAAATCTAGACGATATCCGTAACCAGCAACGAGAGACCTGGGACAAGTTTTCGGCCGGCTGGAAAAAATGGGACAGCCTGGTTCTTGGTTGGCTTGCGCCGTTTGGCGACGCCATGCTTCGGTCCGCCCATCTCTCCAGCGGCTTCAGCGTGCTCGACATAGCCGCCGGCACTGGCGAACCCGGCCTGACGGCGGCCGCGGCAATCCCCGACGGTCAGGTTGTCGTCACCGATCTCTCGGAAAATATGCTGAATGCCGCCGCCGAAAATGCGGCCAGGCGTGGCCTCAAAAACTTCAAAACTCAATTATGCGATGCGGGCGCGTTGCCTTTTGCCGATGCCAGTTTCGACGCCGTCCTATGCCGGTTCGGGTTCATGTTCTTCCCGGATATCGCTGCCGCCGCCAGGGAGATGGCTCGCGTGGCAAAGCCCGGTGCACGCGTCTGCGCCGCAGTCTGGAGCGCTCCTGCCAAAAATCCATGGGCGACCACGGTCATGGGCACGATCGCCCGCCACGTGGAAATGCCGCCGCCGCCGCCCGGTTCTCCGGGCCTGTTCCGCTGCGCGGCGGAAGGCATGATGGCCGAGACCTTCAGAGGGGCGGGCTTTCGCGATGTCGCCGAGGAAGAGGTGTCGGCGATGATGGTGCACGATACCCCGGAGCGCTACTGGGACTTCATGACCGAGATCGCTGCGCCTGTGGTCGCCGGACTGTCCAGGGCCGATGCGCCAACACGGGAGAAAATCCGCCGCGAGGTCCTGGAACTGGCGCTACAATCCGTCAGCGACGGCAAGGTTCACCTTCGCTCAACGGCAACTGTGATCACAGGCACGCGCTACCAATCGTAGCGCCTTGTCGCGCGCCGCCGAGCCTAAAGAATCTCGCGCAAAACTGTGGAGCGATTTTGTGATAACGATATGCCTAAAAACAAAGACCTAAAGCGCAAGGAGCGAATCTGAAAGATTGCGCGAAGGGCTGCACCCCTCAGGCGCGGCAAGCCACAACGTGATCCCGTATTGCCGCAGCACTTTCCAAAGGCGACCTGAACGTCACATCCAACGTCAGCGCGTGTGGGTGCGGGATATCAAGAACCACGGCCTGTTGGCTTCGGCTCCTCGACGTCTCGACGTCGGTGGTTTTCAAATGGTCGAGCCGCGCGGGGGAGGAAATGCGACGCGCCAATTCTTCTTCGGCACAAAGCAATCGCACCGGAACGAAGACCGCGGCGCGTTGTGTGGCGGCGTCGACGAACTGTTGGTACGTCCGCGTGCTCCGCTCGTCGCCTTCGACACCGGCATGGGTGAAGATGAAATTCGCCGACGGGCCGCTATAGGCGGTGATCGCATCCAGCACGGCCTGCCGGACCCTTGCAGTATACTCCCAAATGCCCTTCGGCAGCGGAGCGTCCTCGTCGAGAAGGCGCAAGATCGGATTGTTGAACCAGTGATTATCAACGATCTTTGCTGATATAAGCGACCCGAGTTCTCGAGCGATCGTCAGTTTCCCGACGCCCGGAAACCCCAAGAGCAAAACGAAAACACACATCGTCCGGCTACTCTCCCACTACAATCCACTGGTAACAACGCAGCGCAGAACATTGTCTGGAATCTACCAGAATTTCCACCATGGACGCTTTGGATCGGGAGGCATCGAAGGCTCGGGCGCGAGTATGGCTTTCATCACGATCATCTCGCCATCATGGTCATAATATTCTCCCTCTTCTCCCTGGACTTTGGCTTCGAGAGATTGGGCGATAAGCCACATTTTCCGACGGATTTCTTGATCAGGATTTTTGACAACGATGTTGTCTTCGCTCCACCAAAGCCATGCGGCGTTTTCCCGATTTTCGCCGCGGGAGTATCCTTTCCACACGCATATGCCCGCCTGTTCCACCCGTAAAACACCCCCGTCGGCGGCGGGAGTTTCGGCAAAACCGTCATGCTGAATTTCGGGATCATTGGCAACGTACTCGAGCCATTCGTCGAGAGCGATCGATGGAGACGCATCGAACCAATTTGCCTTGCGAGTAATGTGAAGATCGTAACCCATCAGAGCCTATTACCTAAGTCGCGCCGAACGGTTGAACCGCATAATGCGAAGCCACCTCGCTTGCGACAGCCGCCCCCTCACGCTTCTGGCCATGACCGACCGGGATCAGCCAGGTGGTGAAGAAGGTCAACACCGCAACAACGACCACGCCCCAGAAGCTCCAGTGCAGGGCCGCGTTGAAGACGGCGCGGATCGCCGGATCGGCGGCGAGTGCCGAAAGCCCGGTCGGCTGGTTCAGCGCCTCATGCAGGCCTGCCACCGCCTCGCCGCTCGCATAATGGTTGATGCCGGCATTGAGGATGGCGCCGAGCACGGTGGCGCCGAGCGTATTGCCGAGGCTGCGGGAAAAGATGATCGAGGCCGTGGCGCTGCCGCGCATCGACCATTCGACGCTCTCCTGCACCAGCACGATGCTGGTGAGGCTGATGAGACCCATGCCGAAGCCCATGAAGAAGGAGCCGGCGCCGGCAACGACCGGCGAACTTTCGGGGGTCAGGAACAACAGGAAACAGGCGCCGAAGGGAAACATCAGGCTGCCGACGCGCAAGGTGCGGCGGATGCCGAAGGCCTTGTAGAAGCGGCCGGAGAGGATCACCGCCAGGGGCCAGCCGACGACGAGCATGGTGAGCGTGAAGCCTGCGACAACAGGCGAACGGCCGAGCACGCCCTGGACATAGATCGGCAGGATCGTCGAAAGCCCGATCAGCGCCATGCCGGCCAGCAGCGTTGCCGCATTGCTGGTCGCAATCAGCCTTCGGCTCCAGAGCGGGATCGAAATGATCGGCTCCGGCGCCCGCTGCTCCTGGGCGAGAAAGAAAAGGCCGGCAACCACGAAGATGGCGAAGAGCGAAATCAGGATCCAGGCGCTGGCATCGGTTTCCGTCAGCATGATGAGAAGTGCGACGATCGAGATCGAAAACAGCGCCGCTCCGAGGTAATCAATCTTGGCCTGCTTGTGGGCCACATCCTCCTTCAGGAAAATCATGAAGGCGATGATCGAGATGATGCCGATCGGCAGGTTGATCCAGAAGATCCAGGCCCAGGAAATGTTGTCGACGATGATGCCGCCGGCAAGCGGCCCGACGACCGCCGATGTCGCCCAGACGGTCGCCATGAAGCCCTGAACGCGGCCGCGCTCCTCGAGCTTGAAGAGATCGCCGATGATCGTCGTCGTCACCGGCTGGATGGCGCCGGCACCGAGCCCCTGCAGCAGCCGGAACAGCACCAGCGACATCATCGACCAAGCCAGCCCGCAGAGCAAAGAGCCGGCGAGGAAGATCAGGATGCCGCCGATCAGCACCGGCTTGCGCCCGAAAATATCGGAAAGCTTGCCGTAGATGACAGTGGTGGTCGATTGCGCCAGCAGAAAGGCCGAAAACACCCAGCTGTAATAGGAAAAGCCGCCGAGCTGCCCGACGATGCGCGGCATCGCGGTCGCCACGATCGTCGCCTCGATCGCCACCATGAAGGTCGCGAGCATGATGGTGGCGACGATAAGCACGCGGTTCGAGCGTTGCGCTGCATTCGACATGACGATCCTCTTCGGGTGCTCCGCAGATGCCGGAAATATCGGCAGGCTGGCTTTGGTGTGGGGCGATGCGCCGCTTGCGGAGTGATGTGGCTCTTTTACGTCCTCAGGGCCGAACGGTAAAGCAGGCCGCGACCGGTTTCTGACGGCAGCGATCCTTTTCGCGCGATGTCAGGGAAGTTTCGATCAAAAGCGAAGGCCCGGGCCGAGCGACGCCGGGCCTTCATTCTGTCGGGAGGGAAGGCGAACAATCGCCCACTCCTCATTGCGGGCACGCATCGCCGACCGAGCTGTTATCCGTCCCGGTGCCGGCCGCCCCCGCGCAACCCGGCGTCTGCTGCAGGTTGGGATTGACCCCGCCGGGATTGATCGTGCTGCGGCCGCTATTGAGATTGACGCCGCCATTGCCGGTCGTGCTGCCGGTGGTGCCGGGATCGGTGCCGACAGAACCGGTGCCGATAGACCCGGCGCCCGTTGCACCGCCACCGACGGACCCAGTGCCCGCCGACCCGGCGCCCGAACTCCCCGATCCGCCGATGATCGGCGCAACCGAAAGCCGTCCATTGGCATCCGCACCCCCGGCCGTCTGCGCCATGGCCGAACCGGCTAGACCGATCGAAAGCAGTGATATCGCGATGAACTTGCAGGACATGATTTTCTCCATGCTTGTTGTCTCAGGGAGAAAACCAGCTTGGGGGTGGCATTGTTCCGGGATGGGTTGGGCTGGTTGGCACTATTGCGCCGGAGGCGGACACCCCGGCTAAGCCTCTTCAGCCCTGACGATCACTGCGGGCGGGCACCGTTATTCCCCTCGTTACCGCGAAAATCGCTCCAAACATTCCGCCGACGACGATCCCTGCAGAGCCGCCTGCCAACGCCGCAATGAGGCAGTAGGCGATCCAGGAACCAACGCTGGATGCACCGGACAGGAATAAGGTGGAACCGACGCCGATTGCTCCGCCAAGGATGCCCAAGACAATGGCAACCCCCGTCACAGCCTCCGATGGATCAATGGCGCGGATGCGTGGCGCTTGGGCGATACCATGTTCAACCGGCGGAGACTGGCGATCCGTGTCTTCCATTCGACCCTCCTTCAAAGCATTTACGGTCGATCCATCAGCCGCCGAGAGGCTTGTCGTCCTTTTCGGACAATATCCTTTCCGCTGCGCCATCCAGATCTTCGTACTGACCGGTGCGCAGGGACCAAACGAAGGCGCCAAGCCCGGCGATGCCCATGAACAGAGCTATGGGTATCAGAAACGACAATGCGCTCATTTATCCCACTCCCGCCAGCTTATTTATCCGCCGCATTTCCCGCTCTGGTGGCGTGCCGTCGATCTCAAGCCTCATCGCATTCGCGACGACGAATATGGACGACGTCGACATCGCTATCGCGGCGATGAGCGGGTTGGCATAGCCCAACAGTGCGAGAGGAATGCTGCACGCATTGTAGACGATAGCCAAAGCGAAATTTTGGCGGATCAGCACGGCCGCACGACCCGCCGTCGTCAGCGCGACCTTCATTCCGCCCATGTCTCCATGGAGCAGGATGAAATCGGCGGCGCTGCGACCGATGTCGCTTCCTGATGCCGGAGCCATGGAAACATGCGCGGCCTTCAGCGCGACCGCGTCGTTTATTCCGTCACCAATCATCATTACCTTGCGACCGAGACTGCGCAACGCATCGATCGCCTCGGCCTTGTCCTTGGGGAGGGCGGCGGCTTTTACCGAGTCGATTCCGACTTCCCGTGCCACTGCAAGAGCCGCTTCGGGAACATCGCCGGTCAGCATTTCGACGGCGATGCCGCGACTTTTCAAGAACTGCACCGCCATCGCCGACCCGGCTCGAACCTTCTCTCCAAAAACGAAAGAGGCAAGGATTTCTCCCTGTCGTGTCAGGACGACAGTAGAAGCGGCGGCAGTCCGGTCGTCTGCATCGCTGCTCGCCGCCCATGCCGCTCGCCCAAGTCGATAAACTTCCCCTCGGAAAGACGCCTCGAGACCGTTGCCTGGTATCTCCCTGACGTCTTCGAGCGCGAGGGCCTCCCACTCGCGCCGTGAGGCGTAATCCGCGATCGCTCTCGACATCGGATGGCTCGAAAACCGCGACAGCGACGCAGCCAGTGAAAATTCCAGTGGTCCGGTCCAGTTCCCGGTCAACAGCCTCGGCTCGTACTGCGTCAGCGTACCGGTCTTGTCGAAAACGACGGTGTCGATTTCCGCCAAACGTTCCAATGCCGATCCGTCCCGTGCCACTATGCCCTGGGTGAACAATCTGCGTGCTGCAACGACCTGAACCATCGGGACCGCCAGCCCCAGCGCACAAGGGCAGGCGATGATCAGGACCGAAATCGAAATCGTCAGGGCGAGGTGGATGTCCTGTGTCACCGCAAACCACGAAAGGAATGTCAGTACCGACAGTCCGTGGATAACGGGAGCATAGAGACGCGCGGCCCTGTCTGCGAGTATCCGGTATTCAGAACGGCCGTCCTCGACCGCTTCCAGCATCCTATGCAGCTCGGCGACTGTCGAATCTCCCGGTGCGGCGGTGGCTTCGACAGTCAGGGGATGACCGACGTTCAAATCTCCCGCGCAAACCTGTCTGCCTGGTCCAACCGTCTCCCAACGGCTCTCTCCCGTCAGCAATGAACGGTCAAGTTCCGACAGGCCGGAGAGAATTGTCCCGTCGGCTGGAATTCTATCGCCGGCGGCAATCAGGGTGCGGGTTCCGGAAACGATATCGCTCAGTGGGACATACTCGATCCGTCCGTCCGCGCGTATCACATTCGCGCCTTTCGGCATCATGTCGGCCAGAGACGCTGCCGCCGATCGCGCCCTGCGTCGCATCAGATGGTCCAGCGTGCGTCCGACGAGCAAAATGAAGATCAACGAGGTACTGGCCTCGAAATAGGCTTGCCGTCCTTCCGCGAACGTGTCGTATACGCTGAGACCGTACGAGAGCAGGACGCCGATGCTGACCGGCACATCCATGTTTGCCCGACCATGCACGAGCGCCCGCCACGCCGACCGGTAGAAAGTCGCCCCGGAGTAGATCACGGCCGGTAGTGCGAGCGCGGCCGACATCAGGTGGAGCGTCTGACGTGTTGCCGGGTCCGCGCCCGCCCAGACCGATACGGACAGCACCATGATGTTCATCGAGCAAAAGCCGGCGACTGCCAGCGCGCGCAGCAGGCCCGATATCTCATCGTCCGGTTGATCGCCGCCTTCCGCCGGCAAGACCGCCGTGTAACCGATCGTTCCGATCAGGGCGGCAAAATCGGGCGGCGAACCATTATCCGCTTGCCAATGGATGGTTACGCGCTTTGCCGTCAGATTGGCGCGCGCCATGTGAACTTCGGGGTGCTTGCCAAGGGTCGATTCCAGAAGCGCCATGCATGCGCCGCATCGCATGTCCGGAACGGACAAGGTGATCTGCCTGAGACCATTGCCCAAATCCCGGCTCGCCAACGCAACCTCGTCCACCCCTGGCCTTCTTGGTCCGGGCTCGTGGAGCGACGACGCAATTGACGCGCAGCAGGTCATTGTCCGTTCCTCGCTACCTCATTGCCTTGTAGGCATGCCATGTGGCGTGGCCGAGCAAAGGAAAAACGACTATCAGTCCGACAAGTCCTGTCAGCAGGCTGGCGAGGAAGAGGGCGAGCACGATCGCGCCCCAGACCACTGACGGTCCCATGTTGTTCCAGACCATGACAACGCTGACGCCCATCGCTGTGAAGGCGTCGATGCGCTCATCCAGCAGCATCGGAATTGAGAACACCCCGATTGCAAAAGCGAATCCAGCAAACAATGCGCCCACGCACAGGCCGACGATCAGCATGCCCCAGCCCGAGGGGGTGGTGACCAATAGCCTTGCTACGCCATCAAGGCCGGGGAACGGATTAACGCCGAAAAAGAGCGCGTAGATAATGACCGCCGCCCTCATCCAGAGCAGCATCACCATGCACAGCAGCATTCCCGTGAAAAACACCTGCCCTCCAGCTCTCGGCCGGACGAATAACATCTCCCGAAGCGTGATGCGCTCCCCGTTCGCCAAACTCCTGCTCTTGACATAGAGCCCTGCGGCAAAGATCGGCGCGACGATCAATATGCCCGCCAATGCGGGAAAGAGAAGATAGTCGCGCTCGAGCCGAAACAGCATCACGGTGGCCGCCAACGCCAGTAAGAACACCACGAACCCGTAGGCCAGACTTGGCCAGGGTTGCCGGATCAAGTCCTGCCAGCCTTGGCCAAGCCAACCGAAAGCAGCACCGAGGGGCAGATGCCGCTGCCACTTGGGATTCATCGTCTCCTGTATCCCCGATACCTCGCTCCGATATCGGCCGGAAGTGTCGTCCTGCGGCATCTGATCCTCCTCGCGCATTCAGCAAGCTGAAGCGGCGGCTCTGAATTGGTTGGGCTGCTGGCCTTTTTCCTTGATATGCTCGATGCAGGCGGGCTGGGTGGCGATCGCCATGTAAACAAAATGGGCGTTAGCGCAGACAAAGATCGCCCCGGTCAGCCCGATCAGCAGCCACTTGAAAGCGCGTGGTATAGGTCTCTTCGCTTGGGCCATCACTGTTGACCCCCACCCAGCTTGTTCACATAAAGCGCGAGTATCTTTATCTCAGCTGGACTTAGGCGTTCGTCCCAGGTCGGCATATGTCCCTGCCGTCCGCCATGGATCGACTGGACGATCCGTTCGATGCCCCCGCCATAAATCCAGCGGCTATCGGTCAGGTTCGGCGCACCGACATCCTGTTTGCCTTTGGCATCTTCGCCGTGGCATGCGACGCAGCTGGCCATGAACACCTCGCGGCCAGCAGCTATCTGGCTGGCGTCTGCGGCTTCGGTGGACGTATTGCTCAACGAATAGACATAGGCGGCGACGTCGCTCACCTGTTTTCGGTTGAGCATTTCGTCTGTTCCGAACGCAGGCATCTGCGACACGCGGCTTTGCGAGTGCGTCGTATTGACTCCCACCGTCATGGTCTGGACGATCTTTTCTGGTCCTCCACCCCAAAGCCAATCGTTATCGGTCAGGTCGGGGAAGTCTCGTCCGCCCTTGCCGTCCCTTCCATGACAGGCGGCGCAGTTGTCTCCGAACAACTGGTGGCCGCTGGAGGCCACTTTCTCCATCAGCTTTGCGTCTGCACGGATTGCATCAAAGGAACTGGTCTCGATCTTCTCGATCCAGGGCGCGCGCGAAGCGTCGGCTTCTATGATCTTTCGCTCTACCGCCTGCTTTTGACCCGTGCCGATCAGGCCCCTCGTATACGTGCTTCCAAGCGGCCAGGTCGGATACAGTATCCACCAGAGAGCGGCGAACAGGTGGGTGATGATGAGGAAGAGCAGAACCCCGCGCGGTACAGGAGTATCGAGCTCCTTGATGCCGTTCCAAATGTGTCCCGTCGTCTTCCGGCCTGTTACGGGATCGACTTCCTCTATCGCCATGGGGTGTCGTCCTTATCGAATATGTCCGTTTCCGCCCGATCGAAACGCGCCTTGTTGGAAGGCCAGAAGGTGTAGATGATCACCCCGATCGAAAACAGAATGAGATAGAACAGGCCCCAAACCTTGGACAGTTCCAACATGGTTTCGTGGCTAAGATCCATTTCAAATCCCCTGAGGAATCAATTGTTGGGGTTCGGCACCTGCTCCGGTGCCGCAGTGTTCTGATAGGCAGCCTTCGTGAGCCGACCAAGCACCTGCAGATAGGCGACCATCGCGTCCATTTCCGTCACGCTGGTTTTTACGCCGTCAAACGCGGAAACCTGCGTGTCCTGCCCATAACGTTCCGTGACGCCTGAGGACTGTTCGCTGTCTGGATTGGCCTGGCCGAAGGCATCGGCAGACGCGTTTGCGACCATCTCGTCCGTATAGGGCACTCCCACGGTTCTCAGGGCCGCCAGTTGGTCACGCAGATCGGCCAGATCGAGCGGGGTTGTCGCCAACCATTGATAGGACGGCATGTTGGATTCCGGGACGACCTCGCGAGGGTTGATCAAATGGGCCACGTGCCAGAGATCGGAATACTTACCGCCGATGCGCGCCAGATCGGGACCGGTGCGCTTTGATCCCCACAACATGGGATGGTCATACTTGGATTCGACCGCAAGAGAATAAGGACCGTACCGCTCGACCTCGTCCCGCAGCGTTCTGATCATCTGGCTGTGGCAGGCGTAACAGCCTTCTCGCACATAGATGTTCCGGCCCGCCGCCTCGAGGGGTGTGTACACTCTCATGTCGGGGGCGTCCTCGACCGTCTCGTGGATCGTGAACAGCGGGGCGATTTCGACAAGCCCGCCGACGCTTCCCGCCACAACGATAGCCAGCATAAACCCGACGGCCGTCCGTTCCAGTCTTCCATGCAGAGGTTCGCTCATCTCTCACTCCGCCGGCGCATTTTCGAGAAGGCCCGAAGTCAGGGGCGCGTCATGAACTGCTCCCACGGCGGGAGCCGTTCGGACAGTCATCCAGATATTGAAGCTCGCCACGATCGCCCCAAGGAGGAAAAGCAGCCCTCCGAAAGCGCGTGCGATATAGTAGGGATGCATCGCCAGCAGACTGTCGACGAATGAATAGACCAGGGTGTTGTCGGCTGAATATGTGCGCCACATCAAGCCCTGGATGATGCCGGAATTCCACATGGCGAAGACGTAGATGAGCGTGCCTGCAAGCGCCAACCAGAAGTGGACTTCGACCAGGGCTGCAGAATACATCCTTTCGCGTTTCCAGATCGATGGAACGAGTGTGTAGAACGCGCCGAACGTTATCATGGCAACCCAGCCTAGCGCACCGGCATGAACATGTCCGACCGTCCAATCGGTATAATGAGACAGTGAGTTGACGGGTCTGATTGCCATGAAAGACCCTTCGAATGTCGACAGACCGTAGAAAAACGCCGCCATCATGATGAAGCGAAGAGTGGCGTCGTCACGCACGCGATGCCAAGCCCCGTTCAACGTGAGCAACGCGTTCCCGGCCGACGCCCACGACGGAACGAGCAGCATGACCGAGAACGTCATTCCAAGGTTTTGCACCCAGATAGGCAGCGCGGTGTAATGGAGATGGTGGGACCCCGCCCACATGTAGAAGAAGGTGATCCCCCAGAAGCTGAGAATGGACAATCGATAGGAAAAAATCGGCCGCTCGGCGCGGATCGGCAGATAATAGTAGAGCATCCCAAGGAAGCCCGACGTCAGAAAAAACGCCACGGCGTTGTGCCCGTACCACCACTGGACCATCGCATCCTGTACACCGGGCCAGACCGTGTAGCTTTTGGCGTGTCCGAACGATACCGGCACCGCCAGGTTGTTGACGATATGGAGGATCGCCACCACGATGATGAAGGCGAGATAATACCAGTTGGCCACGTAGATGTGGGGTTCCTTGCGCCGCGCCAAGGTGCGTACGAAGAGCGCGAAATAGGCGATCCAAACGATCACGAGCCAGAGGTCGGCGTACCATTCCGCTTCCGCGTATTCCTTGGACTGGGTAACGCCCATGAAATACCCGCTGACCGCGATCAGACAGAAAAGGTTGAAGCCGAAGATCACGAACCACGGCGAGAGTTGATCGGCCAGCCTTGCGCGCGATGTTCGCTGTACGACATGGAATGATGTCGCGATCAAAGCGTTTCCGCCGAAGCCGAAGATCACCCCTGTGGTATGGGCGGGCCGTATACGACCGAAGCTCGACCACGCCGTATCAAAATTCAGGCTCGGCCAGGCAAGCTGTGCGGCTGCCCAGACGCCGATGAACATACCAAAGACCGCCCACGCCAATGTGAGGGCCACGCCGACCTTGATCGGATCGTCATAGTAGCTGAAAAAACGCGAAGCATCCGGTTCTTCGCTGAAAGCCAAAGTCAGGATGTAGCAGAACAACGCGCCGCAATACACGAAGACGATAACGCCGTGTATGCCGAAGGGATCAAAGCGGCCAGCAGCGGCCATCGCGACGCCGACAACCATCAAAGCGATAAGTATAGCTGCCGCAAACCCCCGCTCCGTGCTCGTGAGTTGTCCCATTGTTCCATCCCCCCGGCCGTGCCGATGATGGTGCTCCACAAAGCGTTGAAAGGCAATCAGTTCTGCGAGCGTGCACACGCTAAAATAGACTAGATCGTCCATCACAATCGCTGTTGGGCCGATTTGGCCCTGAAACAGAAGGTCGTATTATTCGGCCATGGGAGCGAACGTTCCCGTTGTCATTTGACGCAGACGAGCTTCGTCACTAGCCGAGGCGCCACGCGTCTTTTCAGACGCGAAGACGCTGTAACACTTTGAATTGCTGCATAATTCCTTAAATCGATTCCGATTTAGGAAATCATGTAATAGGATGAGCGAGAAAATTGGAGCCGGCCGGAGTGCTTGAAAAGAAATGGTGCCGCTTGCAGGACTCGAACCTGCGACCCCATCATTACGAATGATGTGCTCTACCACCTGAGCTAAAGCGGCCCCTCGCGGCCGAAGCATGCGGCCTGCGATTTGCATGGCGCTGATACAGGCATTGATCGAAGAATTCAAGCACCCTGTCATGGCTTTGGCAAAAAAGAGGGGGGGGGCCAGAAGGCGCGCCTCAGAGCGCCAGCCGGGCGCGCGCCGCCCTGTATTCGGCCTCCAGCCGGTCGACCAATTTTTTGACCGGCTCGACGGCCTTGATGGCGCTGATGCCCTGGCCGCTGCCCCAGATGTCCTTCCAGGCCTTGGCGCCGCCGATAGCCTGCTCGAAATCCATCTTCGAGGCATCGGCTAAGGGCAGGTTGTCGGGGTCCATGCCGGCAGCCACGATCGAGGGCTTCAAATAGTTGCCGTGCACGCCGGTGAAATAGTTGGAATAGACGATATCGCCAGCGGCGCCTTCGACGATCGCCTGCTTGTAGGCGTCCGCGGCGCGCGCCTCTTGCGTTGCGATGAAGGGCGAGCCGATATAGGCCATGTCGGCGCCCATCGCTTCTGCGGCGAGGATGGCGCCGCCGGTGGCGATGGCGCCGGCCAGCAGCAGCGGCCCGTCGAACCATTCGCGGATTTCCTGGACGAGGGCAAAGGGCGACAGCGTGCCGGCATGGCCGCCGGCCCCGGCGGCAACTGCGATCAGCCCGTCGGCTCCCTTGCGGATCGCCGAATGGGCATGGCGGTTGTTGATGATGTCATGCAGCACGATGCCGCCATAGGAGTGCACGGCGGCGTTGACCTCGGGCACGGCGCCGAGCGAGGAGATGACGATCGGCACCTTGTATTTGACGCAGAGCGACAGGTCGTGCTCCAACCGCTTGTTCGACATGTGGACGATCTGGTTGACGGCAAAGGGCGCGGCCGGCCGCTCGGGATGGGCGGTGTCGTGGCGGGCAAGCTCCTCGGTAATCTCGGCCAGCCATTCGTCGAGCTGGCTTTCCGGCCGGGCGTTCAGCGCCGGAAACGCTCCGACGATGCCTGCCTTGCATTGCGCCAGCGTCAGCGCCGGATGCGAGATGATGAACAGCGGCGAGCCGATGACCGGCAGTCTCAATCTGTCCTTGAGGATCGGGGGCAGGGCCATGGTTCACCGCTTCCACTGACGTTTACGAAAACGTCAATCTCATAACAGGGATGAAAATGCGATAAAAGAGCGGCTGCCATGCCTTCGTCGATTTCAGCCGGAATATATACGTCCGAGAAAGCTCATATAATAAGGCCCGCAAGCGGTGAAACCTGCCGACTATCCCCGCCGATCAACTGCGGCCCGCCCTCGCAAGGCTTGCGGTTTGCCGCACTTGCCGCTACCGAATTTTGATGGAGAACGGCGGGGATTGCAGTCCGATGCCGAATTCAAGGTGAAGGACTTGACGTGAGCGGATTAGAAACGGCCATCAGAACTGCGCTCGAAAATTCCGATCGCGATAATCCGGAGGTTCGAGCGAGGATCTATCAGTCGGCCCGCCAGGCGCTGGAAGCCGGCCTGCGCAAGCAGGATATCACCGACACCGAAGTCGTCGCCCATCACCGCCATCGCCTGGAAAGCACCATCCACGCCATCGAAGGCGAGGAGCGCGAGCGCCTTCACCCCCGCCAGAGGCCGCCTGAAGTGCCCGTGCCGCCGGTCGTGGAAATGCCGGCGCCGCCGGTTCCGCGCGGTGACGTGGCCGATATCGACAGCCTTATCGATAGTCCCGTGCCCGCAGGCGAAACCCGCACCCCCGAGGTGGCCTTCAGCCGCGGCGACGAGTCCAGCCTCGACGATGTGCATGCCGGCAATGCCGATCACCTGGCTGCCGCCCCCGTCGGCGAGGAGCGGCTTGCCCGCGGTCAGCGTGCCACCAATATGGATTTCCGCCCGGAGCGGGCTGCAGGCCGCCGCAAGCCGCGCAAGTTTTTTTCGAGGCTGCTCGTCTGGTGCGTCCTGCTCGCCTTCATCGGCATCGGCGCCTGGTGGGCACATACATCGGGCCTGCTGATGACGGCGGCCGAGCGCGACACCAGCGTTGCCAATCCGCCGGCAAGCACCCAGCCCGAGGATTTCACCGGCAATGACGACAGCGCCGGGAATGCGGGCTCTCACACCGATGAGCCGGTGACCATCGATCCGCAGAACAGTTTCTCGGCCGATTGGATCCCGCTGTTCAAGCCTGAGGACGCCGACAAGATTCAAAGCGGCCCGCGGGCGCGCATCGAAAAAATCGACGAGAATGATGGCCCCGCCGTCCGGCTGATTTCCGAAAGCGGTGCAGCCGATGGCAATGTCTCGATCAGCGTTCCCCCTTCGGTGCTGCAGCAGTTGGCCGGCAAATCCTCGACGATCGCGCTGACGCTGCAGTCGACCAGCGACGAGCCGACCCAGGTCACCGTCGAGTGCAATTTCCAGACGCTCGGCAATTGCGCCCGCCATCGCTTCAACGTCACCCGGGAAAAGTCGGATGCGCTGCTGCAGGTAAAGTTCGACCGCTCGCTGGCGCCGAATTCGCCGGGCACGCTGACGATCAACAGCGATCTCGACGGCAAGGCGCGCGGCATCAACCTCTTCGCCATCCGCATCCTGCCGGGGCAGTGACCTCGGTCCCGGCGGAGCCGGTGACCTCGGTCCCGGCAGAGCCGGTAACTCCGCGCGGCGCCTATTTCAGAAATCCAGGCCCTGAGCCGATGATCTCTGCATCGACCGTGCCGAGCGCCTGTTTGTCCTTGCCGTCATAATCCATCCTGTTCAGCATGTGGCGGATGAGTTCGAGGCGCGCCCGCCGCTTGTCATTGCCGTGGATTACTGTCCAGGGCGCGAAATCCGTATGGGTTTCTTTGAGCATCCGGTTGCGCTTGTCGCTGTAATCGTCCCATTTCGTCAGCGCTGCGATGTCCATCGACGACAGTTTCCAGACCTTCAGCGGATCATGCCGGCGATCGTGGAAACGCTTCAACTGCATCTCGCGGCCGATATCGAGATAGAATTTGAAGAAGAAGATGCCCTCATGGGCGATGATCTTTTCGAGTTGCGGCGCCTGTTTGAGGAAGTCCTCATATTGCTGCGGCGTGCAGAAACCCATGACCGGCTCGACGCCGGCGCGGTTGTACCAGGAGCGGTCGAACAGCACGAATTCGCCTGATGTCGGAAACTGCGCGACATAACGCTGGAAATACCATTGCCCCTGTTCGCGCTCGGTCGGCTTGGTCAGCGCCACGACGCGCGCAAGGCGTGGGTTCATATGCGCCGAGGAGGCCGAGATCGCACCGCCCTTGCCGGCAGCGTCGCGCCCCTCGAACAGCGCCATCACCCGCTTGCCGGTAGCCTGCAGCCAGAACTGCACCTTGACGAGTTCGATCTGCAGCTTTTCCAACTGCTCCAGATAGTCCTCCTCCTTGAGCTTCCTCTTGTGGGGAAAGTCGCCGGATTCCAGTGCGCGTTCCTCGACCCAGGCCGGCAGGGTAGGATCGTCGACATCGAAGATGCGTTTCTTTCCGCGGATCTCCAGCTCCACGGCCCTGTTTTCGACCTTCTCGTCCATATGGTGCTCCTCGGCCTGATTGTTCTCTTTCTGCAGGCGAACATAGTTACCGTTGAAAATCAAATCTTTCACGGGCGGCCGATCATTTTTCGTGGGTTTCGGCTGCGGCCTTTCGCTTGAGGTGCGGCCACCCGAAAACTTCTGTCATGAATTGCCGCTATCAGGCAGAGTTCAATATAGAGAAAAACGAATCGACGCCGCGAGGGCACTTGCCAGACGAAATTCCGTGGAGAAAAAGCCTGTTGGCGCGCATAAGGCGCGAACGGCCGGTGCTGCTTGCGGCGATCCTCAGCGCGCTCGCCGCGCTTGCCGCCGGCATGAACAAGTGGGTTGTGCTTGTCCTCCTGCTTGTGATGATCCTCACCGCGCTTTTCAATGAGGCGCCGATCATCGAGGCCGAACCGGCCCCGCCGGTGGAGATCGAGCCTGAGGCGCCGCCAAGCCGCCTGCCGGAGGTTTCCGCCACGCTCTCCGGCCTCGATATCCCGGTCATGGTGTTGTCGGACGACGCCTCGGTGCTCTTCCAGAACCGCGCTGCCGAGAAAGCTTTTGGCGAAGTGGCGCTCGGCGCCCATATATCGGCCCGTATGCGCTCGCCCGGCGTGCTCGACATGGTGCGCGAAACCATCGCCACTAATGCGCCGAACCAGATAGAGCATGCCGAGCGGCTGCCGTCCGAGCGCGTCTATATCGTCCGCAGCGCGCCCATAGAATTCGCAGCCGATGACGGCCCGCATGAGCGCTATTTTATCCTCTCCTTCCGCGATATATCGGAGGTCCGCCGCATCGATCGCATGCGCTCGGATTTCGTCGCCAATGCCAGCCACGAGCTGCGCACGCCGCTTGCCTCGCTGCGCGGCTTCATCGAAACCATCCAGGGGCCGGCGAAGAACGATCTGAAGGCGCAGGCGCGTTTCCTCAACATCATGCTCGATCAGACGACGCGCATGAGCCGGCTGGTCGACGACCTGCTGTCGCTCTCGCGCCTGGAGCTGAAATCGCACATCGCCCCGGATGAGAAGGTCGATCTGGTGCCGCTGCTCGGTCATGTCAGAGATGCGCTGGTGCCGCTGGCAAAGGATGTCGGCGTCGTCATCAACCTGCATCTGCCCGACGGCAAGGTCGAGGTGCTCGGAGACCGCGACGAGCTTGTCCAAGTCTTCGAGAACCTGATGGAAAACGCCTGCAAATACGGCCAGGAGGGCGAGGTCGTCGATGTCTGGCTGAAGAACGGCACCGGCCAGCCGGTCGAGGTCAGCATCGTCGACAAGGGCCCAGGCATTCCGGCCGAGCATGTGCCGCGCCTGACGGAGCGCTTCTATCGCGTCAGCATCGAGGACAGCCGCTCGAAAAAGGGCACCGGCCTCGGCCTTGCCATCGTCAAACACATCCTCACCCGCCACCGGGCACGGCTGATCGTCAAGTCGGAAGTCGGCAAGGGCACCAATTTTACGGTGCGGTTCTGACGCAATGCTCTATGAGAACTGGGCGGGGAACGGAGAGGTCGCGGCATGTCCTCTTCTCCCCTCGGGGAGAAGGTGCCGGCAGGCGGATGAGGGGGCCGCACGGCAGACCTCTCACGCAATTCACCTATCCCGCCACGCCTGCCCAAGGGCCTTGACGATGGTCGAGGCGACGCCTGCACGGTTCACGGGTTATTGGAAAGACCGGCTTCGCCGGCCCCCTCATCCGCCCTACGGGCACCTTCTCCCCGCTGGGGAGAAGAGGGAATCGAGATGCCCCCGCCATGTACCTCCGCCGGCCCCAAATCACCGCGGAACAACGTTAATGAAACGGCGGACGCGGAAAGCCGCCGCCTCACTGCCCGTCTCTGCTGTGCGGCTGGTTTTTACAACGCGAGGTGGACTGACCACCGAACTTTGCCGGTCGCCCGACATGATCGATCGGTCAATTCAGAATATAACCTTACAAATCAACAGCTTAACCTGTCACAAATGTTTCACGGCTTTGACATAAAAGGACGGTGCATAAAGCGCTAAGAGAGTCTCGCCGATGAAAAAAGGCATGCGAGGGCCTCTCTAAGGCCGCACTCACACAAGCCCAAATACCGGGAGATTTACATGAACACCTTCAAGCTCACCGTTGCCGCGCTCGCTGCAACTGCTGCTTTCGCTGGCGCTGCCGTCGCCCGCGACCAGATTCAGATCGCTGGTTCGTCCACCGTCCTGCCTTACGCAAAGATCGTTGCCGAGTCCTTCGGCGAAACCTTCACCAACTTCAAGACGCCGGTCGTTGAATCCGGCGGCACGGGCGCTGGTCTGAAGGAATTCTGCAAGGGTGTTGGTGAAGACACTATCGACATTGCGAACGCTTCGCGTCCGATCAACAAGAACGAAGCCGAAGCCTGCAAGGCCGCCGGCGTAACCGACATCCAGGAAGTCAAGATCGGCTACGACGGCATCGTCTTCGCAACCGACGCTTCCAACCCTGACGTCGCTTATGTTCCTGCCGACATCTACAAGGCCCTCGCAGCCCAGGTCGTCGTTGACGGCAAGCTTGTCGCTAATCCGTACAAGAAGTGGTCGGAAGTCAACCCGAAGCTTCCGGCTGTTGATATCGCCGTCTACATCCCGGGCGAAAAGCACGGCACCCGCGAAGTCTTCGAACAGAACGTGCTCGCCGCCGGCTGCAAGGCCTCTGGCGCAATCGACGTCATCGCCAAGGAAATCGCCGACAAGGCTGCCCAGGGCAAGGCCTGCGTCGCAGTCCGTAAGGACGGCGTTGCAGTCGACATCGACGGCGACTATCCGGAAACCCTCGCACGCATCGCCGCCAACAAGACCGGCGTCGGCGTATTCGGCCTTTCCTTCTACGAAAACAATGCCGACAAGCTCAAGGTTGCGAGCATGAGCGGTATCGTTCCGTCCACCGAAACGATCGCGAACGGCACCTACCCGGTTTCCCGCCCGCTGTTCTTCTACGTCAAGAAGGCACATCTCGGCGCCGTTCCTGGCCTGAAGGAATACGTCAACTTCTTCGTATCCGACCAGATGATCGGCCCTGACGGTCCGCTCGCCGAATACGGCCTCGTTGCCGCTCCGGATGCTGAACGCGACGTCATCCGCAAGGACGTCGAAGCCGGCAAGTCCATGTAATCACTTTGCCGGCGCAGCGCCTTTCAGCCCGCGCCGGCATTGTCTTATGTCCCTGCGCGCTGGCGGTTCTGGAGCTGCAGGGTTGGAATTCCTTCTCCGTGATTGGAAGCCGAAGGCAGGCTGATGAAGCTGCCGGGCTTTTTGGGGGCTATAGGCCTGGGGACGTATCGAATGAGCACATCCATCATACTTTTGTGCCTTGGGGTGATCGGCGCCGCCGCCTATCTGGTCGCGCGCAGCCGGGCCACGGCGCTTGCCGGAGGCCGATCCTCCGCTTTGCATTCACGGCCAGCCTATTACGGCGCCTATGCGGCGATCTGGGCGGTTCTTCCTGCCTTCATCGTCCTCTGCCTCTGGCTCTCCATCAGCCCCGGCATCATCCAGTCCTCGGTTCGCGGTGCTTTCCCTGACGACATCAAGGCGCAAGTCTCGGTCGAGCAGGATCTTGGCTATTCGACGGTGGCGACGGTGGCCCGCGGCCTGACAATGCTGACTTCGGATGAAACTGCGGCGGTCGCCAACGATCCGGCTGCCCTGCAGGCCAAGCTCCTCGAAAAGGGTGTGCCGCTTGCCAGCCAGCCGCTGCCTTACATGCTCGACGCCGCCAAAAAGCTCAATGCCCTGAGCATGACGAGCCGCATCGCCATGACGGCTGTTGTCTTCGCTCTCGCCATTGCTGGCGCCTTCTATGCGTTGCGCTCCATTGCTCCGCGCTTCCGCGCCCGCAACCGGGTCGAGCGCGTCATGCTCTGGGGCCTGCTGCTCGCCTCCTCGATCGCCATTCTGACGACGATCGGCATCGTGTTCTCCATGCTGTCGGAAGCCGCCCGCTTCTTTGCCGCCGTTCCCGCCATGGACTTCTTCTTCGGCACCGTCTGGGATCCGCGCTTTGCCGGCGCCGGCAGCTCGTCCTTCGGTCAGTTCGGCCTCATCCCGCTGCTGCTCGGAACGATCTATATTGGCCTGGTCGCCATGCTGGTCGCCGTGCCGGTCGGCCTCTTCGCCGCCATCTACATGGCCGAATACGCCTCGCCGAAGTTGCGCGGGGTCGCCAAGCCGCTGCTTGAAGTGCTGGCCGGCATTCCGACGATCGTCTATGGCTTCTTCGCGCTCGTCACCGTCGGTCCGTTCCTGCGCGATTTCTCCGCCCAGATTAGCGGCCTTCTGTCCGGCAATTACAGCAATTTCATCCAGGCGCAGAGCGTTCTGACGGCCGGCATCGTCATGGGCATCATGCTGATTCCCTACGTGTCCTCGCTGTCGGACGACATCATCACCGCCGTGCCGCGGTCACTGCGTGACGGTTCGCTCGGTCTTGGTGCCACACGCTCCGAAACCATCAAGAAAGTGGTCTTGCCGGCAGCCCTTCCCGGCATCGTCGGCGCATTGCTGATGACGGCCTCGCGCGCCATCGGCGAAACCATGATCGTCGTGCTGGCCGCCGGCGTCGCCGCCCGCATCCAGATCAATCCCTTCGAGCCGATGACGACGGTGACCGTCAAGATCGTCAATCAGTTGACCGGCGACCTTGAGTTCACCTCGCCGCAGACGCTGGTTGCCTTTGCCCTTGGCATCACGCTGTTCTGCATCACGCTTTGCCTCAATATCTATGCGCTCTACATCGTGCGCAAATACCGGGAGCAGTACGAATGACGGATATTGTTTCTCCCACATCAGGCGTCACCGTTTCCACGGCGCCCGCGCGCCGCGATATCGGCATCAAGCGCCGCTATGCTGCCGAGCGCCGGTTCCAGGCCTATGGCATCGCCGCCATCACCTTCGGTCTCGTCTTCCTCTTCATCCTGCTGTGGACGGTGATCGGCAAAGGCTATACCGCCTTCCAGCAGACGGCGATCACCCTGCCGATCGAATTTTCCGAGAAGGCGATCGATCCGAACAACAAGCGTGCGACCGACCCTTCGGTGCTGATCGCCGCCAACTATCCGGTTCTCCTGCGTGACGCGATCGTCAAGCAGCTGAACATCAATGCCTCGAGCCGTCCCGACGTGCGCGATGCATCCGCCATGCTGTCGAAGAGCGCTCCGATTCAGCTGCGCGATATGGTGATCGCCGATCCGTCGATCATCGGCAGGACGGTCGACGTCACCCTGCTCGCCGACGCCAATGTCGACAGCGCCAGCAAGGGCCAGATCGATCTCTCGGTCGATGAGAAGAACCGCAAGGTCAACGACAAGCAGGTCGGCTGGATGAACGAGCTGAAGGCGAGCGGCGCTCTCCACAAGCAGTTCAACACCGGCCTTTTCGTCAACGGCAATTCCAGCCGTCCGGAGGCCGCAGGCCTGGGCGTCGCCCTGATCGGCTCGCTCTACCTGATGCTGATCGTCCTCGTGCTCGCTCTGCCGATCGGCGTCGCCGCCTCGATCTATCTCGAGGAGTTCGCGCCGAAGAACAAGCTGACGGACCTGATCGAGGTCAATATCAACAACCTCGCCGCGGTTCCTTCCATCGTCTACGGCCTGCTCGGTCTTTCCGTCTTCATCAACTTCATCGGCCTGCCGCGCTCGGCTTCGCTGGTTGGCGGCCTGGTGCTGACGCTGATGACCCTGCCGACGATCATCATCGCCACGCGTGCGGCTCTGCGCGCCGTGCCGCCGTCGATCCGCGCCGCAGCGCTCGGCCTCGGGGCGTCGAAGATGCAGATGGTGTTCCACCATGTTCTACCGCTCGCCATGCCAGGCATCCTCACCGGCACGATCATCGGCCTGGCGCACGCGCTCGGCGAAACCGCGCCGCTGCTCCTGATTGGCATGGTCGCCTTCGTCGCCAACGCGCCGACGACACCGCTCGATCCCTCGACGGCTCTGCCCGTACAGGTCTATATGTGGGCCAACGAGGCCGAACGTGCCTTCGTTGAGCGTACTTCGGGTGCCATCATCGTCCTGCTCCTGTTCCTGATCGTCATGAACATGGGCGCCATCCTCTTGCGTCGTCGCTTCGAGCGCCGCTGGTAAACGGAGTTAAACATCATGAACATGTTGACGGAAGCTGCAGTTGAAAAGGCGCTGGATCGCAAGATGAGCAACGTCCCGTATAAGATGATCGGAAAGGAAGTCTCGGTTTACTATGGCGAGAAGCGCGCGCTTTTCGATGTGAACCTGAACGTCCGCGAAAACACCGTAACCGCCCTGATCGGCCCGTCCGGCTGCGGCAAGTCAACCTTCCTGCGGTGCCTCAACCGCATGAACGACACGATCGACGGCTGCCGCGTCACCGGCAAGATCACGCTTGATACCGACGATATCTATGATCCCGATATCGACGTCGTCGAACTTCGCGCCCGCGTCGGCATGGTCTTCCAGAAGCCGAACCCGTTCCCGAAGACGATCTACGAAAACGTCTCCTACGGCCCGCGCATCCATGGCCTTGCCAAGTCGAAGGCCGACCTCGACCAGATCGTCGAGACCAGCCTGCAGCGCGCCGGTCTCTGGAACGAAGTCAAGGACCGCGTGCATGAATCCGGCACCGGCCTGTCCGGCGGTCAGCAGCAGCGCCTCTGCATTGCCCGTGCCGTTGCCGTCAGCCCTGAGGTCATCCTCATGGACGAGCCCTGCTCGGCGCTCGACCCGATCGCCACCGCCAAGGTCGAGGAACTGATCCACGAGTTGCGCGAGAACTACACGATCGTCATCGTCACCCACTCCATGCAGCAGGCCGCGCGTGTCTCGCAGCGCACCGCCATGTTCCACCTTGGCAATCTTGTCGAGGAAAACGACACCGACAAGATGTTCACCAATCCCGACGACCCGCGCACCCAGGACTACATCATGGGTCGTTTCGGCTGATTTTGGCGACACCAAGCCTTCCCGTTATTCGAGGATAAAGCCCCATGGCATCGACACATATTTATTCTGCTTATGATGATGATCTGAAGTTCCTGTCCAGGCGGATTTCCGAAATGGGCGGTCTGGCCGAGCAGATGGTCGCCGAATCCGTCCGGGCGCTCGTCAATGGCGATACCGCGCTGGCGCAGAAGGTCATCTCCGACGACGTGATCCTCGATCACGCCGAACGCGAAATCGGCGACAAGGCGATCGTCACCATTGCCCGCCGTCAGCCGATGGCTGCGGACCTGCGCGAAATCATGGGTTCGATCCGCATCGCCGCCGATCTCGAACGCGTCGGCGACCTCGGCAAGAACACTGCCAAGCGCGTCATCGCCGTCCAAAGCACCGGCGTTCCCCGCAAGCTCGCCCGCGGCCTCGAGCATCTGTCCGAGCTGGCGCTCGTCCAGCTCAAGGAAGTGCTCGACGTCTACACCAATCGTTCCGCCGACAAGGCGAATGCGATCCGCGAACGCGACAACGAGATCGACGCGATGTACACCTCGCTGTTCCGCGAGCTCCTGACCTACATGATGGAAGATCCGCGCAACATCACCAGTTGCACGCATCTTCTCTTCTGCGCCAAGAACATCGAGCGCATCGGCGACCACGCCACCAACATCGCCGAAACGATCTTTTACATGACGACAGGCGCGCAGCCGGAAGGCGACCGTCCGAAGGACGACAGCGCCAACACCGTCGGCGCGGTCACGGAATAACCGTCCGGGCCAGGCGCCCGGACCAGTCAATTGCGTGCGCGCCCGTCCGGGCGCGCAAAGAGGTCGCAGCCAATTTCTGAGTTTGCGCAGGATGCATTGCTTAAATCACCCCCGGTTTAAGGATCATGCGCGAGGAGACCGATACGCATGATCCCGAGAGTTGCAGTTGTTGAAGACGAGGAAGCCCTCAGCGTGCTTCTTCGCTACAATCTCGAAGCGGAAGGCTTCGAGGTCGATACCATCCTTCGTGGCGACGAAGCCGAAATGCGGCTTCAGGAGCGCACGCCAGATCTTCTTATCCTCGATTGGATGCTGCCCGGGGTCTCCGGCATCGAGCTTTGCCGGCGGCTGCGCATGCGGCCGGAAACCGAGCGCCTGCCGATTATCATGCTGACGGCGCGCGGCGAAGAGAGCGAGCGTGTCCGCGGATTGTCGACGGGCGCCGACGATTATGTCGTCAAGCCCTTCTCGACTCCCGAACTCGTTGCCCGCGTCAAGGCGATGCTGCGCCGCGCCCGTCCCGAGGTGCTGTCGACGGTGCTGAAATGCGGTGACATCGAGCTCGACCGCGAAACTCATCGCGTCCATCGCAAGACCCGTGAAGTCCGCCTCGGCCCCACCGAATTCCGCCTGCTGGAATTCCTGATGTCGTCGCCGGGCCGGGTCTTCTCCCGCTCGCAGCTGTTGGATGGCGTCTGGGGCCACGATATCTATGTCGACGAGCGCACCGTCGACGTCCATGTCGGCCGCCTGCGCAAGGCGCTGAATTTCTCCAACATGCAAGACGTCATCCGCACCGTCCGCGGCGCCGGCTATTCGATGGAAGCCTGAGGGCTTTCGTTCTGGGTGAGGGGGACGTGCCCTGCGAAAGGTTGGTGGGGACGGAGAAGGTTGCGGCACAATCTCTTCTCCCCTCGGGGAGAAGGTGCCGGCAGGCGGATGAGGGGGCCACACGGCACACTCTTTCCGTGATAACCTATCCCACATGCCGAACGGCTGCGCCCCGAACACGGTCGAAACGACGCCAACGCGGTCGAAGCCCTCATGGTGTTATAAGAAAGACCGGCTTCCCCGGCCCCCCTCATCCGCCCTACGGGCACCTTCTCCCCGAGGGGAGAAGAGGGAATCGAGATGTTGCGGCATGTCCCTTCGCCCCTTTGAGAACCGGAGGAAGGGTCGAGACCCATGGCGCGACCCTGGTTGGTGGCGGCAGCCGGATAAGGGCAAGTCGGCGTTCTCAACGAACTGAACGCCCGACAGCTTCCATCCAATTACAAAAAAACGGGCCACTTGGCCCGTTTCGTCATTCTAGCAATGATCACCCGCTCAGCTGGCCCGGGCTGCCGCCCGGCGGCGTTCGTTGACCGGCTGGTAGGCAAGCTTCTGGTGATAGCCGCAATAAGGCGAATTGTCGGGGGATTCGCAGCCGCAGAAATGGAAGTCGTCCTTCAGCGGATCGCCGACCGGCCACTTGCAGGTGCGTTCGGTCAGCTCCGTCAGGCCGAGGCGTCGCGAAATCGGCACGACCACATTGCCTCTCGGCACGTATTCCATTTCCTCGATCGTTTCGATCTCGATCTCTTCCTTCAGCATGGTCGCGCCCTGCTGGCGGGTAACGGTGCGGGTGGTGACCCGTGAGGCGTAGTTCGGCGCGCGCGGCGCCGAGGTATTGCGCTTCGGCGTTCGCGCCGCGGTGTTGGTGCCGCCGGCCTTGGCACGGCCGGGAAGGCACAGCCGGTGCACTTTGCCGATGACCGCGTTTCTGCTGACCCCGCCAAGCTGCGCAGCGATCTGGCTGGCGCTCAGTCCTTCGGCCCAAAGTTTCTTGAGTTTCTCGACCCGCTCGTCTGTCCAGTTCATGCCCTGTCTCCACCTTCTGCGTTGGTGATGGCAGAATCCCTCACCGTTGTCCCGGGAGCTCCGAAACAAGAAACGCTTGATCAATTTTGGTGACTAGTTCCGCCGCATGCAGTCTAGTAATTGATCTTTAACCTAGTGTGAGCCTGACTCCGTGACAAGAGTCGCATGAATCCGGATGAATCGAATTCGTAGTTTTCCCCAACTTGCTGCCCCTGCGTGTCATTTCTGCAATAATGCCTGTTGATGACTGGAAATGCCGCTGTACACTCTTGCTGCATACGCTAAGGGCGCCGTTTTGTTGACATTGCAGCGCGAAAAGGAAATAGTGCCACTCGCCGCCGCAAGGCGGCATTTTTGATTTTTCGGGCCTGGTTTCCTTAGCCGGAGTCATTGCCCGGCAACTTTGATGGAGATCGCGCCATGGCTGAAGCCGCGCCGCTTTATGACACCTATTCTCGTGCCCCGCTGCGGTTCGAGCGAGGCGAGGGCGTATGGCTGATCACCGAAACTGGCGAGCGATATCTCGATTTCGGCGCCGGCGTCGCCGTCACCTCCGTCGGCCACAGCAATCCGCATGTTGTCGGCGCGCTGAAGGAGCAGGCCGACAAGGTTTGGCACCTGTCGAACATCTATGAGATCCCCGGCCAGGAGCGTCTGGCAAAACGGCTGACGGACGCCACCTTCGCCGACAAGGTGTTCTTCACCAATTCGGGCGCCGAGGCGCTCGAATGCGCGATCAAGACGGCGCGCCGCTATCAGTTTTCCAAGGGTCATCCCGAGCGCTTCCATATCATCACCTTCGAAGGCGCCTTCCACGGACGGACGCTGGCGACCATCGCCGCCGGCGGCCAGGAAAAATATCTCGAAGGCTTCGGCCCGAAGGCGCCGGGTTTCGATCAGGTGGCTTTCGGAGACATCGAAGCGGTTCGCGCCGCGATCACCGATGCGACGGCCGCCATCCTCATCGAGCCGGTGCAGGGCGAGGGCGGCGTGCGCCCTGCCACCAACGAGTTCATGAGGGCGCTTCGCCAGCTCTGCGACGAGAACGGCCTGCTGTTGATCCTCGACGAGGTCCAGACCGGCGTCGGCCGCACCGGCAAGCTCTTCGCCCATGAATGGTCGGGTATCACGCCCGATATCATGGCTGTCGCCAAGGGCATCGGCGGCGGGTTCCCGCTCGGCGCCTGCCTTGCCACGTCGGAGGCCGCCTCCGGCATGAAGGCCGGCACCCATGGCTCGACCTATGGCGGCAATCCGCTTGCCATGGCCGTCGGCAGCGCCGTGCTCGACATCATCCTTGCCGATGGCTTCCTCCAGCATGTGCGCGACGTAGCGCTTGTCTTTCGTCAGGGCCTCGCTTCGCTGAAGGATCGTTATCCCGATGTGATCGAGGATATCAGAGGCGAGGGGCTGTTGCTCGGCATCAAGGCCGCCGTTCCCTCAGCCGAACTGCTGCAGGCGATCCGCGCCGCCCATCTGCTCGGCGTGCCCGCCGGCGACAACGTCATCCGCCTTCTTCCGCCGCTCGTGGTCACCGCCGAGGAAGCCCGCGAGGGTCTGGCCCGCGTCGAGCGCGCCGCCGAGAGCATTCGCGCCTCCAAGGTTAAGAAGACGGCTTGAAGAGATTGCCGCCTTCGGGCGCAGCACAGGTAAGAAGACGATATGAGCCCTAAACATTTCCTAGATCTTTCGGCGGTCACATCAGCCGATCTCAGAACCATCATGAACGATGCGCTTTCCCGCAAGCAGGCCTTTAAGGCAGGCCAGGGCGATAAGCCGCTCGCCGGCAAGATGCTGGCGATGATCTTCGAGAAGCCGTCGACGCGCACCCGCGTCTCCTTCGACGTCGGCATGCGCCAGCTCGGCGGCGAAACACTCTTTCTGTCCGGCACCGAGATGCAGCTTGGCCGCGCCGAGACGATCGGCGACACCGCCAAGGTGCTGTCGCGCTATGTCGATGCGATCATGATCCGCACCACCGAGCATTCGCGGCTGGTCGAGCTCGCCGAGCACGCGACCGTGCCTGTGATCAATGCGCTGACGGATGACACCCATCCCTGCCAGATCATGGCCGATATTATGACCTTCGAAGAGCACCGCGGCCCGATCAAGGGCAAGACCATCGCCTGGACTGGCGACGGCAACAACGTGCTGCATTCGCTGGTCGAGGGTGCCGCGCGTTTCGGCTACCGCATGAACATGGCCGTACCCCTTGGCTCGGAGCCAAAGGATCACTATCTGAACTGGGCCCGCAATGAGGGCGCCGAAATCATGCTTTGCCATGATGCCGACCGTGCGGTCGCCGGCGTCGATTGCGTGGTGACCGATACCTGGGTCTCCATGAATCAGGAACATCGGGCCCGGGGTCACAATGTCTTCCAGCCTTATCAGGTCAACGCGGCCTTGATGGCAAAAGCCGGCAATGATGCATTGTTCATGCATTGCCTGCCCGCCCATCGCGGTGAGGAAGTGACGGACGAAGTGATCGACGGTCCGCAATCCGTGGTCTTCGATGAGGCGGAAAACCGTCTTCATGCGCAGAAGTCGATTCTTGCTTGGTGCCTGGGCGCGATCTGAACCATAATCGCACAAACTTGCGACCGCGTGAGCGAAGGGCACGCTGGCCCATCGCTCTGAAAACTAGGAGTGAAAGCCATGGCAGAAGCTGCAGCCGCCCTCGGCCAGTTCGATTTCGCCGGCGATGACCATGTCGTCCCCTTCCAGGTGGAGGGGCTGGATGTGCGCGGCCGCGCCGTCCAGCTCGGCCCGATGCTCGATGCGATCCTCGAGCGCCATCATTATCCCGCGCCAGTTGCTCGGCTGCTTGCCGAAGTCGTCGTGCTGACGGTGCTGCTCGGCACCTCGCTGAAGTTCGACGGTAAGTTCACGGTGCAGACCAAGGGCGACGGCCCGGTCGATCTTCTCGTCGCCGATTTCTCGACGCCGGAGAATGTCCGCGCCTATGCCCGTTTCGATCGGGCGCTGCTCAACAAGGCGATCGAGTCAGGCGAAACCGAGCCGGAGCAATTGCTCGGCAGGGGCGTGCTCGCCTTTACCATCGACCAGGGCAAGTTCAGCCAGCCCTACCAGGGCATCGTTCCGCTCGACGGCACGACGCTGGAAGAAATTGCCGGCGTCTATTTCCGCCAGTCGGAGCAGATCCCGACGCGCGTCCGCCTTGCCGCGGCCGAGCTCTTCGATCGTGACGATGCCGGCAAGCCGCGCCATCGCTGGCGGGCAGGCGGCCTCGTCGCCCAATTCCTGCCGGAAGCGCCGGAGCGCATGCGCCAGCCGGATCTCCACGGCGGCGACGGCGACACCGGCAGCCGCCCGCACGGCGAGGACGACGCCTGGCTCGAAGCACGTTCGCTGGTCGAGACCATCGATGCCGATGAACTCACCGATCCGCTTGTCGGTACCGAGCGGCTGCTGTTTCGCCTGTTCCACGAGCGTGGCGTCCGCGTCTACGAACCGCGCGCCGTCTTCGACCGCTGCAGCTGCTCGCGCGACAAGATCAAGGGCGTGCTGAAGGGCTTTTCGGCCGAGGAGATCGAAGCCAGCCAGGAAAACGGCGAAATCGCCGTCACCTGCGAATTCTGCTCGACCACCTACCGCTTCGAGCCGGCCGAGCTTCAGCCGGCCGAATAGGCTTGGTTCGCGCGAATGGCTGCCCCTCACCCTAACCCTCTCCCCGTAAAAACGGGGCGAGGGGACGTGCCATACGAAAGGTTGGTGGGAAACGGAGAGGTCGCGACACGTCCCCTTCGCCCCGCAAGAGCGGGGAGAAGGTGCCGGCAGGCGGATGAGGGGCAGGTCTCAGCAATCTCCCAGAAGCCGGGCGTCGAAGACGTCTCAGAAACGTGGCGCTGACGGAAAATGACCTCTCAATTGTTGCGCCTCAGTTAAGCACCCGCAGCAGACCCGGGGAATCCAGCGAAAAGGCGGGGATGTCGACATCGAACATCTCTCCTTCGTCCGTTTCCATCTGGTAATGGCCGAACATCAGCCCTGAGGGCGTATCGAGCGGGCAGCCGGAAGAATATTCGTAGGTGTCGCCGGGGCCGAGCCGCGGCTGTTCGCCGACAACGCCGGGACCGGTCACCTCGTCCACCTGGCCGTTCTGGTCGGTGATGTTCCAGTAACGATTGACCAGCCGAACGGCTATGTTGGAATTGTTGCTGATGACGATCCGGTAACCCCAGACATAGCGATCGTCTTCCGGATCGGATTGCTCCTCCAGATAGAACGGCTCGACGACGACTTCGATCTCTCTTGTGAGGGCGCGATACATGCCTTGCACCTTAGTCAAGATATGTTACCCGTATCTTATAAGAGGCCCTGTCCGTCAAGAAACGGAACAATTATCATTGCTGAAACGGCTGTGATCCGAAAGGTTTTCGATCGTTAAGCCTAATTGTCAGTGTTAATTCCGTTTCGGAACGCCCCGGCGGGCAAACTTGTTCCCCCCGGCCTCACCTTGGTGAGATCCGGCCGAACCCGGGTGGGGTCCGGCCGCCATTGTCGATCAGGCCGAAACCTTGGCAAGCGCCCGCGCGAAATCCTCGATCAGGTCGTCGGTATCCTCGATTCCGGCCGAAAGCCGGACCGTGCCCGGAGAAATGCCGAGTTCGGCGCGCGCCTCATCCGTCAGGTTCTTGTGCGTCGTCGTCGCCGGATGGGTGATCAGGCTCTTGCTGTCGCCGAGATTGTTGGAGATCTTGACGATCTCGAGCGCGTTCTGCAGCGCAAAGGCCGCATCCTTGCCGCCCTTCAGCTCGAAGGCGACCAGCGTCGAACCGCCGGTCATCTGCTTGGCGATGATATCGGCCTGCGGGTGGTCCTTGCGGCCGGGATAGATCACCTTGGCGATCTTGCCTTGCTCGGCCAGGAAATCGGCGATCTTCGCCGCATTCTCGGTCTGCTGGCGCACGCGCAGCGGCAGCGTCTCGATGCCCTTCAACAGCGTCCAGGCATTGAAAGGCGACATCGCCGGGCCGGTATGGCGGAAATAGTCGTGCAGGTTCTCGTCGATCCATTCCTTGTCGGAAAGCACGACGCCGCCGAGGCAGCGGCCCTGCCCGTCAATATGCTTGGTGGCGGAATAGACGACGATATGGGCGCCGAGCTCCAACGGCTTCTGGAACAGCGGCGTCGCAAAGACGTTGTCGACGACGACCTTAGCGCCGATCTGGTTGGCGAGCTTGGCGACGCCTGCGATATCGATCACTTCGAGCGTCGGATTGGTCGGGCTTTCCAGGAAGAACACCTTGGTCTTCGCCGTGATCGCCTTTTCCCAGTTCGCCAGATCCCGGCCGTCGATCAGCGTGCAGTCGATGCCGTATTTCGGCGCCAGCGTCTCGACGACCCAGCGGCAGGAGCCGAACAGGGCGCGCGCGGCGACGATATGATCGCCCGCCTTCAGCTGGCAGAGGATCGCCGCGGTGACGGCAGCCATGCCGGAAGCCGTGGCGCGGGCGTCTTCGGCGCCTTCGAGCATGCACATGCGCTTTTCGAACATGTCGTTGGTCGGGCTGCCGTAGCGGGCGTAGATGAAGCCCTCCGTCTCGCCTTTGAAGCGGGCTTCGGCCGCCTCCGATGTCTCGTAAACGAAGCCTTGGGTGAGATAGATTGCCTCGGACGTCTCGCCATATTGCGAACGCAGCGTGCCACCGTGGACGAGTTGGGTTGCCGGGCGCCAGGTCTTGCTCATGCCATCACCTTCACATAACAAAAAAACCGGTCGCAAAAGCAGACCGGTTTCAACCCGGTCTTTTTAGCCACTTGTTTAACGTGGCTGCAAGCCGACCGGCCAAATCACCACGGGATAATTCTGCAATACTGCTGTTAGCTGCTTGCGTCAATTCCCCGAGTTTGGTTTTGTCGGCGGCAAATGATGGATGAGGCATGATGGCTCGCGAAACGGGAATTCTGGCGGATCGCGCGATCTCCGCGCTGTTCGAAACGGGGCGTCTGATCTCCGAACGGGAGCTGGACCGCGACCAGATCCAGCCGGCAAGCCTCGACCTGCGCTTGGGCGCCAAGGCTTTTCGCGTGCGCGCCAGCTTCATGCCCGGCCCCTCGCACCTGGTTGCCGACAAGCTCGACCGGCTGAGCCTGCATGTGATCGACCTCTCCGAGGGGGCGGTGCTCGAAACCGGCTGCGTCTATATCGTGCCGCTGATGGAGAGCCTGGCCCTGCCGGCCGACATGTCGGCCTCGGCCAATCCGAAGAGCTCGACCGGGCGCCTCGATATCTTCACCCGCGTCATCACCGATTACGCCCAGGAATTCGACAAGATCCCGGCAGGCTATTCCGGCCCGCTCTATCTCGAAATCAGCCCGCGCACCTTCCCGATCGTCGTGCGCCGCGGCTCGCGCCTGTCGCAGATCCGTTTCCGCGTCGGTCAGGCCCTGCTCGGCGAGCCCGAACTGTTGAAGCTGCATGAAAGCGAGACGCTGGTGGCCAGCAAGCTGCCCAACGTATCAGGCGGCGGCATCGCCCTGTCGATCGACCTCGCCGGGGACAAGGACGGCCTGATCGGCTATCGCGGCAAACATCACACCGCCGTCGTCGATGTCGACAAGAAGGCCGAGCACGACCTCTTCGATTTCTGGGAACCGCTCCACAGCCGCGGCCGCAACGAGCTGATCCTCGATCCCGACGAGTTCTATATCCTCGTCTCGCGCGAGGCCGTGCACGTGCCGCCGGATTATGCCGCCGAGATGACTCCGTTCGATCCGCTGGTCGGCGAATTCCGCGTCCATTATGCCGGCTTCTTCGATCCGGGCTTCGGCCACGCGCCTGCCGGCGGACGCGGCAGCCGCGCCGTGCTCGAAGTCCGCAGCCACGAAGTGCCCTTCATCCTCGAAGACGGCCAGATCGTCGGCCGCCTCGTCTACGAACACATGCAGGAAAAGCCCGCAAGCCTCTACGGCTCCGGCCTCGGCTCCAACTACCAGGCCCAGGGCCTCAAACTCTCGAAGCACTTCCGCATCTGAAGCGTTGCGTCAGGCGCGACTTGACAGCGGCCCCTATCTGTTGGAAATCTCGCTTCATCGCGGGTGTAGCTCAATGGTAGAGCAGCAGCTTCCCAAGCTGAATACGAGGGTTCGATTCCCTTCACCCGCTCCATTTACCCTCAGCCCGTTCGCCGCCTTTTCAAGGCACTTCGCGATCTTTTATGAAAAGGGTTGCGCGCAGGCATCGGCGCCTACAAGGAAACAGATGGCGCCTCGGCCGCGCGCAACCCCTAACTTCGCCTTTATCTGGTCTTACTGACGCTCATCTCAATTCCCCCAAATTGAGAACTCACGTAGTCGCCATGGCGAAGCTTTGCGAATTCGTCGGTGGCTTGTGCCGGTGCGCTCTTGAAAACGTACCATTGACCGTCCGGTTCGCGTTTCTGATAGATCAGGCCGCCCTTCTTGCGGTGGCTGAAGCAGGTGATTGCCGTCGCCGTTCCGGTCTTGGCGTGCCAGTCGGCGTTGAAGCAGAGTTTACCCGGTTCCGTGATGAACCAGCGGCCCGTGCCGAAGGACGGCGAGCCATTTTCCCGAGACCAGGCGGTAAAGCGACGCGCCTTTGTAGAGAAGTAGCCGGCGCCGGCTTTCCACATCCAGGAATTCTGGTTGTAGAGCCGATAGATTTCCGCGCTGCTCATCGGCTTTGCGGTCTCTATGCCCTTAGGCTCATTGGTTCCGGCAGCGGACGCGGCCGTGGCGATACCGCTGGTCAGAGCCACGGCCAGGAGCATTTTTTGAAGCATGGACATGGTCAGGTTCCTTCTTGTTCAATTGATACTTTCGCGGACGACCCGCCAGTCGGGGCGGCCATAGCCGTCCGGCCACGGATAGACTTCGCGGTCGTTGAAGTAGATAACGGCGCTGAGCGCCGGGAACTGAGGATAGCGTTTCGTTACGCTCTCGGCCCAGTTTCGCACGTAGGAATCGCTGCCTTCGTAGCCGAGTTCGGCAACCATGATGGGCTTGCCGTAACCGGCGACACGGGCGTATCCGGGCGCAAGGTGCTCGGCAAATGTCTGGTCACGGCCAGTCTTGTCCCTGTCGTATTGCTCCAGGCCAAAGACCGAGAGCCCGATGAGATCGACGACATCGTTGCCGGGATAAAAGGCTTGAAGCCCCTCATTGCCCTTCGGGGACCACATATATTTGGCCGTCTTCAGGTGGACCTTGCAGACCTCCACCATCCGGCGATAGGCCTTGGCATAATCGGCGCCCTGCCAATGCGACCAGGAGAACTGGCTGTCGGTTTCGTCCATTTCCTGTCCCCAGCGAATGATGACCGGACTTTTCAGCTTGGCAGCAGTCGAGCAGACGGCGGCCATGTTCGCGTCGCGCGAACCGTTGAGGATGCTGTGCAGCAGTTCCTGCGGGGTTTGGCGCCAATCGGTCGACCAGGTCCAGGGCTCGACCGAGATCAGCAGGGTGCGGCCACGCGCTTGCGCATAATCGTCGGCGAGGGCGAGGGTGCGCAGGTCGACATCTTCCCAGGGCAGGAAGAGGTGTTCGATCTTCAGATCGGACGAGGCGCCTAAATCTCCGTGCGGGTCATAGGCGCCGAACGTGATCGACTCGTTCGTGACAACCGGCATTTTGGTCGGCGGCGCAATGGACGATGTCGTCATTGCAAGCGGCTGCCCTTCGGCAAAGCTGCCCAGGGCGGGCGGCAGGACCGCGACTCCCGACAGCAGCAGGCCGGTTAACGACAATAGGGCTATTTTGGATGGGCTATGCATTGTGTAATTCCTCCACGCTCGGCCGCAACTCCGGTTGAGCGGCATCCGTTCTCAGTTGGATCTCCTCCGGATCGGAAATCCATCGTGGTTTGAAGAAGATCGTGCGCAGGGCGGTCCCGCCCAGGCCCGCACCGGAGACGGCATAGCGCTCTTCGAACAGCTGAAGGCGGCCGCTGCCCCAGGCGAGTGCCTCGGCCGCATCCTTTCCGCGCATGATGGTTGCAAGCCCCGGCAGCGCGACGAGCGCAAGCAGCGCGGTCGCCATCGCCGGACGGTAGAAACGCGGGGCCGCCGCAACGGTATTTTCCTTCGAATGGCGCCCGACGATGACCAACAGCAGCGCGCAGTAGATTGCCGCGTTCAGGATGGTGAAGAAGTAACCCCCTTGGAGGCACCGGCATGGCCGATTGCCAGGGCGGGCAATACGGCGATGAGCGCCAGTAAAGCGTAGGGCGCCAGGACACGCACCGGCAGCAGATCGACTTCGGACCGCCCTTTCGGCGTGACGCGGAAATCGACGAAGGAGCCTGTCACGAAATCGTGCACCGCAGCCAGCGTGCCGGCCAGCGCCCAGGGCCAGCGCGCAAAGAGAAAGAGCATGCATTCCCAGCTCAGGATCTTGGCGTCGTAGGGGCGGAACGAGCTGCTGGCGCGCCAGCGATAAGCCATCACCACGAGAGCGATAGAAAGCGGTGCGAAATGCGCCAGGAAATCGGGGTAGGTCACCGTCACGAAGTTCTGGCCGCGCACGAGCGCGATGATCGGCAACGCAAACATGAGCAACATGAAGAACGCAAAAAGCGGATACCAGAGTTGCGAAAAGAGGAACTGGAACCTGAGTCGGGGCGGCAGCCGGCCGACGAGGCTCGGCGTGTACCGCAACAGCACCATGACCAGGCTGCGCGACCACTGGAATTCCTGCGTCACGAGATCGCTGAAGGTTCTGGGGCCGTCACCATGGGCGATGGCATCCAGCGCATGCACACCCCGCCAGCCGCCGGCATTCATCATCAATGTCGTCGAATGGTCTTCAGCCAACTCCGGACCGAGGCCGCCGATCTGTTGGAGGGCGACGGTGCGTACCGCGTAATGCGACCCTATGCACAGCGGCGCCAGGCCGCCATTGTAACCGGCTTGGAGCGAGCCATGCATGCTGGCTTCGGCATAAAGCCTTCCACGTGCCGACCAGCTTTCGGAAGCGTTCTTGTCGCAAATGCTGGGGGCCGAGACATAGCCGACCTTTGGATCGGCGAACGGACGCAGCATGTGGAAGAGATAGTCGGGCGCGGGAACATGATCCGCATCGAGTTGCGCCACGAAATCGTAACGGCTGTAGCCGTAGTGGTCGTAGAAAAAGGCGAGATTGCCTTCCTTGCACCGCGTGCGCCGGGGCCACGATGTCCGATGATAATCGGATCGCCCCTTGCGGGTCGAGACGAAGACCCCGTGCCCGGAGCACCAGTCGAGAGTCTCGGGGGAAGGGTCTTCGTCGGCAAGCCAGGTGTCGTGTTCCACCTCCTGGGCAAGCATTGCCAGCAGGGTTTCACGGACGACCGCGAAGGGTTCCGCCGGCGCCTTGGTCACGACCATGGCCACTCGACTGCCCGCCGGCAGGCGCAAGGGACCGTTCGGTCTTGCCGCCCGATAGAAGACGACGATGAAATAGGCCGGCAGAGCGGTAACCCAGGCAAGAACCAGGCTCACCGTAATTGTGCCGAAGAGATCGACGTGATGGCGCGGCTCCAGCCACCAGATCCAGAAATAGGCGAAGGCGCAGGCCCATACGGCCGTCAAGAACAGATATTCGGCCCGCCGATGTCCTGTGAGAACCGGGACAAGAAACGGCTCGTGCGAGGGTTCCGGAGCATGCGTTGTTTGGCTAATCGCAAGTTCGGTCACGCGCGCGCCTCCAGTCCGAAGAACGGAGCCGCCGTCCGCACGATGGTTTCGAGGTCGGAATATCGAGGCTGGAAGCAGAGCGTCTCGCGGGCCAGGCTGGCGTCGGCGTAGAGGCTGGCCGGATCGCCCGGCCGGCGTGGATGGATGACGACCGGGACTTCGCACCCGGTCGTTTCCTCGATCACGCGCAGGACGTCCCTGATGGAAAAACCCCGCCCGGTGCCGAGGTTGACAGTGAGGTTTGCTCCGCCTTTGGCGAGATGAGTGAAGGCCTGAACATGGGCGCGCGCGAGATCGGCGACGTGGATATAGTCCCTTATGCAGGTGCCGTCAGGGGTATCGTAATCATCGCCGAATATCTCCAGGTGCGGAATCCGGCCGGCCGCGGCGAGCAGCGCCCGCGGAATGAGATGGGTTTCCGGAACGTGCCATTCGCCAAGCTCGCCGTCCGGATCGGCTCCACAGGCATTGAAGTAACGCAGGGCAACATACCGCAGGCCGTAGGCCGCCGCATAATCGGCGAGCATATGCTCGAACATCAGCTTGGTCTTGCCGTAGGGATTGATCGGAGCCTTCGGCAACGTCTCATCGATCGGCAGCACGGAGGGGACGCCGTAGACGGCACAGCTCGATGAGAAGATGACGTTCTGAAGCCCCGTCTGCCGGCAGGCATCGATAAGCGACAATGCACCGCAGACATTGTTGTTGTAATATTTCGCTGGGTTTTCCACGGACTCGCCCACGTAGGCCGAGGCGGCAAAGTGGATAACGGCATCGGGAGCATATTTCTCGATGACCTCGATCAGGCATGACGAGTCGAGGACGTCACCTTCGACGAAGGGCCCCCAGCGCACGGACGAACGGTTTCCGGTCGTGAGATTGTCGTAGACGACAGGCTCAATCCCCTCCGAGCGGAGGAGCTTGGCGGTGTGGCTGCCGATATAGCCGGCACCACCCGTGACAAGGACCCGGGGCGCATCCATCAGACCGCCTCCAGTTCGCGTGCCGGACGGGTGAGAAGGCCATCGAAATAGTCGATCGTCTGACGAAGGCCGCTCGACAAGTCGATCTTCGGCCGCCAGTCGAGTTCCTGCATGGCAAGCGAAATATCGGGGCGACGCTGACGGGGGTCGTCAACCGGCAGAGCGCGGTGGATGATTTGCGACCGCGAGCCGGTCAATCCGATCACCTGCTCGGCCAGCTCCCGGATCGTGAATTCGCCCGGATTGCCGAGATTGACAGGCCCCGTCAGCGACGACGGTGAGGCCATCATGCGGACCATGCCGCCGATGAGATCATCGACGAAACAGAACGAGCGGGTCTGCGAACCGTCGCCATATATCGTGATGTCCTGCCCCGTCAGGGCCTGAACGATGAAATTCGAGACGACGCGGCCGTCGTCCGGACGCATCCGCGGGCCATAGGTGTTGAAGATGCGGATGATCTTGATCTCGACGCCGTGCGTCTTGTGGAAGTCGAAGAACAGCGTCTCTGCGCACCGCTTGCCCTCGTCGTAGCAGGAGCGCGGCCCGAACGAATTGACGTTGCCCCAGTAGCTTTCGACTTGAGGGTGGACGTTCGGGTCGCCGTAGACTTCGGAGGTGGATGCCTGAAGGATGCGTGCGCCGGTGCGCGCGGCCAGCTCCAGAAGGTTGAGGGAGCCCAGCACGCAGGTCTTTGTCGTATGGATCGGATCGGCCTGATAATGCGGGGGCGATGCCGGGCAGGCGAGATTATAGATCTCGTCGACTTCCAGATCGAGCGGCTGGACGATATCGTGGGCGACGACATTGAAGCGATCGACTCGCTTCAGATGGACGATATTGCGCCGCATGCCGGTGGAAAAGTTGTCGAGGCAGATCACCTGGTGTCCGGCGGCCAAAAGCGTCTCGCACAGATGTGATCCGAGGAAGCCTGCGCCGCCGGTGACAAGAACTCTCTTGGGAGCACGAGATATTCCGGATGGATTATTTGCATCACCAGCCGAAGTTTGCACAGAGCGCGCACGAATCTTACCAAGATAGTTCACGACTACCTCCCGTGTTTCAGGTTTTGCTATGGGATATTCGGTATGTACTTCGCTATACAGCGAAATTAAGTCGTTCAATCATGCGAATATTTTGTTCGTCCGGTTTTTCTTTTGGAACGAACCGATGTTTATTTAGATACAGCTAAGAAAGGCTATTGTCGTTATCCTCACGTCCTGGAAATTATCGCTCCGTACATTTCGGAGCGAAAAGGAATATGATAAGCAACTCATGGAGGTGACTCGTCGAGCACTTCCGCTTTTTCAGACGGAGTTCTGCGGAGATTTCAGCCGCAAAAACAATTGCTTTTCTCAATTTCCATGGCTCGGGTCGGGTTATGCGCTGGAGGAATTGGATGACTACAGGGTCTGATTCCGACGATGATGCTGCCGCGGAACAGGAACGGCCGGCGCATATGGAGCGGCGGCGCTGGCCGCGTGAACCGGCCTTGCGCAAGGAACGCCCACCCCATGCCTCCCCTGCACTTGAGCCGCTGCGATTCTCGACGCAGAACCTGCCACCGGCAGAACAATTCCAGGCCTGGCGGGCACATACGGCGCCGCTCGTGGATGTTCATCTGCCGGAGGGAAAATCACCGGAAGACGGGTTCCTCGCGGAGCAGATCGGCTGGCACCTCGGCGATATCCTCATCGTCCAGCAACGCGCGCAGGCCCACAGATATGTCCGCGATCAGGCCATGCTTCGATCGAGCCCCATCGACCATTGGAACGTCGCCCTGCAGCGCAGCGGCCAAGCCTGGACCGAGGTCAACCGTCGTGTCACCGAGACCAGTGCCGGCGAGATACTTTTCATGTCTGTCGGCAGCCCGTATCGCGGACGGATGACCGATACCGAAGCCTTGCTAGTGTTCCTGCCGTATGAGCTGCTGGCTCGCGATGCGAGCCTTCTCCAGAGCGCCGGCAACACGGTTCTTTCCGGCAGCCACGCCGAGTTGCTCACGGGTTATCTCACGGGCCTCGAAACGAACCTCGGCAATCTGACGATAGAGGAAGTGCCCCGGATCATCCAAACCATCGGCGATATGGTCGTTGCGGGCGCCGCATCGTCCACAACGACTGACACCGGTCAAAACCAGACCAACATGGGACTGATGGAGCGGGCGCACCGCTACATTCACGTCAATCTCCATTCGGAAAACCTGACACCGGACATGATGTGCCGCGCGTTGGGGATTTCGCGGACGCGGCTTTACCAGCTGTTTGAGGCGAGCGGAGGCGTGCTCAATTATATTCGCAAGCGGCGATTGCTGCAGGCCTATGCGGATCTCAACAATTCGGCCGACCACAGGCCGATTGCGGAAATCGCAGAAGCCGCCGGTTTCGAGGTCGCCGCCAATTTTACGCGCGCCTTCATCCACGAATTCGGGCTGAGCCCGCGTGAGATCCGAAGGACGGCGGCAACCCAACAGCGGCCGGCTCCGGCCATCCGCTCCACGCGGCGTTACGGAAAAACGATCGGTGATTGGCTGGCCCTGTCGCGTTGATCTAACAGGTCTCAGGCGGATCGTCATCCACGTGCTGTCGGGGTTGACTGCGTACGGTCATTACGCTGGCTTCCTGACTGGCGTCGTCGACGAGGACACGCGCGCGGCGCTGAGCCAGATGCAAAAGGACAACAACCTCAAGATCACCGGCACGGTAATGGCAAGCTGTTCCACTTGGGGCACACCACCCGTGCTGCCCCCACGTCACCTGGCCGGCCGCGCCAATGACCGGGCGATATGCAGCGTCGCAGAATAGTCAGTTTTGCGATGCCAGCAATGATCGCTCATAGCGCAAGGTTGCCCTTCACCGCTCCATCTCCCGCAAACCACGCCGACCAAGCCTAATCCCCGAAGAACCGGATCGGCTTGTATTGCCGATGGCCGATGATCAGGCTCCGGTCGGGCTGGATGATGTAGGTCTCCTCCACCTGCCGGCCGTATTGGTCAATGAAATCATGCGGGAAGGCGGAACCAACAGGTGATTTGGTGAGTTTAGTGCGCGGTTGGCCGCTATAGGTAATGCTGCCGGGGATAGGTTCGAGGCCCGGTCCGCCGTAGCTGACGGTGTTGCAGCCCGCGAGAACGAGCGTGCCGACGAGGCCGATAGTTGCAGCTTTCATGTCCATCCCTCCCAATGCCGTGGATAATATCACTCTACACCTCGCCGGATAGAGTTCACGACACGAATGCCCATGCCATGCTTCAATCCTTCGGGCGTCGCCGGGGACGCCGTGATCGAGCGGCTGGCGGGACGACATCCACCTGCTGATATGAGGGTGAAAATCCCGTTCCACCAGTCGCGCCGACCCATCCATTGCCGAAACCGGTGCCGTCTGCTAGATCGGCATCGTCGAAAAAGGCAGGATCGGTTGAGGTAAGCCCGATCCCTTCCATTGGAGCGTTAAGGCGCTCTGGCGAAGCTCTGCTCCGTGCCATGGCACGAGAACCCGCGACGTGATCCGCATGAAGATGCGGGATCCCGGCGGCGTGCGGAGACGGCAGAAGGCAGTCCCGGGATTTTTTCGAATGGAGACTGTCATGCACCTGAACCACCTCGACTTCCACGTACCCGATATCGCTGCCACCGCGGATTTTTTCATCCGCCATTTCGGCCTGAGACTGAAGGATATGCGCGGCCGGAACGGCCTGGCGATCCTCGAAGACGATGCCGGCCTCGAAATCGTCCTCAGCCACGCAATCGCAAAATTCGGCACCGCCGATCAGGTGGAGGTGGGGCGCCAGACCTATCACATCGGCTTCATCCTGCCCGAAAGGGCGGATGTCGATGCGGTCCATGCCGGGCTCGTGGCTGCCGGTGCTGACCTGTCCGGTCCGCCGGCCGCCATGCGCGGCGGCTGGCTGTTTTATTGCACGGCGCCCGGAAACATCCTCGTCGAAATCGGCTGGCGGCCGGGTTAGACGACACCCCAAAAGGAAAGGGCGGCCGCCGCCGTCCGCCCCTCATCCGGCTGCCGCCACCTTCTCCCCGCAAGCGGGGCGAAGGGGATATGCCGCGACCTCTCCGTCCCCCGCCCACCTCTCGCAGGGCACGTCCCCTCGCCCCGTTTTTACGGGGTCCGCAGGACGGGTCGAGACGAGTGGCTCGACCCCGGTAGAGGGTTAGGGTGAGGGGGCAGCCATCGGCGCGAACCGGACAGCCGTGCCTCGTGCCGAGGTCGGCTCAGAATTCCGTCCAGTCGGGATCCTGGCTCGGCGACTTGCTGCCACCGGCGCCGAAGGCGTTGGCGATTTTCTGGCCGAGCGCGCGGGCCGGTGAGGCGGCCGGGCGAGCAGCACCTTCGCGGGCGACGCGGATCGGGGCTGCCCTGGCTGCCGGGCGGGCGGCAGCGCGTGGTGCCGCTGTGGCGATTGGCGCGCTCGTGGTGAAGCCGCCGGTGCCGGTCAGCCTGAATTGGCCGAGCAGGTTGTTGAGCGCTGCCGCTTCGGTTGCCAGGTTATGGCTGGCGGCGGTGGATTCTTCGACCATCGCCGCATTCTGCTGCGTGCCCTGGTCCATGGTGTTGACGGCAGTGTTGATCTCCTGCAGGCCGATCGATTGTTCGCGGGAGGCTTCGGCGATCGCATGGACGTGCTGGTTGATCTCCTGCACCTCCTGGACGATCGCGTCGAGCGCCTTGCCGGTTTCGCCGACCAGCGAGACGCCGGTCTGCACATGCGTGCCGGAGGTGCTGATCAGCGCCTTGATCTCCTTGGCGGCCTTCGCCGAGCGCTGGGCGAGCTCGCGCACTTCCTGGGCGACGACCGCAAAGCCCTTGCCGGCATCGCCGGCGCGGGCGGCTTCAACGCCGGCGTTCAGAGCGAGCAGGTTGGTCTGGAAGGCGATGTCGTCGATGACGCCGATGATGTTGGAGATTTCGCCAGAGGACTTCTCGATCTGCTGCATGGCGGAGACGGCCTTGCGGACGACCTCGCCTGACTTTTCGGCGCCGAGGCGGGTACGGGCGACGAGCTGGCTCGCCTCTTCGGCCCGCTTGGCGGCGTCGCGCACCGTCGTGGTGATCTCCTCCAGCGCCGCTGCCGTCTCTTCGACGGAGGCCGATTGCTGTTCGGTCCGCTGGGAAAGCTGGTCTGCGGAAGAACGGATTTCATTGGCGCCGGCGCCGATCGCCCGGGCATTGGCGCCGACCGTATGCAGGGTTTCGTTGAGCTTCTCGACCGAGTTGTTGAAATCCTCACGCAGCGCATCGAGATGGGCGACGAAGGGTTCGGCGATATGCGAGGCGAGATCGCCGGCGGCAAGGCGGCGCAGGCCGTCGCCGAGGGCGGTGACGGCGCGGTCGAGTTCGGCTGCTTCGCGGGCCTTCTGCGCCTCGCGGTCGCGGCGCTCGCTGTCGCTGACGTCGCGGTCTGTTTCGGCGCGTGCTTCGATCCGGGCACGCTCGATCGCATTGTCGCGGAAGACCGAAACGGCCTTTGCCATCTGGCCGACTTCGTCGCCGCGGTCGAGGCCGCTGACATCGCTTGTCGTATCGCCCTCGGCGAGCCGCGTCATGCGCTGACGCAGCTGCGTCATCGGGCCGGCGATGCCCGTCTGGGCGACGACCACGCTGAAGCCGACGGCGGCGAGAACGGCGATGCCGATCAGCACGAGACAGAAGACGATCTGTTCGTTGACGGAAGCCGAGAGCGCGTCGCCGCCATCGGTGAGCATCGCCATCATCGCATCATTGTTGGCGATCATCTTCGGCGTCAGTGCATTGAGCTTGGCGTTGATCAGGGCAACATTCGCCTGGGCGCCGGCGCCGTCCTTGGCTTTGCTCTGTTCGATGATCTTGGTCGCCAGCGTTTCGATCTCATCGATGCCCGCCTGGATTTCATCGATCGCCGGCTTGCGGCTGGGCACCAGCGCCAGCGCCTGTTTCATGCGGTCACGCGCCTGCGGCAGCTTGCTCGGTGTGGCGAGCGCCGTCTGGAATTCCGGCGTATCGGGCTTTATGTCGGCAAGCAGGGTGACCTGCAGCACCGAGGCCACCACCGATGCGCTGGCGCGCGCGCTCAGCATCGAAGCCTGCGCCTCATGATCAATGAAGGCGCTGTAGGCGGCGTCCGCATGGCGGAACTCGGCGATGACGTAGACCAGCCCGGCCATCGTGATCAGCCCCATGAGCGCCACGACCGATATGATTTTTGTCCGGATTTTCAGATGCTTCAGCATGGAAATGTCACCCGATTGGCTGGGCGTGCTCGCGCGCCCGGTGATGTTGAAATCAATTGTTGCAGAAAAAACGCTGCTTCAATATCGCGGTTTAGGGATTAGGTTTGGGCTGACGCTTGCATCATGCGATCGGCTGGCGGGGTCCGATGTCGTCGCAACAAATAAGAGGCGATATTCTTTAATTCCGCGCTAACAGTGGGCGGCGGATGACTGTGATTTTTAGGGGCTGAATTGTCGTCTCGGGACTTGCGCCAGGGCTGTCCAGTCCGCGCTATGGCTGCCCCTCACCCTAACCCTCTCCCCGTTCTGACGGGGAGAGGGGACGTGCCATGCGAAAGGCCTGCGGGGGACGGAGAGGTTGCGGCTTGTCCCTTCTCCCCGCCCGCGGGGAGAAGGTGGCGGCAGCCGGATGAGGGGCTGCTCTCGTCGACTCCTGGGCGGGGATGGCGCATGAAGGCTTCCTATGCATGGCAACCCCCATCCGCTCCCCCTCCTCCCACGCATATTCCCCACCACGCATGACTCTGATAATCTCGCCGACGCCGCAATGCTTCGCGCTTAACCCAGAGACCACAATCACGATGATGCAATCAAAGCTGGCATCCCTGACTCTGAAGGGTTTTTTCGCGCTCGGGCTGTTTCTCGGCCCGCTTTTTTCAAGTTTTGCCGCATTGGCCCAGCAGGCGGCGCCCTCGCTGCCGCTGCTCTTCGATGCACGCGAACGTCTTGCCAGGCCCGATCTCTCCTCGCTGGTGCGATTGCGCTTCCTGACCTCGGTCGATTTCCCGCCCTTCAATTTCACCGATCAGAACGGCAAGCTCTCCGGCTTCAATGTCGACCTCGCCCGCGAAATCTGCAGCGAGTTGGAGATTTCAGACAAGTGCCAGATCCAGGCGCTCCCCTTTGCCGACCTCAAGGATGCGCTCGCCGCCTCACAGGGCGATGCCATCATCGCCGGTCTTGCCGTGACCCCGGAGTTGCGGCGGCAATTCGTCTTCTCCAGGCCTTATCTGATGTTGCCGGCGCGCTTCGTGCGCAATCTCGCCGTGCCGCTCGACGGAAAGACCGCTGCCGCGCTTTCCAGCCATCCGGTCGGCGTCGTCAGGGGGACGGTGCATGAGGCGATGCTGGCGGCCTTTTTCCCGACCCTCAAGGCCGAGCCGTTCGATACGAAGGACGCCCTGCTTGCGGCGCTCAAGGACCGCAAGGTCGATGCCGCCTTTGCCGACGCGCTGCAGCTTTCCTTCTGGGTCTCCTCGCCGGCCTCAGCCAAATGCTGCGCGCTGTTCGACGGCCCTTATCTCTCCGAGCATTTCCTCGGCGAGGGCATGACGATCATGCTGCGGCAGAAGGACAGCGTGCTGACATCCGCCATCGATCACGCGCTCGCCACTCTGTCGCGCAACGGCCGCCTCCAGGAAATCTATCTGCGCTACTTTCCCTACGGGCTCTATTGAAGCCGCAGTCCAAATTGCTCACGCTCAGCCCTTGCGGAACCGGGCAATGGCGCTCCGCTCGATCGCCGCGCAGGTGAGCTTGTCGAGACCGAGCCGGTCGCGCAGCAGGCTGAGCAGACGCAACTCCTCCGCCTTGACCGAGAGATCGGCGGATGCCACCTCAACGGCCAGCGCATAGGCCGTGTCGTAGAGTTTCGCGGGCAGCGTGTCGCGCACGGTTTCGAGCACGACGTCGAGACCTTCCGGCCCGGCGAGCAGCGCGGCGCAGTCGCGCGCCACCGCAATCAGCTTGTGGTCATCGAAATCCTGGAAAACAGGCAGGAATCCGATCAGTTGGCCGATCCTCTCCAACTCCCTGTCGTTCATCGTGCTGTCGACGGCGGATGCCATCACCATCACGTAGATCAGCGCGTCATGAGCAGAAAGCGGCTTGTTCATCTCTGATTCCTTTTTCGATCAGCCCAGATTAGGAACTGGCGACAGCCATTACAAGGGATCGGCCCGATCCGGGCTGTCCGAACGCTTGCCAAGGCTGCCGGTTTATTTGCGGCGTGGATCGTCGCCGTAAAGGCCTTTTCCTGCCTGCCTGGCCTTTTCGGCGGCAGCCGCAAGCGGCGAACCCACTGCGGCTTCCGCCCAGCCGTTTTCGGCGAGCCATGCGCCGAGATCCTCTGCGCCGAGCCGGCAGGCAGCCGTTAGTGTTTCCTTCCATTCCACGGTGTCGAGATCGCAGGTGACGCTGCGATTGCGCAACAGCAGGCGCAGCGCCGTTTTCGCCATCATGCCGCAGGGCCACTGCCGGCCCACCGGTCCGCATATCCTATCGACCGGCGTCGGCACGATGCCGGCAAGCTGAAGCCTGCGCTCGCCAAAGGAAAGCATGCCTGCATTGTCGACCGCCGGCCGCGCCAGCTCCATCGCCTTTTTCGCGGCAGGACTTGCCGCTTGCTGGGTGGCGGTCTGCGCTTGCTGAGTGACATCGGCGGATTTGGCTGCCGCGCTTTCGCTTGGTCTCGAAGCGGGTGGGGCGGCCGGTTCTGCTGAGCGAGCAATCATTTCGGCACGCTCGTCCGACATCGCCGCGGGTTCGCCGGCTTCGGGGGCCGCATCCGCCGGTGCGGTCGCGGTCGCCTCTGCGGACGCCCTTGCGTCGCCGGCAGTGCCGCCGCCAAGCCTTGCTTCGCCCGCCATCAGCAGGCCGACCACCACTAGCATCCCGGTGATACCTGTGATGAAGGCGGCAGGGCGCATGGAATATCTTCCTATTGACTGGCCCAGATGATGCGGGCGATCCAGTCGACGTCGGAAAGCTCGAAGGTGCGGTTGGGATGTTCGGGATTGAGCGACATCAACTCGATCGACCGCGGGCTCTGGCGCAGCAGCACCTTGGCCATCACCTCGCCCTCGTTTGTGCGCACGACGACGCGGTCGTTGCGGCGCACCTGTGCCCCCGGTTCGACGATCAGCACGTCGCCGTCGCGGTAGAGCGGCATCATGCTTTCGCCCTGCACCTCCAGCGCATAGACACCGGCCTTCCGTGCCGGGGCTGCCGGAAATTCCACCACGTCCCAGCCCTGGCCGGCTGGAAAGCCGCCATCGTCGAAGAAGCCGCCGGCGCCGGCTTGAGCGAAGCCGAGCAGCGGAATGGAGTTGCCTCGCTGGGGAAATGCGCCTTCCTGCCGTCCGAAAGCACCGTCCGGCCGCATGAAGGCCAGAAACTGCTCCATGCTCGCGCCTGTGGCGTCGAGCACCTTGGCGATCGATTCCGTCGAGGGCCAGCGCAGCCGTCCATCGGCGGAAAGGCGTTTCGATTTGTTGAAGGAGGTCGGGTCGAGCCCCGCGCGCCGCGCAAGTCCGGATGGCGTCAGCTCGTGCCGTTCGGCAAGCCTGTCGAGCGCTTCCCAGATCTGGTTGTGTGACAGCATGCGCGATTCCGTCGCGGCTCATTCAACGCCGCGCTTCAACCCGGCGGAATATTAATCGACCGTGCCGCCTGAGTAAAGATGAAAGAGGAATAAAATCCTGTTTCCAAAGGGAAATGTATCGCTCAGGCGACCATCGCCATATTGATCTTGCCGAGCTGGATGACCGCCTGCGTCCGGCTGTCGACATCGAGTTTCAACAGGATCGCCGAGACATGCGCCTTGATGGTCGCCTCGGAGACGCCGAGTTCGTAGGCGATCTGCTTGTTCAGCAGCCCTTCGCCGAGCATGGTCAGCACCCGGCTCTGCTGCGGCGTCAGCGTATGCAGGCGGTGGATCAGGTCGGCGACATCGGGATCTTGCTTTTGGCCGTCGCGATAGCTCTCGGGCGTGGCAATGTCGCCGGCAAGCACCGTCTGGATGCTGCGGCGGATGTCGTCGATGCCGGAGGATTTCGAAATGAAGCCAGAAGCACCGAGTTCCAGCGCCCGGCGGATGGTCGTCGCGTCGTCGGTCGCCGAGACGATGACGATCGGCAGGCTGGCGAATTCGGAGCGCAGCGCCATCAGGCCGGAAAAGCCGCTGACCCCGGGCATGGCGAGGTCGAGTAGCATCAGGTCGGCATCCGCATGGGCGCCGGCGGCCCGGCGCGCGGCGGCGAAATCGCCGGCCTCGACGATCGATTGCCGGCCTTCCATGCCGATCACCGCCTGGCGCAGCGCGTCACGGAAAAGCGGGTGATCGTCCGCAATGATGATGGTGTGTTCCTGCATCGAAAACTCCCTCCCAAGAGCCCGATCATGCCTTGCATGCGACGCCATCCCTCCGCGTTGCATGCCGGCTTGCTCATACCGACTATATCAGATCAGGTCTTCTGCGGAAGGGGATTGGTGTTTTCCTCGGCCTGGAACTCCTTCACCATCCCCATGAAACTCTTCATCATCCGCTCCATGATGCTGATCGAACGGTCGACCTCGGCATCGCTCGGCAGCGCACGCTGGATCACACCGCCCTGTTCGAGTGCCGTCACCCGCTTTGACAGCCGGTCGAGTTCGTCCTCATAGGCCGCCCGCTCGTCGGCGGCCATCCGGCAGACGAGGGCGCCGTCCTTGTCCTGGCAGATCGACATGGCCCCGGTCTGCCGGTCGAGCCGGACGAAATGGTCACCGCTCTTCTCCAGCTGGAAGCGGCCCGCATCGGTTTCGACGGCCGCGGCCGCCAATGGCATCAGAAAAACGCCAAGCGTGATAACGAATGCCTTCATCTTCTTATCCTCCGGATTTTGGCGGTCCCGTTTTTCGGCGCCGGGGCGTGGACATCGCCGCCTCTTTCCTGCAAAGCCCTCGTGACCAAGGAACAGCCTATCGTGAGGCCATGATGACCCTGACACCGACCCTTTACAAGATCGTGACGGAAACGCTCTGGCAGCAAGCCAGACAAACCGGCACTTTTCATGGCGCCGGCATTGATCTCAAGGATGGCTTCATCCATTTCTCGACAGCGGAGCAGGTGAAGCAAACTGCCGCCTTGCATTTTGCCGGCCAGTCCGGCCTGCTGCTGATTGCCGTCGATGGCAGCGGCCTCGGTGACAAGCTGGTCTTCGAACCCTCGCGCGGCGGCGATCTCTTCCCGCATCTCTACGCCGATCTGCCGCTGGCCGCCGTGCTCTGGGAGGCGCCGCTGCCGCTCGACGAAGCTGGGGCCCATGTCTTTCCGGAGCTGCAGTCATGATCGATCCCCTCAAGCGTCTCGCCCGCAAGGGTCTCTTCCTGTTCGATCCGGAAACGGCGCACGGCATGTCGATCGCCGCCTTGAAATCCGGCCTCGTGCCCGCTTGCCAGCTGACGCCCGATCCGCGCCTGCGCCAGACCGTTGCTGGCCTTACCTTCGAAAATCCGCTCGGCATGGCCGCCGGCTACGACAAGAATGCCGAAGTGCCGGAGGCGCTGTTGAAGCTCGGTTTCGGCTTTACCGAGATCGGCACGGTGACGCCGAAGCCGCAATCCGGCAATCCGCGGCCGCGCATCTTCCGCCTGGTGGAGGATGAAGGCGTCATCAACCGTCTCGGCTTCAACAATGAAGGCCATGATGCCGCCTTCGGGCGCCTCGCCGCGCTAGGGGGCGGTGGCATGATCGGCGTCAACATCGGCGCCAACAAGGATAGCGAGGACCGCATCGCCGACTATGTCGCCGGCATCCGCCGTTTTTATTCCGTCGCGCGCTATTTCACCGCCAACATCTCATCGCCGAACACGCCCGGCCTGCGCGACCTGCAGGGGCGCGAAAGCTTGGCGGTGCTGTTATCATCAGTGCTTGCGGCGCGCGACGAGATGGCAGCGACTTCCGGCCGGAAGATCCCGGTCTTTCTGAAGATCGCCCCTGATCTGACCGAGGAAGGTATGGACGATATCGCTGCCGAGGCGCTCTCGCATGCGCTGGATGGCCTGATCGTTTCCAACACCACGCTGTCGCGCGACGGCCTCAAGGATCAGCGCCAGGCGAAGGAGGCGGGCGGCCTTTCCGGCGTACCGCTGTTCGAAAAGTCGACGGCGGTGCTCGCCAGGATGCGCAAGCGTGTCGGCCCTGATCTGCCGATCATCGGCGTCGGCGGCGTCTCCTCGGCCGAAACCGCGCTCGAGAAGATCAGGGCGGGTGCCGATCTGGTCCAGCTCTACTCCTGCATGGTGTATGAAGGCCCCGGCTTGGCCGGCGATATCGTCCGCGGCCTCTCGAAACTCCTGGACCGCGAGAAGGCCGCCTCGATCCGCGACTTGCGCGACACCCGGCTGGATTATTGGGCGGCGCGAAAGGTCTGATCGGCCCGCCGCTTCACCAGCGTCGCCAGGAAGAACCCGCGGAAGAGCAGGAAGGCGTTCATCGCCAGCCACAGGCCGTGGTTGCCGAAGAGCGGCACGAAGACCGCGAGCATCACGAGATAGCCGGCAAAAGAGATCAGCATCCGGTTGCGCATGTCGACCGACCACGTGGCGCCGATGAAGACCCCGTCCATCAGGAAGGCGAGCGCTCCGGTCAGTCCCGTCACCGCCGCCCAGGGCAGATAGATTTCAGCCGCCTGCCGCACCTCCGGTGAGGTCGTCAGCACCGAGATCAGCCAGGGACCGGCGAGGAAGAAGAAGGCGGAGCCAACAGCCGCCAGCCCGAAGGACCACAAGATCGTGAGCTTCAGCCCACGGTCGAAGGCCGGCCGGTAATGCGCGCCGATCGCCCGGCCGATGATCTGTTCGGCGGCATTGGCAAGCCCGTCGAGATAATAGCCCGACAGCAGAAAGAAATTCATCACCACGGCATTGGCGGCAAGCGTCACCGCGCCGAAGCTGGTGCCGATCCGCGTCATGATGGTGAAGGCGCCGATCAGCACGAAGGTGCGGATCAGGATGTCGCGGTTGAGCGCGAAAAGCTCGGCCAGCCGGTGCCGGGAAAAGATCTCCGCCCATGCCGGCCGCGCTGCCTTGCCGAAGCCTCGCAGCACAATGGCTAGCCCGGCGAGCGCGCCGACCGTTTCGCCGGCCATCGTGCCCCAGGCAACCCCCGCCACGCCCCAGTCGAGCGTCAGGCCAAGATAGATGGAAAGCAGGATGTTGATGCCGTTGATAACAGCCTGCAGCAGCAGTCCGATATTGCCCTGTCCGCGCCCGAGCACGAACCCCAGGATGGCATAATTCGCCAGCGCCGCCGGTGCTGCCAGCATGCGGATCGAAAAATAGGTGCTGGTCGCCTCGGCGATCGCGCCTTCCGCCCCCATCAGCCTCAACCCCGCCGCCATCAGCAGCGGCGAAAGACCGAGCAGCGCCAGTCCACAGCCGAGCGCCGAAATTATCGCCCGGGAGAACACTGCCTGCTGCCCGTGCTGGTCGCGCCGGCCATAGGCCTGCGCCGTCAGCCCGGTCGTCGACGCGCGCAGGAAGTTGAAGCTGCCGAGGATCAGATCGAAGAGCATCGCGCCGATCGCCAGCCCTGCCAGCGCCTCCGCATTGCCCATGCGGCCGACGACGGCGGTGTTCGTCAGCCCGAGCAGCGGCGTCGTCATGAACCCCAGCGTCATCGGAATGGCGATCGACAGCACCAGCCGGTGCGTCACGTCGAACGCAAGCGCGTTGTGATTGCTGCGTGTATCCATGCCGGCCTCGTCGCGGCAGCGCCACGCGTCGTTTCAGACGCGCAACAGACGCTGCATCACTTGAACTGCTGCAGGCGGAATCACCTCAGCTGGAAAGCACCATGGCCCAATAGGGCAGGTTCCTGGAAGATGTATTATGGGCGACGGCAACGCCAAGACCGTCATAACGACCGAGCATGTTTTCCAGGTGATGCGGCGAGTTGATCCAGGCCGTCAACACGGCATCGACGCTTTGCTGGCCGGCGGCGATATTCTCAGCCGCCGGCAGCCGCACGCCGCTCGCCTTGACGCGCGCACCGAAGCTGTCGGTCATGCCCATCAGATGCGCCATCTTGCCGGCGCTCGCCATGCGTTTCGCCTGGAACAAGGCTGCAGTGCTCGCCGCCGGATCGACGGTAAGCGGCGGCAGGCCGTTTTTGGCCCTGAGCTGGTTGACGAGCGGCAGCACGCTCGCCGTCTCGTCCTCGCCGTCGGAAGGCGTCCCAGCGATTCGCGGGGTCGTGGTGCAGCCGGCGATGCCGGCGGCGAGCGCAAGTCCGGAAAGGCGCAACAGGCTGCGTCTGGAAAGATCGATGGATGTCATGTTACCGGCGGTAGTTGAAAAGACGAAGGATGATGAAGAGCGGGATGACAATCGTTGCGCCGAGGATGAGATAGTCGCCAACGCGCCCGAGGGCCGAGAAGCCCCGATACCAGATCTCCAGGATGAAATCGCGTATACCGTAGATGATGCCCCATGGCGTCAGGCCAAAGACGGTCATGACGAAACCGACGATCAGCGACACCACGATAAGCTTTATCAATGTGCGGCCGATTGAATCGCCGAGGAACCTGTTCGCCTGATCGGACATAAGCCATCTCCTGTTTGCCCTTGGAATAAGGTCGCGGCGCGTTGCCCGCAAGTCCTTTCCGGAATTGGCCGCCTCGCCTCTGAAATAGGACTTGAGTTTTTTTGTGGCCGCCGCCAAATGCGGGCCGGTGCATGTCGCCCGGAAGTGTGCAGCGGTTCCGGGAAAACGACATGCATAAAACAAAGAGCTACAGCATTCTTTGCGTCTCTGAAAAGACGCGCAAAGGATGCTGTAGCCAATAAGGTCCATTGATGCAGCCCCACCAGCTTTCCTCCGGCGATGTCATTGCCGACCGCCGCGCCGATTATGCCAGGATGCTCGAGGAAGGCAGCGAGCCGGAAGCGGCTGCCGAGCTGATGGAGCAGGCCATCGAACTCGTGCCCGCCTGGGCGGCTGGCTGGTATCGCCTGGCCACCTATCTGGAAAAGGCGGGCAGGGGTGAAGCCGCGATCGAGGCCTATCGCAGGACGCTTGCCCTCGATCCTGAAGACATTTTCGGCGCCGCCCTCAAGCTCGCCCTTCTCGGCGATGCGGCCACGCCCGACCTGCCGCCGAGCCGCTATGTCGAGCGCCTCTTCGACGACTATGCCGACCGGTTCGAATCAGCACTTGTCGATAAACTCGACTACAACGTCCCGCAGCAACTGGCCGCGCTCATCGCCTCCACCGGCAGGCGCTACGAACTGGCCGTCGATCTCGGCTGCGGCACAGGCCTGCTCGGTCCGGAGATCCGTAGCCGTGCCGGTCGCCTCGAAGGCTTCGATCTTTCGCAGAACATGCTGGCGAAGGCCGGCGAGAAACGGGTCTATGACAGTCTCGCCCAGGCCGATCTCTCGCTTGCGTCCGATCTTTCCGGCCTCTTCGTGGATGCCGCGCGCCATCGCGCCGACCTGGTGACGGCAGCCGATGTGCTGATGTATCTCGGCAATCTCGAAAGCGTCTTTGCCATCGTTGGAGAGCTCGCTGCACCAGGCGCCGATATCGCCTTTTCCGTCGAGGATGCAGGGGACGGCGAGGGCTTTCATCTCGCCCCGTCGCTGCGCTACGCCCATTCGGAAAGCTATGTCAGGATGCTTCTTGCCCGTCACGGCTTCCAAATCCTCAAGATTGACAAGTCGGTCATTCGCAAAGATGGCGGAAAACCCGTTTCCGGCATTCTGTTCCTTGCGCAGAAGCCCGCGTGAGCGAACACTTCTTGCGATTTTTTAATAGGTCAGCATTGCTTACCTATTTCGCTTGATCGAGCGACCGAAAAACCCGATACTGCACCGCATCGGCAGAGAGCCCGGCAATGAACGCCGCGGCGCTCGGGCTCCTTTCATAATCCCAAATTCCGTCGCGCTCGGGCCTTCCCAAGCGCGTTCTTCAACTCGTCTGGCGTGGAGACTGGCGACATGACACAGCTCATCAATGACCTTGGCTTCTGGAATACGACTGCGACGCGCCACACCCCGATCGAAGACGTGCAGGGCATATTCTCCGGCAGTCTCGTCGCCGCTCTCGGCCTCTACGTGCTCGCCAGCGCCGGCCTCCTCACTGGCAGCACGGCCGGCGTGGCTTTCCTCCTGCATTATGCCTTCGGCGTCAATTTCGGCCTCGCCTTCTTCCTGCTCAACCTGCCATTCTTCTATCTCTCCTGGAAGCGCCTCGGCATGGCCTTCACCATCAAGACCTTCATCGCCATCGGCCTGACCTCGGTGCTTGCCGATGTGCAGTCGCGCTTCCTGTCCATTTCGAACATTCATCCGGCCTGGGCGGCCCTTCTCGGCGGCCTGCTGCTGGGCTTCGGCCTGCTGGCGCTTTATCGCCACCGCGCCAGCCTTGGCGGTGTCGGCATTCTCGGCATCTACCTGCAGGAGCGTTTCGGCATCCGCGCCGGCCTCGTTCAGCTCGCCATCGACATGTGCGTGCTCGCCGCCGCCTTCTTCGTCACCACGCCGCCTGTCGTCTTCTATTCGGTGCTCGGCGCCGTCGTCCTCAACCTCTTCGTCGCCATCAACCACCGCGCCGACCGTTACATCGCGCTTTAGTTTTACGCATGTCGTTGTCGCAAAACCGCCGCACACTTTTGCGCGACATGCTCTAACGTTACAAATCGGTAAGCCATTCTAAACAAAACGTAACTTGCCTGTGATCGGTCTCGGCGCCAAACTCTGCTCGCGCCGGATTTGATGAGGTGAACTATGTCAGATTTGGAAAAGCTTGTGAGACGCCGTATGCAGGAAGAACGCGCCAAGGGCGCTTCCGCAGAAGAAATTGCGAAAGTCGTCCGAGACATATTCAACAGCATGGACCTCTCGGGCAATCGGTTTGACGCCGTTGCCGTACGCGTCACTCGGGATCACGAGTGATCCGATATTCGACCGACCCGAGATTTTCGGGTCGGTTGCCAGGATGAATTCCCTGTAAGCTGATATCGATCAGGCGGCCTTCGTTACCGCATCAATCGGATGCTGTGAGCGGAAGCCGACGGCAAGCCGGTTCCAGATGTTGATGGCGCCGATCGCCACCGTAATCTTTGTCATTTCCTCTTCGGAAAAATGCGCCTTCAGCGTCTCGTAGTCGGCATCAGGCGCGCCTGTTTTGGCGATATTGGTCACTGCGTCAACCCAGCCGAGCAGCGCCCGTTCGCGGGCGTCATAGACCGGCGATTCCCGCCAGACGCACATCAGGTTGATCCATTGTTCGGAGAGCCCATCATGGCGGGCTTCCTTCACATGCATGTCGACGCAATAGGCACAGCCATTGATCTGCGAGGCGCGCAGCTTGATCAGGTGGATGAAGCGGCGCTCCAGCCCGGAGGACTGGACATATTGCTCGAGCGCGGCGACCGCCTTGTAGGCATCGGGAGCGGCTTTGGCGAAGTTGAAACGTGGTTGCATGGTGTTTCTCCTTTGTTGGTGGCTCAACGAGCCGTCTTGCGTTCATGGATTTCAAGGAAAGCGCAGCCTCTAGCTGCGATCGATCCGTCGTCGAGAGCGTTCAGTTCGATGCCGAGATCCGCAATGCTCGTCTTGGCAAGTTCGGCCCGATAGAGCCGTTCGGCTCTCAGCATCGCCGCGCTGATGTTACAGGGCTTGGCAAAGAAGCGATCGGAGACCGGGTTCGGTCCGCGCTGGCGGATTTCGGCGCAGCGGAAGGCGGGCGCCGGCCCTTCGACCGCGATCACGATGTCGAGCAGCGAAATTTCCTTCGCCGCCTTTGCCAGCCGATATCCGCCCTTCGGCCCCGGTACGGTATCGAGGATGCCGGCGCCCGACAGCGCCTGCAGATGCTTCAGCAGGTAGCTCGTCGAAACGCCGTGGAATTCCGCCAGAGCGGCCGCCGAAAGCACGCCGCCTTCGGAGAGCCCGGAAAGCATCGCAACGCTGTGAATGGCCTGCTCGACCCCGTCGCCCATCTTCATTCAAGTGGCCTCCTCAAGTCATGGATAAAAAATATCCATGATTATTGCTTTTGTCAATCGCTCTTCTTTTTCCCCCGCATTTCACTACCTTCCAGGCGTGGACCAGATCGATTCCGAAGCCCGTGCCCTGCTTCCCGCTGCCTTTACCCGCTGGTTTGCGGAAAAGGGCTGGCGGCCACGCGCCCATCAGCTGGAACTGCTTGCCCGCGCCGAGGCCGGCGAAAGCACGCTGCTGATTGCGCCGACTGGCGCCGGCAAGACGCTTGCCGGTTTCCTGCCCTCGCTCACCGATCTCACCCGTCGCGGCAAGATCCCGCCCGGCTCCGCCTTCACCGGCATCCACACCCTCTATGTCTCACCGCTGAAGGCGCTTGCCATCGATATCGAGCGCAATCTGATGAAGCCGGTCGAGGAGATGGGCCTGCCGGTCACGATAGAAAACCGCACCGGCGACACGCCGAATGCCAAGCGCCAGCGCCAGAAGCTCAACCCGCCGGATATTCTGCTGACCACGCCGGAACAGGTCGCCCTGCTTCTGGCAAACCGGGAGGCCGAGCGCTTCTTCAAAGACCTGAAATATGTTGTCCTCGACGAGCTGCATTCGCTGGTCACCTCCAAGCGAGGCCATATGCTTTCGCTCGGCCTTGCCCGCCTGCGCCGCCTTGCCCCCGGTCTCCAGACGATCGGCCTGTCGGCCACCGTCGCCGAGCCCATGGATCTGCAGAAATGGCTGGTCGGCCAGGAAGAGGGCCGGGAGCATCATGCCGGGCTCGTCGTCGTCGAAGGCGGCGCCAAACCCGATATCTCGATCCTGTCGACCGAAGAGCACATTCCCTGGGCCGGCCATTCCGCCCGATATGCAATTCCGGATGTCTACAACAAGCTTGTCGAACATCGCACGACGCTGCTCTTCGTCAACACCCGCAGCCAGGCCGAAATGCTTTTCCAAGCACTCTGGACGATCAATGACGACAACCTGCCGATCGCCCTTCATCACGGCTCCCTCGATGTCGGCCAGCGCCGCAAGGTCGAGGCGGCGATGGCCGAAAACCGGCTGCGCGCCGTCGTTGCCACCTCCACCCTCGATCTCGGCATCGACTGGGGCGATGTCGATCTCGTCATCCATGTCGGCGCGCCGAAGGGCGCCTCGCGTCTTGCCCAGCGCATCGGTCGTGCCAACCACCGCATGGACGAGCCGTCGAAGGCGATCCTGGTGCCGGCCAACCGCTTCGAGGTCATGGAATGCCAGGCAGCTCTCGACGCCAATTATATCGGCGCGCAGGACACCCCGCCGGTCGGCCGCGGCGCGCTCGACGTGCTCGCCCAGCATGTGCTCGGCATGGCCTGCGCCGAACCCTTCGACATGCTGGAACTTTACGATGAAATCATCAGCGCCTCTCCCTATGCCGATCTGAGCTGGGAGACCTTCGAGCGCATCGTCGATTTCGTCGCGACCGGCGGTTATGCGCTCCGGACCTACGAGCGTTATGCCCGCATCCGCAAGACCGCGGAGGGCCGCTGGCGCGTCTCCAATCCGGCGGTCGCCCAGCAATATCGCCTCAACCTCGGCACCATCGTCGAAAGCCCGATGCTGAATATCCGCATGGTCAAGCGCGGCGAGGGCGGCAGGATCGGCCGCGGCGGCGCCACGTTGGGGAAGGTCGAGGAATATTTCCTCGAGCAATTGTCGCCCGGCGATACTTTCCTCTTTTCCGGCAAGGTGCTGCGCTTCGAAGGCATCCGCGAAAACGAATGCTTGGCGTCGCAGGCCTTCTCGCTCGATCCGAAGATCCCCTCCTATAATGGCGGCAAGTTTCCGCTATCGACTTATCTCGCCGAGCAGGTGCGGGCGATGATCGCCGATCCCGATCGCTGGCGCCGCCTGCCGGATCAGGTGCGCGACTGGTTGTCGCTGCAGAACGACAAGTCGATGCTGCCGAAGCGCGACGAGTTTCTGATCGAAACCTTCCCGCGCGGCAGCCGCGGCTATATGGTCGCCTATCCCTTCGAAGGCCGTCTCGCCCACCAGACGCTCGGCATGCTGCTGACCCGCAGGCTGGAGCGGATCGGCGCCAAGCCGCTCGGTTTCGTCGCCACCGACTATTCCCTAGCCATCTGGGGCCTCGAGGATATGGGGCTGATGATCGGCAATGGCCGGCTCAATCTCTCCGACCTTTTCGACGAGGACATGCTCGGAGACGATCTCGAAGCCTGGCTGGACGAATCCTTCCTGTTGAAGCGCACCTTCCGCAATTGCGCCGTGATTGCAGGCTTGATCGAGCGCCGCCATCCGGGCAAGGAAAAGAGCGGCCGCCAGATCACCGTCTCCGCCGATCTGATCTACGACGTGCTGCGCAGCCACGAGCCGGATCACATCCTCCTGCAGGCGACGCGACAGGATGCGGCGACGGGACTTTTGGACATTGGCCGTCTTGGCGATATGCTGAGACGAATCAGGGGCCACATCACCCACCGCGCCCTCGACCATATTTCCCCACTCGCCGTGCCGGTGATGCTGGAAATCGGACGCGAGGCGGTGCCGGGCGAGGCCCATGACACGTTGCTCGCCGAAGCGGCGGACGATCTGATCGCCGAAGCACTCGCTTAACGAGAATTGGATCTGGTGAGAATTAGGGTCCGATGATTTAGGCCTGACGACGATTTGGGAATGACGACCGTGATGAACCGCCTGGCGCTGGCGCGCGACATATCAGGACTGACCGTGATGCCGGGCATCGAGACATCGGTCCATGGCATTGCCGCCTTCTGCGATCCGCTCGGCGCCCTCTATCTGCCGGATACCGGCCTGCTCGTCGTCTCCGACCTGCATCTGGAAAAGGGCGCAGCCTTTGCGCGCCGCGGCATGATGCTGCCGCCTTACGATACGCTGGCGACGCTGACCGTCCTTGCCGCCGTCATATCGCGTTATGATCCGAAGCTCGTCATCTCGCTCGGCGATAATTTCCACGACCGCATCGGTTCCAAGCACCTGCCGGAGAATTTTCGCGCCCTGATCGTCGAGATGGCGCGCGGTCGCGAATGGATCTGGATCAATGGCAACCATGATCCGGATGGCATCGTCGATCTGCCGGGCACATCTGCCGACGAGATGCATTATGCCGGCCTGACCTTTCGGCACGAGCCGAAGAACGGCTTGCAGAGCGGCGAAATCGCCGGCCACCTGCACCCGTCGGCGACTGTCCGCCGCCGCGAAAAATCCGTCCGCCGCCCCTGCTTTGCCACCGACGGCGCCCGCCTGCTGATGCCGGCCTTCGGCGTCATGAGCGGCGGTCTGGATCTCGGGCACCAGGCGATGAAGGGCCTGTTCGACAAGGCTTCGCTGGTGGCGCATCTGTTGGGGCGAGATCGGATTTATTCGGTGCGGTATGGGAATTTGAGGGGGTAGCGCTTTTTATCTCGATGTGCCGCGTAAGCCCCCTCGACCCTGGGCCCGGCAGGGCAGAGGGGGGCTGGCACGGCACCACCTAAACTCAATCACACTCCTGCAACTGCCGCTGATACGTCCCGGCCATCCGCGCAAACTTCTGCGCTGTCTGCTGCAATTGCCCGTTCGAGCGCCAGTCGCCGCGTTTGTATCCCGTCGGCCCGGAATAATAGGCGAGATAGAGATTATAGGCATCGTTCAGCGGAATGCCGGTCTCCACGCTGTTCTGGTAATGATACCAACCGATGAAATCGATCGCGTCGGCGAAGTTCGCCCGCCGCGCGGTCCAGTTCCCCATCTGCGACTGATAGTGATCCCAAGTCCCGTCGAGAGCCTGCGAATAGCCATAGGCCGTCGATGGACGGGTCCAGGGAATGAAGCCGAACAGCTTGGTCCGCGGCGGCCGCGCATAGGGCTGGAAGCCGGATTCGGTATACATCGTCGCCATCAGGATCGGCACGGGCACGCCGTACTTCTTCTCCGTCCGCTGGGCGGCGCTCTGCCAGCTGGAGAAGAGCCCGTCGCGCTCGTCGAAGACGGCACAGATGTTCCTCGTCTGCTTCGGCGCCGTGGCGCAGCCGGCAAGCAGCGCCAGACCCACGGCCGTCAGAACGATACGAGTACGCATGACAAAACCTCTCGTTTCCGAGAGATTACTAACTCGTAAATGTTAAAAACCGGTTTTTAGTCGAATGCGAACTTCCTCTAGCCGGCACCAGCCCTCATCCGCCTGCCGGCACCTTCTCCCCGTAAACGCGGCGAAGGGGATATGCCGCACCCTCTCCGTTCCCAGCCACCTCTCGCAGGGCACGTCCCCTCTCCCCGTTTTTTGCGGGGGTCCGAAGGACGGGTCGAGACGAGTGGCTCGACCCCGGCAGGTTAGGGTCAGGGGCAGCCATCAGAAACGACCGCCGGTGGGCTCGTAGCGCAGGATCACCGCGCCGCCTTCCGTCGTCGAGGATTCGATGAGCTTCAGCGGCACCTGGCCCTCTGCCCGTTTGAAAAGCGGATTGCCGCCGCCGAGGATCACCGGCACCAGGCAAATCCTGATTTCGTCGATAAGCCCTGCTTTCAGCAGGCTGTCGGCAAGCTCGGCGCTGCCGAAGATGAAGATCGTCTTGCCGTCCTCCTGCTTCAGCCGCGTCAATTCGGGGATCGGATCGCTGACGACGCGGGCATTGTTCCAGCCGGGCTCGGTGATCGTCCGCGACACGGCGATCTTGGCGATGCCGTTCATATAGGCTTTGATCTCACCTTCGCCCTCGGCTGTCGGCCAGTAGGAGGCCATGCCCTCATAGGTCTTGCGGCCGAAGACCAGCAGGTCGCCTTCCCTGCCGAACTGTTCGGCATAGCGCTGCAATTCAGGCCCCCAGGCGAGATTGTGGAAGTCGATATCCCACGGCTTCGTACCTTCGAAATAACCATCGAGCGTCATCAGGTTCCAGACAACAAGCTTCCTCATTTCCTTCCTCCTTCTGAATTGCCAACCGATTGCGTATGGCAACTGGTTGAAAGCTAAATAAACTGATAGCAATATGCAAGCGGTTTTTTGGAGGCATGGATGAGCTGCCGCCAAAACATCCGCGTAGCAGCTCCCGCAAAGTGGGCTCGACGCCGGACTCAAATCGATAGAAGAAATCGAGAGGAAATGGAGCGTCGAGCCTTGGCGGCAGATCAGTCCTTGCGGAAGATCAGGCTGGCACCCCAGCCGGTGATCACGGCTAGAGCCACGGCCGCGCAGCCGTAGAGGATCGGCTGATCATGCGCCGCATCGGTGATCGTCTGCTCGATGCCGGTCTTGATGACCCGCAGCGGCAGCGACTTCTCAGCCACGAAAAGACCGCTCTTGAACAGATAGGCGCGCACGCTGTGCACGCCGTTCGGAATGTTCGCCGGCAAGCGCAGGCTCGCCTTGAAGAGGTTGGAGGAAACGAACCGCACGCCGCTTGGGTTGCGGTCGTAGAGCCCGCCGCCCTGCTGCAGCCGCCGGAAGGCGTCACGGAACTCGCCGAGATTACTGCCGTCGCCGACGAAGCCGACCGGCGTGAGCGGAATGTGATCGATGCCGATTTCCTGGTCGGTCAGGTCAAGCGGCGTCACGATGTCGTCGATCATCCGTGAACTCGACATCGAATAGGAATGCGGCACCGCTTCGAAGGTCATCGAGCGAGTGTTCACCCAGATGCCGAAGACGCGTTCCTTCTTGCGAACCGTCGCATCCTCGCGCGGGCCTTCCAGCACCACGACCACGTCATATTGGCCGACGGCGAGCAGCAACTGGTCGGTGTTCGAGAGCGCCCCGAAAATGGTCAGATCCGCGCCGTGGAAATCCGAGGTGATGGCGATTTCACTGGTCGACGTGCCGATTTCCAACCCTTCACGCACCGCCTCCGTTGCCTGCCCTGGCAGCCACTGCGCTCCGGCAGAGGCCGGCAGCAGGCAAAACAACGCGATGACGAAAACAACCAGGCGCATCAGTTGCCCGCTCCCATCACCACCGAATAGACGTCGGCCGGCGCCACCACCAGCGCGATCGCCAGACGCAGGCCGACGGCGAGCACCAGCAGGCCGAGCAGGGCGCGCAGCTGCTCGCCGCGCAGCTTCTGGCCGACGCGCACGCCATATTGCGCGCCGATGACACCCGCCACCATCAGGATGAAGGCGAGCACGATGTCGACGGAGAAGTTCGTCGCGGCCTGCACGATTGTCGTATAGGCGGTCACGAAGATGATCTGGAACAGCGAGGTGCCGACGACGACATTGGTCGGGATGCGCAACAGGTAGATCATCGCCGGCACCATGATGAAGCCGCCGCCGACACCCATAATCGAGGTAAGGATGCCGATCGCAAAGCCGAGCGCGACGATCGGAATGACGCTGAGATAGATCTTCGATTTCTTGAAACGCACCTTCAGCGGCAGCTTGTGCACCCAATGCTGGTGGCCGGGCTTGCGCGGTGCGGGCGGCTCGTTGCGCGCTGCCCGCCGCATGGCATTGATGCTTTCGAGCAGCATCAGTCCGCCGACGGTGCCGAGGAAGACGACATACATCAGCGAGATGATCAGATCGAGCTGGCCGATGGCGCGCAGCAGCGAGAAGATCCAGATGCCGACCGTCGCACCCGTAAGGCCGCCGACCAGCAGCACCGTGCCGAGCTTGACGTCGAGCGAGCCGCGCCGGAAATGCGTGATCGCGCCAGATATCGACGATGCCACAACCTGGTTGGCGCCGGTCGCGACCGCGACGACGGGTGGGATGTTGTAGAAGATCAGCAGCGGGGTGATCAGAAAACCGCCGCCGACGCCGAACATTCCAGACAGGAATCCGACGGCCGCCCCCATGCCGAGAATGATGAAAATGTTCACCGACAATTCTGCGATGGGCAGATAGATTGTCACAGCCGACCCCGAATGATGACCGCTCCTGCCGGGCGGTTTCTTGTCACGTCCCCGTTCGAATGCGCACCATACGGTGAAATCATTGCCAGAGGCTTTCGATCGGCCCCGTGATTAGCCATAGAGATTGACGGAGAGATCGGTGGCACAGGATTCGCCGGATGCGCGGATCGATATGTCCGGGCATAATCCGGCTTTTTTCAGGTTTTGTGACAGGCTGCGGCAAAATTGGAAAAAGCCTTGCGGCATAGTGCCGCCAGGCCGGATTGCCGACAAAATCGGCCGACTCGTTCAGTTCGCGCCGACGACTGCCCCTCACCCTAACCCTCTCCCCGTAAACGGGGCGGGGGGACGTGCCCTACGAGAAGGAGCGAGGAACGGAGAGGTTGCGGCGATCCCCCTTCGCCCCGCGAGCGGGGAGAAGGTGCCGGCAGGCGGATGAGCGACTATCTGGGTTGTCAAGTTGCGCATTCGAATTCTCTTCGCGCATCCCGTGCTTTTGCATTGAGAATGACCAGCAGTTTTCGGGCGAGCGCAATGCGGATAACCATTTTTGGCTTGCCAGCGCTCTGCAACCTTTGCCTGAAGGCAGCCAAATGCGGATCGTACCTGGCCGCGGTGGCGGCGACCAGGAACAGGATGCCACGCGGTCCGGAGCGCCCGCGGCGCACCGGCCGGGGTCCGCTGCGTTTGCCGCTATCGTTGGCAATCGGCGCCAGGCCGGCCAGTTTGACGATCGCCTTGTTGGAGATCGGCCGATTTCGGGCAATTCGGCCATCAGCCGGGCAACGGTACGGTCCGCCACCCCCTTGATCGAGCGAAAGGCTTGGTTGAGGCAGGCCCAGAGCGGATCGTCGTCGATCATCGAGGCAATCTCGCCCTCAAGGGTGCGGCTCTGGCTCTGGCGCACCAGAAGCGCGATCACTTCGTCGAGGCTTGCCACACTCTGCTGATCGCGGGCAGCACTGCGGCGCTGCCTCTGGACGGTCAGATCGCTGGTGACCTGAGACAGCCGCGTCATCAGCGCCGACAGCCGCAGCTGCGCGGCTTTCGGCGGCGGCAGGGCAGACAGCCGCCTGGCCTCGGCATAATGGGCGATCATCGCCGCATCGATCCGGTCGGTCTTTTCCAGAAAGCCCATGGCCTCGGCAAAGCGGCGCACATGGCGCGGATTGGCAAGCGCGCAGGCGATCCCCAACTCCCACAACAGCAGGAAGGCCGAACGCTCGTAGCCGCCCGACGCCTCCATGACGACGAGCTCGACACCCTGCTCCCGGCAGAGCGCAGCCAGCGCGCCGATGCCGGCCGCATCGTTGCTGAAACGCTCAAAAACCCCGGACGGGCGGATAAACGCATCCAGCCAGTCCTTCGAAACATCCACTCCACATATAACTCTGTTCACGGTAACCTGCCTTGTGCGTGCGGTTGAAGCCAAGCGACTATTCGGTCGTACGTGACGATGACGAAGATCCCAGGCTCATCCACGGTTGTAACCGGAGGGGGAAACGGGCGACTTCGTCACGCCTCTGGCTGGGTGGCCACCCAGCCAGAGGCTCAATCGCTTCCATCGCACATAAAATCTAACATGCAGATACAAGGGGCCGCTGTCGGCGATCTCCCGGACGAAGATGACGACGCGCCTCAGATCGCCTTGCTGCCCTGCTTGTTGCGTTCGAGCAGCGCCTTCACGGTCGCGTCGGTCACCTTTCCGTCCGGCTCCTGGCCGACGGACTTCTGGAAGTTTTTGATCGCGGTCACGGTCTTCGCACCCATTTCGCCGTCCGGCACTCCGGCGTCGAAGCCGTTATTGTTGAGGATCGCCTGGATGTTGCGGACGGCCTTCTTCATGTCGACGGTCGCCGTCTTCGCGCCAGTGCCGGCCCATTCGTCGGGAATGTCGATGGCGTTCGTACGGTGGTCGACCGGCTCCGGCTTCCAGAGATCGGCCTTGGCGCGCGCCCGTTCGAGCTGGTCGGGCTTCATGGCTTTGGCGACTTCGTCGCGCTTCTGCGCCGCATCCTTGTCGCCGGCCTTGGCGGCGATCGCAAACCATTTGTACGACTCTTCGAGATCAGCCGGAACCCCGTTGCCCCTAGCGCAGAGGATCGCCAGGTTGAACTGGCTGTCGGTGATGCCGAGGTTCGCAGCCTTGGTGAACCACGAGGCGGCCGTGGTATAGTCCTGCTGGCCCAGCGCGCCGGAGGCGTAGAGGACGGCGAGATTGTGCATGGCGCTCGCATTGCCCTGGTTTGCCGCCTGCTCGTAGAAGCCCTTCGCCTTGGCGATGTCGCGTTCGACGCCGTTGCCCTTCTCGTACATGCTGCCGAGCCGGTATTGCGCAGGCGCAAAGCCCTTGTCGGCCGCAAGCTGGTACCAGTTCGCCGCCTGCTTCTGATCGGCTGTCATGCCGTTGCGGCCGTCGGAATAACGCGCGCCGATCTCGAACAGCGCCAGCGCATCGCCGCCGCTCGCCGCATCGGCAAGCGATTTCGGCTGGACGGTGTCGGGAATGGTAATAGTCGCCTGCGGCGCGGGTGCGGGAACGAAGCTCGATGTCTCCTGTGCCGCGCCGGACGGACCGGGAGCGGCAAGCATCGCCGCCCCTTCGCCGTCAAGCGGCGTCATATCGGTCAGATGGTCGCCGCCGACCGGCGGGGTTGCCTCCGGCTGCGCCGGTTCGGCGACGGGCGGTACAGTTTCGGCTGCCGGAGCGGTGGTTTCGAGAGCGGCGGCATCCGGCTGGGCAGGTGTCGCTTCGGGCAAGGCCGGCGCCGGGTTTTCCGCAGCACCCGTCAGCGCCGAGACTTCCGCTGGCGGCTGCGGCGCGCGCTCGCCGCTCGTCAGCGTTCGGGCAAGCGGAAAGGCCATGATGGCGAGCAGCACGGCGCCGACCGCCAGCAAGATCGGCCGCCGGTAGCGCGAAAAGGCACTGGTCTTGCCCGTTTTGTCAGAAGCCTTGCCGGCTTTGTCGGCAGTCGCGCCCTTCTTCTCGGCCTTGACGGCCGCCTGCTTCGGATTGGCGTCCACTTCCATCGCGGCCGCCTGCGCCGCCCGGCGCGCAGCAGCAATATAATCGGCGCGATCGGTTTCGCCGGCAGGTTTGCCGCGCGCCGCGCTCTGGCTGGCGCGAACCCGTTCAAGAATCTTCTTCACGTCAGGTGCGCCCGAGCCCGGCTCGAGCAGTTCGTTTGCCGCATCCGTCGGCACCACGTCGGTGGGATCGATCGACGGCGCGGGATCGATCATCGGACGTTCGGTCGCCCGGCTCTCGGCTTTCTTGCCGGGCAGCAGCCGCTTGCCGAGACTGGCGAGCAGGCTGGCCTTCGCCGGGGTCTGTGTCCGTGTCGCTGTCGCAACCTCCGCGGTCCGGCTCGCGGCTTCGATGGCGATCGCGCTCGTTCCGCTCATGGCGGCGGCTTGTGCCGGGGCGGCAGCTTCGGCTGCGACCTCGGCCGTGCGGATAACAGGGGAAGCCGTCGCTGTCGGGGCAGCGGCCGGCATCCTGTTCATCTCGGCTTCGGCCACCATCAGCGCATAGGGATCGACATCGAAATCGACGTCGGCAACCGGCATCTGGGCGAGCGGCCGGCCGCGATCCTCCATGCCGTCGAGGCGGTCGGCGATATGCACCAGCGTCTCGTGCAGCGCCTGGAAAGTCTTGTGCGTGCGTTCCTCGCTGTCACGGCTGAGATCCTCGAGGTGGCGCAGATCCTCGGCCAGCGCCGTCAGCGCCGACATGTCGGCGGCGGGCATGACACCCTGTGGACCGCCATGGCGCGAATAGGCTTCGACGACGGCCTCTGCCGCCTGGCGTGCCGCCTCGATGATATATTCGTCGCTCGTCGCCATATAGTCTTCGATCGCGCCCATGCGCTGGTCGAGTTCGGGGGGTATTACGGCGCTTTCGCGCGGCGCGCTCATCAGCGCCGACAGATTGGCAATCTGGTCTTCGAGGTTCTTCAGCGCGTGCGGATCGGTCGGCGCTGCCGATGTGCTCTCTTCGAGCCGGGCGGCAATGTCGCTCAGCCGTCCTTCGAGACGCAGGAAGGCGCTGTCGTCGGCCACAGCGGCGCGCCGGCGCCTGCTGCTGATAGGCCATCTCGTCGATGCGCCGGGCGAGATGGTCGAGCCGCTGCGCCAGCACGTCGTTGACGGCGCCATTCTCAAGCGCGTCGATCTTGCGGGAAATGTCGGAAAGCGTGCCGGTGAGGTCGGCCTGCGGCGCCGTCTCCTGCGTGCGCTCCAGCAGATAGGAAAGATGTTCCAGCCGTTCATCGAGCCGCGACGTCGCTTCCGCCTTCGTCATCTCCTCGACGCGTCCCGTCAGCGCCTCCAGCCGCATCGCCAGCTCATCGGCCGGGTTCACGCGGCTGGCCACATCATGGCTCATCAGTTCGATCTGATCGGCCAGCGCCTCCAGCCGGTTTTCCAGCCGCTGCATCAGGCCCGGATCATTCGTGGTGGCCGTGCGCCCGCTTGCCGCGATCGCCCGGCTGATCTCGTCGAGCCGCATGTCCATGGCGGCGAACTGTTCGGACATTACCCGGTCGTGCGGCTGGATCATGTTGCCGAAATGCTCCATCGCCGTGGCGATCGAGATGAGCTTGTCTTCCAGCGCCCGAACCGCGGGGCTTTCGCCCATGCCGCCGATATGGCGCTTGATGTCGTCGAGCCGATAGGCAAGCGAAACGAGCTCTTCCTGCAGCCCTTCGGTATCGAGCGCCGCAAGCCGGTTTTCGAAACCGTCCCAGCGGTTTTCCATATGGCGCAGCGAATCCTCGCGCGCCAGCCCGTCGATCAGCGAGCGCAGCTCTTCAAAATCCTCGCGAAGGCCTGTGGCCTCCGGCGCGGCGGAGCGGCCGGTCAGCTGCGTGATGCTCTGGGCAAGGCGGCCCATGTCGGCGCGCATGTCGTCGGCGAAACGGCCGTCGCCAGCATTTGTCTTGATCTCGCGCAGCTCGGCGCGCAGCGCGTTCATCTCACGGGTGACGCCCTCGGAAATGTCGCGCTTCAGGTCCTGCCGCAGGTTGACGAGGGCCTGGGCAATCTCCGTCATCGTATCGTCGCCGGCGCGCAAGGCCGGCGCCGGCGCTGGAGCGGCGGCGCGCGGCACAGGTTCGCGAAGCTGCGGGGCCTGTTGGCGTGCGTAGGGCCGTTCGCGGCTGGCTTCGAGCGCGCGCTGGCGTTGACGGATTTCGGCGAGCGGATCGGGCCGCGGCTCGGGCGGGACCTTTGCGGGCCGGGGAGCATGGGAGCCGGCATAAGGATCGCGCTCGGCCGTTGCCGTGCGCGGCCGCTGCTCGCGCCCGCTGCCCATCAGCCCTTCGATGCGCGCCTCCAGCCCTTCGATCGTGCGGTTCAGCGCATCGAGCGAGGTCCTGTCGGACTGTCGGGAAGGATTTAATCGCGATCCGTTCATGTTCTTGCTCGCTTCGACTGCTCGACCTCTCGTCAGAGCTCGATCTTTGGCTTTTCCGTCTGCTGCCCGCCTCTTTACGCGGACCGGAGCGCACCATTCATAAGACGATAGTCAATTAGACTTTCCTCAAGCTGAACGATGTAGCGGCATCCTAAGGGAACGCGAGACTGGGAAAAGGAATGCGGATCGCTACTGCTCAATCCGCACCTTTCACGAAACGTGGTAAACAAGCCGTTAATGCCGATGGGAATTTTTTAACGTTTGTGTTCAAAACGCCGTTTCTGACGGCAACTGCCGTTCAATTCGTCAGATCAAATCGCCGCTCGCGCGATCACGCCGGACGCGGATATTGCAGCTCGATCTTCACGCCTTCAGGGCCGTAGACGAAGATCTGGCCGAGTTCTGTGTCGGGAATATCGTAATATTCGTGGCGATAGCCGCCCGCCTTGATGCGTTCCAGCGCCGGCCCGAATTCATAGAGGCTGAAGGCGACATGGTTGAAGATGCCGGGCGGAAAATCGGTGCTGCGCGATGTCAGGTTGAGATGGATGACCGGGCGTTCGTCCAGATAGAGCCAGTGGCCGGGCGAGGCGAAGGGCGGCCGATAGCCCTCGCTGACGCCGAGCACGGTCTCCAGGAAGCCGATCATCCCGGGCGCATCGCGGGTCTCGATGGTGACATGGTCCAGACGTGGCATCGGTATCCTCCCAGCTAGAGCATGATGCCGAAAAGTGTGAGCGGTTTTCGGACGACATCATGCTCTAACTCTTTAATTGAGAACAGGATTCAGATGTTAGGCCGAACAGGCCTAAAATCATCCTGTTCTAGCCTTGACGGCAAAGCCTAACCCGTCTGAGAGTGTCGCGAAAGTTGCTTCCCCTGCGGCGGCAGGCCGCGGCCAGGGCGTGAGACCTAGAAGCTCTCCGTCCAGGGCCGGACTTCCACCTCCAGCGACCATGCGCTGCGGTGCTGGCGAAGCACGTCGATATAAGTCTGGGCGATCGCATCCGGCGAGAGCGTGCCATCCGGCTTCTCCACCCGGTCCGGCCGGGTCTGCGACCGCACCGCGCCGTCGATGACGAAATGGGCGACATGGATGCCCATCGGCCCGAGTTCGCGGGCGGCACTCTGGGCAAGGCCACGCAGCGCGAACTTGCCCATCGCGAAGGATGCCGATTGCGCAAAGCCCTTCACGCTGGCCGACGCGCCGGTGATCAGGATGGCGCCGCGGCCACGCGGGATCATCCGACGCGCCGCCTGCTGCACCACCAGGAAACCGCCGAAAGCGGTGGTCGCAATCGCCTTCTCGACCTCGGCGGGATCGAGTTCGGCGAGCGGGCCGCGCTGACGGGCGCTGGCATTGAAGATCACCACGTCGGGCCCGCTGATCGCAGCGGCAGCCGCTTCGAAGAGTGCTGCGACGCTCGCAGGTTGCGAGACATCCGTTGTAAAGGCGCTGGCGCCGGTCTCCTCGATCAGCCCCTGCAGTTTCTCGATATTGCGGGCGGCAAGCCCGACCTTGACGCCCTGCGCCGACAATTGCCGGGCAAGCGATGCGCTGATGCCGGAGCCCGCGCCGACGATCAGTGCGCTCTCATAGGGAAAGTCGGTCATAATGTCTTCCTCGATGGATCGTGGCAAAGACGTAGGAAGTCCGAACGGCCGGCGCCACCACGCGACCGGAATTTCAGTGCGCTGAATCGATCGAATAGGCGCTGATGCGCGAGAGATGGATGAAGGAAAGGCCCGTTTCCTCCGCCCAGTCATTGAAGGCCTGCTGGATCAACTGCTGGTCCTTCTTGGTCGTGCCGGAGGAGGAGAGCGGTACGCCGGCCGATCGGAGGCAGGCGAGCACGTCGATCGTGGCGATGAAGCTGTCGCGGCCGATGCCGCGCAGGAAATATTGTCCGGTCATGCCGCCGAGCCGGTTGCCGCGTTTGCTCAGCAGGTCGAGAAGGCCGATCTGGTCATCCCCAGGCCAGTCGGCGAAGAAGACGCCGGCGCTGCCATATTCCTTTGCCAATTCCCTGATGAAGGCGGCATTGGCCCGAACCGACATGATCTTGGCGCCGTTGCGGATGATCCGCTCATCCGAAGTGAGGGCATGCCAATAGTCGTCGGGCGCGATATTCAGCATCGCCGGATCAAAACCGGAAAACGCTGACTCGAAACCTGGCCACTTGCTGTCGATCACCTTCTGGACGAAACCGCTGTAGAAGATGCGCCGGGTCATGTCTGCCAGGATGCGATCGTCGGGCATGGCGCGCAGCCGCTCGGGATCCGGTCGGTGATTCTCCAGCAAGGCCTGCAACGCGGCGGCCCCGCCCTTTCGCTCCTCCGCACGCTGCCTTATCGCCTCGAAACTGATCATGCGGCCCTCCTCAAACATTTCCCGATTGCGGCTTGAACGACGCTTCCGTTTATACGCCGTTCTGCGATGGACAAGGAAGATGAGATGGCGTCTGTTCCTTCCCACGCGTGATGCATTACGCGTCGCACTTTCATCGCCCAACGGATTCGCGCGTTCGAATTTTTTTCATGAAAAGACGGCCAAGGTTGCAAAATTTGACGTTTACGCAAACGTCAATATTTTGTAAGACAGTGCCCGAGGCTGGAGCAATCCGGTCAGTCGAATGGGAGGAATTTGAGAGATGCCAGTCTACAAGGCCCCGGTGAACGATACGCTCTTCGTCCTGAACGACGTGCTGGGTCTCGAACGCTACAACAATCTGCCGGGTTTTGCCGACGCGACCCCCGATATGATCGAAGCGATCCTCGGCGAGGCCGGAAGGGTTGCCGAGGAAGCTCTCTTTCCACTGAATTATTCCGGCGACCAGGAAGGCTGCACGCGCCACGACGATGCCAGCGTCTCGACGCCGAAGGGTTTCAAGGAAGCCTATAAAGCCTATCGCGAAGGCGGCTGGATCGGCCTTGCGGTGCCGGAGGAATTCGGCGGCCAGGGGCTTCCCTATACGCTGCATACCGCCGTCGGCGAATATACGTCGGCCGCCAACATGTCGCTGATGATGTATCCAGGCCTGACGCAGGGCGCGATCGCGGCACTCCTCGTCCACGGTTCCGACGAACAGAAGGCCACCTATCTGCCGAAGATGGTGGACGGTACCTGGTCCGGCACCATGAACCTGACCGAGCCGCATTGCGGCACCGATCTCGGCATGCTGCGCACCAAGGCGGTGCCGCAGGCTGACGGCAGCTACAAAATATCAGGCCAGAAGATCTTCATCTCCGCCGGCGAGCACGACCTGACCGACAATATCATCCATCTGGTGCTGGCCCGCATCGAGGGTGCGCCCGAGGGCACCAAGGGCATCTCGCTCTTCATCGTCCCGAAATTCCTCGTCGGCAAGGACGGCGCACCGGGCACCCGCAACGCCGTCTCCTGCGGTGCCATCGAGCACAAGATGGGCATCCACGCCAACGCCACCTGCGTCATGAATTACGACGAGGCGACGGGCTTCCTGATCGGCGCCGAAAACCGCGGCCTCAACGCCATGTTCGTGATGATGAACGAGGCCCGCCTCATGGTCGGCCTGCAGGGCATCGCCATTTCCGAGATCGCCTATCAGAACGCCGCCAGCTATGCCCGCGACCGCATCCAGGGCCGTTCGCTGTCCGGCCCCAAGGCGCCGGACAAGAAGGCCGATCCGATCATCGTCCATCCGGATATTCGCCGCACGCTGATGACCATCCGCGCCTTCAACGAGGCCGGCCGCGCCTTCCTGCTCTGGACCGCGCTGAAGTCCGATATCGCCCACCGCGCTAGCGACGACAAGGAGCGCCAGACGGCCGACGATATTCTTAGCCTCGTCACCCCGATCCTCAAGGGCGTGATGACCGACAAGGGCTTCGATCATGCCGTCATGGCTCAGCAGGTCTTCGGCGGCCACGGCTATATCGAAGAACACGGCATGAGCCAGTATGTGCGCGACGCCCGCATCGCCATGATCTATGAAGGCGCCAACGGCATTCAGGCGCTCGATCTCGTCGGCCGCAAGCTGGCGCTGAACGGCGGCCGCGCCGCCATGGCCCTCTTCAAGGAGATCGGTGATTTCTGCGAGGAGAACCGCAGCAACGAAAAGCTCTCCTTCTTCACCAAGCATCTGAAGAAGGGCTTGAACGACGTCCAGGGCGCGACCATGTGGTTCATGCAGAACGCCATGGCCAAGCCCGACAATGCCGGTGCCGGCTCGACCGACTACATGCACCTCTTCGGCCTCGTCATTCTCGGCTATATGTGGGCAAAGATGGCCAAAGCCGCCGAGGACGGCCTTGCATCCGGCGATGCCGCCCGCGAGGATTACCTGAAGAACAAGCTGGTCACCGCCCGCTTCTTCATGGAACGCCTGATGCCGGAAACCGCGCTTCGCAAGGCCCGCATCGAAGCCGGCGCCGACACGATGATGGAACTGGCCGCCGAAGCGTTTTGATTGTGTCCCCTTCTCCCCAGCCGGGTTCCGAAGGACGGGCCGAGACCGGTGGCTCGACCCAGGCAGAGGTGGCCCGTTGGGCAGAAGAGGGAAGAACGAAATTCACCGGCGCCGCCGCGCCGTCAGGGAGATGAGACAATGACCGAGGTTTTCATTTACGACCACGTGCGCACGCCGCGCGGCCGCGGCAAGAAGGACGGCGCCCTGCATGAGGTGCCCTCCGTCCGGCTCGCGGCAAAGACGCTGGAAGCGATCCGCGACCGCAACGGGCTGGACACGGGCACGGTCGACGACATCATCATGGGCTGCGTCGATCCGGTCATGGATGCCGGCGCCGTCATCCCCAAGGCCGCCGCCTTCGAAGCCGGTTACTCCACGAAGGCGCCCGGCATGCAGATCTCCCGCTTCTGCGCCTCCGGCCTCGATGCCGTCAATTTCGGCGGCGGCAAGATCGCCCAAGGGGCCGACGATATCGTCATTGCCGGCGGCGTCGAAAGCATGTCCCGCGTCGGTCTCGGCATGTCCGGTGGCGCCTGGTTCATGGATCCTTCGGTGAATTTTCCGGCCTATTTCATGCCGCAGGGCGTCTCGGCCGATCTGATTGCCACCAAATACGGCTTCAGCAGAACCGATGTCGACGCTTATGCGGTCGAGAGCCAGAAGCGTGCCGCCCATGCCTGGGAAAAGGGCTGGTTCGACAAGTCGGTCATCCCGGTCAAAGACCAGAACGGCCTGACGATCCTGGCAAAGGATGAACACATGCGTCCCGGCACCGACATGCAGGCGCTCGCCTCCCTCAATCCGTCCTTCCAGATGCCCGGCGAGATGGGCGGCTTCGAGGCCGTCGGCATACAGGCCCATCCTGAGATCGAGCGCATCAACTATGTCCACCATGCCGGCAATTCCTCCGGCATCGTCGATGGCGCCAGTGTCGTCCTTCTCGGCTCCAAAGCCGGCGGTCAGAGCATGGGCAAAAAGCCGCGTGCCCGGATCAAGGCCTTCGCCAATATCGGCTCCGATCCGGCCCTGATGCTGACCGGGCCTGTCGACGTCACCGAGAAGCTGTTGAAACGATCAGGCATGAGCCTTGCCGACATCGACCTCTTCGAACTCAACGAGGCTTTCGCTGCCGTGGTGCTGCGCTACATGCAGGCCTTCGACATCGACCATGACCGGATCAACGTCAATGGCGGCGCCATCGCCATGGGTCACCCGCTCGGCGCCACCGGCGCGATGATCCTCGGAACGGTGCTGGACGAACTTGAACGCCGCGATCTCAACACCGCGCTGGTGACGCTCTGCATCGGCGCCGGCATGGGCACCGCAACGGTTATCGAAAGGGTCTGATGGGACCGAAACCTTCCCCCTTGTGGGGAGGGTCGAGCAAAGCGAGGGGAGGGGTCTTCTCGCCAAGGAAACCCCTCCCCAACCCCTCCCCACAAGGGGGAGGGGCTTCACCGCCAGAGAATTCAGGGAGAGGAATTCCCAAGATGAGCACCTACACCAATTTCACGCTCGAAACCGACGCCGATGGCATCGCTCTCGTCACCTGGGACATGCCCGGCAAATCGATGAACGTCTTCACCGCCGAGGTGATGGCCGAACTCGACGCCATCATCGACGCCACGACCGCAGATGCCGCCGTCAAGGGTGTCGTCTTCACCTCGGGCAAATCCTCTTTCTCCGGCGGCGCCGATCTGTCGATGATCAAGTCGATGTTCAGCTCCTATCAGGATGAGAAGGCAAAGAGCCTAGAGACGGCGGTGCAGAACCTCTTCGGTCTGGTCGGCCGCATGAGCGGCCTGTTCCGCAAGCTCGAAACATCGGGCAAGCCCTGGGTGTCCGCCATCAACGGCACCTGCATGGGCGGCGCCTTTGAACTGTCGCTCGCCTGCCACGGCCGCGTCGCCTCCAATGCCAAGAGCGTCAAGATTGCGCTGCCCGAGGTGAAGGTCGGTATCTTCCCCGGCGCCGGCGGCACGCAGCGTGTGCCGCGGCTGGCGAACGCCCAGGATGCGCTGCAGATGATGACCACAGGCCAGTCGCTGACCGGCTCCCGCGCCAAGGCGATGAACCTCGTGCATCAGGTGGTCGAGCCGGATCAGCTGATCCCGGCCGCCAAGCAGATGATCAAGGACGGCCTGAAGCCGGTCGCCCCCTGGGACGAGAAGGGCTACAAGGCCCCGGGCGGCGGCATCTGGACGCCGGCTTCCGCCCAGCTCTGGCCGGCAGCCCCGGCAATCCTCCGCCGGGAAACATCGGGCAATTATCCTGCAGCGCTTGCCATCCTGAAATGCGTCTACGAAGGCCTGCAGGTGCCGTTCGACACCGGCCTGAAGATCGAGCAGCGTTACTTCACCGAGGTGCTGCAGACCCGCGAAGCCTTCTCGATGATCCGTTCGCTGTTCATCTCCATGCAGGAACTCGGCAAGGGTGCCCGCCGCCCGGCAGGTCACGCGAAGACCGAGCTGAAACATATAGGCGTCGTCGGCGCCGGCTTCATGGGCGCCTCGATCGCCTATGTCACGGCTGCCGCCGGCATTCCGGTGACGCTGATCGATCGCGACATCGAAGCAGCGACCAAGGGCAAGACCGTCTCGGAAGGCCTGGTCAAGGATTCTGTCGGTAAGGGGCGTCTTACGCAGGACGAGGCGGCTGCACTGCTCTCCCGCATCACGCCCTCGGCAGACTATGCCGACCTCGCCAATGCCGATCTCGTCATCGAGGCGGTGTTTGAGGATCGCGAGGTGAAGAAAGCGGTCATCGAGGCGGTCGAAGCCGTGCTGCCGGAAGGCGCGATCTTCGCCTCCAATACCTCGACCCTGCCGATCTCAGGTCTCGCCAGGAATTCGAAACGCCCTGCCGATTTTATCGGCATCCACTTCTTCTCGCCTGTCGAGAAGATGATGCTGACCGAGGTCATCCTCGGAAGCGACACCGGCGACAGGGCGCTGGCCGTCGCTCTTGATTATGTCGCAGCCATCAAGAAGACGCCGATCGTCGTCAACGACACCCGCGGCTTCTTCGTCAATCGCTGCGTGCTGCGTTACATGTCGGAAAGCTACGACATGCTGATCGAGGGCGTGCCGCCTATCATGATCGAGAATGCCGCCAAGATGGCCGGCATGCCTGTGGGACCGCTGGCGCTCAACGACGAGGTGGCGATCGACCTTTCGCTAAAGATCCTCAAGGCGACGGCCGCCGATCTCGGCGAAAAGGCCATCGACCCCAGGCATATGGAACTCATCTCCCGCATGGTGGAAAAGGAGGGCCGCTTCGGCCGCAAGAATTCCAAGGGCTTCTACGACTACCCGCCGAAGCCGGCGAAGAAGTCCCTCTGGCCCGACCTCAAGACCCTTTACCCGCAGAAGCAGGCGGATGAGGTCGACGTCAACGTCCTGAAGCAACGCTTCCTCGTCACCATCGCGCTCGAAGCCGCCCGCACCGTGGAGGAAGGCATCGTCACCGATCCGCGCGAGGCGGATGTCGGCTCGATCCTGGGCTTCGGCTTCGCGCCCTATACCGGCGGGGCGCTGAGCTATATCGACGGGATGGGCGCGAAGGCTTTCGTGGAATTGGCGGAAAAGTTAGCTGCTGCTTACGGAAGTCACTTCAAGCCGACGCCGCTGCTGAAGGACATGGCTGCCAAGGGCGAGACGTTTTACGGCCGGTTCGACCCCTATGCGAAGGTAGGGAAGGCGGCTTAGGCCTCTGTATCGTGCCGCGGCGCCCCGCGCTGCCCTGCCGGGCCCCGGGGTCGAGCCACGCGTCTCGACCCGTCCTTCGGACCCCCACAGGTGGGGAGATTGGCTCGGCGCACCGGCTTCCCCAAACAATCGGCGTCCAGCACGACGAAACAATAGGATACGAAGTTCAAGCCACTTGTGATCTCCCCACCTGTGGGGGAGATGGCCGGCAGGCCAGAGGGGGCGGCCCACATACGACGTTCAAGAGTTACTCGACTTCACCTCGCCAGCTGAATTCCACTTTCCCTAGCTGCGGCCTTGTCACCGACACAATTTCCGATTACATGTGCGCGCATCGATCTTGCTAGATGAACTTTGAAACGGCCTTGTGTCGTTCCTGGCGAACTTCCTCCAAAATCGGTTTTCATCGCCGCTTGGCATTTATCCGAGCTGCAATCTTTAATGAACGATTCGAAAAGGATATCGTCATGAGCACAGGTACCGTAAAGTGGTTCAACGCAACCAAGGGCTTCGGCTTCATTCAGCCGGATGACGGCGCAGCCGACGTTTTCGTCCACATCTCCGCCGTTGAACGCGCTGGCATGCGCGATCTCAAGGATGGCCAGAAGCTGTCTTACGAGCTCGTCCGCGACAACAAGTCCGGCAAGATGTCGGCAGACCGCCTCCAGGCGGCCTGAGCCTTCAAGGCTCTAAATATCATCTCCGGATCGTGACCACGGATGTACTGGCACGGTTCGTTGAGATAGCAGGGAAGGTCGGGTTCACCCGGCCTTTTTTTGTATTTGGTTGGCTGATGTTGTGCCCGATTGGCGGAGTAGCCGGCATCGCCTTGGCGCATAAGTCGTGCCGTGTAAGCCCCCCTCTGCCCTGCCGGGCATCTCCCCCACAGGTGGGGAGATCGGCTGGGCGCACCGGCTTCCCCAAACAATTGGCGTTGCAGCACGGCGAACGGCCGAGGATCGAGAAGGTCAAGCCGCTTGTGATCTCCCCACCTGTGGGGGAGATGCCCGGCAGGGCAGAGGGGGGCGGCCACGGCACGACCTTAGAGAATCTTTCGTGTCGCCAAGCCGAGAGCGTCACCGGCGACAACGAGCCCCGCAACACAAGTAAGTCGTTCAGCCTCCTGCCGCCTCGCTACCCTCCAGCATCTCCATGACCCGCGCCATCACCGCCCGCGCCGCATCGAGTTCTGCTGACGTAAATGCAGCCCCCAGCTCGTCGGCCCAACCGGCTTGCGCGGTCTCAATGACACCGAGCCGCGCCGCCCCTTCTTCCGTCAGCCGCACCAGCTTGGCGCGCTGGTGCTGCGGGTTGTCGGCATAGGCGATCAGCCCTTCGCTCTCCAGTACGTCCGCAAGCCGCTGCACGCCCTGGCGGGCGACGCCGAGGGCGCGGGCGATCTGCGCTACCGACATGTCGCCGCGTCGTGCCGCCGCCAGCACCTGCCAGCGCGCGCTCGTCTGTCCTGCCGGCTTTGCCAGTCGGTCGCCGGCGGCCGTCAAATGGCCGGCCAGGCGAAGGGCGGTGATCGCGAAAGCGGAAAAGGCATCCCCTTCCAATGTCCGCTCCGGTCGATTTTGTTTGACAACATGTTGTCGATTTTGTATTTCATCCATAATGACAACATATTGTCATATCCGAAAACTGAAGGCAACGCCGAAGGAGGATAGCACCGTGAAGAAAACCTACAAGGGAAGCTGCCATTGCGGCAAAGTGCACTACGAGGTGGACATGGACCTCGAGGAGGGAACCGGCCGCTGCAATTGTTCGATCTGCGCCAAGCGCCGCTATTGGGGCGCCAACGTCAAGCCGGAGGATTTCCGACTGATGTGCGACCAGGCGGAAACGTCCGACTATCAGTTCAACACCAGGAGCGGTCATCATCGCTTCTGCCGCACCTGCGGTGTGCCGGCCTATGGCGACGGTTATGTCGAAGCGATCGGCGGCGCCTATGTCTCGATCAACATCGCCTGCCTCGACGATATCACGCCCGAGGAACTGGCAGCACTGCCTATCCGTTATGCCGATGGCAGGCACGATGCCTGGTGGAACGAACCGGCGGTGACGAGTTATCTCTGACGCAATTCCAAAAGTGCGCAGCGGTTCTATCGCTGATGTCGGAACGTCGTCCTCCCCTTCGTCCTCTGTCCATAACGGAGAAGGAGAACGACCGTGAAAGACGAAGCGAACGCCAAGATCGAGGAAGAGGCGATCATCGCCATGCTGATGATGCGCGCCAAGGCGCTGGGCGAAAAAAACGCCAAGGATGCGCTTTCCTACGAGACCGAGGATGAGGTCGAGTTTTCGCTGGCGCCGCCGCTCGTCTACTACGGCAAGGACGAGGCGGGCCTGCAGGCATGGTTCGATACCTGGGAAGGCCCGATCGGCGGCGATGTACGCGATGCCAGACTGACGGTTGGTGAAGATGTTGCTTTCTGGAGCGGCCTGACGCGCATGACCGGGACCAAGACCGACGGCACCGAAGTCGATCTCTGGTTCCGCCAGACCCTCGGCCTCGTCAAGCAGGATGGCCGCTGGCTGGTTGCCCATCAGCACGCCTCGGTGCCCTTCGCCATGGACGGCAGCGGCCGGGCGCTGCTCGATCTCAAGCCGTGAAGACCGTCAGGCAGCACTCCCCGCGACCTTCCGCCGGTCGGCGCGAATGCTCATCAGTCCGACGCCCATCAAAAGCAGGATCGCCGTCGCATAGATATCCGTCGTCAGCGCGTAACCGGCCGATTTCGCCAGGAACCCGGCAAGGATCGCCGGCAGGCTGAAGGCGAGGTAGCTCTGGACGTAAAAGGCCGACAGCAGCCCGGCTCGCTCGTCCGGTTTGGCGAGCGGCATGATGGTGCCGATCGAACCGAGGAAATTGGTGCCGAAACCGGCGCCGGTGAAAATCGTGCCGATCAGCAGCAGCGGCACATTGGCGAGATGCACGCCGGCAACGACGGTCAGGATACCGAGCGTCTTGGCCGATACGCCGAAAGCGAGATTGGCCGAGGCCGTCTTGCTGCGCCTGAGATAGACGGCGATCGCTCCGCTCACCATCAATGCGGTGACGACGGCCCCGCCGGTCAGCGGCGCCCGACTGCCGGTTGTGGTGGCGACCAGGGACGGGACCAGCGAGAGATAGAAGCCGGCAAGCGTCCAGTTGGCGATATTGATCGGCGTCACCAGCGAGAGCGGTCGCTTCACCTGCGGCGGAATGGTGACCCGTGGTATCAGCGAGCCGAGTGCGCCGGGCCGCGTGCCGCCGGTCTCGTGTGTCAGCCAGATGACCGCTGCCTGCAGCGTGAAGGCGACGAGCAGCAGCGCATAGATCAGATGCATCGGGAAGGGCCCGTATTGGATCAAGGCACTGGTGCCGACCGCGCCCACCGCCATGCCGGAAAGCGGTGCGATCGAGTTGACGATCTGTCCCTTTGCCCGGTCGACATCGACGAGCGCCGCCCCGAGCGAGGCACCGGCAATTCCCGTTGCCAGCCCCTGCACAATCCGTGCTGCGATCAGCCAGCCGGGACCGCTTGCGACGATGAAGAGCGCCATGGCGGCGATTTCGAGCACAAGGGCGAAGAAGATCACCGGCTTGCGGCCGAGATGGTCGGAGATCGAACCGGCGGTCAGTAGCGCCGCCAGCAACGCGAAGGCGTAGACCGCGAAAATCACCGTGATCAGCACCGGCGAGACGGAGAAGTTTTCCTGATAGATCCGGTAGAGCGGCGTCGGCGCCGCGGAGGCGCCGAAGAAGGTCGCGAGCGTCAGCGCATGAAAGCCGATCGAGGGGCGCGGCGAATTCTCGGTGGATTTGGCTGCGACGAACATATATAAGCTCCTTAAAGCTAAGCCGTTGCGTTAGCTTATGTAGAGCAGGCATTTCGTAAAAGCAAATTCTTTGCGTTAATAGGTCTGTCAAAGATTTTGAACCATCGGCATCAAGGAGAGAAAGTCGGGTTGCCCGCATGACAGTGAAAGAGAATCTCCGTCCGGGCGGCAGAAGCGCCCGGGTTCAGGCATCGGTGCACAAGGCGGTCCGCGAGCTGATGGCCGAGATGAGCCGCGCCGAGGTGACGATCCCCCTGATCGCCGGCAAGGCGGGGGTGACGCCATCGACCATCTATCGCCGCTGGGGCGACCTGCAGGAGCTTTTCGCCGATGTCGCCGTCGATCGGCTGCGCCCGGATATGCAGCCGGTCGATGCCGGCAGTGGCAAGGCCGATCTCGAAGCCTGGGCCGAGCAATATGCCGAGGAAATGTCCTCCGGCCCGGGCCGCGAGATGATCCGCGACGTGCTGGCGGCGCAGGCGGGCGCAAATGCCTGCAAATGCGCTGAATTTACCCGCCAGCAGATCGGCGTCATCGCCGAGAGGGCAAAGGCCCGCGGCGAGGTCTTTCCGGATGTCGACCGCGTCATGGACCAGGTCGTGGCGCCGATCATGTACCGCATCCTGTTCGCTGACGTGCCGGATGCAGCGCGCGTGCGCGATCTGGTCGCCCGTGTCATGGGCGCGACGGACTGAGCGTATCTGTTACTCCGCGGCGGCGCGCTTGAGGCCGGAAATCTGGGTGATATAGGCGCGCAGTGCCGCCGGCCGCACCGGTTTGTGCTGAACGGCGATGCCGTATCGCTCGGCCTCGCTGCGAACCTCCGGCGTGCGGTCGGCCGTGATCAGCAAAGCGGGAATATCGGCGTCGAACTGCCGGCGCAGATGCAGGATAGCGGCAATGCCGGTGCCATCGCCGAGATGATAATCGGCGATGACGATATCTGGCGGTCCGTCCCGACCGTCGCTTGATATCACGTCGGCGAGACAATCCAGCGCTGCCACCTCGCAGCCCCAGCCGCTGATCAAGAGCCGCATGCCCTCGAGGATCTTCGGCTCGTTGTCGATGCAGAGGATTTTCAGCCCGCTCAGCGGCTGCCCCGGACGGTCGTCGGGCGTGACTGCCGCTAGCGTCTCGGCTGGGCGCGAGACGTCGAGCGGCATGGCGATCTGGAATTCCGTGCCCCTGCCATGCGTCGAGTGCAGCTCGACCGGATGGTTGAGCACCCGGGCGATGCGATCGACGATCGAAAGGCCGAGCCCGAGGCCGGAGGCGGTTTTCGCGCCCTCGTCCAGCCTCGCGAATTCTTTGAACACGGTGCGGAATTTCGATGGCGGAATGCCGATACCTGAATCGATCACCTGGATGATCACCTGGTTGCCGCGCGGCCGCGCGCCGACCAGCACCTTGCCGCTGATCGTGTATTTGATGGCGTTGGAGACGAGATTCTGCACCAGCCGGCGCAGCAGGTTGGGGTCGGAGCGGACCCTGAGCGACGTCGGCATGACCACCAGCTTCAGCTGCTTTTCGCGGGCGATCGGCGCAAAGTCGGTTTGGATACGCTTCAGCAGGTCGGAGAGGGCGACGGAGGCAAGCCGCGGTCGCATGGCGCCGGTATCGAGCCTGGAGATGTCGAGCACCGCGCCGAGAATGGTCTCGACCGATTCCAGCGCCGAATCGATGTTACGCACGATCAGGCTGTTGTCGGATTGCGCCATGCGCTCGACCAGCGCCGAGGAATAGAGCCTGGCTGCATTGAGCGGCTGCAGGATATCGTGGCCGGCGGCGGCGAAAAAGCGCGTCTTGCCGATATTCGCTTCGTCGGCGGCGGCGCGTGCCTCGCCGAGTTCGCGGTTGACGCGGGTAAGCTCGGCCGTACGTTCGGCAACGCGCTGCTCCAGAGTTTCATTCGCCTGTTTCAGCGCCTGGTCGGCACTCACGCGCTGGGTAATGTCGGTGAAGGTGGCGACGATGCCCTTGTCGGGCATGGCATTGGAACGCACCTCGATGATCCGCTCGCCGCCGCCGAGCACCAGCGAAAAGGGTTTGTCGAGCGTCAGGAAATGTCGCACCGTCTGGCTGAGATCGCCGGGCGCGATGTCGCCGCGCTGGCTGAGCGTAGTGACGATATCGGACAGCGGAAAACCGACCTGGCCGGCACTTTCCGGCAGATCCAGCAATTGCCGGAAGCGCCGGTTCCAGATCGTCAGCCGGTTGGAACTGTCGAAGACCGCAATGCCCTGGTCCATCTGCGAAAGGGCTGTCTGCAGCATGTCCTGGTTATATTGCAGCGCCTCGCTCGCCTGGTCGAGCAGCCAGGCCGTGTCGGAAGAGGCATCCTCGATCTTCTGCAGGATCAACGACAGCACCAGCCGGGCCGAGGACGAGCCGATGGCGCTGCCGAGCAGCTGTTCGCTGAAATGGATGAGCGCCATGTCTGCCGGTTGCTCGTCCTCCAGCTTGCGGCCGGAGCTCTGTTCGTAGGTCGTCAATGAGCGCTGCATGCGCTCTTCGCCGAGATAGCGCGAGATCGCCGCCTTTAGATCGCCGACGCTGATGCGGGTCTTCCAGCCGCGCGTGGCAAATTGCGAGCGCGAATGCCGCTTGACGAAGATGCCGGCCTGGATGCGTTCCAGCGGCCTGGCGTTGCGGGTGAGCGAGCCGACAATAAAGAAGGCGGTGTTGACGAGCAGGCTCATCGCTGTCGCATTGACCAGCGGATCGGCGTCGGCTGTGGTGAACAATGTCGTGCCGGGGAAGATGAAGCCGAGCACGGCGCTCGCCACATAGGAATAATCGGGGCCGCCCAGCGAGGGCAGGAACAGCAGGTAGATCCAGATGACGAAACCCGAGGTCAGCCCGAGGATCGCGCCGCGCGCGTTCGCCCGCCGCCAGATCAGTCCGCCGAACAGCGCCGGGGCGATTTGCGCGATCGCGGCAAAGGAAAGAAGGCCGATCGAGGCAAGGCCGGCGGTGCTGTCGGTCGAACGGTAATAGGCGTAGCCGAACAGCAGCACGGCGAAGATGGCGCTGCGGCGGATATTGAGCAGCGTCTTGGCGAAATTGTCGCGCTGGCCGGCGCGGCCGGCGAGTTTGCGCCTGAGGAAGATCGGCATGATGATGTCGTTCGACACCATGATCGACAGCGCGACGGAATCGACGATGACCATCGCCGTTGCCGCGGAGAAACCGCCGATGAAGATGATCAGTGAAATCAGAGGCATCTGGCCGGCCAGCGGCAGCGACAGCATGTAGAAATCGGCATTGCCGTTTCCGCCGAAGGTCAGCAGCCCGCCGATCGCCACCGGCAGCACGAAGAGATTGATCGATATGAGATAGGTGGGAAACAGGAAGCCCGCGAGTTTCAGCTGTTTCGAGGTTCGGTTTTCGACAACCGTCACGTGGAATTGCCGCGGCAGCAGGATGATCGCAAAGGCCGACAATAGGATCAGGGTGATCCAGCGGCTGATCGGCGTATGGTAGCTGAGCGCCGACATCACCAGCTCATTGTCGACGGTCTTGCGCCAGAGATCGGTCGGGCCATCGAAGAGAAACCAGATGACGCAGACGCCGGCCGTCAGGAAGGCGACGAGCTTGACCACCGATTCCATCGAGACGGCGAGGATGAGGCCGTCCTGATGCTCCGTCGCATCCGTATGCCGCGTGCCGAACATGATGGCGAAGCAGGCAAGCACCAGCGTTGCGACGAGTGGCAGGTCGAGGAAATAGAGATTGCCGCTGCCGATGCCGTAATCGGACGGATTGACCATGGCGCTGACGGTGCTGGAGATCGCCTTGAGCTGTAGCGCAATATAAGGAATGGCGCCGATCAGCGAGATCAATGCGACGATCGTTGCGACCGTCGAGTTCTTGCCGTAGCGGGCGGCGACGAAATCGGCAACCGAGGTGAGCTTCTCCGCCTTGGCGAGCTCGATGATGCGGCGAAGCAGCGGCATGCCGAGCGTGAAGACCAGGATGGGGCCGATATAGATGCCGGCAAATTCCAGGCCCCGCTGCGCCGCAAGCCCGACGCTGCCGAAATAGGTCCAGGAGGTGCAGTAGATCGCAAGGCTCAGCGCATAGACCACCGGCCATCCGCCTTCCAGCGTGCCCGGGCCGCCTTGCCGCGTGCCCTGGCCGCGGTAGCATGCCCTGGCTGCGGTTCTTGCGGTCGCCATAGCTTGCCACGGCGAAAAGCAGGAGCAGATAGCCGAAGGCAGACGCGAATATGACCCAGCCTGGAAGCATTGACCCTCCGCCGGCGGAAAACCCGCCGGGACCTCCCGCAACGTGGCCAGCTTAAGTCATTTCAGACGCTTTGGAAATTCCTGGCCGTCTAGGCCTTAAGTCAAAGACGGCTGAGGTTCAGGCGGAGAATTGCGATTGACGATTGATTAATTGCAATGAAGATGTAGCTAATAAAAACAACTGTATCGAAGGGAGACGGACTCCGATGCTTAACGAGTTCAAGGCCTTTATCGCCCGCGGCAATGTCATGGATCTTGCAGTCGGCGTCATCATTGGCGGCGCCTTCGGTGGCATCGTCAAATCTTTGGTGGATGACCTCATCATGCCGATCGTCGGCGCCATTTTCGGCGGCTTCGATTTTTCGAATTACTTCCTCCCGCTCTCGTCGGCCGTCAACGCACCGACGCTTGCCGCCGCCCGCGCTCAGGGAGCGGTCTTTGCCTATGGCAGTTTCCTTACCGTGCTCATCAACTTCCTCATTCTCGCCTGGATCATCTTCCTGATGGTCAAGGGCGTGAACACCCTGCGTGCGCAGGTCGAGCGCCAGGAAAAGGCCGCACCGGAAGAGGTGCCACCACCGCCGGCAGACGTTCAGCTGCTGACCGAAATCCGTGATCTTCTTGCCAAGCGCCCGACGGCTTGATCCGGGCTGGAGCCCGTCCGCTCCGCCCGGGCTCAATCATCACGAAAATCGATAAGCCATCACCGGATGTCATGAGATTTGCCGGCGCAAATCCGCTATGAAGGCGGAAACCGGAGATATGCATGTCGATCGTCAGCAACCTCAGCCCGCGCGCCTTGGCGGCGCCCGAAAGCGGGATCGTCGAAGTCGTCAATTATGCCCGTGGCCGCGAGGGTCTGCTGCCGCTCTGGGTGGGCGAGGGCGATCTGCCGACGCCCGATTTCATCAGCCGGGCGGCGATGGAGGCGCTTGCATCAGGCGAGACCTTCTACACCTGGCAGCGCGGTATTCCGGAGCTTCGCCAGGCGCTTTCGGATTATTACAGCAGACATTTCGGAATCCGGCTTCCGGTCGAACATTTCTACGTCACCGGCTCCGGCATGCAGGCGATCCAGATCGCCGTGCAGGCGCTGACCTCGCCGGGCGACGAATTGGTTTACCTCTCGCCTTCCTGGCCGAATATCGCCGCCGCTCTCGAAATATCCGGTGCGCGCTCGCGCGGTGTCGAGCTGCAGTTCGAAGCCGGTAAATGGGCGGTCGATCTGAACCGCATCGAAACCGCGATCACCCCGAAGACCAAGGGTATCTTCATCAACACGCCGTCGAACCCGACGGGCTGGACGGCAACGAAGCAGGATCTTGGCGATATCCTGGCGCTTGCCCGCAGGCACGACCTCTGGATCATGGCGGATGAAATCTACGCCCGCTACTATTTTGCCGGCGGCCGAGCCCCCTCTTTCCTCGATGTGATGGAAGAGGGCGACAAGGTCATCTTCGTCAATTCCTTCTCGAAGAACTGGTCTATGACCGGCTGGCGCGTCGGCTGGATCGCAGCACCCCCTGAGATGGGCCAGGTGCTCGAAAACCTCATCCAGTATTCGACTTCGGGTGTGGCGCAGTTCATGCAGAAGGGCGCTGTCGCAGCCCTTGATCAAGGCGACGATTTCGTCGCTGCCAATATCGCCAAGGCGACCCGTTCCCGCGATATTTTCTGCGATGCGCTTGTCGCCACCAACCGGGTCGAGACTTTGAAGCCGGACGGCGCGATCTACGCCTTCCTGAAGATCGACGGCGTCGCCGATAGCCGCAGCGCAGCGCTCGATATCGTCGACAAGACTGGCGTCGGCCTTGCCCCCGGCACCGCTTTCGGCCGAGGCGGCGAACTCTTCCTGCGCGCCTGTTTCCTGCGCGACCCCGCGCAGGTGGCGACCGCGGCCGAGCGTCTCCGCGATTATATCCTCAAGCTCTGACGGGATCAGTCGGTCTGCTGCGAAAAGGAGCGTCATCCGCGGCCCAGGAGATCGGCGAGGGCTGCCCCTCATCCGGCTGCCGCCACCTTCTCCCCGCAAACGGGGCGAAGGGGATATGCCGCGACCTTTCGGTCCTCATTGACGTCGCGCAAGGCACGTCCCCTCGCCCCGTTTACGGGGTCCGAAGGACGGATCGAGACGAGTGGCTCGACCCCGGTAGGTTAGGGTGAGGGGCAGCCATCAGCCGCGAATGCCGCGATTTTGTGCCGGAATCGCCGGATCGATAAAACTCTAGCAAAGCCCGAAATCGGCCTCTAACCACGACTCCAAACATACCCGTTCAAGGGCCTTCCAATGGCCGTTCGATAAGAAAATTGGAAAGAAAAACCGGCGCCTGATGCCCCTGCTTATAAAAACGAAAGCAGGGACGCGGGACATGGCGGTTTTGGTGACGGGCGGGGCCGGATATATCGGCAGTCACATGGTTTGGGCGCTGCTCGATGCGGGCGAGGACGTGGTCGTACTCGACCGCCTCTCTACGGGCTTTCGCTGGGCCGTGGCGCCGGCGGCGCGTTTCTATCTCGGCGACATTGCCGATCCCGACATATTGAAAAAGGTCTTCATCGAAAACGACATCGAGGCGATCATCCATTTCGCCGGATCCGCCGTCGTCCCGGTCTCGGTCACCGATCCGCTCTCCTATTACGACAACAATTCCGGCAAGACGCGGGCGTTGCTGAGCGCTTCGGTCAAGGCCGGTATCCGCAACTTCGTCTTCTCTTCGACGGCGGCGGTCTACGGTCAACAAAAGACCGACCTGCCGGTGAAGGAGACGGCCCCGCTCAATCCGGAAAATCCTTACGGCCAGTCGAAGCTGATGACCGAGTTCATGCTGCGCGATGCCGCCGCCGCCTATGATTTCAACTATATCGCGCTGCGCTATTTCAACGTCGCCGGCGCCGACCCGCGTCATCGCGCCGGCCAGTCGACTTCAGGCGCCACGCACCTCATCAAGGTCGCCTGCGAGGCAGCGCTCGGCAGGCGAGACAGCGTCAATGTCTACGGCATCGACTATCCCACCCATGACGGCACCGGCGTGCGCGACTACATCCATGTCAGCGATCTCACGGATGCGCATCTGAAAGCGCTGCAGCACCTGCGCAGGGACAAGGGCTCGCTCGTTGCCAATTGTGGTTATGGCAGCGGCTATTCCGTGCTCGACGTGCTGAACATGGTCACCCGCCTGCACGGACATTCCTTCAAGATCCACATGGCGCCGCGGCGCGCCGGCGATTCGGCAAGCGTCGTCGCAGACGCTTCGCTCGCCCGGCAGGTGCTCGACTGGAAGCCCAGATACGATTCGCTGGAAACCATCGTTCAGAGCTCGCTCGATTGGGAACTGTTCCTGTCGAACAAGAGCGTCGACGACCTGCACAGTATCCACCGGGCACTGGCCGCCGCTTCGTTCTGATGCAGAAGCCTGTTTACCATCCCCGCGCCTGCGGGGACCACATGCCGTGACGTGAATAAGGAAAAATCAAGCTTTCTCTGGCTGGCTCTGGCCGACGGAAAGGAGAAGATGAAGAACTTTCTGGCCTCATTGCAGCTGCAAAAAGACAATCCGACGCTCCTGACGGCGCAGTTCCGGGCCTTGTCGTCGCAGATCCCCATTCTCTATGTTCTGCTGATCATCAACGCCCTTGCGGTGGCGATCACCCACCTCAAATCCGCACCCCTTTGGCTCTCGCTCTACATTCCAGTGGTCTTGAGCGTCGTCTGCGTCTTCCGTCTCTGCTGGTGGGAGATCCGGGGCAAGGAAGATGTGACAGCCGAGCGGGCCTACAGGCTGATGAAGGTGACGATATCGGGGGCCGGCATGCTGGCTGTTGCTTTCGGCGGCTGGGCGATCGCGCTTTACCAATATGGCGATGCTTCCCAGCAGGGGCAGATCGCCTATTTCCTCGTCGTGACGGGCATCTCCTGCATCTTTTGCCTGATGCACCTGCCGATGGCGGCGGCGCTGACCACCGTCATCACCTTCTCGGCCATGATTGCGACCTTCATGTTCTCGGGCAATCCCGTTTTCGTCGCGACCGCCGTCAGCGGACTCTTCCTGATCCTGCCCTTCCTCAGGGTGATCAACAGCTATTTCCAGAATTTCGTCGGTCTCGTGCAATTGACCGAGGAACTGAAGCAGAAGCAGGCAGAGGCCGAGGAACTGAACCTCGTCAATAGCCGCAACGCCCTGCATGACCAGCTGACCGGCCTTGCCAACCGCCGCAGCTTCTTTCTGTCGCTGGAAAAACGGCTGCAGAAAGATCCATCCTCGCTGCCCGTCCTCGGCATTCTCGATCTCGATGGCTTCAAGCCCGTCAACGACGTCTTCGGCCATGCCGCTGGCGACCTCGTGCTCAAGGAGACGGCCCGCCGCTTCGTCGCGCTGGTCGGCGAAGAGGGCATCGTCTCCCGTCTCGGCGGCGATGAGTTCGGGATCATCTTCCCCTGCTCGATGACACGCCAGGCGATCGCCGATCTCGGCCAGGCGCTCTGTGCTGCCGTCCGCGACCCTTTCGAAATCCCCGACGGCTCAGTCCGCGTCTTCGGCTCCTGCGGCATCGTCTATCCCGATATCGGCACATATACCGCCGAGGATCTCTACGAGAAGGCGGATTTCGCCCTCTATCAGGTCAAGAGCAAGCGCAGCAGCGGCGTCGAATTCTTCTCGGCCGAGCACGAGAAGATCCTGACGCAGCGCCACCTGATCGAACTCGAACTGCAGGCGAACGACTTCGCCAAGGAATTGAAACTCGACTATCAGCCGATCGTCGAATTGAAGAGCGGCCGCGTCGTCGCTTACGAGGCGCTTGCCCGCTGGGACAGCGCCCGCTTCGGCCGTATCAGCCCAGACGCCTTCATCCCCGCTGCCGAGCGCACGGCGGTCATCGGCCGCATGACACGCATCCTCTTCGCCAAGGCGCTCGAAGCGCTGGCGATCATTCCACGGCATCTCAGGCTGTCCTTCAATCTCTCGGCGCGCGATATCTGCGACCACGAAACGTCGATGGCGCTGCTTGCCATGATCACCCGCTCCGGTATCGATCCCAGGCGCATCGAATTCGAGATTACCGAGACCGCATTGCTCTCCGATTTCGACACCGCCGACCAGGTGATATCAATGCTGCGCGCTGCCGGCATCTCGATCGCGCTTGATGATTTCGGCACCGGCTATTCGAGCCTCAGCCATATTCATCGTCTCGCCTTCGACAAGCTGAAGATCGACAAGTCCTTCGTGATGAATTTCGATCGCGACGCCCGCTGTATGAACATCACGCGCTCGGTCGCCAATCTCTGCCAGAATCTCGGCATTGCCTCCGTCGCCGAAGGCGTCGAAAGCGAAGAGATCGCCGAGGGATTGAAGGCGATGGGCGTTCGTCTGGCGCAGGGCTATCATTTCTCGCGACCGCTGCCGCTCGAACTTGCCATCGATTACGCCGCCCGGTGCGAGGCTGAAGCCTCCGCCCGCAATTCACTGTCTGCCTGAACCAATCTCCCGACCGGTCTTAAATCGACTGGAGCGAAGCTACGTCGTCGTCTATTCATAGCCGTAACAATGAGGTGAACCATGCAAGACGGCGAAGTCATCATTGAACGGCGAGGGACTGCGGGCGTCATCCGCCTCAATCGGCCGCGGGCGCTGAACAGCCTGACGCTGCCGATGATCGGTGCGATCACTGCGGCCCTTCACGATTTTGCCGATGACCCCGAGGTGGCAGGCGTCGTGGCGACGGGAGAGGGTGAACGCGGCTTCTGTGCCGGCGGCGATGTCCGCGCCCTGCATGAGAGCGCCCGCGCCGGCGATGGCCTCGCAGGTACCTTCTGGCGTGAGGAATTCCGCCTCAACCATCTGATTGCCTCCTACCCCAAACCCTATGTCGCGCTGATGGACGGCATCACCATGGGCGGCGGCGTCGGCCTGTCGTCGCACGGCCGCCACCGCATCGTCACCGAGCGCACGCGGCTGGCCATGCCCGAAACCGGCATCGGCTATGTCCCGGATGTCGGCGCCACCTGGCTACTGCCACGCGCGCCCGGTGAAGCCGGAACATGGCTCGGCCTGACCGGGCTCGATATTGGTGCTGCCGATGCGATCCACGCTGGGCTTGCCGACCTCCAGATCGCTTCGTCGCGGCTCGGCGAGGTGGTCGACGCTCTCTCGGGCCTGCCGCGCGCCAGCTCATCCGGCGATGTCGATGCCGTGCTGCAGGCGCTTTCTGAACCTCAGGGCGAAGGGCGGCTCAAGCAGCACGCGGCGATGATCGATCGCGCATTTCGGTTCGACAGCGTCGAGGAGATCCTGGCAGCGCTTGCCGCGGAGGAGGGCGAATTCGCCGCCGAGACGCGCCGGGTGCTGCTGACGCGTTCACCGACCAGCCTGAAGCTCGCTTTGCGGCTGCTGAGAGCCGGCCGCCGCAGCGCCTCGCTGGCCGAATGCCTCGGCCGTGAACTCGGCGCCTGTCTGCAGATGCTGGATAATCCCGATTTCTTCGAGGGTATCCGCGCCGCCGTCATCGACAAGGACCGCAATCCGCAATGGTCGCCGGCAACTGTCGAGGCTGTGGGGCCCCAAACGGTCGAGCATTTCCTGAAACCGGCCGAGCCGCCGCTTTCACTCTGAACTCTATCTGACTATCGCCACATGCCGCGCATGCGGGCGCCGACATCGATGCGCACCTGTCGCGCCTGCGCTTGAGCGGCCTCCGATTTCCCCTGCGGCCAGCTGCAGGCCTCGAAGAACTGCAGCAGGGTCGCGGGAATGAAGCGGCTGCGTGAGGCATAGACGTGCCGGTCGCCCTGCGAGTTCTGCCCGTAGGTGAAGAAGCGTTGCGGCACGACGAGATCAAGGCCATCCCGGGCGCGTGTCATCGCGACATAGAGCAGCCGGCGTTCCTCCTCGATTTCGGCAGTGGTGCCGACGGCGAGATCGCTCGGTATGCAGCCGTCGACGACGTTCAGCATGAATACCTTCGTCCATTCCTGGCCCTTGGCGGAATGGATGGTGGAAAGGATGAGGTAGTCCTCGTCGAGAAGCGGCACGCCCGCCTGGTCGCTGGTCGCATCCGGCGGATCGAGGGTGAGTTCGGTCAGGAAACGCTCGCGCGAGGCATAACCGCCGGCGATCTGTTCGAGCTGCAGCAGATCGGCCTGCCGCGTCGCTGCGTCCTCGTGCAGCCGTTCAAGATGCGGCGCGTACCATTGCCGCGCCAGGCCGATTTCCGCCGGCCAGCCGGCCTTGCCAGTCTTCAGCTCCTGCAGCATCGAAACGAACATTGTCCAGTCCTCGCCGGAGCGTGGCGGCGCCGGCATGGCAGCAAGAGCAGAAATCGGACTGGCATCCTCGGCCATCAGGTCGAGCGTCTTCTGCGCCGTCGACGGGCCGACGCCCGGCAGGATCTGCATCAGCCGGAAGCCCGCCACCCGGTCGCGCGGGTTCTGCGCGAAGCGAAGGGCGGCCAGCATGTCCTTCACATGCGCGCTGTCGAGAAACTTCAGCCCGCCGAACTTGACGAAGGGAATGTTGCGCCGGGTCAGCTCGACCTCCAGCGGCCCGCTGTGATGCGAGGCGCGAAAGAGCACGGCTTGCTGCTTGAGCCTGAGGCCTTCCTCGCGATTGTCGAGCACCATGTCGGTGATGTAGCGCGCCTGCTCAGCCTCGTCGCGCACAGTGACCAGGCGCGGCCGCTCGGATGATTGCCGCTCGGTCCAGAGATTCTTGGTGAAGCGCTCCGAGGCGAGATCGATGACGGCGTTGGCGGCGGCGAGGATTGGCTGCGTCGAGCGGTAGTTGCGATCGAGCGTGACGATATTGGCGATCGGGCTGAAGGCGGCGGGAAAATCGAGGATATTGCGCACCGTCGCCGCACGGAAGGAATAGATCGACTGCGCATCGTCGCCAACGACGGTCAGTCCCTGGCCTTGGGGCTTCAGCGCCAGCAGGATCGAGGCCTGCAGCCGGTTGGTATCCTGATATTCGTCGACCAGCACATGGTCGAAGCGGCTGCCGATATCCTCGGCAATGACAGCCTCGCCGACCATCTGCGCCCAGTAGAGTAGCAGATCGTCGTAATCGAGCACGTTCTGGCTCTGCTTGGCCTCGACATAACAGGCGAATAGCTCGCGCAGCTGTTTCTCCCACGCCGCGCACCAGGGAAAGACGTCGCGCAGCACGAGGTCGAGCGCGGTTTCCGAATTCACCGCCCTGGAATAGATGGCAAGACAGGTGCCCTTTGTGGGAAAACGGCTTTCCGTCTTCGAGAAGCCGAGGTCGTGCCGGATCAGGTTCATCAGATCGGCACTGTCTTCGCGGTCGTGGATGGTGAAATCCGGATCGAGGCCAATCTGCTCGGCATAATCGCGCAACAGCCGCGCGCCGATGCCGTGGAAGGTGCCGGACCAGGAAAGCGCGTCCGCCATGACGCCGGCATTTGCACCAAGCACATCGCGGCAGATGCGCTCGACGCGCCGCGCCATCTCGGCGGCTGCTCGGCGCGAGAAGGTCATCAGCAGGATGCGGCGGGGATCGGCGCCCTTGACGATCAGGTGGGCGACCCGATGCGCCAAGGTATTCGTCTTGCCAGAGCCGGCGCCGGCAATGACCAGCAGCGGCCCGGCAATATGGCTGCCGTCGATGAGCGTGCCGTGCTCGACGGCCATGCGCTGCTGCGGATTGAGCTTTTCGAGATACATCCAGCCGTCCGGTCGGGCTCCCGCAGAATCACTGGGGAAAGATTAGATGTTCCTTGAATGTTCGCGATTGCCGTCCCTGTCAAGCGATCTGGCGCGCGAGCAACATCTCAGTCGGGAAAATCCGGGCCGATCTCGCGCCGCACCAGCTTCAGGCTGCGGTCGGGCTGAAGGATATAGGTTTCCTCAACGCGCTGGCCCGTTCCGTTGTAAAACTGGTTGTAGACGACGCTGCCGACCGGCGATTTGGTGAGCTTCGTTCGCGGTTTGCCGCCATAGGTGATGCTGCCCGGAATGGGTTCCAGCGCCGGCCTATCGGCCGAGGAGCAGCCGGCAAGCAATGCCCCGGCAAACAAGGCGGGCAGAAGCGCTTTCATTGTCATCATCCCTCATTCGACTGCAGCCAGATATGGAAGCCGCGGCGCCTTTCGCCAAGGATCGTCCATGCCAGGGTCCACGGGAAACAACCCAGCGCACCGCAACGAAATGCTTTGCCGAGGCGTTAACGGATATCAACTGACATCAGGAGAGGCCACTGTGCTCGGCTTTGCAGCATTCACGAACCATGAGGAATCCGGCCGTCAGGGTCACAGCGACGCGGCGACACGCGCCTCGGTGGAGAGCGCCCTTCATGCCGTCGACGATATCGAAGTGGCGGAAATCATCGTCGACATGTCGGGCTCATATGTAATCCTGGAAGGTTTCATACGCCGGCGGGGTGATGTCGAGCGGGCGATCGAGATTGCCGAGAGCGTCGTCGGCCGAGGCTATGTGCGCAGCCGCCTGCTGCGACGCTGAAATCGTAAGATGGTGCCCCGGCCCTCTGCTCACCTGTCCTTGCGATGCATAAGGGGAACCAAGTGCTCTCCCGCGTGTTGAAATGCCGGATCTAAACGCTGGAGACCCTCATGTCGTTGCTTCTTCGCCTTTGGGCAACCACCTTGATTTCAGGCAGTGTCTTTGTCGGCTCCGCCTACGCCTCGCTGGAAACCGGCACAAATTATTCCGCTTTGCCGAAGGACCAGATCGCCCTCAACGAATATACCGGGGCCATCGCCTGCACGCCGGCAGAGCCTCGGTATTTGCCGTCCTTCATCCGCGCATCGGATGGCACGATCATCGGTGTCAGTTATATCGAAGTGGAGGGTGAGGGCGGCGCGAACTGCTGAGGCGTCCGCTTTGCTCAGACGAGGCTCGCCTGCGTTCCCGCAGAGGTGACGAGCCTCTAACCATCATCATGATGGCTGGGCATCTTCTATGAATACACCTGTACCGGGCGCAACGCCCTTTGCACCAAAACCCGGCACGCACTTGTTGCAGGGTTAAACCAAAATTAAAGCATTGTCCCGTTCCGGCACGCTTGCGCGCCAGAAGGCGAAAATCGCCCGAATTTCCTTGCTGAAGTGCTAATGCAGCTTCAGCTTCGCTTCTTCGGCGGCCGCCAGGAACTCGGCTCTTGCTTCTTCCACGCTCTTGCGCCCGTCGAGCGCCGCCCGGCAGGCACTGCGGGCCTTGATGTAATGAAGCCCGCGCACACTCGGCCAGAGATCCGCCAGGCACTTCAGCGCATCGAACGGCCCATTAACCGTTCGCGCATCGGCATCTTCGAAACCAACCTTGACCGGGCTGTTCCATCTTTCAGTTGCCATCGACACTCCTCCACGATTTTCGACAGAAACGAAGTGCAACGCTTCCCTATCCTTAGGGACACGCCGCCATAATACGCATTCTAGCGGGATTTTTGCGGTCAACAATGGTGAATCGTTTGATGCTGATGAGGCGAAGTGTCGATCGCGGAAGAGGTCGCGGACGCCCGGGAGTCATGAGCAGCTTTTTAAACAGTCGCAAATAAGTTGTATGGCGCCAGCGCCACACCGCCGCTACCATGCTCGCGGACATGAGAGGTTCAACGTGGTTTGGAATCGAAAAGGAATTCGGGCTGCTTTTGTTTGCGGGGCGCTGGCAATGCCGGCCGTTGCCGGCGGCGCGGAGATATCTGCTGAAGACGCCTTGCTGGCGCGTATTTCCAGCGAGGTTATCCCTAGAATGCAGCGTGAATATTTGCGTACCAACCTTGAGCGGCTGGGGAAGGGGGAGACGATAGATATCGCCGCCTATATTCTATCAGAGAGCGTTGATCGATGGTATGTCGAGGGCATTTTTGATGGGGTTAATGCCCTGCCCCATCCGCCAATCCCAGGTGAAGAGGTGGTGGTAACAGGCGAACTGATCCAACAGTGGCAGTTATCCCCGTTCCTACCTTATTATCTGGAAGTCAACGACATTCCCGATTGTACTGCAATGCTGTCCAATTCATGCCGATGGCAGCCCCTCACCCTAACCCTCTACCAGGGTCGAGCCACTCGTCTCGACCCGTCCTTCGACCCCCGTAAAAACGGGGCGAGGGGACGTGCCCTGCGAGAGGTGAGTGGGGAACGGAGAGGTCGCGGCATATCCCCTTCGCCCCGCAAGCGGGGAGAAGGTGGCGGCAGCCGGATGAGCGACTATCTGGGTTGTCAAGTTGCGCATTCGAATTCTCTTCGCGCATCCCGTGCTTTTGCATTGAGAATGACCAGCAGTTTTCGGGCGAGCGCAATGCGGATAACCATTTTTGGCTTGCCAGCGCTCTGCAACCTTTGCCTGAAGGCAGCCAAATGCGGATCGTACCTGGCCGCGGTGGCGGCGACCAGGAACAGGATGCCACGCGGTCCGGAGCGCCCGCCGCGCACCGGCCGGGGTCCGCTGCGTTTGCCGCTATCGTTGGCAATCGGCGCCAGGCCGGCCAGTTTGACGATCGCCTTGTTGGAGATTCGGCCGATTTCGGGCAATTCGGCCATCAGCCGGGCAACGGTACGGTCCGCCACCCCCTTGATCGAGCGAAAGGCTTGGTTGAGGCAGGCCCAGAGCGGATCGTCGTCGATCATCGAGGCAATCTCGCCCTCAAGGGTGCGGCTCTGGCGCACCAGAAGCGCGATCACTTCGTCGAGGCTTGCCACACTCTGCTGATCGCGGGCAGCACTGCGGCGCTGCCTCTGGACGGTCAGATCGCTGGTGACCTGAGACAGCCGCGTCATCAGCGCCGACAGCCGCAGCTGCGCGGCTTTCGGCGGCGGCAGGGCAGACAGCCGCCTGGCCTCGGCATAATCGGCGATCATCGCCGCATCGATCCGGTCGGTCTTTTCCAGAAAGCCCATGGCCTCGGCAAAGCGGCGCACATGGCGCGGATTGGCAAGCGCGCAGGCGATCCCCAACTCCCACAACAGCAGGAAGGCCGAACGCTCGTAGCCGCCCGACGCCTCCATGACGACGAGCTCGACACCCTGCTCCCGGCAGAGCGCAGCCAGCGCGCCGATGCCGGCCGCATCGTTGCTGAAACGCTCAAAAACCCCGGACGGGCGGATAAACGCATCCAGCCAGTCCTTCGAAACATCCACTCCACATATAACTCTGTTCACGGTAACCTGCCTTGTGCGTGCGGTTGAAGCCAAGCGACTATTCGGTCGTACGTGACGATGACGAAGATCCCAGGCTCATCCACGGTTGTAACCGGAGGGGGAAACGGGCGACTTCGTCACGCCTCTGGCTGGGTGGCCACCCAGCCAGAGGCTCAATCGCTTCCATCGCACATAAAATCTAACATGCAGATACAAGGGGCCGGTCTTGCGCCCAGTCCACATTGTTACGGCAGCACACGGCTTCCTGCTTGTCTAGCCGCGCGTGCGAGAAATAATGTCCGATACTTGAGAGAAAACTGGTGCTGCCGAGTGGGATTGAACCACCGACCTCACCCTTACCAAGGGTGTGCTCTACCACTGAGCTACGGCAGCAGGACCAGTACTCGTGCGAGCCGGGTGGCTCAATCGCGAGAACGGGGGGCTATTGCCACAGCTTGGCGGCCAGCGCAAGCCGCAAATTCCAACTTCGTATGGATTGAGGCAAAGGGCCTTTTGGATTGGCGCGAATTCGGCTAATCCTGTCGCATGAACGAAAAGACCGAAACCGGCCAGCAGAGCCGCAAAGAGGCGATCGAAGCGCAGGCGAAACTGCGCCGCGAGCGCGCCGCCGAAAAGCTCAGGGAAAATCTGGGGCGACGCAAACAACAGGTGCGCGCCCGCCGTTCCGGCCAAGCCGACGAAACAAATGGGCTGCCCGCCGCAAAAATGGACAAATCGTAATGTTCCGTCCGTCGCGAATTGAAGCGTGTCGATAAATCCCCTAAACACCTCACTCCTTATTTCAAGGCAGAACTTTCAGGAAAGGCGGGCGCTGCCCGTAAGCGCACATGGATCGTATCAGAATTGTCGGCGGTAATGAGCTGAATGGCATCATTCCGATTTCCGGCGCCAAGAATGCTGCACTGCCGCTGATGATCGCCTCGCTTTTAACCAGCGATACGCTGACGCTCGAAAACGTGCCGCATCTGGCCGATGTCGAACTCTTGATGCGCATCCTCGGAAATCACGGCGTCGACGTTGCCGTCAACGGCCGCCGCGAGCGCCAGGAAGATTCTTATTCGCGCACGATCCATTTCACCTGCCGCACCATCGTCGATACCACCGCATCCTATGAACTGGTCTCGAAGATGCGCGCCTCCTTCTGGGTCATCGGCCCACTGCTGGCGCGCGAAGGCCATTGCCGCGTGTCGCTGCCGGGCGGCTGTGCCATCGGCACGCGCCCCGTCGATCTCTTCATCGAGGGCCTGACGGCGCTCGGCGCGACCATGGAGATCGATGCCGGTTATATCAACGCCAAGGCGCCTGCCGGCGGCCTGATCGGCGCACGCTACACCTTCCCGAAGGTCTCCGTCGGCGCCACCCATGTGGTGATGATGGCGGCAACGCTTGCCCGCGGCACGACTGTCATCGGCAATGCCGCCCGCGAGCCTGAGGTCGTCGATCTCGCCAACTGCCTGAACGCCATGGGCGCCAAGATATCGGGCGCGGGTACCGCGACGATCACCATCGAAGGCGTCACCTCGCTCTCCGGCGCCCGCCACCGTGTCCTGCCGGATCGTATCGAGACCGGCACCTATGCCATGGCTGTCGCCATGGCAGGCGGCGACGTCGTGCTCGAAAATACCGACATGGCGCTGCTCGAAACCGCGCTTGAAACGCTGCGCCGCGCCGGTGCGGAAATCTCGTCGACCAACAACGGCATGCGCATCAAGCGCAACGGCGCCGGCATCAGACCGGTCGATATCGTCACCGATCCTTTCCCGGGTTTCCCCACAGATCTGCAGGCGCAGTTCATGGCGCTGATGACCCGTTCTTCCGGCGTCTCGCATGTCACCGAGACCATCTTCGAAAACCGTTTCATGCATGTGCAGGAGCTTGCCCGCCTCGGCGCCAGGATCTCGCTGTCCGGCCAGACGGCGAAGATCGAGGGTGTCCAACGCCTGCGCGGCGCGCCTGTTATGGCGACCGATCTGCGCGCCTCCGTTTCGCTCGTCATCGCCGGCCTTGCCGCCGAGGGCGAAACCACGGTCTCCCGCGTCTATCACCTCGACCGCGGTTTCGAGCGGCTCGAGGAAAAGCTGACCCGCTGCGGTGCCATCGTCGAGCGCATCAGCGAATGAGGAGAGGGTGCTAAGGCGCCCTTTATCCTGGTTGCGTAATTGGCCGCAGCGCCTTATTTCCCTTGTCTGACGCATCGCCATTCCGGCGGTGCCCGGCACCGGCCGGCAGTGGGATTGAGCCTGAATGACTGATCTGAAGCTTGTTGCGCTCGATGACGAAGACCTTGCGATCATGTCCGCGCATATGCAGGACAGCGTCTTCAAGGTCGGCGACATCGACTGGTCGCCGCGCGACGCGCAGTTCGCGCTTGCCGTCAATCGTTTCGTCTGGGAAGGTGCCGAGCGCAAGCGCAGGGGTTTCGAGCGCCGCCGCGCTGCCCTGGTCTTCAAGCGCGTGCTTGCCGTCCGTTCGCTCGGCATCGATCGCGGCAAACGTGACGAGGTGCTGTCGCTGCTGGCGCTGCGCTTCGAAAAGAAGGGCGAGGGGCCTGATGGTACGGTCGAGCTGGCGCTGTCGGGCACGGCGTCGATTGCGCTCGATGTCGAATGCATCGAGGTCCAGATGGCCGATATCGGCGGCGCCTGGGCGGCTGTCGCCAAGCCTCGCCACCGCTAATGCCTGACGCCATGAGTTTGAACATCGCAGTTTCGAGTTGAGAAGGAATATCGGCCTTGGCAATCTGGCTGGATCAGGCATCGGAAGGTTTCGAGCAGCATTTTGCCGGCTTTCTGACGACGAAGCGTGAAGTCTCCGAGGATGTGAACATCGTCGTTCGCGCTATCATCGATGATATCAGAGCCCGCGGCGATGTCGCGCTGGCCGAATATTCGCTGAAATTCGACGGCATCGATTACGCCACCGTCCCGATGCGCGTCACATCAGAGGAGATCGACGCGGCGATCGAGGCGGTGCCTTCGGAAGTGCTGGGGGCGCTGAAACTCGCAGCACTGCGCATCGAATCCCATCATCGCCGGCAGCTGCCGAAGGACGATATCTACGAGGACGATATGGGCGTCGGTCTCGGCTCGCGCTGGACGGCGATCGAAGCGGTTGGGCTCTATGTTCCGGGCGGCACCGCGAGCTATCCAAGCTCGGTGCTGATGAACGCCGTGCCGGCCAAGGTCGCCGGCGTCGATCGCATCGTTATCGCCGTTCCCGCCACCGGCGGCGCCGTCAACCCGGCGGTGCTTGCCGCCGCCAAGCTTGTCGGCGTCACGGAGATTTACCGTGTCGGCGGCGCCCAGGCGATCGCGGCTCTTGCCTACGGCACCGAGACGATCGCCCCGGTCGCCAAGATCACCGGTCCCGGCAATGCCTATGTCGCCGCGGCCAAGCGCCATGTCTTCGGCACCGTCGGCATCGATATGATCGCCGGCCCCTCCGAAGTGTTGGTGATTGCAGACAAGGACAACAATCCGGATTGGATCGCAGCCGACCTCTTGGCGCAGGCCGAGCACGACGTCAGTTCCCAGGCGATCCTGATCACCGACGATGCTGCATTCGGAAAGGCGGTGGAGCAGGCGGTCGAACGTCAGCTGAAGACGCTGAGCCGCGCCGAGACGGCGGCAGCGAGCTGGCGCGATTTCGGCGCGGTCATCCTCGTTGCTGATCTGAAACAGGCCATTTCCTTGGCAAACCGCATCGCTGCCGAGCATCTGGAGCTCGCGGTCGTCGATCCGGACCGGCTGCTCGACGGCATCCGCAATGCCGGCGCGATCTTCATCGGCGCCCATACGCCTGAAGTCATCGGCGATTATGTCGGCGGTTCGAACCATGTGCTGCCGACGGCGCGTTCGGCGCGCTTTTCATCCGGCCTTTCGGTGCTTGATTTCATCAAGCGCACCTCGATCCTGCGTCTCGGCCCGCAGCAGCTCCGCACCCTCGGCCCGGCGGCGATCGCCCTTGCCGTTTCCGAAGGCCTTGATGCCCATGCGCGATCGGTCGCGATCCGCCTTAACCTCGAAAGGTGAGGGCATGGCGAAGGGCGATTTCCGGCTTTGCGACGTCGTCCTTGACGATACGATCGGCCGTTCGACGCCCGATGTCGAGCATGAACGCGCCGTCGCCATCTTCGATCTGATCGAGGAGAACAGGTTCGAGCCGCTCGGCCATGTCGGCGGACCTTACCGGCTGAACATCTCCCTGGTCGATTCGAAACTGGTATTCGCCATCACCACCGAAGAGGGTGGCGGCGTCGCCACCCATATACTGTCGCTCACGCCCTTCCGGCGGATCGTCAAGGATTACTTCATGATCTGCGAGAGCTATTACGAAGCGATCCGTTCCTCGACGCCGAGCCGCATCGAGGCGATCGACATGGGCCGGCGCGGCATCCACAATGAGGGCTCGCAGACGCTGAAGGATAGGTTGGCCGGCAAGATAGAGGTCGATTTCGATACCGCCCGGCGCCTTTTCACGCTGGTCTGCGTGCTCTACTGGCGCGGATGACGGCGATGGAGCGCGCCGTCGACGTCGAAGAGGGAAAGCGGCCAGGCGCCATCCTCTTCATGTGCGGTATGAATGCCATCCGCTCGCCGATAGCCGAAGCGATCGCCCGTAGCATTCTGCCGGCCAATACCTACATCAGATCTGCTGGCGTTCGCGCCGGCGAGCGCGATCCCTTCGTGGATGCCGTGCTCGAGGAGATCGGGCTTTCCCTCGGGCGCCGCCAGCCGCAGACGCTGGAAGAGCTCGAAGACGATTATTTCGATCTGATCATCACGCTGTCACCGCAGGCCCATCACGCAGCACTCGAGCTGACGCGGTCGAGTGCTGTCGATGTCATCTACTGGCCGACCATGGATCCAACGGTTGCAATCGGAACGCGCGAGCAGATACTGGAGAGTTATCGCGAGGTCCGCGATCACCTGGCCGGCCTCATCGAAAGCCGGCTACTCAAGCGAAATGGCATTGCCGCGCAATCGGCATGAAAACAAATAAAGGAAAGGCCGTTCAACAAGGTTCACAAACCTTCGTTGATTGTGTAGTTTCCGCCCAAATTTCAAAGGCGCGCGCTGCGCTGCCTATTCAACTCACAGGAAGAAAACACTTATATGCCTAAAGAAGAAGTCCTCGAATTCCCGGGAATCGTCACCGAACTTCTGCCGAATGCGACGTTCCGCGTGAAGCTCGAAAACGAACACGAGATCATCGCCCACACCGCGGGCCGCATGCGCAAGAACCGCATCCGCGTTCTCGCCGGCGACAAGGTGCTTGTGGAAATGACGCCCTACGATCTGACCAAGGGCCGTATCACCTACCGTTTCAAATAAGCTTGCCCCACTCCCGTCTGCCGATGGTCGAGGTTCCATGGCGCTGAAATACAAGCTCATTCTGGCCTCGGGCTCGCCCCGTCGCGTCGACCTGCTCAACCAGGCCGGCATCGAGCCCTCGCGCCTGATGCCGATGGATATCGACGAGGCGCCGAAGAAGTCGGAGCATCCGCGTTCGCTCGCCCGCAGGCTTTCGGCTGAGAAGGCGGAAGCCGCCCTTGCCGCCATCAAGGGCGATATCACCTGGAAGGGCAGCTATATCCTGTCTGCCGATACGGTGGTCGCCGTTGGACGGCGCATCCTCGGCAAGGCTGAGTTCGCCGATGAGGCGTTGAACTCGCTGCATCTTTTGTCGGGACGCAACCATATGGTCTACACCGGCGTTTGCCTGGTGACGCCGGATCGCAAGATCCGCCAGAAGATCGTCGAGACCAAGGTGCGCTTCAAGCGTCTCTCCGGCTTCGAGATCGAGAACTACCTGGCCTCCGGCCAGTGGCGCGGCAAGGCAGGCGCCTACGGCATCCAGGGCCTTGCCGGCACCTTCGTGCAGAAGATGGTGGGCTCCTACACCAATGTCGTCGGCCTGCCGCTTTATGAAACCATTCTGCTTTTGACCGGCGAAGGCTTCGATGTGCATAGCCGGTGGCCCGAGGGCTGAGCCCGACGGCTTAGGATGAACCGATATGCCTGAAGACAAGAAAGCGGCCGCCAAGGTCGAACCGCTGCGCAAGACGCGCCCTTGCCCCGAATGCGGCAAACCCTCCCATCGCGAACATTACCCCTTCTGCTCCAACCGCTGCCGCGAGGCCGACCTCTCCCGCTGGCTGACCGGCGCCTATGCCATTCCGGTTGCCGACGACGAGACGAAGGCCGACTATCCGGATGAGGAAAACTAGAGAATTCCGCCCGCGAAGCTCTTATTTTTCCTCATGAATCCGCAAAGCCGGCAAGACCGTCAAAAAAGAGTCATTTGACGCTTGCCATGGACGAACAAGATGCTATAACCCCGCTCGCTTCCGGGGTGAACCAAGGCCCCGCGGTTCCTTTTCTGAAAGGGACCATCGGAAGCAGGTTAGCCCAGGTAGCTCAGTTGGTAGAGCAGCGGATTGAAAATCCGCGTGTCACTGGTTCGATTCCGGTCCTGGGCACCACTTCCAACTATTTGGTTTTTCCCGAATTTTAGCTCCTTCTTTTGATGGCCCCCAAACTGCGTCTAGATAGTATTTTTTTGTCTTCTAGACGCTTTTCGTTTTTCGTCTGTTCACCTCGGCCTCGAAATCACTGACTGTCTCGGCCATCTTCTTGGATCTGTCAGCTCGGCGAGAATAATGCTTGGCCATGGTCTCGGTCTTCTGCCCGAGCATCTCGGCGATTGGTCTTGCATCCAGGCCGCAGTACATCATGAGCGCCACTGGCAGCGCCATGTGGGCCGGTAGGGTGGGCCGCTACTGCATCACGTTCAAAGTCCATCCAAGGGCGATTGGCCTCCGGCGCATCGGTCGGCTTGCGACCGCGCTTCATCTTGGAAACCGGATTCGTCGACATGAGCTCCTGCTCGATGCCATGCTCAAAAAGGATGCTAAGGACGGTGAGTACGTAGTTCGCGAACTTCCGTTTCCGCTTCTCGAAGGTTTTGTCTCGAAGCCGCGGGATCCAGCCTTGCGTCAGTTCAGCCAATGGCGACGGCGCCAGCGGCCGCAGATACTCCAGCACTTTCTCGTAGTCAGGCTTTGTTCGCGTCTTCAGAGACTTGAAGCTGGCTGATCCACGATAGGAAACTATGAGCGCGCCAAGTGTGCCCGGCTCCCGGGAAAAGGCGGGCCAAGCCCGCCCGCTCAAGCCGCCAGGGCAGCGATAAGCGCCGCTACGGCCAGCATGGCGCGCTGGTCAGCTCCAGTCTCGTTCAAGTGCGTGTTGTCGTATCGGCCTCCGGATCCAATGGAGTCGACGTTCTCGCCGGCGAAGACAGTCGTGCCGTTGACCACACTCGCTTGCGCGGCCAGATCTGCCGCGCTGGTAGCGCCGTCATAGTAGCTCTCTTGCGCCACCAAGATTGCACAATTCGGGATCGCGTGATTGAACGGAAACGTTGACACCGAGGAGCGGGTCTTTCGCCCTGTAAAGCTTGCCGTCGTAAAATTGTCAACGCGCTTCATAGCAACCCGAAGGCGCGCCCCAAATTGGTGATGTGGGGCATCGATCAGCCATCAAATTTCTCGGCGATGTTCCAGCATCACTAGACAGCGATCAGTGCCTTGGTAAACTTCGGACAACGGAGTGGGCGCCACAATGACCAAAATTGATCATGAGCGAGGAGTGTTGCGACTCCGAGACAGCGGAGCCCACGAGCCCCACTGGAGTGGGTTTGAGCGCGGAAAAACTGAGAAGCGGAAGAAGGCGCCGCCCGACCCAGAAGTTATGGCCAAGAAATTTCGCTACATGGAGCTATGCGCCATTTCTTTAGAATGCGGTCACAATTTCCCGCGCATTCCGCGGTGCTTGGCTAAGGCAATTGTGGTCAATAAGAAGATGGATAAGGCTCGTTTGATTTCGGCTTGGCTTGGGCGGCAGGAGGAATTCGAACAAATCCAGATTCGCGTCCGAGTGAGCCGCTCTGCAATGTTACGCCGATAGGGCCAGGATAATATGTTTAAAGAGCACCCTACTTTTGTTGCCCCGCAAGATGAGAATTTAAAAATCTGGCGTTACATGGATTTAGCAAAATTTATCTCTCTTCTGGAGAATAAAACACTGTTCTTCACGCGGGCTGACAAGTTCGAAGACCCATTTGAAGGATCGTGGCCAGTGACAAACGTAATCGCGCGAAACATGATCGTGCCGCCAGAGCTTCCGCCTGAGGGCATAGCGGGTTGGAAGACACTCGTTTCGCAGCAGTCGGATCTTACCAGGAAATTTCGGACTTGGTGTGCGGTTAACTGCTGGCACATGAATGAGTACAGATCGGCGGCAATGTGGAAACTGTATGTCCAGGCAGGCGACGGTATTGCGGTACAATCAACGTATGCCCGCCTCCGTGACTCTATTTCCTCGGAAGAGGAAGTGTACATTGGTAAGGTGAATTACATTGATTATCAAAGACATGTAATCGACGCTAACAACCTCTTGTCGCCCCTTGTTCATAAACGAACCAGCTTCAGCCACGAATGCGAGCTGCGGGCGGTTGTCGTCCATTGGCCGACCCGAGAGCAGTCACCAATAGAGCACGGCGTGGCAGTCCCGGTTGACGTCAAGCGGCTGGTGCAGAAGGTCTTTGTCTCGCCAAGTGCTTCGCATTGGTTTAGCGATCTACTACAACCCCTTATCGCCAAATACGGATTTGATTTTGAGGTCACTCATTCATCCATGAATTCGCAAGTTATGTTCTAACAGGCAAAAATGCGAAGTGCGTCATGCGGGGGTCTTAATTTCCAATAACGGAGCGTGCGCCGGCGCCGAGCCGCCGAGATGCTGGTCCTGGACGCGATGAACGAGGTTGCCTCGCCAGAAGAGGTGCGTCGCGCCTTCATCGCCGCGTCAAAGGTGAGCGATATTGATTGCGGTTCCTAAACAGGGCGGCGCACTAGATCTTGTGCCGGCGGCCAAGAAAAACGCACTCCATTGCGTTTGTCTAATGTTCTGTCACCATCATGTCCGGGGAGGCTGATTCGAACCTCGGAGTTTGATATGAGCACTGGCATTTTCGGACTTCCAATGCAGCCACCTCAGCCGAAGATGGACGAAACCCGATACCATCAATGGCAAGGTGCGTCCGGGAGATGGTGGATGACCACGGTTCAGCCATTGATCGTTGAGCATCTTCGCCTTCCGTCTGTCTATGTGATGGTTCGTCGAGACTTTGATGGTCGCGCCCATCCACTTTATATCGGGCAAACTTCTGACACTGGCCGGCGCATGAGCGAGCATCTTGGCGGCAAGCTGAAAGAGGCAATTGCCCTCGCCGGAAACGAGCTCCATCAGCATTTTTCGGCTGGATCGGAGCGCGAGCGTTCCGCAATAGAAACCGACTTGCGGAATGGGCACAACGCTCCGCTCAATCGTCAGAGCAGTGCAGCCGTTTTTGGTGGCTTGCTCGGCCTTGGCGCGGCGCATATTGAAAAACGCAATCAAACTCTCGCTGGATTGCTGGCCGGCCGCGGCTGACCGCCCTGCGCTGCGGCACCTCTAATTTTTTACACACAGCATGCATGCAGCACCCCCTTGCGGCACCGCGATTTTATGGTGCCGCAGCTGGTACGCTGACGTGGCCGGGGAAAGATCGGTGGTACCCCTAGAGGGTACGCCTTGGATCTTTATAGGATGTCGGTATCCTGCGGCTCCTGCTTTGGGGGAATCATATGATCGATAGATTCAGGCGTTGGGCTCCAATCGCGGTCGCGATTTGGGTGCTAACGGCATTCATCGCCTGGCACTACGAAAGCGCCTGCGGCGTCTTTTTTAGCGGCGTATGCGTTAGCCAGTATTGGGCGGGTCTTCGCTGGATCTTGCTCCTCAAGTGGATTGCACCGTACCAAACGTTGCTTGGCGGTCTCGCTGCGGTAGCCGCAGGCACCTTTGTTCTGCTTGCTGCCAAACTCTCATCTGAGCAAGCGCAGACCGCCGAAAATGCGCGACGGAAGCAGAGCGCGATCGTCGCATGTTCTATCGTGGCAGACGAATTTCGCGACGCCCAAATTCAGGTTTCCTTACAACTTTCCAAAACCGCCGACACCCTTTGCACAGTCTGCTACCTACATTCCCATGCTTCATTCAATCGACCCTATGCTTGGTTCGATTGTCTCGGCACAAAAGCGTGACGTTCAGCAGCACCTGGACTCCTCAGGCGGCTTTGACGCTTACCATGCTGTGCAGGTTACACAGGCCAAGTGCTACCTTGTTTGGCACCTACTACTCTCAATCTCCGAGCGGCTAGACGCTGGTGGAACCTACAATCTTCGCAGTGGCAAACAGCTGCCTGCAGGGCAACTGAAGGGCCTGCTTAACGGGCTCTCGGTTGCGCCACGCAGCTTGACGGGGGTTCATTTCCTTTTTGATTGGGAGACGTAACCTGCCCTCTCGAATTTGGAGGGCTTCTCGGCCTCGCGCGCGGCGCGTGATGAAGCCGGCCGGCGCGAGTGCCGGTCCTTATCGTTATCATGCGCTGACGCGGCCTGCCGGTCAGCTATGGCCGCAAGGTCTGCGGCCCGGATCAGTCGGCGATCCCCATGAAGCCGGCCAACACCCCCTCTGTTTGAGGTTAGTGTCGCCCTTTCAATGTCTTCGCCAGCATCTCGCTCAGTGTTGCCGCCGAGAGCATGGATTCGGCCAAAAGCTTCTTGAGCTTCTGGTTCTCTTCCTCCAGCGCTCTCAACCTTTTGGCATGGAGACCGACATTTCCGAACTGCAGGGATTGCCACCGATAGAAGGTCGGCTCGCTGATACCGTGCTTGTGGCAAACATCTGCCACCGTCACCCCGGCTTGGTGTTCCTTCAGAATACCGGTAATCTGGTCGTCGTCGAATTTTCGTTTGCCCATCACGGTCTCAGTCCTCACGAAATGCTCTGTTGAAACTGTCGAGGAGTGGTCTGACAGCATAGAGCGCTACGCTGCTTTTGCCGGTTTCGATCAGTGTCTGTGCGGGCATGCCGGCGACCAACTCGACATCTTTCATTTTCGCCAACCGCTCGTCCGTGACACGGATCGTCGCGGCAAAGTAGGGTTGGCCGCTCTGCGGATCGATGAGGCGGTCGGCTGACACATACTCCACCCGTCCTTTCAGGAGGGGAACGCGCCGCTGATTGTATGGAAGAAGGTGCACCTGTGCCTCCAGCCCCACATGGACAAGATTGATGTCCTCCGGTCTGACATGGGCAGACACGATCAGGCGATCGGAGCGGGGCAGAAGATCGACGAGCGGTTCGCCCGCGCCGATCACGCCACCTGATGTGTGGATGCGCAGGTTCATGATTGTCCCATCTTCGGGAGCCCGGATATCGGTCCTTGAAAGTTGGTCGTCGATCGCCCGCAGGCGCTCGCGCAGTTGCATGATCCGGCTTTCCGTATCGCGCATGCCTTGGGCGACTTCGCTCAACCGGTCGCTCTCAAGCTTTGCGAGATCGGCCTGCGACTCGCTGATCACCTGGTAGGCGCGAGAGATCTGTGCCTCGACCTGGCCCTGCTGGCCGTCAAGGTCTGCTTTTTCGCGCTCGAGGTTGAGAAGCCTGCTCCTTCGTTCCAGTCCCTTGGCGGCGAGGACCGTAACCTGATCCAGTTCTTCCTGCGAGATTGCGGCTCTGTCGGCCAGTGCCGCCTTCTGCGCGCCAAGCCCGACGATTTCCTGCCGCACCTGCGCGATTTTTTCATTGCCAATCTGAATTTCCGCCTGCATGACCCGGCGGCGGGCCTCGAAGATTTTCTGTTGCCCGATCAGAATCGCGCTGACCGAAGGATATTTGTCCATCGCTGCCCTGAGATCCTCGGGATAGGCGACATGGTCGCCGCCCGTCTGCTCGGCAAGCAGGCGGGCGCGGCTTCCTTCGGCGTCCCAAAGCTGCCCCTGGATACTGTCGCGCTCCGAGCGAGACTTCGTATCGTCGAGTGCTATTACGATTTGCCCGGCCACCACCGTATCGCCGTTCCTGACGAGGATCCGTCGGACAATCCCGCCCTCCAGATGCTGAATGGTCTTGCGGCTGGACTCCGGTTCGATAACACCCGATGCGACCGCAGCGCTTTGCAGCGGCGCCAGGACCGACCAGATTCCCAATCCGACGATGAAGACCAGGATCAACAGGTTCCCCGTCCAGACAACTCCTCTGAGTCCCGGCATCGGCGAAGGGGCGGCGGGTCCGCGCTGTTTCGACTCGATCACCGGCAAATAGGCCGTCTGTTGCCTGGCTGTCGCTGTCGGTCGTTGAGCCAACTGCCGACCCGTCCTTGACGAATTTGAAAATTTCGGCGCCGTTGCATCCAGTTGAACAAGGGTCATGGCAGCATTTCTCCCTACGTTCCTGTTCGCGACGGTGGTTGAAGATAAGTTTCGTAAATCCGCTCGCTGTCGCCGAAGGCAGCCACCGTCCCGTTACGCATGATGGCAATCTTGTTGGTGGCCGGCAGGATACCCATCCGGTGCGTTATGATAACAACGGTCATTCCCCTGGACTTCATGCGCTCGATTGCCGCAAACAGCATGCGTTCGCCGTCATAATCCAAGCTCGAATTCGGATCGTCGAGAACGATAAGTGACGGATTCCCATAGGCCGCCCGTGCCAGTCCCAGCTGTTGGCGCTGAGCCCGAAGGAGCAGGTTTCCACCGTCACCGATATCGGTCTCGTAGCCCTGCGGCAGCCGCATGATGGCTTCATGCAATCCAACCAGCTTTGCGGCGTCGATCGCTTTGCCGGGGTCTCCCCCGTCCAGCCGGCCGATCACATCCTTGATTGCTCCGCCGAAGAGTTCGATATCCTGCGGCAGGTATCCGACGTGGCAGGTCCCCCCGCAAAGGCGCAGAGCCGAGATATCGACCCCACCGAGAAGAGCATATCCGCTCGTTGCCGGCACAACGCCTGCCATGATGCGACCCAATGTCGATTTTCCCGATCCCGACGGACCGATGAGCGCTACGCAATCGCCTGGCGCGAGCCGCAATGTGATATCAGTTAGTATTGGACGATCGGCGAATGGCTTGAAATAGCTGACGTTCTCGAGAACGAGGCCATTGGGTTCCGGTCGCGGCACCATTCGGGCGTCGCGTTCCGATGCAACTGTAATCAGCATTCTGTTCAAGCGATTGAAGGCGTTGCGCGCAAACATAAAGGAGCGCCATGCGCCTATTGCGCCCTCGATCGGTGCGAGCCCTCGCCCGAGCAACAGGCTCGCAACGAAGATGATTCCCGGACTGCCGCTGTTGACGAGCACCAGCCAGGTCGCCGATCCCATCATCAGGATCTGCGCCAGTGTGCGGATCGATTTGGAGAAACCAAGAATGATCTCCGTGCGATGCATCGCTATGTCCTGGGCCCTTCTTGCCATCTCCGCATCGCGATAGACGATCAGCGCTGCGCCATCCTGCATGCCCATTGCCCGGATCACCTCGATGTTTTTGAGGGCGGTCGCAAATCGGATATAGCTCCTCGAAAGGGCGAGATTGGCGTGGGCAAGCGGCTCGCGTGTCGCCAGTTCCGTCATGAACGCAAACAGCAGAAGTGCAACTGCGCACAGAAGACCGATGGTCCCAAGCAGCGGGTGAACAAGAAAGAGCAGAAGCAGGAATACCGGCGCCCAGGGAACGTCAAATAGAAGCGAGCTGGCCGGTGAATCGAGGAACTGGCGTAGCGCGGAGAGATCCCTGTAACACTCTGTGGCGGCTCCCGTATCGGCGTGAGCGGCATATTCGAACGATGCGGTGAGCACCATGGGCCGTAGCCTGTGGTCCAGCCAGCTGCCGATGCGCGAAAGAGCTGCCCTGCGCACGATATCGAGCGTCGACCCGACCAACACGGCGATGGCGATGATCATCGTCAGCATCAGGAGCGTGTCGGCGCTTCGGCTCGACAGGACCCTATCGTAGATCTGCAGGAGATAGATGGAAGGCGTGAGAAGAAAGAGATTGTAGCCGAAGCTGTAAACGAAGACCAAGCCGAAGGCTCCGGCACAGGCCCGGAGTGCAACAACGAGCTGCGTCGGCGGGCACGGTGGCTTTATGGAAATTGTTGTCATTATCAGATCTCGCTGCACTTGATACTGACAAGAAGAGGATGCTTACCTTGAGGGCCGCCGGCCGAAACCAGCGGCCCTTGAGGTCTGAGTTCAGGAGCCGAGATGGTCGACGTCGATATGGCCGAAGGCGTTGATGAAGTGATCGAGAGAATTGGTCACCGTCGTCGTTTCGGGATCCGTGTGAACCAATGCCGACGAGATATCGCCGCCGTGAGCCATGTTTCCGTTGCCGCCGTTGCCGCCGACACCGGCGAGGATGGTGGCATGCTGATCGGCCATAAGCTGCGTATATTGTGTCGCGGTCGTCGCCGCAGCCACCGCAGCCGTGTCGCCGCCGCTTGTGTTTCCTTGACTGCCGTTGGAGTTGGAATCTCCGCCCGCGCCGCCGGCGCCGCTATGCGCGATTGCCGCTAGGAAGTTGTTCTGGGCTTGGCTAAAGCCACCGTTTCCGCCATGGCCGGCGTCCCAGTCTGCCGTCTGCCAAACGTGATCGCCGTTGTGCACATCGGTCGTTGCCCCGTAGACCTTTTGTGTGGGGTCGACATAGGCGACCGGGTTGTAGTTGATGTTCCCATCGTTGTGGCCATCACCACCGTTGCCGGCATTCGCGTCACCCGCATCCGGATGATTGAGATGAATCGTGTCGGATATTTGTGGAATAGGCATTGATGTCACTCCTTCTAGTTGGTTTGCGAGTTAGTTTTTTTACGGCGTCCCACTACGACGTGCGTTCCGGCATATCGCCGCAGTCAATACGACCGCGGACGAATATTGCCCGCGATTTAAACTTCGAACTACCTAGATATTCGGGGACATTCCTTCGGATGTATTTTTGATATAGCCGAGCGTTATTTGATTGGTGTTGGCGATTTGGCGCAGGGTGGCATGTCATGATCAAGCCTTCGACCTCGCCGAAGCGACGCCGGGGCCTCTGATCCAAAGGCCGATTGCGTGCTTGCAACTCGCACAAGGGACGCTGCGGTCATGACGGCCAAATGGCTACAGAACTAGCCGATGGGATGTAGACGAATTGCAGGCTCTGCTTTTCTGAGGTTCAGAGGCACAATGCCTGAACAATTCAGGCTGCATGGCGCCGCACGCTCGGGGGACATGCGGTTGACCGTGGATGGAGACGGTAATGGCGGAAACTCGTTCCTTATTGGAAGACCTGCCCAAGGCGGGCACCGATCAACACCTCGCCTCCAATGTGGCCGCGGGGCATCTGGCGCTGGTGCCGACTTGGCTTCCATTGGATGTCGCTTCCGGTCCGAGCCATAATTCAGCCGGCAGCGGTGGTGACGGGATAAGCGAAGGCGTGATCAGCAGCAACGCGCTGGCCGTCTTCATGCCGTCCAATGCCGCCATTGCGGGACCTCATTCGGGTGCCGACGCCTTCCAGGGCAGTGATGCGCTCATCAATCAGCATCCCACCGAAATGGCTGGGATAGGCGGAAATGGCGGAAGCGGCAATGTTGCCGTCGGCAGCGGCGATGGCGCCAATCATGCCGGCACCGGCGGCAATGGGCTCTTCTACGGTGGACTCGTCAGCACCGAAGTCGCGCTGTTTGCCCCCGTCAATACCGCCGTGGCTGCGGGCCCTGGCGCGGAGGCTCACGCCGAGCAATCGAACAACGCCCTGTTCCTGCAGGGCGCAACCCAGATCGGCGGCATGGGGGGCACGGGCGGAGATCATAACGTCGCGAGCCATGGCCCGTCGATGAGCCCTGGAACTGCGCTCACATTGACCGGCGACTATTATGCAGGCCACGGCGGCGATGGATATTTCGTCGGCACTATGGTCGACGTGAGTATCGCCATCTTCTCGCCGATCAACATCGCCATCGGCGCCGCGGGCGGCTCGGCGGAGGCCCATCAGACAAACAATGTCATTTTCGATCAAGGCGCTGTGCAGATCGCAGGCATCGGCGGCAATGGCGGTGGCTTCAACCTGTCGTCAGACACGATTTTCACCGGCAACCATGCGGGCGGCGGTGGCGGGGCAGGATCGTCGGCCGGCAGCATGGTCGATGTCAATTTCGGCTATTTCCATCCCATCAACATTGCCGTTCCGGCTGGCGGGACGGCGGACGCCCAACAGATCGACCATGTTCTCTATGACCAACATGCGCTCCAGTTGGCCGGCATCGCGGGTCACGGCGGAGAAGGCAACCTCACCGACGCCCATTCGGCTCTCGTAGACGACATTCTGGCCTTCATGCATAGCTAGAGCAGGATGATTTTAAGCCGGGTCGCCGAAAACCGCTCACACCGGCATCATTCTCCAGGGGATAGAATCCCGGCTTGCATTGCAGAGGCTCAACTGCACGAAACCGTTCTTCGTGCGATCTTTCAAGCCATGTGTTGAATTGTTTCCTCCGCCCGGCATTCGGCTCCTTGGGCCGACATGGCACTGAGCGGCGGGCTCACTGAGATCCCGAACATTCCACAATGACCTCATCCGCATTGTCGCCGATTTCGGCCGCCAGCGGCCGTGACCTCCGGCCGCTATCGGTCGGTGCCGGCGCAGTGCTGCCTGCGGCAGAACAATGCTAACTGGTATTAATGCGTCACTAGAGCATGATTTTACTAATCATAACGGGTAGTCAGCGATCCCAGGCTTTTGCTGCTTTTCGCGTTTGTCGTCTTGTTGTCGGGTCTGCGACTGCTTTGAATTGAGACATGGAAACAAAGCCGAGCCGATCGGCAGCTCGTTATATCCACTGGCGCTTTCCGAAATGGGTCTGTAGCAGATCGATTGGCTTTTCAATGCCTTTGAAAGCTTTGTTGACCCGCTTGCCATACGTGAATTCGGCGAAGGCTGGAAAGTCTGCAGCGACAAGTCGAACCAGCAGGACGTCATGAAAAATCTCTTAACTGTTCTCTGCAAGCCCAGTTATCTATCGTTGATATCTTATAGACTATAAGAATTATCATGCGAGATCAGACTATTAATATCTGAAATACACTCACTTTTTATCATGACATGTAATGAGAACAGGAATAATATGAATAGCTGTTGCGTTGCAAATATTCGTGGGGAGCACGCAAGTGTCCGACATTAATGGAACTAGGCGCCGTATGGGGCGCAATGCACCAACTGTGATCATCGTCGAGCATTCTACATTGGCGCGCACCACCGTGGTGAAGCTTCTGGAGCGTGAACTCGGCGGATGGAACGTTATAGATTTGATCTCGACTGAGAGTCTCGATAGTGCTCTTGGAACTGAGGTGCGTTTGATTGTATTGGGTCTGGCCGGCAGAAGTGTTGAGAGCACCAGCCTGCGTGATGATCTCGCGGCGATTGCCGCGCGTTTTCCTGAGGCTCCTGTCACGTTGCTCTCAGGTACGGATGACGCCATCATAGCCCGTCAAGCACTCAAGATGGGCATCCGCGGCTTTTTCTCGACCTCACTTCCCGTTGACATTGCTCTTGCCGGTCTTCGTCTCGTTCTGGCAGGAGGAACATTTTTCCCGCAGCTATTGGGAGCTGTTACAGCAGGCGCAAGCCAGCATATTCCGGTCAGAAATGAGGCCGAAAAGAGCTTGGATGACAGGACGCAGTACTTGGCGATTGCTGATTTCACTCCCCGGGAAGCGGATGTCCTCGCAGAGCTGCAATGCGGCTGTTCAAATAAGGTCATTGCAGGAAAACTCAATTTGTCGGGGCATACGGTGAAGATGCATCTGCAACACATCATGCGCAAGTTACAGGCGCAGAACCGCACTGAAGTGGTTGCCCGCTTGATTCAAAGAGCCGCCAGCGAGCCTGACGCCTCGCCGAGTTAGGCGGCGTCGCCAGTACTGGCGTATCGGCGGGCGTTCGTTTCAACTTGTCTCATATCGTGATGCCATGATCGGAACCGCGAGTCCGGCCGCCCGTTACCCTTTGAGGAACGGAGGACATGGACATGCGCAAGAGAAAAGCCATCGTCGAGGCGGCGCTCGAGTCCGAGTACGAGCGCCAGGCGCTCGGGATCATGAATACGGAGCAAGCTCTGAAGCTTGAGGATGCTGATGGTCTTGTTTTCAGCCATCCGGATAAAGAGGCCGGCGTGACGGATCACTTTGTTGATCAGGATGAACTGCGCCGATTGGTGCGGCGGTCAACGTCGCCGCTTCCGGTGTTGCAATCGCCGGGCCGCACTGCACGTTCGTCCTGAGCCTCAAGCAATCATGTAACCGCCGTCCACCGGCATCGAGATGCCGTTCACCATGGCAGCCTCATCGGACAGCAGGAAAAGAACAACCTCGGCAATGTCTGCCGGCTCCGCGAAGCGACCAACCGGAATTCGCTTCATCATCCCCGCGGCCTTCTCGGGATCGCTCCACGCCTTCACCGCCATCGGCGTCAACGTCACCGTTGGGTGGACGCCGTTCGCGCGGATGCCGTGCGGCGCGAGCTCCTTGGCCATGACCCGCGTCAAGCCATCCAACCCACCCTTCGATGCACAATAGGCAGCGTGGTCGGGGATGCCGACGAAGGATGCGACCGACGAGACGTTGACGATGGCACCTGGACGGCCCTCCTTGATCAGCGAGCGGGCATATTCCTGGGCGACGATCATCGGAGCACGCGTGTTGACCGCGACGAGACGGTCGAAGGCTTCGACGGTTGTCTCGAGAAACGGCTGAAGCTCGGTCGTGCCGGCGCAGTTGACAAGGAAATCTGCGGGAAGGGCAGCGATGACAGCCTCTCTGGTCGCATCGGCGTCGGCGAGATCGACCTGGATTGCCCGGCAGCCGAATTCCCCTCGCAGCGCGTCGACGTCGGCGGCACTGCGGGTCAGGGCGACGACATACGCACCCCGTCCGGCGAGCATCCTTACAATTTCGCGTCCGATGCCTTTTCCGGCGCCGGTCACGATCACCGTCTTACCTTTGAACTCCATGGGGCGTCCTCCTATAGTCTCTGGCCTGTTTCCCGATCGAAGATATGCGCACGTCGGGGATCGATATGGAAGTACATCGTCCGTCCGGGATCGACCTCGATACGCTCGCGGATCAGGGCGTCGATCGGCACGCCTCCCGTCCGGCCGAAGATCAATGTTTCCGAACCCGTCGGCTCGAACACCGACACCTCCACCGGAACGCCTTCTTCGCCGATCGTGATGTGTTCCGGTCGGATGCCGTAGGTAACGGCTCTTCCTTCATCCGCATTTGTGTCTGCCATCGGAAGGGCGATGCCCTGGTCGGTGACGACGATCTTCCTGCCGTCGCGGATGGCTATGCGGCCCTGGAGGAAGTTCATCGATGGGCTGCCGATGAAGCCGGCGACGAAGAGGTTGACCGGGAAGTCGTAAAGATCGAGAGGCTTGCCGATCTGCTCGACCCTGCCGTCGCGCATCACCACGATCTTGTTGGCCATCGTCATCGCTTCGATCTGATCGTGCGTGACGTAAACCGTGGTGGTCTTCAGTCGCTGGTGAAGCTCCTTGATTTCGACGCGCATGGTGACGCGGAGTTTGGCGTCGAGGTTCGACAACGGTTCGTCGAACAGGAAGACTTGCGGATCGCGAACGATGGCACGGCCCATTGCCACGCGTTGACGCTGGCCGCCCGATAGTTGCTTCGGATAGCGGTCGAGATAGGGCGTCAGGTCGAGGATCTCGGCTGCCCTGCCGACCTTCTCGTCGATCTCCGCTTTCGGTCGCTTGGCCATCTTCAGCGGAAAGCCCATATTCTCGGCGACCGTCTTGTGGGGATAGAGCGCGTAGCTCTGAAACACCATCGCGATGTCACGCTCCTTCGGGGGAGCGTTGGTGACGACACGGCTGCCGATCCGGATGTCTCCGCTGCTGACCGTCTCCAGCCCGGCGATCATCCGGAGCAGGGTGGATTTGCCGCAACCGGATGGACCGACCAGCACGACGAATTCGCCGTCCTCGATGTCGACGCTGACGCCATGCATGACCTGAAGAGAGCCATATTTCTTGGTGACGTCGCTAACCTGTACGTTTGCCAATGTCGTTCCCCCTAAAGCAGCGCGGCTTGTGACTTGATGTCGTTGACAGAATTCATCGGCTCATCCCTTCCAGACGACGTAGGCGCCAAGGACTGCCGAGATCGCCGCCGCGAACCATACGGAAAGGCCGATGGGTTCAATGAACCGCATCCAGAACAGCGAGAGCGCGACCCAGATGACGACTGAGATGAAGAGCCGGTCGAACCAGTTCGTTTCGATCGGCAGAAACCCCGGCTTGCGTTCGTTATTTCCTGATTGAGACGTCATCGTTTCATCCTTTCACGGCACCGAAGGTCAGGCCGGCGACGATGTGACGCTGCACCACCGAAAAGACGATGAGCGCCGGAACCAATGTCAGCATGGAGATCGCGGCCATGATGCCCCAGGCCGTGCCCGTGGTCGTCACATATTCCGACAAGCCGGTGGTCAGAGTCCGCGCATGGAAGTTGGTGAGCGTCGCCGCCAGCAGGTATTCGTTCCACGCAAACACCCAGGTCAGGATCAGCGTCACCGCAAGTCCGGGCCGTGCCAAAGGAAAGATGATGTCATAGAGGACGGTCCATGGGCTCGCGCCGTCCATATAGGCCGCCTCGTCCAACTCCTTCGGAATGCCGTCCACGGTCGGGCGCAGGGTCCAGATGGCGAAGGGGAGGTTGAAAGAGCAATAAACCAGGATCATGCCCAGCTTGGAATCGGCGAGCGAGAAGTCGCCGATCCTGTAGACCTGCGTCAAAAGCAGGAAAAGCGGCAGCAGGAAGACCGCCGGCGGCGCCATGCGGTTGGTGATCGTCCAGAAGAAGATGCTTTCCTTGCCGGCGAGGTCGAAGCGCGTCAGGGCGTAGCAGGCAAGGAAGCCGAGCGTGGTGACGAGCAGCGCGTTGCCTGACGAAATGATCAGCGAGTTGAGCATGTAGCCGCGCAAGGTCGGATTGGTCAGCACGTCCTGATAATTCTTCCAGAAGAAGCTCCTGAGAATGACATCGGGCGTCGAGAACAGGTCGAAGGGCTGTTTCACCGATATGACGAAGAGCCAGTAGATCGGGAAAAGGGTGATGAAGCTTATCAAGGTCCACAGGAGGGCTGGAAGCCAGGGATTTTTGGTCTTCATCGCTTCAACCTCTCTTCACGCGGGGTGCAATCAGGCCGACGTAGAGCAGCCAGCAGACGACGATGGTGAGATAGAGGACGATGACGGAGATCGCCGAACCGTAGCCGTAATTCGTCTTGGGGAAGACTTCCCTGAAGATATGGACACCGATGTAGCGCGTCGATGAACCCGGACCGCCTCCGGTCAGCATCAGGACTTCGTCGACGGTGCGCAGCGCGTCCATGAGCCTGATGAACACGGTGGCCAGCATGGCCGGCCGGATCAAGGGGAGCGTGATGTGCCAGAAGATCTGGCTCTTGCCGGCGCCGTCGATCTGCGCCTGCTCGAACGGGTCTGATGGAAGCGAGACGAGTGCGGCGATCAGCGAGAGGGTGACGAGCGGCGTCCAGTGCCAGATGTCCATGATGACAGTGACCGTGAAGGCCGCAACGGCGCTCTGGCCAATATTCAGATCGTAGCCGAACCAGCTTCTGAGAAGATAGGGAATGATGCCGATGGACGGGGTGGTCATCAGCTTCCAGACTGAGCCGACGATGATCGGCGCCATGATCAGCGGTAGAGTATGGATCGTGCGAAACACTGCCTTTCCGGGAAAGTCCTTGAGCAGCGCCTGGGCGAGGATGTAGCCGAGGACCAGTTCCGACACGACCGCGAAGAAGACGAATGCCAGGGTGATGCCGAGCGATGCCAGAAACTGCGGGTCGAAGACGAGCCGCCGATAGTTCTCAGCCCAGTTGAAAATCATGCCCGGATTGGCCGCGAACGGGTTCCATGAATGGAAAGAGACCCAGAGGACGTAGATGAAAGGAAAGATCCCGAACAATCCGAGGATCACTATGGTCGGTGACAGCAACAGCCACCCGAGCTTCTGCGAATGCATCGCCTGTCCCCCGTTGAACACTAAGTGGATGTCCGCTCCATCTGGGAACGGAAGATGACGGGTCGCCGGAGCGACCCGTCAAGTTGGGGAGGATGTCTTATTTGCGATAGCCGAGCGAGGTGAGCTCCTCTTCGGCCTTGGCCGCCATCTGATCGAGGCCTTCATCGGGCCCGATCTTGCCGGTCAGGATGTCATAGAAGATAGGCGCGGTCGCTTCACGTACCTGCGCATGGAAGGGGTAGGGAGGAGCGCCGGCGAAGAGCTTGCCCTCGTCCTTCAGCATTGTGTAGAAGCCGCCGAGCTTGACGTCCATCTCCTTCACCTTCGGATCGTCGAACGTCGCCGTATTGGTGATGCGCGGTGCGGCGATCGCCCAATCGGGCTGCACGTCGTTTTGGCCGATGAATTCGAGGAAGAGCAGCGAGGCTTCCTTGTTCTTGGACGTGACCGGCACGCCGAAGGCGCCGCCGTCGTAGTAGCCGATATAGCCCTTTCCGGCTTTCGCGTCGTCCAGCACGCCCGGCTCGAGCGGCGGCAGAGCAAACCCGACCTGGCCGACCACCTTCGACTGCGCTGGATCGCTTGCGATCCAGGCGGCATTCTCACCGTAGATCAGCCCCTGGGCGACACGGCCGGCGGCGAAGGTCGTTGCTGTTTCCGTCCAGGTTGACTGCGTCGATTCCGGAGGAGCAATGTCGCGCAGGTGCAGCCAGTACTTCAACGCGGCCTTCGCCTTGTCGCTGTTCATCGCGCCGCCATGTTCGACCGTCGCCGCATAGTTGTTCTTGGCGTCGATGCCCCAATTGTAGACGCCGAAGGTCGGCACGATGGACTCGAAGAATTCATACCAGGACGCCGGATGGCCTGTATGTGCCTGGGCGGTCGTGCCCCAGAGCTCCATGCCGTTATCCTTGCCGTACTTCGTGAAGAATTCGGCGATCTGGGTGTATTCCGCGTGTGTGGTGGCCGGCTTCAAGTCCTTGCCGGTTTCCTTCTTGAAGGCTTCCTTGATCTTCGGATCTTCGAAGAGGTCCTTGCGATAGAGATAGGTCTTCAGGAAGGCTTCCATCGGAACGCCGAAGAGATCGCCGCTCGCGTCCTTGAAGTAGTTGGCAAAGCTGGTGAAGTTCGCATCGTCGTAGGTCGGCGCCTTCAGATCAGCCTGGTCTTTCAGCGTCTTGGTGATGTCGACGAGGAAATTCCTGGCGAGATAGGAATAGATGATGTCCTGCTCGATATAGACCATGTCATAGATGCCGGTCTTGGCTTCCATGTCCTTGATGGCCTTGTCATACATCTGATCCCAGGACGTCGTCTCGATGTCGACCTTGATGCCGGTCTTCTTTTCGAATTCCGGAGCGAGCACGTTCTTGATGTAGTTCGATGGCGGGGTGCTTTCGGTGACGCCGTGCAGCGTCACGCCTTTGAATTTGGCGCCGGCGTCGGACCAGAAGTCAGCCCAGGCAGGCGAAGCAGTGGCGGCGAGGCTGAGCGTCAGCGCAAGCGCGCTAGCCTTCAAAGCATAATTCATTTTCAATCCTCCCATATTGCAGCGAGATCATTTCGCCGGTCCTTTGTGTAGGCCAAAAAAACTGGCAGCGCAATATTTGTTGTCTAAACATGCAAATCGCGGGTCTATCCCATTGATTTTTGCAGAAACTAATTTCGGGCAGAGGATGAAATGCAATGGGCAGAGATTTAAAATATTGCGTTGCAAGGGGATTTTGCAAAGCAGCAAAAGATTTTCAGCCGAAATTATTTGTTGTCTCTCCAAACTAAATGGCATAGCACTGTGCGCAGCCAAAGGCATTTTTTGGAGGAAAAGGCTATGCGTCGATTGGGTATCCATTCATTTGTATGGACAGGCGGCCAAACGCAGGAAGGGCTGGAGATGGCCCTCAACAAGACGGCCGAACACGGATATCGCACCATCGAATTTGCCTATCTGCGCCCCGAGAAATTCAATCTGGATCGACTGGCAAAGCTTGCGCAGTCGCTTGATGTCGAGATTGGCGTGACGATGGGTCTGCCGCTCGACAAGGACGTATCGAGCGAGGATACCTCTGCGGTATCCGCTGGCAAGCAGACGCTGGCCGACGCCGTTCGTGCGGTCCGCGATATCGGCGGCAACAAACTCGGCGGGATTCTCTATTCCGCGCACACCAAATACAATCGCCAGCCGACGAAGAAGGGCTGGGATAACAGCGTCGCCGCGATCGCCGCGACCGCCGAAGTCGCGAGACAAGCGAACGTCGACCTGGTCCTGGAGGTTGTCAACCGGTTCGAGACGAACCTGCTGAACACGGCGGCGCAGGGGCTGAAGTTCATCGCCGAGACGGGATCGGAACATGTTCGTCTCCACCTCGACACGTTCCATATGAACATCGAGGAAGCCAATCCGGCGGCCGCGATCCGCCTGGCCGGCGACAAGATCGGCTACTTCCACATCGGCGAGAGCAATCGCGGCTATCTCGGCGACGGCGTCATCAACTTCGAACTGATCTTCGACGCTCTGCTCGACATCGACTACATCGGCGACATCGTATTCGAGAGCTTCTCGACGACGGTCGTCGACGAAGGCCTGTCGCTCGCCTGCGCGATCTGGCGCGACACCTGGGAGGATAATGATCCGCTTGCGGCGCACGCGAAGCGCTACATCGAGCTGAAATATGACGAGGCCAAGCGTCGCCGCGCCACAAACGCGCGGCCCTGATTATCCTTCTGACAGCCTGTTCCAGTCGTGTAAGGGTTGGGCGACTTGAAGGGAATTGAAATATGAACGACACCGTCTCCATCGGAAGTTCGCCGCGCAGGATCCGGCAGAACAATATCGTCGCCGCCTTGCAGACGATCTATGCTCACCGAAGCCTCAGCCGCGCGGATCTCGCCCGGAAGCTCGGGATGAATCGCTCATCCTCGGGAGAGATCGTCGCCGAACTGACGGAAGGCGGGTTCGTTCAGGAGTCGGACGAGAGCGGCAGGCAGCGCCTGGAACATTCCCGTGCCGGGCGCCCGGGCATCATGCTCGAACTGGTCCCCGATGCCGCATTCTTCGTCGGGATAGAGATTGGCGTCGAGCATATCTCGGCGGCAGTTATCGATCTCTCCGCCGACGTCCGGGCATGTCGGAAAATGGCGTTCGACAGCATGTCTTCGACGGTGGAGGAGGCCGTGGCGCAGGGCGTCGAGCTGATTGTCAGTGCGATGGAAAAGAGGATGATCGGGCGGTGCAAAGGTCTCGGCATATCGGCGCCGGCCCACATCCGGCCCGACGGAATTGTCACCCTCGCACCCATCATCGGCTGGCGAGAGGTGTCGTTGAAGGAGATTGGCCGATCCGCCTTCCTGGCCGCCTTCCCGGCCGCCGTTCCGATCGCGGTTGAAAACGATGCCAACGCCTTTGCGATCGGCGACAGCTATCGTCACGGCGCCGCAGGCGTGACCCTGTTCCTGCTCATGGAAACCGGCGTCGGCGGCGGCATCACGATCGATGGCAAGCTGTTCCGGGGCGGCCACGGCCTGGCGGGAGAAATCGGCCACACCCTGGTGCCGGGGAGCGGCGGTCAGAAGTTTGAACAACTGATCGGTCGCGAGGTGCTCATCAGGCAGTATCGTGAGACTGTCGGCCGAGAGGACGCGGATCTGCAGGATTTCCTCAGCGGTGTTCGCGACCGTGTCCCGGCTGCCGTCAATATCGCCGAAACCTGGTCGCGCCATCTCGCATACGCATTGCTGCAGGCCTGTCGCCTGCTCGACCCCGACAGGATCGTGCTGGGTGGCTCCGTGGCATCCCTCTACCCGATGGTGGCCGCCCGCGTGGCGGTTCACATGTCGGAGGGGCAGAACATCCCTTTTCCCACGCCGGAGGTCGTCGTGGATGGTGATGCGGAGTTCGGTTCCGCCTTCGGGGCGGCATGCATGTTGCACCAGCGCTTTCTGTCATTGGAGAGCGAGGAGTTCGGCAGCGAGGACGGTGCGCCGGTCCAGGCACCGACGAGTTGACGACAAGAACGATCGAAAGCAGGATTGCAAATGGCTACAGTACTGGCTCCGGACGCGCTTGGTCCCACGGTTTGCGTGGGCGAGATCCTCGTCGAGATCGTCGCCACGACGGTCGGAGACGGGTTTCTCGAAGCGCAGCCGCTTGTCGGTCCGTTTGCGAGCGGAGCGCCGGCGATCTTCATCTCGCAGTGCGGCCGCCTCGGCGGCAAGGCCGCCATGGTGGGCGCCGTCGGCGATGACGATTTCGGTCGTGTCAATACGGATCGCCTCAAACGCGACGGCGTCGATATTTCGACGATCTCGATCGATCCGGATTATCCCACAGGAAGCGCCTTTGTCCGCTACCGCAGGGATGGCTCCCGGGATTTCGTCTACAACATCGCCACATCGGCAGCTGCGCGCTTCGGCTGGTCTCAAACGGTCGGCGACCTCATCCATCGGAGCGGTCATCTTCACGTGATGGGCTCCGCTCTCTCGGTTCGCAGTGCGCGTGAGGTGATCGACCAGGCGGTCGACATCGTCAAGGCCCGCGGGGGAACGCTCTCGGTGGATCCGAACATTCGCAAGGAATTGAAGCTGGACAAGGACACCGAGCGCCGCTTTTCCAAGCTTGTCGCCGCCGCCGATCTGCTTCTGCCGTCCGGAGAGGAGCTTGAGCGCGCCGCAGGTGTCGAAGGCGAGGCAGAAGCGATCCGCCGCTTGTTCGAGATGGGCGTCAAGGAGATCGTGCTGAAGCGCGGGGCCGAAGGCGCGACCTATTTCGGCAGGCAAGGAGACCGCATCGATGCTCCGGCATTTGTCGTTCAGGAGGTCGACCCCACCGGCGCCGGTGACTGCTTCGGCGGTGCCTATCTCACCTGCCGGCGGCTCGGAATGTCTCCGCAGCAAGCTCTGACCTATGGCTCGGCTGCCGGCGCCCGCAACGTGACGGTCCTCGGTCCGATGGAGGGCGCCGGCACCCGTCGGGAACTCGATGCGTTCATCGCTTCAACGGAAAGGCGCCCATGATGCAGGTGCATCTCAACGACCTGGCCAGGCTGAGGATCGAGGGCCGCCCCAGAGGCGTGACCTCCGTATGCTCCGCCCATCCGATCGTGCTGCGCGCCGCTCTCCGACACGGGCGGCAACATGAGAGCATCGTCCTGATCGAAGCCACCTGCAACCAGGTCAACCACCTCGGCGGCTACACTGGGATGACGCCAAACGACTTCGCGTCCCTAGTCGGCAAAATAGCCGCCGAGGAGGGATGCCCCGAAAATCTGATCGTTTTCGGCGGCGATCACCTCGGCCCCAATCCTTGGCGCGATCGCCCGGCCGAAGAGGCCATGGCCGAGGCGGAGAAGATGGTTGCCGCCTATGTCGAGGCCGGCTTCCGCAAGATTCACCTCGACGCCTCGATGGGCTGCAAGGGCGAGCCGGTGGCGCTCGATGACGAAACCACCGCCCATCGCGCCGCCCGGCTTGCGGCGGTCGCTGAGGCATCGGCGAAGAGGGCTGGCGGCGCAATGCCGGTTTATGTCATCGGCACGGAAGTGCCGCCGCCAGGCGGGGCCGATCATGCCCTGACAACCATCGATCCGACGGCGGCCGCAGCGGCGCTGAAGACGATCGAAGTCCACCGCCGGATCTTTGCGGAGGCCGGACTCGGCCAGGCGTTTGAAAGGGCCATCGGGCTGGTCGTGCAGCCGGGCGTCGAGTTCGGCAATCAGAATGTCGTCCTTTACGACCGGAGCAAGATAGAAGCGCTGAAATCGGTGCTCACCAATGAGCCGCAGTTCGTCTTCGAGGCGCATTCGACCGACTATCAGGGAACCCGGCCGTTGACCGCGCTGGTGGAGGACGGGTTTCCAATTCTGAAGGTCGGTCCCGAGCTGACCTTCGTCCTACGCGAAGCGCTCTATGCGCTGGATACGATCGCGTCGGACCTCCTGCCCGATTACGGCCAGCGTCCGCTCTATCAGGCGATGGAAGCGCTGATGATCGATCAGCCAGGCAACTGGAGCCGCCACTACCACGGGACAAACGCCGAGATGCGCTGGTTGCGGCACTATTCGCTGTCCGACCGCATCCGCTATTATTGGGCGTCGGCTGAAGCACAAGAAGCCGTCCGACGCCTGTGCGAGGCCCTTCGAGGGCAAACCGTACCGCTGCCATTGCTTTGGCAACATATGCCGGCCGCTCAGGATTTCGCAGATGCACCGCTCGATCCGGAACAGGTTTTGATCTGGAGAGTGACCAAGAGTCTCTCGGACTATCACGCCGCCTGCGGCGTTGGGAAGAATTGACAATCAGCATCAAGACAGGAGGAGAAATCGATGAACGAATTGAATGGGAAGATCGCGGCGGTCACGGGTGCTGCGTCCGGAATAGGGCTGGCTTCGACGGAGGCAATGCTCGCCGCTGGCGCGACGGTCGTGCTGGTCGACCGCGATGAGAAGGCCCTTGAGACGGTTTGTGCCCGGCTTGGCGAGCGCGCTATTCCGCTCAAGATCAACTTGCTGGATTCGAGCGAGTGTGCTGGACTGCTCGAGGGCATCCTGTCGAAGACCGGCAAGCTCGATATCCTGCATGCCAATGCAGGCACCTATATCGGCGGCGACTTGATGGAAACCGATCTCGATACCATCGATCGAATGCTCAATCTCAACGTCAATGTCGTCATCAAGAACGTTCGAAACGTCATTCCGCACATGATCGAACGTGGCACCGGCGACATTGTCGTCACCAGTTCCGTCGCCGGACATTCGGCGATTCCATGGGAACCGGTCTATTCGTCGTCGAAATGGGCGATGACCTGCTTCGTCCAAACGATGCGACGCCAGCTTCTGAAAAACGGCATTCGTGTGGGATCGGTTTCTCCAGGGCCGGTGATCAGCGCTTTGCTTGCGGATTGGCCGGAGGAAAACCTTCGCAAGGCCAAGGAGGCCGGAGCCTTGATCGAGCCCAAGGAAGTCGCCGACGCGATCATCTTCATGCTGACCCGGCCGCGCAACGTTACCATCCGCGATATCGTCGTGCTTCCCAGCGCCTTTGACATTTGAGGAGAGGTGAGATGAGCTACCAGCAGAAATTTCGCGTCGACGGCGAACGGGCAGTGGTCACGGGCGGAGGGCGTGCGATCGGGCTCTGCTGCGCCGAGGCGCTGGCCGAAGCGGGCGCCGCCGTCGTTGTCATCGAACGCAGTGAGAGCGACGCTGAGCAAGCGCTTGCTCTCCGGGATAGAGGCTACGACGTCGAAGTCCGGGTCGGCGACGTCACCGACGCGGCCCGAATGGAGGCGATCGCAACCGAGCTTGCCGATGGCGGGCGGCCGGCGACGATCCTGGTGAACAATGCTGGAATTGGCCAGAACGGCATCCCGGCGCAGGATCTCACCGACGCCGATTGGCTGCGCATGATGGACGTCAATCTCAATGGCGTCTTCTGGTGCTCGCGCGCCTTCGGTCGTCCGATGATTTCGATGAAACGCGGCGCCATCGTCAACCTCGGCTCGATGTCGGGGCACATCTGCAACCGGCCCCAGCCTCAGACCGCCTATAACGTTTCCAAGGCGGCGGTCCATCACCTCACGCGCTCGTTGGCCGCCGAGTGGGCGCATCACGGCATCAGGGTAAACGCCGTCGCACCCACCTACATCGAGACGCCGATGGTGGTGGCCGTCGAAGCCAATCGCGAGCGTATCCCGCTTTGGCTCGCCGACACGCCGATGGGAAGAATGGGAACGCCGGAGGAGGTTGCCAGCGCAGTCCTCTTCCTTGCGTCAGGCGCCGCCAGCCTCATGACTGGGGCGATCGTCAACGTCGATGCAGGATTCACCTGCTGGTAGTCCTTCCGGCACGAGGCGCGAGCGGCGCCTCGTCCCGCGCCGGAAGAGGCGACATGGAAACGTTTCCACATTTTCTTGACTCGCCATCTTGCTCCGCTTATTCGAATGTGGAAACGTTACCATATCTGGGAGGAATTCGATGAAATCCGCGCGATTGAACCGACTTTTCGGCGTGTCTGGAAATTGTTTTGACGTGGCCATCGATCACGGCATGTTCAATGAACGAACCTTCCTCGCCGGCATCGAGAACATGAAGACCGCCATCGAGGTGATCGCGCAAGCGGCGCCGGATGCCATTCAGCTGCCGCCGGGGACGGCACCCCTTCTGCAGGCGATCCCCGGCAAGCAGCGTCCGGCACTGGTGCTGCGCACCGACATCGCCAACATCTATGGCAATCCCCTGCCGTCTCAGCTGTTTTCCGAAATGATTGACAGGGCGGTGGAGCAGGGCGTTGCATTGGATGCTGCTTGTGTCGTCGTCAATCTTTTGATGCTTCCGGACCAGCCGGAAGTCTATCGCGCCTGCGTGCGCAATGTGAACAGCCTGAAACGTGAATGCGAGATCTACGGCATGCCGCTGATGGTCGAGCCGCTCGTCATGCAGGACAATTCCAAGGGCGCCTACACGGTCGATGGCGCGATCGACAAGATCTTGCCGCTGGTGCGCCAGGCGGCTGAACTTGGCGCCGATATCATCAAGGCCGACCCCTGCGACAATGTCGAGGAATATCACCGCGTGGTCGAGATCGCCCAAGGTCTGCCGGTGCTCGTGCGCGGCGGCGGCCGCGTTTCGGATCAGGAAATCCTGATCCGCACCAGAGAGTTGATGGAGCAGGGCGCCCGTGGCATCGTCTATGGCCGCAACGTTATCCAACATCACAATCCCGCCGGCATGACGCGGGCCTTGATGGCCATCGTCCATGACAAGGCTTCCGTCGAGCAAGCTTCGCTGCATATTGGCTGATGCGCGTTTGGGAGGAGATGTCATGACGAAAATATTCCGCTTCGGCGTCATCGGCTGCGGTCTGATGGGACGCGAGTTTGCGAGCGCTGCGGCGCGCTGGCTGCATCTGGCCGATGTGAAAGCGCGACCGGAAATCGTCGCCGTCTGTGATACCAACGCGACGCTGCTCGACTGGTTCAGGGATCATGTGCCGACTGTTCGCCAGTTCACCGCTGACTATAAGGAGCTTCTGGCCAATCCCGAGGTCGATGCGGTCTATTGCGCCGTCCCGCATGTGCTGCACCAGCAATTCTACATCGACATCCTGAAGGCCGGAAAACATCTTCTCGGTGAAAAGCCCTTCGGCATGGACGCCGCGCAGAACCGGGAGATGATGGCGGTTCTCGCCGAGCATCCGGAACTTCTGGTCCGCTGCTCGTCGGAAATGCCTTTCTTCCCCGGCGCGCAGAAGGTCATCGCGCTCGCAAAAAGCGGCGAGATGGGGGATATAATCGAAGTCGAGGCGGGTTTCCTGCACTCTTCGGATATCGACCGGCAGAAGCCGATCAACTGGAAGCGCATGGCCGATATCAATGGCGACTATGGCTGCATGGGTGATCTCGGCATGCATGTGCTGCACGTGCCGCTGCGTCTCGGCTGGCGCCCGACGACCCTGCATGCACAATTGGTCAAAAAGGTCACCGAACGTCCTGACGGCAAGGGCGGCATGTTGCCCTGCACCACCTGGGACAATGCCACGATCAGCAGCCGCGTGCGCACCGGGGATCAGGATTTCCCGATGGTGCTGAAAACCTGGCGCATCGCGCCCGGCGAATCCAACACCTGGTACCTAAGAGTTCTCGGCATGAAGAAAAGCGCGTTCTTCAGCACGAAGTCGCCGCGCCAATGGCAGTGGATGGACTATAATGGCGGAGCGCAGGCTTGGAGTACCGAGGATCTGGGTTATGGCTCGCTATTTCCGGCCATAACAGGCAAGATCTTCGAATTCGGTTTTGCCGACGCCATACAGCAGATGTGGGCGGCCTTCGTCGATGAGCTTGCCGGCGGCAATGCCAACGGTTTCGGCTGCGCGACGCCGGCCGAGGCGCAGGCGCATCACGCAGTCCTGACGGCAGCTCTCAAATCCGGTCGCGAGGACGTCGTGGTGCCGGTCGAGTATGACGGGGCGTCAGCCTGATGAAGCGTTCTGCGATCAACGCCGCGTTGCTGCGGGCAACCGAGAGCCTCGAGCGCTGGCACTGGTCCCTGCCGGCATGGGGTTCCTGGACGGCGGCGGATTTTGCCGCTCATCCCGAGGCATCAGCCTATTTGCGCGCCCATCAGCTGGGTTGGGATGTCACCGATTTCGGCTCGAACCGGTTTGCCGAATGCGGTCTCGTGCTGTTTAGCCTGCGCAATGGCATCGTCGATGTCTTGGGTGAACGGACCTATGCCGAAAAGCTGCTCTTCGTTGGCGAAGGGCAGGTCACGCCGACCCACCGTCATGCGGCGAAGATGGAAGACATCATCAATCGCGCCGGCGGCGATCTCGTCATCGAATTCGCCGCAACCGATGCCGATGGCAATGTGCTGGCGGAGGATCTAACGGTGCCGGTAGACGGGCTGGCGCACCGGCTCGCTGCATGGGAACCGCTGGTTCTCCAGCCTGGGCAGAGCGTGACGATCCGCACCGGGCTCTACCACCGCTTCTACGGCAGGAAAGAGGGCGGACCTGTGCTTGTCGGCGAGGTCAGTCAGGTCAACGACGACAACAGCGACAATTTCTTTCTGGAGCCGATCGCACGCTTCGCCGCGATCGAGGAAGACGAGCCGCCGCTGAGACCCTTGTGGAACGAAGGAGTCAACTGATGCGAGCCGGGGAGGAGGTTTGCGATCGCGACGGTCAGAAGCATGGCGGCATCGTCTGCGCGGGAAACTTCATTGTCGATCGCGTCCACACCCTGTCCTATTGGCCCGAACAGGGCAATCTCGCGCATATCCTGCACCAGGATCTGGGCGTGGGGGGCGGGGCGGCCAATGTCGTCACCGATCTGGCCTCGCTTGGGTTTCTCGGAAAGCTGGCGGCGGCGGGATGCATCGGCGCTGATCAGGACGGCGAAATCGTCAAGGCCCGCCTGGCAGTTGCCGGCGTCGATGTCGGTGGGCTGATCGCGCTTGCCGACCGGGTGACGGCGCATACGCATGTCATGAATGTGCCCGGTCAGAACCGGACCTTCTTCTATCATGGCGGCGCCAACGATGCCGTCACGGACGAGCTTGTCTCACCCGCAGCCTTCGCCAAGGCCGGCTATCGGCTGTTCTATCTCGGTTATCTCATGCTGTTGCCGGGTCTCGACGGCATTGGTCCCGACGGTCGTTCGGGAGCGTCGCGCCTGCTGGAAGCGGCGCGCCGCGCCGGGCTTACGACCTGTGTGGATTTCGTATCGAGCGAAGACCCGGAATTTGCGAAGAAGGTCGGTGTCGCTCTGCCCTTCTGCGATTATCTGATCATCAACGAGATGGAGGCGGGGCGGGCAACCGGCGTTATCGTTCGCGATGCGAAGGGAGATTTGATCGAGGCGGGGCTTTTGGAAGCGGGCGAGCGCCTGCTTGCCGCTGGTGTCGTCAAGGGCGCGATCATCCATGCACCGGAAACCTGCTTCTGGTTTGCATCAGGCGCTTCCACGATCATCACGCGTTCACGAGCTGTCGATCCCGATGACATCGTCAGTACCGTCGGCGCAGGAGACGCTTTCTGCGCCGCCGTGCTCTACGGCCTGCATGAGAACTGGCCGGTCGAGCATATCTGCGCCGTCGCCCATGCCGCAGCTGCGCATTGCCTCAAGGGTGCGACGGCCACCGATGGCATCCCCGACATGTCCGTGCTTCTTCGCGAGGCGAAGGAGACGAACCCGCAATCCGCTTAGCCCATTGGCGTCGCCTCAGGAGGACGGCTCCGATTATCGTTCAGTCAAAAGGGGAGGAGCAAACATGAAGCTATTCGTTACGGCAGCCGCGGCCGGGGAGGCAGTGCGATGACCCATACGGAAACGGCGCGGCTCTCCGGCAAGGTGGCATTGGTCACGGGAGGAGCGAGCGGCATCGGCAAGGCGGTCTGCGAACGTTTTGCCGCCGAAGGCGCGAGGGTTGTCGTGGCGGACCTCGACGGTGAACGATGCGCAGGGGTGGCGGAAGCGATCGGCCCGCAGGCCCGGGGTGTGGCGCTTGACGTGACCAGCCAAGACAGCATCGAAGAAGCTGTACGCTTCACCATATCAACCGCTGGTCAGATCGATATCCTGGTCAATGCTGCAGGCATTTACGACGTCGAGTCCATTCTGGAAATATCCCGAGAGCGCACCGCAAGGGTATTTCAGGTCAATATCGAAGGGCTGATCTTCATGACGCAGGCCGTTGCCCGGCACATGGTGGAGAGAGGGGAAGGTGGACGCATCATCAACTTCTCGTCCCAGGCCGGGCGCCGGGGCGAAGGACCGGCGGTGGCTTACTGCGCTTCCAAGGCGGCCGTCATCAGCATCACCAAAGCTGCGCTCTGGAACTGATCCGTTATGGAATCAACGTCAACGCCATCGCTCCCGGCGTCGTCGATACGCCGATGTGGGACGTCGTCGACGCAAAACTAGGCAGCCGGGAAGGTTTGAAACCCGGTGACGTCAAGCACCGCGTGGCCGCCGCCGTCCCCGCCGGACGATTCGGCGCTCCCCACGAACAAGCTGCCATGGCCGCCTTCCTGGCCGGGCCAGATGCAGCATACATCGTGGCGCAGTGCTACAATGTCGATGGCGGCAATGTCATGAGCTGAGCGCTTGAGCCGCGCGTCGCGGGCGCATGATCCCGCAGGCGGCTTCATCAGCACGAATAGGCAATCGAACTTGAGGTCTGGAGGAGTGAAATGAGGGCTGTACGTTTAGAGTCGATCGGGTCTTTGACCATGTGCAGCGTCGAGAAGCCGGTTGCCGGGCCGGGCGAGCTGCTTGTCCGGGTTGCGGTGGCCGGCATCTGCGGTTCCGATCGCCACATGTACAAGGGCGAATATCCGACAGCGATCCCCGTCACGCTTGGCCACGAATTCTGCGGCATCGTCGAAAGGATCGGCGATGGGGTGACACGGTTTACCGGCGGCGAGTTGGTGACGGTCGACCCGAATATTGCCTGCGGCACCTGTCGGGCCTGCAGGCAGGCGCGGCCGAACTTGTGCGAGAGCTTGACCGCCATCGGCGTGACACGGGATGGCGGCTTTGCCGAATATGTGGTGGTGCCGCACGCCCAGGCCTTCGTCCTGCCGGCCGACCTCGATCCTGTTCACGGCGCCTTCAGTGAACCGCTGGCCTGCTGCATCCACGCCATCGACAAGGCAAGGATCCGTCAGGGCGACAGCGTTGCTATCCTCGGCGGGGGCGTGATCGGCCTGCTCATGGTGCAACTGTCTCGCCTTGCTGGGGCAGGCGAGATCATTTTGATTACGCGCCAGCTATCGAGACGCCAAACCGCTCTGCGCCTGGGGGCGGCGCACGCCTTCGACCCGGCTTCTTCAGACACAATCGCTGCTGTACGGGAGGTCACCAAAGGCGGCGCCGACGTGGTCATCGAGTGCGCCGGCGTCAGCGAGACGCTGCAAAGCGGTCTGAAAATGGCGCGGCGCGGTGGCACCTTCGTGCTTTTCGGGGTGACGCCGGCAGGTGTCGAGGTGCCGGTTCTGCCCTTCGATCTGCTGGTAAACGAAGTCGATATCAGGCCGGCCTACCTCAATCCCTTCACCCATTCGCGTGCTGCGGCAATGGTCGCGAGCGGGGCGTTGGAACTGGATGCATTGGTCACCAAAACCATAAGTCTCGAGGAGGTCGCCGACGTGGTGGGCAACGCGCCATTGCCAGGCGAGATCAAGGTCATCGTCCGGCCCTAGCTTGGCCGCGTCCTGCGAACAATGCCGGTGGAATCGCGCTCGATCAGCGTGACCGGCACTTTTACGATCGCGCCTTGCCGAGATTCGTACCCTGTTTGGTGCTCTTCGATCAGCGCTTCCAGCAGCTGTGCTGCCTGCCGTCCGACATCGCGGATCGGCTGCGCGACCGTTGTCAGCCGTGGAAAGACGTAGGCAGCCTCCGGCAGATCGTCGAAGCCCACGACCGAATAGTCGCCCGGAACGGAAAACCCGCGATCCTGGATGGCATGGATTGCGGCAATCGCCGAAACGTCGGTCGTGCCGATGATCGCGGTGACCTCAGGTCGAGAGGCCAGCAGCTCCCGCGCCAGCCGGTAGGTCTCTGCAAAGCTGTGCTCTTCCGCCATCGCCACGGTGGCAGGCGCGATCGCATTTTTCGCCATCTCCGCCGTGATGCCCTGAAGGCGAAGCTGGATCGGCTGACTGTGGGCCGGCGCGCCGACGATGGCGATTGCCCGGTGGCCGAGGCCCATCAGATGGCGCGCCATCAGCCGTCCACCTTCCTCGTGATCGGCCATGACAGCGCCGTCAGCGATGCCGTTCAGCTCGCGGTCAATGGCGATGATTGGAATGCCAGCGTCCCGCAGCACCCCGAAATGCTCGATGCTGCCGAAGGCGCTTGCCACGATGACGCCGTCGACGCGCTGGGCGAGCAGCATGGAGATGTAGCGCACCTCATGGTCCACGTTTTCCGCCGTGCTGCAGATCAGCGTCTGATAGCCGTGCTGGAACAGTTCCTGTTCGATCGCATGGGCGAGGATGCCGAAGAAAGGCACCTCGATCGACGGCAGCATCAGTCCGACCATCCGGCTTGGTGCACCGCGCAGCATACGGGCACCCTTGCTGGGCGTGTAGTTCAGCGTTCGGATGGCCGCCTCGACCCGCTCCCTGAGCTCTGGCGAGGCATAACCGCTGTTGTTGAGCACGCGCGAGACCGAAGAGACTGACGTTCCTGCAAGCTTAGCGATATGTCGGATGCTGGTCGTCACGTACACGCATTTCTTTCTCTACAGCGCCGCGCGTCTTATCAGACGCGCATAGGAGGCTAGCACAGGAGCGGTCGAACATTCATCAGAAGGACTGCTGAAGTTCACCTTCATTTCAGCATCCACTAGATCACTAGCGGGACGCCGCATCAAGCGCGCCGCTATTCGAGAACGCCGGCTGTCGTGACAAGCTTCACCGTGAGAGCTAGAAGGATAGGCGCCTGATCGATAGCAGCCCGTTGAGCGGATACTGATGAACGACACAGTTCTCCTGTTTCACGGAATTGCCCGGACGAAGAAAAGCATGGCGAAGCTCGCCGGCTTCCTGTCGGCCCACGGGTATCGGGTTGTGAACGTCGGTTACCCCTCCACCAAGTTTTCGATCAGCGACCTCGTCGACATCATCCGACCTGAGATCGACGGCGCTGCGAAGGAGGCAGGCGACGGCCGGGTCCATTTCGTCGGTTATTCGATGGGCGGGCTGATTGTCCGCGCTTTTCTTAGGAACTATCGCCCAGCCAACCTGGGGAGAGTTGTGATGGTCGGAACGCCGAACAGCGGCAGTCAGATTGCCGATTTCCTCAAGAACTGGCCCCTGTTCAGGAAGGTCTATGGACCGGCAGGACAGCAGCTGATCACCGATCAAACCGCGATGACGGAGCTGTTTGGCACTGTGGATTATGAACTTGGCATCATCGCCGGGAATCGGACCATCGACCCGGTCTCCTCCCTTATCATCGGCCTCAGGGTTCCGAATGATGGAAAGGTTTCGGTGGAGAGCACCCGTCTCGACGGCGCGTCGGCGCATATCGTCATTCCGGCAAACCACACTTTCTTACCCGTCAACAAGACCATGTGGAGCCAGACACTGTCGTTTTTGCAAGATGGGCGGTTTACAAGCTGAATATCCACATATTCAAACATCCGCCACATGCCCTCTGCTTAATTCCCCGCGGCACCGGTATCGAAGGAAATGCAATGACCGCCATCCTGCGAAAGAAAGTTCACGGCGCGTCTACACGCGGACAGGTCATCGATGGTGCGCCCGATGTCGGCGTCGCCTATCAGGTGTTTTCCGATACGGTGATCGAAGACGTTATCGTCAAGAATTCTCCTCGAGGCTTCAAATTTCACAATGGCAAGAATCTCACCGTCAGGCGCTGTGAAACGGAGAATGTAAACGGCGACGGCATCTACCTGACAAAGACGACGCACGTGTTGCTGGAGAATAATCGCATCGGCGCGGCGCCGGGCGAGGGAGCAGACTGCTGCCAGTTCGCCTATCAAAACAGCGACGACAATATCAGCTCCGATATCGTGATCCGCGGCAATCTCTTCCTGCAGTCGCCGGCGAGCGCATCGAACAAGGGCGCGCTGGTCTGCGACAGAACTCGCAAATACCTGGTCGAATACAATTTCATCGGCGGCAAGAATTTCTCCTTTTCGTCGATTGGGGATGACGCCGTGGTGCGCAGCAATATCATGCGCGATGGCAGGATGAATGATTATTCCTTCGGCTACGGCATCGGCGACAAGGCGGACCACGCCGGGCATCACGTTTACGACAACTGGATCGAAAACACCAATCGTGGCGTCAGCATGAGCGGCTTTTCGGATCAGGAGCTGGCATTTCGCAAAGACATCGATATCCACGACAACGTCATCAGCCAATGCGACATCGCCTTCTTCGCCAATCGACCGTGGTCCGGCAGCTTTCGGCGCAACATATTCCTGCGGTGCGAACAGGACATCGTTCTCGAGAGAAACGGCAGAGCGACTGCGGGTGATATCGATGGCAACTATCGCAACGATGGCAGCTTTCTGAATGTCACCCCGCCGCCACTTCGCTTGAAGCCTGACGGCAAGGCTTCCGTTGCCTCCGGCGAGTGGACATCCGAGCCCGACGAAATCCGCATCCAGTGGCGTGACAAGGGGATCGACATTCCAGGTGCCAATCGGCCTTCCATTACGGTTGAGCCTGGCATGGAATTGTCATGCGTCTTGCTGGCCCGCAAGGCGCAGAACTGGATGCTGGCGATCGCTGAGACTGCCTATGACGACTTCACGCCGCGCGCATGGCAAGAACATAGGCTGCATTGGCAGAAGCGCTATCTCTCGATTTAAGCGGTGTGACCGGTGACCCTGATCGCGCCAAAATCAGGATCGACGCCAGCGAAGTCTCATGGCCTTTCCGGCGCTGAGCGCTTTGCGCACCGGTTCATCGTAGAGGCGGGTGACGATGATGGCCAATAGGACGATCAATGGAAGAACGATGGCAAAGATCGCCCAAGCCGGCGGTTGCCCCAGGCCAGCGGCTTTCAATGCTCCCAATAGCAAGCCGAGCAGCGGAACATGAATTGCATAGAGCGCGTAAGACGCCTCTCCCGCAATAAGAAGCGGCTGTCGCAGCACGCCATCGAAGTTGGCTGTGTAAAGGACAAGCACGGCGATCGGAAATAGAGCAGTGATGACAATCAGGTCCTTAATGCCAACCAAGGCGGCGGGCGCCTGGAAAACGAGAAGTGCAGTCGCGACGACGATGACAGCCACTGCTACTGCTTTTCCGATGCCTGAAGGGGAAAGCCGCTCACGGTAGCGGTACATCAAGATGCCGAGGGTGAAGGAAAAGAGAACGCGGGGAAAACCGGAGAGCAAAGCGCCGTCGAGCGGGATCAGGTCGGCGCTTCCATGGGCCAGCGTTTGCGCCGCCAGCCAAACCCATGACGCCAGCAGGATGAGTGCGAGCACGCCGCTGGACAGCATTCTCGCCGCATAGCCGTAGGCGAGGTTGATCACGATCTCCAGGAACAGGGACCATGACGGACCGTTGAAGGGGAACAAGTTCGGCGCCTTCAGCGATGTTCCACCGATCGCCGGCAGGAAGAACATCGAGGCAAGCAACGAGGTGGCAAACAGCATGGGATCCATTTGCTGATTTCTGCTGAGCGACATACCTGCATATGCGAGTACGCCGAGCAACAATCCGAGCAGATAGAGGGGATACAAGCGGATGAGACGCTTGATGGCGAAATCATTGGCAGAGAGCGTAGACTCCTGAATGAGTTTCCTCTCATAGGCGTGGCCGATCACGAAGCCGCTCAGACAAAAAAACAGGTCGACGGCGAGGTAGGCAGCAGGTGCTGCATCAAAGCCGACAAACCCTTCGGTGTGATGCATTGCCACACAAATAGCCGCCAGGCCGCGAATTCCATCGAGGCCAACCAGTCTACGATTATTTGAACTCATCTTTTTAGCCTGATGCATGTTGCGCTCCTGCCTGGGTCGGTTTGCGGAAGCGGGACAGGAACTCCGGGCCGAGGCTCGTCAGTGCAATCACGGTATGGGGCCATAGGATGAAGGGGGCCAGCATCATTCCGGCTTCGGTGAACGCGCCGATCAGGATCAGGAGGATAATGACAACCTCCTTCCTCTTGGTGATGGCGAGCGCTTGATTGAGGGGTGACGAGGTCATCTTCCCCACGAGCCGCACCACCACGAACGACGTCCAGATGATGGTGGCGGGTATGCCCATGTTCAGCGCAAGTTCGATATAGGTGTTGTGGGTGGATTGAGCGTCCCAGGTAAGGCGAACATATTGCTCCATGATTTCGGGCTGTCGGAACAAGGCAAATCCCCAGCCTGTAAGGGGCCGCTCGAAGATCAACGGCAGCAACTGTTCCCAGACATTCGTACGTCCGCTGAGCGTAAGGTCTTTCCCGAATGACTCGGCAATCGCCTGTGCCACACCCATCAACGCGACGGAGACGACAAAGCCCAGCAGGGCGAATGCAAGAAGAACGACGAAGGATCTGAAAATCCGGCCTGGAAAGCGCTGAATCCAGCTCATTCCATAGTATACGGCTATTCCGATCGAAAGCAGGATGATCGCCGTCGATGATTTCGCCAGCACGATCAGCACGAGGTAGAGCAGCATTGCCGCCCATCGCAGGAGATCATAGTAGCGCAGACGCCACATCGGCAGGGCCGGCAGCAGCAAGATGAAGTTTGTTGCCGAGAACTGGCCGAGCATGTTTTTGTGGTAAAAGGCCCCTTTCACCATCCCGGCATAACTGCCTCTCATCACCGCGAACCGCGGAAAGGCTGCTGTGTAAAGAATATTGATGAAAGCCGTTGCAATCGCAAACTTCGCCAGGCTTTCAAATGTGTCAACGGCTCCGTAACGGGCCCGGTAAAGAATGGGTCCAGCTGTCAGCAATGCGACGGCGACGAGGGCTCGGAGCGAGGCTCCGACGCTGACGGAAAAAGCAATCGAGAGAAAGACGCATAAGCAGACTATGCCGACCAGCGGCGAGGCGCTGCGAATCAATTCGAAGATGCGCCTGGGCTCCAGGATGCAGTAGAGGCCAATGAGTGGAACGAGCGACATCAGCAACAGTCGCATCGGCATGGGGTCTTTGCCGACGCCCTCCTGGAAGTCGGCCGGCAGCCCATACCACATGCCGGTCGCTCTCCAGAGGGAAATATAAAATATTGCCGAGAGGACGATCCGCACGAAGGTTTCACGCCGAATGCGATATTGCGCGCGAGCTCTGGGTCTATGTCTTTGCAGGCCAATCGGTTGGTAGCTGTCAAATGAGGTGCTCATGACATTCCGCCTTGCGTTTTGGTAACCACCTGAGCGGCAAAAATCAAAGCTGTAGACCCGCTGCGGCGAGGAAGCTCGTGATCAGCTTGTATGCCCCTTCATTAAAATGAAGATGGTCAGGCTTGTAGTTGGAACATTCTTTATCGCTTGGCTTACCGCACCGCAACATATCATCGTTCATTTGAACAAACGTGACACCCGGCATTTCAGCCAATGACGATGCGACAAGCTGGTTGGCCGGAATTCGTACATTCTCGTAGAAGGCATAGCGCTTGCCCCGGGGCGGTATGGACAAAGCATAAATGTGGGCGCCTGGCCAAAGAGCGCGAACCTTGCTGACAACAGCGACAACACCAGCTGCCACGGCGCATGGCGCAGTTTTCGCCCCCAGATTGTTCGTGCCGATAAGCACGACGACATCGGCGGGATGGAAATCCGGAAGGTTTAGACCATCGAGGCGGTACAGTGCATTTTGCGTGGTATCGCCAGCGACCCCGAGGTTCATCACTGGGCGCGTGGGAAAGCTGTCCTTGATCCAAGGCTGCCAGAGCTCGACAAGTGAATCGCCGACAAGAGCCAGATTGTATCGGGCCGATTTGTCGCGGTAGCTGGGAAGAGCTCGATCATATCTCTTGTTTGCCGGCTTTTGTTGAGCCGACACATTCGACGCTTTTGCAGGGTCGGGGCATTCCTGTGCGAAGGACGGGCCAGCATTGCTGACAATGAAAAGGAAATTCAATGCGAGGACGATGACAAGGTTGGCGAAGAGTCGCAACATTCAGATTACCGATATCCTGACGTCTTGGGGCTTTCATTATTGAAGAGGAAAATGGCGGTGGCAAGGAAAGAGTGGCTGTGTCCTCTCCGCCCACAATGCTCGGCCCCGTTGGCAGCCGATCCATGAAATGGAAATCACTGACCGCAACTGATCAACGAAGTCTTCAATTGCCGGAACCAAAGATCGAACCAGCCCGTTGATTGCCATGCCCAACTGTGCGCGGGAGACAGGACAGACATGGCACGTCAGACATTCTGGAAAGGTTATCTCAAGCTCTCGCTCGTCACTGCCGCCGTCTCGCTGACGCCGGCGACGACCGAAAGCAACAAGGTCCGTTTCCATGTCCTCAATCGCCAGACGAAGAACCGCGTCGAAAGCCGCTATGTCGACAGCGTCACGCATAAACCGGTGGCCGAGCGGGACCAGGTGAAGGGCTATCCGCGCGGCGAGGTCGACTATGTTCTTCTCGAAGACGAGGAGATCGAGGAAGTCGGGCTCGAAAGCACCCGCACCATCGAGATCGACAGTTTCGTGCCGCGCGGATCGATCGATTGGATCTGGTACGACAAACCGCATTTTCTGGCGCCCGAGGACAAGGTCGGGGTGGAAGCCTTCTGCGTGATCCGCGAGGCGATGAAGGCGAATGACGTGGTCGGCATCGCCCGCCTTGTCCTTTACCGTCGTGAGCGTGCCGTGCTGTTGGAGCCGCAAGGCAAAGGCATCGTTCTCTGGACCCTGCGCTATGGCGACGAGGTGCGTGAACCCGTGGCTGAACTCGACGAGAAGACCGAGATCGACAGCAAGCTGCTGACGCTGATGACGCAACTTGTGAAGGAAGAGACGAAGGATTGGAGCCCCATCATGGTGCAGGACCCATCCAGAAACGCCTGAAATCGATGCTCCGTGGCAAGCAGAAGAGCTTGAAGAAGGCCGCGCCCGCGAAAAAACCTGCACCCGTGAAATCGACGGGCAATGTCATCAATATCATGGATGCGCTGAAAAAGAGCCTGGCCGCGGAAGGCGGCCAGAAGTCGCGCCAATGAAGAAGCGGCCAGCAATTTTGGGGAAACGACATTTCTAAATCAAAGACTTAAAACGCACTGCGGGAATCCACTTTGACGCGCTTCAGGTCCAGCGGCTTCGCCGGCACGACAAGCTGATGCATTCGCGCGAGGTCGGGTGCGCCTGAGATTGCCTATCGCCCGCCAACGGGCGAGGCCATCTCAGCTTGCCTTCTTGCTGCGGCTGTCGCTGCGCGCCGGCGCCTTCTTCTTCGCCAGGGCCTTCTTTGTTGGAGCCTTGCCGCTCATCTTCGCGCTCTGTCGCAGCGCTTCCATCAGGTCGACGACCTTGCGTTCCGGCGGCTCTTTCTTCTTCGGTGGTGCCCGGCCCTCGATCTTCGCTTTCACCAGTTCGACGAGGGCAGCCTCGTAGCGATCTTCGTATTCGCTCGGTTCGAAGCTGCCACGCTTGGTCTCCAGGATATGGCCTGCGAGTTCGAGCATCTCCTTGTCGAACTTGATGTCTGGAATGTCCTTGAAGATGGTATCGGCCGAGCGCACCTCGTAGTCGAAATTCAGCATGGTCGCGACGATGTAGTCGTCATGAGGACGGATCAGCAGCGTCCGGTTGCGCCGGAAAAGCACGGCTTCGGCCAGCGCCGCGACCTTGCCGTCACGCATGCCCCTGGCGATCAGCGACAGCGCCTTCTCGTCGTGTTCGTCGACGGGCGCGAGATAGTAAGGGCGGTCGAAATAAAGCTTGTCGATATCGTCATAGGCGATGAAAGCCTTGATATTGAGGACCTTGTCGCTTTCCGGCATGATTTCGGCGATCTCGTCGCCCTCGATGACGATGTAATCGCCATTCTCCATCTGGTAGCCCTTGACCTGGTCGCCCCGCTCAACCGGTTTGCCGGTCTCGCTGTCGACGAATTGCCGTTCTACCCGGTGGCCGGTCCTGCGGTTGATGATATTGAAAGAGACACGGTCGGAGGAGGAAACAGCGGTATAGAGCCCGACGGCGCAGGCAAGGTCGCCCACCTTGAGATGACCTTTCCAGCTTGCCCGGGCGGCCATTCCATCCTCCGCGGCCAATCAGAGCCGGCTGCCGCTCTTGTCGGTGTCGATTGGCTGGACTTCCCAGCCGCCATCAGGCGCGGGATAGGCGAGCAGCGCATCGCCATCGCCGATCTTCTGCCTCGATGCAGCGTCCTTGGCATGGATAATTGCTTCATCCGCTGTCGCATAGGTTTCCGAAAGTGTGTCGCCGAGCTTATAGGCCCAACCATTGTCATGCGGCACGACCTGATAGGTGATATCGGCCATTTCGGATCTCCTCTTTTATTCAACAGTGAGAACATGATGCCGAAAACTGCTCACGGTTTTCGGTATCATGTTCTACTTCCGATGTGGTTTGCGCCGTTCGTCGAGCGCAATGATCTTCTCCAGCGATGCGATGTCCTCGCTGGTGACGACGGCAACCGGATCGGCAGCGATGGCTTCCAGCACCTCTCGCGAGATCGCGCCATTGCAAATCGCCCATTCCAGCGTTTCGCGCGTTGCCCGCTCGGCCTTCAGCTGCGCATAGAGCGCAACGATCAGACGATCGCGAGCATCCATCCGCCGGCTCTGGTTATCCACGCTGCGGACATCAGGCATCGCAATCCACCTTTGTCACTGATTTCGTTCAGGTGTATTCAACTGATGAGGGATGGAAAGGTTCCGAAACCGATGGGCGGGCCATTGCCATTGCCGCGCTGGGAGGAAATCACCATCTGCAGGATATTCGCAAGAGGATTTCAACATGGCCGATCTCAAGGCTCGTCCCCGCCCGACCGGCGCTACCGCCGTTCTCGGCCGGACGGGTTTCCCGCACGTCACTTCCGCCACCAAGGGCGAAATCGATATCGTCACCGCGCCGTCGCAGCCGGGTTTCAATCCGCTCGATCTGCTCTATTCCTCGCTCTCGGCCTGCCTGGTGCTCAGCGCCCGCATCGCCGCCAGCCAGATGGGCATTCTCGACAAGATCAGCGAGATCACTGCCGAGGTCACCGGCGAGAAGGCGACGGAAGGCCTTTCGCGCGTTGCCAAGTTCAATATCGCCTTCTCCATCAAGGGCGATATCGATGAGGAAACCCGGCAGAAAATCGCCCATGCCGCCGAAGACGAGATCTGCACGGTGAGCAACACCATCCGCGGCGATCCCGAGTTCTCGACGACGATATCGGGCTAAATCTATATAATAATTATAGACAACTGGAGGAGGAGGATTGCGTGACCAATGCCCCGCTTCTATGCTCGGGCATCGAAAGCAATGATCCCGGCCATCATGCAGCCCAAGCCTCTCCCGACGTCTGAACAGCCCGTCGTCGCCATCATAGGCGGCGGTGTCTCCGGCGCCGGCGTGGCCTATCATCTCGCGAGAGCCGACTGCGGCGAGCGCCCTGCCATCGTGGTCTTCGAGCCGCGCGCCGAGCTCGGCCACGGCCTTGCCTATGACACCGCCGATCCGGCCCACCGCATCAATGTTCCTGCCGCCAAGATGAGCCTGCAGCCCGACGACCTGGGGGAATTCCAGGCCTGGATCGAAGCCCGCAACGCCGTCGCCGACGACCCTGAGGCCAAGCAGCCCGAGGGCCTGCTCTTCCCCCGGCGCCGGCTGTTCGGCGATTATGTCGCCTCGCTGCTGAAGCCGCTGCTGGAAGATGGTGCCGTGCGTCATTGCCGCGCCGCAGTGACTGGGGTCGAGCGCGGTGCCGGCCGCTGGTTGATCCTCGACGACAGAGGCGGCGTGACGGAGGCCGATATTGTCGCGATCGCCACCAGCCATCCGGCGCCGGCAGCCCCCGGCCGGCTTGCAAGCCGGCTTGCGGCCCATCCCCGTTTCATCGCCGATACCACCAAGCCCGGCGCGATCGAGGTGATCCGTCCGCATGATCGGGTGCTGGTCATCGGCAACGGCCTGACGGCTGCCGATGTCATTGCCTCGCTTGCTGGGCGCGGGCATGACGGTCCGGTAACCGCGATCTCGCGCCGCGGTCTGCGGTCTCGCGGGCATGCGCCGGTGCCGCAGCAGCTTTTCGGCGATTTCGTCTCCGATGCGACCCATTCCGCCGTGTCGCTGCTGAGAGGGATCCGCGCCGCCATAAAAGCCGCGAAGGAAGAGGGCATAAGCTGGCATGGTGTGATCGACCAAGTGCGGGCGCAGGGATACGATCTCTGGCAGGTGCTGCCGGTTGCCGAACGACGCCGCCTCGTGCGCCATCTGCGTCCCTATTGGGACGTGCACCGTTTCCGTATCGCCCCGCAGGTCGAGGCCGTGCTCGACGCGGCGATTGCCTCGGGCCGACTCGATATCCTGGCCGGCTCGGTCGCCGATGCCCGCATCGAAGGCGAGTTCATGCTTTGCATCCTGCAGCCGCGTCATCAGCGCCAGCCGTTGGAGGAACTCTATGACGCCGTCGTCGTCACCACCGGCCCGGCGCATGGCGGCATTCTCGAGACCCAGCCGTGGCTCGCGGCACTCGCGGCAAGCGGTCACCTGTCGCTTGATCCGACTGGCCTCGGCCTTGCCTGCACCGAGCGTTCTGAGGCGATCGGCCCGTCGGGAACGACAGACCCTTCGCTGCTGATCTCCGGCCCGCTGGCGCGCGGCACCTTCGGCGAGCTGATGGGACTGCCGCAGGTGACCGAGCATGCCTTCTTCGTCGCCGGCGAGATCGCCGAAAAGCTACGGACGAGCGCGACGAATAGGCATCCCGCCTGATTCTCCACCAATATGTCGCTCTTCGACTGTCCGCGGTGATCGACTTCTGATAGTCACTCGGCCAACAACTTTCGCCGGCCCGGCATTCGGGCGACCACAAATATCGAGATCATGTCGCAGGCTGCCTCCACCCTTTCCGAAGCCCCGCCTTCCAATCGTTTCGCCCTTGCGTCGCTTCTTCTCGGCGGGGCGGCGATCGGCGGCTCGCCGATCTTCGTCAGGCTGTCTGAGGTCGGCCCGATGGCGACGGCCTTCTGGCGCGTGGCGCTGGCGCTGATCCCGATCGTCATCGTCTCGCTCATGAAGAAGGATGCGGGGCCGAAGCCGCAAAGCCTTTCCGACTATGGCATGCTGGTCCTGCCAGGCGTGATGTTGGCGCTCGACCTCGGCGCCTGGCATCTTTCGCTCACCATGACGTCGGTCGCCAACGCAACGCTGCTTGCCAACCTCGCACCGGTTTTCGTTACGCTGATCGCTTTCCTCTTTTTCAGCGCGAGGATCAGCCGCATCTTCCTGTTCGGGCTTGTCCTGGCGCTGTCCGGCGTCGTCATCCTGAAGGGCGGACCGGCAGCCATCGGCAATGGCGACCTCCGCGGCGACGGCATCGCGATGATCGCCGCCTTCTTCTATGCCTGCTACATCCTTGCGATCGGCAGGCTGCGCAGCCGCTTCGATACCATCCGCATCATGTTGTGGAGCACGGCATCGGCTGCCGCCTTCATCTTTCCGGTCGGCTTCTTCTACGAAGGTCACATGCTGCCCGCGACCGCCTATGGCTGGTCGATCGTCTTCGGCCTCGCCTTTATCAGCCATGCCGGCGGGCAGGTGGCGATCACCTATGCGCTCGCCTATCTGCCGCCAGCCTTCTCCTCGCTGACACTGCTGCTGCAGCCGGTGGTCGCGGCCATCCTTGCCTGGGCGCTGCTCAACGAGGCGATCGGGACGATGCAGGCGCTCGGCGGCGCCGTGGTGCTTGCCGGCATCATGGTTGCCCGGACATCCCGCGTTCAGGTGTGAAGCCGAGCCCGATCGTCAGCGATTTTCCTGCAGCAGCCATTTCTGGATGATCGGCACATCGGCATCACCGAGATCGTGGCCGCCGGGGATGACGTCGGAATCGACGGTGGCGCCCGAACTCTTCAGCCTCTCCTCCAACTCGCTCGCATATTTGCCGTAGGCATCCGTCTTGCCGCTGATGACGAGCAGGTCCGTGCCCTTCAGATCGGCATGCGGATAGTCGCTGAGAACGGGCATGGAGCGCAGCAGCACCGCCTTATGAACCAGGTTTGGATGCAGATAGAGCAGCGAGTTCAAAAGATTGGCGCCATTGGAGTAGCCGACATAGACGACCTTATCAGGATCGAGCCCGTAGGATTTGACGGCCCCCTCGATGAAGGCCGCAAAGGCCTCGGCCTCGGTCTTGATGTCGTTCTGGTCGAAGGAAAAGGGGGTAATGCGCTTGTACCAGCGCGGAAAACCTTCCTCCGTCGCCCGGCCGCGCACGCCGAGCAGCGTTGCCCGCGGCGCCACCTTGTTCAAGAGCGGCATCAGCGTCGTCTCGTTGCCGCCGGATCCGTGCAGGAGCACGAAGACGCTGCCGTCTGGGTCGGGGGGCGTATAGAAGCGATGGACGAATGGCAGCTCGCGATAATTGATGCGCGGCTGACCGGGCATTGAAAATTGCGGCAGCATCACCTTCAGGTCATGGAGATTGGTGATGGCTTCGGGTGGCGCGAACAGCTTGCCTCCGAGGGCGGCGTGCTCTTCGTCCACGGTCATGCCCGGCTTGTCGGTCGCGAGCTCCACCAGCGTGCCGCCGGGCTCGCGGGCGTAGAGCGAGCGGAAATATTTGCGGTCGTGCATGTTGGTCGGTGACGCGTCGGTCGCCTCGAGCGCCTTGCGCACCGAAAGCAGCGTCTCCTCGTCGGCGGCGCGGAAGGCGACGTGATCGACCGTGCCGGTGCCCGGCGCGCCGGACCAGAAGCCGCGCGCATCGCGCACGTCGATGATGTCGCCGGACTGCGACACCAGCCTGTCGATCGTGCCGCGGTTGGCCTGGAAACGGTAACCGAAATGGCTCTCGATGAAGCTGCGGCTTTCGGCGGGCTTCTCCGTCAGCATGGTCGCGCCACGAACGCGCTGGATGGCATGCTCGACTGGGATCGAGGCGCCATCCCAGGCGGCCGGCGATACCAGGTTCTTTGCGCCTGCGAGCTTGAGGATGATGTTGTCGGGGTCCTTCAGCCGCAGCACAGGCTCGCCGAATTCGTCGGCCGGTCCTTCCGAACGCAGGCCGAAGCTCATGGCGCGCGTCAGCCAGTAGCCGATGCTGGCGGGGTTTATCGACAGCGATATTTCGCTGATCTGGCCATAGCCGGCCCGGCCGGGCGTACCATCTTCCCAGGCGAGGAAGGTCAGCAGAGAACCTGGTGTTCCTGCAGCATCGCCATAGAAAAGATGAAGTTGCGTCGCGTCCTCGTAACCGGCCGTCTGCTTGACGAGCCGCATGCCGAGAAATCCAGCGTAGAAGTCCACGTTCGCCTGCACCTTTCGGGTGACGGCCGTGACGTGATGTATGCCTGATACCATCGAGAGCAGTCCTGATTGAAGCGGCGTCGTCAGGAGCGCCAGTATGAGAGCTGCAAAGGTCATACCGTTGCCAATGACGATCGCTTAGTTTTGTTCCGCACAAAGCGCAAGCAGATCGCCGCGCTGCAACAACTCCAAATGTTCGACATCTTCGAGCGCCTCTTCCAGTTGCTGCAGGGTCGGCGGCTTGACCATATAGGCGCGCGCGCCGAGACTTCTGGCCCGCCGCATGTCGCTCTCGTCGCTTGATGTGCTGAGAATGCAGACGGGAATTTGCTTGAGGCGGACGTCGGCTGAAAGCGCATGCAGCACCTCGAAGCCGTCCATGATCGGCATGTTGATGTCGAGCAGCATCAGGTCGATCTGCGGCACATCGGCGATGCCGGCGCGTTCTTCGAGCAGCCGCATTGCCTCGCGTCCATTGGTGGCGACATGCAGGTTGAAATTCACCTTCTCCCGCCGCATCAGCTTGATCTTCAGAATCTGGATGTCGGCCGGGCTGTCTTCCACCAGCAGCACTTCGGCCAGCCTGCCCGAACCTTCGCCTGGCTGCTCCGCCGGCCTGGCGCTGTGCGGGATGGCCGATGCGGCAGGCGGCGTGGACCTCGCCTCGGCGCGCGGCACTTCGAGAATGAAGGCGGCGCCCGGCCCGTTTTCTGCCTCGCACCAGATAGAGCCGCCATGCATCTGTGCGATGCGGCGGCAGATGGCAAGGCCGAGCCCGGTGCCTTCGATGCCGCGGCCGACGAGGCGCTTGAACGGCTGGAAGATCAGCTCGCGATGCTCAGGATCGATGCCGGGCCCGTTGTCACGCACGGTGAGGCGGAAGATATCGCCCTGCGTTTCGCCTGCGATGCTGATCTCCGGAACTTTCTGCTCGCAATAGCGGATGGCATTCGACACCAGGTTCTGCAGGAGCTGGGTCAGCAGCGTCGCATCGCCCATCACCTCCGGCAGTGCCCCGCGGATGATGATGGCGCCACGGCTTTCGGTCTGCTGACGCAGATTGTCTTCCACTTGGTCGAGCACATCAGAGAGCGAGACCGGCCTGAGCTCCAGCCCGCCGGAGGCCTCCAGCCTGGTGAAGCCCGAGACCTTGACGATCAGGTCTTCCATATGATCGGCGGCGCTGAGCACGTAATCGAGCAGTTCCCGGTCTTCGGCCGGAAGCGCGGCAGAACCGTGCAGGATGCGGCTGAAGGATTTGATCGTCCGGAGCGGCTCCTTCAGATCATGGGCCATGGCGCGGGTGAAGATCTCAAGCGATTGCCGCTTCTGCTCCAGCTTTGCTTCCAGCATGCCATGCATGATGGCGTTCTGGATGCAGCGGTGCAGTGTTTCAGGCGACAGCAGATCTTTTGTCAGATAGTCGCGCGCGCCGCTCTTCATCACCTCGACGGCCACGGTTTCGTTGCCCTGGCCGGTCAGCATGATGACGTTGGCGGCGGGATCATCCTCCAGGATATCGGCGAGAACGCCGAGCCCGTCGCGACCCGGCAGCGAATAGTCGAGCAGGATGCAGTCCGGCCGTTTCCGTCCGTTCAGTGCAAGGCCCTCTTCGCCCGTCTCCGCCTCCACGACGGTATAGGCAGTACTGGAGACGCGGCCCAATATGCGGCGATAGACCTCGCGATCGTCGATGTTGTCGTCGATGATGAGAATGCAGCAGTGTTCCGCCAATCTGTCAGTCCTCGAGCGGCAGGATCGCGATTTCGAACCAGTATTCCTTCAGCCGCTGGATCGCGGCGAAGAGCCCGTCGAGATCGACCGGCTTCTGCACATAGGTATTGGCGCCGAGCGCATAGCAGCCGTCGATATCGCGCTCGTCGTCGGAGGTCGTGAGGATCACCACCGGGATCTTGCGCCAGCCGGCGTTCGACTTGATCGCCTCCAGCGTCTTGCGGCCGTCAAGACCCGGCATGTTGAGATCGAGCAGGATCAGTCCAGGTTTCGGCACCATCGAGGCGAGCATGTCGAGCGCTTCTTGACCGGAGGCCGCCCAGCGGATCGAGTTGCGCAGGTTGGTGCGTTTGAAGGCGCGCATCGTCGCTTCGAAATCATCCTCGCTATCCTCGACGATCAGGATCGGTTGCGTGTCACGCTGCTGCATTCTGCCCCTCGCGCTTTTTTCCCAGGGTGAAATAAAATGTCGTGCCGGTGCCGACTTCGGATTCCAGCCAGATATCGCCATTGTGCCGCGCGATGATCTTGCGGACGAAGGTAAGGCCTGCTCCGGTGCCGTCGTCGGAATCCTGCGACTTTTCCAGCCGCTTGAAAATGCGGAAAATATCCTCGTGGAATTCCTGGGGAATGCCCTTGCCGTTATCCTTAACGAAAAACACGTTGCGGGCAACCGTGCCGTCCTTGCCGACGAACCGATCGAGGTAACCGATCGAGACGAGCGGCGCCGGCTTGTCATTGTATTTGATCGCATTGGTGATGAGATTGCGGAAGACTTCGGTCAGCCGCGGCGCATCGCAGACCACCTCCGGCAGCCGGCCGTCGATGATGACCTTGGCATGCCGCTCCTCCAGCAACAGCTCCATGGTTGCGACGACGTCCTTGACGATCAGGCCGATATCGGTGCGTTTGACCGCCAGTTGCTGCCGCCCGAGCCGGGAGAAATAAAGAAGGTCGTTGACGAGTTTCTCCATGCGCTGGCTGAGGCGCACGAGCCGGTTCAGCCGGCGCACGCCATCCTCGTCGAGCTTGTCTTCATAGTCCTCCAGGAGGAAGCGGGAATGGTTGTGCAGGCCGCGCAGCGGTTCCTTGAGATCATGCGAGGCGATATAGGCGAATTCATCGAGGTCGTGGTTGCTGCGCTCGAGCTCGGCCGTATAGGCCTCGAGCTGGGAAAGCGTCGTTTTCATCCGTTCTTCCTGGCGGACGCGTTCGCTGATGTCGCGCACGATACCGACAAAGGTCTTTGTTTGGCCGGTGACGACGGCGCTGATGGAAACATCGATCGGAAAGACGATGCCGTTCTTGCGTCGTCCGGAAACCGTGCGGGTCGTGCCGATGATGCGCTCCTCGCCGGTCTGCCGGTAATGGGCGAGGTAGCCGTCGTGCTCGGAATGGTAGGGTTCGGGCATCAGCATCTTGATGTTTTTGCCGATCGTCTCCTGCGGGGAGTAACCGAACATGCTTTCAGCCGCCGGATTGAAATTCTTGACCGTTCCACGCTCGTCGATGACGACGACGGCATCAGGAGTACCGCGCACCAGCGCGCCGAAGCGGACGCGCTCGGTTTCCAGGTTATAGTTGTTGCGCATGAAATAGAAGACGAGGATCGCGATCAGCCAAAGCGTGGCAGCCGTGATGGCACGGTTGGCGATTTCCTGCCAGAACGCCGTCTCGTTGTGCTTGACGGCGAAGAAGCCGAGCATCAGGAGCACGGTGCAGGCAAAGGCGAAGAAAAGCGGCGCATTTCTGTTGCCGAACCAGAGGGCCGTCAACACCAGCGGCACGTAGAGAATGCCGTTGGCAACACCCAGCGGCGTATAAAGATCGACAAGAATGCCAGTGAAGCAGACCGCAGCCGGGATCCACAGCGGGATCTGCGCCCGGTTTGTCGGCTGCATCCACCAGGAGCGGGCGAGAAGCCCCGAGCCGAAGATCACTATGCCGATCGCCGTATGCAGCGCCATCGCCGCATAGGGTCCCCAGCGGTAACCCTGTTCGGCATCGGTGACATAGCCGGCCAGCGCGATCATGCCGAGCGTGATGACGACATAGCTCGTCAGTTCCTGCATCACTTGGCTTATCTTCTCCATGTGGAGCGAGAGCAGCAGCGAAAGATTGGCGATCAGGAAGACCAAAGCGGTGTTCGGCCCCATGCCGCCGCCGATCTTGGCGATGAAATCGGGCGGAACCAGGAAGCGCGTGATCGACATGTCGACATTGTGAAAAGCCCGCCCGATGGTGACGATTTCCACGAGCCGGGCCGCAGCGATCGCTGCCGCAAGCCCCGCCAGGATCGTTGCCGTTACGCGAAAACGGCTGGCCGCCAGTGTCGAGGCGGCAAGCCCCACGCCGGAAAGCACGAAGCAGAGAGCAGTGTTGAAGGCCATCGACGGAAAGCCGGGAACCAGCGAAATGACAATCTCGACCTGCAGTAGCCAGCCGGAAAGGGCCGTCACCCCGAGAAGGAACATCAGGCAGCCGACCGCAATCGCAAAGGCACGGTAGTGCCGCCTTGGCTGGTCCTGCAGGTCCACGTTGCCCTGATCCTGCACCCGTGTCTCCTCCTTCGGTTCGCGCGGCCATTTTTTCCGAAATCGAGGAATACTCAATAGGCAAGGCGGGGCGGTGCCACGCTTTTTGCGAAATGATCTGCGATAAGGTATATCGAATTTCAGTGGAACCGCGATATGGTGATGTCGAAGGACGGCGAGGTTCATTCGAACAATATCCAAATTACGGTGCTAGATGACCACCCTATTTTATGTCGACGACAGCAAGGATGATCTCTTCTATCTCGACTATATCTGCAGAAGGCAGCAGATAGACGTCGATCTATTCTGTTTTCCCACGGCCGAAATGGCGCTGGAAGCGCTGGAGATGCGCGCGGCGGAAGGCAAGACCTCGCCTGACCTGCTGGTCGCCGATCTCTACATGCCACTCGATAGCGGCATCGGCCTGATCACTCGGTTGCGCCTGGATGATCGTTTCAAGGCGATGCGGCTTGCTATCTGCAGCGGATCGGATGCTGCCGAGGATCGCGCGCGTTCGCTCGAGGCCGGCGCCGATGCCTATCTGGAAAAGCCACTTGACCTTGCCGCGATCATTCACAATCTCGAGATGTAGAAAACGGCGAAAGCCGGATGACCTGTTCCCTCTCATTCGTCCAAGCCATATGACAAACCGCAATTGACAAGGTCGAGGACGCATCACAAGATGCAACCGGAGCGAAGAATATGGAACGCAAAAAAAGCGCTGAGAGAACCAATCAACCCGCGTTCGCCGCCACGAACATCAGCCAACCCCTTAGCTGAATGGGTCTATCGGCTCTCTCGCGCTTACGTCTGGCACTGCCTTCCCGCATTCATGGATGTTGAATGCAGGAAGAATACGATACCCAGGTAAGAACTACTGCCCCTCAGTAAAATCTGCCCGTGCATCACCTCAAGTTGAGATAATTGATGATTTCCGCCTTGCATACCGAAAGTCCCCGTTTTCGATATCTCTCATCAACCGTCTCGCAATTTTTGTAGCTCTTCGCCTTTAAGACGTATATCCCAAGATTTAGGGATCGGATGCATTGGCGGGAGGAGAGGAAGAGTGGGAATGAACAATGCCCCGGCAATTCCCTTTCATGCCGGACCGGAGTTGAGCCGGGCGATCAACCGCACCGATTTTTTCCGCCTGCTGAAGTCGGCGGCGCAGCATTACAACTTCGACAATTTCGCGCTTGCCCGCATTTCCGAGGCTTCGGCCCCTTTCGGTGAACGCGATATCGTCATCACCAATGTCGCTGAGCGGCGTGTCGGCCTTTTCATCACGACGTTGAAGGAAGCGCTGGGAACGGTCCGGGCAAAGACCGCCCATTTCCTGGCAACGCCGGTCCATGGCAGGAGCGCACAGCCGGAAGTTTATCCGTCCGATCTTGTTTTCAACGAATTCCTCGCTGGCGTCTTTCTCTTCATCCCGCTGTTTACGCCGGAAGGGCGGCGATACTGCCTCGTGCTCAGCGGCGAGCGTCAGGAGCCGGATCAGAGTGAGATCGCCGACATGCTTCTCGACGCCATGCGCATTTTCGACAAGCTGTACGAGGAAATCCTGGCGCCGGAAATGTCCGGACGGCTGACGCAGCGCAGATCGGAAATCGTCAAATGGACGAGCGAAGGCAAGACGTCGGCGGAAATCGCCATCATTCTCGGTCTCTCCGAACACACGGTCAATTCGCACATCACTGCGGCCGCGCGCAAACTTGACGCCGTCAACCGCGTTCATATGGTGGCGATCGCCTTGAGGAATGGTTTGGTTTCGTGAAATTGGTTTCGGGATTGGGGAAATGAGACGATGATCACCGAAACGGGCCGGAGGAACACCGTCAAAGTTCTCTTTGTCGATGACGAATTCATCGAATTCCGCGCGCTCAAGAAGAAGATAGCCGATCTCTCCGAGCCGGCCGTCGAGGTTGAATATTCGCAATCGATCGGTGACGCGCTGGAAAAGATCCGCCTGGCGCGCTTCGATCTCATCCTGCTCGACAATCGCCTGCTGCCCAATGCCGATTTCCGCGAAACGGTGCCGGAACTGCGCGGCATCGGTTACACCGGCCCGATCGGCGTCGTCTCGACCGATATATCGGGTGGCTATTTCCAGGAATTCCCGGATTACGGCGTGGATTTCCGCATCGGCAAGGACGAAATCGACGCCCAGGCGCTGCAGCACATCATCCGCGAATATGTGACCTATGACGTCCCGGATTTCTGGAAGGACGATTACAGCATCTAAATCAAGCGCGTCGCGAACTTTCAGATACGCTTGCCGCGCTTTAGGTCTTTGTTCTCACGCATGCCGTTTTCGCAAAACCGCTTCACACTTTTGCGCGACATGCTTAGCGATTCTAAGGCTGCGCTTGGTGCAGTTACAGCTTTGTGCGTGCATCTAGGTGTCGTTGTGAACGAGCGTTCGGTAGATCAAAGAAGGACTGTCCGTGACAGACTAATACGGAGTGGCTGGATCGCACCAACTGCGGTCAAACAGCCAACCGTCCCAATGCTCTTGACGGCTTCAGGGCCTCCGCTACCGAACGAGACAGCAACCCCGTTCCCTCGCCAGTGGGAACAAGATGGTCGAAATCACCGAAAAAGGCATCGTCAAAATCGTCGCGGTTATAAAAGTCGAGTATCTGAACTTCACGGTCGCGCTCGGTGTAGCGTAGAAGTGTGTCAAACAGTTCCTGGCCCTTACCTACCTGCAACCGGAAATCCCTTCGCGCCGGGGGGATTACAATGACGACTTCGTGTCCGTTGCGAGACGCAAGATCGATCATCATGTCCAAGTACGGAACCGCGTCTCGTCGTGTGTTGAATCTCATGTGATCGGCCGCACGCTTTTCCGCCGTCACGGTTGCGGGCATGAAGCCCTTTCCATGGTCTGGCAAGAAGCCAGCACCGCCCGGCAAATGGACCGACATCTCTCCTAGTTTTCCGGCGACCGCCGCATTCAGCGATGCAAGCTGATGGCTCTCATATTCGAGGCCAAGGTTGAACAGCTCGTTGATTGCGACAGCTATCTCGCCTTCGGAAGGGGAGCTCTCAAGAAGCCAGCCTGGGGAAAATATCGAGTAAAATATGACGAGCGTTGAAAGGTTCAAGTTCTGGTCTGATAGCTTGCTGTACAAGTAGTAGGAATGTTTTAAGTCTTGGGATCGGGAGCAGAGGTTGAATGAACCCGGCACGAGCGAGGGATCGAAACCAAAATCGCCATGCGACGAACCGACGACCAAAGTCGTGATGTCGGAAGTGAACTCCCGAAGCATCGTGCGTTTTGCAACCAGAAGCAACACCTGTTCTTGAAATAGCGGCGGAAATGCAAATGCCATTGCTGGCTCCTTGACAACGCGACAGTCTCTAAAAGAAAGTGACAAGCTGTCGCGAACCTTACTATGCGTCCATCGCTCGCCTTCCAAGATCTCTCGCCATCGATGCCGTCCTTCCGGACGAAGAACTGCTGCGCACTTTTGCTGGAATTTCTCTGATCTCAGGCAATCGGAAGGCGGATGATGAAACAGCTGCCGCTCGCATCCGAATGTTCGAGACTGATATCGCCCCCAAGCGCCGTTAGAAACTCCCGCGCCGTCGTCAATCCGAGACCGGCGCCCTGAACAGCTCCCGCCTTCGGCAATTTCCAGAACGGCTCGAATATTCGCTGCCGATAAGCCGGATCGATGCCCGTCCCATTGTCGGAAATCCGGAAAAACCAGTCCGTCCCCGCTCGCTCCGCGGCGATGGCGACATGCGGCGGCGCTTCCCCGCGATAGGTGAGGGCATTGGTCAAAAGATGCCGCAGCACCAGACCGAAGAGGGCAGGGTCGGTACGGATGGAGGGCAGGCCCTTGCTTTCAAGCGTCGCCTCGCGGACCGCCGCCTCGTCGGTCAGTTCGTCCCAGATATTTTCGGTCAGCGCCTGCAGATCGACCTCTTCAGGCGTCACCTGAGGTATGCCGCCGGCAAGGCTCATCAACGCCTTGGTGAGCCGCTGCGCCGTCTGCGCCTTTTCCAGGATCATCCGGAGGCTCTGAAGCTGTTCGCCGTCGAGCGTCTCCTCGAGATCGTCGAGCAGCAGCTCGGCATACATGGCGATATGGCGGAGCGGCGATTGCAGGTCGTGCGAAGCGGTCGCGAGAAAACGCTTGATGCGCTCCTCGCTGTCACGGGCACTGTTGGTTTCCGGCGGTCTTGTCGGGTTGAATGACATCTGGCGGTTTCCCCGATCTCAATTGCAGCGCCGCGCGTCCTTTCAGACGCGCAAAGGGCGCTGTAACACTTTGAATTAAAACATAATGCAGCAGCCGACAATAGAAAGAGGGCGCCGGCTCTGCAACCGGCGCCCCCTTCAGGGATGCGTTAAAGACGGAATAGAGCGCCGCGCGTCTTTTCAGACGCGCAAAGGACGCTCTATCACTTTGAATTGCGCATGATCCTTTCCGAAAATCGATTCCGATTTTCGGGGTTATGCGCTAGCTCGCGGACTTGCGCGGGCGACCCTGTTCCGGGGGGATGATCTCGACTGCCGTATCGGTTGCCGCTGCCTTGGCATGGCGGCGGCGCCAGTCGCCGAGGAAGAGCAGGATGGGTGCCGCGATGAAGATCGACGAGGCGCCGGCCACGAGAATGCCGAAGACCATCGGGATTGCGAAGCTCGAGACGGCACTACCGCCCCAGATCGCCATCGGCACGAGCGCAAGGAAGGCCGTCGCATTGGTGTAAAGGCTTCGCGCCAGCGTCTCGTTGATCGACTTGTCGATGATCTCGCGCAACGGCATCGACTTGTAGAGCCGCATGTTTTCGCGCATGCGGTCATAGACGACGACTTTGTCGTTCACCGAATAACCGACAAGCGTCAGGATGGCGGCGATCGCCGTCAGGTTGAAGTCGAGGCCGGTGATCGCGAAGAAGCCAATCGCCTTGGTGACATCGAGTACCAGCGTGACGATGGCACCCACGGCAAATGGCCATTCGAACCGCACCCAGATGTAGATGAGCATCGCCAAGCTTGCGATCACCACCGACAGGATACCGGCCCAGGCAAGCTCGCCGCTGACCTTCGGACCGATGACGTCGGTACCTTCGACGGTGGCGGTCGGATCGATCTTGGCGACCTCGGCCTTCAGCTTGGTCACCGCTGCCGTCTGCGCCTCTTCGCCACCTTCCTGCCGCTGGGCACGAACGAGAATGCTGTTCTTGTCGCCGAAGGACTGCAGCGAGATTTCGCCGAGACCAAGCGTGTTCAAGCCTTCACGGAACGTCCCGAGATCGGCCGGGCCGGTGGTCTTGACGGCCATCTGGATGCCGCCGCGGAAATCGACGCCGTAGTTGAGGCCCGGATGAATGAAAAGCACGACGGAGGCGATCGAAAGCAGCGCTGAAACGGTGAGGCCGAAGAAGCGCGCCTTCATGAACTGGATGTGCTTGTCATAGGGGCTGAACGGGATCAACGGCCGGATGTTCAGCACCTTGATCTTGCTGCGGCGGGTGATCTCGATCATCGCGACACGCACGAAGGCGACCGATGTGAACATCGAGATGATCAGGCCGAGCGCCATGGTCACGGCAAAGCCGCGAACCGGTCCGGAGCCGAAAAAGAACAGGATGGCCGCAGCGATCAGGGCCGTCATGTTGCCGTCGATAATGGTCGAATAGGCGCGGCGGAAGCCGGTGTCTATCGCGGCGAAGGCGCTCTTGCCCTTGCGCGTTTCTTCGCGGATGCGCTCGTTGATGAGAACGTTGGCGTCGACCGCAAGGCCGATGCCGAGAACGACACCGGCAATGCCCGGCAGCGTTAGCGTCGCACCGACCAGCGTTAGCGCCGAAAAGGTCAGGATCGTGTGGATCAACAGCGCGATATTCGCCAGGAAGCCCCAGGTGCCATAGAGAACGAAGATGAAGGCTGCGACGAGCACAAAGCCGACGATGCCGGAATAAATGCCCATCTTGATGGCATCGGCTCCGAGGTCGGCGCCGACGGTGCGCTCTTCGATGACCGTCAGCTTGGCGGGCAGGGCGCCGGCGCGCAACATGGCGGCCAGCGTCGTGGCGCTATCGGCCGAGAAACTGCCGGAGATCTGGCCGGAACCCCCGGTGATCGGCTCGCGGATAACAGGCGCGCTCAGCACCTTGTCGTCGAGGACGATGGCGAAGGGATTGCCGACGTTCTGGCGGGTGATCTCGGCAAAGCGGCTGGCGCCGGCGCTGTCGAAGCGGAAGCTGACGATCGGCTCATGCGTGTTCGGGTCGAAGCTGACGCGGGCATCCGAAAGGCGGTCGCCGGAGATTTCGACGCGGTCGAGGACCGGATAGGACCTGCCTTCATCGTCCTTCAGCATGGTCACGCCGGGTCCGGGCGCATTGTTCGGCGACAGCATGTGGAACGACATCTTCGCGGTGGAGCCGAGCAGTTCGCGCAGGCGTGACGGATCCTGTGCGCCCGGAAGCTGGACGAGCACGCGATTGGCGCCGATGCGCTGGATGGTGGGCTCGGAGACGCCGACCTGGTCGACGCGCTGGCGGATGACTTCAAGGCTTTGCTGGACGGCATTGTCCACATTGGCGGAGATGCCGGCCGGCGAGAAGCCGACCGTGATGGTGGCGCCGTTCGCAGTGACGGCCAGATCCGACTGGCCGGCGCTGAGGCCGGTGCTGATCGGGTTGGCAAGCGTCTTGAGCTCGGTGACGGCAGCATCGCTCTGCGCGGCATCGGCAAGCGTCACGACGATCTGGTTCTGGCTGCGGACCACGGCTTTCGGCTGGATGCCCTTTTCGCGCAGCACGCGCCGCGCGTCCTGAAGCAGCGACTGCAGCCGCTCCTTGGTCAGGTCGGCTTCGTCGACTTCCAGAACGAGGTGCGAACCACCGCGAAGGTCGAGGCCGAGCGACACCTGCTGATGCGGCAGCCAGGCCGGCACGCGCTGGAGGACGGATTGCGGCAGGGCGTTCGGCAGGGCGATCAATAGGCCGAGTAGGATGATCACCGTATAGGTGACCACCAGCCATCGTGAAGTACGCATGTTGTATTCCTTGATATCGAGGGCCGGCGCTCGGGCGCTGGCGGCATGTCGTCAATGGTCGGAAGCGCCGATCGGCGCGAGCGTCAGGTAGCGACCGGCGGTGCGCGCGGCTGATGGGTCCTGGAGACTGCGGCATGAAGCGAAGCTTCAAATGCCGGAAAAGGCGCGGCCATGGTCCAGCCGGAAAAATCGACAACCGGGGCGGCGGCAAGGGCAAGCGGTCCGGCGTCATGCGCCGCCTGCTTCGGTGCAAGCTTGCGTTCAGACGCAAGCAGCCCGCGCACGGCATCGCGCGCAGTCAGTTGCGGCGGCTGCAAATCCCGATCGGAAGAGGAAAGCGTATTGGCGGTGGCGGCCGGCGAGATCACCAGATTGCCGCCGAAAAGCAGGCAGAGATAGGCAAGGACAGCGACGAGAAGGGAAGCGGCGATACGGCTCGTCAGACGGCGCTGGTCCAGCTCCATCCTCTCCGTCCCGGCGATGTCACTCCCGTATCGGCTCAAAAGCGCGCCAATCTCTCATTCTCTTCCCGGCGGAGGGTCATCCGTCGGCATAATTGTATCAGGCCCATGCCCGTCTTCATAGGGCACACTCTCATGATGCACTTGGGCGAGCCGGTCAACCATGCCCAGCGCGATTTCACGCTCGCCCATGATGACGGTATCGGCGCCATAGTGCGTCAGCTCGTCGACGTCGGCGGCGGAATGGGCGCGGGCGACGAGGAGGCTTGAGATCATGGGTCAAGGCGCAAGGGAAACAATTCTCACTCCTGCTCTGTGCCGCGCGGCGCCTGCATAATTCAAAGGGTTACAGTGCCCGCTGCGCCTCTCGAAAAGACGCTGGCAGCTCTGTCATCGGGCAGGCTAAACCGGCTCAGGCGCCAGGCAGGAGGCAGAGACCTTGTAGGCAGAAAGCGCCTTACCCTTGTAGTTGCCTTCCGTCGGCTGCCAGTTCTTCAGCACCTCGGGCGTCTCGCTGGCGCAGGTGAAGGGTCCGTCCGTCAGGAAAAGCACCTTGCCGGTGGTGTCGGCCGGCAGAGCGAATTCCTGCTCGTAATAGCTCTCCGGAAGGCCCGCGGGCGCCCGCGCATAGATCCGGTACGATTGATCGCGCAGCGTATAGAAAAGATCGGCGACCATGTCGCGATTGTCGGTGACGATGATGTCGGTGCCGGCCTGAGCTGCGAGAGCGGCCGCCTCGCGGCTGACTTCGGCACGGCCGAGATAGCGCTTCATCAGCGCGTCGCCGTTCGGCAGCAGCAACTGATGCGGAAAGATCGTCGCCAGCGGAAAGAGCAGGCTGGCGATGCCGTTGATGGCCAGCGACAGCCTGAGCCCCTTGCGCCACATCCGGTAAAGCAGCCAGACGGCAAGGATGGTCCCTGCGACATAGGCAGTCACGGCCCAGTTGGCATAGGCCTTGGCGACCGTTGCCTGCAGCGTGATCAGCACCACCACCGGTATCGACAGACAGACCAGTATCTTCTCGCGATCGTCGCTCCTACCCTTGATCATGCGATAGACTGCCCAGAGCATCGCAAAGAAGATGATCGGCCCAACGACGCCGAATTGGGCGGCGAAAAATTCAAGCCCGCGACGCAAGTTGATACCGAGTTCGCTCCAATGGGCGATGTCCTGCGTATGCCGCACCGTCGTGTTGTCGTGCTGCAGGTTCCACCAGAGGTTCGGCAAGGCGACGACCGCCGCGACCGCGACCGCGATGATGAAATCCCGAATGGCGATGCGCGCCGCCGGAATGAGGAGGAGGGCAAGCGCGCCGCCCGGAACGACGAACAGCACGGCATATTTGGTCAGGAAGGCGAGGCCGACGCTAAGGCCCATGACGAGCGCCAGCCCGACCGAGCGTCGCTGCGTCAAGCCGAAATAGGCAAGCAAAGCGATCGCGATAAAAAACAGCAGGATCACGTCGGTCGAGAAGAACACCGAAGAAAGCGCCACGCCCGGAAGCGTGATGTAGGTGGCGCCCGTCCAGCCTTCGATCTCCGGCCCGACGAAACGTTTTGCCGTCTTCATCAGCACCAGTGCGGCCGCCATGTGGATCAGCGGTCCGAGCAGCCTGATCCAATAGATGGCGTTGGACCCGGAAAGCTCGGTCATCGCCCGGATCACCCAGGCAATCATCGGCGGCTTGGAATAGTAGCCGAGATCGAGATTCTGCGACCAGAACCAGTACTGCGCCTCGTCGACGAAAAGGTCCGTCGCATCGAAATTGAGCGTGACCACGCGCCAGAGCGTGAAGCCAAGAACGATGAGGAGACCAGATCTGGGGGACATGAACCGATAGTTCCGCTGACATGAAAGGCGCGAGTGCGATACACCAAAGGTGCCGGACTGCCAACGGGGAAGGGCGGAGATCAGTTTAAAGCATGGCGCGCAAAACTGTGCAGCTGCGGTAACGACATGCGTAAAAGTAAAAATCCAATGCGCGAAGAGCGTATCTGAAAGATCGCGACGCGCTTTAGAACACCCGAAGTGCGCGGAGATCGCGATTTGCAGCGAGAAAATCGAGACGGGCGACGGCGGCAAGCAGCGTCATTGCAATCAAGCAGGAACCCAATCCGAGAACAATCATTGCTCAGTCCTTGTCGACGTCATGTCTTGGTTATCGACCGGCATATAACACGGAGCTTGCGTGTGCCTTGTAGCAGCCGTGCAACTCCGCAGCAGTATTTGCTGTGAACGGCGTTGAATTGCTTCAAAAGCCCGCACCGCGAAAGGCTTATTAACCTTCAGGCAAGGAATTAACCATAAACATTGGTTTACACGTCGGAATGGGAAGATGCACTCGTTCCCACCAGGCATGACGCCGTCCCGCCGTACCGGGTTGATCCGGTATCCATCTCTTCAGACAGCTCCGAAACATAGCTGATCAGGGGGCTCGATCCGCCGGTTGTAACCGGTGGTGAGGACCGTCTCCACGCTTCGCGTTCAACGGATGCTGCGCAAGTTTTTGGCCGGGCCTTCGCCCGGAAAGTGGTTGGGGACAGGCGTTGAGGCAGGACATGCCATCAGATCAGGCTCGTGGCGCGCAGGCAGGCAGCTTGCGCGACCGCCTGCGCTTTGCCGGTCTCGATGCCGAACAGTGCGAGTTGGTGCGCCGTAACCGGCCAGCCCTCGAAGCGCATCTGAAGGCGGGCCTCAGGGATCTCTTCCACAGGTTCCAGTCATTCCCCGACGCCTCGCGCAATTTCGAGAGCGAGCGCCAGGTCGAGCGCCTGCATGATCTGCAGTCCTCGCATTGGGACGTGCTGACGGACGCACGATTCGACAGCCTCTATGCCGAGCGCGTCAAGGTTCTCTCCGATACCGAAAGCAAGATGGGTCTTGACCCGCGCTGGCACGTGGCCGGCCATGGCGTCATGCTGGAGCATGTCGTTTCCGGCCTCGCCGAGCAGATTGCCGGCCGTCCACTGCTGCCGTCGGCCAAACGCCGCACCCGTGAGATCTCCGATCTGATGACAGCGATCATCCGTATCGTCATGGTCGATGTGGAAATTGCCGTCTCGCTTCGCTTCAATGCGCTGCGTGCCGGGGAGCAGCGCGCGCTCGCCGATCAGCGCGTCGACAACGAAGCCGAGATCGCCCGGATATTCGGCGACGTCATCGAGGGCCTGTCCGCACGCGACCTGACGCGACGCGCGCCTGTCGACGGCGATGGCGCCTATGGCGGGATCGCCGCCGCGCTGAACGGCGCGTTGGACGGCCTCCAGGCTGAGTTCACCGCCATTACCGAGCGCACGGTCAAGGCCGAAGCGGCGACGGGCGCGCTTGCCGGCCTGTCACGGCAGTTTGCCGGCACGGCTTCCGGCCAGACCGAGCGGCTGCAGCTTTCCGCCGCGGCCCTTGCCGGCATCGCCGGTAGCGTCCGCGATGGCGCCGCCCACAGCCGCGCTGCCCAACAAGCGGCCGCCACGACGCGCGCTGTCGTCGAGGAAAGCGGCGAGGTCGTCGGCCGCGCGATCAGCGCCATGGCCGATATCGAGCAGTCGGCCGAAAAGATCGGCCAGATCATCGGTGCGATCGACGAGATCGCCTTCCAGACCAATCTCCTGGCGCTGAATGCCGGCATCGAAGCTGCTCGCGCCGGCGATTCCGGCCGCGGTTTTGCCGTCGTCGCCCAGGAAGTCCGCGCCCTTGCCCAGCGCTCGGCCGAAGCCGCCCGCGAGATCAAGACGCTGGTGACGACGACCAAGGCGCAGGTCGATGCCGGCGTGCAGATGGTCGGCCGCACACAGGATTCGATCGGCAGCATCGTACGTCAGGTCACCGACATCAACGCCGCCATATCAGGCATCGCCACCCGAACCGGCGAACATGCCGAAAGCCTCGACAGCGTAACAGCCGACATCAAGGGCCTGGGTGGCGAGGTGGCCGATAGTGCCGGCCTTGCGGAGCGCTCGGCTGAAGGCGCCGACCACCTCCACACCGTCATTCTCGAACTCGGCCAGACGATTCGCGAATTCCGCATCGCCCGGGAAAACGCCGCTGCCGGGCGCCCTGCGCCGGTTCGCGTGACGCCGCCGCGCGCCATCGAGGTCGCCGCTCGTCCGGCACTGGCCGAGGACGGATACGAAAATGACGATTTTAGCCTTCCGCAGCCCTTCGCAAGCGTCGGACGTGGGCGGAATGTTTACTAACCTATCGGATGATCGCCTCAGCTCGTCTTCTCGGGCCGGGGATAAGGGGACAAGGAAAAGCTGATGGCAGCAAAGAAGAGTGGCAAGACGCTGGATTTGACAGCGGTGCTCGACCTCAACGAGGCTTCCGCCTTGCGCGATAAGCTCCTCTCTCTCAGGGGTAGCGGTCTTTCGATAGACGCTTCCGGCGTTGAACGGATCGGTGCTCTTTGCGCCCAGGTTCTGATGTCCGCCGAGAAGACCTGGGAACAGGACAAGCAGCCGTTCACCTTCACCAAGGTGTCCGACGCATTTCAGAAAACCATGCAGTTGGTGGGCGTCAATATTGACCACCTGCTTGCCAAGGAGATTCGGCAATGAAGAAAAAAGTGCTGACCGTGGATGATTCCCGCACAATCCGAAACATGCTTCTCGTGACGCTGAACAATGCCGGCTTCGAGACGATCCAGGCGGAAGACGGCATCGAGGGCCTCGAGATCCTCGAAGAGTCCAACCCTGACGTCATCGTGACCGACATCAACATGCCGCGCCTCGACGGTTTCGGCTTCATCGAAGGTGTCCGCCGCAACGAGAAATATCGGGCGATCCCGATCCTGGTTCTGACCACCGAAAGCGACGCGGAAAAGAAGAACCGCGCCCGCCAGGCCGGTGCCACGGGCTGGATCGTCAAGCCTTTCGACCCGGCCAAGCTGATCGATGCCATTGAGCGTGTAACCGCTTAAACCCAGGATTTGCTCCTATGGATATGAACGAAATCAAAGAGATCTTTTTCCAGGAGTGCGAGGAACAGCTCGCCGAGTTGGAATCCGGTCTTCTGAAAATGAATGATGGCGATCGCGATCCGGAAACCGTCAATGCGGTGTTCCGTGCCGTGCATTCGATCAAGGGTGGCGCCGGCGCCTTCGGCCTTGACGATCTGGTAGCCTTCGCCCATGTCTTCGAGACCACTCTCGATTGCGTTCGATCCAACAAGCTTGAGCCGAACCAGGATGTCCTGAAGGTGATGCTGAAGTCGGCCGACGTGCTCGCCGACCTGACGAACGTTGCGCGCGACGGCGGCAGCGTCGATGAAAGCCGCAGCCGCGGCCTCGTCAGGGAGCTCGAGGCATTGGCCAACGGTGAAATGCCGTCTCCCTCGGCCTCAGCCGAGGCGCCTGCGCCGAGGGCCGCCGCAAAGGCCGCTCCGGCGCCGACCCCCAAGCCGACGGACGACAGCGGCTTCCAGCCAGTCCCCTTTTCCTTCGACGATTTTGGCGGCGAGGACGATGCGGGTAGCATGCCGGCCTATGAAGTCATCTTCAAGCCGCGCTACGAACTCTATTCCAAGGGCAATGACGCCACCCTGCTGCTGCGTGATCTCTCGCGCCTCGGTGAAATGACGATCTATTGCAATGCGGGTGACCTGCCGGGTCTCGAGGAACTCGATCCGGAAGGCGCTTATTTCTTTTGGAACATCACGATCAAGACGGACAAGGGCGAGGACGCCATTCGCACCGTTTTCGAATTCGCCGAGTGGGATTGCGAACTGACCGTGAAGCCGGTCGAAGAAGCAAGGACCGACGCGACCAGCAACGACGAACTGCCGATGGTGCCGGTTCCCTTCGATCTGTCGATCCTCGATGAAACGGGCGCAACGGAAGAGCTTTCCCCCTCAGACGCGCGCGCCGAAGAGACGGCCGCCGCCGTTGCCGCCGCCGAGACTGCCTCCAACGTCACGCAGATGGTCGCCGCCCGCGTCGAGAAGAAGGAATCGGCAGCCGCCGCAGCGGCCGCTGCAAGTGCTGCCGCCCAGAACAATGCCGCCGGTGCCGGCCAGACGATCCGCGTCGATCTCGACCGTGTCGACCGCCTGATCAACCTCGTCGGCGAATTGGTCATCAACCAGGCGATGCTGTCGCAGAGCGTCATCGAGAACGACACGACCGGCACCTCCTCGATCAATATGGGCCTCGAGGAGCTGCAGCAGCTCACCCGCGAGATCCAGGACTCGGTCATGGCGATCCGCGCGCAGCCGGTAAAGCCGGTCTTCCAGCGCATGTCGCGTATCGTCCGCGAAATCGCCGACATGACCGGCAAGTCGATCCGCCTGATCACCGAAGGTGAAAACACCGAAGTCGACAAGACGGTCATCGACAAGCTGGCCGAGCCGCTGACTCACATGATCCGCAACGCCGTCGACCACGGCATCGAAACGCCCGAAAAGCGTGCAGCCGCCGGCAAGAACACCGAGGGCACGGTCCGCCTCACCGCCAAGCATCGTTCCGGACGCATCCTGATCGAGCTTGCCGACGACGGCGCCGGCATCAACCGCGAGAAGGTCCGCCAGAAGGCGATCGACAACGACCTCATCCCGGCCGATTCCAACCTGTCCGACGAGGAAATCGACAACCTGATCTTCCTGCCGGGCTTCTCGACGGCCGACAAGATCTCCGACATTTCCGGCCGCGGCGTCGGCATGGACGTCGTCAAGCGCTCGATCCAGGCGCTTGGCGGCCGCATCAACATCACCTCGAAACCGGGCCACGGCTCGGTCTTCACCATGAGCCTGCCGCTGACGCTCGCCGTCCTCGACGGCATGGTGGTCACCGTCGCCGGCCAGACGCTGGTCGTGCCGCTGACGGCAATCGTCGAAACCCTGCAGCCGGAAGCTGCCGCGATCCACTCCTTCGGTGCGAACCACCGGCTGATCTCGATCCGCAACAGCTTTTGCCCGCTGGTCGATGTCGGCCGCATCCTGAACTTCCGCGCCACCCAGGCCAATCCGGTCGAGGGCGTGGCGCTTCTGGTGGAATCCGAAGGCGGCGGCCAGCGGGCTCTGATGGTCGATGCCATTCAGGGTCAGCGCCAGGTGGTCATCAAGAGCCTGGAAGCGAACTACACCCATGTGCCGGGCATTGCCGCCGCCACCATTCTCGGTGACGGCCGCGTCGCTCTCATCCTCGATGTCGACGCGGTTGTCGGCGCCTCGCGCGGCCAGTCGCTCAAAGCGGAAATGTCGCTAGCAGCGGTGGGATAAGCGAATGTCGTACACGGTAAAAAATCTGAACGAGGGGGATCGCGAGCTGATCGCGTTCCGCATCGGGGATCAGGAATTTTGCGTGAACATCATGTCGGTTCGCGAAATCCGGGGCTGGACCCCGGCGACCGCGATGCCGCATTCGCCTGGCTATATGCTGGGTGTCATCAACCTGCGCGGCGCGGTGCTGCCGATCATCGATCTTGCGGCTCGGCTCGGCATGAAGCCGGCTGATCCCACAGCCCGTCATGTCATCATCGTCGCCCAGGTCTGGCGTAAGGTCGTCGGCCTGCTGGTCGACGCCGTTTCCGATATCCTGACGGTGACCGACGAAACCATCCAGCCGACGCCCGAAATCTCCTCCGAACTCGAGCGTCAATTTGCCCGCGGCATTCTCGCGATCGAGAAGCGCATGATCTGCCTGATCGAACTCGAATCCCTCTTTCCAGAGACCGAAAGCGAAGCCGCATGAGTGTAATGGGCGCAAAAGATCAGAGACAGGGATCCGACGAGGTCCTGGCGAGCGGAGAATATCCGCTGACGCGCCGCGACCTCACTGAGATCGCCGCAATGATCTATTCGGATGCCGGCATCTTCCTCAACGAGACGAAGGCGTCGCTCGTCTATTCGCGCCTGTCGAAGCATATCCGCAATCTCGGTCTGTCCGGCTTTCGGGAATATTGCGACCTCGTCGCTTCGCCGGCCGGCGCCGCAGCGCGCCGCGAGATGCTTTCGCACCTGACCACTAATTTTACCCGCTTCTTCCGCGAGAACCACCATTTCGACCACCTGCGCGACCATGTCCTGCCGGAACTTCTGCAGCGGGCGAGATCGGGCGGCAGAGTGCGCATCTGGTCGGCCGCCTCCTCCGATGGGCAGGAGCCCTATTCGATCGCGCTGACGGTGCTGTCGCTGATGCCGAATGTCGCGGACTACGACTTCAAGATCCTGGCAACCGACATCGACCCGAAGATCCTCGCGATCGCCCGGGCCGGCGCCTATGACGAGAGCGCGCTCGAAACCGTTTCGCCGGCCATGCGCAAGCAATGGTTCAGCGAAGTCGAGGTTCAGGGCCGCAGGAAGTTTCAGGTCGACGACCGCGTAAAGCGGCTGATCACCTACAACGAGCTGAACCTGATGGCGCAATGGCCGTTCAAGGGCAAGTTCGACGTCATCTTCTGCCGCAACGTCGTCATCTATTTCGACGAGCCGACGCAGACGAAGATCTGGCAGCGTTTCGCCGGCCTGCTGCCGGAAGGCGGCCACCTCTATATCGGCCATTCGGAACGTGTTTCGGGTGAGGCAAAACACGTCTTCGACAATATCGGCATCACGACCTATCGCTATACGGCCAAAGGTCTCGGGAGGAAGGCATGAGCGCTCCGGCAAGGGTTCTCGTTGTTGACGACTCCCCGACGATGCGGGGCCTGATCACCGCTGTTCTGAGTTCCGACCCGGAGGTCAACGTCATCGGCCAGGCCGGCGACGCGTTGGAGGCGCGCGAGGCAATCAAGCGGCTGAACCCCGACGTCCTGACGCTCGACATCGAGATGCCGAACATGAACGGTCTCGATTTTCTCGAAAAGATCATGACGCTGCGTCCGATGCCGGTGATCATGGTATCCACAATGACCCATCGCGGCGCCGAGGCGACGCTTGCGGCGCTGGAGATCGGCGCGTTCGACTGCGTCGGCAAGCCGGCTCCGGGCGAAACCAGGCCCTTCGGCGATCTCGCCGAGAAGGTCAAGGCCGCCGCGCGCACGCAACGCCAGTATTCCCAGCCTGTTGCCGCTGTCGCGCCACCGCCCTCGGTCGCCGATTTCCGCGTCGGCCGCAAGATCGTCGCGATCGGCTCGTCGACCGGCGGCGTCGAGGCGCTGATTGCCGTGCTGCAGAAATTCCCGGCGAACTGCCCGCCGACCGTCATCACCCAGCATATGCCGCCGACCTTCACCAAGAGCTTCGCCGAACGGCTGAACCGCCTCTGTGCGCCGGTGGTGCAGGAAGCGACCGATGGTGCCCGTCTCGAAATCGGCAAGATCTATCTGGCACCCGGCGGAGAGCGTCATCTGCAGGTCAGCGGTGCCTCGGCGCCGTGCTGCCGTCTCATCGACCGTGCGCCGGTCAACGGTCACCGCCCCTCGGTGGACGTACTTTTCGATTCGGTCGCGGAACTGGCGGGCCGCAACGCCGTCGGCGTGATCTTGACCGGCATGGGCCGCGATGGCGCCGCCGGATTGTTGAAAATGCGCCACGCAGGCGCCAGAACGCTCGGCCAGAACGAAAAAACCTGTGTCGTTTACGGAATGCCAAGGGTTGCTCACGAACTTGGCGCCGTTGAGCAGCAGCTTCCGCTGTCTGCCATCGGTGAAGAAATATTGAAAATGACAGCCGCCCGAAAGGAAGGGACCGAATAAATGTCGATCGCGGAGAAAATCAAAGTTCTGATCGTCGATGATCAGGTAACGAGCCGGTTGCTGCTCAGCGATGCGCTGACCCAGCTCGGTTTCAAGCAGATCACGTCGGCCGGCGACGGCGAGCAGGGCATGAAGATCATGGCCGAGCAGCCGCACCACCTGGTGATCTCGGACTTCAACATGCCGAAGATGGATGGCATCGGCTTCCTTCAGGCCGTGCGCACCAACCCGAACACCAAGAAGGCGGCCTTCATCATCCTCACCGCCCAGGGCGACCGCGCACTGGTGCAGAAGGCGGCCCAGCTCGGCGCCAACAACGTGCTCGCCAAGCCGTTCACGATCGAGAAGATGAAAGCGGCCATCGAAGCCGTGTTTGGAGCCCTGAAATGATCACTGAGGGGGCAGCCCGCCGCGTGCACATCATTCAGGGCGAGTACAAGGTCCTGAACGATCCGAATGCGGTCCTCTCGACCATTCTCGGTTCGTGCGTGGCTGCGTGCCTCAGAGATCCTGTCGCCGGTGTCGGCGGCATGAACCACTTTCTGCTGCCCGGTTCGGCGACGTCGCCGACAACAGGTGGCGATGCCACGCGGTACGGCGTGCATCTGATGGAACTGCTGATCAACGGTCTCCTGAAGCAGGGCGCCCGGCGTGATCGACTGGAGGCAAAGATCTTCGGCGGCGCGAAGACGATCTCGACATTCTCCAATGTCGGTGAGCAGAACGCGGCCTTCGCCGTGCAGTTCCTGAGGGATGAAGGCATTCCGGTGGTCGGCTCCTCCACAGGCGGAGAGCATGGACGCAAGCTTGAATATTGGCCGGTCTCCGGTCGTGCCCGGCAATACCCCCTGACCGGTGCCGAAACGCAGAGAACCGTCGCTCTCGAGCAGCGCCCCGCCGCTCCGCAGAAGCCCGTCGAAACCAGTATCGAATTTTTTTGATGGCGAGGATTTTCATATGACATTTACCCAGATGATGGAGCCGCCTGCGCCTGTCGAAGCGCTGAGCGACATCCTGATGCGCATCGTGTCCGAACTGCACGATGTCGCCTATCTCATCGAGCGTATCGAGCCGCAGCTTCTCGACCTCGGCGGCGCCGAAATCCTGAACTCGCCGGATGCCATGAAGGTCATGCAGGGCATCGATTTGGCTGTGCAGAAATCGCGCGGCCTTGCAGAATTCATCGACACCATCACCGGCGAAATCCCGCACGGCTGGGCAGTCGACGTCGCGACCGCGCTCAGCCTCGTCAAGCTGGCCGAGATGCAGAAGGCATTGGGCGGCGCTACGCGCCACGGCCACTCCCAGCCATTAAGCAAGGCAGCCGGCGACTTCGATTTCTTCTAGGGTCTTTTCGGCCCGCACCCGCTTCACGAAACGCTCGCACAAGTTTCGCCGACTATTCGTCAGATGAGGCAATAAGCCTGCTTTGTCTTTGACGGATTGTGCGAGAACAGAATGAATCTGTTAAATCAATTAGTTCAGATCTTTAAGAACTTCGGTTCCCTTGGCCGAACACGCCTGATGATTCTCGGAGGCGTCGGTGCCGTCTCCATCGCAATCGTCCTTGCGGCCGCCCTTTTCGTCAACAAGCCGGCACAGGAAACGCTCTACGTCGGTCTGGACTCGCCGGATCTCAACCAGATCAGCATGGCGCTTGCCGAAGCCAACGTCGATTTCCAGGTCGGCACGGACGGCTCCAGCATCAGCGTCCCCGCGGGGATGACGGGCAAGGCCCGCCTGATGCTTGCCGAGCGCGGCCTGCCGAACAGCGCCAACGCCGGTTACGAACTCTTCGACAATGTCGGCTCCCTCGGCCTGACCTCCTTCATGCAGGAGGTGACGCGGGTTCGCGCTCTGGAAGGCGAAATCGCCCGCACCATCCAGTCGATCTCGGGTATAACGGCCGCACGCGTCCATATCGTCATGCCGGAGGTCGGGAACTTCCGGAAGGCGGAGCAGAAACCGACTGCCTCCGTCATGATTCGCGCCACCGCCACAACTGGACGCAGCGCAGCGACCTCGATTCGCCACCTCGTCGCCTCGGCCGTGCCGGGGCTTGACGTCGATGACGTGACCATTCTCGATTCCGCCGGCCAGCTGCTCGCTTCCGGCGACGAGGCGAGCAACAGCTCGCTGAATCGTTCGCTCAACATCGTCCAGAACGTTCAGCAGGAAGTCGAATCCAACATCGACAAGGCGCTGGCACCCTTCCTCGGCATGGACAACTTCCGCTCCAGCGTCACCGCCGATCTCAACACCGACGCCCAGCAGATCCAGGAAACGACCTACGATCCCGAATCCAAGGTCGAACGCTCGGTTCGCTCGACGAAGGAAGCCCAGCAGTCGCAGCAGAAGCAGTCCGATAGCGCGACGACGGTCGAGCAGAACATTCCGCAGGCGGCCCCTGCGGCCGGCGGTTCCGCCGGGCCCGAATCGCAGGACAAATCCGACAAGCGCGAAGAGCAGACCAACTACGAAATCAACAGCAGGACAACGGCGACGACCCGCAACAGCTATAAGGTCGAGAAGCTTTCGATCGCTGTCGTGGTCAACAAGGGCCGTATCGCCAAGATGGTCGGAGAACCCGCCGACCAGACCAAGGTCGACGCCTATCTTGCCGAAATGCAGAAGATCGTCGCCTCGGCGGCCGGCATCGACGCCAAGCGCGGCGACGTCGTCACCGTCACGGCTATGGACTTCCTCGAGAACCAGCTGCTCGAAGACGCCACCGGCGGTGTCCGCGTCATGGACATGCTGAGCCGCAACCTTGCCGGCATCATCAACTCGCTCGCCTTTGTCGCGGTCGCCTTCGTGGTCGTCTGGATGGGCCTGCGGCCTCTGGTGCGTAGCGTCAGCAGCAACGGCAGCTCTACGGCTTTCGGCGACGCCACGCCGGAAGCGGCCGGCCTCGAACTTCCGGACTTCGCGCCGGCATCGGGAGCAGCCGGGGCGCTCTCATGGACGGCTTCGGGTCCGATTTCGGCTTCGACAGTACCGAGGACCTGCTCAGCCTCGGCGACGACGACGGAAACTTCAATCGGCGCGTCAAGGAAGGCCCGGAACGCAAGCTTTCCCGGATGGTCGAGATCAACGAGGAACGCGCAGCGAAAATCCTCAGGAAATGGGCGATCGACGAGGCAGCGTAAAACAAAGGCCGGGCAACCGGCCTTTTTTAATGTAGGTACCGAGGTTTGATTCCCTAACCGCTGTTTGCTGAAAAGCCGTGACGGGAGCTGCGAGAGACTAGGCACGACTGGGTCAAGAATCCGAACAGGACCGTATAACGGACCGCATTGAAATGCGACTGCAGAGAGACTCGATGAGATCGACTCGCGTAAAACGCGAAGCAAGTTGCGGTTCCGCCAGAATCACCTTAGCCTCCCTCTATCTTGAAGGCTGGAATGAATGGTCGAATCAGTGCATTGGCGACGGCGAAAGTAAATCCCTAGAAGTCGGAGATGGTGATTTGCATCGACTGGCTTACCCTTGGGTGATTCGAAATGGGATTCGAGTGGGACTTGAGTTGAATCCCCTACAGAAAAATTGCTGTTGCACCGAGTTCGATCGTTTCTCAGCCGCAGGACATTGCCAATGGATATGAATGTAATTCAGGCGAGCAAAGGCGAGAGGCATATGGCGAATTTCGCGAGTGCAGTGGTGCCGGATCTGCTGCCGCGTGATGAGCTACTCCAGCGCCTTCACGGTGTCGCTAGCACCGGTAGGTTGCAGTCTGGTTTGCGCGCACTGACGGATTACGTGGGTGCTTCGCACTACCTTCTGGCGCGCTGCGATCTCCTCCAGGAAAGTGGCCTCGATTTCATCGTCTCGTCGGACTGGCCCTTCGACCTGGTCAGGGACATCGCCAATGATCTGGTCCGCGGTTATGCCCGCTCGACCGAGTTGGAAAAATGCATGCAGGTTTTCCAGCCGAATTTTGCCCTCCTGCCTGACAGTGCCGAGATTCCGGACGGCGCTAGCCGCCAATATTGTTCGGTGACCTTCAATGTCGGCCGGTCGCGGCTGGCTCTGATGTTCCTGTTCGGCGAGGGGTTCATCCTTTCGCCGGAGCGCCTGCGGGATGTAGGCCTGCTTGCAGGTTATGTCGCGAGCTTCCTGCGCTGCGGTGGTACGAAGGTCGATCGCGATTTCGAATTGACCGACCGCGAGCTGGAATGCCTGTTCTGGATCGCCGAGGGCAAGACCAGCGACGAGATCGCGATGATCCTCGGAATCTCTCGCAATACCATCAACAACTACATCACCAGCGTGATGCGCAAGACGGCGACCAAGACCCGGTCCGAGGCCATTGCCTTCGCCGTCCGCAATAATCTCGTATAGGGGGATCTATGGCGTATCCAGCAGGCAGGACCATGAGCAGTGCTGAGCAGCTGCGCATGGTGCGTGTGAACAGGATTTCCAGTCGGTCCGATCTTTTTCCGCGGCTGATTGCGATGCAGAAGCTCACCGATGCGCAAGGGTTCGCAATCTTCCGCGTCAGCGGCTCGGGTCTTCCGGCAAAGCAGCGCCTTATCTGCGAGCTCGAGAACTGGGGGCCTTCCAACGCCGGTTTCAACAAGGCCTTCACGGATGCTTACGGCGATATTCTTCTCGACCATATCGACAAGTCGCTGCTGCCGCTCTCATGGGCCGGCGGTTACGACCGCACGGCACCCGGACCGGCGGACTTCTCGCCGTTCATGACGCGGCTGCAGGACGGTATTCTGCCATTCTCCGGCCTTGCCTTTCCAGTGCGGCTCGGCGCCGTCGGCAATGGCTTCATCCTTTTCACCGGTGATGAACTCGATCCCTCGAGCGATACCATCGTCGAGCTGCACGGTCGCTGCTGCCACATCATGATGGATCTTCTCTCGCTCGACGAACGCCGCACGGCTGCCGCCGAGGCGCTCAGCGAACGCGAGATCGCCTGTCTGCAGCTTGCCGGCGACGGCCGCATCAGCGAAGAGATTGCCGACAAGCTTGGCCTGTCCGTGCACACCGTGAACGCCTATCTCGGCTCGGCGACCATCAAGCTCGATTCCGTCAATCGCATCCAGGCGATCGCCAAGGCGATCCGGCTCGGCTATATCAGCTGAACGCGTGCCATCGCTTACAGCGTCGCGCGTCCTTCGGACCCGCGAGAGCATATCGCGCAAAAGTGTGCAGCGGCTTTGCGATAACGACAGGCGTAAAACAAAGACCTAGAGCAATTCCAGCAAAAGTGCGTAGTGGTTTTGCGTCCGGAATTGCGTGAAAACAAAGAGGTAGAGCATTTCCGGGATTCGGAGAAAAACGGAAATGCTCTAAAGCGCGACAAGCGAATCTGAAAAATCGCGATGTGCTTTAGGACGCTTTAACGCTTCGAATTGCAAGGCGAATGAAAGCTTGGTTGTCATGAAAGAGGTTAGCCGGCCAGCGCCTGAGGCGGCTGGTTGACGCTGTAACGCGCTTCCCGAAGGCTCTTTTGAGGAAGATGGTGTTCTCGTCGGGATCGACCGAGGGATCCTGGAAAGCGATATGATTGATCTCGATGCCGGCGTGATCTTCGGCAAGGGTGAGCTGGGCGTAGACGGTGACGCCGCGCGGCTTGATTTCCAGGTCGAGAACGACTTCGGGCTTGCCGCCCCACTCCAGCGTATAATTGCCGCCCAGGCCGAAATTCACGGTGCCCGGATGAAAGAAAAGCTCCGCCGCCGAAGCGACGAGATCGGAAAGATTGCCGTAATACTCGAAGCGCAGCAGTGAAATAAGGTCAGAAGCATCCAGAAGGCGCAGTTCAGTGGCGACCGGGCTGATGGCGTCTGCGAGGATCTTTTCACGCTGGGTAGAGTGGGGACATTTTTTCATTCGGCTTATCTGACCCGTTTGTTCTTGGCGTCCGCGGCATAGACCCGGTGGATCAGCTCCGCAACCGCCTTATAGAAGACTGACGGGATGACACTATCGATCGAGACTTGCGCAAACATGGAGCGCGCAAGCGGCGGATCCTCGAACACCGGTATGCCGTTCTGCTCGGCAATCTCCCTGATTTTGAGCGCGATCAGGTCCTGACCCTTGGCCAGCACCACTGGCGCATCGTTCTCTTCACGCGCGTAACGCAGCGCCACCGCAAAGTGCGTCGGGTTTGCAATCACTAGCGTCGCCCTGTGCACGTTGGCGATCATGCGCCGGCGCGCGCGGTCGCGCATCAGCGAGCGCTGCCGGCTCTTGACGAAGGGGTCGCCCTGCGCCTGCTTGTTTTCTTCCTTTATTTCGTGCCGCGTCATCTTCAACTCGGTGAACCAGTGATGGCGCGTCCAGAAAAGATCGGCGATGGCCACGATCGCGGTGGCGATCAGCATGACGATGATGATCTTGCGCATCGCTGCCATTATTCGCACGAGAATCGTCTGCGGATCGGAGAACATCGCGTCGATCGAGCCGAAATATTCGCTCCTGAGCACGAAGAACAGGATCACCCCGACGACGACGACCTTGAACAGCGATTTTCCGAATTCGACCAGGCCGGGCACGCTGAACAGCCGTGACCAGCCTTTGATCGGCGAGATACGCGAGGCCTGCGGGCGGATGCGTTCAAGCACCAGTGTCGGCAGATTCTGGAAGACCGAGGAGGCGATGCCGAACACCATAAACAGGATGAAGGCGGGCGCCACCAGCGCCGCACTTGCCCAGCCGAGCCGCCCGAACAGCGCCAGCACATCCGGTCCCGTCTCGATCTTCCATTGGTCGGGCTGTTCGAAGATGTCGCGTAGCGTTTCACTCATGCGCCCGACGCTGTCGGGAAGGAAGAATACGAGATAAATAAAGGTAGCGAGGATCGTCGCAAAAATCGAAAGTTCGCGCGAAGACGGCACGTTGCCCTTTTCCGCGGCATCGCTTTGCTTTTTCGCGGTTGGGGCTTCTGTTTTGCTGTCCTTGTCATCGTCTGCCAAGTCGCGGCTCTCCGTCAAAGAAATAGGCCGCAGCTAATGCATGTCGCCCAAAAACGTGCAGCGGTTTGGGATGACGACATGCATCAAAACAAAGATCTAAAGCGCGTCGCACGAACCGAGTTCTATGCGACGCGCTTTAGAGCGGAGCCTGTTGCGGGAAGGGTAGTCGCCTGTGGCACGGCGATCAACAGCGGCCTTTCGGCATGCCGGATTTGTCAACAGTCTCGAAGAGCCAAAGCATGTCGCGCATAAGTGTGCAGCGATTTTGCGACAACGACATGCGTAAACTAGAGACCTAAGGCGCGAGGAGCGAATCCGAAAGATCGCGACGCGCTTTAGGCGGCTGCCGAAGCGTCGCCTTCCTTTTCCTTGAGCTCGATCTGGCCGGAATTGGCCAGGCGAATCGCTTCCTGTGCCACGGCGCGGCGGGCAATCGCGATCTCGCGCGGATTGACGCCGCCCATGCCGCTCTGCAGATCCGATTCGATCATGCGGCGCTGGCGTGGGCTGATGGCGGAGAGAACCGACTCGCGGATCTCGGGCGGCGACCCGCGCAGCGCGACGGTGAGCACATCCGTCGAGATGTCGTTGAGCAGCATGACGCGGCTGCGCTGCGGCATGTACATGAGATCCTCGAACAGGAAAATCTTCGGGCGAACCTTGTTGACCGACTCGCGGCTGATCGATTCGAGCGAGGTGAGCAGCGTGTCGACCTGCGGCTTGTCGAGTTCGTTCATCAGATCGGCGACCTTCGTCGAGCCGGCTGCATTGCGCTCTGCCTCGACCTCGGCAAGCAGCGTCATGACCTGGTTTTCGATGATCTGCGCAGCCTTCGGGCTGACCGCCTTCATGTTGACCGTTCTGTTCATGATGTCGGCGCGGCGATTGTCGGGAAGCTGCAGCAGCACCTTGGCGCCGAAGGAGGAGGGCATCATCGAAAGAATATAGGCAACGGTCTGCGGATGTTCGCGGAGCAGGAACTGCGCGACGAATGTCGGCTCCGCCTCGCTGAGGCGATCCCAGATCGAGGTTTCGTAGGCCTGGAATGCGGTGCGGCGGCCGAGCAGGCTGTCGACCTCGTCGGGCGTCAGGCCTTCTTCCAGAATGGCCTCGATCGCCTTGGCGTTGTCCATCAGTCCGGCGCCCTCGGTGAAGAGGTCTTCGAACTCGGAGACGAGCAACAGCAGTTCGTCCGGCGGGATGGCGCGCAGCGACTGGGCAGAAGAGATTATGGTCTGCAGTTCAGCTTGGGTGAAATATTTCAACAGCCGGCCGGCGACTCCCTTTCCCATAGCGAGAAGAACAGCCGCTGCCTTTTCAGCCTGGGTCAACGGTTTCCCGGCTAGCGCGCCGCCGAAATCGTCAAAGTCCATCATGGTCTAACCTCTCCGTCCCACACAGGGATCAGGCTTTTTTCGTACTCAAAACTTCTATCAGTTTCACACCGAATCGTGTGTCGTCGTTATCAAGCACCGTAATCTCGCCGCGGGCAATCCTGCGGCCATTCACCATGATCTCGACCGGTTCGCCGATCTTCTTGTCGAGGGCGATCGTCGCCCCTTCATTGAGGTTCATCAGGCCGGAGACCTGCATCCGGCTGGTGCCGAGCATGATCTGGACGTCGATCGGGATGTCCATGATCAGGTCGAAGTTGGAATTCAAAGCGCTGCCGAGCGGGGCCGGCGACGCCTCGAAGGAGGAGCTGCTGCCGAAATCCATGCCGGCAGCCGGACTGGCATCGCCGCCGCCGAAGTCGCCGCCGAAATCGTCGGTGCCAAAGGGGGTTTCCGAAGTCTCGCCGCCAAAGGCAGCCAGGTCCGTTCCTGCTGCGAAGGGGTCGCTCTGCAGGTCGTCGCCAAACTGCGACAGGTCGCCATCAGCATCCTGCTTCAGCACGCCGCGCAGATCGTCGATCGCCTGGTCGAGATCTGCTTCGCTGCCCGGAAGATCCAGGGAGAGGTCGCTGTTCTGCTGTGTTTTCTTCGTAGCCATGAAATCACTATTCCAGTTGAAACTTGCCTCAAACTGCCTTTGCAGCCCAAAAGCCAGAGAACCGATTAATTCATTAAATGACGGATGAGTTCATCATCCGAGTTCATCGTATCCTTGACGCGGACCATGTAATTTTCGCCTGAACGCCCGAACTCGCACACATACAATTCCTTGGTGTTGGCGCTGACCTCGACGCGCACATCGCCGTGATCGCGGAACGGAATGACGTCGCCGACCATCAGCTTCGATATTGTCCGCAGCGTCAAGTCCTGCAGCCTGATCTTGGCCTCGAGCGTGACATGCGAGCGGCGGACCTGATCGCCGAGCTGTTCGGTCCATTCCGCTGAGTTGCTGCTGGCCTGGCGTTTCGGCTTCGGCGGTGTCACCTTGGTCTTGAGCAGTGCCGTCTGCGGAACGATCAACGAAAATTCCGAAACGATGCCGGCAAGCGTGATCGACATGTTGATGGCAGCCGCGAATTCATCCGGACGATCCTCCGGCGGCCGGGCGCGCATGTCATGGGCGTGCGGGGCCGAAAGGCTCGGTTCGAAACCGCCCGGCGCGTTGACGGCCGAGCGCAGCACCTTGGCAATCTTGTCGAAGACCATGACCGCCAGATCGAGCTCGATGATCGAAAGCAGCCGTTCGGCCGGTTCCTCGATCGTGTCGGCTGTGGCCCCGAGCAGATGCTCCATCAGCGTAATGACGAACCCATTTCCGCAGGCAAGCGTAATGTTCTGCGACCAGTTGCGCAGCGTCGCGTCGACGAGTGTGACGTTCGCGCTCAGGTCTTCGATGAGGTGGGTCTTGTAGCCGATCTCGCAGCCGAGATAGTTGACCGTCACGTCGAGGCCGGTCTCGCTTTTGATGACGTCGGGAAAGAATTCGCTGTAGATTTCCCCGAAGGAACTGCAGATCTTGGCGACCCTGCCTCTGTCGCCAAGCCCGCCTGTCAGCTTGGCAAGGAGGGCAGAATCCATTGCCGGTTTGTCGTGCGAAGCATTGCTCATAGTCATTTAAGCCGCCTTGTTTTCGCCACCTGGGTTCATCATTTCCTGCTCGACCGCATCGATGGACGGACGCTCGTAAGCCGAGATCGTCTTGCGGCCGTATTCGAGCGCGACCTGCGGCACCGAGCCGTTCATATAGGCAAGCAGCGTCTGCTTGACGATGACGTAGAGACGGTGCTGCTTGTTGCGCACGACCTTGATCTGTGAGACCAGCGGCGAGCAGACGCAGTAGGACAAGAGAATGCCGAGGAAGGTGCCGACGAGCGCCGAGCCGATCAGGTGGCCGAGCACCTCAGGCGAATCGTTGATGTGCGCCATCGCCTTAATGACGCCGAGAACGGCCGCAACGATGCCGATCGCCGGGAAGGAATCGCTCATGATCTGGATCGAGTGGTAGGGCTTCATCTTGTCGTGCATGATGGTGTTGAGCTCTTCGTCCATCAGCGCCTCGATCTCGTGGCTGCGGGCGTTGCCGATGATGATCAGGCGGACGTAGTCGCAGATGAACGCCGTCAGCTCCTTGTTCTTCAGAACCGTCGGAGCCGACTGAAAAATCGTCGATTCGGCCGGATTGTCGATGTGGGCTTCGATCTCGTTTCGCGACTTGGTGCGCAGGTCGCGCATCAGCGAATAGAGCACGCCGAGCGTATCGAGATAGTTGCGTTCCTTCGGCACGGCGTGCCTGAAGGCTTCGCTGAGCGCCTTGCCGGAATCCTTCACCACCTTCATCGGGTTCGCCATGATGAAGCTGCCGAGGCCGGCGCCACCGATGATGAGGAATTCGAAGGGCTGGAGCAGCGCATCCACTTCGCCGCCCATCGCCATGAAGCTGCCGACGATACAGCCGCAAGTCACTATAAATCCGATAATGATATTCATCGTCAGCCCAATCTGAACGTTGCTTTTCTTTGAGACGGATAGGGTTTCTGCCTTGCGTGAGGCTGATGAAAGGCCCGGTCGCCAAGCATTTCCGCGTGCCAGCTTCGCGCAAGCATCTGCCGTCAGTCTAAAGGAGACGAATGGGTGCCCGCACCCGTTTCTGAGATGCTGCCTCAGCGAAATCCCGGCCGAACCAGATGTGACGACGCCCGGCTTTTCGTCCCGTTCATCGCCAATGCTTGGAGCTTACCGACATGCAATCCGGTCTTTATGTTTCTCTGTCGTCGCAGATGGCCCTCGAAAAGCGTCTAAACACCATCGCAGACAACATGGCGAACGTGAATACGACCGGTTTTCGCGCCACTGAGGTGAAGTTTGACGAAATGGTGGCGAATACCAAGAACAAGCTGAACACCAAGGTCGCCTTCGTTTCCCAAGGCAACGACTACCTGAACGAGGGAAACGGCGAACTGCAGCACACCGGCAACATGCTCGATTTCGCCATCAAGGGTGATGCCTGGTTTTCGCTCGATACGCCGGCCGGCCGCGTGCTGACGAGGGATGGCCGCTTCACCATCAAGGAAACCGGCGAACTTGTTTCGATCCGGGGATACCCGGTTCTCGATGCCGGCGGTGCCCCGATCCAGCTCAACACCAAAGGGGGCGAGCCCGCCGTCGGCACCGACGGCATCATCTATCAGGGCGGCCGCCAGGTCGGCTCCCTCGGCCTGTTCGAGGCCGATATCAGCAAGGGTTACCTGCGCTACGAAAACAGCGGCATCATGACCACCGACCAGCCACGCGCCGTCGTCGACCGCTTCAATGTCGGTGTCGAGCAGGGTTATCTCGAAAACTCCAACGTCAACGCCATGCGTGAAATCACCCAGCTGATCGAAGTCAACCGCGCCTTCGAAAGCGTCTCGTCGCTGATGCGCGACAGCGAAGATTCCTTCAAGGAAGCCGTCCAGACACTTGGGGGCAGCCGCTAATGCATGTCGCCCAAAAGTGTCCGGCGGTTTTGGAAGGACGACATGCACAAGAACAAAGACCAAAAATACGTCGCATGCAGCAAGCTGCACGCGGCGTATTTTAGGGCGAGAGCTAAAGCATGAGCACCACGCTACTGTCTGAGGACGGCCTTTCCCCGAAGCTGGCGCACCTGGCGCACCTCGTCGACCGATACGCATCGCCGGAATTTGCGGTTGCCCATGGCGGTCGCGTGCAGACCATCGCCGCCGGCCACTACACGGTTCACGGTCTCTCCCGCCATGTTCGTCTCGGCGAGTTCGTGGCCCATAAATCCGCGACCGGCATCCATCTCGGCGAAGTCGTGCGCGTCGAACCGGAGCTGATCTATGTCTGCCCGATCGAACCCGGCGAGCCGATCGGCATCCACGATACCGTGATCCGCAAGGGCGCCTTCCGCATTTCGCCGTCGGACAGCTGGTGTGGGCGCACCGTCAACTCGCTCGGCGAGCCGATCGACGGGCTGGGTCCGATCACCGAGGGGCTCGATCGCCGCTCGATCTCCAATACCGCGCCGCCCTCGATGACCCGCAAGCGTGTCGAGACCGGCTTCAAGACCGGCGTTCGCGCCATCGACATCTTCTCGCCGCTCTGCCTCGGGCAGCGCCTCGGCATCTTCGCCGGCTCCGGTGTTGGCAAGTCGACGCTCCTGTCCATGCTCGCCCGCGCCGATGCTTTCGACAAGGTTGTCATTGCGCTCGTCGGCGAGCGCGGCCGCGAGGTGCGCGAATTCATCGAGGATACGCTCGGCAGCAATATGAGGAAGGCGATCGCCGTCGTCGCAACCAGCGATGAGAGCCCGATGCTGCGCAAGATGGCGCCGCTGACGGCCGTCACCATCGCCGAACATTTCCGCGACAAGGGCGAGAACGTTCTCTTCATCGTCGACAGTGTCACGCGTTTCGCCCATGCGATCCGCGAGGTGGCGACCGCCTCCGGCGAGCCGCCGATCGCGCGCGGCTATCCCGCTTCCGTCTTCACCGAGCTGCCGCGCCTGTTGGAACGCGCCGGCCCCGGCCCCGAGGGCGCCGGCACCATCACTGCGATCATCTCGATCCTCGTCGACGGCGACAATCACAACGACCCGATTGCCGATTCGACGCGCGGCATCCTCGACGGTCATATCGTCCTGCAGCGCAGTCTCGCCGAAGAGGGGCGTTATCCTCCGATCGATCCGCTCGCCTCGATCTCGCGTCTTGCCCGCAAGGCCTGGACGCCGGATCAGGAAAAGCTGGTGTCGCGGCTGAAGGTACTGATCCATCGTTTCGAAGAGACGCGCGACCTGCGCATGATCGGCGGTTACCGCCAGGGGGCCGACCCCGATCTCGACATGGCGATCAAGCAGGTGCCGATCATTTACGACGTTCTGAAACAGTCTCCGGGCGATCGCGACTCGCTTGATGCCTTCGCCGATCTCGCCGGCGCACTCAAGGCTGCGGCCGGCATGGGCAATCAGGGCGCACCCATTCAGAGGAGAGGCTAGACGTGGCTGAATTCGACGACGAACGCATCGCTTCCCTGAACCAGCGCAGGAAAACCGTCATCCTGGATCGTGTGCTGACCTTCAGCGGCCTGGCGCTTGCCGGCGCCTCCGCTTTTTTCCCCTGGTACGTGTTCTTCAACGCGGACAAGTTCGGCATCAATGTTGCCACCAGCAGCAATTCGCGCGAACTGCCGGATTGGCCGGCCCGCAATGTCTTCAGCGTCTCGCCGCTTGCCATGGTCAACAAGAACGAGGGGGACAAGAAGGCCCCGCCGATCGATCCGCTGACGACCGCAACGGTGTCCGATCTCGGCAAGGAGCGCGATGGCGGCCCCATATTGGAGGATCAGCCCTTCCCCGGGAAGTCTTCTTTTCGCCTGCTGCATGTCTCCAACGGCCGGGCGCTGATCGAGGATCCCTCCGGCATGTATGTGGTGCGCATCGGCTCGATCCTGCCCGATGAAAGCCGCCTTGCGACACTTGAGCAGCGCGATGGCAAATGGGTGATCGTCACCTCAAAGGGTGAGACCTACCAGAACAACTGAGCCTGACCGCAAATCCTGGCAACAGGGGCTCCGCCGCGAACCGGCCGGAGCCCCTGTTCTTTTGCCCCTGTTCTTTCGATAGCGGCGGCGTTCGCAGAAAAGCCTCTCGAAGCCTGAATTCCCGTAAGTCCCACGCAAGATTACCGCACTAGGTTCGGGACAGTAAAAACGGAGAGTTTCATGCAACCAATCCAACTTTTCGACTTGGCTTCGCGACAGGCGGAATGGCTGACGATCCGTCAGCAGGTTGTTGCCGGCAACATCGCGAATGCCAATACCCCGAAGTTCCACGCGAAGGACGTCACGCCCTTTGACGCGGTGCTCGACAAGTCCGACATCGCCATGGCGCGCACCAATCCGGCGCATTTCAGCGGTAACGATTTCAGCAACAGCGGCGATATCGACGTCAAGGAGGCCGCACTCGACCAGGAAATCGGGGTCCAGGAATCCGGCAATACAGTCGGTTTGGCCGAGGAGCTTTCCAAGTCGGGCGATATCAAGCGCCAGTACGATTTGAACACCTCGCTGGTTAGTTCCTTCAATCGCATGATGTTGATGACCGTCAGGAAGTAAAGTCATGGATCCGCTTTCAGCAGCAATGAAAATCGCCGGTTCCGGGCTCGAGGCCCAGTCGACGCGGTTACGCATCGTCTCGGAAAACATCGCCAACGCCCGCTCGACCGGCGACACACCCGGCGCCGAGCCCTATCGGCGCAAGACGATCACCTTCGGCCAGCAGATGGATCGCACCAGCGGCGTCGAGACGGTCGGCGTCAAGAAGGTCGGCGTCGACGAAGGCGACTTCAGCACCGAATTCGATCCCAGCAATCCGGCTGCGGACAAGAAGGGCGTCGTCAAGTTGCCGAACGTCAACATCCTGGTCGAGATGGCCGACATGCGCGAAGCCAATCGCTCGTATGACGCCAATCTGCAGACCATCAAACAGACCCGCGATCTCATCTCCTCCACGATCGACCTCCTGAAGAGCCAATAATCAATGATCAGCAGCGTCCAGAATGTCAGCAACCTGTCGATGACCCGTGCGCTTGGCGCCGTCGACACCGAAAATTCCGCCTCCTCGTCTGCCGCCGCCATGCCGGGCACCGCGGGTGCCGCCAACGGCATGAGCTTCGCCTCCGTCATGGGCAACATGGCGAGCGATGCGGTCAGCAGCCTGAAGGGTGCGGAAAGCATGTCCTTTGCCGGTATCAAGGGAACGGCGACGACGCGTGAAGTCGTCGATTCCATGCTCCAGGCCGAGCAGACGCTGCAGACCGCGATTTCCATCCGCGACAAGGTCGTCTCGGCCTTTCTCGAAGTCACCAAGATGCAGATGTAACTGATTTGAGGACGAACACATGAGAGCGCTCGCCATTGCAGCAACGGGCATGGATGCCCAGCAGACCAACCTGGAAGTCATCGCGAACAATATCGCGAACATCAATACGACGGGCTTCAAGCGCGCCCGCGCCGAATTCTCCGATCTTCTCTACCAGACCGAACGTGCCAAGGGTGTCGCCAACCGTGCCAACCAGGCCGTCGTTCCGGAAGGTGCCAATATCGGCCTCGGCGTCCAGACCTCGGCGGTCCGCAACCTGCATCTCCAGGGCGAACTGACCCAGACCGGCAACGATCTCGACGTGGCGCTGATCGGCAAGGGCTTCTTCCAGATCCAGTCGACCGACGGTACGACGCTTTACAGCCGCGCCGGCGCCTTCAACAAGAATGACCAGGGCCAGCTCGTCACCATCGATGGCTACGAGGTCCTTCCCGGCATCACTATTCCGACGGGCTCGACCGAGCTGACGATCAGCCGCTCCGGCCAGGTTTCGGCCAAGCTGCCGGGTGCGGCGGACGCGACCGTACTCGGGCAGCTGACGCTTGCCGACTTCGTCAACGAGGCGGGTCTCCAGCCGCTCGGCGACAATCTCTTCCAGGAGACGGCGGCCTCCGGCGAAGCCGTCATCGGCAATCCCGATGAGGAAGGTTTCGCCTACATGAAACAGGGCTATCTGGAATCCTCGAACGTCGACCCGGTGAAGGAAATCACCGAGCTGATTTCGGCCCAGCGCGCTTACGAAATGAATTCCAAGGTGATCACCACCGCTGATGAAATGGCCTCCATCGTCAGCAAGAACCTGAAGTAAGGGAAGGGCCGAAACATGATGTTTTGCCGGGCAGCACACATCTCAGGATGGGTGGCGGCAGCCACGATCGCAGTCGCGGGCATTGTCTTGCCCGCGTCGGCGGACGCCGGCATGGGTTATGCCGTCGTCCCGACCACGATCATCTACCCCGGCGACACATTGTCGGCCAGCCAGCTCCAGGAGGTCGAGGTCACCAACCCTAACCTCGCCGGCGATTATGCCAAGTCCGTTTCGCAGGTCGAAGGCATGGTTTCCAAGCGCACGCTGTTACCGGGCCGCACGATCTCGGTCTCGGCCCTGCGCGAGGCCTATACGGTGACCCGCGGCTCTTCGATCCGCCTGGTCTTCTCGCTCGGTGCGATGACGATTTCCGCCGCTGGCACGCCGCTTGAAGACGGCGCAACCGGGCAGGTCGTCCGCGCCCGCAATATGGATTCCGGCGTCATCGTCAGCGGCACGGTGCTTGCGGACGGCACGGTCCATGTGAGGGCAAAATGAAATTGTTCTTCCGTTTCGTCACTCTTGTCGCGGTTCTCGCCATGAGTTTGGCTGATGTCGCGCCCGCCTGGGCGCTGACCTCCCGCATCAAGGACATCGCCTCCCTTCAGGCCGGCCGCGATAACCAGCTGATCGGCTATGGACTCATTGTCGGCCTCCAGGGGACCGGCGACGGCTTCCGGTCCTCGCCCTTCACTGAACAGTCGATGCGCGCGATGCTGCAGAATCTCGGCATCTCGACGCAGGGCGGCCAGTCCAATGCCAAGAACACTGCAGCCGTGATGGTCACCGCCAACCTGCCCCCTTTCGCAAGCCCTGGCAGCCGTATCGACGTGACGGTGAGCTCGCTCGGTGATGCGACGTCGCTGCGCGGCGGCACGCTCGTCATGACCTCGCTTTCCGGCGCCGACGGACAAATCTATGCCGTTGCGCAGGGTGCCGCCATCGTCTCCGGTTTTCAGGCGCAGGGCCAGGCGGCGACCGTGACCGAGGGCGTCACCACTGCCGGCCGCGTTCCGGGCGGCGCGATTATCGAGCGCGAGCTGCCGTCCCGCTTCGAGGACTCTGTCAATCTCGTCCTGCAACTGCGCAACCCCGACTTCTCGACGGCGATTCGTATCGCCGACATCGTTAACGGTTATGCCTCGGCGCGCTTCGGCGGCCCGGTTGCCGAAGCCAAGGATCTGCAGGAGGTCGTGATCCAGAAGCCGCGCACGGCCGATCTCACCCGGCTGATGGCCGATATCGAAAACCTCATCGTCGAGACCGACACGCCGGCCAAGGTGGTCATCAACGAACGCACCGGAACGATCGTCATCGGCTCGGACGTCCGCGTCTCGCCGGTCGCCGTCAGCTACGGCACGCTGACGGTTCAGGTCACCGAGACGCCGCAGATCATTCAGCCTGAACCCTTCTCGCAAGGCCGGACCGCCGTCCAGCCGCAGACCGATATTGCCGCCGAGCAGACCGGCGGGCGCGTCGCCATCATCGACGGCCCCGACCTCAGGACTCTCGTCGCCGGCCTTAACAATATCGGCGTGAAACCGGATGGCATCATCGCCATTCTCCAGGGCATCAAGTCGGCGGGCGCCCTTCAGGCGGAGCTTGTGCTGCAATGATTGATATCATCAACCGTGACATGACGGTTCTGCAACTGCTGCGCCGGCTGGCGCTGCCGGCCGCGGGCCTCGTCCTTCTGTCGATCCCCGGCGCCTTCGCGCAGGAACATGCGCCGGCTGGCGACATCACCTCCCAGGACGAGGTCAAGCAGTTCTGCACCAACATTGCCGATCCCGCCCGCGACCAGCGTTACCTCTTGCAGAAGCAGGAACTGGAAAAGCTTCGCGCCGACATCGACGCTCGCATGGCGGAGATGGACAAGCGTAAGGCCGAATACCAGGACTGGCTGAAGCGGCGCGACGATTTCCTGAAGCAGGCGGAAGCCGGCCTCACCGAGATCTACAGGAAGATGAAACCGGATGCGGCCGCGCTCCAGTTGCAGGACATGAAGATCGAGGTGGCCTCTGCCGTGATCATGCGGCTCGGCCCGCGGCAGTCGAGCCTCATCCTCAACGAGATGGACCCGCAAAAGGCCGCGGTCATCGCCAGCGTCATCGCCAGTGCGTCCGATCCCAATACGTCGAAGGATCCTTCATGAATATGCGTTTCCCGGCCGCGATCGCCGCCCTCGCACTCCTTGCAGGCTGCCAGTCTCCGACGGCGGTCAGCGAGATCGGCCGTGCGCCCGCCATGAGCCCGATCGGCAGCGGCCTCGCCTATGGCCAGACGCCGCAGATGGCGCTTTATCCGAAGCAGCCGCGCGCCGTCGCGCAGGGCTATTCGTTGTGGAGCGATCTGCAGGCCGCCCTCTTCAAGGACGCGCGCGCGCTCAACGTCGGCGACATCCTGACCGTCGATATCCAGATCAACGACAAAGGCTCCTTCGACAACGAGACCAACCGCAGCCGCAAGAATTCGAGCGGCATGAACTGGGACGTCAACGCCCAGATCTTCGGTTGGACGCCCGAGTCCAAGACCGACCTGACCTATGGGTCCGACACCAGCACCGACGGCAAAGGCAAGATCGAGCGCACCGACAAGCTCACCCTTCTGGTCGCCGCCGTCGTCACCGGCATTCTCGAAAACGGCAACCTCGTCATATCGGGCTCGCAGGAAGTCCGCCTGAACCAGGAACTGCGCATCCTGAACGTCGCCGGTATTGTTCGTCCGCAGGACGTCAATGCCGAAAATCAGATCTCCTATGACAAGATCGCCGAAGCCCGCATCTCCTACGGTGGCCGCGGCCGTCTGATGGAAGTGCAGCAGCCTCCGCGCGGCCAGCAGGCCGTCGATCTTTTCTCGCCGCTTTGAGGCTGAACGACGATGGCAGAGCCAGACGTAAGCGCAGGTCAACCGAACAAGAAATCCGGCTCGTTGATGACGATCATCGGCATCGCCGTCCTGACCCTCGTCGGCGCCGGCGGCGGCTGGGCGGTCGGCACGATCGTCGCACCCAACGTCAAGGGCGCCAAGGAGGTCGAGCAGGCCAAGGACGCCGAGGCCAAGAAGAAGGCCGAGGAAGGTCTGGCGCGGATCTCGACCGAGGCCAACAACGTCGTCCAACTCGAACCGATCACCTCGAACCTCGCCTACCCCTCGGAAAACTGGGTCCGACTCGAAGTCGCGCTGCTGTTCAACGGGCCGCCGGATGTCAAGGTTTCAGAGGATATTCATCAGGATATCCTCGCCTATATCAGAACCGTTTCCCTTCAGCAGATCGAGGGGCCGCGCGGCTTTCAATATCTCAAGGATGACATACAGGAACGTGTTGACCTTCGCTCGCAAGGGCGGGTATCGAAGGTCATGTTCAGGACATTTGTCATCGAATGATTCGTCTCATAGTTTTCCTTGCCGCCATGATGGCGGTACCGGAACTGGCGGTGGCACAGCAGCTGCCGACTGACTTGTTGAAGATCCCGGTCGATGGCTCCGTCGCCGCCTGGATCATCCGCACATTCGGCCTGCTGACCATTCTTTCGGTCGCGCCGGGCATCCTGATCATGGTGACGAGCTTCCCGCGCTTCGTCATCGCCTTCTCGATCCTGCGCTCAGGGATGGGCCTCTCTTCGACGCCTTCCAACATGATCCTTTTGTCGCTGTCGCTGTTCATGACCTTCTACGTCATGTCGCCGACCTTCGATCAGGCCTGGCAGAACGGCGTGCAGCCGCTGCTTGCCAATCAGATCAATGAGACCGAGGCGGTCCAGCGTATCGCCGAACCCTTCCGCACCTTCATGGCGGCCAATACCCGCGACAAGGATCTGGCGCTTTTCGTCGATCTGGCGCGCGAACGCGGACAGAATATCCAGACGACCAATCCGATCGACTATCGGGTGCTGATCCCGGCCTTCATGATTTCCGAAATTCGCCGCGGCTTCGAGATCGGCTTCCTCGTCGTGCTGCCGTTCCTCGTCATCGACCTGATCGTCGCGACCATCACCATGGCGATGGGCATGATGATGCTGCCGCCGACCTCAATCTCGTTGCCTTTCAAGATTCTCTTCTTCGTGCTGATCGACGGCTGGAACCTGCTGGTCGGCAGCCTGGTGCGTTCGTTCAACTGACCGGCTGCCGCCGGTTGATATTCGCCAATGAGAAACCCGCCGGATCGCTCCGGCGGGTTCTTTAATTATGCCGCAATTCGAGATGCTAAAACGTCCTTTGAGCGTCCGAAGGATGCGCGGCGCTGCGTAGTGGTCGAAAAGCCCTCACTCGGCCGCGAACGGCGCCGTGCGCGGCGGCAGCGCCGGAATGTCCATGTGATCGGGTGCAAGACCCTGCTTGGCACGGTCGGCCATGACTTCATAGGCCTGCTCCAGATGGTCGCAGAACCGTTCGGCATCGAAGAGCGGCGCGATATAGCGCTTCTCCTTGAGATGCGCCTTGTATTGCGCGATCCGCACGGGGTTCTGCGCCAGTTCGACGGCAAGATCCTCATAGGCCTGCAGGTCGGCTGCAACGAGTTCGGGCAGGTCGATGGCCCTAAGCAGGCTCTCGCTGACGCGTGAGGCGAAGTTGGTGCCCTTGACGGTCAGGACCGGCAGGCCGCCCCAGAGTTGCTCCGAGGTGGTCGTATGGCCGTTGACGGGGAAGGTGTCGATGCCGATGTCGGCCGCCTGCTGACGGTCGATGTGCTCTTCATAGGGCGCGCGCGGGCAGAAGATGATCCGCTTGGCGGAGATCCCTGCCGTCTGGAATTGCTTCAGGAGGTTCGCCTGGTTGCGCGGCGTGTTCGCCATCAGCCAGAGCACGCTGTTCGGCGCGCGCTTGAGAATGCGGCACCAGCTGTCGATCGTCTCCGGTGTGATTTTGCGGTTGCCGTTGAAGGACGCGAAGATGAAGGCGTGTTCCGGCAGGCCGAGCTGCTCGCGGGTGACAGGGCGCGGCTTCGGGCGATGCATCGGGTCGTTCGGCTGGTAGCTCTCCGGCAGCCGGCAGAATTTCTCATGGTAGAAGGGCTTGGCCACCTCGGGTAATACCGAATGGTCGCCGATGACGTAGTCGAGATCGATATTGACCGTGCTGCCGGGGAAACCGAGCCAGCCGACATGCACCGGCGCGAGCGGCAAATTGAAGGCCGACGCGCGGCTGCCTGAAGTATGGCCCTTCAGGTCGACCATGATGTCGATATTATGCTCGCGTACCGCTGCGAGCATCCCCTGGTCGGAGAAGCCGTGAACGGTGACGACCCGGCCCCAGCGGCTGCGGTCGGTATTGTTATGCTTGAGGTACTCAGGTCCTGTATGGCAGAAGAGCGTCACCTCGAACCGGTCTTTGTCGTGCAGTTCGAGGATGCGCTGCAAGAGCTTCATCGTCGCGTGCCGATCCCAGAAATCCGATGACATGTAGCCGATCCGGATCTTGTCCGACCAGCTGTGCGGCTGGTTGCGGCGGAAGGCCACCCGTTCCGGGTCGAGGGGGGTGGTGCCGATCGTCGCATATCGGTTGAAATCCTCGTTGCCGCACCAGTGCAGATGATAGAACGGGTTATCCTTGCGCAGGATCTCGACATCGCCCTTTGCGAGTGAGGCATCGATCACCGCCTGATGTTTGCTTGCCTCCTCGAACTCATTGAATTCGCGAGCGAAAACCAGATGCAGGAAGCGGAATGCGAGATTGCCTGGAAACCGCTTGAAGAGGTTGCGCGACAGGCTCTGGTTGGTTGCGTCGTTCAGGTCGTCACTCAGTAGCAGCGCCGCCAGGCGCATATGATCGGGATTGGCACTCTGCGACAGCACCGTCTTGAACGGGCGGATGATATCGCGCTGCTGGCGCTTCAGATAGATCGCGGTGATGATGAAGGCGAGTTCCGGGTCTTCCTGCGCCTTGCTGAGGTTTCGCATGGCGATCAGCAGAGCATCGTCCTCGCTGCCGGTCTCGTAGTGCAGCTTGGCCGCCTGCTTCTGGTATTCGTAGGAATTCGGTCCTTCACAGCTGCCGGCCAGGCCATAGGCTTTCGCGGCATCGGCCTTGAAACCGAGCTGCACGAGGTTCTTGGCCAGCAGCGCATAGGTCTTGGCGTCTTGCTGAACATCCATCAGCTGATTGAGCGTCGCCAAAGACTGTGTGTAGCGGCCCATCTGGTAGTCCTTGGATGCCGCAGAGAACGAAACTTTGCTGTTCAAAACCCAACTCCGTGAAGGAAATGTTCTGGCGTCGATCGCCGAGGCACGGACAGGCCGTCCTCCGCAAAAACGGCGGATCGGTCCGATGGTGCTATCCCGGTGCCTGCCACATTGGCATACGAAGCTTGCTTGAAACCGGTGCGCTTAATGAGCCTCTGTATTTGCGGGAAAATGCCGACCTTAGCCTAGGGAAAACACTTGGTTTTCAAGGAAGATAGGATGCCAAGGAATATATTCAGCAAGCATTAACTATGCCCTGCGAGGAGCCGGTCTGGGCCCCGTATTTTTAAGGAGTTGGCAAGCATTGGCTGCGAAATTGCCCTGGACATGACGGGTTTGGGCCAAACAAAAAAGGCGCCGAGTAGCATGAAGCTGGTCCGTCATCGCCGGTACTATAGTCCGGTATGTCCTCCTTTTTGTATCTAGTTTTCCAGGGGACAGACTTATGACAAGCATTAACACGAATACTTCCGCAATGGCCGCTCTCCAGACGCTGCGTAACGTCAACCAGGGCCTCAACCAGACGCAGAACCACGTTTCGTCGGGCTATCGCGTCGAAAAGGCTTCCGACAACGCCGCTTACTGGTCGATCGCAACGACCATGCGTTCGGACAACAAGGCTCTCTCGGCTGTTTCCGACGCGCTCGGCGTCGGCGCTGCCAAGGTTGATACCGCTTACACCGCAATGGACAGCGCCATCGACGTCGTCGGCGACATCAAGGCGAAGCTGGTTGCCGCCACTGAAAACGGCGTCGACAAGGCCAAGGTCCAGGAAGAAATCGGCCAGCTGCAGCAGCAGCTCCTGAGCATCTCTCAGTCGGCTTCCTTCAACGGCGAAAACTGGGTTGCCGGCGCTAGCGGCACCAAGAGCGTCGTCTCCTCGTTCGTCCGCGACGGCTCCAACGCCGTTTCGATCAAGACGACCGACTACGTTCTCAACAGCGGCTCTGCGGGCAACGTTCTGTTCGGCATGAGCGGCGGCTCGGTCGAAACCTCCACGGGTATCCTCGGCACTTCGAACGGTGCGACCGGTTCTGTCTATGCAATGGACATTACCAACTTCACCTCCGGCCAGATCGCGTCGGCTCTGACCAACGTTGAAGCGGCTCTGAAGGCCATGACCAGCGCCGGCGCTGCTCTCGGTTCGCTCTCCAGCCGCATCGACGCCCAGGACAACTTCGTGTCCGCTCTCAGCGACTCGATCGACTCCGGTGTCGGCCGTCTCGTTGACGCCAACATGGAAGAAGAGTCCTCCAAGCTCAGCGCCCTGCAGACCCAGCAGCAGCTGGCGATCCAGTCGCTGTCGATCGCGAACTCCTCTTCGCAGAACATCCTGTCGCTCTTCCGCTAAGACCGGCCGGCACAAGGTTTCCAAGTTTCGCGGCCGGGTCATCCCCGGCCGCGAAATGTTTTAATATAAGGTTAATGAAAAACCTTTTAAGCCTCAGATATTTTTGATTAATTTCCGATCCTGATTTAGCTTTCCTTAACCATCTTGCTGTTTTCTAGGCCCATCGAAACGGCGAGTTAACCCTAACAGAGATGGTTAACAGGCATGATGCTGATCGCTGTGGGCCGGCCGAAAATCCGGAATGTCCCTTCTTAAAATCTGCCAACAAGGGGCAAGCAAACTATGACGAGCATCAACACCAATAACGCTGCAATGGCAGCCCTCCAGACTCTCCGTGGCATCAACCAGGGTCTCCAGGAAACCCAGGCCCACGTTTCGTCCGGCTATCGCGTCGGCAAGGCTTCCGACAACGCCGCTTACTGGTCGATCGCAACGACCATGCGTTCTGACAACAAGGCACTTTCCGCCGTTTCCGACGCTCTCGGCCTCGGCGCTGCAAAGGTCGACACCGCTTACTCCGCCATGGACAGCGCCATCGACGTCGTCGGCGACATCAAGGCCAAGCTGGTTGCCGCCACTGAAAACGGCGTCGACAAGGCCAAGGTCCAGGAAGAAATCAGCCAGCTGCAGCAGCAGCTCCTGAGCGTCGCTCAGTCGGCTTCCTTCTCCGGTGAAAACTGGGTTGCTGGCGCTGACGGCACCAAGAACGTTGTTTCCTCGTTCGTCCGCGACGGCTCCAACGCCGTTTCGGTTGTGATGACCGACTATATTCTCGACGACAGCTCCACGGGCAACGTTTTGTTCGGCATGAGCGGCGGCGCGGTCGAAACCTCCACGGGTATCCTCGGTACTTCGAATGGTGCGACCGGTTCTGTCTACGCAATGGACATCACCACCTTCACCCTCGGCCAGATCCAGTCGGCTCTGACCAACGTTGAATCGGCTCTGAAGGCCATGACCAGCGCCGGCGCTCAGCTCGGCTCGATCTCCAAGCGCATCGAACTGCAGGAAAACTTCGTATCCGCTCTCAGCGACTCGATCGACTCCGGTGTCGGCCGTCTCGTCGATGCCAACATGGAAGAAGAGTCCTCCAAGCTCAGCGCCCTGCAGACCCAGCAGCAGCTGGCGGTCCAGTCGCTGTCGATCGCGAACTCCTCTTCGCAGACCATCCTCACGCTGTTCCGCGGCTAATAACCCTTGGAAACGTCGGCCCGCCGGTCTCCGGCGGGCAGCCAGAATCGAGCCGCGCTTCTATGGAGCGCGGCTTTTTTAATTTCCGTTAACTGTTGATTAACCATAATGCTGTCTTCTGCGGTCAACGAGACGGCGGGTTAACCAAATTTAAGAACCGGTTAACAGGCATGAGGCTGGTCCCCGTTCCCGGTAGCTTTCCGGAATGTCCCTTTTTTCCATCTGCCAACAAGGGGCAATCATTTTATGACCAGCATTTTGACGAACGTCGCGGCGATGGCCGCTCTTCAGACACTCCGCGGCATCAACGACAGCCTTGAGACGACGCAGAACCACGTATCGTCGGGTTACCGCGTCGAAAAGGCCGCCGATAACGCCGCCTATTGGTCAATCGCAACGACCATGCGTTCGGACAACAAGGCACTTTCCGCCGTTTCCGACGCTCTCGGCCTCGGCGCCGCCAAGGTCGACACCGCTTACTCTGCCATGGACAGCGCCATCGACATCATCAGCGAAATCAAGGCGAAGATAGTTGCCGCGACCGAAAAGGGCGTCGACAAGACCAAGATTCAGGAAGAAATCAGCCAGCTGCAGCAGCAGCTCCTGAGCATCGCGCAATCGGCTTCCTTCTCCGGTGAAAACTGGGTTGCCGGCGCTGACGGCACCAAGAGCGTCGTTTCCACCTTCGTGCGCGATGGCAACGGCAATGTCTCGGTCAAGACAACGGACTACATTCTGAACTCGGGCTCCGCGGGCAACGTCCTCTTCGGCATGACCACGACTGGCACGATCGAGACGAGCTCCGGCATTCTCGGCACATCATCCGGTACAATCGGCTCGATCTACTCGATGGATATCAGCACCTTCGGCTCACCTGAGATCGCCATGGCCCTGACCTCAATCGAGGCCGGCCTCGAAGCGATGACCAAGGCTGCGTCGCAGCTCGGCTCGATTTCCACTCGCATCGAGCTGCAGGAAAACTTCGTCGGCGCGCTCAGCGACTCGATCGACTCGGGCGTCGGCCGCCTCGTCGATGCCGACATGGAAGAGGAATCGAGCAAGCTGACCGCGCTGCAAACGCAGCAGCAGCTGGCCATCCAGTCACTGTCGATCGCCAACTCCAGCGCTCAGAACATCCTCACGCTGTTCCGCAGCTAAATCAGACGCTGAAGCTGGACCGAATCTTGCGCCATCGTCTGGCAGCAATCGAAAACCCTCCTGGACCGCGCCCGAAACGGCGCGGTTTATTCTTTTATATCAAAGCCTTGGTCGGCACTTCGATCGCTGCGCCAGGCTCAGTGCTGCGCTCTTGCCCAACAGGTTGTTATCGAGTTAACTTCGCCTCGAGTTGATTTGCTTTTGCGACACGCCGGTAGAAACTCTGCCGGAGGCATGACGCCACTTCAGTCGCCGCCGGCAATCCGGCCTGCCCTATCACCCCGATTCCGAGACCTGTCGATGACCGTTAAGATTACCAGCGCGGCCGCGGTGAATGCGCTTGCGGTGCTGCGCAGCATCAACAAAGAAGCCAACCAGACCCAACAACAGGTGTCCTCGGGGTATCGTATCGAGACGGCCGCCGACGATGCGTCCTACTGGTCGGTCGCGACCGTCATGCGCTCGGACAGCACCAATCTCGGAACGATCGGAGATGCGCTCGGTCTCGGCGCTGCCAAGGTGGATGCCACCTACACGGCGATGAACTCGGCGATCGATCTCATAGGCGACATTCGCGCCAAGTTGGTTTCGGCAAGAGAGCCGGGCGCCGACAAGGACAAGATCAACGCCGAGATCGGCGAGTACAAGGAACAGCTGCAGACGGTCGTTGAATCGACGTCGTTTGCGGGTGAAAATTGGCTGTTGAACGGCGATACCGCCGCGCCGCCGAACTGGCAGGTCATCTCTGGTTTCGTGCGCGCTCCGACCGGCGAATATCAGGCCCAGACCATCGATTTCCCATCCTCGCAGACCATTCTCGTCGACAAGAACAATGCGAGCGGCGGCCTGTTCACCAAGGCGGTCGATGCCAATGCGATCAATAACAGTGGCACGACGTCGCGGAATTATTATCTGCTGAACGCCAATTCCACCACGCCGGCGACCGGTACCGAAATTGCGATTGGCAAGAGCACGACCGATGCGCAACTTACCGACATGCTTGACGTCACCGACGCGCTGCTCTCCTCGCTGACGACGACGGCCGCGTCCATCGGCGTGATGAAGACCCGCATCGACGATCAGATCGACTATACCGCCGATCTGTCCGATTCGATCGACAAGAGCGTCGGTGCGCTCGTTGATACCGACATGGACGAGGCTTCGATCCGGCAGAAGGCGATCGAAACCCAGAAGCAGATGGCCGTCGAAGCGATCTCGATCCTCAACACCGCCGCCAGCAAGGTCCTGATCCTGCTGGAGTAGGGGGGGGCGCGATCACGGGTGGCGGCGGCGCCATTCATCCTCGCGCAAGTTTGACTTCTTAGTTTCCGGCATGAAGGCATCGTTCAGATCCGTGCCGGCGCAGGGTCAGGCCCTTGCCCGTTTCGAAGGGGATGCCGGCGCGCAAGGTCACTTTGGGCGGGGGCGGGCATGCTGCATGCCTCCCGAATGCTGGATGGTTTTTTATGAGCATTACGCTTTCCCGGTATTTGAAGGATTTCGGTGAACCGGAATCGTCAGCGCCGATCCTTGATATGGACGATTTCGGCGGCGACGCTTTCCCCGAAATGCCGAGCGAACCGGCGATCGACGTCGAGGCGGAGCGCCGCGAAGCCTATGCGGAAGGTCATGCTGCAGCGACCGTGAAACTGACTGAGAAATACGAACTCGAGACGCGGATGCTGGCGGAAGTCCATGCGCGTGAACTCGAAGAGCTGAAGCTGCGTTACGAAGTCGAGGCGGCGGCGGTCATTGCATCCCGCATCCGCGATATCGCCGAAGAGGTCGCGCAGCTGGTCAGCGCCGGCGCCGCCGTTGCCATCGCGCCTGTGATGACCGAGGCGCTTGCCGCCAAGGCTGCCGAGAGCCTCGCCTCTCTGCTGCGTGACGCGATCCTCGAAGGCGCGGCTGGAGCGGTCGTCGTCAGGGGGCCGACCCGGCTTTTCGACATCTTGAAGGCCGAGCTCGGTGAACATGCTAGCGCGGTTCGCCACATTGAGACCGACGATATCGATCTTGCCGTCGAAATCGGTGATTCCGTTATCGTCACCCGTATGTCCGCCTGGGCGGCCAGCTTGAAGAAAGTTCTCGAATGAGCGAAGGCGAAAACCACCACCACGGCAAGAACGAGATCATTATCGTCAAGAGACATGGCGGCGGTGATCACGATGGCGCCCATGGCGGTGCGTGGAAAATTGCCTATGCCGACTTCATGACGGCGATGATGGCGTTCTTCCTGGTCATGTGGCTGGTCAATGCCGCCAACGAGGAGACCAAGGCCTCGGTCGCGACCTATTTCAATCCGATCAAACTCTCCGACGAAAAGCCGACCGAGAAGGGCCTGAAGAAGCCCGTCGACAACGCCGAGGGCGAGGAGAAGCAGGAGAAGTCGAAACAGAAGGAAGAAGATCCGAACGACGGCAAGGCTGCGGCCGATGGTGACGACCAGACATCGACATCAGGCGACCAAACCAATTATTCCGAGGCCGATTTCTTCGAAAATCCTTATTCGGTTCTGGCCGAAATCGCCCAGGAAGTCGGCCAGCAGGCCAATGTCAGCGCCAAGGGCGACGGCGGCGCCGCCGATTCCGGCCCGGCCACCGGCGCCGATGGCGGCGAGGCCTATCGTGATCCCTTCGATCCGGATTTCTGGACGAAACAGGTTGAGGTCACGACGGCCGGCAAGACGTTGCCGCCCGGCAAGAGCGACCAGCAGGCGGTCGAGAGCGAGACAAGCGAGATCGCCAAGGTCGAGGATATGAAGCCTTTACCGCTGACCACCGATCAGAAGGCCGCCAAGGAAACCAAGGAGACCAAGGAAACCAAGGAAACCAAGGGCGCGGTCGACGCCAGGGACGGCAAGGCGCCGGCCGGCAAGTCGGCCGAGAACAAGAAGGCCGAAGCTCAGAAAGACGCCGATCACCAGAAGGATGCGGACAAGCGCGCCGCCGAGACCGAGCAGCAGCAGAAGGAAGCCGAGCAATTGCAGGCAGAGATCGCCCAGCAGATCGGCGGCGTTGCAGGCAAGCTCGCCGAAGGCCTGAGCGTGACGGCGTCCGAGGGCGGATTGCTGGTCAGCATCTCCGACCAGACCGACGATTCGATGTTCAATATCGGTTCTGCAGTTCCGCGCCAGGAAATGGTGCTCGCCATGGAAAAGATCGGCGCGATCCTGAAGGCGAGGGATGGTGCGGTTGCCATCCGCGGCCACACGGACGGGCGCCAGTATAAGGGCACGCAGAACGAGAACTGGCGGCTTTCGATGGATCGTGCCCAGAGCGCCTACTACATGCTTGTGCGCGGCGGGCTCGACGAGAAACGCATCTCGCAGGTCTCCGGCTTCGCCGACCGTCGGCTGAAGCTGCCGTCTGACCCGTTCAACGCGACCAACCGCCGGATCGAGATTCTGGTGCAGGCGGATCAAGGATAGTCGAATGGCGCGTCGGCAGCATCGCTACGTCGGATTTGTGGCCCTTGGCCTGGCGATGTTTTCGCCGGCCGCAGGCAATGCACAGGATCCGGATGATCTCGCGCCGTACAAGATGCTGCGGTCGCTGCAATTCGTGCAGGATTCCGTCGTCAGTGGCGATCATTCGGCCGGCGAGATGCAGCGCTTCATGCTGGGCACGATCGACGAACGGCTGCGCACCGTCGATCCTTCGACGTTCGACGACGACCGCAATGTCGACGCAGCGCTGATCTACGCGATGAGCGGCGGCAATCCCCAGACGCTCGAATATCTGATTGCCCACGACGTCAACGGCTATTTCGACAACCGCGTCACCGATGTGCTGCGCAAATATCTGAGCGGCAAGGGGCTCCTCGTCGCCAAGACGCTCGTGGATACGGCCAGGGAATATCGCGACAAGAAGATCGGCCCCTATCTTGCGCTGATCGGCGGCAACGTGTTGATCGCGACGAAACCGGCTGACGCGCTGGATCTCTACGACCAGGCGCGTCTTGCAGCACCCGGTACGATCGTCGAGGAGGCGGCGTTGCGCCGCTCCGTTGCCATCTGCGTCGACAAGGGAATGCTTGATAAGGGAATGGCCTATTCGCAGCGTTATGTCAGACGCTTCCTGCATTCGCCCTATGCCAGCCAGTTCGCCGATCTTTTCGTCACGCTCGTCGTCGGTCACGATCACGACGTGAAACCACAGGACGTCATCGACATCCTGTCGTTCATGGACGCTCCGCGCCAGCGCGAGGTCTATTTGCGTATTGCCCGCGCAGCCGCGATATCAGGCAAGCCGGAACTGGCGCGCATGGCGGTCGAACGTGTGCAGTCGCTGGGCGCCGGCACCGACAATGCCTTCGGTCCGCTCGCGGATTTCTATGGCGGTATGGCCGGCCTTCCGACAGAGGATATCGACCGGGCAGCGAAGAATGTCAGCGGCATCGACGGCAACGCGCTTTCGCCGCGGGATCAGGCGCTGCAGGAGGCGGCGCGATCGGTTGCCGAGCAGATCCTGCGCGCTCCCGACCCGGCAAGCCTGACGCAAGCCTCGGATCCTAACACTGACCATCAAGAAATCACTTCTGAAAAGGCTGTGGCTATAGCTACGCAACCGGGAACGCCAAGCGCGCTTCCCGAGCCTGTTCCAGGAGGTGTGGCATCGACTGGCCAAAGCCGGGATACCGACCCCTCATTCAACGCATTTGTGACGACCAATCGATCCAAGCTCGACGAGATCGACGGTCTTCTGGCGCAGGAAGGCAACGAACAATGATGGATATGAGCGTCTCGGGCGGAGCCCCCGGTGCGGAGTCCGCCGCGATTGCGAAATCTGCGCGACCGGCCGGAAAAGACGATGCCGCCGGCCAAAAGAACGGCTTCTCCGACGCGCTGGCCAAGGCAAGCGGCAGTGCTGCCAATGACGATGCCGACGATGCGCAGCCGGATCAGGGCGTGGTTGCCGATGGCAGCGCCGAGAAAGCGGCGCAGACGATCCGCGGCCGCAACGGCGCAAAGCCGTTGATCGATCTTGGCGACGCCGTTCTGAGGGCGCAGGCTGATGTTCAGCCGGAAACGATTGCCAGTGTTGAAAAGGCCGCGGCAAAGCCCGTAAAGGCTGAGATCAAAATGCCGGCCGATCTCGCCTTCGGCAAGCTCGATCCGAAGGACAGTCCCGCAGACGAGGTCTCTCCGGCAGCCAAGGGCGGCAAACACACCAAGGCCGACGCGCTGGAAACCGATAAGGACAACGCCAGCGACGATGATGACGGCGGCATTTCCGATGTTCTCGGCCTGCTGAAGCAGGAACCTGCCGATGGTGCAGTGACCTTGCCGACGGCGGCAGCCGCGCATCACGTCTCCGCCAAGGTCGATGAGGCTGGAACGGCCGACAAGAAACTCGATACGGCGGGCGGCCATGCGTCCGACGCTCTTGCCGCAGTCAGCGGCAACGTCGAGAGTGGCACGGCAGATAATATCAAGGTTCCCGGATCGGAGGCTGCCGAAGCTGCCGATGGCAAAACATTTAGGATCAGCCGTGCCGATGGCCGCGGCGTCTCGATGGATGTCCAGATCGGCACCGATCAGGCCGGTCAGAAAGATGGCTCGAAGAAAACCGATGTCGAAAACGTTTCGGTGCTCGAATCGCGCCGTTATATCGGCCTGATGCAGAATTCGAATTCCGCCGCCGTGACCGCTGCTCTCTCGGGCGATTCGAATGGGCGCGCGCCATGGAGCCGAGCTCGGCGCTCTCCAACGCAGCGGAATGGACGAGCACCGGCAAGGTGGTCAATACGCTGAAGATCCAGATGAACCCGCTCGATCTCGGCCTGGTGACGGCGACCATGCGCCTGTCCGGCGACGCCCTGAACGTCGACCTCAAGGTCGAAACCGGGGCGGCTTACCGTCAAATGAAGGAAGATCACGGCAAGATTCTCGAAGCTCTGCGCAGCCAGGGTTACGCAGTCGAAAACGTCACCATCAGCATGGCGCCGGTCGAGCGTCCCGACGCCGGCAACCAGGGCCAGGCCTCCCAGCAGCAATCGCCTCCCCAGCAGGGCCAGGGCGGCGAGGCGCGCGAGCGCCACAATCAGACGGCACAGCGGACGGACGGAGGCTTCAATGGTGCAGGCGAGACTGGTATTGAGGACGCTCGTACTGGTGGCAGCAGCGGCACTGGCGGCGTTTACCTCTGAGGCGGTTGCCTCCACCGGCGCCTGCGAACGCGAAATCCAGTCGGCAGCGGCTAAATACGGCATCCCGGAAGGCATCCTCTATTCGGTCGGTCTGACGGAGACCGGCCGCAAAGGCTCGCTCTATCCCTATGCCATGAACGTCGAAGGCAAAGCGATCTTTCCGCCCTCGGAGCAGGACGCCATGAGGCAGTTCGATGTCGCCCGCAACAGCGGTGCCAAGCTCATCGACATTGGCTGCATGCAGATCAACCACTATTATCACGGCGAAAACTTCGGCTCCGCCGAGGAGATGTTCGACCCGCATCGCAACGTGGAGTATGCTGCAAAATTCCTTCGCAACCTGCATGACCGTCATGAGACATGGACGATGGCGGTAGCCAGATACCACGCCGGACCCAACAACAATCCGGCACAGAAGCAATATGTCTGCCGCGTCATCGCCAATCTGGTCGCCACGGGCTATGGCAAGTGGACTCCCAATGCGAGTAACTTTTGTCAAAATTGATTCAACCAAAGAGGGAAGAGCCGTATTGTGACGAAACTGTGTCACAATGTGGCAGGAATCCGGCGTGAATCCCTGCGCAAGTTATATTTAACCGACCGTTAACTTTTCCACGAAATTTTGGTGTGCATAATCAGGCGTACCCACTAGATATAGATCAAATCGCTACACAGATCTTAATCAATTATTAGTTTCTGCCATTAACTTTAACGAGTTGTCGCCGATTCGTGCGATTCGTACCCATAGATCATCGAAGTGCCACACTGATTCGGAGGCGGACGAATGATCGTAGTGGTTGATGAGCGTGAGCTCGTGAAAGATGGATACACATCTCTGTTCGGGCGTGAGGGCATTCCCTCTACCGGCTTTGATCCGGCGGAATTCGGCGAGTGGGTACAGACCGCCGCTGATTCCGATATAGCTGCAGTCGAGGCCTTTCTGATCGGTCAGGGCCAGCGCAACTTCGAACTGCCCCGGGCGATCCGGGATCGGTCGATGGCTCCGGTGATTGCGGTCAGCGACCAGCACTCGCTCGAAAACACCCTTGCGCTGTTCGACTGCGGCGTCGACGACGTGGTGCGCAAACCGGTGCATCCCCGCGAGATCCTCGCAAGGGCGGCTGCGATCCGGCGCCGGCTGAAGGCGATCACCAATTACACCGAGATCGGCGGGATCCGCGTCTACTCGGATGGTCGTGACCCCGAGATCAACGGCGAAGTCTTCGCACTTCCCCGGCGCGAGCGCCGCATCCTCGAATATTTGATCGCCAATCGCGGTCGCCGGGTCACCAAGACCCAGATCTTCAACGCTATCTACGGCATCTTCGATGAAGAGGTCGAGGAGAACGTCGTCGAAAGCCACATCTCGAAGCTGCGCAAGAAGTTGCGCAAGAAGCTCGGCGTCGATCCGGTCGATTCCAAGCGCTTCCTTGGCTACTGCATCGATTGGGCCTGATTTTCCCGGTCGGGCGGCGGCGCCCGGCTGAACCTCAAAGTTGGCCTCGCAACTCGCCATGACAGACAGCTTCACGCAAGGCCCGACAAATACTCTCGTGCATAACAGGTAAAACGAGGTTTTCAGATGAGCATTTTCGGCAGCATGAAGACGGCAGTATCGGGGATGAACGCTCAGGCCAACCGCTTGAGCACGGTCGCCGACAACATCGCCAACGTTAACACCACCGGTTACAAGTCCGTGTCGACGAGCTTCTCGTCGCTTGTTCTGCCTTCCTCGGGCGGCAATTACAATTCCGGCGGCGTTCAGTCCTCGGTCCGCCAGTCTGTCTCCGACCAGGGCGATATTTCCTACACCACCTCGGGCACCGACCTTGCGATCTCGGGCGACGGCTTCTTCATCGTTCAGGGTGCGGACGGCACGCCGGTTCTGACCCGCGCCGGCGACTTCACCAAGGACGACGAAGGCAATCTCGTCAATGCCGCCGGCTTCATGCTGATGGGCTATTCCTACGACGCCGGCTCTCCCGCTGTCGTCGTCAACGGCTTCGATGGCCTCGTTCCTGTCAACGTCAACCAGGAAGGGCTGACCGCCATCGCCTCGACATCCGGGGTCTTCAAGGGCAATCTCGATTCCGGCGCCAACATCGCCCCGGTCGCTCCTGCGACGCTGCCGAGCGCCAACGCCGCCACCACGACGGCCGACACCAAGAAGTTCTCGATGGTCGCCTACGACACGCTCGGCAACAAGGTGATGTACGACTTCTACTTCACCAAGACTTCGGTCGCGGCGACGCCTCCGCCGGCACCTCCTGCCGTTAACAGCAGCTGGCAAGTTGCGATCTTCCGCAACGCCAATGCGGCAACGGGCGGCACGACCTCCTTTCCCTACAGCGCTGGCGGCGCCGTTGGCACAACCACGCTCGATTTCGACGCCAACGGTAAAATAACCAACTCGACGGGCTCTGTTAACATCGCCGATACTGTGACCGGTCAGACCATCAAAATGGATCTCTCCGGCTTCACGCAGCTCGGCGCCGCTTTTGCCGGCACGGGTACGCCGAACGGCCAGGCGGCAAGCCCGGTCAAGGACGTCACGATCGATGGCGACGGCATCGTCTACGCCAAGTACGAGGATGGCACCAACAAGCCGCTCTACCGTATCCCGCTCGCCAACGTCGCCAGCCCCGACAAGCTGACGCTCCAGAGCGGCAACGTCTACAGCGCCAACGGTCAGTCCGGCGTCACCGTTACCGGCTTCCCGCAGACCAACGGTCTCGGCACCATCAAGTCAGGCGCCCTCGAAGGCTCGAACGTCGACCTTGCCGGCGAATTGACCGAGATGATCGAATCGCAGCGCAGCTATACCGCCAATTCCAAGGTGTTCCAGACGGGGTCCGACATTATGGACGTCCTCGTCAACCTCAAGAGATAAGCAAGGTACCGGGTAAGCCATGTCGCTCACATCCGCACTTAATACCGCGCAGAACATATTCAACAATACCGGCACTCAGAGCAGCGTGGTATCGAACAATATCTCCAATGCGGGCAACAAAGATTATGTGCGCCGGCAGGCGATGCTCACTACGTCCTTGAACGGTGCCCAGGTCGTCAAGATCGACCGGGCGCAGGAAGATGCGCTGCTGCGTCAATACCTGAAGACATCCTCTCAGGACAGCGCCCAGCAGGCGTTGCTCGGCGGTCTCGAGGACCTGAAGTCGATCGTGGGTGGCAACGACTACGAAACGTCGCCATCCACCTATCTCGGTGTTTTTCAGCAGAAGCTTCAGGCCTTCCGCACGACGCCGGGCAGCACCGTCGCCGCCCAGGGCGCCATCACCGCCGCCCAGGACGTCGCCAACTCGCTGAACAATGCCTCGCAATCCGTTCAGGACGTTCGCGCCACCGCCGACAAGCAGATCGCCACCGCGGTCGATAAGCTGAACACGCTCCTCAGCGACTTCGAGAAGGCCAACAATGCGGTGAAGACCGCCACGGCCTCGGGTGCGGATGCATCCGGAGCTCTCGACGAACGTGAGAAGGCTCTCAAGCAGATTTCGCAGATCGTCGGCGTCAACACGACGACACGCGACAATAACGACATGGTGCTGAGCACGTCTGACGGGACGATCCTCTTCGAGACGGTTCCGCGCACCGTGACGTTCAAGTCTCAGGATATCTATACCGCCACCACTGTCGGCAATTCGGTTTATGTTGACGGTGTGGCCCTTCCGCGCGGCAGCGGATCGACGACGACAGGGCAGGGAAGCCTTCAGTCTCTCCTCCAGGTCCGCGACGAGATCGCCCCGAACTTCCAGAAGCAGCTCGACGAAATCGCCCGCGGCCTGGTCTCGCTCTTCAAGGAGCAGAACACGGCGGCCGGCCCGGCCTATGTGCCCGGTCTCTTCACCTGGAGCGGCGGCACGGTCGATACCGGCGCCACCGCGGTTGCCGGCATGGCGTCGACCATCAGCGTCAGCAGCACCGTCATCACCTCGCAGGGCGGCGATCCGATGCGCCTGCGCGATGGCGGCATCAATGCTACCGGCCTCGTCAACAATCCTACCCACCTCAGCGGCTACACGACGGACCTCGATCGTCTCTATACCGCCTTGGGCTCCGACATCGATTTCGACCCGGCGGCGGGACCGACGGTCGGCTTCGACGCCACGACGGGCATCGATTCGAACGTCAGCATCATGGAATTCGCGACGAATTCGCTCGGCTGGCTCGAGCAGTACCGCAGCAACGCCACGACGGCGGCGGAAAACACCTCGGCGGCGCTGTCACGCTCCGACGAAGCCTATTCGAATGAGACGGGCGTCAACCTCGACGAGGAGCTGACGCTGCTCCTCGATATCGAGCAGTCCTACAAGGCGGCGACCAAGATCCTGAACGCCGTTGACGAAATGTTGAAGTCATTGCTGGATATTGCGAGTTAAGCCATGAAGAGCTCTTTTATTTCAAGTTCGGCCATTCAGAACGCGATGCGCTTGACGATCCGTCAGGGGCAGAACCAGATGACCAAGGCAACGATGGAAGCGACGACGGGCGTCTATGCGGATATCGGTATCTCGCTCGGCGGCAACGCTGCCAGGAGCGTCGACTTCAGCCGCGAGGTCGACAGGATAGACTCGATCAAAGCAAGCAATTCGCTCGTCACTGCGCGCATGGAATCCTCGCAGCTCGGCCTTTCCAAGATGAAGGATGTCGGCGATGGCCTGGTTTCGAAGCTGACGGCGCTCCAGGGCAGCCACGACCCCGGCAGCATCACCGTCGCCATCCAGTCCGCCACCAGCGCCTTGTCCACCATGATGGACACGGCCAATACCATGGTAAACGGCGAATATCTGTTCTCCGGCATCAATACCGATGTGCAGCCGCTGACCGACAAGACCACCGCGACGAGTGCCGCCATCGTTACGGCCCTGAACGCTTATGCGGCAGGACTCCCGAAGGCGGTCAAAGATCTGACTGGCGCCGAAATGAGCACCTTCATCACCACGACGGTGGAGCCGATGTTTAGCCAGGCCAACTGGACCAACGCGACGACCGGCTGGTCGCAGGCATCGAACCAGAACATGACGAGCCGCATCAGCAACTCCGAAGTGATCGAATCCTCGACCAATGCCAATTCCGAGGGCATGCGTTACTTCGCGCTCGCCTCGGTGATGACCTCGGCGCTGTTGGGCCAGGATCTCAGCAGCGATGCGATGAGCACGGTGTCCAAGCAGGCGATCAGCTATACGACGAAGGCAACCAGCGGCCTGGTGACGCAGGCAAGCCAGCTCGGCCTTTCGCAGGAGCGCGTCAAGAAGTCCAACGACGCCCTCGATGCCCAGTCGAATATCATCAAGAACAAGCTCGTCGATCTCCAGGGTGTCGATCCTTACGAAGCCTCGACCCTCGTCAAGACTTTGGAAACGCAGCTTGAAACCGCTTACACGATCGTCTCGAAGATCCAGCAGTTGAGTCTAGTAAACTACCTTTGATGAGCAAAGGCGCGCAATAAAGAAGGATGCATGAATGTATCAGTTCTCATATGCCGAAGTCATGCAGGACTCGGTGGCCGACGCGAAAGAGCGGGAATGGCAGGTTCTCGACCGGTCCATAGACCTGCTGTCGTTGGCGCGCGAAAAGGAAAAATACGGCCGGGAAGCCATTGAAGCCCTGTTTTATACCCGCCGGGTGTGGATCAGTTTCATCGAGGATCTCAAACATCCCGACAACCAGCTGGAGATCGGGCTCAGGGCCAACCTCATCTCGATCGCAATCTGGATATTGAAGGAATGCGACAGGATCAGAAAACGTCAGTCCAATAACTACCAGGGCATCATCGACGTTACCACCATCATCAGGGATGGACTTAAATGAAAAGTACACTTCGCATTTCTCTGAAAGCCGGAGAAAGAATCTTCATCAACGGCGCTGTCCTGCGCGTCGACCGCAAGGTCGCGCTGGAATTCCTGAATGATGTGACGTTCCTTCTGGAAAATCACGTCCTCCAGCCGGAGGGCGCCACAACGCCGCTGCGTCAGCTCTATTTCATTGCGCAGATGATCCTCATCAACCCTGAGGGCAAGGATCACTCGACGGCGTTGTTCCGCAAGTCGATCACCATGCTGCTCTCCTGCTTCAAGAACGAGGAGATCCTCGCCGAACTGAAGCGCATCGATGCACTCGTCTCGACGGGCCGCGCCTTCGATGCGTTGAAGGCGATCCGCGGCCTCTACGCGATCGAAGACAATATCCTCAACAACCACGAAATGCCGCCGACGATGGTCGAGCAGATTCGCAGGGAGATTGCACCATGGCGGTAGATGCAACGTCAAGCGTGGCCAAAACGAGTTCGACGAGTACGACGAACACGGCCCAGCAGAAGGCGACGCTGAACTACGACAATTTCCTTCAGCTGCTGATCGCGCAGATGAAGAACCAGGATCCGACCGATCCGGTCGACGCCAGCGAGCAGATGTCGCAGCTGGCGAGCTTCTCGCAGGTCGAGCAGACGATCCAGACCAACACCAAGCTGGATACGCTGCTCGCCAGCTCGAGCCTCACCCAGGCCAGCGGCTACGTCGGCAAATACATGGAAAGCGCCGACGGCACCGTCAAAGGCACCATCGAATCCGTCAAGGTTTATTCCGATGGAATCATTGCGACAACCTCGGCTGGCGGTAATATACTCGTGCAGGCGGGAATCACTGTTGCCGACAAGGCGCCGACCAGCGATACCTGATACTAACGGCGCCGGTGCGCCGTATGGCGCGCTTGATACCAATCAATGGCGGTCCGGCCACGGCGGGGCCACTTCAAGGCGATATGAGGTTGCCTTCAAATGAATGAAGCTGATGCATTGGATCTGTTCCAGGCGGCGATCTGGACCGTCCTGATTGCCGCGGGTCCCGCCGTCATCGTCGCGATGGCAGTTGGTCTCATCATTGCGTTGATCCAGGCGCTGACCCAGGTGCAGGAAGCGACGCTGACCTTCGTGCCGAAGATCGTCGCGGTGCTGATCACGGTCGGCGTCACCGCACCTTTCGCCGGCTCGCAGATCTCCATTTTCACCAATCTGGTCTTTTCGCGCATCCAGTCCGGCTTCTAGAAAAGGATGATTTTAGGCCGGGTCGGCCCAAAATCTGAATCCTGTTCTACATTTTATAGTTAGAGCATGATGTCGCCCGAAAACCGCTCACACTTTTCGGCATCATGCTCTGGAGCAGTTCCAGCAAAAGTGCGCAACGGTCGGGCCACCTTCGCGCAAGCTTCGCCATTTAACTCTCGATCCGAATTGGGCGGGCCGCATGTCCGCCTCCTCTCATGAAGAGACGGAATCGTCATGGCGCAACCACCTGCACTGCCCCTTCCAAAAGTCGCCCCGAGCCTGCGCGATGTCGGTTTTGCCCTGGGCATCATCGGCATCATCTGCATTCTCTTTCTGCCGATCCCGCCTTTCCTGATCGATATGGGACTGGCCTTCTCGATCGCCTTTTCGGTGCTGATCCTGATGGTCTCGCTGTGGATCCAGAAACCACTCGACTTCTCGTCGTTCCCGACCATTCTGCTGATCGCGACGATGACCCGGCTGGCGCTGAACATCGCGACGACACGCGTCATCCTGTCCCACGGCAATGAGGGCCATGAAGCAGCGGGCGGCGTCATCGCCGGTTTCGCAAGCCTGGTGATGTCCGGCGACTTCGTCATCGGTCTGATCGTCTTCCTGATCCTCATCACCATCAACTTCATCGTCATCACCAAGGGCGCCACGCGTATCGCCGAAGTCGGTGCGCGTTTCACCCTCGATGCCATCCCCGGCAAGCAGATGTCGATCGACGCCGATCTCTCGGCCGGTATCATCGACGAAAAGGAAGCCCAGCGCCGGCGCAAGGAACTCGAGGAGGAAAGCTCCTTCTTCGGTGCGATGGACGGTGCGTCGAAGTTCGTGCGCGGCGATGCCGTCGCTGGCCTCATCATCACCTGCATCAACGTCTTCGGCGGCATCATCATCGGCTACTTCCGCCACGGCATGCCGATCGGCGAAGCGGCCGACGTCTTCGTCAAGCTCTCCGTCGGCGACGGCCTCGTCTCGCAGATGCCGGCCCTCATCGTTTCGCTCGCCGCCGGCCTTCTCGTCTCTCGCGGCGGCACCGTTGGCTCGACCGACCAGGCGGTCGTCAACCAGTTGAGCGGGTATCCCCGCGCGCTTTCCGTCTCGGCCGTGCTGATGTTCGTGCTGGCCCTGATGCCGGGCCTGCCGTTTGTCCCCTTCGTAATCCTCGGCGGTCTTCTCGCTTTCGGCGCCTGGTTCATCCCGCGTCAGGTCGAAGCTGAAAACAAGCTTCGCCGCGAGCAGGAAGAAAAGAAGGTCGTCCAGAGCAAGGAGCTGGAAAAGGATTCGGTCAAGTCGGTGCTGCGCACCTCGGAGATTGAGCTCGCACTCGGCAAGATGGTCTCGACGCGCCTGCTTGGCGCCCACCAGGAGCTCGCCTTCCGCGTCGGGAAGATGCGCAAGAAGTTCGCCACACAATACGGTTTCGTCGTGCCCGAAATCAAGGTGACCGACGATATCGCCATTGCCGAGAAGTCCTATCAGATCCGCATCCACGGCACGACGGTCGCCTCCAACCTGCTGCGCGTCGGCGAAGTTCTCGTCGTGACCGGCGCCGGCCGCCGGCCGAGCATTCCCGGCGACGAAATCCGTGAACCCGCTTTCGGTATGCCTGCCGTCTCGATCCTCGAAAACTTCGCCGACGATCTGAAACGCGAGGGATTCCAGCCGATCGACAACGTCTCCGTCGTGCTGACCCATATGAGCGAGGTCATCCGCAACAACTTGCCGCAGCTTCTGTCCTACAAGGACGTGAAGGTGCTGATCGATCGGCTCGATCCCGAATACAAGAAGCTTGCCGACGAGATCTGCTCGTCGCACATGTCCTATTCGGGCCTGCAGGCGGTGCTCAAGCTGCTGCTTGCCGAACGCGTCTCGATCCGCAACCTGCACCTCATTCTCGAAGCGGTGGCCGAGCTTGCCCCGCATGTCAGGAAAACGGAGCAGATTGTCGAGCACGTCCGCATCCGCATGGCGCAGCAGCTCTGCGGCGACCTCGCCGACAACGGCGTGCTGCGTGTGCTGCGGCTGGGCAGCAAGTGGGATCTGGCTTTCCACCAGGCGCTGAAGCGCGACGCCAAGGGCGAGGTGATCGAATTCGACATCGATCCGCGCAGCCTGGAAGAGTTCAGCGAGCAGGCCACCAAAGTTATCCGTGAGTTCATGGATCGGGGCCTGCCATTCGCCCTTGTCACATCGCCGGAAACACGCTCCTATGTGCGCATGATCATCGAACGGCTGTTCGCCACGCTCCCGGTCCTGTCGCATGTCGAACTGGCCAAGGGCATCGAGATAAAGATTTTGGGCTCTATTTCATGATAGCAGACCCGCAAGGGACCGTTCTCGCGCTGTTTCTGGTTTTCTGCCGGATCGGTGGCTGTGTGCTGGCTCTTCCGGGTTTTTCCTCGGCGCGCGTGCCCGACCAGCTGCGCGTCTTCATCGCCGGCGCGCTCTCGATCGCCGTCATGCCGTTGCTCTGGGACACCGTCTATCCGGCCGTTCACACCGGTGCCGGAACCTATATCGGCCTGATCTTCAGCGAATCGCTGATCGGCGTGATGTACGGCATGCTGGCGAGGATCTACACGATCGGCATGCAGTTCGCCGCGACGATCATCGCGATGATGGTCGGCTACACCCAGCCGGGTTCCGCCGACATCCTCGAAGACACGCCGGAGACCAGCCTTTCCGGCTTCATTACCTTTGCCGGCATCATGATTCTCTTCATCATGGATTTTCATCACATCGTCTTCCGCGCGCTGATCGATTCCTACACGACCATGCCCTTCGGCGGCCTGATGCAGATGCGCGCGACGCTGATCTCCTTTACCGACACGCTGGAGCAGACCACCTACATCATGCTGCGGCTGTCGAGCCCGTTTTTGATCTACGGCATGATCTTCAACGTCTCGATCGGTTTCATCAACAAGCTGGCGCCGCAGATCCCGGTCTACTTCATTTCCACGCCCTATCTGCTGATGGGCGGGCTCTTCCTGATCTATTTCTCGATCGCGGCGTTGATCAACCAGTTCGGCCAGTCCTTCGGCTCGATCTATATCGGGCGATGAGGCGGATATGATCGAAAAGAAGCGCTCCCAAAAGCTCAAGCGGCTGCTCTCAGTGCAGCGGCATATCGAAAGAATGGCCGAGAACGACCTGGCCGAAACCAGCCGTCAGCGTGTCGAGGTCAATGTGGCGATGGACGATGTCATCCTGGCGCTCGGCTCGATGGACCCCGTCCACCACGCCTTCTCGCAGAATTACGCCGATCGATTCGGCAGGCTCACCATCAAGGACCAGCAGCTGACCGGCATGCAGCAGGTCCACGAGATGCGGCTGACACGCGAGCGGGCCAAGGGCGACCGCCTCGAAGACGGCATGAAGGAAGCTCTCGAGGCCGAGCGCCGCGAGGCAGATGACAACGCCATCTACGATGTCATCGATCAGCAATTCGCAACGCCAGCCTCCAGCAAGCTTCAAAAACCATAGTCGTTACGATCTTAAATTCAGAGGATTGTAACGTGGCTATTTCGCCCCCCAGTGATTTGGTCCTGGATGTTGTCAAAGCTGCCGACCCCATGGAGGTTCAGGCAGCCCAGGAAAAGTTGAAGGCAAATCGTGCGGCCTTTGCCGCAACAAGCCTCGCCGAGAATGGCAAGGGCTTCTCCAATACGGTCGACGTTCTCGATCATATCGGCCAGAAGAGCGGCCTCGCAAACATCCAGAACCGCACCAAGGCGGAGGACGTTCCGGAAAGCTACCGGAAGTTCGAGGCCATGGTCCTGCAGAATTTCGTCAAGTCCATGCTGCCGAGCGAAAGTGAAGACGTATACGGCAAGGGCGCGACCGGCGATATCTGGAAGGGCATGATGGCCGAACAGCTCGGCAACACCATGGCCAAGGGAGACGGCATCGGTATCGCCAAGCAGATGTACAGCGAGCAATTGCGCCGGCAGGAAGGCAAAGTCATCAATGCCTCCACCAACGATGATGACCGCAACACTGCGCTCAGCATGATCGACGACTTCCAGCGCAAGACCTTTGGCACGCCGACCGCCGAAGCCAAGACCGACAGAACAAGATGATTTGAGGCCCGTTGGCCTAAAATCCGAATCCTGTTCTCAATTAAATAGTTAGAGCATGACGTGGTCCGAAAACCGCGCACACTTTTCGGCATCATGCTCCAAACGACGCATAACCGGGGTTACAATGGAAATAGTTTCGAACGAATACAGGATCAAATCCGTTCTCGGACGCCTCGAAATGATCATCGACAATGAGAACACCCGGATCGGCAATGATCCGCAGTTCGATCTCAAGGTCTCCAACGCGCATAAGAGCCGCTGCCTCTACGAGCTGTCGATGCTTTTCCGCGACACCGATCCGTCCGAGCTTGCCGCTGCCCATCTCGATCAGTTGCACGGACTGAAGAAGAAACTGGTTCTGAATGCCCGTCGCGTCGAGGCGCATCTCGAAGCGGTTCGCGCCGTCGCCGACCTCCTGAAGAACGCGGTTCAGGACGCCGATGCCGACGGCACCTATTCCCAGGAACAATTCGCCGCGCGTGGAAACTGATGATCAAGCTCGTCCTCACCGGTGTCTGGGTTTGCGCCATCACCTTGGCATCGGTCTATTTCTCGGTGTACCTGGCGACGGCGCCGGCGCCCGCAGCAACGGATTCCAAGCAGAGCGCTCTTGAACTGGTGAAGGGCGAAACGATCACGGTGCCGATCATCGGCAACGGTGCGATCACCGGTTACTTCCTCGGCCGCGTTTCGTTCATGATGAACAAGGACATGCTGAAAGGCGTGACGCTGCCGCTGAGCGAGATGACGACGGACGAGCTTTTCAGCCTGCTCGTCGGCAACAAGATGGTCGATATCGCCCACATCAAGTCCTTCGATCCGAAGGCCTTCCGCGAGGAAATCAAGAAGGGCATGAACGAGCGCCTCGGCGGCGAATACGTTGCCGACGTGATGCTGGAACAGCTCGACTATCTCTCCAAGGAAGAGGTCAAGGAAAGCTCCGCCGGCCAGCCGAAGAAGGTGAGTGCACCTGTCAAGATCGTCGAGACCGCACCGGCCGCCGAAGCACCGACGCCGGCGACCCACTAAGCATCATTAGCTCATCGACGACAAACGGCGCCCGAGGGCGCCGCTTGTCGTTGGCGCATGTGGTTAATAATCTACTTATACGAGCATGGAAATCCAAGGAATTTTCCTAAGGGTTGTTTGAAGCCGTCCTGTTATATCAGGAGTCACAGCTTGGCATGCGCCGCTTATCCGAGATCGGAGCGACGCCGTCCGGCGGGACGCGACCGGTCCTTTCGAGACCTCCGGTGCGGAAATATGGGCTTGTTTTCCGGGATGTCGGGCGCATGCAGCACCCTCGGCAGGAGGTAGGAATGAATCTGATTGCAAACTTCGCGGTGCTCGCATCGCGGCGGACGATCTTCGATCTGCCGGTCTGCGATCTCGGCTGGGACGACGCCCTCGTTTTCATCAACGAGCTGGCCTCCATTCCCGTCGGCCAGACCGTGGTTTGCTTCGTCAACGCCCACAACATGTTGACCGCGCTGCGCGACGACGAATACTACCGGATCATGTCGCACAATCTGGTGCTGCCGGACGGCATCGGCCTCAATATCGCATCGCAGATCGCCCATGGTTCGCCGTTTCCCGCCAATCTGAACGGCACCGATTTCGTGCCGGCCTTCCTGACCTTCATGGAGGCGCCGCGTCGCATCGGCCTCATCGGCGGCGAGCGTTCGGTCGTCGAGGCGGCGGCGGAAAACTTCCGCAGGCACACGCCCTGGCACGAATTCGTCGTCGTTTCCGACGGTTACTTCGACAAGGTCGATCCTACGGATGTCATCGAGGAGCTCGAGCGCCAGAAGGTCGATATCCTGATCGTCGGCATGGGGACGCCGCTGCAGGAGAAATGGGTTCACGATCATATTCGCGCCGATCATGCGCGCCTGGTGTTGACGGTGGGCGCTCTCTTCGACTTCGTCTCCGGCGCCGTCCCGCGTGCGCCGAGGACGGTGCGGATGATGCGCCTGGAATGGGCCTATCGCCTGCTGCAGGAGCCGACGCGCCTCTGGCGCCGTTACGTTGTCGGCATCCCGGTCTTCCTTTTCCATGTCCTGCGCTACCGCTTCCGCCGACGCGAAAGGATCCTTAGCCATCCGGAAGAGCACGGCAGCGCGCTGCAGCCGCGGTCGGACCATAAGAGGGCAAGCTGACCTCATAGCGTCGCGCGACTCAACAATTCTTGCCCGCTGCGGTTAACCATTTCTTTGCCATGAATATTTAGAGTGGCTTAATCATCTGCGTCCGTGCGGATGAGCGAACCCGGCCATCATGTGCATGAGATGTGGCGCAAATGTACGATATCAGGGCTAGAAACAACTTCCAGGATCGCGCAGCCACAGGACCGCGCCCCCATGACGATTCCTATGCGGCGCCCCGATCGAGCCGGCCTGATATCGCGCCGCCCGAGGCCGAATTGTTGCGCGCCATCGGCCGCGTGCTGGAGGAGCAGCGCGCCAGGACGGTGCGCACGGCACCTCTGGTCGACCGCATCGAAACCATCCTCGGCAACCGCCTCCGGGCCGCCAACGACGTCGGCCATCCGCTTCTTCAGGAGCCGGCGGGCGATGAAGAGCTGAGTGTTGTGGCCGACGAGCCTGTGATCTCACCCGAACCGCTGGCCGCGGTTCGTGAAGAACCCGTCGAGCCCCGACCGGCCGCGCCGCGCCGCCGCGTCGGCGGCATTGGTCTTGCGATGATGGTGGCCGCCGCGACGATCGTCGGCGCGGGCCTGCCGGCGCTGATGCCGGCTTCGCCGGCCCTCTACCGTGCCGAGGCGACACTTGCGGTGAAGAGTGATGCTGCAAGCCGCGCTGCCTTCACCCAGGCTGCGGCAAAAGGGCTGCTGTCGGCGCGCATGGTTGCATCGACGGTCGCCGCCCTGAAACTCGATCGTGATCCCGAATTTGCCGGCACCAGCGCCAATGCGCTCGGCGTCGCGCTCGATCTCCTCTCGGCGACCGGTGCTGCCGCCGATCCGGCCTCGCGCGCCGAGGCGACGCTGAAGCATGCGGTCGAGATACTGCCCGATGCCGCTGCCGGCACGATCCTCGTGAGGGTGACGACCGGCGACAGCGGCAAATCCATGCGCATCGCCGCAGGGCTTGCCAAAGCGGTTTCTACGGCAGACGGACCCCGCGACGTCGAAACCGATGCCGCCTTGCGCAAAACCTATGACGAGGCGAAGGCGGAGCTTGCCGCCTTCACTGCAAAGAGTGGCGAGGGCAACGTCAAGGTGGCGATCGATCTTCGCCGCCAGATCGACCAGCTCGATGCCGATCTGAAAGCGGCCGACCAGAATATTCTTGCCGCCAAGGCGCAGACCGACCGGCTCAAGGCGGCAAAACTTGCCGAAGTGCTCGACGGTTCGCTTCCCTCCGATATGCTTTCGCCGGCGCTGCAGAGCTGGCGCGACAAATATGCCGTCGCCAGGACAGCGCTTGCGCAGCTTTCGGCCGAGCTCGGCCCGCGCCATCCGCGCCTCCTGCAGCAGCAGGCCGAAACCGACGGTCTGAAGGACAATATGGGCAAGGAGCTGACCCGTCTTGCCCAGGCTGCCAACCTCGCTGCCAAGGCCGCCGTTGATGCGCGCAAGGGCCTGAACGACCGCCGCAATACGCTGATCGCCCAGAGCCGGGACACCGGCGTCGATTTGTCACGCCTGACCGAGCTTAGCGAAAAGGCCAATGCCGCGCGCTCGCGCCTCGAAGAGGCGACGTCCGCGGCGGTGGAAACCGCCACCGACGGTCGTATCGTTCTCCTGAAGCCGGCATTGGCAACCGCAGTCTTGGGCACCGATGGCCCGACCGGCCGTTGGCTGGCTGGTGCCGCGGCGGGCCTTGCGATAGGCATTGCCGCGGCTTTCCTGCTGCGGCTGCGTCGGCCCGTCGCCGATCCCGCAAGGAAGAAAACGCAGGCGCCCCGGCCACAGGTTCCACTGCCGTCGATGCCCGCGCAGGACCCCGCGCCAGTCGACGAAATGGAGGTGCTGCGCTCCGAGATCTCCGGCCTGCGCGACCGGCTTCGTGTTCATGCGTTCGAAGCGCGACAGCCGCTGCGTTGAAGGAACATTTCCTTGCATTTTTGATATTGCATTGCTGCTTTCCGACAGGATAGGGCGTTAGCGAGCATTTGAAGCTCGTCAACTATCCATAGATTGACGCGAAACAGGGCGGAGAGACGCGTGACGACAGTAATCGACGGCAAGAACGTAGCTGCATCGGTCATTCAGACGGTCAAGAGTGCGACGGCAGCGTTGGAAAAAAGTACCGGCGTCACCACCGGCCTTGCTGTCGTCATCGTCGGCGACGATCCGGCAAGCCACGCCTATGTCGGCTCCAAGGGCCGCATGGCCAAGGAGTGCGGCTTCAAGTCCGTTCAGCACACGCTGCCGGCCGAAACGAAGCAGGAGGAGTTGGCAGCCCTTGTCGCCACCCTCAACGCCGATCCGTCGATCCACGGCATTCTGGTGCAGTTGCCCTTGCCGAAGCCGCTCGACAGCGAGGCGATCATCCAGTCGATCCTGCCGGAAAAGGATGTCGACGGCCTGAGCGTCGTCAATGCCGGCAAGCTCGTCACTGGCGACCTGAAGACCGGGCTGGTCTCCTGCACCCCGGCCGGCGCCATGGTGTTCGTCCGCCGCACCCACGGCGAGGATCTCTCCGGCCTCAACGCCGTCGTCATCGGCCGCTCCAACCTGTTCGGCAAGCCGATGGCGCAATTGCTGCTCAACGCCAATGCGACGGTGACGATCGCGCATTCCAGGACCAGGAATCTCGCCGAGGTCTGCCGCAACGCCGATATCCTGGTGGCAGCCGTCGGCCGGCCGGAGATGGTCAGGGCCGATTGGGTCAAGCCCGGTGCGACGGTCATCGACGTCGGCATCAATCGGGTGGCAGCCCCCGAAAGAGGCGAGGGCAAGACCCGGCTCGTCGGCGATGTCGCCTTCGAGGAGGTCTCGGCGGTCGCCAGCACCATCACCCCGGTTCCCGGCGGCGTCGGACCGATGACCATCGCCATGCTGATGGCCAACACGGTTATCGCCGCCCACCGCACTGCAGGGCAGACACCGCCACAGTTTTGATGAGAGCATGATGCCGAAAAGTGTGAGCGGTTTTCGGACGACATCATGCTCTAACTATATGATGTAGAGCAGGATTCGGATTTTAGTCCGATCCGGCCTAAAATCATCCTGTTCTAGGCCTGGGGAACAGGGCCGGTCGAAGCCCTGACGATCAGCTCGGTCTTCCAGAGCTCCTGGTCGGGGAAGGGGCCGGCCTGCTTCACGGTGCCGATCAGCCGCTGCGCGATGCGCACACCCGCCGCCCGCAATGAAGAGCGCGTCGTCGTCAGCGGCACGGAAAAGCTTTCCGGTTTCAGCAGCGGCAGCACGTCGTCATGAGCGATCAGCGAGATATCCTCGCCCAGCCGCAATCCGGCCTGGTTGACCGCGCGGATCGCGCCGAGCGCCAGCACCGTACTGGAACAGAGGATCGCTGTTGGCCGCTCCGGCAATTGCAGAAAATGTTCCATCGCCAGCAGGCCTCGCTCGTCCGTCATCAGCGCGTGGCTCATGCAACCCTCCGCGAGCGCGAGCCCGCGTTCGGCAAGGGCTGATATGACGCCGTTCTTCCTGCGGATGGCGAAATCGAGATGCATCGGTCCGTTCATTAGCGCAAAGCGGGTATGGCCGAGCTGCAGCAAGAGCCGCGTCGCATCGTAGAAGGCGCCTTCATTGTCGATGTCGAGATAGGGATAGTCCGGCTCCGAACCGAAGGAGCGGCCGTGCACGACATAGGGCATCGACAGTGATTTCAGCATCGCGAGCCGCGGGTCGTGGCCGCGCATATAGGCGACGAACAGAGCATCGACATTGCCGCTGATCGCAAGGCGGCGAAGGGCCGCTACCTCGTCATCCGGGTCGGCCGGCATGATGACGAAGTGGAAATCGTGGCGGACGGCCTCTTCGCCGAGCCCGGCCAGGAATTCACCGAAATGCACGTCGGACTGGTGGCCGGGCGCCGTCGGCATGACGAGGCCGATCGAGCCTGCCTTGCCGGTCGCAAGCCGCTGCGCTGCCTTGTTCGGCCGGTAGCCCGTCTCCTTGACAGCCTGGAGCACACGCTCCCGGGTCGCCTCGTTGACCTCGGGATAGCCGTTCAGCGCTCGGCTCACCGTCGTCTGCGACAGTCCCAGCAATTCCGATAGCTGTTTGAGATTCACCTGCTATGCTTCCTCCCGGCCCGCCTGTCAGCCGTCCTGAAAAGGCCTGTCGCCTCCCAGTGGCATCCAAAGCGCTTTCAATTATGTATCATCTGGCGCGCTTGACTCAAGAAAAATCGCTCCATATTTCCCGATAGGCATTGCTGCGCCGCGATATCCAGCATGTATACGGCGGGTTTTCGCGAATTGACTTGACTCCATTCCACCGACAGTGGAATGAGTTGGGTGTCAAAGCGCTTTGAAATTTCTTTTGGAGGGAATTCGGCGCGGGGGATTGTGATGGGAGGTTGATCACATGAAAAAGTCATTTTTGATGGGCGTTGCCGTGGCAGCGCTTTTTGCCGGTGCTGCGTCCGCGGCCGATTTGAAATTTGCCCCGGGACAGGATTCCAAGTTCAACTGGAAGAGCTATGACGAGTTCAAGGCTGCTCATGCCGATCTGAAGGGTCAGCCGCTGACGATCTTCGGGCCGTGGCGCGGCGAGGACGAGGCGTTCTTCCTGAGCGTTCTTGCCTATTTCACCGAAGCCACCGGCATCGATGCCAAATACTCCTCTTCCGAAAACTACGAACAGCAGATCGTCATCGATACGCAGGCAGGCTCGCCCCCGAACATTGCCGTTCTGCCGCAGCCGGGCCTGCTGGCCGATCTCGCCAGCAAGGGCTTCCTGACACCGCTCGGCGATGACAACTCCAAGTGGATCAAGGACAATTACGGCGCCGGCGACAGCTGGGTCGGTTACGGCACCTACAAGGGCAAGGACGGCAAGGAAGCCTTCTACGCCTTCCCTTACAAGGCCGACGTAAAGTCGCTGGTCTGGTATGTTCCGGAGAACTTCGAGGAAGCCGGCTACAAGATCCCGACGACCATGGAAGAACTGCATGCCCTGACCGATCAGATCGTCAAGGATGGCGGCGTTCCCTGGTGCATCGGTCTCGGTTCCGGCGGCGCCACCGGCTGGCCGGCGACCGACTGGGTCGAGGACATCATGCTGCGCATGCAGCCGCCGGAAGCCTACGACAAGTGGACGACCAACGAGTTGAAGTTCACCGATCCGGCCGTCGTCGCCGCGATCGACGAGTTCGGCAAATTCGCCAAGAACGCGAAATACGTCGATGGCGGCGTCGCGGCCGTGGCCTCGACCGATTTCCGCGACAGCCCGAAGGGCCTCTTCGCGGTTCCGCCGAAGTGCTACATGCACCATCAGGCCTCGTTCATCCCGTCCTTCTTCCCTGAGGGTACGAAGCTCGGCCAGGATGCCGACTTCTTCTACATGCCGACCTTTGCTTCGCATCCCGAACTCGGCAAGCCGGTTCTCGGCGCCGGCACGCTCGTTTCGATCGCCAAGGACTCGAAGACGGCCCGCGCCTTCATCGACTTCCTGAAGACCCCGATCGCCCATGAGGTCTGGATGGCGCAGTCGAGCTTCCTGACGCCGTATAAGGGCGTCAGCACCGAGGCCTATGCCAACCCGCAGATGAAGAAGGAAGGCGAGATCCTGACCTCCGCCACCACCTTCCGCTTCGACGGTTCCGACCTGATGCCGGGCAAGATCGGCGCCGGCGCCTTCTGGACCGGCATGGTCGATTTCGTCGGCGGCAAGTCGGCCGAAGAATCTGCAGGCGAAATCCAGAGCGCCTGGGACGGCATCAAGTAATCCTCAAAATTATGCCGCCGGCTTGCCGGCGGCATGGCTTGCATGACTGGCCGGGCTCGCAAAGAGCCCGGCCATCGCAGGATATATTGTGATTGGGCAATACAAATAGATTGACGATGACCGGCGTTGACCCGTCAGAATAACAACCGGTCGGATTAAGATCAGGGGAAGCAGGGGAGGGACGAAATGCTGTCGCAGATAGTGTCCGCTTTGGGCGTCGTGGTCGTCGCCGTTGTCGCGTGCTCGGCCTATTTCTATTTTTCGAACAAGATCCTGGACCTCGCTCTGCCGGTGAAGGACGGCGACATCCGCGCCGCATCCCGCAATCTCAACCGCCGTGCACTCGTCCGGCCGTGGCTGTTCATTGGTCCGGCGCTCTTCCTGCTGATCGTCTATCTCGTCTATCCCGTCGTTGCGACCTTCATCCTCTCCTTCTACGACCGTGCCGGTCTGCAGTTCGTCGGCCTTGCCAATTACAAATGGGCGCTCGGCGACCGCGAATTCCGCCAGTCGATCTTCAACAACATCCTCTGGCTTGCCGTGGTGCCGGCCGCCTGCACCTTTTTCGGCCTCGTCATCGCCGTAATGACCGATCGCATCTGGTGGGGCAATATCGCCAAGAGCATCGTCTTCATGCCGATGGCGATCTCCTTCGTCGGCGCCTCGGTCATCTGGAAATTCATCTACGAATATCGCGGCGGCAACGACGTCCAGATCGGCCTGCTGAACGCCATCGTCCAGACGTTCGGCGGCACACCTGAGGTCTGGATCTCGGTTCCCTTCTGGAACAACTTCTTCCTGATGATCATCCTGATCTGGATCCAGACCGGTTTCGCCATGGTCATCCTGTCGGCTGCCCTTCGCGGCATTCCCGAGGAGACGATAGAGGCCGCCGTCATCGACGGCGCCAATGGCTGGCAGATCTTCTGGCGCATCATGGTGCCGCAGATCTGGGGCTCCATCGCGGTCGTCTGGACGACGATCACCATCCTCGTCCTCAAGGTCTTCGATATCGTGCTGACCATGACCAACGGCCAGTGGCAGACGATGGTGCTGGCGAATTTGATGTTCAACTGGCTGTTTCGCGGCGGCGGCGATTCCGGCCGAAGCGCCGTCATTGCCATCATCATCATGCTCGCCGTCACGCCGATCATGGTCTGGAATGTGCGGCGCGCCAATCGCGAACTGAAGGGCCACTGAGATGACCGCTGTTGGAAGCTATTTCAAGATCGGCCCCGCCCGTCTCTTCGTTCATGCCGCCGTTCTGCTCATCGTCATCGTCTGGCTGATCCCGACGCTCAGGATCTTTGTCAGCGCGCTGCGCGACAAGGACCAGATCGTCGTCTCCGGCTGGTGGACGGCCTTCGTCGGCTCGACGCAGACCGTCGCCGTGCGCTTGGGCACGCCGGACCAGCAACGGCAGGAAGGCGCCAATTACGTCATCACAGGCAACGTGCTGGAGGGACAGACCGGCCGCTCGGTGAAGGCTTTCGGCAACCGGGTGCAGCAGCCGGCCGCTTTCGACGCCGGCATGACGGCCGATCTCGGCGATGGCGAAAGCCTGCAGATCAACAGCGACGGCAGTTATCGCTATATGAAGAACGTCGCCTTCTCGCCCGACGAACGCCCGCGGCGCATCTATGCATCCGTCTCCGCACCGCCGGAATTCACGATGCAGAACTATAAAACGGTTCTGACCGGCGAGGGCATCGGTCAGTCCTTCATCAACTCCCTGACTGTGACGATCCCAGCGACGATCATTCCGATCCTGATCGCCGCTTTCGCAGCCTATGCGCTCAGCTGGATGGAGTTTCCCGGCCGCGGGCTGCTGATTGCCCTCGTCGTCGGCCTCATCGTCGTGCCGCTGCAGATGTCGCTGATCCCGCTGCTGCGCCTCTACAACGAGATCGGCAACCTGCTCGGCCAGCCGTCCAAGACCTATCCCGGCATCTGGATGGCCCATACCGCCTTCGGCATGCCGCTCGCCATCTACCTCCTGCGGGCCTATATCGCCGGCCTGCCGAAGGAGATCATCGAATCCGCCCGCGTCGACGGCGCCAGCGACTTCGAGATCTTCGTCCGCATCGTATTGCCTCTGTCCTTTCCGGCACTCGCCTCCTTCGCCATCTTCCAGTTCCTGTGGGTGTGGAACGACCTGCTCGTCGCCATGGTCTTCCTCGGCACCGACAAGGACCACCTCGTGCTGACCGGCAGCCTCAACGCGCTGCTTGGCTCACGCGGCGGCAATTGGGAGATTTTGACGGCGTCGGCCTTCGTCACCATCATCGTGCCGCTGCTCGTCTTCTTTGGGCTGCAGCGTTATCTGGTGCGTGGCCTGCTGGCGGGCTCGGTTAAAGGGGGCTGACCATTTCCGAACGTGACTTCAAACAGGATATTCCATGAACGTGGCTTCCCTATCGATTTCGACCCCCGACAAGGACTGGTGGCGTGGCGCGGTGATCTATCAGATCTACCCGCGCTCCTACCAGGATTCGAACGGTGACGGCATCGGCGACCTGAAGGGCATCACCGCCCGCCTGCCGCATGTGGCAAGCCTTGGCGTCGATGCCATCTGGATCTCGCCCTTCTTCACCTCGCCGATGCGCGATTTCGGTTATGACGTTTCCGACTACGAGAATGTCGATTCGATCTTCGGCACGCTGGTGGATTTCGACACGATGATATCAGAGGCCCATCGTCTCGGCATCCGGGTGATGATCGACCTCGTCATCTCCCACAGCTCGGATCAGCATCCCTGGTTCGTACAAAGCCGCTCGAGCAAGTCCAACGCCAAGGCCGATTGGTATGTCTGGGCCGACGCCAAGCCGGATGGCACGCCGCCGAACAACTGGCTGTCGATCTTCGGCGGCTCGGCATGGGCGTGGGATCCGACGCGTATGCAATATTACTTGCACAACTTCCTGACCTCGCAGCCGGACATGAACCTGCATAATCCTGAGGTGCAGGACCGTCTGCTTGATGTCGTCCGCTTCTGGCTCAACCGCGGCGTCGACGGCTTCCGCCTCGACACCATCAACTTCTATTTCCACGATACGCAACTGCGCGACAATCCGGCGCTTGCGCCTGAGCGCCGCAACGCTTCGACGGCGCCGGCGGTCAATCCCTATAATTTCCAGGAGCATATCTACGACAAGAACCGGCCGGAGAACCTTGCCTTCCTGAAGCGCTTCCGCGCCGTTCTCGAAGAATTCCCGGCAATTGCCGCCGTCGGCGAAGTCGGCGACAGCCAGCGCGGCCTTGAAATCGTCGGCGAATACACCTCCGGCAACGACAAGATGCACATGTGCTACGCCTTCGAGTTCCTGGCGCCCGATCCGCTGACGGCCGAGCGCGTCGAAGAGGTGATGCAAGATTTCGAAGCCGCCGCACCCGATGGCTGGGCCTGCTGGGCCTTCTCCAATCACGACGTTATGCGCCACGTCAGCCGCTGGGGCGGGCTGGTCGCCGATCACGATGCCTTCGCCAAGCTCTATGCCTCGTTGTTGATGACGCTGCGCGGCTCGGTCTGCCTCTATCAGGGTGAGGAGTTGGCGCTGACCGAGGCCGATCTCGCCTATCAGGATCTGCAGGATCCCTATGGCATCCAGTTCTGGCCGGAATTCAAGGGCCGCGACGGCTGCCGCACGCCGATGGTCTGGGACAGCCAGGTCGCCCAGGGCGGCTTCTCCACAGTCAAGCCCTGGCTGCCGGTGCCGGTCGAGCATATCCTGCGCGCCGTGAGCGTCCAGCAGGGCGACGAAGCCTCGGTGTTGGAGCACTATCGCCGCTTCATCGCCTTCCGCAAGCTGCATCCCGCTTTTGCCAAGGGCGAGATCGAATTCGAAGAGCCGCAGGGAGATAGCCTGGTCTTTACCCGTGAATACGGCAACGAGAAGCTGCTCTGCATATTCAACATGAGCCCGGCCGAGGCCGGCGTCGCCTTGCCGGCGGGAGAATGGCAGGCATTGACGGGGCACGGCTTTACCAGCAACAACTATGGCGACAAGATCGATATTCCGGCCTGGGGGGCGTATTTCGCCCGTCTCGCCTAAGGGGAGAGAGAAATGACTGGACTGACGCTGAAGGATATCCGCAAATCCTACGGTTCCGTGGACGTTCTCCATGGTATCGACCTCGATATCAAGCAGGGCGAATTCATCGTCTTCGTCGGTCCATCCGGCTGTGGCAAGTCAACGCTTCTGCGCATGATCGCCGGTCTCGAGGCGATCACCGGCGGTGAGATGTATATCGACGGCCATCTCGTCAATGACGTGCCGCCTTCCAAGCGCGGCATCGCCATGGTCTTCCAATCCTATGCGCTCTACCCGCATATGACCGTGTTCGATAACATGGCTTTCGGCATGAAGATCGCCGGCGAAAGCCGCCAGGAGATCGACCGCCGCGTCCGGGCGGCGGCCGAGAGCCTGCAGTTGACCAATTATCTCGATCGCCTGCCAAAGGCACTTTCCGGCGGCCAGCGCCAGCGCGTGGCGATCGGCCGCGCCATCTGCCGCGATCCAAAGGTCTTTCTGTTCGACGAGCCACTGTCCAACCTCGATGCCGCGCTGCGCGTCGCGACCCGCATCGAGATTGCCCGCCTGAACGAACAGATGGCCGACACGACGATGATCTACGTCACCCACGATCAGGTCGAGGCGATGACGCTTGCCGACCGTATCGTCGTGCTCTCCGCCGGCAATATCGAGCAGGTCGGCGCGCCGCTGGACCTCTACGAGCGCCCGGCAAACCTCTTCGTCGCGAAATTCATCGGCTCGCCGGCCATGAACATCATTCCGGCGACGGTCGCCGGAACCGGAAGCCAGACGACGGTGACGCTGACCGGCGGCATGTCGGTGACCCTCGATGTGGCGACCGACGCGTCGGAAACCGGCAAGCAGGCAAGCTTCGGCGTCCGTCCGGAGGATCTCCGGATTGCCGATGGCGCCGGCTACCTTTTCGAAGGTGAAGTGTCGATCGTCGAAGCGCTCGGCGAAGTGACGTTGCTTTATATCGAGGGCCTGGTCCCGGGCGAGCCGATCGTCGTCAAGCTGCCCGGCATCTATGATGTGAAGAAGGGACAGAGGATGCGGTTTGCCGCCGACAGGCAGAAGTTGCATCTGTTTGACGCAACCGGCCATACCTACCGGAAGTGAGGCGGCCATTTTTGGGGTGATGGTCGCAAGAATTGTGCGGGAAGGGCCGAATTCTCACTTTCTGTTAAAGATCGGCTGCTACCTTTTCCTCGTCAATTTATGAGGGGGATAAGCACGTGGCCGCTTCCAATCCGTCACAGCCAAAATCTCATTTCCTGAGCAAGGAAGAATCCTTCATGTATGACCGCGAGGCGCGGTTCAAGATGGAGGACACCATGAACGCCGCGCGCATCGAATATACGGAAAAGGGCGTCATGCACGCGGCTTCGCGCCGCTGCGACATTGTCCGTATTTCGATGAGCAGCGCGACGCTCGCGATCCTGACCCAGTTCAGCCTGCCGAAGCAGTTCTATCTGGATATTCCGGATGCCCGCATCACCAAGGTCGGCTGCCTGCTGATGAAGGTCAACGCCAACAATACGATCGACGTCCGCTTCCTGCGCCTGCTGACGCAGAAGGAGCTGAACAAGATCTTCGTCTACAGCACCCATCCGGCGCATCGCGACTACGTTCTCGATATTCGAGCCTGAAGCCGCCCGTCCGCCAGGACGCGGCACCATCACTGGATTGAAAACAAGAACCCGCGGGGGCTTGGAGCTCCCCGCGGGTTTTTTTGCCAGAAGCCACCCGCTCAGTGGTGGAAGAGCACGCTCGCACCCTGGTCCGAAGGTCCAACGGCGCGGCGGAACGGGGCGAAGAGTTCGCGGCCCATGCCGAATTCATTGTCGGAGAGATCGACAGTCACCGGCTCGCGCTCGGCCATGTCAGCTGCATCGACGAGCAGCTCGAGCGTGCCCTTGACCGCGTCCAGGCGAATGATGTCGCCCTCGCGGATGCGGGCGATCGGACCGCCGTCAACCGCTTCCGGCGTGACGTGGATCGCTGCCGGCACCTTGCCGGATGCGCCCGACATGCGCCCGTCGGTGAGGAGCGCCACGCGGAAGCCGCGATCCTGCAACACGCCGAGCGGCGGCGTCAGCTTGTGCAGTTCCGGCATGCCGTTCGCCTTCGGGCCCTGAAAGCGCACGACAGCGATGAAGTCGCGGTTGAGCTTGCCTTCCTTGAAGGCGTCCTGCAGCTCCTGCTGGCTGTGGAAGATGATCGCCGGCGCCTCGATGATGTGGCGCTCCGGCTTGACGGCGGATATCTTGATAACCGCTTTGCCGAGATTGCCGCGCAGCATCTTCAGCCCGCCATTGGCCTGGAACGGTGTCTCGATGCTGGAGAGCACTTTGGGATCGACGCTTTTTTCCGGCGACGGCTCGCGCAGGACGGCGCCGTTTTCGCCGAGACGGGCGTCGACCGTATAGGCTTGGAGGCCCTGGCCAAAGACGGTGCGCACGTCGTCATGCACCAGTCCGTGCTTCAAGAGTTCCTTGATGAGGAAACCCATGCCGCCGGCCGCCTGGAAATGGTTCACGTCGGCAAGCCCGTTCGGATAGACGCGGGCAAGCAGCGGGACGATTTCCGAAAGCTCGGCAATGTCCTGCCAGGTGAGGTGGATGCCGGCCGCCCGTGCCATGGCGACAAGGTGCAGCGTGTGGTTGGTCGAGCCGCCGGTCGCATGCAGGCCGACGACGCCGTTGACGACCGAGCGCTCGTCAATCATCTCGCCCGCCGGCGTGAATTCGTTGCCGAGCGCGGTGATCGCCAGCGCCCGCTTGGCGGCTTCGCGCGTCAGCGCTTCACGCAATGGCGTGCCAGGATTGATGAAGGACGAGCCGGGCATGTGGAAGCCCATGATCTCCATCAGCATCTGGTTGGAATTGGCGGTGCCGTAGAAGGTGCAGGTGCCGGGGCCGTGATAGGATTTCGATTCCGCCTCCAGCAGTTCGGCGCGTCCGACCTTGCCCTCGGCGAAGAGCTGGCGCACGCGCGACTTCTCGTCGTTCGGCAGCCCTGTCGTCATCGGACCGGCCGGAACGAAGATCGACGGCAGATGCCCGAAGGACAGGGCCGCGATCACCAGGCCGGGCACGATCTTGTCACAGACGCCGAGGAAGAGGGCGGCATCGAACATGTTGTGCGACAGGCCGACGCCCGCCGACATCGCGATCAGGTCGCGCGAGAACAGCGAGAGCTCCATGCCCGGCTGTCCTTGGGTGACGCCGTCGCACATCGCCGGCACTCCGCCGGCCACCTGCGCCACGCCGCCAGCCCGGGCGGCAGCCTCACGGATGATCGCCGGATAGGTCTCGAACGGCTGGTGGGCCGAGAGCATGTCGTTATAGGCGGTAATGATGCCGAGATTGGGAATGCGGTCGCCAGCGAGCGCATCCTTGTCGGCGGGGGAACAGACCGCGAAGCCATGGGCAAGATTGGCGCAGCCAAGCACGGAGCGCTGCACGCCCTGCGAGGCGGCGGCGCGCAGGCGTTCCAGGTAGCGCTCGCGGCTCGGCTTCGAGCGTTCGACGATACGATCGGTGATTACAGAAATGCGTGCGTGAGCGGACATGGAAAATCCCTGCCTTGTTCGTTGTCTCTATCTGTTTCGGCGGCTCTGGCCTGAATCTCAATCCGGATGACGGCGGATCAGGGAGCCCAATAGACCTCGACCGGGGAAGTGGCCCGGCGCAGAATGGCGCGGATCGGCATTTCTGCCTCGTCACCGCTGCCTTCCGCCTTGGCGAGAACGTCTTTTTTGCCTTCGCCCTCGATATGGAGAACCAGGAGTGCGGCATCCTCAAGACTGGAGAAGGTGAAGGTCAGGCGCGGCTCGCCGGCTCCTTCCGCTTCCATGGTGATGATGCCGCGCGGCGTGGATGCATCGAGCGCCTTGGCAAGATTGCTGCCGCCAGGAAAGAACGAGGCGGTGTGTCCATCGCCACCCATGCCGAGGATGACGATGTCGAAGGGGATGCCGATCTCGGCGCTTTTTGCCGTCGCAAGTCTTGCAGCTTCCTCGACGGATGGTGCCGGCTGGTACAGCGGCACGAAGCGCGCCGCCTTTGCCTTGTTTTGAAGAAGATTGGCGTCGACCAGCAGATGGTTCGAGCGCGGATTGTCGGCCGGCACGAAGCGTTCGTCGACAAGCGTGATCGTCACTTTTTCCCAGGCGATGTCGCGTGTCGAAAGCGCCTGGAAGAAGGCCTTCGGTGTGGAGCCGCCGGAAACGGCGATGGACGCTGTTCCGCGGGCGGCAATCGCAGCTGCAAGCGTATCGGCGACCTTGTCGGCGAGACTGCCGGCGAGGTCTGCGGCGCTGGCGAAGGAATGCAGGGTCGATGCCATCGATTTCGTCCTAGATCTCGTCATGCCAGGTGCGGCCGTCACGCTCGATCAGCGCGATGGCCTGGCTCGGCCCCCAGGTGCCGGCCGTATAGCCCTGCACCTGCTGGCCGGTCGTTTCCCAACCCTTGAGGATCGGATCCACCCATTTCCATGCGGCTTCGACTTCGTCGCGGCGCATGAACAATGTCTGGTTGGAGCGGATCACGTCCATCAGCAGGCGCTCGTAGGCATCGGGATTGCGGACGTTGAAGGCCTGGGCGAAGCTCATGTCGAGCGAGACATTGCGCAGGCGCATGCCGCCCGGACCCGGATCCTTGATCATCAGCGATTGCTTGACGCCCTCATCTGGCTGCAGGCGGATGATCAGCTGGTTGGCGACGATGCGCCCTGCCGCCTGGTCGAAGATCGCGTGCGGGATCGGCTTGAAGGTGATGACGATCTCCGACATGCGCCCGGTCAGGCGCTTGCCGGTTCTTATATAGAAGGGAACGCCCGCCCAACGCCAGTTGTTGATCTCGGCCTTGATGGCAACGAAGGTCTCGGTGTTCGAGACGCCGCCTTCCAGTTCTTCGAGGTAGCCCTTGACCGGGCCGCTACCCGATGCGCCGGCGCGATACTGGCCGCGCACCGTCGCCTGCTCGACGTTGGAGGCATTGAGCGGCTTCAGCGCGCGCAACACCTTGAGCTTCTCGTCGCGCACGGCTTCCGAATCCATCGACGAGGGCACTTCCATCGCCGTCAGGCAAAGCAGCTGCAGGATGTGGTTCTGCACCATATCGCGCAGTGCGCCCGCCGTGTCGTAATAGCCGGCGCGGCCCTCAAGGCCGACCGATTCAGCTACGGTGATCTGCACGTGGTCGATGTAGTTGGCGTTCCAGAGCGGCTCGTAGAGCGCGTTGGCGAAGCGCAGCGCCATCAGGTTCTGCACCGTCTCCTTGCCGAGATAATGATCGATGCGGAAGATCTGCTCTTCCTTGAAGGCGCGGCCGATCGTGTCGTTGAGCTGCAGCGCCGAGGCGAGGTCGCGGCCGATCGGCTTCTCGACGACGATGCGGGTCGACTTGGTGATCAGCTTATGGTCGTGGATCTTCTGCGAAATGTCGCCGAAAATGCCGGGCGCGACGGCCAGATAGAAGGAGCGCACACGCTCTTTGCCCTCGTCCAGCAGTTTCTTCAGCTGATCCCAGCCGGCATCCGTGCGGGCATCGACCGAGACGTAGTAGAGGCGGGCACAGAACTTCTCCACCTCAGCCTCGTCATATTCCCCCTTCTTCAGGTGCTCCTTCAGCGCGTCCCTGGCGAATTTGCGATATTCCTCATGGGTCAGCGGGCTGCGAGAGGCGCCGATCACGCGGGTCGGTTCCGTAAACTGGCCTTCGATCTGGCGATGATAAAGAGCGGGCAGAAGCTTGCGTTCGGCAAGGTCGCCGCTGCCGCCGAAGACGACATAATCAAAAGGCTCAACGGGAATGATTTGGCTGCTCATGAGCTTGTCTCTCAATCAGGCTGGTTGGCGGCTCTTTTAATCTAATCGATTTAAAAAAGCCAGTGTGCAGTGCAATGAATCTGTCAGGCACCGGTTTTAGAGCGAATTTCCGGAAGAGGAAATCCGCAATCGGACTAAAACTTGTCGCGAAGCGCAAACCACGACAAGGCGAGGAAAAGCAGCGGTGCGCGCATGCGGGATCCGCCGGGAAAGGCGGGAATATCGAGCGACGTGAAGAGGTCGAGATCGCGCGATTTTCCAAGCACCGTTTCCGCATAGAGCTTGCCACAGTAGTTTGACAGCATGACGCCATGGCCGGAATAACCGCCGATCGAGATGACGCCGGGCATGACCTCGCGCACGAAAGGCTGGCGCGGCAGGGTGATGCCGACGCTGCCGCCCCAGGCATGGGTGATCTCGATGTCCTTCAGATCAGGATAGACCTCGGCGATCTGCCGGCGGATGTGCTGCGAAATGTCCCGCGGATTGTCCGACGTATAGGCTTCACGCCCGCCGAACAGCAGGCGTCCGTCGCCGAATTTGCGGAAATAGCGCACGACGAAACGCAGATCGGCCACGGCCTCGCCCCCGGGCAGCACATCGGGATGCCCGTCAAGCGGCGCGGTGGCGCCGATGAAGGAGCGGATAGGCATGACATGGCTTGCCGTTACCGGCTCCAGATTGCCGATATAGCCGTTGCAGGCGATCAGCGCGCGCTCAGCGGTGATCGTTCCCCTTTCGGTTTCGATCGTCACCTTGCCGCCGCCCTGGCGGATCGCCGTCGCCTTGGTGATCTCGAAGATTTCAGCGCCGGCATTGGCAGCAACCCGCGCCAGCCCCACCAGCAGCTTCAGTGGATGAATGTGGCCGGTGCCGACATCGCGCACGCCGCAATGGAAACGCTTCGAGCCGAGCCTCTCCTGCGTTTCCTCCTCGTCCATGAAGCGCAGATGCGGATAGCCGTAGCGTAAGGCGGCGATTTCGGCATTTTCATAGTAGTCGCGCTTGTAGCTCGCCTTGTGTGCGACATTGAGCTGGCCGGGCACATAGTCGATCTCGATCTGGTGCTCGCGGGCGAAATCGATGAGATGGCGTTTGGCCGCCTCGGCAAGGTCGAACAGCGCCTTCGAGCGTTCGTAGCCGATCTTCTCCTCGAGTTCTTCCGGCCACCATCGCTGGCCGGTGCCGAGTTGACCGCCATTGCGCCCGGATGCCCCGTCGCCGAAGCGGCAGGCCTCGATCAGCACCACTGAAACGCCTGCTTTGGCAAGATTATAGGCGGCCTGCAGGCCGGTATAACCGCCGCCGACGATGGCGACGTCGCATGTTCTCGAGCCGTCGAGAGCGGTATAGGTGGGCCGCTCGCCGACCGTTGCCTGATACCAGGACAGCCCGGGCGCGATCGGGCTCTGCCATGTCTCCTGCGATGCCATGATGGTCCCTCACACGTTGAGCAGAAGGAACTCCCGCTCCCAAGGGCTGATCACCTGCATGAAGGTTTCGAACTCGCCGCGCTTGACGCCGGCATAAAGGCCGATGAACTGCTTGCCGAACATCTCCTCGAAGGCGGGTTCGTCCTCGAGCAGCGCCACGGCTTCCAGCAGGCCGCGTGGCAGGTCGATCGAGCCCTCATTGGCCGAATCCTCCGTCGGCGCCGTCGGCTCGATCTCGTTCATGATTCCGAGCAGGCCGGAAGCGAGCGAGGCGGCGAGTGCGAGATAGGGGTTGGCGTCCGAGCTCGGCAGCCGGTTTTCCACGCGCCGCGCTTGCGGATCGGAAACCGGCACGCGGAAAGCCGTCGTCCGGTTGTCGTAGCCCCAGGCATTGTTGACCGGGCAGGACATATCGGGCTGCAGGCGCCGGTAGGAATTCACGTAGGGTGCAAGCATCGCCATCGCGCTTGGCACGAATTTCTGCATGCCGCCGATGAAATGGAAAAATTCCTTCGAGGCCGATCCGTCGGGATTGGAGAAAATGTTCTTGCCGGTCTCGATATCGACCACTGACTGGTGGATATGCATCGCCGAACCCGGCTGGCCCTGCATCGGCTTGGCCATGAAGGTCGCGTAGATGTCGTGTTTCAGCGCCGCCTCGCGGATCGTCCGCTTGAACAGGAATACTTGGTCGGCAAGCTCGATCGGATTGCCGTGGCGCAGGTTGATTTCCATCTGCGCCGGTCCCTCTTCATGGATCAGCGTATCGATCTCCAGCCCCTGCTTCTCCGAAAAGTGATAGACGTCGTCGATCAACTCGTCGAACTCGTTGATGCCGGCGATCGAATAGCCCTGGCCGCCGAGGATCGAGCGGCCGGACCGGCCTTTGGGCGGGTGTAGCGGATAGTCGGGATCGTCGTTCTTGGCGACCAGATAGAATTCGATCTCGGGCGCCACGATCGGTTTCCAGCCGCGCTCGTGATAGAGGTTCATGATGCGTTTCAGCACGTTGCGCGGCGTATAGGGCACTTCGCCGCCATCCGAATCGACGATGTCGCAGATCACCTGCGCCGTCGGGTCGGTTTCCCAGGGCACGACCGAAAGCGTCGAAAGGTCGGGCATCAGCTTCAGGTCGCTGTCGCGCGGCTCATATCGGAAGCTCTCCGTCTCGTCTGGATATTCGCCCGAAATTGTGTGCCGGTAGATCGCTGAAGGCAGCGCCAGCGACGTGTTCGAGGTGAATTTCGAGCTCGGCATCATTTTGCCGCGCGCAACGCCGGCAAGGTCCGGCGTGATGCATTCGATGTCTTCGATGCCCCTGTCCCTCAGCCACCGCGCTGCTTCCTTCCAGTTCGCAACGCCGCGCAGGGATCCGGGTTCCGGGGGAGTTTTCTTCGAGGCGGGTACGTTTCTGGCAGGCTTCAGCGTCGTCTTTTTTGGGGACATGACACACCGGTTTGCGTTGATCGTGGCGCCATCATAACCAGACTTTGCCAATTGGCGAGGGGTTGAGAACGTTGACTTTCGCCCTCTGATGGAAAAAGAAGACGTGATTTTGATCGGGGAAACGGGTTTGCAGCGCAAAAGCGACGTCATCGTCATCGGCGCCGGGGCGGCGGGCATGATGGCGGCCATCCGCGCGGGAAAACGCGGCCGCTCGGTCGTGGTCCTCGACCATGCCAGGGCGCCTGGTGAGAAGATCCGCATTTCAGGCGGCGGCCGCTGCAATTTCACCAATATCCATGCCGGACCAAAGAATTTCCTCTCCGCCAACCCGCATTTCTGCAAGTCGGCGCTCGCCCGTTTCACGCCCGCCGATTTTATCGCCATGGTCGACCGCCATGGCATTGCCTGGCACGAGAAGACGTTAGGCCAGCTTTTCTGCGACGATAGCGCCAAAGACATCATCCGCATGCTGCTGGCTGAGATGCGCATGGCCGGCGTAGTACTGCATCTTGGCACCGAGATATCAGGCGTTGAAAAGACCGAAGCCGGCTTCCGGATATCGACGAGCGAAGGCCATTGTGAAGCATCATCGCTGATCGTCGCCACCGGCGGCAAGTCGATCCCGAAGATGGGCGCCACCGGCTTGGCCTATCGCCTCGCCGAGCAGTTCGGCCTGACCGTGCTCGAAACCCGCCCCGGCCTCGTGCCGCTGACGCTCGATCCCGGCCTGCTGGAGAGCATCGCGCCGCTTGCCGGCATTGCCGCCCCGGCCGAAATCCGTCACGGCAGGACCGCCTTCCGCGAAGCGCTGCTGTTCACCCATCGCGGGCTGAGCGGACCCGCGATCCTGCAGATCTCCTCGCACTGGCGCGAAGGCGACGAGATCGTGGTTGCGATCGAACCGGATATCGACATTGCGGCGCATCTGAAGGCGGCAAAGCAACTCAATGGCCGCCAGTCGCCGCAGACAGCCCTCGGCGACCTCCTGCCGAAGCGGCTGGCACAATTTCTCGTAGAGCGAGAAAAGATCTCCGGCAACATGGCCGACCTGCCTGACAAGGCGCTGCTGCGCCTTGCCGCCGGCGCCCAGAACTGGGCCGTCAAACCGTCCGGCTCGGAAGGTTATCGCACCGCCGAGGTGACGCTCGGCGGTATCGACACGGCAGCGCTCGATTCACGCAGCATGGAGGCAAAAGCCGTGCCCGGCCTTTATTTCATCGGCGAGTGCGTCGACGTCACCGGCTGGCTCGGCGGCTATAATTTCCAATGGGCCTGGGCTTCTGGTTTTGCCGCGGGCGAATGCGTCTAATGCATATCGCCCAAAAAGTACGCAGCGGTTTTGGAATTATTGCATTCGCTAAGGAATACGACATGAGACGCCCTATGGCAGGAAATCAGATCAATGACCTATGCTGCTCTCAAAATCCCCAAGTTCCTTAGTGTGTTGACGGTGTTGGCATCAGGGCTGCTCTCTGGCTGCGCCAGAATGCCACCGGTATTTTCGGATGATGGCGCGACTATTTTATTCAAGGGTGAAAAGTTTAAGTACCGGGCTCCCGGTCAAGCCGAAGTGTCTTGCGAATTTGATGATCAGCGAAAATTGGCAGTTTGTGACAATGGCCTAACCTCTGAGTTGGTGACGGCTGGGCTTCCCTTCCATGGCGTCGTCTTAGTTGAATTCGATGGGCGGCGGTTTAGGCCCGCAGAACATCCCTAAACAATTGTGCGGTCCAGAAGCTGATCACCGCTATTAAGCCACTCCTCAAGACCAGCCGCCGTTTTGGACGGTCACTTAGAAAGCCGATTCAAGACTTCTTAATAGAGGTGCGCCATCCTGTCTCAATTGGCGGTTTGCGAAGCTGTTCCTAAATTAAGCTTTACCGGCAAGCCGTTTTGTTGGATTGTTGTTGTGTCAGAGAGAAGTGAGGTTTCGACCATGAGCAGAAACACACGACGCGCCCGCGCCATCGCAATCGCAGAGGCAAAGCCGAACGCCCGGATGGTCGCCCTGCGTTATCTGATGCTCGCCGCCGGCGCCACCGCCGCCGCCCTCGCGCTGCTGCTCTCGCACTTCATCTGATCCTGTCCGCAGACCTGGAACCAACGTTGCGACATGCCAATTGTCGCACCGCGGCGTCGCGGTTCATAAATTGCAACTATTTCACTGCCTTGGCTTAACCCGCCATAACAGCTTATCCGAAAATTAATATCTAATCTGACACAATTGCTCGCGAATATTTGGGCATCTCCAAGTTGTTTGGACATGAACTGGCAATGACTGCCGCCTGGCCTCCGGGTTCCCCAATGTAAAATAAGAATAGCTCGATGTGCACCCGGCTGGCGCCATGTGGCTGCCTGCGGGAGGAGTGGTGTATGAAAGGCCCGGAACGCCATGTTGATTGACAAGATTCTTTCCCGCTTCAGGATCAAGACAAAGGTTTTGATCTTCGTTCTGCCTTTCGTCGTCACCATTTCGGCTGTGGGTCTGACGGGCCTCTACGCTTCGGGACTTCTGCAGGGCCGCATGGAAATATCCAACAGCGTGCTGCAATCGCTGAGCGGCTTCAAGGATCTCTATGGTTCGATGGACGATTTCCTGCGCGTCACCAGTCCTGAGGCGCGCGACAAGCTGATCGCGGATCTGAAGACCCAGCAAGGCGTGCTCGACCAGACGCTGAACCAGGTTGGTGACGAGGCCGCCGGCCGCGACAGCCTTGCGGAGGCCTCGCGCCGCACCAAAGAGATTTCGGGCGTCGTCGACAAGCTCTGGGCGCTGCACGAGCAGGAGCAAGCATTGCATGAGCAGATCGACGCGGCGCAAAAAAGCGTGATCAGCACCCGCTTCACCGTGTCCTACCAGGCCGAGGAATTGCAGAGCACCGTCCAGAGTGACGAGAGTGCCGCCACCAGCACCCTTCGCACCGCCGACCGCCTGCTGAAGGGCGGCGATTTCCTCGGCACCGTCGCCAGCGGCTTCAGCAAGCCGCAGACACCGCAGGACAAGATCGCCTTCATCAACGAACAAATGCCGGAGATCATCAAATCGCAGCGGCTGATCGCCATCTCGGTTCCAAGCAATCAGAAGAATGTCATCGAGGCACTGGCTGCGACCATCGACGGCATCAAGGCGATCGTGCAGACACCCAATCCGACCGATGAAACCGCCACGGAACTCGGCCGTCTCGTTTCGCGCTTCCGCCAGACCTCGACCTATACACAGCTGACCGCCACGCAGAAAATGCGTGACGCGACCCAGGAATTCGCCGCGCTTGACGGCCGGATCGCCCAGGCCAACTCGGTCCTGCAGGATACGAGGCGCCTCGAAAATTCCGTCTATTCGCTGCAGATCGTTCTTTCCGACTTTCTCGCCGACTCCAGCAAGGAAAATCTCGTGCGCCTGCAGCAGCAGGCCGGCACGCTCAGCAAGGACATGCAGGTGCTGGTCACCAGCGCCAAGGGCATGGGCTTTGCCGAAGGCATATCAGGTGCGATCCAGCCGGCGCTCGACGTCATCTCCGGTGGCGGTTCGAAGATCGTCGACACGATCGGTGAGCGCGTCACGGCCTATGCCGCGGCCCGCCAGGAGCTCGACCAGATCTGGAAAAAGCTGACCGATTTCGCCGAACTGCAGAAGCAGACGGCCGGCACCGAGCGCACCCAGGCAAACAGCATCTCAGTCATGACCACCGGTCTCGGCATCCTGCTGTCGATCTTGGGCGGCATTGCCCTGGTGCTGACGCTGCAGCGCCCGATCAGCCATATCACCGCCGCCATGCGCCGCATCGCCGAAGGAGCGCTGGATACCAGCATCTCCGGCGAGCAGCGCCACGATGAAATCGGCGACATGGCCCGCGCGCTCGGCATCTTCAAGGAAAATGCCATCTCGAAGATCCGTATCGAGGAGCAGAGCGACGAGGAACGCGCCGCCGCCGAACATGAGCGCCTGCGCAACGACGCCGAAAAGCGCGAGATGGATCGTCAGATCGAATTCGCGGTCAACGCGCTCGCCGCCGGCCTCGAACGCATGTCGCAGGGCGATATCTCGACGACGATCGAAACGCCCTTCATCGGCCGTCTCGAACAGCTGCGCCAGGATTTCAACGGTTCGATGATGCGCCTGCAGGCGACGATGAGCCAGATCCGCGACAATGTCGAACTGATCCAGGGCAACGGCAACCAGATGGCCCAGTCGGCCGAGGACCTCTCCAAGCGCACCGAACAGCAGGCTGCATCGCTCGAAGAGACCGCGGCTGCCGTCGATGAAATCACCGTGACGGTCCGTTCGTCGGCCGAACGCGCCAAGGATGCCGACCAGATCGTCCGCCAGGCCAAGCGCAGCGCCGACGATTCCGCCGTCGTCGTCAGCAATGCGATCGACGCAATGGGTCGCATCGAGGATGCCTCGCGCCAGATCGAGCAGATCATCGGCGTCATCGACGAGATCGCCTTCCAGACCAATCTCCTGGCGCTCAACGCCGGCATCGAGGCGGCGCGCGCCGGTGAAGCCGGCAAGGGCTTCGCGGTGGTCGCGATGGAAGTCCGCGAACTGGCCCAGCGCTCCGCAGCCGCGGCGCAGGAGATCAAGGGGCTGATCAACAAGTCGACCAACGAGGTCAATTCCGGCTCACAATTCGTGCAGGAGACCGGCACGGTGCTCGCCAAGATCAGCGCCCAGATCGTCACGATCAGCCAGCATGTCGAGATGATCGCCCGCGCCAGCCACGACCAGTCCAACGCGCTGCAGAGCGTCAATGCGACGGTCAACCAGATGGACCAGATGACGCAGCAGAACGCCGCCATGGTGGAGGAGACGACTGCCGCCAGCCGCGAACTAGCCGACGAGGCCGGTTCGCTGCGCCGCCTCATCCAGCAGTTCAAGATCGACGGCGAGGCCGCCGCGGCGCCGACCTACCGCGCCGCCTGATCGTCGATCGATCCGTCTTCATGCGAATGGCCCCGGAGTTTCCGGGGCCGTTTCCACCTATTCTGCAAAATAGTACCTCGATCAAAATAGTACCTCGATTAAGAGGGTTTGAACGATGGAAGAATAGGTCGAATGACGCAGCCTATCACGCCGGGATCATCGGGAAACGCTCGCAAACGAGGCGATGAATATCTCCGACAGCCAAGATTTACGGAGAATCTTCCTTAATGCTTTTAATCTAATTTAACCTTGGTCTATCTCCCCGGGGGGCTCGATGCTACGCCTTTTCTCTACGTCGATCGTACGCCAGATCGTTGCGATCACGCTGTTTCTGCTGGCCATCAGCACGGCCGCCATCGTCGGCGTGACCTACTACAATCTGAGCCGTCAGGTCATGGACGGGGCTGTCTCCGACGCCCGGGATGCCACTCGCGCCATGGCCGTCCTCTACGGTGCTGCCGATCAGGTTGCAAAGATCGAATTGAAGGACAATCAGCTTTCGACTGTCACGGAAGACGCCATCCCGGCCCTTCCCGACCATTCCCTGGTCGATCGCACTGCGCAATCGATCGCCGGCGTTGCGACCATCTTCCAGAAGCAGGGCAGCGACTACGTCCGCATCTCCACAAACGTCAAGAAGGAAAACGGCGACCGCGCCGTCGGCACCAAGCTGGTCGCCGATCATCCGGCCCAGCCGGTTCTCGCCAGGGGCGAGGCCTACTACGGTCCGGCGGAGCTTTTCGGCCGCAAGTTCATGACTGGTTATTTCCCCATCAAGAATGCGTCGAACGCCAATGTCGGCATTCTCTTCATCGGCATTCCGATGGAGCTCTATTACCAGCGCGTGAATGAGCTGCAGATGCTGGTTCTCGGCGTTGGCTTCATCGTCATGCTCATCGTCGGTGTTCTCGCCTTCTATGCGATCCGCCTGTCGGTGAAGCCTTTGCAGGCGCTGACCGCGAGGGTCCACTCGATTTCCGCGGGCGATCTCGAAGGAGCGATTCCCTGTATCGAAAAGAAGAACGAGTTCGGCGATATCGGCCGTGCTCTGGCGCTTTTCCGCGATGGCGCCCGCGCAAGGCGCGGTCTGGAAACGCAGGCTGGCGAACAGCGCGCCTTGAGCGATGCCGAACGCGCCAGGAACGACGCCGACAAGCGTTCGCTCGACGGCCAGATCGACTTTGCCGTCAACCAGCTTGCCGCCGGTCTCGGGCGCCTGTCGCAGGGCGACGTCTCGCAAACGATCGGCACGCCCTTCGTCGGCCGGCTTGAGCAGCTGCGCGTCGATTTCAACGCTTCTCTCTTGCGGCTCCAGGACACGCTGTCCGGTATCCGCGACAGTGCCTCGACGATCCAGCGCAACAGCGGCGCCGTCTCCGCCTCTGCCGGCGAGCTTTCGAAACGCACCGAGGCGCAGGCGGCCAACCTCGAGGAGACCGCGGCCGCGGTGGAAGAGATCACCGTGACGGTTCGTTCCTCCGCCGAGCGTGCCCGTGAAGCCAACAATGTCGTGGCTACGACCAAGAAAACGGCCGACAGTTCCGGCGCCGTCGTCGGCGATGCCGTCGCCGCCATGGATCGCATCGAGCAGGCCTCGCAGCGCATCGAGCAGATCATCGAGGTGATCGACGACATCGCCTTCCAGACCAATCTTCTGGCGCTGAATGCCGGCATCGAGGCGGCGCGGGCCGGCGAGGCGGGCAAGGGTTTTGCCGTCGTCGCCCAGGAGGTCCGCGAACTCGCCCAGCGTTCGGCCGATGCGGCGCGCGAGATCAAGTCGCTGATCGAGACATCGAGCCGGGAGGTGACGGCAGGTTCCGAACTGGTCCAGAAGACCGGCAGCGTCCTTGCCTCGATCAGCCAGGAGATCATCGCGATCAGCGTCCATGTCGAGACCATCGCCACCGCCAGCCGTGATCAGTCGGCCGCGCTCCAGGAGGTCAACGGTTCCGTGAACGCCATGGACCAGATGACCCAGAAGAACGCATCGATGGTTGCCGAGACGACCCAGGCAAGCCGCCTGCTTGCCGGCGAAGCCGATACGCTGATGGCGCTGATCGAGCGGTTCCGCATCGTCGCAGAATCGACACCGGCTCATCTCGGAGCAAGAAGAGTCGCCTGAACTGCGCAGCCGCAGCGGCTGCGGGATTGCGCAGTGGCCCTGCGGCGCCTTCCGAGGTTGAGGTCGAGCGACGTCAGCCGTGCGGCAAAGTCAATAAGGCTATTGTTTCCGAATTCGGCATAAAATCGGTCCTCTTCCGCCTTGCCACCGCTTCGTTGGGGATAGTGCCGATAGCCGATGGTGACTGCGATGGTGAGCATGTCGATCATGACAATGTCCTTTCCTATGTCAGACATCACCTGATTTAGGCATCGAATTTCTCTTTATAAACGGGGAAAATCCCGCTATGTTTTTCATCCATGAAAAATGCGAGTTGGGATTCCTATCAGCTTTTCCTGCAGGTCGCCCGGCTCGGCGGTTTGACGGGGGCAAGCACCGCAAGCGGGCTCAGCCCGGCGACCGTCGGCCGGCGCATGCTCGATCTCGAGCAGGAGATCGGCCGCGCCTTGTTTTCGCGCAGCCAGACCGGATACCGTCTGACCCAGGATGGCCAGGCGCTGCTCGATCACCTGCAGGAGATGGAGGCCGCCGCCCGCAAGGTGGCGGCGTGGCGGCAATCCGGTGAGGGCGGCACCACCGTCAGGGTCGCCGCCGGCACCTGGCTCGCCTGGCTGCTGACCGAGAATTTCGCCGCAATCCGCATGCCGGGCGATGCCTTTGCCATTTCGCTGACCATCGGCGAGGCGCGGGCAAGCCTTGCCTATCGCGAGAGCGATATCGGTATTCGCGCCTTCGAGCCCGAGGAGGCAAATCTCGCCGCACGTCAGCTCGGGGAGGTGGCCTACGCCGTCTATATCAGGCGCAACGCCGCCGAGACCGACGAGCGCTGGATTGCAGTCGCCGAGGACGAGGCGATATCGGCCTATCTGCGCTGGCCGCACGCCCATGCCGGGACGGCAATCGTCGCCACCGTCAACCGGCCGCGTTCGCTGCCGGATCTGGTGCGCGCCGGCGCCGGCAAGACCGTGCTTCCCTGTTTCGTCGGCGATCTCCAACCCGAATTGCAGCGGCAGGGCGGCGAGTTGCCGGAACTGCGCCACCGGCAATGGATCGTCATGAATGCCGAGGACCGCCACCGCCCGGAGATCCGCACAGTCGCCGACCGCATGACCAAGCTCATCAAAAGTTATGCCGATCTCTTCGCCGGAAAACGACCGAGTCGCGGCTGAAGCGTGTCGCCCAGAACTGTGCAGCGGCTTTGGCGCCACAACATGCATCAAATCGAGACGTAAATCGCCGCGCACCCGATAGGTCGCGCGGCGATTGAAGAAGCGGGCCGACTTCACCGGCCCGCCAACGGTCGCCTTTTCGTCAATGCCGGTTGGTGACGACGACGGGAATCAGCAGGTCGCCCCAGTGGCCGTCGCCGCCATGATGACGGGCCGAGCGCACCAGTTCGACCGAGACACCGGCCTCGACGGCTTTCATGACCGATTGGTTCAGCCGATGCAGGTCGTTGGCGAGCATGCGGATCGTCGTCTGCTGATCCTCGCTCATGCTGCTTGCCTGTTCCTCGGCCCGTTCCCTGACGCGTGTAATTGATGCCATGATCTTCTCCTCCTCTTCGAGTTATTCCGCAGCCGGTTTGAACTGCGCATGTTCGGTCGAACCGTGCATCGCCGTGGTCGAAGACCGGCCGCCGGTGATGGCGAGCGACACGGCGTCGAAATAGCCTGTGCCGACCTCGCGCTGATGTTTGGTCGCGGTATAGCCATTGACCTCGGCGGCGAATTCCGCCTGCTGCAGCTCGGAATAGGCCGACATCTGCCGCTGCCGGTAGCCACGCGCCAGTTCGTACATGCCGTAGTTCAGCTGATGGAAGCCGGCGAGCGTGATGAACTGGAACTTGTAGCCCATTGCGCCGAGTTCGCGCTGGAACCGCGCAATCGTCGCTTCGTCGAGGTTCTTCTTCCAGTTGAAGGAAGGCGAGCAATTATAGGCGAGCAGCTTGCCGGGATGGACCTTGTGTACGCCTTCTGCAAAGCGCCGCGCCTGATCGAGGTCCGGCTTCGAGGTCTCGCACCAGATGAGATCGCAATGAGGCGCATAGGCGACGGCGCGCGCGATGCAGGGCTCGATGCCGCTTCGCACCTGATAGAAACCTTCGACCGTACGGCCGGCATCATAGTCGACGAAGGGCTGGTCGCGCTCGTCGATGTCCGACGTCAAAAGCTTTGCCGCTTCCGCGTCGGTGCGGGCGATGACGAGCGTCGCAACGCCCATGACGTCGGCGGCAAGCCGCGCGGCATCGAGATTGCGGATATGGGCGGCCGTCGGGATCAGCACTTTGCCGCCAAGATGGCCGCATTTCTTCTCCGAAGCGAGTTGGTCCTCGAAGTGGACGCCCGCAGCGCCCGCCTCAATATAGGCCTTCATGATCTCGAAGGCGTTGAGCGGTCCGCCGAAGCCTGCTTCCGCATCGGCAACGATCGGTGCGAACCAGGTCTCGACGGAAAGTCCCTGGGCTTCCGCGGTCTCGATCTGATCTGCGCGCTGCAGCGTGCGGTTGATGCGTTTGGCCAGTTCCGGACCGGCATTGGCCGGATAGAGCGACTGGTCGGGATACATCGCCGACGCCGTATTGGCGTCGGCCGCCACCTGCCAGCCAGAGAGATAGATCGCCTTCAGTCCGGCGCGCACCATCTGCATGGCCTGGTTGCCGGAAAGCGCGCCGAGCGCATTGACGAAATCCTCCTGGTGAATGAGCCGCCACAACCGGTCCGCGCCCATTTCGGCCAGTGTATGGCGGAGCGCCACCGAGCCTCTGAGCCGCTGCACGTCCGCGGCCGAATACGGTCTCTCGATGCCATCGAAGCGGCCTGCTGATGCATTTGGAACAAGCTTGTAGAAATCCGTCATGCTGCTCTCCTCACTAAAAAGCCTGACAAAGGTGCTGCATGACAAGATTGACAATCTGCACCGATATGACCAGGAAAACCTTTGATTTCCTGCTCGGAAAGAGGTTAAGATGACGAAGATTGACAGAGCGGCGCTGTGAATTTGTAAAGTTTTGTAAATACAGCGCTCCCTGCCTGTCAAAGGGTGTGACATGGCGGAACGAAAGATATTCGCAGGCCCGAAAGTCAGGCGCATCCGCAATGCGCTGGCGCTGACGCAGACCGCCATGGCCGAGGCGCTTGAAATATCGCCGTCCTACCTGAACCTGATCGAGCGCAACCAGCGGCCGTTGACGGTGCAGCTCCTTCTCAAGCTTGCAAGCGTCTACAGGGTCGATCTGGAGGAGTTGCGGGGGCAGACCGGCGGCAGTCTCGACCAGCTCAAGGAGATCTTTGCCGATCCGCTGCTGTCGGGCGAGTTGCCGGGAGATCAGGAACTGGTGGAGGTGGCCGAGGCAGCACCCAATGCCGCGAGCGGCATGATCAAACTCTACCGCGCCTATCGCGAGCAGGCGGCAAGGCTGTCCGACCTGACGGCGCTGATGGCCGCCGAAGGGCATGCGCCGATCGCCGCCGGCCGCTTGCCCCTGGACGAGGTACGCGAGACGCTGGAGCGCAGGTCCGGCTATTTCGGACAGATCGAGACGGCGGCGGAAGCTTTTGCCGCAACGCTCCCTGGCGGCCTCGATCTTGCTGCCGGACTGAAGGATTGGCTGCGCTCGGAGCGCGGCATCGCGGTGCGCGTCTTGCCCGTTCATGTGATGCCGGATCTGCGCCGCCGTTTCGATCGCCATTCGATGCGGCTTTTCATCTCGGAGCGCCTGTCGCAGGCCGACCGTGCGCACGAGATTGCGGTCGAGGCCGCGACTCTGGCCCTGTTGCCGGCAATCGATGCCGAGCTCGACGATCTCTCGCTCTCCTCCGCCGAGGCGCGCCGCATCGCCCGCTTCGAGCTTGCCCGCATCGCGGCCTTAGCGCTCGCAATGCCCTATGAAGCCTTTCTCTCGGCGGCCAAAGCAACGCGCTACGATATCGATATTCTGCGTGCGCGCTTCGGCGTCTCCTTCGGCCAGGCGGCTGCGCGTCTTGCCATGCTGCAACGCCCGGGCGCAGCCGCCATCCCCTTCTTCCTGATCGAGATCGATGCTGCGGGCCACCGGTTGCGCAGGGCAGGCGCCCAGGGCTTTCCGCACGCCCGTTTCGGCGGCGGCTGTCCGAAGCTCAATCTCCATGCCGCCTTCCTGCAGCCGGGCCAGATCCTCGCCGAAACGGTGGTCATGCCTGACGGCGCATCCTTCCTGACGGTTTCCCGAACCCTGGAAGGGCCGAGCGTCGAATTCGGCGAAAGGATCAGGCGCACCGCGATCCTGATCGGCTGCGACGCTGCCCTTGGCGAGGGGGTGGTCTACGGGCAGGCGACGGCGCTCGATCCGGTCGCGATCGGTCCGGCCTGTCGCCTTTGCGAGCGGCGCGGCTGCCTTTCCCGGGCCGAGCCGCCGGTGACGAGACCGCTCGGGCTCGACGAGATGGTCGCCGGGCTCAGCGCCTTCGACTTCCAGTGATTGTGAAATCATTGAGGGCGCAGGATTTTGCGCTTGTGGGCTTAGAAATTCCTTCTTAGTCTGCGTCGAAAACCAGAGGGAAAAGATCTCCGAGGGTGCGGAATCTTTGAACAAACAGGAGAAGTCATGAGGTCAACCATCCTAAGCGTGACGGCCGCCGCCGTTACCGCGCTCCTTGCTGCCGTGCCGGCCTTTGCGCAGGAGCGTGTGGTCAACGTCTACAACTGGTCGGATTATATCGACAGTTCCATCCTCGAGGATTTCACCAAGGAAACCGGGATCAAGGTCGTCTACGACACCTTCGATTCCAACGAGACGCTGGAAACCAAGCTCCTGGCCGGCGGTTCGGGCTATGACGTTGTCGTCCCCACGGTATCCTTCATGCAGCGCCAGATCGCCGCCGGCGTCTACCAAAAGCTCGACAAGTCGAAGTTGCCGAACCTGGTCAATATGTGGGACGTCATCATGAAGGGCGTGGCGTCCTTCGACCCCGGCAACGAATACAGCGTCGACTACATGTGGGGCACGACCGGCATCGGCTACAATGTCGACAAGGTCAAGGCCGCCCTCGGCACCGACGAAAAGCCGAATTGGGACGCGTTGTTCGATCCGGCGAAAGCAGCAAAGCTCAAGGATTGCGGCATCTACATGCTGGATTCCCCGACTGATGTCGTGCCCTCGGTGCTCGCCTATCTCGGGCTCAATCCGAACAGCACCGATCCCGCCGATCTCAAGAAGGCGCAGGAAGTCCTCACGGCTGTTCGTCCCTTCGTCCGCAAGTTCCACTCTTCCGAATATATCAGCGCGCTGGCGAACGGCGATATCTGCATCGCGCTCGGTTATTCCGGTGACATGTTCCAGGCCCGCGACCGTGCCGCGGAAGCCAATGCCGGGGTAAAGGTCGACTATTCGGTGCCGTCGCAGGGCGCCCAGATCTTCTTCGACGTCTTTGGCATTCCGAAGGATGCGCCGCATGTCGCCGAAGCCCATGAATTCATCAACTACATGATGAAGCCGGAAGTGATCGCCAAGGCCTCGAACTTCGTCTTCTACGCCAACGGCAACAAGGCGTCGCAGCAGTTCCTCGACAAGGAGGTCCTCGACGATACGGCGATCTACCCGACGCCCGAGGTGATGGCGAAACTCTTCACCGTTCCGCCGCTCGATCCGAAGACCCAGCGGATCGTGACGCGGCTATGGACCACCGTCGTCACCGGCCAATGATCTGATAGTGGCCCGGACGGAAACGTCCGGGCCTTTTTTTGACGATCCCGGCCGGGTGAAACCGGGAATAAAAGCCAATAACAAAAGCAAAGAATGCATTTTCGGGGAACAATATGAAGTCTCTAGGCAATATTCGCCGCTCTTTCGCACCTTGGACCGATCCGACCGCCAAGCCCTTCATATCAATCAAGAACGTCACCAAGAATTTCGGCAATTTCACTGCCGTCGATAACCTGTCGCTCGATATTTATCACCGTGAGTTCTTCGCGCTGCTCGGCGCTTCCGGCTGCGGCAAGTCGACGCTTCTGCGCATGCTCGCCGGCTTCGAGCAGCCGACCTCGGGCGAAGTCGTGCTCGACGGCACCGACATGGCCGGCACGCCGCCCTATCGGCGCCCCGTCAACATGATGTTCCAGTCCTATGCGCTTTTCCCGCACATGACGGTCGAGAAGAACATTGCCTTCGGCCTGAGACAGGACGGCATGGCGAAGGACGAGATGACTGACCGCGTCTTGCAGATGCTGAAGCTCGTCAAGCTGGAGCGATTTGCATCCCGCAAGCCGAACCAGCTTTCCGGCGGCCAGCGCCAGCGCGTGGCGCTGGCCCGATCTCTCGCCAAGCGCCCGAAGGTGCTGTTGCTCGACGAACCGCTCGGCGCACTCGACAAGAAGCTGCGCGAGGAAACCCAGTTCGAGCTGATGGACCTGCAGCAGATCTCGGCCTCACCTTCGTCGTCGTGACCCACGATCAGGAAGAGGCGATGACCATGGCCGACCGTATTGCCGTCATGAGCCACGGCAAGGTCGTGCAGGTGGCGACGCCGGCGGAGATCTACGAGGCGCCGAATTGCCGTTTCGTCGCGGATTTCATCGGCGATGTGAACATCTTCGATGGCAAGGTTGCCTCATCGGGCAACGGCACCGTCGAGATATCAGTCGATAGCGGCTTCAGCGTGCGCGTCGCCGCTTCCGAGACACCCTCCGCAGGCGGTGCCGTCGGCTTTGCCATCCGGCCGGAAAAGATGCGGGTCGGGCGCACGCCCCCCGCCAACGCTTCGGTCAACGCTGCCAGGGGCGAACTCTGGGATATCGCCTATCTCGGCGACATGACCGTCTTCCATGTGAAATTGCAGAGCGGCAAGGTCGTCAAGGCCTCCTCCCTCAACGCGCAGCGCTTGGTCGACGACCCCTTCACCTACGATCAGGACGTCTGGGTCTCCTTCGACGAAAATGCCGGCGTTCTGCTGAAGGATTGACATCATGGGCAAGTTTACATCCGGCCTCTACAATCGCCTCGTCATCGTCATCCCTTATGCTTGGCTGCTGCTCTTCTTTCTGGCGCCCTTCTTCATCGTCTTCCGCATTTCGATGTCGGCGACGGCGATCGCCATGCCGCCCTATGAGCCCGTCTTCTCTTTTGCCGACGGCTGGGCTGGCCTATTAAGCAAGCTCGGTGAACTCTCCTTCGACAATTACACCTACCTCACCGACGACCCGCTCTATTTCAACGCCTATGTGTCGAGCGTGGTGATCGCCGCGATCTCCACCTTCCTGACGCTGCTGATCGCCTATCCGATCGCCTACGGCATGGCGCAGGCGCCGCGTGGCCTGCGCCCGACGCTGGTGATGCTGGTGATCCTGCCCTTCTGGACGAGCTTTCTGATCCGCGTCTACGCCTGGATCGCCATCCTGAAGCCAGAGGGACTGTTCAACCAGTTGCTGCTGTCGCTGCACCTCATCGACACGCCGCTGATCATCCTCAACACCAATACCGCCGTCTATATCGGCATCGTCTATTCCTATCTGCCCTTCATGGTGCTGCCGCTTTATTCGGCGCTCGAGAAGATGGACGGCACGCTGATCGAGGCCGCGCAGGATCTCGGCTGCCCGCCGATCACCGCCTTCTGGCGCGTCACCTTCCCGCTGTCGATCCCCGGCGTGGTGGCCGGCTGCATGCTGGTCTTCATCCCGGCCGTCGGCGAATTCGTCATCCCCGACCTGCTCGGCGGGTCGCAGACGCTGATGATCGGCAAGACGCTGTGGAACGAGTTCAATTCCAACCGCGACTGGCCGGTCTCCTCGGCAGTGGCGACCATCCTGTTGCTGATCCTGGTCATTCCGATCGTCTTTTTCCAGAATGTCCAGGCCAAAGCCGAAGAGCGGGGGAAATAAGCCATGCTGAAATGGACCCGCTTCAACATCCTCTCCGTCACCCTCGGCTTCGCCTTCCTCTATCTGCCGATCGTGCTTCTGGTGATTTTCTCCTTCAACGAATCCAAGCTCGTGACCGTTTGGGGCGGCTTCTCGACGAAATGGTATGTCTCGTTGATGAGCAATCAAGCCCTGCTCGACGCTGCCTGGGTAACGCTGCGCGTCGGGCTGTTGTCGGCAACGTTGGCAACCATCCTCGGCACGATGGCGGCGCTGACATTGGTGCGCTACACCCGCTTTCGCGGCCGCATGCTGTTTTCGGGCATGGTCTATGCGCCCCTCGTCATGCCCGAGGTCATCACCGGCCTGTCGCTGCTGCTGCTCTTCGTGGCGATCGGCCTCGACCGCGGCTTCTGGACGATCACGCTTGCGCATACGACGCTGACCATGTGTTTTGTCGCCGTCGTCGTGCAGTCACGCCTGTTGAGCTTCGATCATTCGATCGAGGAGGCGGCCCAGGATCTCGGCGCCCCGCCGGTGCGCACCTTTTTCGAGATCACCCTGCCGATCATCGCGCCCGCCGTCGCCTCCGGCTGGATCCTGGCCTTCACCCTGTCGCTCGACGATCTGGTGATTGCGAGCTTCACGTCGGGGCCTGGCGCCACCACGCTGCCGATGAGGATTTATAGCCAGGTCCGCCTCGGCGTGACGCCTGAGATCAACGCGGTGTGCACGATCCTGATCGGCATCGTCGCAGTCGGCGTCATCTGCGCCTCGATCATCACCAAGCGCCGCGAAACGCAGCGCCAGAGGGACGAACGCGCCGCTGCTGCCGGCGCCTGATCAAAAGTGCGCGGCGGTTTTGCGTGAAAACAAAGGGATAGAGCACTTCCGTGATTCGAAGAAAAACGGAAATGCTCTATTGCGCGTGAGGTGTATTGCCGAACAGCGGCACCGGCGAGATCACCGGGTTCGGCCATGAACCGCCGATGAAGAACGGCAGAAGCGGCAGCTCCGCGGCCTTCGCCGGATCGGTTGCCTCCAGCGATCCGGAAAGCGCCAGCCCGTTCGACTGATAGGTGATGACGCCGGAAAGCGTCAGCGTCTGCGTGGCACCGGCGATATGGGCGTCGTGCATCTCGGCGGTGCCGTTGGCGAAATCGGCCTGAAGGTTCAGCTGGTTGAAGACGAAGGCGCCGCCTGCTGCCGCGCTCAGCGGAAAGAACGGCTTTTCGGCCGCCTGCGTCCGGAGTGCTGCGGCATCGATGCCGGGAATTGTGCCTTCGCCCGTCCAGAAGTGCAGCTTGCCGGTGACGTCGGCAAGGCCGGTCGTCCAGATCGCCTTTGGCGACTGCAGGTCGAGATCGAGCGATCCTGTTGCAAGCGGCAGCGGACCCTTCAGCGCGAGGCGCTCGGCAAGGGCTGCGAAGTCGGCATTGCGAATCGACAGCTGCAGCTTGCCGCCGCCGTCGAAGTCGCGCTGGGTCGCTTCCAGATGCGCGGTCATCTCGCCGCCCTCGAACTGGCTGTCGCCAATATCGAATTTGGCCTCGCCGCCGGCAACGATCATGCTGGCGCCAACGTCGGAAAGCTCGAAGAGCCCCATCTGGGCGCGCCGCGCCGAAAGCCTGACGTCGACATCGAGCGCCTGCAGCGGCCCACCTATGCCGGCGGAGATTTCCTCTGCCTCGCCGGCGGCGAGCCTCAGCGCGAAGGCATCGAGGAAGGGCTTGAGGTTCATCTGGTCGAAGGCGAGCGTGCCGCCGATTTTCGGTCGTTTGCCGGGTTGAGTAAAAAGGTCCATCACCCCGGTGGCACTCGCTTCGTTCAGCGAGAGACTGAGATTGTTAAAGCGCAGCCCATTGCCCGACGACATGATGTCGGATTCCACCGAAGCGCTCTTCAGCGTTGCGATACCGGGGATCGACTTGCCCGACCATGTCAGCAGCGCCGGCACATCGGGAATGCTGGCGGTGATATTGCCGGAAAGGGCCGAAAGGCTGGCGATGCTGGCAATCCCCTGAAAGTGCGCGGTCAAAAGGTTTGATGTCAGCGACGTCCGTGTCTCGGCATTCCTGCCGGCAAAGGCGAGCAGCGGCTGGCGCGAGGCGAAATCGACCTTCAGATCCTCGCCGTTGATACGGGCGATGACGACCGCCGAGATCGCGCCGGAAAGTCTCGGCCAGGCGATATCTGCGGTGACGCTGCCGAAATGATAGGCCTTGGCGGTCTTGATGTCGGTGACCACAAGCGTGCCGTCCTCGACGGTCACTGCGCCGATCTCGGCATCGAGATCAGGATTGAGCACCTCTGCGCCGTTTTCGTAGCCTACGCCACTGATCGCGCGTGCAAGCAGTCCGGCATAACTCCAGTCGATCAGGCCTTTCTCGTCGCGTGTCAGCGCCAGATTGGGGCGTACCAAATGGAATTCGTGGAAGCTCGTCCGGCCTCGCAACGCATCGATGAGGCTGAAATCGGCCGACAGGCTTTCAATGCTGCCGAGCAGCTTATCGCCATTTTCACGCGGCTGGCGGATGGTGATCTGGTTCAGTGTAATGCGCGGTGTCGGCCAGAATTCGAGAACCGGACTACCCTTGATCTCTGCATGGTAGCCCGTCCATTTCGACAGCGCGTCCTCTATGCCGGAGCGCACGAAGCCGGTCGAAATGAGATAGGGCGCGGCAACCCTGAGCGCCACGAAAAGCGCGAGCGCGATCAGCAGGATTACCGTCGACAGGCGGGCGAAGGCCGGAAGCCAGCGCGAAACGGGTCCGATCTTCCTGCGCCACCTGCGATGTCTTGACGTGCTCATGATCTCCGCCGGCAAATTCAGCCGGTCATCCCGTTATGCGCTGATTTCGCCGGATATAGGAAATATCGGGCATATGCAAATCCCTACAGCGCCGCGCGTCTTTTCAGACGCGTAAAGGACGCTGTAGCACTTTCAATTAAATAGTTGGAGCATGATGTCGTCCGAAAGCCGCTCACACTTTTCGGCATCATGCTCCAGGCGTCGGATCGCGTCGCTTCCACGCTTTATAATGCAATGCAGCATGATATAAGGACGGCATTGGGGAGGAGGATTGAATGCAGGATAACAAACCACTTTGGGTGCCCTCGCAGGATGCCATTGCAAAAAGCCCGATCCATGCCTTCATGGAGCGCTGCAATGCCGATTTCGGGCTTTCTCTTTCGGGCTTTGAGGATCTGCATGCATGGTCGGTGGCCGAGCGGGAGAACTTCTGGTCGACCATCTGGGATTTTTGCGGCGTGCAGGGAGAGCGTGGCGCAAAGGTGCTTGCCAATGGTGACCGCATGTTGGACGCGCGCTTCTTTCCTGATGCGACGCTGAACTTTGCCGAAAACCTGCTGTCTGGCCGCGGTGAGGGTGATGCGATCATCTTCCGCGGCGAGGACAAGGCCGAGGACCGCTGGTCGTGGGATCGGCTCCGCGCGCTGGTCTCGAAGCTGCAGCAGGCTTTCGCAGCGCTCGGCATCGGCAAGGGCGACCGCGTCGCCGCGATGATGCCGAACATGCCGGAGACCGTCGCCGCCATGCTCGCCGCCGCCTCGATCGGCGCCATCTGGTCGTCGTGTTCGCCTGATTTCGGCGAGCAGGGTGTGCTCGACCGCTTCGGCCAGATTGAGCCAAGGCTCTTCATCGCCTGCGACGCCTATTGGTATTCCGGCAAGCTGCAGGATGTCGGCGCCAAGGTCGCGACGGTCGCAAAAAGCTTAGATGTCCCGACGATCATCGTCCATTACGCCGGCGATGCCGAGGCGGTGGCGCTCAAGACACCGGGGGCTTTAACGCTCGACGCCTTTGTCGCGCCTTACGAGGCAAGGGAGGTCGAGTTCACACGGCTCGGTTTTTCGCACCCGCTTTACATCCTGTTTTCATCGGGCACCACGGGCGTGCCGAAATGCATCGTGCATTCGGCCGGCGGCACGCTGCTGCAGCACCTCAAGGAGCAGCGGCTGCATTGCGGCCTGCAGGCTGGCGAGAAGCTGTTTTACTTCACCACCTGCGGCTGGATGATGTGGAATTGGCTGGTCAGCGGCCTTGCCAGCGGCGCGACGCTCTGCCTGTTCGACGGCTCGCCCTTCGCCCCCAATGGCAATGTGCTGTTCGACTATGCCGAGTCTGAAAAATTCGCCATCTTCGGCACCTCGGCGAAATATATCGACGCGGTGCGCAAGAGCGGGCTGACGCCGCGCGCGAGCCACGATCTCTCTAGCCTCCGGCTGATGACCTCCACCGGTTCGCCGCTATCGCCGGAAGGATTCACCTTCGTCTACGACGGCATCAAGGAGGACGTCCAGCTCGCCTCGATATCGGGCGGCACCGATATCGTCTCCTGCTTCGTGCTCGGCAATCCGCTGCAGCCGGTCTGGCGCGGCGAGATCCAGGGGGCCGGCCTCGGCCTTGCCGTCGACGTCTGGAACGATGATGGCAAGCCGGTGCGCGGGGAGAAGGGCGAACTCGTCTGCACCAAGGCCTTCCCGTCGATGCCGGTGATGTTCTGGAACGATCCCGATGGCGCCAAATATCGCGCCGCCTATTTCGACCGGTTCGACAATGTCTGGTGCCACGGCGATTTCGCCGAATGGACGGAGCATGGCGGCCTGATCATCCATGGCCGTTCGGATGCGACGCTCAACCCCGGCGGCGTGCGCATCGGCACGGCCGAGATCTACAATCAGGTAGAGCAGATGGAGGAGGTGGCCGAGGCGCTGTGCATCGGCCAGGAGTGGGACGACGACGTGCGTGTCATCCTCTTCGTTCGCCTTGCCCCGGGTGTGACGCTGACGGAGGATCTTGTCAAGGCGATCAAGACGCGTGTCCGGACCGGCGCCTCGCCGCGGCACGTGCCGGCGAAGATCATCGCAGTTGCCGACATTCCCCGCACCAAATCCGGCAAGATCGTCGAGCTTGCAGTGCGGGAGGTCGTTCACGGCCGGCCGGTGAAGAACCAGGAAGCGCTTGCCAATCCTGAGGCGCTGCGGCTCTTCGCTGGGCTAAGCGAACTGAAGGATTGACTGCGATCGGAAACTACAAGCTTCCACCCTCTATCAATCTCCTGTCATGGAAACCTTTCGTTAAGAAAGGTTTGTCAAATGTGAAGCTAACTTGGGGGCCGCACATGAACGAGGCGGCCTGGGGCTTTCCGGCCTTCGAAACATGACGTTGATCGACTGAGCTCTTGTTGAACAGCACTAAATTCTAGGCAGCCTCTGGCTGCCTTTTCTTGCGCTCCGATCAGCCGGCCAGCACCCGCTGCGACGGGAAGGTGATCTCGACGAGCGTGCCCTCGTTCGGCGTCGAACTGATCGAGAACGTTGCCCGGTTGGCATCCACCATCGCCTTGGTCAGCGGCAGGCCGAGCCCGGTGCCGTCGCCGCGATGGCGCGATTGGGTCGAGGAGACCTGCCGGAACGGCTTCATCGCCTGGTCGAGTTCGCTGCGCGTCATGCCGATGCCGGTATCACGGACCCTGAGGACGACGCTGCCATTGGCCTCATAGGAAGTGGAAACGACGATCTGCCCGCCTGATGGGGTGAAACGGATGGCGTTCGACAGGATGTTCAGGGCGATCTGCTTGATCGAGCGTAGATCGGCCACCACTTCGGGGACCGCCTGCGACAGCGCCGTGCGGATGATGACGCGCTGGCCATTCGCCTGCGGCTGTATCAGTGCCACTGCCTCGGAGACCGCTTCGTTGAGACCGACGGCATCAAAATCGAGATCCATCTCGCCCGCTTCGATCTTCGAAATGTCGAGCAGGTCGTTGACGATGTCGAGCACGTGCCGGCCGGAGCGGCCGATGTCGTTGGCATATTCGATATAACGCGGATGGCCGATCGGGCCGAAGCGCTCGCCCGCCATCATGTCGGAAAAGCCGATGATGGCGTTGAGCGGTGTGCGGATCTCATGGCTGACACGGGCGAGGAAATCGGTCTTGTGAGCGTTGGCGGTTTCGGCCGCACCCTTGGCGTTGCGCAGTTCGTCCTCGGTGCGCTTCCACTGGGTGATGTCGCGGATGACGGCGCAATAGCCATTGGAGGAGGTGAGCTGGCCCATCGTCATGAACAGCGGCACGAAACCGCCGGCGGCCTCGCGGCCGATCACTTCGCGTCCGTCGTTTAACACACTTGCCACGCCATGGCCGGAGAGGCCGTTCAGATAGTCCATGACCGCCTTCTGGCTCTCATGGGCAAACAGCATGACGAAGGGTTTGCCGCGCGTCTCCTGCTCGTCGTAATTGAAAAGCGCGCTGGCCGAGCGGTTCATCGAGCGGATGTCGCCCTCCGTGCCGATGACGACGACGCCGTCGGTCGCCGTTTCCAGGATGGAGCGCAATTCTTCCACTTCGACCTGAAGTTTGGCGACCTTCTCGATCATCCGCTCGGGGCGACCTTCGGAATGGCCCTCGGAACGGCTTACTTCGCCGCGCGTGTCTTCCTTGCCTTCCACCGGCATCAGCGCCAGCATGAGGGCGTTGGCATCTTCCCAGCGCACCGATTGCAGCCGCGCGGTCACCGGCGCCAACGTATCATCGGCCTTAACGAGCATCATGGTGCCGGAGCCTGCGGCATTTTCCTCGAGTTCGCGGCGTTGCAGCAGGGCTTCGATGCCGCCCACCTCGCGCAATGCCTCGAGCGAATTGTAGCCGGTCAGCCGCATGAATTCCGGATTGGCGTGGAGCAGTGCATCGCCGATATGGATCAGCACGGCAACAGGCAGCTGGTCGACCGTTCCGACCGACAGCCCGTCCGTCATCTTGACGCGGGGTGGGATGAAGCTTGTGAGAACCTCGATCTGGCTGACCGTCTCCTCCAGCCCTTCCGTCGCCTCGTCCTCGGCGATGACAGCCGGTTCTTCGGTGGCGCCGTCGTCTTCGCGCTGCGCCTCGACGGCATTCTCGAAGATCGCCTCCTGTGGCGCGATTTCCTCGATCGACGGTATTTCCGTCTTGTCGGCGGTGGGCGTTTCGGACTCGAACTCTTCGGATCCGGAGGCCTCGTCGAAGCCCGCCGTTTCCGTGGCGGCGGGTTCCGCCGGCGCCGCGGCGCTGGGTTCCATCGATGCTGCGGCGGCAGGCTCTTCCTTGCGGGTACCGAAGGCTTCCAGACGTTTGGCGATCTCGCGGAAATTGGCCTGTTCGGCAGCCGTCAGTCCGGCGCCGCTGTTGTGGAGCTGAACGATCTTGTCGGAGAAACGGCGATTGGGCGTTTCCGAAATCCGAAGCGCCGGCGGCTCTTGCGAAAGTTCTGCTACCGGCTCGGCGGCGGAAACGCCGCCGGCATCGGCGCTGCCTTCCGTTTTTTCTGCAGCACTTTCCGGGGCAGGTGTCTCGATAGTCGCCTGCTCGGTAGAAATCTCTTCCGGCGTTGGCTCCGTCTGCAGCTCGCTTGTTGCAAGCGCCTGATCCTCGACCTCTTGCGTCAACGCAGGTTCGATCAGGGGCTCTTCAAGCGCTGTCTCCGCTTCGTGTGCCACCTCGGCAATGGTCTCGGCGGGCGGGCCGAGGCTCGCTGCCTCATGGCCGATGCCGTCCGGGCCGAGTGTCAGGCCGAGTGCCAGCGGATCTTCCTGCGTATCGGAAAGCCGGACGACGCCGAAGCCGCGGAAACCATCGAAGTCGCGGTTGCGGGTATAGGTCGGCAGCGCCGCCAGATCGACCGGAACGACGAGGCTGGTGCCTTCGACCGGCCAGAAGATCGTCTTGCCCGACCATGTGTCGCGGCGGGCGAGCGCTTCGGAAATCTTGCCGTCAGGATCGAGATTGAAGAGGGCGGCGACGTCGCCGAAGGCAGAGCCGATAATGTCGGACGCATGCGGGCCGACGGCCTGGGCAAATTCGTGACTGACCTCATTGAACCGGCCTTCCGCATCGATCTTCCAGACGAAGCGCGTGGCGCGGCTGTTCGGCCTGAAGACGAAGCCGGGCTCAGCCGCAAGCTCAACGGCAGGGCGCGCGTCGGGGACAGGCGCTGCGATGACGGTTTCTTCGTGGACCGCTTCCGGCGTGCCGTCGATAGGCGTTTCGCTGGTTTCGACAGGCGCTTCCGCCGTCGCCGCCGTTTCCACCGTCTCGGCAATGGAGGCCAAGTCGTCCTCGATGACCGCGGCGGGCTCATCGGCCTCATCCGCGCCACCGTCGATCACGCCGCCGTCGCTCTCGGGCTCCGCATGCCCGGCAGGAGGCGTCGCTTCCACCGCCTCGTCAGCGGATGCCGCCGCAGTCTCCGTCGGCGGTTCGCTTTCGCCGGCGATCTCCTCCAGCGTCTCCTCGACCTCTTCGATCCCCGAAACGGCGTCGATGATCTCGGTGAAGCCTGTGGTGGCGAGAGGCTCGTCCTGAAGCGCTTCGGCAGGTGACGCGCTTTCTTCCTGTGCGGGCGCATCGACCGTGTCGAGCGCGGGCGTATCGACCGTGTCAAGATGACCGATCGCGGCCTCCACAGCAAAGAGCAGATTGAGGGCCGGATCGTCGCTGAGCTTGCCGACCGCGGCCGGAAGATTGCCTCTGGCGGTGGCGACGGGACGCTTCACCAACCGGTCGGGATGTGCGCCGGCAAGGTTGATCAAGGTCTTTGCCGTCTGCTCGGAGATCCCGAGCGAGGCAAAGCCCGGCGAAGCCGCGATGACCTCGCCATTGGCGCCGATCACTGCCATATGCGTATCGGGATCATCAAGTCCCTGCAGCATCTGGGCCGCCGATGCGCCTGACGCGAGCGGCTTTGCCGAGACTGGCACCGAAAACAGGATGGCCTTTTCGCCCTGGGAAAGGCGGATCAGTTCGGCAGCCGCCTGTGCCTGTGCACGCTGAAAGCCCTTGGCAACGCGGATCATCAGGCTGCGGCTGTCGCCGATATCGGTGAGCTGGCGCGCCGCCGTTTCCAGCTGGCGAAAGGTGATGTCGGCGCGGTCGACGCCCTGATCGAGCAGATCATAGACCGCCGAATGGCCGAAAAGCTCGGCACCTGCACCATTCGCCCAGAGCAGGCGGGCGAGATCGGCCGAAAACAGCACCATGGCCTCGCCGCGTGAAAAGCGTTCCCGCACCCGTGCATGCACGGCGATGTCGATGAACGGATATTGGACTGCGGGCATGTTCGAACCTTGTCGCTGTCGGCCTTCTTAAATTAACGGCTTATTAATAACTGCGGGGCGCATGCCGGTCCAGCAGAGGAGGGGGTTTTCGGCCGGAAAGGTTAACGTCTTGTGCGTTGCACAATAATTGTTGCAATGCACAATGAATTGTCTTATATAAGCATCATCCAACTACCGCAGGCAGCGACTGCCTCAGCCCAAAGGATGCGACCCATGGCTACCATAAAGACCGATGACGTTTTTTCAATCGCTTCTTTCGACCCGTCGAAGTTCACGGAATCCTTCCGTGAATTCGCCGAAAAGGGCGCCCAGCAGTCGAAGGACGCCTATGCTAAGCTGAAGACCGCAGGCGAGGAAGCCGGCAAGACGCTCGAAGCCACCGTCCAGACGGCACAGGCCGGCACAGTCGAGATCGGCCTGAAGGCGATCGACGCTCTGCGTGTCAACGCCGAGAGCTCGATCTCGCACCTGGAAGCACTGCTCGGCGTCAAGTCTCCTGCCGAATTTTTCGAACTGCAGACCTCGTTCCTGCGCAAGCAGGCCGAGCTGGCTGTCGAACAGGCGAAGTCGATGCAGGAAACCACCAAGCAGGTTGCCGAAAAGCTCGCAAAGCCTACCAAGGACGCCGCCGAAAAGGCCATGGCCTCCTTCAAGGTTGCCTGATCGGTCTTTATCGACCAGAAACAAAAAGGCTGGACCTCGCGTCCGGCCTTTTTGTATATTGACGAGGAATGGGGCTTGAATTCGTCGCCAAGTCCTCGTATGTGACCCCCATCGCGCCAAGCGCGATTTATGCGGTTGTAGCTCAGTTGGTTAGAGCGCAGGTTTGTGGCACCTGAGGTCGGAGGTTCGAGACCCCCCAACCGTACCATCTCCCCACACCAACTCCCTATCAGGCGAATCGTTTTAGCCAATGCCATTTCGACCAAAATTATCGGTATAGACGCTTAACTGTCTGACGATCCTGCATCGATGTGGCAGTGTTTGCCAAAAGCGCGAACTTTCACGTGTGGAATAGCCTACGAAGTGTGCCCATGACCAATCCCATGGCGCGGCGCCCTGAAGAGCACCTACATTTTTTTGCCACAGAAAGTCGAACATTTGTCCGTATGCGCTATACTGCTGTGTGAGCTGCGTGTGCGGCACGCAGCAGCAGCAAGGTCCGCAATGCGACAACTCGCCACTCGATACGGAACGATCCGCCCAGGCGGAGACATCGCTCGGCGGGCGCCAAAACATCCGGACCTTGCTTTCCCGATCTCACCGAGCGTGGAAACTTATTAAATTTCAGCAGATGGCTGTAACGCCAATTTAAGTGCCGTCATGCCAGCAATTGCGGAGGTTCGGACAGGCTGAGCACAGGATCCCTGGAATAGCTTCTAGCCTTTGATCGAGTTTGCGGACGAAGGGCTTCATAAGCGTTGGTTACTAAGATCAAAAACTTTCCTGAAGCGAAATAAAGCTTTTGGTTGAAATTTCCTCTGGTTTGGGGCAGAGGGAAACTGGCATTAGGCACGGCCGAACGGAATAGGCAAACGGATATTTTATGACGAATCTTATTACTTCGACAAAGGACGTCAGCTCGACTGGGGATGAGAAAGTTGACGGGCTCTTCAGTGGCACTGCCTGGGACGGAACGATAACCTATGCGTTTCCTACCACCTCGTCATCTTATGCCTATAGCGGCGAGAAAGACTATTCTTTCTCTTCAATTTCGACGCAGCAGCAGTCTTATGCTTTGTACTTTATGGAGCAGTCCTACGGGAGTGCGGCAAATGACGGCTTCTCCGTCGAGGGGTTTACGAACGCCAACTTTGAGGCCGGAAGCGCTGGCACCGCAACGGTGCGGTTCGCTCAATCGTGGCTACCTCCGACGGCATGGGCCTATACCCCAAATATCGGCGGCAGCGGCGGCGATGTTTGGTTCGGCACGGAATATGCTGGCACCGAAGATGATTATCGCTTGCCGAGGTTCGGCAACTACGCGGGCCATTCCTTGGCACACGAACTGGGTCACGCTCTCGGACTGAAACATGCTCAGGAAGGGTATAATCTCAATCCGACAGTCGTTCCGAGCGCCTACGACTCGCTCGAATATACGATCATGACCTACCGCACATATGTCGGAGACAATGGGAATGGGTACACGTATGAGCATGACGGCGCGCCGCAAACCTTCATGATGCTCGACATCGCCGCCCTGCAGGAAATGTATGGTGCGGACTATACGACGAACAGTGACAATACCGTCTACAAGTGGAATCCGAACCAGGGCATCACCTATGTCAACGGCGTTGCGGCCATCACACCCGCCGCCAACCGCATCTTCGCGACAATCTGGGACGGCGGCGGTATCGATACCTATGATTTGAGCGCTTATACCACCGCCCTCAAGATCGACCTGCGAGCAGGGGGCTACTCGGTCTTTTCCCAGGGCCAGTTGGCCGACCTGGGAGGAGGTCCGAATAATGGTTATGCCCGCGGCAACATTTTCAACGCCCTGCTTTATCAGGACAATGTTGCATCGTTGATCGAGAACGTTAAGGCCGGCTCCGGCAACGATACGGTTACGGGGAACGAAGCGGACAATACGCTCTGGGGCAACGCCGGAAATGATTCCCTGACCGGCGATTCCGGTAATGATACGCTCGACGGCGGGACCGGAATCGACAAGCTGTCGGGCGGGGTGGGCGACGACATCTACATCGTCGACAATGCCAGCGACACCGTGATTGAGAATGCCAATGAGGGGACGGATACGGTCCGGACGACGCTTTCTTATACACTCAGCGCTAACGTCGAAAACCTGACCTACACCGGCACCACCACGTTCATCGGTGAAGGCAATGCGGCGGCCAATGTGATCACCGGCGGGACGGGATCTGATTGGCTTGATGGGGAGGCCGGCGACGACACGCTGATCGGTGGTGCGGGCGACGATACCTATGAGGTCGATAGTCTCGGCGACGTCGTGGTCGAGGCGGCCGACGGCGGCACTGACAAGATCCGGACCGATCTTGCTGCCTATTCGCTTGCGGACATCGCCAATGTCGAGAATCTATCCTTCGTAGGTAACGGCAATTTTACCGGTACCGGTAATAGCCTCGACAACATAATCACTGGTGGGTTAGGCGACGATACGCTCTCCGGTGGGGCAGGCAACGATACTCTGAATGGTAAGTGGGGAAATGACTCGCTTGCCGGTGGGACCGGCAACGATATTTATGTCGTGTACGATGCCGGCGACACTATCATTGAAAACGCCGACGAGGGCATCGACACGGTTCAGACGTATGCGGCGAGCTACACACTGAGCGCCAACGTCGAGAACCTCACTACCGTTAGCGGGACTGCATTTGCCGGCACTGGCAATACCCTCAACAACACGATCACCGGCGGCGCGGCCATCGATATTTTGTCGGGCGGTGCCGGTGATGATACCCTGAATGGCGGGGCTGGCGCCGACACGCTGATCGGCGGGACGGGCAACGACACTTACATCGTTGATAACACGTCCGACGTCGTCACCGAAAACGCTGATGAGGGCATCGATACGGTGCAAACGGCGCTGGCAAGCTATACTCTTGCCGCCAATGTCGACAATCTCACCTATAGCGGCACGGCAGCCTTTGCCGGGACAGGCAATGACCTTGCCAACACGATCCGGGGTGCGGCAGGTGCCGACACGCTGGACGGAAAGGCTGGAGCAGACATACTGATCGGCGGAGCGGGCGATGACACTTATGTTGTCGATAACCTTGCCGACGTCGTCACTGAAAGGCCGAATGAAGGAGCCGATCTGATCAAGACGGCGCTTTCACTCTATACGCTCGGCAACAATGTCGAGAACCTGCTCTATACGGGATCCGCCAGCTTCACCGGTACCGGCAATGCGCTCGTCAATACGATCACCGGCGGCGCCGGCAACGACACGCTGGACGGCGGCGCCGGTAATGACACGCTTGACGGCGGTACCGGCAACGACATCTATGTGGTCGACAGTGCGGGCGACGTGATCAAGGAGGCGGTCAGTGCCGGCACCGACGAAATCCGCACGGCGCTTGCAGCCTACTCGATCGCCGCCTTGGTCAATGTCGAGAACCTGACCTACACCGGGTCCGCCAACTTCACCGGCACCGGCAATGCGCTTGATAACACGATCACCGGCGGCGCCGGCAACGACACGCTTGATGGCGGGGTCGGTGCGGACAGCTTGATCGGCGGAGAGGGCGACGACACCTACATCGTCGACAATGCCGGCGACATCGTCACCGAAGCCGCCGACGAGGGGATCGATACGGTTCGCACGACATTGGCGAGCTATACGCTTGGCAGCGATTTCGAGAACCTCACCTATACCGGCACGGTAGCCTTTACCGGCACCGGCAATGGCCTTGCCAACACGATCCGGGGCGCGGCAGGTGCCGATATCCTGGACGGAAACGCCGGAGCAGACATACTGATCGGCGCAGCCGGCAACGACACCTATATTGTCGATGATGTTGGCGACGTGGTCACCGAAGGGCTGAATGCAGGAACCGATCTGATCAAGACGGCGCTTTCACTCTATACGCTCGCCAGCAATGTCGAGAACCTGCTCTATACGGGATCCGCCAGCTTCACCGGTACCGGCAATACGCTTGCCAACGCAATCACCGGCGGCGCCGGCAACGACACGCTGGACGGCGGCGCCGGCAATGACACGCTTGACGGCGGTGCTGGCAACGACATCTATGTGGTCGACAGTGCGAGCGACGTGATCAAGGACAGCGCCGGCACCGACGAAATCCGCACGGCGCTTGCAGCCTACTCGATCGCCGCCTTGGTCAATGTCGAGAACCTCACCTACACCGGGTCCGCCAGCTTCACCGGCACCGGCAATGCGCTTGATAACACGATCACTGGCGGTATCGGCAACGATACGCTGAATGGTGGAACTGGCGCCGACACCTTGATTGGCGGTGAGGGCAGCGACACCTATATCGTCGACAATGCCGGCGACCTCGTCACCGAAGCCGCCGACGAGGGGATCGATACGGTTCGCACGACTCTGACAAGCTATACGCTTGGCAGTGATGTCGAGAACCTCACCTATATCGGCACGGTAGCCTTCGTCGGAACAGGCAATAGTCTCGACAATACGATCACGGGTGGCGCTGCAATCGATACGCTTTCCGGCGGTGTCGGCAACGATACGCTGAATGGTGGGGCCGGGGCAGACCGTTTGATCGGCGGGGCGGGTGGCGACATCTATATCGTCGACAATGCCGGCGACCTGGTCACCGAGGCGATCAATGAGGGGATCGACACGGTTCGAACGACCCTTGCCGCCCACACATTGGCGGCCAATGTCGAGAACCTCACCTACATCGGAACGGCAGCCTTTACCGGGGCGGGCAATCTGCTCGACAACATTATCATCGGTGGTGTTGCTGCCGACAAGCTGATGGGGGCAGGCGGCAACGACACTTTGATCGGCGGGGCTGGTGCCGACACGATGTTGGGCGGGATTGGCGACGACGTCTACGTCGTCGACATTGCGACCGATCTGGTGATCGAGAACGCGAACGAGGGGACGGACACGGTCCGGACGGCGCTTGTCGGCTATACGCTCGGCAACAATGTCGAGAACCTGACCTATACGGGATCCGCCAACTTCACCGGCGCCGGCAATGCGCTCGCCAACACGATCACCGGCGGCGCCGGCAACGACACGCTGAATGGCGCGGCAGGTGCGGACACTTTGATCGGCGGTGCCGGCAACGACACCTACATCGTCGACAATGCCGGCGACATCGTCACCGAAGCGGCCAATGAGGGGATCGACACGGTTCGCACGAACCTGGCGAGCTATACGCTTGCCGCCAATGTCGAGAACCTGAGCTTTGCCGGGATAGGAACTTTCGCTGGTACCGGCAACAATCTCGACAACACGATCACGGGTGGCGCTGCCACCGACACGCTTTCCGGCGGCGCCGGCAACGACACGCTTGATGGCGGGGTCGGTGCGGACAGCTTGATCGGCGGAGAGGGCGACGACACCTACATCGTCGACAATGCCGGCGACATCGTCACCGAAGCCGCCGACGAGGGAAGCGACACGGTTCGCACGACATTGGCGAACTATACGCTTGGCAGCGATTTCGAGAACCTCACCTATACCGGCACGGTAGCCTTTACCGGCACAGGCAATGACCTTGCCAACACGATCCGGGGCGCGGCAGGTGCCGATATCCTGGACGGAAACGCCGGAGCAGACATACTGATCGGCGCAGCCGGCAACGACACCTATATTGTCGATGATGTTGGCGACGTGGTCACCGAAGGGCTGAATGCAGGAACCGATCTGATCAAGACGGCGCTTTCACTCTATACGCTCGCCAGCAATGTCGAGAACCTGCTCTATATGGGATCCGCCAGCTTCACCGGTACCGGCAATACGCTTGCCAACGCAATCACCGGCGGCGCCGGCAACGACACGCTGGACGGCGGCGCCGGCAATGACACGCTTGACGGCGGTGCTGGCAACGACATCTATGTGGTCGACAGTGCGAGCGACGTGATCAAGGACAGCGCCGGCACCGACGAAATCCGCACGGCGCTTGCAGCCTACTCGATCGCCGCCTTGGTCAATGTCGAGAACCTCACCTACACCGGGTCCGCCAGCTTCACCGGCACCGGCAATGCGCTTGATAACACGATCACTGGCGGTATCGGCAACGATACGCTGAATGGTGGAACTGGCGCCGACACCTTGATTGGCGGTGAGGGCAGCGACACCTATATCGTCGACAATGCCGGCGACCTCGTCACCGAAGCCGCCGACGAGGGGATCGATACGGTTCGCACGACTCTGACAAGCTATACGCTTGGCAGTGATGTCGAGAACCTCACCTATATCGGCACGGTAGCCTTCGTCGGAACAGGCAATAGTCTCGACAATACGATCACGGGTGGCGCTGCAATCGATACGCTTTCCGGCGGTGTCGGCAACGATACGCTGAATGGTGGGGCCGGGGCAGACCGTTTGATCGGCGGGGCGGGTGGCGACATCTATATCGTCGACAATGCCGGCGACCTGGTCACCGAGGCGATCAATGAGGGGATCGACACGGTTCGAACGACCCTTGCCGCCCACACATTGGCGGCCAATGTCGAGAACCTCACCTACATCGGAACGGCAGCCTTTACCGGGGCGGGCAATCTGCTCGACAACATTATCATCGGTGGTGTTGCTGCCGACAAGCTGATGGGGGCAGGCGGCAACGACACTTTGATCGGCGGGGCTGGTGCCGACACGATGTTGGGCGGGATTGGCGACGACGTCTACGTCGTCGACATTGCGACCGATCTGGTGATCGAGAACGCGAACGAGGGGACGGACACGGTCCGGACGGCGCTTGTCGGCTATACGCTCGGCAACAATGTCGAGAACCTGACCTATACGGGATCCGCCAACTTCACCGGCGCCGGCAATGCGCTCGCCAACACGATCACCGGCGGCGCCGGCAACGACACGCTGAATGGCGCGGCAGGTGCGGACACTTTGATCGGCGGTGCCGGCAACGACACCTACATCGTCGACAATGCCGGCGACATCGTCACCGAAGCGGCCAATGAGGGGATCGACACGGTTCGCACGAACCTGGCGAGCTATACGCTTGCCGCCAATGTCGAGAACCTGAGCTTTGCCGGGATAGGAACTTTCGCTGGTACCGGCAACAATCTCGACAACACGATCACGGGTGGCGCTGCCACCGACACGCTTTCCGGCGGCGCCGGCAACGACACGCTTGATGGCGGGGTCGGTGCGGACAGCTTGATCGGCGGAGAGGGCGACGACACCTACATCGTCGACAATGCCGGCGACATCGTCACCGAAGCCGCCGACGAGGGAAGCGACACGGTTCGCACGACATTGGCGAACTATACGCTTGGCAGCGATTTCGAGAACCTCACCTATACCGGCACGGTAGCCTTTACCGGCACAGGCAATGACCTTGCCAACACGATCCGGGGCGCGGCAGGTGCCGATATCCTGGACGGAAACGCCGGAGCAGACATACTGATCGGCGCAGCCGGCAACGACACCTATATTGTCGATGATGTTGGCGACGTGGTCACCGAAGGGCTGAATGCAGGAACCGATCTGATCAAGACGGCGCTTTCACTCTATACGCTCGCCAGCAATGTCGAGAACCTGCTCTATATGGGATCCGCCAGCTTCACCGGTACCGGCAATACGCTTGCCAACGCAATCACCGGCGGCGCCGGCAACGACACGCTGGACGGCGGCGCCGGCAATGACACGCTTGACGGCGGTGCTGGCAACGACATCTATGTGGTCGACAGTGCGAGCGACGTGATCAAGGACAGCGCCGGCACCGACGAAATCCGCACGGCGCTTGCAGCCTACTCGATCGCCGCCTTGGTCAATGTCGAGAACCTCACCTACACCGGGTCCGCCAGCTTCACCGGCACCGGCAATGCGCTTGATAACACGATCACTGGCGGTATCGGCAACGATACGCTGAATGGTGGAACTGGCGCCGACACCTTGATTGGCGGTGAGGGCAGCGACACCTATATCGTCGACAATGCCGGCGACCTCGTCACCGAAGCCGCCGACGAGGGGATCGATACGGTTCGCACGACTCTGACAAGCTATACGCTTGGCAGTGATGTCGAGAACCTCACCTATATCGGCACGGTAGCCTTCGTCGGAACAGGCAATAGTCTCGACAATACGATCACGGGTGGCGCTGCAATCGATACGCTTTCCGGCGGTGTCGGCAACGATACGCTGAATGGTGGGGCCGGGGCAGACCGTTTGATCGGCGGGGCGGGTGGCGACATCTATATCGTCGACAATGCCGGCGACCTGGTCACCGAGGCGATCAATGAGGGGATCGACACGGTTCGAACGACCCTTGCCGCCCACACATTGGCGGCCAATGTCGAGAACCTCACCTACATCGGAACGGCAGCCTTTACCGGGGCGGGCAATCTGCTCGACAACATTATCATCGGTGGTGTTGCTGCCGACAAGCTGATGGGGGCAGGCGGCAACGACACTTTGATCGGCGGGGCTGGTGCCGACACGATGTTGGGCGGGATTGGCGACGACGTCTACGTCGTCGACATTGCGACCGATCTGGTGATCGAGAACGCGAACGAGGGGACGGACACGGTCCGGACGGCGCTTGTCGGCTATACGCTCGGCAACAATGTCGAGAACCTGACCTATACGGGATCCGCCAACTTCACCGGCGCCGGCAATGCGCTCGCCAACACGATCACCGGCGGCGCCGGCAACGATATGCTGAATGGCGCGGCAGGTGCGGACACCTTGATCGGCGGGGCTGGCCACGACACCTACATCGTCGACAATGCCGGCGACATCGTCACCGAAGCCGCCGACGCAGGGACCGACGCGGTTCGCACGAACCTGTCGGCCTACACACTGGGGACCAATGTCGAGAACCTCACCTTTATCGGAACTGGGGCGTTTGCCGGAACAGGGAATGCGCTAAACAACGTTATCATTGGCGGCAGTGGTTCTAATACCCTGACGGGTGGCGCCGGCGACGATATCCTCACTGGTGGAGCAGCAACCGACATCTTCGTTTATTCGGCGAACTGGGGCCATGATACGATCACAAACTTCGTGGCAACCGGCTCCGCACATGACGTGATCTCGATCGATGACAGCATTTTCGCCGACTGGGAATCACTTTTTGCGGCAATCGAGCAGTTCGGGAATGATACAATTATCACAGCCGATTCCGACAACACCATAACGTTAACGAATGTTGCTGTTTCAAGCCTTCAGTCGTGGGACTTCTTGTTTGCGTGATCTTTTCTCGGACCTCGCGGCACCTTGTTTGGCGGGAAGAGGCTAACCGGTAACTGCGTTAATCAATTCCGCTGAGACGGCAGCGCCGCGGCCGGCCTGCATAAGGTTTGCAAAGTGACATCCGGGAGCGCACGTGCAGCGCTCTCGAGTACAGGAACGAAAACCGGGATCCTGTCGATTAGATGGAACCCGTGCCTTCTCGGACCGTTCTCCATGTTAACGGGAGAATATGCATGTCGAAAACCCTTCTCTACGGTGCGACGAAGATCGACGAGACCAACAGCGCTTATGCGCCGGTCGAAAGTCTCGCGCAGTTTCAGTGGAAGAACCGCGTCTTCGTTGTTTTCGCCGACAGGGATAATTCCCGCGCCGCCCGGCAGGAAAATCACCTGCTAGCCGATCGCTCAGCCCTCGATGAGCGTGACCTGGTGGTGCTCAAGGTTTCCGGTGCCGGCGTTCGATCGCTCTTTGGTGCGGCTGACAGCCTCGACGGCGAAGCGATGCGCCGCGATCTCGAGGCGCCGGAGGTGGGCGAATTTGCCGCTTTCCTTCTCGGCAAGGACGGCACCGTGAAGCTCAAGGCCAGCGAGCCAATTACCAATGGCGAGCTCTTCGCTATCATCGATAGCATGCCGATGCGTGCTGCCGAATCGCTGAAGCCAGACAAATAGCCCGAACGTCGCGTAAACTGAAATCATGAAAGGGAGGCGGTCATGTCCGTGCCCAACGAACCCATTCCCGATCAGCCGCCGATGCCGGCGCCCGGTTGGAAGCCAGTGCCTCCAATCAAGGAGCCGGAGCCGGACCGGATGCCCGACGAGGCGCCGGTTCCCAATCCCGATGAGAACGACGAGCCGGCAAAACAGACTTTCGAACCTTAAAGAAAGATGTGCCGTTCGGCGCTGACGAGTTCCTGGAGGAAATCGGCGACGCTCCTGACGCGCATGAGGTCGCGCGCCGTTTCGTGATAGGTCGTCCAGTAGGCGCGGCGGATCGAAATATCAGGCAGGATGCGCTGGAGTTCCGGATACTGCCGAGCGATATAATCGTGCAGGATGCCGATTCCGGCGCCTGATCGTACCGCCTCCGTCTGGCCGATCGCCGTCGAAATTTCGAAGCTTGCATCCCAGCTCCGCATCACCTCGCCGGAGAAATTCAGCGAGGCGGTGAAGATCAGGTCTTCGACGTAACCGATGCGCGGATGCACCTTCAGTGCGTCGATATCCCCTGGCGCGCCCTGAGAGGTGAGGTAGTCGCGTGAGGCATAAAGGCCGAGCGTGTAATCCGTCAGCTTCGAGGAAACGAGCCGGCCCTGGTCCGGCCGCTCCAGCGTGATGGCGATATCCGCCTCGCGCTGCGACAGCGAGAAAGAGCGCGGCACCGGCACGAGCTGGATCTTCAGCGCCGGATGGCGCTCGATCAACCTGCCCATGCGCGGCGCAAGAAAGGAAACACCGAAGCCGTCGGGCGCGCCGACGCGCACCGTCCCGGCAATTGCCGTATCGGTGTGGCCGAGGCTCGCCTGCACGGCCAGCATTTCCGTTTCCATCCGTTCTGCGGATGCCAGGAACACTTCGCCTTCGGCCGTCAGCTCGCAGCCATTCGTCCGGCGGATGAAAAGCCGCGTCTTCAGCGCCTCTTCCAGCGACGTCAGTCGACGTGAGAGCGTGGCGTGATTGAGCCCCAGCCGCTTCGAGGCGGCAAGGATCTGTCCGGTGCGGGCGACGGCGAGGAAAATACGAACATCGTCCCAGTTCATGGCTTGGCACGCATCGCGATCGGATCGACCTCGATCAGCGTCAACGATGTCACCATGTGCGCCGTCTGGTTCTTGTACTTAAGGAAATGCGGTGTTCGCAGATGGGCCTCGTATGCTTCCTGGTCGGCGTAGATTTCAAGAATACGGATCTGGTTCGGGTTGTCCCTGATGGAAACAGCACTCAGGGAAAGGACGCCGTCTTCCAGCGCTAGGGATGCTTCGATTTCTTCCGTGAGCAATGCGCGATAGGTTTCAAGCGTGTCCGGATCGATCTCCAACTCCGCCATTCTGACGATGGGTTTCCGGCTCATCGGTTTGACCTCCCCTTGGGATTTGACTTGTTGGCGCGCGGTGCCAAGTTTGGAAGTAGCCGCAGCGCCCGATGCAATGATAGGGGCTATAATTTACGCACAACGGTTGCTTATATCAGCGCATTGATTTGTGCAAATTGAAGTGCGATTGTCGGCCATCGAAAAACAGGAGGAACACCCATGCGTGAGATCGGTCATTTCATCGGCGGCAAGCAGGTTGCCGGCACCAGCGGCCGCGTAAGCAACGTCTACAATCCGACAACAGGCGAAGTACAGGCGACGGTCGCACTCGCAAGCGTCGAGGAACTGCGCGCTGCCGTCGAAAACGCCAAGGCTGCACAGCCGAAATGGGCTGCCACCAATCCGCAGCGCCGTGCCCGCGTCTTCTTCAAGTTCGTCGAACTCCTGAACAAGCACATGGACGAGCTTGCCGAAATCCTTTCCAAGGAGCACGGCAAGACCATCGAGGATGCCAAGGGCGACGTCATTCGCGGCCTCGAAGTCTGCGAATTCGTCTGCGGCATTCCCCATCTCGCCAAGGGCGAGTTCACCGAGGGCGCCGGGCCTGCGATCGACATGTATTCGATCCGCCAGCCGGTCGGCATCGGCGCCGGCATTACCCCCTTCAATTTCCCGGGCATGATCCCGATGTGGATGTTTGCGCCGGCGATCGCCTGTGGCAACGCCTTTATCCTGAAGCCCTCCGAGCGTGATCCTTCCCTGCCGATCCGCCTCGCCGAACTGATGATCGAGGCCGGCCTGCCCTCCGGCATCCTCAACGTCGTCAATGGCGACAAGGGTGCGGTCGACGCGATCCTCACCGATCCCGATATCGGCGCCGTCTCCTTCGTCGGCTCAACGCCGATCGCCCGCTACGTCTATGGCACCGCGGCGATGAACGGCAAGCGCGCCCAGTGCTTCGGCGGCGCCAAGAACCACATGATCATCATGCCGGATGCAGACCTGGATCAGGCCGTCAACGCCTTGATGGGCGCAGGCTACGGCTCGGCCGGCGAGCGCTGCATGGCGATCTCGGTTGCCGTTCCGGTCGGCGAGGAGACCGCCAACCGCCTCGTCGAGAAGCTGACCCCGAAGATCGAATCCCTGCGCATTGGCCCCTATACCGACGACAAGGCCGACATGGGCCCGCTCGTCACTAAGGAAGCCTATACCCGTGTTCGCGGGTTGATCGATCGCGGCATCGAAGAAGGCGCCAAGCTCGTGGTCGACGGCCGCGATTTCAAGCTCCAGGGCTATGAAGACGGCTATTTCGTCGGCGGCTGCCTGTTCGATCACGTCACGCCGGAGATGGATATCTACAAGACCGAGATCTTCGGACCTGTGCTCTCCGTCGTTCGCGCCAACAACTATGAGGAAGCGCTGTCGTTGCCGATGAAGCACGAATACGGCAACGGCGTTGCGATCTACACCCGCGACGGCGATGCTGCCCGCGACTTTGCCTCGCGTATCAATATCGGCATGATCGGCATCAATGTTCCGATCCCGGTTCCGCTCGCCTATCACTCCTTCGGCGGCTGGAAGGCCTCGAGCTTCGGCGACCTCAACCAGCACGGCACGGATTCAATCAAGTTCTGGACGAAGACCAAGACCGTCACCGCCCGCTGGCCTTCCGGCATCAAGAGCGGCGCGGAATTCGTCATGCCGACGATGAAGTGATCGTCACCACATTCCAATCTGCAATCTGCAATTCGGGGGCCTTTCGGCCCCCGAATTTTTCTTCGTCATGCTGATTGTCGGCGATATCGGTCCGGCATCGAGGATATTCTGAGACAAGGGCGTAGTCTGTTCGCCATCTCCATTCCCCAGTGCCGAGGTCAAACCGATGCGCAAGGCACGCCCGAGCGCAGGCTGGCGATCCTCGATGACGTCGGGATATTGGAGCGGGATTGACGTCGCGGCAAATGGCCTCATAAGCTGAATGCGAATTTCATATTTTGGAATTGTTCAAAACTAGCAAACCGCCTATATAGGTCTGAACAGACGAGTCAGGAGAATGGCATGCGGTTGACGAAGCAGACGAACTATGCGGTTCGCATGTTGATGTATTGTGCTGCCAATGACGGGCACTTGAGCCGGATTCCGGAAATCGCCAGGGCCTATGGCGTTTCCGAGCTCTTTCTTTTCAAGATCCTCCAGCCGCTGAACAAGGCGGGTCTGGTCGAAACCGTGCGCGGTCGCAATGGCGGCGTGCGCTTAGGCAAGCCGGCCGCCGACATTAGTCTTTTCGACGTCGTTCGGGTGACGGAAGACAGCTTCGCGATGGCCGAATGCTTCGAGGATGACGGTGAGGTCGAATGCCCGCTGGTCGACAGTTGCGGTTTGAATTCGGCGCTGCGCAAGGCGCTCAACGCCTTCTTCGCCGTGCTGTCGGAATATTCCATCGACGACCTCGTTAAGGCGCGTCCGCAGATCAATTTCCTTCTCGGCATTACCGGCGAGCCGGCATATCGCAAGCCCGCGATCATTGCCCCCGCCGCCTGATTTAAAGAGCAGAATTTGCTTCTGAACCGCGGTTGCCCTGGCAACCGCGGTTTTTGTTTTTGCGGACGTCTCATCGGCCTCCGAATGCTGGGAAAATGCCCGTTGCATGTCGCGATAGGCGCGCTTTTATACCAAATGCGACAAAATTTCGGTCATTTTTGTCCGAATATTTCCAAATGCGGCTGATTTTTGACTGAAAATTTCTAAAATTGTCCAGCTGGAAAATTTTTCTGCATAGCCCGTTGCTTTCAGTAGATAAATATCGTTCCATCAACCGTCGATCGAGATGCATTCTACGATCTCCAAACATCAAGAAGAACAACCGGGAAACAATATTATGAAAAAGATCTCTGTCCTCCTGGCAGCGACGGCCCTGATTTCCGTCATGGCGACGTCGGCCTGGTCCAAGACCCTTGTTTATTGCTCCGAGGGCTCGCCGGAAGGCTTCGACCCGAGCCTCTATACGGCAGGCACAACCTTCGACGCGTCGTCGCGCACGGTCTATAGCCGCCTCGTCGAATTCAAGCATGGCGGGACCGAGATCGAGCCCGGTCTGGCCGACAGCTGGAGCGTTTCGGCCGACGGCACGGAATACACCTTCAAGCTTCATCCCGGCGTCAAGTACCAGACCACCGACTTCTTCACGCCGACGCGTGATTTCAACGCCGACGACGTCGTGTTCTCCTTCGAGCGCCAGCTGAAGTCCGACAATCCGTGGAACAAGTATGTCGAGGGCGGTTCCTACGAATACGCCGCCGGCATGGGCTTCCCTGAACTGATCAAGTCGATCGCAAAGGTCGACGACCTCACCGTCAAGTTCACGCTCAACCATCCCGAAGCGCCGTTCCTCGCCGACCTCGCCATGGACTTCGCCTCGATCGTCTCCAAGGAATATGCCGACAAGCTCGCCGCCGACGGCAAGATGGCGCAGATGAACCAGCAGCCGCTCGGCACCGGCCCGTTCACCTTCGTCGCCTACCAGCCGGATGCCGTCATCCGCTATAAAGCGAACGAAACCTATTTCAAGGGCAAGGAAAAGATCGACGATCTGGTTTTCGCCATCACCTCTGATGCGGCTGTCCGTGCTCAGAAGCTGAAGGCCGGCGAATGCCATCTGATCCCCTATCCGAATGCAGCCGACGTCTCCGAGCTGAAGAAGGATAACAATCTGACCGTGCTGGAGCAGGCCGGTCTCAATGTCGGCTTCCTCGCCTACAACACGCAGATGGCTCCGTTCGACAAGCCGGAAGTTCGCCGTGCGCTCAACATGGCGATCAACAAGCAGGCGATCATCGACGCCGTCTTCCAGGGTGCTGCCGCCGTTGCCAAGAACCCGATCCCGCCGACGATGTGGTCCTATAACGACGCTGTTCAGGACGACAAGTACGATCCCGATGCTGCCAAGAAGGCTCTCGCCGATGCCGGCGTCAAGGATCTCAGCATGAAGATCTGGGCGATGCCGGTTTCGCGCCCCTATATGCTGAACGCGCGCCGCGCCGCCGAATTGATGCAGGCGGATTTCGCCAAGATCGGTGTCAAGGTCGAGATCGTCACTCATGAATGGGCCGAATATCTGAAGCTCTCCTCCGACGTGAAGCGCGACGGCGCCGTCATCCTCGGCTGGACGGGCGATAACGGTGATCCCGATAACTTCATGGATACGCTGCTCGGCTGCGATGCCGTCGGCGGCAACAACCGTGCTCAGTGGTGCAACAAGGAATATGACGACCTGATGACCAAGGCCAAGCTGACGGCCGATGTCGGCGAGCGTACGAAGGCCTATGAGCAGGCGCAGCTGATCTTCAAGAAGGAAGCTCCCTGGGCGACCCTCGACCACTCGCTCGTCTTCGTTCCGATGAGCAAGAAGGTCTCCGGCTTCCAGATGGACCCGCTCGGCATTCACCGCTTCGACGGCGTCGACGTATCCGAATAACAAGAATAATGTAAGAATGCCCGGCAGAGCTGGGCGCAGCCGGCGGTCAGGGTCTCCTGACCGCCGGAAACTATTGGATACCTGCCATGTTGCGTTTTTTTCATCAGCCGCTTCGCGGTGCTGATCCCGACATTTCTCGGCGTTTCCCTCATTGCCTTCTCGTTCATCCGCATGCTTCCCGGCGATCCCGTCATGCTCCTGTCGGGTGAACGTGTCATGGCGCCGGAGCGTCACGCCCAGATCATGCACGATCTCGGCTTCGACCGGCCCATGTATGTGCAGTATTTCGACTACCTCGTAAAAGTGCTGCACGGCGATCTCGGCACCTCTATCGTCACTAAGCGGCCGGTTCTCGGCGAATTCCTGACCCTGTTTCCGGCAACGCTGGAGCTTTCGCTCTGTGCCATCATCATTGCGGTCTGTCTTGGCGTGCCCGCCGGCGTCTTTGCGGCCGTCAAGCGTGGCACGTGGTTCGATCAGAGCGTAATGGGTGTTGCCCTCATCGGTTATTCCATGCCGATCTTCTGGTGGGGTCTGCTGCTCATTATCTTCTTCTCCGGCTATCTCGGCTGGACGCCGGTTTCCGGTCGAATCTCGCTGATGTATTTCTTCAAGCCGGTCACCGGTTTCATGCTGATCGACAGCCTGCTGTCAGGCCAAAAGGGGCTTTCGCCTCCGCCGTCAGCTATCTCATCCTGCCGACCATCGTGCTGGCGACCATTCCGCTTGCCGTCATCGCGCGCCAGACGCGTTCGGCAATGCTCGAGGTTCTGGGCGAGGACTATGTCCGCACCGCGCGCTCGAAGGGCCTGAAGCCGCTGCGCGTTGTCGGCGTGCATGCGCTGCGCAATGCGATGATCCCTGTCATCACCACGATCGGTCTGCAGATCGGCGTTCTTCTTGCCGGCGCCATCCTCACCGAGACGATCTTCTCCTGGCCGGGCATCGGCAAATGGATGGTCGATTCGGTCTTCAAGCGCGATTATGCCGTGGTCCAGGGCGGTCTTCTGCTGATCGCCGGCGTCATCATGCTGGTCAATCTGATTGTTGATGTTCTCTACGGCTTCATCAATCCGCGCATTCGTCATTAGGAGCGGTCCATGAGCACGGTCACCGTCAAAACCGGCCAGCCATCCGCTCTTGCGGATTTCTGGCATTATTTCTCCCGCAACAAGGGCGCCGTCATCGGCCTGGTGGTTTTCATCATCATCCTGATCGTCGCAGTCTTCGCGCCGCTCTTTGCGCCGCATGAGCCGAACGAGCAGAACCGTGCGGTACTGCTCGCCGTGCCATTCTGGATGGAGGGCGGCAGCGCCTCCTTCCCGCTTGGAACGGATGCCGTCGGCCGCGATATCCTCTCGCGCCTGATCTACGGCGCGCGGTTTTCGCTGTTCATCGGCGTCGTCGTCGTCACGCTTTCGGTCATTTCAGGCGTGCTGATCGGCCTCGTCGCCGGATTTTTCCGCGGCAAGGTCGATACGGCGATCATGCGCCTGATGGATATCATCCTGGCCTTCCCGTCACTGCTGCTCGCTCTGGTGCTGGTGGCCGTGCTCGGGCCAGGGCTTACCAATGCGATGATCGCGATTTCGCTGGTCAACCAGCCGCATTTCGTCCGGTTGACGCGCGCCTCGGTCATTTCAGAACGCGAGAAGGAATATGTGATCGCCTCGCGTGTTGCCGGTGCCGGCACCTTCCGGTTGATGTTCAAGACGATCCTGCCGAACTGTCTTGGGCCGCTGATCGTTCAGGCGACGCTCGCCTTCTCGGCGGCGATTCTCGATGCTGCCGCCCTCGGCTTTCTCGGCATGGGCGCTCAGCCGCCGACACCCGAATGGGGGACGATGCTGGCCGAATCCCGTGAGTTCATATCGCGCGCCTGGTGGGTGGTGACATTCCCTGGTCTTGCCATCCTCATCACCGTTCTCGCCATCAATCTGATGGGCGACGGTCTGCGCGACGCACTCGATCCCAAACTGAAGAGGTCGTGATGCCACTCCTCGAGATTGAAAATCTGACTGTCGAATTCCAGACCTCTTCCGGTCTCTTCCGCGCCGTCGACGGCGTATCGCTTGCCTGCGACAAGGGCGAGATCCTGTCGGTCGTCGGCGAATCCGGCTCGGGTAAATCCGTTGCCATGCTGGCCCTCATGGGGCTTCTGCCCTGGACGGCGAAGATCACCGCCGACCGGATGCAGTTCGACGGCAAGGACCTGCGCGACATCTCCGCCCGCCAGCGCCGCAGGATCGTCGGCAAGGATATGGCGATGATCTTCCAGGAGCCGATGTCGAGCCTCAATCCTTGCTTCACGGTCGGTTTCCAGCTCGGCGAGACCCTGCGCGTGCATATGGGCCTCAACCGCAAGGAGCGCCGCCAACGCTCGATCGAGCTCTTGAACCTCGTCGGCATTCCGGCGCCGGAAGAGCGCCTGTCGAACTTCCCGCATCAGATGTCCGGCGGCATGAGCCAGCGCGTCATGATCGCCATGGCGCTCGCCTGCAATCCGAAGCTCTTGATCGCCGACGAGCCGACGACCGCGCTCGACGTGACGATCCAGGCACAGATCCTCGATCTGCTCGTTCGCCTGCAGAAGGAGCAGGGCATGGCGCTGGTGCTGATCACGCACGACATGGGTGTCGTTGCCGAAACCGCCGAACGGGTGCAGGTGCAATATGCCGGCCAGAAGGTCGAGGAACAGCCGGTGAGGGCGCTGTTCCGCGACCCGCATCATCCCTATACCGCAGCCCTGCTCGCAGCGCTGCCCGAGCGCGCCAAGGTCGGCCAGCGTCTTCCCTCGATCGCCGGTGTCGTTCCCGGGCAGCATGGTCGCCCGACAGGCTGTCTCTTTGCGCCGCGCTGCGGCTTTGCCACCGTCGAATGCGACCGTGGCGTGGTCCGCCAGGGACCGGAGCTTGGACTGGCGCTCTGCAACTATCCCTTGAAGGACGGCAAGCCGCTCGGGCATCCCGGCATCATGGCCGTTGAAACCGCAGGAGACCTCGTATGACGAGCGCTGTTCTCGAGGGCAGGGATCTCGCCCGCTTCTACACCGTCGACCGCGGCCTCTTCAAAGCTGATGCCACCGTCAAGGCGCTGAACGGCGTCAGCTTCAGCCTGCATTCCGGCAAGACGCTCGCCGTCGTCGGTGAATCCGGCTGCGGCAAGTCGACGCTCGCTCGCCTGGTCACGATGATCGAGAATCCGACTTCGGGGCAATTGCTGATCGATGGCAAGCCTGCCCATGTCGGCGACCGCAGCCTGCGCAGCCAGGTGCAGATCGTCTTCCAGAACCCCTACGGCTCGCTCAACCCGCGCCAGAAGGTTGGCTCGATCCTCGAAGAGCCGCTGAAGATCAACACCAGTCTCGACGCCGCCGCCCGCCGCCGCAAGGTGGAGGAGATGATGGCCCGCGTCGGCCTGCGTCCGGAGCATTATGGCCGCTATCCCCATATGTTCTCCGGCGGCCAGCGCCAGCGCATCGCCATTGCCCGCGCCCTGATGCTGCGGCCGAAGGTGCTGGTGCTCGACGAGCCGGTTTCGGCGCTCGACCTGTCGATCCAGGCGCAGGTGCTGAACTTGCTCATGGACCTGCAGAAGGAGATGGGTCTTGCCTATCTCTTCATCTCGCACGGCCTCTCCGTCGTCCATCATATCGCCGACGAGGTGATGGTGATGTATCTCGGCCGTCCCGTGGAAACCGGTCCCGCCGCCGAAGTCTTCGCCCGGCCGCGCCATCCCTATACGGCGGCCTTGCTGTCGGCTACGCCGATTGCTGATCCCGATCGTGCGAAGACCCGCATTCGCCTGCAGGGTGAACTGCCTTCGCCGCTGAAGCCGCCGACGGGCTGCCACTTCAATCCGCGCTGCTGGAAGGCGCAGGACTATTGCCGCCAGGTTTCTCCCGAATTAAGTGGAGAAGGCGCACAACAATATGCCTGTCATTTCCCGCTCGACTGAGCGGGGAGATAAGCTGAGGAGCAAACATGCCGGATGAGCAGATGAACAGACCCCATGCGATCGTCGTCATGGGCGTCAGCGGCTGCGGCAAGTCCTCCGTCGGCGAAAAACTCGCCGAAGCGCTGCACCTGCAGTTTATAGAGGGCGATGCGCTTCATCCGACCGCCAATGTCGAGAAGATGTCGAAGGGCATTCCGCTGACCGATGACGACCGGATGCCCTGGCTCGACCGCATCGGCGAAGAGATGAAGGCCTCGCTGGAAAAGAGCGAGGGCATCATCGTTTCCTGCTCGGCGCTGAAGCGTCTCTATCGCGACAGGCTCAGGGTTGCTGCCGGCGGCAATCTGTTCTTCGTCTATCTCGAAGGTTCCAGGGCGCTGCTGATGAAAAGGATGGGCGAGCGCAAGGGACATTTCATGCCGGTCTCGCTGCTCGACAGCCAGCTGGCGACGCTTGAGGTGCCCACAGGCGAGTCGGGCGTCGTCACGGTCGATATCGACGACACGGTGGACGGCATTGCAGCAACGGCCCTCGAAGGTCTCGCAACACTCGGCATTACGGGTTGAAACGCTGCGGCGAATAGGCCGCGATATCGATGAACGGCGTCTCGCCGGTGATAAGTTCGGCAAGCACGCGGCCGGTCACCGGACCGAGCGTCAGCCCGTGATGGGCATGGCCGAAGGCAAACCACAGGCCCTGATGGCGCGGCGCCTTGCCGATGATCGGCATCATATCCGGCGTGCAGGGGCGCGCGCCCATCCAGGGTTCGGGATCGAGCCTGCCTCCGAGCGGGAAGATCGTGCGCGCCACGGCTTCGGCGCGGTCAAGCTGGACCGGCGTCTTCGGCGCGTCGAGCGTTGCAAACTCCGCCCCGGTCGTCAGGCGGATGCCGCGGTTCATCGGCGCAAGGAGATAGCCGCGTTCGGCATCGAGCGTCCAGTTGTTGAGCACGGCATTGCCCTCGGCGGCATAGTGCATGTGATAGCCACGCTTGACGCCGAGCGGGAAGGAATAGCCGAGCCGGCGCGTCGCAACGGCCGCCCAGGGGCCGAGTGCCATCACAGCATCGTCGGCTTCGAGCGCACCTTCCGCGGTCATGATTTTCCAGCCGGAGCCGAACGGACCGAGCGAGGCGGCGTCGCCCGTGACGAACCGGCCGCCGATACTTTCGAAATAGCGGCGATAGGCTGATGTCAGCGCATGCGGATCGAGCACCGACCAGGGATCGCGCCAGCGAATACCACCGGCGAAATCGCCGGTCATATCAGGTTCCATGCGGGCGATGTCGGCCGAGGTCAGGCTGTCATACTCCACGCCGAATTCATTCCGCCAAAGTGCTGCCTCTGCGAAAGCCGCGTCGCGCTTGGCTTCGGTGCGGAAAATCTTTATCCAGCCGCCCTTGCGGATCAGCCCTTCGGCCTGCGACGCTTCGATCAGATCCTTGTGTTCGACAACCGAATTTTCGATCAGCGGCGCATAGGCCCGGGTGATGATGGCGTGGCGGCGCGCATTGGAATTCCACCAGTAGCGGGCGAGAAAGGCGATCTGACTCGGTAGCGTGCGCAGGTGATAATGTGCATCGATACGGTTATTCAGCGCATAACGCAGCAAAAGCCCGAGCTGCTGGGGAAAGCCATAGGGCATGACACCTTCGCGCTGGATCAGGCCGGCATTGCCGAACGAGGTTTCGTTGCCCGGATCCTTGCGGTCGATCAGCGTCACCTGCCGGCCGCGCCGCTGAAGATGGATGGCCGTGGAAACCCCGACGATACCGGCGCCGAGCACGATTGCGTTTTTCGTCATTTCCGCTTGCATTCCGCTTTGTCTTACGCGGTGAAAATGCCCGCGCCGATACGGCGACGCAAACGGAAAATCGCATTCATTTCAAAATCATTGCGCTTTTCAGTGCGGCATTTTCAGCCTTCACGCGGACATGGAGGATAAGCGCGTTGAAAAGGGAAAAGACAATCGCGTAAAGCGGCAGGCCGAAGGCGAGGGGAAGGACGGCGATTTCGCCGACGACGATCGCATAGTTCGGATGGCGGAGGAAACGATAGGGCCCGGAGCTGACGAGCGGCGCACCGGGCAGGATGATGATACGCGTCGTCCAGCGGCCTTTCAGCGTCGCCAGCACCCAGAGCCGCAGCGCCTGCAGCCCCATAAACACGAGAAACCAGAAGAGCGCGATCGGCCTGCCCGGTGCAGTGAGCCAAAGGCCGATGATCCAGCCTGCATGCAGCGCCACCATGACGGGATAATGCTCGGGTGCCACCTCTCTGGCGCCACCGGCAAGAAGCGCGGCCGTGTTGCTCCGGGCGAGCGCGAGTTCCGCCAGCCGCTGCAGCGTCACGAATGCCAGAAGCGCGATCGACGGCCACATCATGCTTCCCTCCGCAGCGTCACGCAGCTGGCCGAAAAGCCCGGCCCCATGGCGATCATCGCCGAGCGCGCCGGCAACCCGGCGCGGATTGCCCGCTCCAGCACGAACAGGATGGTCGGCGAGGACATGTTGCCATATTCGGCAAGCACGGCGCGCTCGTGTTCGAGCGTGCCCGGCGACAGCGAAAGCGCGCTCTCCATCGCTGCCAGCACCTTCGTGCCGCCGGGATGGCAGATGAAGCGGTCGATATCCTCCAGCTTCAACCTGTTGCGCGCCAGAATAGCACCCACCGCCGGGCCAAGCTCCTTTTCGGCAAAGGGCGGCAGCGATTGCGCCAGTACGATGCCGAAGCCGCCGTCGTCTATCTTCCAGCCCATGATATCGAGCGTGTCGGGAAAGAGATGTTCGCCGGTCGATTCCACCTCCGCCAGCCCGTCTTCGCCTGATCGCAGCACGCAGGCGGCTGCGCCGTCGCCGAAAAGCGCTGTCGCGATGATGTTCGGGCGCGTCAGCTCGTCCAGCCGGAAGGCGAGCGTGCAAAGCTCGATCGAGATGAAAAGCACAACAGTGCCCGGCCGGCCTTTCGCAAGCCGTGAGGCGATTGCAAAACCCGACACGCCAGCCGCACAGCCGAGCCCGAAGACAGGCACGCGTTCGATATCGGGCCTGAAACCCATCCGGCCAGCTAGCTGCGCATCGAGGCTCAGAGTCGTAAAACCGGTGGAGGAGACGGTTACGACACAGTCGACATCGCCGGCCTCAAGCCCTGCCTGGCGAAGGGCCGAGCTGGCAGCCTCAACAAAAAGCCTGCCCGCCACCTCTGCAAAGGCCTGCATCCGGTCCTGCCAGCCATGCGGCTCGTCGAACCAGGCAAGCGGCCGCGCCGCATGACGCTTTTCGATACCGGCGCTGTCGAAGACGCGGGCAAGATGCCGGAAATCCTCGAAGCGGTCGGCAAACAGGCGGGCAGAGGCTTCGACCGCCTGTCTTTGGAAAATGACATGTTCGGGTGTCGCAACGGCGAGGCTGACGAGTTTCACGGTATCAGTCATGGTGTTCTCCTTGTCGTTCCCGGCGCAACGACTGAAAACACGCCTACGCCGAAATTATTCGGATCAGCGTGCTTCACGAAACCGTGATGAAAGAAATGCGAGGGGCAGCCGAATAAAGCCCGAAGCAGCGGTGTTCTCTCCTCGCAACGTCACTTCTAGAGGAGTTTCCCCATGACGATCACGCCAGCCCGCATCGCTTCCATCGTTCTCGGCGGCTGCCTTGTCGCTTCTGTTTTCTCCGGCCCGGTCTTTGCGATCGGCGATAACAGTAGCACAACGCCAACCTGCAAGAAGGGCGAGATCTACGACCAGAAGACCAAGAAATGCGTCAAGCAGCAGAGCGCCAACGTCTCCGACGAGAACCGCGCCGATTATGCCTATTCGCTGGCCAAGGCCGGTCGTTATGAAGAGGCGCTTGCCGTGCTCGACACCGTCAAGGACCAGAACACGGCGGAAGTTCTCAATTATCGCGGCTATGCCACCCGCAAGCTTGGCCGCACTGACGAAGGCATCTCCTACTACCTGCAATCGGTGAAGATGGACCCGCAATATGCCAAGGTCCGCGAATATCTCGGCGAAGCCTATGTCATCAAGGGCCAACTCGATCTCGCCAAGGACCAGTTGAACACGATCAAGGCGATCTGCGGCACCGATTGCGAGGAATATCAGGACTTGAACGCCGCGATCCTCGACCCTTCGAAGATCTGATCGGCCGGTCACGGGCGGGAAAACGGAACCACAAAAGGGATGTAAGAATGTCAGTCGCGCGCAGCATATTTCCTGCCTATAGTCGCGCGAGAATGGAATCGCCGGTTCATCCGGCGGTTCCGAGGGATGCAGGATTGGCGGAGGCGGCCATCGCGAGCGAAGCGGATATCAGAAGCGGCCTGACGGAAAATCTGGCAAGGCTCTGGCGTTATGGTCTCGTTCTCTCGCATCAGCGCGATGTCGCCGACGACCTGGTCCAGGCGACCTGCCTTCGTGCGCTGGAGCGCGCCGATCAGTTCATCTCCGGCACCCGGCTCGACCGCTGGCTGTTTTCGATCCTGCACTCGATCTGGCTGAACGAGATCCGCTCCCGCCGGGTGCGGCAGGGTCAGGGTTTCGTCGATGCCGGGGAGACGCTGACCTTCGACGGCGCACACGACACCGAAACGCACGTGATGGCCCATCAGGTGCTGAAACAGGTGAATGCGCTGCCTGAGGCGCAGAGGACGGTGGTTTTCCTCGCCTATGTGGAAGGACTTTCCTACCGCGAGGTTGCAGGCATACTGGATATCCCGATCGGAACCGTGATGAGCCGGCTGGCTGCTGCCCGCGCCAAGCTCTCCGGCGCCGGACCGGAAGGGGGACGGCAATGAACACGAAACACACCATTCCCTCCGACGAGGAGCTCACAGCCTTCATCGACGGCGAACTGACGGCCGAAGAGGCCGCGCGTATTGACGCCATTGTGAACGAAGACGAGAGCACCGCCGAACGGCTGGAATTCCTGGCGCGCGCCAGCCTGCCGTTCAAGCAGGCCTTCGCCCCGCTGCTGTCGGAAGCCCCGCGCGCGAAGCTGGAGACGATGCTTGCCGCCATCCCGGCGCAGCCGAGCGCAAGACCCGCCTCCACGCCCCCATTCGCCAGCCGTCGCGGCTTCCTCGGCGCGCTCGCCGCCTCGCTCGTCGCCGGCATCGCGATCGACCGCGCCGTCATCGGCATCGGCAAAGGCTTCGCGGCAAAGGACGAAAACAGCGAATGGCGCGCCGTGGTCGCCGATTATATCTCGCACTATACCGCGGAAACGCTCGCTGGCCCCGTCCCTGGCAGGGAGGACCAGGCCGCCCAGCTCGGCCCACTTGACGAAAAGCTCGGCCTCTGGCTCTCCCCTGAAGCCGTCTCGCTCCCGGGGATCGATTTCAAGCGCGCTTTGCTGCTGCAATATGACGGCAAACCGCTTGCCCAGGTCGCCTATCTCGACCCCGAGACTGGCCCGATGGCGCTCTGCATCGTCCGCTCCGATGCCGGTCCCAAAGCGCCGGATCTCGAAAGCCGCAAGGGCATGAACGTCGTCTACTGGTCGAACGGCACGCACGCCTTCATGCTGATCGGCCATGCCTCGGCGGACAGGATGACGGCAATTGCCGAAGGGGTGCGGGGGAAGGTGGCGGCCTGACCTGCTATTGGCCCGGCCTGAAATCGGGGTTGACAAATCCTGCTATCGATTTCGTTTCAGGAACTGACCGAGGCGGTTCACAAGCTTCGATGCCCAGAACATGAGGGTCGAGACCCTTAAGCCGTGATCAGCAAGGGCACGCAGCACTTCCTTGTTCTGACGCGATATGTTCTGAATGTTTTTGTTTGTGGCGCCCCCCAAGCGCATCCTCACCAACACGCGGGGGATATAAAGGGTCCTGATGCGCGTGACTTCCAGAAATCGCATCATAAGTTCGACGTCGGCTGCCAGCCGATAACGCAGATCGAAGGTCCCGAACCGTTCATAGATGCGACGCCGAACATAGAATGTAGGATGCGGCGGACACCAGCCCCTTCTAAAAAAACCGGGTTCAAACGCACAGGATTTCCAATAACGGACCTTGCGATCGGGATGCTGGTTGGAAACATAGATGAGATCGCCATAGCAGCCATCATAGGCTTCATCGTCCAGCGCGGCCGCCACGGTTTCGAGGGAGTCGCTGCTCTCGAAAGTGTCGTCCGCATTCAAAAAGCCGATGATGTCGCCGCTCGCAAGGCCAATCCCCTTGTTCATGGCCTCATAGATACCTCCGTCCCGTCCCGAAAGTACGCGGCGGTTGTCCGCCGGCGCCAAAGCGATGATGGCGAGCGTGGAATCGCTTGAGCCACCGTCAATGATGATGTGCTCAAAATCGCGGTAGGTTTGCGTGTCGATGGACTGCAACGTATCGGCAATGGTCCGCTCGGCGTTCCAGCAAACAGTGATGAGGCTTATCCGGGGGGTACGTGCATCGGCGGTGTCTGCAGCCATTTTGACGGGTGTCTTGCTTACATTCTAAGGGGCGAAATCTGGCCAACCCGTAGCAGACGGAAAGGCGGCGTCGCAATCCAGTACTGCAGATTATTCTTGATCAATGCAGAAGGTCCCTTGTCTTCGAAGAAAAAGCTGCGCAAGGGCATCCTGCTAGCCGGGGGCTCGAGCACTCGGCTCCATCCCGCGCCCCTCGCCGTTTCGAAGCAACTTCTTCCGGTTCTTGACACGCCATATCTCATTGTATCCAGGCCTTGCGGCGTGAGCTTGAACTGCACCCGTGCCCGCACATCCGCTCCTACGCAGTTGGAGCGTTCCGTTGAATTCTCTTAAGTGCGATCGCCTGACCTTGCGGGAGAGCGGGCTGGAATTTCTAGATCGGCCTTAGCACGAAGAGAAGGCTGTCGCCCTTGCCTGCGGCATCGAGAATTCGATTGCCCAATCCCATCACCATCCCGGCCCCACGTGCGCCGCGCGATAGGGCTACGTTCTTCAGCCGAGTGAAGAACGGTGGCCTGACTTGGATTGCATCAGCATTGTGCGTCCAGGTGGATGATGACTTGCCCTCCTGCTTCCGCTCGCGTGCGGTGCGTAATTGCAGGACCGACCAGAGATTAGGCGTAACCGTTCTGACGTTTTCGACCTTGTAACCAAACTTGCCGGCGAGTTTGGTAAAGGAGGTGCGGTTGAAATGATTTTGGTGATAGGGAATGTGCCAATTGATCCAGCGGTCTTTCCAGATCTTGTGATGAAACGAGCCCGTATTGGGGAACGCCATGATCACGCGACCCTGGGGGGTGAGACGTTCTCTTACCGCCTGCAGCATGGCCGAGGGATCCGGCACATGTTCGAGCACCTGATTCAATACAATCAGGTCGAACTTCATGTCGGGAAAAGGCAGATCGTAAATGTTGCCGATATGGACTTGCAAACCAAAGTGATCGGCAATCGTCCGCACATTCGGATCCGCCTCGATCCCCCAGCTTTCGATTCCCTTGTTGCGCATTTCAAGGAGTGAAATGCATGAGCCGCAACCGACATCAAGTACCTTCTCACCAGGTTGCGCCAGATAGTGGCCTTGGTGGTCGGTGCCGGCCATCCAACGATTGAAAGCGGCGAAAGGCTTGTTTACCAGCGCAGCTTCTCGCTCTATGGCGGAGAAATCAACTTCCCGGCGTGGATAATACGTACTGTAAAGCCCAGGTAGGTCCTCTTCCGTCAGCGGCGGTGTCGTCGTCATATGACCGCAAGACACGCATCTCTCGATCGAATAGACACCGGGGCAGCCGTATCGATCGTCGGATATGCGCTCGATAAATGTTTCCATATTCGAACCGCAGGCAATACACTGCATCTGATGATCGCTCTTCATCGCGTCGTTATTGTCCTTTTTCATTTCTTCGCTCGCAGAGCATGGGCCGTCCGGATAATCATGAAGGCCCCCATGCGCAATGGCGCTGTCATCCGTTGCAAGGGTGTGCCGATCAAAGAATAGAACGCGACCCGCTGAAATACATTGTGGGGCGAGCGCCGGCCAAAATGTTTCTTCCACGAAGACGTATTCGACACGTGAGCGCCGTAGACGGGCGGTGAATAAACTATGGCTTCGCTGGAAACAAGCAGTTGTACGCCCGTTCGCGCGAAGCGCATGGATATTTCGTAATCGGCCATATAATGCGGCAGGAAACGCGGACGCATGGTTCCATGCCGTTTGAACAGTTCCGCGGGAAACAACGTTCCGCGACCGCTGAGCGCATCCGCCTGATAGAGCGGCTTAGGATTCCGGCGCTCCCCTTCGCTCAACTCGGCGAGAATGTCCCATACTGCAATGCGATTTATGTTCAAGCGCGGTCCAACGCCCGTCAAAGGCGGGTCGCTCTCCTCCTCGTGAACGACGCTGCCGACAATAGCATCCCGATTTTCGCGTGAACACCGTATCAATGTCTCGACATAGGTCGGGCCAAACCACGTGTCATTGTTGACGAACAGGATGTAGTCTTCGGGGCCGCAGTCGGGCAGAACCCGCTTCAGGCCGACTTCTATGGCTCCGCCCCACCACAGATTGCCGTCGCCTCTTATGCTCGTCACGTCAGGCTGCGTCGCGAGGAACTCAGCCGTTTCATCGGTGGAGCCGTCATCGATGATAACAATTCGAATATTGTCGACAACCGTTTGGGCCCTCAAGGCCGCTATGACTTTGCGAGTGTGCTCAAGTCGGTTGAAGACCGGAACTAGGACGTTTACACGCATCAAATATTGTCGTCTTTCGTTACGAACCAACAGAAATCTGGCCGTTGCACAAAAGACACATCGGTGACAGCGAACCGCGCGTTTGTTCTATCAACCAGTATTGACGCAGGATGAAGGCGCTTCATTCTTCGAACCAAGCCTGGAAAGGCCGCCTCTCAAATTCGTCCAGTGCTCCGCCGGGTGTGGAATTGACGATGCGGATACCATTCGATTTGGCAATATTTGAGATGGCTCGATACTGCCGCCACAGTCGCGCCAGCTGTTGGAACTCATCGTGAAGGGTCCTCGTCAAGGTGCCGTCCGCATTTACGGTGAAGTCTTTTCCCTTTTGCACCTTGAGGTCGAACGCGTATCTATAGGTTGACGACAGGAAACGATCGTGGTCGACGCCGAGCAGGATGATCTCTTTGAAACCAAGATACATCGCTATCATCAAGGCCATCACCGGCACCGACTCGACACGAGGGACCGGTTGAGAGATATCGACGATTTCCTCTGATGTTCTTTCGTCGAAGCTTTCACCGAGCACGAGATACCGAACCGTTCGCCCTGAAAACAGATTGTGTTTTCGAACCAGCTCCGCTTCAGTGGAACTGAGAAACAGTTCCGCGGCGCCCAAGTGCGAATGCATCTCTTTAAACCAGTCGATCACATCCTCCGATGTCATCGATACGTAGGTAATTTGCGGAACACAATGATAACGAGACTGGAACTTGTCGAAATCGGAGTGCAGGTAACCATTGGAAACGGTTATAACGGTTTCGCCCTGAAGTTGCGACAGATCCAGGCCCTTGACGCTCGGGCCATTGCCTAAAATAAAACAGCGCTGCCCCGCGTGCAGACCAGCAAGCTGTCTATTTTCTGCCAGCGAACTCGCGACATCAGCAGAGAGATTGTGACGATTTTTTAGCCTGCGCTTCAGCTCATGCACACCATAGGGGAGCAGCATGGAGCCAAAGGTCAAAATCTTCCTCAAAGCTGCAGCCACTTTACCACCTCAAAAACCTCCGCGTATTTTACACCGATGCGCTGGCCGGCATTCTCGGCTTCGTTGCGGAAGAAGCTCACCCATTTCCGCCCCGTGCGCTCCATCTCGGATTCATGGGCAAGGATCGCCTTCTCCTTCTGGTCCCAATGGGAGGTGATGTCGACGTAGAAATTCCCCCTGAAATCGACGGTCGAATGATACCAGTTGCTGCGGTACATCAGGAGGCGGGGCACATGGCGGCAGCTGTGCAGTGACGCCCGCGACAAGGCCAGATGGTCATGGTGGATGTCTCCGACCCAGTGGGTGTAAACCATATCGATCTTCAGATCCTGGACGAGCTTGAGGATCTCGATATTCAGCGGGTCGACGAATTCGATCTGGAGCGTTTTGAACTCGCCGCAGAACATTTTCTGGACGCCGAGAATTTCCATCGCGGCATCCGCTTCCGCTCTGGCGACCTGGCTGCTGCGCACGGACTGATCATACTGGTTTGAAAAGCCGGATACGGTCGCGACATAGACATACACCGTGTCGCCGTTTACAGCATGACGTGCCAGTGCACCGCCACAGCCCAGTTCCACGTCGTCAAAATGGGCACCGATCGCGAGAATATTCATTTGCAACTCCAGAGCAGGTCACGCGTGCCTGCAATACCACAATTCAGCAGTGTGTCGAGAATGCTGAGATAGGGCATGAACTCGCCGAAGGGCTGCGGATAGACGGGATGGACGAAATGCTGCCATTCGATCTCGATCCCGGCTGCCTCGAACACCTCAGGCCGCATGTAGTCGCGCGCGCCCAGACCTGAGAGGTAACGCGTTGCTCCGACTTTCCGCAGCAGTTCGACAAGCAACTCATTTTTATGCCCCTCAGGGCTTAACGTGCTCGCCCGCACCGTCGGCATGGTGATCTCAAGCATCTCAAGAATGCCTTCGAGGAAATGCATGTTAAAATCGGCCAACAGCTCGAACTGCTTGCCGTAGAGGGCCTCGATACGGGGAAAGACCTCGCTCCAACCGGCAGACTTGCGATAATTTTCGCGTAGCAGGGAAAGGTTTTGGTCTATCCAGCCCGTGCCGGGCGCCAGTTCCACGGCGTTGATCGCAGTGCCGAGACTTGGCTTTCTGATGCCAACGGTGAGCCACCGATCGCCCTGCGCCGTCTTTATCTTATCCCGATGCGTCCAGCTTTTGCTCGTGCCATGGACAAACTGAACGTGATCCAGAACGATATAGAGGTCGGCGTTCAGAAAACGCTGGAAAAAGCCGAGATATGAAGCGAAGTCCGGTTGATGGATAACCGCTGTAATGGTCATGCAGCCAATCTTTCCAGCAAGTCGGCAACGCGGCCGACCCCGCCAAGGTCGACCTTGGTCATAGCAGTCTCGCTCATGCTCCGGATGGGGATCGGCGTTTCCAGGATGCCGAGATCGAACGCCGAGTGATGCCCGGCAAAGAACGCCACTCCCAGATCTTCGAGCGCACGCCCGACCGGGATTTCAAAAGGCTCGTTGGCGATCACCACACACGGCAGGCCCGCCGCACAGGCTTCGAATGGGGTAACACCGCCGCCGGTAATCGCCAGATCGTGCCCATGCATCTCTGCCGCAAGCGATGGCACCTGGTTGAGCAGTTTGAACCGACCCGGTGCAGCGGTCGCGACGACCTCTTCAAGCTCCCTCATGTGTTGGAAGCTCGGGCCTGTAACGATGGTGACGGGAAAAGACTGGCTGCTCAGCCATTTGGCAACGCGGACGGTCACTCCGTAGGTATCGGCGCCGCCGAGCGTGACAAGGATCGATGCAAGGCTTTGCCGACGTCTGCGATAACTAGCGATTTCAGGATTGAGTATCATATACTCCACCCCCAGCCGAACATCCTTGCCCTTGAGACCCTCAGTCTCTTCGAACAGGAGAGCGCAGATATTCATGTCGGCAAGCTCCGCGCCATCACCACGATCATCAAAGGTAACGAGCTTTGCGCCCAAACGCTTAATCGCCTCGCTGTGGCATCGCTGCGTGTTCAGGCGGTCATTAATCCAGACTGAAGATGATGCATCGGGTTCAATAAAGCCATTCTCCCATCCGGTCACGGAGGCGAGATCATAAAGCGCCACATCAAAGCCGCGCTCTCGGATGACCCTCAACGAATTCGGATGATCGTTCGCTAAAAATAGGACCGGATGACCGCGTGAACGCAGTTCGGTGGCGAGCGTCAACGACCGAAACAGATGCCCCATGCCGCGTGCATGTGAACTTTCTATGCAGAAAACGAACATAGTCTGATCGCTTCCTCTGTCCCAACCCAGTTCCCACCCCCCCGCGTTGCCAGAGCACAAGCACGTCTCCAGTCTTCCTCAGTATCTACCGTCAGGCGCAGATTTGGGGATATTTTGGCTGGAGGCACATCGAGCTGGCCAATCTTGAACAACTCCGGCCGGTCGGTGAAGTATTCATTCACGTGCTCGCGATGGTGCGGCAGCTTTCCCTCGCGATGACTGCGTGCGAGCGCTTCGAAGGTAAATATTTCGGCGCCGACGCCTATAGGCAACTGGCCGAACGCATGCGTGTAGTCGAATCCCTGTCCTTGGTGCAGATCGATCAGCCTTTCGAGCTCCTCGATGTCAGTGAAAGGATTATCCGCGGTCAATCGGACAATGTCGGACATTCCAAGCGATTTTGCGCATTGAAAATAACGATCGAGAACATCGGCTTCGTCGCCGCGAAAGCAGCTTACACCATGCTCAAGGCACCAGGCTTCGATCATATCGTTCTCGCTGGCCGAAGATGTTGCGACGACAACCCTAGCAGGCCGCTTCAACATCCGAAGTCTACCCAGGACATGTGCGAGAAGCGGCTTGCCGGAAATGTCGCGAAGCACCTTTCCCGGCAAGCGGGTGGATCCCATCCGCGCCTGGATAATGATTCCAAGCGTCACGCCAGATCGCTCCACTGGAGAACGGCGTCAGCATCGAGATCCTTCATAAGCCGTCGCCCCGCAAGAGTGTCGAGATGCTTAGGTTCAATCCCTGTCCCAGGTCGCTTCACCGATATATCGCCGGCAGAGATGACATGGCCGGCATTGAGCGGTCGATTGACGACAATGCTTTTGCGGTTGTTCAATCTGGTCGTTGCTTCACTGGCTGCCGGTTCCTTGCGACCACTGCCTTTCATGACCTCGAACGCACGTATCGCATCCACAAGCCATTTCATTTCTGCCGGATCGGCCGAGAGCATGTGGTCGGGACCGTCGGCGGCCTTGTCGTAGGTGAAATGCCGCTCGATGACGCGGGCGCCCATCGCGACCGCACAAAGGCTCGCGACAGGGTTCAATGTATGGTCGGAATAGCCAACGTCGAGATCCGGAAACGCCTCCATCATCGTTTGCATTGCACGCAGGTTCACATTTTCCGGATGCGTCGGATAGCTTGTGATGGCGTGCAACAGGATGAGCTTCTGATTACCCGCCTCCTTGATTGCGGCAACGGATTCCCGAACCTCTTCGAGCGTCGACATCCCCGTCGACAGGATTATCGGCTTGCCCGTTTTTGCCAGATAGCGAAGAAAGGGAATGTTGACTGCATCGTCCGAACCCACCTTGTGGGCACCAACCCCGCACTTCTCCAGCAGATCGACATCCGTTTCGTGTGAGGGCGACGAAAACCAGTCCAGCCCGTGCTCCTCGGCATAGCGGAAAACCGCTTCGTGAAGCTCGTGACCGATTTCATATTTGCGGAAAAGCTCGAATTGCGAGGTAACGCCGGTGTTTTCCATATCGAACATGGCGTTGCGGCTCGACAGGGTCTCTGCCCGATAAGTCTGGAGCTTGACAGCGTCTACGCCGGACGACTTTGCCTCGTCGATCAGCCGTCTTGCCTGGTCAAAAGTCGTAAAATTCCCGCCGATTTCGGCGATAATATAACACCGGTCAGGTCGGTAGTTCCGGAACATCTGCTACTCCCGCAATTCACTATACAGCCGGCGTTCCAATAGCGGTAACACAGCTCAGTTCAGCTCTGTGCGATGTCATCCCGCACACGACCGGTATACAACTCCCGGCTGCTTCTCTATTTTCCGATTTCCTGAGCCCGATCCACGTAATTTCGGACAACCACTTTCCGGCCGCAGATTTCGGTCGGCTCGTCATCCGTCAGGCGAGGCAGGTAGCATCGCCGGCATACTTCGCTTTTCAAGAAGCCCTGCGGTTCTTTGTGCAAGGCGCGGACTGCATTCATTTTTTCGCCGTGCCAAATCTGGTGGACCGTCTCCGTCGTCGCGTCACCAATGACTTCGCGATTCTCCTCGTCGTTCGAGCACTTCATCACAAGCCCGTCGGCCCCGATAACGAGGCGCTGGTATTGCTGTGGGCAGGTGAAATTATCCAGATATTGAACGTCAGAATCGTTTCCGAGGTAGTCGATCAGCGGATTGAAGGCGACAAGATCCACGTGAGGCGCAAAGGTTTCATAATAGAGATCCGGATTTTCCCTGATTGCTGGCCAGATGCCCTGCACCTTAATGACCGGACGGTGGAGCCCGCGCTCGTCTTTGTACTTCTTGATGTCCTTGATCTTGTCGAGTAGCGCCTCGAACTTGATCGGCTTGCGGATCTTTTCGTAGGTCTCACCGGTGCCGTCGATCGAAACGGTGATCCAGTCGATGCCGGCATCGACGAGCTGAGCGAAATAGTCTCTGTTGAGCTTGAAGCCGTGCGTGAGGGTCGAGACTTCCTTGATCCCACGGTCCTTGGCATAGCGCACACAGTCGGCGAAGCGCTTGTGCAATGTGGCCTCGCCCCGCAGCGACAGACGGATCGCAGGAACCTTGCCGCCGATCTCATCGATGATACGGCAGTAGAGATCCCAGTCCATCCTCGTCGTGTTCACACTTTTCTTGAACTCGTCGCTGATCGTATAGCACATCGGGCAGCGCAGATTGCAGATCGACGCCAGCTCGAGATCGACCAGCAGCGGATAGTCCGAAACCTGCTGGTTCAGGGCATATTCCGACCATTTGCGACGGTAATCCGCGTATTCTGCTTCCCACCCTTCGCCCCGGAATTTGTCGAACGCGGCTTCGCGCTCGTCCGTGTCCATCGAGTAGTTGCCCTTGTTGATCGGAACGTAACGTTCGTTCAATTTACGACTCCTTCATCATCGCGCGCATCCCGGCCGGCAGATCCCATTCCGGCCGCCATCCGAGAACCGTGCGAGCCCGCGTGATATCGGCCCGCACGTCAGGTATTTCATTCCGCCGAACTGTGCAAGATGACACCACAGGTAGAGCAGTGCCGGCAGCTTCTTGCAAGATGTCGATTATTTCCTGCACCGAATACGACATTCCGGAGCCGATATTGATACAATGGTAGCCTTCCGCGACGTCCATGGCCTTGGTAAAGGCGCTCAGGACATCTTCAACAAAGATATAGTCACGCCGGGGACTGAGATCCAGGACCTGTATTTCCTGCTTGGTTCGTATCTGGTTCAGAAGCGTCGGTATCAGAAATTCGGGGCGCTGCCCTGCGCCGTATATATTGAAAAGACGCAATACCACCACCGGTATCTGCTCGTGCGTGGCGGCGAACTCACAAAGCTGTTCGGCAAGATGTTTGGAAAGAGCATAAGGGTTGTTCGGCCTGACCAGATCGCTTTCACGGATCGGCAGCCGGTCAGGCACTCCGTAAACATAGGCGCTTGCGAACACGAGTTTGGCCTTGTGCCGCTTGCACCAGTTCAAAGCATGGTGCGTTCCGAGGACGTTGGCGGCCGTGAAACTCGGTCCTTGGCTCCAGCTATCTGGAACGAATGTCCTGCCGGCAAGGTGAAACAGCGTGCGCGCCGGGGGAAGCTCCTGCCAAACCTTTTCTTCGCTTATATCACCATGCGTTCGGTCAAGCGCAAGCACGTCAAAACCAGCCTGCTCAAGCCGTCTGACCAGACGACTCCCGAGAAAACCGCCAGCACCGGTGACGATGGCATCAACCATTCAGGAACCTGGAGCGCATGGATTCGAACTGCTCGATCGCCAAGGCATAATCGTCAGGCCGTCCGATATCGAGCCAATAGCCGCCAAAATCTCGAACCGTGGCCGGCTTGCCGGCCGCAAGAAGTTCAAGCATCAACTGATCAAAGCCATAGGCGCCACCTTGTGGTATGTGCTCGACGGCCCTCGAAGACACCATGTAGACGCCCATGCTGACTTTGTATTCGGCCGTCGGTTTCTCTCGAAAACCGGTCAGCAGCCCGGCCTCGCCGGTGTCCAGAACGCCATAGTCTATGCGATGCTGGCGCGTCTTGGATGAGATCGTGAATATATTCCCGTCGCGGACGTGCGCATCATGAAAATCGGCATAGTTGAGATCCGTCAGAATGTCGCCGTTCATCACCAGGAAATTCTCCGGCAGATCCTTTATCAGCCGCAGCGGCCCCATGGTGCCGAGAGGCTCGTCCTCGAGCGAATAGTCGATGCGGATACCCCACTTGTCGCCATCCTGGAAGAAAGCCTTGATCAACTCGGCCTGGTGGTTGACGGCAAGTGTTATATGCTGAAATCCGCCTGATATCAGCTGACGAATGATCACCTCAAGAATAGGATAGTCGCCGATCGGCATCAGAGGCTTCGGAAGCACGACGGTATAGGGCCGCAACCGCGTTCCCATCCCGCCCGCCAGAATGACTGCGCGCCTAGACATTGAAGATATCCGCCTTGTATCTCGCCAGATTCTGCGGCTGACGCAGCCAGTCGATCGTCGCTTTCAGACCATCTTCCAAGCTGTAACGCGGCGAAAATCCTGTCAGAGACTTGATCAGGCTGTTGTCGCAGCACAGACGCTCCACTTCGCTATTTGCCGGACGCAAACGCTGTTCGTCGCATTCGATCTCCACGCTGACGCCGATGATGTCGGCGATCAGGCGAACGGTATCGCCGATCGATATCTCGCTGCCCGAGCCGATATTGACCGTCTGTCCGATGGCTTCGTCGCAGGCCGCGAGCGCCAGAAAGCCGTCGCATGTATCCTGGACGAAATTGAAATCCCTGGTGGGCGAGAGCGCACCAAGCTTCAGCGTCGTTCGTCCACTCAGAAGCTGTGAAATCACAGTCGGAATAACCGCCCTTGCAGATTGTCGCGGGCCGAAAGTGTTGAAGGGCCGTGCGATCGTCACCGGTAGCTCAAAACTCGAATGATAACTGTATGCCATCGCGTCAGCACCGATTTTTGACGCCGAATAGGGCGACTGTGCCTGCAGCGGATGACTTTCGCTGATTGGGACAAAGCGAGCGGTTCCGTAGACCTCGCTGGTCGAGGTCTGAATGACGCGGCCAACGCTGGCATCGAGAGCGCCCTGAAGTACATTCAACGTGCCATTAATGTTGGTGTCCACATAGCTGGACGGCGCCTGATAGGAATAGGGAATAGCGATGAGAGCGGCCAGATGAAATATCGTGTCAACGCCTTTTGCGATGGCACGCATTTGCGCCGGGTCGCGAACGTCGCCAAGAATGACCTCGAACTCGCCGCGATATTCAGACTGGTCCAGCCAGCCCCAGCTGGAAAACGAGTTGTACTGGCAAAGGGCGCGGACTTCGACGCCTGCCCTTGTCAGGGTTTCAACGAGATGGGAGCCGATGAAGCCGTCCGCGCCGGTCACAAGTACTTTCTTCATTTCAATAAGCCCTCAGAATCGCGGCGGTAGAGCATCTTCACATCCCAGGGGAGCTGGATTGCCGAAATTGATGGTTTTCGTTGCTGGCCCAGCATCTGGATGATCCCGACATTGTCTTCGACTTCGAACCGAATACCCTCAACCACCGAATAGATCGAAAAACGGCTGGAAATGCCGGCGCGGAGATAAAAGGTTCCGGTGTTCAACAAGCCAGCCGGAATGATTACTCGCGCCCGATAATAACCTGGAGGCCGGGTGTCGAGGCGGCTTACGTCGAGTTCCGGATCGGACAGGCTGATGATCGGGGAATAACCATCCTCCATCATGATCTGCAGCCCGACGGAAAGCCCTGTCAGTGGCTCGCGCAGTTCATACTCCATCTCGACGATAAAATTCTTCGTGAGTTCAACGGTTTGTGCTAGCTCGCCGTCTTCGTTTCGGATGGAAAGGCGAGAGATCACCGCCTTGCCGTCGACATCCTGTGGGTCGATTTCAAAATCTATCTTCCCGCTCAGTTCAGGCCGGTCGAGATAGGCGCGAATGACATCGGACGTACTGCCCACCGCAGCAACGCGACCGTCGGACAACAGAATGGATCGAGGGCAAAGACTGCTTACAGCCGTCATATTATGGCTGACGAACATGATTGTTCGGCCCGCCTTGGTCACCTCCCGCATTCGGCCCATACATTTGTTCTGGAAGTTGACGTCGCCAACTGCCAGAACCTCATCGACAAGAAGTATTTCGGGTTCCAGATGTGCCGCAACGGAAAAGGCAAGTCGAACATACATGCCTGAAGAGTAACGTTTGACTGGGGTGTCGATGAATTCGCCGATTTCTGCGAACTCGACAATTTCATCGAACTTCGTGCGAACTTCGGAGTGTGTCATTCCAAGAATGGCACCGTTTAAGTAAACGTTTTCGCGGCCCGTGAGTTCGGGGTGGAAGCCGGTTCCGACTTCCAAGAGGCTCGCAATCCTGCCTCGAATGCCAATATAGCCCGAGGTTGGACGCGTTATGCGAGACATCAGCTTCAGAAGGGTCGACTTGCCTGCCCCATTGCGACCGATGACGCCAACGATATCGCCGCGGGAAATCTCGAAGGAGACATCATCCAGGGCGTGAAAAATATCGTTCTTAAGTCGAGCCTTGTTCTGTCTGTCGGAAGCGTAATCCGACACGGAGGCATTGGGGTCCGGCAGATTGCGCAACCGCGCCCACCAGCTTTGGAGGTCACGGTACAAGGTGCCGTGATTGATGATACCCAAGCGATAGTGTTTGCTGACATTCTCGGCGTGTATAACGATATCATTCATCAAACGGTATCCATAGCGGTTGCCTCAGCCCGCGCAAAAAGTATCAAGCCGCCAATTATAATAATCAGAGTGGCCGCGACATTCGCCAGGCAAATGCTCAGAGGAAGCGGCGACGCGTCGAAAAGTGCCCAACGGAATACCTGAACCGGAGTCGTCATCGGATTGAGGTAGTAAAACCATTGATATCGTTCGGGAACCTGGCTGAAAGCATAAACGACGGGTGTCGCATACATCCAAAGCTGCGTAACGAAACCGACGGCATAAACCAGGTCACGATATCGAACTGTCAGCGCGGAAACCAAGAGTCCCATTCCCACACCAAGCGTTGCAACATATAGCAAAATCAATGGTGTCGCGAAAACGAAACGCAAGCTGATCACTATAGCATCCTGGCTAAGCCAGAGAACAAAAGAGATCGTAAGCAGAAGCGTGAATTGGATGGCAAATGCGACCAGGCCGCTCATCGCGACTGCGAGTGGTACGACTAGCCGGGGGAAATACACTTTTCCAAACAAGTTCGAGTTTTTCGAAAATGTTTCTGAGTTATTGGTGAGGCAAGCTGAGAAATAATTCCAGATAATGGTGCCGGACATATAAAAGACAAGCGGGGAAATTCCATCGGTGGAGAGATTGGCAATCTTTCCGAAGACGACGTAATAGGTGATCGTCGTCAGTATCGGTTGTATGAGATACCAAACCGGTCCAAGCACGGTTTGCTTGTAGAATGTCGTGAAATCTCTTTTGAAGAACATCCAGATAAGTTCACGATATTTCCACGCAGTCATCAGCCCGACGCTGATGGTGCCGGACGGCTTGATGACTATATCCCAGGGTTCGGTGCCGCTTTCCCTTTCCTGTTTTGTCACGTGACCTGTCATATTAATGCGCTCAAACTCTCCGTTAGCCGTTGCTCGTGCCATATTTTCTAGGGCCTCAGGGGACCGCATGGACCGACGCCATGTATCACGCGACTCGATCGAGGACACGCCCCAAAATTTCTCTCAGACGGTGGTCGAAATCTTCTTGCTTCCACAAGGAAGCTCTTTCAAGCCCCTTTTTGATCAAAGAGGAACGTAGGTCTTCATCTTCCCACAGGCGGTTCATTGCCCCTTGAATTTCCTCGACGGATTGCGGCGAGAAATAGAGAGCCGCGTCGCCGCACTGTTCACGCATACCATACTTGTCCGATATCAAAACGGGGCAACCGCACACCATCGCTTCAAGCGGCGGAATGTTTGTCGGGCCGAAAAAAGTCGGCATGACCAACCCTTGGGCACGACGATAAAACCCAGCCAGATCCGAATCCGGCACATAACCGACGAAATGAACCGCTTGGGAGAGGCCAAGCTCGCTCGCCATGGCTTTGACGGCCGCATATTCGCGCTTTGTGTTGCCCGCCAAGACCAGTTCCATGTCCGGATGAGTCCTGCGCGCGGCTGCCAGCGCTTGTATGAGCCGCACATGGTTCTTGTGGGGCCAGAATTGCGCCGGATAAAAATAGAATTTTTCCGGAAGTCGGTAGTGTTCGGCGAAGGCGGACGTCTCAACCGAATCTGTCAGATAGTTCGGAGCGATATAAGGCAGTGGACATATGTGATCTTCTGGCGTGCCGTAGCTTTCCATGACATGCCGCCGCCCGGTTTCGGAATCGACGAGCACGGCAGCACTCTGGTTCGCAAGGTGACGGAACCGGCTTTCTCTCAGTTGAAATCGCAACCAGCTTCCGGCTTCTGGAAAGCTGGGTTCATATCTGTGCATCAAATCGTGAACGGTTGCGATCGAGGGCTCCTTGATCTGCCAGGTCAGGACGTCTTGAGCCGGAAAAATCCACAGATCACATTGGAGAGATGCCAATTCACGCACGATTGGGTTCACCCATCTCGCGACGACGCGCGCTACGGACCCGGGCAGAACCATGAACAGCTTGGCAAGTGTCTCACCCCGCTCCCAGTGCTGCAGCGGGACGGCCTTCAGCGGGCTGGCATCAAGTTCAGAGCGCCAGGCTTCGTCACCATAGGCAACGATGACTTCCACGTCCGTGCCGTCGATTGAAGACAGGGCCTGCACGAGGCTTTGCGCGTACTGGAACATACCACCGGCATGGCGGCTTACTCCCAGATAGAAGCCAATCCTCTTCCGACGCAAGGTAATTCGGCTGTCCAAATGTATCGCCAACAGTCAGCCCGCGTTCTTGCGCGCTACGACACAGACGCCCCAGGTTTCGGTCCCCGGTGTCGAACTGGACATCCACTCTTCGGCAATCACACGGCTCATCCCAGCATTCGTCAGGAGACGATCTATCTCGTTCAGGAAGAGGTAGCGCATGCGGTGGGTTTCGCAAACCATTTCGGTCTTGGCGCTCAGCTTCTCCGTCGCGAAGATCGTGTAATTGACATCCACGATATTCTCGGCGTCATGCACCACCGACTCTGCGACGCGAACGACGGAAATCTCGTCGTTTTCCAAGCGCTTGACGCGGGTACTCGGCCGCTGCCAAAGGACTGCTGGTCCGTACCAGAAGTCGAATATGAAAATTCCGCCATCTTCGAGATGGTGGGAGACAGTCTCCATCATCGCTTCGAGATCGGCATCGGACGTCTGATAGCTCAGAACATGAAAAAGGGAGATGACCGCCTGGAATCGCCGATCCGTCCGGAATGTGCGTGCATCGCCCAGCGTGAAATCAAGTTTGCCGCCCGACTGTGCCGCCTTCGGCATGGCCGCCGCAAGCATGGTTTCCGACAGCTCTACCCCCAGCACCCCATATCCGTCTTCTGCGATCTTCTCGGCGTGAATGCCGGTGCCGGAGCCTAGCTCCAGAATCTGCGAGATCGGGCCGGTGGCATAACGCCCCAGCAGAGCTTTCACATAAGCTGTTTCGCCCTCGTAATCTTTGTCCTTATAGAGAAGGTCGTAATACTGGGAGTACAATCCGAAACTGGTCGTCAACGGATGACCTCCGCCACGATACCCGCGACTTCGCGAATTTGATCTTCCCTCAACGCCATGCCGCTTGGAATATAGAAGCCGCGGCGCGCAAGCTTTGCGGCGATGGGAAGACCTGCATCCTTGAAGAATCCCATCTTCTGCAGAACGGGCTGCTCGTGCATCGGCCAGAAAAACGGACGGCTGCCTACGCCTTTAGCCGCCAATCGTTTCATCGCTTCGGCTGCGTCGAAATCGATCTCGTCCTTCAGAACGATGCCATAGACCCAATAGATATTCCGGGCATAGCTTGTTTCGGGCAACGGCAGTTGAATGCCGGGCAGGTCCTGAAGCAGATCGGTATACAGTTTGCCCATCGCACGTTTGCGCTCGACGAATTCCGCAAGGCGCTCAAGCTGCGCGCAACCCAGAGCCGCCTGCATATTCGTCATACGCATATTCCAGCCCAGTTCCTCGTGAACGAAGCGGCGGGCAGGCAGGAAGCAGAGATTTCGCAGGCTCCGAGATCTGTCGGCAAGGGCGTCGGAATCGGTGACGATCATGCCACCTTCGCCTGTGGTAATGTGCTTATTGGGATAGAAGCTGAAAATGCTGACATCGCCGAAACTGCCGCAAGGCTGGCCGTTATATGTCTGTCCATGCATTTCTGCAGCGTCTTCGATGATCTTGAGGTCGTGGCGGCGGGCGATCTCGTTGATCGCGGTCATATCGCAGGGCAGGCCGTAGATATGTACCACCATGATGGCGCGCGTCTTCGGAGTGATAGCTGCTTCGATCTTCGTCGGATCGATATTCCAGGTGAGGGGATCCGAGTCCACCGCAACCGGCACACAACCGGCTCTCACGATGGCTGCGGCACAGGAAATGATCGTGAAGGACGGCATGATGACCTCAGTGCCTTCCTCCAGGCCAAGCGCCATCATGCCAGCGTCGAGAGCCATCGAACCATTCGCAACGGCGATTGCGTGCTTGCGGCCGACAGTCGCGGCAAACTCACGCTCAAAGCGTGTGATGAAGGGGCCCTCGGAGGAAATCCAACCGGTCTCGATGCATTCCAGCAGATACTTACTTTCGTTACCGTTCAGCAGCGGCTCATTAACCGGAATCATTCGGCACCCTTTATCTTCAGTTCGCGCACTGACGGTACAAATCGCGTCTTGTCGGATTCCCCGGCGTAAGGCCCCTGCTTGACTTCGATGATTTCAGCTTCTTCGATAATTTCAAAACCATGTCCGCCGAAGGCGAGCAGTATGACGTCGCCTGCGCGCAGTATGGCGCTTTCGTAATATTCCTGCGCGTCGGAATAGAAGTCCACGCGGACTACGCCCGACTTTATAAGCAGGACTTCCTTCGTGTAGAGAACCTCGCGCGCGACGGCGTTGTGAACATGGGGTTGGATGACATAGCCCGTCGGTCGCTTCATATAGGCGAGTTGCTGCGAAAATTCGTCCGGCGTGAAGAATTGGATGCCATCGAACGTGTAGTTCGACCGCAATATCATGGCCTGCAGTTCGCCACCGTTCGTGATCTTTTCTATCATGTTTCTCTTTCCCAAATCGACCGATGCGTCAGGATGTCGCCAAACCGACTACTTTGCGTATGCGCTTGACCCCGGCCGAGAATACGAGCTTGTAAAAATCATTCATCCGCCGGCGGCGCATCTTTGCGAAAAAGCCCAACACGCGCAGTCGCATTTGTTCGTTAACTTCAACATCGATCTTTTGCAATTTCCCCGGCGCATGCCCGAGGTTGCCCGCGTAATAATCGACATCGCTGCAGTGGACTCCGCTGTCGTCAAACCCTGAGTTCTCCACAAGGCTCTGGCGAGGATAGAGGGTCAGCATATTGTCCAGATAAGCGCTGGCATGCCACCTGATCGCCCAAGATTGATTCTTGCCTTTGACTTGATTGCGCAGCATCGCGATGAAAAAGGCGTTCCCACCGTAGTCGAAAGCTTTGGCAAGGCCTTTCTCTTTCAGGCCCATCAGAAGCTTAGCCCCATTGGGTTCGAAATGTTTCCATGCCCGGGCCCACGTGGCCCATCCCCAACAGTCCGCCCCACGTAGGAAATAGCTCTCGGGAGCATCGTCATTGGGGACTGGATAGGCGTAACCGTGAATGCTGGCGACGCGCTCCTCATCTGCATAAAGATCCAGCCCCTGGTTCATATAGCGCAAGAAGTCAGGCGAAGTTATCAGATCATCCTCGACGACGATGACGCGGCCATATTGTTCGCACAGGCGGCCCACGCCATCGATGATAGAACCTGCAAGGCCATAATTTCTTTCACGTTCGACGACGGTGACCGACTTGAAACCCGTTACCGCCTTTGCCTGTTCACGGACCTGGCGCACGCGTTCCGCTTCTTTTTCATTGCGCTGACCGTCGCAAAAAATGAACAGCGGCGTCTGTTCCGCCAATTCGTTTGCCTGCAATGCAGCGACGGTTCGTGCCATATGCATGGGACGATTGAAGACAAAAAGTATGACTGGTGCGCATTCCATGATTATTCCCAGCATTTCCTGCGTTGCGCAAACTGCTCGAGCCTATGCACGAATAGGGTCTCGGCTTCGAGCCGCTCCGTGTCGATCGCCTTTAGCTGCTTACGCCCTTTTTCGATCAGATCAACTGCCACCGCAGGATCCCGAATGCGCAACATTGCTTCGGCCCACTGCTCTGCGTCATTAGCGTCGGCAAACAACGCCGCATCGCCGACCTGTTCATTGAGATGCGCCGAATAGATCAACGGGCGGCCGACTGCCCAGGCTTCCAACGGCGGTAGATTGGTCGGGCCAAAATAAGTCGACATCACGACGGCCAGAGCGCCTTCGTAAAGCGCGCGCATGTGATCAACCGGCACAAAGCCGAGAAACGTCACATTGTCAGAGACGCCTAACCGCTGCGCTTGCTGCTTGATCCGGGCCAAATTACCGCTGTCCGCACCCGAAAAGACCACGCGTATGTCGGAATTAACGGCCGTCTTTTTCTTTAACAACGAGACCGCTTCAAGAATGCGTATATGGTTCTTATGAGGCCAGAATTGCGCGGGATAGAAATAATAGCCATCCCTCAGCCCGTAATTGCCGAGCACGGCTGTCCGATCGATCGAATGCGCTTCACTTAAGAACGGAGAGGGCTCGAACGGCATCGCAATCATGCGCTCTTCGTCAATTCCGTAGCGAACGACGATTCTCTTCAGTAGCTGATGTGATGCCACCATGACGGCGACGGCACGTGGCAGGCATGTGGAAAAGTGCCGCTCTCGTTCTTCGAATCTGCCATCGGAGCTCACTTCTGGAAATTCGAGATCGTCCCGATGACAGAGATCAAGGACGGTCGTGATGTAGTTGAGCTTGCGGAAATAGGTCGGAGTTGAGGAATGGGTAACGAAATACGCTAGATCCATGCCTGCTTTCAGCAGCGCATTTTCGATTTTGCTTGCCATCCACGCTTTGCCAATTTCCTTGCGGCTCAGGCGGCGCAACACGGCGAGTGCAATTCGAGATAGCCTTCCGGCGGCAGGCAGGTATTCTGCGGGAACTTCAAGCCGCTTGAGATGCTGCAGATTGGCTTTGATCGTCGTGAAAGCCACGACCTCATGCTGTTTTCCGATGATACGCTGGAGTTGTACTATCGCATTGATTGCTTGATTGAATCCGCCACCGACCTGAATCGGGTTTTCTAACAAGATGCCAATTTTCATGCTTTGACTAACCTCGGCGTCTGCGCCAGCAGACGGCTACTTCACATTTCGATCAGGCCGGAGAACCGCGTCGTTTTTCACAGATAATCTGACACTGCGGATCTCGCTCCTCAATTTCTCGTCCCCATTGTAAGAGGGTCACAGCCAGCGGATGCTGTCACGAATTGATCGTCAGGGAGATCCGCAAAACGGCGCTCTCACCAATTGGCGCGAGGGGCCATCCGCGTCATCCATTCAGTTGCACCTAATTAATTCCTGGTATTCGCCTTAGCATATCCTGCGATCACGACAACACCCACAACGGCCCGGTCACAAGCAAAGTTGGACCTGTGTGGAGGGTGTCGTTGCAAACTCGAGACGGTGATCGACAATTTCTTCTATGGTGCTTGAATGGCCATCAAAATCTGGAGCGGGAAAGCAAACTGAAGGGCAAGGTGACCTCTTGCCCGATGTGTGCCAATCTCACGTCAACCGCGGAGATTGACGATACTCATTTCGCCAGCCTGGCCGCAGTTACATGGGGGTTGCACTCGTTCGGCCGTTTCCATAAACACGACCCGAAGATTGTATCGAAAGACGATGTGAAAAAATGACGAAAACCGCGCTTATTACAGGGGTGACCGGTCAGGATGGTGCCTACTTGGCCGAATTGCTTCTGAGCAAGGGCTATACGGTGCACGGTATCAAGCGGCGGTCGTCGTCTTTTAATACCGGCCGCATCGAACATATCTATCAGGATCCGCATGAGACACATCCTCGTTTCATCCTCCACTATGGCGATATGATCGACTCGACCAACCTGCTGCGGATCGTGCAGCAGACGCAGCCCGATGAAATCTACAATCTTGCCGCACAAAGCCATGTGGGCGTCAGCTTCGAAACGCCTGAATATACGGCGGATGCCGATGGCGTCGGGACGTTGAGGTTGCTCGAAGCGATCCGTATCCTAGGGCTCGAGAAAAAGACCCGATTCTACCAGGCGTCGACCTCGGAACTCTACGGTCTTGTGCAGGAAGTGCCGCAGAACGAGAAGACGCCCTTTTACCCGCGTTCTCCCTACGCCGCAGCCAAGCTCTATGCCTACTGGATCGTCGTGAATTATCGCGAGGCCTACGGCATGCATGCGTCGAACGGCATTCTTTTCAATCACGAAAGCCCGCTTCGCGGCGAAACCTTCGTCACGCGCAAGATCACGATGGCGGTGGCTGCCATCCATCTGGGGCGACAGGATAAGCTTTTCCTCGGCAATCTTGACGCCAAGCGTGACTGGGGCCACGCGCGTGAATATGTCGAGGGCATGTGGCGCATGCTGCAGCAGGACAAGCCGGATGACTACGTCTTGGCGACCGGTGAGACGACGAGTGTCCGCCAGTTTGTGGAGTGGGCTTTTGCCGACGTAGGCATTGCTTTGGAATGGAAGGGGTCCGGCGTCGATGAAAAGGGCTATGACGCCGCGTCCGGTGCGTGCCTTGTAGAAATCGATCCTCGATATTTCCGCCCGACAGAAGTCGATCTTCTGCTTGGCGACCCGACCAAGGCACGTCAGAAACTCGGCTGGCAGCACAAGACGCCGGTTCGCGAGCTCGCCGCTGAAATGGTACGGGAGGATGTCAAGCACTGGAAGGCTCAAAACAGCCGGAAAGAGATCTGAGTGTACGACCTGTCCAACAAGAAAATCTGGGTTGCCGGCCATCGCGGTATGGTCGGCAGTGCTCTTGTGCGTCGGCTTCAATCCGAAGATTGCAACGTCATCACGGCCACGCGCCGGGAGGTCGATTTGACGCGGCAGGAGGAGGTCGAGAAATTTGCTGAAGCAACCCGACCTGACGCGATCATTCTCGCCGCGGCCAAGGTTGGCGGTATCCTCGCGAACGACAGCTATCCCGCAGAATTTATCTATGACAATCTGATTATCGAAGCGAACATCTTCGAAGCCGCCCACCGGGCGGGAGTGGACCGGCTGCTGTTCCTGGGTTCAAGCTGCATTTATCCCAAGCTCGCTCCGCAGCCGATTCCCGAAGAGGCTCTGTTGACCGGTCCGCTTGAGCCGACCAACGAATGGTACGCGATTGCCAAGATCACCGGTATCAAGCTCGCGGAAGCATACCGTAAGCAATACGGCCACGATTACATTTCCGCCATGCCCACCAATCTATATGGCCCAGGCGATAATTTCGACCTGAATTCCAGTCACGTGCTGCCTGCGCTTATCCGCAAGGCGCATGCCGCGAAACTTCGCAATGACCCGCATATGGTGGTCTGGGGCACAGGAACCCCGCGCCGAGAATTCCTTCACGTCGACGACTGCGCCGACGCGTTGGTGTTTCTCCTCAAAACCTATTCGGGCTCGCAGCACGTCAATGTCGGCTCGGGCACAGATCTCGAAATTATCGAATTGACGCGTTTGGTATGCCGCGTTGTCGGTTACGAAGGTGAGATCATTCATGATCTTTCCAAGCCTGATGGCACGCCGCGAAAATTGATGAGCAATCAGAAGCTGCAGGACATGGGCTGGAAACCGCGCATTTCGCTTGAGGATGGCATCCGCGCTACTTACGCTTGGTTCCTTGAGTTCGAAAACAGATCTGATCCAGCGGTCTGATACCAGGTCGGTGATGACCGGCATTCCCTTTCTAGGCTATCCCGTGAATGATGGCAGCAGACCCGCACGGCAGCCGGAGCGAGGAATGCAGCGAATGACCTTTCCGTTTTGTCGTAACGGGTGGCGATGCGCCGAAACTGCTTGAGCCGGCTGAACAGAAGCGATCTGGGCTTGCCCGCCAGAATGGCCAGCAGGTCCGGAATGGCCTTGTAGCCTGAAGCTCCACCACCCGTCGGGATCAGGCCGAGAGGGCGGTTCGATCTGCAGTTTGCCGACGGAAGAGCAACTCGAGTACGTCGCGGCGGTCGGCAGGACAGTTCCGCCATTGAGGCGGGAGAGCCCGATAGGGCTAGCGCGGTAAGTATTGTGGAATATGCGAATATGCGCATATTCTGCGACTGGCGCTGCCAGACAAGACCGGTCGCGGGCCTCTGGGGGATCCCATGGAAACAATCGTCGAGGACGCCCATGCTGGCGTCGTGTCGCCCGAACTCGTGGTCGATGCACTGTTTGCATGCCGGAAGACGGCAGCGATCAGGGCGGCCATTGAGCTTGATCTCTTTACTCATATCGGCGAGGGCAAAACGGCCGCATTGCTGGCGTCGGCGACAAGCGCCTCGGAGCGTGGGGTGCGCATCCTCTGCGACTATCTCGTGGTCCACGGATTCCTGACAAAGGAGAGCGGCCAGTACCGAATGACGCCCTCGACCAGAATGTTCCTCGATCGCAATTCGCCAGCCTATATGGGCTCTGCCGTCGAGTTCGTCGCTGCACCCGAAATACTCGACAATTTTCTGTGCGATCCGGCCGCCATCGTGCGAAACGGCGGTTCGGCCGGACTTGCAAACCTTTCGGCGGACAATCCCGTCTGGTTGAAGTTTGCGCGCGGCATGGGCTCCTTCACGGGGCTCAGCGCCAAAATACTCGCTGACGAAATCTCCGGCTGGACTAGGCATCCCAAGAAAGTTTTGGACATTGCTGCAGGTCCAGGCTTTTTCGGGATCGAAATTGCGAAGGCCCTTCCATCGGCGGAGATCGTCGCGGTCGACTGGGCCGCCGTGTTGGAGCTGTCGAGGCAGAATGCGGAAAATGCCGGCGTGTCTGACCGGTACCAGACAATTGCCGGCAGTGCCTTTGATGTGGAATGGAGCACGGGTTATGATCTTGTCCTGCTCCCGAATTTTCTGCACCATTTCGATCTGCCGACCTGTGCCCAACTGTTACGAAAGATCGTCGCGAGCCTTGCAGAGGGTGGTCGGATCGTCGCGGTAGATTTCGTACCGAACGAAGATGGCGTGTCGCCGCCTTTTCCTGCGGCCTTCTCTTGGGAGATGCTCGCCAGCACGCCGGCGGGCCAGGCTTATACGCAAAGTGAACTGACTGAGATGGCAGGACTGGCCGGTCTTGCCGGCGTCATCGTCAAACCCTTGCCGCCAACTCCGGCAAGCCTCATCCTGTTTGAATAGCAGCAAGAGGTTGGCGCTCCCATCGTCCTCTATTACACGGGCGTGCCGTCAAGGCTGGCAGATGAACGTCATTGACGCAATCCCGGGCTACCACGCTGACGCTCAGGGATGCGCTGCAGGGCAACTATGCGACCGCTGTCTGATCGAACGTGACCCAAATGCACGCCGGCTCGATCGAGCTCAGCGACGTCTGGTATGAGGACGGGAAGTGGAAGGCGCTCATTGTCTGCTTCCAGTTCATGCGCGATGAGAACCAACTCACCGAGTCGATGGGGTAGTTCACCGTCTTCCCGGCGTCTGGCCGCTTAATCTGATGGAGAGGTGGAAGACGTTCGACCAGCGTTCGGCTGAGAACTTGCAGTTCGTTCGGATTGCCTGGCGTGCGGCAGTACCAGGAAATTGAGGAGACCGCCGCCCCGTAGGTCGGCGCTTCTCTTTTCCAAAATGTCACCAATCAAGGTCGTCAGAAATTCTGCCGTCAGATGGGTCCAGTCTGTCATAAACGGAACACCCCCGCTGCTGGTGAGGCATTTCTCCTTGTCGTAGTCGCAGTGAAGCTTGATGATATCGACGTAGTTGAATGCAAGATCAGAAGGGAAAAATGGCAGTTGCGCTATGGTCTGGTTGGCTGGTGGATAGGTCGCCAATCGCAGGCACGTAGAGGCATCAGATTTTGTCTGAAGCATTAGCCCCAGGCACGAGTGCAAGTCGTCTAGCTGGAAATAATCTCCGAAGACGTAAATTCGCGCGTTATCCGAGTGGCTTTTCATCCAGGAAAGAAGCTCAAACCTAAACGGGTTGACAGTGTACTCAAAAGGCCGATGACTCGTCAGGAATATCGCTTTCGTTCGGCTGAGCAATGACTTGTCGTTGATATATTTTTCAAAGGGAATGCAGTATTTGTCGTAAATGCTGGCGCGAGAGGGGGCCTTAACAATATCGTTCTTGATCTCCACCATGCAGTTTAAGTAGCTGATTGCCACGACTTGATATCGGTCCGCATCGATGTAACTTTTCAGCGCGACTGACCAGTTTCTGGCGTACGAGTCACCAATTATGAAGATAACGGGCTTCCCGGCTTGAATGTTGTTGTTCAAGCTTAGAAAAGTGCTTTCGAGTCGTGCTTCGTTCGTCTGCGCGAGAGATGGATAAACTTGATCCAACCTGTGAGGAAAACCGGCCATAGAGACTGCTGACACAACAGCAGCCGTGATGGTTACAACTGATGAGCTTAGGTAGATCCAGAGAGCGCGGCTTCTCCTGGTGCGGCGAAGGGGCTTTTCGATAACGACAAAGCTGACCACCGCGACCAAGACCGTCGCTGCGATGGCGAGGAGCTTATCGCCATTGTTGAAATTCAAGCTTGTCAGCCGCGCGAAGGCGAAGACCGGATAATGCCACAAATATAAAGAGTAGGATACTAATCCGGTGAGCGCCGCAGGTCGAGAAGCCAACAGGCGCCCGACCGCGTCCTGCTGACTGGTGAATGCGAGCACCAGACAGGTCCCAATGACCGGGATCACAGTTACCAAGCCAGGATGAATCGTGTCCTTTCTAAACAAGATGAGCGAACCAAGAACGAGGATAAGCCCGGCCGCCGCGAGTAACGGCCGAGGGCGAGTTCGTCCACGCCCCACCTCGTGATAGGCGAGAAGCGTTCCGGCCAGCAGTTCCCAAGCGCGGGTGAGTGGCGAGTAAAAGGCTTGTTGCTGATCATACCGTACCGTCACGACACACAACACAAAGCTGAGGGATGCCACAAGCAACACGCATGGCAAAAACCTTGATTTCAGGTATCGGCGCACGATCAGCAATAAGAGGGGAAACCCGATATAAAATTGCTCTTCGACGCTCAACGACCAGGTGTGAAGAAAAGGCTTGAGAAGGGTGTTGGGCTCCCCGTACTGGGCCGCAGTAAAATAGAAATAGATATTCGATCCGAATAGGAGCGACGAACCTATGGAATTCGCGAAATCCAGAAGTTCCGATGGTAATAAAAGGTAATATGCAAAGGGCATTGTCGCGAAAACGACTGCAAACAACGCCGGCAGAATTCTTCGCGCACGCCGAGCATAGAATTTGAGGAAATCAATACGCCCCGTTGCTTCGATTTCTGTCAGCAGAATTTGGGAGATCAGAAAGCCACTGATCACAAAAAACACATCGACGCCGATGTATCCGCCCTGCAGCAACGTGTGGCCGGCAACCGTGAACTCGGCGTGATACAGAATAACCGCGATCACCGAGATGGCCCTTAAGCCATCGATCTCTGGTCTGTGAACCTTCAATGCTAGCGCCTGCCTTCGATATCCAGAGCGTAACGTTGTCGCGCCCAACATTGGCGCTTTTGGGCTGCCTAACACAGAGATCCTGGAGGGAGAACAGTATAGCCTGATAAAAGATCTGCGGGCGCGGCCGATTTCAATCTTTATTATCAGTGCTGTTGTAAATCAGCATTCCGGAACCCTCATTAGTCTGCATTTGTTTTCCCAGTCGCTGACCAATTTTGTCTACGGGCCGTTCCAGAAGCGACAAGACGTCAGGCCGAAGCCGAAATCAATAGAAATCGAAATAAGCGCGTGTAATGCGTAAATGCTCGCCCGAGCCAAGATGTCAGCTCCGCTGACATCTTGCGCCCGTCGATTTAAATGATCAGGGCAGAAAAGGAAGCAGGCATTGGAGGAAGGGACGGGGAGGGCAGATAAAAGCAAAAGCGTTTCACTGGAAAAATCAACGCTTAAAATTTGGCTGGGGAACCTGTATTCTCACATCATGTCAATGGCTTATCGAAATACCCTCTGTTTTCCCGCCGCGAGCGACCGTGGATGTCACCTTTGTGCCCTGGCTTTGGGCCTCAGTCAACAGGAAGGCTATTGCGGCAATTATTTCCGCTTTCGACCCAAAGCGGACTTTATAGACACGTTCGCTGAAGGGCACTTTTGCCCCACCTTGCCCGCACTGGCGATGCCTGAGGCGTCAGATTGTTTCTCGTGGCAGCGTCTTGCAGCAGTCTGCTGGCCTGCTGGACCGACCGACTGAGTCAGGCCAACCGCCAGATCTGAAACTGGCCCTTGCACGGCTGGCATTTCCGACGATTGCCACGCCTTACGGTATCGCCGCGGTAGAGCGTGCTCGGGATTTCTGAACAGCCGGTATAAGGGTATCGAGCAGGTTCATCGCGTGTCCTCGTCCCAAGAACCGATGAATTCTCGCCGGGAAAAACGGCCCCGGCATTGCGTTCCTGTCCGTTGCCGTAGCAAGAATGCCCCCGGTGCATGCTTACCCTTCACCTGCGCTCTGCATCGAGGGGCCATTGTCGGCCCTGACACATGGCGAGCCATGAGAGACGCGTGACGGCGACCGCTCTGACGATGATTGTTGATTGCAGTGGGAACTGATGGTCATGTCCTTACATAATCCGGCATCAGTTCAGGATTAGCTGGAGACGCATGAATTCGATTGGTGTCAATTACCGCTGCGTGCCATCGATGTTGGCATGTACTTTATCTTGTTTTTTGAGATAGCGACCACTGCCGCGGCACTAACCTCATTCGCCCACCCGGATGCAAGCGACACTGCGTACACACATGGCATTCATGATGGCACTCACGAGTCACCGCGGCAATGAGGTGGCGAGATCGGTGTGGCCGTCACGCAGGAACTCGTCGTCCACCTGTCCGACATCGTGCTCAGGCGCAGCACGCGTGCGATTGAGGGAACGCTGAGGATGGAAGGCTTGGGCGAGGTCTGCGGGATTGCCGCAGCGGGGCTCTGATGGACGGAACAGCGACTTGCCGCGGAGATCGACGTCGTGACGTCGTTGAAGACTTCCATGGCCAGAGCCTGGATGAAATAGCAGAGGGCAGGGCAGCGGACGCTCCGGCGTCCGCTGCCCATTCGCTATCAATAAAAAGTCGGGTCTAGCGCGCCTGAGTTGTAACGCTTTGCCATTTCCGAAAGGGGAATCGGCCGGATTTGCGAAGCCTTGCCCGCCGTTCCGAACTGTTCGAACCGTTCCTTGCAGAGCTTCGTCAGCGCCGTCATCGCCGGCTTCAGATATTTGCGTGGATCGAATTCGCTGGGGTCTTCCTGCAGAATACGCCGGACCTGGCCGGTCATCGCCATTCGGACATCGGTATCGATGTTGATCTTGCGAACACCATTCTTGATACCGCCCTGTATTTCCTCGACCGGCACGCCCCATGTCGGCTTCATCTGACCGCCGTACTGGTTGATGATCTCCTGCAGTTCGATCGGGACCGAGGACGAGCCATGCATGACGAGATGTGTGTTCGGGAGCTTACGGTGAATTTCTTCGATGACGTTCATCGCCAGCACCGACCCGTCCGGCTTGCGGCTGAACTTGTAGGCGCCGTGCGATGCGCCCATCGCAACCGCAAGCGCATCGACCCTGGTTTCGCGGACGAATTTGACAGCTTCGTCCGGATTAGTCAGAAGCTGATCTTGCGAGAGCTTGCCTTCGGCTCCGTGGCCGTCCTCGGCTTCGCCCATGCCGGTCTCCAGCGAACCTAGGACGCCGAGTTCTCCCTCCACGGAAACGCCGCCGAGATGAGCCATCTCCGTCACCTGTTTGGTGACCCCGACATTGTAGTCCCAATCGGCCGGTGTTTTGGCATCCGCCTTCAGCGAGCCGTCCATCATGACGGATGTGAAGCCGGCTTGAATGGCGGTTATGCAACTGGACGGTGCGTTGCCGTGATCGAGGTGCACGCAGACCGGGATGTGGGGATAGATTTCGACGACGGCATCCATTATGTGCTTCAGCATGATGTCGTTGGCATAGGCTCGGGCGCCCCGAGAAGCCTGCATGATCGCGGGCGCGTCGAGCGAATCGGCCGCCTCCATAATCGCGAGGGCCTGTTCCATATTGTTGATATTGAATGCTGGCACTCCGTAGCATTTTTCTGCGGCGTGATCGAGCAACTGTCTTAATGTAATGCGTGCCATCAAGCTCTCTCCTTCTGAGCAGCCCGAAATGGGGCAGAAGATAAGTGCATGTATCCTCATTGTAGCGCGGATTGGTCGAAACCCGAAGCGTTACTGCGACCTCAGCAAATATAAAAGCCCGGCTCCGCATCGTACGGGGAGCAACTTCGCGCAAAAAGCGGCCGGCATTTGGCACAAGTCCAATCCTCGAGAACTATCTGGCCGGGAGACCACTTAGATGCGCGGTGACAAAAAGCAGCCGGTAAGATGAGAACCCTGATCAACGATCAATGGAGGCATGCCGACGCCGCGGGAATTGTGCTAATCTTGCATTCGGGTTTCCGTGCGCAGCCGACTGGCATCGTGCTCGCTCACGACGCTCTACGCCGCCGCCCGTCGGCGTAAAATAGAAGTGGCGGCCTGAGCTATGGACGCAATTCTTGTCATCAATGCAGGCTCGTCGAGCCTGAAATTTCAGATCTTCGAGATCGCCGACACTGGCCCCAAACGCTGCATCCGGGGCCAGATCGATGGCATCGGCATACGACCTCGTCTCGTGGCGAGCGCCGCCGATGGAACGGTCCTAGTCGATCGCCGATATACGCCAGACGTGGTCGACCACCTGCCGGCGGCCATCTCCGAAACCCGTGCCTGGTTGCAGACCCTCGAGGGGTTCACGCTCCGGGCAATTGGTCACCGTGTCGTCCATGGCGGTCCGGACTACGCAAAACCGATCCTGATCAACCACGACATCCTGGACACGCTCGCCACTTTCCAGGAGCTTGCGCCGCTGCACCAGCCAAACAATCTGGCGCCCATCCGGCTCGCCATGGAGATCAATCCGGATCTGCCGCAGGTCGCTTGTTTCGACACGGCTTTCCATCGCGGTCACGCCCCGCATACGGATTGTTACGCCTTGCCATCGACCTATTACGATCATGGCGTGCGCCGATACGGCTTCCACGGCCTGTCCTACGAATATATCGCCGAGCGGTTGACCGAAGTCGCGCCCGGCATCGCAGGTGGACGCGTTATTGTTGCCCACCTCGGCAGCGGCGCCTCCATGTGTGCGCTGAAGGAGGCGCGCAGCGTGGAGACGACGATGGGCTTCACTGCGCTCGACGGCTTGCCGATGAGCACCCGGCCGGGACAGATGGATCCCGGTGTCGTGCTGTACTTGATCGATCAAAAGGGCATGACCGCAGCGGAGGTGACCGATCTCCTCTACAGGTCGTCCGGCCTGAAGGGCCTTTCCGGCTTCTCAGGTGATATGCGCGATCTTCTTGTCAGCGCCGACGCGCGTGCCGCCTTCGCGATCGATCACTTCGTCCATCGCTGTGGGCTGAGTGTCGGCACGCTTGCCGCCGCGCTCGGAGGTCTCGACGCATTCGTGTTTACAGCCGGCGTCGGGGAGAACTCAGCCCAGATCTGCGCCCGCATCAGCGAACGGCTTGCTTGGCTCGGCGCCGAACTCGATCCCGCGGCCAATGAAGCGGGCGCGACTCTCATTTCCGCTCCGGCAAGCCGCGTTGCACTCTATGTTCTGCCGACGGATGAGGAACTGATGATCGCGCGCCATACGCTTGCGCTCATCACAACGTCCTGAAAGCAAACGCTGGGATTGCGCTTGGCGGCTTCTTCAGCCGCTCTCGACCCGATCCTGACCTTCGTGTTGCTGCCCGGGAAGGTCCGCAAAACCCAGAGGAGCAGTTCTTCGCTCGAGCGCGGAGTCGATGGGACAGCAGAGCGGGCAAATGACAGCAGACGGGAATTCCGTAAGTCGAATGCTGGCTAATCGCGATAGAGACCTAGGGTCAAGCAGCGGCAAGACGATTTCAAGTTAAGACGATCGTTCGCCGGTTGCAGCTGGGTCGTAAGTCATTGAGTTTGCCAAAGGGAGGATGACATGAATAGCCAGAAAATTCCGCTCAAGGTAACAGCAGTTCGCTTTGCGCGCGCGATCCGGGATTTTTCGAGCTCCGATGTCGGCAAGAAGGCCAATTTGATGTTTGCGGGGCTCGCTGCGCTGTTATTCGGCGTAAGCGGCCTCAACGTTGTCAACAGCTACGTCGGCCGAAACTTCATGACCGCGATTGCAGACCGCCAGACCCCCGAGTTCATCCGGCAAGCGATCTTTTACGTCGGTGTGTTCGCTGCATTGACAGTTTTTTCGGTCATCGCACGATTTGTCGAAGAACGGCTGGCACTACTTTGGCGCGAATTCATAGCCCGGCGCGCTGTGACACTTTATCTCGCCAATGGCACCTATTACCGCCTGGATGTCTCGGGGCAACTTACCAACCCGGACCAGCGGATCGCGGATGACGTTCGCGCGTTCACCAGCACGACGCTCTCCTTTGTCCTGTTACTGTTCAACGGCACTCTGACGATAGTGGCCTTTTCCAGCGTGCTGTGGTCAATCAGCCCATTGCTGTTTGTCGTGGCTGTCCTCTATGCGGCTAGCGGCTCTTATCTGACGGTTCTGCTCGGACGGCCGCTGATCAATCTGAACTACGATCAACTCGACAAGGAGGCCAACTTCCGCTCCAGCCTCATTCATGTTCGGGAAAACGCCGAGTCGATCATCCTGGAGCGCGGCGAGGGGCGACAGCAAATTCTCCTGTCGCATCGACTTGACGATGTGGTCGCAAACTTTCGCCGAATTACGGCCGTCAATCGCAACGTGGGGTTCTTCACCACCGGCTATAACTGGCTAATCCAGATTATTCCGGCTCTGATCGTCGCTCCGGCATTCATAAGAGGAGACATCGAGTTTGGCGTGATCACACAGTCGGCCGCAGCCTTCGCGATGCTCGTAGGCGCGTTCTCGCTGATTGTCACCCAGTTCCACTCTATCTCGAACTTTGCCGTACTGGTCGCTCGGCTCAACTCCTTACTGGAGGCAATCGAACAATCACAAACAACCGCGGAGTCGACCATCGAGATTGTCGAGCGAGGGGGGTGTTTGGCCTACGAGCGGCTATCCTTGCTGTCATCAAACGGCACTCCTCTGCTGAAGGAGTTGTCGGTATCGATCCCGCTCGGGACCCTCGTGTTGCTCACCGGACCTAGCCAGGCTCCGGGGACGGCGTTGTTCAGAGCGACGGCGGGCATTCCGACGCCCGGCACAGGGCGCATAATTCGCCCTGGTTCCAACGACATCGTGTTTCTCAAGCAACGCCCTTATCTGCCGCCAGGGACGTTGCGCCAGATTCTTGTGCCTCTGGAGAATGCAGGCGAAATTTCGGATGACCGAATGTTCCAGGTGTTGCGCGAACTTGATCTCGAACGGGTCGTGAGCCAGGCGGGCGGGTTGGATAAGGAACAAGGCTGGGAAATGTCGCTTTCGCTGACTGAGCAGCAGCTCTTAGCCGTTGCGAAAGTTCTGCTCGCGCCGCCGCAGGTCGTCTTCCTGGATCGAGTCGACACGACACTGGGGTCCGAAAAACTCCGCAAGATCCTGCGCCTCCTTTCCGACCGTTCGATCACCTGCATCAATAGCGGAGAAGCCAACGACGCGCGTGATCTGTATCACGCGGTCCTTGAGTACAGTGAGGATGGTCGCTGGACGTGGGCACCGAACCGAGTCTGATCTTTACTGAAATGGCCCGCAAGAACTACCGACCAATCACGGTCAAGAAGGCCTGCAACGGTCAGAGGAGCTGTTTCGGGAATTGTTTACGCGGCCGCAGCAATAGCTGCCGGCCTTGCGCCTTCCAATTCCACGATAGAAAATCGTCGGTCATGCCGGCCGGATGGTCGGCGATACGGGCAAGTACATCGGCAAGCCAAGCCTGCGGATTATGTGGTTCATTTTTCGCTGTGACGATCAAGCTATAAATCGCGGCCCGCTGACCACCGCGGTCAGAACCGGCAAACAGCCATGCTTTTCTTCCCAAAGCCACGCCGCGCAGCGATCGCTCTGCTCAATAATTCGACGAGCAGATGCGGCCGTCATCGAGGAACCGGATAAACGTGGCCCAGCGGTTCAGCATGTAATTTTCATGAGGGATTAATTGGCGCAAACTAATAAGGCCGAGCGCGCAAAACAGGGCAGCCGCGGGGAATATGTCCCGCAGCCATGTCAACGATGACCAGTCTCTAGCCAAGAGAGCGCCTTCCTTTCGCTTGGAGCCGAAAAACGGGATTTCGTGGTGAACGAAATAGCCGGCGATGCGTTGTTCGACCCCTCGAAATCGGGCGCCTCACCTGAAGCCCATCCTCTGCTTTGAAACGAGGGCGGTAGTCGGCTCTATCCGCGCGAGACGATACACACATCCGACCTAGAGCCATCCCCCCGAAAAACCTGCTCGGCGCAACCCGGTCACAATGGGCTTGCATTGGCGCATGATGTTCCAGAGCAAGCCGGTCCGATAGTTTTCGATCATCAGCACCACCGGTCCTTGGTCAATGCCAAAGTGATAGGGACTTACCCACCATCCGGTCGGACTGGCTTCCATGGAATAGGTCTGGTTGAACGACGGCTTGAAACCGTAAAGCCGGCTCATGCCGAGATTCATCCGCGCAAAATTGCCCACCGTCGGCACGACGATCTCCGGCGCGAACGGCAGCGAGGCGACAACGACCCAGGGCGCCACGGTCCCATCATCAGGTCCGAAGGGGGCGCCTCGGGCAATGTAGTCGAAGAACTCCCGATCGACCCCATCGATCGTTCGCTTGCCCCAGCCGGGTCCATCGCAGGCGGTGAATCCCCAACAATGCTCCCCATAGCCTGCGAAGTTCATCGGGTTGCGAATTGCGTATTCCTGCTGGACATATGTCGCATGCCGGCTGTTTTCGAAATAATCGGTGTCATGCTCGCGCATGAACGCATCGCGTATGCCTCGAAAATCTATCCACATATGTGACAGCTGGTGGGTGAAGAGCGGTCCCGAATATAGCAGTTCCCGGCCGTAGATATTCCTCCATTCGTAGCTCTCGGTGTAGGCGGCGTAAGATTCGGGCGGCAGCGGGTGAGTTGGGGATCCGAGACCAATGATGTAGAGAAGCAGGCCTTCATCATAGCCGCGCCATCGATAGGGGATGAAGCCGCTCTCCGGACGCCAGCCATGCGTCAAGGTTGCGCCGCCGTCGCGGGCCCAATTCCAATCGGCCCGCTCGTAAAGCGCCGTTGCGAGCCCGCGGATTTCCGCCTCATCGGCCGTATCCCGATCAAAGTAGGTGGCAACGGTCAAGGCGCCCGCAAACAGGAAAGCGGAGTCGATTGTCGACAGCTCGCATTGCCAAACTCGGCGGCCCGTTTCGATATCCAGAAAATGATAGAAGAAGCCCTTGTAACCTGATGAATCCGGCTCAGGTCCCTGCGGGCATGCCATCAGGTATCTCAGGCGGCTGCGGGTGATCTTTGCCGCAAATTCGCGGATGAGGACGCCGCGCTCCACAACCACGGGGATGGTCGCCAGCGCCATGCCGATCGCCGCGATGCTTGCCGGGGCGTTCGGTTCTGTCTTGTCGCGGACGAGGCCGTTGTCCGGATTGGTGCAGTGGAGATAGTATAAGACAGTGGTGAACTGCAGCCGACCGAGATCCTGGTCGGTTGGCATGCGGTCGAGATCGGCGTCGGTTGAGAGCGTTTCGGGCATGGCCGCTAACCGACTATGACGTGGACATCGTGCGTACGTCCGTCTTCCGCAAGCCGGACGGCTCCGTTCGCGACGGGTTCACCGTCCAGCGTGACTGAATGGACGCCTCGGCCGATGCCCTTTGTGTTGTCGAAACGGATTCGATAGGTCGTCGATCCAGCTCGGTATGTGATCTCATAGGATGGCCAGCTTTCCGGAACGCACGGTTCAAACCGCAGCAACCGCCCTTGCTGGCGAAACCCAAGGATCGCCTCGAGCGCCGCGCGATAGAACCAACTGGCCGATCCAGTGTACCAGGTCCATCCACCGCGCCCCGTGTGCGGAGGCGCGCCATAGATATCGGCGGCGACCGCATATGGTTCGACCTTGTAGCGTTCGACTTGATCCTTCGTTGCACCGTGATAAATCGGATTGATCAGGTTCCAAAGCTTTAGCGCGAGATCGCCGTCGCCCTGCAAGGCCGTCGCCCAGACAACCCAGGTTGCCGCATGCGTGTATTGCCCGCCATTTTCACGGATGCCGGGGACATAGCCCTTGATGTAACCGGGCTGCAGCACGCCTTCGTCGAAAGGCGGGTCGAACAACTTGATCAGCTTGTCTTGCTGGCGCACCAGCCGGTCGTGGACCGCACGCATTGCCTGCGAAGTGCGTTTCACATCGGCCTCGCCGGAGATGACGGCCCAGGCTTGCGGAATGGCGTCGATCTGGCATTCGTCGTTCAGGGATGACCCAAGCGGCGTGCCATCGTCAAAATATGCCCGGCGATACCAGCCACCGTCCCAGGCTTTGGCTTCCAAGGCAATGCGCAGGGCCTCGGCTCGTTCGCGGCACCAGGCGGCACGGCTTTCATCTCCGCGTGACGCTGAAATCGTGGCAAATGAATTTAGGACCGTGAGAAAGAACCAGCCGTTCCAGACGCTCTCGCCCTTGCCTTCGGCGCCGACCTTATTCATGCCATCGTTCCAGTCACCTGTTCCCATAAGGGGAAGTCCGTGACTGCCTAAACGGTAGCCATGCTCCAGCGCCCGGACGCAATGCTCGTAGATGGTGCCGGACTGTTCGCTGGTCGCTGGTTGGTTGAAGTCTTCCTCCTGGTCGTCTCTCAGCACCGGTGACGTGATGAAGGGAACAGTCTCGTCAAGCAGTTGAACGTCGCCCGTCGTGGAGACATAATGGTGAACGACGAGAGGCAGGAAATACAAGTCGTCGGTGATCCGGGTGCGAACGCCGACGCCAGATGGCGGGTGCCACCAGTGCTGGACATCCCCCTCCTCAAATTGGCGCGCCGCCGATCGCAGGATGTGTGAGCGGGCCTCGCTCGGCACGCTGTAGACCAGTGCCATCACGTCCTGCAGTTGGTCCCTGAATCCATACGCGCCGCCAGACTGATAGTTGGACGTGCGCGCCCATACGCGGCATGCCAAAACCTGGTACAACAGCCAGCGGTTCATCATCAAGTTCAAGCCCGCGTCCGGCGTCGAGACCTGAATTGTGTTCAGAATGTCATCCCACTGGCGGCAGACAGCCGACAGGCTCGCGGCTGCGCGCTCGAGGTCGCTATGCTCATGGACGAGCCTACGGACCTCATCGAGGCCGGCAGCCTCTCCAAGGACGAAGACAACCTCTCTGCTTTCGCCGGGGGGCAGGGAGATATCGACCATCAGCGCGGCGCAGGGATCCAGTAGCGGACCAAAACGTTCCGCCAGATCTATTCGCTCCAGGGCCGACGGCTGAAACACGAAACCATATTTGCCGAGAAACTCTCTACGGTCGGCCGTGGCCGACCTTGCCGGCTGACTGGCGCCTGCAAACGCCAGCTTTCCGGCAAAATCGCCGGCCCAGGGATTGTTGGCTACGATCGCACCGGATCTGGCATCCCGCTCGCAGACGATCCGCGTTGCTGTCTCTTCGCGCTGCGACCCAAGCACCCACTCGGCGAAATAGGTTGCGGTCACATGCCGAACGCGGGTGTCCTCGTTGCTAAGCCTGAGACGCATGATTTTGACCGGATCGTTAGGCGCGACCGATACCGTCAGCTCTTGCTTGAGATGACGACTGTAACTTGCATACCGGCTGTAACCTTGGCCGTGACGAACAGTCACGACCGCACCGGGACCGAGCGGTAGGGGCGTCGGCGTCCAGACATCGCCGGTTTCCTCATCCCGCAAATAGAGGACCTCGCCCGGTGCATCCGTAACCGGATCGTTCGACCACGGCGTCAGCCGGTTCATCTGGCTGTTCTCTGACCAGGTGTAGCCAAGACCGGCTTCGGTTGTCAGGCAGCCATAATTAGGATTTGCGATCACATTGGTCCAAGGCGCCGGTGGCAAGGCGGGGGCTCTGGGGCTGACCGCATCCACGCGCACGACATACTCGCGTCCGTCGGGCGTGAAGCCCCCGAATCCGTTCCAGTGCTGTAAATCCTCGAGCGCGTCGGGATGTGGGGCCGCAGGTTGCCCGCTCACCCGAACGGCTAACGTCTGTGAAAGAGGTGGCAGAGCGGGGGAAGGCAGGTTGAGCTGATGGGCAAGTGTGCCGCTGCTTCCCAGCAGGACGATGCGCGCTGCCGCGGCGATGGTCGCCACGTGATCGCTTTCGGTATCGGGTTCGGAAAGGACAAAGATTCCGCCAGGTTTACCGATCATTTCGGCGTGCGGGCCTGACTGCAGCGTTTCAGTCTGTCGCTTGGCGCTGGCTGCGCTGTCGTCGAGTAGTACCAGGTCGAATCTCAGGCCCCTACGACCGGCGAAATCGTGGCCCATCGTCACTTGGCTAACCAAGGCATCATCCCTGTCGCCAATGGCTCGGAGAAGCACGATCGGAAGGTCGCCGGAGATACCATGGGCCCACAGAGCGGTTCGATCCAATCGATCTCTCTGGGGCTGCCCAGCCGCCTGCCGCATGGCCGGGTTCGCGAATACGACATTCCCGGCCAGCCGATTGAACAGCGAGACATCGCCAGATTTCAGGTTCGACGTGCGAAGCTCATTTTCGTATGTCTCTGAAGCGTCGGAGAACGCTCGCTCGACCGTGTCGAACTTGGCATATCTTTCGGCGATGAGTTGCACGGCTGACTTGTCATCTGTAGCGCCTGTGACAAAGGCCACGCGTGCCTTGGCGCCTGGCGCCAGACGAACCGTCCGCCGCAGACAGAAAATCGGATCGAGGACGGGGCCAGTCGTTCCGGAGAGCGATGCACCCGCGTCGAATACGACGGGGTTGGCCGTTGTCCGGCCCCGGCCAAGAAATCTCAGCCGATCGGTTTCATATTGGACCGCTTGGGAAGACGGCAGGTTCGATGAAGAAACGTGAACTGCCCATGTGGCTTTCTCCTCGGCAGCACGGGGCCTGCGGCGCGCAAATAAGGCGCCTGTCGCCTCGTCATATCGTGTTTCGACAAAAAGCTTGGCAAAACCCGGATGCGCCATGTCCGCGCGACGATTGTTCAGGCAAACTTCGGCATAGCTTGTCAGTTCGAGGATTCGCTCCCGTGTGCCATGGTTCGTGACCGTGAGCATACGCACTTCCGCATCCAGATCGGGTACGACACAGATTTTCGTGAGGATATCAATGTCACCGGCATGACAGCGGAATTCGGCCCTGTCTCCGTAAAAGGCGTGCTCATAGACATTCGAGGACCGAAACAATGGCTGCTTTCCGATGGACCAGAGCTCGTTGTCAGTCAGATCCCGAACGTAACAAAATTGGCCCCAGCAATCACGGGTGCTGTCCTCGCGCCACCGGGTGATGTCGAGCCCTTGCCATGTTCCGTAACCCGCCCCGGCGGCTGTAACCAGGACACTGTACCGATCGTTGGAAAGCAACGCGACAGCGGAACTCGGATCCGCCATTTCCGCGACGCTATCGTGTCTCGCCGCCGCCTCGGGGTTTCTGTGGCCGTGAATTGATTTTACCATCAACGTTTTCCCACTTAGAACGACGACGCCCACCACGAAAGCAAGACCATCACCAACTGCTGGCAGCTGTCCCGCACACTACTCATAGACTTGTCCATTCCAGACCCTCACTGCCGGTATCTCGTGGTAGTAGGTAAGGATGCTCAACGTGCCGGTATTCAGGAGAAAATGCTGTCCGGCACCCGGTGGCAGGCCGATCCATCGTGCTGCAAGCACGCGCAGCACGTGCCCATGCGCGAACAACGCAACGTCGCCATCTGCAGCCCGTGTGCGCGCCACGACTTGATCCACCCGAGCACCAATTTGCCCCGGCGTCTCGCCTCCGGGGCATCCATCACGGAAAACCAACCAACCCGGTCTTTTCGCCTGAATTTGCTGGGGCAGCAGGCCCTCATATTCGCCGTAGTTCCACTCCATCAGGCCTGGTTCAATGATGGCCTTGGTGCCGAAGCCTACCAAGTCACACGTCTCCCGTGCCCGCTGCAGCGGACTCACAAGAACGAGCGCGAATGTTTGCCGAGCCAACAATGGCCGCATCCGTTCCGCTTGTTGTCGTCCGTTGTCGGTCAAGGGGACGTCTGTCATGCCCGTGTGTTGCCCGCTTAGGCTCCACTCGGTCTCCCCATGCCTGATCACGAATACTTTCACGTCCAGCCCTCCTGGCTCAGACGTTGTCTGCCTCTGTCGATCGCAGCTCTCCCAAGGCAGCCGACTGTCCCCACGTCCAGCTCGAGATTTCGGGCACGTCGTCGCCATATTTTTCGATGTGCTGCCGGTGTTCGATCAGCTTATGGTGAATAGCCTGTTTGAAATAGGCTGCGCGCGCACCGAGTTGCGGCAACCGGTCGATCACGTCCTCGACCAGATGGAAGCGATCCATCTCATTCAGCACCACCATGTCGAACGGCGTCGTCGTCGTGCCTTCTTCCTTGTAGCCGCGGACGTGCAGATTGCCGTGGTTGGTGCGGCGGTAAGTGAGCCGGTGGATGAGCCAAGGATAGCCATGGAAGGCGAAGATTATCGGCTTGTTCTTGGTGAACAGAGCATCGAAATCGCGGTCCGGCAGCCCGTGCGGATGCTCTTCCGGCGGCTGCAGCTTCATCAGGTTAACCACATTGATGACGCGGACCTTCAGCTCCGGCAGATGCTCCCGGATTAGCTCGACCGCTGCCAGCGTCTCAAGTGTTGGAACATCCCCACAACATGCCATCACGACGTCAGGCTCGGTGCCCTTGTCGTTGCTTGCCCATTCCCAAATGCCAAGGCCCTCACTGCAATGCTTGATGGCCTGATCCATCGTGAGCCACTGCGGGGCAGGCTGCTTGCCGGCGACAATGACGTTGACGTAGTTGCGGCTGCGCAGGCAGTGATCGGTCACGGAGAGCAGCGTATTGGCGTCCGGCGGCAGATAAATCCGGACAACATCTGCCTTCTTGTTGACCACATGATCGATGAACCCCGGATCCTGGTGGCTGAAGCCATTGTGATCCTGCCGCCAGACGTGGGAGCTCAGGAAGTAGTTGAGGGAGGCGATCGACCGCCGCCATGGGATCTCGTGGCAGACCTTCAGCCATTTGGCGTGCTGATTGAACATCGAATCAATGATGTGAATGAACGCTTCGTAGCAGGAGAAGAAGCCGTGCCGGCCGGTTAGCAGGTAGCCTTCCAGCCAGCCCTGGCATTGATGCTCGCTGAGCACCTCCATCACCCGTCCGTCCGGCGCCAGATGATCGTCCTCCGGATAGATATCCGCCATGTAGCAGCGGTTGGTGACTTCGAGCACATCCTGCCAGCGATTCGAGTTGTTTTCGTCAGGGCTGAACAGGCGGAAGTTGTTGCTCTCCATGTTCATCTTCATGATATCGCGGAGAAACGCCCCCATCATCCGCGCCGATTCGGCGATGGTTGCTCCAGGGCTCGGCACGGATACCGCGTAGTCCTGGAAGTCGGGCATCTTCAGGTCCTGCAGCAGCAATCCGCCGTTGGCGTGCGGGTTGTCGCTCATTCGACGATGCCCTGCGGGGGCAAGCGCTGCCAGCTCCGGTTTGAACCGGCCTCCGTCGTCAAACAGTTCCTCGGGGCGGTAGCTCTTCATCCATGCTTCGAGAATGCGGAGGTGTTCCGGCTTGTCCATGTCGCCCATCGGCACCTGGTGCGACCGCCAATAGCCCTCCGACTTCTTGCCGTCTATCTCAGGCGGGCAGGTCCAGCCCTTCGGTGTGCGGAAAACGATCATCGGCCACATGGGACGCTTCACGTTGCCCCTGTCGCGGGCATCTGCCCAGATCTCCTGGATATCCGCCACTGCGGTATCAAGGGCGCCTGCCAGATGCTGGTGCACGCTCGCGGGCTCATCGCCCTCGACGAAATATGGCGTGTAACCCATGCCTTCGAAAAATTTCCTTAGCTCGTCGCGGGGAATGCGGGCTAGAAAGCACGGGTTGGCGATCTTGTAGCCGTTCAGGTGCAGGATCGGCAGCACACAGCCATCGCGAGCAGGATTCAGGAACTTGTTGCTTTGCCAGCCTGTTGCAAGCGGCCCCGTCTCGGCTTCTCCGTCGCCGACGACGCAGGCGACAATTAGATCCGGGTTGTCGAACGCCGCGCCGTAGGCGTGGCTGAGGGCATAGCCCAGTTCCCCGCCCTCGTGAATGCTGCCGGGTGTTTCCGGAGCAACGTGGCTTGGGATGCCGCCTGGAAAACTGAACTGTTTGAACAGCCTCTTCATGCCTTCCGTGTCTTGGCCAATGTTAGGGTAGACTTCGCTGTAGGTGCCTTCGAGATAGGCGTGCGCGACCAACGATGGCCCGCCATGTCCCGGCCCGATGACGTAGATCATGTTGAGATCATCGCGTTTGATAACGCGGTTGAGGTGGGCGTAGAGCATGTTCAAGCCTGGCGACGTGCCCCAGTGACCAAGCAGTCGCGGCTTTATGTGCTCGCGCTTTAGCGGTTCTTTCAGCAAAGGATTGTCGAGAAGATAGATCTGTCCGACCGACAGATAGTTCGATGCCCGCCAGTAGGCATCCATCGACTGCAATTCTTCCGCCGAAAGGGGGCCGCCCGCTGCCGTGTTCTCCTTCATGGCGACCTTTACGTCTCCTGCCGTCTTGAGCGAAACCATGGGTGCCTCCTCCTCTGAGCCCAGATTGCTGCGGTAAGATCTTTCAAGGTGAGAAATCGTCGAATTTTCAAAACTGCTAGCGACTGGGGCGAACGCCCTGGCATTGGGATGCTGGCCGCAAGGGCACAGTTCGTAGCGCAGTCGTTATCGACCGAATATTGCCACAGCAGCATGTTTGGACATCAGCATGAAACGCTGGCGCGTCCGTGATTATCGCCCAGCATATGTCCCGCTCGGCTATCCAAAACAGCTTCGTCCCAGTTTGCAAATATTCACGCGTTCTAATACTCGCACGAAATGCATCCGAAGCACAGTTAAAATCGACGGTGCCTGACGTTTAATCCGAACGCGCGATCGCAGATCTTTTCGGATCTTCGGAGAAATGCTCAACCACTCCTCTCACGACGCGAACACTTTTGGCAGCAACGCGCGCCGCCTTCTTGCACTCTGCCGTGTCAACGTTTCCCCATAGATGAGCCACACCGTCGGTTACGGCTACGGTCACGTCTCTTCCGAGAAGACCCGTATTTTCGCTGAGCCGTATCGCGATGCTGCGACGGACGGCTTCGTCACCTCGCGCGGTTTCGTCTAGGTCGGCTCTAACAATCACTTTCAGAAGATCTGCACGACTGATGATGCCGACCAGCACGCCCTCTCTCATAACGGGAATGCGCTTGATGCCATGCTTTTGCATCAACCCGGAAACCCGTCCAAGCGACGCGTCCTCTTCCACGACCACTGGCGCGCGGCTCATGACGTCTGCAACCCGCCACGAGTTACTCTTGACGTAATCTGTAGCTTGCTCCCCGGCGGTAAGTACTCACGTTCCGAGTTCGGCGATGGTTCCCCGCCCCAATTCCGTTCTGCGCAGCAGATCACCCTCACTGATGATCCCGACGAGGCAACCCGCATCGTCGATGACCGGAACACCGCTAATGCGATAGGTAAGCATGACCTCGGTACAGGTGTCCTGGAAGCCGACTTGATGGCCGCGGAGAGCGCTCGGTCCCGGAAAGGCGTTGCAGAACCTGGGAGACGATCCACAGCGATCAAAAATGTCACTTTCGTAGGGCGTCTGCGGGTTCTCCCTAATTCGATGGGCGCTTCCTCGACCAGATCCGGCGCCGGCCGTTCGCGATCTCGCCTCCCATGCGCGAAGCCGACAGCAAGGATCACGTCATATTCGGCATCGGATATGCCAGTCAGACGAAAAGCTGGCAAGCGCCGCTCGATCGATGGGCTCGATCAGTGGTTTTTCGTGTTCTCCAGCGGCCACGATTTCTTCGACGAACTGGCAGAGCTCGGAATCGAGACAAATGCCTACCACCGTCCATCGATCGATGTTGCTGAGGCAGCCTGGCGCCGACTTGGTGACTCCTTTCTTGAAATCCCGCGCCACCCTGAGCAAGGCGAGCCGTGGGCGCTGAAAGAGTTCGGGCAGCCGACAGTTCGCCGCGGCAAGCGGCGTCGTTAGTCAACTCCAGGCGGAAGGCTATCAAGAGCGTGGGTGGCTTTGGGCGTTAGTCCTGCGACGAGTCGTCGATATCCTTACCCAAGGCACCCTCAATGCCTCTGCGCACTCCCATCAGAAACGGTGTGCTGTTGCCGCGAGTGACAGGTTGTTCCGGAATACTAGGAAGGGCTACGGCTGTCCCGCGTACGGTTCTGTAGCCAACTTCGAAACCATCTCTAAAAGAGCCTTCTCTGACTATGTCGACCATTGTCGGACCCTCACGTTTCACACCAAAGTCGCACACCCCCGGTCGGTCGTCAATTTCCCGTAAAAAGGCTTGGACCAGCATGGGTCGCTTCTTCAGCATGTCCCCGCCAAGGGGTCACGGGCCGCTTGAGCCTCTTCGCAGTTTAATCAAAGGAAATCCCATGACAATCACCACCGCCCCAACGAGCGACCCAAAACCTGCGCCCGAAGCTGAAGACGAAACAAACCCGCCGCCTGCCGAGGCGACAGAAGACACGGGCATTCCCTTCGACGACGAAACCACCTTCAGCGACGGAGCCGGCTGGGCATAGCCCAACGCCACGTCACCAAAATCACAGTTTCACAGCCGCCTCTGCGCGGCTTTTTTCATGGAGAATTGAATGCCATTAACTGCAAGGCAGGTTTGGCGCGACTTCGTTTCGGACGGCATTCCGGCGTCTGGAAACCACAAGCCATCAAAACCGGATGTCCGAGCTTGGGGCACCTACCTCGAAAGCTTCATCACAGGATCATCAGTCGTCAAAAGCCCAGTTTTTTTGACGAATGCTCTTCTGCTTGCCGATGTGGCCCACGACGATAACACGATGGCGTGGGTCATCGCCGACCCGACGACCGCATATAACGGCCTCTATCAGAAGTCTGGGGCTTCCGGCCTCGGCACGTGGGCGCGCGTCGCCGATCTGCCGTTCCCGTTCATCCCGGCTTCGAACGTCGGAGCCGGCACGGCTAGCGCGATCCAGGCGACGACGGACATTCCGATCTCCGAAACGGCGCTGATCTGGCTTCCGATTTTTGCCACTAACACGACCACGCCTGTCACGGTTGCCTTCAACGGCGGATCGGCGCTCACTATCAAGACCAATCCCGGCAATGATCCGGTAGTCGGCGGCCTGCTCGGCGGTATGATCGTGCTCGGTCGCCAGCAGGGCAGCGAGTTCCGGCTCATCAGCGACCAGGCGTCTTCGGCGATCGTAGCGGCAGCGGAAGCTGCGGCCGATCGCGCCGAAGACGGTCCGACCTCGCCCTCAATAATAGTGGCGTGCCGTCTTCGTCTTCAGCTTCGAAAGCATCGATCCGCATCAATCTCGGCCGGCTCTTATGCTCGGCCAGCGCGTCGACGGCGGCATCCTTGGTCGCGTTGTAGTAACACGAGCGCGCCAGTAGAAGATGTTGCCGCGGCGAATAAGGTTCTCGACGTCGTGGCGGACCGCCATAAGGTGTTTGCCCTTGCCTGCCACCTGCGACGCCGCCGCGCTTGTTCGCGCGTGGGCATCACCTGCGGGCTACTGTTCTGGGCATCAGGTCGCCAATGACGCCAAAACGATATCCGGCACGACTGGAAAATCAAGGAATTAAGGGGATTTAGGGAGAATTGGCTGGGGAACCTGGATTCTCACATGATTTCAATGGCTTAACAAGATTGCCTTGAAATCCCCTCTGTTTTTCCGTCGCGAGCGACCGTGGATGCCACCTTTGTGCCCTGGCTTTGGGCCGCAGTCAACAGGAGGGGTATACCGGCAATAATTTCCGCTTTCGGGGCGAAGTTGTTGTCTGGCCGTCACCTTGTTAACGACCGCTCATTCCCGTCATAGCTTGCATTCCTGCCGCGTCCCAGAAGTGGTCGTCTCGGTGAATCGGCGAGGCGGCAAGTTTGCGCCAAAGCAATCTTGAATCGAAGCCGCCCTAATTCTCTTCCTTAGATTGAACGCGCTTCCACTTCACGGTTCCACATTGGATGGCGCCTCAGCCAGGTGCCGAAAACGCGGCGGGTTCTCAGAAATCATTGTGTGGAAAAGCATCAGCCATCCTGGGATGCTTCGGCGATGCAGCCCATAGTTTGCCGATGATCCAATGCCCTTTCTGCACCGCTGAACTGAGCCGCATCGCCTTTATGGACGATCAAGTCGTCGCCCTGTGGGACGCCTTCCCGGTGTCGCCAGGACATTTACTCATCGTTCCACGACGGCATGCGGCGACATGGGACGATCTTTCAGCGGACGAGAAGCAGGCAATCTGGCAGAACATCGACAGGGCAAAAATCGAGATCGAACGAAAGCATAAGTCGGATGGGTACAATGTCGGTTTCAATCTGGCTGAGGCTGCAGGACAAACGGTCTCCCATTTTCACCTGCATGTCATTCCGCGCTGCCTAGGTGACGTCGACGATCCGAGAGGCGGCGTCAGGCATGTTATCCCGCACAAAGCCAACTACCTAGCCCAGGAGGTGAGCAGCACCGAAGCGTTAAAGCGCTTGGTCACTGGCGGAAGCGACCACCTTCTGCCCCATCTCATCATGCATATGGACGAGGCGAACGCCTGCGACATCGCAGTAGCATTTCTGCTTGATAGCGGCGCCAGACTGATCGTCGAACATCTGAAAGATTTTCTGGCCCGCGGTGGACGAGCCCGAATTCTCGTCGGCGACTACATGGACGTGACGGAGCCGATGGCTCTGCGGCGTCTGGCCGATCTCGACGGCGATCTGACGTTCCGGGTCTTCGAGGCTGCGGCGCAGGGATTTCACCTAAAGACCTATATCTTTTTATCGGGCAAGGAGGGCGTGGCATTCGTCGGCAGTTCCAACCTGTCAGAGGCGGCGCTGACCACATCCATCGAGTGGAACTACAAGGTCATTTCCAGCCACGACCGGTCGGCCTTCCCCCAGATCACCAATGGCTTCGAAGACCTGTTCAATTCCTATAGCGCCGTCTCCGTCACGCCGGAGTGGATTGACCGCTATGAAAGCCGGAGGAATCCGCTAGGCTTCCAGGATGCTGGCTTAGCATACGAGCCGCCGCTGCCCCCTCCCGAACCCCACGCCATCCAACGGCAGGCCCTCGCAGCGCTCGAGCACACACGGCAGGACGGATTTACGGCGGGCCTTGTTGTGCTCGCTACCGGTCTTGGCAAGACTTGGCTGGCGGCCTTCGACAGCGATCGCCTCGAATATCGTCGCATCCTCTTCGTCGCCCACCGCGAGGAAATACTCAATCAGGCGATCGAGACATTTCGACGTGTGCGACCGACAGCTCGGATCGGAAGGTTGGCGGGCGATTACAAGGACACGGATGCCGATCTCCTTTTCGCCTCCGTTCAAACTCTCGGCAAGGTGAACCAGATCAAGCAATTTCGACCGGACACCTTCGATTATATCGTCATCGATGAGTTCCATCACGCAGCAGCGACCACCTACCGACGCATCATCGATTACTTCGAACCAAAGTTCCTCCTCGGTCTGACGGCGACGCCCGAGCGGAGCGATGGAGCTGATCTCCTCGGTCTGTGCCAAGAGAACCTCGTCTTCCAGGCCGGTGTACATCTGGGGATAGAAGCCGGGCATCTCTGCCCCTTTCATTACTTCGGCGTCCCGGACAAAGTAGATTATCGGAATATCCCCTGGCGCAGCGCGCAGTTCGACATGGCAGAACTCACCGCTGCTGTCGCCACAGAAGCACGAGCGCAGAACGCGCTCGAACAGTACCGACTGCGCGGCGGGACGAAGTGCATCGGCTTCTGCTGCTCCCAGACGCATGCGGATTTCATGGCCGACTTCTTCAACCGCCACGGCGTGCCCGCTGTCGCCGTCCATTCCGGCATCAACTCCGCACCTCGGGCTACGTCGCTGCAGAGACTGGAAGTGGGCGAACTCGAGGTAGTGTTTGCCGTCGACATGTTCAACGAAGGTGTCGATGTCCCAAGTATCGATACCGTGTTGATGTTGCGGCCAACGGAATCGACTATAATCTGGCTGCAACAGCTCGGCCGCGGTTTGCGAAAGTCCGCAAACAAGAAGCGTCTCGTTGTCATCGACTATATTGGCAACCATCGTATCTTCCTCACGAAGTTGCGTGCGATCGCCTCGATTGCGAATGTCGATGCGTCTTCTGGTGGCCGTATCCGCGAGCTCCTGGAACGGCTGCAAGGCGATCAGATCAATCTGCCCACCGGTTGTGAGGTGACATACGACCTCGAGGCAGTCGACATACTGCGCATGCTGGTGAAACCAGCCAGCACCGAGAATGCGCTGGAAGACTTTTACCGCGACTTCCAGGAGCGGCATGGCTTCCGCCCAACAGCGTCAGAGGTTTTCCACTCAGGCAACAATCCAAGAAGCAGCAGCGAACGTTCCTGGCTTGGTTTCGTGGAACGCATGCGCGGGTTGGACGATCTGGAACGATCGACCTGGTTGGAGCATCGGGATTTCTTTCGGGAGATGGAGAAGACCGAATTAACCCGAAGCTACAAGCTCGTTACGCTTCTCGCACTGTTCGATGAGGAGACCGTGCGGGACCGCTGTACCGTCGATGAGCTCGTCGAGCGCGTCGCGCAGTTGGCCTCTCGAGTCCATAAGCTTCAGCAGGATTTCTCTGTCGATCTCGCCGATCGGAAAGCGCTCAGATCGCTCGTGTTAAGGTTTCCGATCGATGTCCTGACGAAGCTCCGGGATAGCGAGGGCGCTCCGTATTTTGACTTGCGAGAAGATCAATTCGGCTTAGTCAAAGTCCCACGGGATAGGGCGACGTTTAGCCAACTTCTGCGGGAAATCCTCGATTGGCGTCTTGCGCAATATTTGAGCAGAAGCGGTGTTCCCAATGAGCCGGCGGAAGCTGTTTGCCGCGTCGCCCGAAACACGAGCGGACAACCTGTCTTATTCCTCCCGACGACGTCGGGCGCAGGGCGGCTGCCGGAAGGGCTCCTGCACGTTATCATAGACGATCAGCCGATGGAGGCTACAGTTGCCAAGATCGCAATTAACGTCGTGCGGAGAGCCGACGATTCATCCAACCGCTTGTCCACCATTCTTCGCGGATGGTTCGGCGACGACGCCGGACTTCCGGGCAAAGGCGATCGTGTCCGATTCCGATACCAGAGCGATATCTGGCGCATGGAGCCGATGGGTGTACAGGCCCAGGCACAGACAGGCCTTCGGCTTTGGGAACGCTATTCGCGCGAGGCTATCCCTCCAGCTTTCGGGCTAACCTTCGATCAGGCGACGTGGAACGCTGGTTTTGTGCCAAAACCGCCTCACATCTTTCTGCTCGTCACCTTGGAGAAGGAGGGGATGATGGACGAGCACCGCTATGCTGATCACTTCACCTCAGCCACGGAATTCTCATGGCAAAGTCAGAATAGGACCAAGCAACAATCGAAGCATGGCGAGATGATCCGTGACCATCAAGCCCTGGGTCTTCACGTCCACTTGCTCGTCCGAAAGACGAAGAAGATCGGATCCAAGCCGGCACCATTCATCTACTGTGGCGAAGTGGATTTCGAAACCTGGAAAGGCGAGATGCCGATTACCGTGACATGGCGACTACGTGAGGCGGTGCCGTCGACGCTTCTGTCACAACTAAAGGTCTGAACTATTGGCGCTTTCAAGTGCGTCAGAACGCTGGGTTGACTAGGCGGCGGGCTACGTGCGCCAGTGCGGAAATGACTTCCAGGTCAACTTGCCGAGACTGAGCGCCCTCATTGTCGGTAGTCGGGGGCGCGAAACTCTTCGTTTAAATCCGCCTTACTTCATCCTCGTTAGTGGGCTCACTCAACATGGCCATTAGTTATTGGTCATGTGCATCCTCTTTACCACTCGCGATGTATAGTCGGATCATCGATGGCAAAGCCGAGCTGCGCCGCCGAACGCGATACGAGGCTCCAATATTGAATCGACTGCAACAACGGCCATTGCTTGGACTGCTTGTGAACCCATTCGGGACAACGTTTCAGGCCATGGAGCTCGATGGGGACTACCTGCGCGTTACTCGCCGCGGATTGACCTCTTCCGTATCCCTTGAAGCGATATCTGCTGCTCCGTTGGTACGGAAGGGAACTGTTGGTGCGACGATGACAGTTGCCACGGCAGAGCGCCATCTCGTGGTGCGCGGCCTCCGGCATCCTGATGCGCACATGTTCGCCGAAGAAGTCAAAAGAGCCTGGATCGGGTTCAATCTTTCGGCGCTGGAACGTGAAGCAGATAGCTTGCTTCGCCTTCATCGAGCGATTGCCGACCTTGCCAAGCCCACTCGTTATCCCGCTGCATGCCAAGTCGCGCCGCTTCTGAGCGATGCCAGGGCACTCGAGACCTTGCTGCTATCGAAACTTCAGCCAGACGCCATCGGGGCCGACCAAGCCGAGCGTGTTGCGCTTGTGAGGAAGTTCGCCGCCGAGCCTGACACGATGAGAACGAGCGCAATCGCTACCTTTGTTTCTGCCGAGCTCGAACGCTGGAAGGATTTCTTCGATACGATCGAAAGCAAGCCTCTGACGCCGGAACAACGCCTCTCTGTGATGGTGGACGAAGACGCAACGCTGGTGTTGGCCGGCGCCGGATCCGGAAAGACCAGCGTGATCACTGCCAAGGCCGCCTATCTGATCAAGGCCGGTATACGTCGGCCGGATGAAATACTGCTGCTGGCATTCGCAAAGAATGCCGCCGAGGAAATGTCGGAACGAGTCGAGGCACGATCCGGCGTGCCGATCGTGGCGCGAACTTTCCACGCAATTGCCTATGACATCATCGGGAGTGTCGAAGGGTCAAAGCCGGCACTGGCGGATCACGCTACGGACGAGCTGGCGTTCACGAACTTAATTAAGCAGATTCTGAAGGATCTCGTTCACGCGCTGTCTGAAGTGTCCAAGGCAATCATTCAGTGGTTTGCGCACTTTCTGATCGAACCGAAGACCGAGTGGGACTTCAAGACCAAACACGATTTCTACACGCATATGGAAAAGCAGGATCTCCGCACCCTGCAGGGAGAGAAGGTCAAGAGTTACGAAGAGCTGCAGATTGCCAACTGGCTTTACGAAAACGGCATCGAATACGAATATGAGCCGGACTACCAGCATAAGATCCGAGAGACGGGACGCCGAGACTATTGCCCGGATTTTCGCCTGACTGAAAGTGGTGTCTACATCGAGCATTTCGGTGTGCGGCGTCAAAAGATGCCCGATGGCAGCGAGCGGCTGACCACAGCACCCTTCGTCGACCGTGACCATTACCTGGCAGGCATGGAATGGAAGCGCGAGCTTCACACGGCTTATGAAACCACGCTCATCGAGACATATAGCTACGAACGGCAGGAGGGGCGTCTGCTCATTGCCTTGGCAGAGAAGCTCGAACCGCATGTGACGCTGAAACCTCGCCCAGCCGATACAATCTTTGACCGCGTGATTGAGCTGAATCAGGTAGACGCCTTCTCACAACTGCTAGGGACGTTCCTGCGCAAGTTCAAAAGCGGCGGCTACAGCGTCGCCGATTGTGACGAAAAGTCCGAGCGATTGAGGCTGGGCAGTCGCGCCAAGGCGTTCCTCGCCGTCTTCGCGCCAGTTTTCGCGGAATATCAGAAACGTCTGGGCGAACGGATCGACTTCGAAGATATGATCCTGCGAGCCGCCCGGTATGCCGAAACTGGCCGATATATAAGCCCGTTCCGCCACATCCTTGTGGACGAGTTTCAGGACATATCACAGAGCCGTGCCCGGCTGGTGAAGGCGTTGAAAGCTCAGCACCCGGATGTCCGTGTATTTGCGGTTGGAGACGACTGGCAATCGATCTTCCGATTTGCAGGATCGGACATCCATCTGATGCGCCACTTCGGCGAAGAATTTGGTGGGAGCTTCAACGGAATGACCGGAGTCCACCGGACAGTCGATCTTGGCCGCACATTCCGATCGATCGACCAGATCGCATATGCGGCGAGGGCGTTTGTGCTGAAAAACCCGGCCCAGCTCTCCAAGCAGATCGTTCCCGCAGGGAAGGCAACCGAGCCGGCCATCAGGATCGTGATGACGCCAAAAAACGAAGAGGAGAGGAAGCTCCGTGACGTTCTTGCGGAAATCTCCACGAGAATCGATCCCGCAAGTACCGCGAGTGTGTTGCTGCTGGGGCGGTATCGCTTTCTTCAGCCGGACATGAGCGACGTTCGGCGAAGGTTCCCCCGGCTACGCATCAATTTCAAGACGATCCATGCATCGAAGGGCCTCGAAGCAGACCATGTAATTCTTCTAAATGCGGACAGCGGCCGGTTGGGCTTCCCTTCCGAGATCGTCGATGACCCCTTGCTTGCGTTGGTATCGCCAGAGGAGGAATCGTTCGAGAACGCGGAGGAGCGTCGGGTCATGTATGTTGCGATGACGCGAGCCCGTCACACGCTGACGATTATGGCTTCGAACTCCAGGCCTTCGTCCTTTGTAACCGAACTCAACAAGGACCCTGAATACGGGATCGCCTCGGCGCCCGGCAGCGAACAGACTGTGCACGAATGCGGAGAGTGTGGCGGACGGTTGCTCGATGTCCGGGGCCAGGATGCGCGGATCTGGTATCGCTGCGAACATGTGCAGCACTGTGGCAACTTGCTACCCGCCTGCTCGTCCTGTGGAGTTGGGCTTCCGAGCCGTACGAATAAATCAGCGGAGATGCGGTGCAACTGCGATGCAAGCTTTCCATCATGTCCGGAATGCAAGGATGGATGGCTGATTGAACGGTCCGGGCGTTACGGTGCCTTCCTGAGCTGTGTCCGCTATCCCGCGTGCACAGGAAAGACGAAAACTTTGTCCAGAATCGGCGGGCGCGCTTAGGTTGCCTCGTTAGCCTTCGAGAGGAGGGCGTCGCCTCGAGTGAAATGGGTCCCCGCAGGCCAGCTACGCGTCTCTGCCAATCGTCATCGCCTGTGGCGAGGCTAAAAAATGCAGTTGGTTAGCTTTCGTCGGCCTTTCAAATGGGAGCGCAGGTTGTAGGCTTGCGTGTGCGACTAGGGTTAAGCCGCGCGTCGGGACGTAACCGTCGCCCTTGCAGATAATGGGGTAACAGGCCCGCAAGCGGCCGGAGGGGAACAAATGATCTTGGGATCGAGGAAACTACCGTCGCAGCATGTGACGATACGTGTGCCGTGGCACGACGGAGGTTGGAACGGCCGCGTGTGCACCGCCCCCTCGGCAAACACCTCCTGCCTCGTCCTGAGTCGGGTCGCCGCCGGGAAGCGCGACGATCAGGACGACTACGCCGCACAGCTCTTCGAGGAACTGGCTGCTTCGGTCATGCCGCCGTGCATCGACGAGCGGGTGAGCTTTATGGCGGACCATGACCTCGTTCTGAAGAAGCAGCATCCTTACAAGACGTCGAGCCCCGAGAGCCATGGCCACTTCGGCGAGACCACGCTTAGGCTCGAGGCCTTCTCAGCCGCCTGTATCCCATTCGGATGGATGCTAAAGTCTAACGTGGAAGGAAACGAGAAGTCAGGCGAGGTCGGGAAGGCGGCAGCGCTTCGCCTCGGCTATGAACCCGAGCGCGAACCCGAACTCTCATTCGAGACCGGCTGGGTCCAGGACAAGGCCAACCAGCTCGTGATGCTTGACACTTTCTTTGGTGCGCTAGAGCCTGAAGCATCCCTCTGCTTTTTCTATGCGAAGAAGACACCCCTTTCTGACAGTGCTAGCCGCGTGATCATCGGGGCGGCGCGCGTGAAGGGTATAGGCCAATACACCGAATACGCGTACGATTCGCCGGGGGACCTTCAGGGCGTCCTTTGGGAACGATGCGTCCGGCATAGTCTGCGCCCCGGAGGCGCCGACGGGTTTCTGATGCCCTACTACGACGTGCTCGCTGCCGCGGACGCCGACGCCGGCATTGGGGTCGAGGAGTGTGTCGCGTTTGCGCCCGACGACCAGTTCGACGCCTTCTCCTACGGATCCGAACATCTGAGTCATGATGGCGCCATCGCGTCGCTTCTCGCATGTGCAGGCGCGCTGAGGGCGTCAGCAAAGGTGATCGAGACGGACATTTCGGCCGCGCTCGCGTGGATCGACCGTGAAGTCGCCCGCCTCTGGACCGCCAGGGGGATCCACCCAGGGCTCGGAAGCGCGCTTACAGCTTTCGGACTCGAGCACGGGGCGCTGCTCGCGTACGAGATCGCGAGCGCCGGAAGTAAGGAAGGCGACGTCTTCGACGCCTTCTCGTTCATCGACGGGTTCGTCGCCGCACCGACGTCGTTCCCGGAAGCGGAGTTGTTCGGCTTCGGATCGACATACCGTGAGAAGTGGCGGGGCTTGGCGAAACCTCGCCGGCAGCTTCTCGACCTCATCGCCCGATGTAGCCTCAGCGCCGACCAAGCGATCAGGGCCTACCAGCCAAGCCAGCGCGGTTACTCGGAGGAGACAACGGACGCCGAGATCCTGGCGAACCCCTACTTATTGTTCGAGCGCGACGAAGCCGCGGCAGACCGCACCTCTTTTGCCACGATCGACCGCGGAGTCTTCCCGCCTGGCGCAGTCCGCGAGAAGGCTCTCCTGCCGCCGGGCACTAGAATGAGCGACGGCATCGACCGCCGAAGGGTGCGTGCGCTCGTAACTGAACTGCTCGAGCGGGCCGCACAACTGGAGGGCCACACCCTGCTGCCGCGGAGCTGGATAGTGCGCCGCGCACTCGATTCGGCCCTGGACCCCCGCTGTGCGGTCGACGAGGACGTCCTCGACATGGCGGCTGGCTATCTCGCGGACATCCTGGAGGAGGCGAAGACCTCGGGTGGCGAGCCCGCGCTAAAGCTGAGACGCTACGGCTTAGCCCGCACGTCGATCGCCAACGCGGTGCGGAAACGAGTTATGGGCAAGCGGCATGTACTCGCCCATAACTGGCGCGCACTTGTGGACGCCGCGTTGCCAGATATGGACACCGGCCCCGACGTTGAGATCGAGGAGCTGGCTCGCCAGGAGAAGACGATTGCGCTCGAACAGCTCGCATCGGGGCGCTTCTCGGTGCTGATTGGGCCCGCTGGGTCGGGTAAGACCACGCTGCTCAAGGTCATCTGCGATCTCCCCGAGATCGCGGCAGGCCGCGTCCTGCTGCTTGCACCGACGGGCAAGGCGCGTGTCCGCCTTGAAGAGGCCACCGAGCGCCTGGGTGAGGGCATGACCCTCGCGCAGTTCCTCCAGCGCCACGAACGTTACGACGGGTCGAGCGGTCGCTACTTCCGCAATTCGGAGGCCCCGCGCGAGAAGGGCTACCGCTCCGTGATCGTCGATGAGTGCTCAATGCTTACGGAGGATCAATTGGCGGCACTCATCGACGCAATCGAGGGTGTCGACAGGCTCATCCTCGTGGGCGATCCCCGTCAACTGCCGCCGATTGGCGCGGGCAGACCCTTCGTCGACATATGCCGGCAGCTTGGGCCGGACGACACACAATCAAAGTTTCCTAGGGTGGCCCCTGGGTATGCCGAATTGACGATCATCGGACGGCAGCGTGGTCACGCCAGAGGCGACGTGCTGCTGGCCAGGCAGTTCAGTGGTGAACCGCTAGATGCAGGAGCCGACGAGGTCTGGAATGCCTTGCAGCTTGGAACGCTGTCGCACGTCAAAACCGCCCGCTGGGATCTGCCTAGCGCTCTCGAGCCCCTCCTCGCCGAAGAACTGGTGCGAGGGCTCAAGCTGGTTGACGGGTCGGACCAGATTGGCTTCGAGCGAAGCATCGGTGGCAGCGAGTGGGAGGGCCACATGCTGTTTTGGGCACGTCGAGCTGGCGAGACCGAGGGCGGCGCAGCGGCGAGTTCGCACGACTGGCAGATCCTGTCGCCGGTTCGTGCGGGTCTGTCAGGCGTTGAGGCGATCAACCTAGCAGTGCAGCGACGCTTCCGGAGCAAAGTACGCGAGCGGGCGCTGACCAGGTACGCGAAGGTCCCAAAGCCGGCTGGGCCGCAGGGAGTACTTTGGGGCGACAAGGTCATCAATCTTCGCAACAACGGGCGCCGACGGACCTATCCACCCCAGCCATCGTCCTACATCGCGAACGGTGACGTCGGAGTGGTCGTCGGCGGCTACAAGACGGCTAAGATGAAGTTTCGTCCTAAGGACCTTGAGGTTGAGTTCGCGAGCCAACCGGGGATCAAATTCACCTACTATGCAGGCGAGTTCTCCGGCGAGGAGGGTTCGCCAGATCTCGAACTTGCCTACGCGCTGACGGTGCACAAGACCCAGGGAAGCCAGTTTGGCCGATCCTTCCTCGTGCTGCCGCGCAACTGCCGCCCGCTCTCGCGCGAACTGCTCTACACGGCCATTACCCGGCACCGGGATGAACTTGTCATTCTCCACGAAGACGAACTCGGCACGCTACGTCGTTACGCGGATCCGTCCGCTTCCGAAATTGCGCGACGAATGACGGACCTGTTCACGGATCCCGGCCCGATTGAGGTCAAAACGAGCTCGGGGCCACGCTTCCTCGACCAGCATCTCCTGCACCGCACGAGCAGGGGCGAGTTCGTCAGGTCTAAGTCCGAACTCGCGATCGCGGAGAAGCTGCACGGCATGGGCATCGCCTACGTCTACGAACAACCCGTGCTGCTTGGCGGCAAAACCCGCTGGCCCGACTTCACGATCGCCGACGATGAGTCCGGCGTCACCTATTACTGGGAGCACTTGGGCATGTTATCGGACCCGCAATACGCGGCGAGATGGCAGACCAAGCGAGCCGGCTATCTCGCGGCCGGAATCCGGCCGATCGAGGAGAACGCAGGTGGAGACGTGCTGATCGAGACGCGCGAGCTTGCCGGCGCTGGGCTCGACATGAGCGAGGTGGAGCGACTTGCGAAACTCATGTTGTCGTAGCTTTTGCCCGTCGCGCCACCGAACAGGTGCTCGTTGCTGAAGACGTTGCCGGCTGCTGATTCTACCGTCCTGGAGGTCCGCGTCATAGGGCTCCTGCGCCACCATCTGCGTGACAACCTTGTCGCCGGTCTAGTCGATACCCAGTACACCGAGGTGGATCGGCAATCGTAGAAATCTCACGAGCTGCCAAGCGCGGAAAGCGGCTGGAGTGTTGATTTCCATTGAGAACTCTCAGTGGAATCAACACTCTGGCTTCGAGCCTCAGCCAACAGCAGGGGCTAGCGGCAATAATTTCCGCTTTCGGGGTAGAAGTCGCCGTCTGGCCATCTCGCGTGCATGACTGCTTTGGACCCTATCTAGGTCATCCGCGTAGCCGAGAACTTCTAAGGCGGATATGCTCGCCGAACCCACATCGATCGCATTGTTGGACAGACGTCCGGTGCGCTGCTGACAGAATATCGATGCTCATCAAACCGACGCTCGCTCTGGAAGCAGTGCGACTATTAGCCGAAGTTTCGGGCGTCTGAAGGGAAGCTCTAAGATTGTGTCGTGAGTTTTTAATGTCGTAAACAACCCCTCAAGATCCAAGAGTTCGGCAACACTCGGTGGGGTCGCTATGTCCATACCAGGTTCCAGGTTGTTCAGCCGCAGAAGCAGTTCCCAGTCGCGCTGTACACTCGACCTAGCATTGCCTGTCCCTTCAATACCGATGACGATCCGGTGCACGGTCGCGCCCGTTCCAGTAATCTCGTCCTCGACCTGGGCGATGACCAAGGGGCCACAAATGCCACCTACGCGCGTCAAAAATACTTTTTGATCAGTGCTTTCCGCGACCGCGCGATCCAGTAGCGGATGTCCAACCCCAAGAAGCCGAAATAGCGGCTGGTCCGAACGCATGAATCGATCAAACGTGAGCGCATCATACCTGTCACGAAGTTCAAGGCTTCCCCGCCAGACCTCGGGGGTTGCCACGGATAGGCCTTCGTCACCTCTGATCACCCGGCGGCCAGCTAAGGACATGGCGTTGCGGAAAAAAGGTTCCAAGGCAGGCAGGTCGAGTTTGGGAATCTCAGCCCCTGCCGACTGGAAATCATAACGGGCGACATTGCCAAGCATCGCTCTCACGGTTTCAACGGCATCGCGCCCGCCGAACTGTTGGGTGCTCTGATCAAACCAAACCGAAAGCCCGTCTCCGCCGCGTAAGGACCCCTCCGCATACAGCTCATCAAAGAACTGATTGCCAGCCATGCCGATCACCAGTAGCGAAATATCCTCCGGCTCATCCATCGAAGCGGAAAGGGTCGCCTGAATCCGCGTGAGTTTTTCCTGCAAGAGTGCCCAGATGCGCGCCTCGACTGTTCGGGGGTTGCGGAGCAAGAATACGCTAACGGCACGCTTCTGCCCGTATCGATTGAGTCGGCCAACCCTTTGGTGCAGCCGCATAGGGTTCCACGGCATGTCGACATGAACAAGCACTGCACAGCGTTCCTGAAGGTCAATGCCCTCTCCGCCGGCTTCCGTTGAAATGAGGAAGCGGGTCCGACCGGCGTTGAAATCATCCGCGGCGGTGTCGCGCGAAAGCGGCAGTGTGATTTCCACGCCATCGGCGGAGGAAACAACAAGACGTTCGTCGCCATTGATGAAGCCTACGCAGCCCCTGCCGAACCTAGCCTCCAGCGCCTTATGAACCAACGCCTGCGTGGCCTTGTATTCCGTGAACAAGAGTACCGGCTCGCCTTCCGGAAGTTCGTTCTCGATTAGGTCGAGCAGCGTTGCGATTTTAGTTTCGTCCGCTATCTCATCCGCCAGGGCGATGATTTCATCCAGACGCGCGATTTCATCCTGCATTAGTAGGATGGCAATCTGACCGGGCCGGCTTTCCTCGATCTCGGCGATTTCGTCGAGTGTCTCGGGATCGGCCGTATCGCTGGAGGCGGCGTCCAGCACCGTGCTGACCAGCATGGCACGTCTGCGTCGCAATGCCCGGGTGATGGCAGAGATCGAGCTGGCCGCCAGTTTTTGCAGCGCGATCAACAAGAGCATCCTCGCAGTCTGTTGTCGACCTGAAAGGCTTGCCGCATAGGCCCGACCATCCAGGATGAACTCGCTCATCGTGTGATAGAAGGCTTCTTCAGCCTCGGAATAGCTGTAATCGACGGCGCGGGTCTCAACCGGACGAAAAAGCTTGTTCCCTTCAAGGTCCGTAACAAGTGCTTTGTTGTTGCGAATCATGGCCCGTGGGAGGGCGGAAAGCTGTTCGGCCATCTCTTTCTCCGGGTTGAAGAGATCAGGCCGCAGAAGCTGCATAAGTGCAAGAAAGCCGAAGTCCTTACCGCGATGCGGTGTGCCGGTGAATAGAACAAGCGATCCGATCCTGCCCGCATTTGCAAGCTCGCTCAGCAAGCCGTAGGTCAATGTCGCGGCCCGCTCCTGCGCCTGAAAATGGTGTGCTTCGTCTACGATGACCAAATCCCAGGGTTCGGCCTGAAGCAACCGTTTACGCGGTTTCTCCATGCGAAGCGTGTGGAAAGACGCGACGACCTGCTGCGCCGTCTCCCAAAAGCTGATGCGGCCCCGATCACTGTCGGCGGTGTATTCCTGCAGGCGGATGTCGAACATCGTCTTCATCCGGGCTCGCCATTGCGGCACCAGACGCGCCGGCGCGAGAACAAGCACCCGCCGGACCCTGCCTGAGGCGATCAATGGCTCGAGGATCAGCCCTGCTTCGATGGTTTTGCCAAGGCCGACATCATCGGCGACCAGCCAGCGGATTGGCCATTGCCGTGTCACTTGCCGACAAACCCAGAGTTGATGCGGCAGTAATTGCACCCGAGAGCGTGAAAACACCCCCCACTGGTCATTGACTGAAGATATGGCAAGGGCCTGCGCTCGACACAGAACAGCCAGGCTGTCGTCCATTTGACCCGCTCGCAGCGCGCTGTTGAGCGATCGTTGCAAACTGAGACTTGCGCGCTCGACCTGTTGGATCGCGGTGTCGAACCGGACAACAACAGTCGGACCAAGATCGGTCACCACAAACCCTTCGCCATGCATCTCATGGCGGACAAGCTGATCCGGCTCAAGCTTCATAGTAGTCGGGCTCCATCAATTCGTCTTCAAAATGGGTGTCAGAGCGCCCGCCGGATCCTGCAAGCATCAGCAGTACAGCCTCCCTCCGGGTATCACTGACGATCTGCATGGGTAGATCCAGGTCGCCCAAGAAATCAGCATCCTGGCCAAGGTGGCTTGTTATGACATCATGAAGCTCGCGAGAAAGCTCCATGTCCCCTGGTTCTCCCAGATCATAGCCGATGTGGTTGCGACACAGGTTTCGAACCCGTCCGGAGGCCGCCCATCCATACGGGATGAGCAGACGCCTATCGCGGTCGCCCCAGAGCTCGGCACGCATCCCTTCGCGAATTAGCCAGTTGGCCCCAAGCCCCAGGCTTTGGGTCAGTGGTGCACCTTCGAGGCCCCTAGGTTGCCATATTTCGGATGCACTCACACGCCAGACATCCCTCAAAGAGATCGCTCCCCTTTGCCGCAAGACCTTGGGCAGATTGCGATAGGCATCGACATAGTCCGGCAGCCAGCGCGCCAGTACATAAAGATCGGCGAGAGCCCTCCGCCATTGCGGATACTCGATTTTCCAGACATTCGGGCTGGCGAAGTCCTCTAGGTTCCGTAGCCAAGGTCCTGGATTGGCGGGCAATTTCGCCCGCGCCATCTCCTGCCACCAACCCGCCTGTCGCGCCCTGATGATGAAGTTGCGGTGGGCGCCATCTTGCGTGCGCCCTAGCGTGCGAAAGATCGCAAGTGCGAAGAACGTAAACCAACCTTCGCGCTGCTCATCCGCTTCTTGTGCGGCAAGCTGGCGAGGATGAAATTCGGAGGGGTAAATCGTCGCTTCATAAGCCTTCCGCTCTTCCTGGTGGTTTTTATTCCACCAGTCGTGCAGGCGCCGAAGAAAACCTTGCGGGTTGGCCTCTTTCTCTTTCTCCTCGTAGAGCGCGGGTTGAACCACGCCAGACCAGAGCAGGCGCTGCTCCGCAGGGTAGAGTATTCCGAGAAGTCGCGGCAAATCCTCGGGAGGAACTGATTTGCCGAGAGCACTGGTGCGAAATTCATCGGAGGTTTCGGGCAGCCAGTCGGGGCGATCGCGGGCCAACAACTTACCCAACTTGCCGTCCTGTCTGCCCTCAAGAATATAGGTTAGGACAGCTTGTTTCTGGGCATCGCTATTGGCTGAGTTAGCCCATTGTGCCAGCGCTTCTGCTCCGCGCTGAAAGCCGCTTTGTCTCATTGCTAGCCGGTAAAGCGCCAATGCGTTGCCAATGTAACCTCGTTCAGCCAGATGCTTTTCTGGCGCAAAATCCAAAATGCGCTGCTCCTCCTCATCACCGTCTTTTGCTGTACGTGGGGGCAACGCTGCCTTCTGCCAAACACCGTTGCTCATCAGGAATTTGAGGCTTGAGAGAAACTCCAGAATGTCGGCTTCTTCCTCTTTGTCGGCCGACTTCATGAGCGTTTCGTTGACCAGCGCACCAATGCGATGCGCAGTATCCGGAGCCACTTGCTTCGCTTCTCCAACTTCACGGCGCAGCAGATCGACTAGCCTGAAGGCCGGTGGGCAACCAAAGCCCAATTTCTCAATTTTCCCAGCGACACTGGCGGAGATTGCGGATTGCCCGATGATCTCAATCGCCTGCCAGCCATCCAGTGACATCAGTACCCTCGAGTCCGAAAGTACCCCCATCACCACGAAGCGTGCCTCATCCACGCGCAAGAAGGAACTGAACGGCTGGGGCAAACCAGTAGCAAGAGCGGGACGATCGGCAATCAACCGGCCAAAGCCACGATCGGCCGCGTGCAGGTGCCTAGCGAGTGGGTCAGACTGATCCAATTCGAATAACTCGCCGAGAGCACGCACAAAGCTTGCGGGGCCGCTATCTTGTGACCTGTCCGAAAACCCGGCGGCTCCACACAGGGTCGCCCAATCGCGTGAGACGAGATCATAAAGTGCGACAAGGCGCGCACCGAGCGTTCGCCCAAATCCGGTGAACATTGCTTCGTGCTCGGACTCGCTCCCCGCCAGCCTGCCACGACCGGGATCGACCCGGAAACGCCGCCCGTTCATCAGCCAGCCGCTGCGAAGCGCTTCTGCAAGCGGAGCAAGCAGCCATAGGCGTGGCAGTTCCTTCGGCGCAGGTGTTGGCCCCTGCATGTTGAGAGGCACGAAAAGGATCGTGTCATCGCCAAGGTCGAGTGCAAGAGCATGACCAGACCCTCGCCCACGGAATGACATCAGCGCAATGCCCTTGGCATCCAGGTGGACAGGTTCGACGCGCCATTCACCATGCCCGTCGATCTCTATACAGCGGATCGCCCGACCCATCGCAGGCAACCAGGAAACAGCCTGTTGAAAAGCCTTGAACGCCTGCAAAGCATCCTCGCGCCGCTCAGGGTCAATTTCCACGTCGATCACCGTCGCAGGGCGGCCTTCCGCTGCCAGCCGCACCGACACTTCACGCCCCTCTGCCCAGGCCTCGGGCAGCATCCCGCCATTGATCCGGCAGGAAACGAAATGGCTTGCAATCGAAACCCGGCTTGAAAGCAGATGGACGCTCTTGAACCCCAGTCCGAAGCGACCAGTCACATCCTCGCGCTTTTCCGAGAGGTTCATCAGCAGCATATTGAAAAGATCGCTGCGCCAGCCCTTCTTATTCCCTTCCTCCACGTCCGGGCCGGGGTGGTTTATCAGACGGCCCCAATGGCTGACGTTCATGCGGTCATCTCGAACCGTCAACCGGAACCGGCCCTCAGATAGAGCGGGATGCTGCAGAGCTGCATCATCCGCATTCTGGAAGAGTTCGAACAGAACGCGGGAGGGATCGTAGCCGTAGTCTTCGATTCGCTGCCGGATGGCTGCGAGAAGTTCAGCGGCATTGTTCGAGGATCCTACCTTGTCCCACAGATCATGTTTTGCAGCTTGCCGGACTTCTTCCTGCTTTCTTCCCACGGGGATGGAGTCGATTTTGTCTCGGTAAGCCTTGCGGGCACTCCAAAGCCCCGACCCGTGCTGCGGCTTCAACTCGTCCAGCACTTGCGGCAGGCGGTCCTCAAGTTCCGCCCTGGCCGCGTCCACTGTAGACTGCTCCAGACGGTCGCATTCATCGGCAAGCCTGTCGAGGGCGTCAAAGCAGCGCGCTTGCTTGCTTCGATCACCGATCAGTGCTTCGGCCAGCGACAGGCACAGTGCCTTTGCGTCGGCTGAAGTCGGACGTGTTCCTGTGAACGTTGCTATCTTAAGCCTATACTCGCGGACGTTTCGCTCGCCCGTCCAGATCGTCCGCAAACTGTTCTGTACACCGCCCAGCACTCCCAATGCCTTTAGCTCACCGGTTGGCAACCTGGCCATGGTCCCAGCGATCGTTTCGATCTCGATCATATTTGGGGGAGTCTGTATCGATTCGAAGCGAACGCGTCGCGCACTACGCCTGCCGGCTAGTGTCAGCGCTCCCGGTTCCGGAGAGAAATGATCGTAAACACGATGATCAATCATGCTCCATACACGTGTGATGTCTTGGTCCACGACCGACAGGCACTCACGCGCAACAGCCTTGAACGGCTCCGATCGCTCCACCAGGCCAATGAGTAGAAGAAGCATATCCGGAGGCACTTCAGAGCTTGCAAAGCGAAGGATCGGCTTGAGGCTGATTGCCAAGCTGCTTCCGGATTGCACTTGCCTCTCGTCCTTCTCGGCGTCCTGTTGCAGACGTCCGATCTCATTTGCATCGCTTGGCGGCAAAAATTCACGCAGATCGCGATGCAAAAGGTGCATAGGGGCTATTCCACTACCGGCACGAGCGACTTTGCCACCCTCTTCCCAGGTCTCTGCCTCCGTTCGTACCCGGATATGTTGAAATACCTCGTGCCTCTCCGCTTCGCCCCATTGGCCGATGTCTTTGAATACCTCTCGACAGACCGACCAGGCTGCGCCATTCAACTTCGGACTGTCGATCTGCTTTTCCAAGGCAGCCAGAAATCGTCCAGCGCTGTCCTTGTCGCCTTTCCTTACCTTGCCGAAGGATCGCAGAAGTCCTTCCGGCGGCGCGTCTGAGAACCGCAAGAGCCCTGCAAGGAGCGGCCATCCCGGTAAGCCAAGTTCAACGCCACTGCAGGCAAGCGTCTTGAGGTCAGCGACGATCTGATCACCATCGCCTATCAGGGCGACGGGCTTTGTCTCGTCTATAAGAAGCTGCAGCCGCTCAAGCGAGCCATTTCCATCCGGCAAAACTCTAAGCTTACGAAGCGTTTCAATCGCATCCGGGTCGCAAATTTCTGACGACAGCTCATCGAGGGGTAGAAAGGCAAGCTCGCTGTTTTGGGCCAGTGTCTGGCGCGCAGCGTTCAGGATATCCTGCGGTAGGTCGAGAATATACTCCGGGGCCCAGGAGTTCCCTCGTTTGTCGGTAAGCCATTTCGTACTCTGAATTGCTTTCGGCGAAGGATCTGTGCCATGCGAAAGCGCCCTTAGAATTTCTTTCGCGAACGATTGCGGTAGCGGCTGTTGAAGCGCGACGTCGATGAGTGCCGTTGGCGTCCATGGCCGAACGAGTCGCTCCATACGGGCATCGCTTTCAGCATGTCCGAGACGTCGAAGTATCGGCACCTGCTCGGCAAGCGCAGCCGGAACCGTGGAATATTGCCCAACCTTCCAAATCTTGGCTGCGACAAGTTTGCGCCCGTTTCTTGACGGGAATATCGGCAGGTAGCGCAAATGATCGTCGGGAACATCTGATTGCAAAAGAGCGAGCGCTGTTTCATCTTGCAGAACCGGCGATGTCAGCTTGTCTATGTTTCGGCACAGCAAATCGCCTAGTTGGGCGCCCTTGATCTCATGGATATCGATTAGCTGCAGTTGCCGCTTGTTGAGACCGATCAGTATTTCGGGAGCGACAAGCAGGCTGCCGTGTTCACCAGCGATAAGCTCCTCTGCCACGGTGGCAAGGGGGCCCATGCTGTCGCTAAGCGCACAAAGCCTAGCGCCGTCATCGCAGTTCTGTCCCGCAGCCATGCTGCGCATCGCCCTGCGTGCTTCCGGCGCCTCGGTGAAATGGCTATGCAGATATTTAGCGCGCGCCTCAAGGGAACCGAATTCCTCACCTCGCAAAATCAGTCTGGCGAAGTTCTCGCGGGAGGAATCGGCAAAGACGAACGGCTCTCCGATTTCTTCGAGCAGGTCCGCTTCGGCCTTGCGGACAATCAAGGCCCCGCGGTCTGGCGCGGCTTCATAGAGTGATTTTACCAACTGCTGCGATTGGGGGCTATCGCGAAACAGCCGTCGATCCCGCGATGCTGTCGCCAGATCGCTTAGGCTTACAAGTTTTGCCAAGCCGCTGCCATTTGTAGCCCGCAAGATGTGAAGATGCCGGAACCTCGCATCCTCCAGAAGTGCTGAAAGCTGTCGACCCAGAAGTTTCACAATGCAAAGGGCAGCCGCTCCGGCAGCCTCATAATCGTTCGCCCGCTCCAGAAGCGGTTTAATTGCTTGTAGAAGCGCCACCGCCTCGGCAGGGCTCAGGTTTCGCCGCTCGGCGCCGGGCGGTAGCAATTCCGCCCACAGGCAAAGCGGGGCATCCCATACTGTGGCAAGGCTGCGCAAGACGCTACGAGAGCGGCCTGCTGATTTTGGCAGAGCGATGACTTGGCTTTGCTGCAGGAACCCGAGTATCGCTCGAAGATCCTCCTCATTGGCAAGGCTCGTATTTTCCATCAAGGCTTTGCGCAGAAGATCCAGCAAGCGGGTCCCGGCCGCCTCCCGCAGTCGGTCATCCTGCCCTACTACAGCCTCCAGTAGTTCTGCCAGGGCCGCGGCGTTTCCACCTTGCAGGAAAACACGAGGGGACAGCTCCGCAAGCAACGCCTCGATCTCGTCCGGCTTCCAAGCAGGATCGATCCGGCTGAGCACAGCAGGACGTGTTGCGAGCGCGAGGTCGCGCTCATGTGCCCATCGGATAATGCTGGGAAGTATATCGTGGAAAGCGAATTTTCCGCGCGCATTCGCAGCGGGTACCCAGCGCAACTCGACATCCGCCTGAAGCAAGCGCCAGTTCGTAGAGATCTTGCCTTCGTTCTCCACTAACATTCGGGCGAGCGTGTGCTGCGACGCGATGGCACGACGGTGCGTTCGGCCAAACCCACTACGCTCGATGGCGCGCAACAACGTGGCAAGCTCATCGTCCGCTAGCATCCCGGCTTCGAATGCGTCAAAGATCGCAGCCGGCACCAGCGGAAGGAGAACCTCGTCGCGCAGCAGTGCATTCCACTCACTCTGAACAGAACCCGTGGGAGGGCTTGAGGAATCGAAACCCTCGATAAAACGGCGCCCCGAATCGACAAAGAAATAGCCATGCAGCATCAGACGCACGCAAGCTCGTTCGGTTGGGAGTCGCACGGCGTTCGTCACCGGCAAGAAAACTGCCCAATCAACCAAGGTTTCCATACCGCTGACCCGGTCGGTGAGCACAACAGCAGCATGCACCTCGGCCTTCTCAGGCAACATTTCCTCGCCAAGACTGGTGAATACCGGAGATTGTGGCCAGCGGTCCGAGCTGCGCAGTGCGTCGAGTGAGGCCTGCCCCCCAGACGTCTCGCGCCCGACATATGTCGATGGATCGGTACCTACCTCGCTGATCGTTCCTCTGAAGCTGAGGGGGCGCATGCCGCCGGCTGGGTCGAAACCTATCATTCGGGGCGCAACTTGATCGCGTGAAAGGCCGATGAGCTGCACCTCGCCATGCCAAAGTTCGATACGATCGAGATGCCGCAGGCCCGCCAATGTCAAATGCAGTTCGGCGCGGTTCTCAAGGAACCCTGAGATCAGTTCCTCGAGCTTGGGCCGGCTGTCGATGAAGGCGAGTTTCGGGGCCGGCAGGATATCGTCGTGCCGCAAAGGAATCCAAAGTAGCAGACCCCGTTCAATCGCCGACGAGGCCTTTTGCAGCAAAGCGAGATCTTCGGGGACAATTGCATCCCATGTGGCTGCCTTTGTGTTCTCGATCACGTCGAGGCAGGGGTTAATGACTTCGGAAAATGGCACTTCATGACCGAAGGCATGTACGATGAAGGCATCGCAAAGGTGAAAAACCGCCTTCTGACCGAAGCCGAAACGCCCGATGCTGCTGGAATCCTCACCCTTCGCACTGTCGGCAAAGGATAGGATGCCACGACCATCTTTTTCGGCGAAGGAGCCATCGTTTGAAACCAGCAGACCCGGCACCCGCAGCAGAGGGTTGATTGCTTCTGGCCAGCCCTCGTGAGCGCCAAAGTGAACTATTGTCGCCTTGGCATCCTCAGCATTCTGGATCAGCTCCTTGAGTACCGGAAAACCTGAAGAATAGCGATCTTTGAGATTTGCCTGGATCTGCCGAAATATGGCCCTGGGTGGGGTGATCAGATTGGACATATTCTTTTGATGTTCCGGATTTTGGACAGTCTTACTAAAGGGCGAGCAACGAGGGAATATTCAATCAACAGACACGAACATAGCAATCTTCTCAAGATCCCCGATCCAACTCCGTCCAGAATGTCCGCGATTATCTCACCGCCACCGCGCCGTATGACACTTGAGCTGCGCAAAAGCTGATCTCGGAAGAAAGAACCTGTGTTCGGAACAGGGCGGCTAGCTATCTCAGGGTACCGCAAGCGGCACTGCAAAGTAGCTTTGGTGACGCGACACATCTTTGAAACCATATGCCGGTCCGAGGAGAGCCGCTGGCCCATTCAGGCCACGGGCCGCGGAAATAATATCCGCAAGCCATAGCCCAGAACGCATCGATCGCAAGTCTCCCAGACTCGACAACTCTAGTTTGCCTGCTTCCAAAACGTATGTCATGGTCCGCCGGGGCGATACGAAGCATTGGGTGGGGCATTGTCGGCAAATTTTGGTCATCTCAAGGAGCTTAGCCCTGAGCTTCACCGGCTTGGCGTGCTCGCCGAGCGCTTCTTTGCAGAAGACGCGAATACCTCGCTGATCAAAAGTCGTCAGTTCGGCGAATACATGATCAAGGAAATCGCAGCCTTGTCGGGTGTCTATGACGCCGCCAATCGCGAGTCCGCCAACGATCTCCTCGGCCGCCTGAAAAGCCAGATGGTGCTTCCTCGCGAAGTGACCGACATTTTTCATGCTGTACGAAAGGCCGGCAACCAGGCAAACCACGAATTCGGTGGCTCACCCGCGGAAGCGCTTGCCGCGCTGAAGTTTTGCCGCTCCCTCGGTATCTGGTATCGCCGCACATATGGTCGTGACCCGAATTTCAAGCCTGGCCCTTTTGTGCCGCCTAAGTCTTCGCAAGAGTTGGACCAGGACACGTGGACCGAACTTGAAGTTTTGCGTAGGCAAGTTCGAGAGGCCGAGTCACGGCTTGCTGACGCACATGCCTCTGGTGAGGAGTTGGAAAAGGCACGAGCCGCTGCCGAGGAGCTTGCCCGTCAGGCCGCCGCTGATAGCGCGGTCTGGGAACAGACGGCTGTCGAGATGGAGGCCAATCAGGCCGAACTCGCTCGCAAACTGACTGAGTTGCAGAGGCACGCCGAGGCTCAGCCGCAGCAATTGCAAATGGAATTCAAGCAGGCCGGCCTGCAGGCGGCCAGCCGCCTTGAGCTCGATGAACGACAGACCCGCCGCCTGATTGATGTCCAGCTCGGCGATGCCGGGTGGGAGGTTGACAGCGATACTCTCGCCTATCAGAAGGGCGCTCGCCCGGAGGACGGCAGGAACCTTGCTATCGCCGAATGGCCGTCGGACGGTGGACGTGCTGACTACGCGCTGTTCATCGGCTTGACCTGTGTCGGTGTGATCGAAGCGAAGCGCGAGAGCGTGGATGTACCCTCCACCCTGCAGCAAGCAGAGCGCTATGCCCGCACGATCGCTCTCGCCCCGGAACATGACCACGCGGACGGTCCTTGGAAGCACGGACTGGCCGATCCCTTCCGGGTGCCTTTCGTTTTCGCCACCAATGGTCGCCCTTTTGTGCGCCAGTGGCAGACCAAATCAGGCATCTGGTTCTGCGATCTGCGTCGCGACACCAATCATCCGCGGCCGCTGACGACCTGGTTCTCCCCCAGGGATCTTCTCGACATACTCGCGACGGATCTTGACGCCGCCGCCCAGGGCCTTGCCGAGGAAAGTTTTGGCAAGGGCAGGATGCGTCCCTACCAGGAGGACGCAATCGCGGCGATTGAGAATGCGGTCGTCGCTGGCCAACGCGATATCCTCGTGTCCATGGCAACCGGGACAGGTAAGACGCGCACCAGCATTGCCCTGATGTACCGCCTGCTGAAGCATAAGCGCTTCCGCCGTATCCTCTTCCTGGTTGATCGAAAGGCGCTCGGTAAACAGACAAGCGACGCCTTGGAAACGACCGAGATCGAAGGCATGCTGAACTTCGCCCAGATTTACAAGGTTGCCGGGCTGGAGAAAAAGGTTCCGGAGGACGAGGATCAGGTGCAGGTCGCCACCGTCCAGTCGCTGATCGCACGCATCCTCAACGAACCTGATCCGGCCAAGCGCCCGACGCCTGGCACCTTCGATTGCATTATCGTCGATGAAGCGCATCGCGGTTACACGCTGGACGCGGAACTGCGTGAAAGCGATATCGGCTTCCGCAATCTGGATGACTACCAGTCCGCCTATCGCCAGATCCTCGACTACTTCGATGCCGTGAAGGTGGCGCTGACGGCGACGCCCGCACTTCATACCCGCGAGATCTTCGGCCATCCAGTCTTCCACTATGGCTACCGTCAGGCTGTCGTCGAAGGCTATCTCAACGATCACCTGCCACCAAAGCGCATCACCACGGCGCTTTCGGAAGCCGGCATTCATTTTGAGGGTGGCGAAGAGGTCGAGATCATTGACCGCACCACTGGGCAGATCGACCTTTTCGAGCTCCCGGATGAAGTCTCGCTCGACTATGACGTCGCCGATTTCAACAAACGGGTTTACTCGGAGGCGTTCAACCGCATCGTGTGCCGGGCGATCGCCACAGAGATACCGCCGGGGAAACCGGGCAAGACGTTGGTCTTCGCTGCCCGCGATGCCCATGCGGATGACATCGTCCGTCTCCTGGTTGAGGAGTTGCAGGAAGAATATGGCAACGACGCTGTGCCGCACGGCATGGCGATGAAGATCACCGGCAACGTCGATAAGGCGGACGACCTGATCCTGAAGTTCAAGAACGATCCCTATCCGAAGTACGTTGTCACCGTCGATTTGCTGACAACAGGCATAGACGTGCCGAGCATCTGCAATCTTGTCTTTGTCCGCAGGGTCAAGAGCCGCATCCTCTACGACCAGATGATCGGCCGTGCTACTCGGCTCTGCCCGGAGATCGGCAAGGAACATTTCCGCATCTTCGATGCCGTCGACCTTTATGCCGAGCTGCAGGAGATGACGGATATGCGCCCCGTCGTCGTCAAGCCGGATATCTCGCTCGGCCAGCTTGTCACCGACCTCGACAAAGCCGAGACCGACGAGGACAAGAGCTGGGTCGCGGGTCAGGTGATCGTCCGCATGCGCGCAATGGCAAGCCGCATGGATGCCGAAACCCGGGAGAGCTTCGAGCGGCACACGGGCGAGACGCCGGAAATGGCCGTGCAGCGCCTTGCCACCCATTCCGGCACCGAGTTGCAGGATTGGCTGAAGTCTCATCCACGCGTGGTCGAACTTCTGGAGCGCCGCCCGGTGCGCAACGGCAGCGGCAATGATGGCGTGGTCATCTCCACCCATGAGGACGAGTTGCTGCGTATCGAGGAAATCTTCGGCAAGAACACCGCGCCGGAGGATTACATCACCGGTTTCGAGCGCTTCGTCCGGGAAAACATGAACCAGATTCCGGCTCTGATTGCCGTCACCCAGCGGCCGCGCGATCTGACTCGCAAGGAACTGTCGGAACTGGCAGGCCTGCTCGACGGGAAGAACTATTCCGAGGCAATGCTGCGCGCCGCCTACGGCAAGGCCCGCAATGCCGACATTGCCGCGCACATCATTGGCTTCGTCCGTCAGGCGGCACTCGGTGACCCGCTCATTCCGTACGCGACCCGCGTGGACAACGCGATCCTGAAAATCGAGGCATCACGCCCCTGGACTCAGAAGCAGAAAGAATGGCTACGCCGGATCGGCCGCGCGCTGAAGGACAAGCCGGTGGCTGATCCGACGTTACTCGACCAGGGTGTCTTTGCAGACAAGGGTGGCTTCAAGCGCATTTCGCAGGAATTCGATGGCGAGCTGGATGATGTCCTGCACGCCTTCAACGAAGCGATCTGGGCGCCGCCCGCCGCCTGAACCGCCGGTCTTGCATTGACCAAGAGCCACCGCTCGCTACAACCGCAATCACGATCCCTGATCCGATGAGAATCACGCCATGAATGCCAATGCTATCGTCCAGAAACTCTGGCGCCTCTGCACGGTCCTGCGCAAGGACGGCATCACCTATCAGCAATATGTCACCGAGCTGACCTATCTGCTGTTCCTGAAGATGATGGCCGAGCGCAACCGCGAGACGGGCAGTCTGCCGAAGACCATGCGCTGGGCGGATCTGGTCGCGGCCAATGGTCTTGCCAAGCTGGAGCATTACCGAAAAGTCCTGGTGACGCTCGGCGCCACCAGCACCCGGCTCGGCAAGGACGATACCCTTGTGCTACCGCCCACCGATAACGCGACGCCGGATGAGCGCAAGCGCTATGCCGACGCGCGCCCGCTGCCGGAGATGGTACAGGAGATCTTCGACAACGCTTCCACCTTTATCCGCGAGCCACAGAATCTCACGACGCTCGTCACCGCCATCGATGAGCTGGACTGGTTCTCCGAGGAGCGCGATCAGTTCGGCGATCTCTATGAAGGCCTGCTGCAGAAGAACGCGGAAGAGACCAAGCGCGGCGCCGGGCAGTATTTCACCCCGCGCGTGCTGATCGAGCTTCTGGTCCGCCTCATGCAGCCACAGCCCGGCGAGGTGATTCAGGATCCGGCATCCGGGACAGGAGGCTTTCTCATCGCTGCCGATCGCTACATGCGCGCGCGCACCGACAACTACTTTGATCTCGGCGAGAAGGAGCAGGAGTTTCAGAAGCGCCGTGCCTTCCACGGCATGGAAAACGTGCCGGGCACGCTGCGCCTGCTGCTGATGAACCTCTACTTGCACGACATCGACAGCGACCATGTCGATTTGGGCGATACCCTCTCCGACAAGGGCAAGGGGCTCGGCCGTGCTAATCTCATCCTCACCAATCCACCCTTCGGCCCGGCGGGCGGTGCGCCGACGCGCGATGACCTCTCCGTCACCGCAACCGTTTCCTCCTACCAGCTTCCCTTTGTCGAACACTGCATCCGCGCGCTTCAGCCCGGTGGCCGCGCGGCCATCGTTGTGCCGGACAACGTGCTGTTCGAAGACGGGCGCGGAAAGCAACTTCGCCAGATGATGATGGACTGGTGCGACCTGCACACGATCCTGCGCCTGCCGACCGGTATCTTCTATGCGCAGGGTGTGAAGACCAACGTGATCTTCCTGACGCGCGGCAAGACCGAGACCGGCAACACAAAGGCTGTCTGGATCTACGACCTGCGCGCCCAAATGCCGAAATTCGGCAAGACCACGCCGCTGACAGAGGTTCATTTTGAAGGTTTCGAACAGGCCTTCGGCAAGGACCCCTATGGCGCCGAGCGCGGAAAGGACGAAGGCGAGTCCGGCCGCTGGCGCGAATTCAGCCGCGACGACATTGCCAAGCGTGGCGACAATCTCGATATCGCTTGGCTGCGCGAGGCAGAGGAAGAGGCGGAGGAAGGCCTGACCGAACCCGATGACATCGCCGCCGCCATTCTCGGCCACCTGCAGGCTGCGACGCTGGAGATCGAGGCGTTGATGGCGGAGCTGGGCGACGACCTGCCGGAGGCGGCGGAATGAGCGAGCTACCGAGGGGGTGGGCTGAGGTCGAATTGCGTGACGTAGTTCTGCCTCTGGAGAACTGTGATCCAACTAAAGACGGCGAGCTTCGATTTCGTTACGTAGACATCGGCTCCATTAACAACAAGAGCTTCTCAATCGAAAACCCTAAGAGCCTGCTCGGTCGTGAGGCACCCTCTAGGGCGAGGCGGAGAATACGTCGCGGAGACGTGTTGTTCTCGACCGTCAGGACATATCTGAAAAATATCGCTCTAGTTCCCGAGGACCTGGATGGCGAAGTTACCTCGACCGGTATCGCGGTGCTGCGTCCATCGGATGCGGTTTTGTCAGGCTTTCTGTTCGCAATGGTCCGATCAGAAGGGTTTATTCGGCCGCTCAGTCTAAAGCAGGACGGCACCCTGTATCCGGCCATCACGGATAACGATCTTTTGAATCATCAGATCGCACTGCCACCGCAGGCCGAGCAAAAGCGCATCGTGGCAAAGCTGGATGCGCTGAACGCGAAATCCGCCCGGGCCTGCACCGAACTCGCCCGCATCGAAACCCTCGTCTCCCGCTACAAGCAGGCCGTGCTCAGCAAGGCGTTCAGCGGGGAGTTGGGTCGGAAGGAGTTGGGCGAACTCGTAGCCCGCATCAAAGCCGGAAAAAACTTGCGTTGCGAAGAAAGGCCGCCGCATCCGAACGAAAAAGGCGTCGTAAAGGTGAGCGCGGTAACATGGGGTGAATTCCGCGCGGATCAGTCCAAGACGCTTCCTCCAGACTTCGAACCCGACAAAGACACCCGCATCAAGTCGGGTGACTTTCTCTTCTCACGGGCTAACACGATCGAATTGGTCGGCGCTGTAGTGATCGTCGCCGACGCTCCAAACAACTTGTATCTAAGTGACAAGATTCTAAGGCTTGAGTTTAGTGAGCCAGTGGACGCTTGGCTGCTGTGGTATTTGCGATCGCCAATGGGCCGTGAAGCTCTGATGAATATCTCCTCCGGCAATCAGCTTTCCATGAGAAACATCGGACAGAAAAGTCTGCTTTCGCTCTCCATTCCCTACGCTCATGCGGAATTGCGAAACGAAATCGTCCGCCGCATCGAATCCGCCTTCGCCAAGGTCGACCGGCTGGCATCGGAAGCGAAGCGTGCGCTGGAACTGGTAGGCCGGCTGGACGAGGCAATCCTCGCCAAAGCCTTCCGCGGCGAACTCGTCCCCCAGAACGAAAACGACGAGCCCGCCAGTTCATTGCTGGGAAAAATCGAGCAAGCTCGAATTAGCCAGCCAACCAAAACCAAGAGGAACGCGCCGAAGAGGCAAGGAAAGGTCCCCGACATGGCACGCACGATCGTCGACACGCTTGTTCAAGCCAAGGACTGGCTCAGTGCCCAGGAGCTATTCGAGCGTTGTGGGGTACGGGACGGGTCTTCCACTGAAGATGTTGAAAAGCTCTACAGACAGTTGTTGGAGTTGGAGAGGCAAGAGAAAGTTGAAATCGAAGAAGTAGTAGACCCTTCGACCGGAGCCAAGCAGGGCGACAGGGTGAGGTTGCGAAAGTAGATCCCGATGAGGCTGGATAAATTTAGAATAGGGAGTGCCAAAAGCAGCCCGACGCACGCTTATAAAAACCTGAAGGACGTGTGCATCGACTTCGACGAAAAGCAGTGGGTCACGGTCGTTATTGGTTGGAACGGTACGGGCAAATCGAACGTCTTGGAGGCGCTTTCTATCATTTTCCGGGAACTCATCAGTCCTAAAAATCCGTCGCGGCCCCACATCGATTTTGCCTTTGAGCTCTCCTATGAGATCGGGAAGAGCCCTGACGCTCGCAAGATCTATCTCGAAAATGATCCAGACCGTCCGGAAGCTTTGAAAATAGAAGTGGAGCAACTGAGGGCTCCGTCCGCGACAAATGAAATCCTTAGCAGGCGACTCCTCCGCGTCTCGGAATTCTTGAAGGACGACGGGAATTTACCGCGTTTCGTCTTCAGCTACTATTCGGGTGAAAGCAGCCGACTGAAGAATGTCTATGCCCCATATTTGAGCAGATACGATAAGCAGCTTAGATCGGGGGAAGATCCCGGCCTTAAGCGGCTGTTTTTCGCGTTGCCCGAACACAGCCAATTCGTCCTGCTGGCTTTTCTCATAGTTGAAAGCCCGGTGGTCCGGAATTTCTTGGCAGAACAGCTCAATTTGGACCCCGAGACAGGGCTGGACTCCGTCCTGTTTGTCCTGCGCCAGCCACCCTGGAACTCGAAAGAGGGAGATAGCCGCTTCTGGAACGCGAAGGGCGTGGTGCAGGGTTTCCTTGATCGACTCATGAAGATCTCGCTGTGCCCGATCGATATCAAGCGCGCTGAAATCATCTCTCAGTGGGGCAATCGCAAGCAGTTGGAGTTCAAGTACCTTCTTATCAAGGACTTGGCTGCACTCCGAAAGTTGGTCGGAGAACAGGCCCCTGCTGAGTTCTTCCGCGATCTTGAGAGCACACATGTTTCTCAGCTTATCGATGAGATCCGAATAAATGTGCGGGTAAAGAAGAACGAGGCGCCCATCACGTTCGCTGAATTGAGCGAAGGCGAGCGCCAGCTTCTCACCGTTCTGGGACTTATGCGCTTCACCGCTGGTGAAGAGAGCCTTTTCCTGTTGGATGAGCCGGACACGCATTTGAATCCACGTTGGAGCGTCGATTATCTCCGATACATCGAAGATTTTATCTCTGAGACTGAAGTAAAGACTGAATCCTATAGCAGCCATGTGGTGCTGACGACCCACAACCCGATGGCGATCGCAGAACTGCAGCGCGAACAGGTCCAGATATTGGTCGTGCGGGAAAGCGAAAATCAGCGCCAGATCGATGCAGTCTTCCCGAAGGAGAGTCCGAAAGGGATGGGCTATGCATCGATCATAACGAGCGACATGTTCGGCATCGCATCAACATTGGATCGGGATACGCAGGAGCTGCTTGAGAGGCAACGTGAGCTCGGGAGCAAGGATAAGCTCTCCGAGGAAGAGCAGAAGGATCTTGCGGGAGTTAACAAAGATCTGGAGAGCCTCGGCTTTCGTTTCGATCATCCGGATGATGAGTACAAGCGATATCTAAAATTGAGGAGCGAATTTCTCCATGAGCGTTTCGAGGCACTTAAGACCGACGATATCTTGAAAGGGGTTACTCGTCTGAGCCGCGAGGAACGTGAGCAGATCGCGAAAAAGGTGGTTGCTGACGTCCTTAGTGAAACTGACGAAGGGGACGATTGATGCGGTGGATCGACCAGGAAAAGATAGAGCTTCCCGAGGGCTGGCTCGCAAAGGCCGCAGCCGCCAAGAAAAAGATGGAAGACGAAGACCTTAAACCGGATGATTTGTCAGATGTGTGGAGATGCTTGAAAGATCGCTTTGCTCTTCTCTCTGACAAACGGTGTTGGATCTGCGAAGCACCAGCAGTGCGATCTGACAATGCGATTGACCATTTCCGCCCGAAGAGCCGGGTAGCGGAAGCCACGAAAGACCCGTCGGGCTACAGATGGTTGGCGTTTGACTACCGAAATTTCAGGTATATTTGCACCTTCTGCAAGAGCAGACGTTGCGACGTGATTGGCGGCACAGCGGGCGGTAAAGCGGATCACTTTCCTTTAAGAGATGAAGCCGTACGCGCGTATGTCGAGACTGACGACCTCGATCATGAGGAACCTATGCTTCTGGACCCGTGCGACGAAGCGGATTGGAAGTTGCTCGGTTGCTCGGTGGAATCTGGACACCCCGTCGCCGCGACCGATGATGCTCATGATGTAGAACGGGTCAACATCTCAATCGATCTTTATCACCTGCATCAGGACGCGCTGAAGAAGTTGCGTCTTACCCAGATCCGGGATCTCGATCAGAAGATATCGGATGCCAAGGATCGGTACGATGAAATGGATGACACGCCGAAGCGAAAAAGAAGTTCAAAGTTGCCTTGATGGCTATTCAACGAGCCATCTCACCGGGGGCTGATTTCAGCGGAGAGATGTACAATCATGTGAAGAAGCGCCGGGATAACGACTATCCGTGGCTACAAAGCCTAGTGGGTTAGTAGATGCCAATTCCAGACTACCAGACCCTCATGCTCCCTGTATTGCGCTTGGCCGCTGTTCGTGAAACCCGCGTGGCCGACGTCGCGGAGCGGATCGCCGATGATCTGGGTCTGACGCCAGAGGAGCGGGATGAGCTCCTGCCAAGCGGTCGCCAGCGCCTCCTGCACAATCGCATCCACTGGGCGAAGTTCTACATGAGCAAGGCTGGCTTGATCGCATCCCCGGCTCGGGGGCGCTTTCTTGCAACAGACAAAGGCAAGGCGCTGCTGGCGACGGCGCCGGAACGCGTCGACGTGGCGCTCCTGATGCAGGAGCCGGAGTTCCGCGAGTTCTACAGGAACGAAGGTGGCGCCAATGAACAGAACGGCATCATCGCAAAACAGCTCGATACGACTTCTCCCCGGACAACACCTGAAGAGCAGATCGACGCAGCCAATGCGGCACTTCAAGTTGCGCTCCGCGACGAACTGCTTCAACGTATCCTCGCGAACAGCCCTGCCTTCTTCGAGCAACTGATCGTCGATCTCTTGGTCGCTATGGGCTACGGCGGCAGCCACAAGGAAGCCGCGGCCCAGCTCGGGCGCTCCGGCGACGGCGGTGTCGACGGCATCGTCAACGAGGATCGCCTCGGCCTCGACCGCATCTATGTCCAGGCCAAACGCTACGCGCCTGGCAACCCGGTCGGCCGACCGGACGTGAACGGTTTTGTGGGAAGTCTCGTCGGTCTCGGCGCTACCAAGGGCGTCTTCGTCACCACTTCCACTTTCAGCCAGCCGGCTCGCGACTACGTCAAGCATCTCGCGCAGCGGGTTATCCTCATCGATGGCCAGGAGCTGGCCGATCTGATGGCTGAGCACGGCGTGGGCGTCCGCAGCTATCGCACCGTCGAGTTCAAGCGGCTGGACGAAGACTTCTTCGGCGAGGAGTGAGGGACAAGCGATGGAGCGCGCGGAAATTATTTCCTCTCCTTCACCCTTTGAAAACTCGCTCTCGGTGATATTGCAGGAACTGCGAGTGCGGCCGCTCGTCAGCCCGTGACGGCACAAGCAGGCGTCGCTCGGATTGATGAGGCGCGTGATGGTATCGGGTACGCCGCCACCTGCGATTAGTAAGCTGTAGTCATCATCAACCGAGATCAGCCCGCGGTCGAACATCCAGTGCACGGTGCCGGAGAGCGCGAGCCCGTTGCGAACACTGTCCGGCCCGCCGTGCGCCACCGGACGAATATGAGCCCCGCGCGCTGCCTCGACCTGACGCAAATAGGTCCGCGGAAAACGATACCGCCGTTCCGGGAGATCATCGTAGGTCGGATCGACCTTGGTGGTGAGTATGGCCTTCGTGGACTTGCTCTCACTCTAAATCAGGCTGCCGGGACCCTGGTGCCAGGCGGCGGGCTGACTTGAAAAGGCCCGGATACTCCCGCCGTTTCAGCCCTTATTTTAGCGGAAAGCGTGCACGTATTAATTGTACTCGTTGCTTGCGTTCGCTGAAATAGAAATTTTTTAATTGATGTTGATTTGAAGTAATTTAAGACGTGGTAAAGTAATTACCAGTGTATAATTCACTTGTATACTTGGAAGTAAATTATTGCAAAACTTATGATTGCTTTCATATGGCCGATTGTTCTGAGATAATAGAGGGGTAAAGGCAGTTATGCTTTTACAGCCATCCCTCTTACATGGAGATAACCATGACCAAGACTACCAACGCATTCGCTCTCCCATCCGCCGCCCGCACGTTCTACGAAACCAACGCTGTCGCCGAGGACATCAAGAACCAGCTCGAAGAGACGGCCACGTTCCTCATCAGCGTTTCGCGCCGTTCGACCGAAGAGACCTTCAAGCTTGGCGAGCATCTTGAACGCGCAGCCGGGTTGCTCCCGGAAGGAACCTTGGAAAAGTGGGCAGTCGAGCGCTGCGGCTATACCGCGCGCCACGTCCGGACCCAGCGCGCAGTGTTTCGCAACCTGGCTCGTTACAAGGACATCCTGGTGGAACTGGCCGTCGGCCCGACGGTTCTTGGAAAGTTGACTGCTGCGGAGCCCGAGCAGATCGAGCAGGCTATTGGCTTCGCCGCCCAGAACGGCAAGCTCAGGGTGCAGGATGTTGCGGCGATTATGGCCGGCTCGAAAAACGAGACAGAGGCACGACCGCAGATCGAGCCGCACGATGTCGGCGGTCTTGACGGGCTCAAAGCGATCATCGCGATCAAGGTCCGGGATGGCATCAAATCGTTCGTCGGACACCTCGAGGAAATCCGCGCGCATGTCGGTGAGGCGTTGCCGAAAAAGAACATCGTCAAGAAGACTCTCGCCGAGAAGACATATCTGGCGGCACGCCTTGCCCACAAGGAACTCGAAAGTCTCGCGCAGTTCGTCAGGCCCTCTTCGATGGCGGCATACGTGATCTCGACCAGTCCCCTCCCAGGCAAGTCTTGCTGGGCCGCGGTCAGCGCACTCCTCTACAAGATGGGCAGCGAGGCGACATGGCCGGACAAGGGCGAGCTTCGGATCTGGTTGGAAACGGAAGTCGTACCGATCCTGGAATGGGCCACCTCCAAATCAGGCACCCCGGCTTGGCCTGGCGCTGACACCATCAAGGCGCCGAGCGCGAGTGTTCCAATCGAGGTTAGTGCGGACAAGCCAGTTCCTACGGATGTCAGCGGCAGCCCCGATCCGGTTGTCACGGGTATCCCCTCGGTAGAAGAAAGGATGGAGTCCATCGCTGCGGCCTTTGGAGCTACAACCACGATCGAGGCGCCTAAGTCCAAGCGCACGCTGGACGTTGAGGTTCCTTCCGTCGCCGAAGCACTGGCCCAGCCTGAAAAGCGCCTGACGCGTCCGGCGATCGTCGCCCGGACCAAGTCCGCGTCGGGCATCGCGACGAAAGCGGCAACGCCACCGAACGCCGCCGCGTGATGCGCTTGGTCCAAGACTGGATGGCCGGAATCCGGCCTTACGCCAAACTCGAAAGGGCCGCAAGTCGGCCCTTTTCTTTTTGCCTCCGGATGCCGGGCGGGACGCCGCTTCCCGGCAATGTCGATCGCCTCAGGCGTTCATCGGTCTGGGGCTTTGTGAGCCCGCCGTTAACCTTGTACCGGCTTTGTTCCGATTTTGCAGGTCCGGGTCCTTGAGCCCGGCTCGCGGTCCTGCCAGGGTAAGGCTGTTCGGAAGACCGGACACAAAACGGCCCAAGCCGATGCGCCAACATCGACCAGGGCCTGACCCTCAGCCTTCTGGAAAAGGAATCGGGCTATGACCACGCATACTCTCTCCGTCCCCAATGGGGAAGTTCTCCGTTCGACCGCCGCTGCGGCCTCCATCTTCTCCCACCGCTCGTTCGGCTTCGGTGCCCGCATCGGTATCGGCGAACCAGCAGCGCTGCGCCGGCATCCGCACATCGTTCGCTTCGCCGAAGTCGAGGCCGATCTCGATCTGCTGATTGACCGCGCCATCGCAGCGATTGCCGACGGCGAGCCGATCGACGACGAGATCCTCGGGCATTACGTTCACATCGCCTCGCTCGTCCGCGCCGTGTCGTTCCGCGAAGGCAAGCTGCTCGAGCAGGCTGTCGAGCGACTGGCTAAGGCCAATCCGAATGTGACGGTGCTGACCCAGTCGCTGAAGCTGCCGCTGGTCAAAGCGGCGCTCGAGGCCGTCGCTGGAAACGACTGGTCGAGCCTCGATGGTGTGAAGCTCGACTGCGAGGCACCGGCCAAGGGCAGCTATACGCCGGACCTGATCGTCGTGAACCGTTCCCGGCACACGGCCTACGTCCTCGACCTCAAGCGTTCGCTCGCCTCCTATGGCGACACGAGCCGCCTCGAAGAACTGAAGATGAAGATGATGGCATCGGCGATGGTGCTGCCGGACTGGCTCTACAAGAACCACAAGCGCATGATGGTCGACACGGTTGAGGTTGCCATCGTTGATGGCGCAAGCCGCCCGAGCGACCATGCCACCGGTATTTGGGCCTTGTCCGAGATCGACGATCTGCTGGAGATCGATGGTGTCGCCGCCTGCATGGCCGAACTGCGTTTCCGCTTCGGCTGCCGCGTGCAGCAACTTCTCGAGGCGGAAGCCCGCAAGGCTATTGGGATCATGGAGGCTGTCGTATCGAATGCGGCGCCTGCCTCGGCTATGCCAGGCAGGCCGCTGATCGCGCTGAACGGTCCGGCGCGCAGCTACGAGGAAGAACTGAAGGTTCTGCTGCAGGATGCGGACGACGGCGCTTGTGATCTCGGTTTCTTCGACGAGGATCAGGACGACCAACCGGAACCGGTCCGTATCCGGGTCGGGTTTGCCCGCCGTCCGCGCCGGCACTGATCACCGGGTGCCGTTAACCTCACGGCATTGACCGCGGCCGCGCCGTCACGGCGTGGCCGGCCTCCCCCAGTCTTTCCATTCCACGAACGCCGGGTGCCGAAAGCGCTCCGGCGAGGAGACATCCATGTCCACCGATACCCACAGTCCGTCTGTGACCGGCTTGCGTTGTGAAGCGGTCGCGATCGATACCATTCCGTTGCCCTGCCTTCACAGCAGGCTGGCGAATATGCCTCACCTCGAACCCGCTGACGTTGGTCGCGGTCTGAGCCATCGCGACGACCCCGCCGTTCTCATCGGCCTGGCGCTCGCCTTCGTGCGGCAGGGTCATTTGCTGGATGGCCTTGTGCCGGAGCCTCTGATTCGCCGGTTGAGTGCACTTGCCGATGGTGGCAACCCGGCATGCCGCCTGCTGCTCGACTGGCTGCGGAACCGCAACCGGGATCTTGCGTGGGTCCCGAACGAGCGTTTGACTCGGTCGGCTCCGGTCGCTGCGTCAGCAGACATCCACCTCCGGCGCCGTTCGCCGCGCGAGCGTGTGCTGGCGGCTTCCAAAAAGTCTGGTTATCACGACCGTCGAAAGCACATCCGGACACGGCCGCGCGATCCGGTGCGGAACCCCGAAACGGCAATTATTGCCGCGGAGACAGGAGGGCGCGTTGATGGATAAGACCGCTCGTCTGTTTGTCCGCCGCCTCCGGCATCTGGCCCGCCGCGAGGCGCGCCGGATCGCTCTACGCAACGGTCTGCTCGAGGCCAGGATCGTCGATGTCGATGGTCATCTGCTCTGCCGCTACACACCAGCCTTCGACACGACAAGGCTGATCGGCGACCCGGTTTGGGATGGTGCGTGGTTCCGGCGGAACTTCGGTCCGTGGCTGGTCGCGCCAAAGGAGGCGAGCAAACCAAGTGCCAACGCAGGTGGCGACGACGTGACGATGGAGACCACCGACGCGCCGCTCGCGTTGCCGCCGCTTGCCTTCCCCCTGAAGCGTAGCGGCGCAATCGTGCAAGACGCAGTGCTGGCCAACGGCATCGATCGACGTGCTTACGCCGTTGGTCTTGTTGATCGATCCGCCGCCGCGCCGCTGGTCAGTCATATCGTGGCTGCCTTGGTTCTGGCGCGCGCGGTCGAAAGTGTAGGAAGATGCCTTCGGGAGATCGTTTATACGCTGACCCGCGTGACGCCGGTCCTCACCCTCCATGCGCCGCTGGAGGGCTTCGAGCGGGAAGTGCTGAGACTCCTCGAGAAATCCCGGTTGGTGCCTGGTGGTCCCTTCGCGATCATCGACGCCGACCACATGTTCGACGACAACCACTTCGATGTTTACGAAGGGGAGGTTCGCAAACGTCTTGTGGTGTTCTCGGGCGCCGGCGTGCATCGCGTCACGGGCAATGCCCTGCGCCGGCGAATGATCAGCGCGCTTTCCCGCGACTTTCCGATCCTTGCCATCGCTGAAAAGCGGTCGGACATTCCCTCGCTGCTGCGGATCTCCGCCGACCTGTCGCTCGAAACGGGAAAGCTCGATCGGAAGTTTGTCACGGATCTGGTCGAGGTGTTCTATCCGGACACCGCAATCGAGAAGCTGGGCCTGCCGTCGGATTCCGATGCGCGCTGGCTGTCGCTCGAGGATCTGGTTCTCGCCTTCCGTCCGGGACGGCATGTTCGAGACGTGCTGCACGTCCTTGCGACGCTCATCGAACGCAATCGCGGCGACTCTGAGGACGAGGGCGGCGATGCCGGTGATGGCGATGGTGGTGACAAGGCATCCGGATCGAAGCCCTCCGCTACATCCACGGAGAAGGCGTCGGGATCGGACGAGAAGTCGAAGCCGCCCGAAACCGAAAGCAACGGCCGCTGGAAGAAGGACAAGCCGTCGGGTGCCGAAGTCATCCAGCCGGAGCCTCTGCCGACGGCGGGCGAGATCGGCGGCAGGTCATCGGTGACCGTCGAGACCCTTTCCGGATACGGCAAGGCGAAGGATTGGGCGCTCGATCTTAAGGCGGACCTGGAGGATTACCGCGCCAGCATCCTTGCCTGGTCGGAGATGAGCACCAAGCTGTTGCTGTCCGGCCCGCCCGGAACCGGCAAGACGACGTTTGCCCGGGCGTTGTGCAACAGTCTGCAGGTCCCACTGGTCGTCACCTCCGTCTCGACCTGGCTGCAGGGCGGACATTTGAACGACGTCATCGACAAGATGAACAAGACGTTTGTCGAAGCGCGCGCCATGGCGCCGGCGATCCTGTTCATTGACGAGATCGACGGCATCGGCAAGCGACAGCCGGCGGAGCGGGAGTACTCGGACTATTGGAATGCCGTGGTCAACAAGGCGCTGGAACTGCTCGATGGCGCTGTGAAGAGCGAGGGTCTGATCATCGTTGGAGCCACCAATCGTCCCAACGACATCGACGAGGCCATCAAGCGATCAGGACGATTGGAGACGCATATCGAAATCCCCAAGCCCGACGTGCCGACACTTGCGGAAATCCTTGCCCACCATCTCGGTGGCGATGTGAAGTCGCTGATCCGGGAGCCGGTACCGGATGTCCGGTCAGAAGTCGATGATGGATTCTCGCTGAAAAAGATCGTCGCCGATCACCTGAACGAAGAAGCAGAGAATGAACGGAAGGGAGCAGGCCGATGACCGCGACCCAGAACAGCAACGCGACGGAAACGTCAGCCGCCGCGCAGCGGGACAATCCCGCCGAGGCGATCCTAAGGCGTCTCGCCACGCGGGCCATGGGACTGACAGGGGCCGATATCGAACGCATCGTCCGGGAGGCGCGATTGAAGTCGCGCCGCGGCAAGCGCTCGATCAGCTACGAGGATATCGAAGAGGGCATTCGCGGTAACCGTCCGCCGGTGCCCTACGATCTGCGCTGGCGCTTCGCGTTCCACGAGGCGGGGCATGCGGTTGCCCATCATGCCCTCGATCTCGGCCCGGTCCGCGGCCTCAATATCGACACCGGGCAGGGTGCCTACAATCTGATCGGCTTCCATACATCCGGAACCAACACCCACACCTGGTTCGAAAACGTGCTCACCGTGCTGCTGGCCGGGCGGGCCGCCGAGAAACTGGTGCTCAAGCGCGTATCCAGCAGCTCGGGCGGCGCCGACGACAGCGATCTGGCACGGGCCACCCGGATTGCCTTCGACATGGAGCGCACCCTTGGATTCGGGGCCGAGTATCCGCTGCTCTATCGCCCGCATCGCGACCCGGGAGAGGTCCTTGGTCGTGAACCCGACCTGGCCGCTCGTGTTCATGGCAGGCTGGAGGCGGCACTCGACCGGGCGGCGGCGATCCTCAGGAGGCGCAGGCCGACCTTCCATGCCCTCGCCAAGGCGTTGTTCGATGCCCAGGCAATGGATGAGAAGGCGGTGCTGCAAATCCTGGCAGATGGTGATCTGACCTTCTGACGCTGATAGTCATATGGTTGATGATGGAAGCCGGAGCGCAGGATGAGTGTCGCGGTCGTCGCCCATTGCGATTGGAGCATGGAGCAGAAAAAGCGCTGGATGGCTATGGCTTTCAAACGCGGCGCACGATGGCATGTTCAGTCTCCGGAACTCGTCGGCGACACGTCAAGCTTGTTCGATCGGCTACGGCGTCGCGCCGTAGAGCCTGGCGCGCTTCTCATCCGCTTTGACTTCCCGATCGGCCTACCGGAGGCCTATGCACGAGCGGCCGGCCTCGGTTCTTTCCGCGAGGCGCTGACATTGTTCGGCTCGGGGATCTGGTTGGACTGGTACAGTGTCGCCGATCATCGCGCTCACATCTCGCGTTATCGCCCGTTCTATCCCACGCGCCCGGGCGGCACGGCGCGTGCCCATCTCTTCGAGGCTCTCGACATTTCTGAGCCCTCGTCTCTTCTGCGTATCTGCGAGCGGGCGACGGCCGATCGGCAGGCCGCCTGCATGCTGTTCTGGACGCTTGGCGGCAATCAGGTCGGTAAAGGCGCGATCTCGGGATGGCGGGAAATCATCGCGCCGAAACTGGATGAGATTGGACTGTGGCCGTTCGATGGAAGCCTGGTCGATCTCGCCAAGAGCAAGCCAGTCGTCGTCACTGAGACCTATCCTGGCGACGTGTATCGTCAGATCGGCATGCCCAGAAGTGGCTGGAGCAAGCGGCGCCAGGCAGACCGGATACGGATGGGACAGAGTATAGTGCCTCGGCTTACAGCGCGGCCGAACCTCGATACCGGTCTGCTCCATCCCTTCATCGACGATGGTTTCGGCTCGGACAAGGCGGGCGAGGATCGTTTCGATGCCGTCATCGGACTGCTGGGCATGATCGATGTCGTTGACGGGCGGCGTGGTGAAGGTATTCCGGCAGTCGATGCCGTTCGAAAATGGGAAGGCTGGATACTCGGACATCATCGTGATGATGTGGCGTGACTTGAAATGAGGCGCGGCACGTTGGCGGCAACTCACATCAAGTCTCCGGCAACCTGAAACAAATTGCGCTCATTTGATTCCGAACACGGGATTTTTGATTCGGAACTCGAATACGACGATTCACCAACGCCGTTCGCGGCCGAACAGGTCGTCTTGACGTGAGATAACGTGCCCGCAACTCGAAACAAATTGCGGTCATTTGATTCATTGTTCTGCGCCGCCGATTCAAAGTCCGAAATTTCCGATTCAGCCGAACAAGGCTTGCGCCGGTAGGCCGGTCCCCTGACCATTGAAGAGGTCGAGGATCGGGAGGAGCAGCATGAACCTGAAAGCAGCAAGGCAGCGACAGAAGGCACTTCGCGACGCCAACAGAAGGGCGAAGCGGCCTGACCGAGATGATGTGGCTCGGGTGGCGCTGTTCTGGCTGATCCGGCGGGCGATTGAGAAGGGTCAGCAGATGGAGCTCGAGAAGTTCCAGAACAAGATCGTCTCGATGCTGACCGATCAGGGTTTCGATGAGCGCGAATGCGACGTAGTGTTCGACGATCTGGTCGCCAAGTACCGGATGGGCGGCTCGCCGTTTCGCAGGAAAATCCACCTGATCTATCCCAACGGCCCCGACCAGGAGGTCTGAGCGCGTCCGTGTCCACTTGGTCTGTTGTTACCGGATCTGCTTGCTCGACGAGGCCGATCAACGCCTAACGGCGTTTGCTTCCTTTACGACTTCTCCCCCCATTACTCCCGAAAACGCCGTTTGATTCTGAATCGGATTTCTGGAGAAGCAGACGGCTCCAATCCTTCGTTAATCCGCTTCGCTTAGCTCGGCCGGCCCCTCGCATAGAGGGTCCGAGTAACGAACATGATGAAGTGAAATGACCAAGCTAACTGCAATCAAAGCCTTCCAACGTAAGATCGACGCCTATTGCGAACTGCGTCTCTCGACCGCCTTCTCCGGCGAAGAGGCCGAAGCCCTCATGGCCTATATGCGGCGGCTCATCGAAAGGCGGTGTGCGCCACCCCGGACGGCAGGCCGCACCGAATGGGATGTCGTTGCCCGCATGACCGGGATCGATGCTCGATCGCTTGCATCGCATCACCGTTTGATCGACCCCGGATTTGATGCCATCGTTCGTTGGAACAGGGACGGTGGGAAAACTGCTGGAGCGGCGCAAGAGGGCTCCCGGAAGCCTGGAGGAACAACGAGGGCAAAAAAAGCCAGCGCCGAGAAAACGAAACCGACAATCAAGTCGGCGCCCCCGGAAACTGCGCGTTCCCAGGCTGCCCCCGTGGTGCATAAGCCTGGCGTGAAAGTCGAGTTTCCGGAACCTCTGTTTCGCGAGTGGGATGACCCCGCGGATTTCGCCGAAGCACTCCAGCTCCACATGCGTCGCCACGGTGAGACCTACTGGGTCCTCTATCGATCGCTCGTGCGACCTGACGAGCCCATGGACAAGAATACGCTGTTGAGTTGGATCGAGGGCCGGCGCGTGCCGCGAAGCACCGACAGCTTCGATGTGCTTGGTCGTATCGAGCGCCGTTACCGTCTCCCAGAAGGCTATTTCAAAGCGAAGCTGCCGCATCAGTCGCGATCGGCGTCCGGGTTCAATCTATCGGGTATCGAGCCTGCGGAGCGACGTAGGATTGCCTGGCATCTACCTGATGACTTCAATTCGCTTCCGTTCGCCAAGCGCGAGGAGATTCTGGATTGGGTCCGCCGCGTCATCATCAGTGGGTCGACGGATTACCGCAAATTTCAGGCTGCCGCCGCAAAGCAGCGCTACGCCATCCGCTTTCCCGGCGTATCCTACGGTGGGCGCGCGCCGCGTGATGGAAAGATCGCGGTTCCGGCGAACTATGAAGAGACCTGGATCGAAGACCCCGACCTGTTGTCAGGCGTCATCGATGCGCCGCCGACGCTTGCCATGGAGATGGCTGACCTGGTCCGCTTCAAGACATCCGCACTGACCTCGATTGGATTTCAGCGGAACGGTGTCTGGGGCGAAGAAACCGCCTCCCAGAAGATTGAGCATCTCGGCCTGATGTTCGGCGCACTTGCGGCGTCAAAGGCGGGAGAGATCAAGGGATATGGGGTGCCGCTCCGTCAACTGACCTTCGGGCTTCTTATCTTTCCGGGTGTATGGGACTGGTATCTGCAATGGCGTGAGAGTCGTCGAGGTTTCTACACGGCTTGGGAAGTCGACATGCTGCGGATCGCGCTGGCAATCACCAAGGAAGGCACCGGATGGCTTCGACAACATCCTGAACTCTTGGTGCGCGTGCAGCCTATTGCCGGTCTCGTCTCGCAGAACGAGATCGACTATGCCCGGGAGGATTGGCACGGCGCCTGCGAGGACTTTCATAAACACGCCTCCCACCGTGTGAAGGAAATCCAGCGTATTGCCCGGGTCCATCGCGATCCCTTCGAGCCGATCATGCCGGTGCTCGAAGCCGACAGTCCTGTCGGCGAATATCGGAAGATCACCGAGGAGATCATTCGGCTGATGCCGGACGAGGAGCGCTATCCGCGTCCGGCCGCGGAAGCAGTTCGCTCGTTCCTGATGCTCCGCCTGGGACTGCATCTCGGACTTCGACAGAAAAACCTTCGGCAATTGATGCTATGCCCACGCGGACAGATGCCGCGCCCGGAACGCGTGCTCGAAAAACTCAAGCGCGGTGAGCTCCGTTGGAGTGATCGTGACGGCGGCTGGGAGGTTCTGATTCCAGCAGTGGCTTTCAAAAATGCCCACTCGTCGTTTTTCGGAGACAAGCCGTTTCGGCTGCTTCTGCCGAATCTGCTCGACCTCTACCGCCATATCGATGACTACGTCGATCGCCATCGCTCCACGCTTCTCAAGGGAGTTGCCGATCCCGGAACATTCTTTGTGAAGACCGTCAAGACGACAAGCACCGATGCAGCATACGACGTTACGACCTTTTACGAGGCATGGCGGCTCACCATCCAACGCTATGGAATCTACAATCCATACACCGGGCGAGGAGCGATCAAGGGCCTGCTGCCCCATGGCCCGCATAACGTCCGGGATGTGTTGGCGACCCATATCCTGAAGCAGACCGGCTCATACGAACAGGCAAGTTACGCCATCCAGGATACGGCGGACATGGTGGCTAAGCACTACGGCCGCTTCCTTCCACAGGACAAGGCGGCACTGGCCGCACGCATTCTCAATCAGGTTTGGGAAGCCGCCTAGTGTCTGAGCAAGCCAGGGCGGAAATCATTTCCGCCTGGTCGCTTCACTTCTTGCCTTCCCGTGCCCATGGCGGCGGTTGCTTGTTCTCGATCCATGGGAGGAGTTGCAAAGGCTTCCGTTCGACGATCGAAGTGATGATAGGGTAGTGCTGCAAGGCGTTCCGCATCAGGGGAAGACCGGCCGGATTGGTGTATCGCGTGTTGGTTTCGCTGCCTTCGCTCAACCGGCCGGAGATGTCGTCGATAACTTCAGTCGGGACGCCGGCCTGCTTCAGGGTGTCCGCCATACCATGGCGAAGGGCATGAATGGATCGCTCCCACATTTTTTCCCCAAGGGCGCCGCGCATGACGGGGATGAAGGTGTCGTAGAAACGATTGCCCGGATCGTTCTCCGTCTTATCCGAGAAAAGATCCGGGAAGAGCGCTTCGTACCCAAGTCCCTTGATCGCCTGATAATAGTCGAGGAAGCCCAATCGAACCATTTCGTCGGGCATGGGTAGCAGTCGCTTTGATTGTGCGGTCTTCAACCGTCTAATGCCATTCGTGCGAAGGATGATGACATACCCGTCCTCGTCCTTCGCAATGTCGTCGACTGCGAGGCCAGCGAACTCTTTGCGTCGGGGACCCAGATAGGTGAACAGGATCGGCAGATAATAAAGCGAATCGTGGAAGATATGCTTGCCCGGTTTCCGCCGCTTTCCCCGCAGATGATCCTGCGAGCCCGTATAGATCGGACTTGAGAAAATCGGAGCGATGTCTTGAGGCTTCGGTTTGTACTGCTGGTGACGGATGTCTCCTGCTTTGGGCTTTCTAGGGCGCAGACCTTCAAAGGTCCAGTTTTCGATTTCGAACCCGTGGCCTTTCAGATGCTTCAGGAAGTGCTGCAGGTTTCCGAAGTGCTTGCGAATTGTAGTGGAGGCCAGACCAACCTTCGCCTTGGTTCCCGCGGTGTCAGCCGCCTTGCGCAGTTTCTCGCCTTCCGCTCGAAGTTCCGGCGCTGACATTACGCGCATCTTGCTGCTTCGGCCCCAGTCGGTCGGAATGTCGTTGAAGTGCTGACGCAGCAGGCCGATGTGATACTGCTCGATCTGTCCGGAATGCTCCACACCGTGTTCCATGAGCACTGATTTGAACATCCGAACCAGAGCCATCGCATCTCGGCCCGTTTCCGTTGTCCACTCTTCGCCCATGTTAGCGATGAGCTTCTCGCATGCTTGCTCGAAATCTGCGACGGCTACGACCCTCTGGCTTGCGCCTCGAGTTTTAGCCGCTGCCGGTTTGGCGTTCGGCGCCGCGTGCGGCGAGAGGTCTAGGTAGGCGATTTCCTCTGGCTCCGGGATATCAGTTGCAGTCGGTGCCGGCTTGCTCTCCTTGGTCCGCACCAAAGAGGGAGTGGCAGCAGGTTCGACCTCGACGGGCTTCTCCTCGACCACAGACTTGTTCGCTCTGCCGCCACCTGTGAATTCGCTTAAGGTCCGGTCGACGAGTTCGTGTCGATCGTCGATTTCGAGAAGGGCTGCTGCACGGCCTTCGAACATTTTCGACATCGCCCGTTCACGATTGACGGCGGTGTCGGCAATATCGAACTGATAGATCAACCGACGGATGCCGTCCTCGAAGCCGGCGCTGCGTGCAATCGTGAGCTCGGCAAGATAGTTTGCCCGGATCGCGTCGACATGCGAGGCAGGCACGCCGTTCTTCAGCAGGTAGGTGAGCCCGGGGCAGTTGCCTTCGAGGCTGAGGTCCGAGCGGTTCCCGAACTTCGCCAGGAGCTGACAGGCCCAGCCTGCCTCGAGATCGAGTTCCATCTCGACGACGTCACCGCCCCGCCCATTGCGCTTGGCCATCGTGCTGATGTCATCGAGCCTCTCGACCTCTTGGTCTCGCACGTGCTCTAGCAGGATCTGGAGCTGCTTCTTGGTGGTCATCACGTCCTTCGAATTCATCTTCAATTCGGCCAGCCACATATTGAGCTTCCGGCCGATGATCTGAGCCTTTCTATGGTCGGAACAATGAAGGCTGAGTGAAAGGCGGCTGCCCGGACGGCAGTGAATGAATGCGGCGGGGATGCGCGGCCGCCAGTAGAAGATGTTTCCGCGGCGGATCAGATTCTCGACCTCGTGGCGCACGGCCATGGTGAATGCCCTGTCTTTCCCGAGGGCATGTCCATCGCGCTTCTTTCGCGTGGGCATCACCTGTGGGCTACAGTTCTGGGCATCAGGTCGCCAATGATGCCAAAACGATATCCGGCACGACTGGAAAATCAAGGAATTAAGGGCTTTTAGGGAGAATTGGCTGGGGAACCTGGATTCGAACCAAGATTAACGGAGTCAGAGTCCGTCGTTCTACCATTGAACTATTCCCCAGCATAAGCGAACCGGCGGGCGGTCGGCTGGTGTGCGGCGCTTATAACCAAAAGCCGGGGAATTGCAAATAGCTGTTTTGAAAAAAATCGGTACTGCCGCGGAAGGGTGAAACCGTCGCAAATCCCCTGTCCAAAAAAGAATTTGGCGATTTCGGCGGGCGCTGATATTCTTGCGGCAACGCAAAAATCGAATGAGCGCCTGCTGCATATCCCAGGACTTGCGCGGCGCGATGGAAAAAGAACGTGGAAGACCCCGAAGGCGGCGTAAAACCGCAATTTGACGGGGCGTCGGCGGTAGGGCGCAAGGACGGCAAGAAGTCCAGGCGCCGCAAGGGCAAACGTGGCGGGCAATCCCGCAACGCGGCTCATCCCGCTTCGCATGAGCCTTCCGGCGGTGCCGGACAGCCTGCGCGCCCGATGGAAGATGCAGCCGGCAATCCGGCTCGCAAGCGCAAGCGTCGCCGTCGTGGCGGCCATGGCGCTGCGCAGGACGGTTCACCTCAACCTCATGTGTTGGAACAGGCCGGAGCGGCAGATCATGCCGCCCGGTCCGATGGCGATTCGGCGCCGAGCCGTCGCAACCGCCGCAAGCATCGCGGCAAGCGCGGTCTGCAGGGCCGGCCGCTGACATCGGCAAAACCAGCAGGTGCCCCGCAGCAGGAAAGCCGCGCGGAAGAGACGGCGCGCGTCGCCGTCCCGCGCGAAACGCAGAACGGCGCGGCCGCCAGCCGCAAGGGCCGCCAAGACGGCCATATCAATCCCGGTTATCAGGGTGACCGCCAGGGCGGCGAGTATGTGTGGCCGGAGGAGCTCTACGCTGCTCTCGATCTCGGCACCAATAATTGCCGTCTCCTCATTGCCCAGCCGACCCGTCCTGGTCAGTTCCGTGTCGTCGACGCTTTTTCCCGCATCGTACGCCTCGGCGAAGGCCTTGCGGCCAGCGGCCGTCTGTCCGATGAGGCGATGGAGCGGGCGATCGAGGCATTGAGGATCTGCGCCTCCAAGCTCAGGAACCGGGAAATCCGCCGCATGCGGCTGATCGCCACCGAAGCCTGCCGCCAGGCGATCAATGGCGAGGACTTCCTCAGCCGGGTCGTTGCCGAAACCGGCCTTGTGCTCGAAATCATCGATCGTGAGACTGAGGCGCGGCTTGCGGTCTCCGGCTGCTCGTCGCTGGTCGGTCGCGAGACGCGCTCCGTCGTGCTCTTCGATATCGGCGGCGGCTCGTCGGAGATCGCCGTCATCCGCATCGGCGACAATCGCTTCAGCCGCCTCGCCAATCACATCACCCACTGGACCTCGCTGCCGGTCGGCGTCGTGACGCTGTCGGAGCGCCATGGCGGGCACGACGTCACGCCGGAGGCCTTCGAAGGCATGGTGCGCGAAGTCGAAGGCATGCTTGGAAGCTTCGATTGCCCGGAGATCGAGGTCGCCCAGACCGGCGACTTCCACCTGATCGGCACATCGGGCACGGTGACGACGCTTGCCGGCGTCCATCTCGACCTGCCGCGTTATGACCGGCGCAAGGTCGACGGCATCTGGCTGTCCGATGACGAGGTCTCCGCCATGCAGGCAAAGCTTCTCTCCTGGGATTTCGCAAGCCGCGCCGCCAATCCCTGTATCGGGCCGGACCGGGCCGATCTGGTGCTCGCCGGCTGCGCCATTCTCGAGGCGATCCGCCGCCGCTGGCCAAGCCCGCGCATGCGCGTTGCCGATCGCGGCTTGAGAGAAGGCCTGCTCACCGACATGATGGCCGATGACGGCGTGTGGCGGCGCAATCGCAACCGCCGCGGCCAGCGCGCGAGATAGGAAAAAGGCATGACCAAGGCACCGATCGCCGGAAACCGCACCGGCCGCAAGCTCGGCCAGCGCGTCAAGAACAAGAAGATGAAGGCCTCGTCCCGCCAATGGCTGCAGCGCCACATCAACGATCCCTATGTTCAGCGCGCCCAACTTGAAGGCTATCGCGCCCGTGCCGCCTTCAAGCTGCTGGAGATCGACGAGAAACATCATATCCTGCGCGGCGCCAAGCGCATCATCGATCTCGGCGCTGCCCCCGGCAGCTGGTCGCAGATTGCCGCCAAGGTCACCGGCTCGACCGATGAGGACATCCGTGTGGCCGCGATCGATTTCCTTGAAATGACCCAGCTGCCGGGCGTCAAGATCCTGCAGCTCGATTTCCTCGATCCGACTGCGCCGGAAAAGCTGCTGGAAGCCGTCGGCGGCACACCCGATCTCGTGATCTCAGACATGGCAGCACCCACCACCGGCCACCACCGCACCGACCATCTGCGCACCATGCATCTCTGCGAAGTGGCAGCGCATTTCGCCGTCGAAGTGCTGGGGGAAGGCGGGCACTTCCTCACCAAGACCTTCCAGGGCGGAACCGAGCGTGAGCTGCTCGCCATGCTCAAGCAGAACTTCCGCCAGGTCGTTCATGTCAAGCCGAACTCGTCGCGCGCCGAATCGGTCGAGATGTTCCTGCTGGCCAAGGGGTTCAAGGGGCGCAAGGCCGAAGGCCAAGCAGAAGAAGCTTGATCTTCAAGCCGGTCCTGACGGATGATGGCGATCGGCTGCATAATTCCTTAAATCGGGATCGATTTAAGGATAAGGTAGGCAGCAATGGAAAGCGTTGCCGCGTCCTTTGCGTGTCCGAAAGGTCGCGCGGCGCTGTGAGGATTTGAACCGCTGATCCCATGCTTCTTTACGTCACGCTCGGAACCAACGATCTTTATCGCGCAGGGCATTTTTATGATGCCGTGCTGTCTCCCCTCGGCTATCGCCGCCAGCGCTCTTCCGAAGAGGAAATCGGCTATTCCGCCGAGGGCGATACGCGCTGTCGCTTTTGGGTGGTGACGCCGTTCAATCACCGCCGGGCGACCTCAGGCAATGGCGCCATGATCGCGCTGGCGGCCGAAACGCGGGCGGATGTCGATGCCTTCCATACCGCGGCGATTGCGGCAGGCGCCGTGGATGAGGGCGAGCCCGGCCTGCGCTCCTACCATGCCCATTTCTATGCCGCCTATATCCGTGATCTCGACGGCAACAAGCTCTCTGCCGTCTGCGAAAACCCGGAGTAGCGGTTGCCTATTTCACCGCCTGCTGTTCTGCTTCGACCGTTGCTGCCGTCATCGACTTGGAGCGGTGGCCGGAAACGATTGCGCCGGCATTGCGGTCCATTCTGACGAAGGGAATGGTTGCAATGACGGTCAGTCCGGCAATGATGTAGAAGGCAAGGTGGAAATCGGCAACCTGTAGCGCTTCGCCCCTGATATGGATCGAGCTCTCCAGGATCGCGGCGGCAACCGCAACGCCGAGCGCCAGGCTGACCTGCTGCATCACCGAGCTCATCGATGTCGCCTGGCTCGCCTCGGCATCATCGATATCGGCGAAGGCAAGCGCATTGACGCCGGTGAACATGAAGGAGCGGGAGAAGCCGCCGAGCAGCAGCACGCCGATGATGACGAGGTGCGGCGTCGACGGCGTGAAAAGGCCTGTGATGACAGTCACCAGGGTCGTCACCATGGCGGCGCCGAGAAGCGTGGTGCGGAAGCCGGCAGCGGCGAAGACGCGCTTTGCCATGAACTTGGTGGTGATCGCCCCGATCGCTCCGGCAAAGGTGATGAGGCCGGATTGGAATGGCGTCAGCCCGAAGCCGAGCTGCAGCATCAGCGGCGTCAGGAAGGGCATGGCACCGACGCAAATGCGAAACAGCGTGCCGCCCAAGGTGGAGGACCGAAACGTCGGGTTCTTGAACAGGTTGAGGTTGAGGATCGGCGCCGGATGCCGCTTGGCATGGCGCACGTAGAGGAAGCCGCAGATGAGGCCGATTACGGTGGCGGTGACGCCAATGATCGGGGGCAGGGCCGGCAGACTGACCACCGACAGACCGAAGACGACGCCCGCAGCCGATAGCGAGGTCAGCACAAAACCGGTGAAATCGAGCCGAGGCGGCGCAGTCGCTTCCACCTCCGGCAGAAAGATCGTCGCAAGCCAGATGCCGATGATGCCGACCGGTACGTTGATCAGGAAGATCCAGTGCCAGCTGAAATAGGTGGTGATGAAGCCGCCGAGCGGCGGGCCGGTGAGTGGGCCGACAAGCGCGGGGATGGTGAGCAGCGCCATGGCCGAGACCAGGTCGCTGCGCTTAGTCGTGCGCACCAGCACGAGCCGGCCGACCGGCGTCATCATCGCGCCGCCCATGCCCTGCAGGAAGCGGGCAAACACGAATTCGACGAGGTTGGACGAGACGGCACAGAAAATCGAGCCGATGACGAAGACGGAGATGGCAAGGCGGAAGATTTTCTTGGCGCCGAACCTGTCGGCCATCCAGCCGCTGACCGGGATGAACACCGCCAGCGCCACCATGTAGGAGGTCAGCGCCAGCTTCAGCGTGATCGGCCCGACATGCAAATCCGCGGCAATCGCCGGCAGCGCCGTCGCAATGACGGTCGAATCCATCTGTTCCATGAAAAGGGCGACGGCAAGGATCAGCGGGACGATGCTATTCATAGGCGGGAGCCTTGATGGGGCAGCGGATTGGAGCTGGAGAGGCCCGTGCTGTTTAGTCCCAGCTGCGAGTTCTGCCAATCCCCAAATCCGGGTCGACGGCACCTTTGCTTCACGTCTGCGTGAGACGGCTTGCGCATCAACGTCGCCCGTCAAGATTGACATATGTTTACTTGGCCGGGGCAAGAAATCCGGCCGGAAATGTCATCGAGGCCGGGCTGCGAACACCGCGCGTCATGGGAGAATGGATATATGCCAATTTCGACGCGAATGAAGCGGCGCGCCGTCTTCGCCGCAGGCTTTGGCTTGCTGGCGGGGCGGCTGCCTTCAAGAATGCCCGCTATCGAGATGATCGCGACCGAAAAGATCGCCTTCCTTGGCTACCACATGCCGTTCCCGGCAGTCGGCTTCGTCGAGAGGTAGGATGGCGGTTATCGCTTCGTACCGAAGACTTATCAGTTCGACATCTGATCCGAAGCGGTTCAGGCTTTCACGAAAGCGCTGACCGCTATAACATACCGCTATAACATATTGTATTTAAACCATTCCGGACCGAAAAATGCTTAGCGCTTTTCCCGCAATGCTCCTCGCGCATGGCACCCATGACGAACCCGGCTGACATGCCGGGCTTTTTGCTATTTCCTTCCTGTCATAGACGTGTTACCAGCCCTCGCCAACTTCCAAGCAACCCATGCAGACCGACGGGGCGGACGATTCGTTTCCGGACAGGGTCGCATTTTTATTAAATGAAGGAATTTGGCCATGGCACGCATCATTGAAACGGCAACCGGCGCAGACGCGCTTACCTTCGACGACGTGCTGCTGCAGCCGGGACATTCCGAGGTCATGCCCGGCCAGACGAATATCTCCACCCGTATCGCCCGCGATTTCGAACTCAACATCCCGATCATCTCATCCGCCATGGATACCGTCACCGAGAGCCGCCTGGCGATCGCCATGGCCCAGGCCGGCGGGCTCGGCGTCATTCATCGTAACCTGACGCCGATCGAGCAGGCCGAGCAGGTCCGGCAGGTGAAGAAGTTTGAAAGCGGAATGGTCGTCAATCCGGTAACGATCGGCCCCGATGCGACGCTTGCCGATGCGCTCGCGCTCATGAAGTCCTACAGCATCTCCGGCATCCCAGTCGTCGAGAAGTCCGGCCGCCTCGTCGGCATCCTGACCAACCGTGACGTCCGCTTCGCTTCCGATCCCGAACAGAAGATCCACGAATTGATGACCAAGGACAATCTGGTCACCGTCAAGGAAAACGTCGATCAGCAGGAGGCCAAGCGCCTGCTGCATTCGCATCGCATCGAGAAGCTGCTGGTCGTCGATACCGAGGGCCGCTGCGTCGGCCTCATCACCGTCAAGGACATCGAGAAGTCGCAGCTGAACCCGAACGCTTCCAAGGATGCGCAGGGCAGGCTTCGCGCCGCCGCCGCCATCAGCGTCGGCGATGACGGCTTCGAGCGCGCCGAGCGCCTGATCGAAGCCGGCGTCGACCTTCTGGTCGTCGATACCGCCCATGGCCATTCGCAGCGCGTCCTCGATGCCGTCTCCCGCGTCAAGAAGCTCTCCAACTCGGTGCGCATCATGGCGGGCAACGTCGCCACTTATGACGGCACCAGGGCGCTGATCGATGCCGGTGCGGATGCCGTCAAGGTCGGCATCGGTCCGGGCTCGATCTGCACGACGCGCATTGTCGCCGGCGTCGGCGTGCCGCAGCTCGCCGCGATCATGTCGGCGGTGCAGGCGGCGAATGATCAAGACGTGCCCGTCATCGCCGATGGCGGCATCAAGTTCTCCGGCGATCTTGCCAAGGCGATCGCCGCCGGCGCTTCCGCCGTCATGATCGGCTCGCTGCTTGCTGGTACCGATGAGAGCCCGGGCGAGGTCTATCTTTACCAGGGACGCTCCTTCAAGGCGTATCGCGGCATGGGTTCCGTCGGCGCCATGGCCCGTGGCTCCGCTGATCGCTATTTCCAGGCTGAGGTGCGCGACACGCTGAAGCTCGTGCCTGAGGGCATCGAAGGTCAGGTGCCGTACAAAGGGCCGGTCTCGGGCGTCATCCACCAGCTTGCCGGCGGCCTCAAGGCGGCCATGGGCTATGTTGGCGGCAAGGACCTCAAGGAATTCCAGGACCGCGCCACGTTCGTGCGCATCTCAGGTGCCGGTCTTCGCGAAAGCCACGCCCATGACGTGACGATCACCCGCGAGAGCCCGAACTATCCGGGCGCTGGCCTCTGATCATGAAAGCGGGCAGTGGGATTCCTCTCTGGATCGTCGCGCTGCTCGCAGCCCTTTGCCTTGCCGTGCTTGCCTGGACGACCTTCGGCTTCGTCGTTCCCTTCAAGCATGAAACCGGCCAGGCGGTGCTCGACACCTATTTCGCCGGTTACGACGAGTCGGCCGTCTTCCACATGCAGAAGCTGCTCGATGAGAACGAGACAGCGACCAGGCTGCTACGCGCCATGTATTTCGGGCCGGAGCTGATCTTTCCGGCACTGCTGACGGCGCTGCTGTTCTTCGCCTTCCTCAAGCTCGGTCCTGTTGGTTCGTGGTTCGGCCAATCGCTGCATCCGGTCATTGGCAAAGCGGTTTACCTGCTGCCGTTCATCTACGGCATTGCCGACTACGGCGAGAATATCTCGAGCCTCATCGCCTTCGGCAACGGTGCGCCCTCTGCTGTTGCAACGCAGCTACTGCCATGGATGACGCGGCTGAAATTCGCAAGCCTCGCCATCTGTTTCATCCTCATCGTCCGGCTTGCCATCGGTCGCTGGCTCTCGCCGCGCCAGGATTGAGGCCGCCTTCGGCCTGAGCGGCGCTGGTGTCCGGTTCTCCTTTCGGCTACTGCATAAGTCCTTAATTCGGAATCGATTTAAGGAGAAAATTATGCAGCAACTCAAGGTATTACAGCGTCCTTTGCGTGCCGGAAAGACGCGCGGCGCTGTCATACGCGCAACAAATGCGGAAGCAGAAAGGAAGCGGCCATATGACCGGCTATCAAATATTCTGGCCACTCCTTGCCCATGTGGCCCTGGTCTATGGTCTGTATGCGCTTCTTGGGCTTCGGCGCGCAAAAATGGTCCGCGCCGGCACCATCGCGAAATCGGATTATCGCGAAAACCGCCGCGAGCCGGCCGAAAGCCTTGCCGTCAAGAACTGTCTCGCCAACCAGTTCGAACTGCCGGTTCTCTTCTACGCCTGCTGCATTCTTCTCTATATCACCGAGGCTGACAATCTCGTTTCCGCCGGCCTCGCCTGGGCCTTCGTCGCCCTGCGCTACGCCCACGCCGCCATCCATGTCACCAGCAACGACCTGCGTTATCGCAGCCCGATCTTCGCCGCCGGTTACCTGGTGCTTGCCGCCATGTGGGTCTGGCTCGGCGCATGGATGGTAATGAGTTGAGGCGGCAGGCGCTACCGCCCCATCACTTGCCCGCCACCTGCTACATAATTCCTTAAATCGGGATCGATCTAAGGATAAGATCTGCAGCAATTCAAAGTGCTGCAGCGCGACGACCGAACATGCCGGCATCGGCGGCAAGATGGCCGCCGCACGTTGGGCCATTCCCAAGATCGCAGACAACACACAGCAGCATGGGGCGCAGGCGGCGCTGCCGGTGAAATTCTGACTCGATATGCGTGCGGCGCCGAGCGTCTGTTTCAGTCGTGCACAGGACGCCGTAGCACTTCGAATTGTACGATAGCGCACCGTTTTCGCACGCTTTTCCCAGCCGTTAAAATGCGAGTGTTTCCATTTACCGCGGATGAAGGCCTGCATGTCATATCGGCTCGACGCGGTGGTTTGGCACATGCCTTTCGCCGTGAACAAAAAGAGTGGGAACGACATGGGCGCGGAAAGCATGGAACGCATCGGCTTGCGCAGGAAGCCGAAGCAGGAGCGCAGCATCCAGAGGCTGGACCTCATTCTCGCTGCCGCCGCCAAGATCATCGCCGAAAAAGGCGTCAGCGCCATGCGGATGACGGAACTCGCCATTGCCGCCAAGGTGCCGATCGGTTCGGTTTACCAGTATTTCCCGGAGAAGGCGGCAATCGTCAAAGCCCTGTTCGACCAGCACGCCTCGGCGATCCAGGCGAAGATGGCGGCGATGTTTTCCGACGTCCAGTCACTCGACCAGGCGCTGGACCGCGTCTGCGCCATCATCGACTGGTATTACGATTCCTACCACAACGATCCCGTCTATCTCGGCGTCTGGATGGGAACGGAGACCGATCAGGATCTGTTGCAGCTGAATATCGAACATAGCGGTCGCGTCGCCGGCATCTTCCATGACGCCGTGCGCCAGCTGGCTCCCGACTTTTGCGACGAAGACATGTATGCGCGCACTTACCTGTTCAGCCACCTGATCGGTGCTGTCATCCGGCTAGCCGCCGTGAGCGAGGAGGCCTTGGCGCGGCGCATGCTCGATGAGTGGAAGCGCGTAATCCGCGCCTCCCTTTTTGCCACGACCCTGCCGCGCGCCGCCTGAGAGCTCTTACCAGCTTGGGACCATATTGGCCGCCTTCAGCCGCGGATAAAGCCGCGCCTGGGCGGATTTGACGTCCGCCTCGAGGCTGTCGTCGACGACAGCAGGCGTGATGTTGTCGAGACAGGCGGTGATGTGCGCCGTAATAGCGTTCATCAGCGAGAGCGAAACGCCCGGCCGCTTCATGATGCCGATCTGCACCGGCGGCAGCGCCGGAAAGCCGTCCGCCTGGCTCAGCACCTTCATGCCCGTCCGCAGTGCCGATTCCGGCATCACCGAAACGGCCATGCCGGCAAGCACGGCAGCGGCAACGACGGTGCAGGACCAGCTGGTGAACAGGATCTGGTGCTCGCGCCCCACAGCATCGAGCGCCGAGCAGGCGAGCTGGCGCCATTGGCAGTCGCGCCGGCCGACGGCAAGTGGCACCGGTGCGTCGTCGCGGATCGGATGGTTGGCCGAGCCCACCCAGCAGAGCGGCTCGGTTCTCACCACATCGGACATGCGCTCGCGCGGATTGTGGGTGACGAGCGCGATATCGAGCTCGCCCTTATGCATGCGCTCGGCAAGATCCACCGAGGGTTCGCAGACGATATAGAGCTCGACATTCGGATGCGTCTTGGCGAAGCGGCCGATGATTTCGGGCATGTAGCGGTCGGCATAATCGTCCGGCGTGCCGATGCGCAGCATCCCCTCCAGCCTGTTGTCGTCGAAGGCCGCAATCGCCTCATTGTTGAGGCGAATGATGCGCCGGGCATAGTTGAGCAGTTTTTCGCCCTCGACCGTCAGTCGGTTGCCGCGTCCGTCCTTGATGAACAGCTGCTTGCCGATGCGTTCCTCGAGACGGCGCATCTGCATGGAGACGGCCGATTGGGTCTTGTAGACCCGGTCGGCGGCCTTGGTGAAGCTGCCGGAATCGACGATGGCGATGAAAGTCTGCAATTGGTCGAGATCAAGAGGCGCGGACATGTTTTCACCCATAAAGATAGCTGATGATAATCATTAGAAACATTCGTTGGACTGATCAATAGGTCTTTGACATCTTCGGGATGCAAATCAAGCAAAGTGAAGGACAGACGCCCTGCCTGTCCGAGCCGATTCAGCCTTGCTCCTTCCCGCATGACCTCGCGGGAGGGGTGGGTTGTTGCGCGCCTAAAAGAATTCGAAAGAAAGGAGAGTCCCATGCGCATGACAGACCGAACAATAGAACTCGACTGCGGCAAGCTCACCCCGACGTTTTCCCAGCGTCTGGCAGCAGGCCTCGCACCGTTGGCCTCCCTCTTTCGCGTGTTCCGCAATCGCATGGAGATCAATGCGCTGCATGATCTGAACGACACGCAGCTGAGGGATATCGGCCTCAGCAGGGCCGACCTGACCTCTGCGTTCCTGGCCTCGACCTTCTTCGAGGACCCGTCGGAACATCTGACGCGCTCGGCGCGCAATCGCTGGCGCCTGTCGTCGTTCTTGCGCCCCTACGAAGAGCAGGAGCGTTAAGTTTCCCCGCAGGGTGATAGCCAATAGCCCTGCCGCTTGACCCGGTGATCGGCTTTCCCAAGCCATCTCCGGGTTTTTTTACGTGCTAAAGTCCCGCATCCGGGGTTATTCGCTCGTCTTGGGCGGGGGCTTCGGCCGATAGGTTTCGAAGATCGCTTCCAGGTTCCTCTGATAGTTCTTCTGCACTTCCAGCCCGCTGTCGAACATGGCGTTCAGCATCTCGGTATAGCTGTCGGCATTGCCCTTCGCCTCTTCCTTCGGCGCTTCAGGCGTCTTGGTCTTAGTCTGGGCTGCCGGCTGCTGGCCGAGCCCGCCGATCATCTCCTGGAAGGCCTTGGCGAAGGGATTGTCGAGGAAGGGGTTCGGCGTCTGTGTTGGCGCAGGCTTCGGCACCGAAAACATCTGCTGCATCGCCTGCGTAAAGGGATTGTCGAAGACGCTGGGCTCTGGGGCCGGCTTGGGGGCGAAGCCGGTACTCTCAAGCCATTTCTGGATTGTCTCGCCCATCGCCGTGTTGAAGAAGGGATTGACCGGCGACGCCATCTGGCCGGTCGTCTGCTTGAAGAGCCCGCCCATCAGCGTATCGGCCAGCACCGGCAGCATCCGTTTGTAGATATCCTGGCCGATGCCGGTCATCTGCGCCGCCTGGGCGGCGACTGCGCGCGAAACCTCCTTCGAGCCGAAAAGCTGGGCAAGGATGTTGTTGCCGTCGGAAATGCCCTCCGGCGTGAAGGCCCGGTTCATATCCTCGAAATATCGCGCATAGTTGCCGGAGGAGACCGCCTGCATCAGCCCAACGAAATCATAGGGATTGCTGGTGCTGCGCTTCAGCCCGGCGGAAAAGGCCGGCATCAGCGCCGCCATTGCCTTCGTCGCCTGTTCCTGTGCGAGGTTGAACTGGCGGGCGATCGCCTCCATCGCCGCGCCGTTCTGCGCCTGCATCATCATGTCGAAGAGTGGCAGCATGGAAGTCCCTTTCCCCAGGTCGTGACGCATTGTAACGCCACTATAACCGGAAATGGCAATGCGCAAACGGCTTTTTGCCATAAGATCTTAGGGAGGAATTTCGCTAGAGCGTTCGGCTAAGGTTCCAGCGGCAGGTCGCGTGGAGCACCATGCCGCCGGCCTCTACGCCCGTGCTCGGAGACCGTCGACAATAGGGGCTGTCAGAGCGATTCCGGGGAAAGCGGAACCGCTTTGTGTCAGGCTCAGTACTGATAGTCCTCGAAGACCGGTTCCACGGAGCCGTGCCAGCGGCCGTGATAGAGTGCCAGCAGATCCTCGGCGAGCGTCGCCTTCTTGGCGAGCACTTCTTCGAGCGGCGCCAGGAAGATGCTCTCGTTCTGGCCTTCCCCGTTGAGCCTGCCGCGCGCCTTGAGGCCGGCCCTCGAAATACCGATCACCTCGCGCGCCATGTCGAAGAGCGGGTGTCCGCGAAACTGAGCCGTCAACCCCTCGGCGGGAACGGCGTTGCGCAGTTCCTGGACCTCGGCAAAGCTCCAATCCTTCGTCAACTCGTCAGCGGCATCGAGTGCCGCATCGTCGTAGAGCAGGCCGACCCAGAAGGCCGGCAAGGCACAGATGCGCCGCCACGGGCCGCCGTCGGCGCCGCGCATTTCGAGGAAACGCTTCAGCCGCACATCGGGGAAGAGTGTCGAAAGATGGTTGGTCCAGTCGCCCATGGTCGGCGCCGGATCGGCGACCTCGCCCTTCAATGCGCCGTTCATGAACTGGCGGAAGGTGACATGGGTACAGTCATGATAGCGGCCGTCGCGGACGATGAAATACATTGGCACGTCGAGCGCCCACTCGGCATAATCACGGAAACCGAAATCGTCGCGGAAGGTGAAATCGAGCAGGCCGGAGCGCCGGTTGTCGACATCGCGCCAAATATCGCCGCGCCAGGAGAGCAGCCCGTTCAGCTTGCCCTCGGTGAAGGGCGAGGATGCAAAGAGCGCGGTCGCCAGCGATTGCAACTTCATCGACACGCGCATCTTCTTGCGCATGTCGGCTTCAGACGAGAAGTCGAGGTTCACCTGGATCGTGCAGGTGCGGTACATCATGTCGAGACCCTGGGTGCCGACCTTCGGCATATAGCGGGTCATGATCTCGTAGCGTGACTTCGGCATTTGCGGGGTTTCCGCATAGGTCCATTTGGGACTGCCGCCGATGCCAAGGAAGCGGATGCCCATCGGTTCGGCGATTTCGCGCAGCGTCGCCAGATGCTGGTTCGATTCCCGACAGGTCTCATGGATCGTCTCCAGCGGTGCGCCGGAGAGTTCGAACTGGCCGCCGGGCTCGATCGAGATCGCGCCCATGCCGTTCTGCTCGGCAAGCCCGATGATGTTGCCGCCGTCGGTGATCGGCTCCCAGCCACTTTTTCTCTGCAAGCCGGTCAACAGGGCCGAGATGCTGGCATCGCCGAAATAGGGAACCGGGCTGTTGTCGGCGCGGAAGAAAGCGAATTTCTCATGTTCGGTGCCGATCCGAAAGCGCTCCCGCGGCTTGTTGCCCGCGGCGATATAATCGGTCAGATCCTGGACCGAAGAGAGCGGTGTCTGGTCGGTAGTGTCGCGGGCCATGCGGGATACCTGTATTCAAAAAGGCGCCCAGGGGGCCGGGCAATTGGAAGGCTGATTTGGACCCAAGCCACCTATGTTGCAAGTGAAATTCTTTCAACGACGCATCAAAAAAATAGCGCCGGTTTCCATGTCAACCCGTTTTCCAAGTCAGTTCCAGTCGCCGATTGCCGCCTGCACCACCGCCAGGGCCGCGACAGCTGCCGTATCGGCCCGCAGGATGCGCGGTCCGAGCGGAATGGCGGTGACGAAATCGAGGCTTCGAAGCCGTGCCCGTTCTTCCTCCGAAAAGCCGCCTTCCGGCCCGACCAGCAGGGCGAGATGTCTTTCCCGGACCGCCGATAGCACCAGCAGCGGGTTCTGCCCGGCATCGCCCTCGTCGCAATAGATGATGCGGCGCTCGCTCGGCCAGCGGTCGAGCAGGTCGAGAAGCCTCACCGGCTCGGCCACATCGGGAATGCCGAGGATGCCGCATTGCTCCGCCGCTTCGACGACATTGGCGCGCAGCTTGTCGAGATTGGTGATCTTGCCCTGCACGTGTTGGGTCATGACCGGCTGCAGCAGGCCGGCGCCCATTTCGACCGCCTTCTGCACGAGGTAGTCCATGCGGCCGACTTTGAGCGGCGCAAAAAGATAATGCAGGTCGCAAGGCTGCGGCTGCGGCCGCGTCTCTTCGGTTGCCGTCAAAAGGATACGTTTGCGCGTCGGGAAGGAAAGGGCAGCCTTCCACTCGCCGTCGCGGCCGTTGAAGAGCAGGATCTCTGCACCGTCCTCCATCCTCAGGACGTTGGAGAGATAGTTGAACTGATCGGCATTCGCTTCTACGACGGCGCCGCTCGTAAGCGGCGCATCGACGAAAAGCCGTTGCATGCGGAAATTGGCGCGCATTTAAAAAACTCGGGGTTTCAGACGAAGATCGCGAACATAACCCAATAAATCATTGCCGCAAGCGCACCTGAAACCGGCACGGTAACGATCCAGGCGGCGACGATCGTCATGAAATGCGAGCGGCGCACGAGATAGCGCCGGCGCGTCTCATAGATGTTCGGCTCTTCCGGCTCGTCGATATCGAAGCTCTCGGCCTTGCGTCTGATATAGGCGATGCGGGTCTTCGAATGGCGCGTGTACCATTCGCGGAAGAATCCGACGCCGAAGACGGCGCCGACGGCGATATGCGTGGTGCTGACCGGCAGGCCGAGCCAGGAGGCGACGATGACGGTAAAGGCGGTCGACAGCGCGACGCAATAGGCTCGCATCGGATTAAGCTTGGTGATCTCCTCGCCGACGAGGCGAATGAGGCGCGGTCCGAAGAGCAGCAGCCCGACGGAGATGCCGAGGGCGCCGATCAGCATCACCCAGAGCGGCGGATGGCCGACGCCGCCGTTGCCGTCGATACCGACCGATTGGACGATCGCCGAAAGCGGCCCGATCGCGTTCGAAACGTCGTTTGCGCCATGCGCGAAGGATAGCAGCGCCGCGGAGCCGATCAGGGGCAGCCGGAACAGCGTCCGCAATGAGCTGTTGCGGTTTTCGAGATCCTGCGCTTGGGCGAGCACGAGCGGCCGGGCGGCAAGCCAGCTCACCAGCCCGATGCCGATCCCGACGAGGAGGACGGTCAGCGGCTGAAACCTGCCCGGGGGTGACACCTGCAGCACCATATAAGCCATGAAACCGCCGGCCATCACCGCGACCAGGACCGGCACCCAGCGCCGCGCGGCTGCGAGCTTGTCGTCGCGATAGATAATGAAGGTCTTGACGAAATAAAGCAGCCCGGCGGCGATCAGCCCGCCGATCAGCGGCGAGGTAATCCAGCTCGTTGTGATCTCTAGTATCACACGCCAGTTCACCGGCTCCGGCCCGACGGCTGAGATGCCGGCGCCGATCACCGCCCCGACGATCGCATGGGTGGTGGAAACCGGCGCCTTCATCCAGGTTGCAAGATTGACCCAGAGGGCAGCGGCCGTCAGCGCCGCCATCATGATCCAGCCCGTCATCGCCTGCGGCACATGCACCGTATCGACAAGGTTTGCGGAAATCGTCTTGACGACGTCGCCGCCGGCGACCGTGGCGCCAAGCACCTCGAAAATCGCGGCGATGACCAGCGCCTGGCCCATCGTCATGGCGCGCGCGCCGACGGCGGCACCAACATTGTTGGTCACATCATTGGCGCCGATATTCATCGCCATGTAGCCGGCAAGGGCTGCCGCCGCCACCACGAGAACCGCTCCCGGCTGGTCGAACACATAGACACCGGCAAAGAGCATGGCCAGACCGACGAAGATCAATCCGAGACCGGGCGTCACCAGCCGCCGCAAAACATGCTTTGCCGCGTCCTCGACATGGGTGATCTTGTCAAGGTCCTTGTCGAGCGTGCGTTTCGTGAGAACTACGGGACGTGGCGGCATTCTTTTTCCTGAGAATAAAGCTGCTTCTACGCTGCTTTCTTAGCAGCGCAAGATGGCAGGATTCATTCCGCTGGAATTTGCTTCGCCGCCTTGGCCGAAAGCCTGTCGGTCATCCTTTGCTTGAAGGCGAGGAAAAGGTGGCGGAGCTCCGGTTCACGCACGCGCGTTGCAGCCTCATCAAGCGAAACCCATTCAATGCGGCGCTCGCCTTTTTCCTTGAAATTCTTCGCCATCTCGGTGACTTCGAGCGCATAGACCTGCACCTTGCAGATCACCTGCACTCCGTCGCGCAGCACCTTCGGATAGCTATAGGCGCCGAGCGTCTCGGTTTCGACAACGCCGCGGACGCCCGCTTCTTCAAAGGCTTCCTGCATCGCGACCTCATGGGCGCATTTGCCCGTCATCGGCCAGCCCTTGGGAATGACCCAGCGGCCGGTGTCGCGGCTGGTCATCAATAGCACCTCGACCTCGCCGCTCTTCTTCTTTGCCCGATAGCAGAGGGCGCCGTATTGCTGTCGCGGCGGTCGCCGGAACATCAGTTGCACATCGGAAGCCAGTCGGGCCAGAAGAGTCAATGGTCGGGTCACCTTCGCAGTCGTCGTTAGGAATCACTCATATACATATATCACGGAAAGCTTACGCAATCCAAAAGGCCGCAGAACGATTTGCACCGCGATTAACGCCGTTCATAGGGAAATCGAGGCCGGACAGGTCCGGAAAATCCGTCACGCCCTGTCTCGAATGCGTCACATTGCACAGCTGTACAATATGGCGTGATCTTGCCTTTCGTTCAATGGCGAGATCTAGTGGTCAACCGTGATTTTTTGAATGTCGTCCTCATGCGTCTGCCACCGCTCAACGCCATCCGCGCCTTCGAAGCCGTCTGTCGTCACGGCAGCATTCTCAAGGCTGCCGAAGAGCTGAATGTGGTGCGTGGCGCCGTGCGCCAGCAGATCGATACGCTAGAGAATCATTTCGGCCGCAAGCTCTTCACGCGTGACGGCCGCGGGCTGGTCCCGACCTTGCAGGCTAGGGCTTTTGCCGAAGCTTCGAGTGCGGCTTTCGACATTCTGCAGCGCGCCGCTTTGGAACTTGCAGGCGCCGTGCCGAGCCGTATTCGGCTCGGCGTGCCCTCAGCCTTCGCGGTCTGGTGGCTGATGCCGCGTATGGCAGACATGCAGGCGAGCCTCGGCGATACCGTAGACATCGTGCCGATGACGATGGTCGAGCCGCTGCGGATGCACCCCGAATTGGACGCTGTGATCATGGGCGGCGAATACCGGCCGGCGGCAGGCATTTCGGCCCTGCGGTTCATGGAGGACGAGTTCGGCCCGGTCGCGACGCCTTCGCTTGCCGCGACACTATCGAGCGATCCGGCGGCGATGGGCGCGCTGACGATGCTCGCCAGCCGCAGCGTTCCGAAGCTCTGGGACGAATGGTTTGCCGAAAGCGGCACGCCGCCGGTCGTCTTTTCCCGCGTCCAGGAATTCGAGGATCTGCTGCTGGCGCTGGGTGCCGCCCGCTCCGGGCTTGGCATCGCGCTTGCGCCACGCGCTTCGATCGAGGACGATCTTCAGCGCGGGTATCTGGTCGCGCCCTATGGCTTCATCTCCCGGCTGCCGGGTTACAGCCTCTGCTGCCGTACGCCGGATGCGAAGCGGCCGGCCTTCGCGACCCTGTCCGGCTGGCTGCTTCGTTGCGGGACGCCTACCTGAAAACGGCAGATTTTCTGCTCCTTCGTCAGAATTACTTCCATATTCGCAGCCCTGTTGCTCCGCTAAAAACAGCACGATACGCAAATAGGAAGAGACAATGGAAAAGACCGCAACCCGCATCGACTGGATCGGCAACGGCTGCCGGCTGCTCAAGGCGACGGCGGCCGAATTCGAGCGGACGCGTCCTTTCGAGGGCCTGTCGATCGGCACCGGCATTCACCTCGAGCCGAAGACGGTGGCGCTGCTGATGACGCTTCGCGCCGGCGGCGCACGTCTCGTCTGCACCGGCAATCTCAACAGCACCCAGCCTTCGACCGTCGAGTTCCTGCGTTCCCAAGGCATCACTGTTTTTGCCACGCAGACGACCGATCCTGCCGCTCATCATCAGAGCCTCGAAGCGGTCATTGCTGAAAAGCCGGATCTGCTGCTCGACAATGGCGGCGATCTTTTCGCCATCGCGGCAGAAAAGCCCTATGCCAATCTCCGTGGCGGTACAGAGGAAACCACCTCGGGCCGCACCCGTCTGCTGCCGCTGCGCGAGCGGCTGAACCTGCCGATCCTCGTCATCAACGATAGCCCGATCAAGCAGTTCGCCGAAAACAGGCATGCCGTCGGCCAGAGCCTGTTTGAAAGCTACCTGCGCTTCACCAACCGCTCCACCAACGGCAAGCGCGTGACGGTCTTCGGCTACGGCGCCTGCGGCAAGGGCACAGCCGCCTGTTTCCGCAATGGCTTTTCCGCCGTCAGCGTCGTCGATTTCGACCCGGTGACGACGCTCGAAGCTCATCTCGATGGTTTCATCACACCGCTGCGCGACGCAGCGATCCGCTCGGCCGATATCATCGTCACCGTCACCGGTTCTGCCGGCATCGTGACGGCAGCCGACCTGCCGCTCGTCAAGGACGGCGCGATCCTGATGAACGGCGGCCATTTCCCGCATGAGATCGATGTCGATGCCTTCCGCCGCCATCCGAATGTCGCCGGCATCGACAGCTATGAGGCCGATCATATCGAGAGCTTCCATCTGAGCGACGGCCGATCCTTCCATGTGCTCGGCGGCGGTCACATGGCCAATCTCGCCGGCCCGCGGCCGCTCGGCAATACCGTCGAGTCGATGGATCTCGGCTTCACCCTCCAGGCCCGCTGCCTGGAACGCATCGCCAGGGGCGAGGCCGATCCCCATTCCTGCATCGTGCCTGTGCCCGCTGATATCGATGCTAGGGTGGCGAACGCCTATCTCGATCTGGCGCGCTGATTCGGCTGACGGATTAAGAGCCGACGGATTAAAATCAGTCGATCTCGACGACGAGCTTTCCGTCCGCCTGCCGGTCTTCGATCAGCCGATGCGCCTCATCTGTATCGGCAAGGCTGAAGCGGCGCGGGTCGAGCTTCGGCATCACCTTGCCGGCTTCGGCGAGCTTCGTCATCTCCCGCATGATTTCACCGTGATGGGCGCGTCCCTCGCCGGTCAGAAGCGGCAGCAGCGTGAAGACGCCGGAATAGCTGGCGGCCTTGAAGGAGAGCGGCGCCAGCGCGTGGCTTCCCCAGCCGAGGCAACTCACGACATGACCGAACCGGCTGACGGCTCGGAATGCCGTATCGAGCCCCTGGCCGCCGACCGTATCGTAGACCAGATCGAAACCCCTGCCGCCGGTGTGTCCTGCGACGTAGGTTTCCACCGTTTCCGCATCGCGATCGATCGGCGTTGCACCAAGGCCGGCGAGATAGTCCGCTTTCGAAGCGCTGTCGACGACATAAACCTCGGCTCCCACAGCCTTGGCGATCTGCGCGACGATATGGCCGACACCGCCGCCGCCGAGCACGAGAACCTTCTGGCCGGCCTTGACCCCGGCGCGGTCGACCAGCCCTTCCCAGGCGGTGATCGAGATCAGCGGCAGGGCGGCTGCCTCGCGCATCGACAGATTCTGCGGCTTTGGCGCCAAGAGCACGGCGTCGACAGCTGCAAATTCGGCAAGCGATCCCTGAATGCCACCGACCCCGCCGGTCATGCCGTAGACCGCGTCGCCCTGGCGGAAACCGCTGACGCCAGCCCCGATCTCTTCGACGATGCCGGCCATATCGATGCCGACAATGGCGGGAAGCGGATGGCGGGCATGGGCCGCATTGCCGGCCCGGATCTTGAGGTCGAGCGGATTGACGCCGCTTGCCTTGATGCGCACCAGAACCTGGCCTGCGCCGGGAACCGGTTTTGCAATATCGGCGACGCGCAATGGCGAATTCGGCGCTTCAGCCAGCAGCGCTTTCATTGTTGATTGTACAGACATCGAACTCTCCTTCGTTTGCATCGTGGCGTCCGTAGCGCGCCGCAGCAAGTTGTTCTCTAAGAAGATGGTTCATTGAAACACGAATGAAAATGAAAGATAACGACTGAAGTCCATGCATTTTTGTTTGGCGGATGCTAGAGCCTTTCCGCGTTAGATTGCAGCATTCTGTTGGCTCAAACGGAGTCGGATGGTCGACCGGCCGGCGCGTGTCGTAGCCCGGCTCTACGGCCAAGCCGGCCGGTCGATCAGCCGGCCCGTTTCAGCCAACCCGAAGGGCCGGGCATCTTTCCGCCAGGATCAGAGGCGATCGGCTCGGACGTACCAAAAGGTATGCCCTTCGCCAATCGCCTCTGCCCTGACGAAAACCTGCTCCGGCAGAATGCTTCAATCTAACCCGGAAAGGCTCTAGCGATGGAATGGAGCGACCTCAAACTATTTCTGGCGATCGCGCGGTTCGGCACGCTGGGGGCAGCGGCCCGCAGCCTCGGACTGACGCAGCCGACGATGGGCAGGCGGCTGCGTGCCCTTGAAACCTCTCTCGGCCAGACGCTCTTTCAGCGAACGACCGATGGCTTCGTCCTGACCGATGAAGGCGCGGCCGTGTTCGCCGGCGCCGAACGCATCGAAGAGGAGGCGCTCGCCGTCGAGCGCGTCCTTGCCGGCGGCAGCCGTCAACTCGATGGTTTTCTCAGGCTATCCTCATCCGACTGGTTCGGCGCGCATGTGCTTTCGCCGGTGCTGGCGGAATTCTCGCAAGTCCATCCGAAGGTGGTGGTCGAATTGTTGACCGACAGCCGGCTTCTCAGCCTGTCACGACGCGAAGCCGACCTCGTCTTTCGCATCCAGCCCTTCGCGGAAGCAGAGGTCATATCGCGCAAGCTTATCCATATCGAATACGGCCTTTACATCAGCCGCGGTGCGCTGCACCCCGAAGCCGGCGACGGAGCGGGCGCCCGCCTCGTCACCATGGACGAGGCTTTCGGCGACATGCCTGATGTCGGCTGGCTGCGTCGCCTGTTGCCGCGGGCCGAGATCGTCATGTGCAGCAACAGCCGCGATGTGCAGGCGGCGCTCTGTGCCAATGGCGCCGGGCTCGCCGTCCTGCCACGACCGCTCGGCGATTCGCATGCTGCCATCGAACTGGTCGATCTCGGCGAACCGCCGCCCGGTCGCGACACCTGGGTCGGCTATCACCGCGACATGAAGCGCCTGGCGCGGCTGCGCGCCCTGCTGGATCTCGTCATCGAGAGGCTGGCGCGCTGAACCGGCGCAGCGATCAGCGCTCCCAATAGGGGACGGGGCCATAAAGCCCTGCCAGATAGTCGATGAACAACCGCACCTTGGCCGGCAGGAACTGCCGGCTGGGATAGACGGCCGACAGCGCGACATTGTGGGAGCTTTCATAGGCCGGCAGTACCTGCACCAGCCGGCCGGCTTTGAGCTCTTCACCGATGTCCCAGGTGGAGCGCAGCGCGACCCCTAGGCCGGCGATGACAGCCTCGCGGATCACCTCGCTGGAATTGGTGATCAGCATGCCTTCCGGCCTGAGACTCAGCGCCCCGTCCGGCCCGTTCAGCCGCCAGGTGTCGTTATTGTGGGCCGGCAGGCAGCGGTGGCGTTTCAACTCGTCGATGTGCTTCGGCTCGCCATGCGCCGCAAGGTAATCCGGTGAAGCGCAGAGCAGCCGGCGTACCGGCGCCAGCCTTCGGGCAACGAGGCTCGAATCGGTAAGTTCGGCGATGCGGATCGCCAGATCGAAACCGCCGCCGACGATGTCGCTGAATTCGTCGGTCAGCACCAGGTTGATCGCCAGCTCCGGATGCGTCTCCATGAAAGCCTTCAGATGCGGCGCGATATGCATGCGCCCGAAGGAGGTCGGGGCCGAGATCTTCAGCGTGCCGTGCATCTGTGCCGAGCGGCCGGAAATATAGAATTCCGCCTCCTCAAGCCCGGCGAGAATGCCGAGAACGCGGTCGTAGAAGCCCTGTCCGGCTTCCGTCAGCGAGATTTGTCGCGTCGTGCGCTGCAGAAGCCGGGTGCCGAGCCGATCCTCCAGCCGCTTGATCCGTTTGGAGACGACGGCCGGCGAAAAGCCGAGTGCCCGCCCGGCCAGCGACTTGCTTCCCGTTGCAACCACCTTGGCAAAGATTTCGAGATCACCCAGATTGGTCATAAGGTTTTGTGACTTTTTCCCCTTTTGGCATAAGTGCTTAGCATTTGCGCCACTTTCGGGAAAGTGCTAAGCCGTTTTCTCGGCAGCAGGGAGGTTCGCGGCCGGCTTCCGCTGTCATCTTCCCGCTGGGAGAACGCCATGTCCGACGCCATTTCGTTTCTCGAGCCCCGCGCCGATGTCTTGGCACGGCGCGCCCAGATCGTTGCCGATCTGACCGATCTTCTGCCGCCGGAATGCCTGGTGCATGAGGCGCGCGAGCTGGTGCCGTTCGAGACCGACGCCTTCGTGTCCTATCGTCGCCTGCCGCTCGCCGTCGCCCTGCCGCGCACCACGGCCGAGGTTTCGGCCATCATGCGCTATTGCAACCGCTACGGCATTCCCGTCGTGCCGCGCGGCGCCGGCACCTCGCTCTCCGGCGGCGCCATTCCGCAGGAAGATGCCGTCGTGCTCGGCCTGTCGAAGATGAACAGCATCCTCGAAATCGATCTGCCGAACCGCGTCGCCGTGGTTCAGGCGGGCGTTACCAATCTCAATATTTCCGAATCCGTCTCCGCGGACGGCTTTTTCTACGCACCCGATCCGAGTTCGCAGCTTGCCTGCACCATCGGCGGCAATATCGGCATGAATTCCGGCGGCGCCCACTGCCTGAAATACGGGGTCACCACCAACAATCTGCTCGGCGTCAGGATGGTGCTGGTCGACGGCACGGTGATCGAGCTTGGGGGCAAGGCGCTGGATTCGGCAGGTTATGATCTGCTCGGCCTCGTCTGCGGCCACGAGGGCCAGCTCGGCATCGTCACCGAGGCGACGGTGCGGCTGATCGCCAAGCCGGAAGGTACGCGCCCGGTGCTCTTCGGATTCGAGAGCTCGGAAGAGGCCGGCGCCTGCGTTGCCGATGTCATCGCCGCCGGCATCATCCCGGTCGCGATCGAATTCATGGACAAGCCGGCGATCGAGATCTGCGAGGCCTTCGCCCATGCCGGATACCCGCTCGATGTCGGCGCGCTGTTGATCGTCGAGGTCGAGGGATCGGAAGCGGAGATGGACGCGACGCTGAAGGACATCGTCGCGATCGCCCGCCGGCACGCTGTGAAGACCGTACGCGAATGCCAGTCGGCGACCGAGGCGGCACTGATCTGGAAGGGCCGCAAATCCGCCTTCGGCGCCACCGGCCGCATCGCCGACTATATCTGCATGGACGGCACCGTGCCGCTCAGCCAGCTCTCCCACGTGCTGAAGAGGACTGCCGAGATCGTCGATCATTATGGCCTGCGCGTTGCCAATGTCTTCCATGCCGGCGACGGCAATATGCATCCGCTGATCCTCTTCAACGCCAATGATCCCGAAGATGCCGCCCGTGCCGAGGCGGCCGGCAACGATATTCTGAGGCTCTGCGTCGATGCCGGCGGCTGCCTCACCGGCGAACATGGCGTCGGCATCGAGAAGCGCGACCTGATGCGGCATCAATATTCCGAGACCGACCTTGCCCAACAGATGGCGGCGCGTGCCGCCTTCGATCCCGGCTGGATCCTCAACCCGTCGAAGGTCTTCCCGCTCGAAGGGCGCCCCGCCGCATGATCGACCTGATGCCGAAGAGCGAGGAAGAGGCAGCGGCGATCGTCCGCGCCCACGCGGAAGCCGGTCGGCCGCTTGATATCTGCGGCGGCAATACCCGCTCGGGCTTCGGCAATGCGGTTGCCGCCGAAGACCGGCTGCGCTCGACCGGACTTTCCGGCATCGTCGCTTATAATCCCGGTGAAATGGTCATGACCGTCCGATCCGGCACGCCGCTTGCTGAGGTCGAGGCCGCCCTTTCGGAGAGCGGCCAGATGCTCGCCTTCGAGCCGATGGATCATCGCCCTCTCATGGGAACATCGGGCGAGCCGACCATCGGCGGCGTCTTCGCCGCCAATGTCTCCGGCCCGCGCCGCCTGATCGCAGGTGCCGCCCGCGACAGCCTGCTCGGTGTGCGCTTCGTTAACGGCAAGGGCGAGATCATCAAGGCCGGCGGCCGCGTGATGAAGAACGTCACCGGCCTCGACCTCGCCAAACTGATTGCCGGCTCGCATGGCACGCTCGGTTTCCTCACCGAAGTCACCTTCCGTGTGCCGCCGCGCCCGAAGACGGAGCGGACGGTGGTACTATCATGCCTCAACGACGCCGAGGCGGCGAACGCCATGGCGGCGGCGATGGCCCTGCCGGTCGAAGTCTCGGGTACGGCGCATCTGCCGCTGACGGTGACCTGGAAATTCCTCGCCGGCAAATTGCCCGAGGGCGAGGCGACGGTTCTGCGCATCGAAGGCTTGCCGGGCTCGGTCGACGTGCGCATCGAAAAGCTTGCCGCGGCAATGTCGGCCTTCGCCACCGTCACGCGGCTGGAGCAGCCGGAAAGCCACAGGCTCTGGCAGGAAATCCGCGACGTGCTGCCCTATGCCGACGGCACTGCGCGACCGGTCTGGCGTGTCTCGGTCGCCCCCGGCACCGGCCATCAACTGGTCGCAGCCCTCCGCCTCGAGGCCGGCATCGACGCCTTCTACGATTGGCAGGGCGGCCTCGTCTGGATGCGCATGGAGGCCGGCCCTGAAGCCGAGCAGGTCCGTCGCTACATCAAGGCGCTCGGCGGCGGCCACGCGACGCTGATCCGTGCATCGGGTGAGGCGAGGGCGGTTACATCGGCCTTCCATCCCGAGCCCGAGGCGGTGGCGATGCTGTCGCGGCGGGTGAAGGAGAAATTCGATCCGATGGGGATTTTTAGTCCGGGGAAGATGGGGTGAGGGATGAGATGGCTCTGCGCGCGAGTTACCCCCCTCTGTCCTGCCGGACATCTCCCCCACAAGGGGGGAGATCGGCAAGAGGTTGGACCATCGCTTCCTATCTGCCGTGTCGGAGTCGCAGTGCCCGAATTGTTTGGGGACGTCATAGCCCCCAGCCAATCTCCCCCTTGTGGGGGAGATGTCCGGCAGGACAGAGGGGTATTCCAGGCACAACGCCCGACATCCTCCCAAAGCAGAGGTCCCGTTAGATGCAAACCAACTTCACCCCGACCCAGCTTCTCGACCCTGATGTCGCCGAATCCGAGCAGATCCTGCGCAAATGTGTCCATTGCGGTTTCTGCACCGCCACCTGTCCCACCTATGTCACGCTCGGCAACGAACTCGACAGTCCGCGCGGACGCATCTACCTGATCAAGGACATGCTGGAAAATGGCCGGCCCGCCGATGCCGAGGTCGTCACCCATATCGACCGCTGCCTCTCCTGCCTTGCCTGCGTCACCACCTGTCCCTCCGGCGTCGATTACATGCATCTGGTCGATCACGCCCGCGCCCATATCGAAAAGACCTACAAACGCCCGTTCATGAACCGGCTGACGCGCGCCATTCTTGCTGCCGTGCTGCCCTATCCCGGCCGCTTCCGCCTGGCGCTCAATCTCGCCCGTCTCGGCCGGCCCTTCGCCGGTCTGATGCGGGGCGGCGCGCTGAAACCCTTCGCCGCCATGCTGGCGCTTGCGCCGCGCCGCATCCCCGCTGCTTCGCCGTTCGCAAAGCCCGGCAGCTACCTGCCCGAGACGGAACGGCGCGGCCGGGTGGCGATCCTTTCCGGCTGCGCGCAGCCGGTGCTCGATCCCGGCATCAACGCGGCGGCGATCCGGCTGTTGACGCGGCTCGGCGTCGAGGTCGTGCTGCCGGAAGGCGAGGTCTGCTGCGGCTCGCTGGTCCATCACATGGGCCGCGCCGAACAGGCGCTCGAAAGCGCCCGTGCCAATGTCGATATCTGGACGCGCGAGATCGACGGGCAGGGCCTCGATGCGATCATCATCACCGCCTCGGGCTGCGGCACGACGATCAAGGATTACGGCCACATGCTGCGCCTCGATCCAGCCTATGCCGCAAAGGCGGCCAGGGTTTCGGCGCTGGCCAAGGACGTCACTGAATATCTGGCAACCCTCGACCTGCCGGCACACATGCCAAAGGGCATCACGGTCGCCTATCATTCCGCCTGTTCCATGCAGCACGGCCAGCGGATCACGCTCGCGCCGAAGCAATTGCTGAAAGCGGCGGGCTTTGCCGTGCGCGATCCGGCCGAAGGCCACCTGTGCTGCGGCTCTGCCGGCACCTACAACATCATGCAGCCGGAAATCTCGGCGGTGCTAAAGGCACGTAAGGTCAAGAACATCGAGGCGACCAAGGCCGATATTATCGCCACCGGCAATATCGGCTGCATCACCCAGATCGCCACCGGCACCGGCATGCCAATCCTCCATACGGTCGAACTTCTCGATTGGGCCTATGGCGGCGCTGTGCCGGAAAAATTAACAGGTTTGCCGTTAGGTTGAAGCTTGCGAAGGCCCGTCGGGCCGGTCTCGGGAGTTTAGACGATGTGGCGGGGAATGATTGTACTTGCGGGACTGCTCGGTGCGGCAGGCACTGCCCATGCCGACAGTCGTTACTTCTGTTCCGCCGATGACAAGGAAGCGCGCTTCACGCTGGAAAGCGGTTTCGAAAGTACCGCCGGCCACAAGCTCAATCATTTCCGCGGCGCGCTCATCGTCAAGGAATCAACCGTATTCGGAAAGCGTGTTTTCGAATCGCAGCACCTGACCAATCACTGGTCGCGCGACGGCGAACTGCTTATGGAGGTCTTTGACGGCGGCGAAGATGATACCGGCGGAGCGACACTGGATCTGGTGGTCGTCGCCGGCGAGCGCGGCAAGCCGGCGGCAAATTTCAGCGGCACCTATTCCCTGACGATCGCAGGCGGCGCAAAACCCTATGCCGTCGAGGGCAAGGTCAGCTGCGGCACCAAATAGAGCAATTTCAGGAAAAGTGCGAAGCGGTTTTCCGTCCGGAGTTGCGTAACAATAAAAGGTTAGAGCGGTTCTGCGCTTCTACGCGCTGAACCGCTCTAACACCGCAGCCGAAATTTATCCTTACCAGTGGAATGAAACGCCGACGTTGACGGCATTCGTGAAGATGTTGGTCTTCAGGTCGACGCCGCTGTCGATCGGAACGTCGATGCGCGAATAGGTGCCCTTGTATTCGACGAAGGTCGACCAGCGCTCGGTCACCTTGAAGTCGACGCCGGCCTGGGCCTGCAGCGTCACGCCGCCGAATTCATAGGCCCAGGTCTTGCCCTCAGGGCGAATCACTTCGACATGCGGAATGTTCACGCCGATACCGGCGCCGAGATAGGGCGTCCAGCGGCGGGTCGGATCCTGGAAACGGTAGAGACCATTCAGCGTGATCAGGTTCAGGCCGTCGGTGAATTCGAAATGCGACCAGCCGGTCTTGGCCAGCGTATCGTCGTCGGCATAGACCTTGTCATGGGTATAATCGAGCGAGATACCCCAATTCGGTTTGTTGAAGTTCTCGAGCCACCAGGTGACGCGGCCGCCGTAATAGGGCGGGGCGCCGAAGGACTTGCCTTCCCAGCCAGCAGTGAAATGCGTGCCGTCGGAGAGATCGACGCCGCTATGCGGTGCGGTCTGATAGCCGCCGTAGACGGAGAATTGCAGATCTTCCGCCGAGGCGGATGCTGCCGAACAGATCGTGAAAAAAGCGATGCCCGCAAGCACGGAAACGGACGAGCGCAGCCCATATGTCATTGAATAGCCCCGATATTGCAAATATGTCGACTCTGAGGCTGGTGTGCCAGCTTTCCGCCGCAAAGTCTAAGAAAAATAAAAGGCGCGACGAAAAGCGCCTATCATTTTTTTCTGAAGTGTTGCTCAGCCGCCGAAAAGCGTTCGCAGCACGTCGATGCCTCTGTCTTCGAACGCGACCTTGCCCTGCTTGTTGCCGGGGCCAATGACGATCACCTTGGTGCCGACGGGTGCGCGGTCGTAGAGATGCGTCACATCCTCGTTCATCATCCGGATACAGCCGGAAGACATGTTGAGGCCGATCGTCCAGGGCTGATTGGTGCCGTGAATACGGAAGATCGTGTCGCGGCCACCCTGGTAAAGATACATGGCGCGGGCGCCGAGCGGATTGTCCTCGCCACCTTCCTGGAAAGCAGGAATCATATGTCCCTTGGCGGCTTCGCGGCGGCGCATCTCGGCCGGCGGCGTCCATGCCGGCCATTCCGCCTTGCGGCCGATCTTAACGACGCCCGACCAGCCGAAGCCGTCGCGGCCGACGCCGATGCCGTAGCGGGTGGCGCGGTTGTTGCCCTCGATGAGGTAGAGATATTTGTTGTTGGTATCGATAATGACGGTGCCTGCCGCTTCCGTTGTCACCAAGCGCACTTTCTTGCGCTTGAATTCCGGCTTCACATATTTCGGCATCTGCGCCACACGCACGACCTGTGCCGGGCGCTGCGCGTTGTCAGGAGTAGAGCCGGCGGGTGCAGCCAAGGCTGATGTAGACATCAAGGACAGGACAAGTCCGGCAGCAGCCAGACCCGGCATTAGTTTGATCATGATCGATTCCCCTCAAGCAAATTCGCTCGAAGCTACATGAACTTCTGCCTGATTCAAGATCGGCGTGGCCCGATACAGCAATTTTGGAGAAAGGGAGCCGACTGTTCTTGCGGCTCCGACTGCATAATTTATCTTCAAATCGGAATCGACTTTAGGAAAAATTATGCAGCAATTTAAAGGTTACCGCGTCCTTTGCGCATCTGAAAAGACATGCGTCGCTGTAGGTATTGGCCCACCTTTACATGACGATGACGCGGGTTCCCACACTGACGCGGTCGTAGAGGTCGACGACGTCTTCGTTGCGCAGGCGAATGCATCCGGAAGAGACGGCGCTGCCGATCGACCAGGGCGCATTGGTGCCGTGGATGCGGTAAAGCGTCGAGCCGAGATACATGGCGCGCGCGCCGAGCGGGTTCTCCGCGCCGCCATCCATGCGCGCCGGCAGGTAATGACCCTTGGCGGCCTCGCGGCTGATCATCTCGGAAGGCGGCGTCCAGTCCGGCCATTCGGTCTTGCGGCTGATCTTGTGGGCGCCGGCCCATTCGAAGCCAGGCTTGCCGACGCCGACGCCGTAGCGGCGCGCCTTGCCGCCTTGCATCACCAGATAGAGGAAGCGGTTGTTGGTATCGATGACGATCGTGCCGGGCTTTTCCGTGGTGTCGTAGTCAACCATCTGTGGCAGGTATTGCGGCTCGATCGGATGGCGGATCGACGGGATGCCAGGATTGATCGCCGAAACGGTCTGCGGTGACACCTGCGGCGCCTGGCGCAGCACGCGACGCTGGAAAAGGCCGCGCTGCTGCGGCTGGACGACCGGCCGCTGGTAGACGACGGGACGAACCGTGCCGCCGCCCAGCTGGTTGATCCAGGGCGCGGTCAGATCGGGGCTGAGCACGACGGGCGGACGGGTGGCGTAGCGGTCGTCTGCAAGGGCGGCCGTGGAGAAGATGCCGAAGAGGGCTGCGGCAAGAACAAGCTGTTTCATCATCGGACGAACTCTCTACAAATGACCGAAAATGCGCTGGCGGGACATGTCCGCCCGGGCGGAGATGTTCCGCCCGGGAAGACGCTGCCACCTAATCCGCCAGCGAATGGTAAAGATCGATTCATGAAAAGCCGACCGATCGGATAAACTTTTCGTCAGGGTTACCGTTCGGTTTGGAAAGACGGTTTGCAAATGGTAAAGCCGGAATCAAGACCGGAGAAAGAAGCGGACCCCCGCGGAATGAAGGATCATGAGCGCGACAGGCATCATCATCGGCGAGGACGGCAGGAGCCGCTGCCACTGGCACGCCAATCTGCCCGACTATCTCAGGTATCATGACGAGGAATGGGGCCGCCCCGTCACCGACGACGTCCGTCTCTTCGAGAAGATCTGCCTCGAAGGTTTCCAGTCCGGCCTTTCCTGGCTGACCATCCTGCGCAAGCGCGAGAATTTCCGCGCTGCCTTTTCAGGTTTCGATTTCGAGAAGGTCGCCCTCTTCAGGGAAGGCGATGTCGCACGCTGCCTTGCCGATGCCGGCATCATCCGTCATCGCGGCAAGATCGTATCGACCATCAACAATGCCAAGCGTGCAATAGAACTCAGGGACGAATTCGGCTCGCTCGCCCATTATTTCTGGCGCTACGAACCCGGCCATGACGAGCGGCCGGCAGTGGTCGATCGTGATCACATCGTCGCCAATCCGACCACGCCGACATCCGTGCTGATTTCGAAGGATCTGAAGAAACGCGGCTGGACCTTTGTCGGCCCGACCACAGTTTATGCTTTCATGCAGGCGATGGGTCTCGTCAACGATCATCTGGAAGGCTGCTTCTGCCGGCCCGAGGTCGAGGCGATGCGCACCGCCCTGGTTCGCCCATGAAAGATCACTCCGTGAGAACATTGATCGCCGCCGCCGCCCTTTTCCTCCTGACGGTCTCCGCCATGGCGCAGACGCCGCAGCTCGATCCCGGAGAGAAGCTGGAGAAGCTGCAGTTTCCGGCCGTCACCATGCAGTTGAAGGGCTGGACGAAGTTCGGCAATGGCCATGTCTATACGCTGCCGGTGCGCGCCGGCCAGCACATGAAGATCAGTTTTTCCAGCAAGAGCAAATTTGCCTTCCTGGCGATCTTTGACCTGTCGAAACCGGATGACGAGGCCTTCTTCGGCACCGACGAAGACGGCATGAGCTTCGAGACGACAGTCAAGGAAAACGCCACGTGGCTGCTGCGTCCTTATTATTCCAAGGTCTCGCCTCGGCGCGGCCTCGGCGCTCCCTTCAGCATCCTGATCGAGCCGCTGGCGGCTGCCCCGCAGCAGCCGAAACCGCCGGCCGAGCCGGAACGCCCGTCGCTGTTCCCGAAGGCCCCGCCGAAGCCGCAATGAGGCAGAGAGTGCGCCCGGCCTAGCCGAGCCGGTCGATCAGCTCGCGCAACTCGCCGAGATGGCCGATCTTGCGGAAACGTGGCGCTTCCGTCGGTTCGTCGACATGTTCCAGCACCCAGGTCAGTTCGTGTGGCACGAAGACGCCGTAGCTGCCGGCGGCGAGTGCCGGCACGATGTCCGATTTCAGCGAATTGCCGACCATCATCGCCCGTTCCGGCCCGTCGCCGACCTTGGCGAAGATGCGACGATAGGTGACGGCCGTCTTGTCGGAGACGATCTCAACGGCATCGAAGAAGTCGCCGAGCCCGGATTGAGCGAGCTTGCGCTCCTGATCGAAGAGATCGCCCTTGGTGATCATGACAAGCAGGTACTTGCCGGCAAGCGCCTCCAGCGTATCGCGCACATGCGGCAGGGTCTCGACCGGATGGTTGAGAAGATCCCGGCCGGTATCGAGGATCTTGGCGATCACGCTCGCCGGGACCTTGCCCTCGGTGATTTCGATCGCGGTCTCGATCATCGACAGCGTGAAGCCCTTGATGCCGAAGCCGTAGTGGCGAAGGTTGCGTTTCTCGGCCTCCAGCAGCCGTTCGGAAATCTTCGGTCCTTCGGCGAAATCGGCAAGAAGCCTGGTGAAATGCGCTTCCGTCAGCCGGTAATATTGTTCGTTCTGCCAGAGTGTATCGTCGGCATCGAAACCGATCGTGGTCAGTGGTCGCGTCGTCATATGCGTACCTCTAGAGCATGTCGCGCAAAACTGTGCCGCGGTTTTGCGATAACGACATGCGTAAAAACAAGGACCTAAAGCGCGAGAGCGAATCTGAAAGACCGCGCCGCGCTTTAGGGCACGATGCCGAAAAGTATGAGCGGTTTTCGGGCGACATCATGCTCTCACTTTTTAACTTAGAACAGGATTCAGATTTTAGGCCGACCCGACCTAAATCATCCTGTTCTGGAAATATCGCCGGCAATCTATCGGCCGCCTGGTCGAGAAAAGGACGTTCGCCGTTACAGCGCCGCGCGTCTTTTCAGACGCGCAAAGGACGCTGTAACACTTTGAATTGCGACATGCGCGGCGTTGAAAAGCGCCGCCGCCGCACTACATGAAAATCGCCTCACCTTGCAGCCAGCCACGGCTGTGCCTGTCATATGCAGGCCAATAATCAAAAAATGAAGTTCTTGAGTTCGCAAGCCCCTCTTGCGGCAGACACAAAGGAATTTTTCCACGATGCGTTACAATCAACTCGGAAATACGGGACTTTTCGTCTCGGAAATCTGCCTGGGCACGATGACCTTCGGCGAAGCCAAACAGGGCAGCACCTGGGGCGCCATCGCCGACGTCGACCAGAACGCCGCCGACCGGATCGTCGGGCGCTCGCTTGCATCAGGCGTCAATTTCATCGACACCGCCGACGTCTATTCATCCGGCGAGTCCGAAAGGCTGCTCGGCCAGGCGCTGAAGAACCTCGATGTGCCGCGCAAGGACGTCGTCATCGCTACCAAGGTCTACGGCGTCATGGGTGACAAGCCGAACGACCGCGGCGCCTCGCGTGGCCACATCATGGATTCGGTCGAGGCGAGCCTCAAGCGGCTGCAGACCGACCATATCGACCTCTATCAGATCCACGCCACTGATACGGTGACGCCGATCGAGGAGACGCTGCGCGCTCTGGACGACCTCGTTTCCCGTGGTCTCGTCCGTTATATCGGCGTCTCCAACTGGCAGGCCTGGCGCATTTCCAAGGCGCTCGGCCTGTCGGAACGCCGCGGCTTTGCCCGCTTCGAGACAGTACAGGCCTATTACTCCATCGCCGGCCGCGATCTCGAGCGCGACATCGTGCCGATGATGCAGGAGGAAAAGCTCGGCCTGATGGTCTGGTCGCCGCTCGCCGGCGGTCTGCTCTCCGGCAAGTATGGTCCCGGCGCGCCCGGCAATGGTGAAGGCCGCCGCGCCAGTTTCGATTTCCCGCCCGTCGACAAGGACAAGGCCTGGGCCTGTGTCGCCGTCATGCGCGAAGTCGCCGAAAAACACGGCGTCAGCGTCGCCACCGTGGCGCTCGCCTATATCCTCGCCAAGCCCTTCGTCACCACAGTCATCATCGGCGCCAAGCGGGTCGACCAGCTCGACCAGAACCTTGCTGCCGTCAAGCTGAAGCTCGATGAAGACGATATGACGAAGCTCGACGAGGTGAGCGCGCTTGCTCCGGAATATCCGGGCTGGATGCTGGCGCGACAGGGCGCCGGCCGCCGCCCGGCCGATTTCGAGTCGAAGGACTGACGTTACCGGCGTTGTGCCCCTGCTGTCCGGTTTGCGCGAATGGCTGCCCCTCACCCTAACCCTCTCCCCGTAAAAACGGGGCGAGGGGACGTGCCCTGCGAGAGGTTGGTGGGGAACGGAGAGGTCGCGGCATATCCCCTTCGCCCCGCGTGCGGGGAGAAGGTGCCGGCAGGCGGTTGAGGGGCTGGTCGAGCATGACGAAAGAGTCTGGGAACGCCTGACATTTCCGGCGTTCCCCTTTTCCATCAACGATCGACTACTTGCCCTGGACCCTGAGCCAGGCGTTCATCTCGGCGATCTCGGCTTCCTGTGCCTTGACGACGGCTTCGGCGAGCTTGCGGATATCGGGATCTTTTCCATATTGCAACTCGATCTTGGCCATATCGATCGCGCCCTGATAGTGTGGGATCATGCCGCGGACGAAATCCGCATCGGCATCGCCGCTATACTCGATCATCATATCCTTGTGCATCTTGGCATTCGCCTCGCTGAAGGCGTGGCTTGCCGCATCGTGGTTGCCCATCGGCTTGCTCATATCCATCGGCTTGTCTTCGGCAAGGACGGGAGCGGCGACGATGGTGAGCATTGCGGTGAGGGTGACGATTTTCAAAGACATGAGAGTTCCTTCCTCTGTCTGACAATAGGTTTGCCGGGCGGCTGGGCCACCCGATTGGCATGGATTGCTGTGGTGTCAGGACAGTCGGGGAGGGGGCGGCGTCGGTACCGGCCTGTCGTCGTCCAGGGCGCGGGCAGGCGCCGGGGCGGGGTAGCCGAAAATGGGCTTTCCGCCATCCATGACCATCACCGTCGGCGGCAGCAGAAGACAGGCGGCGCAAAGCGGAATATGCGCGGAATTGCCGGTGGCGCAGGGGTCCTTCAAGGGATCGGTCTTGTTCACCGCCTCGGACGTAGCCATGCCGTGCATTTCGTGGTGCATGCCGGTTTCGACGGCAACCGGTGCATTCATCGACGCACATGTCGGACAGCCTGCCCATGCGGACATAGCGCTGTAGACCAGCCAGCCGAGAAACATCGTGATGAGGGCAAGCATGCGCATGCCGTTTTATAGGCGAATGCCTGATAAAGGCCAAGGCGACCGGCGGTCACATCCCGGTCACCAAGCAGCCATGACCCTTTGCTCGATCCTATAATCCTTGCTCTCTTCACCGAGTGGCGCGATGGGCCATGTCCAGGCGGCTTTTGCCAGCGGCGGCAAGACGCCATGCAGCAGGTCGGCCTCTTCGTGCGTCTTGCCGTTGCGGTCGATGACGGCATAGGCGATGTCGGTCACCAGGCAGCTGCGGCAGGGAAGTCCCGCAAGCCCGGACAGATGTGCCGCGATCAGCCTTTCCACCGTGTCTTCAGGCATTCGCCCGGCCTCGGCCTCATGGCGCCGTTTCACGCCGCGACCGATCTGCGACAAGAGGTTGGCGGAAACCACGAAATCGAGATAGGGCACGCCGCGCAGGAAGCCGAGCGGTTCGGGTTCGCGACCGGTAGCAAGCTCATCATAGCCGGAGAGATCGCGCTCGATCAGCCGGACATTGCGATAGAACTTGGCCGACAGCCACAGGCGCACCGAGGCGAGGTGAACGAGATCGACCAGGACGACGGTGTCGAAATCCCGCGCCAGCGCTTCGATCGGCACGTCGCGCAACAGGCCGGAGCCGAGGACGACGGCGGTCCGCTTCTGCCTGAGGTCGGCCGCTGCCGCCAGGATCACCTTCCGGCTCATCTCCTCATGTTCGGCCCAATCCGCCGCGCAGCGCCCGGCCCGTGACCAGAGATTGACGGAATAGCGGATGAACTTTCGATGCGGCTTGCCGGTCAGCGGCCAGGTCGCGGCATAGAGAAGCGCCTCGGTGATCATGAGCATATCCGCATTTCTGATGGAACTCTCTTCGTTCAATCGATTCTCGCAGCCACATCAAGACCCTTCGCCCTTGCCGCTCCCCGCCCAATCCGCTAGGAAACCGCCACTGTCACAGTCAGTGGAATCCCCGGAAATGAACGACAAGCAGAAGAAACCGCAAAAGCTCAAGGCCCGCCTGCCGCGCGGCTTCGTCGACCGGACGGCCGGCGATATCCGCGCCGTCAACGAGATGACGGCAAAGATCCGGGAAGTCTATGAGCATTATGGTTTCGATCCGCTCGAAACGCCGCTATTCGAATATACCGATGCGCTCGGCAAGTTCCTGCCCGACAGCGACCGGCCGAACGAGGGCGTGTTCTCGCTGCAGGACGATGACGAGCAATGGATGTCGCTGCGTTACGACCTAACGGCGCCGCTCGCCCGTCATGTCGCCGAGAATTTCAACGAGATCCAGCTGCCCTATCGCACTTATCGTGCCGGCTACGTCTTCCGCAACGAGAAGCCGGGCCCGGGCCGTTTCCGCCAGTTCATGCAGTTCGATGCCGATACCGTCGGCGCGCCTGGTGTTCAGGCCGATGCCGAAATGTGCATGATGATGGCCGATACGCTGGAAGCCCTCGGCATCAAGCGCGGCGATTATGTCATCCGCGTCAATAACCGCAAAGTCCTGGATGGCGTGCTCGAGGCGATCGGCCTCGGCGGCGACGACAAGGCCGGCCCGCGGCTGAACGTGCTGCGGGCCATCGACAAGCTCGACAAGTTCGGCCCGGAAGGCGTGGCATTGCTGCTTGGTCCCGGCCGCAAGGATGAATCCGGCGACTTCACCAAGGGCGCTGGTCTCGATAAGGAGCAGATCGACAAGGTGCTGTTCTTTGTCGGCATCACGGACTATGCCGAAAGCGCTCTCCGTCTCGCTGAGCTGGTGGCGGGAACCGCCAGGGGTGGCGAAGGCGTCGAGGAGCTGAATTTCATCGGTGCGCTGGTGACCAGCGCCGGCTATGGCCCTGACCGCATCAAGATCGACCCCTCCGTCGTGCGCGGCCTCGAATATTATACCGGCCCGGTCTATGAGGCCGAACTGACCTTCGACGTCACCAATGAAAAGGGCGAGAAAGTCGTCTTCGGTTCGGTCGGCGGCGGCGGTCGTTATGACGGCCTCGTCTCCCGCTTCATGGGCCAGCCGGTTCCGGCGACGGGCTTTTCGATCGGCGTCTCCAGGCTGATGACGGCGCTGAAGAACCTCGGCAAGCTCGGCGCCAGCGAGGTCATCGAGCCGGTGCTGGTGACCGTCATGGACGGCGATGTCGAGGCGATGGGCCGCTACCAGAAGATGACGCAGGAACTGCGCGCCGCCGGCATCCGCGCCGAGATGTTCCAGGGCAACTGGAAGAAGTTCGGCAACCAGCTGAAATATGCCGATCGCCGCGGCTGTCCCGTCGCCATCATCCAGGGCGGCGATGAGCGCGCGACAAGCGTCGTGCAGATCAAGGATCTGATCGAAGGCAAGCGGCTCTCCGGCGAGATCGAGGACAATGCCAGCTGGCGCGAAGCGCGGGTGGCACAGGAGACGGCGCCGGAAGCCGACCTCGTCGCGAAGGTCAGGGAGATCCTTGCTGCGCAGGCCGAGGATCGGAAAAGGGCAGGCTCCGGCTTCGAAACTCCATATGATCCCGCTCAAGCCGGTGACACAGATGACGACGTTTGAGAGAAATCTCCCCTTCTCCCCTCGGGGAGAAGGTGGCCCGAAGGGTCGGATGAGGGCGCACCGCGGCAGAAGCTGTCCTTCGCTTGCCGCTCAGGACATTCGTCGTTTACACTCCTCATCCCCCTCATCTGCCCTGTCGGGCATCTTCTCCCCGCTGGGGAGAAGAGGGAAGTTCAGCCAATGCCCCTGATCAATCTCCCCGAATTCGCCAATGACCTCATCGCCGAATTCGATGCGCGCAACGCCGAGCGCATCGATACGCCTGTTATTCAGCCGGCCGAGCCTTTCCTTGATATTGCCGGCGAAGATCTGCGTCGCCGCATCTTCATGACGGAGAGCGAAACCGGCGCCAGCCTCTGCCTGCGTCCCGAATTCACCATTCCAGTCTGTCTGCGTCACATCGAGACGGCGACCGGCACGCCGAAGCGTTATGCCTATCTCGGCGAGGTTTTCCGCCAGCGTCGCGACGGCGCCAATGAATTCTATCAGGCCGGCATCGAGGATCTTGGCGATATCGACCTGTCAAACGCCGACGCTCGCGCCATTGGCGATGCCACCGGCATTCTCGCCCGCCTGCTGCCGGGCCGGCGCTTAGCCGTGACATTGGGCGACCAGGCAGTCTTTGAGGCTGTGGTCCAGGCGCTCGGCCTGCCGCTCGGCTGGCAGAAGCGCCTGATCCACGCCTTCGGCAGTATGACGCAACTGGAAGCACTGCTTGCCGGCCTCGTCAGCCCGCAATTCGTCACCGGGCTGGACGACGATATCGCCAGGCTCGTTGCGTCAGGCGACGAGCAGGCGCTGGTCGCCCATCTCGAGCGGGAGATGCAGAAGACCGGCTATTCGACGAATGCCGGCCGCTCGGCCCTGGAGATCGCCCGACGGCTCAAGGAAAAGCTCATCCTGTCCGAAACGCGCCTCGACGATGCGGCCTTCCACGTGCTGGAAGAATTTCTGTCCCTCGACGTGCCGCTGGTCAATGCTTCCGCAGCCCTTTCCGGTTTCGCCGATGCTGCCGGCCTGAAACTCGGCAACGCGCTTTCCCGCTTTAATGGCCGCGTTGCAGCACTTTTCAATGCCGGTGTCGATCTTTCCTGCCTCGACTACCGCGCCGCTTTCGGACGGCCGCTCGATTATTACACCGGCCTCGTCTTCGAGGTGACGGTGGAAGGTTCAAGCGCGGTTCTGGCCGGTGGCGGCCGTTTCGACCGGCTCCTGACCTTCCTCGGTGCGACGGACCGTATTCCGGCCGTCGGCTTCTCCTTCTGGCTCGACCGCATCGAAACCGAAAGGGCAGCCGCATGACCATCACCATCGCGCTTCCCTCCAAGGGCCGGATGAAGGAAGACGCTTCGGCGATCTTCGAACGCGCCGGCATGACGATTTCTGCGGTCGGCAACGATCGCTCCTATCGCGGCCGCGTCGAAGGCTGGGACGATGTGGAGATCGCCTTCCTCTCGGCCTCCGAAATCTCCCGTGAAATCGGCAATGGCACCGTCGATTTCGGCGTCACCGGCGAGGATCTGATGCGGGAGGGTTTTGCCGAGGTCGACAAACGCGTCGAATTCTGTGCCCGTCTCGGCTTCGGCCATGCCGATGTCGTCGTCGCCGTGCCGGAGATCTGGTTCGATGTCGACACCATGGCCGATCTCGTCGATGTCGCCGCCGATTTCCGCGCCCGCCACTCCAGGCGCCTTGCCATCGCCACCAAATACTGGCGGCTGACCCAGCAGTTCTTTTCGAGCCAACACGGCATCCAGCTTTATCGCATCGTCGAAAGCCTGGGCGCTACCGAGGGCGCTCCCGCCGCAGGCTCGGCCGATATCATCGTCGATATCACCTCCACCGGCTCGACGCTGCGCGCCAATCACCTGAAGGTGCTCCAGGACGGTGTCATCCTGCATTCGCAGGCCTGCCTCGTGCGTGCCCGCAAGGAAAACCACGCCGGTGAACCCGCCGTGCAAGCAATCATTGAGGCAGTGCGCGCGGCCCTCTGATCCCGGCCGCCAAGGCATAAGAAAACCCGCCGTCGGATGACGGCGGGTTTTTCTGCTTCTGGGAGGATGTCTGCTGGTGTCAGGCAGCTGCGTAAGCGCCGCGGCGGGCATCGAGCGAGTAGGCGCCGGCACCGACGGTGGCGAGCAGTATGTACGCGCCGGCCAGCGTGATATTCTTCATGACCATGATCTGGTTGAGAATGTTCACGAGTTCCGTGCCACTTGCGTAGGGCAGGTGGAAGGCAATGCCCGTGAAGACACAGAAGGCGGCGAGCAGCCAACCGGCAATGCGGACCTGGAAGCCTGTGAGAACCGCAAGGCCGGCCAGCAGTTCGAAAAGGCCTGCGACATAGGCCAGCAGGGATGCTGCCGGCAGGCCGGCACCGGCGATCATGCCCGCAGTACCGGCAGGATCGGTGAGCTTCATGAAGCCGGAAAGGATGAACATGAAGGAAAGCAGGATACGGGCAATCAGGATGATGACGTTGTTCGACATGGACGTTGTCTCCGTTTCAAGGACTCTGGAGATCTTGGTGCCCCGGCACCGCTTCGACCTCGGATGCCTCTATGTCGCTCTTTTCTCGCGTTGTGGAAAGATAAACGAAAGGGGACACTTCGTTCACTAATATGGAACGATCTCCAAAGCGCGTCGCGTTCGACTGCATTCATGCGACGCGCTTAGATCTTTTGTTGTCATGCATGTCGTTGGCCCAAAACCGCTGCGCACTTTTGGGCGACATGCATTGGCTGCCCCCCGCTTGCCTTTGCCAAGCCGGGTCTTTTATGGTCGGCTGATAACATGGAGAATCCGATGGCAGATCTTTCCGCATTTCCGATCACGACGCGCTGGCCGGCGAAAAATCCCGATATCATCCAGCTCTATTCCCTGCAGACGCCGAACGGGGTGAAGGTTTCCGTCGCCCTCGAAGAGCTCGGCCTCGCCTATGAGCCGCATTATGTTTCCTTCGCCGCCAACGAGCAGAAGTCGGCGGAATTCGAATCTCTCAATCCCAACGGCCGCATTCCGGCGATCATCGATCCGAACGGGCCGGACGGAAAACCGATCGGCCTTTTCGAATCCGGCGCCATTCTGCTTTATCTCGCGGAAAAAACCGGCAAGCTCATCCCTGCCGATGCCGCCGGCCGCTATGAAACCATCCAGTGGGTGTTTTTCCAGATGGCGGGCATCGGCCCGATGTTCGGCCAGTTTGGACATTTTTATAAATTCGCCGCCGACAAGGTCGCCAACAATTCCTACCCGGTGGAGCGTTATCGTGATGAATCCAAACGCCTGCTCGGCGTGCTCGAAGACCGGCTGAAAGGTCGCCAGTGGATCATGGGCGATCTCTATACGATCGCCGACATCACCACCTTCACCTGGGTTCGTGGCGCCGACATCTTCTATGGCGGCCGCGAGGTGCTCGAATATGCGAAATTCCCCGCCGTCTCGGATTGGCTGGAGCGCTGCATCGCTCGTCCGGCAAGTGCCAGGGGCCTCAATATACCGGCCAAGCCGGAGTAACGAACGACCCAAGAGATCGCCGATCCCGGCCCCTCATCCGGCTGCTGCCACCGGGGTCGAGCCACGGGTCTCGACCCGTCCTTCGACCCCCGGTAAACGGGGCGAAGGGACCATGCCGCAAGCTGTCCGTATCCCGCCTACCTATCGCAGGGCACGTCCCCTCGCCCCGCGAGTGCGGAGAGGGTTAGGGTGAGGGGCAGCCATTCCACCCTTATCGCCAGCTTAAGATCTGCTTTGCGCCTTCCAGCTTGAAGCGCGGAAAGACGAAGACGCCGACCATGCTGCCGCTGTATTTCTGCTCTAGCCCGTGGGACTCGCCCATGCAGAAGAGCGGCTGGCGAAAGCCGTTCGGCATGTTGATTGTCGTCGAAAAACAGAAGGAGGAGCAGAGCGTTGCCGCCTGCTCGAACAGCTCCAATATGTGGCTGCGGTCCTTGGCATCGTAGCAGCGGATCAGGCTTAGGAGTCCGCATTCCTGCGCGGCAAGGCCGTGCATCATTGCGCTCCATTCGCCGAGACGAAGCATGCCGCTCGAAAAATCGCCCGTCCAGGCTTCGGAAACGGAAAACTGTGCCAGCATCTCGTGATTTTGATTGGCGTCATCAAACGAGCCGGGCGTTAGCGGTTCGGCTGCATTGGCTCTGGCGATGTTAAACAAGGCGTTCCCCCGTTCGGATGCGGCTCCTCGGCCGCACGCTCGGCAAACACAAAGAAACAGGATCACGCAGCAGCGGGCATGATGCCCGCGCTTACCTTCGGCGGTTATTGCCACGGCCATCTGGCCTCCGTAACCGGAGCCCTCGAAGCCGAACGTTAACGTATCGCTTTCCGCGCTCCGGCCTCGTCTATCGCCGAGCGCGTTTGAAGTGCAGCGCGGATTTATAGGGGCTTTTGGACAAACGGCAACGGCTTTTTAAGGGGTCTTCGGATCGCCTCATTTCTTAGGATGCCTGCATCTTCGGCCTGTTTCGCGAGAATTGGCACAGGAAGATCATCTTTGAGAGTGTTGCAAACGTTTTCACTCTGCGTCAGGTCGGAAATCGTACCGCAACGCAGTGATCTCTCGCATGTCGCTAGACTGAGAAAGGCGCGGGCAACGCAAGCCTAGCGCAAGTTTCGCCCCCTGGGGTTGCAACAGAGGGGCGGATAAACGTTTCGTCGGCCATGCCAGTCAGTGTGCCGCACGTCGAATCGCTTTGGGCAAAAGAAAAGGGCGACCCGAGAGCCGCCCTTCCTATTCCGGATGCCGGAATGGTAGTCAGTGATGGCTTTCGCCTATCACATCATGTCCATTCCGCCAGTTCAGCGCGCTTGACGCGCTGAACCATCTTAAATGATGGGCGGATTCATGAACGATGCTGTGAAAGGCCGTTGGCCTATCACATCATGTCCATTCCGCCCATGCCGCCCATGCCGCCCGGCATGCCGCCGCCAGCCGATTCTTTCTTCGGCAGTTCGGCGATCATGGCTTCGGTGGTGATCAGCAGCGATGCAACAGAAGCAGCGTTCTGCAGCGCCGTGCGAACGACCTTGAGCGGGTCGACGATACCCATGGCGATCATGTCGCCATATTCGGATGTCTGGGCGTTGTAGCCGAAGTTGTCTTCGTTCTTGTCGAGGACCTTGCCGACAACGATCGAGGCTTCGTCGCCTGCGTTTTCAGCGATCTGACGAACGAGCGACTGCAGGGCGCGGCGAACGATATTGATGCCGGCTTCCTGGTCGTCGTTTACACCCTTGACGGTGATCTTCGTGGAGGAGCGGAGCAGAGCGATACCGCCGCCGGGGACGATACCTTCCTGAACAGCAGCGCGGGTCGCGTTGAGCGCGTCGTCGATGCGGTCCTTCTTTTCCTTCACTTCGACTTCGGTCGAGCCGCCGACGCGGATGACGGCAACGCCGCCGGCGAGCTTGGCAAGGCGCTCCTGCAGCTTCTCGCGGTCGTAGTCGGAGGTGGTTTCCTCGATCTGGGCCTTGATCTGGGCAACACGGCCTTCGATGTCGGACTTGGCGCCCGAACCGTCGACGATCGTGGTGTTTTCCTTGGAGATCGAAACCTTCTTGGCACGGCCAAGCATGTCGAGCGTGACGGATTCGAGCTTGATGCCGAGATCTTCGGAGATGACCGTACCGCCCGTCAGGATGGCGATGTCTTCGAGCATGGCCTTGCGGCGGTCGCCGAAGCCAGGCGCCTTGACGGCAGCGATCTTGAGGCCGCCGCGCAGCTTGTTGACGACGAGCGTTGCGAGGGCTTCGCCTTCGACGTCTTCAGCGACGATGAGGAGCGGCTTGCCGGTCTGGACGACGGCTTCGAGAACCGGCAGCATCGACTGCAGGTTCGACAGCTTCTTCTCGTGGAGGAGAATGAAGACGTCTTCGAGGTCGGCGATCATCTTTTCCGGATTGGTGACGAAGTAGGGGCTGAGGTAGCCGCGGTCGAACTGCATGCCTTCGACGACTTCGAGTTCGGTTTCGGCGGTCTTGGCTTCTTCGACGGTGATGACGCCTTCGTTGCCGACCTTCTGCATGGCTTCAGCAATGTCGAGACCGACCTGCTTGTCGCCATTTGCCGAAATCGTGCCGACCTGTGCAACTTCTTCCGAGGTCGAGATCTTCTTGGCCTTGGCCTGGAGATCCTTCACGACGTCGGCAACAGCAAGATCGATGCCGCGCTTCAGGTCCATCGGGTTCATGCCGGCTGCAACGGCCTTGTTGCCTTCGCGAACGATCGCCTGGGCAAGAACGGTTGCCGTCGTGGTGCCGTCGCCGGCGATGTCGTTGGTCTTCGAAGCAACTTCGCGGACCATCTGGGCGCCCATGTTTTCGAACTTGTCTTCGAGTTCGATTTCCTTGGCGACCGAAACGCCGTCCTTGGTGATGCGCGGAGCGCCGAAGGACTTGTCGATGATGACGTTACGACCCTTGGGGCCGAGCGTGACCTTCACTGCATCGGCGAGAATGTCGACGCCGCGCAGCATCTTTTCGCGCGCGGTGCGGCCAAACTTGATTTCTTTAGATGCCATATTAGTAACTCCTGAATTCGAGTTGTTCGGGCAAAACGCCCGTCAGCCATTTCGGGAAAGCAGGTCGGCCGATCAGCCGATGATGCCCATGATGTCGGCTTCCTTCATGATCAGAAGGTCTTCGCCGTCGATCTTGACTTCGGTGCCGGACCACTTGCCGAACAGGATGCGGTCGCCAGCCTTGACGTCGAGTGCGACGACCTTGCCGGACTCATCGCGTGCGCCGGAGCCGACGGCGACGATTTCGCCTTCCTGCGGCTTTTCCTTGGCGGTATCGGGAATGATGATGCCGCCCTTGGTCTTGGCTTCGGACTCAACGCGGCGAACAACGACGCGGTCGTGAAGGGGGCGGAAGTTGGTGCTTGCCATTGTCTAATCCCTCGATCGAATGACATTCGCGGACCGGAGTGGCCCACATGGACAGATGTTAGCACTCCCTTGCGGTGAGTGCTAGCGACGAGCATTTAGGGATGGCTCCGAAAGGAGTCAATGAGAGCAGTCACGAATTTTTGTGCCGGAATTGTGAAGAGGCCTGAGAATAGTCTGAGATTGCGGCCGAAACGCCGGCGCGGCCGAACTTTGCCGAAGTCGTCCGCCGTCGGCGAGCTGCCGCTTCGGGATAATCGTCAAACCCCTTGCCGATCCGCACACTCGGATCGCCTTCGAGTTCTTCGCAGGAGCCGGGCAGCGAAGAAATTTCCTTGCCATCGCCTTGCGCCTTTGCAATGTCACCGGTGACTGAAGCAAATCGGGAAATCGGAATGGCCAAGCGGATAGAAAACTTCTCGGAGATATCAGGTCACTATGATGTGGTGCTCTGCGATGTCTGGGGCGTCGTTCACAACGGCGTCGATCCGTTTCCGAAGGCGGCCGCAGCCCTTGAAGCGGCGCGCGAGAACGGCGTCGCCGTCGTCCTCATCACCAATTCGCCGCGCCTTTCCTGGCAGGTGGTCGAGCAACTGCGCCAGATCGGCGTTCCCGACAGCGCCTATGACAGGATCGTCACCTCTGGCGACGTCACGCGCGGTTTGATCGCCGAAGGGCCGAAGACCGTCTTTCTGCTCGGCCCCGAGCGCGACAAAGCGCTACTCGAAGGCATTGGCGTCGAACGCCGGCCGGCGGGCGAAGCGCAATCGCTGGTCTGCACCGGCTTTTTCGACGACGAGACGGAGAAGCCGGAAGATTACACCGATATTCTTCTCGATTTCAAAGCCCGCGACGTGCCGATGATCTGCGCCAATCCCGACCTCATTGTCGAGCGCGGCCATCGCATCATCCCCTGCGCCGGCGCTATGGCCGCCTACTACCAGCAGCTCGGCGGCAGTACCCGCATCGCCGGCAAACCGCACCGGCCGATCTACAAGGCAACGCTTTCGGCGGCCCGCGAGCTTCGCGGCGATTTCCCGGTCGAGCGCGTCCTGGCGATCGGCGACGGCATGCCGACCGATGTGCGCGGCGCCTTGAATTACGGCCTCGACCTCCTCTACATCAGCGGTGGTATCCACGCCAAGGAATATACTCTCAACGGCGAGACCGACGAGGCGATCCTCAATGCCTATCTCGAACGGGAAAACGCCGCGCCGAAGTGGTGGATGCACCGCCTTGCATGAAGAGAAGCCAGCCGATGACCGTCTTCCACCGCAATGAAACCCGCGAACCCCTACCCGCCCATCTGAAGGGCGGCGTCATTGCTATCGGCAATTTCGACGGCGTGCACCGCGGCCATCAGTCGGTGCTGAACCGAGCGCTCGAAATCTCCAAGGCGCGCGGCATCCCCGCTTTGGTGCTGACCTTCGAGCCGCATCCGCGCACGGTCTTCCGGCCGCAGACGCCGGTCTTTCGGCTGACGCCGGCGCCCCTGAAGGCCCGCATCCTGGAAACGCTGGGTTTCAGCGCCGTCATCGAATATCCCTTCGATTACGAATTCTCGCAGCGCTCGGCCGATGATTTCATCCATTCGATCCTGAAGGATTGGCTCGGCGCCTCCGAAGTCGTCACCGGCTTCGATTTCCATTTTGGCCGCGGCCGCGAGGGCGGTCCCGCCTTCCTGATGAATGCCGGCAATACCTACGGCTTCGGCGTCACCCTGATCGATGCCTTCCGCGACGAAAACGCCGATGTCGTCTCTTCGAGCCATATCCGCGCGCTCCTCAACGAGGGCAATGTCAGCGAAGCCGCCGGCATGCTCGGTTACCGCTATACGGTGGAAGCCGAGGTGATCGACGGCGAAAAGCTCGGCCGCCAACTCGGTTTCCCGACGGCCAACATGCGCCTGCCGCCGGAGGTCGATCTTGCCGCCGGCATCTACGCCGTCCGCTTCCGCCGTCAGGACGGCACGCTCCACGACGCCGTCGCAAGCTACGGCCGCCGTCCGACGGTGACGGAAAACGGCGCGCCGCTGCTCGAAACCTATCTTTTCGATTTCAACGGCGATCTCTACGGCCAGCTCTGCTCCGTCTCCTTCTTCGGCTATATTAGACCTGAGCTGAAATTCGACGGCCTCGATCCGCTGGTCGCCCAGATCAAGCGCGACGAGGAAGAGGCGAGGGCACTGCTTGCGGGTGTTAAGCCGCTCGGCGCGCTTGATCGGAAACTCTGTTTTTCCTCAGCGCAATAGTCGGCTGTCGAAAGGATAGCGGATCGTTTTTTCGATTGTCAGGCGCGACGCGTCCGGATGACGTGGATTGACAAGGATATTCGCGGCCTCCGGCATGATTGCCGATGGGACGCGCAGGAGACAGAAATCATTGTCTTCCAGTAATTTGCTGCCACGGTCGCGCGTCAGGCTGGTCTGGTTGATCGCAGCAGGATCGATCCCGATATCGAAGACTTCGATGTCGTCCGGGCAATGGATTTTCAGGAGCTGAAAATCTCTCGGAATTTGATGCAGGTCGACCTGTACCAGAATTTCGAGGAGCGCAGTCGACGGGTGATCACAGCAATAGACGACGGGAATTCCCTGATGATGCCATCGTCCTGGTGCAAGCAGCCCGCCGCGTCCGGAAAGATCGGCATAATTCGAGATACGCCATAAGATCATCGCCTAGACGTAAATCCCGTGGTCGATCTGGTGCAGGGCCTGCTCGACGAGGCGGGCGCCGGTTTCCGATTCCAGTAGATCGATCGGGGTAATGCCGTCCATTCCGCGATTGGGCTTGCGCAGCCAATCGAACGCAACGGCTCTGTCGCCGAAAATGCGCTTAGCCATGTCCGCGATCCGCACGATTCGCAATGCGCCATCGTTTTCCTCGACTGTCAGCGGCTCGCCGTTCGCATTGCGTCTCGCCAGAGTTCGGCGCGGTGCGACGAAACGATATATTTCCTCCACGGAAAAGCCGAGCTCTGTCAATTTCAATGCCATCGCTCCGTCATAAACCTGCACGGAGCCGTGCGAAGCGATCTCGAGGCGCTCGCGTATGGTCATCGATTCTGATGTCTGAGGAAAACCGAGCATTGCCAATGACCTCTGTGCCACTTGCCCCTATATATATGAGCATTTGGCGCCAACTTCAATTGCTTCCGTTGTGGCAAGCCGGCCTCTTCCTTTTCCCGGCAAAAACGCCTATGAACCGGCGCGATGAAGAAATATCGGCTGGCAATGATGATGCGAATTATCGGCCCGGCCTTCCGCGCGCGCTAAGCGGCCGGAAGGTCCGGGTTTTTGGCGCTTGGATACGAGCGCTTCCGTCACCAGCTATTTCACGCCCGTTGCGCCCCTTCCTGGGCCGCCAGAAAACGATTGTCAGACATGACCGACACAGCCGAAAAGATCGACTATTCGAAGACCCTCTATTTGCCCGAGACCGATTTTCCCATGCGCGCCGGCCTGCCGCAGAAGGAACCGGAACTCGTCAAGCGCTGGCAGGAGATGGGTCTTTACAAGAAACTGCGTGCTTCCGCCGCCGGCCGCGAGAAATTCGTCCTTCACGATGGCCCGCCCTATGCCAACGGCAACATCCATATCGGCCACGCGCTGAACAAGATCCTCAAGGACGTCATCAACCGTTCGTTCCAGATGCGCGGCTACGACGCCAATTACGTGCCCGGCTGGGATTGCCACGGCCTGCCGATCGAATGGAAGATCGAGGAGAAGTACCGCGAGAAGGGCAAGAACAAGGACGAGGTCCCGGTCAATGAATTCCGCCGGGAATGCCGTGAATTCGCCGCCGGCTGGATCAAGGTCCAGGCGGAAGAGTTCAAGCGCCTCGGCATCGAGGGCGACTTCGACAATCCCTATACGACGATGAACTTCCATGCGGAATCGCGCATCGCCGGCGAACTTTTGAAGATCGCCGCAAGCGGTCAGCTTTATCGCGGCTCCAAGCCGATCATGTGGTCGGTCGTCGAGCGTACGGCGCTGGCCGAGGCCGAGGTCGAATACCAGGATTATGAGAGCGACACGATCTGGGTGAAATTCCCCGTCGTCGAAGGTCCGGCCGCGCTCAAGGATGCGTTCGTCGTCATCTGGACGACCACGCCCTGGACAATCCCCGGCAACCGCGCGGTCTCCTTTTCACCGCGCATCTCCTACGGCCTCTATGAAGTAACGGTCGCCGAGAACGATTTTGGCCCGCGTCCTGGCGAGAAGCTGATCTTTGCCGATAAATTGGCCGAAGAATCTTTTGCCAAGGCCAAGCTGCAATACAAGCGCTTGCGTGATGTCTCTGCGGCCGACTTCGCAGAAATGACCTGTGCCCATCCCTTCAAGGGTCTCGGCGACGGCTATGAATTCCTCGTGCCGCTGCTCGATGGCGACCACGTCACCGATGACGCCGGCACCGGCTTCGTCCACACCGCACCCAGCCACGGCCGCGAAGACTTCGATGCCTGGATGTCGGCTGTCCGCACGCTTGAGGCGCGCGGCATCGACACCAAGATCCCGTTCCCGGTCGACGACGGCGGCTTCTACACATCGGACGCTCCCGGCTTCGAGGGCGCCCGCGTCATCGACGACAACGGCAAGAAGGGCGATGCCAACGACCGTGTCATCAGGGAATTGATCGCCCGCGGCGCGCTCTTTGCCCGCGGCCGGCTGAAGCACCAGTATCCGCATTCCTGGCGCTCGAAGAAGCCGGTCATCTTCCGCAACACGCCGCAATGGTTCGTCTATATGGACAAGACCCTTGCCGACGGCACGACGCTGCGCTCGCGCGCGCTCGGTGCGATCGATGAGACGCGCTTCGTGCCGGCCGCCGGCCAGAACCGCCTGCGCGCCATGATCGAGGGCCGCCCGGACTGGGTGCTCTCGCGCCAGCGCGCCTGGGGCGTGCCGATCGCCGTCTTTGCCGACGATGAGGGCGAGGTTCTGGTCGATGAAGCCGTCAACGCCCGTATCCTCGAAGCCTTCGAACATGAGGGCGCCGACGCCTGGTTTGCCGAAGGCGCCAAGGAGCGTTTCCTCGGCAATGATCACGACCATTCCCGCTGGACCCAGGTCATGGATATCCTCGACGTCTGGTTCGACTCTGGCTCGACGCACACCTTCACGCTCGAAGACCGCCCGGATCTGAAGTGGCCGGCCGATCTTTATCTCGAAGGTTCCGACCAGCATCGCGGTTGGTTCCATTCGTCGCTGCTGGAATCGGCGGCCACCCGCGGCCGTGCGCCTTACAACGCCGTCCTCACCCATGGCTTCACCATGGACGAGAAGGGCGAGAAGATGTCGAAGTCGAAGGGCAACGTCACAGCCCCTCAGGAGGTGATGAAGGATGCCGGCGCCGATATCCTGCGCCTCTGGGTGATGACCTCGGATTATGCCGACGACCTGCGCGTCGGCAAGACGATCATCCAGACCAATGTCGATGCCTATCGCAAACTGCGCAACACCATCCGCTGGATGCTCGGCACGCTCGCACACGACAAGGGCGAGGAGATCGCGCTTGCCGACCTGCCGGAGTTGGAGCAGCTGATGCTGCACCGGCTGGCCGAACTCGACGAGCTGGTGCGTGAGAACTACGATGCCTTCGACTTCAAGAAGATCGCCCGCGCGCTGATCGATTTCGCCAATGTCGAGCTGTCGGCCTTCTATTTCGATGTCCGCAAGGATGCGCTCTATTGCGACGCGCCTTCGAGCCTGCGTCGGCGCGCCAGCTTGCACGTCATCCGCCAGATCTTCGATTGCATGGTGACATGGCTTGCCCCGATGCTGCCCTTCACCACGGAGGAGGCCTGGCTGTCGCGCAACCCGTCCGCCGTTTCAGTGCATCTGGAGCAGTTTGCCCCGGTTGCGAAGGAATGGCGCAACGATGCCCTGGCCGAGAAGTGGAAGAAGATCCGCGCCGTGCGTTCGGTCGTGACCGGCGCCCTGGAAATCGAGCGCAAGGACAAGCGCATCGGCTCCTCGCTGGAAGCGGCTCCCGTCGTCCATATCGCCGATCCGGAATTGCTGAAGGCGCTGGAAGGCCAGGACTTCACCGAAGTCTGCATCACCTCGGCAATCGAGATCAAGGCCGGCGAAGGCCCAGCGGATGCTTTCCGCCTAGCTGAGGTGCCTCAGGTCAGCGTCGTGCCGAAGCTTGCAGAGGGTGAAAAATGCGCCCGCTCCTGGCGCATCACCAGGGATGTCGGTTCTGATCCGGAATATCCCGATGTTTCGGCCCGCGACGCTGCTGCCCTTCGCGAACTCGCCGCGCTCACGTGAAGAATATTGCCGGGTGAATTGCGCTTTCGCGGTTCATCCGGTAAAAGCTGCCTGAAAATGGCCGGATTTTTGCGTCAGGGGGACGGTTGTCCGATTGGGCGACGATTGCACCGGCTGGGCTGGAAGGGTTTTCATGTTAGCAACGCATTGGTTCCGTATGGGCGCCTGCCTGTCTGTTGTCGTGGCGGGATGTTCCCTGGTGTCCGGTTGCGCCAGCAGCCCCACCTACGGCACCGACAAGACCGCCATGGAACAGTTGACCGACGATCTCGGCCAGTCCGTCTCGTTGACCGGTCCGGACCCGAAGAACAAGGGCGTCAAGTACACGCCGCGTCCGACGCTGGTGCTGCCGGCGCAGGCGCAGAAGGAGACCCTCGTTGCGCCGCAGCAGACGGTCGCCAACAAGGACAATCCGCAATGGCTGGAATCGCCGGAGGAGACCCGCGCCCGTCTCGTTTCGGAAGCCGACGCGAATTCGGACAATCCGAATTACCGCTCGCCGCTCGCAAGCTCTGCGATCGAAGGCGGCCGGCGCACGACGGAAGAACAGACCAAGGCCTATCGCGAAGCCCGCGCCTTGCAGAAGGGCTCCTATATCGATCAGCGCCGCTATATATCGGATCCGCCGCCCGGCTACCGCACTGTCGACGATCCAGCAAAGCTCGATGATGTCGGCGAGCCCGAACTCAAGAAGCAGAAAAAGCGCAAGAAGGATGCAGCTGTCGCCAACACCGGCAAGCAGTGGTGGAATCTCCTGCAATAAGGGCTCTCGGCGCGTAGGCACTGCTGTTCGGTTGGTTTAAATGTCGAGCAGCCCCTCATCCGGCTGCCGCCACCTTCTCCCCGCTTGCGGGGCGAAGGGACATGCCGCACCGGTTTCCTCAATCTCAACGCCGCGTTTGGCACGTCCCCTCGCCCCGTTATTACGGGGAGAGGGTTAGGGTGAGGGGCAGCCATTGGCGCGACCCAGACGGTCGTGGCGCGAGGCCGAAGATGACGCCGCCGCGCCCAGGTGCCCGGACTACGGCGCCTCTCTCTTTTGCGAAAAGAACCTTCGCAGCATATCGGCCGATTGGACCTCGTTGAAACCGGAATAGACCTCCGGAGCGTGGTGACAGGTCGGTTGCGCATAGAATCGCACGCCATTGTCGACGCCGCCGCCCTTCGGGTCCTCGGCGCCGTAATAGAGCCTGCGGATACGCGCAAACGAGATGGCTGCTGCGCACATGGTGCAAGGCTCCAGCGTCACGTAGAGATCGGCGCCGACAAGACGTTCCTGCCCGAGCGCTTCGCAGGCGAGCCGGATCGCGGCGATTTCGGCATGCGCGGTCACGTCTTTCAGCTCGCGCGTGCGGTTTCCGGAGCGTGAAACGGCAATATCGTCGACAACGACGACGGCGCCGATCGGTACCTCGCCGCGTTCTCCGGCGGCACGCGCCTCTTCGAGGGCCATCTCCATGAAACGATTTGTCTTCACGATCGCAAGAATTTCCACTTAACCGCAGATGCGTGACCTGATAGACAGGCCGAAAAGGCAGGCAAACAACAAATGACACCCAAAGACAAGCCAAAACGCCCGGGCGCAAAGCCCTTTTCACGGGGCACCGGGCCGAAGCCGGGCGATGCGAAGCCAGCAAAGGCTGCAGCCGCACGTCCAATCGCGGCCGAGACCGACGGCGAGGCCAAGGCCGAACGCATTTCCAAGGTGATGGCGCGCGCCGGCGTCGCCTCCCGCCGCGACATTGAACGCATGATCATGGAAGGCCGTGTGACGCTGAACGGCGGGGTTCTCGAAACTCCCGTCGTCAACGTCACGCTCGCCGACCGCATCGAAGTCGACGGCGTGCCGATCCGCGGCATCGAGCGGACCAGGCTGTGGCTCTATCATAAGCCCACCGGGCTGGTGACCACCAATGCCGATCCGGAAGGCCGGCCGACTGTCTTCGACAACCTACCGGAAGAACTGCCGCGCGTCATGTCGATCGGCCGGCTCGACATCAATACCGAAGGCCTGCTGCTTTTGACCAATGACGGCGGTCTCGCCCGGGCGCTCGAGCTGCCGGCGACCGGCTGGCTGCGACGTTACCGGGTCCGCGCCCATGGCGAGATCGATCAGGACGCGCTCGACAAGCTGAAGGACGGCATCGCCGTCGACGGCGTGCTCTACGGCTCGATCGAGGCGACGCTCGACCGCACACAAGGCTCGAACGTCTGGATTACCATGGGTCTTCGCGAAGGCAAGAACCGCGAAATCAAGAACGTGCTCGGGGCGCTCGGTCTCGACGTCAATCGCCTGATCCGTATTTCCTATGGCCCGTTCCAGCTCGGCGACCTGCCGGAAGGCCATGTCGTCGAAGTGCGCGGCCGCACGCTGCGCGACCAGCTCGGCCCGCGCCTCATCGAGGAAGCCAAGGCGAATTTCGACGCGCCCATCTACAATGCGACGGCGGTTGCCGCCGAGGAAGAGGCGGAGCCGGCAGCACCGGAAAAGCGCGAACGGCCGCGCCGCGACGAGGACAAGCGCGAACGGGCGCTGAGCCGCCTCGACACCAAACGCGACGACCGCCACGGCGGCGCGCGCAGAGACGACGATCGCCGTGACGGCGGCCGCCGGGACGACGAGAAGCCGAAGCGTCCCCAGCCGCTCGGCCAGCGCCGCAGCGCCAATGTCTGGATGGCGCCGGGCGCCCGGCCGCTCGGCGAAAAGGCCGCGGCGAAAGCTGCCAAGAATGCGCAGACCGCACGCAAGCGCGGCGAGCAGCCGCCGGCAAAAGGCACTGGTTTCGATCGCATCGAAGATCGCCCGCGCACCCAGGTGAACCGTGTGCGCGAAGAGGATGGCGAATGGATCCGCTCGAGCGAAGAGCCCCGCCGCAAGGATGAGGGCGAGGGCTTCGGCCGCAAGCGCGGCTTTGGCGATCGCTCCGCCCGCGAAGACCGCGGTTCTGGCGACCGCCCGGCGCGCGGCGACCGGCCGTTCGGTGATCGTCCCTCGCGTGGAGATCGTCCCTTCCGCGACAAGCCGCGGGGTGATCGCAAGCCGCGTGCGGATGGTGACGAGCGGCCTCGGGCGGCGAGAAGCTCCGCCGGTGAGGGCCGTTCGGAGCGTCCGCGCGGCGACCGGCCGTTCGGCGATCGTCCCTCGCGTGGAGATCGTCCCTTTGGCGACAAGCCTCGCGGTGATCGCAAGCCGCGTGCGGATGGTGACGAGCGGCCTCGGGCGGCGAGAAGCTCCGCCGGTGAGGGCCGTTCGGAGCGTCCGCGCGGCGACCGGCCGTTCGGCGATCGGCCGTCGCGTGGAGACCGGCCCTTCGGCGACAAGCCACGTGGTGATCGCAGGCCGCGCGAGGAAGGCGACGAACGTCCGCGGGCAGCCAGAAGTTTTGCCAGTGAGGGCCGCTCCGAGCGTCCGCGCGGCGAGAGATCGTTCGGCGACAAGCCTTCTGGTGACAAGCCCCGCGGCAAGAGCTTCGCGGACAAGCCCGGCGGGCCTAAGAATTTTTCCGGCAAGCCGAAAGGCGCCAAGCCGGGCGGTGACAGGCCGGGCGGCGACAGGCCTGCGGGCGGGCCGTCCAGAGGTGGTGCTAAAGGAAAAGGAATGACGCGCGGTGCGGATCGTCGGCGGTGAGTTTCGCGGACGGCCTCTCGCCGTGCCAAAATCCAACGAGATTCGGCCGACTGCCGACCGGACGCGCGAGAGCCTGTTCAATATATTGAGTCATGCCTATCCGGAATGCGTCGATGGCACCCGGATCCTCGATCTTTTTGCCGGAACCGGCGCCGTCGGCCTCGAAGCGGTTTCACGCGGCTGTCGCCATGCGCTCTTCGTCGAAAACAGCGTCGAGGGCAGGGCGCTGCTCTGGGAGAACATCGATGCGCTCGGCCTGCACGGCCGCACCCGCATCCTGCGCCGGGATGCGACCGATCTCGGCAGCGTCGGCAATCTCGAATCCTTCGACGTGCTCTTTGCCGACCCGCCCTATGGCAAGGGTCTCGGCGAAAAGGCGATGGCGGCGGCGGCCGAAGGCGGCTGGCTGCGGCCAGGCGCCATTGCGGTGCTCGAAGAACGCGCCGATGTTGTCGTTTCCGTCCATCCTTCCTATGTTTTCCTCGAGAGCCGCATCTTTGGCGATACGAGGGTGCATTTCTTCCGATATCAGCCGCAATAAGCGGGGGCGGGCGTGCAGCAGGCAGAGATCATCAGCCCGAAATTGCCTGCGATCAGCGATGTGCCGACGGTCGCAGTCGCTTTTGGCGGCGGCGGTGCGCGTGGGCTTTCCCATATCCATGTCATCGAGACGCTCGATGAACTCGGCATCCGCCCGGTGGCGGTATCAGGCTCGTCGATCGGCGCGATCATGGCGGCCGGCATGGCGGCTGGCATGTCCGGCGCCGAAATCCGCGAACATGCGCTGACGACCGTCGGCAACAAGACGGCGGTCGTCGCTCGCATCTGGGGCCTGAGGCCGGCGACGGTGCGCGATGCGGTGGCCAAGGGTATCCGCATCGGCCAGTTCAACCTGGAGCGGATCCTGAAAGCCTTCCTGCCGTCCGAGCTGCCGGCCCGCTTCGAGGATCTGCTGGTCCCGATGAAGGTCATCACCACGGATTATTACGGCCAGTGCGAAGTCATCATCGAACAGGGCGAGCTGTTTCCGGCACTCGCCGCCTCTTCCGCCATCCCCGCCGTCTTCATGCCGGTGCGCCTGCGCGACCGCGTGATGATCGACGGCGGCATCAGCAATCCGGTGCCCTATGAATGCCTGATGGATCTTGCCGACATCGTCATCGGCATCGATGTCGTCGGCGCGCCGGAAGGTGACGGCACCCATATTCCGAACCGCATGGAGAGCATCTTCGGTTCCGGCCAGCTGATGATGCAGACGGCGATCTCGCTGAAGCTGAAGCTTCGCCCGCCGCATATCTTCCTGCGCCCGACGGTCGGCCGCACCGGCGTCATGGATTTCCTCAAGGCCCGCGAAGTCCTCGCCATGTCCGTCGGCGTCAAGGACGACCTGAAATTCGCCCTTGACCGGGAAATCGAGGCTCGGCTGAAGAAATAATGCTCCATTCCTTCGTCTAAGCGTCCGCCGCTGCATCCACGGTTCCAGCTAGCGGGTCGTCCTCGAAGGGATCGGCAGCGCGCTTCGGCTTGACCAGCGGTTCGGGGCGGACGGGGTGGGAAAACAGCATGTCGCGCCCGGCCTGCAACCCTTCGGACACCTGCAGCACCAGGCGCGCCTCATCGCGCTTGCGGATATCCTCACCGATCTCATAGGCATCAACCTCGGAAACGCCGAGCGCCTCCAGTGTTCGCCGTCCGAAGAGCAGCCCCGATTCCAGCGTTTCACGCAGCTCGTAGTCGACGCCCTTGTTGCGCAGTTCGATTGAGTGGATGCGGTCGTAGGAGCGCACGTAGAGCCGCGTGTGCGGATAGTCGGCCTGCACCAGCTCTACTATCTTGTCGGTGAGTTCCTTCTTCTGCGTGCAGACAAGCACGATCTTTGCCCGGTCGATGCCGGCCGAGCGCAACACGTCCTTGCGGGCGCCGTCGCCGAAATAGATGCGAAAGCCGAAGGAGGAGGCCTGGCGGATGCGGTCGGCCGAAAAATCGATGACGGTGACGCTGCGCCCGCCGGCAAGCAGGATCTGGGCGGCGATCTGGCCGAAACGGGAGAAGCCGACCATCAGCACGTCGGCGCCCGCGCCTTCGAAATCCTCGTCCAGTTCCTCCTGTTCGTCGCCGTTGAGCAGCCGCTTCGAAAGGGCCGCCCCGATCGGCGTCAGCGCCATCGACAGCGTGACGATTGCGATCAGCAGCGAGGCGGTGCTCGTCGACATCAGCCCGGTCGTACCTGCTGCGGTGAACAGCACGAAGCCGAATTCGCCGCCCTGCGGCAGCAGGAAGGCGATGCGGATCGCATCGTTGTGCGGGGACCCCGAGATCCGGCAGAGCCCATAGATGACGATCGCCTTCACGCCCATGATGATCGGCACGGCGATGATGACGAAGAGCGCGTTGTCAGCGAGGACGTCGAGTTCCAGCGACAGGCCGACGGCGATGAAGAAGATGGCGAGCAACACGCCGCGGAACGGCTCGATATCCGCCTCCAACTCGTGCCGATAGGAGGATTCGGCAAGCATCACGCCGGATAGGAAGGCGCCCATCGCCATCGAAAGCCCTGCAAGCTGCATCAGGCTCGCCGATCCCATGACGACGAAGAGGGCTGCGGCGATCATCGCCTCGCGCGCGCCGGTGCGGGCGATGATCTGGAAAAGCGGCGTCAGCAGGTAGCGCCCCATGACGATCATCGCCGCAACCGCGCCGACGGCGACGGCGAAATCGAAGAGCGGCGCGTTGTTGCCCTTGTCGCCGCCGTCGAGGATGGTGATCAGCGCCAGCAGCGGCACGATCGCCAGGTCCTGGAACAGTAGCATCGAAAAGGAGCGCTGCCCGTATCTCGTATTGACGTCGCCGTCGCCCTCGAGGATCTGCATGGCAAAGGCCGTCGAAGACAGCGCCAGGCCGAAGCCGGCAATGATGCCGCCGCGCCAGTCGAGAACCTGGGAAAACCAGGCAAGTGCAGTCAGCGCCAGCCCCGTCACCACCACCTGCGCCGTGCCGAGGCCGAAGATGTCGCGCCGCATCTGCCAGAGGCGGGTGGGTTTCAACTCCAGCCCGATGATGAAGAGCAGGAAAACGACGCCGAGTTCGGCGACGGCGAGGATCTGTTCGCCATCGGTAATGCCGTGGAAGACCGGGCCGATGACGATGCCCGCGGCGAGGTAGCCGAGCACCGTGCCGAGCCCGAGTTTCTTGAAGATCGGCGCGGCGACCACCGCGCCGCCAAGCAGCAGGATCGTTTCGGAAAAAAGGGCATTGGGCGCTGACATGCTGGCAATTTCTTTCAACGGCGGGGAGCAAGCAAGCAGCCCCGACAAAGAATCGGCGGCGGCGGCCTTGATGCTTTGGAGAGTGCACAATAAATGGAAGCCGAAGGAAAGGCCAAATCATGTCCTCTGAAATTGATTCCTCGACACTTCTTTCCCGCGCAAGTCAATTGATCGATCTGGCAAGGAAGGCAGGGGCCGATGCCGCCGACGCTGTCGTCGTCCGGTCGCGCTCGCAATCGGTCAGCGTCCGCCTCGGCAAGGTCGAGGGCACGGAATCCTCCGAAAGCGACGATTTTTCCCTGCGCGTCTTCATCGGCAAGCGTGTCTCCAGCGTTTCGGCCAATCCGGGCTTCGATCTCCAGGCGCTGGCCGAACGCGCCGTCGCCATGGCCAAGGTTTCCCCGGAAGACCCCTTCGCCTGCCTTGCGGATGAGGCGAGCCTTGCGAAATCCTATCCCGACCTGCAATTGCTCGACACCACCGAGGTCTCCTCCGAGAAGCTGCGCGAGGCGAGCCTTGCCGCAGAAGCAGCCGCCCTTGCGGTCAAGGGCGTCACCAATTCCTCCGGCGCCGGTGCGTCGGCCGGCATGGGTGGCCTCGTTCTTGTCACCTCGCACGGTTTCGAGGGCAGTTACATGGCCTCGCGTTTCGGCCATTCCGTCAGCGTCATCGCTGGCGAAGGCACCGGTATGGAACGCGACTATGATTTCGACAGCCGCCTCTATTATGCCGAGCTCGACGACCCCGCTGAAATCGGCCGTCGCGCCGGCGAACGGGTGATCAAGCGCATCAATCCGCGCCAGGTGCCGACCGGCAAGGACGTCACTGTGATCTTCGACCCACGTGTCGCCCGCGGCTTCATCGGCCATATCGCCGGAGCGATCAATGGTGCTGCCGTCGCCCGCAAGTCCAGCTTCCTGCGCGACAAGATGGGCCAGCAGGTGCTGAAATCCGGCCTGTCGATCACCGACGATCCGCTGATCGTGCGGGGACCCTCCTCGCGGCCCTTCGATGGCGAGGGCGTGTCCGGCGAGCGGCTGGTGATGATCGAGGACGGCGTCTTGAAGCACTGGTTCCTCTCGACCTCGACCGCGCGCGAGTTGGGTCTGGAGACCAACGGCCGCGGCGTGCGCGGCGGCACTGCCGTCTCGCCCTCCTCCACCAACCTTGCCCTGGAGCCGGGCGACATCTCGCCGGAGGAACTGATCCGCAGCATCGGCAACGGTTTTTACGTCACCGAATTGATCGGCCACGGCGTCAACATGATCACCGGCGAATACAGCCGCGGTGCCACCGGCTTCTGGATCGAGAACGGCGAACTCACCTTCCCGGTCTCCGAGGTGACGATCGCCTCGAACCTCAAGGAGATGTTCATGCGCCTGACGCCGGCAAACGACATCGACCGCAAATTCGGCGTCGCGGCCCCCACCTTCGCCATCGAAGGCATGACGCTCGCAGGGCGCTAGAGCATGTCTCGCAAAAGTGTGCAGCGGCTTTGCGATAAAGACATGCGGAAAAGCAAAGACCTAAAGCACGGCAAGCATATGTGAAAGACTGCGACGCGCTTGAGAGCATGATGCCGAAAAGTGTGAGCGGTTTTCGGGCGACGTCATGCTCTCACTATTGAATTGAGAAACGGATTGACGGGATGAGCGACGTGGAAAAGGCCCGCTGGCAGAGCGATCTCGCGCTGATCTCCGATGCTGCGAAAGAGGCGGGCGCCGTCGCTTTCAGCTTCTTCAACCAGTCGCCTGAAGTCTGGTGGAAGAATAAGGATCGCTCTCCCGTCAGCGCCGCCGATTTCGCCGCCAACAAGACTCTCGAGACCATCCTGCGCAAAGCCCGGCCGGATTATGGCTGGCTGTCGGAAGAAACCGAGGACGATGCCGACCGTCTCTCACGCGAGACGCTGTTCATCATCGATCCGATCGACGGCACGCGCGCCTTCCTTGGCGGCCAGAAGGTCTGGTGCGTCAGCGTCGCGGTGGTTCATCGCGGCCGGCCGGTCGCCGGTGTGCTCTATGCCCCGGCGCTCGAGGAGTTTTATGAGGCGGTCGAGGGCGGCGTGGCGCTGAAGAACGGCGTCCCGTTCACCGTCTCGGCCGCCGGACCGGAAGAGATGAGCCGCCTTGCGATCGGCGAAGACCTGCTGAAGGCCTTCCCATCGGAGTTTCGCGACCGGGTCACGCGCGAGAAATACATTCCTTCGCTCGCCTATCGCATCGCCATGGTGGCGGACGGTCGTCTGGAAGGCACCTTCGTCAAGGGCAATTCACATGATTGGGACCTTGCCGCCGCCGATCTGATCCTCGTTTGCGCCGGCGGCGGTCTCGTCGACCTCGAAGGCAGGCCGATCGTCTACAACCGCGCCGATGTCACCCATAAAGTCCTCTGCGCGGCCCCGACGCCCCGCCTTGGCGAATTCCTCTCGGCCTTTGCGGGACGACGAGACAGTTGACGTTTTCGTCAAAATCCCGCAGATGGGGTGGCGGAGGAGAATAGGCAGAAAGAGAACAAAAAATGACTGAATCCGGTGACAAGAAGCAGCTTTTGCATCTCGTTTTTGGCGGCGAACTGGAAAGCCTCGATGACGTCCAGTTCCGTGATCTGCAGGGTCTCGATATCGTCGGCATTTTCCCGGATTATGCCTCGGCGCTGACAGCCTGGAAGGCGAAGGCGCAGCAGACGGTCGACAATGCGCATATGCGCTACTTCATCGTCCACATGCATCGTCTCCTTGATCCGCAGGAAAAGGCCAAGGGCAACTGACCTCGACAAGTGCTGCCGGCCGACCGCTCGGCGAGCGGGGTTTTCGTGCATCGGACGCCCGTCGATCCGGATTGTTTGACGCATTCTGAACAAATTGATCGGTCATTGCGGCCGCAACGATAATGAGGGAATGGGTTTGATGTCGATCGCTTTGGATCGGAGGCTGGCGCAATGAGCTCCCGAATGGCGCGGTTCGGTCTGAGCGCATATCGTCTGGCGGGAACCGTTGCCTCTCCTGTTGTCGGCCTTTATCTCCACTACCGCACGGCCAAAGGCAAGGAAGACCGCGCGCGCCGCCTGGAGCGCTTCGGCTATCCGAGTGCCAACCGGCCGCAGGGTCCGCTCCTCTGGTTCCACGCCGCAAGCGTCGGTGAAACCAATGCCGTCATCCCGCTGATCCGCGAAATCCGCCGCCGCGACATCCATGTCGTCCTGACGACCGGCACCATCACATCCGCCAAGCTCGCTGCCGAGCGCCTCGGCCAGGAAGCGATCCATCAATATGTACCGCTCGACCTGAAGCCCTCCGTCAGCCGTTTCCTCGACTATTGGCAGCCCGATTGCGCCATCATCGCCGAGTCCGAGATCTGGCCGGCAACGGTGCTGGAGCTTGGCCGCCGTCGCATTCCGCAGATTCTGATCAATGCCCGCATGTCGGACCGCTCCTTCGCCCGCTGGCGCCGCCGTCCGGCGATCGCCGAAGCTTTGTTCGAGAATCTCGCCCTGGTCATCGCCCAGTCGGATGTCGATGCTGAGCGTTTCCGCGATCTCGGTGCTGTGCCCGTCATCACCTCGGGCAATCTGAAGGTCGATACCGACGCGCCTCCTTATGACAGCGCTGTCTTCGCCCGCTATAAGAAGCAGATCGGCGAGAGAAAGACCTGGGCGGCGATCTCGACCTTCGACGGCGAGGAGAACGCTGCCGCCATCGTTCACCGGGCGTTGAGGGAGCGCGACGGTCAGTTGACGATCATCGTGCCGCGCCATCCCGAGCGTAGCGACGAGATCGAGGCGGCCCTGGTCAAGCAGGGGCTGAAGGTCGCCCGCCGTACCCGCGACGATGTCTTGTCCGCCGATGTCGATATCTTCCTCGGCGATACGATCGGCGAAATGGGCCTCTATTTGAGACTGACGGAAATTGCCTTCGTCGGCCGCTCGCTCTTTGCCGAAGGTGGCCAGAACCCGCTGGAGCCCGCCATGCTCGGGTGCGCCATTCTCTCCGGCGGCCATGTGCAGAATTTCCGCGATGCCTATCAGAAGCTTGCCCGCAGCGGCAGCGCCCGCATGGTGCGCGACACCGAAATGCTGGCCAAGGGCGTGCATTACCTGCTGACCAATGACGGAGCCCGCCGCACTATGATCGAAGCCGGCATCACCGCCGTGCACGAGATGCGCGGCGCGCTGACTGCGACAGTCAAGGGGCTGGAACCCTATATCAATCCGCTGACGGTGAAGGCGCGGTTGCTGCCCAAGGCCGCGGCCCAGGTCTGAGGAGCGAACATGTCGGCTGTGGCGCCTATCAAAGGCATCCTCTTCGATAAGGACGGCACACTGCTCGACTATGATGAGAGCTGGCTGCCGGTCAACCGCGAGCTTGCCCGCATCGCCGCCCAAGGGGACGAGCTTCTCGCCAACCGGCTGCTTTCGGCCTGCGGTATGGATCCGGTGACCGGCCACATCATTCCCGACAGCCTGCTTGCCGCCGGCAATACCCGCCAGATCGCTTCGGGCCTCGTTGCGGCGGGCTCGATGGTCGATGTCGACGAGTTGACGGTCCGCCTCGACGAGCTCTTTTCCAGCGCCGCCGAATTTTCCGTGCCGGTGACCGACCTCGCCGGTTTTTTCGCCCGGCTGCATCGGCGCGGCTTCAAGCTCGGTGTCGCCTCCAGCGACAATGAACGGTCGATCCGCCAGACGGCCGAACGCTTCGGTTTCGCCCGCTATGTCGATTATATCGCCGGCTATGACAGCGGTTTCGGCGTCAAGCCGGAGCCGGGCATGGTGCTCGGCTTCTGTGCCGCGACCGGTCTTTTGCCTGAAGAGGTCGCCATTGTCGGCGACAACAATCACGATCTGGACATGGGTCTGAATGCCGGCACTGGCCTGCGGATTGCGGTGCTGACCGGCACCGGTTCGCGGGAGACGCTGACCGCTGCGGCCGATCATGTGCTCGACGATATCACCGCCATCGAGACCCTGCTGGCGGACCTGCAGCCGGCCTGACGGGTAAGGGCTTGCATTTTTTCAGGTTTTGGCTTCTCAATTCCTCCGTCGAGAAGCAGGGGACTGGCTGTGACTAGAGCAATTCCATCAAAAGTGTACTGCGGTTTTGCGTCCGGGATTGCGCAAGAACAAAAGTGATAGAGCATTGCCGTGATTCGAAGAAAAACGGAAATACTCTAGCCGGGCAGGGGAGCGGGACGGCAAGATGATATCCGAAGCGCCGCCGTTCTGGTGGAGGAAAGCCGATTGGCGGGCCTGGCTGCTGCTGCCGCTTTCTTTTCTCTATGGCCGTATCGCCGGCCACCGCATGGCCCATGCGCGCCGCGCCTCCGTTCCCATTCCGGTCATCTGCGTCGGCAATTTCACCGTCGGAGGCGCCGGCAAGACGCCGACGGCGCTGACGATCGCTCGCGCCGCCAAGGCGAAGGGGCTGAAGCCCGGCTTTCTCAGCAGGGGATACGGCGGCTCGCTCGATGTGACCACCGTGGTCGATCCCGATCATCACTGGGCGATTGCCGTCGGCGACGAGCCCTTGCTGCTTGCCCAGGAAGCGCTGACGGTGATTTCCCGCCGGCGCGTCGAAGGGGCTCAGCGCCTGGTGGCGGAGGGCGCCGATCTCATCATCATGGATGACGGGTTCCAGAGCGCCCGGCTGGCGATCGATTATGCCCTGCTCGTCATCGACGCGACGCGCGGCCTTGGCAACGGCCATATCGTGCCCGGCGGCCCAGTCCGTGCTCCGGTCCGCCAGCAGCTCCGCTCTGCGACGGCGCTGCTGAAGGTTGGCGGCGGCAATGCCGCCGACAGGATCGTCCGTATGGCGGCGCGCGCGGCAAAGCCCTATTTCACCGCATCGCTGAAAGTGCGCGGCGACAATACGCTGGCCGGCAGCAAGGTGCTTGCCTTCGCCGGCATCGCCGATCCCACCAAATTCTTCCGCACGGTCGAATCGCGCGGCGCCGAAATTGTCGTCGCCAAGTCCTTCGGAGATCACGAGCACCTGACCGAAGAGGAGATCGACGACATTCTGACGACCGCGGAGAGTCAAGGTCTCCTGATCGTCACCACCTCCAAGGATTTCGTCCGCCTTTCCGGCCATCACGGCAAGGCGGCGCGGCTCGCCGAAAAGAGCCGGGTGATTGAGGTCGACATGGTCTTCGAGGATCACCTCGCCGCCAGCCTCATCATCGACCGGGCGATCGCCGCCTGCCGCGAGCGACGGCTGCGGGAGATCAAGGCCGGGATTAAATCGATTCCGGGAAAGACTGAGCCGCTCTAACAAGCTGCTGCAAAACGTCTCGTCCTGCGCACATCCGTATATGCAATGCGATCACGCGATCGAGTGAAGCAAAGTTTCGCGGGCGGAAGTCAGATGCAACCGGTATGCGCGATCGATCAACGCGATATTGCGGCTTTCGAGGGCTTCGATCAGCGCGAGATGTTCACTAATGGCGACCTCATTCCGCGCGCGTTCATCACGCTTGTTCCACTGATAGTGATAGTGGAAGACCATGGCTATCACGTCTTGGAAGCTTTCGATAAAGCGGTTTGGCGCCACTGCCGTAATCAGCCGGTGGAAGCGGCTGTCCAGCTCCGAGAAATCCTGAAACCGAGCGTCGATATCCGCGAGCAGTTCCAAATGTGCCGCCCGCATGGATTGGATCTGTTTCCAGAGGGGCGACCCGTCGGGCAGGGCAGCGAAAAGCCGTGCGGAGCGCATTTCGAACATCTCTCTGATCTCGAACAGTTCGAGTGCGAAACTGGCTGTGAACCCTTTAAAAACCCAGCCTGCATTCTGACGCTTCTCGATCAGGCCATATTTCTGAAATCGATTGAGGAACTCACGGACGATCGTTGTCGCGACGCCGAATTTCCGAGCTAATTCCGTCTCATTGATTTCTGTACCCGGACAGGCATCGCCGCGCAGCATCCATTCCATGAAGCTCGTCTCGACCTGTTCCGAAATGGCCAAGGTCTCTTCCTTCGGATAGCGCTCTATCTGCTGCGGTTGTTCACCTATAATCCGCCTGTGCGCTTCAGATATGATGATCCCACGTGCGGACATCCCGGCCAGCACCTTCCGCACCGTTGTTCTGCTCACGCCAAGCTGGGCGCGCAGTGCATTTTCAGACGGCAATTCCTCCCCAAGATCGAGCGTCCGAATGATATCGATCATGTCATTGAATGCCCGCTTGAAGGTCGTATCCGTTCGCATGGCACAACTCCTGGCATGGTTACTTATCCATAAAAAACAAGTTGACGCACGTGTATCATATGTTTCTTATGTATAAAAAACGGGGGAGGCTAGGGGAATTTGGAAGACTCCGGGATTCTGCCTCAGAATTCGTCGCGGCCTGGTGGTTCGCAGGATGCAGCCTTCCATCCGAGACAATCCGGCATCACGTTGGGGCTGAGGCTATTGAGCCTAGGCCCTCTGTTGATCCTGATTATGCTCATCGCCGTCGTCAGTTTGATCACGCCGGCGTTTCTAAAGCCCGTTAATCTCGGAAACATCTTGGCGCAGACAGCAGTGATTGCTGTTGTGGCAATGGGGCAGCAGCTCGTTATCTTGACTCGCGGGATTGACCTGTCTGTCGGCTCGAATCTTGCGCTAGCAACAGTCATCGGCGGACTTGTCTACCAGCAGGTCGATTCCTCGGTCGTCGTCATTATGGCGATGCTGCTTGCCGGTGCTGCTATCGGTGCGGTCAACGGCCTGGTCTTTGTCTATGGCCGGCTGCCACACCCCTTTATCATTACACTTGCGACCTTGAGTATCTGCCGCGGCCTGGCACTTACATTGGCGCCCGGCCACACCACCATGCGCGGGATGCCCGATGCAGTGACTGCAATCGGCGGCGGTACGACGCTTGGTGTGCCCAATTCCTTCTTTGCCGTTGCGATGTTCGGGCTTCTTTTTCTGATCCTGACGAAGTCGATGGTCTTTGGCCGATGGGTCTATGCGGTCGGCGGCGCGCCGAATGCCGCCAGAAGCATGGGTATACCGGTAAAGGGCGTTCTGCTCGCGACCTACATTATTTGCGGCCTTTGTGCAGGTGTCGGCGCGGTGCTGCTTGCAGGACGAACCGCCGCCGCCTCGCCAATCTACGGCAATCTTTTGGAGCTCGACACGATTGCTGCGGTGATTATCGGCGGCGCCAGCTTCCTTGGCGGACGAGGCCATCTCGGCCACGCCCTGATCGGCGCCGTGCTGATCGGCGTCATCCGCAACGCCCTTAACCTTCTCGGGGTCGACGTGTTCTTCCAAATGATCGCGATTGGGCTGGTCATCGTCATCGCCGTAGAGGCCGACGTGCTTCGTAACCATCTCGAGGCGCGCGCGCGTGTGCTTCAATCGGCGAGAGTGCAATGAACCCTGCATCGACCACACCGGCACTTTCGGTTCGAAACGCCCAGAAGCGCTTTGGCGCCATCCATGCCCTGAAAAATGTAAGCTTTGATGCCTATGCGGGTGAGGTAACCGCTCTCTTGGGTGACAACGGCGCCGGCAAGTCGACACTCGTCAAATGCATCAGCGGGCTTCATAGTCTCGACGAAGGAGAGATCCTCGTGGATGGTGCGCCCGTATCGCTCCATTCAACGGCCGCCGCCCGCCGCGCCGGTATTGAAACCGTCTATCAGGATCTGGCGCTTTTCGACAACCTGACCCCGGTACAGAATTTCTATTGCGGACGAGAAATCTCTTTCCCCTCCTGGCTGCCGCGTCCGCTCCGCTTCCTCAACACGGGCGCGATGAAGCGGGAGGCAGCAGGTGTCATCGATCGCCTGAAGGTTAAACTGCCGAGATTCGACGCGCCGGTCGCGCTGATGTCTGGGGGGCAGCGGCAGGCGATCGCGGTCGCGCGTGCCATTGTTTTTGCGCGCAAGCTGGTGGTCCTTGACGAACCAACGGCCGCCCTCGGGCTTCGCGAGTCTCGCCAGGTTCTTGACCTTATCCATCAGCTCAAGGCCGACGGCAATGCCGTGATCATCATCACGCACAACATGGAACATGTCGTCGAAATCGCCGATCGGGCGGTTGTGCTGCGGCAGGGTCGCAAGGTGGGTGAACTGAAGCCGACGGAAGCGAACAAGCAGGACCTTGTCGCGATGATTGTCGGCGCCGAGGCTTAAGGGAGATCGCTGCTTCGTTGGGGCAGCGGACAACGAGATCGCTCTAGAGGAGGGCGGTCGAAACATGGGAGGTCTATCATGAAACCGCAATCCCTGCTGGGAGCTCTTGCGCTTCTGGCCGTCGCTGCAGTGCCGGCCTTGGCGCAGGAGCCGGTCAAGCTCGGCTTTATAACCAAATTCCCTGTACCATTCTTCGCAACAATGGAGAACGCCGCCAAAGATTATGCGAAGAGAAATCCCGGCGTTGAGATCATCTACGGGCAGGGCACATCAGCAACCGACATCGAGGGCCAGATTGCACAGATCAGATCCATGGTGACACGAGGCGTGCAGGGCATTGCCCTCACGCCCGTCGATCCTACCGTGTCGACTGCGCTGGACAAGGCGGTGGCGGCCGGCGTCAAGGTCGTGCTGATGGATAACAACATTCCGGATTGGAAAGGCAGGACGGCGCTTGCCACGACCAATAATTTCGCTGCGGGCAAAATCGCCGGCGAATATCTCAAAACGGTTCTTAAAGCCGGCGATACGCTCGGGATTCTCGAGGGCGTGCCCGGTGTGCCGGCGCTTGATGACCGCGTAAACGGTATGCTTGAAGGGCTGAACGGCTTTGATGTCAAGATCGTCGGGAAAGGCGCAACAAACTGCACCGAGGAGCTTGGGATCAGTGTCGCCGAGGATCTGCTGACGAAAAACCCGGATCTCAAGGCCATTTATGCCGCTTGCGGCCCACCCGCTGCTGGCGCGGCGCGCGCAATCAAGAACGCTGGCACTGCCAATGACAAGATTGTGCTGGTCGGTTTCGATTTCTGCTGCGGCGAAGAGGAAGCGCTGAAGAGTGGAGTCGAGGATGCGTCGGTGGCGCAGTTCCCCACCAAGATGGCCGAACTCGGTGTGGATGCGCTGGTAAAATCGATTCGCGGAGAGAAGGTTGAGTCTTTGATCGATTCCGGCGCTGCGCTCGTGACGCCTGAGAATATGGCGAAGTTCAAGTGAACCGTTGCCCCATGTCGATCGCGTACGCGGGGAGTCAAACCTCCCCGCTGTCGGGAATGATATCGTCGAGCCTTGCGGCCCGGAGCCACGTTGGCCAGCCGATACGGGCGTTGTCGTGGATGAGCCTATGGTTTTTCAAGTCGCCGGGTAACCGGAGCGGATATTCTCCCTGGAGCAGCTCCGGGCTGCAGACCGGAGAACCATCACAGCCAGAACCTCCGACGCAGATGGCAGCAGCTAGAGCGGGATTGTTTTAGTCGGAATCGGAACAGGGATTCCCTTTCTGGTGCAAATCAGATTCACCATTCTGGCCGGTGCAGGAGGCCGGTCTGGATGGCGAAACCTTTTTCGGATGATCTTCGGGAACGCGTTGTTGGCGCAGTAACGCGCGAGGGCCTGTCGTGTCGAGCGGCGGCAAAGCGCTTCGGCATTGGCATCAGCACCGCGATCGACTGGGTCCGGCGCTTGCGTGAGACGGGCAGCGCGGCTCCCGGCCAGATGGGCGGGCACAAGCCACGGGCGATCTCAGGTAAACATCGGGTCTGGTTGATCGATCGCTGCCACATGCAGGCGTTCACCTTGCGCGGGTTGGTGGCGGAACTCGGAGAGCGCGGCCTGAAAGTGGATTACAGCGCCGTCCGGACCTTCGTGCATGAGGAAGGGCTGAGTTATAAAAAAGACGTTGGTCGCCAGCGAGCGCGAGCGGCCCGATGTTGCCGCCCGGCGGGCGCGCTGGCTGAAGCATCGCCATCGCATCGATCCATCTCGCCTTGTCTTTATCGACGAAACCTGGACGAAGACGAATATGACGCCGCTCAGGGGCTGGGCGCCGCGCGGCGAACGGCTGTTGGGCCATGCGCCCTTCGGCCACTGGAATACCATGACTTTTGTCGCAGCCCTCAGGGCCGACCGCGTCAGCGCACCGTGGATCATCGACGGCCCGATCAATGGCGAACGCTTTCGCATCTATGTCGAGAGGGTGCTGGTACCGGAGCTCAAACCCGGCGACATCGTCGTCATGGATAATCTCGGCTCGCACAAGGCCGGCGCTATCCGTGCCGCCATCCGCAAGGCCGGCGCCAGATTGTTCTTCCTGCCGCAGTATTCCCCCGATCTCAATCCGATCGAAAAACTCTTCGCCAAGATCAAGCACGAGCTGCGCAAGGCGCAGGCTCGAACCCGACAGGCCATCGACGACGCGCTGGCAGCCACCCTTCAAACCGTCTCGCCGAAAGAGTGCCAAAACTACTTCAAGGAAGCCGGATATGAACGGACATAAAACAATCCCGCTCTAGAGCCTTTCCGGGCTAGATTGAAGTATTCTGTTGGCTCAAACGGAGTCGGATGGTCGACCGGCCGGCGCGCGTCGTAGCCAAGCTCTACGGCCAAGCCGGCCGGTCGATCAGCCGGCCCGTTTCAGCCAACCCGAAGGGCCGGGCATCTTTCCGCCAGGATCAGAGGCGATCGGCTCGGACGTACCAAAAGGTATGCCCTTCGCCAATCGCCTCTGCCCTGACGAAAACCTGCTCCGGCAGAATGCTTCAATCTAACCCGGAAAGGCTCTAGCGCCGCTGGTTCGGCAGCACACCGGCGCGTTTGTCGGCATCGATTGCCGAGATCACGTCGGCATAGGGCTCCTGCCGGGCGACGCTCCAATAGCGTAATTCGTCGAGCGGAATCTGTTTTCCCGTCATCGCGCAGACGACATAGGAGCCGGGCGAGAGAATCTGGAAATCGCCATCGAGATACCGGATCTTCGCCTCGCGGTTTCCGTGTCCTTCGAACAAATTCATGCGCTCCGTTCCCTGCAGTCTGTCATCCGTCTGCCATACTCCCGCAAGGGCTGCTTTTCCAGCTTTTTTAGCTTCTGCCGAAAAGCCGTTCGATATCGCTGAGCTTCAATTCGATATAGGTCGGCCGGCCGTGATTGCACTGGCCGGAGCCGGGCGTCACTTCCATCTCCCGCAGTAGCGCGTTCATTTCCTCGGGCCGCAATCGCCGTCCGGAGCGCACCGACCCGTGGCAGGCCATGGTCGCTGCCACATATTCGAGCTTGGCCGACAGACCGGACGCCGTGTCCCATTCGGCAATCTCGTCGGCGAGCTGGCGGATCAGGCCATGCGCATCGACCTCGCCGAGCATGGCAGGCGTCTCGCGCACGGCGATCGCGCCTGGGCCGAAACGCTCGATCGCCAGGCCGAGTTCGGAAAGCTCGGCCGCATGCTGCATCAGCCGGTCGCAATCCTCTTCCGGAATGTCGATGATCTCGGGGATGAGCAGCACCTGCGAGGCCAGCCGCTTCGAATGCAGCGCCTTGCGCATCGCTTCGAAGACCAGCCGCTCATGCGCGGCATGTTGATCGACGATGACGAGCCCGTCCTCGGTCTGGGCGACGATGTAGTTTGCGTGGATCTGCGCCCGTGCCGCGCCGAGCGGATACCGTGCATTTGGTTCGGTCGCTGCCGGCTGCGGCGAAAATTGCGGCTCGGCTCGCGCCGTCGGCATCGAAAGTCCGTCGAAGGACGCCTGGGGCCGCTCGCCGAAACCCGTTGTCGGCTGATAGGGCCGGGAGGGCGACGTTTCGGCCGACCATGGCGTTTGCGGCCGCTGGCTATTCGGCTGGAAGCCGGGGCGGAAGGAACGCAGCATGTCGCTCGCCCCGGTCGTCGCCGCCCGGCTGCCGTCGCGCGCCAAGGCCTCGCGGATGGCGCCGACGATCAGGCCGCGCACCAGGCCAGGGTCGCGAAACCGCACGTCGGATTTCGCCGGATGCACGTTGACGTCGACCAGAGCGGGATCAAGCGTGATCGATAGCACCGCCACCGGATGGCGTCCGGATGGGATCGTCTCGGCATAGGCGCCGCGGATCGCCGAGAGGATCAGCTTGTCCTGCACCGGCCGGCCGTTGATGAAGGCGTATTGATGGGCGGAGTTGCCGCGATTGAAGGTCGGCACGCCGGCAAAGCCGGTGAGCGAGATCTCTTCGCGCACGGCGTCGAGCGCAATGGCGTTGTCGCGGAATTCCTTGCCGAGTACCTGCGCCATGCGCGCCAGATGATCATCGCCGGTCGCCGGGAATTCCAGCGTCGTGCGGTCCGAGCCCGACAGCACGAAGCGCACGGCCGGAAAGGCGATCGCCATGCGCTTGACGATCTCGGTGATGGCGCCAGCCTCGGCTTTCTCCGTCTTCAGGAATTTGAGGCGGGCGGGTGTGGCAAAAAACAGGTCGCGCACTTCGACGATCGTCCCGGGATTGGCGGCAGCCGGCCTGATATGCGCGATCTTGCCGCCGGCAACGGCGATCTCGTGGCCGCCAGTGCTGTCGCGCCTGCGGCTTGCGATGCTGAGCCTTGCAACCGAGCCGATCGAGGGCAGCGCCTCGCCGCGGAAGCCGAGCGTGCGGATATCCTCGAGCGTCTCGGAGATCTTCGAAGTGCAGTGGCGCCTGACCGCCAGTTCCAGATCGGCCGCGTCCATGCCCGAGCCATTGTCGCTGACGCGCAGCAGCGCCTTGCCGCCGCCTGATGTGGCGATCTCGATGCGCGTCGCCCCCGCGTCGAGCGCGTTTTCGATCAGTTCCTTGGCAGCGCTCGCCGGCCGTTCGATGACTTCGCCGGCGGCGATCTGGTTGATGAGCGTTTCGGAGAGCTGTCTGATGGCCATGGGCTATTTTCGGAGATTCGCGGGCCGGAGGGAAGGGCTTTCCAAGCGCTTTCCCGAACCGTGATCCGGGGGCTTCCCCAAATGTGGGGGTAGGTAATGTTAAGCCGGTTTTAACATAAAAATGGCATTTCTATTTATATGCCTCCGGAAGCTGCGAAATCGAACAGATGTGGGACGGAATAGAATGAGTGCCGGCTTCGAAAAGGCGGACACATCATCAGGAATCGATGGGGCTCCCGCCGAGGCCGATCTGCAGACGGCGCTTTTCGATGTCGTGTGCGACAGCCTTTCCGCAGCTTTCATCATCTACGACAAGAACGATCATCTCATCTTCGCAAGCCGCCAGACCCTCGAATTCTTTCCGCTGCCCGCCGAAATGCTGAAGCCGGGCACGCGGCTTCGCGATTTCCTCGGCGCAATGTACGACACCGGCATTCGCCAGCAGTATGATGTCAGGCGAGGTGGCTCGCTCAGCCGCGAAGACTGGCTGTCGGAGAAAATCGCCTCGCATTGGCGCGAGCGTTTCGACGCCGTCGAGCGCCATGGCACCGACAGCTGGGTCCGCTTCGTCAAGCGCAGGCTGCCGGGCGGCTACGGCGTCACCATCATCTCCGACATTTCCGAGAACAAGAAGCGCGAAGAGCAATGGCGCTCCGATCTGGAGCGCGTGCAGCTCACCGAGGACATTCTCGACAATCTGCCGTTTCCGCTTTTCGTCAAGGATCGCAACCTCACCTATGTCGCGGTGAATCTCGCCTTCTGCGAGAAATATCAGACGAGCGCCGACGAGGTGCTCGGCCGTAAGAGCGGTGATCTGTTTTCAGAGGAGATCGCCGAGCGCTTCGAGGAGAGCGATCGCCACGTGCTGGAGACCGGCGAGATGTCCGTCTCCCGCCAGCGTCAGATCTCCCGCGACGGTATCGAGCGCGACATCGTCAGCCGCAAACACCGCATCGGCAAGCCCGGCCGCTATTTCCTGGTGTCGACCACGCAGGACCTGCCGCGCGACGGCGCCGATCTCGACGAGTTCGGCCAAGCGTCCGCGATCACCGCCTCCAGCAATCAAAGCTATCGCCGGGCCTATGTGCCGGTACCAACGAGTGTCGGGCGGCGCGAACCAGCGGCGATGGAAGCGATTGTTCCGGAGAATTTCTCCGGCCGCAAGGTCCTCGTCGTCACCGCCGACCTCGCAGCCGAAACCGCCGCGCTGCGGACACTGACGAAATACGGCTTCGAATCCTGCTCGGTCCGCGGCGAGGACGAAGAGGAGCGGTTCCTGGAAATCGCCACCTCCTCCGGCATCTCGCTCGATCTTTTGATCATCGACAACCAGATGGGCATGCGCTGCCTCGAGCTTGCCGAGCAATACGGCATCCCGGCGCTCGTCATGCACGGCTTCCAGATCGCCAACGAGCTCACATTCCAGATCGCCCGCCATTTCAACCGCAACAGCCGCAGCGCCGCCGGTTCGGATGCGGATTGGGAAATCAGCACGTCCGACGATGTGGTCGGCCTGCAGATTCTTGTCGCCGAAGACAACGATATCAACCAGATCGTCTTCTCGCAGATCCTCGAAGGCCTCGGCTACCGCCATATGCTTGCGGCGACCGGTGACGAGGCCGTGCGCCTCTGGGCCGAGCACCGGCCGCAGATCGTACTGATGGATATTTCCCTGCCGGGTTTCAACGGTTTCGAGGCCGCCCGCCTCATTCGGCAGATGGAGGAAACCGGCGGCGGAACCCGCACCCCGATCATCGGCGTGCTCACCCAGGCCTTCGAGCGCGACCGCGCCGAATGCGTCAAATCAGGCATGGACGACGTCATCATGAAACCCGTCAGCCCGGACATGCTCGAACTGGTATTTCAGAAGTACCTGATGGCCGAGGCTTTGCGGGCGCGAAACTAAAGCATGTCGCGCAAAAGTGTGCAGCGGTTTTGCGCTAACGACATGCGTAAAAACAAAGACCTAAAGCGCGAGGAGCGAATCTGAAAGATCGCGACGCGCTTTAGAGCAATTTCAGGAAAAGTGTGAAGCGGTTTTCCGTCCGGAATTGCGTAAAACAAATGTTAGAGCGGTTCGGCGCTTCCATGAGAAGCTGAACCGCTCTAACAGAAATACCCGTCAACTCCCTAGATTTTGGGTGTTCCAGGCGGCAGAGGTCGCTGATTTCCTATCGAATTGTTAAGACATGCCGGTCATTCTTTTGCATAGCTGCGGGGGAAAGCTCGGGTTTGCATGATAAAATCGGCGGAAATAGCTTTCTTGACCGTGGGTCAGAATGAGCTTCAGGCGATGGCCTACACCGATCCGCTGACCGGATTGGGAAACCGCAATCGCATGCGGGACAAGGTCTTGCAGATCTCTTCCGAGCGCGCCAGCGATCCGGCCCCCTTCACCATCGGCATCGTCAACCTCGACAGCTTCAAGCCGATCAACGACCTGTTCGGCTCGACAGCCGGCGATGAAATCCTCTGCCAGGTCGCTCATCGTCTCAGGGCCTGTATTCCGGACGGCGCGCTTGTCACCCGCCACGATGGTGACGAATTCGCCTTCGTGCTGCCATTGATCTTCGAGCGGGCGAGTGCCGAGAAGTTCGGCCAGATGATCCGCGAGGTGCTATCAGCCCCCTATGACCTCGGTGACCGCAACGTCCGTCTCTCCGCTTCCCTCGGCTTCTCTATCTATCCGTTCGCCGGAGAGGATTGCGAGGAACTGCTGAAGAGTGCCGAAACCGCCCTCTACCGCTCCAAGCGCCGCGGTCGCGGCCAGATCACCGTCTATTCGCGCGAGATCGCGCAGGAAATGAAACGCGCGACGCAACTGGAGCAGGCGCTCAGAAACGCCATCATCTCGGATGCGATCGACGTGCATTTCCAGCCGATCGTCTCGTTGTCCAACAATCAGGTCGTCGGCTTTGAGGCGCTCGCCCGCTGGAACGACCCCGATCTCGGCTTCGTGCCGCCCGGCGTCTTCGTGCCGCTCGCCGAAGAGCGCGGCTTCATCGATGCGCTGTCGGAGGCGTTGCTGCGTAAAGCCGCCGAAGCAGCACTGTCCTGGCCGCGCGAACTCTTTCTGTCGTTCAATCTATCCTCGGCCCAGCTGATGGATCCGGGAACGAGCAGCAGCGTCCTGTCGATCCTCGGCCGCGTCGGCTTCGATCCGCATCGGCTGGAGCTGGAGATCACTGAGACCGCCGTGATGAGTTCGGCCGATACCGCTCATCGGATCATCGCCGATCTGCGCGCCGCCGGTGTGCGCATCTCGCTCGACGATTTCGGCACCGGCCAGTCGAGCCTCGGACGCCTGCGCGACTTTATCTTCGACAAGATCAAGATCGACCGTGCCTTCGTCTCGCGCATCAATTCCGATCGCGCCTCCGAACACATCATCAAGGCGATCCTCACCATGTGCGAGGGTTTGGAGCTGGAGGTCGTGGCGGAAGGCATCGAGGATTATGCGGAGGCAGTGAAGTTGCGTATGCTCGGCTGTGGCATGGGCCAGGGCTATCACTTCGGCCGTCCGGCCGATGGTATCGCCACGCTGCGCTTCCTACACGAGAACTACTACGATCCGACTATGATGGAGCGTGTCAGCGCATAAAACGATGGCGCCCCATAAAACGATGGCGCCCCTAGAGCATGATGCTTTTAGGCCGATCTGGCCTAAAAGCATCCAGTTCTAGGAGCGCCATCGCCTACGCTATACTACCGCGCACGGATTATTTAGGCGTGGTCGAGCCGGTCGCCGTGGTATCGGTACCGTTCGCAGCCGGAGCCGTTTCGGCCGACTGCATTGCCAGCGTCTTGAACTCCGGTGCGGCCTTCAGCGATTCAGCCGTTTCGCTGGTCGTCAGCTTGACGCTGCCGTCCTGAGTGTTCTGCGCGACGGTGATCTTTTCCATCGGAACGGCGACATCCTTTTCGCCGATACCGAGGAAGCCGCCGACGCCAACGATCGCAGCAACAATGCCGCCGTCCTTCTTCATGATCAGGTCGTTGACGCTGCCGATGCTTTCATTCTTGGCGTTATAGACCGACTGGCCGATATAGGTGTTGGCACTGATCTGATCCGGAGCCTGCTCCGTCAGATAGCCGACCTGAGCTGTGTCTGCGGTCGGTGCTGCGGCCGGAGCCTGTGCGGCATCGCCTGCGGGCTTGGTGACATCGGGCGTCATCGGCTTAGGTGCTGCCGGGTTGGCCGGAGCTGCCTGTGTTGGAGCGGCGGGATTCGCTGGCTGCGGCGCCGCCTGCGAAAATGCCGCCGGTGCGAAAGCCGTGGCAAACAGTGCGCCAGCGGCAACGGTCGTCAAGAGTTTGCGTGTCATTTCGAACCTACTTTCATTTCCCTGGAGTAATCACTGACCCGGCAACGCCTGTTTGATTGCAGCGCCGGTTCGAAAGGAAAATGAGTGGTGGGCCGATTGGTTCCGGTTGAAAACACGGAAAATTTCTCGATTCTCACGGAACATTTATCGAGGAGCTGCCGCCAAACCCAGAAAAGGCGCCCCGGTCGGGGAGCGCCTCAGATGGCCTCGGCCCCCCGTGTTCAGAGCACATAGACGGGATCAAACACGCCCTTGACCTCGATGCCGAGCTCCAGAAGCGCGCCGGCACTGGGCTGGGCCGAACGGGCATCCTCGTCGAGCCCTTCCCAGGCGGTCGTTACCGCAAGCCGGTCGGCATTGACGCCGATAAAGGCAGGGCAGGAAGGCTGGACGGCGGGGACCTTGTAGCGCGAAATACGCAGGCCATCGGGATTGTAGCGGTCGACGACACCCGCACCCCAGCGCGCATTCCAGATATAACCGTCGGCATCGACCACCGAGCCGTCGATGTCGCCGGGCTCGTTCATGCTGTCGACCAGCACGATAGGCTCGCCCGAGGGCAGGCCGGTCAGCGGATCGACCATGACTCGCATCAGCCGGTTGATGCGGGAATCCGTGTAATAGCCGATCGTGCCGTCAGGCGAGAAGCAGATCGAATTCGGGATGCTGATGCCGTTGAAAATCTTCGTCACCTTGCCGCTGGCGACATGATAGATGGCGCCGGCCTGGTTTTCCGCCCGCTTGCTCATCGTGCCGATCCAGAGCGCGCCGGAAGGATGCGTGCGGCCGTCGTTCGAACGGTTTTCCGGCCTGTCGTTTTCGAGCGCGGCGTAGAAGGTGAGGTTGCCGCTTGCCACGTCGCGCACGAAAAGCCCTTCTTCCGTCGCGATCAGCTGCCGCGCTGCGTCGATGCGTGCAAGCACGCTCGCCATCACAGGCAGCGGATGCACCTTTTTCGCGCCCGTCGAAAGATTGAGCTCGTGCAGTTCCTTGCCGAGGATGTTGAACCACCAGACGGTATTGCTGTCCGGATCATAGGTCGGGCCTTCACCGAGAACGGAATTGGTATTGCAAAGTGTTTTGCCCTCGAACTCATAAATATCGGTCATACGTTCACGCTCCCAATGGCTGCATCATAGGCGTAAATGGTCGCCTTGGCGCGCTCGGCAACCTCTGATGCGGTCATTCCTGGCTTGTAGATGCTGGTGCCGAGGCCGAAGGAGAAGATGCCGGCCTTGGTATAATCGCCGAAATTCTTGTCCGACACACCGCCGACGGCGGCAATCATCAGCTCAGCCGGCAGGATTGCCCGGATCGCCGTGATGCCGGAAGGGCCGAGCACGCTTGCCGGAAAGAATTTGAGACCGGTGGCCCCGGCGCGCGCTGCCGCCAGCGCCTCGGTCGGCGTAAAGACACCCGGCATCGTCACCATGCCATATTCGCGCGCCCGGATGATCACCTCAGGCTCGACATTCGGGGTGACGAGCAGCTTGCCGCCGGCCGCATGCAGGCTGTCGACCGCCTCGACGGTCAACACCGTGCCGGCGCCGATCAGCACCTCGGCCGGCGCCATCTTTGCGGCGATCTCGATGGACTTGAACGGTTCCGGCGAGTTGAGCGGAATCTCGATCGCCGTCAGGCCATTTTCGATCAGAGCACCGACGACGCTTTCGGTCTCGTCAGGCCGGATGCCGCGAAGGATGGCGATCAGCGGGCGCTTCATATCGGGGAAGGGGATGCGGTTCATCGTGTCAGCTTTCTCAATTCGGCCAGATGGATTCGGCGGCAGCCGAAAGCCCGCGGCGCACGGCGGCGTCGGCGTCGATGGCGGTGAAGGCAAGGGAGAGGGTTCTGAAGGCCTGTTCGTAAAGTGCCTGCAGCCGCCCGGAGGCGACGAGGGTGATGTCGGTGCCGTTTGCCGCATCCTGCAGCGCCCCGGCGATCTCGAGGCCGATCAGCGTGCCGGAAAGCCGGGCTTGCGCGGCAGCGGCTGATATGCCGTGAAGGAGCTGGCCCGAGCGGGCGGTGAACAGCAGGTTGGAGGCAAGGGCCGGGCGCGTAAAAGCGGCCGAGACCGCCGCCTCGAAGGCTGCCGCATCCGCCTGCCGCTCTCCCGCGCCGGCAACGGCGTGCGAAAGGATCGTGTGTTTGCTGACGACGTCGAAAAGCTCGCCGGTCATGAAGGTCGAAAAGCCGGTGACCTTGGCGTCCGTCACATGCACCCATTTCGAATGCGTGCCGGGCATACAGACCGCCTGCGCCCCCGAGCTTGCGCGGCCGAGCGCGCCGAGAAGCTGGGTTTCCTCACCGCGCATGACGTCGGGCCTCGCCATGTCCCGCTGGGCAAGGCCCGGCAGGATGCGGATGTCGCGGCTTTCGCCTGGCACGGAGACCGCCCCGGTCAGGATCGAGACGAGCGGCGCCGGCACGTCGATATAACCGGCCTCAACCCAGCCCTGCCTGGCGCCGGCCATGCCGCAGACGATCACCGGCAGGTTTTCCGGCGCCTCGATGGCGGTGAGATGGCTGGCAAGCACCGCGGAAAAGCCGGTCTTTGCCGCGCTCGTCATGCCTTCGCCGCTGCGACGTTCGGCAAGGACGGTGCCGTCTCTGTCGATCAGCCAGAGCCGAAAGCTGCTGGTGCCCCAGTCCACCGCGACATAAGCGGGATTTGCCATTACAGAACGCCTCCATCGACAATCAGGGACTGGGCGGTCATTCCAGCCGCACAGTCGGATGCAAGAAACAGGCAGGGACCGACGATCGCATCGGGTTTGAGCGCGACTTTCAGGCACTGATCCTCAATCGAGCGCGCAATGCTCTCCTCGGTGAGCCAGTGCTGCATCTGCCGCTCGGTGACCACCATGCCGGGCAGGATGCAATTGACCCGGATATTCTCCGGCCCGAGCCTGCCCGCCAGGCTCTTCGTCAGTCCGACGACCGCTGCCTTGGCGGCCGCATAGGCGGGAAAACCACCCATGTTCAGCTTGAAGGCGATTGACGACATATTGATGATCGCCCCGCCGCCGGCCGTCCGCATCGACGGCACGACTGCCTGCGAGGTGAAGAACACATGCTTGAGGTTGACCGCCTGGTTATTGTCCCAATAGGCCTCGGTGACCGCGTCAAATTCATGGCGGTCGTCCCAGGCGGCATTGTTGACCAGCACGCGGATCGGCCCTGACCTGGTAATGACGGTATCGACCGTGCGCCGGATCGCCTCGATGTCGCGCAGGTCGGCATGGTGAAAGGAGACCGGATGCGTGGTCTCCCGCGACAGCCTTTCGGCGAGCTCGCGGCCGGCGGCCTCGGCGATATCGATCTTGGCGCCTTGGCGCGCGAAACCTTCGACGATCGCAGCACCGATGCCTGATCCGCCGCCGGTCACCAGCACGGTTCGGTTTTTGAACTCGGGAAATTGTGCTGCTGGCATCATGGTCACCGTCGCCTCCCGACCTTATCGTTGTTCCATTATTTGGAACTTAATTTGACTATATGGAATTATCGAATTACAGTGCCCTTTCTGTCAAGGGTGAGTGACGCGATGAATTCGAACGGCGACGGCGCAGCACAGGCACGCGAGACCGGCACGCTCGGCAAACTGATGGTTCTGCTCGATCTCGTCACCCATGCCGACGCCCCGTTGCGTTTCACCGATATCCTGGCTCTCGCCGGCCAGCCGCGCGGCACGCTGCATCGCCAGCTGAGCCACCTGGTGGAGGAAGGGCTGATCGAGCTCGATGGTGACGGCCGCTATGCGCCAGGCCTGCGCCTGCTCGATTTCGCCGCGCGCAGCTGGGCGCGCAACGAATTCCGCTTGATCGCCGAGCCGCACCTCGCCGATCTGCAGCGGGCGACCGGCGAGACGGTGCATCTCGGCGTTCTCCGCGGACAGTCGATCATCTATCTCGATAAGGTCGAAGGCCGTCAGCCTGTGCGCATGTATTCGCAGATCGGCAATGCCTCGCCCTGTTATTGCACCGGCGTCGGCAAGGCCGCCTTGTCGCTGCTGCCGGCCGAAGGCCTTGCCAATCTCGTCGCCGGCTTGAGCTTCACCAGCTTTACCGCCTCGACCCATGTCTCAGCCGAAACGCTGCTTGCGGAAATCCGCGAGATTGCCGATCAGGGCTATGCCTTCGACCGTGAGGAGCATGAGGCCGGCATCCGCTGCGTTGCCGCACCCGTCTGGTCGGAGGATCGGACCTTTATGGGTGGCATTTCGATTACCGGCCCGGCCTATCGGTTGTCGATGGAACTTCTGCACCAGTGGGCCGTTCCGGTTCGACTGGCGGCTGGGAGGATCATGGAAGGCATGCGCGTTCGTCTCGGTCCGCGCCGCTGAGGGAAAAATCACAATCGGCCCGCTGCCGGACGCGATCGCAGAGCATGCTTATGATGAGCGCGATATTGAGATTTGCCGACGAATCACCACAACTAGAACGGTCCGCGAAATCTACAACCAGTCATCGGCTGAACGCTCAACGCTGAAGCCGATTCCACAAGCGATCGTCGTTCCCCGATGCAATTGAAACACCCCTAGCGGGCAGGTTTCGCAAACGGTTTGCCGGCCGCTGTGCCGAAGATGAAGAAATGTGATGGCACCCTTGTCGCAAACATCCACGGAAGAAGACGATTATGTTCAGGAAATTGCGGGCCTGAAGACCCAGTTCGATATTTTTCGTTTCATGAAACGGGTGACGGAAGCCTATCGCAGCCGTGCCTTCATGGTCCTCAACCTGCCGCCGATCACCTCCCTCGATCTTCAGGGCAGCACCGTCATTACCAGCTGGCCGGCCGAGCTTCTGGCTCTCTACGACCAGGAAGGCCTGATGGTGAACAGTCCGGTTCTGAGGCGCCTCAGAACATCCGCGCGACCCTTTTTCTACGACATGTCGCGTCAGAACTGGTCGCGGGACGACGGCAAGTCCATTCTCGTTGCCTCGCTGTTCGAACGTTTCAAGATGATGCGCTGCGCCTATTTCCCGACGCATGATCCTTCCGGCCTGCGCGGCGCCGTCTCTTTCGCCGGCGACCGCGAGCCCTTCAATCCGGCCGAGATGCGCGAGCTGTGCTACATCGCCATCCACGTCTTCGACAGGCTTGGGGAGATCCGCAACCTCGATACGCGCATGACGGACACGCTGACCGACCGCGAGATCGATTGCCTCAACTGGACGGCAGCCGGCAAGACCAGTGCTGAAATCGCCGAAATCCTCACCCTCTCCGAGCACACGGTCAATCACTACCTCAACCGCGCCACCAAGAAGCTCGACACGGTCAACCGCACCCAGGCCGTCGCCAAGGCGCTGCGCATCGGCCTGATCAAATAAGTTGCAAAAAACAACCGACTGCTTTCCGAGCCGCCCAGCGCGTAGGCATACCTTTCCCGCTGAGGGGCTGCCGCAAGCGCTTTTGCGCTCTTTTCCCTGATTTTTCATCTGGCACGCTTTCTGCATCTCTTCGGCGAGAGGTCCAGAGGGGACTTTGAGACCAGCGCCAGGAAATGGCGCGGCCGACACACCGCTGCCCGACGCCGATGCCGCTTTTCTCCCGGCCCTTCGGCGTCGGCGGCGGTTGTTGCGTTTTGGCACCGCTTCTTTCGCAGCTGTTGGCGATTTCATCTTCCTTGTTCACTTTTCGCTGGTCTTTTTTTCGGCTTGCGCTAGTTCGCCCCGGATTGCGCCGGTTCTAGGGGAGACCGTTGCGGCCATCAGGGCGAAAGCCCGGCGGACTTGATGGCCGCAACGGACTGCCAATTCTCCCCGGCGTTCTTTTGGCCCGCCGGATTTTCCTCCCGATGATTTTGTTTGGCGAAGGCTTCGGTCTCCACTATTTCTACTGCATGACTTAGCCCAATCGGAATTGATTGGGCTGAGTCATGCAGCAATTCAAGTGCTACAGCGTCCTTTGCGCGTCTTGAGAGACGCGCGACGCTGTAGTCTGCAAGAAGCATTGAGGGTGAAATGGCCGACGTCACCAAGGAACAGGTTCTCGAAACGCTGAAGACCGTGCGTGGACCGGATCTCGAGCACGATATCGTCGAGCTCGGCATGGTCTCCGACGTCTTCATCTCCGACGGCAAGGTTTATTTCTCCATCACCGTCCCGGCCGATCGCGCCAAGGAGCTGGAGCCGATGCGGCTCGCCGCCGAGCGCGTCATCAAGGAAATGCCAGGCGTCAAGGGTGCTCTCGTCACACTGACGGCGGACAAGAAGGCCGCCGCCGCCGCTCCGGCTGCCCGCCCTGCGGCGAACCCGCCTCACGGTCATGCCGGGCACGATCATGGGAGCCATGCTCACGCTCCTCAACAACCGCCGCGCGCCGGCAAGATCGGTGTGCCCGGCATCGGCGCCATCATCGCGGTCGCCTCGGGCAAGGGTGGGGTCGGTAAGTCGACCACCGCCGTCAATCTCGCACTCGGCCTGCTCGCCAACGGTCTTCGCGTCGGCATTCTCGATGCAGACATCTACGGTCCCTCGATGCCGCGCCTGCTGAAGATATCGGGCCGCCCGACGCAGATCGACGGCCGCATCATCAATCCGATGGAGAATTATGGCCTCAAGGTCATGTCGATGGGCTTCCTTGTCGACGAGGAGACGGCGATGATCTGGCGCGGGCCGATGGTGCAGTCGGCGTTGTTGCAGATGCTGCGCGAAGTCGCCTGGGGCGAGCTCGACGTCCTCGTCGTCGACATGCCGCCCGGCACCGGCGACGCGCAGCTGACCATGGCCCAGCAGGTGCCGCTTGCCGGTGCGGTCATCGTCTCCACACCGCAGGATCTCGCTCTGATCGATGCCCGCAAGGGCCTCAACATGTTCCGCAAGGTCGAGGTGCCTGTGCTCGGCATCGTCGAGAATATGAGCTACTTCATCGCCCCTGATACCGGCACCCGCTACGACATCTTCGGCCATGGCGGCGCCCGCAGGGAGGCCGAGCGCATCGGCGTTCCCTTCCTCGGCGAAGTGCCGCTGACGATGAACATCCGCGAAACCTCCGACGCCGGCACGCCGCTCGTCGCCTCCGAGCCGAACGGCATCGTCGCCGGCATCTATCGCGGTATCGCCGCCAAGGTCTGGGAGCAGCTCGCCGGCCAGTCCCAGCGCCCGGCGCCGGCGATCGTCTTCGAATAATGCATGCCGCCCGGAAGTGTGCAGCGGTTCCGGGATGACGGCATGCATAAGACAAAATGCATGCCGCCCGGAAGTGTGCAGCGGTTCCGGGATAACGGCATGCATAAGACAAAATGCATGCCGCCCGGAAGTGAAGCGGTTCCGGGACAACGGCATGCATAAGACAAAGAGCTGGCGCGCGTCGCATGAATCGGGTTCGACGCGAGGTGCTTTAGCGAGCCGAATCACCGCAGCGGATACCCCAAATTGTGGGGGAAACGTGGTGAAAAGCCGCGCTTCACGGAAGATGTCTTGATTATTTCACGGCTTTGCTTCATATGCCGCGGCGCCATGATGGCGTTTTGCTGCAGATGCTCAATGACGGCCGTCCCCGTTTCGAAGGGTTCGGCCCGCCTGCAAGTTCGGAGTTGTCTTGTCGATCGAAGGATTGGGAACTGCGATGCAGTTGAGCACAATGCGCATGCCGGCCTTTGAGGTTGGATGCAGCCGGAGAGACTACCGGTGATTACCGCTTACTGTTCCAATTGCAAGTCGGTCGAGATCCGCGATCTGTCGCATGCCGCCTCCTTTCCCGAGGATGTCGTATGGATCGACATGATCGAGCCGACCCGCGACGAGGAACTCTATGTCGAGAAGGTTCTCGGCATCGAGGTCCCGACTCGCGACGATCTCAAGGATATCGAGCCTTCCGCCCGTCTTTATGTCGAAAACGACGCCGTCTTCATGACCGCTTCGCTGCTCTGGAAGGCTGACACCGACGTGCCGACGCTGACCGATGTCGCCTTCATCCTGGCTGGAAATCGCCTGGTCACCATTCGCTACGCCCATCCCAAATCCTTTGCGCTGTTCATCGCTGCCCTCCACCGGCTGCCGGAAAACTGGCGCAGCGGCGCTGCCCTTCTCGCCAAGCTCTTGGAGACGATCGTCGACCGCACCGCCGAAATCCTCGAAATCTCCATCTCCCGTATCGACATCCTCTCGACGCATGTCTTCGGCGATCGGGCAAGGAAGGTGCGCAAGCCCTCGAACTACCTCGAGGAGAAGTTGCGCGATATTGCCGGCCATCACCGGATGATCAGCAAGGTGCGCGACAGTCTCGGGTCGCTTACTCGCCTGCTGACGTTCTTTCACACGATCCCGGCGATCCAGCAGGACCGCGAGGCGAAGGAGCTCTGCCGCACCGTCTCGCGCGATGTCCAGTCGCTGTCGGAGCATGCTTCCTTCGTCGCAGGCAACATCACCTTCCTGCTCGATGCTTCGCTCGGGCTGATCAACATCGAGCAGAACTCGATCATCAAGATTTTCTCGATTGCCTCGGTGGTGTTCTTGCCGCCGACATTGGTCGCCTCCATCTATGGTATGAACTTTCAGGTCATGCCGGAGTTGACCTGGGCCGCGGGTTATCCCTATTCGCTGGCCTTGATGGTGATTTCAGCCGTCATCCCCTTTTTCTTTTTCCGCTGGAAAGGCTGGCTCTGAGGAGCCTGATGCAACTTCATGTCCGAAGAGAGCCATCCGAACGAAAGCCATATGACGCCGAAAAAGCTGTTCTATCTCGCGTTGGGTTCCGTCGGTGTCGTCTACGGCGATATCGGCACCAGCCCGCTCTATGCCTTTCGCGAGGCGCTGAAGCCGGTGGCCCATGATGGCGTCACCCGTTTTGAAGTCATCAGCCTGATCTCGCTGATGATCTGGGCGCTGACGATCATCGTCACCATCAAATATGTGCTCTTCCTGCTGCGCGCCGACAACGACGGCGAGGGCGGCACGTTGTCGCTGCTTGCCCTGCTGATGAAGACCGCCAACGGCCATACCGCGATCCTGATGCTGCTCGGCCTGATGGGTGCTGCCCTCTTTCTCGGCGATGCGATGATCACGCCGGCTCTATCGGTGCTGTCTGCCGTCGAAGGCCTGAAGCTCGTCACACCCAGCCTCGCGGAATATATCGTGCCGATCTCGGTGGTGATCCTGGCGCTGCTTTTCATCGTGCAATCGCGCGGCACCGGTGCCGTTGCAAGGTTCTTCGGCCCGATCACCGCCGTCTGGTTCCTAGTCATGGCCGCCGCCGGCATTTCTCATATCTCGGACGATTACGGCATCCTTGCCGCCTTCAATCCCTATTATGCCGTCAGCTTCCTGCTGCATGAGGGCTTCTACGGCGTCGTCGTACTTGGCGCCGTCTTCCTGACGGTGACGGGCGCCGAGGCGCTCTACGCCGATCTCGGCCATTTCGGCCGTCGTCCGATCCAGTGGGCCTGGTTCCTGCTGGTATTCCCGTCGCTGACGCTGAACTATCTCGGGCAGGGGGCGCTGGTTCTCGGCAATCCGGCGACGATGTCCGATCCCTTCTATCTGATGTATCCGAAATGGGCGCTGCTGCCGGTCGTCATCCTGGCGACCGCCGCGACGATCATCGCCAGCCAGGCTGTCATCACCGGCGCCTTCTCGATGGTGCGCCAAGGCATCAACCTCGGCTTCCTGCCGCGCATGGAAATCCTCTTCACCTCGGAAACCAATACCGGGCAGATCTTCGTGCCTTCGGTCAACGCCGTGCTGTTCATCGGCGTCATCTTCCTGGTACTGAGTTTCAAAACATCGGACGCGCTGGCGACCGCCTACGGTATCTCCGTCACCGGCGCCATGGTCGTCACCTCGATCATGGCCTTCGAATTCGTCCGCGCCCGCTGGAACTGGTCGCTTCCGGTTGCGGTGATCGCGCTCGCGCCGCTGGTGGTGCTCGAAATGATCTTCCTCGGCGCCAACCTTTTGAAGATCCACGACGGCGGCTATATCCCGATCATGATCGCCACGGCCTTTACCGTCGTCATGTGGACCTGGCGTCGCGGCACGGCGATCCTGATGGAAAAGACCCGCCACACCGATATTCCGCTCGCCTCCTTCGTCAGCTCGATCGAGCGCAAGAGCGAACATTCGCCGGCCCAGGTCCCGGGCACGGCGATCTTCCTGACCAGCGATCCGGAATCGGCCCCCGCCGCCTTGCTGCACAATCTCAAGCACAACCATGTGCTTCACGACCGCAACGTCATCCTGACGATCCGCACGGTCAACAAACCGCGCGTCCCGAGCCAGGACCGCTACCGGGTTGAGCAGATTTCCGAGCGCTTCTCCCGCGTCGAACTGCTCTTCGGCTTCATGGAATCGCAGAATGTCTCGCAGGCCCTGGCGACGCTGCGCAAGACAGGCCTGAAGTTCGACATCATGTCGACCTCCTTCTATCTCGGCCGACGCAAGCTGGTGCCGGACGCCAAGTCGGGCATGCCCTACTGGCAGGACCGGCTTTACATCGCGCTCGCCAACGCCGCCGCCAACCCTTCGGACTACTTCCGCCTGCCGGCGAACCGCGTGGTGGAACTCGGCTCGCACGTTATTATTTGAGCTCCCTCTTCTCCCCAGCGGGGAGAAGGTGGCCCGCAGGGTCGGAAGGGGGCCACACGGTACACCATTCATTGCCCTTCGCTTGCGTTCAGCGCATTCGCGGCTTTGCCGCTCACCCCCTCATCGCCTCGCTATCGCTCCGGCACTTCTCCCCGCTGGGGAGAAGAGGACGGTCGTGGCGCCTTGGTCCCCTTTCTCCGTAGCCGGAGCAAGAGAGATTGGACCAAGTTGCTGTTGCTTCATCATTGACATCCCTTGGGATCGAGGCCGGAGGTGCCGCACCGCTGTTCCCAAACCCACGAAATTATCCCCCACATTAGAGCATCCAAAAGTTTTCACGGTCATATTTCGGCACAGCCCGTTAACCGGACATCAAGGTTAATGCGAGATTTTCAATGGAATGTTCCCGCGTTCCATGCCGGAGTCCGTGTTGCGTCGAAAGAGCCCTTCCCGTAGCAAGCTGCGTCTTATTCCCGAGAATTGGGTGTCGCCCGCAATCTTCGGTCTCGCCGGCTGGCTGATTTTCCCGAGCGTCGCATCCCATGCCGATCTCGCCGCCATGCTTTCCGGCCTCGATCATGAGGGTGAGAACTGGCGCATGGTGCTGACCAATTCGCCGGCCGGCTCCATCCACCAGGCCGAACTCGCCTTCGCCGAGCCGATGGTGACGGGTTCGATCTCTGCCGGTGCCGGCATGGTGCTGCCCGATGGCCGCAAGGTCGCTTTCACCGCCAAGGACAAGGGCACTGCCAAGGATAGGGGCCGCGAGGATACGCCGGACGAGGATCGCGTCAACCGCAGCGTTAAGAAAGGCCGGGTCGTCGCCGTCGAGCAGATGCAGCCGCCGAAGGATTTTTCCGCCGGCTCGATCCTTGAGCGCACCAGAATGCTCTTCACCCCGAGCTTCGATCTCAAGGACCGCTCGGCTTTCATCAAGCCGAAGATCCAGGGCAAGGAAATCGAGATCGCCACATCTTTCTATAAGACGCAGCCTGTTGTGACCGATATCGGCGTGCCCGCCATGCTCGCAAGCCTCGTCACCAGCAACAAGGCCGATGTACTGGCCACCGCCTATGGGCCGGCGGCACCCGACTATTCCCGCCAGTCGCCCTTCGATTCGATCCTGACCGATCAGGACAGCGGCCGCTTCGTTCCGGAGATCGGTCCGCGCGACCATGCCTGGGCCGCCAGCATATTGTCGCCGAGCGTCTTTTCCGCCCGCGAACAGCAATGCCTTGCCTCCGGTATCTATTTCGAGGCGCGCGGAGAATCGGTGAAGGGTCAGGCGGCCGTCGCCCAGGTCATCCTCAACCGCGTCCGCAACCCGTCCTATCCGAAAACCATTTGCGGCGTCGTCTATCAGAACGAGGATTGGCGCAACCGCTGCCAGTTTTCCTTCGCCTGCGACAGCATCAAGGACAGGGTGAACTCGGAATATCACTGGCGAGTCGCCCGCGACGTTGCGATGGCGGTGACATCAGGCAAGATCTGGCTGCCGCAGGTGGGCTCGGCGACGCACTATCATGCCGTCTATGTCAGACCGAAATGGGCAAAGACCATGGAAAAGGTCGGCCGCATCGGACTTCATGTCTTCTATCGCACCTATGGCGGCGGCTGGAGCTGAGATAAATCGCTTGGGCAAGCCGATTTCCGGCCCGGAAAAGCGGATTCTTTCCGTCGAATTTGCGCGGTCGACCCAGAGTCGATTTATCTCTTTGATTTGATGGAATTATTTTCTCGCTGGACAGAAGCTGTCTACGCCTTGACTATGCTAATCCCTAAAACTATGTTGCGCGCGACTTCAGAACGGGCCGGAAGGGTCTCAACCTTCGCGTCCGGGGTCCGAATGACCGGGGTAGCGGGAGTGCGGGCGACGGGCATGCGAGGATAGATCCATGGCGGATGACCGCGAGGAAAGTCTTGAGAAGCGCCGTGCGCAATTGGAAGCGAAACTCGCGACCAAACGCGTCGAGACGGGAGAGGACGAGGCCAGGGAAGCCCGTGCCGAGGTAAGCCGCAAAGGTTATGCCCAGGCGATGAAGCTTTCCAGCGAGTTCATTTCCGCAATCGTCGTCGGTGCCGTCCTTGGCTATGTCCTCGACCGTTTTGTTGGCACGGCGCCTTGGGGTTTGATTGTTCTTCTGCTTCTCGGATTTTGTGCCGGCGTTCTGAACGTGCTGCGTTCTGCGGGGGTGGTGGCCCATCCCCTGGACGACCGACAAGAAATAAGGACCGGGTCCGGTCCAGTGCAATGACCCCGCGTTCTGCGGGCCAAAGAGAGAGAACAAGCGGTGTCTAGCGATCCGACTCATCAGTTCCTGATCCAGAAGATTGTGCCGATCGAAATCGGCGGAATTGATTTTTCGTTTACCAATGCATCGCTCTTCATGGCCGCTTCGGCTGCCATCGCCGCAGGTTTCCTTTATTTCGCGACCTCGAACCGCGCCATTGTGCCGGGCCGTTCACAGTCGATCGCGGAAATTTTCTATGAATTCATCGCCAAAATGCTGACGGAAGGCGCGGGCAAGCAGGGACTGCAGTTTTTCCCCCTGGTCTTTTCGCTCTTCATGTTCGTGCTGACGGCCAACCTGCTCGGCATGTTCCCGTATTTCTTCACGGTGACGAGCCAGATCATCGTTACCGCCGCGCTGGCGCTCCTCGTCATCGGCACGGTTCTCGTCTACGGTTTCTACAAGCACGGCTTCAAGTTTCTGAATGTCTTTGTGCCCTCGGGCGTACCGGGCATTCTGCTGCCGCTGGTCGTCACGATCGAAATCATCTCCTTCCTGTCGCGACCGATTTCGCTCTCGGTTCGTCTTTTCGCCAACATGCTCGCCGGTCACATCACGCTGAAGGTGTTCGCAGGCTTCGTCGCCTCGCTTGGAGCCCTCGGTGCTGTCGGTGTCGGTGGCGCCGTTCTTCCTCTCATCATGACCGTCGCCCTGACCGGTCTCGAGTTCCTCGTCGCCTTCCTCCAGGCTTACGTCTTTGCGGTGCTGACTTGCATGTACCTCAATGACGCGATCCATCCGGGCGGGCACTAAGGATAACGACATCGACGTCAAAGGGCGTCAGTCATTCGCCGCAACAACCATTTCAAAGGAGTTCAACATGGAAGCGGAAGCAGCAAAGTACATCGGTGCAGGCCTGGCTTGCTTTGGTATGGCCGGTACGGCTCTCGGCCTCGGCAATATTTTCGGCAGCTACCTCTCCGGCGCTCTGCGCAATCCGTCTGCCGCTGACAGCCAGTTCGGCCGTCTGGTATTCGGCTTCGCCGTTACGGAAGCTCTGGGCATCTTCTCGCTGCTCGTCGCTCTCCTCCTCCTCTTCGCCGTCTGATATCGGCGAATAGATGGATCACGGCCTGCGATCGCAAGCCGTGATCCTTTGCATTTGCAGTCCACCTGGAGGTGAGCATGTTTTTTGTGACCCCGGCTTACGCTGAGGAAGCACCGGCGGCAGCGACGGGTACGGATGCGCATGCCGCTCCGGCCGCAGGCGAGGTCCATACCGAGACTGGTGTTGCCGAAGGCGGACACGCCCGCGGCCCCTTCCCGCCTTTCGATTCGACGACCTACGCGTCCCAGCTGCTCTGGCTGGTGATCACGTTCGGCGTCTTCTATTTGCTCATGCAAAAGGTCATCGCGCCGCGCATCGGGGCGATTCTCGATCAGCGTCACACGCGCCTCTCCCAGGATGTGGAAGAAGCAGGCCGCCTGAAGGCGGAGGCCGACGCTGCCGTTCGGACCTATGAAGGTGAACTGGCCGCTGCCCGTGCCAAGTCCAATGCGATCGGCACTGCCGCACGCGACGCTGCCAAGGCCAAGGCCGAAGAGGATCGCCGCGCCGTCGAGGCAAGCCTGTCGGAAAAGATCAAGGCTGCCGAGCTCCGTATCGGCGAGATCAAGGCCAAGGCCTTCGCCGATGTCGGCACCATTGCCGAGGAAACGGCCGCTGCCGTTATCGATCAGCTGATCGGCGGCACCGTCGCCAAGGCCGATGTCGCCGCCGCCGTTGCGGCCGCCAAGAAGGAGGCTTGATCGATGGAATTTCTTGATGCGACTTTCTTCGCCTTTGTCGGCCTCGTCCTCTTTCTGGCGCTGGTCGTCTACCTGAAGGTTCCGGGCATGATGGCGAAGTCGCTCGACGACCGCGCCGACCAGATCCGCAACGATCTGGCCGAAGCCAAGCGTCTGCGCGAGGAAGCCCAGCACCTGCTCGCCGAATACCAGCGCAAGCGCAAGGAAGCGGAAGCCGAAGCGGCCCACATCGTTGCCGCCGCCGAACGCGAAGCCGAAATGCTGACTGCCGAAGCGAAGAAGAAGACGGAAGAATTCGTCGCCAACCGCACGGCGCTGTCCGAGCAGAAGATCAAGCAGGCCGAGGTCGAGGCGATGAAGGCGGTGCGCTCCGCCGCCGTCGATCTCGCAATCGCGGCCGCCGAAACCGTGCTTTCCAAAAGGGCCGACGTCAAGGTTCAGTCCGAGCTCTTCGGCGACGCCGTCGGCCAGGTCAAGACGCGGCTGAACTAAGCAACTTTGAAAAAGATTGAGAGGAAGGCCGGGCATGTCCCGGCCTCTTCTTTTGCTGGCAAGGCTTGGTCTTTACTCGGCTTGGGGCCGAGGACAATGCGGTACCGTTGAACCGGCATCGCCACCTTCGCCTGGGTCGAATCACGTTTCTCGAGCCGTCTTCGAACCGTTGTAAACAGGGCGAAGGGACATGCCACAACGTCTCGATTCCCTCTTCTCCCCAGCGGGGAGAAGGTGCCCGTAGGGCGGATGAGGGGGCCGCGAATCCGATCTTTCCTACAATGCCGATGCGCGCGCTGGGACACATGGCGTTGCCGTCGCGGCGGATAGGTAAGTGGGAGCGTGATTGTGCCGTGCGGCCCCCTCATCCGCCTGCCGGCACCTTCTCCCCGCTGGGGAGAAGAGGACATGTCGCGACCTCTCCGTTCCTCGCGCCCCTTTCACAGAGCATACCGCGGACTTTTCATTTGCCAGGTCTTCTGTGGGCGATCTATTCGGAAAGCAGTTCATCCGTCTCAGGACCATCTTCGACCTTGCGCAACGGCCTGAAGCTCATCCGGTGCAGCGAGCAGGGGCCGTGTCTCTCGATGCCGGCGCGGTGCTGAGCCGTGCCATAGCCCACATGCGCGGCAAAGCCGTAATCCGGAAATACCTTATGCGCTCGCGCCATCATCCGGTCACGCGTCACCTTGGCGACAATCGAAGCGGCGGCGATCGAGACCGAGCGGGCATCACCCTTGACCACGGCCTGTCCGGGGCAATCGAGGCCGGGCGGCACGTCGAGGCCGTCGGTCAGCACGTAGCTTGCCGGAATGGCGAGGCTGCAGATGGCGCGGCGCATGGCGTCGAGGCTTGCCTTGCGGATATCCGTCTCGTCGATACGCGTCGAACTGGAGGAGGCGATGGAAACGGTCGCAGTTGCCAGAATCTGCACGAACAGTTCCTCGCGCCGTTGCGCCGAAAGCTGCTTGGAATCGTTCAGGCCCTCAGGGATGCGCCGGGGATCAAGGATGACGGCGGCAGCCACGACGGGTCCCGCCAGCGGCCCGCGGCCTGCCTCGTCGGCACCCGCGACCGGCCAGTGGCCGGCCTTGCGGGCTTTGAGCTCCAGTCGGAAATCCGGCACGAGCGGAACCGTGTCGAAAAGCAGGGGAGAATCGGGTGGCGTGCGAGGTTTCATGCGGCTGAACCTCGCACGCCAACCCGATTGCCCGCAAGTCCCCGGATCAGGGCGGCGGCCGGGGACGCTCCGGCGGATGGTGGCGGTCAGGGCCATCCGCGGGATTTGCGCTCGGGCTCGAAAACAGGGCGGTTTTGTCGAGCGCCGATGCGCAAGCTAGAAGCAATTCCAGGAAAAGTGTGCAGCGGTTTTCCGTCCGGAATTGCGTAAAGGTTAGAGGAAAATCCAGGAAAAGTGTGCAGCGGTTTTCCGTCCGGAATTGCGTAAAACGTTAGAGGAAATTCCAGACAAAGCGCGGAGCGGTTTTGCCGGAATTGCGTGGAAACAAAAGGTTAGAGCAGCGATAGTTGCACGCCGCTGCCGTCTGGCGGCACGAACAGATCGTCGCGTAGCGGCACGCTGCGGCGCGTCAACTCGAAACGTCGGGCTGCCATTTCAAAGCGCCGGGCGATCTGCCAAGCATAGGGACCGGCGCCTTTCATGCGCTTGCCGAATTCGGCGTCATAATCCTTGCCGCCGCGCATCGAGCGCACCAGCGACATCACATGCCGATAACGATCGGGATAATGCTGCAGCAGCCAATCGCGAAACAGCGGACTGACCTCGAGCGGCAGTCTGAGGATGACATAGCTCGCCTCGGCAGCACCGGCAGCCTTGGCCGATTCGAGGATGCGCTCCAGCTCGTGGTCGTTCAGCGCCGGGATGAGCGGGGCGGCCATCACAGCCGTCTGGATGCCTGCTTCGGCCAGCGTGTGGATCGTCTCCAGGCGCCGCGGCGGCGTGGCGGCACGCGGCTCCATCGTCCGGGCAAGCTTGCGATCCAGCGTGGTCACCGAGATGCCTACACGCACTAGATTCTTGCTTGCCATCTCCTGCAGAATGTCGAGATCGCGCAGGATCATCGCCGACTTGGTGACAATCGATACTGGATGGTTCGCCTTGTTCAACACCTCGAGGATGCCGCGCATGATGCGCCATTCCTTCTCGATCGGCTGATAGGGATCGGTATTGGTGCCGATCGCGATCACCCGCACCTTGTAGCCGGGCTTGGCGAGTTCCCGCTCCAAGAGTTTTGCCGCATCGGGCTTGGCAAACAGCTTCGTCTCGAAATCGAGCCCCGCAGAAAGCCCCATATAGGCGTGTGTCGGCCGGGCGAAACAATAGATGCAGCCGTGCTCGCAGCCGCGATAAGGATTGATCGAGCGGTCGAAGGAAATGTCCGGCGATTCGTTACGGGTGATCGCCGTGCGCGGTTTTTCGACCTGCACTTCCGTCTTGAACGGCGGCAATTCTTCCCACGTCTGCCAGCCGTCGTCGACGGTCTCGCGCTGCTGCGCTTCGAATCGACCTGTCGGGTTCAGTCCCGCCCCACGCCCACGACGCCGATCGACCTCGACCCTCAGACCGGAGGAAACGATCATCGCATCGGCAATATCTGCCGTATTGGCAGGCGCGAATGCGGCCTGCCCTGCCAGGGACTGCTCTCTCATCGGATTCTCCCGCGGCGAAAAGCCATCGCCGTCGCCCGTTTTGCTGATTAAATTCCTATCCGCAAAAAGAGAACAATGCAAGAACAAAATGAGGAAAACGGCGCTGGCAAAAATTTGTGCGGCGCATTATAAATAGTCAATGTTGACGGTTGTTCTCGAATGTCAGGATCAGGAATCTGAGCTGGCACAGACTTTATCGGTACTGGTGGCGGGCGCGGTGGAGGGGCTGGTGAGCGATGTGGTCGTGCTCGATCACGGCTCGCGCGACGGCACCTCGCGGGTGGCCGACGCCGCCGGTTGCCGCTTCCATTCGCAATGGGATATCAAGGACATCGTCCGCGCTGCCCGCGGCGAATGGCTGCTTTTCGTCGAGCCGGGTGCAAGACCCCAGGCCGGCTGGATCGATGAGATCGCCGAATATGTGGCGCTGAACAAGCTGCCGGCGCGCTTCACCGCATCGCGCGGCTACCGGCGCCCGTTCTTCCAGCGTGTCGGCCGGACCGTGCCGCCGCTGGAACTCGGCTTTCTCCTGCCGAAGAAGCAGGCGCTCGCCATCGCCAAAAGCGGCATGCGGCTCACCGAATTCGTCAAGGGCCAGAAGCCGCGCCGGCTGGCGAGTGAACTCATTCCCTCCTGGGCCGCCCGCGCTGCGCGGTAGGTGTCGCGACCCTCTCCACCGTTCGCGCAAAAGATGGCGCCCAATAGGATTTCGCGCTATAATTCAATCATGGCGCCGTCGAAGCGCCTCGCTTCGCAACGGAATGGCCATGGAATGCCGGTGAACGGCAGAACAGGTCAGCGAAAATCTCCTTTTCTGCCGGGTTCCCGGCGAAAGGAGGTGCGTCATGACACGCGGTAGGGTCTACGGCGTACGCAGTATGGTCTTCGGCCTCATAGCCGTCATATTGCCGACAATGGTGATCGCGCATCCGCATTCGGTAGCATCGCAGATGATGCGCAGTTGCGCAGGCCGACCCGAAATCGTCAATTTCCTGGACAAGAACTTCGCCGAAAAGCTCACGGCAGTCGGACTGATCAACCAGAACGCCATTCTCGAGGTCTATGCCGCCGAAAGCGGCACCTGGACACTCATCGTCACGGATGTTCATGGCATAAGCTGCGTCCTGCTGTCGGGTGATAGCTGGGACACGATGCCCGTCCTGCCGGCCATTGCGACATAACGCATGTCGCGCAAAAGTGTGCTGCGGTTTTGCGATAACGACATGCGTAAAAACAAAGACCTGAAGCGCAAGGAGCGAATCTGAAATACTGTGACGCGCCTTAGGCGATGCCGCTGTCGCAGGCAGTCTATCTGGTCGCGCCGCGTTTCAGGTGCTCGTCAAGACGCGGCATGATCTCGACGAAATTGCACGGCACGCTGCGATAGTCGAGCTGTCCTTTCAGAATGCCGTCCCAGGCATCCCGGCAGGCGCCGGGCGAACCCGGCAGCACGAAGATGAAGGTGGCGTTGGCAACACCTGCCGTGGCGCGCGACTGGATCGTCGCCGTGCCGATCTTCTCGTAGGAGATCCGGTGGAATATGGCGGAAAAGCCGTCCATCCGCTTTTCGAATAAAGGTTCCAGCGCCTCGGGCGTCACATCGCGGCCGGTAAAGCCGGTGCCGCCAGTGGTGATGACGACGTCTATATCTTCGTTCTCAGTCCAGGCCTTCACTCGCGCGGCAATCTTTTCGCGATCATCGGGCACAATTCCCCGGTCGACCAGCCTGTGGCCCGCCTCCGTGATCCGCGCCGCCAGCGTATCGCCTGACTTGTCCGTCTCCGGCGTGCGGGTATCCGAGACAGTCAGAACCGCAATGCCGACCGCGATGAAGGGCCGTTTTTCGTCCAGATCTGCCATCATGCACCTCCCGAAACGGTTTCCGTCGCCTGGAAATACCAGTCAGGGCGCGCGTCGTGAAGAGCTGCCGCAGCATCTTCGGCAGCAGTCATGCTCGCAAATATGCCGAAACAGGTGGCGCCGGAACCGGACATGCGGGTCAAAAGCGCGCCCTTCGCTTGCAGCATCGCCGAGATTGCCGTGATCTCGGGCAGGAGTTCGCGCGCCGGCGGCTCCAGGTCGTTGCGGGCAGCAGCAATTGCCGCGAGCCAGTCGGCAGTCTGAAGCCGGCTCGGTGCCAGGCGCAGAGCCGGATTGTTTTTCTCCGCCAGCCGGCGGAAAACCTCGGGCGTCGAAACGCCCTTCAGCGGATTGGCGAGCACCATGGCAAAGGCCGGCAGCTCTGGCACAGGTTCGAGCTCTTCGCCGATGCCGCGGGCAATCAGCGGCCGGCTCGCAAGGCACATCGGCACGTCGGCGCCGAGCTTCAGGGCGAGAGCTGCGAGCGCCTCCTCGGGCAATGTCGCGCCCCAGAGCCGCATCAGCCCGCGCAGCGTCGCGGCCGCATCGGCCGAGCCGCCGCCGATACCGGAGGCAACAGGCAGGTTCTTTTCCAAATGGATGCGGACGGGGAAGGCGAGGGGACCGATCGCCTCTCGCAGGAGGTCGCGCGCCTTCAGCACCAGGTTGGTGCCGCCATCGCCGGCAAGTACCTCGCCGAAACGGCCAGACAGAAAAAATTCGTCGGCCGGCGACCGCGTGAAGCCCAGCCGGTCGCCATGATCTGCGAAGGTCACCAGCATATCGAGCAGATGATAGCCATCCGGTCGCTGGCCCGTCACATGCAGGGCCAGGTTGATCTTCGCGCGACCTTCTTCGGTGATGCTGGAGCATGATGCCGAAAAGTGTGAGAGATTTTCGGACGACATCATGCTCTATTTCTTTGACCTGTTTCCGGCCAAGCCCTTATCAGGCATGCCTTCCGCCCGTCAGGATTTCTTGTCGACCGGCGGCGGGATGACGGGCGCCGGATCCGGCTGCTTCTTGTCGGCCGCCTTGGCATCGTCGCTGGCGGGAGGCAGGCCGTTGGCGACCTTGTCCTTGATCTTCGGGATCTCGGCAGCTTCGGGCTCGGAGCTGAGCGCCCGGTTCCATTGGTAGACGGCCTCGAGCTTGCGGCCGACGCGCCAGTAGGCGTCGCCGAGATGGTCGTTGATCGTCGCATCGCCGGCCTTGATCTGGGCGGCGCGCTCCAGCTCGTCGACGGCATCATCGAAGCGGTTGAGGCGGAAATAGGCCCAGCCGAGCAGATCGATGATGTAGCCGTCGTCAGGGCGAAGGTCGACGGCCTTCTTGATCATGCCGAGACCTTCGTCGAGGTTCCGGTTCATGTCGATCCAGGAATAGCCGAGATAGTTCAGCACCTGCGGCTGGTCGGGATTGAGCTCCAGCGCCTTGCGGAAGTTGGGCTCCGCCTGGTCCCACTTCTTCAGCCGCTCATAGGCAATGCCGCGCTGGAAGAAGACGCTCCAGTTGGCGCGGCCGGGAATGGGGCCGATCGCTTCGACGGCCTTGTCGTAATTGGTGGCCATCGCCTCGTAGTCCTTGGCGTCGGAGAGCACGCTGCCATAGGCGAGGTAACTGCGGATGTCCTTCGGGTCGGAGGCGATCAGCGCCTGCAGGTGCTTGCGCGCCTCGTCCACCTTGCCGCCCTGGGCAAGGGCAAGACCGAGCTGCAACTCGGAGATGCGCCGCATCGGCGAATTCTCCGGCACCTTCTTGTAGAGCGCGATGGCGCGGTCCATCTGATTCTGTTTCTCGGCGATGCCGCCGAGCAGCACCAGCGTATCGGCGCTGTTCGGATCGAGCGCATTGGCCGTCTGCAGGTACAGCGAGACGATGTCCTCGGCGCCGTCGCGGTTCAGCGCCCCGCCGACGGAGAAGAGCACGCCGGCAGCCCCTTCTTCGGCCGTCTTGACCTGCTGTTCCTGCTTCTCGTTCTTTTCAATGCTGTCGCGTAGCGCGTTCAGCGGCGCATAGTTCGGCAACAGGTTGTCGCCGACGGAAACGGCGTCGAGCGCCTTCTGCTTGTTGCCTTGTGTTGCTTCGAGGCGAGCAAGCGCCATCACCGCGCGCATGAAGGTATCCGGCGCCGTTGCGCCGCCTTCCTTGTCGAGCACGGCATCGTTCAGATGCTGACGGGCGGCTTTCACGTCGCCGGTGACGATGGCGATCGCCCCGGCATTGTAATTCTGGAAGATGCGGAACCAGTCCGGTCCCTTCATCTTCTCGACCACCGTGAGTGCTTCCTTGCCGCGGCCGGCGCCGACGCGGGCCCAGGCGAGCAGCAGGTCGTTCATCATCCGGTCGAGATCGTTCGGCCCCGTATATTTCAGGATGGACTCGGCGGTCTTGTAGTCGTCGCGGCGCACGGCATCCATGCCGCGCACGATCGTGGTGATGCGCTCGACGGAAGGATCGCCTTTCAGGTCGTTGGCATATTTGACGCCTTCCTTGATGTCGCCATTGAGCAGCAGCGAGATCATCAGCCGCTGGCGGATCTCGGGATTGCCAGGCTCGATCTGCAGCGCCTTCTTGTAGAGCTCGATCGCCGTTTCGTAGTCATGATCGACATCGGCGGTGCGCGCCGCGAGGAAGGCGCCGGAGAAGGTGGTGACGCTGTCCGCATCAAAATGAGCGGCCGTACCGGCATCGTCTGCCTTGGCCGCATCCTCGGCGTTCACGCCGCCGACACTGCCCAGCGAAAGGACAGCTGCAAGCGCTGCGCTCGTAAGAAGACGGATGGCAAGTCTCTGCCGCATTAGGAAACCTTTCTTCGACAGCGTCCCGACAAATGCTGCCGGTCGCAAAACCAGTTGCGATCACTGATTCACAACAGGATGGCTTTTTTGAAGCGGCGCTGCAAGAAAATCAGCCTGCGATCAAGGACGTTTGATCAATTGACGCGCTCGATGCAGAAGTCGATCACTTCCATCAGGGCGGATTTCCAGACCGTATCGGGAAGGGGCGCAAGCGCGTCCCGTGCGATCGTTCCGTAATGGATCGCGCGGCCGATCGTGTCGCTGAGCGTGCCATATTTGGTGATCAGCCCCAGCGCTTTTTCGAGATTGGCGTCGGTGCTGTTGCCGGCTTCGATCGCATCGCGCCAGAAGGCGCGCTCGTCCTCGGTGCCGCGGCGATAGGCCAGAATGACGGGCAGGGTGATCTTGCCTTCGCGGAAATCGTCGCCGACATTCTTGCCGAGATCGGCCGCCTTGCCGCCGTAATCAAGCGCATCGTCGACGAGCTGGAAGGCCAGCCCAAGATTCATGCCGTAGGATTTCAACGCATTGCGGCCGGACCGGCCGATCTCGGCGACGATCGGCCCGACTTCGGCGGCAGCGGCAAAGAGGGCCGCCGTCTTGGCGCGAATGACGGAGAGATAATCGTCCTCGGTCGTCTCCATGTTCTTGGCGACGGAAAGCTGCAGCACTTCGCCTTCGGCGATCACGCAGGCCGCGGAAGACAAGACGTCGAGCGCATCGAGCGAGCCGACATCGACCATCATGCGGAAGGCCTGGCCGAGCAGGAAGTCGCCGACCAGCACGCTTGCCTGGTTGCCCCAGATCATCCTCGCCGTCGATTTGCCGCGGCGAAGATCGCTCTCGTCAACGACGTCGTCATGCAGCAGCGTCGCCGTGTGCATGAACTCGACTGAGGTGGCGAGCTTGACGTGGTTTTCGCCCCTGTAGTCGAACAGCGAGGCGGAAGCCAGCGTCAGCATCGGCCGCAGCCGCTTGCCGCCCGATGAGATAAGATGGTTCGCCACTTCGGGGATCATCTGCACGTCGGAGCCGGCCTTGGACAGAATGAGCTGGTTCACTCGCTCCATGTCCGCCCTGGTGAGATCGACCAATGGCTTGATGGATGCCAGTTTGTTTTTGCTTTCTTCAAGCGGTATGACCACGCCCAACGACCCGGACTCCTGTTCATTCTTTGCATCTGACAATAGAAAGGGGCGATGGACGCGGCAAGGGGTGAATTGTCGCGCTGAGCGAAATTGGAAGGAAAACGACGGCAAATGCATGAACTTATCCGCGCCAACGACCCCGTTCTTCTCTCCTATGCCGAGAGTTTGATGAAGGATGCCGGAATTCACTGCTTCATCGCCGATCAGGGCATGAGCGTGCTGGAGGGCTCGCTCGGCATGCTGTCGCGCCGCCTGCTGGTGGATGAGGAGATGGCCGATCAGGCGCGCCGCATCCTCATCGATGCCGGTCTCGGTGGCGAGTTGCGCGAGCGGAAGTGAGCTCCGATGACCGGGGAAACCACTGACACCATCGATGCCTTTCATCGCGGCGCCTTCCACGTGATGCAGCCGAAGGGCAGGGGCCATCGCTCCGGCATGGATGCGATGCTGCTTGCAGCTCTGGTCGCCGACGATCGCCCGGTCAGGGTTGCCGATCTCGGCGCCGGCGCCGGTGCCGCCGGTCTTGCCGTCGCCTCACGGCTTGCCAATTCGCAAGTGGTGCTCTTCGAGCGCTCGGCCGAGATGGCCGATTATGCCCGCCGCAGCATCCTCTTGCCCGACAATGCCCATGTCGCGGGCCGCGTCAGCGTCGTCGAGGCCGATGTGACGCTGACCTCCAAGGCGCGCAACGATGCGGGGCTCACCGATGAGAGCTTCCACCACGTCATCATGAACCCGCCCTTCAACGACGCCGGTGATCGGCGCACGCCGGATGCGCTGAAGGCCGAAGCCCATGCGATGACCGAGGGCCTGTTCGAAAGCTGGATCCGCACGGCCGGCGCCATCATGATCCCAGGCGGGCAATTGTCGCTGATCGCCAGGCCTCAGTCGATCGCCGAGATCGTTGCCGCCTGCGGCCGGCGCTTCGGCGGCATCGAGATCACCGCTATCCACCCGCGTCCGGGTGAAAACGCCGTGCGTATCCTGGTGACTGGTATCAAGGGATCGCGGGCGCGGCTGTCGCTGCGTGCGGGCCTCATCATGCACGAAGAGGGGAGCCACAAGTTCTCCCCTCTCGTCGATGATTTCAACAATGGCCGGGCGGCCTACGCCAGGCTTTAGACTGGCGCCACACTTTTCCTGGAATTGCTTCAGCCGGTGACGAAGTCGAAGAGCAGCTTGACGTTCAGTCCTGCAATGACGACCGCGATCAGATAGGCGATGCCGCTCAGCCAGCGGGGCGCCACCAGTTCGCCCATCTTGGCCTTGTTGCCGGTAAACATGACAAGCGGGAAGACGGCGAAGGAAAGCTGCAGGCTGAGCACCACCTGGGTGAGGATCAAAAGCTCGGCCGTGCCCTGGTCGCCATACCAGATGGTGACGATCGCCGCCGGCACGATGGCGATGGCGCGGGTGATCAGCCGGCGTATCCATGGCTTCAGCCGGATCTTGAGAAAGCCTTCCATGACGATCTGGCCGGCAAGCGTTGCCGTCACCGTCGAATTGAGACCGCAGCAGAGAAGCGCGATGCCGAACAGCGTCGGCGCGATGGCGAGGCCAAGCAGCGGCGACAGCAGCGAATAGGCATCGCCGAGTTCGACGACGTCGGTCTTGCCGTGCGCATTGAAGGCGGCGGCCGCCAGGATCAGGATCGAGGCGTTGATCAGCAGCGCGAAACACAGCGCCACCGTCGAGTCGATCGTCGCAAAGGTCAGCGCTTCCCTCTTTTCGGGAACCGTATGGCCGTAGGCCCGCGTCTGTACGATGCCGGAGTGGAGGTAGAGATTGTGCGGCATGACGGTCGCGCCGAGAATGCCGAGTGCCAGATAGAGCATCTCGGGATTGGTGACGATCTCCGTGGTCGGGAAGAAGCCGGTGAGAACGGCGCCCCATTGCGGGTCGGCCAGCAGGATCTGCACACCGAAGCAGACCGCGATGACGCCGAGCAGCGCGATGATGAAGGCTTCCACCCAGCGGAAGCCGAGCTTCTGCAGGAAGAGGATAACGAAGACGTCGAGTGCGGTGATCAGCACGCCGAGTTCAAGCGGGATGCCCATCAAGAGGTTGAGGCCGATCGCCGTGCCGATCACCTCGGCAATGTCGGTGGCGATGATGGCGATTTCCGCAAAAGCCCAGAGCGGCAGCGAGACATATTTCGGAAAGGCGTCGCGGCAGGCCTGGGCGAGGTCACGGCCCGACGCGATCGCCAGACGCGCGCAGAGCGATTGCAGCACGATGGCCATCAGGTTGGAAAGCAGCGCGACAGTGAGCAGCGCATAGCCGAATTTCGAGCCGCCGGCGAGGGATGTCGCCCAATTACCGGGGTCCATGTAGCCGACGGCGACCATGTAGCCCGGCCCGGCGAAGGCTGCCGCCCTTCGCCACATCGAGCTGTGACGCCCGGTTCCGACGGTGCGGTAGACATCGGACAGCGACGCCTCGCCGCGTTCGTGCCGCCAACCGCTCTTTGCATTCGGATTAAGGACGTCCATGCGATTTCCACCTGTTCTATCGTCAGCGCACTATGACGAATTAGAATGATAATGCAAGTCATTCGCAACAACAAATTCAAACCCGCTATTTTCGGGAACGCGGGGATTGCGTTTGCCGTTCCAACGCATACATGGATGCCGATCGCAAACTGCGATCGTGCGACCCGAAGCGAAGGATGGGAAATGGCCGGATTCTTGAGAAAACTGCTGCCGAAACGGTTCCGCAAGGACGGCATCACCATCCCGGTCGTCCGGCTGCAGGGGGCGATCATCAGCGGCGGCGGCCAGTTCCGGCCGACCCTCAATCTCGCCAATGTCTCTCCGGTTCTGGAAAAGGCCTTCGCTATGAAGGACGCGCCGGCGATTGCCATCTCCATCAATTCGCCGGGCGGTTCGCCCGTCCAGTCGCGCCTGATCTTCACCCGCATTCGCGAGCTTGCCCGCGAGAAGCAGAAGAAGGTTCTGGTCTTCGTCGAGGATGTCGCCGCCTCCGGCGGCTACATGATCGCGCTGGCCGGCGACGAGATCATTGCCGATGCCACCTCCATCGTCGGCTCGATCGGCGTCGTCTCCGGCGGTTTCGGTTTTCCCGAACTCTTGAAGAAGATCGGCGTCGAGCGCCGCGTCTATACCGCCGGCGAAAACAAGGTGATCCTCGATCCGTTCCAGCCGGAAAAGGAAAAGGATATCGAGTACCTGAAGAGCCTGCAGCTCGAAATTCATCAAGTCTTCATCTCCATGGTGCGCGAGCGTCGCGCCGGCAAGCTGACAGACGATGCGACGGTCTTTTCCGGCCTGTTCTGGAGCGGCACGCGCGGCCTGGAGCTCGGCCTCATCGATGGCCTCGGCGACATGCGCCAGGAACTGAAAAGGCGCTACGGCCAGAAGACCAAGCTGGAGCTCGTCACCGCCGGCCGCGGCCTGTTCGGCCGCCGAATTCCCGGCGTGTCCCCGGTGTCGCTCGAGGGCGCTGCATCCGGTCTCGCAACAGGGCTTGTCGAAGCGGCGGAAGAGAGAGCATTGTGGAGCCGTTTCGGGCTTTGAAGGGAGCAAGAGAGGGGCATGCCGCAGTTAATTACCATTCTGATCCTGATCTTCTCAGCCTGGTGGCTCTACCGCCGCTTCGTCTCTGACGCCCGCAAGCTCGCCGAAAAGTCGCGCCGCGCCGAAAAGGAGCGCCAGACCGGCGCGATCGGCACGCTGGTCAAGGACCCGGAGACCGGTGAATACCGGCTGAAGCGCGAGGGCGAATAAAATTAAGAGCACAAATTGAAGGGTCTCGCCACTGCTCTGCCCCATCCAGCATCCTAGACCCCTCCCCAACCCCTCCCCACAAGGGGGAGGGACTAACCCGGAGTACCCGCCTCGCTCCTCCTTGAACGTCGAAGATCTGGAAAGCGGGCGCAGCAAGTTAACCCCTCCCCCTTGTGGGGAGGGGTTGGGGAGGGGTTTTAGATCTCTCCGCCGCCGCAAAAGTCTTGACCCCTGCCGCCCTCCATGGCACCTGTCGCGCCGATAAATCCCACGCAATCGGTGCCGTTCGATGTCAGCTATCCCAGACCATATGAACCCGAAGCGCTCCTTTCAGGCGCTGATCCTGACCCTGCATCATTACTGGGCGGATAAGGGTTGCGCGGTACTGCAGCCCTACGACATGGAAGTCGGCGCCGGCACCTTCCATCCGGCCACCACGCTGCGCGCCCTCGGCCCCAAGCCCTGGAAGGCCGCTTACGTTCAGCCATCCCGCCGCCCTTCCGACGGTCGCTATGGCGAGAATCCGAACCGGCTGCAGCATTATTACCAATACCAGGTCATCCTGAAGCCGAACCCGCCAAATCTGCAGGAGCTTTATCTCGGCTCGCTGGCGGCGATCGGTCTCGATCCGCTGCTGCATGATATCCGTTTCGTCGAGGACGACTGGGAAAGCCCGACGCTCGGCGCCTGGGGCCTCGGCTGGGAGTGCTGGTGCGATGGCATGGAAGTCTCGCAGTTCACCTATTTCCAGCAGGTCTGCGGCATCGAATGCTCACCCGTCGCGGGCGAACTGACCTATGGTCTCGAACGCCTCGCCATGTATGTCCAGGGCGTCGACAATGTCTATGACCTGAACTTCAACGGCCGCGAAGGCGACGAGAAGATCAGCTATGGCGATGTTTTCCTGCAGTCCGAGCAGGAATATTCGCGCCATAATTTCGAATTCGCCAACACCGAGATGCTGCATCGCCACTTCGTCGATGCCGAGAAGGAATGCCGGGCGCTGCTCGATGCCGGCGCACCCGGCGACAACGCCAACCAGCGCCTGCACAAATGCGTCTTCCCGGCCTATGACCAGTGCATCAAGGCGAGCCACCTCTTCAACCTGCTCGATGCCCGCGGCGTCATCTCGGTTACCGAGCGGCAGAGCTACATCCTGCGCGTACGCACGCTCGCCAAGGCCTGTGGCGAAGCCTTCCTGCTGACCGATGCCGGCGGCGTCAATCTGGCCAAAGAGGCGGCGTGACGCAACAGCCAGCCAGCCGCATCATCCATATCAACGGCTGGCCGGGCACTGGAAAGCTGACTGTCGGCCGCCTGCTGGCGAAGAGGCTCGGCGCGCGGCTCGTTGATAATCACATGCTGCTCAATCCGGCTGAGGCCCTGTTCTCGCGCAGCGATCCGCTGCACGCATCGCTGCGTGGGCAGATCCGCCACATGGTTTTCGATCATGCCGTGCGCGCAGACCCGGCTGAAAGCTTCGTCTTCACCGATGCCTTGTCGGACGATGCACAAGACACTGCGACGTTTTCCTGGTATCGCGATCTGGCTACCGCAAGAGGCGCCGATCTGGTGGCAATCCTGCTCGATTGCGCCCCGGAAGAGAACGCCAGGCGCCTTGTTTCTCCCGGCCGGTCCGAGGCGCTCAAGCTGACGGATATTGCGGTACTGCAACGGCTGCGGGCAAACCATAGGCTGCTGCGCGGGCTGGCTGAACGCACCGTCGAAATCGACACGACAGGCCTTTTGCCGGAGCAGACGACGGCCCGAATCCTCGGAGATATCGGCGTTTGACGGCAGCCGGCAAAACCGCTTAGTGTCCGCCCGGACATTACTTCGCTGCGGGGGATTCGCGATGTATATTGCACTTGGCGTCATCGTTCTGGTCGCGCTCTATCTCGTCTTCATCTACAACGGCCTGGTTCGCGCGCGGCAGATGGCTGAGGAAGCCTGGTCGGGCATCGATGTCCAGCTCAAGCGCCGCGCCGACCTGATCCCGAACTTGATCGAGACGGTCAAGGGCTATGCCGCCCATGAGAAGTCGACGCTCGAAGAGGTGGTTGAGCTCCGCAACAAGGCGCAAGCCGTGCCATCAGGCGATGTCGCCGGCAGGGCGCAGGCGGAAGGTCTGCTCGGCCAGGCGCTCGGCCGCGTCATGGCGCTCGCCGAAGCCTATCCCGATCTCAAGGCCAACCAGAACTTTGCCGAGCTGCAGGCCTCGCTGGAAACCATGGAAGGCGAGCTGCAAATGGCGCGGCGTTATTACAACGGCGCCGCCCGCGATCTCAACGTCAAGGTCGAAAGCTTCCCGTCCAATCTTGTTGCCGGCCAGTTCGGATTCTCCAAGCGGGAATATTTCGAAATCACCAACGAGGCCGACCGCGCCGTCCCCGCCGTGAAATTCTGACGATCCGGCATTTTGCCTTTGCCGGAAAGCGATTAAGAGCAAGGGCAGATTGCGGCCGGCTTGAGCATGTCGCGCAAAACCAAAGACCTGAAGGGTGGGTCAAGCAGATCTGAAAGATCGCGACGCGCTTTAGGGACGCCCCATGGACGGAAGAACAGCATGACACGCACAGCCAAACTCACGATCATTCCGCCGGGCCGGCCGCTTTCAGGCCGCGCCATGCCGCCGGGCTCCAAGTCGATCACCAATCGCGCGCTGCTGCTTGCCGGCCTGGCGAAGGGCACGAGCCGGCTGACCGGGGCGCTGAAGAGCGACGATACGCGCTATATGGCCGAAGCGCTGCGCGCCATGGGTGTTTCGATCGACGAGCCTGACGATACCAGCTTCGTCGTCACCGGCAGCGGTAGGCTCCTGCCGCCGAAGGCGCCGCTCTTCCTCGGCAATGCCGGTACGGCGACACGTTTCCTGACGGCCGCTGCGGCTTTGGTCGACGGCACCGTGATCGTCGATGGCGACGAACATATGCGCAAGCGCCCGATCGGCCCGCTGGTCGAGGCGATGCGCACGCTCGGCATCGACGTGACCGCCGAGACCGGCTGCCCGCCGGTCACCGTCAAGGGCGCCGGCCGCTTCCAGGCCGACCGCATCCGCATCGATGGCGGCCTGTCCAGCCAGTATGTTTCGGCACTGCTGATGATGGCGGCCGGCGGCGACCGGCCGGTCGATATCGAACTCGTCGGCGAGGATATCGGCGCACTCGGCTACATCGACCTGACCACGGCGGCGATGAAGGCCTTCGGCGCCAAGGTCGAGAAGACCAGCCCCGTCACATGGCGGGTCGAGCCGACCGGCTACCGCGCCGCCGATTTCATCGTCGAGCCGGATGCCTCGGCGGCGACCTATCTCTGGGCGGCCGAGGTTCTCACCGGCGGCGCGATCGATCTCGGTGTTCCCTCCGATACCTTCTCGCAGCCCGATGCGCGCGCCTATGACATCATCGCCAAATTCCCGCATCTGCCGGCGGAGATCGACGGCTCGCAGATGCAGGATGCCGTTCCGACCCTTGCCGTGCTTGCCGCATTCAACGAGACGCCGGTTCGCTTCGTCGGCATCGCCAATCTGCGCGTCAAGGAATGCGATCGCATCCGGGCGCTCTCGACCGGCCTCAACCGCATTGTGTCAGGCCTTGCCCGCGAAGAGGGCGACGATCTGATCGTGCAGTCCGATCCCGCACTTGCAGGAAAGCGTCTATCGGCGGAGATCGACAGTTTCGCCGATCACCGCATTGCCATGAGCTTCGCGCTGGCGGGGCTCAAGATCGACGGCATTACCATTCTCGATCCCGATTGCGTCGGCAAAACCTTCCCCGCCTATTGGCGGACGCTCGCGGCACTCGGCGTGAAATACCAGGACAACGATTGACGGAACGCGCAGCCGAGGCTGCCGGCGAGGAGACAGGGATGGGGCGTCGGGTTTTCGTATTTTGCTTTGCGCTGCTGTTGATGCTCGCCGCTCCGGCGGTGTTTGCCGCCGAGGTGATCGACAGTTTCGCCTCCGATATCGCGCTCGAAAAGAGCGGAGCGATGACGGTGACGGAAACGATCACCCTTAATGCGGAGAACAACCAGATCAACCACGGCATCTTCCGTGACTTCCCGCTCTATTTCACCGATGCCACAGGCCGTCGCCGCAGCGTCGATTTCGATATGGTCTCGGTCCAGCGTGATGGCGATAACGAGCCCTGGCACACCGAGTCGATATCAGGCGGCATCCGCATCTATGCCGGTTCTGCCGATGTGACGGTGACGCCGGGCCGTCATCAATATGTCTTCACCTACAAAACCAACCGCCAGATCCGCTATTTCGACGATCATGACGAACTCTACTGGAACGTCACCGGCAATGGCTGGATTTTCCCGATCCGCTCGGCAACGGCGACGGTGCACCTGCCGCCCGGTGTCGGCGCCACTGATACGATCTTCTTCACCGGCCCGGAAGGCGCGACCGGCAAGAATGCCCGCGTCAGCGAAACCGGCGCCGGCCTGGTCTTTTCGACGACCGAGCCGCTCGACGCACACGAAGGCCTGACATTCTCGATCAAGATGGCGAAGGGCGCCATCGATGCGCCGAGCGCCGATATGGAAAGCAGCTGGTGGTTGAAGGACAACCGCAATTATTTCATCGGCTTCGGCGGCCTGATCCTCGTCTTCGCATACTATACGCGCTCCTGGCTGAAGGTCGGCCGCGATCCCGCCCGCGGCGTCGTCGTGCCGCGCTGGGATGCGCCAGACGGCATCTCGCCGGCACTGGTCAACTACATCGACAATAAGGGCTTCTCCGGCGGAGGCTGGACGGCGCTGTCCGCCACTGCGCTCAATCTCGCCGTTCGCGGTTACGTCAAGCTCGAGGACCTGAAGAATTCGATCGTCATCAGCGGCACCGGCAAGCCGCTCGGCAAGGAGAAATTCCAGGCCGGCGAGATCGAATTGCTGAAGGTTGCCGGCGGCGCCAGCTCGACGCTGACGATCGACAAGGCCAATGGCGAGCGGGTGAAGTCCGTCGGCCAGGCCTTTCGCTCGGCGATCGAGAAGGAACACCGCGGCAAATATTACAATTCCAACCTCGGTTATACCGCAGGCGGCATCGTGCTCAGTGCCGCCGCCCTGGTGATACTGTTCGTCTTCGGTTCGCTGGAGCCCGAGACGATCGCGCTGATGCTGATTCCAATCGCCATCTCGGTCTTCGTCGCGGTGTTTGCCGCCGGCCTCGTCAGATCGGTGCATCGCGGCAAGTCGCTGTTCGGCAAGATCATCGCCATCATCTCCACGGCGATCGGCGTTTTCGTCGGCGTCAGCATCCTGGCGATCATGGTGATGGTGCTCACCTCGTCGCTGATGGAGCTGCATGAAACGCCGATGCTCTTTGCCGTCGGCGGCATCGTGCTTTTGAACATCCTGTATTTCTTCATCATGGGCGCCCCGACCCCGCTCGGCGCCAAGATGATGGACGGCATAGATGGCCTGCGCCAGTATCTGACGCTTGCCGAGAAGGACCGGATGAACACGGCTGGCGCGCCCTCTATGTCGCCGCAGCATTTCGAGACGCTACTGCCCTATGCGGTGGCGCTCGGCGTCGAAAAGCCCTGGTCGCGCACTTTCGAGGCCTGGCTTGCGGCAGCTGCCGCCGGCGCGGCTGCCGCCTATGCACCCGCCTGGTATTCCGGCAATTTCAACAGCGGCGGTTTCTCCGATCGTATCGGCGGCTTTTCCTCGTCGATGGCCTCGACCATCGCTTCGACGATTCCTTCGCCGCCGCCGTCTAGTTCATCCTCCGGTTTTTCCGGCGGCGGCTCGTCCGGCGGGGGCGGCGGAGGCGGCGGAGGCGGGGGTTGGTAGCTTTCCCGCTTGACCTTTCGGTCCTTCGCCCTTAACCGCCAGACGAAACAGGAAAGGGTCGCGCATGAAGGTTCTGTTGATCGGATCGGGCGGACGCGAGCATGCGCTCGCCTGGAAGCTGGCGCAATCGCCGTTGATGACGGAATTCTATGCTGCACCCGGCAATCCCGGCATTGCCGAACACGCCGTGCTGGTGCCCCTTGACATCGAGGATCACCAAGCGGTCGCGGCCTTCTGCAAGGACAAGGCGATCGATTTGGTCGTCGTCGGTCCGGAGGCGCCGCTGGTTGCCGGCCTCGCCGACCGGCTGCGCGCCGATGGCCTGGCGGTCTTCGGTCCCTCCGCTGCCGCAGCCCAGCTCGAGGGTTCCAAAGGCTTCACCAAGGATATCTGCGCCCGCTACGGCATCCCGACAGGCGCCTACCAGCGCTTCAACAATGGACCGAAGGCCAAAGCCTATATCCGCGCCGAGGGTGTGCCGATCGTCGTCAAGGCCGATGGCCTTGCCGCCGGCAAGGGCGTCACGGTTGCGATGACGCTCGAGGAAGCTTTGGCTGCTGTCGACGACTGCTTCGAAGGCGCCTTTGGCGTTGCCGGCGCCGAAGTCGTCGTCGAAGCCTATCTTGATGGCGAGGAGGCGAGCTTCTTCTGCCTCTGCGATGGCAAACATGTGCTGCCGCTCGCAACCGCCCAGGATCACAAGCGGGTGGGCGAGGGCGATACCGGCGTCAATACCGGCGGCATGGGCGCCTATTCGCCGGCGCCTGTGATGACCGCCGAAATGGTCGAGCGGACGATGAAGGAGATCATCGAGCCGACGATGCGCGGCATGGCCGAGAGCGGCCATCCCTTCTCCGGTGTCTTTTTCGCCGGGCTGATGATCACCCAGAAGGGGCCTGAACTCATCGAATACAATGTCCGCTTCGGCGACCCCGAATGCCAGGTGATGATGATGCGGTTGAAAAGCGACCTTCTGCCGCTGCTGCTCGCCACCGCCAACGGCACGCTCGATCAGGTCAACGCCGAATGGAACGACGATCCGGCGCTGACGGTGGTCATGGCGTCCAAGGGTTACCCCGGCGCCTACGAGAAGAATACGCCGATCCTCTCCCTGCCTGATACGGGCGAGGGCGAGAAGGTGTTTCATGCCGGCACGGGTCTGAAAGACGGTGTGCTGGTTGCGACCGGCGGCCGCGTGCTGAACGTCACCGCGTCAGGTGGCACGGTCGCCGAGGCCAAGGACCGCGCCTATGCGCTGCTCGACAGGGTAAGATGGGAAAACGGCTTTTGCCGGCGCGACATCGGCTGGCGGGCGATCGAGCGCGAAACCGGCGCGGAATGAGTATAAACCGGCCCGTTCTTTAAATTTTTACCCTTTCCCCTGACGGGATAGAAACAAAGCTGCGCTAATTTGCTCCCAAGATGAGACGGAGTAGCGTTGATGCGTCAGATTTTCCTCGGTGCGGCAATCCTGCTGATGGCAGGTTCTGCGATGGCGTCCTCGATCGAGGTGGTCGGCAAGACTGCGCCGCGTGCTGAAGGCAGCATCGTCACCGAAACCTGCGCCCATTGCCCGCCGCTCCAGACCGAGCTGACCAAGAGGGACTATACGGTGCCGGAGCTGAAGCCCGGCGTCCTCGAGGCGAGTGAAATCCGCGATGTCGGCGGTGAAAAGAAGATTTACCGCACCGAAGGCTGGATGGGTGGCTCGCCCGTCGTTTTCGTCAGCAAGGCGACGCCGGAATCCATGATTGCGGCCGCGCCGTCGGCGCCGGCGGTCGACGGCATCGACATGAATGCAACCACCGCGGCCGTCATTGGCGGCGACGCCAGGCCCGTTGCGGCCGGCATGGCGGAACAACCGGCAGCGCTAAACGCTTCCGAATTCAAGCTGCGTTTCTAGGAGCAACTTCCGGCAAAAGTGTTGAGCGGTTTTGCGTCCGGAATTGCCTAAACAACAAATTCCCTGCCCCCGCCTGATCAAGGTTTCGATCGTTTGGGGGTCCACCACAGGTGGGCCGAATGCACCCTCGATGAGCAGCGGGGGTGCATTCATGTTTTGATGCACCGGGCACGCTGAGAATTCAAAAGAGAAATGATATTTGGCCGGCGGATGAAAATCCGGCGGTCTGCCTAACTTTACCCCCTGATTTTCAGGGAAGTTCACATCGCGAACAATAAAATTAAAGCTTTTTTATAGGGTGAGCATTAATTGATACTTTACCCGGTCGCAGCATGTTTATTTTAGCAGCGGTAGACGCGTCCTCTTTTTCGGCGCGCTCGCACAGGCGGTAGAAGACCGCACCGGAATGCAGCCATCCATTCCCGTTGCGAGGCGTCATGAAAAATTTGAAGATATCGAAGCAGCTCATATTGCTGGTCGTCGGCCTGATGATCGCCTTTGCGATCGCCACCTCCCTGCAGATCCGCTCCTCCGTCAACGCGATCTACAACGAACGCTACGACATGCTGCGGGCGGAGGTGCAGTCTGCGGTCTCTGTTCTCAAAATCTACCAGGCCAAAGTGACTGCCGGCGAAATGACGCTGGAAGACGCCCAGAAGCAGGCTTACGCCACGGTCAATGCGATGAAATACGACCCCGATGGCTATTTCTTCGGCTATAGCTACGACATCCAGATGATGTTCCATTACGATGCGGCGAAAGTCGGTCAGGTCAACAAGGGCCAGCCGGACAGCAAAGGCAAGCTCTATCGCGAAGAGCTCGTCAAGCTCGGGCAGCAGGGCGGCGGTCTCGTCGAATATTATTCCACAGCCAAACCGGGCCACCCCGCTGGCGATTTTCGTAAGACGGCCTATGCACAGGCCTTCGATCCCTGGAAGGTCGTCGTCGTCACCGGCGTCTATATGGACGATCTCGATGCTCAGATAAACAGCACGATCCTGACCGCGCTCTCCGGCAGCATCGTTCTGTTCTTCCTTGCCATGACAGCCGCATACTTTGTCATCCGCGGTATATCGGGACCTCTCAACAACGTCCATGCCGCCCTGAAGGCCGTCGCCGAAGAGGATGTTTCGATCGCCATCCCGCATACCGGGATGAACAACGAAGTCGGCATGATGGCGAAGGCGACGTTGTCGCTGCAGGAAAAGATCAGGGAACGCCATCAGATGTCCGATCGCGAGGCGGCTCAGCAGCTGGCGCTGGAAAGCGAGCGCGAAAACAATCTGCGCCAGCAGCAGGATGAGACGACCCTCCAGGCGCGGGTGGTGGCAACGATTGGCCAGGCACTGGCGATGATTGCCCGTGGCGATCTCACCGTCCGCTGCGCCGATCTCGGCCAGAAGTATGCCGCCCTCCGCGATAACTTCAACGATGCACTGTCGCATCTCGAAGCCGCCATGGCCAAGGTCAGCGCCAAGGGAACCGACATCGGCACCAGCAAGGAAGAGATCCGCCGCGCTTCGAACGAGCTGTCGCAGCGCACCGAGCGTCAGGCGGCCAGCCTGGAAGAGACTTCGGCCGCCCTCGATGAGCTCACCGTCGCCGTCCGCCAGACGGCCGATGGCGCGCACGAAGCCAGCAAGCGCGTCCACTCGGTCAGCACCGAGGCCACCCATAGCGATGCGATCGTCACCCAGGCGATCGAGGCGATGAGCGGCATCGAGAAGTCGTCCTCGGAGATCACCAAGATCATCGGCGTCATCGACGAGATCGCCTTCCAGACCAACCTTCTGGCGTTGAATGCCGGCGTCGAGGCAGCGCGTGCCGGCGAATCCGGCAAGGGCTTTGCGGTCGTCGCCCAGGAAGTGCGCGAACTTGCCCAGCGTTCCGCCGCGGCCGCCAAGGAGATAAAGGACCAGATCGCCCGCTCCTCCAGCCAGGTCGACCATGGCGTCCGTCTGGTCGGCGAGGCAGGCGAAGCGCTGAAGCGCATCTCCGACCAGATCAAGGCCGCCAACGAGATCGTCGCCAAGATCGCCCACAGCGCCTCCGAACAGGATACGACGCTGCGCTCGATCTCGTCGTCGATGAACCAGCTCGATGCCGCCACCCAGCAGAACGCCGCCATGGCCGAGGAGACCACGGCATCGGCCGAGACGCTCGCCACCGATACCGACGAGCTGATCGACCTCATCCGTGGCTTCCGCGTCAGTGGCGAAAGCGCTGCCCCGGCAATGCATCAAGGTCGCCGCGCCGCTTAAACGGCGCGGGGACAAAAGCGTTTTCATCACCAAATTCTTAGCGGCCGTCGGTTCTCCGGCGGCCGTGCCTTTTGAGGCTTATTGCGCGATACGTTCGATCAGCCGCTCGATCTCATGATCGGAAAACACTTCGACACCGGCCGCTTTCAGCGCCGCCGCCGTCACGCCGTTGCCGGCCTGCTTGCGGCCGGAAAACGTGCCGTCATAGATGAAACCGGATCCGCAGGACGGGCTGCCGTCGATGAGCAGCGCATAGTGGCAGCCGGTCTGCCTTGCGAGCGCCACGGCATTTTCCGCCGCCAGCAGGAACTCTTCCGTTACGTCGGCGCCCGTCAGCTCGACAACCCGCGCCGTGCCGGCCAGCACATCCTCGCCCGTTGCCGCCTCTGCGATCTCCGCCGGCGGCCGCGGCACCGTCATGCCCGCCGACATCTCCGGACAGATCGTCACGAGCCGGCCCTCGGCCCGCCATGTCTCGATCGCCGGATGAAGCAACGGCTTCGCCCGTCCGTCATACCGAACGGCCTGGCCCATGAGACAGGCGCTGACGAGAATCTTGCTCTGCATGTCTGTATGAATAACGCTACGGCGGCGGCAATGCCAGACCGCCGATGGCGGCCGAATTTCACCCCGAAATCTTCGAGAAATCCGCAACCGTTCCCGTCGCCTCGCGGATCAGCCGCAGCAAAGCGAGACGGTTGGCGCGGATGGCGGCGTCCTCGTCGTTGACGAGCACCTCTTCGAAGAAGCGGTCGACCGGGCCGCGCAGCTTGGAGAGCGCTTCCATCGCCGAGCGAAAATCCTCGCCGGCGACGGCGTCCGACGCATCCTTCGAGGCGCTGGAGATTGCGGCGAACAATTCCTTCTCGGCATCGAGCTTCAGAAGCGCTGGCGAAACACCGTCGGCGATCACGGTGCCCTTCTTCTCCTCGGCGGCAAGCAGCTGCGTCGAGCGCTTGGTGCCGGAAAGCAGGTTCTTGCCGTCTTCCGAGGTGATGAAGGCCGTCAGCGCTTCGACGCGGCGCGCCACCATCAACAGGTCGTCGGCATCGGGCGTCAGCACGGCGTCGATCAAATCATGGCGGGCGCCTTGGTCGCGCAGGTAGACCTTGAGGCGGTCGTGGAAGAAGGAGAGCAGGTCGCCATCCCTGGTCGTTGCCAGCAGCGGCAGGCGGATCCTTCGCTCCAGCAGGATCCTGACGACACCGAGTGCTGCCCGTCGCAGCGCAAACGGATCCTTCGACCCTGTCGGCTTTTCATCGATCGCCCAGAAACCGATCAGCGTATCGAGCTTGTCGGCAAGGGCGATGGTGATCGCCACTCTGTCCTCCGGCACGCGGTCCGACGGACCCTGCGGCTTGTAGTGGTCCTCGATCGCTGCGGCAACGGAGGCGTCCTCACCCTGCAGCACCGCATATTTGCGGCCCATCAAGCCCTGCAGCTCCGGGAATTCGCCGACGGCTTCGGTGCGCAGATCGGCCTTGGCGAGTACGGCGGCGCGATCGACGAGGGCCGCATCCGCACCAGTTATCTTCGCCAATTCCTTGGCCAGCGTGCGGATGCGGGCGACGCGCGCGCCCTGTGTGCCGAGCTTGGCATGGAAGGTCACGTCAAGCGCATCGAGCTTGGCCATGCGCTGATCGAGCGGCTTCTTGATGTCGAGGCCGAACTTTGCCGCCGAAGCCGTCAGCATCTCGAGATCCGGCAGATTGCCCTGGTCGCGCTTCCAGAAATGCAGCGCATCCGAAAGCCGGGCCCGCACCACCTTGCCGTTGCCGTGAACGATTTCCTTGCCGCCGTCGCTCGCCTGGATGTTGGAGACGAGGATGAACTTGTTCGACAGCGTTTCGCCGCCCTGCGGCCGCGTCACGAAACACTTCTGGTTGGTCTTGATCGTCAGCCGGATGATTTCGGAGGGGATCGAGAGATAATCCTCCTCGAAGCTGCCCATCAGCACCTGCGGCCATTCGACGAGGCCGGAGACTTCCTCCAGCAGGCCCTCGTCTTCCACCAGCTCAAGCCCGTTGGCAAAGGCGATGTCGCGGGCGTCGTGCAGGATGATGTCCTTGCGCCGCTCGGCATCGAGGATAACCTTCGCCTTTTCCAGGTTCGCCGCATAATCGTCGAAGCGCCGGACGGTGATCGCCTCGGGCGCATGGAAGCGATGGCCGTAGGTGATGTTGGACGCGGTGATGCCGTCGATCTCGAAGGGGATGACGGTGGTCTCTTCATGCTCCGGGCCGAAGGTGCAGACGATCGACTGCAGCGGCCGCACCCAGCGCAGCGCACCGGGCTTCGACGAGGCCTTGCCCCAGCGCATCGATTTCGGCCAGGGAAAATCGCGGATGATGCCGGGCATGATATCGGTGACGATCTCTTCCGTCGCGCGGCCGGGCTTGGAGATGACCGCGACGTAGAAATCGCCCTTCTTCGGATCGCTCACCACCTGCGCCTCGGAGACCGAGGAAAGGCCGGCGCCGCGCAAAAAACCTTCGATCGCCTTCTCGTTGGCGTCGGTGCGCGGTCCCTTGCGTTCCTCGCGAACATCGGCTGAGCGGGCCGTCAGGCCATGGATGTCGAGCGCAAGCCGCCGCGGCGTCCAGTATTCGCGCGCGCCCTCGTAGGACAGGCCGGCTTCGACAAGCGCATCGGTGACGAGCTTCTTCAGGTCGCCGGCAGCCTTGCGCTGCATGCGGGCCGGAATCTCTTCGGAGCGGAGTTCGAGAAGAAGGTTTGGCATGTCAATCTTTTCCTTGCGCCCGCGGGCAGGGCGATCCAAAAACGTTGCTTCTGCTATCAAAGAATGCCGCATCTGCACAACCGCAAAAACGGACGAGAGCGATGGGGTGGGGCGACCGGCGGGCGTGTTGCCATGTGGCCCCCTCATCCGCCCTGCCGGGCACCTTCTCCCCGGTGGGTAGAAGGGGAGTTGCGGCAGCGATCCATTCTTGCCACTGCCGTTTGTGATGGAGGAAAGCAGTGCGGCATATCCCTTCTCCCCTCGGGGAGAAGATGCCGGCAGGCAGATGAGGGGGCCATGCGGCAACACGCCGATAATCCCCAATCCATTAACTTCCGCTGTGAAAACCACAGCCGGGCATTGCCTTGCCGCTTTTCGCCGCTATGGTCCCGCCACCTCTGTCGAAACAGGAAATCCCATGGCCGCAGACCTCCGTTTTCTCGCAGCCCGCATCTCCGCCGAAATCAACGCCCGGCCCGAACAGGCCAAAGCCGCCATCGAGCTGCTTGACGAGGGCGCAACCGTGCCCTTCATCGCCCGCTACCGCAAGGAAGTGACGGGCGGGCTGGATGATACACAGTTGCGCAATCTCGCCGAGCGGCTGGTCTATCTGCGCGAACTCGAAGCCCGGCGCGACGCGATCGTCGAATCGATCACCGGCCAGGGCAAGATGACCGACGAGCTGATGGCCAAGGTCGCAGGCGCCGAAACCAAGGCCGAGCTTGAAGATCTCTATCTGCCCTACAAGCCGAAGCGCCGCACGCGGGCAGAAATCGCCCGTGAACGCGGCCTCGGCCCGCTCGCCGAGAGGATCCTCGCCGACCGCGCCAGGGAACCGGCGGGGCTGGCCGAAGGCTTCGTCACCGCTGATGTGCCCGATGTGAAGACGGCGCTCGAGGGCGCGCGCGATATCATCGCCGAAGGCATTGCCGAAAATGCCGACCTGATCGGCAGGTTGCGCGCTCATATGCGCCAAGCCTCATTGCTGAAGGCGAAAGTCGTCGACGGCAAGCAGGCGACGGGCGAGAAGTTTTCCGATTATTTCGACCATTCCGAACGCTGGGCGACCGCCCCCGGCCACCGCGCGCTCGCCATGCTGCGCGGCTGGAACGAGGAGGTGCTGACGTTGACGATCGAGGCCGACGCCGAGACGGCCTCCCCGAACAAGCCGGTCGAGCGCATGATCGTGGCGGCATACGAGATCGGTACCAGCCGTCCCGGCGACCGCTGGCTGATGGAGGTCGCAAGCTGGACCTGGCGCGTCAAGCTTTCCATGTCGCTCTCGCTCGACCTGATGCGGGAACTGCGCGAAAGGGCGGAAGAGGAGGCGATCCATGTCTTCGCCCGCAATCTCAAGGATCTGCTGCTGGCCGCGCCCGCCGGCTCGCGCGCGACGATGGGTCTCGATCCGGGCATCCGCACCGGCGTCAAGGTCGCCGTCGTCGACGGCACCGGCAAGGTGGTGGCGACATCGACCGTCTATCCCTTCCAGCCGAGGAACGATGTGCGCGGCGCCCAGGTCGAGCTGGCCTCGCTGGTCCGCAAGCACAATGTCGAGCTGATCTCGATCGGCAACGGCACCGGCAGCCGCGAAACCGAAAAACTGGTGGCCGACATGCTGGCCGATTTGCCGGCGCCGAAGCCGACCAAGGTCATCGTTTCGGAAGCCGGCGCCTCGGTCTATTCCGCCTCGGCGACCGCTGCTGCTGAATTCCCTGATCTCGACGTGTCGCTGCGCGGCGCCGTCTCGATCGCGCGGCGCCTGCAGGATCCGTTGGCCGAACTCGTCAAGATCGAGCCGAAGTCGATCGGCGTCGGCCAGTATCAGCATGACGTCGACCAGCAGAAGCTGTCGCGTTCGCTCGATGCGGTGGTGGAAGATGCGGTGAATGCCGTCGGTGTCGATCTCAACACCGCGTCTGCGCCGCTGCTGTCCCGCGTCTCCGGCCTCGGCCCGTCGATTGCTGACGCCATCGTCCGTCACCGCGACAGCGAAGGCCGTTTCGAGACGAGAAAGGATCTCCTGAAGGTCGCCCGCCTCGGCGGCCGCACCTTCGAGCAATGCGCCGGCTTCCTGCGCATTCCCAACGGCAAGGAGCCGCTCGATTCCTCTTCTGTGCATCCGGAGGCTTACGGCGTCGCCAAGAAGATCGTCGCCGCCTGCGGCCGCGATCTGCGCGCGCTGATGGGTGATAGTGCCGTCTTGAAATCGGTCGATCCACGCCAGTTTATTGACGAGAAATTCGGCCTGCCGACGGTCAGGGACATCATCGCGGAGCTGGAAAAGCCTGGCCGAGACCCGCGTCCGAGCTTCAAGACCGCGACCTTCGCCGAGGGCGTCAACGAAATTTCCGACCTGACGCCCGGCATGGTGCTGGAAGGCACGGTGACCAATGTCGCCGCCTTCGGCGCCTTCGTCGATATCGGCGTGCACCAGGATGGTCTGGTGCATGTGTCCCAGCTTGCCGATCGCTTCGTCAAGGATCCCCACGAGGTCGTCAAGGCGGGCGATGTCGTCAAGGTGCGGGTTGTCGAAGTCGATGCCAAGCGCAAGCGCATCGGTCTTTCCATGCGACGCGACGATGGTTCATCGGCGCCGCCGCCGCGCGGTGATTCTCGTCCAAACCAAGGGGCGCGGCCGCAGAACGAACGCCGGCCTGCGGCTCAGAAACCGGAAAGCCAGGGCGCATTCGGCGCGGCACTTACCGAAGCCATGAAGCGAAAATAGGGGTTTAGCCGGCATTTCGGCAAAAATGCAACAGTTTGGCAGCGTTCTGAACGGAGTGCTAAATCCGGCGCTTGTAAGGCGAAAGAGAGCGACTAAGTTGATGTGACCATCCTGTCACATTTGCGAGGCGTGCATGGCGTCGGCATTCTTATCGATCGTCCAGCAAATCGTCCGCAAGGGTTCGTTGAAACTTACCCTTGCCAATGGCGAAACCCACACGATCGGCGACGGCACGGGTGAACCCGTTGTCGCTCGCCTTGCCGATCAGGAGGCCGAGGACGCCATCCGGCGCGACCCGACCATGAAGCTCGGTGAAATGTACATGCAAGGCCGGTTCATTCTCGAACAGGGCAACATCTACGATTTCCTGTCGCTGGTGAAACAGAACACCACCAATGAAATCTTCGATTTCAAGATGGCGGCACTGCTGCTTGGCCGCATTGCCTGGCAGCAGCTGAAGAGCCGCGTGCCGGTCAATCGCAACAAGCACAATGTCGCCCATCATTACGACCTTTCGGCCAAGCTCTTCGATCTTTTCCTCGACGAGGACTGGCAATATTCCTGCGCCTATTTCGAACCCGCCGGCATCAGTCTCGATGAGGCGCAACTCGCCAAGAAGCGCCATATCGCCGCCAAGCTTCTGCTCGAGCCGAACCAGCGCATCCTGGAGATCGGCTCCGGCTGGGGTGGCATGGGCATGTACCTGACGGAGGCGACCGAAGGTGCCGAGTTCACCGGCATCACACTGAGCGAGGAGCAGCTCAAGGTCTCGCGCACGCGCGCCGAAAAGCGGGGCCTTGCCGACCGGGTGCGGTTCGAACTGCAGGACTACCGCACCATGACCGGCCGGAAGTTCGACCGCATCGTCTCGGTCGGCATGTTCGAACATGTCGGCATCGGCAATTACGGCAATTTCTTCCGTAAGGTGTCGGATCTCCTCGACGACAACGGGGTCATGGTGCTGCATTCGATCGGTCGCCCGAAGCCGAGCTTTGCCACCAATGCCTTCATCGAGAAATATATCTTTCCCGGCGGCTATATCCCGTCCGTCGGCGAGGTCGTGCCGCCGCTCGAAAAGGCAGGGCTGCTGGTCAAGGATATCGAAATCCTGCCGATGCATTATGCCTATACGCTACGCCATTGGCGCGAGCGTTTCGTGGCGCGCAAGGCCGAAGCCGTGGCGCTTTACGACGAGCAATTCTTCCGCATGTGGGAATTCTATCTGGCCGGTTCGGAAATGGGCTTCCGCTGGGACGAGCTCTTCATCCTGCAGATCCAGATCGCCAAGAACCAGTTCGCCGTTCCCGACAATCGCAATTACATTGCCCGCAACGAAGCCAAGCTGAAGGAATTCGAGGCGAGGCGCGCCCCGCTGGAAAAGGTGACGTTCTAATCCCGCGGAAGTGCTGCTTCCGCTGGCGCTTTAGCCGAGGGACCGATTCTCATGAAAGGACGTGCCGATGAGCAGTGCGTTTCCCGAGACCTATCTGGTCCGCCACGGTGAAACCGAATGGAGCCTGTCGGGGCGCCATACCGGACGCAGCGATATTCCCTTGACGGCGAACGGCGAGGCTGCCGCCCGCAAACTTGCCGACCGGCTGGCGGGCCTTACCTTCTCCGCCGTCTGGTCGAGCCCGTCCGAGCGGGCCCGCAAGACCTGTGCGCTCGCCGGCTTCGGCTCGGGCGCGGTGATCAAGGACGATCTCGCCGAATGGGACTACGGCGCCTATGAAGGCATCACGACCAAGGCGATTCTGGCGGAGCGCCCCGGCTGGCAGCTCTTTCGCGACGGCTGCCCAAATGGCGAATTCGCCGCCGATGTCGGCGCCCGCGCCGACGCCATCATCCATGCGCTTCGCGAAACGGCCGGCACCATCCTGATCTTCTCCAGCTCGCATTTCCTGCGCGTCCTCGCTGCCCGCTGGCTGGGTCTGCCGCCGGAAGGCGGCGCGTATTTCTCGCTCGATACGACGAGTATCAGCGTGCTCGGCTACGAGCACGATCTGACCGAACCGGTCATCCGCCGCTGGAACCAGAGATAGGGAAGCGGGGGAGTGGTTTTGCGGAATTCGATAGTAGATGCCACCAGGGTGCGGCCCCCTCATCCGACCCTTCGGGCCACCTTCTCCCCGAGGGGAGAAGAGGGGAGGAAGGCGCGCCGACACTGCCAAACGAACCCGCCTGCTCAACGGTACGCCATCCAATGGGGTTGCTGACGAAGCGGCGTTCTCCCTCTTCTCCCCTCGGGGAGAAGGTGCCCGTAGGGCGGATGAGGGGGCCGCACGGCACCGACTTTCATGAGCGCCCATTGTTTCACCGTGGTTAACATTGGGGTAACGACATCAGGATAGATGTAGCGAGCGCCGCTCTCCGCGGCTTTGTTTTTGCTTTTTCTGGAGTGCGGACGTGTCTCATCGATCAGTCGTATCGATCTCTTTAGCTATTGCCATTTCATCTCTAGGTTCGGCGGCCGCCGCGCAGGAAAGCGGCCAGCACTTCTGGTCCGGCGACTGGTATCTGAGCGTCGGCGTCGCCGGCTTCTCCGCCCCGAAATTCGAGGGCTCGTCGCACAACGAATTCAAGTTCAGCCCGCTGATCTCGGTTGGCCGCCAGGGCGCCGGCCAGCGTTTTTCCTCGCGTAACGATAATCCTTCTTTCGCCCTCATTGACAAGGGTGCCTTCCGTGCCGGCATCGTCGGCAGATTCGTGCCGTCGCGCGATGACGGCGACGGCAGCGAGCTGAAGGGCTTGAAGAAGGTCAAATGGGGGGCGGAAGCCGGCGGTTTCGTCGAGGTCTACCCCACAGATTTCCTGCGCGCCCGCGCCGAAGTCCGCCAGGGCATCCGCGCGCATGACGGCATCGTCGCCGATCTCGCGGTCGATGCCTTCACCGATATCGCGCCCGACCTGCAACTATCAGGCGGTCCGCGCGCGACCTTCGCCACCAGCGGCTATTACGACGCCTATTACGGCGTCAACGCCAAGCAGGCGGCGGCAAGCGGTCTTGATCCTTATAAGCCGTCGTCGGGCATCCAGTCCTATGGCGCCGGCACGGCGCTCACTTGGAAGGCGACGGAAAACCTCTCTGCCAGTTCCTTCCTCGAATACAAGCGGCTGGCAGGTCCTGCCGCTGACAGCAGTCTCGTGCGCGAGCGCGGCTCGAAGAACCAGGTCGTAATCGGGGTCTCGGCGACCTACAAGTTCAATTTTTCACTGCAGTGATTGACGGCGCCGCGGGCCTTTCCGGACATGCGGCGCTGTAACGCTTTGAATTGCCACATGACTTCGCCGGGATCGATTCCGGTCTGAGGAATGATGCAAGTGGCATTGCAATGATCGCGTCTTGACCGGGTCGGCGGCCCGCCGCTAGATGAGCGGCATGCACGATACCGGCGATTTCAACGATCGCGTCTCCGACGCACCTTCCGATAACTGGGTCTACCGGATCCTGCCGTCATGGCTTTGGCCCTATGCGCAGTTGGCGCGCTGGGATCGCCCGATCGGCTGGCAGTTGCTGATGTGGCCGTGCTTCTGGTCGGCGACGCTTGCCGCCAATGCGGCGATCGGTGAGGGGATCTATTCCGGCAGTGTGCTGGTGTCTCACCTGTTCCTCTATTTCATCGGCGCGGTCGCCATGCGCGGCGCCGGCTGCACCTATAACGATCTCGTCGACCACCAGATCGACATGGAGGTGGCGCGCACGCGGTCGCGTCCGCTCCCCTCCGGCCGCGTCAGCCGCCGACGGGCGAAGATCTTCATCGGCTTGCAGGCGTTGGTCGGCCTCTTCGTGCTGCTGCAGTTCAACTGGCTCAACGTCTTCCTCGGCGTACTCTCGCTCGGGATCGTGGCGTTCTATCCCTATGCCAAACGGTTCACCGACTGGCCGCAATTCTACCTCGGACTTGCCTTCTCCTGGGGCGCGCTGATGGGCTGGGCCGGCATTCTCGGCGGCCTCTCCTTTGCCGCCATCCTGCTCTACGCCGCCTCCGTCGCCTGGACGATCGGTTACGATACGATCTATGCGCATCAGGACAAGGAGGATGACGAGCTGATCGGCGTCCGCTCCACTGCGCGCCTGTTCGGCGATAGGACACGGCGATGGCTGATCGGCCTTTATGGGCTGACGCTGGTGCTGATGTTTATCGCTTTCGCTCTCGCCGGCGCTAATCTCATCGCTTTCCTGGCCTTGCTCGGTGCGGCCGGCATGTTCGCCTGGCAGATCGTCCGGCTCGATATCAACGATGCCGACCAGTGCCTGGCGCTCTTCAAATCGAACAACCGCGTCGGCCTGATCATCTTCTTCGGCCTCTTCATATCGCTGCTGTTTGCTATTCCCTGATTGGGACAATGGATGAAACGATAAACCCGGCGCGGGCGCCGGGTTTCAAAATCGTATTGCCAAATCGGGACTTTCGCGATTTCGCTCAATTGCGGGCGATGATTTCCTTACCTTCGATCTTCATGGCGACGCCCAGCCGGCCGGTGGTGCGGCGCACGAGGAAGCGCGGACGGCGATTGGCGAAGTAGGAATGACGGCGGCGCGGCTTGAGATCGCTGGTGCGTAAGGCACCAATATGGTCTTCGAGCGGCCGGGCGACACCATCGGCCTCGACCATCAGCATCGGGATCCGGAAGGCTTCGGACCAACTGCGCCAGTCGGCAGCGATATCGCTGAGATCATGGGCGACGAGCAGCGGAATGCAGAGCTCCGGATCGGTGTGATGGAGTTCGAGGGTTACGGTGACATCGCCGTCGCCATGGTCGATGGCGCGGGCGGCGACACCTTTGAAAACGCGCTTCGGCAGCGCAATCGAGAGCGGCAGGCCGCTGGAGGGGAGGACCTTGCGCAGGACCGCACCGCGTTCGTCTATCGTGATATTGACGTCATCCGAACAATCGTGGATGGCATAGCTGACCTGCTGGGGAAAGCGGGTCGGATCGAGGCGCAACGTCGTGCCAGCCCAGGCGGGCTTCATAACGGGATTGTTCATTTCATTCTACCCTTGTCTTACCTGAGAGCCGATTTCCGGTCTTCTCCTTGGGACTTTTCGTCCTCTATGGCTGACAATAGGCAGCCGCCGTTCCGTACAGCTTAAAAATTGCGGTTAAGAAAACTTTGCCTCCTCTGATGGTTATCAAAACCGAATCCGGCAGGGTTTCCGGAAGGTGAACGATGTGGTGTCCTGAAATGATGCATCCAGAGGTAAGCCTCAGGTAAGCTTTCCATGGCAAAATGTGCTCACCAGCAGTTCGTCTTTCTTTTAGAAATTTGGGTGAAAAGGGCGCTTTTCATGATCTCGGCTTCCCTCGCTTACACGATCCTGTCGCGGGATATGACGTCCAGCCTCAACAAGGTTGCGTCGCAGGCGACGGTCAAGAAGGATGCTCAGTACTACGCCGACCATATCAACAAGGTCGAAAACGTCGACGATTTCCTCGGCGACTACAAGCTCTATAGCTATGCAATGAAGGCCTATGGTCTCGAGGATATGACCTATGCCAAGGCCTTCATGAAGAAGGTGCTCGAAAGCGACCTCACAGACCCCAACAGCTACGCCAACAAGCTTTCCGATACGCGTTATCGCGAGTTTGCCGCCGCCTTCAATTTCAACGCGCCGGCCAAGGATGTCCAGACCGACGCGCAGGAGGACGACCTGATCGGCCTCTACAAACAGTCCTTCGTCGATGCCGACAAGGCCGCCAGCGCTGAGAGCACCTATTACAGCAACAATATCGATAGCGTGCAGACCGTCGACGACCTGGTCAACAACGCCCGGCTGCGCACCTATGTGCTGAAGACCTTCAAGATTGATCCGACCTATGCGTCGAAGGATTTTCTGCGGCAGGTGCTGACGAGCGATCTCAGCGACCCCACGAGCGTCGTCAACACGCAAGGCGGCGACAAGTACAAGGCGCTTGCCGCCCAGTTCAGCTTCAATGCCGACGGCACCGTCACCGGCACGGCGCAGACCGCCGCGCAGAAGGCCTCGGTCATCGAATCCTACACCCTGAATTCCCAGTCCGTCATCATCGACAATTCGGTCGGTTCGGACGTCTATTACGTCGGCCAGACGGCGGCCGATTACAACAAGGCCTATTATACGGCGAAGATCGGCACGATCACCAATGTCGACGATCTGGTCGCCGACAAGCGCCTGACCTCTTATATCACGACGGCCTACAGCATGGGCGCCGACTTCACCGCCGCAGCGCTGCGCACGGTGCTGACCGATCCCGGTTATGCCCAGCTGATGGGCTTTACCAATGTTTACAACGCTTTCAACTTCAAGGCTGACGGGTCGGCCTCCAGCACGGCGCGCGTCCAGACGCTCGATCAGGCAAACAGTCTGAAGGCGGCCGCATCGAACACGAACAACTATTATACCGTCACCTCACAGTCGAGCGGCATCACCAATGTCGACGACCTGCTCGCCGACAGCGTGCTGGCGCGCTATATCAAGGATGCCTACGGTCTCGGCACAGGTTTCAGCAATGCTGACCTGAAGAACATCCTGACCGATTCGGCCTATGCCGCGGCCCAGGGCCATTCCGATCTCAATGCCGACTTCAACTTCCAGGCAGACGGTTCGATCAACGGTTCCGCGATCCAGACCGCGGCGCAGCGGAAATCGACGACCGACAAGTCAGCGGCGAATGCAGCACATTTCAACAGCATGATCGGCAACGTCACCAATGTCGACGACATCATGTCCGATGCGGTTGCGGTCAGCTATATCAGAAACAGCATGCAGATCGCAGACGGCGTCTCCGATGCGACATTGAGGACTTTCCTCGTCGATCCCACCGCGGCCAGCGCCCAGGGCTACAGCGACGTTCACAACCTCTTCAATTTCAAAGCGGACGGTTCGGTCGCGACCCTTTACGCCTCGCAGAGCGCGACGCAAAGCGCCAGCACCACCAGCAAGGCCGACAATGCGGCAGTCTACTACCAGTCGACCATCGCCGGCATCTCAAACGTCGATCAGTTGCTGGCGGACCAGAAGCTGAACAATTTCGTCCGCAACGCCTACGGCATCCCGTCGACCGTCAACGACGTCGCTCTTCGCGCTATCCTGACCGATCAAAGCGGCACCGGAACCTATGCCGACGTCGCCGCCGCCTTCAATTTCAAGGCGGACGGCACGCTTGAGGACGGCATGGCGGCGCAGACCGCGACCCAGATCAGCAGCACCAAATTTGCCGCCGCGGCGCGCACCGATGATTATTCCGCCAGGATGTCGACGATCGGCAATGTCGATGATCTGCTTGCCGACAGCGCCATGACCAATTTCCTGAAGAGCACCTACAATCTGCCGTTCAGTATTTCGGACGCCGATCTGAAGAGCATCCTGACCGATGCGACGGCCGCCGCCGCAGCCGGCCATGCCGATCTCAATGCCGACTTCAATTTTGCCGCCGACGGATCGCTTCCTGTCCTCAGTTCGGCCCAGACGGCCGATCAGGCACAGACCACCAACGACAATTATGCGGCGCGCTACGACGACGAACGCGACGAGGCGATCGACGAGGTCGCATCCAACTACCAGAAGCTTATGGCCGACAGCAGCAGTCTGCTGAATTTCTCCGACGTCAACAGTGTCAATGATTTCCTGCGCAGCAATTCGTCCGCCGATTTCAGCAAGAGCAACGACAAGCTGCCGGATCTCTTCCATGTGGCGCTGCAGGCCTTCGGTCTGACCGACCAGGAGGTCTCGCGCTCGATGATGCGCAAGATCCTGACGAGCGATGCCTATGATCCGAATGGCTATGTCGCCTCGCTCAAGGATGAACGCATCACCAATCTTGCCCGGGCCTTCAATTTCGGCCCCGACGGCAAGGCGGCATCACCCTTCCAGGCGCTCCCCGACGCGACCATGGCCAAATATGCCACCGACTATCGATCGCATATCACCATGCTGATGAAGGACGGTCCGGTGAAGGACAAGGCGGCGAAGGACGCGACGGCTGAAGTCAACTATTTCGCCAAGGGCATGGCGAAGGTGAAGTCGCTCGACGATTTCCTCGACGACAGCCGCCTGACCGGCCTGGTGCTGAAGGCGAACAACCTTGATCCGAAGGATTACGACAAGGCGACGCTCAAGAAGATCTTCACATCCGATCCAGACGACAAGAAGAGCTATCTCAACGCCACCGCCGATGCACGTTTCAAGGATATCGTCGCCGCCTTCAACTTCGACAAGGATGGCAATCTGACCCGCGCCAAGATCGGCACCATCCAGAACAAGGCGGCCGAGGAGCACACCCAGGAGCTCTACGTCAAGCAGACGATGGAAACCCAGGAAGGCGAAACCAACGACGGCGTGCGCCTGGCGCTCTATTTCAGCCGCAAGGCCCCGAGCATCACCTCGATCTATTCGATCCTCGGCGACAAGGCGCTCTATCAGGTCATCACAACAGCCTACAGCCTGCCGTCGCAGATCTCGGGCATGGATGTCGCCAAGCAGGCCGATCTCATCAACCGTTTCGTCAAGCTCGAGGATCTCCAGGATCCGAAGAAGGTCGACAAGCTGCTGCGCCGGTTTACCGCGATGTACGACGTCCAGAACGCCACCCAGCAGTCGCCGGCGCTGATGATCCTGACCGGCGGCGGCACGCAGCAGTCCTAAGGCAATTCCCAGCAAAGTACGCAGCGGGTTCCTCCACGTTTCGTCGTCCCAGGGCTTGAGCTACAGCTGTCCGGTTGGCGTCAATGACTGCTCCTCACCCTAACCCTCTCCCCCTTCTGACGGGGAGAGGGGACGTGCCCTGCGAAAGGTTGGTGGGAACCGAAAGGTTGTGTCATATTCCCTTCGCCCCGCCTGCGGGGAGAAGGTGCCGGCAGGCGGATGAGGGGCAAACGTTGGCGATCCCTCCGATTGTCGGCCTCACGGATCGAGGCTGACGACCTTTCCCGGGTTCATGATATCGGCGGGGTCGAAGGCGCGCTTGATGCGGCGCATCAGCTCGATTTCGATCACAGGCCGGATCGCCGCCAGTTCGTCGCGCTTCAGCTGGCCGATGCCGTGCTCGGCCGAGATCGAGCCGCCATGCGCAAGCACCCGTCCATGGACGATATGGTTCATCTCGTGCCAGCGGGCGATGAAGGCGTCCTTGTCGGCGCCGAGCGGCTGGGAAATATTGTAATGAATATTGCCGTCGCCCATATGGCCGAAGGCGCAGATGCGGGCGCCCGGCATCGCCGCCATGACAGCTTCTTCGGCCTCGGCCATGAAATGCGGGATCTTCGATACGGGCACGGAAACATCGTGCTTGATCGAGCCGCCTTCCGGCTTTTGCGCATCCGACATGCTCTCGCGCATGTGCCAGAGCGCCTTCTGCTGTGCTACCGACGAGGCGATTGCCGCATCCAGCACCAGCCCGGCCTCGAATCCCTGTTCCAGCACGCCACTCATCATCCGCTCCGCCGTCTCGGCCGAGTCCGACGTCGAAATGTCGATCAGCACATACCAGGGATAGGCGGTCTCCAGCGGATCGCGCACGCCGTCGATATGGCGGGTGGTGATTTCGACGCCGAAACGCGGCATCAGCTCGAAACCGGTGAGCGAGGCGCCGCAGAGACTGGAGGCGAGGTTGAACAGGGCAAGCGCGTCCGCCACCGAATTCAGGCCGGCGAAGGCTATCTGATGGCCGAGCGGCTGGGGAAAGAGCTTCAGCACCGCACCGGTGATGATGCCGAGCGTGCCCTCGGCGCCGATGAAGAGATCGCGCAGATCGTAGCCGGTATTGTCCTTCTTCAGGCGGCGCAGGCCGTCCCAGATCTCGCCGGTCGGCAACACCACTTCGAGGCCGAGGCAGAGCTGGCGCATATTGCCATAGGCAAGCACGGCCGTGCCGCCGGCATTGGTGGAAAGGTTGCCGCCGATGCGGCAGGAGCCCTCCGAGCCGAGCGACAGCGGAAACAGCCGTCCATGCGCCTCGGCCGCCTTCTGCACCTCGGCAAGGATGGCGCCGCCATCGGCCACCAGCACGTTCGCCACGGGATCGACATCACGAATCCTGTTCATGCGCTCGAGTGACAGGATGACATCGGACTTGCCCTGGCGCGGCGTCTGGCCGCCGACGAGGCCGGTATTGCCGGTTTGCGGCACGATCGCCGTTCCGGTCTCCGTCGCAAGCTTCATGATATCAGAGACTTCTTCGACCGAACCGGGTTTCAAGAGGAGAGGGGAGGAGCCGTGATAGAGCCCGCGGTTTTCGATCAGATGCGGTGCAAGATCTGCCTCGCTACGCAAGGCGTATTTTTCACCGACGATGGCCGCGAAGCGATCGAGGAGTTCGGTGGAAATGCTGGAATTGCTCATCGGCCTCGGTTCTCCATCGTGATGCACTGTCCTTCAGTCGCGGGGCGCGGCTGCCCGCTGCAGCCGGTCGTTGATCGCTTCGCCAAGCCCATCCTCGGGAATCGGCGAAAAGGCGATGCTCTGGGCGCCGCTGGCATCGGCCCGCTTCATATAGTCGAAAAGATTGGCCGCCGCCTCCGCCAGGTCGCCGCGCGGGCTGAGATCAAGGACGATCCGGGCACCGTTCGCGCCGGAAACCGCAGCGCTCCCGAAGGCAATCAGTGCCTCGCCGGGTTCCACCGCCGTCGCATTGAGGCGCACGGAAGCGCCCGGCGCGTAATGTGAGGCGAGCATGCCCGGCGCTTCGATCGCCGCCGATGCCGTTTTCGGCCGCAGCAGCGGCTGGCCCGCGACACGCTCGATCTCGCGCGCCGCCAGTCCCCCGGGCCGAAGCAGCCGCAACCGGCCGCCCTCTGCTTTGACGATCGTCGATTCGACGCCGACAGCACTTGGCCCCGCATCGAGGATCAACGGGATCCGCGCCCCGAGATCGGCTTCGACATGGGCGGCACTCGTCGCACTGATCCGGCCCGAGGTATTGGCGCTGGGGGCTGCGAGCGGCCGTCCGAAGGCGCCGATCAACGCGCCCGCAAAGCCCTTCGGCACGCGGATGCCGACGGTGTCAAGCCCGGCGGTCGCCAGCGAATGGATCGAGCTTTCTGGCTTCAGCGGCAGCACGAGGGTCAGCGGACCGGGCCAGAAGGCTCTGGCCAGCGCCCGTGAGACCGGGTCGAACTCGGCGTGCTCTTCGGCCATGGCGAGATCGGCCATGTGGCAGATCAGCGGGTTGAAGCGCGGCCGACCCTTTGTCTCGTAGATGCGGGTGATGGCTGCGGGATTGGTGGCGTCGGCCGCAAGGCCGTAGACGGTCTCCGTCGGGATGGCGATGGCAAAGCCGTCGGCAAGAGCAGCTGAGGCCGCCTCAAGCGCTGCTTGCCTGTCTGCCGTGATGTCGATTATGCGTGCCATATCCTGCCCGGTCCTGGCAGTCATTAGGCTTTCCGCCGCTCGCGATCAATCGCTTTAGAGCTGCCGGATGATTTCGCGCAGCTGTTCGTTGCGGGCACCGAGCAAGAGGATGTTGCGGATCGCAGCCTGCGGATCATGGGTGCGGAAGAGCAGGCCGTTGCCGCGCACCGACCGGTCGATGGTCATCTTTTCCGCGGAGTTCTCGCCAGGTTTGATGGCGACGGCGAAATACATGCGGGAATAACCGACATCGATGCGCTCGAAGAAATTATCGTTGTCGCCGATGTCGGAATAGAAATTGGCGATGTAGAAGGCCCAGCTTACCTCTTCGTAATGCGCGAATTTCGTCCGCGCGGCGGTGACGTGGCAATAGCCGAGATGCGGGCTGTCCTCCAGCGTCCGGTGAAAGATCATCTTCGGAAACTGGATCGAGTGGTGAAAGCCGTTGATGTGCTGATGCGTCTTTTCGCCGGCGACCTGCAGCTTGCGGCCGGTCTTTGCGGCGACCTCGTCATGGGTGAAATAGCGCTTTTCCTCGGCCAGCCAGTGCCGCCGCTCGCGGGGAATGCGGCCGGTGCGCAAAAATTCGGAATGCGCGGCAATCAGCTGCGGCTCTTGCAGTTTACCTGCTTCTTTCGCGTCGAAATACCGGAGTTTGGCCATGGTTCGCATTCTTCGGTCGGTCTGAATCAACAGCAGGATAGGACGGTATGCTTAAGGCGATGTTAAAAAATCGCCATGGCGGCAGGCCGGCTGAAGGCAAATGCCGGTAGATGTCGCAAACACGACTGACATCGATATCAGGCAGTGGACCTCTTTGCGCAACGGGTCTTTACGCCATGTCGCAATTGAGGATAATTGCCGGGAGAGTCGGGCGAGGTGATCGACCGGGATGGGCCGCTTCAAGCCTTGCCGCATCCTGTCGTCAATTTCGAAGCCGATGTCGCATTACAACCAAGCGGCAGCCATGCTCGGTGATTAAATGACGCCATGAACAATTCTCCCGAAGGAGAAGGAAGCGGGCGCGCTTCCGCCGGCCTTCTTGCCGGAAGGCGGCAGCCGGGTGCACGAGGACATGAAGATGGATATTCGCAGCAACGTTTTGCGTCAGCTCAAGAGCCGCCGTGAGGGCTTCAGCCTCGAACAGCCGTTCTATATCGACGAGGAATATTTCCAGCTCGACATGGAGATGATCTATTATCGCGACTGGCTGTTCATCGGCCATGATTGCGAACTGCCGAAGCCGGGCGCCTATTTCACCGTCCAGATCGGCAGCTATCCCGTCGTCATCGTCCGCGGCCGCGACAATATCATCCGCGCCTTCCACAACAGCTGTCGTCATCGCGGCTCGCGCGTCTGCACCAAGGAGCACGGCTCCTCCGTGCGTCTCGTCTGCCCCTACCATCAATGGACCTATGATCTCGAAGGCAAGCTCGCCTTCGCCCGCCACATGGGCGATGATTTCGACAAATCGGGTTTCAACCTGAAGCCTGTCCACTGCGAAACCGTCGCAGGCTTTGTCTTCATCTGCCTTGCCAACACCGCTCCGGATTTCCAGACGGTGCGCGACAAGATCGAACCCTATGTCGCACCGCACCGGATCAGCGAGAGCAAGGTTGCCTTCCAAAGCACGATCATCGAAAAGGGCAACTGGAAGCTTGTCTGGGAAAACAACCGCGAGTGCTACCACTGCGCCGCCAATCACCCCGAACTCTGCCGCACCTATCCCGAAGCGCCGAGCGTGACCGGCACGGATGGCGGCGCCGACGATCCCGAGATCGCCGGCCATTGGGCGCGCTGCGAGGCCGCCGGCCTGCCGAGCAAGTTCCAGATTTCGCCGGACGGTCAGTTCCGCACCGCCCGCATGCCGCTGATCGAGGATGCCGAAAGCTACACAATGTCGGGCAAGCGCGCCGTCAAGCGTCCGCTCTCCGACGATATCTCGATCGGCCATATCGGCACCATGCTGCTCTTCCACTACCCGACGACGTGGAACCACCTGCTCGGCGACCACGCCATCTCCTTCCGCGTGCTGCCGCTCAGCGCCAACGAGACCGCGGTGACGACCAAGTGGCTCGTCCACAAGGACGCCGTCGAAGGCGTGGATTACGATCTCGAGGAACTGACCCACGTCTGGACCGAGACCAACGATCAGGATCGCCGCATCGTCGAGGAAAACGCCTTCGGCATTCACTCGCCCGCCTATGAGCCCGGCCCCTATTCCACCCTGCATGAGGGCGGCGTCATGCAGTTCCTCGAATGGTATTCGAACTTCATGGTGAACCGTCTGCAGGGCGACCAGGCGAAAATTTCCGCCGTGGCCTGATCCATCGCGCCCGGAACTGTTAGCGGTTCCGGGATCACGATATGCATGAACAGAGGACTGAGGTGCGTTCCGGGCGAGATCATCGAGGAAGGCCTCGCGGTTAATGCCCGGTTCAGATCGATTTCTTTAGACATACGAAAGCAGCCGGCCCCGGCCGCTTTCGGAACCATTCCGGCACGAAAGCGTTGCTGAGCAGGCGGTTATCGCTGTTGAATGGGAGAGAAGAATGTTCGGTTTGAGTAACAAGATCGCGACTGCAGTTCTGGCTGCGGCCGTGGTTCTGACAGGTTTCGTGCCGTCGCAGGCAATGCAGATGCCGACCGCCCCGCAGGTGGAAAAGTCCGCAGCCGTCGAGAACGTCCAATACCGCCGCTATTATCGCCCCGGTTACCGTCCGGGCTACCGGCCAGGCTATCGTCCCGGCGCCTACTACCGGCCCGGCTATTACGGCGGCTATCGCGGATATTCCTATTACCGCCCGGGCTATCGCCATTATAACGGTTATTGGTATCCGCTCGCCGCCTTCGGCGCCGGTGCGGTCATCGGCGGCGCCATTGTCGCGCAGCCGCGTTACGTCGCGCCTGCGCCCAGCATGGGTTCGAGCCACGTTGCCTGGTGCGCCAACCGCTACCGGTCCTATCGCGCCTACGACAATACCTTCCAGCCCTATAACGGCCCACGCCAGCAGTGCTATTCGCCGTATTGATAAACGTGCTGTTCTCGAGAAACGTCTGCCCCTCACCCTAACCCTCTCCCCGTAAAAACGGGGAGAGGGGACGTGCCAAATGTGCAGCGTCGAGGTTGAGGAAAACGGTGCGGCATGTTCCTTCTCCCCGCCTGCGGGGAGAAGGTGCCGGCAGGCGGATGAGGGGCCGGTGCGGGTTGATCCCCATCGGATCGAGGCGTAGGTCCGCGAGCCCCGGCAGTCACGCCGCACGTCCACCCTCAAAGAATATCCACGCGCCTCAGCAGCCACCAGGCAAAGGCGATGGAGGCGACGATCAGAGCGACGGCGTATTCGGTGCCGTAGTCGCCGACGGCGAAGGGCAGGTTTGCCGTGTTCATGCCGAAGAAGCCGGTCACCAGCGTCGGCGGCAGCAGGAAGGCCGTCATGATCGACAGCAGATAGAGGTGACGGTTGGTTTCGGAGGATTGCTTCGAATCGATTTCTTCGTGCAGCAGGCGTGCCCGGTCCTGCAGCGCATAGATATCGTGGTCGACCGTTTCCAGCCGGCTCGTCAGCCGCCGCGCCACATCGTCGAAGCCGAAGGGCATCTCGTCGTCGTCGGCCGCCGCCGCCCGGCGCATCAGCGCCAGCACGGTGCGCAGATGGCGATGCAGCCTGACCACGGTTCGCCGCACCGGCGCCAGGCGCCGGCGCTCGTCGCGCTGCGCGCTGTCGTAGACGATATCCTCGATCTGGTTCAGTTCTTCGGTGAGTTCGATGACGACCGCGATCAGCGTGCGCTGGAATTCGATCACCAGCAGTTCGAAGAGATCGACTGGCCGGGAGAATTTGCCTGGATTCTTCTCGATCAGGGCGCGTGCCCGTTCGACGCTGCGCAGCGGCTGCAGCCTCGTGGTGATGATGAAGCGGTCGGACATGGCGAAATGCAGCCAGCCGAGATTGTTGGTATCCTGGGCGAAATCGCGCTGGCAATCGACGAGCGTGCCATAGAGCATCTGCTCGTCGACAGTGATGGTCGCATGCGTATCGCGCGTCGTCAGCGCCGATTTCGCGTCCTCCGTCAGCCCGTCCAGCGTATCGAGCAAGGCTGGCACGCGGGCGTCGACAAGGTTGAGGTGCAGCCAGTAGAAACAATTGTCGGCGGTCAGTTCCGCCACCGTCGCACTATTGTTCAGTCGCACCGCGGTCTTTTCTTCGGGTGAGAAGCGATAAGCCCAGACGAAACCGGGTATGTTGACGGGCAACGTGTCCATTGTTCGCCGGTCCTTTGCGAAGGCGATGTCATTCCTTAGAGTGTCTCCATGACGTGCATTTGTGCAAGGGTGCAAGAGCAAAGCGTCACGTCATGCGACTTATCGCATGACGGCCGAGGAAATCGAAAGTGACGTTTACGTAAAAATCAATTAGCCCGTGTCTCGGAGGGGCTTTGCCGCTGTGAGGCCGGTCTGCGGAGGAAAAACCATGTACAAAGCGCCCGTCGAGGAAATCGCGTTCACGTTGAAGCACGTAGCGGGCATGGGCGAGGCAATTTCCAAGGGGCTGCTCGGCGATCTCGGCGAAGATCTGGTCGATGCGATCCTTGCCGAGGCGGGACGTTTTGCCACAGAGGAAGTGGCGCCGCTGGCCGACATCGGTGATCGTCAGGGCGCTCGTCTGATCGATGGCGAGGTCCGGCTGCCGGATGGCTGGCGCGATCTGTACCGCCATTGGATTGCCGGCGGCTGGAACGGCCTGACGGCGCCCGAAGCTTTCGGCGGCCAGGCCTTGCCGCATATGCTGAATGTCGCAGCACTCGAAATGTGGAATTCCGGCTCCATGGCCTTCGCCCTCGCCCCGACGCTGACGATGGGTGCCGTCGAGGCCGTCAACACCCATGGCAGTGCCGCGCTGAAAGCCAAATATCTGGAAAAGATGGTCTCCGGCGAATGGACCGGTACCATGAACCTGACCGAGCCGCATGCCGGCTCCGATCTCGGCGCCCTGAAGGCTCGCGCCGAGCGCCGCGACGACGGCAGCTACCGCCTGTTCGGCCAGAAGATCTTCATCACCTGGGGCGAACATGACGCGGCCGACAACATCATTCATCTGGTGCTGGCCCGTCTGCCGGATGCGCCGGCCGGCACCCGCGGCATCTCGCTCTTCCTGGTGCCGAAGTTCCCGGTGAACGACGACGGTTCGCTTGGGGGCCGCAACGATCTGTTCTGCCACTCGCTGGAGCACAAGCTCGGCATCCATGGTTCGCCGACCTGCACGATGATCTACGGCGACGGAAAATTCGGCGGCGAAAAGGGCGCTGTGGGCTGGCTGGTCGGCGAGGAGAACAAGGGGCTCGCCTGCATGTTCACGATGATGAACAATGCCCGCCTCGCCGTCGGCATGCAGGGCGTGGCGATCGCCGAGGCCGCCACCCAGAAGGCGCTCGCCTATGCCAGGGAACGCACCCAGGGCAGGGCGCCGGGCTCAAGCGGCGCCGGCATGAGCCCGATCGTCGACCATCCCGATGTCGCCCGCATGCTCCTCACCATGAAGGCTCTGACGCAAGGGGCGCGCGCCATTTCCTATGCCTGCGCCCACGCGATCGACATGTCGCACCGGGCAGGTGACACGAGCCGCCACTGGCAGGAGCGCGCCGCCCTTTTGACGCCGATTGCCAAGTCCTTTTCGACCGATGCCGGCGTCGATGTCGCCTCGCTCGGCATTCAGGTGCATGGCGGCATGGGTTTTATCGAGGAGACGGGTGCGGCGCGTTATCTCCGCGATGCCCGCATTGCGCCGATCTACGAGGGCACCAACGGCATCCAGGCGATCGACCTCGTCACCCGGAAGCTGCCGCTCTCCGACGGTGACCAAGTGAAGGGCTTCATCGCCGAGCTTAGAGATCGCCGATGGCGTCCGCCGCTCCAATCTCAATGGTTTCGGCGAGACCGCTGCCAGGCTCGAGGCTGCGATTGCCGATCTCGAACAGGCGACCGCCTGGCTGCTGAAGACGCTTGCCGACAACAGGGTTACCGAGGCGCTCTCGGGAGCGACACCCTATCAGCGCCTGTTCGGGCTGGTGCTCACCGGCTGTTATCTCGCCAAGGGTGGTCTCGCCGAGGGAGTCGATGGGGCGGGCGAAAACCGCATCGCGCTCTGCCGCTTCGCCGCCGAAAACCTGCTTGCCGAGACCGCAGCCCTTTGCGACCGGGTCGTCAATGGCGCGGCAAGCCTTGCCGCCGCCCGCATCCTGCTTGCCTGAGGAGACCTTATGACCGACCACATCATCGTCGAGCAGCCTTCCGCTTATCCCGGCGTGCAGTCCATCCGCTTCAACCGGCCGGAAAAGAAGAACGCCATCACCCGCCCCATGTACCGCACCATGGCCGATGCGTTGACTGCGGCCAACACGAACCCCGACATCCGCGCCACCGCCTTGCTCGGCACCGAAGGCTGCTTCTCGGCCGGCAACGACCTGAACGATTTTCTTGCTGCCGCGATGGGCGGCCGCGGCCTGGAGCAGGAGATTCTCGATTTCCTCTATGCGCTGGTGAAGGCCGAAAAACCCGTCGTCTCCGGCGTCGACGGCCTTGCGGTCGGCATCGGCACGACGATCCATTTCCATTGCGACCTGACCGTCGCCTCCAACCGCAGCCAGTTCCGCACACCCTTCGTCGATCTGGCACTAGTGCCGGAGGCAGGTTCCAGCCTCGTCGCGCCGCGGCTGATGGGATATCAGCGCGCCTTCGCCATGCTTGCCGCCGGCGAAGCATTTTCGGCCGAGGAAGCGAAGGAAGCCGGCCTGGTCTGGAAGGTCGTCGAACCAGGCGAGGTCGATTCACTAACGCTTGCCCTCGCCGCAAAGCTCGCGGCCAAGCCGCCGGAGGCGCTGCGCATCGCCCGCGATCTCATTCGCGGCGATCGTGGCGAGATCATCGCCCGCATCGACGAAGAGGCCCGCTATTTCTCCGCGCGGCTGAAAAGCGCCGAGGCGCGGGCGGCCTTCGAAGCCTTCATGCGCCGCTGAGCGCCGATCTCGATCGTTTCCGAACAATCCATGGCAAGCAGGCCGGTACCAACACCAGTTCGGGAGCAAACGGATACCGATCAGACCGCCGGCACATTGAATACCTCGCCGGCCCTGAGCGGCCGGAACCGTTCCGGGGGAATATCATGCTCGCTCATGGCTTCTTGCAATGCTCTTGCCGGCGCGTCGACCGCTTCATTCGTCAGTTGGAACGTGGCGAAGTGGTGTCCGGCCACATAGGCCGCATTTGCCAACTTCATCCCGGCCACCGCCTCCTGCGGATTCTGGTGCTGCCCTTTCATGAACCAGCGCGGCTCATAGGCGCCGAAGGGTAAAATGGCCAGGCGAAAGCCGCCATGCTTCTGCTGTGCCGCTTTGTAGTTGATGCCGTCGTGAAAGCCCGTATCTCCGACGTGATAAATCTTTCCGGCTGGAGTCGATAAAATGAACGACGCCCAGAGTGCCATCCGGCGATCGGCGGTTCCGCGAGCGGACCAATGGTGTGCAGGCTCGGCATCAATGCTTATTCCGGCGTGCGAAATGCGCTCGCCCCAGTCCATCGATGTCGTCTGTATATCGGGCACGGCACGGCGTATGATTGTGTCATTGCCGAGCGGCGTCACGACAAGTGGCCGATGCTTCGCAGCCAACCGCCTGAGCGTTGCGATATCGAGATGATCATAATGATTGTGCGACACCAGCACGAGATCGATTGGCGGCAAATCATCGAATGCGATGCCCGGTTGGACGACGCGCTTGGGTCCGGCAAAAGCGAAGGGACTCGCGCGCTCTGACCATACCGGGTCGGTGAGGATATTGAGCCCAGCGACCTGCACGAGCATAGTCGCATGGCCGACCATGGTCACTCTTAGGTCCTCGCCGTCGACGCATGAATCCGGTTTGGCCGCCGCGTACGGACTTGCGACCGACCTCGGCCAGGGCTCACGGCCACCGCCGAATTGCCACCGCAACACATCGCGGAAACCAAGAGGTTCGATACCTTCGGGATTGAAGAAATGCGTGCCGTCGAAATGATCGGACACGGGGCCGTTATAGTAGGGGTTGCGTCTTTTGGACTTAGTCATTGCCGGTGACCAGGGCAACGCTTCTGTTTTTGTCGATCATGTTTCACCTTAGGGTGGAGATCACCGCCAATTGGTTACTATCTTTTCGATATCGCGTCACTATCGAAAAGATACCGATAAAAGCCTATCGATTCCGCGATGCCTTTCCGCTGCGGCCTTATCTGTGGCGATGTGCGTGGAGCATTCTCGTCTTGCAGGATGCACATAGGGGCCTCATCCGGTTCTACCAATATAGGAAGAGCCGCGGCATCGTGACCACTATGGCGGGCTCGGAGATCCAACCCATTGCAACAGATGCCGTTTCAGGCACACAAGCCGGGACTCGGGCAATGCGACACAGCTCGGATCGGGACACGAAAACCGGAAACCGACAAGGTAGCTCCAACGCTAGGAAGACGGTTCGGGCACCACACCGCCGGCACAGAGAGCAAAAACTTAGCCGACAGGCACGCCTATTTCTCCAGCGTCGCCACCACCTCGACATGCGAAGTCCAGAGGAACTGGTCGATCGGCGTCACGCCGGTAATGCGGTAGCCGCCCTCGACGAGGATCGCCAGATCGCGCGCCAGCGTCAGCGGATTGCAGCTGACGGCCACGATCTTCTTCACGCCTGAGCGGGCGAGCTCCTGGCACTGGAACTCGGCGCCGGCCCGCGGCGGATCGAAGACGACGGCGTCATAGGGCTTGAACTCCTGCGTCATCAAGGGGCGGCGGAAGAGATCGCGCTTTTCGACGGTGACCGGTTTCAGCCCCTGTGTGTTGCGGGCCGCATGATCGAGGGCTGCGAGCGCCTTTGCCTCGGCTTCGACGGCGTGCACGCGGCCGATCCGCGCCAGCCGCAGTGAAAACGTGCCAGCGCCGGCAAAGAGATCGGCGATCCGCTTCGACTTGCCGACATGAGCAAGTACCAGTTCGGCCATCGCCTCTTCCGCGGGCTTGGTTGCCTGGGTGAAGCCGCCCGGCGGCGGTGAAACCTGGACGCCACCGAATTCGACCATCGGCTTCGACGGCTCGACGAGGATTTCGCCGTTCAGCGAAACACGGGCGATGCCGCGCAGGCTGAGCGCGGTCTCGATCGCCTTGCGCCGCTGCGGGTCGGAGAGTTTCTTCACCTCGTCGACTGATATGTCCAGGCCGGAAAGCGTTTCGAGCACGGCGACGCGGAAGGGTTCGGCGCTGGTCGCCAGCGATGCAGCAATCGCCCTGATCGCCGGCAGCCGGGCGATGATCCCTGCCGACGAGATCGGACATTCCTCGATGGCGACGATATGGTGGCTTTCGGCCTGGTTGAATCCAACAAGCATGTCCTTCTCGGTCTTGCGCGCCGCAAAGACGAGGCGCCGGCGCTCGCCCGGCCGGGCCGGAACGATCTCGCCGACCTCTGACGTCAGACCCTTCGATTTCAGCGCATCGATCACAAGCTGGCGCTTGAAGGCGCGGTAGGGCGCATCGGCCATATGCTGCAGTGTGCAGCCGCCGCAGGTGCCGTTGACGCCATCCGGGCCGAAATGCCGGCAAGGCGACTCCTGCCGGTTGGGCGAGGGCGTCGTGATCGACATGATCGTGCCCTGGCTCTTGACCCGGGCAATCGCCACCGTTTCGCCTGGCAGGGAAAAGGGCACGTAGACAGGCCCGCCGGCGCTGCTGGCGATGCCGTCGCCCTGGGCGCCGAGCTTCTCGATCTTGACGGTTTCGGTGCTCACGGTTTCAATCCTGCCAGAAGAAATTCCTGATTGCCATCGCCGCCGGAAATCGGGGAAGGGATGAGGCCGAGGCTTTTCCAGCCCATGTCCTCTGTGAACCAGCGCTCCAGTTCCGCCGCAACGGCGGGAGCGGAGGAGGGGTCCTTCAGCATCCCGCCCTTGCCGATCGCCTCGCGCCCGGCCTCGAACTGCGGCTTGACCAGCAGCACGGCGATAGCGCCGGGTTCGGCGATCTCGAGAGCCGGCGCAAGCGCCAGCCTCAGCGTGATGAAGGAGACGTCTGAAACGATGAAGGTGGCGGGATGGCCGATATCCTCTGCGGTCAGATTGCGGGCGTTGAGGCCTTCCCTGTTGGTGACGCGCGGATCGCCTGAAATGCGCGGATGCATCTGCCCGTGGCCGACATCGATCGCGGTGACATGCGCAGCCCCGCGCTGCAGCAGCACCTCGGTGAAGCCGCCAGTGGAGGCCCCGACATCGAGACAGTGATGGCCGGCAGGATCGAGCCGGAAATGGTCGAGTGCGGCGGCAAGCTTCAGTGCGGCGCGCGAGACATAGTCCTGCGCCGGATCGTCGATCTCGATTGCCGCGTCTGCGCCAAACAGCGCGCCAGCTTTCGTCACCACTTGGCCGCCGATCTTGACGGTGCCGCGCTGCACGGCGTCGCGGGCGCGCGAGCGGCTGGCAAAGAGGCCGAGGGAGACGAGAAGTTGGTCGAGGCGTTGGGTGTTTTGATCTGACATCGGCTGTGCATGACCGGCAAAGCCGCCGGTTGCAAGCAATTTGTTCCCAAGACCGTCATTGACCCTCAAAAGCTTTCGGCGATAATCCTGCCGCGGCGACCGCGCGGCCGCAGACACGGGGGTGTTCCATGCTGAAGCTCTTCACGCTGATTGCCGCGGCAGTGATCGCATCGCCCGCGATCGCGAACGACACGATGGCCGAGGTCAAGACCGGCGGGCTGATCTTTGCCCAATCCGACGATGTCAGCATGGCTGAAGAGGATCTCTTCATCTCCGCTTCGGAAGTGCGCGTCGACTATATCTTCGAGAATAGTTCCGACAAGGATGTCGAAAGCCTGGTCGCCTTTCCGATGCCCGACATCACTGGCCAAGTCGACAACAATTCCGCCATCTCCGATTATGACAGCGACAATTTCCTGCATTTCTCCACCGTGCAGGACGGCAGGCCGATCACCGCCAAGCTGCAGCAGCGCGTCGTCTCGCTCGGCATCGACGTCACCGAGGAATTCGCCAAGCAGGGCATTCCGGTCCTTCCCTATAGCCAGAAGACGACCGAGGCGCTCGCCAAGCTTCCCGAAACCGTCCGCAAGGACTGGACCGCCCGCGGGCTCGTCTATCCCATGGCCGAGGGCGATGCCGATGGCGTCGCAAAGGTTGATCTCGTGCCGCTCTGGACGCTGCGCTCGACCTATTGGTGGCGTACCACTTTCCCGGCGAAGAAGAAGGTCAGCGTCCAGCATCGCTACAAACCGGCCGTCGGCGGCACCGTTGCCATCAGCTTTCTCGAAGGTGGCGAGCCGAAGGGCGAGCGTTTCGACGAATATTCGCGCAAATACTGCCTCGACGGAGATTTCGTCAAAGTTGCCCAGCAGCGTGCTCGGGAAGCCGAGGCCGGGGGCGCCAACTATACCGAAAGCTGGATCTCCTATGTGCTGTCGACCGGCGCCAACTGGGCGGGACCGATCAGGCGCTTCCAACTGACGATCGACAAGGGCAAGCCGGGCAGCCTCATCAGCTTCTGCGGCAGCAACGTTCGGAAGATCGGTCCGACGACCTTCCGGATGACATCACAGGATTTCGATCCCACAAAGGATTTCGACATCTTGATCCTCAATCCTCCGGAAACGGCACAATAATCCGCGCGCTCGGCCTCGGTTGCAGTGCACAAATTTAAACAAATTTAAAGCCTGCCCGGATAGGTTCGGCGTGATTGCGGCGGTTCGTCTGAACTGCTCAGCGCCATGAAGGCGCACGCGTTTCCACGCCGATCATGTTCTCAGTTTCAAACATCCCGGCGGTTGCGTCTCGCGCGACCTGCCTCTCGCCGCGTCGACTGTCGTCAGGAGAAATCACCGATGTCCGCCAAAAACATATCCTTGAACGGTAAACTTGCGGCCACGTTCGCAGCCCTCATTCTCATTTTCGTCGCCGTTTCCGCTTTCGTTTACTCCAAGGCGACGGCGTCCGCGGCCGCGTCTGCCGAGCAGGAAAAGTCCGAGCTGCTCGTCAATCAGATCGACGATGCGCTGCAGGCGATGCTCGAACAGGCCGTTAACCTGCGTGGCTTCATCCTCTTTCGCAGCGACAGCACCTATGACGACGTCTTCGCCAACCGCGAGCGCATGCTGAAGGCGATTGCCGCCGCCAAACAGACGGCGGCCGGCGAGCCGCAGCTGGTCGAGATGATCGAGGGCATGCAGAAGGCCGCCGACCTCTATTTCCATGAACTCGCCGAGCCGCAGACCAAGGCGCGCAAGGAAACCGACATGCCGATCGAAGAGGTCGTCAAGATCGGCGTCAACGCCACCAAGGGCCAGCTCGACGGTTTCCGCCAGGCCTCGGCCAAGATCAAGGCCACCGCGCGTGAAAAGTCGGAAGCGCTTGCCGAGATCCGGGCTGATGCCAACAGCGATCTGAAGATCACGCTGCTTGCCGGCGGCATCCTCGCCTCGCTTGCCGCTGCTATGCTCGCCTGGCTGATGTCGCGCATCATCGTCCGCCCGGTCGTCGGCATGACGAGCGCCATGGATCGCCTCGCCGGCGGTCAGAACGACATCGAGGTTCCGGCGACCGACCGCGGCGACGAAATCGGCCGCATGGCCCAGTCGGTCCTGGTCTTCAAGCAGGCGGCGATCGAGAAGCTGCGCCTTGCCGGCGAGACCGACCGCATGCGCGACGACGCCGAGCGTCAGCGCCGGGCAGGTGATGAGCAGAAGGCGCGCGAGGAAGGCGAGATTCGCTATGCCATCGACGCTTTGGCGGGCGGCCTTGCCGAGCTTGCCAACGGCGATATGGCCGGCCGCCTCCAGACGCCGTTCGCCTCGCAATATGACAGCCTGCGCAATGACTTCAACCATGCCGTCGAAAAGCTGCAGGCGGCGCTGCAATCGGTCGGCCGCAACGCCTCGGCGATCAATGCCGGCGCCGGCGAAATCCGCTCGGCTGCCGACGATCTGGCCCACCGCACCGAGCAGCAGGCTGCCGCCGTCGAACAGACCGCCGCGGCACTCGAGGAAGTGACGACGACCGTTCGCGACAGCGCCAAGCGCGCCGAGGATGTCGGCAATCTCGTCGAGCGCGCCCGCCTCGGCGCCGAAAAGTCAGGCGAAGTCGTCCGCAAGGCGGTCTCCGCCATGCAGCAGATCGAGAAGTCCTCGGGCGAAATCTCCAACATCATCGGCGTCATCGACGACATCGCCTTCCAGACCAACCTTTTGGCCCTGAACGCCGGCGTCGAAGCCGCCCGCGCCGGCGATGCGGGCAAGGGCTTTGCGGTCGTCGCCCAGGAAGTGCGCGAGCTTGCCCAGCGCTCGGCCAAGGCCGCCAAGGAGATCAAGGCGCTGATCACCACCTCGGGCGAACAAGTCGTTGCCGGCGTCGGCCTGGTCGGCGAAACCGGCAAGGCGCTGGAGGTCATCGTCTCCGAGGTGCAGGAGATCAACCACCACGTCAGCGCCATCGTCACCGCCACCCGCGAACAGTCGATCGGCCTGCAGGAGATCAACACTGCCGTCAACAACATGGACCAGGGCACGCAGCAGAACGCGGCCATGGTCGAGGAGCAGACTGCCGCCAGCCATGCGCTCGCTCAGGAGGCAAACGCTCTCGAAGAATTGCTGCGCCAGTTCAAGCTCGGCCAGCTGGCCCCGGCGCCGCGCGCAAGCGTTGCCGGCACCAACGCCCGCCCGGTCGCCTCCCCGGCCCACGCCCTGACCCGCACCGTCGCCAAGGCTTTCGGCGGAAGACAGGCGAGCGCTGCAGCCGTGAAGGAAGACTGGACGGAGTTCTGAGAGGGCGGCCTTCTTAGGAAGGGATGTTAAATGAACAGGGCGGTGCAGTGATGCGCCGCCTTTTTATTGAGAGGACCTGCCGAGCAGCCCCCTCATCCGCCCTACGGGCACCTTCTCCCCGAGGGGAGAAGAGGGAATCGAGACGTTGCGGCATATCTCTTCTCCCCTCGGGGAGAAGGTGCCGGCAGGCGGATGAGGGGGCCACACGGCACGCCCTCACCCAAATCTTACCCCGCAACCCCAACCCCAACCGCCCGCCGGCGCCCCAGCGCCCTGAACACCGTTGAGACGATGCCGGCGCGGTCGAGGCCGGCGTGGGCGTTCATGGCTTCGGGCTTGGCCTGCTCCATCCAGATGTCGGGCATGACGAGTGAGCGCAGCTTCATGCCGTTGTCGAGCAGGCCTTCGGTGGCGAGGAAGTGCATCACATGGCTGCCGAAGCCGCCGATTGCGCCTTCTTCGACGGTGATCACCATCTCGTGGTGGCGGGCAAGCTGGCGGATCAGGTCGTGATCGAGCGGCTTGGCGAAACGCGCATCGGCGACCGTCGTCGAAAGCCCCGCGGCATCGAGATCCTCGGCGGCAAGCAGACAGTCGGCAAGCCGCGTGCCGAAGGAGAGCAGCGCCACCTTGGTGCCTTCCTTGACGATGCGGCCCTTGCCGATCTGCAGGATTTCGCCGCGCGCCGGCATGTCGACGCCGACGCCTTCGCCGCGCGGATAACGGAACGAGATCGGCCCGCCATCATAGGCGACAGCCGTGCGCACCATGTGCTTGAGTTCGGCCTCATCGGCGGCTGCCATCACCACGAAGCCGGGCAGGGTGGTGAGGAACGTGGTGTCGAAGGAGCCGGCATGCGTCGGCCCGTCGGCGCCGACAAAGCCGGCACGGTCGATCGGAAAACGCACCGGCAGTCCCTGGATCGCCACGTCGTGCACGACCTGGTCGTAGGCGCGCTGCAGGAAGGTCGAATAAAGCGCTGCGAACGGCTTGTAGCCTTCTGCGGCCAGGCCGGCAGCGAAGGTCACGGCATGCTGTTCGGCAATACCGACGTCGAAACAGCGCGACGGAAAGGCCTCGGCGAGCTTGTCGAGGCCGGTACCGTTCGGCATGGCGGCGGTGATGCCGACGATCTTGTCGTCGAGGGCGGCTTCCTGCACCAGCGCTTCGGCAAAGACGCTGGTATAGCTCGGCGCATTCGGCTTGACCCTTGCCTGGGCACCGGTGATGACGTCGAACTTGTTGACGCCGTGATATTTGTCGGCCGCGGCTTCCGCCGGCGGATAGCCCTTGCCCTTCTGGGTGACGACATGGATCAGCACCGGTCCGCGCCCATTGTCGCGCACATTGCGCAACACCGGCAGCAGGTGGTCGAAGGAATGCCCGTCGATCGGGCCGATATGATAGAAGCCCATCTCCTCGAACATCGTGCCGCCGGTGACATAGCCGCGCGCATGCTCGACGGCGCGGGTGATCGCCCGGTCGATGTTCTTGCCGAGATAGGCCGTCAGCTTCTTGCCGAGATCGCGGAAGCCCATATAGGTGCGTCCCGAGGCGAGGCGGGCGAGATAGGCGCTCATTGCGCCCGTCGGCGGCGCAATCGACATGTCGTTGTCGTTGAGGATGACGATGAGGCGCGCGTCCAGCGCCCCGGCATTGTTCAGCGCCTCATAGGCCATGCCGGCCGACATCGCCCCGTCGCCGATGACGGCGATGACGCGGCGGTCTGATTTGTCGAGGTCGGCGGCAATCGCCATGCCGAGGCCGGCCGAGATCGAGGTCGAGGAATGCGCGGCCCCGAAGGGATCATATTCGCTCTCCGCCCGGCGGGTGAAGCCGGACAGCCCGTCTTCCTGGCGCAGCGTCCGGATGCGGTCACGCCGGCCGGTGAGAATCTTGTGCGGATAACATTGATGGCCGACATCGAAGATCAGCCGGTCATCAGGCGTGTCGAAGACGCTGTGGATGGCGATCGTTAATTCAACGACGCCGAGACCGGCGCCGAGATGGCCGCCGGTGCGCGACACCGCATCGATCATTTCGTCCCGGACTTCGCGGGCAAGCTGCGGCAGGTCGCGATCCTCGAGCTTGCGCAGGTCGGCGGGATAGATGACCTGGTCGAGCAGGGGGGTCTTCGGCAGTTGTGTCACGGGCGGGCGCTCTTTCTTGCTTTTCCTTGTTCCGCTTTATTCGATTAGATTGCGGCAAAACAAGTGCATTTCAGGAACCGAAGGTTTTCACCTTAGAGCATGATGCCGAAAAGTGTGAGCGGTTTTCGGCGGAGATCCAGCTCTATTTCTCGATCCCGATCCGGAGGATTCGGATCATTGGGATCCATTTAGCCTTCCGGCAAAGGCACGAATTCCTCTTCGTCACCGGGAACGATATCGAAGCGGCCGCTGCGCCATTCCTCCTTGGCCTGTTCGATCCGCTCCTTCGAGGAGGAGACGAAATTCCACCAGATATAACGTTTCGAATTGAGCGCCGCCCCGCCGAAGAGCATCAGGTGGCAGCCGTCGCGGCCGGCTTCCAGCGTGATCTGATCGCCCGGCCGGAAGACTAGCAACTGGTCGGCGGCAAAACGGTCGCCTGATATGACGACCTCGCCCGACAGCACATAGACGGCGCGCTCTTCGTGGCCTGCGCCGAAAGGAAATTTGGCGCCCGGCTGCAGGTCGAGATCGACATAGAGCGTGTCGGAGAAAACACCGACCGGCGATGTCATGCCTTCGAACGAGCCGACGACCACGCGCCCGCGCACGCCTGCCGTCTCTATCAGCGGCATGGCGGACTTTTCCGTATGGGCGAAGGCGGGATCGATCTCCTCCTTGTCGTCGGGCAGAGCCAGCCAAGTCTGCAGCCCCGACATCAGCAGCGGATGGCCACGCAGATTGTCGGGCGTGCGCTCGGAGTGCACGATGCCGCGGCCGGCCGTCATCAGGTTGATATCGCCGGGACGGATGACCTTTTCGGTGCCGAGGCTGTCGCGATGGCGGATCTCGCCGTCGAACAGATAGGTGACCGTCGACAGTCCGATATGCGGATGCGGCTTGACGTCGAGCGCCTCGTCGGGCTTCAGGATCGCCGGACCCATGCGGTCGAAGAAGATGAACGGCCCGACCAGCCGCCGCTGCCGGCTGGGCAGCGCGCGGCGCACCTGGAAACCACCGATATCGCTGGTGCGCGGGATGATCAGGTTCTCGATCGCGTCGCAGGCAAAGGCATCGCCGGGCAGGGGGTCTTTACCGGGAAAGAAGGACATGGGGATCTCCGATCGCTACAGGGCCGCGCGTCATCGCCCACAAATAGCGCCTGGAGCGCCGCGCGTCCAATCGGATGCGCAAAGGACGCTCCAGCACTGGAAAGCGCGCCGCGCGTCCAATCGGATGCGCAAAGGACGCTCCAGCACTGGAAAGCGCGCCGGACGATTGGCTCAGATCGCGGTAAAACCGTTGTCGACGAAGAGATGGGCGCCATTGACGAAGCTCGACTCGTCGCTGGCAAGATAAAGCGCGGCCCGCGCCACGTCTTCGGGCTCGCCGATCCGCCCCTGCTGCGCGGCAATGGCGGCATCCGAAACATCGACGCCGAGCGCTTGCAGGTCGGCCACCTCGCGCAGGCCGTGCGGCGTGCGGATGAAGCCGGGGCAGACGGCGTTGCAGCGGATGTTGCGGTCGCGGAATTCCACCGCGATGGCGCGGGCAAACATATGCACGGCACCCTTGGTCGTGTCGTAAAGGACTTCCATCGGCGTGGCGGCGACCGCCGAGATCGACGAGGTGCAGACGATCGACCCGCCACCGCTTTCAATCATCTTCGGCAGCACGGCCTTGGTCATCAGGAACATCGAGCGCACATTGACGGCGTGCAGCCAGTCCCATTCCTCGACGGTTGTTTCGAGAAAAGGTTTGATGACGATCGTGCCGGCGTGATTGAAGAGCACGGTGACTGCGCCGTAGCGTTCCTCGACACCGGCGACGGCGGCATTGACGGCGGCTTCGTCCGAGACATCGGCCGTCCAGCAATCGGCCTCGCCGCCGGAATCACGGATCGCCTCGACTGTCTCGGCTGCTGCTTGCCGATTGCGGTCGATGATCGCAACGCGCGCGCCTTCCGCCGCAAAAAGCTTCGAGGCGGCACCGCCCATGCCGGTTGCGCCGCCCGAGATAATGGCGACCTTGCCCTTCAATCTGTCCGTCATTCCTATGTCCCCTCATTGCTTGGGAGAGGATCATAGATCGGTCCGAAGCCGATAGCCAAGCGTCTTCAAAGGGAGTTTGCCGCCTCAGGCGCCGTCGAGCGGCTCGACGCCCTGCGGCTTGCCGGCGCGGTCGAGCCGGATCTTCTCGATGCGGTTCTCGGCGGCCGAAAGCAGCGTCTCGCAATGTTTCTTCAGCGCTTCGCCGCGCTCGTAGATTTCGATCGATTCATCCAGCGCCACATCGCCGCGTTCCAGCCGGGCGACGATGCTTTCGAGTTCGGCGACCGCCTTTTCGAAGGAAAGGCCTGATACCTCAGGCTTGGCGCTGTCTGTCATTCTCAACCCTTCATCATTCTCAAAATATGCATGCCCGCCGATTCGGCGAGTCCCTCGAGATCATAACCGCCTTCGAGCAGGCTGACGACCCGGTTCTTCGCGTGCCGGTCCGCCAGTTCGAGCACGCGCCCGGTCGCCCAGTCGAAATCCTCGCCGGTCAGGTTGATCTGCGCCAGCGGGTCGCGGTGATGCGCGTCGAAGCCGGCGGAGATGATGATGAGATCCGGCCGGAAATCGTCAAGGGCGGGCAGCACGCGCGATTTGAACGCTTCGCGAAAATGGTCGCTGCCGACATTCGGCGAAAGCGGCGCATTGACGATGGTATTGTGCTTGCCCTTCTCATCCTTGGCGCCGGTGCCGGGATAGAGCGGCATCTGATGCGTCGAGCAGAACAGCACCGAGGCATCGTCCCAGAAAATATCCTGCGTGCCGTTGCCGTGATGCACGTCCCAGTCGACGATGGCGATGCGCTCGGCGCCATGCGTCTTTTGCGCATGCCGGGCGGCGATCGCCGCATTGTTGAAGAAGCAGAAGCCCATCGCCGTCATCTTCTCGGCATGGTGCCCCGGCGGGCGGGCGGCGACGAAGACATTGTCGGCCCGGCCGGTAAAGACGTCGTCGACCGCCGCCATCGCCCCGCCGATGCCGGTCAATGCCGCCTGCAGGCTCTTGCTGCTGGCATAGGTATCGGCTTCGATCTGGTTGATCTCACCCTCTTCCTCGGGAATCTCCCGCATCACGGCGGTAAGATGCTCCTCCGGATGCGCCAGCAGCACCGCATCCTCATTCGCCTGCGGCGCCTGCCGGCGCTCCAGCCGCTCGAAATTCGGATGCTCCAGCGCGACATTGATGGCGCGGATCCTGTCCGACCGTTCCGGATGGCCGGCTGGTGTCACATGTTCCAGGAAGATCGGGTGTTCATAAAGACGGGTGCTCATGAAGACACTCTATCGGTCGCTTATGTCATGTGCCACAGCAGATGGGGCGTCGCCTGACGATTTCAACAAGCGCTCTTGTCGCGCCGTCCGACCGTTCGCCTATCAGGACTGTCTCTTTTGCGCCGTTCCCGTCGATCAGGTCCCTTGCAAGGCCCTGCATGTTACCGGTACGTGGAGGACACTGTAACACTTTGAACTATTGCGTAATTTTATCCTTAAGCCGGTTCCGGTATAAGCTATTATGAAGTACTGTTGCCATGGGAACTCTGTAAGGCAGATCTGTTGATGAGTCAGTCGAAACGTCCTGATGTGGCGGAAATACGCGTGCCGTTTCGCGATGTCGATATGACCGGCCGGATGTTTCTGGCCTCCTATATTTCCTATGCCGAGTCCGTGCTCGCAGGCTTCTGGTCCTCACGGCCCGATGTCGACGACGAACCCGTCTATAGCCCCAGCAAGGTTTCCTGCTTTCTCCACCGCCCGCTGCACTATGATGAGACGGCAACCTTCACCGCCACCGTCGACAAGATCGGCGTGCGCTCCATCGGCTTCCTCATCTCGATCGAGGCGGGCGAGGAGCGCGCCGCCGAGGTGGAAATCATCTGGCAGGCCCACGCCCCCGAAGACGAATCGCCGGCTCCGTTGCCGGAGGAGACGCGAGACTGGCTTTATCGGTTTTTGAATTAAAGGATTCCAAAGGCAAAACGGTCCCCGTGAGCTGGGCGAGAACCAAAAGAAGGCATTTCAGTGCCTTTGAGAAACGGGAGCGGTCTTTCCGACAGCTGAATAGCCGGCCGGAGCCCAAGCCCGGCTATGCGATGACCGGCTCCGAAACGCTCTTTCGCGAGCTCCACTCTTCCTTGGTCTGCGTCTTGACGTCGAATTGGTCGCGTGTCCTCGCATATGTGTGGCCACCCATCCTTCCGACGGCGTCCATCAGTTGCTGGTCGATATGCAAGTTTGTCGGATTGACCGCGTCGCTTCTGACATAGACGCCAAGCACTTCGCCGAGGATGATTTCGCGCGCCGGCCCGACCTGCAGGGTGGTGTGGCGGCGGCATTCGAGTGCTGCGGGCGCGGCCAGGATGCGCGGGCTTCTGACCATCTGTCCCGGCGTCGTTGCCAGTCCGGCTTCGGAGAGTTCGTCGACCTCGGGCCCGAACTTGATGGCGCAGACCTCCATCTGGTCGACAAGGGCGTCATCGCAGATATGGACCGTGAATTCGCCGGTTTCGCGGATGTTGCGGGCGGTATCCTTGAAACGCATGTCGGCATAATTCTCGACGCCGATGGCGACGATTGCCGGGTCGTGGGTGAGGACGTTGAAGAAGCTGAACGGGCCGGCATTCGGCAGGCCTTCCTTGCTCAAGGTGGTGACCAGCGCGATCGGGCGGGGGATGACCGTGCCGATGAGGATCTTGTAACGCTCGCGCTCGGTCAGCTTGGCGAAATCGAAATGGGTGTGTTGTATGATGGGTCATGTCAGGCCTCGGCAGCGACGCGGTGGGTTTCAAGCGGGGTATGGCGGCTGAGGTTCTCGAAACCGTCCTTGGTCACGACATACATGTCGCCGATGTTGCAGCCGGCCGATAGCGGTTCCAGCCATTGCGTGTGCAGCACGAAGACCATGCCCTCCTCCATCCTGTCGTAGTTATGCGAGGAGATGTTGAAGCTGTTCTGGCCGCCGGCCATGCCGACGGAATGGCCGAGGTTCGGATTGTGCGGTCCGTGCGTTGCCGGATAGACGTGCATCAGCTTGCGGCCCTGCGCCTCCCAATCGACGTCCTTCACATACTGATGGGGGATCAGGCGCGCGCCGCCGTCGTCCATCGGCGACCAGTTATAGGGCATGGTGCGCGCTTCCGGTGACGAAAGCATGCCACGCTCGATCATCGGTTCGAAGGCGGCATTGTTGACGTCGCGCATCAGTGCGCCGGGCTTGATGAGCTTTTCGGCCCGCTTGACGCCCTCGGTGCAGGCGGCAAGCACGACTTCCTGACGGCTGGTGATGTCGCCAACCGCGATCATACGGGCGGTCTGGGCGGTATAGCCGCGATACGTCACGTTGGAGATATAGAGGTTGATGAGGTCGCCCGGGCGGACAATGTGGCCATAGGGCTTGCCGCAATGGGTGCCGAATTCATTGATGCCGATCTGATAGCCGTCGCCGGTTTCACCGCCGAGCGCCATCTGCGCATAGGTAAAGGCGGCCAGGATTTCATGGTCGGTGACGCCTGACTTCGCCACATGATAGGCGGCCTGCGTGCCGATGCTGACCAGTTGGGCGGCGGCGCGAAACATCTCGATCTCGCGCGATGAGCGGACCTTCTGCATGCGGTCGAGAATGGTGTTGTCGGCGACGAACTTGCTCTTCGGCATCAACTCGTCGAGGGCAGACCAGAAGGTCAGCGACGTACGGTCGCCGATCCTGCCGATCTGGGCCTTGGCAAGACCGAGACTGGCGAGAACCTCGGCGCATTTCTCAGCGGTCTTGATGACGGAATCGCCGGGGCGGTCGGCATATTCGCGGCCGATCGGGCCGATCTGCCAGATTTCGTCGACGAGCACCGGCTCGCCGCCCGGTGGCAGCAGAACGGACTGCGTAAAGAAGGAGAGAAGCACCATCGCCTTGTCGGCGTCGGTCGGAATGATCAGCACGCCTTCGCGCATCCAGTCGCAAATATAGCGAAGATAGGCGTTCGAAGCGTGGAACCAGCCGACGCTGCCGGCGTGAACGATCAGTGCGTCATGACCGGCTTCGACCGCCTGACGGCGAATTCTGCGAAGGCGATCCTCGAACTCTTCGACAGGAAGCGGCAAGGGCGCGGAGAAGTCGAAATCCGGCTGGAAATCGGCCAGCAGCGATCCCATCCCGCCGCCTGCGTTTGTCGCACGCATGTTCATAAGTTTGTTCCTTCCAATTCGAGCATAGGTCAAATGGCGGATCGTTCAGGCCTGCCGCGGCGGCGCGAGAACGCGCCGGGCAACCAGCAGTCCGACCAGCGTCACGGCGATCAGAATTCCGGAGATTGCAGCGACGCGCACATCGAGCGATTCCTCGATCAAAGCGAACATCCGCAGCGGCAAGACGGTCGTTCGGGCGTCGGCGAGGAAAAGCGATACCGACACATTGTCGAGCGACTGGATGAAGACGAGGAATGCGCCGGCCAGGATGCCGGGCATCAATAGCGGCAGGGTGACGCGCCGCAGTGTCATGAACCAGCTGGCGCCCATCGTCGTCGATGCCTCGGCAAGCGAGGGATTGACACCCTGGGCGACGACGGAGGCGGCGCGGTACATCAGCGGCCCGAAGACGACGACATGGCCTGATACGGTCAGCCAGAGCGACGGCTTGAAGCCGATGAAGTTGGCGACGATCAGGGCGGCAAGGCCGTAGACCAGGCTCGGCAGGACGAGCGGGGCGAGCAGCAGCGGCTCGATGGTGCCGGCGGCGCTGCGCTTCATGCGCGTCATGCCGATGGTTGCCGGAACCGCAAAGATCAGCGATCCGAGGACGGCAAGGCCGGCAATCTTCAGCGAGTTCCAGGCGGCGATATGTTCGGTTGCCGAGCGCACGGGATCGAGCAGCGCCGCGTACCACCGGAGCGAAAAGCCCTGCGGCGGATATTTCAATGTCTGCCCCGAGGTGAACGACATCGTCAGCGCAATCACGATGGGTGCCACGAGATAGATGACGCAGAGCCCGCCGAAACCGTAGACGAATGCCTTGTAGAGCATGACGGGAATGGGATTTTCGCGACGATCAGGCATGACCGACCAACCTCCTGTGACGGGACATCATGGTAAGGGCGACCAGCAGGCAGCCGGTGGACAGCAGCAGGACGACGGCGATGGCCGAGGCCAGCGGCCAGTCGAACAACGTGCCGACTTCGCGGTAGATCAACTGTGGAACATAGACGTTGCGCGCACCGCCGATGACGGCCTGGGTAACGAAGGAACTGCTGGTACTGGCAAAGACCAGGATCCAGCCCGCCAGCAGGCCCGGCAGCATCAGCGGCAGAAGCACGGTGACAAAGATGCGCCAGGGACCGGCGCCGGAAACCTGGGCCGCTTCCGTCAGTTGCACCGGCGTGCGCGACAGGATGGCGATCAGCGGCAGGATGATCAGCGGCAGGTCGATCTGGCACATGGCCATCACAAGGCCGAGTTCGGTAAACAGCAGGCTGGTCGGCATGCCCGTCAGGCCGAGCCCGACCAGCGCTTCGCTGATCGGCCCCTGGCGCCCGAGGATGACGATCCAGGCGAAGGTGCGCACGACATTGCTGGTCAGCATCGGAATGAGCGTCAGGAAGATCAGCACCTGCCGCAGGTTTCGGCCGCCGTGCCAGTAGAGAAGCGCGATCGGCACGCCGAGCAAGGTCGTGCCGATGACGGTTTCGAGCCCGAGCCTTGCAGTATTGACAAGGACGCGGAAATTGAACGCGTCGCCGAAGAAGCGGGCATAATGTTCGAGGGTCGCCCCGCCGGGGCCGGCGAAGCTGAAACCGACGAGGACGGCGAGCGGCGTTGCAAAGAACGCCACGGAAAGCAACAGCATCGGCAGGACGTATGGGAAGCCGCTCGCCTTCATCAGATCACCTCAACCGGCAACGAGAGCGTCGAACTGGCGGATCCAGTCGTCGCGGTTCTTGTTGATCGCCACCCAGTCCGGATAGACCATGGTTTTGATCTGGTCGCGGGTGACATAGGCTTCGATGCCCGGTGTCAGCGCCACGTCCTTGTTGGTCGGGAACATCTCGGTCGGCGGCTCCTTGAGCTGGTCCTGGGCGGCCTTGGAAATGGCGGCATCCATATAGGCATAGGCCGCGTCGAGATTGGCCGAGCCCTTGGTCAGGTGGATGTTGACGGGGGCTGCCGGCGAGCCGGTTTCGGGGTGGACGAATTCGGCATTGAGGCCGAGGCTTTTCAGGTGGGCGACGTTGCCGGTCGAGCACATGAAGACGGCGATTTCGCCCTGCTGGAACAGCGTCATCTGATGGTTGGTGCTGTCGACCACGCCCTTCAGATGCTCCGGATGATCCTTGAACAGCTTGAAGACGGCGTCCATGTCGTTCGGGCCGGAACCGAAGATCTTGGCGATCTCGGTATAGGCCATGACGGCGGTGTTCGAGGCAAAGCCAGTCCAGGAAACCTTGCCGCTATAGGCCGGGTTTTCGAAGAGATCGCGATAACCCTTCGGCTTCGGAACGAGATCGGGATTGTAGGCGATGCCGTTGACTTCGATGGTCACGGTCGGGCCATATTCGCCCTGGAAGGACGGATCGAGCATGCCCCAGTTCTTGAGCTTGCTCGGATCGATCTTCTGGATGAGATCCTTCTCGATGGCGACGGCCATCTGGCCGGGCGACATCAGCAGCGTGTCATAGGGCGGGTTGCCGGGGCTTGCCATGATTTTGGCAAGCTGGTCCTGCGCCATCGCCGGCGCAATGGTCAGGTCGTAGCCTGCATCCTTGACCATCGGCGTCAGCACTGTGCGGTAGGCATCCTCCCAACTGCCTGGGAAAGTGGCGGCAACGGCTCCGCTGCCGGCGGCGCGGGCGGCAAATGGAAGCATGGCCGATGCGGCAACACCGGCTGCCAGGAAACCGAACCCACGGCGGGTAATCTGAAAGTCCTTCATCTCGTTCACCTCTGTTGAATTGTTTCTTCACTCATGATTTCCGGTTCGGCCGGAAAGGCGTGACACCTTGCGGTGTCGATCTCGGCAAATAGCTGCGTTCCCGGTTCGGGAATGAATGTGGTGGGGCCTCTGACCTCGGAGGCGCGCAGGCCCGTGCCGTCTTCCAGAACAAGGTCATGGACGAGGGAAGGGCCGAGCGGCACGGAAACCGTCATGCGAACCGGCAGCGTGCTTTCGCTCGGCTGCGTCGACAGGCGAACCTCTTCCGGCCGGAAGGTGATCGTGACCTTCGAGCCGAGGGTGAAATTCAGCCGGCGCGGCAGCAGCAGGGTCTGGTCATTCGCAAGGCCGATCAGCGAGCTCTCGGCATCGAGCCGCAGCACCGTTCCATTGAGCAGGTTGGCCTGGCCGATGAAGGTGTTGACGAAGAGCGTCTTCGGGCGGTCATAAACGGTCATCGGCGTGTCGATCTGTTCGACATTGCCCTTGTTCATCAGCACCAGGCGGTTTGCGAGGCTCTGGGCCTCCTCCTGGTCGTGCGTGACGATCAGCGTTGTGATGCCGAGCGTCTTCTGCAGGTGCAGCAGCTCCACCTGCAGATCGAAACGCAAGGCGCGGTCGAGCGCGCCGAAGGGTTCGTCGAGCAGAAGAAGGGACGGGCGCCCGGCGATGGCACGCGCAACGGCGACGCGCTGCTGTTGGCCGCCGGAGAGTTCGCGCGGCAGGCGGCTGCCATAATCCTTGAGTCCGACGAGCGACAGCATCTCCTCGACGCGCACCTTGCGCTCGGCGCGAGGAAGCTTCTGGCAGGCGAGCGGATAGGCGATGTTTTCTGCGACCGTCAGATGCGGAAACAAAGCATAGTTCTGAAAGACCATGCCGACGCCGCGTGAGCGGGCCGAGACCTCTGCCAAGTCTTTCTCTCCGAGCACAATCCTGCCGGTCTTCGGCTGGATCAGCCCGGCGATGGCGCGCAGCACGGTCGACTTGCCGCAGCCGCTCGGCCCGAGCAGAGCAACGATCTCGCCGGCCTCGATATCGAAGGCCACGTCGCTGATGGCGTTCTGGCCACCGTAACTGTGGGTGAGGCCCTGAACGCTGAGCCGCTTGCGTTCAGCCATATTCGGTATGCCTGGCATAGGGCCTCCCTGGTTTTGGGTCGAGGTCACGGATTGCTGTGCTGTCTCCGGCACAAGACGGAGATGCGGTCCGGCGAGAAATTTTGCGTCGAGCTTGTTCATGAGAAACGAATTGCAAGCGGCATGCCAGTTTTCACGTTCGTCATTATGGTCAATGCCAAGCTAATGAAAATTAAGCGGTATTTTTGACTTATAAAGTTTCGAAAGTTTATAATAAAACACATTCGATCTGAAATTCGAATTTAGTTTCTGTATAAATTTTCGCCAGTGTCGTATATTAAATGGGCATCAGATAGAAACAGCCACGGCCCCTGAACGGGCGATTAAGCGCCGAAAAGTGCGGGATTTGGCATCTGAAGGGTGCTTTCGGGTCTCGTGAGCCAATGAAGGCGGTCAAAAGTGATGCGGCAGGGCAGGGGAGCGTAAAAAGTGTGCATCATATGTTCGAAACTTAATGCGAATTATGTTGCGAAACTCCATCAGAAATGTCGTCATCAACAAAAAGACTATAGATATCAGATAATTATCGATGCGCCACTGCAGGTGGCACGGCGATTGCATGGATGATCCCGAGAATTCACCGACACAAAAAGAGGGGATCACATGATGTGCATCCAGAAAATCTTGAAGGCCGGAGTTGCCGGAGCGATGGTCACTTTGATCGCGGCCTCTGCTTATGCCGCCGGAGGTGCCGTCGAGAAGATGACGGCCGATGCCGATGTCGCCAAGCTCCCCGGCGTCGCCCTCACGCAGAAACTGGCCGACGGTCTGCCGCCCTCCATCAAGTCGTCGGGCGTCTTGAAGGTCGCGACCGACCTGACGCCGCCGATCAGCTTTCACGGCGAGAATGGCAAGCTGATCGGCATTGATGCCGATATCGCTGCCGCACTCGGCGTCATCCTGGGCGTCGATGTTGAGATGACCGATGTCGGGGCGGGTGCGGCGATCGTGCCCTCCATATTGGCAAAGCGCTTCGACATCTCGATCTCGGGAATCAACGACGATCCGGAGCTGGAAAAGCAGGTTGACGTCATCGACTATATGTATGACGCAACGACGATCATGACGATCAAGGACAATCCTCTCGCCATCAAGGGCATGGAGGATCTGTGCGGCAAGAAGGTCGCCGTTCCCGTCGGCACCTTCCAGGCGAAGATGGTCGAGGCGGCATCGGCCAAATGCGCGACCCCAGTCACCATCATGTCGATCCCGAAGATGCCGGATGTGCTGCAGGCCGTCCGCACGGGGAGGGCTGACGCCACGGTCAATGGTTACGCCACCAGCGTCTACACGACCGAGCACCAGACCGGAAACGGCAAGGGCCTGCAGGCGCTGCCGGATATCCGCCTTGCCGTCGGTTATCTCGGCATGCTGACGGCCAAGGACAATTCGCAGCTGCGCGACAGCGTCGTAGCCGCCTTGCAGCAGATGGTGGACTCCGGCGCCTACGAGACCATCATGAAGAAGTGGAGCCTCGGACCGCTGGCCGTGAAGACCGTCAAGGTCAATGATGCCGCCAGCATGCCTGCGGATTGACGCCGATGGCCCTGTTTCAAGCGTCACCCATATCGCTCTCCCTTGCGCCATCGGTCGGAAGACCGATGCATTGGTGGCAGATCGCAACCGGTGCCATCGCGATGTCAGCGCTGGCCTTCTTCGCGCTCGTCGTCGGGCAGAGCCAGAGCATCCAGTGGTCCGAGATCCCCCGCTATCTGGTGGATCCTTCGATCCTGCGCGGCGTGCTGCTGACGCTTGAACTGACGGCTGGCGCCATGGTGTTCGGCATTGTGCTCGGATGCCTGCTGGCGCTGATGGCGACGAGCCATAACCTCGTTCTCAAGGTGATCGCCGCCGGCTTCGTCTGGTGGTTTCGCGGCGTGCCGCTCATCGTCCAGATCTTCTTCTGGTTCAATATCGCCCTCTTCGTCCCGCAGATCGGGATGGGGAGCTTCACCATTTCGATCAACGATCTGGTGACGCCGGCCCTGGCCGGCTTCCTCGCACTCGGACTGCACGAAGCCGCGAACATGTCGGAGATCATCCGCGGTGGCCTGATCGCGGTCGATCGCGGCCAGCGCGAAGCGGCCACGGCGCTCGGGCTAAAAAAGACACAGACTTTTTTCACCGTCATCATGCCCCAGGCCACGCGTATCATCGTGCCGCCGACGGGGAACCAGGCCATCGGCATGCTGAAAGCCAGTGCCATCGTCTCGGTCATCGGCATGCAGGATCTGCTGACGCAAGCCCAGGCGATCTACGCCCGGAACTTCCTGGTCATCGAACTGCTGTTCGTCGCTTCGATCTGGTACCTCGCCATCACGAGCGTCGCATCCATAGGCCAGCACTATCTCGAAAAGAGTCTTGTTCCGAAAGGCCGGACAGCAGAGAAGTCTCGCGCTCCCGGACGGGCGTGATCGCGGATCCATCGACGTGAATTGAGATCAACAACGAAGGGGTCGCCAGTGCAGCGCGCCCCATCAGGAAACAGCAGAGGAGCATGACATGAAATTGGGTATCGACAGCATAAAGCTGCCCGAGGCGAAGAAGCGGGGGCCTCTGGCAAGCCTTGATCACGTCAAGAAACTTGGGCTCGCAGGCCTTTTCTTCAGTACGGCGCTGGACATGAGTCCTGACCTCGACAGCGGCCTGCTGCGCGAGATCAGGGCGAAGGCTGACGACCTTGGCCTCTATCTCGAAAGCGGCATCGGCAAGATCAATCCCTATTGCAGCGCCGAGGAACCGGCCCTGCGGGCAGCCGGCGGCGGCGATATCATTGCCGGTTTCACGCGCATGATCGAGGCAAGCGCCGCGATCGGCTGTCATGAGCTCTGGGTTGCTCCGGGCAATTTCAAGAGCGAATATCGCGGCCGGCTGGCCAATGACCGATTCCGCACCGATGTGACCTGGGAAGAGCAGTTGCTCGGAATCGAAAAGGTCCTCCGCAAGCTCGCGCCCGTCGCCCGTGCCAATGGCGCGCACATGAACATCGAAACCCATGACGAGATCACCTCCTTCGAGATCCTGCGATTGATCGAGAAGGTCGGCGCCGATTGCGTCGGCGTCGTCTTCGACACGGCAAACGGACTGCAGCGGGGCGAGCATCCGGTCTTCGCCGCCAAGCGGCTGGCTCCCTATATCCGCCAAACCCATATCAAGGATGCCTATGTCGGGCGCGCTCCGGGCGGTCTCGATTTCCAGACCAGACCCGTTGGCGGCGGCATCGTCGATTTCGCCGCGATCCTTCCCATTCTTGCCGACGCCAACGCCGCGCTGAACCTGTCGCTGGAGGTCGCCCAGTCTGTCGCCGACAAGCCCCGCAAAGCCAATCCGCGCCAGTGCATCGAGATCGACGATCCTATCTGGCGCGCCGGCCACCCCGACCTGACGGCGGATGAGCTTGCGGCCTATATGGCGATGGTGGATGCCTATGAGAAACGGGTCGCCTCAGGTGAAATTCCGGACTGGGTCGCCTATGAAAGCAGCCAATACGGCTACCCGACTTACGAAAATCAGTCCTACGGCTTTGCCGAGGCGATCGGCTTCATCCAGCAATCGGCGCGTCATGTCGAGGCGGTTTGCGCCGAAAAGGGTATTGCCCTGTCCGCATCGGTGAAGAAGCAGAAAGCGGCTTGATTTCCCAAGGCGGTATCGGCGTTTTCGCCAGTACCGCCGATCGGAATGCACGTGCCGAGATGATCTACGCAGGAATATTCTTATGGAAATAATTATCGGGCACGGATATCTGGTGATCGATCAGATCGACGCAAGGCCGCCAGAGGCAATTTGGAGACTGAAATGAGAAAGATGCGCCGTCAGAGTCCCAAGGCGATGACAGCGGCCAATGGGTCGGTGGAGAGCGCCGATACCCATGACGATGTTTCGGAACGCATCCGCGCCACGCTTGCCGCCGCCATCGGCGAGGGTGCGCTCAAACCCGGCACCAAAATCCTGGAGGAGGCGATCGCCGAGCATTTCGGTGTCAGCCGAACCGTCGTGCGCGGGGCACTCGGTGTGCTTGAGAGCGACCACCTGCTGGAACGCAAGAGAAATCGCGGTACTTTCGTTGCCGAGCCGAGCGTCGAGCAGGCAAAGAGCCTTTTCGAGGCGCGGCGGAAAATAGAGCGGCTGCTTCTGGAACTCGTCATCGCCCGGGTCACGCCGGAGCAGCTGGATGCGCTGCAAAAGCTGACGGACGAAGAAGAGCACATCCACCACCACGGCGACGAAAAATCGAAGACGGTTCTGTCCGGCAAGTTCCACATCGTGCTTGCCGAAATCGCCGGCAACCCGGTGCTGACGGAAGTGCTCGCCAAGATCGTTGCTCGGCTTTCGCTCGTCATGTCCTTGTACGAAGAGGACCGCAAGGACGACTGCGGTGCGGACCACCATCGCATGATCGTTGCTGCCTTGAAGGCAAAAGACCTCGCCAAGGCGCAACAGCTGATGGACCACCACCTCGCCGACATCGAAGGCCGTGTGCGCCTGACCGAAGGGCAGGGTGACCGGCACACATTCCTGGCCGTACTGGAGAATTTTTCCTGATGGAGATCCGCGCGTATCGCTGATGCTTGCTCCAGGACTTGAATCAACAAGAGTCCAGCGAGCTATCTGCCGTGGCGGGTTCGTGCGTACAGCCCTCCAGCCCGCTTGGAGACGGCAAAAGAGGGCAGTCATCCTCGGATTGGCTGACAGCGGACATTGGCATGATCTGCAGGATCGAGTAGATGTCTGTCTTCGGTCACATCGCAACAGCCAAAATCCCAGTGTAGGTCAGATGATGCAACAACTGATCGGCTCCGTGCGCGGCCCAGTAAGGACGGCTTGTCATGGCAGCCGGATGGCGGCGCGCGTGAACGGCCTTTACGTGATCAACGGTAAAGTGAATTAGAAATTCGCCTAGCGCCAAGACCGTGATCGTCACGCCATCCAGCCCGAACAAAAGCAATCCCGGAAGGGTGCCTGCGACGTGGATCGCGGCATGAATATAGCCTCCCGGGTGGCGGATATCGCCCTTGCCCTGCAGAATCCAGGCCGGCTGCAAGAGATAGTCGGCGGCGAAATGTTTGACCTGCAGCCAGGCGAGTAAGCCAATAAGGAAAGATGCACTTTCCATGATCCGTCCTCCCTCAAATCGGGGGCGATTTCCGATCCAGGGTAAAGATCGGCACCGGTTGCGATTTGCCGCGCACCACCGTCTCTCCCAGCGAGCGGGCATCGAGCCGCCGGTTCGCCCGTTCCCACGTCTCGCCACTCAACACGATTTCAACGCCTTTGTCTTTGGCGACGCCGACCAGGCGGCTTGCGAGGTTTACGACATCGCCAATCGCCGTGTAGCTCAGGCGTTCGGCCGAGCCGATATTGCCGACGAGTGCCGTCCCGCTGTTGATGCCGATCCTGACCCGCACTGCGTCATGCTGGGGCGCGAGCGGCGGGATGGCATGCATCGCGTCACGGATCGCGGCTGCCGCACGGCAGGCACGCGACGCGTGATCGGGCTCGTCGTTCGGCGCATTCCAGATCGCCATCACAGCATCACCGATGAATTTGTCGACCGTGCCGCCCTCGGCGTGGATCGCGGCGATGGAAAGCGTGAGGAAGCGGGTGAGATGCGGTTCGACACCGGCGCCGAGTTCCTCGGTCATCTCCGTAAAGCCCGGCAGGTCGGCGAAGAGAACCGTGATGTCGGTAAGCTTGCCGCCGGGCCTGGGCTCGATGCCGCCGTTGACGAGCGGCTTGACGACATCGAGCGGCATGAAGCGGGCGAAGGCCGATAGCCCCGAAGACATCCGTTTCAGCGCGACGGAGAAGTCATTGAGTTCAACCAGCACGGTGGGCGTGTGGCTGACGGCATCGAGTTCGAAGCGTTCGACCGCGTGCAGTTGTTGCGCCAAGCGGGCAAGCGGCCGGGCGAAAAGCAGGCGGGCGAAAATAATCGCGGTGACAGCGGCAAGCAGCGCGATGGCAGCGACGATGAAGAACACGCGCTTGGTGTTTTCATCGATATCGCCGGCAAAGGTGGAGCGCGGAATCGCCGTCAGCAGCCGCCAGTCTTCAAAAGGCAGCGCACTGGATGAAATGAACACCGGCCCGAGAGCGGCACTCTGTTGCAGCGTGCGGAAGACGTTTTGAGGATGGGTGCGGCGCGCGGATGCGACGGCAGCAGAAAGCACGTCGGTCTTCGGAAAATCGGCGAGATGGGCGGCCATGACGCCGTCCGACGGTTCAGACGTGGCGAGGACCACATCGTCCTTCGCGAGCACATAGATTTTGCTTTCGGAGGGCATGTTGAGATGCTGCAACGTCAGTGACAGTTGTCGCAGGCTGACCGCCACCATGACGACACCTTCGAGCCGTCCGAAGGCTTCGACCCGTTTGGAAAGAACGATCGAAGGCTCGAAACCGCTTGGCAAGATGTCCACGACCGTCCAGGCCGGATCGGTGCTGTCCTTGCCCTTGCGATACCAGGACGAGCCCTCCGTCACATAGGCGCTCTCGGTGTTGACGCGCTCTTCGAAGAATATGTCGCCGGGGATCGGCTTGTATCGGTCGCGGCGCAATGTTCGAGGTTTGCCGGGCGCGGCTTTGCCGATTTCGACCATCTCGATCCGGCCGTCGGCGGCGGCATGTGAACCGAAGAAGCGCCCATCGGTGAAACCGAACCCAATCCAGGCGATCGCCGGCTGCTCACGCAGCAGCGAGAGAAACAGGAACTCGCGCTTGACCTCGTCATCGGGCTTGATGGCGCCCTGGAAGAAGACCGAGCGGATTATTTCCGCGGTACTCGATACCAGTGCGAGTTGCGAGGCGAGTTCGTTGCGAACGGCGCCGGTGCTTTGCGCATCGAGGGCGGCCACGACATTATCGACATTGGCACTCGCGGTGCGTTGCCAGATCAGATGGACGAGGACAGCCGTCGAGATGACGGCAAGCAGCAGCAGCATAGTGACTGCGCGGCCCATCTTCACGCGTGGAAGGAAATCAGCGCTCATGGCGGTCGGTGATGAGGCGGGCGCTCCGCTCGTAGCGAAGATAGGCCAGGCCCCAATCCATGAAAACCACGAGGCGATTGCGGAAACCGACGAGGAACCAGAGATGGGCGAGGTTCCAGATCAGCCAGGCCGAAAACCCGGACAGCCTGATCCGTCCGAAATCGGCGACCGCCGCCTTGCGGCCGATCGTGGCGAGATTGCCGAAATGCCGATAGCGGAACGGCTTGACCGGATTGCCCGCGATGAGCGCCCGGATGGCATGCGCGGCATGCTCGCCCATCTGCTTGGCGGCCGGCGCTGTGCCTGGCACGGGATGGCCATCCGCTTTCTTCGCCGCAGCTGTATCGCCGATGACGAAGATGTTGTTGTGGCCGTGGACATTCAGCCGTTGGTCGACCACCGTGCGGCCGGCGCGGTCGGCCCCGGCGCCGAGCCATTTGGCCGCTTTGGATGCCATGACACCTGCGGCCCAAAGCACGCATGCCGAGCGAATCTGGCGCCCGTCGGCGAGCATGACGCCTTCGCTATCGCAATGGGTGACGGCAGCGGTGCGTAACACTTCCACGCCCAGGCCTTCGAGATGACGCTGCGCCTTTGCCGAAAGGCAGACCGGCATGGTTGGCAGGATACGGTTGCCGGCTTCGACCAGGACGACGCGTGCCGAAGCGGCATTGATGTGACGGAAGTCGCGAACCACGACCTTGCGGGCAAGTTCGGCAATCGCACCGGCCATTTCGACGCCTGTCGGGCCGCCGCCGACCACAACGAAGGTCAGTAACGCCGCGCGCCGCTGATCATCCTCAGTGACTTCGGCGCTTTCGAAAGCGGAGAGAATCCGGGCGCGGATCTCCGTCGCATCGCCGATCGTCTTGAGGCCCGGCGCGCTTTCGGCCCACTCTTCATGGCCGAAATAGGCATGACGGGCGCCGGTCGCGACAACAAGATAGTCGTAAGGAATGGTCCGCTCGGCGGTGTGAACAACCTGCGTGGCTTTCTCGATCCGCTCTACCCTTTGCATCAATACCGTCACATTCTTCTGCCGCGACAGGATGCGGCGGATCGGCATCGCGACTTGAGCGGGAGATAGGCCTGCAGTCGCCACCTGGTAGAGCAGCGGCTGGAAGAGGTGATAATTGCGACGGTCGATGACGGTGATATCGACCTGGATATTCTTGAGCGCCATCGCGGCGGCAAGACCGCCGAAGCCGGCACCGAGAATGACCACGCGCGGGCGGCCATTCCCGGGCATTGGGCGGATCATGTTCGGCGCACCGCCTGTCATCGCGCCCTCGGCTTCGATCCGCATGGCTCAGCGCTCCTGCGAGAAAAAGCGGCCGGCGAGATGGTCGAGCGAGATGACGCCCGCGCCTCGCGCGAAAATCAGCAGCAGCGGAGCCGCCCAGGTCAGATGTTCGCCCCAATGGGTGGGATAGACGAAGATCTGGATTGTGGCGACGACGCCGAGCAGCATCAGTGCCGCGAGACGCGAGAAGAGACCGAAGAGGATCAGCATTGCACCCGACAGTTCGGCGGCCGTGGCGAGCAGGGCTGCGACGCCGGGATCGAGTACCGGCAGGCGATATTCCAAGGCGAAGAGCTGGACCGTGACGGGCCAGGAGGCGAGCTTGCTCTGCGACGATTGCCAAAACACGTTCGCAACAGTGAGCCGGGCGACGAACTGCACCGCCGAAAGCGGTACGGACGAGGCCAGCCGGAGTGCCTGCGAATAAAGGCCGGCGAAACCGCCTCGTTCGGGCATGGATGTCGGGGTCATCATGGTCATCGATCCATTCCTTCTCAGTTGATGTTTGCAGGTTGGTGGCGGACGCGGGTGACGAGGCCGTCAGCAAAGAGACCGCCGAGCGAGGCGACGAGGTCGAAATTCGGATCGCGAGCGGCGGCTTTCTGAACGGCATGTTCAAGTCCGCGGCCGCTCTTCAGCGCCTGCAGAAAGACGTAATGGGCGCCGCTGAGGCGGAGAAAGCGAACGCTGTCCCGGTTCCGCCACAGCGCGATCCGCTGCGGTTTCCTTCTGATATCGCCAAGCTGTTCGAGATCGCCGCTTGCCTGGTGCGCCGACCAGATGTCGAGCGCCGGCCAACGGCAAAACAGCAGTCGCAACGACGGCTGGAGGATCAGGTCGGGCATGGTGTCTTCGCCACCCCGGGAGAGTTCCGCCATATTCGCAGGCGGCAGCGCCGGCGCATCGAGCGCCTCGGCGATCAACCATTCAAGCCGCGCCGTATCGGCGATGAAGGGCATAGGCTTGAGGTCTTCGAGCCGGCCGAGGAAGTCGGCGAAGTCGCCACCATAGCGTACCAGCCGCGCTTCGGAGGGCGGGCTCACGCGAATGAAGCTTGCGGCAATATGGCGGAAATACCGCTCTCCAATCAGGCTGACGGCGACAGGAAAGACCGACACGAGCGTGGCACTCAGCGATGCGAATGTGTTGTTGCGGTAGATGTTGAAGCGGCGCATCGGGTCGAAGCGGCCGCCCGTATCGAATGAGGGGCCGAGATCCGGCCCTCGGCGGTTAAGGATAGCATCCGCGACGGCTTGCTGCAGTTCGAGTTCAGGCAGCATAACGCGCCCTCCGTGTGACGGAGTTGCTCGCGAAGACCGACGGTGTGATCGTCGTCAAGGCCGAGATCGCCGGCATGGCGCCGCGTGCGAGATTGCTCGTGGAGAACAGCTCGATGCCGTGGAACCGGCGGTCCGGCTGCTGGGCGATCTGCGGCGGGCCACGCTTTTCGAATTCGATCGAGGCGGCCATCATGTCGGCCCACATTGCTTCGCCGAGCAGCACATCGAGCGCGGGAACCTCGGTGTCCCATTCAATCAGCGTCGGTCGTGGGCCGATCTTGCGCAATACATGCGCATAGAGCGACCAGACGGCCGGCGGCACGCGGGAGCCATGATCGTCGATCAGCACGATGTCGCCCTCGACTTCGTTGACTGCATGGCCGGCGAGATGGATTTCGCCGATCGCATCGGCGGGCAGGTCGTCGATGAAGGCCTTGGCATCGAAATCGAGATTGCAGGCCGAGACATAGACATTGTTGACGTCGAGCAGCAGGCCGCAGCCGGTACGCTTGACGAGCTCGGCGAGGAATTGCGCCTCGGTCATCGTGGAATTGGCGAAGGCGATATAGGCCGACAGGTTCTCGATGAAGACGCGGCGCTGCAGCCTGTCCTGCAACTGATCGACATTGGCTGCAACGCTATCGAGCGCATCGTCGTCATAACGGAGCGGCAGGAGATCGTTGAGATAGGCGCCGTCGGCAACGCTCCAGGCCAGATGTTCCGAGACCAATGCTGGCTGGAACCGGATGCACACGCTCCGCAACCGTTCCAGATGGTCCCGATCAAGGCCCGAAGCGCTGCCGAGCGAGAGACCGACGCCGTGCACCGACAGCGGATAGGTCTCGCGCAACTTTTCCAAAGCATCGACGGCGGCGGAATCGCCCATGTAGTTTTCAGCATGGACCTCCAGCCATCCCGCCGAAGGCCGGCGGGAGATCATATCGGAAATATGTCGGGAGCGCAGACCAATGCCCGCGGCATCCGGTACTGGAAGATTAGGAAATATCTTGGACATTGGTCACTCCTTCATATGGGTTGAATGAAGCTTGGGAGGCCTCAGGCCTTGGGTTCGATGGCGCCGCCGGAAATCTTGGCGCAGGTGCCGGCCGGCACGTAGACCCAGGCATCACCCTGGTTGTCGGCCGTCGAGGTGCCGGCGCAGGAATGGGTGGCCGTCTGGCAATCGTTGAGGCCGGCCTTGACCACGCCGTAGCACTTCTCGAACGAGAATTCGGGCTGTGCAGCCGGGCCGGCAAAGGCGCTGGAGGCAGCCATGGAGGTGATGGCAGCAAGGGCGGAGCCGATGAGGATGCGGGTCGAGTTCATGGAAATGTCTCCTGGTTGAGGTTGGATCAAACCGGTTTTCGGCTTGACTGGAATTACTTTCCCGCATTGCCGGTGATGTTTGAAATGCTGTTGCGGCATGGTTTTGATAGGCTGGCGCTATGCGCGGCGGCGGCTGGCGAGAAGGCAAAAAAATACCCCCGGGGCGACCGGGGGTAGAAGTGGCGTGGCCCGCGACGGAGGGAGCGGAGCGGAGCCGGCGACGCGGAAGGAAGTCCTTGGAAAATCAGAGATATCGTTCGCGAATGTCGACCGTCGATCGCTTGCCGATGTCCTGGTAGTTGGCCAGCAGCCACATGTCGGCGCATTCCCGGCCGCGGTCGCGCAGATCGACCAACGCCCCCCAATCGGCATTGAGCTTGCTCGACACGGAAAGGCTCTTCATCGTCTCGTCATCGGAGATGCCGTGCACGAAGATGCGCTTGAGATTGCCGGTACTTTCAGGAGATGCATCGATCAAATCGGTGACGAAAGCCACCGCCCGCATTTCCCGCAGCAGCGACGAATTGAAACTGATCTCGTTGATGCGATTGAGTATCTCGGAGGCGGTGTGCGGCACCTCGGCCCGCTCGATCGGATTGATATGGACGACCAGCACATCCGGCGTGTCGCAGCCATAGATCAGCGGAAAGATTGCCGGATTGCCCATATAGCCGCCATCCCAATAGGACTCGCCGTCGATTTCGACAGCCTGAAACAGAAAGGGCAGGCAAGCCGATGCCATGACGGCGTCGATCGACAGTTCGTCATTGCCGAACACCTTGACCTTGCCGGTTCGGACATTGGTAGCGCAGATGCTGAGTTTCACCGGACAGCGCGCCGTGCGGATCGCATCCATGTCGACCGATTGCTCCAAGATCTGCCGGAGCGGATTGAAATTGAAAGGGTTGAACTGGTAGGGCGACATCAGTCGCGTCACCATGTCGAACATCATGAAGGCCGGCGAAAATTCCAGCGCCCGCGATCCGGTTATCTTGTCGAAGATCGTCGGCTGCAGAGGTCCGGATGCCGACGCATGGCTGACGCGCCGCCAGAAATTGGCGAGCGCGGTCTGCGCCCCGCTCCGCCCGCCTTCGGCCAGGCCATAGGCCAATACGGCGGCATTCATTGCGCCGGCGCTGGTTGCGACGACACCTTCCAACGACAGGTTCGGCTCGTCGAGCAGCCGGTCGAGCACGCCCCAGGTGAAGGCGCCATGCGCGCCTCCGCCCTGGAGCGCCAGATTGAGCGTCCGCGGCTCTCGCTCAGAGGAGGCGACAACCGCGCTGTCGGCGATAATTTTCTTCACACCTGTGTGCTTGTTCATGGTCCTCACTCCCGATTTCTTCGTGTTGAGATCAATGCGCCGTCCAGCCACCATCGACCGGAATGGCCGTGCCGGTGATGGAGCCTGCGAGATCGCAGCAGAGAAAGACGCTGAGCGCGCCCATTTCCTCGACCGTCGCGAACCGCTTGGTCGGCTGGTTCTTGAGAAACACGTCGCGGATTACTGCGTCGCGTGCGATGTTATGCGACTTCGCCTGCGCGTCGATCTGCTGCTCGACAAGCGGCGTCCAGACATAGCCGGGGCAGACTGCATTCGATGTCACGCCGAATTCGGCACCCTCAAGTGCAATCGACTTGGTGAACCCCACCATGCCGTGCTTTGCTGCGACATAGGCCGACTTGAATGGCGAGGCGACAAGGCCGTGCGCCGAGGCGACATTGATGATGCGGCCATAACCGCGCTCGCACATGCCGTCGAAAGTGGCCTGGACAAGATGAAAGGCGGCCGACAAGTTGATCGCCATGATCGCATCCCACTTCTCAGGCGGAAATTCGCCGATGGGAGAAACGTGCTGGATGCCGGCATTGTTGACGATGATATCGATTTGGCCAGATCGAGCCTTGGCGCGCTCCACCATCATCAGGATAGCGTCGCGCTTCGACATGTCGGCGCTGTCATAGGCGACATCGACATCGTTGCTCTCGGCCATCTCGGCGCGCAACGTTTCAATGCCGGCGGGATCGCCGAATCCATTGAGCATGATCGAGGCACCCGCCCTTGCCAGCGCATGGGCAATGCCAAGGCCGATACCGCTGGTCGAGCCGGTCACGATCGCCGTACGACCCTCGAGCATCTTGCGGCCAGCCAAGGGTTCAGTTTCGGTAGCAAGCAGATTGAGCATTGCGTTCTCCATTTTTAGACGCCACGATGTGTAGCTTCCCGTTCAAAATGGCGCGGTTGCAGTCATAAGAGAAATGCCGCTCAATAATGGAATTGATAATTCAGTGGCATTGGCCGAATGTAGCGCCGGGGACCAGAGTAGATGCATTGGCTTACTTTGGAATTGTTGGGGAGCGGATATGGATATCCATCACATCCGGTATTTTCTGGCCGTTTGCGAAACGCGCAACTTCACGCGCGCGGCGCAGAACTGCAATGTCACTCAGCCCGCGCTGAGCAGAGCGGTTCAGCAGCTCGAGGACGAGGTGGGCGGGCTGCTTTTCCGTCGCGAACGAAACCTCACCCACATCACCGATCTCGGCAATCTCTTGCGTCCGCGTTTCCAGCAAGTGCAGGACGAACTCCTGGGCGTCAAAACCGAGGCGTCGAAATTTCTCTGTCTCAACGACGCGCACCTCAAGGTCGGCATCATGTGCACGATCGGACCGCGGCGCTTTACCGGCCTGCTCACCGATTTCAACATGCGCCACAAGGGTATCCAGCTCCAACTCGTCGAGGGCATTCCGGCCAAGTTGGCGGGATTGCTGGAGCAGGGCGAACTCGATATCGCGATCATGTCGAGCGCCGACAATTTTCCGGAGCGCTTCGATGTGACGCCGCTGTTTCGGGAACGGTTTATGCTGGCCTTTCCGGCGGGGCACCGGCTTAGCCAATACGATGCCATTCCCATCGCCGCGATCGATGGCGAGATCTATCTTCGCCGTGTCAATTGCGAGTACTGGGACTACCTGACGGATCTCTGTGACGCTCAGGGTGTGAGCACTATCGTCTCCTATTCGAGCGAACGTGAGGACTGGATTCAGAATCTTGTCGCTGGTGGTCTCGGTATCTGTTTCATTCCTGAATACAGCGCCGTCGTGCCTGGCCTGCAAGTCCGGCCGGTCGCCGAACCGGAGGTAACCCGCGAAGTCTGCCTTGTAACCGTAGCTGGCCGCCGCTTCTCCCCGGCCGTCTCGACTTTCGTCGGCGCTGTCAAATCTTACGGTTGGGCCGCGCTGCCAGGCCGCTCACATTGAAAGCATAACGAATAATGAACTGTGCTCCGTGTCCTGGCGATGCGGAGCGTCCGCACGTCCTGCGTTTCACGATAGCCTCAGGCTATGGAATTGAGAATGAGGCGGCATTTCTCATTCGCCATCACCTTCTCCATGCTCCTTGTCATGCCCGGCGCGAACGCTTCATCCGGGCCCAACAAGGAGAACTCTGATGAAATTCGAACTGAATGCCAAGCGCCTGACGCTCGCCTCCGTCCTCGCTCTCGCGTCCTTCACCACCATTTCCACAGGCCAAGCCTATGCCGGCGAATGCCCGGCCGGCCAGGTCGCCGAAAACGGCATGCAACCCGGCGAAATGATGCCGAAGGGTGTGACTGACAAGCTCATCTCATCGATTGACCTCGCCTCCAAGGGAGACGCCTGGAAGAACAGCGCCCTGCGGATGCGCAAGCTGGTTGTGCAGCCTGGCGGCGTCGTGCCGTGGCATTCGCATGAGAGCCGTCCGGCCAACATCCTGATCGTTTCGGGCTCGATCACCGAATACCGCAGCACGTGCAAAGTGCCGATCGAGCATAAGGCTGGCGACGTGACTGCCGAATTCGGCATGCTGTCGCATTGGTGGAAGAACAACGGCAGCAAGCCGGCTGTTCTCTACTCCGCCGACATCCTGACCTCGGAAGAGCAAAAGAACAGATCCATGTGAGCCGCTTCCGAGCTCGCTGACAGCCGTCTCCGGCCCCCCAAGCCGGAGACGCCACACGCATTCACCCGACACTTGGAGTGATCGCCATGACCGGCATCGAGCATGTCCTCAATCCGCCGAGAACGACCCTCGGCGCTACCGCCGCCGATGGCTGGCGCTTTGCCGTCATCGCGCTGATTTCTTTCCTGACATTGGTCGATCTCTTCGCGGCTCAGGCGATCCTGCCCGCGCTTGTGGAGAGATTTCAGGTCAGCCGCGCCGCCATGGGCTTTGCCGTCAATGCCAGCACTTTCGGCATGGCCGTCGCCGGGCTTGGCATAGCTTTCTTCGGTCGCAGGATCGATCGCCGCAGCGGTATCTGGATCAGCCTTGCGCTGCTTTCACTTCCCACGACAGCTCTGGCCTTTACCCACGATCTGACGGTTTTTGCCGTCCTCCGTATCGTCCAGGGCCTCTGCATGTCGGCAGCCTTCACGCTGACCATTGCCTATCTCTCGGAACACTTCTCGCCAACCCAGGCGACAGGCGCCTTGGCGGCCTATGTCACCGGCAATGTCGCGAGCAATTTCTTCGGCCGCATCCTCTCTGCAATAGTCGTCGGGTTCGGTGGGCTTGAAATCAACTTCCTCACCTTCGCGGCCCTCAACATCGCCGGCGCGCTGCTTGTCCGGCTCACCCTCAAAAAGACCTCGGCCATGATGCAGACCAGCGAAGACGGCTCATTCAACATGCGCCGCTGGACTTATCATTTCGCCGATGGTGAGCTGCGCCGTGTCTTCGCGATCGGCTTCCTCATCCTTTTCGTCTTCATCGGAACTTTCACCTATGTGAATTTCCAGCTCGTGGCTCTCGGCCTGTCGCCGATGACGCTCGGCCTCGTCTATCTGGTATTCCTACCGTCGATGCTGACCACGCCGATGGCAGGCAAGCTCGCGGTCCGAATCGGAGCAAAACTCGGGATCATCTCGACGCTTGGGCTCGCCATTGTCGGCGTCGCGGCACTTCTGAGTGTCAGCTTGCCTCTGGTGTTGGCCGGACTGGCGCTGGTGGCAATAGGGACATTCCTCGCCCAAGCGATCGCCACCGGTTTGGTTGGCCGACGCGCGGTTACGGACAAGGCAGGCGCCAGCGGAATTTACCTCGCCTCCTATTACACCGGGGGTCTCGCAGGCAGCCTCGTACTCGGCCAGATCTATGATCAGGTGGGCTGGCCGGCCTGTGTCGGCGTGCTCGTCGCAACGCTGCTTGCAGCCATCGTGATCGCCCTTCCCATCGGCTCAACGCCCGGTCCAATCCGGCGATGATCCAGGGCCATCGAAACGCACATCGAACGGCATTCTACAGTGTCGAGACGGCCACAGGCGGGAACGCAGGCAGAGCTACCGAAAGCTATCCGAGGGGCAAGTGGACGAACCGATCTACCGTCCGGATCAATCCAACGGCATCACAAAGGTGAAGCGCGTCTCCTTATCATCGGAACTGACCGTGATTGTCCCGCCATGGGCGCGGGCGATTTCCGAAGCGATGTGCAGACCCAGCCCCAATCCTCTTTGATTTGTACCGATTTCGCCTCTGAAATAAGGCTGAAAAAGCCTTGTCATCGCATCGCAGGCAATCGGAGGGCCGCTGTTGGCGATCCAAAGTTCCAGTCTTCCGCCGACAGTTGCCGCCGAGAGCCGCACCGGTTCGTCCGGCGTCCCGTGGGTCAGGGCGTTTCCGAGCAGGTTGGACACCAGCTGGCCGATCCGGCCGCTGTCGCAGTTTATCGGTCCGGCGAAGTCGATACTCACCTCAATTGCGCGGTCGAGATGACAGGAGCGGAGTTCGCCGATGACCTGTCGCAGGATCGGTTCGAGATGCTCCGCTCGCCTCTCGATCGTGATGCCGCCACCCAATCGTCCGCGCGCGAAGTCGAGAACGTTGTCGATCAGGCCGGACATGCGAACGACGCTGCCCTGCATCAAATCGAGAATGTTGATCGAGCGATCGGTCTGCTCTTCCTTTCGCAGCATGCGCGCCGCCGCGGCAATCGAGGCAAGCGGATTGCGCAGGTCATGGCCAAGGACAGCGATGAACTGCTCCCGCAATTCGGCAGTTTGCTGTTCAAGATGGAGCTGGAATTTGACGATGGCGCCGGCTGCGTCCGCGGCTGCGCGCGCCTCGACCAGCTCCCGTTCGTAACGGCGACGCTCGGCAGCCTGGAACATCGTCACGCGGGTGAAAAGCAGGGCACCGTCTTCTGCGCGTCTTTCCATTGCATTGGCGAGCACGGGCAAGGTCCTGCCGTCGGCCGTCACAAGATCGAGAGCAACCTCATTGAAAACCCCCTGCATGCGCAGCAGAGGCGCAAAATGGGTCTCGTAAAATATCCGGCCCGACGTGTTGAGCAGGTCGCGAAGTCGTTTGCCGAGGAGTTGCTCGGCAGGGATGCCGATCCAGGTCGATAGCGTTCGGTTCACCTTGACGATGCGCCCGTCCGGCTGCAGCGAAAGATAGCCGCATGGCGCGTTTTCGTACAGATCCTCAAGGTCTTCCGCCGGCATGACGATCTGCGTGTCGCCACTGGTCATCGGACGAACCGCCGGATTGCAGATATGACCTCGTCGGGAGCGCTGAGGCTAGGGCAGTGGCCACTGGCGTTCAGCACGACCAACTGACTGTTTGGGACCTGCTGATGCACGAATTCGCCGACCGGGGCCACGAAGCGCCACATGTTCTGGTCGCACCCGAATCCATGCGAAAAGATCATCGCACGCTGGCCATCGCCCCGGACTTGAACATGATTTCGATCGATGACTGTCATCTCGCCCTCTTCCCTGCTTTCATAGCATGTTCAGCCTGCTTTGGATTGAGGAAAGAATTGGGCAATGGGCTCGATGGTCGTGTGCCGCGATGTTCCGGAGGTGGCGCCAGCCGTTTGCTGCATATCTCAGTCCATCACTTTCCGGAGCTTGAAGAAGAACCGCCGAGGGTCGTCGCGCACGCACATCATTCCGGCAATCTCGTCATCGTCAATCCTGCGGAAGTAGTCCACGACCGGCTGTTTGTCGTAGATCATCGCAGCCGTTTCGACGCCGTCGAGGGCCTGAAGCTTCAACGAAGCTGTGGTGCCTCTCGCTCGAAGCAGCTTCTGCAGGTATGAGAACCAGCCGCGGGCAACGAATGTCCGGCCAAAGGGCGCCATCTTGATCGCCAGGCCAATGGGTAACAAGCTTGGCTCAAGCGCCACAAGTCGGCCCGATCTCCACGTGAAGAGCAGGGCGTCCGCCCGCATATTGGAATGGAAGCGCTTGCCAAACCAGTTGAGGTTCTCGAGCACGCCGTCCAGCGGATGACCCGACGGAATGCCGACGCCGCTCCAAAGGCCGACCATGTCCTTCGGCTGGACAGGCTCCAGCGAGCGGAACCAGGCAGCCATCTCCTCCTGCGGGTCGCCTCGCATGGGTTCTCCTCCAGGGACGGTCATTGCAAAAAAATGAAAAGAAGGCTTGGAAGTTCCCGTTCATGCCGACCGGAAGCCCGACGGCCCCCGAAGGGGCCGTTGGGGGTGTTCACCGGACAAGACTGGCCTATGCCTCAGGCGCGCGACGGCAGCAGGGGATAGCCGACCATGACGGCGCGGCCAAGCAGGGCTGCGACGAAAGCCTTGATCACATCACCGGGAATGAAAGCCATCGAGCTGATGAAGGCTTTCGTGAAGCCGAGGCCGGCGACGGTGGCCAGATAGGTGATGCCGAAGGCGTAGAGCACGACGATGCCGCCGACCATGGCGGTGAGGAAGAAGCTGACCGTCTGCACCAGGCCGGATTGCTGATGGTTGACCAGCCGCTCGCTGAGATAACCGGTGACGAAGGCCGCAAAGATCCAGCCGATCAGGAAGCCGGCCGTCGGCGACGCGAAGATCGCAAGCCCGCCGCGGCCGCCGGAAAGCACCGGCAGGCCGATCGCGACCAGCACCAGCACGATCAGCACGGCAATTGCGCCGCGCCGGGCGCCGAGCACGACGCCGGCCATCATCACGCCGAGGGATTGCGCCGTGATCGGCACCGGAATGAAGCCGAGCGAGATCGGCGGCAGCAGGCCGAGTGCCACGATGATCGCGGCAAAGAGGGCGGTAAGAACGAGGTCGCGAGTGCTCATCATGAATTCCGTGTTTATCAATCGTTAACTCACATGCCGCCGAATGCCGCGCGCGTCAATCGCCGCGGCGATATTATCCGCATCCTTGAGCGTCAGGATGATCAGCGGCGCAAGCAGCGTCGTCGGCCGCACCTTCAGCCCGCGTGCCTTGTGCGCCTCGCGGATCGCCTGATAACGGCCGACGATCTCCGGCACGAAACGCAGCACCAGCCCAAGCGCCAGGCCGATATCGTCCGCCTGCACCCAACCGGTGCGTTCGAGCGGGCGGGCAAGCGCCGTCACCTCGTCGATGAACTCGGTGATCGACGTCGTCGCCGTCACGGTGGCGGCAAGCAGCATCAGCGCCGTCAGCCGCAACAGGGGCACGAGCGCCTCCTGCCAGGGATTGAAGATGAGGTTGAAGAGTGCGACGACCGCGATCGTCAGGAAGACCGGCCGCAGCCGCCTGAGCCCATCCGCAAACGGCAGGCCGATCATCCGGTAGAGAACCGCCGTCAGCAGCACGGCGATCGACAGCAGGATGAGGTTCCCGCTGACGAACAGCACGACGCCGAAGATCGTCAGCGACAACAGCTTTACCCGCGGCGAAAGCCGGTGCATCACACTGTTGCCTTCGACATAGAGCGATTGCATCAAGCGGCGATCTCCTTGTAGCGGGCGATCGCCTCAGCAGCCGGCGCATCGGCGGCAAGCCGGCCTTCATGAAATAGCAGCACCCGTTCGAAATCGGCGATCAGCTCCAGATCATGGGTGATGATGATGGCGCTTTCCGGGAGCCCGGCGATAATCCCTTCAACCAGCGCCCGGTTCCTGAGGTCTAACTGGTTGGTCGGTTCGTCGAGGATGAGAATGCCCGGCCCCGTCGCCAGCACCGAGCAGAGGGCCGCCACCTGCAACTCGCCGCCGGAAAGCTCATGCGCGCGGCGATCGGCCAGCGCCTCGGCGCCGAAGCGGGCCAGCACGCCCTCGACCTTCGCCTCGATCTCCGCCTTGCTGAAGCCGCGCCGCTTCAGCCCGAAGGCGATGTCGTCTTTGACGATCGGCAGGATGATCTGGTTCTGCGGCGACTGGAAGATGAAGCCGACATCGGCCACCGCAGTCTTTTCATCGCTGGTGTCGCGGCCGTTGACAGTGACGCGGCCGACCGATGGTTTGATCAACCCGTTGATCAGCCGCGCGAAAGTCGTCTTGCCCGAACCGTTCAGCCCGATGACGCCGATGCGTTTTCCACTGATGCCAAGCGTCAGCGGCTGCAGCGCCACCCGCGCCCCGAAACTGACACCGGCACCTTCGAAACGAATATCCAAACCAATCCCTCGCACTTTTCATCGGAGGAGATTGCCGATGCCGGCCCCTCATCCGCCTGCCGGCACCTCTGCCTGGGTCGAGCCACATGTCTCGACCCGTCCTTCGAACCCCCGCTCGCGGGGAGAAGGGATATGCCGCACCCGCTTCCTCAATCTCGACGCTGCGTTTGGCAAGTCCCCTCTCCCCGCAGGCCGGGAGAGGGTTAGGGTGAGGGGCAGCCATTGGCGCCAACCGGATAGCAATGCTTCTATACGGGGACATCGGCCTGATGAAAGAGCAAATTGCGCTGTCGATATCGGGTGGCTAGGAAGATTTTCCGGATTATGATGGGGTCATGACGAATCTGCTTTCCAATTCCGACGCCCGCCGTGTCTTTCTTGCCAAGCAGGGCCTCAGCGCCCCGCCGAACCGCGCCTTGACCAAGGCCGGCCTGCTGCAGCTCATCCATGAGCTGGGTTTCGTCCAGGTGGACAGCATCCAGACGGTGGAGCGGGCGCATCATCAGATCCTGTTTTCCCGCAACCAGACCTACAGGCGCGAGCATCTGAAGGCGCTGCTCGAAAAGGAACGCGCGTTGTTCGAGCACTGGACGCACGATGCCTCGATTTTGCCGAGCGCCTTCTTCGTCTATTGGAAACACAAGTTCCGCCATCAGGAAAAGGTCCTCGTCGAACGCTGGCGCAAATGGCGCGGTGAGGGTTTCGAGGCAGCCTTCGAGGAGACCTATGAGCGCGTGCGTCGCGACGGCGCGATGCTGGCGCGCGACGTCAAGTCCGACGGCCACGTTTCCGGCGGCTGGTGGAACTGGCATCCGAACAAGACGGCGCTCGAATATTTCTGGCACACCGGCAAGTTCGCCATCGCCGGCCGCTCGAACTTCCAGAAGATCTATGACCTGGCGGAGCGCGTCATCCCGGCCGAGTTCCGCGAGCCCGAGGTGAGCCGCGAGGAATTCATCGACTGGGCCTGCCGCAGCGCGCTTGCCCGCCTCGGCTTTGCTACCCATGGCGAGATCGCAGCCTTCTGGAACCTGGTCTCGCCCGATGAGTCCAAGGCCTGGGTATCGGCACATCGCGACGAGCTGACCGAAGTGCTGATCGAACCGGCGCTCGACGGCAAGGCGCGCCCATCCTGGGCCTTTGCCGATTTCCCGTCGACGCTCGACAGCTATCCCGATGCTCCGCCGCGCATCCGCGTTCTCAGCCCCTTCGATCCGATGATCCGCGACCGCAACCGCACCGAACGCCTGTTCGGCTTCTTCTACCGCATCGAAGTCTTCGTGCCCGAGCCGAAGCGCGAATATGGCTATTACGTCTTCCCGCTGCTCGAAGGCGACCGGCTGATCGGCCGCATCGACATGAAGGCGGATCGGAAGAAATCGACGCTCGACATCAAGCGGCTGTGGCTGGAGCCGGGCGTGAAGCCGTCGGCCGGCCGGCTGGAGAGGTTGGAAGCGGAGTTGGAGCGGGTCGCGCGGTTTGCCGGCGTGGAGAAGGTCATCTTGCTCGATGGGTGGAGAGGGTAATCCCTTCTCCCCTCGGGGAGAAGGTGGCGGCAGCCGGATGAGGGGGCTTCATGGCACGCCGCTCAATATTGCCCTTCGCTTGCGCTCAGTGCAGTCGCTCCTAACGTCGCTCACCCCTTCATCTGTCCTTCGGACATCTTCTCCCCGCTGGGGAGAAGAGGAGGAGTGCTCAGCAGATCTCCGTCGTGCTGATCTTGATGCCGAAGCCTTCGAGGCCGACATAGTGGCGCTCGCGGCTGGTGAGCAGCTTGATCGAGCTGACGCCGAGATCCCTGAGGATCTGTGCGCCGAGGCCGATTTCCAGCCATTCGCTGTCGCGGGTCTGGGCTTCGGAATGGGCCTCGCGGCCCTGGTTGCGGGCCTTGCGGCCGTTGTCGTGATGGCCGACGCCGACGGAGCCTTCGCGCAGGTAGACGATGACGCCGCGGCCCTGCTCGGCAATCTTCTGCATGTAGAAATCGACCGGGCTGTTCTTGCCGAAGAGATCCTCGGCGACATTCTCCGGATGCAGCCGCACCGGGATGTCGACCCCGTCGCGGATGTCGCCGAAGACGACGGCGAGATGCTGCATCGGATCCCAGGGCAGGGAATAGGTATGGGCCTTGGCCTTGCCGAACGGCGTGTCGATGTCGAAGCTGGTACCGAGTTCGATCAGCGTTTCCTTGCGCTGGCGATAGGCAATGAGATCAGCGACCGAGACGAGCTTCAGCCCGTGCTGTTCGGCAAAGTCGACCACCTCAGGCCCGCGCGTGACGGTGCCGTCGTCATTGACCAGCTCGGAGATGACGCCGATCAGCGGCAGGCCGGCAAGCTTGCAGAGATCGACGGCGGCTTCCGTGTGGCCGGAGCGCATCAGCACGCCGCCTTCGCGGGAAACCAGCGGGAAGATGTGGCCGGGGCGGACGAAATCGGAGGCGCCGACATTCGGATTGGCGAGGTTGCGCACCGTCAGCGTCCGGTCGTCGGCGGAGATGCCGGTCGTCGTGCCGTGCTTGAAATCGACCGAGACGGTGAAGGCCGTCGTATGGGCCGAATCGTTTTCCGCCACCATGGCGTTGAGGTTGAGGCGTTTTGCCTCTTCCTTCGGCATCGGCGCGCAGACGATGCCGGAGGTGTGACGCACGATGAAGGCCATCTTCTCGGGTGTGCAATGCACCGCGGCGACGATCAGGTCGCCTTCGTTCTCGCGGTCATTGTCGTCCATGACGACGACGATCTCGCCGGCCTCGAAGGCCCGGATGGCGTCGACGACGCGCTTCTGGTCATAAGACATGGGCGAGCGCTCCTATTTCAGGCGGCCGGTCTGGCCGCGGTCGCGAAGATAATGATCGGCGATGGCGCAGGCGACCATCGCCTCGCCGATCGGCACGGCGCGGATGCCGACGCAGGGGTCGTGCCGGCCCTTGGTGCGGATATCGACATTCTTGCCGTCCGCATCGATCGACTGGCGTTCGGTCAGGATCGAGGACGTCGGCTTGACGGCGAAACGCGCCACCACCGGCTGCCCGGTGGAGATGCCGCCGAGAATACCGCCGGCATTGTTGGAAAGGAAGATCGGCGTGCCGTCATTGCCCATGCGCATCTCGTCGGCATTGTCTTCGCCTGACGTTTCGGCGGCGGCAAAACCATTGCCGATCTCGACGCCCTTGACCGCGTTGATCGACATCAGCAGTGAGGCGATATCCTGGTCGAGCTTGGCATAGATCGGCGCGCCGAGGCCGGCCGGCACACCTTCGGCGATCACCTCGATGACCGCGCCGATCGAGGAGCCGTTTTTGCGGATGCCGTCGAGATACTCCTCCCAGACCGGCACGATCGCCGCATCGGGCGAGAAGAACGGGTTCTGATCGATCTGGCCCCAATCCCAGTTGCGGCGGTCGATCTTGTGTTTGCCGATCTGCACCAGCGCCCCGCGCACGGTAACGCCTGGTACGACAAGGCGGGCGATGCCGCCGGCGGCAACCCGCGCGGCGGTTTCGCGCGCCGAGGAGCGGCCGCCGCCGCGATAGTCGCGAATGCTGTATTTGAGGTCATAGGTATAATCGGCATGGCCGGGGCGGTATTGCCGGGCGATCTCGCCGTAATCCTTGGAGCGCTGGTCGGTGTTTTCGATCAGCATGGAGATCGGCGTGCCGGTGGTCGTCATCGTCTCGCCATCGGCGTCCAGCATGACGCCGGACAGCACCTTCACCAGATCGTCCTCGCGCCGCTGCGTCACGAAGCGGGATTGCCCGGGCTTGCGCTTGTCGAGCCAGACTTGCAGGTCCTCGAGCTTGAAGCGCAACCCCGGAGGGCAGCCGTCGACGACACAGCCGAGCGCCGGACCATGGCTTTCGCCCCAGGTGGTTACGCGGAAAAGGTGACCGAATGTATTGTGCGACATGTGTTCCCACGGTGGCGCGCCAAAGCCGGTCGCTGCCGGCCGCGCCATTGCTTGAAAAGGCGCGACACTCATAGGCCAAAAAACCGCCGAGGCAAAAGCCTTTCTTTGCGCCAAACCGGCAGCTCAGGAAATGCTGTTTCCGTCCGTTGTCAGGGACGGGCGGTGCATTGTGCCGCCATTCTCTCTGCGCAGGCGGGGAGGGGTCAGGGCTGGGGGCGATCGGCAGGCAGCGATCAGGACGCCAGCCGCCACCCCGTTCCGGTGGCTTCCTCGGTGAAGTCGTCGAAGGAGAGCGGCCGCGAGAAGGCATAACCTTGCAGGATATCGCAGCCGAGATCGCGCAGCAGTGCGGCATGTGCCGCCGTCTCCACCCCTTCGGCCACCGTCTCGACCCCGAGCGAGCGGGCGATTTCGATGATCGAGCTGACGAGTGCCCGCTCCTGCGAGGCATTGACGATCGGCTGCACCAGCTGGCGGTCGATCTTCAGCCGCTTCGGTTTCAGCTTCAACAGGCTGACGATCGAGGTATGGCCGGTGCCGAAATCGTCGATCTCGATATCGATGCCGAGCGCCTTGATGCGTTCGAGGTTCTGCGAGACGACGTCCTCGCTCTCGTCGAGGAAGATCGATTCCACCAGTTCGAAGGAGATCTCGCCCGGACGGATATGCAGGTCGGCGAGCGATTCCAACAGGCTGCCGTCATGCAGCCGCCGCGCCGAAACATTGACCGAGACTTTGGGCACGGCAATACCGCGCGCCGTCCAGCGCATCTTGTCGTGCAGCGCCGTTTCGAGCACGATCCGGTCGAGCATCTGCACGACATTGATTTCGTCGGCAATGCGCAGGAACTTGTCGGGGGCGAGCCACCCCTTGGACGGGTGGTTCCAGCGCACCAGCGCCTCGACGCCCGTCAGCTCCATCGTCCGGGCCGAGAATTGCGGCTGATACCATGCGGTGAATTCGCCATTGTCGATGCCGGCAAGGATCTCGTCGGCGGTGCGCTTGGTGTTGATGATATCGGCCTGGAGATTGTGATTGAAGAATTCGAAGCGGTTGCGGCCCATGCTCTTGGCGCGGTAGAGCGCGATATCGGCATTGATCAGCATCTTGCGCGCATCGACATGGATGCCGTTGGCGAGCGCAATGCCGATCGACACGCCGCAGCGGCAGGAAAAGCCCTGGAAATCGATCGGCTGGCGCATCTCCTCGATGATCCGCGTCGAAAGTTGAGCCATCTCCTTGTCGCCGACGTCGAGGGCGAGGATGACGAACTCGTCGCCGCCGATGCGCGCGACGACGTCGCTGCCGCGGACATTCTTGGCGAGCACCTTCGAGGCGTGTACCAGCATCGCATCGCCGGCGGCATGGCCGAGCGTATCATTGATGTCCTTGAAGCGGTCGAGATCGATATGCAGGATCGAGAATTTCTGCCGCTCTCGGCGTCCGTCATGGGTCAGATTTTCGAGCGCGATGTCGAGCTTGCGGCGGTTGGCGAGTGCAGTCAGCGGATCGTGCAGCGAATTGTGCTCGATCCTGTTCTTGGCAAGCTCGAGCTCGATATTCTTGGCGACTGCCTCGTCCTTGGCGGTCTTCAGCCGGATCGTCATCAGCACGTCTTCGGTGGCGTCGAAGGCGATGCCCATGACCTTCATCTCGCCCGTCCCCGTCTGGTGGACCTTGCCGACCGAGCGCACGTAACGCACCGAGCCGTCGCCGACCAGCACGCGGCAGACGAGCGTGTGCGTATCGCCGTTCTTCTTGAAGTGGCGTGCGCTTTCGAGCGCTAAGGCTCGATCCTCGGGGTGGATGCAGCCAAGCCAGATCTCCTCGGTCATGAAGCCGTTGCGCGGCGCAAGCCCATAGAGCTCGTGCATCCGCTCGTTCCAGATCGAGCCGCCTCGGCCGGGCCGGGCTTCCCATATGCCGCACTGATAGGAATTGAGCGCCAGGTCGAGCCGGCTGGAAAGCTCGGCGAGCTGCCCCTCGCGGCTCGAGAGCTCTTCAAGCGCCAGCTCCAGCTCGGCATTCTTGACCTCGCTCATATCCTTGGCCTTGCGCAGCCTGTCGGTGATCTCCGCATCGGCTGTCACGTCCCAGACGATGCCGATCGTCTTGCTGACGCCGCCGGCATCCGTATAGAAGGCGCCGACCGAGCGCAGGTGGCGGATACCGCCGTCGGCAAGCAGGATGCGGTATTGTGCCGTGCAGGCAGCACCGGCAATGCTGCAGCTGAAAAAATGCACTTCGGCGATGTCGCGGTCCTCGGGCAGGACAGCCGCCAGCCATTCGTCGAGCGCCCAGCTTCCTTCCTCAGCCGGCTTGCCGTGCAGGGCCGCGGCGCGCGTGTCCCAGAGCAGGCTGCTCGAATCATCCTGCAGCTCCCAGATGCCGATATTCGAGGATTCCAGCGCCAGATTGAGCCGCTGCGACAGTTCCAGCAGTTTTGCCTCGCGCGTCTCCAGCGCGGTAATGTTGCGATTGCGCTCGCCGAGCAGGAGGGTCGCGAAGAAGATCGGCACGATGATGACGAAGCCGCCGGCAAGGATGATCAGGCGCAGCTCGGTGCGGTTTTCGGGTATCGCGTCCCAGCCGCTGTTGGGGACCGCGGAAAGCTCCCACTTGCCGCCGGCAAAGCCAATCTTCTGGCGCATCGGATGCTTGTCATCGATATCGGACGAACCGAAGAACGGCGCCGGCAGAGCGGCATTGGTCGCGGCCGCCGCGCTGATATCGCGGATGGCGATCGAAAGATGGTCGAGATGCGGATAGCGTTCCCGGTTCTCGCGGTCGTGTGCCGGCATCAGCCCGGTCGCCTGGTAGAACATCGTCTGGTCGATGGCGACTTCGACCGCCCCCCAGAGCCGCCGTTCGCCGTTCTCCCTGACGAAAACCGGGAAGAAGATGGCAAAGGCGTCGCGGCTGTCAATGCTGATCGGGCCGTAGAAGCGCGCCGACTGGTCGCCGGCGGCGCCGGTCATCGCCTGGCGGAAGAACAGAGCCTCTCGCACGTCGCGGCCGATCCGCTCGTTGCCGGATTGCGGCGGGTGGATGTCGCGGACGATGAAATCAGGCGCGACGGCGATATGAATGAAAGAGGGGTTCTGGATCAGCAGCCAGTTGATCTGGCGTTCCATCTCCTCTCCGTTTGCCGTGCTGACGGAGATCAGGTTCGTCAGGTCGCGCACGACGCTGAGGTCCATATTGATCTCGGCCATGACGCGGGCGCGGATCAGGTTCGTCTCGTTTTCGGTGCGGATATGAAGTTCGCGCACATGAGACGCGGTATTGGCCTGGTCGAGCCCGAAGCCGACCACGATGACGACCAGGGCGACAAGCGACGAAACCAGAAACGAGACGCGGCTATTCTTCAACACGCGCCGCAACTGCTTGCTGTCGCTGAGCCTGGATAACAAAATGAAACCCCCATGTTGACGAGCAACTGTAGGGCGCGCGGGTTAATTTACGATTGCCCGCCGTCGATTCCGGGAAGGCGAGGAAAGGCGTAAAAACCGGGGTTAACGCGGCATCTTGATTATATTTAAAATCCTATTCATCAATTGGGCGGGAAAAGACATCCTTCCGGGCAATTTTCGCCATATTCAGGAGCTTATCTGTGGCCAGTCAGTTTCTCGTGCAGCGTCTTATAAGGATTGTCGCCATGCGTTTCGTCGTCGCCACGCTTTTGGCAACAGCAAGCTTCCTGTCACCCATGAGCGGTTTTGCCGAGAGCGCCGACGTCGAGGCGACGATCAAGAAGGTCGACACGGCCAACCTCGTGCTGACGCTCGATGACGGCAAAACCTATCAGGCGCCCGAGGAATTCAATTTCGACGGCCTCGAAGCCGGCGTGAAGGTGATCGTCTTCTATACCGAGGTCGACGGCAAGCGCGTCATCAACGATCTCGATATCGTCAAATAGGCAGCGTAACGCCTAGATCGGCGTATAAAATTCACTTCCATTCCACTACATATGTACACTATGCCACGTCGGCGTAGTGCCCACAGTGGTGCGCAACCTCGTAGGACAATCGTGTCCGCTATGGAGACTGATCGTATGAAGCACGCCTCGATCATAGTGCGCGCGGATTGGGATGAAGAGGCTGGTGTTTGGGTTGCCAGTAGCAACGATATCGAAGGGCTGGCCGTCGAGGCCGACACCCTCGAAGCCCTCGAGCCTAAAGTTGTGGCAGCTATAACCGACCTTTTCGAGCTTAACGGCTTCACCTCGAGTCTGCCGGAAATCCCCGTCCATATCATGGCCGAACAGCTCGTTCGCATCCCCAATCCGACCTACTGAGCGCATGGCCGGCTATCTCCGCGAACTCAAAGAGTTATTGCTGAAAGCCGGCTGCGAATACGTGCGACCGGGAAAGGGTGATCATGAAATCTGGTACAGCCCGATTTCTAACCGCCACTTCACGGTCGACCATGGTGTAAAATCCCGCCATACGGCCAATGAAACGCTAAAACAGGCCGGACTTCCGAAGGCTTTTTGATCGAGGCGCAATGGCAATGCCTACAGCCAGACGATCGTCCGCTCCGTGGTTTCGATCCTGATGATCCGATCCTGTGGGATCGCACCTTCCGCAGCAGTGCTTTTCGGCAGGTCGGCGATCGTCTGGAACAGCGTGCGGATGACGCCGCCATGCGTCACGCAGACCGTCGGCCGATCGACCGAGTTCAGCCAAGAGCCGGTGCGCCAGGAGAGGATTTCATAGCTTTCCGCATCATCGCCGGGCGGGATAAAATCCCATTTCGAGGCGTTGCGCTCCGCTACCCGCTCGCGCTGCGTCGCCTTCAACTCCTTGATCGTCGAGCCTTCCCAGTCGCCGAAGGAAATTTCCACCAGCCTTGGATCGGTGCGATAGGCCAGCGGCGGCAGGCCCATGGCGGTGCGCATGATTTCCATCGTCGCGCGCGTGCGCTGGAGCGGGCTTGCGACGAAATCGAACTGGTCGATCGTGTCGCCGAGAATCTCCGCCAGCGCGATGCCGTTCTGCCGGGCCTGTTCCAGGCCCGTGGCATTCATCGGGATATCCTTCTGACCCTGCAGGCGGCGCTCGGCATTCCAGGCGGTCTGGCCGTGTCTGATCACGTAGATAAGCACGGTCTCGCATCCATATGGAGAAATCAGTCCTTGATGACGGAAATGTCGGGCGCGTCGACCGCCTTCATGCCGATGACATGATAGCCACTGTCGGCGTGATGCACTTCGCCGGTGACGGAGCGCGAGAGATCCGACAGGAGATAGAGGCCGACATCGCCGACTTCCTCGATGGTGACGGTACGGCGCAACGGCGCGTTATATTCGTTCCACTTCAGAATATAGCGGAAATCGCCGATGCCGGAGGCGGCAAGCGTCTTGATCGGTCCGGCCGAAACGGCGTTGACGCGGATGTTCTGGGGGCCGAGATCGACGGCAAGATACTTGACGCTGGCTTCGAGCGCGGCCTTGGCGACGCCCATGACGTTATAGTTCGGCATCACCTTTTCGGCGCCGTAATAGGTCAGCGTCAGCATGGCGCCGCCATCCGTCATCAGCTTCTCGGCGCGGCGTGCGACCGAGGTGAAGGAATAGACGGAGATCTGCATCGTCTTGGTGAAATTGTCGGGCGAGGTGTCGACGTAGCGGCCGGTCAGCTCGTCCTTGTCGGAAAAGCCGATCGCATGCACGAGGAAATCGATCTTGCCCCAGAGCTTTTCGACGTTTTCGAAAACGGCGTCGATGGTTGCTTCGTCGGCGACGTCACAATGGCCGACGAGCGTCGCGCCGATTTCGGCGGCGAGCGGCTCGACGCGCTTCTTCAGCGCATCGCCCTGGTAGGTGAGCGCGACTTCTCCGCCCTGCGCATGAATGGCCTTGGCAATACCCCACGCAATCGAACGATTGTTGGCGACACCCATGATGACGCCGCGTTTGCCTGCCATGAGGCCGGATGCTTGAGCCATATTTCGCTCCCTAGGATTCTGATCGATCCTGCCTATGGCATAGGCCGTTAATCGGTTCAAGCTTGGCCGGGATCATCAACTGTTAGGGATCGTAATAAAGGGTGCGAATGTCATAAAAATTTCATAGGAACAGGCCTTCGCGCATGCTCCGCATGAGATCGGTGATTTTGTCGTCGGGTTTTTCCCACAAGATAATGCGCAATTCGACGACGAGATCGCCTCTGCCGCCCTCTTCGCGGGGCAATCCCTGGCCGGGAACACGGATCGTCTTGTCCGAGCCCGACCATGCCGGGATCGTCACGTTCAGCGGGCCGCTCGGTCCTTCGATACGCGCCTCGGTGCCGAGCACGGCATTTTCGATGCTGAGCGGCAGCACGGCGTGCAGATCGAAACCATCGACCGTGAAGCGCGGATCGGGTGCAATGCGAATGTTGACGACGGCGTCGCCGCGCTGCATGCCCGGCAGTTTGAAGCCCTGTCCCTTGAGCCTGATCTCGTGACCGTCGGTCGTGCCTGCCGGCAACGCGAAGCCGACTTCGCGGCCCTCCGGCAATGACGCGGTGATCCAGCCGCTCTTCAACACGTCGTCGATCGTGACGGTCGCCGTTGTCACCTCATCCGGCGCCCTTTCGAGGCCGGTGTCCTTAGCGCCGGTGAAACGGCGCACCAGGTTTGTCAGGATGCTGAGTGGCAGCGACAGGTTGGCGGCGGCATTTGCCCCCGCTTCGCCCGCTTCCTCGTCGCCCTTGGTGTCGGCCTCGGCGGTGTCGCCATCCATGCGCTTGCCGGCGTCGCCCTGGGCGTTTTGGGCCTGCTGGTATTGCGTCTGCTGGGCGCGACCCTGCGCCTGGCCGCCGGCAGCCGCGCGAGCCTGGGCGCCGAAAATGCGATCCACCATCTCATCGGCCGCCTCAGCGGAACCTGCCTGTTGCCTGGAGCCGTCGGCGGCAGCCTTCTGGGCGGCGCGCGCCAGCTCTTCCATCACGCGCTCGGCATTGGCCTGCGCCGCCTTGGCGCGCACGGCCGCCTCGCGGGCGGCCTGGCGCTGCTGCATGATCGTCTGTTCGTGCTTCTTGGCTTCGGCCATCCGCAGGGCATTGTCGAACAGGCTGCGTTTGCGCGGGTCCTTCAGCGTTTCATAGGCGCGGCCGATCTCGGCGAATCGGGCCGTCGCTGTCGGATCGTCCTGATTGTGGTCGGGATGGGCTGATTTGGCCATGTTGCGCCAAGCCGCCTTGATCTCGTCTACTGCCGCGTCGCGCTTGACGCCCAGAATTTTATAAGGATCGCGCATGTTAAAACCGCCGGTGTTGCGATGCGGCAAGCCTCGTCCTTGCCCAGCATCCCCGTCCAATAAAACGTATGTGGCGCCGCCCGCTACATAGGCAGGAACAGCCACTCTCAACGCCGATTCTGCGGCGGAGTTGCTAATCACTTGTTATTTCTGTGGAGACATGTGGGGTGTTTCGCGGCGAATGGTTAGCTCTTTGCTAAGCACGTGGCAGAAAGTGGACGGGCGTTAACCTGTCGGCGACGGCGCTACCCGTCTTTTCGGGCGCGCAAAAGGACGCTGTCACACATTTGATTATGCAGAGGCAGATCAACTTTCCCGCCGGATCAACTTTCCGGCTGGAAGCTCAGAAGCTGCCAGTTGCCGCCGCCGACAAGGCAGGTCTTGCCGTAGAATTTGGCGATGCCGACATAGGAATGGCGGGTCGTGCGGAACTGCCGGCAGACCTGGCCGGACTCATTGTTCTCGACGATCGTTTCGATGACGCCGGCACTGCCGGTCGATGCGTTCGCCCAGGGAAGCGGCTGGCCCTCCAGCCTTTCCACATCGGCCGATGTGACGGCGTTGCGCACGGTCATCTCGTCGGAGAGCGTGTCCGTGCTCGGCGGCGTCTGCGGCACGGTGCCGGTTGCCACCGACCGGTCGACCTTGGCGTCACTTAGGAAATCCATGCCGCCGCCGACGCAGCCGGAAAGCGACAACATCGCGACGCCGATGACGAACGAGGCGCTGCTGCGTCGCCGCAGCCCCTTTGTATAGCGAGATGACTTTGCTATGACTTCCACCCTGCATCCTGTCCAGTTATCGAAAGCTGGGCGAGTTTTGAATAATCCGGGGCATTTGGACCAATATGTCGGCAAACGAGTTAACAAGCGGTGACTTTACCGAAAGTGGCGAGCCCTTCAAGCTCTTTGCCGAATGGCTGAAAGAAGCGGAGGCCTCCGAGCCCAACGACCCCAATGCGGTGGCGCTGGCGACGGTCGATGAAGATGGTCTTCCGAATGTCCGCATGGTTCTCCTGAAGGGATCTGACGACGACGGTTTCGTCTTCTACACCAATTTCGAGAGCCAGAAAGGCCGCGAAATTCTTGGCCAGAAAAAGGCCGCCATGTGCTTTCACTGGAAAAGCCTGCGCCGTCAAGTGCGGCTGCGCGGTCCCGTCGAGATCGTCACCGACGCCGAAGCCGACGCCTATTTCAAGACACGTGCGCGCGGCAGCCGCATCGGCGCCTGGGCCTCTAAACAATCCCGTCCGCTCGAAAGCCGTTTCGCGCTGGAGAAGGCCGTGGCTGAATATACCGCGCGTTATGCCATCGGCGAGATTCCGCGCCCCGCCCACTGGTCGGGCTTCCGCATCCGGCCGACCTCGATCGAATTCTGGAAGGACCAGAAATTCCGCCTGCATGATCGGGTCGAATTTCGCCGGCCATCACCGGAAGGCGAATGGGACAAGGTGCGGATGTATCCGTAACGGGCTTTACCGGCCCATCAGCTTCAACGGTATGCCGGAAGCAAGCGCCGAGACGTAGCGTCGCTTCTGGTAGAAGCCGTTGAGCGAAATGCGCGGGAGATAACCGGTGAGCCGCGCTGCCGGCAGCCCGGGTTGCGTGGTGACCGCGAGAGTAAAGCCGAGATTGCGTGCGATGCGCGCCTCGCGGGCAGTCGCAGCCTCCGGCGTGCCGTAGGGATAGGCGATCGTCTCGGGACGGATGCCGGTCATCGCCTCGAGGTAATCCGCTGAAGCCTGCATTTCGATTCGCGCTTCGGCTTCCGGCAGGCGGGCGAGCGCGCGATGGCTGATCGTATGGGCGCCAAGCGCTGCAAGCGGATGGCTGGCGAGCCGTTGCAATTCGCCAGGCCCCATCACCAGTTCGCGAACGATGTCTGTCGGCTCGATATCGTTTTCCCGCGCCAGCAGATCGATCGCGGCGATGGCGCGCGCCTCGTCGGAGCGGTGGATATACCAGGCGAAGCGTTCGAAGGCATGCCATTGCTGCTGTAGGCTGTCGAGCACCAGGCGCTCCATGCCGCGGCCGAAATCGAAGCGGATTTCCGGCGCGTGGCGCAAGAGGATCGCCAGCGTCTCCCACCAGACACTGTGAGAGCCCTCGGCAAAACCCTTGGCGACGAACACCGTGAACGGCGCCTGATGCCGCTCGAACACCGGCAGCGCATGTTCCAGATTGTTGCCGTATCCGTCGTCGAGCGTGAAGGCCGCAAACGGCTGTGCGCCCTCGGGCTCTGCCAGCAGCGCCGGCACCTGATCGAGCGGCACGAAGCGATAGCCCTGCCGCCTCAGCCGTTGCAGCGCCGCGTCGAGAAAACGCGGGGTGATTTCGAGATGCGCATTCGGTTCGAAGGTTTCGGGCACGTGCGGGCGGACATGATGCAGCGTGAAGACGACGCCGCGCCCGCGCGCTTCGCGCATCAGCCCGGCCGAGCCAAGCAGCCAGGAAAGCTCAAGCCCGGCGCCGATCGCTGCGCGTTTTGCCAGTCGCTTGAATTGTCCCGTCATGCGGCGCCCGTTCCTTGCCTTTGCCGGAAATTAGCAAGTGCGACTTAAGCCTTGCTGAATCCCTGTTCGGAACATGTCCTTGATTTCCTGTTAACCAAGGTGATGAAAAGAATAGAAAAATGATAGGCGTTGCCTCAAAGTCGCGCCAAACTTACGGCTTCTGTCACATTACGACACAAACGCCGGTCTGACCGAGAGCCGGTGCATCAAGTGCCGAGCATCAGGGCAAGCGTATGAGGGGAAGTGGATGAGAAAGCTTTTGGCGGCTGTTTTGACCGTAACGCTTGCCGTTTCGGCGCCGCTTGCGGCCCTTGCCGGAAATGCTTCGCTGATCCTCGATGCCCGCACAGGCAAGGTTCTCGCTGCCGAAAACGCCGATACGCTGAACCATCCGGCCTCGCTGACGAAGATGATGACGCTCTATCTCACCTTCGAGGCATTGAAACGCGGCAAGATCGCCTGGGACACTCCGATCAGGATATCGAAATACGCCGCCGCCCGGCCGCCGACCAAGCTTGGCGTCAAGGCGGGCGGCACGATCACCGTTCGTGAGGCGGTCTATGGCATGATCGTCAAATCCGCCAATGACGCCGCCTCCGCCATGGGCGAGAAGCTCGCCGGCTCGGAAAGCGGTTTTGCCCGGATGATGACGGCCAGGGCCCGCCAGCTCGGCATGAGCCGCACCGTCTTCGTCAATGCCTCCGGCCTGCCGGACGGCCGCCAGGTCACCACAGCGCGCGACATGTCGACGCTCGCCGTCGCCTTGATGAAGAATTATCCCAACGAATATCGGCTGTTTTCGACGGCAAGTTTCAATTTCCGCGGCCGGACCGTGCGCGGTCACAACAATCTCATGTACCGCTACCAGGGCATGGACGGCATCAAGACCGGTTACACCAACGCCTCCGGCTTCAACCTCGTCAGCGCCGTCAGAGACGGCAACCGCCGCGTGGTCGGCGTCGTGCTCGGCGGCCGGACCGCCCGCAGCCGCGACGACAAGATGGCTGGTTTGCTCGACCGCTATCTCGGCCGTGCCTCGTCTTCCGGCGGCGCAAAGCTGGTGGCGAGCGTCGGCGCCAAAGATACTGTCGAAGTCGCGTCCGCCGCTGACGCTTCGGATGTTCCGGTACCGCTCAATGCTCCGCGCCAAGCCGACGATCTCGCAGCCAAGAGCCTGGCCTACGCCGATGACGCCGTCGTGCCGCTGGAGCGTCCGGTCGCGATGGACGAGATCCTGAACGCCGGCAAGACACCGAAGACATCGGCAGAGAAGACCAATGGCGACTGGCAGATCCAGATCTCGGCCGCTCCGAGCGCCGACGCCGCACGCGCGCTTCTCGCCCAGGCGAAGTCGGAAGGCGGCGCGCCACTCCTTTCTGCTTCGCCCTACACCGAGGCGGTCGGGCAGGGGGTCAACAAGATCTATCGCGCCCGCTTCGTCGGTTTCGCCAGCAAGGATGCTGCCGTCTCGGCCTGCGATGCGCTGAAGCAGCGCTCCTATGACTGCATGCTGCTGCCGGATCGCGGTTGATCGCCGCCCGGCATTGGCATAATCCCAGTCTGGACAATCATGGGGAATCAGCGTCTCCTCCCTAAACAAAAGGAGAACGCCCATGCTGCGCCGTCTCGCCGATCAGTTCGAAATTTCTTCCTCCACCCATGTCGCCGCCAACGGCATTGAGCGTGATGCCGATTGGTTCCTTCTGAAACTACAGGAGGAAATGGGCGAGCTGACACAGGCCTGGAACCGGCTAACGGGGCGCGGCCGTGCAAAGGGGCGTTCACCGGAAGATATGCAGCAAGACCTTGCCGACGAGACCGCCGACGTTCTCGGCCACCTCCTGCTCTTCGCCCGACGCAACGATATCGACCTTGCCGCCGCGATCGAACGGAAGTGGCTGTTTCAGCCGGCGCAAACGTCGAAGAGCTGATGCAGGGCGGCCAAAACGTGCGGCAGTTTTCAGATGACGGCATAGTCGCTTTAGGCGAGGCTGTTCGTGTTCAGCCGCATCACGATCTTCCCAGAGGTAAAGTCAGCCGACCTTATGGCGGTAGAACTTGCTGTCCACCGCCATCAGCGGGAAGGCGCGGGGCAGGGCGCTCTTGGCAATCTCGCTAAAGCCGTTCTTCTCGTAGAAGCGGTGCGCCGCGACGAACTTGTCCGTCGTGCCGAGGAAGATATCGGTAATGCCGGCATCCCGGGCATGGGCAAAGAGGCGATCGAGAAGCCGCGCCGCGACGCCGTGCTCGCGGCCGCGAACCGCAGCTGAGACGAACATCTTGCGCAGCGCCGCCTGATTATTGCCGATATCCTTGAGCCCGACGGTGCCGACGATGGCGCCATCCTGGACGGCAACCCAGAACTGTCCCTTGCCGGACTGATAGAAATCCGGGATGACCCGGAGATCCGGCTGCGCATCCGCGGTGATGTCGATGCCGAACTCCTCGCGCTGGATTGGCAGGATCACCGAAAGCACGGCATCGGCGTCATCGGCGGCGAAGGTCCTGATTTCAATGTCCGCCATCACAGTTCCTTCTGCCTCAGGTCTGCGTGCCGCCGACCGTCACCTGATCCATGCGCAGGTGCGGCTGGCCGACGCCGACGGGAACCCATTGGCCGGCCTTGCCGCAATTGCCGATGCCGGTATCGAGCTTCATGTCGTTGCCGATCATCGACACCCGCTTCATCGCATCTGGACCGTTGCCGATCAGCATCGCGCCCTTGATCGGCGCGCCGACCTTGCCGTTCTCGATCAGATAGGCCTCGGTGCAGCCGAAGACGAACTTGCCGGAGGTGATATCAACCTGGCCGCCGCCGAAGGAGACGGCGTAGATGCCCTTCTTCACCGAGGCGATGATCTCCTCGGGCGTCCTGTCGCCGCCGAGCATATAAGTGTTGGTCATGCGCGGCATCGGCACATGGGCATAGCCCTGGCGGCGGCCGTTGCCGGTGGGCGCCATGCCCATCAGCCGGGCATTCTGCCGATCCTGCATATAACCGACGAGCTTGCCGTTTTCGATCAGCACGTTGTAGGCAGACGGCGTACCCTCGTCGTCGATGGTGATCGAGCCGCGGCGATTGTCGATCGTTCCGTCGTCGACGACGGTGACACCGGGAGCGGCGACCATCTGGCCGAGAAGCCCGGCGAATGCCGACGTCTTCTTGCGGTTGAAATCGCCTTCCAGCCCATGACCAACAGCCTCGTGCAGCATCACGCCCGGCCAGCCCGAGCCGAGCACGACATCCATCGTGCCCGCCGGTGCATCGATCGCCTCCAGATTGACGAGCGCCTGGCGCAGCGCCTCGTCGGCGCCGTATTGCCAGCTGCCCTCGGCGATGAAGTCGCCGAAGCCGATGCGCCCGCCGTGGCCATAGGAGCCGCTCTCCTGCCGATCGCCTTCGCCGACCATGACCGAGATATTGATGCGCGTCATCGGCCTGATGTCGCGCACACGATGTCCGTCGGCCCGCAGGATGTCGACGACCTGCCAGCTCGCGGCGACCGAGGCCGTCACCTGCCGCACTTTGTCGTCCTTGCCCCTGAGATAGGCGTCGATGTCCTGCAGGACCTTGACCTTCTCCTCGAAGCTCGGCTGGCCGATCGGGTTCTCGTCGCTGTAGAATTTCTTATTGGTGCCCTGGGGCGCTGCCGCATAGGAGCCGGAATAGCCGCGCGTCACAGCGCCGACGGCATCGGCCGCCCGCTTCAGCGCCGCCACCGAGAGATCGCCGGCATGGGCATAACCCACAGCTTCGCCGGCAACGGCGCGCAGGCCGAAACCCTGTTCGGTGTTGAAGCTGCCGCCCTTGAGCCGGCCATTGTCAAAGGTCAGTGCTTCCGCCTGCGCATGCTCGATGAACAGTTCGCCGTCATCGGCGCCGGACAGGGCCTGGGCGACGTGCTTGCGCATCGTGGCTTCATCGGCATCGAAAAGCGTCAGGAGATCGGTGGTCATGGTATGGCTCCAAGCATGCGTTCAGGAGTGCACTTACTCCCTAGATAGGGCTCCATATAACAAGGAGTGAAGCCCTGCCGTCGAATATTCTTTGTTGTGCAGCGCGATCTCGGGAGATGGAACGTCCTTCGAAAGAGATGTAAGCGTTTTGTCGTTTCGCGCTGGGTGGCGGCGTGGCTGTTTTGAGATGATCAGTTTGGGGGCCGATTTGTTCGAAATGATGACACGTGGTGCGAGTGGAGTGGTTCTCGCTCTTCTTTTTCCCGTGACGGGACTGGCGGCCGATAACTGGCTTGAGAAGGTCTTTCCCGATCCGGAGGAATGCCTCGCGGTGGACGGAATGATCTATTTCGACTTCGACGAAAAGAAGCTGGTCGTGAGGGGATATGAACAGGCCCAAGTTCAAAAGCATATCGCGGCCGGGGATGTAATCGTCCGGGAGGAATGCAAGGGCGGGGCCGGGATTGCCTCGCCAGTGATAAACAAGCCGGGCGAGTTCTTCGGAAATCAATACTCCGCATTCGAAATCCCGGCTTCGGGACAGTCGAATGATGGATGTCTAACAGTATCATCCTATAACATCCTGTTATTGAAGCCCGCTGCCGCGCTCAGGGATGAGATCGAAAGGCGCACCGGAAAAAGGCTGGAAATATACTCTCCCACCCGTCCCCGTGATGGCAGCGCAGATGAGATGCCTGGTTATATCGTCGATGCAGGCGATCACTCTGAATATGTTTGTAGCTTTTCCGAATATGATTAGGGTTCTGGGCTTATTGCCGAACTGAACATGGTCCGTGTGGGCACGGGGAGTCTGGTGGCGGCGCGGTTCCGAAAACCTCTGCCCCTCACCTAACCCTCTCCCCGTAAACGGGGCGAGGGGACGTGCCCCGCGAGAGGTGGCGGCAGCCGGATGAGGGGCTGGCCATGGCAGACGGCAGTTGATGTCACGGCAGAGCGTCGAAACCTTCGGCAAAGCCCTTGAGGTCGACGGGGATGCCGATGCCTTCCTCCGGGGTCTGGAAGACGATGAAGGTTGCCTGGGCGCCACTGCGGAAGGTCTTGAGCAGCTCGTCCTCGAGCACGACCTCGGCATAGCAGCCATCGGCGAAGCAGCGGACGAAATAGGCGCGGCCGATATCCTTGCCGTCGACATTGAGCCCGAGGCCGTTCGGCAGCAGCACGCCGAGCGGCGCGAGCACGCGCAGGATCTTCGATTTCCGGTCGGCCGTCTTCAAGACAACGACGGAAAGCCCGACCTCCGGCCGGTCCTCGGCGATGACATTCTGCATCAGCGCGCATTGTTCGGTCGAAGCCCCGGCCGGCTTGTCGCAGACGACAGACCATGCGCCGTGATTGGATTTCACCGTGCCGGGCGCCGGCGGCTGCGTCTGGCCGGGCGTCACCTGTTCGACATTCGGTTTGGCGGCGCTCGGCTGTTGCGGCGCCGGAGCAGGGGTCGGCGCCGGCGCCGAAGCGGGCGGCTTGGCCTCCGACGGGGTGGGTTGCTGCTGTGCGAAAACGGGCGTCGTCGCTGCGGCCGCGATGCTGGCAGTCAGGAGAAGCGACTGCGCGAGGGAACGGAAACCCATGGAAACCTCTGGATATCGAATCATTGCGGCTATTGTTGAAGCTGCCCACCAAAAATGAAAAGCCCCACCCCGTGAAAACCGGGGGACTGCGGCGGAAATTGGACCTTTGCGAAATAATGTGTCGCGCGCGGATTGGCCGGAAAGCCGATTTTTCATATGCTGATGAAAAACTTGGTATGTTTTGCCGTTCCAGCCTGCCTATGCTTTGAGCAAAAATGCCGCATAGACAATTGCTCTGACCTGTTGCGGCGAATGCCAAACTGTGGTTTGAAGCGCTGAAGATGGCAAGGATTCTGCGTTCTATTGTGCAGGTCAAGCGCTCGAGGGAGATAATAAGGTGATGAAGAAGGCTTATGCAGCCCTGACCGCGCTGGTCTGTCTGCTTTTTGCTTCCGGCACATATGCCGACCAGCCCATGCCGTGGCAGGCGACGCTGCAGCCGGCGGCAACGCCGATCATGCGGGAAATCCACTGGTTCGAACAATATACCCTGTGGTTTATCGTTCCGATCACGCTTTTCGTTCTGGTCCTGCTCATCGTCGTTTGTTTCAAGTTCCGCGCCAGCGCGAACCCGGTTCCCTCGAGGACGAGCCACAACACGATGATCGAGATTGCCTGGACCGTGGGGCCGGTTCTGGTGCTGCTTCTTCTCGCCATTCCTTCGTTCAACCTGCTGACGGCGCAGCTGACGCTGCCCGAAAATCCCGACGTGACGATCAAGGCGACCGCCACCCAGTGGCAGTGGAACTACGAATATGAAGGTTCGGGCGAAAGCCCGCTGGCTTTCGATTCCTACCTCTTGAAGGATCAGGATCGCGCCGCCGCCGGCAAGGAAGACAAGTCGATCTATCCCAGACTTCTCGCCGTCGACAACGAGCTGGTCCTGCCGGTCAACAAGACGGTCCGCGTTCTCGTGACCTCTGCGCCGACCGACGTCATCCACGCCTTCGCCATGCCGTCCTTCGGCGTCAAGATCGATGCCGTGCCGGGCCGCCTGAACGAGACCTGGTTCAGGGCCGAACGCGAAGGCCTGTTCTACGGCCAGTGTTCCGAGCTCTGCGGCAAGGACCATGCGTTCATGCCGATCGCCATCCGCGTCGTCTCCGAGGACAAGTACAAGCAGTGGCTGACCGCAGCCGCCAGCGACCTGCCCGGCGCCTACAAGACACTCATGGCCGCAACCGATGGTCCCGCAAAGACCCTCGACGTCGCCGAAGCACAGTAATTAAGGGGATCGGGACAATGGCTGGACCTTCCGCTCACGACGATCATTCTCATGATCACGATCGCACGCATGGCGATCACGCCGCCCATCATGACCACGCGCATGACGATCACGATCACGGGCACAAGCCGAGCTTTGCCAATCGCTGGCTGTTCTCGACGAACCACAAGGACATCGGCACGCTCTACCTGATCTTCGCGATCATTGCCGGCATCATCGGCGGCGCACTGTCGGTTGCCATGCGCATGGAGCTGCAGGAGCCTGGCATTCAGATCTTCCACGGCCTGGCCTCGATGGTCTACGGCTATGAAGGCGATGCCGCGATCGACGGCGCCAAGCAGATGTTCAACATGTTCACCACAGCGCACGCGCTGATCATGATCTTCTTCATGGTCATGCCGGCGATGATCGGCGGTTTCGCCAACTGGATGGTGCCGATCATGATCGGCGCGCCCGACATGGCCTTCCCGCGTCTGAACAACATTTCCTTCTGGCTGATCGTTCCCGCTTTCGCGCTGCTGCTGCTGTCGATGTTCGTCGAAGGCCCGGCAGGCGCCTACGGCACGGGCGGCGGCTGGACGATGTATCCGCCGCTGGCGACAAGCGGCACACCGGGACCGGCGGTCGACCTTGCGATCTTTGCGTTGCACATTGCCGGCGCCTCGTCGATCCTCGGTGCGATCAACTTCATCACCACGATCCTCAACATGCGCGCTCCCGGCATGACGCTGCACAAGATGCCGCTGTTTGCCTGGTCCGTGCTGATCACCGCCTTCCTGCTGCTGCTGTCGCTGCCGGTTCTGGCAGGCGGCATCACCATGCTGCTCACCGACCGCAACTTCGGCACCTCCTTCTTCTCTCCGGAAGGCGGCGGCGACCCGATCCTCTACCAGCACCTGTTCTGGTTTTTCGGTCACCCCGAGGTCTACATCCTCATCCTGCCGGGCTTCGGCATGGTCAGCCACATCATCTCGACTTTCTCGAAGAAGCCGATCTTCGGCTATCTCGGCATGGCCTATGCCATGGTCGCGATCGGCGCCGTCGGCTTCGTCGTCTGGGCTCACCACATGTACACGGTCGGCCTGTCGCTCGATGCGCAGCGCTACTTCGTCTTCGCGACGATGGTCATCGCCGTTCCGACGGGCGTGAAGATCTTCTCCTGGATCGCGACGATGTGGGGCGGCTCGATCTCGTTCCGCACGCCGATGCTCTGGGCAATCGGCTTCATTTTCCTGTTCACGGTCGGCGGCGTCACCGGCGTCCAGCTTGCCAATGCCGGTCTCGACCGCTCGCTGCATGACACCTATTACGTCGTGGCCCACTTCCATTACGTTCTGTCGCTCGGCGCCGTCTTTGCGATCTTCGCCGGCTGGTACTACTGGTTCCCGAAGATGACCGGCTACATGTACAACGAGTTCGTCGGCAAGCTGCATTTCTGGGTCATGTTCATCGGCGTCAACCTGGTGTTCTTCCCGCAGCACTTCCTCGGCCTCGCCGGCATGCCGCGCCGCTATATCGATTATCCGGATGCCTTTGCCGGCTGGAACTACGTGTCCTCGATCGGCTCCTACATCTCGGCCTTCGGTGTGCTGATCTTCCTCTTCGGCGTCTTCGAAGCCTTCGCCAGGAAGCGCGTCGCCGGCGACAATCCGTGGGGTGAGGGTGCAACGACGCTCGAATGGCAGCTGCCTTCGCCGCCGCCCTATCACCAGTGGGAACAGCTTCCGCGCATCAAGTAATTTGCGCGGACATCGGGACGCCGCATGCGGTACGGCGTCCTGATGGTAAGACATTCAGGACGGAATGATGACGGTCATCGACAATCACGAGGTGCTTGCAAAGGACGGCGAATTGTCGGAAGCGAGTGCGCGCGATTATTTCGAATTGCTGAAGCCGCGAGTGATGTCGCTCGTGGTCTTCACAGCCTTTGCCGGTCTGGTGCTGGCGCCGGGCCACATCCATCCCGTCCTCGGCCTGATCGCCATTCTCTGCATCGCCGTCGGCGCCGGCGCCTCCGGCGCGCTGAACATGTGGTATGACGCCGATATCGACGCCATCATGAGCCGCACGGCCAACCGTCCGATCCCGGCCGGCCGTATCGCGCCTTCGGAGGCTCTGGCCTTCGGCCTGGTGCTGTCGGGCTTCTCGGTCGTGATCCTCGGCCTTGCGGTCAACTGGCTCTCGGCCGGCATCCTCGCCTTCACCATCTTCTTCTATGCCGTCGTCTACACCATGTGGCTGAAGCGCTCGACGCCGCAGAACATCGTCATCGGCGGTGCCGCCGGCGCCTTCCCGCCGATGATCGGCTGGGCTTGCGTGACCAACAGCGTGACGATCGAGAGCACCGTTCTCTTCCTCATCATCTTCCTTTGGACGCCGGCGCATTTCTGGGCGCTGGCGCTCTTCAAGATGCGCGATTACGAGGCCGTCGGCGTGCCGATGCTGCCGAACGTCGCCGGCGAGCGGGTGACCAAGCATCAGATCGTCGCCTATGCGGTGCTGACCGGCGTCTGCGCGGTCTTGCCGTCCTTCCTCGGCTTTGCGAGCCTCGGCTACGGCCTCGTCGCAGCCGTCCTCGGCGCGATCTTCATATACTGTTCCATCGCCGTCTGGCGCATGCCCGACGGCGATCTGAAGATGATCCCGGCGAAGAAGCTGTTCGGCTTCTCGATCTTCTATCTCTTCGCCGTGTTCTCTGCCTTGATGATCGACCGGCTGGCCTCGCTGCTGGTCTCGCATGCGGGAGGTTGGTTCTGATGGAATTGGTCAAGCTCACGGAAAAGCAGCTCAAGTCGCGCCGCAACCGCAACATCGCGCTGGGGCTGGTGCTTGCCGGCCTCGTCGTTCTCTTCTACGTGATGGCAATCGTGAAGATCGGCGGGGGAACTGCCGGATGAGCGATAACCCCGCCGCACCGAAAAAGCCCGGCCGCAACAACGGCGCCGTCGTGATGATGTGCCTGAGCTTCGTCTTCGGCATGGGCGCGATGAGTTATGCCGCCGTGCCGCTCTATCGCATCTTCTGCCAGGTGACCGGCTATAACGGCACGACGCAGCGCGTCGACCAGGTGTCGAGCGTCGTGCTCGACCGCACGATGCGCGTCACCTTCGACGCCAATGTCGCCCCCGGTCTGCAATGGGAATTCAAGCCGGTCCAGCGCGAGGTCAATCCGAAGATCGGCGAAACGATCCAGGTCAATTTCACCGCCGAGAATCGTTCGAACGAGACCCAGCGCGGCCAGGCGGTTTTCAACGTCACCCCGGGCGAAGCGGGCGTCTATTTCAACAAGGTGCAATGTTTCTGCTTTACGGAAACGGACCTGAAGCCGGGCGAGAAGCTCGACATGCCGGTCGTGTTCTACATCGATCCGGAAATCGTCAAGGCCGTGGAATCCAAGGATATCCACACGGTTACGCTGTCATATACGTTCTACCCGAAAGAGGGTCCGAAGCCGGTGGCTTCGAATGAGGGTGGAGCGGAGAAGATTGAAAAGAAACTTTGATCAAGGCTCGTTTCCGGCTATGCCGGGAGCGGAGTGAAGGAAGACATCCGGGGATAACTACATGGCCGATGCTCACCAGAAGAATCACGACTATCACATCATCGATCCGAGCCCGTGGCCGATTATCGCTTCGCTCGGCGCCTTCCTCATGGCGATCGGCGGCGTCTGCTACATGCGCTACCTGAACGGCGGTTCGTTCAAGGTCGCCGGTGCCGAGCTCGCCAATCCCTGGCTCTTTTATATCGGCTTCGCGCTGGTTCTCTACGTGATGTACGGCTGGTGGGCCGATACGGTGAAGGAAGCCCATGAGGGCGCCCACACCCGCGTCGTCTCGCTGCATCTGCGCTACGGCATGATCATGTTCATCGCTTCGGAAGTGATGTTCTTCGTCGCCTGGTTCTGGGCCTATTTCGACGCCAGCCTGTTTCCGAACGAGGCGATCCAGGCCTCGCGCCTGGCCTATACCGGCGGCGTCTGGCCGCCGAAGGGCATCGAGGTTCTCGATCCCTGGCACCTGCCGATCTATAACACCGTCATCCTGCTCCTGTCGGGCACAACGGTCACCTGGGCGCACCACGCGCTGCTGCACAACGACCGCAAAGGCCTGATTCAGGGCCTGACGCTGACGGTGCTGCTCGGCGTGTTGTTCTCCTCCGTCCAGGCCTATGAATATGCCCACGCGCCCTTCGCCTTCAAGAATTCGATCTACGGCGCGACCTTCTTCATGGCGACCGGCTTCCACGGTTTCCACGTCCTCGTCGGCACGATCTTCCTGGGTGTCTGCCTGATCCGCGCGCTGCGCGGCGACTTCACCCCGAAGCAGCATTTCGGCTTCGAGGCGGCCGCCTGGTACTGGCACTTCGTCGACGTCGTCTGGCTGTTCCTGTTCTTCTGCATCTACGTCTGGGGCGGCTGGGGCGCACCCGTCGCAGCCGGCTGATCGGAACGATAGTCAAACAAAAGGCGGGCCTCGTGCCCGCCTTTTTTGTTGGCAAATCTCGTTTTGCTCGGCCTCGTGCCACAGGTGTTCGGTTCGCGCGGCTGCCCCTCACCCTAACCCTCTCCCCGTAAAAACGGGGAGAGGGGACGTGCCATACGAGACGCGAGAGAGGGACGGAGAGGGCACGGCAATGTCCCTTCGCCTCGTTTACGGGGAGAAGGTGGCGGCAGCCGGATGAGGGGCTGCCATCGGCAATCGCCGGCCGAAGTAAAGGCTCCGTGGCCGCCTTATATCGCCTCAGCGCGCCCCGGCGATCCGTTCGAAGGCCGAAGGCGCGGGAATGCCGAGATCCAACTGGTGGCGGATCGCTTCGGCGCATTCGAGCGGCGTCAGCACCGACGTATCGACCTCCATATCGTAGATGCCGGGGCGATGAACCTCATCCTGCCAGCGTTGCACCGGTTCTGGAACGGGCACGTCCTCCGTGGCGCTGAGATAAAGCGTCTCGCGCCCTTCCTGGGCAACGTCGCGCCGCTGCATGATCGTTTCGATCGGACAGCGCACGCCAACGAACAGCACTGGAAAGTCTTCCAGTCGCCGGGCGCAATCGCCGAGGATGCCGAGCGGCTGCGAATAGCTGTCATGGTGGCCGAGATCGGCGATGACATTGAGCCCCAGGCTGGCATGGATGGCGATCGATTCGTAGAGCGCCGCATAAAAGAACGGCACCAGTTCCTCCAGGTCCGGCCGCTCGCCGCCCGGCCGCAGTCCGATGCCTGGCAGGTAGCGATTCGGTGTCATGGCATTGTAGCCGTCGACGCCGAGGTTGATCCACGGCCCCTCGAAGTGTTCCTGGATTGCGCGCGCGATGCTTGATTTGCCGCTTCTGGGCGCACCGTTTAAAATAATGATCTGTCCGGCATGGCTGTCTTTGGTCATCAGTCTTCTTCTTCTGTTTGGCGCGAATCACTCGGCGGAGACCGCGCAGGCCTTTCCATCCGGGATGCAAATACTTTATGGGAGAGTTAAGGCAGCGTGGAGCGCCTAAAAGGAATTGCCATGAACGAGGACAGCGCCCATTTTCCCCCGTCGATCCGGTGAAGACCGGCATCAAGGGCTGCTGCCCGCGCTGCGGCCAGGGCAAGCTCTTCGATGGCCTGCTCGGCGTGAAGCCGCGCTGTGCTGCCTGCGGCCTCGATTATTCCTTTGCCGATTCCGGTGACGGCCCGGCCGTCTTCGTCATTCTCATCGTCGGCTTCATCGTCATCGGCATGGTGCTGTGGCTGCAGGTGAATTACGGGCCGCCGATTTGGGTGCATATCCTGCTCTTCGCGCCGCTGACGATTATCCTGTCGCTGCTGACGCTACGCTGGTTCAAAGGCATCCTGATCGCCATGCAATACCGTCATAATGCCCGCGAAGGACGCCTGAGTGACTGATATCGACCATGCCGCGCCGCGCCGCCGGCTGCCTGTCTTGACCGGCATCCTGGTGCTGATCGCCCTTGCCATCCTGATTTCGCTGGGCACCTGGCAGGTGGAGCGCCTGCACTGGAAAGAGGGCCTGATCGCCGATATCGCTGCGCGGCAGGCAGCAAGCCCCGTGCCGTTCGCCGACATCGAGGCGATGGCGGCTGCAGGCGGCGACATCGAATACCGCAAGGTCACCGCCACCGGCCGCTACATCAACAACAAGGAGCGGCACTTCTTCGCCACCTGGCGCGGCCAGACCGGCTTTTATGTCTATACGCCGCTGGAGCTTGCCGACGGGCGCATTCTCTTCGTCAATCGCGGCTTCGTTCCCTATGACAACAAGGAGCCGGAAACGCGCATGCAGGGCCAGTTGACGGATCAGCAGACCGTCACCGGCCTGGCGCGCGAAAAGCTTCCCGGCAAGCCTTCCTGGGTGGTGCCCGATAACGACGTCGCCAAGAACATCTTCTACTGGAAGGATCTCGACGTCATGGCCGAGAGCGTCGGCCTCGAGAAAGCGAAGGTCATTCCCTTTTTCGTCGATGCCGATTCCACCCTGAATCCGGCCGGACTGCCGATCGGCGGCGTTACCCAGGTGGATCTGCCGAACGACCATCTGCAATATGCTTTCACCTGGTACGGGCTGGCCGCGGTGCTCACCGCGGTGGTGGCGATCTCCTGGTTCCGCAAACCCGGCACGCAGCCTCGGCAATAGTATCGCTTCAATTCCCGGTCATATTGGGCTAGAGGTCGCTTATCCCGACGCGGTACGGAATTTTGACGGAACAGACATGAATATTGCGGCGAAACCTCCTTTGACGATCCGGCTCTGCGGCCCGCGCGGCTTCTGCGCCGGCGTCGACCGCGCCATCCAGATCGTCGTGCTGGCGCTGAAATCCTACGGCGCGCCGGTCTATGTGCGCCACGAGATCGTCCACAATCGTTATGTCGTCGAGGGGCTGGAGGCCAAGGGCGCCGTCTTCGTCGAGGAGCTGGACGAGATCCCGGCCGAACATCGCGCCCAGCCGGTGGTCTTCTCCGCCCATGGCGTGCCGAAATCCGTGCCAGAGGATGCGGCAAGCCGCAACCTCTTCTATCTCGACGCCACCTGCCCGCTGGTCTCCAAGGTCCACAAGCAGGCAATGCGCCACAATCGCCTCGGCCGCCATGTCGTCCTCATCGGCCATGCCGGTCATCCCGAAGTGATCGGCACGATGGGTCAGCTGCCGGAGGGGTCGGTTTCGCTGATCGAGACGATCGAGGACGCCGACGCCTATATTCCCACGGACCCCAATAATCTCGGCTATGTTACCCAGACGACACTGTCCGTCGACGACACCGCCGGCGTCATCACCCGACTGCACGAGCGCTTCCCCAACCTGACGGCGCCGGCAGCGGACTCGATCTGTTATGCGACGACCAACCGCCAGGAAGTGGTGAAGCAGGCAGCTCCGGGCTGCGATCTTTTCATCATTGTCGGCGCGCCGAATTCATCCAACTCCAAGCGCCTCGTCGAAGTGGCGCTGAGGGCAGGGGCGAAGAAATCGATCCTCGTGCAGCGCGCCGCCGAGCTCGACTGGGACGAGATCGGCACGATTTCGACGCTCGGTCTCTCCGCCGGTGCCTCGGCACCCGAGGTCATCGTCAACGAGATCATTGAGGCTTTCCGCGCCCGCTTCGATGCCCGCGTCGAACTGGCCGAAACGGTGCAGGAAACCGAAAACTTCCTCGTCAACCGCGAACTGCGCAATATCGAGCTGACGGCGGCCGATATGGCCTTCGTCAACGGCTAGATCGGCCTTCGGCCTGGCGTCCACTCCGGCAAATCCAATATCAACAAGGCATGAAGGCGAGACCTCACTTGGCAGTCTATACCGATATAGCCGAAGACGATCTGAAGTGGTTCCTGACGGAATATGACGCAGGCACGCTGCTTTCCTACAAGGGGATCGCCGAAGGCGTCGAAAACTCCAACTTCCTGCTTCACACCTCCAAGGACCCGCTGATCCTGACGCTCTATGAAAAGCGCGTCGAAAAGAGCGATCTGCCTTTCTTCCTCGGCCTGATGCAGCATCTCGCAGCTCGCGGCCTGTCCTGCCCGCTGCCGCTGCCGCGCCGCGACGGCGCGCTGCTCGGCTCGCTCTCCGGCCGTCCGGCGGCGCTGATCTCCTTCCTCGAAGGCATGTGGCTGAGAAAGCCGGAGGCGAAACACTGCCGCGAAGTCGGCAGAGCGCTGGCCGAGATGCATGTGGCTGGTGATGATTTCCAGTTGAAGCGGGCGAATGCGCTGTCGATCGACGGCTGGCGGGGGCTGTGGGAAAAATCCGAGGCGCGTGCCGGCGAGGTCGAGCCCGGGCTGCAGACCGAGATCCGCAGCGAACTCGATTTCCTCTCCGCCGCCTGGCCGAGTGGCCTGCCTGCCGGCGTCATCCATGCCGACCTCTTCCCCGACAACGTCTTCTTCCTGGGCGACCAGCTCTCCGGTCTGATCGATTTCTATTTCGCCTGCAACGACCTGCTCGCCTATGACGTCTCGATCTGCCTGAATGCCTGGTGCTTTGAGAAGGACGGCGCCTATAACATCACCAAGGGCACGGCGATGCTCGACGGGTACCAGAGCGTTCGGCCGCTGAGCGATGCGGAAATCTCAGCCCTGGCGGTACTGTCGCGTGGGTCCGCGCTGCGCTTCTTCCTGACCCGGCTCTATGACTGGCTGACGACGCCGGAGGGAGCCATGGTCACCAAGAAGGACCCGCTCGAATATCTCCGCAAGCTGCGGTTCCACCGCCAGATCAAATCGCCCGCCGAATATGGATTGAGCCTATGAAGCACGTCGATATCTTTACCGACGGCGCATGCTCCGGCAATCCCGGCCCCGGCGGCTGGGGCGCGGTGCTGCGTTATGGCGACGTCGAAAAGGAGCTTTTCGGCGGCGAGGCCGACACGACCAACAATCGCATGGAGCTCCTGGCGGCAATCTCGGCACTGTCGGCCCTGAAGAGCCCTTGCGAGGTCGATCTCTATACCGACAGCGCCTATGTCAAGGACGGTATCTCCAAGTGGATTTTCGGCTGGAAGAAAAACGGCTGGAAGACATCAGACAAGAAGCCGGTGAAGAATGCCGAGCTCTGGCAGGCGCTGGAGGCGGCCCGCGACCGCCACAAGGTGACACTGCACTGGGTCAAGGGCCACGCCGGCCACCCGGAAAACGAACGCGCCGACGAACTCGCTCGGAAGGGCATGGAGCCTTTCAAGAAAGGCAAGGCGGTTTCGTTTTAAGTAGCGGCCGTTTCCTTGAGCTCTTGACGGATGAGAGGAATACGGCGCCGCCACACGTCTCTTCTCCCCGGCGGGGGTCCGAAGGACGGGTCGAGACCTGTGGCTCGACCCCGGTCGGTGCCGGCAGGCGGTTGAGGGGGTGAGCGGCGAAGCCGCGAATGCACCGAGCGGAAGCGAAGGGCAATGGATGGCGTGCCGTGTGGCCCCCTCATCCGACCCTTCGGGCCACCGCTGGGGAGAAGAGGGGCGAGCAGCGCGGCCCGAACCTCATTCAAGCCGCCTGCTGCTGCTGCGGCGCCGTCGCTGCGCCCTGGATCAGCCGGTGCAGATATTCGAGCTTTGCCACAACAGGCGAAGACAGCACGAAGGGGTAGGAGTCGGGCTGGCCCATGCTGCGCTGGATGGCGTTGATCGCGATGCTGAGCGGCACCCAGGCGCTGACCAGCTGTTCGGCGCTTCTTGCCCGGTAAGGGATGAAATCCACCTCGCCTGATATTTCCTCATGGCCGCTCGGATCGATGGCGATGCCGAAGGCGCGCGCGGTTTCGAGCGTATCGACGATATGGAGGTAATGCGCGAAACATTCGGCGAAATCCTCCCAGGGGTGCGAGGCGGCATAGGCGCTGATGAAATTATCCTGCCATCCCAAGGGCGCGCCGCCGGCATAATGGGTCTGCAGGGCTGCTGCATAATCCTGCCGTTCGTCGCCGAAGACGGCGCGGAAATCGGCAAGGCCGCCCCGATCGCGCACCAGCTTGTTCCAGATGAAATGGCCAGCCTCGTGGCGGAAATGGCCGAGCAGCGTGCGATAGGGTTCGTTCATCGAGCTGCGCGCCTGTTCGCGCGTCGCATCGTCGGCCTCTGCGGCGCGGATGGTGATCAGGCCTTCCTCGTGGCCGGTCATGGCAGGCACGACATAACCGTTGCTCTCGATCAGATCCTCGAGGAAATCGAAGACCAGCCCGCCTTGCGGATCTTGCGCGCGATCCGGATGCGGCAGCTTCCAGCGCAGCAGCGAATAAAACAGATGGCGCTGCGCCTGGCTGATGCGCCGCCAGCGATCGATGCCGTCCTGGGTGTCGGTGTTCGGAACCAGCCGGTTATGGCGGCAGGCAACGCAGAATTCGCTCTCGCCGTCACCGTCCACCAGCCAGTTGCAGATATCGAGGCCGGCATTGGCGCAGAAGCGGACCTCGCGATCGGGATTGGAAACGAGCTGCCAGAGCGTCTCGTCGCGCGGCTCCAGCGCATGCATGGCGAGATCGCCGGGCAGGAAGCCGAGGCGATGGTTGCAGCGCACGCATCGACGGTTGTCGAAGTGGACGACCTGATCGCAATTGTCGCAGGCAAAAAGCTTCATTGGGTCTATCTCTGCAGAGCATGAGGGTGACGGACTAAAAATGCCTGCCGCGTGAGGGGCGCGACAGGCATGGTGATAAAGGATGAGCGTCTACTGCGCATTCCTTAAATCGGAAGCACAGCGTCCTTTGCTCGTCTTATTGCTGTCGCTCAGAGCCGGTCGACGGCGCCCTTGAGCTTGTCCTTGACCTTGCCGGTTGCGACCTGTCCCTTGCCCTTGGCTTCCTGGACGGCGCCCTTGGCCTTCATGTCGCGATCGTCCGTCGCCTTGCCGACGGCCTGCTTGGTCTTGCCGGCAATTTCATTTGCCTTGCCGGAAATCTTGTCGCTGGTGCTACCCATCTTGTGATGTCTCCTTGGTTGGCATGGGCTTTTTGTCCATGCTCGCCGAAATGAAACGTCACTCTCGGCTATTCGTTCCCGCTGCCGCCAGGTCAGCGACCGTCAGGCCAGCCTCTCAAGCATGGCCGGCTTCGGCCGACAGCATAGCAGCGGTCACGCCCATGCCGGCGAGCGCCCGCTCGTATTTGTCGTCGAGGCTGCGGTCGAAGATCAATTCCTCATTGGCCGGGCAGGTGAGCCAGCCATTGTTGACGACCTCGTTTTCGAGCTGGCCGGCCGCCCAGGAGGAATAGCCGAGCAGCATTGTCGCCCGTGTCGGTCCGGCGCCCTTGGAGATGGCGCGAACGATGTCGAGCGTCGCCGTCAGGCAAATGTCGTCGCTGACGGGGATCGAGGAGTCGCTGGCATAATCGTCCGAATGCAGCACGAAGCCGCGGCCGCTTTCCACCGGGCCGCCGGTCTGGATCGGGAAGTCGCGCGCCCGCTTCGGCAGCACGATCGAATCTTCCTGCTTGATCATGTCGAGATGCAGCAGCACATCGGTGAAGGTGAGGCTCTGCGGACGGTTGATGACGAAGCCCATGGCGCCGGCATCCGAATGCGCGCAGATATAAATCACGGTGCGCGCAAAATTGCGGTCTTCCATGCCCGGCATGGCGATGAGGAACTGGCCATCGAAGAAGCCACGTTCCCGTCTGTTCTTCAGCGTCGATAAGGACATCGTTCCTCCTGCTGCTAGACCGCACCAAGGCCTCGACAAGAGAAACATGGGCCAATGTCACACATCAATCAACTGAAAATGAAGATTTAAATCGCCGCGACTTCTGGCGGCCAAACAGCAGTTTCGGTAAACCTTTGTTCCATGATGATTATTTCCTCAGGCCCGCGCGGGCTTTTAATCGCGCTTGTGTCGGTGGTCGCAGCCCTTGTGCCGTTTTATTCCGCCCACGCTGAAATGAGCGCCTGGGCGGACAACGAGGGCGGCCGCATGCGCCTGGTGGCGCTCGCGCCCGATGCCGGCGGCAAAATCCGCGCCGCCCTTCAGATCGAGCCGAAACCCGGCTGGATCACCTATTGGAGAGAGCCCGGCGGCAATGGCATTCCGCCGCAGATCACCATCGCGGCGGAGAGCGGGGTCAGCCTCGATGCCATCGCCTATCCCGTTCCGAAGCATTTTTTCAACGGCACGGTCGAGGATATCGCCTATGACGCACCGGTGACGCTGCCGCTGTCGCTGACGGCGGCCGGCAAAGGCCCGGTGGCAATCGACGCTTCCGCCTTCATCGGCATCTGCAAAGATATCTGCATTCCCTTCCAGGCGAATTTTCAGCTGAAGCTTGGCCCCGCCATCCAGTCGCACCCGCAGGAGGAGTCAATCCTTCAGGCCGCCGATGCGAAGCTGCCGAAGCCGCCGTCGCCGGATTTCGACGTGACGGCGCATGCGATGTCGCCCGACAGGAAGACGCTGTCGCTGACCCTGGCTCTGCCGAGCGGGGGCCGGGCGAGGGGAACGGCGCGCCGGATATCATCGTCACCGGCCCGAGCGGCCATGCCTTCACCAAGCAGATCGGCGGCAAGCGCGACGGCGCCACCTTCAAGGTCGATGTATCTATCGGCAAACTGCCTGAGAATTACGACCTATCCGGCAAGCGCTGGAGCGTGCTGGTCATCGATGGCGAAAGGGCGATGGAGACCACTCTTGCCTTTCAATGACCGGGTCTTATAGTCGCCGCAGATCCCCTGCGGCGGCCGCTGCCAAGCAGAACCCAAAGCCAGAACTCCCAAAGCCGGAACCAAGGAGAAGACCATGACCATCGCGATCGGCGACAAGCTTCCTGCCGCCACCTTCAAGGAAAAGACGGCTGACGGCCCGGTCGAAATCACCACCGATCGGCTCTTCGCCGGCAAGCGCGTCGTGCTCTTTGCCGTGCCGGGCGCGTTCACGCCCACCTGCTCGCTGAACCACCTCCCGGGTTATCTCGAAAACCGAGATACCATCCTTGGCAAGGGCGTCGACGACATCGCCGTCGTCTCCGTCAACGACTGGCACGTGATGGGCGCCTGGGCGCAATTGTCAGGCGGCATGGGCAAGATCCATTTCCTCGCCGATTGGGATGCCGGCTTCACCAAGGCCGTCGGCCTCGACGCCGACCTCTCCGCCGGCGGCCTCGGCCTCCGCTCCAAACGTTATTCGATGCTGGTGGAAGACGGCGTCGTCAAAGCCCTCAACGTCGAGGAAAGCCCCGGCCAGGCAACCGTCTCGGGCGCTGCCGCGATGCTGGAACAGCTCTGAGCTTCGAACAAGATCTGCCCCTCACCCTAACCCTCTCCCCGTAAACGGGGCGAGGGGACGTGCCCCGCGAGAGCGAGGTGGGAACGGAGAGGCTGCGGCTATCTCCCTTCGCCCCGCGAGCGGGGGTCCGAAGGACGGGGCGAGACCCGTGGCTCGACCCCGGTCGGTGGCGGCAGCCGGATGAGGGGCACGCGCCGACGTCTCTACGCTTGCTAGAGCTCGAGCGGTCGCAGGTCGCGCGTCGGCACCCGCGGTCTCGGTCAGCCGGCCACCATCTCCATAGTGTCACGCCATGTGAAATGCGAAATGCGCTTCGAGATCAGCCACCGACCGTCCTGACGCACATACTCGTCATTGTAATAATCGCCGCGTAAGCAGCGGCTGAACCCGGATTCGGGTATCCATGCTGTCGCTCCCGAGGATACACTTCAGTCCTTCGTCGGCTCGCCGAGCGTATGCATCAGACGGTTCGCCCAGCCGAAGATCGCCGAGGAGAGGACGAGATCGAGAGCCTGCAACTCGTCGAACCCGACGTCCGCCAACGCCTGCGCATCGGCCGCGACGGCCTCGGGCGGCGTGGTCGACAGTCGGGCCGAGAAGTTGAAGATTGCCTGGAGGTGCTCGTCGAGCGTCGCCTCGAGACCATCGGCGAACACTGCGTCGATGACATCGGTGCGTTTTGTCAAATTGTTGAACCGGGATGCATGGACGGCGGCGCAGTAGACGCAGCGGTTGACGACAGAGGCGGCGACGGCACCCAGTTCACGCTCGCTCGCTGCCAGTCCGTCCTTGCCGTACATGATCAGGTTGAACAGGGGTGAGCGGACCGCGAGCGTCTCGGGGTCGTGCGCCAGGGTCAGCACATACGGCGAGATGCCCTTGTTCGACGGCGTCGTCTGCATCGCTGCATGCTGCTCGTCGGTGGCGGTCGCGAAATCGACCGGAACGACGTAGGGCTGCCAGCGCGGCACCGTGGTGGTGAAGGTGTGGACGACCTCGCTCATCGCATCTCTCCCAGCAGCTTCAGGCCGGCGAGAACCCGCACCTGGTAATTGACGAAAGCCGCAAGCTCTGCGAGCCGGACGATGTCGGCGTCGGTTACGCCGACTTGGCGCAATGCGTCCACATGGGTGCGCGTGGCATCGCGCGGCGCGACCGTGAGCCGGTCGGCATGGCGAACGATCTCGGCGGTACGCGGATCCGACACGTTCGTGTTCGGCTCGGCGAGCAAGGCTGTCGCCGGTTCGTCGGCGCTGGCAACGAGCGTGTCGTAGTGGCCTGTGAGCGCCGGGCTGCGATTGTGGCGCGCCATCCGGGCGGCGAGTGCCGCCCTCAGGCCGTGCGACAGTCCGCCGGGATCGCGTGGCAGAAGCACAGCGTCGTGGGCCGCTTCACTGAGGCGCAGGATCTCCGCGCGTTTCCCCATGGCTTCCGCGAGCGCGGAACCCGGCCTCACAGAGGCAAGAGTTTCGATGAGTGTCAAAACAAGCTCCTCAATACGTCAGCGGACATAAGCTCTAGGTAGGCCGGACCTCTCATTATGTCAAACTGGAATGATAAACAGCACTTGATATGAATTTTTTATCTACAGCCAGTCGTCAAATAAGAATTGTCATGCTTTACTGACATGAAGGAGAGTGTTTGATGTCCACTATGCATTCTAACTCTTTCGATATCCGGCAACTTGAAGCCTTCGCGGCGGTGATGTCCGCCGGCAGCGTGACCGGGGCGGCAAGGCTGCTCGGCCGGTCGCAGCCGGCGGTCACGCGGCTGATCCAGGATCTCGAAGCCGATATCGGTTATGCGCTGCTGCATCGAAGCGGCCCGCGCATCAGCCCGACCGCGCGCGGTCTGCTCTTTCACGCCGAGGTGGAGCGCCATCTTGCCAGCCTCGCCCACATCCGCGAGCGGGCGAATGCCATCGGTCTCGATGAACCGCCGTCGCTGACGATCGCGGCCACGCCTTCACTTGCGGCGGGCGTTCTGCCCCAGGCGATCGCGGCCGTCGCGCCGGACCTGATACCGCGTCATCTCCATGTGCAGGCGCTGGCGGCAGAGAATGTCGTGCAGGCGGTGCTCGCCCGCTCGGCCGACTTCGGGATATCAAGCCTGCCGCTGGAACATCCCGGCCTCGACGTGCACTGGGTTGCCGAAGCGTCGTGTGTCGTCGCTCTCGCCGCCAACGATCCGTTGGCCAACGATGACATGGTGCGTCTCTCCGATCTCGCCGAGCGACGCATCATCACGCTCGCCAATCCCTACCGCCTGCGGCACCGCATCGACGAGGCCCTGGAGCGCGCGGGTGTGGCGCCGCAACGGATGATCGACGTCAACGCCTCGCTGACCGCCCTGACGATGGTCCGGGCCGGACTGGGCGTCGCCATCGTCGAGCCGGCGACCGTCTGCGGCGTTCCGCTCGAGGGGATCGTAATGCGCGTCCTCGACCACACCATCCCCTTCCTGTTCGGCGCCATCTCGCCTGCCGCGATGCCGCTGACCCCGACGGTCGCCGCCGTGATCGATGCGGCGCGCGCCGTGGCCCTGGCGATGCCCGGTTGCCGGCTGCACGACGCAGGTGGCGTCGAAGCCTTGGCCGATACCGTCTACGGCGGTAGCCCGATGACCGAGGACGTGCCGTGATGAGCGATCTCTCGACGTTTCCGAACAATCTCGAAGCGCTCGAGGCACGCCTGCGCCAGGACCTCGCCTGGCTGGAGCTGCCGGCCAAGTCCTGGGTTCCGCCCCGCCTCGTCGACGGCCAAGCGGTCATTGACGTCGTGATTATCGGTGCGGGCATGGCCGGGCTCGTGGCCTCCGCCATGCTGAAGCGGCTCGGCGTCGCCAACCACACCGTTCTCGACAAGGCGCCTGCCGGAAGCGAGGGTCCCTGGGTCACCTTCGCCAGGATGCGAACCCTTCGCTCTCCCAAACAACTGACCGGACCGGCAATGGGGCTGCCGGCACTGACGTTCCGCGCCTATTACGAGGCGCTGCATGGCCGCGATGCCTGGATCGCGCTCGACAGGGCGCCGCGTCAGACATGGATGGACTACCTCGTGTGGTACCGGCGCGTGCTTGACCTGCCGGTGCGCAATGGGGTCGCCGTCGAGGCCATTCGTCCGCGCGCCGACGGCCTGATCGATGTGGTCTGCCGTCACGATGGCCGGTCCGAAACGACGATCGCGCGCCATGTGGTGCTGGCAACGGGCCGCGACGGCCTCGGCGGTCCCTTCGTACCCTCGATCGCCGACGGCATCGAGCGCAAGTTCTGGGCTCATACCGCCGACCCTATCGATTTCGCCGCATTGCGCGGCAAGCGGGTCGGGGTCGTCGGAGCCGGCGCCTCGGCGATGGACAACGCCGCCACCGCGCTCGAGGCCGGCGCTGCCCGGCTCGACATGTTCGTGCGCAGGACCGACCTGCCGCGGATCAACAAGTTCACCGGCATCGCCAGCCAGGGCGTGGTGCATGGCTTTGCCGGTCTGCCGGATGACTGGAAGTGGCGTTTTCTCGACTATGCCATGCGCTCGCAGACGCCGCCTCCGCGCCCGAGCGTCCTGCGTGTCAGCGCATTCCCGCAGGCTCATCTTCATCTCGGAAGCCCGATCGATCGATTGCAGGCGCAAGGCGACCACATCGTTGTGACGACGCCGAAAGGCAGCTATCTCGTCGATTTCCTGATCTTCGGCACCGGCTTCAAGGTCGACCTGACGAACCGGCCGGAACTCGCTGCCGTCGCATCGCATATCCGTCTCTGGCGCGACCGCTTTCCCGTGCCGGCGGACATGCGAAACGACGAACTGGAAACCTCGCCCGACCTCGGCGAGGCGTTCGAGTTCCTCGAGGCCGAGCCCGGCGCCTGCCCGGCGCTCGCCCGCATCCACTGCTTCAACTTCCCGGCGACGCTCAGCCACGGCAAGCTCACGGGCGACATTCCCGCAATCAGCGAAGGCGCCGACCGGCTCGCGCGCGGCATCGTCAGGGCGCTGTTCGTCGCCGACCGCGAGCGTCATTTCGCCGATCTCCAGGCCTTCGACACGCCCGAGCTGCTCGGAGACGAGTGGGCCGACGACGAGACCGCGACGTTTTCCGACCTATCTGCCGAAAGGACCCCGACCCGAAATGCTTGAGCTCAAAAACCTAAAGCTGTCCTACGGAAACACGCAGGTCCTGAACGGCGTCGATCTCTCGGTGAACCGGGGCGACGTGGTGTCGATCATCGGCCCCAGCGGTACCGGCAAGACGACGTTGCTGAAGTGCATCAACTATCTGGCAAAGCCGGCGTCGGGCACGATCGCCTTCGATCAGGTCAGGATGGATTACCGGAAACCGGACAATACCGCTGTCCAGGCGATCCGACTGCGGACGGCGATGGTCTTCCAGCAGTTCAACGTCTTCAAGAACATGACGGTCATTCAGAACGTGATGGATCCGCTCGTGGTCGTGCAGCGCAAGTCGAAGGACGAGGCGCGTTCGATCGCTTTGCAGGAGCTTGAGCGGGTGGGCCTGTCGAACAAGGTCGACAGCTACCCGTCCCAGCTTTCCGGCGGTCAGCTGCAGCGGACCGGCATTGCGCGTGCGCTGGCCGTTAAGCCGGATGTGATGCTTTTCGACGAACCGACATCGTCGCTCGACCCCGAACTCGTCGGCGAGGTTTTGAAGGTGATCAGGGACGTCACGTCATCAGGCATCACCTCGCTCCTCGTCACCCACGAGATGCAGTTCGCAAAGAATATCTCGAACCGCATCGTCTTCATGGATCGAGGCGTCGTCGCAGCTCAAGGCAGTCCTGCCGAGATCTTCGACACGCCCTCCAACCCGCGCCTTGCCCAGTTCCTGAATTCCGAACACTCCATCCAGTAAAGAAAGGATGCCTGACATGTCTTCCATCAAGTCGACTTCCCGCCGTAGCTTCGGCCTCGCTGTCGCCGGCGTTGCCTTTGCCTTCGCAACCGCCGGCCTGTCGCATGCCGAGGACGTGCGCACCATCAAGATCGCGACGGCTGCCGAATCCAAGCCGCTCTCCTGGGGTGCCATCGGCGTCGAGCCGCAGGGTTACGAGCCCGACGTCCTGAAGGCGATCAACACCAAGCTGCCCCAGTACAAATTCGTCATGGAGGGTGCTGCCGACATCGCTCAGGAGACCGGCCTTGCCACCGGCAAGTACGACATCGCGACCGGCGGCTACTACCGGGCGCCCGCTCGCGAAAAGCAGTTCCTAATTCCAGAAAGCCCGATCGGCGCCAGCTTGATCAAGATCTACAGCCGCAAGGACAGCGGCATCAACGAGATGAAGGATCTCGTCGGCAAGAAGATCGTGCCGGTGACGGCCGGCGGCGGCATCTACAAGTTCGCCACTGCCTGGCAGGAAAAGAACCCCGACTTCAAGATCGAGATCACCGCGTCCAGCGCCGGCATTCCCTATCCGGATCGCCTGAAAGAGGTCGAGAACGGCAAATACGACGCGCTGGTTCTGCCGTCCAACCTCGGCGAGCAGACGGTCATCGACCAGCAGAAGCTCGACGTCAAGGCGAGCGAGCCGGTCGCGATCAACAATACCTTTGTCCTGATCCATCGCTCCGAGGAGAACAAGGCACTCGCCGAAGACATCGACAAGGCTCTGAAGGAGCTCAAGGCCGACGGCACGCTGGCCAAGCTCTCGCAGAAATGGTTCGGCGAGGACATCACCACCTACATGAAGTAACGCTGAGAAACGATCGGCGATCAGGCCCAAGACCGAAACAAGGAGTGTTCCGAAGTGGACCTATCCATCATGATCCCCGAGCTGCTCAAGGCGCTGCCGCTGACGCTTGCGATCACGTTCACGGCCATGATCGCCGGCTTCCTGCTGGCCCTGATAACGACGACGTTCCGGGTGCGCAGGATACCGGTTGTCAGTCAGCTGGCTGACCTCTACGTCTCCTATGCCCGGAGCGTCCCCGTCGTGCTGCAACTGTTCGTCGCCTTCTACGGGCTGCCGCTGGTCGTCGCTCTGTTCGAGGTCGAGGACTTCGTGTCCCCGAACGTCGCGGCGATCGTCGGCCTCAGCCTCTACCATGGAGGCTATCTTTCCGAGGTTCTGCGGCCGGCCTACCTCGCCGTGGAACGCGGCCAGCACGACGCCGCCGATAGTCTCGGATACAGCTTCCTTCAGAAGATCCTTCGGGTCGTCGGGCCTCAGGCGGTGCACATCGCCCTGCCAGGCTACGGCAACTCGATCGTCTACCTCATCCACAACGTCGCACTGGTGATGTACATCGGCGCCGCAGATGTCATGGCGACCGCCCATCTCGTCATGGAGCGCGACTACAACCAATACCAGTTCGAGACCTACCTTGTGCTGGCGGTGATCTATTCGCTGCTATGCCTTGTCGCATGGATCGTCGTGCGCTTTTTCGAAACGCGAAACGCAAAATTCGCGCCCAATACCGCACCGGCCAAGGCCACCATGATGGCAAGCGTCTGATCGAATAGGAGGTCATCACATGTTCGATTCCGAAGTCCTTCTTCCCGATCTCTGGGACATCCTTGGCGCGGTCCCGGTGACGCTCGCCATGGCGCTTGGAATCTTCGTCTTCTCCACCATCGTCGGCAGCCTTTTCGCGATGGTGGAATATCGCCGGGTCCCGCTGCTTCGGGAACTGGTCGTCGCCTACAAGGTCGTCTTCAAGGGCGTTCCGATGGTCATCGTGATCTTCCTCGCCTATTACGGCCTGCCGCCGACGCTGCAGTTCCTGACCTCGCTCGTCGGCATCGACTATAATGGTCACTCGACGCCGAACTGGATCACGCTGATCGTCGCCCTGACCGCCTGCGTCGCAGCCTTCCAGGCTGAGGTCGTCAAGGGTGCACTCAACTCCTTCGACAACGGTCAGGCCGATGCGGCCTATTCCCTGGGCTACAAGCGCAGCCAGCTGTTCCGCCGGGTGATGCTGCCTCAGGTCATCGTCGCCGCCATCCCGGATCTTGCCAACTCCATCATGGTGATCATGAAGGCGCTGTCGCTGGGATTTGCAATCGAGGTCGTCGACATCTTCGCGCAGTCGCAACTGACCGCGGCGCTGAACTTCTACTACCTCGAAGCCTTCCTGATCGCTGTCGTCATCTACATGGTGATCGCCTACGTCGTCACATACGCAGCCGACCGGATGGAACGGGCTCTTAGGGTATGGGCCTAGGGGCACTTCGCTCTTCCTCGCAGCACGATGCACGGGATCAGGATTTCCACAGTCGTTTCGGCATATAGCGGCCATCGCTTCCGCTGTGCCGGCGGGAAGTTTGGCTGGAACGCGCCCCCAACCTCCGTCATCCCAGGCCTTGAGCCTGGGATCCAAGCCCACGCTGATGGAGGCGAGGGTGGATCCTCGGGTCAAGCCCGAGGAAGACGGAGGGTGGGGTGGCCTCTGGAGCAAGGATAGCGGGGGCCGCATACGCGCATCCTGGCAAATGAAAGGTGGCCAATTGTCGCCCTTTTCAATTGTGTGAATAACTGCCAGGCTCCGCCTCAATCTCGCCGCAATCGTTATAACATAACACGTAATGTTATTACATTGTAGGATGCGCTATGCCCCCGAGCCCCGACCGCCCCTCCGTCAGCCTGCTGGGACAGTCGGCATTCTCTAGGGTGATCGGCATGGCGCTGGTCATTGCGCTCCTTTGGCTGGCGATCCAATGGGCGGTTCTCTTGCCATGACGCCGCTGATCCGTCTTGACAATCTCACCGTCGCCTATAACCGGCACCCCGCCGTGCATCATGTCTCCGGCGCCTTCGCCTCAGGCAGTCTGACGGCGATTGCCGGGCCGAATGGGGCGGGCAAGTCGACGCTGCTGAAGGCGATCATGGGCGAACTTCGTCCCGCCGAAGGCAGGGTCGAGCACCGGTTGGGGCGGGCCGAATTCGGCTATCTCCCGCAGGCGGCCGAGATCGACCGGCGCTTTCCGATCTCGGTGATCGATACCGTCATGCTCGGCGCCTGGAAGAAGACCGGCGCCTTCGGCCGCATCGCGCCCGCCGAGGTGAAGAAGGCAGGCGAGGCCCTCTCCGCCGTCGGGCTCGAAGGCTTCGGCCGGCGCCATGTCGGCTCGCTTTCGGCCGGCCAGTTCCAGCGCGTGCTTTTTGCCCGCCTGCTGCTGCAGGATGCCGGCATCATCCTGCTCGACGAGCCGTTTACGGCAATCGATGCCCGCACGACCAGGGACCTCATCGATATCGTCTCCCGCTGGCATGGCGAAGGCCGCACGGTGATTGCCGTGCTGCACGATTTCGAGCTGGTCCGCGCCCATTTCCCGCAAACCCTGCTGCTTGCCCGCGAGCTGGTCGGCTGGGGTGCGACCGCAGACGTCATGTCCTCCGTCAATCTCCTCAAGGCCCGCGCCATGGCCGAGCGCTGGGATGAGGATGCGAATGCCTGCGCACCCGAAGAGGCGCCGGCGGCATGACGGCTTACGATCTCTTCCTCGCACCTTTTGCCGACTACGGTTTCATGCGCCGAGCGCTCATCGCCTGCCTCTGCCTCGGGCTCGGCTCGGGGCCGATCGGCGTCTTCCTGATGCTGCGGCGCATGAGCCTGATGGGTGACGCCATGAGCCATGCCGTGCTGCCGGGGGCGGCGATCGGTTACCTCGTCGCCGGCTCCCTGTCGCTGACGGCGATGGGGCTCGGCGGCCTCATTGCCGGCCTGTCGGTGGCGCTGCTGTCCGGCGCCGTCAGCCGGATGACCGTGCTGCAGGAGGATGCGAGCTTTGCCAGCTTCTATCTCGCATCGCTGGCGCTCGGCGTGCTGATCGTCTCGTTGCGCGGCTCCAATATCGATCTGTTGCATGTGCTCTTCGGCACCATCCTGGCGATCGATGCGCCCGCCCTTTATCTGATCGGCGCGATCACCTCGCTGACCCTGGTCATCCTCGCCTTCATCTACCGGCCGCTGGTGGCCGAATGTTTCGATCCCGGTTTTCTGCGTGCCGTCGGCGGGCGCGGGCCGGTCTATCACCCGCTCTTCCTGCTGCTCGTGGTGCTGAATCTCGTCGCCAGCTTCCAGGCGCTCGGCACGCTGATGGCCGTCGGCCTGATGATGCTGCCGGCAGCCGTCGCCCAGCTCTGGTCGCGCAGTCTGCCCGTGATGATGGCGATAGCAGCCGTCAGTGCGGCCGCATCCGGCTATCTCGGCCTGATCGCCTCCTATCATCTCGAGCTCGCCTCCGGCCCGACGATCATCATGACCGCGGCGATCTTCTACGGTTTTTCTATTTTTTTCGCGCCCTCCGGCTTGGCCCGGCGCGTCTTTCCCCGCCCGCATTTGAAGGGCTGATTCCAAGGAGCCTTCGATGACACTGCACAGACTGCTTCTCTCCGCAGCAATCCCCGCTTTGATGGCGCTGTCGGCCATGCCCGCCTCCGCCGAAACGCTGAAGGTTGTGGCCTCCTTCACCGTGCTTGCCGACGTCGTCAAACAGGTCGGCGGCGAGCACGTCAAGGTGACGAGCCTAGTCGGGCCGAATGGCGACCCCCATGAATTCGAGCCGTCGCCGGCCGATGCAAAGAATTTGAAGGCGGCTGCAGTGACCTTCGTCAGCGGCGAGGGACTGGAAGGCTGGATGGACCGGCTGATCACCGCCTCGGGCTATAAGGGCAAACCGGTCACCGTCTCCGAAGGCATCGACACCCGCACCATGGAAGAGGACGGCGCGGAAATCACCGATCCGCATGTCTGGAACAGCCCCGTCAACGTCAAAGTCTGGGTCGCCAATATCGAAAAGGCGCTGTCATCGGCCGATCCTACTGACGCCGCCGCCTTCAAGGCCAATGCCGAGAAGTACACCAGGAGGCTGGATGAATTGAACGCCTATGCCCATGCGAAATTCGACAAGGTGGCCGACGATCGCCGCAAGGTGCTGACCAGCCATGACGCCTTCGGTTATTTCGGCCGCGAATATAATGTCAGCTTCCTCGCCCCGCTCGGTCTGTCCACGGAAAGCGAGGCATCGGCCGCCGACGTCGCCAAGCTGATCGAGCAGATCAAGGGCGAGCATGTGAAAGCTTATTTCTTCGAGAATTCCAACGATCCGCGCCTGGTCAAGCAGGTCGCCAAGGCAACCGGTGCCGAGCCCGGCGGCGAGCTCTATGTCGAATCCCTTTCCGACGCCAAGGGGCCGGCGCCGACCTATGAGAAGATGTTCAAGTACAATGTCGATCAACTCGCCGCCGCCATGGCGAAATCGAGTTGAGGATTAAGGGCTGCAGGCCTATCCTGCGGCCCTCACATATTAAGGTCGAAGACCAGGATGCCGGCAAGGCCTCCATCCGTCGACGAGACGATGCGCTCGCCCACCGTCACATGCTCGGGATGGATGAGATAGGCGTCGCGGGCCTCGGCGCTTTCGAAGGTCACGGCAAACCCGTCGACGAACCCGCCGTGCAAACCTTCGGGCGAAACATTCGGCCCGTATTTGATATCCAATATGCCGGGAATGACCTGTTTCAGGGCGACGATCGCCGCAAACAGCGATTGCTTGTCTTCGCTCGTCATCGCGGTCTTCAACCGCAGGAATACGCAGTGCAGGATCATCAGTGGTCCTCCCGGTTTTCTTTGGCCCGATTTTCTTTGGCCCGATTTTCTTTGGATGGAGAATAGCGGCGAAAGCCGGGAGAGCAATGAGATTTATTTTCACGCAGACGTTGCGCCGTGAGCCGGCACCCCAACCAGATTACATCTGGTCGGTGGCGACCATCGGGCGCTTGTAGATCTTCTGGACGAGATCGCGGGACGAGGCGCGGGCCTGGTCTTTCTCAGCCGGCGTCATCGGCCGGCAGGTGTTCCTGAGATTGGAAGCGTCGAGCACTGTCGCAACGCCCGAATTGGCAATGACCAGATGCCAGCTGCAGGAAGCGACCTTGTCGATGGCGACGGCGCCATGGCAACCTGTGGACAGGCAGAAGGCAACGGTCACCTGTGCACCGTGGTCGCCTTTATAGGCCAGCTCGACGGCTTTCTTAATATCCGTGACCCATCGCTCGCATTGCGCCTGTTTTGCCCCCGGCTCGCAGCTTTTGGTCACCGGAGTGATGTCGCCGGCCTGAAGCGACGAGACGCAAAAAACACCCATCGAGAGGGCGAGCAGAAACTTGAGCATGGGATTTTCCTTGTACAAGCCATGACTGGCGCACATCGCAGGCGGTTGGTCAATGGCCACTCACAAAAGGGAAGGGCGGCACGCCAGCAGATGTTGGCACGCCACCGGGAAAATCCGAAATTGTGTCGATCCGGTGCCGCTCCTAATCCAGAACGACGGTGGCTTCGACCTCGAAGAGCATGGGATCGATGGCAAGCTTGGGAACGGGAATCAGCGTCTGCGCCGGCAGTGCTTCGCCGAACATGTCCTTGACGTTGCTGGTCAGCACCTCGAGCTTGGACATATCGTGATCGACCACGAAAACCGTCAGCTTGGCGACCTGATCCGGCCGTGCGCCGAGCGTATCGAGGGCGGTGCGCAAATTCGCATAAGCCTGCTTCACCTGGACGGCGAAATCGGGCGACAAGGCTCCCGTGCTATTCTGGCCGCCCTGTCCGGAGATATAGGCCAGCCGGCCTTGGCGGGGCACGATCACCGCCGTGCTGTAGCCATTCGGCGAGGGGTCGTAGAGGTTTTCTGGATTGACGATAATCAATTTGAGATCGTCATTGGCTCTCGTCGCAGTGGGAACGCTGATGGTCATGATGATGAATCCTCCGATAATGAAATGCTTGATCGCGGGTGACATGATTTTCTCTTGGCTTCTCAGGGCTGCGAGCGACGGATCCTCGTGGCCTGCAGGATGAATCTTTATCGCCTTTATGAGATAACTCGTACGGCGTACGATTAGATTGCATCGTACGTCGTACGAGTCAATTGGTCAGGATCGACATTCCCAGCATTGTCGGCTTAGATCGACGTCTGATCGATAAGGAAGACGAATGGCAGACAAACGCAGCGGTGCTGAGAGCAAAGGGTCTGGGCGGAGAAGTGAGTCACCTCAGTCCGGGCAGGAGCCACGCAGTGTACCGACTCTTTCGCTGGAACGGATCGTGGCGACGGCGGTGGAGCTGCTGGACGCCGAGGGTGTCGACGGATTGAAGATGCGTCGGCTGGCCGATCGCCTCGGCTCGGGCGCGATGAGCCTCTATTGGCACGTCGACAACAAGGAAAAGGTCTTCGATCTGGCGCTGGATTCGGTGCTCGAATATCGCGGACCGTCTGACATCGTCGAGTCTCGAGACTGGCGCGGGGACGTCGTTCATATGCTCGAAGACTGGCGCGCCAGCATGCTGCGCCATCCTTGGTCGGCCTCGCTGCTGCCGCGCCGGGCGCTCGGCCCGAACATCCTCATTCGCCTGGAACTGCTGAGCAAGACCCTGTCCGGTGCCGGTGTCACTGATGCGGATTTGAACGTCGCGATCTGGTCGCTCTGGAACTATGTGATCGGCGCGACCATCACCCGGGCGAACTTCGATCTCTCGGACGACGACAGGGCGGCTGCGCAGCAGCGCCTGACAGGTCTGAGCGAGCACTATCCGACGATCGAGCGCTCTCGTCTGCTGCTGGACAATGATTGGGACGGCGCTTTCAGGAAGGGCCTCGACTTCCTGCTCGATGGTCTTGCTCCGCGACGATGAACATCCATCTCCCGGGCGAGACGGTGCCGGATTCTGCGGGCTTGCCGTGGGTGATCGCGCACTGCCGCGACGCGGTTTCCCGGCTATTTCCGTAGGATTTTCTCCATCGCTTTCCCTTTGGCGAGTTCGTCGATCAATTTATCCAGGTAGCGGATTTCCCGCATCGTCGTTTCCTGGATGTCTTCCACGCGGACACCGCAGATCACGCCCGTAATCAACGATCGGGAAGGATTCATCTGAGGCGCTTGCGCAAAGAAATCCTCGAAGCTGGTCTTCGCAGCCAATTGGTCGTCCAGGCTCTGCCGGCCATGCCCCGTCAGCCAGCAGATGATGTCATCGACCTCCGTCTTCGTCCGCCCCTTCTTCTCTGCCTTGGCGACATAGTGGGGATAGACGCTCGCGACGCTGACCGAATAGATGCGATGCTTCGTCATCGAGTGCTCCTCAACGTTCCGGATATTTTCCGGCTTGAGATAGCTGACTTCAAGTCCTCAACAAGCGGTCGACAATGAGTAAGCTTCCGCGGGCGCGAAGTAGATCAGTGCAAAGGCGGCATCTCTACAGCGCCGCGCGTCTTCGCGATTGCATCAACAACGGACATCGGCTCGGATTGGGTAGACGACCGCTACGGGACTGAAAGCCGTCGGTCGGCTTCCGGGCTCGGATTTTCGAAAGCAGACCCTGAGCCTGGCGGACGCGTGATCTGACGCGAAGTGGACCTTCGGTCGCCCTCGGCCGAACGCGCGGGCCGGCGACCCCCTTCGTAAGTCCGAAATCCTTGGTTTCTGTCCCATCATTTCAGCTATATGGTGGGAGACATCGCCCAAAGGGGATTCAAGACCAATGCCCCCAGAGAAGAAGGACCGTTCACCGGTTGCGCTGGAACAGCGCGACATAAGCGCCGACCAGCGCATGTTCTCACCTTCCGTTGCGCGAAATTCGGCGCCGATCGTCGCAGTCCTAAAACGTGTCCTTCCAACACGTGGAGCCGTGCTGGAGATTGGATGCGGGACCGGCGAGCACGCCGTGTGTTTTGCGGGAGCAATGCCCAACCTCACCTGGCAGCCGAGCGATCCGGATGCCGACGCCCGCACCAGTACGTCTAGCTGGATCAAATTCGCAGGGCTGAAGAATGTGCTGGCACCGCGGGATATTGATGTGTGCTCAGGACAATGGGGCGTCGAACAAACGGGGCATTTTGACGCCATCGTGTCGATCAATATGATCCATATCGCGCCATGGGCGGCAAGCTTAGGATTGTTCGCAGGAGCTGGCCGTTTGCTTCACGCTGGTGGGCTTCTTCTTCTCTACGGCCCGTTCATGCGCGACGGGGCACACAACGCCCCCTCGAACGCTGCTTTCGACGCGGCTCTAAAGGAGCGCAACCCATCCTGGGGTGTGCGTGATATCGCTGATCTTGAACAAGTGGGTGAGGCCGCTGGACTTAATCTCCGCGAGACGATCGAGATGCCTTCCAACAATATATTGCTGGTCTTCTCCAGCGGTAGTGCCTGAACGACAAGCGGGCGCGAAAGAGACGTAGGCCCGTAGCAGCATTCGGGCCCTTTGCTGCCGTTCGAGGTCGATCCGAGAAACGTGCGGTATGTGCTAGAATGCGGCCCGAAGGCGGAATGCGACGGACGCACTGCGAGGGGCGGTGTGATCGTACCGGAATTCGCGCGACCGGGAGCCGACGTTGTGCTCTTGAAAGGGGAGACGAGGACGATGCCGACACCACAGCAACCCAGTCTGATAGTTCGACAAAAATCCCCACAGAACATCGAGTTTCCGTTTGCGTCGCTCTCCGATTGGCTGATCCCAACCGAGCTGTTCTTCGTGCGAAACCATTTCCCGTCGCCGGACCTCAATGCGCGCGACTGGAGATTGCGCGTTGGCGGGGCGGTGGAGCGGCCGATCGAACTTGACCTCGACAGCATCAAGGCGATGCGGAGCACGACTTTCACCGCCGTCGTCGAGTGTGCAGGGAACGGGCGCGTCTACTATGAGCCGCCGAAGGAGGGGTTGCAGTGGCAGAACGGAGCCGTCGGCAATGCCGGGTGGACAGGTATTCTTCTGCGCGAGATTTTAGAAATGGCGGGCGTTAAGCGAACCGCGCGTGAGGTTCTGCTCATAGGCGCAGACAGCGGCGTCGTCGACACGAACAAGAAAACGGCTTCTCCCGGCCCCATCGCTTTTGCGCGCAGTTTACCGCTTGAGAAGGCCATAGCTGACAGCACGATCCTTGCCTATTCGATGAACGAGCAGCCGTTGACGCGCGATCACGGCTACCCGCTACGCGCGGTCGTGGGTGGCTGGTTCGGCATGGCTTGGGTCAAGTGGATCACGCATATCACGGTTTTGGAGGAACCGTTCCTTGGCTACTGGCAGGCGCGCGACTATTTCCGTTGGGAGCGCAGCCTCGGGGAACCCACGCTGGTCCCCCTTGCGGAGATGGAGGTCAAAGCGCAGATCGCGCGTCCCGTACAGGGGGCGCATCTCATCGCCGGCCAACCGTACCGGATTTTCGGAGCCGCCTGGAGCGGAGAGGCTGCTATCCGGCAGGTGCAGGTCTGCACCGGAGATGGCAGGGGCTGGCGCGAGGGGAGGCTCCTCGAAACAGAACGTCCCTTTGCATGGCGCTTGTGGGAGTACATGTGGACCCCTGAAGAAGTGGGGCGATATATACTGCGATGTCGCGCGATCGATGGGGCGGGGTGCGTGCAGCCCGAGCTCCAGCGTTCCGATTGCGAGAGCTACGCGGCCAATTGGATCGTGCCGGTGGAGGTTACGGTCGTTCCCGAGCCACAGACGTATGACGAGGAATTCGTAATCTAATCACCCGCATGGGGCGGAATGGCGGCTTTTGGCGCAACCGCGACCCGCGTTGTCACTGCGTCATGTCCGCTTTGCAGCAGCAGCGAAAGGTGGCTCGATGACCATTATGAGGGCGCCTTGCCGCCCGGCAGCATTGGCGCGGTCGGTGGTGTCTCTGGCCGCATTTCTGCTAAAGCTCGGAAGCAAATCGCCCGCGATATCACCAACTGCCGAAGTGTGAAGGGCGCAACGGACTGATGGGCCTCTCGCTCATCAGGCCTCTTGTCTTGAAGGAGGAGCGCTAGGATGAGCACCGACCTGGATACCGTGCGGTCCTATGATACGGTTGCGGCGGAGTACGCTGCGGAGGCCGCGGCGATGCCAGAATGGGTCGCGACAGAGATCGATGCGTTCGTGACCGAGCTAGGCGGCTCGGGCAGGGTGCTGGAGATCGGAAGCGGTGGCGGGCGAGATGCACTTGAGCTTGAGAAGCGGGGAATGAGCGTCCGGCGCACCGACATTGCAAAGGGTTTCGTCGAACTGCTTCGCGAAAGCGGCTTCGAAGCCGACCTGTTGGACCCGCTGACCGATGATTTGGTCGACCCGCAGCGTCCCGGCACGCCGTATGACGGGATCTGGGCCTGTGCCTGCCTGATTCATGTCGCCCGCGAGGATTTCGGCACGGTGCTTGGACGGCTTGCCGAGGCGACCCGGACCGGTGGCCGACTGCACGCCTCGGTTAGAGAGGGCGAAGGCGAGGATGTGTCCACACACGGCAGTGCTGCAGCGCCTCGGCGCTACGTCGAGACGTATTGGCGCGAGCCTGCCCTGCGGTCCGCACTCACAGACGCCGGCTGGATCGTCAGCGAGGTACGTCGGTGCGTCGGAAGGCCCCATGATCGGTGGCTGAGTGTTCGGGCGAGCCGGGCGTGACGCACACAGAACTTGCGGGAATGGCCGGTTGTGGCGCGACTATGAACGCCAGGTGGTCACCGCAATGTCGGCTTCCGGGCGAAGGCAAAGATCCCCTCTGTGGCCGACAAGGGGGCGCAAAGCAGTGGCCGTCTCGGGCTGACGTCGGCCTTTTGTTGCTACCGAGGAAATCGACGAGACTGGGCGTTCCGCTCGGGCCCGTTTCGTCAGCGGAAAGCGGACGCTTCGGTCCTCGGCGCCAAGGTCTTGAGCAGCTATCGTCACAAAATCCCATACCGTTTTGAGTAGGATGTCTCTTAACCTGCACTTCAAACTTTGCGTTGAACCTTATTTTCTCGCCAGGCTGAACGAGAAGTGGCTGCCTCGGTGATAATCAATCGCGTAGATCACCGGTATGCCGGCAGCATTGAAGCAGGTTTCGGTGATCAGGAGAGCCGGGCCGAAGTCCCTTAGATCGTTGCGCTCGACAACGTCGTTCGGCAGCACGACGGCGGATACGCTCGCTGCCGACATTCGTGGCTTGTTCTTGTGCTCCTCGAGCAGCGCGAGCAGCGAACCGCTCCAGTCGATGTCGTAGAGACGAGCGGAAATGAGGCTGCGCGGCACGTAATCGACGCAGTACATGATCGGCTCATCGCGCTGGAGCCGCAGGCGTTCGATGCGGATCACGCGATCCGAGACCCGCATCTGCAATTGCCTTGCGACGAGCTCATCCGGCGCTTCTTCGGCAATGGACAGCACCTTGTTGACTATCTCATAGCCATAGTGCCGGACCATGTCGGTCACGCTCTCGAACACCGTAATCGGCCGATCGACTTGCACCGCGGACATCGGCGAAACGAAGCGGCCGCGGCCATGTTCGGCATAAATCAGGTTGTCTTGTTCGAGGAGTTTGAGAGCCTCGCGGACGACGGGGCGGGAAATCCTGAAGCGCTGGGTAAGTTCGGCCTCGGTTGGCAGCTTGTCACCGGGCTTCAGGCTCGCGTCGCGGATGAGATCCAGGATCCTGTCGCGCAGCTTGATCACAAGGGTCTGTTTGTCACGCAAGGGCTCGTCCAAGACCGCAATCCTCTCTACCGTCCTGAATGTGCTTGTCTGACATTGGCAGCGTGGTCAACAAATTTCTGGTGCCCCGACAGCGTCGCATTAACCAAGGGTATTGCTAAAGCCAGTGCAAATTCACAGTCGAGTTATTGACACATCTAAATCAAGATGTCAGTTGTCTTACAACATTGTCGGTGTTAGTCGCTGACACTATCGCGAACGGAGGCTTGCATGCTGAATTTTGACGAACAGAGGTTTCTCCGCATCCAGTCCGGCGCGGTGGCCCTGCGCGAACGGTTGGACCGGGTGATCGCCGATTGCCTGGCCGCCGGTGCCGAAAACATCCATTTCCTCGGAACGGGCGGCGCTGCGATCCTGATGCAGCCGGCAGCCCAATTGCTGCTACGCCAGTCGCGGTTTCCGGTCTTTTTCGACATACCGGCCGAGCTGGTCCTGACCGGATCGGCAAACCTGAATGGCAAATCGATCGTCGTCATACCCTCGCTGTCGGGCACGACGAGGGAAAGCGTGGCACTCCTCGCCAAGGCGAAGGAAGCCGGCGCTATGGTGATCACTCTGGTCGGCCATGAGGAAACGCCGATCGGCAAAGGTGGCGATCATGTCTTCGTGAACTTCGCCGAGGACGATACGTCCTGCGAATCCTTCTATCTGCAATCGCTGTTCATCGCGCTTTCGATCATGCGCCATCGCGGGGAGATCGAGAACTACAATCAGATCGCGGGTGAACTCGACAGGTTGCCGGCGCTACTGCTCGAAGTGAAGCGCGCTTATGAGCCGAAGGCCGAGGCTTTTGCGAGGGTGCTTGCCGGAGCCGAATATCACATCATCACCGGTGCCGGGAATGTCTGGCCGCAAGCCTTCTATTACGGCATGTGCATTCTCGAGGAGATGCAGTGGATCCGTACTCGGCCGGTGCATGCATCCGATTTCTTCCACGGCACGCTGGAACTGGTCGAGGAGGGCGTTTCCGTCATCCTGTTCAAGGGCGAGGATGCCTTGCGTCCACTGGCCGACCGGGTGGAGAATTTCGCACCTGAATATACCGACCGGTTGACCGTGCTCGATACGGCCGAATTTGCGCTGCCCGGCATTTCACCCGAGGTCCGCGGGCTGGTCTCGCCAGCGTTGCTCGCCACGGTGCTCGAACGCATCAGCGCGCATCTCGAAGTCATGCGAAATCATCCGCTGACCACGCGACGCTACTATAAGCGGGTCAACTATTGACGCGAGTTTGACAGCGCGCCGCGAATGCTCCTAGAGGCAGGCGCGGCATTGTCGGGGATGAGCTGTATGAAGAGACTTCGCGTTGCAGCGGTTGGCGACAATTGCATCGACAAGTTCCTGTCGCCGTCGATCGGCGAGGCACTTGTTGGCGGCAATGCGGTAAATGTCGCAGTACATCTCGCGACGCTTGGCCATGAGGCATTCTATCTCGGAGCCGTCGGCCCTGATCTCGATGGCCGGCGGACGCGAACTGCCCTGATCGAGAATGGCGTTGCTGTTGCGCATATGCAGGAACGGCTAGGCAAGACTGCCCATACGGACATCGAGGTCCTGCCGTCGGGCGAGCGCGTGTTTCTGTTTGAGGATTTCGGCGTCTGCGCTGGCTACCGGCCATCGGAAGAAGATATCGCCGCGCTGAAGACCATGGACCACGTCCATATAGGTTGGCTGGATGATGGCGGTGCTCTGAGACACACGCTCGCTGCAGCCGGTGTCAGTGTCTCGCAGGATGTCTCCGTCAACGCCGGCCCGGCCAATCTCGGCATTGAGGGCCTGACGATTGCCTTTGGCTCGGCGGGCGAGGACGACACGGCGGTCGAAGCGATGATCGACCGCTTTCTTTCCGCCGGTGTTCGGGTCGCAGTGGTTACGCGGGGCGCGAAGGGGTCGGTGGCGGCGACGCTTGAAGAGCGGGCAGAGACGGGCATCATGCAGGTCGAGGTCGTAGACACCACCGGCGCCGGCGACAGCTTCATCGCGGGATTTCTGTCCGTGCATGTTGGCGGTGGATCGTTGCAGGACGCGGTCAAGGCTGGACGAGACCGGGCAGCGCTCACCTGCAGCCATGTCGGCGGCTTTCCACAGAAGCCGACGGCGCTGTGATACCTATTGGAGTACCAGCCAGCCGAACAGAATGATGATCAGCGCGCCAGCGATCGTGTAGGGATCGACCGGTGCCGCAAAAGGAGGCAGCCCCAGATGATCTGCCTGTACTGAAACGGCGCCACGACCGATGCCTCGCCGGCACGGAAGGCCCGCACCAGTAGCACGTGGCCGGCAAGACCCAAAATGCCGGCGATAACAACAATGCCCGTATGGTTGAAATCCATGGCCGAGAGGCCGGTGCTGCTGAGCGCTGTCAGGAGGCTCAAGGGGGTCATGACCACCAGCAGGGTCGCAATCAGTGCTTTATCGCTTTCCGCAGCCTTGGCGCGTCGCAACAATAGCAGCGAATGTGCGAAGACGACCGTCGAGACGAAGGCGGCGACGTGGCCGATATTGAATTCGGCGGTGCCGGGTCGCAGCGCCACCGGCAAGGCAAGAACGGCGATACCGGCGGCACGCCTATTGGAGTGTCCTGATGAAGGAGGTCTCAGCGGACATTGAAACGGCCGAACCGCTCTTCGATGCGGGATTGGGTATATTCCAGCCCGATTGAAAGCAGCCAATAGATCATGGAAGCGGTGATCAGCATTTCAATATGGCGGAACTCGGTCTGTCCCTGGGTGCGGGCGAGATACATGATCTCCCATACCCCAACGACCGACACGAGCGAGGAATCCTTCAGCATGGCAATAAACTGGTTGCCGGTCGGCGGGATGATGATGCGCATGGCTTGTGGCAGAATCACCAAGGCCATGGTCTGGCCGGGCTTGAGACCGAGCGCGGTCGCCGCTTCCGACTGGCCCCTGTCGATGCTTTCAATGCCGGCGCGGAAAATCTCGGTCATATAGGCGCCATAGCAGAGCGACAGGGCAAGGATGCCCGCCGGTATCGCGCCGATGACATAGCCGACCTGCGGCAGGCCGAGATAAATGATGTAGATCTGCATGAGCAGCGGCAGGCCGCGAAAGAGCGAAGTGTAAAAGGTCGCAAGCCCATAGATCACGCCGTTGCGCGAGAGCTTGGCAATAGCGCCAGCCAGTGCGATTACAGTGGCGACCGCGATTGAGATCGCCGAAATGAATAGCGTCGTTGTGACTCCCTGGGTGATGAGGAAGCCGATTTTCTTCGCGATGAAGGCGAAGGAAAGATTGAACGAATAGAAGAAGAGCATTAGCAGGACGAAGAGTTCGACCCACACGCCGATGATCTGCCAGCGGCGCGGTAGGAGCCGCAGCAGCGTCCAATTGGCTGCGAGAATCAAGGCGATCAGCAATGAGGACACAAAGCGGCTGACGAGCGGATTATCGGTCACCCATGGCGCGCTCGACGGCAGCATATACCCGAGCCAATGCGAACTGACGCCAAGCTGGAACAGGCCGAGCGTAATCACCAGGATAATCAGCGCCACGCCGAGGCGCCTCATGGCATCAGGATAGGTGAGAATGAGTCGAGCCAGCATGCGCTGCGTCCCTTGGTTCAGGCAGTGCGTTCGCGCCACCAGTCCTGTGCTTGAAGTTTCCAGTAGGTGAGCTGCGCCACGGCAAGGCCGGCGACGCCTCCAGCCCAGACCAGGCCGAATGGCGCAAACAGCTTGTAACGATCGCCCTGGCCGAGTATGGCCTCGGCCACGAGTTTGCCGCCGATCGCGGTGGTGTTGAGCCCGTGGCCGCCAAAGGCCGTGCAGTGCCAGACGCCGGGCTTGACCTCGCCAATCTGTGGCATCAGGTGGCGGGCATAGGACATCAGGCCCGACCAGGCGAGTTCTGTCTTGAGGCCGGAGAGCTGCGGATAGGTGCCGGTCATCTCGCGGCGGAGTTCAGCAACGACGCCGGCCGTGGAGGCCGCGCGTGTGGTGATCCGGCCGCCCCAGAGGATGCGTTTTCCATTGTCCACAAGCCGGTAGTAATCGCCGGCGCGGCGGTTGTCGCCGACCGCATCGCCGGTCGCGATCGCATTGGCGATCAGATCAGGCGCCTCCTCGCTGACCATCACATAGGTCGCGATCGGCAGGAAAGCGCGCTGGAGCCGCGGCTCCAGGCTGCCGGTGTAGCCGCCTGTCGTGAAGACCATGTGCCGGGCTCGGACTTCGCCATTGGCGGTGCGCACGCGTTTCTCCGCGCCTGAAAGGCTGGTCGAAATCGCTGCCGAACCCTCGAAGATCTTGCCGCCGAGCCGTTCGATTTCGGCGGCGATGGCGCGGAGATAATTCAGTGGATGCATGTGAAAGGCTTTGGGATTGCGGAGCGCCTGAAAATATCGTTGCGACTTCAGCATCGCCCGCACCTGCTCGGTGTCGAGATAGTCAAGTTCGTAGTCGTAGTCTTTGAGCAACTGCTCGCGGTAGGTCTTGAGCGACGCGGCATCATCATGGCGCAACACACTGGTGATGCCGGGCTGCGGCGCTGCACTCTCGATATTGAGATCGCGGATGGTGTCGCGGATGAATTCGACACCCTCCGTCGAGAGATGGAAGAGCTTTTTGGCGGCATCCTTGCCCGCCGTCCGGGCGATGTCATCGCTGCCGGTGGCGAAGCCGGGGGCTACGAAACCACCGTTGCGGCCGGACGCGCCGAAGCCCACGATCTCGGCTTCCAGCACGACCGCTTTCTGGCCGGCGCGGACGAGTTGCAGCGCAGTTGTCAGACCAGCCAGCCCTGCGCCGATCACGACCGCGTCGCAATCCTCCGGCCCAGAGAGGGAAGACCGCGACCGATCTTCGGCAATGGTTCTCTTGTAATACGTATCGGGGTAGGACATTGCATGCTCTTCGAAATGGAAGGCACGGGCGGGCAAAACCGCCCGTGCGACGCCGCAAATCAATCTGCGCTATAGTCCTTGCCGTACCACTTGGTGGTCAGCTTGGCGAGCGTGCCATCCTTCTTCATCTCGGCGATGATGTCGCCGACCTTCGCGGTCCAGTCCGGGTCGACCTTTTCGGCGATCACGACGAGCGGCTCGCGGAAGGCATACTCGCCTTCGAGAACGCGGACCGGATAGCCGTTCTTGATCGCGTTCCTGGCCGTCTGTTCCGGCGCGATAACGGCGGACAGGCGAACGCCGTCACCGAGGCGAAGGTCATCGAAGGGCAGCATGGAATCGGCGAACGTGCGCACTTCACCGGGCTCCAGCTTGTACTCGATCGGTGGAACGCCCGGCGCGTCTATCTCCAGGCGGCGATTGATGAAATCCTCCGAGGTCGTCGCGGTCTCGACGCCGATCACCTTGCCGTTGAGGTCGGTGACGGTCTTGGCGGTATTGTCCTTGTGCACGACATAGACATAGGGGCTGTAGTAATAGACGCCGACGAAATCGATCACTTGCGCACGCGGTTTGGTCGGTGTCACTGAGCCGACGCCGAGATCGTAGCGGCCCTGCCACCGACCGCCGGTGAGCGTCGCCCAATCCGGCGTTTCGAAGCTAATTTCGACGCCAAGACGCTTGGCGATCTCGCGGGAAACATCGATATCGAAACCGACCATTTGGTTGCTGTCGTCAAGATAGCTCTGCGGCGGCCAACCACTGTTGGTGGCGACGACCATTGCCTTCTTTTCCATCACCCGATCGAGCGTCGCCCCAGCTTGAGCCTGCGTCGAAAGCGTCATTGCGGCCGCACCAAGTGCCAGCCATGTCAAAAGTCTCCTCATCGAAATCCTCCCTTTCCATCACATGAAGTATGTAAGATGTCTTACAACATAGATGAAAGGAATGTTATGGCGCTGTCAATAGCCACTCCGCCCCATTGATACGCCAAGCAGTATTGCACGCGCTTGCCCACCGTACATTTCACGAGAAGCGTTACGTCGGCGATCGCCAGGGGCTGGCTGACAGGAGGGAAGAAACGCCGTGCTTAGAAATTGCGACGGAACATCGCGTTCGAGGATCGACGATGGTCTGCTTTCGGTAAAAGCCCAGAAAACGTCAACGACCGATAAGGGCGCAAAGCAGCCGCATCCTTCAACAACGAACATATCTCCGCCGCGGGCCGAAGGCGGTCGGCGGTGTCTCTGACCTGCATATCTGCTAAAGCTCGGAAGCAAATCGCCCGCGATATCACCAACTGCCGAAGTGTGAAGGGCGCAACGGGCTGATGGGCCTCTTGCTCATCAAGCCTCTTGTCTTGAAGGAGGAGCGCTAGGATGAGCACCGACCTGGATACCGTGCGGTTCTATGATAGGGTCGCGGCGGAGTACGCTGCCGAGGCCGCGGCGATGCCCGAATGGGTCGCGACAGAGATCGATGCGTTCGTGACCGAGCTAGGCGGCTCGGGCAGGGTGCTGGAGATCGGAAGCGGTGGCGGGCGAGATGCACTTGAGCTTGAGAAGCGCGGAATGAGCGTCCGGCGCACCGACATTGCAAAGGGTTTCGTCGAACTGCTTCGCGAAAGTGGCTTCGAAGCCGACCTGTTGGACCCGCTGATCGACGACTTGGCCGACCCGCAGCGTCCCGGCACGCCGTATGACGGGATCTGGGCCTGTGCCTGCCTGATTCATGTCGCGCGCGAGGATTTCGGCACGGTGCTTGGGCGGATTGCCGAGGCGACCCGGATCGGTGGCCGGTTGCATGCCTCGGTTAGAGAGGGCGAAGGCGAGGATGTGTCCACACACGGCAGTGCTGCAGCGCCCCGGCGCTACGTCGAGACGTACTGGCGCGAGCCTGCCCTGCGGTCCGCACTCACAGACGCCGGCTGGATCGTCAGCGAGGTACGTCGGTGCGTCGGAAGGCCCCATGATCGGTGGCTGACTGTTCGGGCGAGCCGGGCGTGACGCACCAGAACTTGCGGGAATGGCCGGTTGTGGCGCGACTATGAACGCCAGGTGGTCACCGCAATGTCCGCCTCCGGTCGAAGCCCGCCTTTGGTTGCTACCGGAAAACCGACGAGACCTGCCGGGTCACGCCCGTTTCGTCAGCGGAAACCGGTCGCGCAGCAGCCGCAGCACCGATTCCGAAGGGATCGGCGGGCCGAAAAGGTAGCTCTGGCCGTAGTTGCAGCCCATCTTGGCGAGTTCGATCGCATCCTCGTTGGATTCGATCCCTTCCGCCACCACCTTCATCTCAAGTTCGCGTGCCATCGATATCACCGATCTGAGCACGATCGCCTTCTTGTCGCTGCTGTCGCGCACCAAAGTCTTGTCGAGCTTGATCGTGTCGAAGGGGAAGCGCGTGAGATAGGCGAGCGACGAATATCCGGTGCCGAAATCGTCGAGCGCCAGGCCGATGCCGGCCTCCTTCAGCTTCTGCAGCACGAGGCGGGCCTGTTCCGGATTTTCCATCACCATGGATTCCGTCAGTTCGAGCTTGAGGCGCGAGGGCTGGCAATGCGTCTTGGCGAGAACCGAACGCACGTCGTCATAGAGTTCGTTGTTGAGCAGTTGCACGCTCGACAGGTTGATCGAGACGAAGATCGGCAGTTCGCCGGTCTGGTGCTGCCAGCTCATCAGATCGTTGGTCGCCTGTTCCAGCGCGAACATGCCGAGCGGGCCGATAAGATCGGAGGCCTCGGCGATCGGGATGAATTCGGATGGCGGGATATTGCCGCGTTTGGGATGTTCCCAGCGCATCAGCGCCTCGAAGCCGGCGACCTCGACATCCTCCAGCCTTGCGATCGGCTGGTAGACCATCGACAATTCCTTGCGCTCGATGGCGCGGCGCAGATCCGTTTCCAGCTGCAGCCGGTCGGTGCCGAAGTCGCGGAAGGCCGGCTGGAACGGCTCGACGCGGTTGCCGCCGGCCCGTTTTGCCCGGTACATCGCAAGCTCCGCATCGCTGAGTAGGCCGGTGGCGCTCTCCTGCCGGTCGACCCATGAGGCAAGCCCGACCGAGGCCGTCAGGATGATCTCGCGATTGGCGAAGTTGATCGGCACCATGATCGCCTTGCTGATCGCATCGGCAAAATCGGCGACCTTGGCCGGATTGTGCTCGGAAACCAGGATGAGGCCGAACTGGTCGCCGGCAAGCCGGGCCAGCGTGTCCTGCGGTTTCAACAGCCGGCGCAGGCGGCGCGTCAGCGCGATGAGGATGTTGTCACCGGCGGCGACGCCGAGCAGATCATTGACCAGCTTGTAGCGGTCGATATCGATCACCATCACCGTCGGCCTGAGCGTCTCGCCGCCCGGCGCCAGCGCCAGCACCGACTGCAGCCGGTCGAGGAAGACCTGCCGGTTCGGCAGGCCGGTCAGATTGTCGTGCAGCGCATCATGCAGCAGCCGCTCGACGGAATTCTTCTGCTCGGTCACGTCAACGATCGTGCCGACGCAGCGGATGATCTCGCCGTTCGAGCCGAGCACCGGCCGGGCGCGGATCAACAGCCAGTGGAAATGCCCGTCCTCGGCGCGGATGCGGAACTCGTGATTCAGCCGCCCGCGCCGGTGTTCGAGCAGCACGTCGAGTGTGGCGCGGAAGCGGTCGCGGTCGTCGGGATGCAGCCGCGGCAGCCAGTTGCGCGCCGCGCCATGCATGGCGCCGGGAGACAGGCCGAGCTTGACGGACACGTCGGGAATGGTGACGACGCGGTCGCGCGCCACGTCCCAATCCCATACCATGTCGCCGGAGCCGGTCAGCGCCAGCGATTGCCGCTCGAGATCGGAAAACAGCCCCTGCTGGAAGGCGCCGCCGGCAAAAGCGTGCTGCATGACGGTGAAGCCGATCAAAAGCACGATCAGCACGAGGCCGCCGCCGAGCGCCGGCTGGATGATGTCGTTGTCGAGCCGTCCGGTAACCGTCAGCCACGCCCCGAACAGCCAGACGAGCGTCAGCGCCCAAGCAGGCACCAGCAGAATGGCGCGGTCGTAGCGGTTGAAGCCGAGATAGATGATCAAGAGCAGTCCCGTCGCGGCCGTCAACGCGAAGGAAAGCCGGGCGATGCCGGCGGCGATCGACGGATCGTAGATCGCGACGCCAAAGAGCAGGGCAAGGCCGAGCACCCAGGCAAGCGTGGCGTAGCCGAGATGCGCATGCCAGCGGTTGAGGTTGAGATAGGTGAAGAGGAAGATGACGAAACTCGAGGCCAGCGCCACCTCCGCGCAGGCGCGCCATATTCGCTGGTCGGCCGAGGCGACGCTGATCAGCTTGCCGAGAAAACCGAAATCGACGCAGATATAACCGAGCACCGCCCAGGCAAGGGCTGCCGTCGCCGGCAGCATCGAGGTGCCCTTGACGACGAAGAGGATCGTCAGGAACACCGCGAGCAGGCCGGCAATGCCGAGCACGATGCCGCGATAGAGCGTGAAGGCGTTGATCGTGTCCTTGTAGGCGTTCGGTTCCCAGAGATAGATCTGCGGCAGCTCCGGCGTCGACAGTTCGGCGACGAAGGTGATGACGGCGCCGGGGTTCAGCGTGATGCGGAAGACGTCGGCCTCGTCGCTCGGCTGCCGATCGAGCGCAAAACCTTCGCTGGGCGTAATCGCGCTGATGCGCTGCGAGCCGAGATCCGGCCAGAACAGCTTGGAATTGACCAGACGGAAATGCGGCGCGACGATGACGCGCTCGAGCTGTTCTTCCGAAACGTTGGCAAGCGCAAACACCGCCCAGTCGCCCTGATGGTTCTCCGAGCTCGCCCTGACCTCGATGCGGCGGCGGATGCCGTCGGCGCCGGCGGCCGTCGAAACCTGGAAGGCCTCGCCCTGGTTGGCGTAGATCTCGGTCGTCGCCGTCAGATCGAGCGCGGTATCGTCACGGGAAATTTTTACCGGTTCGGCCGCCTGGGCAACGCCCGCCATGAAGGCGAATGCCGCCAGGAAAAGGGCTGCGATCACCGCGATCACTTGTCCGGACGGTGACTTGGGCAGCATGCGGTCTCTTGTCATCGGCTGTCGGTTTTCCTGCCTTTATCCGTATCGGTGGCGAGACGTGAAAACATCACATGGTCGTGCCACTGACCGTTGATCTTCAAATATCCGCGCAGATAGCCTTCCTGTTGAAACCCGGCTTTTTCAAGCAGACGGATGCTGCGCGCGTTATCTGGAATACAGGCTGCTTCGATACGGTGCAACTCAAGCCCGGTGAAGATGTAAGGAATAACCATTTGAAGAGCGGCAAACATATGCCCCTGGCCGGCATGACGTTCGCCCATCCAGTAGCCGATCATGCAGCTTTGTGCCGCACCCCTTCTGATGTAGCCGATGGTGACGCCGCCGACGAGCGTCATGTCGTCTTTGAGGAAAATGAACAGCGGCACCGCCTGGCCCGAGGCATATTCCTGCTTGCCGCGGACGACGCGTGCACGATATGCGCCCTCCGTCAGCTCGTCGCGCCGCCAGGTCGGCTCCCAGGGTTCCAGGAATTTGCGGCTGTCGGCGCGCAACCGGTGCCACTGGTTGAAATCCTGGTAGCGCGGCAGGCGCAGGAGATATCTGTCGTTCTCCAGCTGCACCGCTTCCGGCTGCCGCTGCAGGAACCGAAAAACCGATTTTGGCATCGATCACTCCCGGCAGGACGGACGTCGGCTCAGCGGCTTGCCTGCAGCGTCTTCGACGCCGGGACCGAAAGCGAGGCAGTGATGTCTTCCATCGGGGCGAGCTGTTCCAGTGGACCGATCGCCGAAAGCGTCGGCACCGTATCATAGAACAGCCGGCCGGCGAGATCGGTCAGCCGTTCGATGGTGATACCTTCCAGCCGCTCCATCATCTCCGGATTGGAGATCGGCCGGCCGTAAAGCATCATCTGCCTGGCGATCTGGCCGGCGCGGGCAGCCGGGCTTTCCGCACCCATCAACAGCTGGGCGCGGATCTGGGCGCGGGCGCGCTCGATTTCCTTCTGATGGATCGCATCGGCCGATTTGTGCAGCTCATCGATGATGACGGGCACCAGCTCCGGCAGGTTTTCGCCGCCGGTCGCGGCATGAATGCCGAAGATGCCGGTGTCGGAAAAGCCCCAGTGGAAGGCATAGACCGAATAACAGAGGCCGCGGAACTCGCGCACCTCCTGGAAGAGCCTGGAGGACATGCCGCCGCCAAGGATATTGGCGAGGATCTGCGAGCAGTAGAAATCGCGGGCGTGATAGGGCTTGCCTTCGAAGCCGAGCAGGATTTGCGCGTCCATCAGGTCGCGCGGTTCGCGCACGCTGCCGCCGATATAACGCGCCGGTTCCATGACCGGCGGGGCGGAAGGGGTCGTCGGCAGGCTGGCGAAGCGATCCTCGACCATGCGCAGGAATTCTTCATGTTCGACGGCGCCGGTGGCGACCACGAACATGCGGTCGGTCGTATAGTTGCGGCCGAGATAGCCACGGATCTGCTGCGGCGTGAAGGAGACGACGGTCTCCGGCGTGCCGAGGATCGCCCGGCCGAGCGTCTGGTCGCGATAGGCGGCCTCGGAGAACCGGTCGAACACCACGTCGTCGGGCGTGTCGTTGGCGGCGTTGATCTCCTGCAGGATCACCTGCTTCTCGCGCTCCAGCTCCTCTTCCTCGAAGGCCGATTCCGTCAGAATGTCGGCGAGGATATCGACGGCGAGCGGCACGTAGTCCTTGAGCACGCGGGCATAATAGGAGGTCGTCTCGGTCGAGGTCGCGGCATTGACTTCGCCGCCGACATCCTCGATCTCCTCGGCAATCTGGCGGGCCGTGCGGCGCGCCGTGCCCTTGAAGGCCATGTGTTCGAGCAGGTGAGCGATGCCGTGCTCGTTGTCCGTCTCGTTACGCGATCCCGATTTGATCCAGACTCCGAGCGCAACGCTTTCAAGATGCGGCATGGTCTCTGTGACTACTGTCAGCCCGGATTTCAGCCGGGTGCACTCAACTGTCATTGGCTATCTTTCTGCGCCTGCTGTCGTCTCGCCGCGGGCATGCTGGCCGATAAAAGTCTCAACGGCTTTCAGCTCCGGTTTGATGATCTGGAAACGCTCCTCCCTGTGCATCAGATCAGCAAGCCACGTCGGAAGCGTCGGGTCAATACCGCAGGCGGATTTTACGGCGGCGGGGAATTTCGCCGGATGCGCGGTCGAAAGCGTCACCATCGGCGTATTCGGCTTTTCTTTCTTGGCAGCGACGAAGACGCCGATCGCCGAATGCGGATCCAGCAGATAGCCGGTCTCGGCGTGGGTCTGGCGGATCGTCTCGGCCACTTGCTTCTCGCTGGCGCGCCCGGCGCGGAAGTCGCGGCGGATCGCCTTCAGCGCTTGCGCACCGATCTCGAAGCCGTTGGATTGCTTGAGGCTTTCCATTGCCGCGCGCACCTTCGAGGCGTCGCGGTCATAGGCTTCGAACAGCAGCCGTTCGAAGTTCGAGGAGATCTGGATGTCCATCGATGGCGAACTCGTCGCCTTGACCGCTTTCATGTCGTAACGACCGGTCTTCAGCATCCGCGCCAGGATGTCGTTTTCATTGGTGGCGATCACCAGCCGGTCGATCGGCAGGCCCATGCGCTTGGCGCAGTAGCCGGCGAATATATCGCCGAAATTGCCGGTGGGCACCGTGAACGAGATCTTCCGGTCGGGGCCGCCGAGCGCCACCGCCGCCGTGAAATAATAGACGATCTGGGCCATGATGCGCGCCCAATTGATCGAGTTGACGCCGGAAAGCCGAACCCTGTCGCGGAAGGCCACGTCGTTGAACATCGCCTTCACGAGGTTCTGGCAATCGTCGAAATTGCCCTCGACGGCAAGCGCATGCACGTTCGGCGACGAAGAGGTCGTCATCTGCCGCTGCTGCACCGGCGAGACCTTGCCATGCGGGAAGAGGATGAAGATGTCGGTGCGCTCGCGGCCGGCGAAAGCGTCGATCGCCGCCCCGCCGGTGTCGCCCGAGGTGGCGCCGACGATCGTCGCGCGCTCGCCGCGCTTCTCGAGCGCATAGTCCATCAGCCGGGCGAGCAATTGCATCGCCACGTCCTTGAAGGCGAGCGTCGTGCCGTGGAACAGCTCCATGACGAAGCTGTTCGGCCCGGTCTGGACGAGCGGCGCGATTGCCGGATGGCGGAAGGTGCCGTAGGCCTCGTCGATCATCGCCCGGAAGGTGTCGTCGGGGATTTCGCCGTTGGTGAAGGGCGACAGGATGGTGAAGGCGATTTCCTGATAAGACTTGCCGCGCAGCGCGCGGATCTCCTTCTTCGAAAAGCTCGGCCATTTGCGCGGAACGTAGAGCCCGCCATCGCGCGCCAGCCCCGTCAGCAGGGCGTCGCAAAAGCCGAGGGAAGGGGCCTCGCCGCGGGTCGAGATATAGTCCACGTTCGTCATCCTTGATCTATCGCTGAAGGAAATCCGGCCGGGCGCCGCCGTGGCCCGGTCCGCTGGAAATCGAAAAGAGGCCGCCCTGCAGGCATGGCATCGCGGATATGCTGTTGAGGTTGCCCGCATCCGGCGGCGAAAAGTGCATCAAAACGGCGCTTACCCAATCGATTTTTGTTTACGCCGCTGATATAGACCATCGCAAACCGTCATGAAAGGCCCCGCGAAAAAGACATGGGGCCTCCAAGAAACGCTTGTACAAGGGATGGAATATGGTGCTCGGCAAGGTCTCGCGTCTCATCGTCTCCGCATCTTTTCTTGCCTTGCTCACTGGTTGCAACTCGCTCGGTATAGGTGGCGACAGCAAGTCGTCGGCGCCGGCGACGCAGTCGAACGGCACCGCCCAGATCATGCCGCTGGCGCCCGCCAACCCATCCTCGAATAATCCCTCGATCGGCACGGCGACGACGGCGCAGGGCACGGTCGCTCCCGTCGTCCAGGGCGCCTGCCCACAGATCTTCATGCGTGACCAGGATGCGATCTTCCGCACCTATGCCAAGGGCAAGAAGGACGATCCGCAGCAGATCGTCTTCCAGGCTTCCTTCGGCGATTACACCCGCCAGTGCACGCTGAACGACACGAACCTGACGATGACGGTCGTTGCCCAACTGCGCCTCATCACCGGCCCGGCCGGCACGCCGGGCCCCCTGACGCTGCCGATCCGCATCTCCGTCGTCGATGGCGAGACCGTGCTCTATTCCGAGGTCACCAAGTTCCCGACCGAGATCCCACCGGGTGCGCCGGGCACCCAGGTGGTCTTCCGCAAGGACGGCATCAAGATGCCGGTCGGCTCCGGCGCCCTGGTGCGCGTCAACATCGGCTTCGACACCCAGCCGGCAAAGACCAAGAAGAGCAGCTAGAGCAATTCCAGGAAAAGTGCGCGGCGGTTTTCCGTCCGGAATTGCGTGAAAAGGAAAGCCAATCTCAGGAAAGGCGGGAAGCGGTTTTCGGACGACGTCCTATTCTAGGGCTCGATCCGCTCCGGGGGATCGGTGAACGGATTGAGCAGCCGCGTACCGCGGCCCTCGAAATCTTTGATGTTACGCGTGACAAGCACGAGGCGGTGAACGCGCGCAGTCGCTGCAAGCGCCAAGTCCCAGCGGTCCTTGTTCTTGGCTCCGAGCAGGCGCGTCCATTCTTCCACAACTGGGGCGTCCACCGGCAAAATCCGATCTGCAAACGCTTTCTCCAGGTTGGCAATTCCTCGAATGATAGCAGCGGCGCGTTCCGGGTCGCGCCGTTTGAGCATTTCAGCACCTCGGCGCTTCTCGAATAGCGTCGCTACGCTGAGGCGCAGTTCCGCGTCATCGACGCCGGCGATCCACTTGCGGACGTTGGCGTTCCCTCGCGGGCTGAACTCACGCAAGACATTCTCGTCCAGCAAGTAGCCGGTCACGGAATTATTCGCGGGCCTGCAACATCGGCTGCTCCGTCGACTTCATCGAAGGCCCCAAGTTCGGCGAGGTCGGCGAGCGATCGCTTGAGACTGCGGGATGGATAGGGTCGCCCCCGCTTCGGATATGCTTTCGCGTATTCGATGGCGGCCTCGACCTGCTCGCGGCTGAGAGAAGGAAAATCCTCGACGATCTCCGCGACTGTCTGTCCGCGGGCAAGTGCTGCCACCATATGGACCGGAACGCGCGTAGCCTTTATCAGCGGTTCTCCACGCTCTACGTCTACCCACTCTCGCAAAGCTTCCAGGCGCTGAAGCCGAGTTTCGAGATCTGCATCTATCTTCCCCAGGTCGAGCTCGATTTCCCCGAGACTGACACGATGAGCGTCGAAAGAGAGTTGACGGATCGCATCGTATAGTCTGCGACGGCCGGCAGGAGTTAGGTCCTTATCGAGGCCGTCGGCGACGAGCAAAAAACGCATTTCTGCGGGGCCCAAAAGCCGCTGAACAGCGCTACCGACCTTGCGCTGGCGCGCGCGGATAACACCTGTATCGACAGCCTTGTTGAGAGCGGTCGCGGACCGGTTCAGGACGTAACCGGCCTCAGTCAAAGTGAGAGCGTGGGTAGCAGGCATAAGCGTTCCCTTGCTAATTGATCTCCAATATAGGGATGATTTAAGCGCGTAGCAAGGAAAGATCGAACGACAGCTTCATTGCCGTCCTCAATTCCGCGCCGATTGGCGCAGAGGTGGGAAACCCATTTCTCAGCTTCGATTTATTCAGGTTCTAGAACACCGATGTCAGCGGGGCTTGAAGCTGCCGCTGTCCCGATCAGAATCGTCGGCATAGTCACAGATCGCGGCCTCAGAACCTAAGGCGCCTCAGAGAACGCCTTCCCAGGCCGCCAGTGCGGCAACGACGCCTGGCAGGTCGTTCATGCGGGAGATTGCCGTTTCGGCGCCGGCATCCGTCAATTTGTCGGCATGGGCGGGATAGCTGTGCGAGGCGCCGGTAAAGCCGATGACGCGCATGCCGGCGGCACGCGCCGCATGCACGCCGTGGACGGAATCCTCGACCACGACGACCTTGTCGGGCGAAACGCCCATCTGGCTTGCGCCATGCAGGAAGATGTCGGGCTTCGGCTTGACGCGGTCGGGGCCAAGATCCTTGGCGGAGAAAATATTCGGCGCAAACAGCGGCTTGAGGCCCACCTTGGTGAGCATCATGTCGAGCCGCTTGGTGCTCGAATTCGAGCAGATGCAGCGCTTCATTGCCAGCCTGGAGACGGCGAATTCGATGCCCGGAATGGCTTGGACGTCCTGCGCCAATCTGAGGTCGAGCAGATGCTCCGACTTGTCGAGCAGGGAGGCCGAAAACGGGATGCTTGCCTCGCGCTCGATCTGCAGCAGGATGTTGCGCCACGTCATGCCGGCGAAGCGCTCGCCCATTTCCTCGGCGCTGATCGGATATCCGGCCTCTGTCAGAAGTCCGGATTCGACCTCAGCCGCGATGATTTCCGAATCGACGAGAACGCCGTCGCAATCGAAGATGATGAGGTCGAAGCCGTCCATATGTTCACGCCTTGCTGAAAGTCTGGGTCTTGTCCGGGAATGCTGCGGCTTTACACGATGCCCGGCCAAAGCTCAACCTGATCTCAAGCATGGCTGCGATGCGGCAGCCGCCCGGCTCCCTGGCGGTTGCCGGATCGGTCGTGTCGGGTTGACTTGGGACCGAACAATGGCGAGCAGATAGCAGCCGTCAGGCCGCCAGCTGCCCACCCCGACGTCCAGTTACAGATTGCGTCGGCGCTGTCGCCCGAAGCTTGAACCGGGAAACGAGTTCGCGCAGCGTGGCAGCTTCCTGGGCAAGCTGGCCGGATGCCGCGGTGGATTGCTCCACCATTGCCGCGTTCTGCTGGGTCACCTGGTCCATGGAGTTGACCGCGGTGTTGACTTCGGCAAGGCCGGTCGACTGCTCTCTGGCCGATACGGCAATTGCATCCATGTGCTGATTGATGCGGGCAATCTGTTCGCTGATCGCCTTCAGAACCTGGCTGGTGTCGAGAACCAGTTTGACGCCGCTTTCCACTTCCACCGAGGATTTCTGGATGTGGCCTTTGATTTCCTTTGCCGCCTGGGCCGATCGCTGGGCGAGCTCGCGAACTTCCTGGGCCACCACCGCAAAGCCCTTGCCGGCGTCTCCGGCGCGCGCCGCTTCGACGCCGGCGTTCAGCGCCAGCAGATTGGTCTGGAAGGCGATCTCGTCGATCACGCCGATAATGCTGGAGATCTGCTGGGACGAAGCCTCGATGCGGCGCATGGCCTCTTCGGCATGCGACACGACCTCCGAAGACTTGACGGCATTGCGGTTTGCATCGGTCGCTTCAGTGCGTGCCTCGTCGGTGCGCTTGCTCGAGTTCGAGACATTGGCGGTGATCTGGTCGAGTGCCGCGGCGGTTTCTTCGAGAGCGGCTGCCTGCTGTTCGGTTCGTTTGGACAGATCGCCGGCCCCGGACGCGATTTCCCTGGTGCCTTCGTCGATCGCGGCAATAGCGGTCGCGATCGCGCCGAGCGTCTGATCGAGCTGCCGGATCGACATGTTGAAATCATGCCGGAGGTTTTCAAAGTCCGGGGCGAAGGGCTCGTCGATCTGGAAGGCGAGATCGCCGGATGCAAGCCGCTTCAGGCCTGCGGCGAGGCCTGATGTCGCTGCCCGCAGCCGAACGGCTGCATCTTCGTCAGCCTGCTTTCGGGCCGTGATCCGCTCGGCTTCGCCCTGCAATCGGGCTGCCTCGGCGTCCTGCTCGAGTTGCTTGTTGGCAATCGCCGCCTGGCGGAAGACTTCGACGGCCGATGCCATCGTTCCGATTTCATCGGTGCGGCCGATCCCGCTGCAGGCAATGGCTGTGTCACCGCCGGCGAGCTTTTGCATATCGTTGGAAAGCGAAAGGATCGGCTTGGTGACGGTCTTGCGGGTCAGGAAATAGAGGCCATAGGCGAAGAGCGCGGCCAAGCCCAGAAGTGCTTTCAGAACGATATCGACCGAAGCTTTTATCTCGGAGCTGTGCTTGGAAATATCGTCCGACGCCGCCGTGATCTGGTCTCCGGCCTGTTCCATGGCCGTTTCCAGCGTCGAGAACTGCGCCATGAAATCCGGCAATGCCTTCAACGCCGCGGTGGGATCCTTGCCGGCGAGATCGACCATCGCAGTGGCGCTTTCCATATAGGCAAGCAGGGGACGTTCGACGCCGGCGAGGATCGTTTTGGTCTTGTCGTCGGTGGCAAGCGCCTTGTTGGCGTCGATCATCTCGCGGAACGACGCCTCGTGCTCCACCAGATCTGCCTTCACCGCGTCAGCGCCGATGCCCGCTGCCGGGTTGGATGCCAGCATCGATGCGAGTACGTCGGCGCGCAGCGCGTCGTGCATCATGTCGGCCTGCATGTGGTTGCGCAGAATTTGCGCTGACTGGCTGACATCGGCGCTGTTTGCGGTAAGAATGGAGGCCGACCAGATACCGACGCCTGTTGCGCCGCCTGCCAACCCGAAAATCGCAATACTCGCGATGATGATCTTATGCTGGATCGATGCCATGACAGGATTCTCACGTTGATTCAGAACGTGAGAATACCGGAACATGATTAATGATTTCTCAGCGTTACCTCACTTGGCTGAATTAAAACAACAGGTTGCATACCCCGTAACTCCGGGCAATGCTGATCCCTCTGGCGCCGTGGAGCTGATGTCTGCAACGGACAGCCGCGGGCGCCAGAAGGAGATGCGCGATACTTGTCTGCGAGGACGAGCCCCACCCGGCTATTGTTCCGGCAGGATGATCTTCTTATTGGTGGTGCTCTTGACCGGCTTCTCGCCGGGGACGTGCGACATCGTGCGTGTCGTGCTATCCAGCGTGCTCCCGTCGGTGCTGGTCTTTGTGCGAGACTTGCTGAACGTCCCTTTGTCCACAGCCTGGGCTTTGGTCTGGGCCTTCAGCTGGTCGCCATTGTCGTTGACGTGAGTCTTGCTTTGCGCCTTACCATCGGTCGTGGCTGCACTTCCCCCCGATCCAATCGAAGAGGTGGTGCCGTCGTCGGTCCGGCAAGTACCGGCGGTTCCGAGCGAGCTTGCGGATGTGTCGCCTGCCGAGGCGCTTCCGGCCGATCCGACCGTTCCGGCCGCGATGCAATCCTCGGCAAGGACGGCCGGGGTCGACGCCAGCAGCGCGATCGAGGCGGCCGCGATAAGGTTGATAGGTTTCATTGCTATCTCCTACTTCTTGGGTTTCGTAACCGAGCAGGTTCCGTCGGACCGTTTGGTGATGACGGTGCCGTCAGGCCGGGTAATGCTCGCCGTCGAAAAGCTGTCGACGCTTCCCGATCCGGCCGAGGAGCCGGCGGAGGAGGATGACGAAGAGGTACCGGTCGATCCGCCGCCGGTCGTGGTCGATGAGGAAACATGACCGTTACCGGCCGTTACGGTGGACGACATGTCCCCCTGCGACGACTGAGACTGGACGATGGTGCACGTCGTTCCGTCGTCGAGCTTGATTTCCTCGGACATTGCCTGTCCGGCGATCAGGGCGAGTGAAGCGCCCATTGCGATAGTGGAAAAGCTGGTCATTGGTCTATCTCCAAGGGATTGGCCGACGCCATCAAGGCGCCGGCCGACATCGTCAGCAGTCTTTGGTGCCGGCGGCGTCCTTCTTGACCTGTCCGGGTGCACAGCCCTTCTTGCCCTTATTGTCGTGAGAGCTTCCCGCAGCGCTGCCGCCGGTGCCGACTGTGCTGCCGGTCTTGTCTCCGTCCGCTGACGAAGCACCGGTTCCGACGCTCGAGGCCGAGTTCGCGTCGCCCGAGCCTGCGGCGGAGCCGCCGGTGCCGACCGAGCTGCTGGAGGTGCCGCCGCCGGCCGACGAACCGCCGGTGCCAAGCGTCGAAGCAGACCCAGAGCCGGAGCCGGAGCCCGCAGCGGAGCCGCCGGTGCCGACGGTGCTGCTCGATGTACCGCCGCCGGCCGACGAGCCGCCGGTGCCGAGCGTCGAGGACGAGCCGGAATTACAGTTGGTAGCGCCGGCAGGGCAGGTGCCCCCGGCAGAGCTGCCACCAGTACCGATCGTGCTGCTCGCAGTTCCGCCGCCGGCCGACGAACCGCCGGTGCCGACGGTGCTAGACGATTGGGCGAAGCCGGAAACAGCCGTGCCGGCCAGAAGGGCGGCCGCCAAGGCCAGATGTGTTGCCTTCATCATGGTGTATTCCTCCGTTTGTTTCTAACGTGCCGTCGCATCCGGAATGGATGGATAGCTGTCTGACAAACTTGGCTCTCACCCCACTGTTCCTGTCTTAGGCCCTCAGTCGGATGGGCCTCAGACCTTGGTCCGATCCTCGCCGCCATGGTTGACGATCGAGCACGATGGGAGCGCGTTCCCGCCCGTCCGGCTGTTCGGAACTCCGACATTTCCTGGCTGGCGCGACACCATCCTCATTGCGGGCTCACCGGCTCGGGCGTAGCATGCGGGGCAAGAGGAGAGGGGAAATGAGGCTTGCAGCGTTCGTCCGGTCGGCGGCAGCCGTAGCGCTGCTGTTTGCCTCCACATCCACCGACGTCACCGCCAAGGGCGGCAAGCACCACCACAACCGAACCTGCGCCCAGATGCAGGCGATGATGGATCATGGTCTGACCGGCGGCAAACATGTCGGGGATGGGCCCGAAAAGAGAGCCAAGCTCGAAAAGAAGATGAGGAAGAAGGGCTGCTAAGCGCTGGGTAACCTGCGAGAGCCGACGACGGGTGCGTAGCTGCGCGAAATCAAGGAGGATGAAAGCATCCTCGGTGCAGCCGAGAGCAATCACGCGGCGCTGGCCCTCACGCCGGCGGCACGGCGGGCGCATGTGCGGCAGGAAGATGAAAAGAGGGCAGCTGCGTGAGGGCCGGGAAGGTTAAGCGGCGCGCTTGAAACCGTCGTGAGACGGCAAGATCCCGCGCATTTTCATCGGAACAAATCGAAGGAATCCCGGTTCGCACACCATCCCTGGTGAAGCAAAAAGGAGATTCCAATGCTTCTGAGACTGCTCGCAGTAACAGCGCTTTCACTTGGCCTGACAACGGCCGCCATCGCACAATCCGGCGGCGGCAGCGGCGGTTCCGGATCCGGCTCCGGCAGCAGCAGCGGCGCGTCCGGCTCCGGTAGCGGCAGCGGGTCGGATTCCGGTTCCGGCGGCACGGGATCCGGCAATTCGGGCTCTGGCAATTCGGGCGCGAATTCGACAGATGGAGGAGGCGCAGGAGGAATGAACGGCGTCAACAACTCCGGCGGCGATCCGGACGATTGCCAGCGCCAGCAGGCAGGCCAGCCCGGCAATTCGGCACCCTCCGGCACGACGACAAACAAGCCGGATTCCGCCACCGCCTGCCAATAGAAGACGCATCCGATTATGACTGGATCCCTGGCAGCGCCTCCACGGCAAGCTGCCTGAGCTGACGCCATGCTCCGGTTGTGCCTATTTGTGAAAAGCTATGACTGGCGAGCTGTCATCCGCAGAATGCTGCTCATCTGCGGTCGGCACGCTCCACCAGACCTCATCCTGAGGTGCGCAGCCCGCAGGGCGAAGCCTCGAAGGACACGCCGAGACGCTTCTCCTTGCCTCTATCAACGCCGGTGCACCCGCCTCGCCCTTCGAGGCCCTGCGGGCACCTCAGGGTGAGGCTCTCTTGGGTGCTGGCGTTCTGGGGCATTGGCGCAATGGGAGCCGGATGGGTGGTGAAGAGCTAGAGCCGGGATCGCGCGCCAACATTTTTTAGATCCGTCCCGACCTATGAATCGACCGGAAAAAGCATCAGAAATTGCCGGTCGCCTTCCGGTGAAAACAGGATGGAGCGGCTTTCCGCCGTGCGCCGCGCCCAGCCTTTGTCGAGGAAGCTCGAGAGTAGGGCCTTGCCGAGGCTGCCGGCCAGATGGGCGCGTCTTTCGCTCCAGTCGAGGCAGGAGCGGCAGAGCGGGCGGCGCGAGGATCTGAGGTCGCTGACATCGATGCCGATGCATTTGAGGTCGCTTTCACCTTTTTCCGTCAGCGCCAGGCCATCGCCGACCGCGTCGATCGATCCGGAAGCGATCAGGCTGTCGAGCATGCGCACGCCGTAATCGCCGGCAAGGTGATCGTAGCAGATGCGCGCCTTGCGCAGCCCCGGCTCCTTCGGGCCCGGCTGGTGACGCAGATGGCCGCGCCCGGCGGCAAAACCCATCATGCTTTCGATCAGCCGGGCAGCGGCTTCGTCGGCCAGCGTGAAATAACGGTGGCGGCCCTGCTTGCGCTGGGTCAGCAAGCCGCCGGCCTCGAGCTTGGCAAGATGCGTGCTCGCCGTCTGCACGGTGATGCCGCCGACGCCGGCAAGCTCGGTCGCCGTCAGCGCCCGGCCGCCGGTGAGTGCCGCCAGCATGTTGGCGCGCGCTGGATCGCCGATGAGCGCGCCGATCTGCGCAATGTCAGGACCTTCCTTCATAGTTCGATCGTAACCGAAGCATCGCAGTCACGCAATGTGCGAAAACGTGAAGAGCCAAAGGAGAAAACCATGATCACCTGCTTCATCCGATACGAGATCGACCCTTTCAAGAAGGAGGCGTTTGCCGAATATGCCCGCAACTGGGGCCAGGCGATTCCGAAGAACGGCGCCGACCTGATCGGCTATTACGGCCCGCATGAGGGATCGGCGACGACGGCTTACGGCGTCTACAATATCGAAAGCCTCGCCGCTTACGAAGCCTATCGTGCCCGGCTGGCTGCCGACCCGCTCGGACGCGAGAATTACGAATTTGCCAGACGCGAAGGCTTCATCTTGAAGGAGGATCGCATCTTTCTCAAAAATGTCTCCGCTCCTCACGCCAAGCTGGTGCTGTCATGATCGCCGTCATCTTCGAAGTCGTGCCCTATATGGGCGAACGCCACAAATATCTCGATCTCGCCGGCGAGTTGCGCGGCGAACTCGAAAAGATCGACGGCTTCATCTCGATCGAGCGTTTCGAGAGCCTGACGACACGCGGCAAGCTGCTGTCGCTCTCGTTTTTCCGCGACGAGGAGGCGGTGAAGGAATGGCGCAATCTCGAAGCTCACCGGGCAGCCCAGCAGGCCGGCCGCAGCGGCATCTTCGCCGACTATCGCCTGCGCATCGCCAGTGTGGTGCGCGATTACGGCATGTTCGAACGCGACGAAGCGCCGGCCGATAGCCGCAAAGTTCATGATGCCGCCTGATCGCCGGCGGCCGGCCGGCATCGGGCAACGTTTGCCGCTTACTCATCGGGCACCCGAATAAATTCCCGAAATCGGCCACCGCTTCAGGCTTTGGTAACTAAGTTGCGTAACCATAACGGACAGTTAAGCGTAGAGCGTATGAGTGAGTATTTAAATGGCATCAGTTTTTCCGCTTGCCGACCTCAAGGCTTCCGTCAAGTCGGATTCCCGGCCGGGATCCCGGACGGATTCCTGGGTTGACACGATAATCAAGGGCGACTGCGTCAGCGCCCTTGAAGCTCTGCCCAGCCACTCCGTCGATATCATCTTTGCCGATCCGCCGTATAATCTGCAACTCGGCGGAACGCTGCATCGTCCCGATCAATCGCTGGTCGATGCCGTCGACGACGAATGGGATCAGTTCGCCTCCTTCGAGGCCTATGACGCCTTCACCCGCGCCTGGCTGCTGGCTTGCCGCCGCGTGCTGAAGCCCACCGGGTCGATCTGGGTGATCGGCTCCTACCACAATATCTTCCGCGTCGGCGCCACGCTGCAGGATCTGAATTTCTGGATCCTCAACGACATCATCTGGCGCAAGACCAACCCGATGCCGAATTTCAAGGGCCGCCGTTTCCAGAACGCCCATGAGACGATGATCTGGGCAAGCCCCAGCGCCAAGGCCAAGGGCTATACCTTCAATTACGATGCGCTGAAGGCGGCGAATGACGACGTACAGATGCGTTCCGACTGGCTCTTCCCGATCTGCAGCGGCGGCGAGCGGCTGAAGGGCGAGGACGGCAAAAAGGCGCATCCGACGCAGAAGCCGGAAGCGCTGCTTGCCCGCGTCATCATGGCCTCGACCAAGCCCGGCGATATCGTGCTCGATCCCTTTTTCGGCTCGGGAACGACGGGCGCCGTCGCCAAGCGTCTCGGCCGCCACTTCGTCGGCATCGAGCGCGAGCAGGATTATATCGATGCGGCCTCCGCCCGCATCGCTGCCGTCGAGCCGCTCGGCAAGGCGGAACTGACCGTCATGACCGGCAAGAAGGCCGAAGTGCGCGTCGCATTCAACGTGCTTGTTGAAAGCGGCCTGATCAAGCCCGGCCAGGTGCTGACCGACGCCAAGCGCCGCTATAGCGCGATTGTCCGCGCCGACGGCACGGTAGCATCCGGCGGCGAGGCCGGCTCCATTCATCGTCTCGGCGCCAAGGTGCAGGGCCTCGATGCATGCAACGGATGGACCTTCTGGCATTTCGAAGACGGGCAGTCCCTGCGCCCGATCGACGATCTCAGGTCCGTCATCCGCAGTGATCTGGCAAAGGCGGAGTGAGCAGCGCCTTCGCCAGATCGAGATACCTTCTTCCGGTTTCCCTCCAGTTGCGGAAGAAGACCAAGGCGCCCGGGGTCAAACCCGGGCGTCCTCTTTTTGTTTTGTGCAATTCCGGACGCAAAACCGCTCTACACTTTTGCTGGAATTGCTCCAGTCAGAACTCCTGGTAGTCGGTGACCTCGACCCGAGTGACGCGGCCTTCCGCGTTGAAGGTAATCGTCTCCTCGCCCTCGCGGACCAGCGGCTTGCCTGATTTGCTGTGGGTGGCGCGTACCGACCAGACCGACCGGCCGGAGAGTGGCGTCAATGTTTCCACCAACGAATTTTCCGCAGTCTGATCGGGATAGTCGTCGAAATAACGCCGGAAGGCGGCCATGATCTCGGCGCGGCCGGTGAGGTCGCCGACGCCGTTCGAGACATAGGTCGCATCCTCGGCGAAATAGGCCTCGATTGCTGGAAAATCGAGGGCATTGATGGCGGCGTGAAAACGTTCGATCTCTTCTGCTGGGTCGAAAGTCATGGGTCTCAGACCTTCAATCCGTAAGCCGTGAGATCGCTGCGCAGCTTCTCGGGCCCCGAAAACAACACCGCATTCCAGCCGAAAGCCCTGGCGCCTTCGACATTGGCCGGCGCGTCGTCGATGAAGATCGTCGCTGCCGGATCGAGGCCGAAACTTTTGGTATGGGTCTCGTAGATGGCGATATCGGGCTTGATCAGACCGACATCGCCGGAAACGGTGACGCCGCGCGGTTTGGTCAGGAAGGGGAAGCGTTGCTGCGCCTCGCGGAACGTGTCGGAGGCGAAGTTTGTCAGCATCGTCACGTCGCGCCCTTCGGCAATCAGCCCTTCCATGATCGCGACGCTGTCGTCATAGGCGTGCGGCACCATCTCGTGCCAATATTTGCGGAAGGCGCGGATATGCTCCTCACGCGCCGGATGCTGTTTAATCAGCAGCGCTTCGGCCTCCGCCCAGGTGCGGCCGCGGTCCTGCTCGATGTTCCAATCATGGGTGCAGATATTGGCGAAGAACCAGTTGCGCTCGGTCTCATCAGGGATGAGGCGGCTGAAGGGAAGATGCGGATCGTAATGAATTAGGACTTTGCCGATATCGAAAACGATATGTCTTATGTCGGTTGTCATGGTCATCCCTTGGATGTTTTAAACGCGAGAGGAATAGCCGCTGCGATCGCTTTTTTCATGATTGTCGGCAGCGCCTGGGCTTCAAGATTTGTAACCGGCTCCCACCATCCGTCATTCGGGCCGTCATGCATGGCGACTTTGGTCGCAATCGCCGCGCGCCAGATCGAAAGCCTGAGTTCGAAATGGGTGAAGATATGGATGACGGTGCCGGAGGCCTGCCATGCCGCTTCGAAGGGCGCGGCGACAGCCGAGGTCTCGCAGTCGATGCGCGCCGTCCACGCCGTCGTCGGCACCTCGGTCATGCCGCCGAGCAGGCCGCTGTCGATGCGCCGCCTGAGCAGGATCTCGCCATCAGCGGTCACCGCGATGAAGGCCGCGCCATACCTGACCGGCTTCTCCTTCTTTGCCGCCTTCACCGGAAAAAGCTCGGGATCGGAAAGCTTCAGCGCCTCGCACGCACCACGGAACGGACAGAGCGAACAGGCCGGTCGTTTCGGCGTGCAGATCGTCGCGCCGAGATCCATCATCGCCTGGGCGAAATCGCCGGGCCGTGTCTCAGGCGTCAGCAGCGCCACCTTCTCTCTCATCGCGGGTTTGGCGGCCGGTAGCGGCGTGGCGATCGCATAGAGCCTGGAAATCACCCGCTCGACATTGCCATCCATGACAGCCGCCTGCCGGTTAAAGGCGATTGCCGCGACGGCGGCGGCCGTATAGTCGCCAATTCCGGGCAGGGATTTGAGGCCCTCTTCGGTATCGGGAAAGATACCGCCATGCTCGTTCGCCACCGCTTCGGCGCATTTCTTCAGGTTGCGGGCCCGCGCATAATAGCCGAGCCCCGCCCAGGCGGCCATGACAGCATCGTTTTCGGCTGCGGCAAGATCGGTCACCTCGGGCCAGCGCTGGAGAAATCGTTCGAAATAGGGTTTGACCGCCTGCACCGTCGTCTGCTGCAGCATCACCTCGGACAGCCAGACGCGATAGGGGTCGGGTTTGACGCCGCGGGCCGCCATACCGGGCGAAACGCGCCAGGGCAGGTCGCGGTGGTGGCGATCGTACCAGTCGAGCAGGGGCTTGGCTGAGGGCGTGTCGAATGTGGTGATCGTCATGATTTGCCGCGATGGGGGGAAGTGCCTATACTTGGCGAAGCAATGCCGCGCGATCAAGTCGCCTGTGCGAATTGGCATGCGAATTGGCGGCGTCGCCGAAGGGTTTCGATGAGTTATCCACGCAAAGGTGCAAAACAGATCTCCGAGCTGGCGAACGGGCTGATCGATCCCGTGCTTGCCCGGCGCGCCGGCATCAACACGGCGCTGCTCGGCTCGTGGAGCGAAATCGCCGGCGAGGATTTCGCCGATTGCACTCGGCCGGAAAAGATCGCCTGGGCCCGCGGCGGCAATGAGACCGGCGGCTTCCGCCCCGGCGTGCTGACGATTGCCTGCGAAGGCGCGCGCGCGCTGTTCCTCACCCATGCCCAGGGCGAACTCATCCAGCGCATCAACAGCTTCTTCGGCTTTGCCGCCGTTCACCAGATCCGCATCGTCCAGAAGCCGGTCTCACAGGCCATCCGCCGCTCCCGCACCCCGCCGCCGCTAAAGGGCGAAGCCGCCCGCAAGCTCGAAGGCATGATGGACGGGATAGAGAACGACAAGTTGCGCCAAGCGATCCAGCGCTTAGGGACGGCGGTGATGGGCAAGCGGGGAAATCAACGCTGATGAGCAAGACGCCCAAGTTTACCGGCAACGCGCTTAGTTTTTTGATCCTGCTTCGACAAGCTCACGGGTTACAGCGAATTCCGTCCTGCCCGAGATCGAGCTATAAGGCTCGCACTGTGTGATTGCATCGGCGATCAACGGGGCTGCCGTTTTTTCCCATTCGGAAGGCGGCGTGCGGAAGTTGATCGATAAAAAGTCCGCAGATCCGTCCTTGATTACCGCAACAACTATGAAGTCATAAGCGCTCGGCGCGTCCGCAGGCAGCTTTAGACATTTAAGCATCTGATTGAAAACAACATTGCCGCCCTCTTCAGAGGCAAGCACGCTCGTGACGTTCATGGCCGATACGATAGAGGCAATAAGCAAGCCGTAGAGAAAAGTCTTAGTCAAAGAATGCATTCAAAATTCCCCTCTGAATAGTCGTCTGCTATACCTGTAGAGCAGACGGCAGAAAAGTCATGCTGGTCTTGGAGTTGCCCCCTGATATCGAAGCGCGGCTGATTGAGCTTTCGAGGCGTACCGGCCGCAGCAAGAGCTTCTATGCGCGGCAAGCCATCCTCGCGCATCTCGACGACGTCGAAGATATCTATCTTGCCGAAAGGCGCCTCGAAGAACTTCGTCGCGAAGAGAGCGATACCGTGCCGCTGGCCGAGCTGTTGGCGCGTCATGGCTTGGATAACTGAGTTTCATCGAGCAGCCGGTACGAGGTAGGCAACCCTTGCGATCTCTGCAGGTGAAATCGGGCAAAAGCTCCAATCTCGCAATTTTTGATCTATGGTCTTCCCGCGGTCACAATTCTTTGAAGGAAGTTGGCGAACCGTGCCTTGTGAGTGGCCGCCAGCCGTTATATCGCACAGTCATGCCGTCAATCTCATTATTTATGGGGAATCCATGCAGATGTCCGAAATGCAACTGACGAAACGCCGCTTGCTCAGCGGTATCGCCATCGCCGCAGCTGCCGTCGCGCTTGTCGCCTGCAACGACAGCAAGGACGCTGCCGATGCTTCGTCCTCCGGCAAGACCATGGCTGACGGCACCAATGTCGACACCGTGCAGACGGCCGCCACCTCGGCGACCGAAATGCCGCAGTCCGATGGCGATGTCGACATGGCGGAAGTGCTGAAGCCCGGCGCGCTGCCGGAAATGGCGCTGGGGAAGGCCGACGCCCCGGTCAAGATCGTCGAATATATGTCGATGACCTGCCCGCATTGCGCCCATTTCCACAACACCACCTTCGATGCGATCAAGCAGAAATACGTCGATGCCGGCAAGGTGCAGTTCATCATCCGCGAGTTCCCCTTCGACCCGCGCGCTGCCGCAGCCTTCATGCTCGCCCGCTGCAGCGCCTCCAATCCGGAGCAGTTGAGCACGCCGGAACAGTATTTCCCGATGGTTTCGATGCTCTTCAAGCAGCAGCAGGTCTGGGCCGCCGCCGATGATGGCCGCGGCGCACTGCTGCAGATGTCGAAGCTTGCCGGATTTACTGAGGATAGCTTCACGAAATGCTTGACGAACCAGAAGCTTCTGGATGAAGTGAACGCCACGCGGGAAAGAGGTTCCAAGGATTTCGGCGTCAACGCCACACCGACTTTCATCATCAATGGCAAGCGCTACTCTGGAGACATGCCGGTTGACACCATGTCGAAGCTCATCGACAGCCTGCTCTGAACCGGATCGTTTCGATAGAACGGGCGACGGCGAAAGCCGTGCGCCCGTTTTTCGTTTTCAGCGCAGTTTGCAGGTGTGGCCCCCTCATCCGCCTGCCGGCACCTTCTCCCCGTTGGGGCGAAGGGGATTTGCCGCAGCGTCTCGATTCCCTCTTCTCCCCAGCGGGGAGAAGGTGCCCGTAGGGCGGATGAGGGGGCTTCCTGCCGTGGATATTTCCGCATGAAGTTCAACAAGCTGCGCCTGGTCGGCTTCAAATCCTTCGTCGAGCCGACGGAATTCATCATCGAGCGCGGGCTGACCGGCGTCGTCGGGCCGAACGGCTGCGGCAAGTCGAACCTCGTCGAGGCGTTGCGTTGGGTGATGGGCGAGAATTCCTACAAGAACATGCGCGCCTCCGGCATGGACGACGTGATCTTTTCGGGTTCCGGCAACCGCCCGGCGCGCAACACCGCCGAAGTGGCGCTCTATCTCGACAATGGCGAGCGCACCGCGCCTGCCGCCTTCAACGACAGCGACGAGATCCAGGTCACCCGCCGCATCGAGCGTGAACAGGGCTCGCTCTATCGCATCAACGGCAAGGAAAGCCGCGCCAAGGACGTGCAGCTGCTGTTTGCCGACGCCTCGACAGGCGCGCGGTCACCGTCGATGGTCGGGCAGGGGCGCATCGGCGAGCTGATCCAGGCAAAGCCGCAGGCCCGCCGCCAGCTGCTCGAAGAGGCGGCCGGAATCTCCGGCCTGCATTCCCGCCGCCACGAGGCCGAGCTGCGGCTGCGCGCCGCCGAAGGCAATCTCGAGCGTCTCGACGACGTCACCTCGCAGCTCGAAAGCCAGATCGAGAGCCTGAAGCGCCAGGCCCGCCAGGCAAACCGCTTCAAGACGCTGTCTGCCGATATCCGCGCCCGCGAGGCGATGCTGCTGCATATCCGCTGGGTGCAGGCCAAGGAAGCCGAGGCCGAGGCCGACAGTGCCTTGAACCAGGCGACCTCCGTCGTCGCCGAAAAGGCGCAGATGCAGATGGAGGCGGCGAAGAACCAGGCTGTCGCCAGCCTGAAGCTGCCGGAACTGCGCGAGGGCGAGGCGCGTGCGGCTGCCGCCCTGCAGCGCCTGCAGATCGCCAGAAGCCAGCTGGAGGAGGATGCCGGCCGCATCTTGCGCCGCCGCGACGAGCTGACCCGCCGTCTCGCCCAGCTTGCCGAGGACATTAGCCGCGAGCAGCGGCTGGTCGCCGACAATGCCGTCATCCTGGCAAGGCTCGATGCCGAAGAGGCGGAGATTTCGGAAATCCTCGCCGATTCCGGCCGCTATGCCGAGGAAACCCGCGAGACCTTCGAGGGCGCGGCGGCAAAACTGGCCGATAGCGAGCGGATATTCACCCAGCTGACGGCCGAGCGCGCCGAGGCTGCCGCCGGCCGCAACCAGCTGGAACGCGCCATCCGCGATCTCGCTGACCGGCGGATGCGCCTCGAACGGCAGATGGACGAGGCAAACCACGAACTGTCCGCCATCGGCGAGAAGATATCAGGCCTGCCCGATCCCGACGAAAAACGCGCCATCGTCGAGGCAGGCGAGATCGCCGTCGCCGACGCGGAAGCCGCTGTGCAGGCGGTCGACCAGGCGCTGGCCGGCGCCCGCCAGACCGAGGCGCTGTCGCGCGCGCCAGTCGAGCAGGCACGTTCGGCGCTGAATGCGCTGGAAACCGAGGCCCGGACCATTTCCCGCATGCTCGCCGCCGGTGCCGCGGCCGGAAAATTTCCGCCGGTTGCCGACGAGCTGAAGGTCGACCGCGGCTTCGAAACCGCACTTGGCGCCGCCCTCGGCGACGATCTGGAATCGCCGCTCGATGCCGAGGCGCCGGCCCATTGGTCGGACAATGGCGATGGTGCCGGCGACCCCGCGCTTCCATCCGGTGTCGCGCCGCTGCTCGATCACGTCCGCGCACCGGCAGCACTCACCCGCCGCCTGCGCCAGATCGGCCTGGTCGCGGAAGGCGATGCCGAGCGGCTGATGGCGGCGCTGAAGCCCGGCCAGCGGCTGGTGACCAAAGAGGGCGCGGTCTATCGCTGGGACGGCCACGTCACCAGTGCCGATGCCCCGAGTGCTGCGGCCCTGCGCCTGGCCCAGAAGAACCGCCTGGCCGAACTCGAAGGCGAAGCCGCCCTTGCCCGCGACGTGCTTGCCGAAGCCGAAGAGCGGCAGGCAGCCGCTGCCGAAGCGATCCGCGCTGGGGAGCGCCGGCTTGCCGAGGCGCGCGACATGAGTCGTCTGTCGGCACGCCATCTGACTGAGGCGCGCGAGGCGCTTGCCGCCGCCGAGCGTGCCTCCGGCGATCTGATCCGCCGCCGCGATGTCGTCAGCGAGGCTTCAAGCCAGCTGCGGTCGCAGCTGGAGGAGATCGCCGTCCAGGAAGAAAATGCCCGCATCGAGCTGGAGGACGCGCCCGATCTGACTGATATCGACGAGCGGCTGCGGTTCCAGCAGGCGGAGGTGGCGACCGATCGCGGCGCGCTGGCCGAAAGCCGCGCCCGCCATGAGAGCCTGGCGAGGGAAAACGAAGCCCGCCAGCGCCGCATCGTGGCGATCGGCCAGGAGCGCGAGACATGGCGCCAGCGGGCGGCAAGTGCTGAAGACCATGTCGCGACATTGCGCGAGCGCGAGGAAGAGGCGCGCGACGAGGCGGCCGAGCTCGAACTGGCGCCGGATGAATTCGACGACAAGCGCCGCGCTCTGCTCAGCGAATTGCAGAAGGCCGAGGAGGCGCGCCGCCAGGCGAGCGACCTGCTGGCCGAGGCCGAACGCATCCAGCGCGAAGCCGACCAGAAGGCGACGACGGCTCTGTCGGAACTTGCCGAATGCCGTGAACGCCGCGGCCGCGCCGAGGAGCGCCTGGTTTCGGCTCGCGAGAAGCGGCAGGAAAGCGAAGCCCGCATCCGCGAGGTTCTGAACGTCGCGCCGCACGAAGCGCTGCAGTTGACCGGGCGCCCGACCATGCAGGCGCTTCCCGATCCGCGCGAAGTCGAGCGCGAGCTGGAACGCCTGAGGATCGAGCGCGAGCGGCTGGGCGCCGTCAACCTGCGCGCCGACGAGGAACAGAAGGAGCTGAGCGATAAGCTCGAAGCGCTGATCAAGGAACGCGACGACGTCATCGATGCGATCCGCAAGCTGCGCGGCGCCATTCAGAGCCTCAACCGCGAGGGCCGCGAGCGGCTGATCGCCGCCTTCGACATCGTCAACGCCCAGTTCCAGCGGCTGTTCACCCATCTGTTCGGCGGCGGCACCGCCGAGCTGCAGCTGATCGAATCCGACGATCCGCTGGAAGCCGGCCTCGAAATCCTCGCCCGCCCGCCCGGCAAGAAGCCGCAGACCATGACGCTGCTCTCCGGCGGTGAGCAGGCGCTGACGGCGATGGCGCTGATCTTCGCCGTCTTCCTCACCAATCCGGCGCCGATCTGCGTGCTCGACGAAGTGGACGCGCCGCTCGACGACCACAATGTCGAGCGCTACTGCAATCTGATGGACGAAATGGCCGCCTCCACCGAAACCCGCTTCGTCATCATCACCCACAATCCGATCACCATGGCCCGCATGAACCGCCTCTTCGGTGTCACCATGGCCGAGCAGGGCGTCTCCCAGCTCGTCTCCGTCGACCTGCAAATGGCCGAGCGCCTGCGCGAGATTGCCTGAGGTTTGCGACGAAGGCGTTTTCTGCGTCGGGGAAGGGCTGATTGTCACTGGAGATTCCGGCCCAGGGGATTGGCGAGAGCAGCCCCTCATCCGCCTGCCGGCACCTTCTCCCCGTAAACGGGGCGAAGGGGATATGCCACAGCCTCTCCGTCCCCCGCCGATGTCTCGCACAGGGCACGTCCCCTCTCCCCGCGAGCGGGGAGAGGGTTAGGGTGAGGGGCAGCCGCTTGCGCCAACCGGACAGCAGTGGGCCTGACCCGAGTATCCATGGAGCCACCCGCGCAGACGCAATTTCCGTAAAGCGACGGCGCAGTTTTGCGCCCAGAAATTGCGCAAAATCAGCTGACAAGCAATAAACACCAAAAAAGGTCGGCTTCCTCGCCCCTCGTAGTCCATTTGGGTGATGCTCTTTTCGCTGACTTGCATTAGAAGTTGTTTCAACGCAACCTAATTACCCTGCTCGAAAACGGGCGATCAACGGTTGTGCATTGTCGAATTTGCGTGCGGTATTCCGGGCGAGGGCAAGAACCGGAAACCGAGAGCAAATCTTGGGAAGGTAGCGATCTGTTTTCCCAGGAATTGCGTAAGACGAGGTCAGAGCGGTTCTGCTTTACAAAAAAGCTGAGCCGCTCCTGGGTTGAGGGACCCCCGTCCGGTTTTCCTGGCCGGACGGAAACAAGGCTTTGCGGGACATTGTTGCAGTCCCGCAAAGCTTTTTTTGTGCCTTGTTTTCCGTTTGGGCACCTTTCAACCGTTTCAACGCCGGCCACAGCCAAGATTTATTGTGCAGCGCAACATTCTGCCGCATTTGTCGATTTTCATTTCAACACCAACGGATTAAGCTAGCCCCGATTTGGTGTTGGGGGGAAGATGACCAAGTGGGTCTATAGGTTCGGCGACGGGCAGGCTGAGGGCCGGGCACGCGATCACGAGATTCTGGGCGGCAAGGGCGCCAATCTGGCGGAAATGTGCGCCCTCGGACTTCCGGTGCCGCCGGGGCTGACGATCGTCAGCGATGCCTGCAACACCTATTACAAGAACGGCCGCCACATCGAGGATGCGGTGAAGGCCGAGGTGCGCGCCGGCATATCGGCGATCGAGGCAATCACCGGCCGCCACTTCGGTTCTGTCAGCCAGCCGCTGCTGCTCTCGGTGCGCTCCGGCGCCCGCGTCTCCATGCCGGGCATGATGGACACGGTGCTCAATCTCGGCCTCAACGACGAGACGGTGCAGGCGCTCGGCCACGATGCCGGCGACGCGCGTTTTGCCTGGGACAGCTACCGCCGCTTCATCCAGATGTATGCCGATGTCGTCATGGGCCTCGGCAACGACGCCTTCGAGGAGATCCTGGAAGACGAGAAGGCCAAGCTCGGCCATGAATTCGATACCGAACTCAGCGCCTCGGAATGGCAGCACATCGTCTCGCTCTACAAGAAGCTGATCGAGGAGGAGCTGGAGCAGGAATTCCCGCAGGATCCCGAAGTCCAGCTTTGGGGTGCCGTCGGCGCCGTCTTTTCCAGCTGGATGAGCGCGCGCGCCGTCACCTACCGCCAGCTCCACAATATTCCGGAAGGCTGGGGCACGGCGATCAACATCCAGGCGATGGTCTTCGGCAATCTCGGCAATTCGTCGGCGACCGGCGTTGCCTTCACCCGCAACCCCTCGACCGGCGAGAGGGCGCTTTACGGCGAATTCCTCGTCAATGCCCAGGGAGAGGATGTCGTGGCCGGCATCCGCACGCCGCAAAGCATCACCGAGGAGGGGCGGATTTCCTCCGGCTCCGAAAAACCCTCGATGGAAAAGCTGATGCCGGAGGCATTCCACGAGCTCTGCCGCATCTGCACCGATCTCGAAATCCATTACCGCGACATGCAGGATATCGAATTCACCATCGAGCGCGGCAGGCTGTGGATGCTGCAGACCCGCTCGGCCAAACGCTCGACGCGGGCGGCCATGAAGATCGCCGTCGACATGGTCGACGAGGGGGTGATCACCGAGGACGAGGCGGTGCTGCGCATCGAGCCCTCGAGCCTCGACCAGCTGCTGCATCCGACGATCGATCCGCGCGTCACCCGCCAGGTGATCGGCACCGGGCTGCCGGCCTCGCCGGGCGCTGCCACCGGCGCCATCGTCTTCACCGCGGAAGAGGCGGTCGAGGCGGAAGCCGAAGGCCGCAAGGTTATCCTGCTCAGAGTCGAGACCAGCCCCGAGGATATTCACGGCATGCATGCCGCCGAGGGCATTCTGACGACCCGCGGCGGCATGACCAGCCATGCGGCGGTCGTCGCCCGCGGCATGGGCATCCCCTGCGTCGTCGGCGCCGGCACGATGCGCATCGACCAGCGCAACGAGCGGCTGCTCGGCGTCGGCGTGACGCTGAAGAAGGGCGATATCATCACCATCGACGGTTCTGCCGGCCAGGTGCTGAAAGGCGAGGTGCCGATGATCCAGCCGGCGCTGTCGGGCGATTTCGGCCGCATCATGGGCTGGGCCGACCGCGCCCGGCGCATGACGGTGCGCACCAATGCCGATACGCCGGCCGATGCGCTGGCCGCGCGCTCCTTCGGCGCCGAGGGCATCGGCCTTTGCCGCACCGAGCACATGTTCTTCGAGGGCGAGCGCATTCATGTCATGCGCGAGATGATCCTTGCCGTCGATGAGAAGGGCAGGCGAGTGGCGCTCGACAAGCTCTTACCGATGCAGCGGCTGGATTTCACCGGCCTCTTCACCGTCATGCATGGCCTGCCGGTGACGATCCGCCTGCTCGACCCGCCGCTGCACGAATTCCTGCCGAAGACCGACGACGAGGTCGCCGAGGTCGCCTTCGCCATGGGCATGGAGGCATCAACCCTTCGCCAGCGCGTCGATGCGCTGCACGAATTCAACCCGATGCTCGGCCATCGCGGCTGCCGGCTGGCGATCTCCTATCCCGAAATCGTCGAGATGCAGGCCCGCGCCATCTTCGAGGCAGCGGTCGCCGCAGCCAAGGAGACCGGGGCTGCCGTCGTGCCGGAGATCATGGTGCCGCTCGTTGGCCTGCGCACCGAGCTCGATTACGTCAAGGCGCGCATCGACGAAGTCGCCGGCGAGGTGATGAGCGAGGCCGGCATGAAGATCGATTATCTCGTCGGCACGATGATCGAGCTGCCGCGCGCAGCGCTCCGCGCCCATGTGATTGCCGAGGCCGCCGAATTCTTCTCCTTCGGCACCAACGACCTGACGCAGACCACCTTCGGCATTTCCCGCGACGACGCCTCGGCCTTCATCCCCACCTATCAGCGCAAGGGCATCATCGAGCACGACCCCTTCATCTCGCTCGATTTCGACGGTGTCGGCGAATTGATCAGCATCGCCGCCGAACGCGGCCGGCGAACCCGCAACGACATGAAGCTCGGCATCTGCGGCGAACATGGCGGCGACCCGGCCTCGATCCGCTTCTGCGAAACGATCGGCCTCGACTATGTCTCCTGCTCGCCCTTCCGCGTGCCGATCGCCAGGTTGGCGGCGGCGCAGGCGGTGATTGCAGGCAATCTGGAAGAGGTCAGGCGCGGTCCGAAAGACCTGCGGGCAATCGTGTAGGATTTTCGCTGGAGGCCTGGTGCAGGGCGCCCGTGGCAATCAGTGGTGATGCCGCCAGTGATTGCCGTAGACATAAGGTCCGTTCAGATCCCAGGCCATGTCGTTCATCAGCTCGGCACTTTGCGCCCGCGATTCGGCGCGCCGGTCGAGATCGATGCGCTGCAGGCAGGTGGCAAACCCATCCGTGCCGCGGCGGAAGCCATAGCCCAGGCACCGCTGCTCATCCGCCGCCCGCCGCTCCTCCGGCGTCATCGTCTGGCAGGCGGACAGCCCGGCGACGATGGCGGCGAGGGCGGTGATGAGAATAGGGATGCGCATGGGTGTGGTCCTTGGACTGCTTTTCCCTGAGGAAAGGCCATTCGGGCGGGGTCGTCAAGCTAGTGCCTCGGTTCGGATATTGCCGAGACTGGGTGATTGGGCGAGCCGTGTAGCGTGCGGCCCCCTCATCCGCCCTACGGGCACCTTCTCCCCGAGGGGAGAAGAGGGCATCGAGACGTTGCGGCACATTCCCTTCTCCCCAGCGGGGAGAAGGTGGCCCGAAGGGTCGGATGAGGGGGCCGCACGGCACGCCATTCATTGTTGCCTTCGCTTGCGCTCAGCGCATTCGCGACTTTGCGGCTCACCCTTCACGCCGCCCCAGCCGGATCCCCGATCGGCAGCAGCGCCGGATCAACCGGCGGATCCAGAGGGTTCTTCGTATCGTCCGGATCCTGCGCCGGCGTCTGTGGCGGTTTTTCCTGGATGCGATCGGGAGTGCCTGATGTCGGCGTCGGGCCGTGCGGGGTATCGGCATTGGGTGTCGGGATCGGGTGTTTGTTGGGCATGAGTGCCTCCTTTTCGAAAAAGGAACGGCAGCCTCGGCACTTAGTTCCACTTTTGCCGGCCAACCTTTCTATGCATCAGGGCCATTCCTATGTATGAGGAAAGCTTGCAAACCTTGGAACGAGCATGGCCCTTCGCGATCGATTTTCGAAAAAACTGAACTGTCCGCAATGCGGCAATGAGGGCTTTGCCGAGGCCTCGGAGGTCGATGATCCCAAGCGCAAGCATCCGGATTTCAAGGTCGATCAGCTGCCGCGCGGCTTTGGCGTGCAGCGGCCTTCCAACCACCAGGAAAATTTCGTGATCAAGTGCGAATGCGGGCGCAAGTTCCCCTTCCGCAGCGTCGCGGAAGCTGCGGCCGAGCGCCGGTAGAGCAATTCCAGGAAAAGTGTGAAGCGGTTTTCCGTCCGGAATTGCGTAAAAAAATGAAACTCAGATCCGCTCCAGCACTTCGATGAAGGCATCGGCGAAACGCACCAGCGGCGCGGTCTCTTCATCGGGCGCCTGCATGCGGATCTCAGTGCCGTTATCATCGAGCAGCGCCAGCACGACGCGCATCTCCCGGCCATCGCCCGGAATGCGCAGCACGGCGATACGCCGGCAATCCTGGACGAGGCCGCCGGCCGGAAGGTCGAACAGCAATTCGCCACCGGAGCGTGCCGCGGCCTGGCGCACCGCCGCGCAGAAGTCGGTATCGCCGCCGGCATAGCTTTCGAGCGAAAGTTCGAGTTCGAGCAGCTCCAGCGGCAGCATCGTTTCGGACTGGTGGTCGGTTCCGCCAAGCGCGGACGCCTGCGGCCTTGCTGCCATGTCGGGTGAAATCATCCCGTCTCTCCTCTGCATCTGGAGATGAAACCGCGGCAGAATGGCCTTTTTTTGACATATCAGCAAGGGCTTATAAAGAAGGCCCCGTTTCGCCATGGCCATCGCCCAGGATTCCAACGCAATGCTTCAGACAATCGTTTCAATTTAGCCGAATCTTGCCCCAGGTCCGGATGACTTCAGGCCGGGCCGGCCTAAAATCTGAATCCGGATCTAAATCAAAGAATAGAGCATGATATCGTCCGAAAACCGCTTCACACTTTTCGGCATCATGCTCTAAACAGGGTTGAGGCGATTTGCGTGGTCGAACGCGCGGGCGCTGACGAGCAACCGGTAAGTTTGATGGCCATCCGCTATGACCGCCCCGTTTCCAGCGCCGCCCGCTTTTCGCGGCTGCTCGGGGCGTTTTCCCTGGTGCTGGCGCTGGCTGTCATGATCGCCCATCGCTTCGGCGGCCTCGCCACACCCTATCTGGTGCTGCTGCTGATTGCCGCCGCCGGCGGCGCGCTTCTCGCTGTCATGCTCGCCGCACTCGGGCTGCGCAGCCTCTGGATGACGGGGGCCGAAGGCGGGCTGGCGGCGCTGGCGGCGTTGATCTATGCTGCCTTTCCGCTGGGCCTCGGCGCCTATGCCACCGAGCGCTACATGACGCTGCCTGATATCTACGACGTTTCCACCGATCCGGTCTCCGCACCCGACTGGCTGTCGCAGCCGTATTTCAACCAGATCTGGCTGAAGCGCAGGGTTGAGGTGACGCCGGAGGATCGCGAAAAGCAGCTCGCCGCCTATCCCGAACTCACCGGCCGGCGCTACGAGGGCGCGCTCGACCGCGTGCTCGAAGCGGTGCGCAAGGTCGCCAAGATGAGCGGCATGACCATCACCAAGAGCAGTGGCGACACCGAGCCCGGCCGCGATCCCGAGGACAGACCGGTCAAGCCGCCGGAGGCGAGCGACGATGCCGTGGCCGATGCGCCCGATATCATCCCCGTGCCGACGCCGCGCCCTTATGACGACGATGTCGCCAAACTGATCCGCGGCGTCAACGGCGTGACGCTGCAGGGCACCACGCGCACGCTGATCCTCGGCCTGCGCTTCGATTTCATCATTCGGCTGCGCGAAGAGGCCGAAACCACCTTCGTCGACATCCGCGTCGCCTCCCGCTACGGCCAACACGACCTCGGCTTCAGCGCCGAAATCGCCGGCGATTATCTGAAGGCGCTGGATGCTGAGCTGCTGGGAATTGCGGGTGGGTGAGCCGCGGTGCCGCTGCAGGCGGCAGCAATCGATCCAGTGAATCGATTGCAGCGGCGAACGCCCTGAGCCCAAAGCGAAGGGCCGGGATAGGGTGCGGCAAACACAACGCCTTGGACCGCAGCGTCTCGATTCCCTCTTCTCCCCAGCGGGGGTCCGAAGGACGGGTCGAGACCCGCGGCTCGACCCCGGTCAGTGCCCGTAGGGCGGATGAGGGGGCCGGCGAAGCCGGTCTTTCTTCACAACGCTCATGCGGAATTCGACAGCGCTCGCGTCGGCATGGCGGGATAGTTAAAATGAGAGGGCGTGCCGTGTGGCCCCCTCATCCGACCCTTCGGGCCACCTTCTCCCCGCTGGGGAGAAGGGGAGACATGCCCCCTCACTCCACCACCAACCACCCCGCATACCGCACCACCAACCCCGTCAGCCGCCCACCGATCTCCACGTGGAAGTGAAACCGCCCATCACGCTCCTCCTCATACGTCTCCCCGCCAGGCGCCAGGAACATCGGCAGCGGAATGCCGCAGAACCGCCAGCCGCGCACGACGAGCCGCAGCTTTTCCCCATCCGGCACCGGCGCCAACAGCACCCGGAACGGCCCGAAGACCTCGGCGAGCAGATGCCGGTCGCGGCCCTTTGCCTCGACCTGCCAGCTGCGGAAGACCGTGCCGCCAAAATCGCGCGTCCAGATCTCCTTGTCGCCATCGGTCACGAAACGCACCGTCACCGGCACATCCTCACCCGCCTTGGGAAAACCGATCACCCCAGCGACGATCCTCGCCAACAGCCCGCCGCCGCGCTCGATCCGCGCCCGGCCGGAGGCGACGCGCGCGCCGCCGGCATGCAGGACGGCGAGGGCGGGCGGCAGCTGATCCCAGGCGCTGCCGAGGATTCTCTGGTAGAGCGGCTGGCGCGCCTCCTCGTTTTCCGTCGTGATGCCGGATGTGATCGAAAACCGCTGGAAGGCCGCTTCGAAATCCGCAAGCTGCAATTCGCCTGCCGCCGGCCGCGCGCCATTCTCCGGCCGCATGCCGGTCAGCAGCCGGCGCACCAGCGCTTCGACGCCGATCACGGGGATGAACGGCCCGTCATCACCTTCGGCAATCAGATGCCAGCCGGACGTCAGCCGCTTTCCGGCGTGATCGATGCCGCCGACGCGGACGAACATGCCGCCGCGATGGTCACCCACCGCGAAAGCGTGGCTGGCCCGCTGCAGCAGCCGCGCAAACGGCAGCAGCGACGGCAGCAGCCGGAGGCGGACGAGCCTTGCCGAGAAGCTGAGCAAGCGTTGCAGCGGCTGCGGTTCCGTTCCCACCCCGGTGAAGCTGGATTGGAGATCGGCAAAGCGCGCCGGCAGCAACTTGAGATCCGGCGCATCCACCAGCAGGAATTTCCGGCTGCGCAGCGGCTTGACCCCCGGCGGCGCCACCGTCACCCGCATCGCATCGATCAGCCCGCGGCCGGAGGCCGGCTGGCCATCGCGCAGCACCGGAACCTTCTTGCCGGCATAGCTTGATATCGCCCTGACGACATTGAGCCCGATCTTGACATGCGCCGACGGGGCAATGCCCGCCGCGACACTCTCGACCCGGGAGAAATGCGGCGCCATCGCATCCAGTGCTGCGAAGGAGAGGGCGGGCAGGCTGCTGAGCCCCGAGAGCGCAAAGGTGCCCTTGGCCTTGGCTGCCGCATCGAGCCCACCGATGCCGGCGACGAAGCCGGTGCTGTCGGCGATATCGGCATAATCGATGCCGAGATCGATGCAGGCCTCGGCCACCTTATAGGCATGCTTGCCGAAGCTCTGGAACGGCCCCGAGGCATCGACGACCAGATCAGGCCTCATCCGCGTCAGCTGTTCGGTGAGATCGCCATCGCGATCAAAGCGCACCGCCTGCACCATCGCGCCGAGATTGTTGCTGCCCAGGCCCTCGGCGCCATCTTTCGGAGTCCGGAGATCGGCAACGAAATCGTCAGCCTTCTCAAGCGAGCGCCCCGCAACCAGCAGCCTCAGCCGCGGTTCATCGCCCAGCAGCCGGGCAAGCCGCCCGCCAAACGTGCCGTAGCCGCCGATGATGAGCAGGCAAAATCGCTCGCCGCTCATGCGATGAACCGGCTGCGCTGCTGCGGCGTCGGCACCATGCAGCTTTGCCGGCCGGCAATCTTCAGCCTGTTGCGGGCGATGAATTCATAGAGCGCATCGGCCGCCCGCCGCGGCAGCAGCCGGAAAATCTTGACCAGCGAATAGGGAAAGCCGAGCCCCGCCACCATGCGGATCGAGCCGTCTGACTTGAAAAAGGCGCGCCCGTTTTCGATCAGGATATTGGTCTCGTAGTCGCGCGCATGCAGCCCATAATGCCGGTATAGCGATTGGCCGAGCGGCGTCTGCGCTGCCAGAAAGCGGTATCGCTGCTGCTTGTCATGTTTCAGCGCGAATTTCACCCAGCCGGAGCAGAACACACATTCGCCGTCGAAGATGATCAACGGCCGGTCATCGGCAAAATCAGGCACATCAGGATCTTCGCGATAGCTGTATTCGGCGCGCCCCATGCTCATCTCTCCCCCTCATCTCCCTTACGCCGGCCGGTAGCCGGCGGCAAGCGAAGGCGGCCCATCCGCCGCAATCATACCGCGCTCCAGGAGATCCTCGATATGGGCGAGCACGGAAAGCGCGGCTGCCCCATGCAGCTTCGGATCGGTATCGCGATAGATCGCCTTCACCATCTCGGCGATGCCACGATCGCCCGCCCGGATGCGCGCCAGCACCGCCCGCTCGCGCTTCAGTCGATGCGCCTTCAGCGCCCGCAGGAAACTTGCGGGCTCCGTCACCGGCCCGCCATGGCCGGGCAGCAACAGCCGGTCGTCGCGTTCGATCAGCCGGTCGAGCGAGGTCATGTAATCCGCCATCGAACCATCCGGCGGCGCGACGATCGAGGTCGACCAGGCCATGACGTGATCGCCGGAGAAGAGGATGTCGCGACCTTCGAGCGCGAAGGCGGCATGATTAGCCGTGTGCCCCGGCGTCAGCACCGCGCTCAGCGCCCAGCCATCGCCCGCAATCGTCTCGCCGTCGCCGATCGCGATATCCGGCATGAAGGATAGATCCGAGCTTTCGGAGAAAGGATTGATCTCGCCATCCCTAAGCGGCCGCGCCGGCCGGTGCGGCCCTTGCCCCACCGTCACCGCCCCCGTTGCCGCCTGCAGCCGCCTGGAAAGCGGCGAGTGGTCGCGATGCGTGTGGCTGACGACGATATGCGTCACCGCGCGGCCGGCAAGCGCTGCCATCAGCGCCTGATAATGCGCCTCGTCCTCCGGGCCGGGATCGATGACGGCGACCGAGGAGGAGCCGACGATATAGCTGTTGGTGCCGAAAAAGGTGAAAGGCCCGGGATTGTTCACTGTAACCCGCTCGACACCTGCAACAACCGGCACGGCCTGCCCATAGGCCGGCTCGAAAGCGAGGTCGAATGCGGGACTGTCCATGAAGGAATGATCTCGGGCCGATGACGTCGCCAATTTCTAGCACGACTGCCGCCACCGCGCATCGCATAAATCTGCGCCGGGTTAAACTTAGTCATTGTGACAGGCGAAGAGCTTTGCTAATCAGGCGTCGATTTGAGCAGGCGGTTTCCGCTCAAGCTCTGGTGGGGCGTCGCCAAGCGGTAAGGCAACGGTTTTTGGTACCGTCATCCCTGGTTCAGAATCCAGGCGCCCCAGCCAGTTTCGTATTGCTTCCTTGTGTCTTACCATTCTTCCAGACGCCTGCTGAGCTTCGAGGGCAAGCGAATGGTTGCTTGCGGCAAGATCGATGGCCACCTTACATGCTCGGTCTCCAAAGATAATCATAGGATTGTATTTATATCTTTATGAGCTGGCCATGGCGGCAGAGGGCAATTTAATGTGAATTGCTTTGCAAAGAAGCTCTATCCGCGTTGCATTGATCTGGCTTCGCGTATTTCAAGTTGCTGACGCTCTAACGTTAAGTTAGCTTCGAGCGGGGGCACGATGGGATTACATATCTTATATAAACATGCAGCGATCCCTCTCTTGGCCGGGATAATTTTGGGCACGGTCAATTCTAGCCGGCATGTCGATTTGAGGAGTATTTTCAATGAGGTCGGCGGTCGGTGTCATGGCTCGAGGCACTCTGACCCCTGTCGCCTTTTCCTCGAATTGAGAAGTCGTTGATGCGAATCATTGATAATACATCCCAGCTTCTCGGCGATGATTTGAAGGCGACACTTGTTCGCGGCTCGCGGGTTAAGGTCGCCGCGTCCTGCTTTTCGATCTATGCCTTCGAAGCTCTCAAAGCAGAGCTTTCCAGGGTGGAAAGCCTGCAATTCATCTTTACGTCGCCAACTTTCATTACGACCGAGGTAGGGGATCGGCTGCGCAAAGAGAGGCGAGAGTTTTTCATTCCGAAATTGAGCCGTGAGAGTAGTCTCTATGGCACGGAGTTCGAAATTAAGCTCCGCAATACGCTGACTCAGCGCGCGGTGGCGCGGGAATGCGCGGAATGGATCAGAAAGAAAACCCGCTTCAAATCCAACACCACTCAGGCGCCGATGCAGCCCTTTCTCCATGTGGCCGCGGGAGACGCCGCCGTGGCTTATATGCCGATCAGCGGCTTTACCGCCGTCGACCTCGGTTACCAAAAGGGGAATGCCGTCTCCAATTTCGTGACACGCACGGATGAGCCAAGCCATACCAGCGTCTATCTTCAACTGTTCAATCAGATTTGGAATGACAGCGAGAAGTTGGAGGACGTCACCGAAGCGATTTGCGACCATATCGAGTCGGTCTACCAGGATAATTCGCCTGAACGCGTTTATTTCGCGATGCTTTACAACATCTTCCGGGAGTTTCTGGAGGATATCGACGAGGACGTTCTGCCGAATGACTTAACGGGATATCGCGATAGCATCGTCTGGAACAAGTTGTTCAACTACCAACGAGACGCCGCGACCGGCATTATAAACAAGCTGGAAACCTATAACGGCTGCATTCTCGCCGACTCCGTTGGTCTCGGAAAGACGTTCACAGCTTTGGCCGTGATCAAATATTACGAACTGCGTAACCGCGCTGTGCTTGTCCTTTGCCCAAAGAAGCTCGCGGACAATTGGCTGAACTATAACACCAATCTGACGACCAATATTTTCGCTAAGGATCGCTTCAACTACGACGTCCTTTGCCACACTGATCTTTCCCGGACGTCAGGGGAATCTTTCGGCATCCCGCTCAGTCGCGTGAATTGGGGCAACTACGATCTTGTCGTGATCGACGAGTCCCATAATTTCCGGAACAACGAAGTCTTCAAAGATCGAGAAACCCGCTATCAGAAGCTGATGAACAGGGTGATCCGGGATGGCGTGAAGACGAAGGTTCTGATGCTTTCCGCCACTCCGGTGAACAACCGCTTCACGGATCTGCGCAATCAGCTCGCACTCGCCTACGAGGGGCAGTCGGATGCCCTAAGCAAGAGCCTGAAATCCGAGATCAGTATTGAGGAAATCTTCCGGCGTGCTCAAAAGGCCTTTAATGAGTGGTCGGCGCTGCCGTCAGAAGAGCGGACAGCGGCGTCGATCCTGAAGACGCTGGATTTCGATTTTTTTGAACTGCTAGATGCCGTGACGATCGCGCGGTCGCGAAAGCACATTGAGACTTTCTATGACACGAAGGACATCGGCAAGTTCCCACAGCGGCGCAAGCCGCTCTCGTTTCATTGCCCGATCACCCAGAGGCCTGACGTGATGGGGCTGAACGACATCTTCACACACTTATCGGTGCTGAAGCTCGCAGTCTATGCACCGATCAGTTACATCCTGCCGAGCCGTTTGCGGAAATACGAGGAAATCTACGACACACAGATCGAGGGCGGTCGGCGCAAGCTGCGGCAGGCCGATCGCGAGCGCAGCCTTCAAGCGCTCATGACGACCAATCTGCTGAAGCGTTTGGAAAGCTCGGTCGCCGCATTCCGGCTGACGCTTGGGTCGCTCGGGACCAATATTTCCCGCGCGCTCGACGCTATTGCGGAGTTCGAGAGAACGGGACGGAGTGGGAGTGTCAGCGACCACCTTGAGGATGTCAGCGATTTCGATCCCGAGGATGATGATCTGAACGGTCTCGACGAGTTTACCGTCGGCAAGAAAGTCCAGATCAGCCTTGGCGACATGGATCTGCCGTCTTGGAAGCATGACCTGGCGGCCGACCTGGCGCTGATCGAGAGCTTGATCGGCTCCATGGATAGGGTGGCGCCTGAAGACGATGCCAAGCTCCAGCACATGCTTGCAATCATCAAGCAAAAGATTGCGGAGCCGCTGAATCTGGGAAACCGCAAGGTCATCATTTTCACCGCCTTTGCCGACACAGCTAACTATCTCTTCGAGAATCTTGCTCCCGTCGCCCAGGGGCTCGGCCTTCACGTTGGTCAGGTCACCGGTTCGGGGGCGCCGAAGACGACGCTTAAAAAAGCTTATGACTTTCAAAGCGTCCTGACTCTGTTCTCACCTCGCTCGAAGGAGAAGGCGATCACCCTGCCGAATGATCCGGCTGAGTTGGACGTCCTCATCGGTACCGACTGCATTTCGGAAGGTCAGAACCTCCAGGACTGCGACTTCCTGATCAACTACGACATCCATTGGAACCCCGTCAGGATCATTCAGCGCTTCGGCCGGATCGATCGTATCGGTTCGCCCAACAGCCAAATCCAGTTGGTGAACTATTGGCCGGACATAACCCTCGACGAGTACATCAACCTCAAGGAGCGGGTCGAAAACCGCATGGTGATCGCGGACGTCACCGCTACCGGCGACGACAACGTCCTTACCGCCAAGTCGAGCGACATTTCCTATCGTAAGGAGCAGCTCAAGCGGCTCCAGGACGAGGTGATAGAGTTGGAGGATGTGAAGGCCGGCATCTCAATCACAGACCTCGGTTTGAACGATTTCCGCATGGACCTGCTCAACTATGTTAAAGAACATGGCGAGCTCGACAACGTGCCGTTTGGCATGCACGCGGTTGTCCCGGCGCAGCCGGAGCTAGGACTGCGCCCCGGCGTCATTTTCGCGCTAAAGAACATCCATGACAGCGTCAACGTCAACCAGCAGAACCGCCTGCACCCGTTCTACCTTGTCTATATCGGTGACACCGGTGAGATCGTCGCCGACCATACGGAGGTCAAGCGCCTGCTCGACCTCATTCGAACGAGCTGCAAAGGTCGGGCCGATCCGATCCGCGACATCTGCCGCATCTTTAACGAACGTACGGAGGATGGACGCAAGATGGGGCACTATTCGCACCTGCTTGGTCAGGCGATCCGCTCCATGATCGAGGTAAAGGAAGAAAAGGACATCGACAGCCTGTTCAGCGGTGGCCGTACATCGGCGCTTACCCACATGATCAAGGGTCTGGACGATTTCGAGCTGATCGCCTTCCTGGTCATTGAAGGGTAGCTGTGATGCTATACGACTGGCCACGTGCCGCCGCCTTCGGACGCGTGATCCCCAAGAACAAGATTTACGAACACGCGGGCGCGAACTCCGCGCTTAAGGACCTTTTCGTTCGCGAAGTGGATCAGATCGTCTGGTCCCACAAACTGGCTCCGGAGACGATCAATCTGGCTGCAACGAAGTCGGTAGCTGAGATTCAGGTGTTCCGCATCCTGCAAAGAGAGCCGACGCTCAATCAGGACGTGTTACGCGCCATAGACCGAGCTATTCCTTTTCCGCTGGTCTTTGAGCTGGAACATGGCGGCCGTATCAAGCTGGCGGCCGCCTATAAGCGGCCCAGCAGATCTGACGGTAGTAGATGGGTGCTGGGAGACTATTTCGAAAGCGATTGGCTGTCGGAGCATGCGCCCCGCGCAGCCATGCCCGTGGCACTGAACATGGGCGCGCTCTATGAGCGACTTCTAAGCCCGCTGGTCGAGAGGCAGGCAGCTCGACTTGTTCCCGGCATGGCCGAGGCGCCGCATGCATCGTTCATCGCGGCCGCTGCGATGGAACCTATTTCGCTTGAAACCCGGATCGCCCAAGCTGAGGCGATCAAGGCCAAGACCCGCGAGGTTGAGCGGATCAAGGCCCGGATCGCACGCGAGAAGCAATTCAACAAGCGCGTAGCGATCAATGCCGAACTGCGTGCTGCCAGGGAAGAGTTGAAAAGGTTGAGTGGAGGTGGGAATAGCGAAGTCGAATGAACATCATCAGGTAGTGTTGGTGGAAAGTTATCGCCCAAACAGCATGTCTGGCTTGCATAGAGACGTCCACATCTGTCCTCACCCCGGAAAGGGTTTTCCGACAATAATGCACGTGGAGTGCTCAAAAAGCCTAAGCCATAATTATCCCGTAGGAACAGTGTTCACGATCTGCGCGAAGTTGACCGACAGAGAGGGGACAGGCGACTTCCTTTACAGCTACTTTGGCTGGAAATACGACGTCGTAGATTTTGGAAAGAAGTGATTTATGGAAAAATTGAAGATGCATAGCCCAGACATTAGCCAGCAGAACATCGCCAAAATCCGCGACATGTTCCCCGGCTGCGTGACCGAGGCTCGCGACAGCGCGACAGGAGAATTGCGCTTAGCCGTGGATTTTGATCAGCTTAAGCAGGAACTGAGTGACCATGTCGTCGAGGGGCCACACGAGAGATATCGACTGGACTGGCCAGGAAAACGCGCGTCCCTGTTGGCTTCCAATGCCCCGGTGGCGAAGACCCTTCGTCCGTCAGTTGAAGAAAGTGTTGACTTTGAAAATACAAGAAATCTGTTCATTGAAGGCGACAATCTGGAAGCACTGAAGCTTCTACAGGAAACATATCTCGGCTCCATAAAATTTATCTATCTCGATCCTCCTTACAACAGAAAGAAGGGTAACAACCTCGTATATAGAGACGATTTCGTCGGAAATACATTCGATTATCTTCGAGAAACCAACCAAATAGATATAGAAGATAATAAGCTCGTAGCAAATACAGAGTCCAACGGACGATTTCATTCCGATTGGCTTGGTATGATGTATCAGAGATTAAGGGTCGCCAAGAATTTGCTGTCTGCCAATGGTGTCATAATGATCTCTATTGACGACGCTGAAACCGCAAACGTAGTTCACCTCTGCAACGAAATTTTCGGTGAAGCGAATTTTGTTGGAACTGTAATATGGAAAAATGCGACTGATAATAATCCCACCAATGTCGCGGTTGAGCATGAGAGCATCCATGTTTACGCGAGAAATAAGCAGGCTTTGGAGGGCGTATGGAAAAGCCAAGTATCAGATGTGAAGGATGCCATTAAGCTTATCGGTGATGAACTTATCCAAAGATATAAAGATTTAGACGCTCTTCAATACGCCTATTCTGAATGGTTCAGAGAGAACAAGAGTCAACTTGGGCCTCTTGATAGATACAAATATATTGACGCAGGTGGGGTTTATACCGGTAGCCAAAGCGTCCACAACCCCGGAAAAGAGGGCTATCGCTATGATGTTTTTCACCCGGAAACCGGTCGAGCCTGTAAGCAGCCTTTGATGGGCTATCGCTTTCCAAAGGAGACAATGAATCGTCTTCTTGCGGAGGGGAGAATCCTTTTTGGAGATGATGAAAGCAAGATAATTGAACTGAAAGTCTATGCAAACGAGTTTGAGGATAAACTGTCTAGCGTTTTCGAGCTTGATGGTCGAACCGGCCCCTATGATTTAAAAGCACTATTTCCCGAAGGGAAGAAGATTTTTTCAAATCCAAAGCCTGTGCTGCTGATGGAGCGATTAATCTCTTTTGTGACCGGTCATGATGATATCTGTGTAGACTTGTTCGCTGGGTCTGCAACTCTTGCCCATGCTGTCATCGAACTCGGGCGCCGCCAAGGCGGTCGCCGACGGTTCATTAGCATTCAGTATCCTGAAGAGATCGGACAAGACAGCAAGGATGCGAAAGAATCTCACCAGTTCTGTTCCAATTTGGGCTTCAGACCGTTGATTTCGGAGATCTCGAAGGAGCGTATACGGCGTGCCGGAATAAAGGCCGTATCGAGTGAATTTCACCCTGAGTGGGATCGCGATGTGGGTTTCCGAGTCCTGAAGATCGATACCTCGAACATGAAAGACGTTTACTACCGCCCCGATGAACTCAAGCAGGGCGACCTTCTCGACATGGTCGAGAACGTGAAGCAGGGACGCACGGCGGAGGACCTGTTGTTCCAGGTGCTCGTCGATTGGGGTGTGGACCTGACACTCTCCATCCGTCGCGAGACTGTGCATGGGAAAACTGTGTTCTTCGTGGATGACAATGCCCTCGTCGCCTGCTTCGAAAATGGTGTGACCGAGGAACTGGTGAAGGAACTGGCGAAACGTGAACCGTTGCGCGTCGTCTTCCGCGACAACGGCTTCGTTTCGGACGCGCTGAAGATCAACGTCGAACAGGTTTTCCGTCAGCTTTCGCCTTCCACCGAAGTCAAAGCGATCTGAGGCCGCGACCATGAAGCTGAAATTCAAAGTCCAGCCATACCAGACCAGCGCTGTTGAATCCGTGATCGATTGTTTCGCTGGCCAGCCAAAGATTGACGGCCTGTCCTATCGGATCGACCCCGGCCGTAAGGCGCAGTCGAGCGCTTTCGAGGAAGGGTTTAAGAATGCCGATTTCGCACTCAGCGAGCAACAGATTCTGGAAAATATCAAGCAGGTCCAGCGGCAGCAGAATCTGCCCATGTCGCAGCGCCTTGATGATTTCATGGTGCTGGACAGGAGCAATCAGCGTGTAGCTGCACCAGCGAATTATCGTCGCGATGTCCTCGCAGCAACGCGCGTTCATCTCGATGTCGAAATGGAGACGGGAACCGGCAAGACCTATTGCTACATCAAGACCATCTTCGAGATGAACGAGCGCTATGGGTGGTCAAAATTCATCATCATGGTGCCGTCGATCGCCATACGTGAGGGTGTCTATAAATCGCTCCAGATCACGGCCGACCATTTCACCGAAAGCTATGGCAAAAAGGCCCGCTTCTTTCTTTACAACTCCAAGCGCTTGCCGGAGCTGGAGAGCTTCTCCTCAGATGTTGGCATCAACGTCATGGTCATCAACATCCAGGCTTTCAACGCTGCAACCAAAGCGAACGCTAGCGAAGAAGCTCGACGAATCTTCAGGAGTTGGACGACTTTCAATCGCGTCGCCCTATTGACGTTATTGCTTCAAACCGACCGATCCTCATTCTAGACGAGCCCCAGAAGATGGAGGGCGAGGCTACGCTCAAGGCATTTGCAGAATTTAAGCCACTGATGATCCTCCGTTATTCAGCAACCCATAAGACCCAGCACAATCGCGTCCACCGGCTCGATGCGTTAGACGCCTACAATCAGAAGCTTGTGAAAAAGATCGCCGTGCGCGGCATCCAGACTCGCGGGCTGGCCGGAACCAACGCCTATCTGTATCTCGAAGGAATCGACATCTCCAAAAAGGCTCCAGTGGCCCGGATGGAACTGGAGGTGAAGCTGAAATCGGGCGAGATCAAGCGGCAGCTTCGTCGCTTGGAATTCGGCGATGATCTATTTGTCGAGTCAGGTGAACTCGATCAGTATCGTGGCTTCACGATTAGCCAGATCGACTACAACACCGACACGGTCCAATTTACGAATGGCGTGGTGCTGAAGGCCGGCGAAGCGAGCGGTGACGTTTCGGAGCGCGACATACGGCGTATCCAGATTCGTGAGACGATCAAGGCCCATCTGGACAAGGAGAAGCAGCTATTCTCCCTTGAATCAAAGTTCTGTCGCTCTTCTTCATCGACGAGGTGGTGAAGTACCGGGACTATAGCCAAGCCGACGAGCAAGGCGAGTATGCTCGCGTTTTCGAAGAGGAGTACGCTCTTCTCCAGGACGAGTATCTGTCCGAGCTGGCAATCGACAACGAAGACTATAGAAATTACCTCGCTGGGATCGACTCAGCTAAGACGCACAGCGGCTATTTCTCGGTCGACAAAAAGACCAATCGCCTTAAGAACCCTGATGTTAGCGCGAAGGCGGTCGATTCTGAAGATGTCGATGCTTACGACTTGATATTGAAGGACAAGGAAAGCCTACTTTCCTTTCATCGACCAAAGGATGGCGCTGAAGATCGCGCTAAACGTATGGTGAGATTTGTTTTCTCTCATTCAGCATTGCGCGAAGGATGGGACAATCCGAACGTCTTCGTGATGTGCATGCTGAAGCACAGTGACAACACGATCTCTCGCCGCCAGGAGGTTGGTCGAGGCTTACGATTGAGCGTCGATCAGCACGGCGACCGTATGGATAATCCTAGTTTGGTGCATGACATTAACGTGCTTACCGTCGTGGCGAGCGAGAGTTACAAGGACTTCGTTGCCGGGCTGCAGGGGGAGATTGCGGAAACTTTGTCATCTCGTCCCCGCTTGGCAACCGAGGCCTACTTTACTGGCAAGACAATCACCACAGATCACGGTTCGGTCGAGGTGCCTGCGGCCATGGCGAAGCAGATCTACCGCTATCTCGTCAAGAATGACTATACCGACGATGCCGACCAGATCGCCGACACTTATCACGAAGCCAAAGCGGCGGGAACGCTGGCAGAATTGCCAGCGGAGTTGAAGCCGTATGCAGACCAGGTATTCGAACTGGTCGATAGTGTGTTTAGCATCGCACAGATGCCGAAGGTCGATGACGGCCGAAAGCCGAAGACCAATCCGCTGAACGCAAATTTTGAGAGGAAGGAGTTCCAGGAGCTCTGGGCGCGGATCAATCAAAAAGCCGTCTATCGGGTGGAGTTTGAGTCCGCCGAACTCGTTCAAAAGAGCGTTGATGCATTGAACAGGAGTTGCGGGTAACCCCGCTGCGGTACACGGTCAAAATCGGGACCCAGAGAGACACTCTCACTGACGGCGAGCTAGCTCGTGGTGAAGGCTTCGAAGAGAATGAGCAAGCGACGTACCAGGCAGATTCCGTCGTTTCATTGGTGAAATATGATCTTCTCGGGAAAGTGGCCGAAGCGTCCGAGCTGACGAGGAAGACCACCGCGAGTATCCTTGGGCAGATCGAGCCGGCCATTTTCGCGCAGTTCAAGACGAATCCTGAGCACTTCATCGCCGAGGCTTCGCGGGTCATCGCCGAACAGAAGGCTTCTATGGTGATCGAGCGGTTGACCTATGATGAGATTGACGGGAGGCACTCGGTCAATATTTTCACCGCAGCCCAGACGGGCCAAGATTTCTCGAGGGCCACAGCTAAGCTGAATAGGCATATCTTTGACTACGCGATCACGGATTCTCAAGTAGAGCGGGAGTTCGTCAAGGAATTGGACACGAGCAGCGAGGTTGTCGTCTATGCCAAACTGCCGCGGGGTTTCCTGATTCCCACTCCTGTCGGCGACTATAATCCGGACTGGGCAATATCCTTCAAATCGGGAAGTGTCAGGCACATTTACTTTGTCGCCGAGACGAAGGGATCTATGTCATCGATGAAGCTTCGCGAAATCGAGAAAACGAAGATCGAGTGCGCACGGAAATTCTTCGACGAGATCAGTCGAAGTATTACACGGGATCGCGTGAAATATGATGTGGTGACTGACTATGCCAAGCTTATGGATCTCGTGAATCCTGCAGCTTAAATCAGCTTTTTATATGAGGGCCGCTCGACTGTGCTCGTGAGGCTGCATGCAACAATTCTTCTGGGTTTCGGCGAAAGCCCTATAAGGCGGGCGCCGGTGACCTTGCCCTGAGGCAGTAAAACCGAGGCCAGCTTCGAAGCGTCGGTTCAAACATCATCTGTGAGAGGGTTCACGTCGTAGCAAAATCGTTGCATGTACTTCCCGCTACCACGCTCACGTACACTTCGAGCAAGCATTGCCGCGTCGGATCTTCCTCGTTCACGAAGCGAAATTCCATCGCCTTGATCCGCTCGGTCGCCGCTCGAAACTCTGCTACGAAGTTCTCATTCAACATCAGCCGCGCTCGCGTAAACTCGTCGCTCTTATAGGTCGGCCTGGGAATCCCTGCCGCAACCCGCGCTAACTTGAATGCGAACGGAGCGTTGTTTTGCGTGGTCTTCTGGCCAATGTGTTGTTTGTATCGTTGCTGGACATTGCGGGTCCGGCCGACGTATTGGTTGACGCCGTTTTCTGTAAATATGTAGACGCCGCTGCCCTTGATATGATCAGGAAGGTTGCCACCAAGGATAGGCGCCATGTTCATCAGCGCAATGTACTTTGGATGAAGGGCATCAACATATTCTCGAAATCTCATGTCCATCGATTCGTCTCTGCAATTTTCGCCGCCCTTCGCTCGCTGAAAAGGCCGCCTCAATGATTGCTATTCGATAGCCGCTGGATGACTATCACCGAATAACTCGGCAAACTTTCTGCAGCTGCTTACGTTCAGGTAAACATCGGGGGCGCCTCTGACGCGTCGCCCTCAAATCGCCTCTCTTGGCGAAAAAATCGAGGCGGATGGCCAGATTTGGAGCGCTCTGGAAAGGAGTTCTCTCGCGCGCTGTTCGATGGAATTTTCATCCCATACAGCGTATTTCGAAATGTCTTGGTTCAGTGAGAGAAGAGAGTGTTTCAAAAGTTCAGGACGCTTCTGCTCCCAACCCAAGTGCGATTGCGCAGAATTAAGTCCTTGAGTCAGAATGGTTAGGTTACCGAAAGATTGGATTTTGTCATTTCGACACTTAGTCAACCCTGCGTTTTCATCTCCTTCCTCGGTGTTGAGGAGTTCGAAAAAGTGCAACCCCTTTTCGCCATTTGAAAGGGGCCAATGCTCAAGCCACGCTTGCGGCATTATGTGTTCGATCGAAGGTTGTTCTTGGAAAATCAGAGCTTCCGATTTCCCGCTCAGGTAAGTGGCGTTGAGGCGGCTAAAGATATGAACAAGCTTGGCGTTTCCGAGCTCGTAGGCGCGTTGAGACATCCAGGCCTGCTCTACAGCTGCGTCCGTTGGCCAAGCGGAAGATTCACCTGTTTGGGAAGCTAATTGCGCTGCTAGGTTGCGGGCTGTAACCCCATTGCGGCGCAGCGCCTTTGTTGCCTGTAGAAAAATGCGATTATAATTCTTGGTATTCCACCCACAGATCGCCCTTCGAAGCAAATATGTCTCAAGCACGGTGGTTATTGATATCCATTCGTCTTCCGACAGATTCGTGTCGAGAAGGAGCAACAGAAGTGGGTAGGCCGTTCTAATGTCGAACGCTTCCAAAAAGCTTGCCAGTCCATAAATCTGATGCTCAGGCGAAGGGGCGATAATTTCCCGAAAATTATCGCCATAACGCGCGAGTGTTTGAAGTTCTTGTTCAACGTCAGCAAACGGTGTCTTTTTTTCGATCCAATTTCTATATTCAACAAAGAGATGCTTTACCGGTATATCTTCTTCAATTTGATTGGATAAAAAATGCTGCATGAAAAGATCACTTCGGGGGCGGACAAGTCGACCTTGTTTTACTTCCATCCGCCAAAAAGTGTCGTCAAACCGAGACCAATACTTATGGTATAGAGCCTCCTGGTCCTTACCAGTGCGCGCTGCCCTGAGAAAAATGTAATTTCGTAGTAGGTCAGCAGGAAGGAGCGGCTCCCCTCTGGCATTCAGCGTCTCAAATATCACCTGAGCGTCGTCACCGACCTGGAGGTCGATGGTTACTACCTGAAGGGAGTTTTTTAATGCTTGGAAGCACTCTTCAAGGCGTGCGGATATCGGATGTTCTGCGGAGATTGGGGGCTCGTCCTCGGTGCCTAAAAAGAAGTCTTCCAGTTGGTCGTAGAAGAACAGATATGCGTCTACCATCCGCGGTAGTGGGTCCGCCTTACGAGCATATTTCTGCCAGACAAGCGGGTTGCGACGCCTTAGTTCGTCACGCGATCCGGAGGTAACCACATCCGTAAACTGCTTGCGATCGAGCTGCGTCGGCCAAACTTTAAAACGATCGACGTCCGGATTTGCCATCATGCCCTTGTTTTCGGTGAAGCCCTCGCATTCCTTGGCGAGGTCTTCGCAAGCATTTGCCCGGCAGAAATCACGAAATGCACAGATAAAAATCTGTAGTGTCGTTAAGCGTTGTTGCCCGTCGATCACCTGTCGCTTTTCGACATGAGTTACAGGTGTTTGCTTTTGATCGAGCACCATGGCGCCAAGGAAATGAACCGGCGCGTCCTGCCGGCCCTCCAGATTCTCAATAAACTTCCGGGAAATATCCTCCCAAAGCGGCTCCCACTGATGCTCTTTGTTCCATACATATTGGCGTTGGAAGAGCGGAATTTCGAGCCGCATTTTCTTTTCGAAGATTGCAAGCAACGGTACAGCATGTGCGTCCATATCGGGTAAATCTCTGGCTCAGAATCAATTTAAGGATGCACCACAATAGCTGAATTCCGATCCTGGAACACTGCGTGTTTGCATGAATACAGTCGCTCGACCGTGTGCTTTGCTTTAAGGGCTACACGTATACGACCAACAGCACCCAAGGCTGGTTTGCTGTTCTGCTGTCTGCCGCATTGATCCCGAGTTTGTCGCGAGATCGCCGCAACCGCCGCTATTCAATCACTCGATTCCAAAATAAACCTGATGTAGTGTTTCATGACTCTCTCAATCTTGCGCGAAGACCTGCGGTGGGACATCTTGCCTTTGATTGGGAGGAGCAAAATGAAGATTTTAGGATGGGCCTATTCTAGGAATACGGGACACACTCACGAGGTTGCGAGTTATCCAATCGGTGAGACTGACGTCGAGGTGGACTCTGATGGGAACGTACGTGTGAAGTTGATAAGCAACGAAATTTCGCTGACCGGTCAATACGTATTAAGCGTCCGACTTACCCCTGAAGAAATCGAGATGATCCACTCGGAACTAAAGACCGGCGAACTGAAAAAAGATTACAGAAGCTTGAAGAGCGATTGGGCGAACCTGATTGAGCCCGAAGCCGCATCAAATGATCCGGGCGGATTCAATATTTCTATGGTTTTCGACGTGCCTGGCGCGGGTGTCGACCAAACCGCGATGACGTGGCCGAGTCGAATGCGCCGCGTTCGAAATGCAGCAACGCCCGATAACTCGCTGGTCTTGCCCTTTACTCGCGCTCCACGAACAGACGGATGCCCGTCAGTTCGGAGAGCTTCTCCACCAACGCCTCCTGAAACCCCGGATCACCAACCTCCAGCGCCGCCTCCCGCCGCTGCCGATGATACCAATAACCGCCGCTGATCTTCGCAGCTTCGTCGTCGCTCGTCGCAAGCCATGTCTGCGTAAGGTGCCCCATTTCGAGGTTATCGGGCGCGCCGGCGCCGCCCATCTTTGTCGGCACCCAGCCGGGGTCCACGGCGTTGCTCAGCACATCCGGCCAGTGGCGGGCGATGGCGGCGGCGAGGGTGGCGATGTAGAGCTTGCTTTCCGAATAGGCTTGGCTGGCGTTCCACGGCCGCTTCTTCCAATCGATATCGCCAAGGGCGCTGCTGCCGCTGCGGTGCATGCCGCTGCTGAGATAGACCAGGCGATCGGGGCGGGTGATCCAGGCGGTGAGCAGATAGGGGGCAAGCACATTCACCGCCAGCGTCTTGGCGTGACCATCCGGCGTTTCGCCCCGGCTCCGCTCGAGGTAGATGCCGGCATTGTGGATGACGGCGTCCATGCGGCCGATGGTATTGACCTGAAGGGCGATCGATCGCGTTTCGACGGCGCTGGCGAGATCGCCGATGGCGAGCCCAAGCGCCGCAGCCGAAATTTCGGAGATATCGGAGGCGCGCTCGCTGGAGCGGGCATGCAGCACGACCTCGTGGCCTTCCTTCATCAGGGCGCGGGCGGCGGCAAGGCCGAGGCCATCGGTGGAACCGGTGATGAAGATGCGGCTCATGGGGGCTCCTTTCGCGGTCGTCGCGCGTTTGCCCGTTCTCGTTGCGAGCTTTGGTGCGAGCTCATTGACTCTCAAAGAATAGCGATTTCAGATCTCAAGCCAGGTTGACTGTCACGAATCAAACTCAAAACTGCTTGTCTATCAATATCTGCATGTTTTGATAGACAAACGCCGTTGAGTTGATCATGGTGCAGACAAGGCTATTTGCCTTGCAAATTTCGCGAAATCTGGAAGTCAAATATGGTCCAACATCCTCTCGACCTATCAGATGCTGTAGAATACCACTACGATCAGTTTCCTCCAGAGAGGATCGATGCCAACCAGCTTATAATGCCGATCGCCTCGGCATCAGCCGCGCTTGCCCGTTATGATCAGATGCTGAAAGGCATGCACAATAGTGAAATCCTGCTTGCGCCATTGCGCAATCAGGAAGCTGTCGTCTCATCCCGAATGGAAGGAACCGTAAGCACTCTCGACGAAGTCCTGCGGTATGAGGCAGATCAGGAGGAAAGCGGTAACGAGCCGGAAGGCCATTATCGGAATGAAGCGATCGAAGTCTTCCTCTATAGCCGAGCCCTGACCGCGGCGCAGCGCAGCATCGAGCAAGGCGCGCCCCTTTCAAGCTTCCTTATCAAGAGCGCTCACAAGGTTCTGCTCGGCTTTGGTCGAGGTGCACATCTTTCTCCCGGTGAGTTCAAGGTCGAACAAAATTACCTGGCCGACCGCATGCGCCGCAAAGTGCATTTTGTCCCGATGCGCCCGGAGCAGCTTAATGATGGGATGGAGCGACTTTTCTCGTTCGTCGAGGATAGGAATTGGCAGATACTGATCAAGACGGCCGTCGCCCACCTTGAGTTTGAGGCATTGCATCCTTTTAAGGACGGCAATGGCCGAATCGGGCGAATGCTCATCACGCTAATGCTATGGAAATATGGAGCAATCCGCTCCTCACTTCTATATCAGCAGCTATTTCGAAGATCGACGCGACGAATATATTGACAGGATGCGCGAGGTTTCGAAATCAGGTGCGTGGACCGAGTGGATTGTGTTCTTTCTAGAGGCGCTTGAAACCCAGGCGAATAAGAACCTTGCGACCGCAGAACGGATTCGTGATCTTTACGACGAGCTCAAGCGGGAATTTCCGCAGATCCTCACATCTCAATGGAGCACCTCGGCGCTCGACTTTTTGTTCTCGCGTCCCGTGTTCCGGAACAATGTATTTACAAGCAAATCGGGGATTCCGGAAGCAACTGCACACCGGTTCACGCGCATCCTGGTCGAGAAGGAGCTGGTTAAGACATTGGAGCCCTCCGCAGGCAGGCGTCCGGCTCTATACAGCTTTGAGCCGCTGCTGCGAATTGTTCGCGAATAGGCGCCGGCTGCGCATCACCCGCGCTCTTCAAACAACCGAACCCCAGTCAACCCAGCAAGCTTCTCCACCAGCGCATCCTGAAACCCGGGATCGCCAACCTCCGCCGCCGCCTCCCGCCGCTGCCGATGATACCAATACCCGCCGCTGACTTTCGCAGCTTCCTCCTCGCTCGTCGCAAGCCATGTCTGCGTAAGATGCCCCATCTCCAGGTTATCGGGCGCGCCGGCGCCGCCCATCTTTGTCGGCACCCAGCCGGGGTCCACGGCGTTGCTCAGAACTTCGGGCCAATGGCGGGCGACGGCGGCGGCGAGGGTTGCGATGTAGAGCTTGCTTTCCGAATAGGCCTGGCTGGCGTTCCACGGCCGCTTCTTCCAGTCGATATCGCCAAGGGCGCTGCTGCCGCCGCGGTGCATGCCGCTGGTGAGATAGATGAGGCGATCGGGGCGGGTGATCCAGGCGGTGAGCAGATAGGGGGCAAGCACATTCACCGCCAGCGTCTTGGCGTGGCCTTCCGGCGTTTCGCCGCGGCTCCGCTCGAGGTAGATGCCGGCATTGTGGATGACGGCGTCCATGCGGCCGATGGTGTTGACCTGAAGGGCGATCGATCGCGTTTCAACGGCGCTGGCGAGATCGCCGATGACGAGCCCAAGCGCCGCAGCCGAAATTTCGGAGATGTCGGAGGCGCGCTCGCTGGAGCGGGCATGCAGCACGACCTCGTGGCCTTCCTTCATCAGGGTGCGAGCAGCGGCAAGGCCGAGGCCATCGGTGGAACCGGTTATGAAGATGCGGCTCATGGGGGCTCCTTTCGCGGGCGTGCGGGTTGGGCAGTCAAGCAGCTTTTGGCTGGTTGCTCAATGCGGGAGTTGGGGTGTGGGTTCCTGGGGTTGATCGATATGTAGCTGGTTCGGACCGATCTAAGACCCCTCCCCAACCCCTCCCCACAAGGGGGAGGGGCTAGCCCAGCATCACCGCTTTGCCCGAGATCATCTCGTCGTTTGCCGATCTGGAGTTTTGGGAGATGCGGTGCGGCAGGTTAAGCCCCTCCCCCTTGTGGGGAGGGGTTTGGGGCGGGGTCTTTGCCCAGCGAGCGGGGGTCCGAAGGACGGGTGCCGGCAGGTGGACGAGTGCTTTTTAGGCGGTGATTTCAGCGCTTTGACTCGAAGCTCATGCAGCACTCATCGGCAGCGGCATGGGTCCTCGGGTCAAGCCCGAGGAGGACGGAGGGTGGGGAGAGGCGACCGGCCAGAGGCGCGACGTCGGGCGTCGTTTCCCGTTTCCCTCAACCTTATAACGTCAACCTCGCTGTCTCGGCTCGGTCTGTTATCACGCCGGCGATCGCGTCGATCGGGTCTCGATCGGGCGATACGTCTGCCAGCTCATCGGCGACCTTGCCGGTCAATGTCAGCACCTTGTCGCAAAGCTCGTTCACGCGGCGGCGCAACAGCGGAGTGCCGATGCCGGCCTCTTCCGCAAAGGCCTTCCAGCCTTCGGCATCCATTTCGGCCAGTGTGGCGCGCTTGCCGATTCTCATCGCCAGCCTTGGCGACAGTTCCGGATAGATCACGGTGGAGAGGAGGTCATAGAGTTTTGCCAGCCGCGGGCCTTGGCTGTCGTAGAGAATGGAGAAGTTCTTGCCGTGGGCATCGGCATTTCCGGCGATCAGGTTGAAGATGGCCGCGTCCAGCAGCTTCAGCACGTCGACAGCCGGCCTTGCCGAAATCCCCCGTATGAGATCGAAGCAATCCTTGAAGGTCGGCCCGCCTTCGCTCGCATATTTCGTTTCCGGCGGTACGCTGAGCGCCTGGCAGAAATCTTCCTGGTGGATGCGATGAACCAGTCCGCCGGCGCCGCGCAGGCGGTCATATCGTTCGACCAGAAGGAACGGGCGTCCCTGCACATATCTCGGTTCGACGGCCGCGACATCGAGCCCGATGGCGGCCGCAAGCCTCATCACGAAAGCTTCGTTCTCGGTCGTCGCCTTGAAGCGGGCTATCGGCGGCTTCAGAATATGGGTCGTGGCCTGACCGGGCAGGGGAAGCCCGATCCGGCCATCGGTGAGAACAACCGGCAGTTTGGACTGCGCGCCGGCGAGCGACAGTCTGAGGCCCTCCTCGCCGGCCAGGAGAGGCCGCACGGGCAGCGCCTCCAACACGGCAACGATGCCTGCTTCGTCCAAGGGCACAGGCTGGCGATCGGCAATCGACCCAGTCTCGGCCGGTGCCTCACCTTCGGCAAGCAGTTGCAGCGCACCGGCGACATCGCCGCCCAGGTGATCGAGAAGCGCAAAGTCATTGGCGGGAGACACGCCCAAGGCCCGTGCTGCGGCCAGGCGCTGGCTTTCCTCGGGCAGCAGGCCGCCGAAAAACGGCCGGCATTCCCGGCGGGCAAATCGCTCCGGTCGTTTCGGCAGAGAGGCCGAGAGCGGCAGCGTTTTGTCATCGTCAAGCCAGGCTCGCGCATAGACAAAGCCGATATCGCCGTGTCTGTCCTGCGTGAATTGACCGACAATGCGGCCGTCCCACCAGACGTTGAGAAGCCTTGATGTCATTGCCTGCGCTCGCCGGGAGCCAGAATGTCGAGGGAGCAGCCAAGCGTTTGCAGAACCTGCAGGACTTTGCCGATCTGCGCCGTGGGCTTGCCGGCTTCGAGGTCGACGATAAAGCGAAGCCCGACGCCGGCAACACCGGCAAGCTCGTCCTGCCGCAGGTTTTGCTCCTTGCGGGTGCTTCGAACCAGGGCGCCGATGTCGGCTGGACTTGTCACGTGTTTTGGCATGTGGTTTTCCCGATCGGGAAAATATAGCGAATGTGGAGAAGGTGTCCAGGGAAGTTTACCGATCGGGATATTTTTGGAATATGGAAGGGGTTGAGGTACGAAATTTCCCGCTCGGTAAAATAGTTAGGAGTTCTTTGAGCGCGCGTGGATCCTCGGGTCAAGCCCGAGGATGACGGAGGTGGAGGGGAGCGACTGGCAAGAGGCGGGACGCCAGAGCAAGTCCGGCGGAAGCGCGAAGCGGTTTTCCGCTGCTTGCCGCATAGGCTTCCTCATACTCCGTCATCCTCGGGCTTGACCCGAGGATCCATGCGGCGAGCACTTTGCTGGCCGTCGGCACCGGGGACGGCAGGGGGCATCCATCGAAGAACATATACGCGCCGAGTGCTGCATGTGGGTGCTCGGGTCAAGCCCGAGCATGACCGAGAGTGGGGTGGGGCTTCCGGCTAAAACGGCAACGCCGTCAGCCCTGCGCTACTTGCCGTGTCGTTCCCCCACACTCCGTCATCCTCGGGCTTGACCCGAGGATCCATGCGGCATCCATCGGCAGCGAGGTATGGATCCCAGGCTCAAGGCCTGGGATGACGGAGAGTGGGGTGGCGTCCCAACCAAATTCCACCCATTAAACCAATGAAATCACCCCCATCACCTTCGCCGCTCCGCCCCCGCCGCGATCGTCTGCACCAGCTCATCCACCTCCCGCGCCAGCCGCTCCAGCGGCAGGCCGACGAAGCGGCCTTCGAGGCTGATGCTGACGACGCCATGGACCGCGCCGAACAAGGTGCGGGCGCGGATGGCGCGGTCTTCGGGCGGCATGTCCGGCTGCAGTTCGGCCAGCGGTTCGGCGATCACGTCCATCAGAAAGAGGTGCTCGTTAAGATGCCATTGCGGCGTCGGGCTCGATTCCGGCGGGAAGTGGTCGAACAGCGCCTTCCAGAGATTCCGGTGCTCGACTGCGAAGGCGAGATATCCCTGCGCCAGGTTGCGCAGCCGGTCGGTCGGTGGCTTGTCGCGGGTTTCGGGCAGCGTCAGCCTCGCCTCCAGCGCCTTCAGCGTCGCGGAGTTGACGTGGATGACGAGCTCCGCGAGGTCTGAAAAGACCGTGTAGAGGCCGCCGAGCGCGCAGCCGGCATCCTGGGTGATGTCGCGGGCTCTGAGGTTTGCCAGCCCGTCCTTGGCGATCCGCTCGCGCGCCGCCTCGATCAGCCGGGCCTTCAGGTCTTCGCGTTTTTCTTCTCGTCTGCCGGCCATTAACCATGCCTTTTCGATTTTCTGAACGTCGTTCAAAATTTATCTTGAACGACGTTCATGATTCTGCCATAACAACTCTCGTGAACAACGTTCATAAACCGGAGGAAGGAAATGTTCAAACTGATTTCCATTTTGTTGCGGGGCAGGGCGCATGATGCCGAGCAGGCTTTCGCCGATCGCAACGCCGTGCCGCTGCTTGCCCAGCAGATCCGCGATGCCGCCCAGTCGATCCAGTCGGCCCGCCGCAGCGTCGCGGTCGCCATCGCCCAGAACGAACAGGAGAAGGGGCAGCACGGGGCGATCGTTGCCCGCATCGCCGATCTCGAAATCCGCGCCTCCGCCGCTTTGGCGAAGGGCAATGAGGGCCTGGCCCGCGAGGCGGCCGAGGCGATCGCCTATCTCGAAGCCGAGCGCGATGCGTCCGAGAAGGCGCAGAGCCAGTTCACCAGCGCGATCGACAAGCTGAAAGGCATCGTCCGCGCTTCCGAGGCACGGCTGCAGGAGCTGCAGCGCGGCGAGCGGCTGGCGCGCGCCACGCAGGAGGCGCAGAAGCTCGACGTGGTTGTTGCCGGCCCGGGCCTGGCGACGCTCGACGATGCCGAGGAGACCCTCGCCCGCCTTCGCCTGCGCCAGAGCCAGAATGAGCTGACGGCCGTCGCCCTGAAGGACATGGAAGGCGCCATCCGCCCGGCCGGCATTATCGAAAAGCTTGCCAATGCCGGCTTCGGCGCGCCGCGGCACTCATCCGCCGATGATGTGCTGGCGCGGCTGAAGAGCCGCATCACGCCTGCTGCCTGAAATTGCATCCATCCAACCATTCATCCATCGAACCATAGGGACCACTGATATGAACGACAGTTTCCAGAAACATTCCGCCAGCTGGGTCAGCTTCTCCTACGTCTCCTTCGGCTCGGCCGCCTTCATGCTGGCGCTCGGCCTCTACATGATGCCGCTCGATCTCTGGGGCAAAGGCTATCTCGCCATGGGCATTCTGATGCTGGTGCAGACCACGGTGAATATCACCAAGACGCTGCGCGACAATGCCGAATCCGAAAAGCTGATCCGCAAGGTCGAGGATGCCCGCACCGAAAAGCTGCTCGTCAAGTTCAATCGTAGCGATGAAGATTGACCTTCCTTAACCACAGCGCAGAGTTGTTGACGCATTCAACTTTTGCGTAACAACTCTGTGGCCTTCTCTGTCAGCCGAAAGAGGAACGAGCCCGTGCAACACAATCTGATGACCTCCAGGAAATTCGCGCCGCTGTTCTGGACCCAGTTCCTCACGGCCTTCAACGACAATTTCCTCAAGAACACCCTGGTGTTCCTCATTCTCTTCAAGATGTCGGCAAGCGAGGGGGCCGCCCTGGTGACGCTTGCCGGCGTCATCCTGATCGTGCCCTTCCTGCTGCTCTCCGCACTCGGCGGCGAACTCGCCGACAAACATGACAAGGCAAAGATTGCCGAACTCTTGAAACGCTGCGAGATCGCGGTCGCCGCCCTTGCCGTTATCGGCCTGGCCTTCTCGTCGATTTTTGTGCTGATGGCGGCGCTGTTCGGCTTCGGCGTCGTCTCAGCGCTGTTCGGGCCGATCAAATACGGCATCCTGCCCGATCATCTCGAACGCCGCGACCTGCCGAAGGCCAATGCCTGGATCGAGGGCGGCACCTTCATCGCCATCCTCGCCGGCACGATCATCGCCGCCTTCGCCTTCTCCGGCGGCGACAATGTGCTGATCTTCGGCACGATGATGATGGGGCTTTCGGTGCTCTGCTGGCTGGCCAGCCGGATGATCCCGCCCACCGGCTCCAAGGCGCCGGATCTCGAAATCGACCGCAATGTCATCCGCTCCAGCTACACCCTCGTCATGGAAATCCGCCAGGACAAGCGCCTGTGGCGTTCGGCGCTGATGAATTGCTGGTTCTGGCTGGTCGGCGCCTTCGTGCTGTCGATCCTGCCGACCATGGTCACCGAGCTGCTCGGCGGCTCCGAGATCGTCGTGCCGGCCTATCTCACCGTCTTTGCCATCGCCGTCGCTGTCGGATCGGCGATTGCCGCCTGGATGTCGTCCGGCCGCATCGTGCTGCTGCCGGCCCCCGTCGGCACGGCGCTGCTCGGCCTCTTCAGCCTCGATCTCGCCTGGAACCTCTGGGGCCTGCAATCCACAAGCCATGCAACGACGATCGCCGGCTTCTTCACTGGTCAGAATACCATCCGCGTCGCCATCGATCTCGCCGGCATGGCGATCTCGGGCGCCTTCATCGCGGTGCCGACCTTCGCCGCCCTGCAGACCTGGGCGCATGAGGACCGCCGCGCCCGCGTCATCGGCGCCGCCAACGTGCTCTCGGCCCTGTTCATCACCGTCGGCCTCGGCCTCGTTGCCGCCGTCCAGGCGATGGGCGCTTCCATTCCTCAGATCCTGATCGGCCTCGGCATCATCAATTTCGCCGTTGCCTGGCTGATGCTGAAGACGCTGCCGACCAATCCCTTCCGCGATTTCATCTCGATCCTGTTCCGCGCCTTCATGCGCCTCGAAGTCGAGGGTCTCGAGAATATTAAGAAGGCCGGCCGCGCGCCGATCATCGCGCTCAACCATGTCAGCCTGCTCGACGGCGCCTTGGCGCTGGCCATCACCGAGGAAGAGCCGACCTTTGCCGTCGATTACAAGATCGCCCAGGCCTGGTGGGTGCGGCCCTTCCTGAAGATGTGCAAATTCCTGCCGCTCGACCCGACAAAGCCGATGGCGACGCGGTCGCTGATCAAGGTGGTGCAGGACGGCAACCCGATCGGCATCTTCCCCGAGGGTCGCCTGACGGTGACCGGCACGCTGATGAAGGTCTATGATGGTGCGGCCATGGTCGCCGACAAGACCGGCTCGATGGTCGTGCCGGTGAAGATCGACGGGCTGGAGAAGAGCTATCTCTCCTATCTCGACAACGGCAAGATCCGCCGCCGGCTGTTCCCCAAGGTCAAGGTCACCATTCTCGAGCCGGTGAAGCTCGAAGTGCCGCCGGAGCTGAAAGGCCGCAAGCGCCGCACGGCGGCAGGTGCTGCCCTCTACCAGGTGATGTCGAACCTCTTGTTCCAGACCGCCGATACCTCCTCGACCGTGCTCGACCGCGTCATTCGGGCAGGCCATGAATTCGGCATGAAAAAGCTTGCCGTCGAAGATCCGGTCACCGGCCGGCTGACTTATGGCAAGCTGCTCACCGGGGCTGCCGTGCTCGGCGCCAAGTTCCGCGCCCGCTTCCCGGAAAACAATCTCGGCGTCATGCTGCCGAATGCCAATGGCGCCGCCGCCACCCTTCTCGGCGTGATGACGGCGGGCAAGGTGCCGGCCATGCTGAACTTCACCGCCGGTGCCGCCAATATCCTCTCCGCCTGCAAGGCGGCTGAGGTCAAACATGTGCTGACCTCGCGCGCCTTCGTCACCCAGGCGAAGCTCGGTGCCGTGATCGAGGAGATGGAAAAGCAGGTGACGATCGTCTGGCTCGACGATCTCCGGGCTGAAATCTCATTCAAGGACAAGATCATCGGTCTTCTCCGCAAGAGCCAGCCGCTGGTCAAGCGCCGGCCGGACGATCCCGCCGTCATCCTCTTCACCTCGGGCTCCGAAGGCACGCCGAAGGGCGTGGTGCTCACCCACCGCAATATCTTGTCGAATGCCGCCCAGGCCGCCGCCCGCATCGATTTCCACAGCGGCGACAAGGTGTTCAACATCCTGCCGGTGTTCCATTCCTTCGGGCTGACGGCCGGCACGGTGCTGCCGCTGATCTCGGGCGTGCCGGTTTATTTCTATCCGTCGCCGCTGCATTACCGCATCGTGCCGGAGCTGATCTATGTCTCCAACGCCACGATCATCTTCGGCACCGACACCTTCCTCAACGGCTATGCCAGGACGGCGCATCCCTACGATTTCCGCTCGATCCGCTATATCTTCTCCGGCGCCGAGCCGGTGAAGGCCGCGACCCGCCAGACCTATATGGAAAAATTCGGCCTGCGCATCCTCGAAGGCTATGGCGTCACCGAGACGGCGCCGGTCATTTCCATCAACACGCCGATGTACAACAAGTCGGGCACGGTCGGCAAAATCCTGCCCGGCATGGAATGGAAGCTCGAACCGGTGCCCGGCATCGATGAGGGCGGAAGGCTGCATGTGCGCGGCGCCAATGTCATGGCCGGTTACCTCCGCGCCGAAAAGCCCGGCGTGCTCGAGCCGCTCGCCGACGGCTGGCACGATACCGGCGACATCGTCACCATCGATGAGGACGGCTTCGTCAAGATCCGCGGCCGCGCCAAGCGCTTCGCCAAGATCGGCGGCGAAATGATCTCGCTCGCCGCCGTCGAAACGCTCGCCGCCGAGCTCTGGCCGGGCGCCCTCTCGGTCGTCTCCTCGATGCCCGACGCCAAGAAGGGCGAGCGCCTGGTGCTGCTCACCGACGCCCCCACCGCCACCCGCGCCGAATTCCTCGCCTTCGCCAAATCCAAGGGCGCCATGGACATGATGGTGCCGGCCGAGGTCAATATCGGCAAGGTGCCGGTGCTCGGTTCCGGCAAGGTCGATTTCGTCGCGGCGCGCAAGCTGGCGGAGATGGCGGCGCAGGCGGGGGAGGCGGCGTAGGCGTCGTGTGGCAGCCCTCAGGCGCAAACCGGAATTGTTGCAGGCGCGTTGCAAGACCCCTCCCCAACCCCTCCCCACAAGGCGGAGGGGCCAAGCCGTGGTCCCGGCGGCGACCAAAGGAGAGGTCCTGCCGGCTGTTACCGTTAGTTTGGTACGATGCGGGGTCACGTGAAGCAGTGCGGCACGTTAGCCCCTCCCCCTTGTGGGGAGGGGTTGGGGAGGGGTCTTGAGACGGGCGCCGGCGCGGTGATCCCCCGCAGGATCGACAGGCAGACCCTGTTGAAATCGCTTTCGACAACTGGCTGCGCTGGAAGAACAACCCGTCGTCGTGAAGCCAGGACGATTTCGTCGCGCCGCTGGTCGTCTTGAAATTGCGCTCGGCGCGGCATTTCGAGAGATTATCGGCCACGCTCAGCGGCTCGATACACGCACTGCGCCGGCAGCTCGGAGACTGCGCTGGACGGCGGCGACCTGGCGGGATGCGATATCCACCGAGACCTCGATCTCGCCTTCGAGTGGCCCATCGCGACGGGCGCCGTCGTCATGAGAGGCATCCCCGCCTGATGGCGCCGAACCGGCACTGTTCCGGTCGCTTGCCGACTGGATAAAGATGTCGGGCCTCGAAATCCCATGCTGCTGAACCAGATGTTCGACCGCCAGATCGGCGGCTTCGCGTGTTTCGAACCTGGCTCGGATCGTGGTCGTGCTGTCGTCCGCCATTGGCTGCCTCCTGATATCGATGTCCACAGCATGACAACGCCTCGGGCGGCTGGTAGTTTCGACGGCGGTCCCGGCCGCCGATTGGAATCGTTGATATCGCATTCCAAGCCTGCTATGTTCTGTTTTTGTTTCGGCGCGCAATTTCAGAGGCCGATCCCATCGCGATCGCTGAAACCGCCATGAACGAGACAAGCTCACCCCCAGTCCGGAAAATCGTCCATGTCGACATGGATGCTTTTTATGCGTCGGTCGAGCAGCGCGATAATGCGGACTTGCGCGGCAAACCGATTGCCGTCGGCGGGTCGGCCGCCCGGGGTGTGGTGGCGGCGGCGAGCTATGAGGCCCGCAAATTCGGTGTTCACTCGGCAATGCCATCTGTGACCGCCAAGCGCAAATGTCCTGACCTGATCTTCGTGCCGCCGCGCTTTGCCGTCTACAAGGCGGTGTCGCAGCAGATCCGTGAGATCTTTGCCGAATACACGCCGCTGATCGAGCCGCTGTCGCTCGACGAGGCCTATCTCGATGTGACGCAAAATCTGAAAGGCATGACGATCGCCACCGAGGTGGCTTTGGAGATCCGCGCCAAGATCAAGCAGGTCACCGGCCTCAACGCGTCGGCCGGGATTTCCTACAACAAGTTCCTTGCCAAGATGGCAAGTGACCTCAACAAGCCGAACGGCCAGGCTGTGATCACGCCGAAGAACGGGCCGGCCTTCGTCGAGCAGCTTCCCGTCCGGAAATTCCATGGCGTCGGACCGGCAACCACCGAGAAGATGCATCAACTCGGGATCGAAACAGGCGCCGATCTCAAGGAGAAGACACTCGAGTTCCTCGTCGAGCATTTCGGCAAGTCGGGGCCTTATTTTTACGGCATCGCCCGCGGCATCGACGAGCGCCAGGTCAAGCCCGACCGGGTGCGCAAATCCGTCGGCGCGGAAGATACCTTCTCAGAGGACCTCCACGCCTTCGAGCCTGCTCGCGAAGGGCTCCAGCCGCTGATCGAAAAGGTGTGGGCTTACTGCGAGGCCAACGGCATCGCGGCCAAGACAGTGACGCTCAAGGTGAAATATGCCGACTTCAGCCAGATCACCCGCAGCAAGACGGTTCTGGCACCCCTGCCGGCAATAGCCGACCTCGAGGATCTGGTCAACCTGCTGCTCGCGCCGATCTTTCCGCCGCGAAAGGGCATACGGCTGCTCGGCGTCACCCTCTCCTCGCTGGAAGGACGAGCACCGGCCGCGGAACCGCAGCTGCGGCTGACTTTTTAGGCCGCGAGCATCGGCTGGGCGGAAGCGGCGTCACGCCGCGCGCTGACATCCTGAGCTTTGCTCGCGCTCTCCTCGCGTCAATGTGCGTGGCGTCTTTGATATCGGTCGCCAACCTGACGCGCCGGCCTGGGCGGATGCGCGGCGGGTTTGGCCGTCCAGGGGGCCAGCACCGTCGGCATGCCGGCTTCGAGGCAGGCTGCGACAAAAGCCTCCCGCGCGACCATGCTCGGTATGATGCCGTTGAGGGCACCGCGACACGTCTTCACCGCCCGATCATGGCGCTCTCCATGACGCAGCGGCCACTCGTTTTCGAGAAAATCCAGGGCGTCGTAGACGCTTGTGAAGGCGCGCTCCAAACCGCACTGCAACCGGAGTCTCACCGGCCGAACCCATGGGACATCGTTCAGCGGCATTATTTCCTCCTTTCATGCCACCAATGATCCTGATCGAAATGATATTGTGGGTGACAGCGGACCGTTCAAGAGCCCAGGACCAGCCCAATTTTTGATCGGTGCGACGACGCAACCTTGCGTCTCCGGCTGCCATAGGCGCCCGGTGCACATCCTTGAACGACGCGCGACCGTCCGTCGCCCCATTGGTTTCATCCACCAGATATCCGCGATTTCGAGCCGGGCGGAACCTCCTCGGACCTCCGAAGTTTGCGGGACGAGGAGAATTCCACATGCATCTGATACGCCAAATCCAAGGGCGCCATGGACATGATGGTGCCGGCCGAGGTCAGGATCGGCAAGGTGCCGGTGCTCGGTTCGGGCAAGGTGGATTTCGTCGCGGCCCGGAAGCTGGCGGAAGCTGCGGTGCAGGCGGGGAGGCGGCGTGAGGGCTGGAGTCATCAGTTGCGGTGAGTTTGTTGAAAACTCAGCCCCTCACTGCAACCTTACCGGGGTCGAGCCACGTGTCTCGCCCCGTCCTGCGGACCCCCGTAAACGGGGCGAGGGGACGTGCCCTGCCAGAGGTTGGTGTGGAACGGAGAGGTCGCGGCGTTGTCCCTTCGCCCCGCGAGCGGGGAGAAGGTGGCGGCAGCCGGATGAGGGGCGGCTCTCGGCACCAAGCAACAATGGCCCCGTGCCGAGGAAACCGTCCGTTACTTCTGTTCGGGCGCCAGAAACTCCGCGCAATAGGACGGGCCGTTGACGCCGGGGATGTCGGCGACGGTGCGGATGTCGCGGATCGTGTAATCGGAGTTGGTGGTGATTTCGGCCTGGCAGCGCAGATAGGCGGTGCGGGCCGACGCGATCTGCTTGCCGCGCTTGCCATCGGCGCCTTCGGCATATTTCGCCGGGATGCGCACGGTCTTGTAGCCGCCCCGCCAGGTATAGATGGTGCTCGATCCTTGCTCGCTGTCGCTGATCGGCGGCCCGTAAGCGGCAAAGAAGACGCCGGCCGATTTGCCCACCCAGCGGGCCTCGATCGGGTTGCCGGCGGAAGGAATGGTCGTGCATCCGGCAAGCGCAATGGCAAGCCCGGCCGCGGTCATCATGCGGAAATTCATCGTGTCGTCCCTGATCTCTAGCGCATTGGCTGGCAAGCCGCCCCCGTGAGCGGTTTCGCCTGTCCCGTCGTGCCCTTTAGCGCGGAACCCGGCAAAAGAAAATTGCCCCATTGAGACTTAAGTTCGATTTGCGGCAGGTGTGTCTTTTTGCTGCAGCCGCCGACCTCCCGACCCGTCACAACCCCGTCAAAAATTCCGCCGGCTTTTTGGAATTTGGTGCTTGTGCAACCAGATAGGCTGTTCTATAGAAGCGCCGCTGGTCACGGAGTGTAGCGCAGTCTGGTAGCGCACCACGTTCGGGACGTGGGGGTCGAGTGTTCGAATCACTCCACTCCGACCAGCTTGAATTCATTGCGCTTTTCCCGAATTTTTTGAGCGCGAAATCGGCCCTAAATTGGCGGACCCGACAGAAATCCCGACAGAAAACATCTAGGCTCTTTTGACGAGATTTCTGTCTGCCACTTCTTGAAAATCGATTTAAAACCTTGAGGGGAAAATGAAGCCTGAGTGTTTGGATATTGTCGAAGACCACCTTGGATCGTTTTTTGATGAAGCTCTGGCCTATCCGCAGAACGCCTGGAACATCCAGTTCGTCCTCGACCATTTCAAGGAGCGGCCTGAGCTTACTGGCATCGACATCGACAATCTGTTCGAGCACGAGGATAGACGTGGACTAGCCGACATCATCGAGAGTGCCTCGTTTGTCTCACGGGTTACCCTCGGTCAGCCTTGGTCGGAGGCAACCCGCTGGAAAGCTGATGGCGGAACTGTGCCACCTATTTCCCGAGAAATTCGATAAGTCAAAAATGTTTCGGGCTTAGGTCCTCGAATTCGCGAGAGGAGTATAGATTCTGGTCTTTCGATTCGAAGGTGGCCTTGTCAGATTTGTATCGCAAGTCTCCATCCACTCCGAGGTCTCGAAGCACCTTCAGTGTCTCACCGACGCAAGCTTCATCCGAGGTGGCACAGTACACGCACACCAGGTGATGACCGATCTTCCTGGCGAGAACGTCCGTCGATTTCTTAACCGCCAGCAGCCTGCCAGCGAGCGCCGCGTCCTCGATGTCCTCCCATATCAGACCGACATCAGGAATTTGGATCGGCACCAGCCATTTTCCGCTGGACGCTTCATTGGTGTCGAGGATTTTTGACTTGAAACGGAACGTCGAAAGTGTGGGATGCCAGAGCATGAAGAAGGTCTCGGTACCGTACACCGGCTGTGAATAAAGAATGATTGCCCGTCGGCTTACTCTATGCAACTCAATGCTTCAGCTTTGATCATTGCAGCCGAGGGATGTTATGGAAAAAGACCTAGAGTTCGCGAGAACAAATGCGATTTCGTTCAGCATTTCGACCGGAAAAAAACTTCACTATTTCGAACATTGGCATACCCTCAAGATCATCTTGTCCGAATATGATCTGGTCCGCGCGGTCGGCGGTTTTGAACAAGATTTCGAAAAGAATATATTCGCTGATTTCCCCGGCGGCGAGTGGCAGGCGAGAACGAAAGAAGGGTTCGCCGCATACAACAAGCTGAGGTTTGCTCAGATCAAACCGGCTCCAGGCCGAACGGGATACGGCATAATGGGGCTTGGTCAAATCGAGCGAGACCGGGTCGTCTGTGCATTCGTCCGCGACCCTAGCCGCACTCCATCCGATCGAGACGATACGGCTTACGAGAAGACTTTCCGAGATGTGATCGTGGACATCGTCAGCGTAATGAATGGGGGCGCTGACGGCGGGTCATTGTTCTTGTTCAAGGACGACATGGGTGATCTGAGGCCAGGGGGCGACAACCTCCATCTGACGCTTTATATGGCCGCCGACCAGCTACGCGATCTGTTCGGGGAAATTCGCTCAAGCAAGGCGCGGCCTCAGCTTCAGGTCGCTGCCCTGGTTGCTATCTACCAGAGTGAGGTCGAAGCAGGATTGAGGGATTGGCACCATCCGCAGAATTTCCTACTGCCCGACCAAAGTTATGCACCGGCTCGTTTAATGCAGGTTCGATTCGGCTTCGACAAGCCTGCGACGTTGGAGGAACCGGACGTCCAGGAAACTCAGTTCGTCGCAGACACCGCTAGCGCCCCTGAACCTGCGCCCGACGCCCCGGCACAGTCGACGGCAAACCTCAAAAGCATTAAGATCGCTCTCTGGATTATTGCGGCGGCGAGTGTGTTAGGAGTGTTCATACGATGATCACGAAGCTTGTCCAGCAAGCCATGCCGAAGCTCAAGCTGATTGGCCGCAATGAGATCAAGGAGGCGTATACGGCTGGGCTGCTGGGCGGCCGAATTGAGGAGGTGCATCGTGACACCTGAACAGAAACACCTGCTTCGTCAGATCAATAACGATTTCGAAGAGTACCATGCCGTTGTCAACCGCACGCTGCGGATCAAGAGCATGCCGACTGGGCCAGGCTTTCGGCTGCGTGATCTCGACAAGTACCAGGCATTTCTCGATAGCACGCCGACCGACCAAGCTGAATTTTTGAAGGGTGTGCATAAAGACGAAATCGAATTCTTCGAAGAACTGCTGATCGCACGAGCGGAATTCGAGATCGCCGAAGAAAAAAGTGGGTCGATCACCGAAGAGCGCGTTGCCAAGAACTCGGAGCGGTATAGCTGGACACCGGAATGAGCGTCGCCGAGGAAGTCGAAGAGCTTGCTAAAAAGCACGGCGTTGAGGTCGCAATTGACGAAGCAGCGTGGCTGGCGGTTCAGTTTACGCGGCTCAGCGATGGCAGTGTTGAGGCCGACCGAACCAGTCTCCTGATCGCAGACTTGATGCGCGATGAAATTCTAACCCTGGAGCAAGGCACCGACTTTGTACTCCGGCACATCCGAGAGCAACCCGATGAACCTCGGTGAATTCCTGATCTGGGAAAGCCAGCAGCCAGTTCGCTACGAGTTCGTCGACAGCCGCCCGGTCCCGCTGGAATCATCGACGCAAGCTCGCTCCCTCTTGATCAGCGATATCGTCTCAATCCTGCGGCCAGCGGTCCGGGGCACAGGTTTGCGCGTCCTTGCAAATTTCCGCGTCCGCTGCGGTAGTGAAGTCCGATATCCAGCGGTAGTTATCGACAGCGGACCCTACATCCCCGACGCAACCGAGCCGTCTCAGCCGTATGCGATCATCGATGTCGACCGTGCTCGCGACTGGTCCGCTCTGCCAGGCGTGCAATTTCTTTCGTTGATGACCGGGGACGATCCGGAAGAAGTGTTGACATTAATGTCCGTGAGAAAAAAATAGGAACATATTCCGCACATCGGAGTGTGAGCCAGTGAAACATCGTCGCGGCATCGATCTGACGCGCATGCCTGACCCGCCGGTTATCGTCGACAAACCGAAGGAAGTTGCCGAACTGACCGAGGTCGCTATGGGATTGCTTGGCGATATCAATTCTTGGGTTCTGATAGGTGGGCGGTGTTCGAGGTGCGAACGCGAAGGCTGGGTGGATAGGGACTGGCTGGAAGCAAAGTATTCGAGCGTCGTCATCAACACCCTAGCTCCATTGTTGCGGTGCCGGAAGTGCGGCTCTAAAGGTAACAATCGCTGGATCGTGGGGAAGCCACCACGATAACCGATAGGCTGTTAAAGGTCTAAATACCATAACCTATGTCTTATAAAGTATAACGACGGTCTGTCGATGTGACAACCCGGGGCAAAATCTGAAATCTGCCCCGGGTTTGTCACAAATTACTGAAAGCGTTGTGTTTTCTTTCGAAGAATCCGCATTTATCTGTTGTTTTTAACCTCAAAATTAATAGCTTGTTTAGGGGTGCGATCCGATCATGATCGCGTTGAATTTGAGAAGGAGCCGGTCATGTCGTTGTATACTTCCAAGAACCCTGCAGGCGTTGCCGCGATGGAAACCGGAGCGATCTTCGCTGTGCTGGCGAGCGGTGCCGTGAACGCTCACATGAACGGTTTGCAGGCTATGCGTCAGGCCCGCGAATCCTCGAATTCACAAGTTCTGCGTCATCAGCTCGGCGTCGCTATCGACCGTGCGCAGTCGCTCTGCGATGTCGCTGTACAGCAGGCCTCGGAGATCGAGCAGCTGCGTGCGGAGAACGCTCGCCTGCGTGCAGCCAGCGCCACCTATCTCGCGGCAGCTCGTCGCCGGGCGGCTGCGTAATGGACATCAATGAAGCTATCGGTAAGTGGATGGCAGGCGAACTGACGGTCAAGGAACTGTTCCTTGCGACGGGGCTTCGTTCGGTCCGGTCCATCTACGACGAGGTCCTCAACGACCGGCTCGAACGCGACGCCGAGAACTCCACATGGAGCTACGACGATGATGCCGCCCAGGAGAAGGCATTGATGGAAGCAATGGCCTGGCACCGCTGGAAAGACTGGCTCGCAGAGGAGCCAGGCTACTTGGATAACTGCATTCGCATGCTCTACTCGGAGCGTGCGCAGCGGCTTGGCCTGAAACAGAAAGTTTCTGCCCGTTAGTGGACGGCATATCCGACGTTGTGAGAGGGAGCGGTCCGCGAAAGAGGCCGCTCTTTTTGCGTCAATCCGGTGCGCAAGCCAAGCATTGTCGTCCGGCTCGGGCTGACCGACACTCCGGATCGCGGTGATTGCGTTATGCTCACCAGCAAGTGCAGCTGCGATCCTTCGATCTGAGGTCTCACCTACAGACTTGAGCTGATCATCGGAGAGGTCGATAAGCCAGGTGGTCTGCTCAGGTGTTAGCAGCGACAAGTCGGCCTGCAATCGGTCTTCTTCGCTTGCACAAGCAAACAGCTTGACCTGCATTTCAGGCGACATAGTCCGGATGTGATCAGCGACAGCGGCTTTTCCCCGCTCCAAGTCGCGAGCTTTATCAATTCGGCTTTCATCCGGCAAAGCGGCCTCCAGGTTTTTAACCGGATCAGCCGGGGCCGCGCCTCCGCCACCTGTCAGTTTGGCAAGCAGCCAATCGAGAAATGCGGTAGCGGCATTGATGCTGGTTAGTGCCAACTCGATGATTGCTCGGACGACGGCGGCAAGAAATCTAAACATGATGAAGCTCCCTAACTTCTATTATTTGGAGAGCCTGACTATGCGTTTCGGCGGCGAATGGAACAAATCAGCCGACAGCCCCACAAACTTGCAAAATTTATTGTGTTGACGGCGCTAATATTCTCCCGCGTTTTTTACGCAACCGAATGAATTCATCCCACATATGCTTGCCACAGGCCGATTTCGATCAAACCCTTGTTAGTGAGGACGCTGTTGTCCTCCAACAAAGGGGAAGCATCATGAAAATGAAGCATCATGAAATGCCATATCGACTGCGGGATTTGCTGGTAAAATTCGGTCCGACACCGAAGGCAAAATATGCCGAGCAGATCGAGGGCCTCGCAGAATTCCTGGGCAAAGAGCCTCGCACGATTGAAGCCTATGCCTCGTACAATGAAGACAGAACGATATCGCCAGACAACTACTGGCGAGTCTGCGTGGAATGGGTCAAGCGCACGGCCCGGTCGACCGCGAGTCCGGGATCAGCGTTCGTCATATTCGACGACAACGATGATCAGCTATTCGAGGCAAGGTGGCTTTGGCAGGCCCAGTTTTTGGCCGATGTCGAAGGTGCCTCGTGGGTAGCCGGTCCAAGCGGTCAATGGCAGCTCAAATCTGGATTGGACGAACGGGCTCAACGTCGATCCCGTCTTCGCAGACTTCTGCGATCCGGTCTGGTGACCGCCGATCAGGTTTGCGACGTCTTCAATTTCGACCACTGGTGTCTGGTCGATTACCAAATGGAGGGTGTTACCTGGAACTCGACGCCCGATGAATTGCGACTTCGGGTCCTTGAAGCTTACGCCCGAGAGAAGATCGGCGAAGCAGCATGAGGTTAGCCAGTTCCCTCCGCGAGTGTTGCACGATATTTCTACTGCATGCAGACCAATAAGAGGGGATAGGCATGTGGTGGACGCGTCGCAAGAAAGAGGTGCTGCCGTGGTATCGCCAGCCCACTTACAAGGGAAAAATGACCGAAGCGGAGAAGCGAAGGCTCGACGCGTTTCGGATGCAACCAAACCATCCGGCTGCAACAGTCGACGAACTACCCGAAGAGGTACAGTCGTACATCAATCGGCTTGAAATGGAACTCTACGATAAGAAGCAGGATATGCTCACCGGTCGCACCGTGGGCATTAGCGCCGCTGGTGCCGCATGGCTCTGCATCAGCTATTTCGGTCCGCCTGCTACAACGATTTGGACCTATATTTTTGCCACCGCGCTCTTGAGTGTTCCGTGGTTAATCCATCAATTCGAATGGAAAAAGAATGCCGATGAGTTCCTTCCAGAGAAGCTCGAACCGGATGCTCTCATGCCGAGCGACGAAGGCATCCGCGCTGAATGGGAATTGAACTACACAGTCGCTGCTAGCAGGCAGGAGCGTGATTCAAAGCGTGACTAAATTATTTCCCATCTGTGATCTTCTTAACGGCCCGCAGCCTGGCCCTGCAATCGGCACCGGCAATCGCCACCTTGTCGGTGAACTCCAGGAGGTCGGCAGCGGACACGTTCGGGCGGCCGGTGTATCGCGGCTCATCCTTGCACACCAGCAACGCAGGTGGGATCGTTGAAGCACAGGACACGACCATCCCGGTGATGAAAACGAAGCTGGCAGCCGCCGCGATCCTACCGATCATTGCTCGCCTCCAAACCTTTGCAGGAAGGCATCAGCCAAAGGCTTCGGCAGCTCGACATCATCGGCGACCCGTGCCTTGGCGATGGCGGTCTGGAGGGTCGAAGACTTTGCCTGCTGGACTTCTGCGTCCTTGACGACGTCGTTCATGGCATCGACTGCAGCCTTGGCGGATCGCAGTTGATTGTCCTTGTCGGCCAGCTCGATCTTGAGAGACGAGACCTGATCGACAAGGGAGGTGTAGTGCCAGTAGCCGAAGCCGACCACGGCGAGGATAACAATGACGGCACCGAGCTTGAGATATGTTGACAGCCCAAAATTAAACATCGGCCCCTCGCTTCCTGAGCTTCAGCAGCTCGCTCGCGAGAATTGAGCGCAGATCGAGATGGCCGGTGCCCATGTACAGTAGGAGATGTGCCACGGCGGCAGAGCTGACGGCGTAGATGACATCCGCTTCTCGGCCGAGCGCGGCCAACGCGAAGATGCCTGCCAGGCTCCCGGCGGTCAGGCGTTTGGAATACCTACGGGATTTCTGGTCGCGGGGAGGTCTGGTCATGCAGCCTCCATTAGGCGGTACTGATCTCTTCGGTTCTTCGCCAGGCTGATGACCGGGAAGATTTCGAGAGCCTCGCACATGGAGAACAATCGCTTCTCTCCGAAGACGACCCCGTCACGCATCATCTCGATGTAGCCCTTGCGGAAGGTGCCGTAGTATTTTGCAACCTCGGCAGCACTGATGCCAAGCGCGTCAATGCGCTGGAGGATGAGCGTGGTCAGATGTTCACGAATTAGGATCGAGGTCCGAGGGACGTAAGGATCAACCTTGTCTGGAATCGATTTCCCCATGTCAGGCCGCCTTCTTCAGGAGGTCGGCAAACTCGGGAACGGCGTCGAAACAAGGGCAGGCTTTGATCCACTCCCGCTGGCTGACCTTGCCGTCCTTATTGAGGTCTGGGGAGAAGTCGCGGTGACCGGCAACTTTCTTGACCCCGGGGAACCTCTTGATGAGATCGGCGATGAGCTTGCGGAGAGCGGCCTTCTGAGCTTGAGTACGCGTATCTTTCGGGGTCTTGCCGTCCTTCTCAACGCCGCCGATGTAACTGACGCCGATAGACCCGGCGTTGTGCCCCGCAACGTGTGCGCCGACTTCCTCCACCGGTCGTCCAGCTTCGACGGTTCCGTCCAAATGAATGATGTAGTGGTAACCAATTGTTCGCCACCCGCGTGCTTGATGCTCTTTGATGAGCGTCTGCAGGGAAATTTCACGGCCCTCAGGCGTTGCTGTGCAATGGACGATGATAGTGTCGATGGGCCGCATTCGAGTTCCATGGTGTAATACTGTTACCTCATGGGAACCCCGTCGGCCGAATTGACCAAGCGGAAAATGCAAGATGCAAGACGTTGATGCAATAAGATTTGACGAGCACGCGATCCGTCATCTGAAGACGATGATAGGGGACGGCAAAGCCGGATATTTTGAAGACCCTCGCTTTCCTTTTATCGTGTTCATCGAGCGGCGCGATGGTTTCAAGCCGTGGAAAGTCTGGTCCATCGACACGAGAATGCCGAAGGATCAGCAGAATCTTAAAGCGGATCGGTTGGAATTCGGCGAAGACAAAATCAATGGTGTCGACGCGGCTGTGGACATGGTCTTGGCCGCGCTCCGTACTAGGATCGAGCAGCTAGAAAAAGACAAAGATCAAAAGTAACGTCACCTCAAATGGGGGGTGACGGTGATGGGTGAGAGACAAACTGGCTTCATAATGCTGATGTGGCTGATTGCGACGTTGATATTCTTCGGCCTGATCGGCTTTCGAATATGGGATTACGGCCTCGACTGGCTGCTGCATTCACCAGAGTCTCTAATTTCAGTAGGGCTGATTGCGATATTTTCCTATATCGCGATCATGTTCTCGCAGGTCGATGAATATCGGAAGAAAGACAACGCTGATCGCGTTCAGCGGCACCAGGAAGCTCTCGATATCGTCCGCACCGCACACCGTCTCCTAGACGAAAAGGTAATAACTGCACGCGATGCGGTTGAAGAGCTTGATCGGAAGATTGGACTTCGAGGTTAAGCTGCTTCGGAGTAGGGGACTTGAACTACATCACCCATCGCCTGGAACCGTCCGTCTGCGTGCATCAGGATCATGCCGCGCTTGCCATTCGGGTTGAGCACGATGTGTGCATGAGCCCATCGTGTCGGCCCCTTGTTATAGCCCTGCCGGAGCTTTGCGGCGAGACCTGTAACGTAGGCTCCGTCCATGATGCTTGGTGAATGTGTGGCCGGTGGACGTCCGTCGGCCGAAGCGTCGGAATTGTTGAGGTGTTCCCCGCGATCCGCCGACACCGATATCGCCGTGAAGACCATGTTCGATGTCGAGAATGGTGAAGCTCTCGCCCGAACCAATGAAGTCGACGTGGTCGGCAAGACCGGCCATCCGGAGCGCTTCGTGAACCGGGTTGAAGTTGTCGTTTTCCGCCCGAATTTCCCGGTGCCAGACGCTGTTCAGCAAGTGCCAGTAATAGGCGTTCTCGGCGTCGAACATCCCTTCCGGATTCTTGAGCCATTTCGCGATCGCGGCATCATGATTGCTCTCGACGACGATTGTCCGGCATCCGTCACGGGAGATCGCGTTGACGAAGGCTGCGGCCTCGGCAACCTCGCTCTCGACGTTAGAATTCGTCACTACGTTGATACGAGCGCGTTCGTGTGGATCGTGAAGTCCGTGGTGATTGCGACGGCGGAAGTCGAGTGTGTCGTGGACGAACTCGTATTCGGCCTGGAGGTATCCGGAGAGCGACTTTTGGGTGACCACCTTTTTCTCGGCAGTGCAGTAGCCCCAGGTAGAGAGGGCAATCGCCGGATCGAGTTGATCGTGATGGACGTCGCCCCAGGTGATTGCCTTGACCCGATTTCCGAATGTCATGCTCTCGCCGTCAACGATGCGGTCGAGGTGTTGGAACGCACCGTCTTCATCGGGGACCAACTGGTGGAAGAAGCACTCACCGTCGATGTCGATCTCGATCAGGAGAGCGGCGTAGGTGTGGTGGAACATGGCCTTCCGCCCGGCAGCGCGTGGCGTGTAGGACGGAAGCGTGCAACAGCCGGTCGAGATGGCGAAGCGCGGCGGGTCGTCCTGCATGCGCGGGATACTTTCCAGTGCGATCCTCGTCGACGGGATGACGACATGCCCACCCTTGTTCGCCGTCTGCCATCCTTGAAGCGGATTAGCTGTGGTAGGCAGAACGTTTGCGTCACAAATGATGAGGAGGTCTGGAGTGAGCTGAATGCGCTCGACGATCAGGTAATCTTCGACGTCTTTGTCGTAGGTTGCGGTCGAGATCGCATGATCTTCGAAGAGGCCCTTCTGGTAGGTGAGGCCGCAGGTGATCATGGAAGCGCCCATGAAGCGGGAATAGGTACAGAGACTGGTCCAGAAGGCTTCGAATTTCGGGGTGTCGTCCTGGGCTGCGGTGACGATGAACCGGTGGACTTTTCCGGACTCCAAGTTTGCTTCGATGACCGGGATTTTAGTGAGGCGCGGCGGCTTCGGTTTTTCGGCTTTTGTGGCTTTTGGTTCGATTTCCGCTGCTTCTGGTGTGATTTCGGTCGGTTTTGAGGTTTCTTGAATCGTGCCGAATGCCAACATTGCGGCGGCGGTCTGGTATTGCCACTTGGTGAAACCCGTCTGCTCGCGAATTTCTCTTGGCTTTAGACCCTGGTTTCTCAGACTGGCGATGAGCGCTGCGTCTGCTGCCGAATTGAAGGACTTCGGCCGTCCAATTTTCTTTTCCATTTTAAACCCTTTGTTTTCCGCTGCCTTTTGACAGTCGTGAAGCAATGGGAACCCGGGAGCTTGTCGGCGGCAACCTGAAAATGAAGTGATTGCAATGGGTTAAATGCTGTTTTGTTGACAACATCAGAGCCCGCCTCGATTTATAATCCGAACTTTTTTTGCAGGATCGGCCAGCCGAATGTCATGAAGACGCCCATTGCGGCGGAGACGACGGCCGATGCTCCCAACACCCTGTTGCGGATGGTCGAGTGTGTGATCTTAATATTGACAATGTCAGTCTCTGTGGAACTGACGCGTGTCTTAAGTCCGTTGATCTCGGTCTGCATGCCATTTTGCGACTGGAGAAAGCCATCGATCTTGCCCGAAATTCCGGCGACGGCGGTGTTCAATTTAAGGATTTCCGTCATCAGGAAGTTTTCATCGATGGCCATGCAGAGGTCTCGTCAACGTTGTATATGCTGAAGGTATCAGCGCACACGGCGCTGCAAGATTCGAGCGTCTGGGGAGGGGAAAGATGTTCTGGAAAAAGAAAACGAAGTCGGCTCGACAAACACTGCTGGAAGAGATCGAGGAGCATCGAGAAGCGATCCGGCTATCGGAAGATTTTGATGATGCATTCCCCGATCCGGTCGATCATCCTGAAGTCCACAAGCAGCCCGTCAGCCTGGAGGCGATGGACTGCAGGCACATCACGGAAGCAGATCGAAAGATATTTGACCGCTCGGCTACTGTCGGTCGTCTATTGAACGACCGACTTTCATACGGTGGCGGCTCTTGGCGCGTGATTGAAAGTGACGTCAGGCTGGCTGACCACTGGTCAGGTTATTCTCTGCCAGGCACCACTGGTCGACACTACAAGCTTTTTTACGGCAAGCTCCGTAGCGGGGCGCTGGTCATCAGCCAGGATGCATCGGAGCAATATGGAACAGACGGCGTTCACTTCGGTTTGACCTTCCGGTTTCCATTCTTATACGAGTTTGATGTGATCTATAGAATGCTGCGCACGCTCACCTGGCAGTTGAGCGACGGCAAAGGCGCTGACATGGATCGTCGGGATACGGCGCTGAACCGGGAACTTTTGCGAACGCTATGGGGTATTCAGCGCGACGAGATGTACATCTTTCAATTTCATGATGCGGGTCCAGCGACGGTGCTGTTCAAGGCACTCGAAAAGAAGCAGGACAGATCATCGGCGCAGTAGAATTAATCGAGCGGCTGGGCTGCCGCGAGGTCCGGGAATTTCCAACGCCAGTTGTCGTCGGCGGTCTTCAGGATATCTGCGTTATCGGTCATAACTTTGAGTCCAGCAAAGGTCAGGTCTGTGAACTTGTCGGAGAGCGTCTGGTCCAGCCATTTTTCGATCAGGTCCTCAACACCCATCTCACGGTTGAGGTCGGCCCATTCGTAGAAATGCTGATAGACCTCGGTCTTCAACTGCGCCTGGGCCTGTTTAACGTGGTCCATGTAAAGCGAGTATTCGACCCTTGCCACCAAGAGTGGGGAATGTTCGTCCTGCTGGCGAGCGCTGTCGAGTTGCTTTTGGATGACGCCCAAGTATCCGGTACGGATTTGTTCGAAGCGCCAACCGATGTAGTGTTCGATCTCTGCGATCTGCGCCTGCGATATCTCGCGACCTTTGTCGAAAGCCGCCTGGTCCTCAGGAGACATCGAAGGTATAGCAGGTTTTGGAGGCTTCTTGGAAAAGAGCTTGGCAATGGTTTTCAGCATGGGGTCCCCGGCGTTAAGACAACCTAGCATGGAACTGAAACTATGGGAGCGGCGATTTGCTCGATCCCCCGCTAAGCGTATTGACTTTCAAGTCTGTGAAAGAATCGCGATTCTTTTGTGATTCTTTCTGGTTTCCGGGGACTGCAGCGTATCGCGAATCATTGTCAAGGGATTTTTCCCTTGACGAGACTCATTGAAAATTTCAAGGTGTCCTTACAGAACCTGTAGGGACCGGTGCTGTAACACCGATCCCCTTGGCAGCACCGCTGTTACGGTTTTGCTTCATCAGAGCCGTGACGAGCAATCGCCACGGCTTCTCTGATTTCGCCCCAGGCGTGAACGACGTAATATGCCGCTACCGTCAGGAACGCTGCTGCCAGCCAAACCTTGAGGATCATAGTGATCTCCTTTCGTTTGTCGGCCTGAACAGTAAGGCAGGGTCGAGATGAATCTGCAAGACCCTGTTTTTGGTGAAGGTTAAATATCCGCCCCAAGGGAACCCCTCACAAGCGCTTGATATTGCAGCGCTTTCGATACATAAAAACGATGTGTGCCTGTGGATATGCTGTGGAAAAAGTAGGGTATTTACGCTCAATTCCACAGGAATCAGATGCCGATTTTTGGAAAAATCCGAGAAAGTTTAGTCAAACTGAACGATTCCGTTGACAGAGTCAGCACTAGTGATTCGTTTAGTCGTCAGGCGGCGTGTAATCAACCGACGTCTGAATCACAGCGTAGCTAATATCGCTGCCGCCGCCGATGACCAGCTCCTGTTCTTGATCGTGGCGTTCTCTGCTGATCGTCGACGTCCGGATGCGCGGCCGCGACACCAGCTCTTTACGCGCCTGATGTCCAATAAGTTGTTTCAAAGCTGATACGGTCGAGGTCATGGCGTCTCCGGCGATAGGTCGATGCCCTTGCGGACAAAGATCGGCTGCGTGTGGGCTGAAATCCTGCGCGTGATCAGGTCTTCCTGTCGCAATGGTTCGAAGTAAACCCTGAGCTTGGTCGGGATCGCCTCTATTGCGATGATTGGATTTCCCCCAAAAGAGGCTGCGGTCAAGGCAGCGCCGTTCTGGGCATCGGCGTCGTTCTCGACGACAAGGATCGAGGGGCCTGGCTGTCTAGCGTCGACGTGTTCACAGGTGCGTTCACGGCGGGCGCGGTCATATCGTAAGCGATATCATCGGTCCGTTCGATACCGTCACCGGTATAATCGGGCGCGACGCCGGTACCGATGGAAACGCCGAGCGTGATAATGGCTGACCGTTTCGATCCCTCGATCTTAAGCTGGACGCCGATGACTTTGCCGATCAGTTCACCACCCGGCCAACGTCGGTATTCGACTAGACATTCGTCGGTGCAGGTAATGAACCGGCCGACTTTCCATTCAACCTCGAAACTGACTTCGGCGGCCCGGGCTCGGCGCTGGACAATACGATTGAGGCGGCGCAAGCCATGACGGACAGCCCGCTTTCCACGAGCGGTATCGAAGAAACGCGGAGACACGGCGTCGAGAGCCGATTGTTTCACCGTCTTGATCCAAAGGTTCTGGGCAACTTCGCCGGTCTCATCGTCGAAGAGGTTCGCCGTGAATGTCTCGGTCGCGTCATGTTCGAACGTGCAGAGCCAAACCAAGCCATTCGCCTGAACCTTGTCTCCGACAAGGTAATGTATGATTTCCAGCGTTTCCGGGTCTTCGTAGAGCCACTCCGGCGTGCTCACATCGAGCGTCAGCGACGACAGCGTGATCTGGTCGACGGTCTCGGTCTTGTCGTCGTCGAGCACCGGCTGGACCCCGGCAGACATATACAGGTCGAGGATTTCCTCGCGCTCTTGGCTGTATTCGTAATGAGCACGCATACCGATTGTCAGGCGCTTAGCCTGCATCGTGACTTGTTGCTCGGTCGCTCCCCAGATGGACGGAAAGGCGTGCCCGAAAGTCTGGGGCAGTAAGTCCTCTTCACCTTTAATTTCAGCGGCTGCAATCGTCCAGCCGGTGGACGAACCGATAGCCGTGCCGGGCTTCGGCAGTCCGTCGATGAACGACTGATAATTGTAGGTGTCGATCTCGCGGGTTCCCAGGAACTCCGTTGGTTGATCGCCGGAAGTTGCCTGTGTCCAGTTGCTGATCAGACGGACGCGGGACAATGCCTTTGGCGGATTTCGAATCGACATTCGAGCGGACTTGTGAGTTCCCGCCGTAGCATCCGCGATGACGTGCTGGACAGCTCCGTTGTTCAAATGGACGCGCTCAGGAGCCAGCGTGAGCCGGTTCCAGCGCCAGACATCCATCGTCGCGGCCAGGACGTTGCTTGGATCGTCATCTGCCTCGGGGGAGTAGAACAGCGGGTCGTAGACCTCGGCAGCCTCTCGGTCTTCTTGGTCAGCATCCGGATCGTAATCGACTTCCCCGATACGAAGGGCGTCGGCAGCGGCTTTCAGGACGTCATCTTCGTCAGGAGGAACGCAGGTAAATTCGACCTGGCAATCATCTCCGGCAAGCTCGACCGGAAGCGTTGAAAGGCGGCCGCGTGCCAGTTCGACCGGCTCTACGTCATCCTCACCTTGTTCGGAAAACACGGCATACCGCGACGGCTGGGAAGCTAACCAGGCGATGCCGGGGTTCTGAATGGTCACGCTGAAAGACGGTACGATGACGTCGCCTTCCTCGCGTTCCTCAAGCGATCCGTCGAGGCAGAAAAAGGCGTTGGTCTTGTGAGCCACCGGGTCGAAGGCCTGATCGTAAGCGTCAAGGAAAGCGAGATAGAGCATCAGCTGTCGCTCCCAATTTCCTCGACGGTCAGAGACCAGGATACCTTGCGATCCGTAGCCCGTTCCGACCACTTCACCGGCTCTGTCACAGCGACCTGCAGCACCGGGCGATAAGAAATGCGAACCGGTGTTGCGGCAGCTGACGATAATGTGACGACACGACCGGCAATGCTGAACGGAATATCGTTCCAACCCAGGTTCTTAGCCTTGATCGAACCGGCGTAAGGATCGCGGGTAAGGGTCCGCGTGGTTCCTCCGGTCGCAATGAAGTCTTCGAAGTCGGCATCGATGGTCAAGCTGAACTCGTCGCCGGGCATCAGTCGAGTAAGTGCCGGGGTCATATATTCTCCGTCACCGGATGACAGCTCGACACGGTACAAGCGGAAGGACGGATCAGCGAAGTTACGAATGCGACCATTCCAGCTGCGTCGCATGTCAGCGGCGTCATCGATCAAGCTGATGTTCGCAGTCATATCCGTGCCGGACTGCCAACCGAGCGGCATTGCGGAGCAGGCGATCTTAGAGGGAGAGCCAGGGTACATGTCGATCTCCTCAGTAGGTCCGCAGGTTGCGGTTGATGTCGCGAAGCATGTCCGCATTGTCTCGGTCGATGGTCGCGGACACGGTCTTACCGCCAAGGTTGAGATCGAGTGCGATCCGCTCCGTCACGCGCTGATTGTTTCGGGCATAATCTGCGACGATCCCAGCGCTTCGGACCGCACCCGCTTCAGCACTCGTGTTCTGTACAGCTGACAGCTCGTTCAGCTGATCGCGGGTCAGAAGCTTCTCCCCCATGAAAGACCCTTCAAAGGGTTTGGCGACCGGGTGCATGATCTTCCAATCTTCACGAGCCTGTACCTGACGGTCGGCTTGGAAGCGCATCAGCTCAAGCTGTTTCTGAATGACGTTGTCGCCGGACTTTTCGGAGTAATCGAGCGCGTACTTGCCCGCGATAACGACACCAGTGACGACAGCACCGAGCACGCCGAAGCTACGGATAAGTCCAAGGACAAGGGTGCCGACGCTGGCGAGCGTGGCAACAAGACCACCACCCGCGACTGCGGCACCGGCTGCTCCAGCGGCTCCGGCAGCGGCGGTAGTTGCCGCAGTTCCAGCAGCCGCCAATCCACCAAGGCCAAGGAGCGTCTTAACTAGCCACCAAGCACCCCGAGCCGCAGTGCCGATCCCGGTGATTGCGATGGCGATTTTGGTGAAGATGCCAACCAGGGCGATAGTCGTTGCATCGCCGCCGAACAGACCGAAGAACTTCTGCGCAACGGCGTGAATTTTCTCGAACCCGCTCGCGACGATGTCGAATGCAGCCTTAGCTTTGTTCGCGAAATCGACGATCTGATCACGCCAACCATTCAAGAAGCCAAACCGCTGGGCATCGCCACCGGTCAGGACTGACCAGACGTCGACCGCGAGATCGCGCACGTAGAGCAGACCGTCGCGGATCGTGTTCAGCCAACCCCAGTCGCTGTCACCACCGTTCCAGGCCGTCTTGATCTGCTCAGGTAGACTGAGGACGGCGGAGTAGACCCACTTGATCTGGGCCACCATGTTCTCGACCCACGGGAATGTCGCGGCCTTGCCGCCGAAGGCAACGGTCCAGATGTCTTTGATCAGCTTATATGTTGACACCAGCCCGTCACGGGCGAGATTGAGCCAGGTCCAGTCGCTATCCTTGCCACTGAAAATCTTGCCGACCTGGTTTTGAATCCTACCAATCCAAGTGCCGATGAAGATCAGGGCCGGAGCGGCAGCGTTCACCCAGGAATTACGGAAGTCGTTCTGCTTGCCATGGAAGAGATCGATGATGTCGTAGAAGAGGTCACGCGTCTCGACGAACGCAGCCTTCATAGTCTCAGCAATCCAAGTCCGGTTTTTCACCAGCCATTCCTGCAGCTGGGTCTGGCTCTCGATCAAGAGGGGCAGGAGGCCACGGGCCAGCTCAAGGCGAACACCCCGCACCGCGAGCTTCGTTTGCAGCAGGCTGTCGTTGTAGTCTGAACCAAGTTTCGCGTCGGCATCGGTAACGTCCCCGCCAAGACGCTGGACTTCCTTGCGGTAGCTCTCGATACCTTCACGTCCGGACTCAAGGACGGTAACCATCTTCGCGCCCGCATCTTCCCCGAATAGCTGCATGGAGATACGGAGCTTGAGCGCCGGGTCCTGTACTTGACGGAAGGCTTCAGACAAAGCGGTTAGGCCCTCGACGCCACCTTGGACCGCTTTGTCGAAATCAAGCCCGTAGTCCTGCAACGAGAACAGGGCCTGACCCTGCTGCCCCAGTCCCTGGATCAGCTGAGTACGAGCAGTTTCCAAGGCTTTGTATTGTTCGACGAGGTCGAGGCGCAACTTGTTCTCACCTGGAGCCGACATCTCGATCCGCTTACGGATGAGTGCCTGCTGGTCGGCGATGCCGGAGAATGAATTCGGTGCCGCGTCAGCATTCGAGGTGAGCGCCTCGGTGATCGATTGCGGATTGCGGAAGGACAATACCTTCTGAAGGTTCCAGCTCTTCGTCTTGCTATAAGCAAGGTCGGCGGCATCGATCTGCTGACGGATCGCTTTGAACTCATTTCCGATATCGGAAAGCGATTGGAGCACCTCGTCAGGCTCGACGCCCTGCTTTTCGAAGCCAAATCGAAGAGCACTTAGATCACGAGTGGAAATGCCGAGCCGTCGACTGTCCTTCGATATCTGGTTCATCAGCTCCGCTATGCCCTTCGAGCTTTCGAGAGCTGCGGCGGCTATGGCTTTGATCTTCAGGGATGCCAGGACGGCACCGGCTGCTATCCCCTTGAAGGCGAGCGAGGCAGCCTGTTGCAGTTTCTTGAAGGAGAATGCGGCGATCTTATTCAGGCCAGCAATGATCGGCGCAAGGTACCGAGCGGCAGCGGCCCTCATCGCCTGCAGATTGCCGGTGAACGACGTAGCGACGCGGCGCAACGAGGCAATCGCGGACTGAATGCCCGAGATTGTGAACGTGGTTCCGATAGTCCGTGTGATCGTGCCTGTTGCCATTCGCTATCTCAAATCAAAATCTTCTCGGCGTCCTCGTCTCCAAAGGCACGAGCGACTGACGCAGACACCGCTCGGTATAGGTCTTCTCGCTGTCGCTCCCTGACGTCCTCCAGAGCCGCCAGCCGTATGCCCAGCTCTCTCGGCGTGAGGTCCCACCCCTCCTGTCCCGTCAACGACCGATAAAGCTGATAGCTGCGGAACAGCTCAGCCAGGCCGCCGAAGTTCGGGATCACGCGGCCTTCGCTGAGGTCACTTTCGCTTGGCGATTTGCCTTGATGGCGAGCTTCCTCTTCGGTTCGCCGCCCCTTCGAATTCCCATTTTCTCGAACTCGATAAGTACGCCGGTAAAAAAATCCATCGGCGACTTACCTCCAAATGTTGCGGTCATGCCGACATTGAGGATGCCAAGGAGGACGTCATTGCGACCGGCCATCAAACCCTTCTCGAAAGGCAGGTCGCCGCCATGACCACAATAGATCGCGCCCAGCGCAGCAGCGGCGTCATCACCAATATCGATAAGGATGTCGACGATGGTCCTAGAGTTGAAGGCCTTCATCACGTCTTCAGCATCGCGGTCACTGCCGAACATGATGTCGGCAACGTTGTGTATGAGAGCGCGTGCCTTGGGGAATCGCTTGACCAACTTGAAGAGATCGAAGGCGTTCGCACCACGGATTTTGATTTTCTTGATTTCGCCTTTGACTTCGATTTCGAAGACCTCTGTCGGCGGAAGGATCGCTGCAAGGAAGTCGTCGGCGGATAGGAACGCCGCGTTGTCGACAAGTTCGAGTTTAGATTCAGACATTCAGTTTCTCCCTAATAATTGAGGGGTGACCCCGAGATCGAGGCCACCAACTTTGGATTAGCTGGCAACAGGCTGGATGAAGCCGTAGCCGACGCCGCCGGTGTTGAAGACCTTGCCCGTGAGTGAGCCAATGTTCTGAGCATCGACGCCCTTAAGCGTGGTGTCGCCGTTTGGCCGAAGCTGAACGTCCGGGAAGATGTAGTCGACCGGTGCACCGGGCAGGCCGCCGTCGACAACGCCCAGAATACGAACTTCTCCACGGACGCCTGCCGTGCTCATGATCTGCCGACGAACGATCTTGTCGGCTTCGGTGATCGCGGCCTGCGCGTAAGTTACGACCGCGTCGGCTCCGGCTCCGGCTGGAATTTTGATAAATTCCACGATGCCGCGAGCCTGCTGGTAGATGTAGTCGCCGTTACCGAAGCCTGTTGCGTCCTCTGTATAGGTGACCGGGTCTTCAGCTGCGCCGTCGGTGATCGAAGTGATCGTCGGCTTGATACCTGGGACGATGATAACGTCGCCAACAGCAACATCTTCAACGGTGAGCGTAGTTGCCGGAACTGCTGCCTGCGTAAGGTAGAATTTCTCGGTCAGGAATTGGGCGTCGTAGAGGATGTCGGTCCACATCTGAATGTTTGCGATATTCAGCACCGCGTCGGACTGGGTCACCCACGATCCGATCAGCTGCGATGTGCCGGACTCGTCAGAGCGGCTGTCGATCTCAGTCAGAGTTGGCGTGAAAGTCACGTCGCCAACAGGTCCGAATTTGACGAATTTGTCCGACCCGGCGGGTTTGAATACGACGATACCGCCCATGATGCGCTGGCCGGTGGTAAGCTGTTTGATTGGCGATGTTGCCATTTTGTTCCTCCAATAAAATCTAGGGGTTGATGTTCCGGCCGGGATCGGTGTCCAAGGTGGAGACGGTGAAGGTGATAGGGATGACGACGCTCCACACGACCGTCTCATCGCCCATAGCTTCTTCGAACGGTGGGGATGTAGCTCCGATCTTCCAGTTCGAATATTTCCCAAAACCAAGGTCGCCGGGACTTGCCATTGCGATTTCCACTCGCAGGCACATGGCGTCGATCCGATCTTCGAGATCGTCGAAAGCAGTCCGCTCGGACACCTTGAGATTAACAAGCACATCATGGTCGACGATGCGTCCACCGGGCGGCTCCGAGGATGGGCGAGGACTTTCGGTTACGGCAATGAGCGCGAGCGGGAAATTATCAGGCTGGAACTTACGGTTCTCACGGCTGGCGTAATGCACATGCACGTCGCCGACAGCGGCCGACAGGTGCGCCTTAACGCCCTTGCGGACCTGCGTGCGAATATGTTCAGCTGCTGCCATCAATTGGACCGATCAAACCTACGTTGATCCAACCATGACTGTCCTGGCTGCAAGATCCGATGGTGAAGGTTTTGCCGCCAATCGTAATTTTGTCGCGGCCGTCATTCCTGAATAACTGGCCGGTACGGGTCGGATCGACAGCCAGGACATCGGTGACCTGGAAGGTGGCTTTGGCCGTCGCATTAGACATCTGGATGCCGTCAGCGTCGACGTCGATCCAATTCTCGATGAAATGACAGTCCAGATAATCCGGCTGGCTCTGCCCTTCGCGCAGCCACAGCGCTCCGCCGTCTTCGCGGAAGACCCGGAATTGCACTCTGGAGCTGTGTGCGAAGAGTTTCGAAACCATCGTATTTCCTGGCTTTCTGATGCTGAACGGAAGCTAAGCCACCTTAGCTTCCAAAGTTGATTATGAGATGCTCTCGATCCAGAGGCGCAGCCGAGACAAGCCGTTTCCGCCGACGCCGCCAGCAGTGCTACCTGCGCCACCGCCTCCGCCGCCGAGACCGCCATTGCCGCCAGCGCCGGAGGGATTTGACGAGCCGCCTCCGCCACAGGAAAGAAAGATCGAGTTGTCGGCATCGAAGCCGGGGCCGCCGTTAAAGCCGCCGCCGATCATCCAAGGGTCCGCGTTGCATCCGTTTCCGCCCAGTTGAGAGAGGCCGAATGCACCGCTGGTCCAGGTTTCGTCGCTAGCCTGAAGCCGCCCACCGCAGCCGGGGCCATGTTTGGATGACGGAGCACCCCAATCATTAGTCGTCAGTGTAGGATCGGCGAAATCGATGTAGCTGCCATGTCCGAATAACCAAAGCTGCTGCGTCTCAGCGCGAGCGGTTGAACCACCGAAGCCGGAATTACCGCCTTGGGCTCCAGAGATTTCAAAGTCGTCAGATGCGGTGATGGAAGTGTAGAAGCCATTCATCCCAGCTGCGCCGCCTTGAGCGATGTCGATTGCGATGTCACCATCGGCGACATCGATGAGCTTGCCAGATCGCACCTGAACAGCCGCACCCAGGCCACCGGTCGCGCCGCTGCCAGAACCACCACCACCGCCGGAGCCGACGGTCAGCCAGTCGTAGTGGACGGCTGACAAAGGGATCGTGGGATCGATGACGGTGACCAGGGCATAGAGGGCTTCTTTGGAGGTGATCGCGCTCTCGGTCCAGGTGAGGTGGGTGGCACCCTCGTCGCCGATAGGCAGGTTTTGACGGGTGATGTAGGCGGGGCCGGACAGTCCGCCGCCAAAGGACCTGCGAGGAGAAGGGTACGGGATCATCATGAGGTCATGCCTCCAGGATTTCGATGTGAGCGCTGCCGGAAGCAGGGGGATCGAAGGTTAGCTTGCGAGGGTTTGAGGCGACGTCATCGTTGTCGATGACCTTGACCACGCTGAAAGCATAGTCGCGCTCAAGGATGCGCTTCTTCGTGCCGGTGGTGCCTCGCAGAACCTGGACATACGGCAGCGCATCGGTCGATGTGAACGTGGCTGTGATGGTCACGAACTCGGTCCGATCGCTGAGCGTGTGCTCATGCGGATCGTCGCCGGATGCGATGTCGAAAGTGAACAGACGATTGCTGTCGAGCGGCGGTGCCTGGACGGTGTCGGCGTTCGGTGAATCTGAGACGGCTAGTTTGACGACGCCTTTGTCGAGCATGGTGACCTCACTTTAAGAAGGGGTGCCCATCGCCGAGTTAGGGAGCCTGGCGATGGGCGGTTCCGGCCGGATAAAATCAACGGCCGAAAGCTGTTAGTCTCCAGAGTCGGTGATCTGGCAGATGGCTTCCGGACGCTCAAGGTAGGAAACGACAGCCATTTCCATTTCGAGTTCGTCGCCTTTATCGAACGGCAGGGTCTCGATCTTCGAGTATTCCGGGATACCGATGGTGTTGACGACGTCCTTGCCGGTGCCAGGTGCGTAACGCGTCTGGTAGAGGCCGCTGATCACCGGGCAGAGTAGAGCCTTGTCCGGGTCCAAGAAGTAGGTGCTGCCGATCTTGCCCTTCGAGTAGCTGACCAGGTTGACGTTGGTCGTGATCGGGAAGCCAGCACGAACGTCATCACGAGCGGCCGAGCCCTGGTTGCCGACGGCACCGGTTGCAGACCAGAGCTTGAAGGCTTCCTGAACCGACTTGTGACGGGCGAACTTCTTGTGGATGTTTTTGCCCGCGATCAGCATGTAGCTGGTTGCGAGACCCTGGTATGCGCCGAGCTTGTCTTCAACGAGTTCGACGGCGTCGATGAGGTCACCGATAACGTCGGTTGCGGGATCGGTCAGGTCGATGCCAGCGGTCAGTGCGGTCGTTCCTGCAAGGGTGTGCAGGTTCTGTGAAACCGAACCGTCCTTCTTGTAGATAATGCCCTGCAGTGCGCCAGCGCGGATGAACTCGCGAGTCAGGGCGTTGCGGTTCTTCATCTTCTCGACTTTCTTGGAAAGCTCGATCAGGTAGGACTGCGCCTCGTTTGCGGAACCGAATGCACGAACGCCCTGGGTCGCTTCAGCGATCAGCGCGTCGTATTGCGGGTAGTATGGGATGCGAACGGTGAAGCCGTTACGGGCGTCGTTATCGACGTAGCCCTTCTTGCCGGACTTCGGGTTGGCTTCGTCGAGGATGCTGAGCGAACCATCAGCTTCGACTTCGATGAAGACGGAACGGGTCGTTACGCCCTCAGCGTTCCACGGAAGCCACTGCTCCAGCTCGTGCGGGATGTACTCCGCCAAGTTAACTGCGGTCGTAAGCTCGACGCGATCGTAGGGGTTCTTGATATTCAAAACGTTCATCGGAATCTCCTGTGGTGTTCCCGGTTTGTTCTATTAACGAATGCGGACGAACTGCTTCTTCAGCAGCGCTGCGGCCTCGCTCGGGGTGATGGATGCGTCGAGAACCAGCTCACGGCTCTTCACCGTGGCGAGCCACGAGATGACCGGAGCGAGAGCGTCCGCTGCCGTTGCGTCGGTCTCTTCCGAAACGATTGCGTAGTCGGCGATGTGGCCGGTGTCGGTGTCGACAAGCGTCTGCGTTACGCGGACGAACTTGCCGGTCGCGGCACCCGCAGCGATTTCGCTCATGACAAGCGTTCCGACGGCATAGACCGTTGCGCTGGTCTTGAGGGTAAGTTCGTCACGGGAAATCTCGCCATTGCCCTCAGAGAGCAGGAAGGCGAAGGCCGGACGGGGAGCGGTGTAGATCATAGTGGTCTCCTGGTCTTGTTGGGGTTAAGCGCGTTTCGCACCACGGAAGCGGCTGTTTTCGCGCTGATAAATTTGAACGGTGTCGAGGGTCGCGGGAGCATCAGCGCCACGTTTCGCAGCGACAACTGGAACTTCGACAGCGGCCGAGCGAGCGAAGTAAGCTTTGCGAACTGCCTTGCGGATCGCCTTGGCCGACGACCTCATCTTCAGTCCGTCGGTGACGATCTGAGAGAGGCCAAGCTCGCGGGCGTAGCCACGGACTTCTTCGACTTCCTTCTTCTCTTCCTCCGTGTCCGGCGCATCGTCATCGTCGGCTGCAGCGGCAGCGGTCGTGTCATCCTTCTTTTCCGGCGTGTCGCCTTCAGCACGCTTGGCGCGGATGGCCTTGGCGCGTTCGACGACTTCTTCGGAAGCGCCTTCGTCCTTCGCGTCAACGACGGCCTGGGCTGCAGCAGCAGCTGCCGTCTCAGCGTCCTCGGCGGCGGTTACGAGTTCTTCTAGGTCCATGGTTTTGTTCTCCTGAGGGGTTGTTTCCAGTGCCCTGACGCGGGTGGTCGGATGGGGAAATGTCCGCTGTTGATTGCGGACGTAGGCATTCGGGTCGGCACCGACGGGGACGAGGCTGGCTTCGTGAAGGGTCCAACGATGGACCAGCAGGAGGGGAACCTGATCGGCTCGCTCCACCAGTTCGGTCTCAAGGTGGCAGTAGCCCGCAGAGACTTGGCTGAAGAAACCTTCTTGGATATCGGTGATGAGATCGGCGTTCTTGTTCGCCAGGACCCCGGTGCCGCGAACCATCTGACCATCGATCCGAACATTGTCGACGCGGCCGATCTGAGCCCGGAGGCCTGAAAATGTGTCGTGGTTGTCCAGTAGCGGCATGCCGCGTGTTCGGCTGAAATCCATTCCGCCTATAACTAGAACCTCATCGACCTCGATGAAGCTGCAGTCCTCGTTCTCGAAGTCGGAGATGCGCGGGTCCGGAATCCAAATTCGATTTGGAGCGTCGGTCGCAATGACAATTTCGAAGGAACGCGTAGCCTTATCCACGGTCGACGGCATGCCATCAAGCGAGCGCTTGATCAGCGGATAGCCGGTCTGTTGGGATTGCGGTGCAGTCATTTACTGTCTCGAAGAAGAGTATCGAGATCAGCCTGGCGACGGCGGCTGCAAGATCTGATGGTAACGCCGAAAAAATAATCGACATGAAAAAGCCCGGACAATGCCGGGCTCGGTATTATGAATAGAGGGGTGTGCCTTCAGGCGGCAGCGGCCACATGCCTAGTGCGATATATTTTTTTTCGATAATACTTTTTGCGGCACTGGCGTTCGATAGCTCGCCTCGTGCGAGCCTCCGCGTTCGCTAGACGAGCTTCTTCTTCATTAGCCTTGTCGGCGTCAGCTTGCTTGTCTAGATTGGCAAAGAAGCGATCAAATGCTCTCTGAATGTCACGGTCCGAACGGGTCAATTTAGCTTTGGCAGGCACTTTCATAGGGGTAGTCTCGGTTTCGATGAAGGTATGGTGACCTGCAAATTTCGTTGACGCAAGCAGAAAAATGGAGGGCTAACCTATTGAGCGGCCTGCATAATGTTGACATTTCGCGTAACCGACCGAATAAAATGAATTATTCACCCGCCTGCTGTTCCGGACTTTCTTCGAAACCCGGTGCCGCGAACGGAGAAGACGGTGAACTGCCGTCTGCCTTCGCGAGAGTGATCGGAGCGCGGACACCGGACTGGCTGTCCCAGTAATCCTTGGTTGCCTGGGATATCCCCGGCATTCCTGCCATCGCTCTGAGAGCTTCTTCGTCTTCCGGCTGCGGCGTCCAGATGCCGCCGCGAACCGCAATGGTGAGGGCGTCGACGAAGTCTCTCGATAGCGGCATTACGTTATCCCCCCCCGGCATCTGTTGATGGATTATCATTAGCGGCAGCTGCGGGAGCCATGGCCGCCTGCTGCTTCTCTGCCCAGCCATCGAAGACGGAATAGAAGAGACCCATCGCCTTCGAGCGGTCGAAGCTCTCCTTGTTCTGAAGGTCGATCTCCAGGCTGTTGAGACCCATCTCGGCTGTTGCCTGCTGATGAGATAGGATGCCAGCTTTTACGGCTTCGACGAGTGCTTCGATCTCCTGGACCGGGTGAACGTGACCACGGGGCGGCGGCATCCATTCAGGGTACATGAAGTCGTTGATCGATTTTCCAGCAGGAACCTTCCATGCGCCTGCATCGACGGCGGAGACAAGGAACCGACGCCAAACCTTTGCAAAGCACTGAACGACGAGATGGTAGATGATGCTGTCGAGGAACTTACCAACCTGCAACATCATTGCCCGATAGGCCCGGTCGTTGATGTTCTGGAAATCGAGCGTGATCAGCTCGTAGCAAAGACCGAGACAGACGGCGATCTCTGACAGGATCGTCCGGTTGAAACCGTCCCAGTTGCTATCGGTCGTCGGCATCTGCGCGAACTCAGCCTTGTAGCCTTCCGGGACTTCAACGGCCGAGCCGATCTCCGGGTTCACGAAGTCGAGTTCGTCGTCCTCATTTCCCGCGAACCCACCTTCTTCATTTATCGGGCGGGTGTAGAAGGTGGTGATCTTCGACTGGATCGCTTTCTTCGCGACTTCGCCGACATGGTACTCTTCGAGGAACTCAAGCTTGTTGAGGGCGGCAGCGCCCCATGGGATGCCGCGTTCGGACGTCGGGCGTTCGGGCAGAAACATGTGACAGATATCGGCAGCGTCAATCGGCACCGGCTGCAACGCGTTCACCATTCCCCGAAAATCGGAGGGGTGGCGCGGGTAAAGCCAATAGCGAGTGATCCGGTCAATGGCGTTACGTTCGACACCGTCGAGAGTGTAGTTGCCGTTGGCTTCCTGCCGGGTCCATCCGAGCGGCAGGTGGTCGGCTTCCATGATCTGAAGCTGGAGCGGGACACCGGACTGCATATCATCGCTAGCCTGACGGGGCCGCATACGGAACAGGACTTCGCCATCCGTCGCAAGGGCTTCGACGGCATGCCACTGAAGGCCATAGAAACTAAAGTGACCGCGAGCATCGGCTTCGTTCACCCACTGATCCCAGACCTTCTCCAGGTCGTTGTCGACAATGATCGGACGGATACCGTAGCCGACGGTGTTATTGGCGAGCTGGCGGATGCCTTGCTTGAAGAAGGCGTGGTTGGCCTTGGCATACCGGCTGCGAGCCCGGATGACTGCGATCTCATCGTTGTTTGAGTTCGGGCCCATGTCCATGGGAATACGAAGGCGGGGGTTGGCTGCAGCTGCCTGATAGTAGGTGCGACCGTCGGCCCGGAAGAAATCGAAGACGGTTTTGATGGCAGAGCGAATGCGGCTACGACGGGCTGGACGCCTCGTGGTCGTTTGCGTGGTGACAACCTGGGTTGCGACCGGTGCAGGAGGTGCAGGAGCCGTCGACGATGTGAGGGCGCTTTTGGTGAGGGTAATTGTCTTACGGGTGGCCATTAGAACGTGCCTCCCGAAATTCGCTGCTTGATCATGCGTGGGCCGTTCTTTTCAGCAGGCTTGCCGTCGAATTCGTCGAGCCGGGCATAGAGCGAGCGGAGGATACGGAAGCCGTTATCGGGAGAGCTGAACTGGATCGAGCCTTGTTCCTGAGTTGAAGACGACTGCACGCCATTGGCGAGACTGGTCTCCAGGAGCTGGATCGCGTCGACGATCTGCGTTCGAGACCACGTTCTAAAAAGCTTCATATACTCCTCCCGTCGTCAGCGGATAATCCCGCCTCGTCGACGCTTCCTCATCTGGTCGCCACCAGCTGGTGCGGCCGCCCTCGGCTGCGCTGGCGCTATGTCCACCTTTTGTTCCAGAGGCAAACGAGGCTGTGCCTTCGCCTGAGCGACTGGAGCAACTGTCACTTCGATCTTTGCCACGGCTGACTTGTCGACACCGTCGTAATCCAACTCACCGGTCTGAGGATCGAAGCTGATAGCTGGTACTCGAAGGCTTTCAGCTGCAAGATTCAAGGAGCGCCACTTTTTGTAGCTGGTTTTGAGTCCGACGAGTGCGGCATAGGCGTAAGCCAAACACATCCATTCTTCCTCGGCCCGATGTCCCTTCTTGTCACGCCAATGCCAGCGACCGTCTTTCCGGATGCGCTCCTGACACATCAGCTTGTCGAGGTAGGCGGAGCTGAGGGATGACGGCACAAACGGCTCCTTATCGCCGACGAGCTGCATTAGCTTGAAGACGTCGTCACGGGCGTTGTGAGAATCGATGGTGTAATAGGTCGTGCCGGACGTGGATTTCGAACGAGACTTCGGCCAGACGAAGTCCTTGCGGTGAGCGTTGCCCTTGATCGCCCAGACGTTTCTCGATGGCATGAAGCTGTTGCAGAACATTCGAACGGCGTCAGCGTAGCCCTGACCACCGAAGTCGTGGGCCGACGCCTGGACGAACCATTTCGATCCATCACGCTTGTAGAATGGCCGATTGAGGAGTTCACGCAGCTGCTTGTCGGCTTCCGGATCACCAGGCTCGCCAAGGATCGTCCAATGGCCGATGACACGGAACTGGCCCAGGGCGTTCCAGCCGACGACGGACACTTCACGGGAGGCCTGCCGTTCGAGGGTGGTGCCCTCTTTATTGTCCTGAGTATCTCCGCCCGCCGTTAGAACGACCACGTCATCTGGCACCTCGGCAGGGTAGGCTTTGAGGAGGCTGGACACCGTCTTGGCATCCATCGCGCTCGTCGTATATTCGTCCCAGACCCACGCTCGCACGTTATTGGTGAAAGTCTTTAAGTCCTCTGGATTGCCTTGGGCGCTCAGGAAACGCTGGGCGAGGTTCTTCCAGTTTGCCTTTCCCGCGAAAGACAGCCATTGCGGGATGTGAAACCCATAATGCCCCGGCGTCGTCGGTACCGATGTCGGAATATATTCCAGCGAGGCGTCCAGCGCCTGCTTGTTGTTCTCGGTGATTTTGCAACCGCTGACGCACTGGTACCAGGCCTCGTCGACAAACCCGGTTGCCTCATCGCACTTCCATTTAAAGCCGAATGCGCTGTCGGCGTCGCCCCACTCCATGACCTGCTGTCGCTCGCAATGGGGGCAAACTACGTAAGGATATCGAGCGTCGGACTTCTCCCACCGTGCAAAGGTCCGGCAGTCCTCCTTGCTGAGTGGTGACGAACCCATCGCTGTCGTGGAATGCCAGTATTCGTTGCCGCGTTCCTTGAAGAGGGCCGCCTTGTCGCCCTGCGATCCGCGCTTCGGAGCCCAGCCGTCACCCGAGTATTCGTCACCGATCATCCTCTTTGAGCCGTAGCGACGGAAGCTGTCGTCTGACGCGGCTCCCACCAGCCTGATCGATCCACCGTTCTTGAATTGCAGGAGATACCACGCGCCAGGCAGAAGCTGTTCCTTCAAAGCCTGGCAGCAATCGATCATCGGCTCGATGACTTCCTTGTAATATTCCTCGGCGTCCTGCTCGGTAGGCTGCGCAACCGTGACGGCTTCACCAAGGTAGGCGACGAAATATGCCGTCATGGCGGCAACGAACAGCGACCAGCCAACGCGGGTGCCTTTGAGCGCCGTGATGTCGGAGCAATCCTCGTTCATGAAGGCGTGAGCCATGGCACGTTGATAGCCCGTGAACTCCAACCATCCCTCTCGCTGAGACATCCCAGCCTTCAGCCGGATGTTCGAGCTGACCCACAGCTCCGGAGGCATGAATTCCGGGATTTTGAGGACCTCGTTTCGGGTATTCATGCGGTACCGATTGAACGCATCGATGCTCGCCGCGAGCAGATCGGCCGGTATGCTGACACCCTCAATGTCGATATCTTCGAGAGACCGAGGCAGGAGCATGGTTACTCCTCGTCGCTGGCGGTGATCTTGACCTGCAAGGTGTTCATGACGTCTCGGATTTGCTTGTCGGCCACACGTCGAACGTGAGCGGCAATTGCGGAGTCGACGTTAGCAGCGATGATATCAGGGATTTTCATGATGATGGATTTGATCTCGGCGTAGTCCTTCGAAATCGAGGTCAGAACGTAGTCGACCGGAACGACAGCCTTTAAGTCTTTGAGGAGTGCGATCTCTTCGCGGATACCTGCGGCGACGGCCTTCCGGCGCTTACCGTCAGCTTCTGTTGCGTTCCCTTCGGCGCTCTCGTATTTCGCCAGAGCTTTGTCTGTGGCCTGATCTTCGAGCCACTTCACCACAGCGGCGACATCGAAAATCCATGGGATGTTCGAATCCTTATCGGCGCGTTGGATGAACGGACAACCTTTGTCCGGCCAGCGTGCAATGGTGTTCCGATCACGACCCAGCAATGTTGACAACTGGGATAAGGAGACATGGCGATCCGGCATGATTTCCGACGGGGGTGCTGAACCCCCGGAGGATTTAGGCGAAGAATTCAGCAGGGGGTCGCGTTCTCTTTGGACCTTCGGCATCTAATATTTCCAACAAAACCACTGGAAATATTAGCGTTTATGCGGTTGCAAGATTCAATTCGACGCCGGTCGTGGATGAGGTGCTGCTGCTGAACTGGTTTTAAAAATTTGCAAAACAGAGACCATATGCGGCCTCCAATCCACCGCATGCTGTCATCTGGCCCAGGGGCCCCGTCACCATTTCCGTTGGAGTGTATTCTCAGAGAATTCGAGCGTGTGGAGCGGTGATATCGCCAAGATATCGTCTACCTGAGCCTCGCGTTCAACCTCGGGGGCTGGGACAAGTTCGATGATCAACCGAGCGACTGAGCTTGGATGGTAATCATTTCTGGCACCCTCAACCAAGCTGTCGTGCTCCAAATAGCTATTCGAATAAAGACGAGGGTCGACCAACGCTTCATCTGTAATGTAATCTATCACCGTCCTGAAGACATTACTCACCGCGTCGACACCATCGAGTACGCGCATCACCGTGTCATCGATCTCGAACCGATCATCACCAATGGCAAATTCGAAAGGGTTCTCAGGATACCAGAATGAATTGGCGTTCTCATGCGGCAACAGGGACCGCGCTAGTTGGACGTCGAGGTCTGCCGTCTCTTCCATCCAGGCTTTGATAAGTTTCAAGCACTGGCGAACGCGCCGGTCAGGTGTGCAACGCGTTGATCGCTTCAATGCGGGATAGATAACCGATATAGCTGCTCGCCGATCAATGTTTTCAGGCAAACTGCGCAGCGCAATCACAGACCCGCATGTTGCGGCGATATCACCTAAGCTAACTTGAAAACTGTCATCATTTGCTAGTTCGTGACCCCAATCCTCCAGGCACTTTGACAGTGGCTTAAGCGGATTGATCCACTCGTAAGCTGCGAACAGACCAATTTTTTCTGCATTGAGAAGCAAAGAGATGGCTCCGATATTGAAAGAAGCTTTCAGGTATCAGCTTCATCCCTTCACCTCAATCGTCACAGACACCGATCCATCCCCGCTGACCATCTCCTCGGTGCTCAGGACCTTCAGTTCTCTAACGTCGAGCGGATGCGGCAGGCCGTCCATGCGCCACTTCATAGTTGTAGAATAGACGACATATTCTTGCGGGATGTCTTCCAGGTACGCAGTATGAATTTTCATTCGGACAAGCAGGTGGCGGTTGGATGCTGGGCTGGGGCTGAGGATTTCGACCGGGCCGTATTCGTTGGTGTATTCAGTCATGCGGATATCTCATCGCCCAGCACGGTAACCGACCCGTCAGGTTCCGCGATATAAATCGTGTAACCCTTGCCGAGCTTGGATTTGTCGGCTTTTGCATAGCCCTCAAGTATCTTGGGGTGCGTGACCAGCTTATCGACGAAAGCCCGCGTGAAGAACGCGGTCCCGCCGTTGGTCTGGGTGTCGGCTCCGACGATCTCGATGTGCTTTGCGATCTTCATACCTTCACCTCTCGGTCCAACGACCAGATTTCGAACAGCTGCTGGATGATAACCTGCCTCATGGCATTGTATCGGGCGGCGTCCAGCTGAGGTTCGCGCCGGATTTGATCAATCATCTGGATAACGGTCATGCCAAGACCCTGAAATTGAGCTTCGTTGGCCGAAACCTGGTATGCAGCGCCCTTTTCTAGAACGACGCGGCGGTCATTCGCCCAGCGCTGCCAGCTGTCTGTGAGTGCCTGAGAGTCCATCATGCCACTTTCTTCCGGCGAAGCTTGTCGCCCATCTTCTTGGTGCCGCAGACCTCCTCCAGGTGAGAGAACGTGGACTCTAGGAAATATTGATATGAGCTGTATTCGTGCCCTTCGCCGGTCGCGTCGCGATACCCGGCAGCCGCACAAGAATCCCGGAAATTGATGATCATACGGGCGGTCTCGGCAGGCAGGACGAAATAGCTGTCCTTCGAACGGAGGTAGACGAATTCCCGCTGAGGAACGTCATCATACCGGCCGCCACGAGATTCGGTAAGTTTAGTCATTTGACGCGTCTCCCTAACGCGTTTCGATACCTACAATGGTTGTTCGTCGGCGGAACTGACACAAGTGAAATCGCTGGAAATATTGCCGTTTCCATGCAATCTCTGGGCGCAGGGGATACTTAGGGGTGGGAATGTTTTCGTTTTTCAAATCAAAGAAGGTCGATCCGAACGCAGAAGCCGACAAAGGCGTTGAGCTGTACTTTCGCGTGACTAGACTCAAAACAGTGAAGCTCGAATTCTTTCAGGGGTTGCTGGAGCTAACGGACGAGATCACTCAACGTATGAGTGAGCAATATCAGGGTCTTGGTGTATATAATCAGCTTGAGGTCGAAGCCTTCTGTGCCTCGATCATCACCACAGCCGTCATCGCAGCCGACCTGTCAGACGACGAGAGTTTGGAGATCATAGATATCTACCTGGGGCTGTGGGTGGAGATTGCTGTCAAAAACTATCCTGGCACCTCAGAGACAGGCTTGAAATCGCGAATGAACAGCTTGTGCCTGGAATATAGTCGGATGATCCTGCGAGCATACGGTGAGAGCCCACAACAAACGATGATCGTCGAGGAGAGCGTTGCTCGTAACCTGGTGCGTGACGTAGATCGCCTGGCGGGCATTCAGCGTGAGGAAATAAAGCAGGCGGTGACTGCTGTGATGTTCAAGGCGACTATTGGTGAGACGATCAGGATCGTTACAGACCTTGTCGAAGAAGGGCGTCGAGAGTGAAGATTCCTCATCGTGGCGCATGCCTTACTACCATGCCGTTGACAGCAACCTGCTCGGTATTGGACAGATAGTGCCGCGACCACCATCGAAATACTTCGGCTTGAGATCGTCGACCGACCTTTATCTCAAGCTTCTCCACGATATCGAGCGCCTGCGGTCCGGCGGCGGCACGAAAGCGGTCCAGTATGCCGCCTTCGATGCGGCGGTCACAGGCTCTCACATCCTGGATTGGGTGCTCAATGAACTGACACCGGAAGCCTACCTGCGGCTGACGGGCCTCAGGAAAGGCAAGAAGCCTCCGAAGGACGACCCAGGCCCAATCATCAGGTTCATCGAACGCAATGGCGACGAGCTGCGAGGCATCAATTTCTGCCGCCAGATCGCCAACACGGTGAAGCATATGAAGATTTCGTTGGGCAAACCGATGAAGGACATGGCTATCGGTTCAACAGTCAAGTTCGGAATGACGGATAAGCAGATCACGAACGCACGCGCGATTGCGTATATCCAGATCGAACCAGAAGGCGAAAAGATCAATATTGTCGAGCTGTTCGAAACCACGGCCGAGCAGTGGTTTTTGTTTCTGGAGAGGGAAGGCTTGTGGGTAGAGCAGCCGCCAGATCAAGAAGATTAGGCAGCCACAACGGTAGTCATTCCGCATCCGTCTTTGGGCAAATCACTGGATACGCGTGTCCGCCGTTCGGCTGCGAATGCTTCATCATCGTGCACTCGCCGAAATGTGCTACCGGCTGCATATCAGGGGTAATTGCAGCAGCTTTGGTGAATGGTGCCGCAACGGAATCGGTGCCGGGCATGTCGAGAAGACTTTGTTATCAAAGCCGCCATCGTAGAACCGGTAAACCTTGCAGCCGTCCTGCTCAAACAGGAAATCAATCCGTGTTCCTGTGGATGTCCGAGAGATGCTCTGAGCAGGGGCTTCGATAAAGTGGGCAATAATTCCCATAAACAAAACAAACAGAACGAGTCGCATCACAGCACACCTCCAACGACTTTCTCGATCTCCTCTTGGATGACCGACCGGAGGAAATCATGTTCGCGCAATGACATCGGCGTGAGGAACCGGCGAGCATGTGTGTGGATGACGTTGACGGCCTTGCCGATGGCTCCGGTCGGCAACGACGGAGGAGCGACGACAGGGGCAGCTGGTATTTGCTTCATCGCCTCGACGTGATCGAGGATCGCCCGACGAGCTGCTTCAATCTCGTCGACCTCTCTCTGGTGGTCCTTAAACGTTTTCTGCGCGGGCCAGGACAACGGCTCATAATGTTCGCCGACTAGGTCTTTAAATTTTTCGAGTAGGTCTTCGAAGTTCGATGGTTCCGGCAGCGGCTCGGCGGCCTGAACTTGCTGAACGAGTTCGTAGTCAGCCTTCATCTTCGCCAGCTTTTTGGCAAGCTTGGGGTGGATGAGCGAGGATGGTTCGACAGCTTCCTCGCCAAACCCAGCAGCTTCCATTTCTGTGATGCGCTCCTTGGTCGCTTCCACGGACAGCTCTAGGGCTTTCACGGCCGGACCGTTGTCGTCGAGTGGGGTGCTGAAATACGTGCCGCCGGTCCATTGCGGCCGGGCTCCCTCGAAGTACGCAATGTCGGCAATCTCGTCGGTCAGGACGCCATTTTCGTAGAACTGCGTGACCTGTGAGCCATTCGGGGCGGTGAAGGTACGGGTCTCGACGGAGCTAGAGCATTCGCTGTCCCACTCCTGAGGTGCGATGTCGCCGTGCTCAGGTACGATAAACTTGAATGACTGGTTCCATGGGGTGTTGTCGCAAGGCTCGTCTAGTTCCTCCGTAATGGACATCGCCCAATCCAGCGGAGGAGCCGCCGCGATAATCCACTCGGCCTCAGCTTTGCCACGGCGCTCCTGTTCCAGGCGTTCGGTGACCTCGAAACGAGACTGAATAACATGTCGGTGGGAAAGGCCACCAAGCGATTTCCGGGATTTTTCGACCCAGGAACGGAGTTCGTCGACGATCTCGATTTGGCAGACTGTGAGGATGCCCATGATGTTAAGGTAGTCAACGGCGTCGCCGCTTAAGTTGATGCAGCCTTGTCGGTCGAAAGCGCAGGTCAACTTCGGCCCGTTGTCGTAATCAGCTAATTGAAAAGTGATTTTGAATTCGTTGTTGAGTACGTCGTATTCTTGGAGACGGATTTTCTTTGTGATTTTGGCCATAACCGACGGCTCCCTACCGTCTTTTTGTTGGCGTTGAATCAATGGTTGTCGCAAAATCCATCGGCGTCCAGTGGTTGATGCAAGAATCGTGTTGCCGGGGAAAACAATGAGCCGACAGGAATTAATCGACTACCTCAGGAAGCTCTCCAACAAAGACGTCCCCATCACCGACAGCCCTGTTCCGGACGCCGTCAATAAGGCTGCACGTCTCGAAGCGAACGGGCCCGGCCGATCAGGGGATGATTACGCATCCACGCTCCAAACATGGGTCGCCTTCTGCCAGCGGTTCCGCGATACGAAGAACAAGCGACATCGGACCGTAATGCAGCAAGTGGCGAATTTCGCGCTGACCGGTGAAATGGGGATCGCGTACGTTCTCACGACAGGTCTGGAACAAGCTTTGAAAGCGGAACGACGTGCGAGGAGGGGACTGTATCCGGACGCCCTCTACTCAGTTGTAGCTGATGGCATCGCTGCAGGGCTGAACTGGAAAAGCATCAATGTTCAAACCGGAGCCAGCCCCTACCGCATGTCCGGCGAAGCGAAGGTTTTCCGAGGTCGCTACGAGGACTGGACGGCAACGGAGATTTTGGGCGCTCATATCGAAATCGGCAAGCACACGCTTCATGTCGGCACCACCGTTCCCAAAATTCTGACGGCACTTGAAGATCGATACGGTATCGACTTCAAGGAACTTGAGAAGCAGCGGAGACTACAGAAATGATCGAATGGTTTCGACATCTAGCTGCTGATGAGGTCGGACGTAATCTCATTACCATAGCTGGAACACTGACGGCCGTTGCGTTCGGTACGTTCCTGGGAGCCTTCAAGGACGTCTTCATAGAGAGCGGAAAGCGGAAGCGCCTTGCGTGGCTTACCGCCGTCCGCCTGACCGTCATCCTGGACAAGTATGTCGACAACTGTTCGGAGAATGTCCGGGACACCGGTCAATACGACAACGAGGGTGAACGACGTACCCGCGTGCCTCAACCGCAATTGGAATACCCTGCGGACCTTGGGTGGACATCGCTGCATCGGCAGCTGATGTATGGCGCGTTCCGGCTCAAGGTTGAACATGACAGCATTGAGAACGGTCTTGAATTCACTGGACGTGAGATCGCGTCTCCCCCCGACTTTGAAGAATACTACGCCGAGAAGGGAGTTTGTTTTTCCCATCAGGGCATGGCGGCACTTGAGTTGATACGATCTCTGAATGATCACTACGGCGTTCCTACAGTGGATCGCAGGGGCTTTGACCCACGCGACACGTTCAATCGCAAGATCGAAGAGCGCCGCAAGCGTGATGAGGATCGGGCGGCATACATGGAGCGAATGGCGAAGATACCTTTCGATCCGACCAAACCGCCCGGTCTGTTTCCGATAGGCTAGAACTTCGGCTTGAATGCCATCGTTACCTTGTCCCTGTATTTGCCCATCTGAACCACGTTGCCGGTGTCCTCAGTCTTCGCCATGCCTTCACGCACCTTGTCGACGGCAGCGACCCGACGACGAACGCGCTGATGGCGGTCCTCATGCAGCTTGAGACCAGCCAGAAGGTGGTTTCTAACGGCGTTATACATCTGGCGGCTATCACACAGCACGTCGATGAAAGCGTTCATCTGTGGAGCGTTCTTGTCTTTCCACGTCTGCCACAGCTGCGCCTTCGCCTGGGCAAGCTCCCATTTCAAAGCCAGAGGTTCCTCTGGGAAAGCATCCATTATCGCATAGTCGCTATCCAGCTTCTGGCGCATCTTGTGAACGACCTCAGCACCGATGTGTGTGACGTCGAGCTTCATGTTGTGGAGGATCGACAGGTCGCGGAAATCCTTCCAGCGGGTTGTGGCCGGGTTTGTCACGACCTCAATCAGCTTGTCTGCCACCTGAGACTCGAAAGTCTGATACAGGCCGAAGAGCGGCTCCTGGCCCTTAAAGAACACCGATCCGTGGCGGCGTTCCGGCCTAAACTTCGGGAACTGCTGGGTGCCACCGGTCATGTCGATCTGCGTATTGATGCGGGTGTTTCCGGCCATCGCCATGATCTTGTATCGATCACCGCCATGACCATCAATGTGAAGAGGCTCTGGGTCATGGGAATAGGTACGCAGCTCTATGCCCTTCGCGGCTAGATCATGCTTCATCAGTTCAAAAGCCCGATGCATTTCGTGAGCCTCGATTTTCCGTTCAAACAGGATATCGAGGTCGGCAGTTTCCCGGCTCACTTGAGGATGCAGGAGGCCGCCTTTGATCATGTGTCGAGGGATGAGGTGTTTCGAAAGCCCCCGGGAAATCTCCTCGGCAAGCATGCGTTCGGTTGCGAGACGAGTGTCGATGCCATGGAGCTGGCAGGCAGATTTAATGCGGTCGATGAGGCGAATTCCAAGATCGTAAGTGGCAGCGTTGGCCATGGCAGCTCTCCCAAAGCTTGTTTGAGAGAGCGTCGATCTGATCTATGCATACGACGAATTCGCCGATCCGCCGCCGTTATGGAGAACGCAGTGCCTTACGAATATTCCGCGCAGAACCATGATTGGGATATGACGCTCTACGCCGCTGCTGAGCTGATCAAGGCCGGATTGATTGCCGACAGGCGTCCTAAGACTGGCAATATGTCCATGGGGTTCTCGTTCTTTACAGGTGGAATGGTGCTGTCATTCGCAGCGGTCGAGAGTTTCTCCGCATCGGTGGCGTTCACGATGCCTTCGACTCCAGGCTATGAGACTTTCGACTTTAAGGCCTACCAGTCGGCACGGCGCTTTTGGGATAAGATGACGATCCTATGCTCGGCTGCCGGTATCGTGGCCGACAAGTCACAAGGGCTGTTTCAACGGATCGAGCAGATGCAGCAGTGGCGCAATCTCGTCACGCACGCTCAGCCTTTCGAGATCGAGCCGACCATTATTCAGTCGACGGCGAATGAGCCCGGCAAGCTCCACAAGAAGCATCAACGTAAGGATTACCTTCGCTCGGCTGAGCCAGAGCCAGCCAAAATGTTTTATAGGACAGCCGTCGAGTACATCGATCTCCTGAAAGGGAAAACCGGCATCGACCCGCGAGCCTCAGCGTCTTACAGGGTGCTCGCAGAACCTACGGACGGTTAACGAACCAAGTCTTCTTTGCTTGCAGGACACGGACGAAGTTGGCCTCCGTCATCGCCTGGGCGTAACCGGCATGCATGGCGTCGTCGTAATGGATCGTGACCGGGGTCCGAACGGTCGCCTGAAAAGCTAGAAGCAGCTTCAGCTTCGATCCCGCACGAGTCCATGGCATCGTAGAGCCCCCGCGCGATCCAGCGGTCGAGATATGTCCCGGCTGGCTTCTTGCGTTGCCGATAATCCCGTCGCGCTCAGCCCGTGAGTACCTATCTGGTCGCTGCCAGAGCCCGTGAGTGCCATTTACAACGCCCCAAAATACGCCAGGCGCATTACGGGACGCGGAAACCCATTTCAGGCTTCTAGGCAGCCTTCCAGCAGCTCCGAAGGCCACACGCTGAGCCCGTAGCGCTGCACGTCCGACGGCTTCCTTCTTAGCCCGAGCCGTCAACCTCTTGAATGGGGTCCTGTTGAATGCACCGCCGAACTGGGTGGCTTGCGCTGACCACGACAGGATATCGTTCCGGGCAGTTCCAGGATCGCCGGGGTGACGGGTTTGTCCGGTGATGGGAAACCATAGGTAATCCGCCTGGACCGGAAGCATGTCGACGGATGCAACCATACGGTCGCCGTCACGCCATTTCGCTCTCGTGATCTTCATGGGCCGCAGGGTGAAAGGCCTTGGGCGGTCCACCGACCGGCGGATTTCATCCTGGACTTTGTCACGAACTAGGAATGCGGTGTCGTCGAGCTGCTGAGCGAGAGCACGCGGCAGCACCTGCCGTCCGATGGCGTCCAGTTCCTGTTGAATTGCTTGGCGGTTGAAGTTGAGGGCTACGCTGACCATGGCGTCATCTCAAAAAAATGGCCCGGCAGCGAGTGAACGCGCCAGGGCCAAGATGGGCGCAGGAAAAGAATGTGGTGCGCCAGGGAAATAAAAGTGTGAGTCCCGGCGGAGCGTGAAGCAAGGGCCATTATAGACCTCCGGAGGAAAGGCGACTTTCTGCGGATGACATACGGCTTTGAAGTGCTTCAATCATGCTGACGATGGAAGTGCTTCCGGTCGGAACTTTGTTTGTCGCTCCGAACACACGAAACGCGATACTGTTGCTGCTCGTGTTACCAAAATGATCGCCGCCCAGGATCGCGTCCAACATGTCTATGTTGCCGAATGTCGCGCTCGCTACGCTAGCACCACTCACATATTCTTTCAGGAGAGGTCCGTACGCATCGTAGCCGATAGTCAGTGACAGCAGGCTAGTTCCAGCACTCCAGAACCAGGTGTCAGTATCGTGAGCAATCATAGTCGATATCGGAGCCGGACCGCCGCCAGCTATAATGCTTGCGGCAAGCTCGCTGTTAAACCCGAAGATCGAATAGAACAGACTGTTTTGACCTAAGTCAAAGACGGTCTCTGAACGGGGATCGGCACTGGTTGGGTTGGTGTAAGAGCCGAACGAGACCATCTTGTAGAGACGGTCGAGGTCTTCATTGACTGCTGTGAGGTCAGGGTTTTCCGGGCCGGTGAGATCGGCGAGCTTATCGAGAACGCCCTTGAGAACCGCCTCAACTTCCTGCAGGCGGATCGCAACGTCGGTGGCGCTGGTGCGGGCGGAGGTGAAGGTTGCCATCAGCGCTTCATCCAGATTGACTGACGGCGGTCGCGGGTTTCCCTGAGGGCAACGTTGGCGGCGACCTTTGCGATAAAGCCGTTATTGCCCTTGAGAGCCTCGACTTCCGTCAGGCCGTAGATCGCGATATTGGCTTTGTACCGGCGCTCGTATTCGGCCAGCTGTGCCTTCGTAAGGTATGATAGATCGACGACGTGCATGGTTGTCTCCAAGTCTTTCGAATAGGAGACAACGGTCGGCCGATTTGACCAAGCTTAAACCGAAAGAGACCCTTGCCGATTGTTTGGATCGAAGCGAAGGGCTGACGGGATTTGTCGACGGTATTTGATCGCCAGCTTCACCAACGCTTGTGCCAACACCTCGCTTTTCAGAAAGAGTTGGACCGGAGCCTTGGCGAGCTTATGCCCTATCGTCTGGTCGGATACCGAGAAGCCGACCCCGTTGAGCTGGCGAGCGCGATCTGGATCATCGGCAGCAACGTGACGTAATCCGGCATGGCAGTTCCTTATGATGTCGTCCAATTCACTACGCGAAACGCGATATTTGTGATGCAAAAATGCGAAGTAATGGGGGGAGACCGGCGTCTGATTCAAGGTCGCTGAAACGCCTTCTACGGAAACTGGAGCGGTCATTTCACACCTCCCAGCAATGCCTTCGGCAGGTCAATTGACTTCGTCACCCGCCTTATTCGACGAGCATCCGGTTTGCGGCGCATCCCGGCTCGCTGGATAACCTTCCGTTCTGCCTCGGCGGCATCGAACGAACGGCCGGGATGAGAGGCCAAGATTGCCGCTGCCGCTTTTACGATCCACCGCAGCGCTGCGGTCTCGGACTTCTCTTCCTTGACCCGTTCCGCATAGGCAAAGACGGCTGCTGCCAGTGCCGTGTCGGCGAAAGACGCCTCAGGACGGCCCTCAACGGCAGCCTTACGCCTAGACCGTTCAGTCGCTGCTCGGAAATACTCATTGCCCGGGTCTGGCTTGCGCGGCATGACGGTCTCTCTTTCACTACGAAACTTTACTACGAAAAATGTAGAGCTGTTCGATGCAAGGAACCCGGCTTGTCGCTGATGCGCCGAACGGCCATGATCAACCTCGACCCGCTCCAAAGCCCAGAGGACTGCCCTCCGCGCTAAGGGTAGGTAAGGCAGAGCGGACAGGCTGGGTTGAACAACAAAAATCGCGAAGCGAAACGGGAAAAATAATTATAAATTGAGCGAAGCGATCCACCCCGTACATAGTATTAGCGCGGAATCGACGGGACGAAGGTCGGTGAAGTCTCTGTAAACATTGGTTTTGTCCACAGTGTTTTAATCCCGGATTTCCCAAAAACAAGTAATTGTTGACATCGTTTATATCCCAGATTTCCCAACTCCGGATCAAGTCAGCAAATCCCACAAACTGTGAACCGGGATTTAAACGGAAACCTATCTAATCCCTGTCAACTATATTTGGGATTTAAAGCTTGCTTCTTGTTCCGCCGACGACAACACTGGTTGCAAGGGAATAGAGCAATGACGAATGAACACCCAAACTGTGCTGCCAACGCTCGGCCGCAAATCCTTTCGCCCAAGGCCTCGGGGCAGCCTCCAAATCCTTGAAAAGCAGCCACACAAGTTCTCAGAAGTAGCTCCGGCGTCACCACGCCCGCCTGAGATGATGACCGGCGTCCGAGTAACGAAGGGGAAGCTCTCGGTATTCGACATCGGTGTCTGGGAAATCCTCCTGGCGAACGCGTACGAGGCTGACCCGGCGATGGAGAGACTGGACTACTCCGTCTCGTTGAAGGCGATAACCCGTTTCATGGGGGAGGACGCGAGGAAGCAAGCAGTGATCGCTGCCGTGGACAAACTGACGGCAGTTAGGCTCGACTTTTGCGACGGTGACAATCCGGATCGCAGGTTCGCGAATGTGCAGATGGTTACGACTTGGCAGGAAATCACGCGAGACGACCATCGCATCGAATACTCGTTCCCAACGCCGATCCGGAAGCTGATGCGGCGCATGCCTCGATACGCCTACGTTGAGTTGGCGGCCATTGCTGATGGCTCGATGACATCGAAATACAGTCCAGCGCTCTACAAGCACTTGGCACTCGAAAGCCACCGGCAGAAATGGCAGCCGGGAGAAAGCAACGAGGTCTTTGTTCAGCTGACGCCCGACCAGCTTGGCGATATCATAGGTTTCCCGCGCGACGCTGAAGGCAACATGAACACCGGCAAGCTCCGTGACTTTGTCGACCGGTCAGTCGAAGACCTCAAAAAGGTCCGTCGATTTCGAACCAGCATCAAGAAGGTCACCGAGACCGGTCGTGGCAAAGCTATCCGCTATTACATTTTCACGCTCACCCTTCAGCCACCGCGTCCGTGCCTTGTTCCGGGCGACAAGGTCACCGTTGCCGACGGTGGTCCCGACGATCCGCTTTACCAGATCAATTCCGGCACATGGGCAAAAGCCGTCCATTTGTTTGGTCGAGGCGAGGTCTTCGACGGATATTACGAGCGCCGGTTCTTCGAATTGTGGCTCGCCATCCTTAAAGAGGCCATCGACAAGAAACCGCTGTCTGCCGGTTACGACCTACGAACCTTTCGCGGGGAAAGTCTTCTGGCTACCATCAACGAGTTCGGTGCCGAGCACGCCCTCTGGTCAATGCTGGCGGAAGAGGCTGCCGACCCTGATCTGGCGGCCCGCGTCTCCTCGACGGACCGCATGCAAGCCCAGATTGCTCGGATCGAACGGCTTGGCGGGAAGGCGGGTAAGCTGAAGCGAATGGTCAAAGTCGAGGCCGATGCCATCCAGCGGAGAAAGGACCAGGCGGTAGCCGAAGCGAAAGCCCTTGCCGAGGCGGCCCTGGTCATTCCGAACGGCGCAGGAGGTGGCACCTTCGAAGACTGCGTGAAGGCAGTCATTCAACTGAACGAGATCGAAGAAGGCCGCTGGCAGGAGGTGATCGAGGATGTCGAAGAGATGCAGGTGCGATGGACCGGCAACAGACAGGTACTTTTGCGGCTGTTCACAACGTCCGGAAGCCACCGTTCAACATTCAGAGTTAAACCAACAAAAACAGAATGGTCGGAGCTGCTGAGCACGCTGGAGACCATCACAGCGGAGGTAACCTATCAATGATCCCAGATGTCATTCCCAACGCGATTGTCTTCAAAGTCGACTACAGCATTCGTGATGGAGCCTACAATGATGTCATCGCAGACATAAAGAGATTGACCAAGAACTGGGTGGGCCTTCCGACCCACGAAGCAGTTTTCAGCCACCATCCTTACAACAGCACGCGTCAATACGTGCCGCTATCTTTCCAGCTCCCTGACGATCCGGACGGCATCGATGAAATCGTTTCCGACGTTGCTGAGCTGAACCGCGTATATCCCACGCGAAACCTGAATTGGGTTGCTGAAAACAAGAAGAAGCCAGGACAGAAAACAAGAGTTAAAAAGCCGGAGCCGAAGCCCGCTGTGGACCCGAACAATATCGTCCACGGCCACGATATCACGAAGGTGAAAGCGGAGCTGAGATTCATGCTGACTGAAGATGGACCGGAGATCGATGCTGAGAATTTCGCTGCCGCACTGGATGGATATCCGTTCGCTGATAAGTCCCCCGCACAAAACCGAGACTACATCGAGATTGAATTAATCGCTTCGTTCGAAATGAGATATCCTTTCCTAGCAGACTTGAACCGGCTGTTTGGTGGGAAGATCATTCGGGAGCTGCGGGTACTGGCCGACGTTAGGAACCAACAGCGTCTACCAGCACACTGGCACCAAGCGTTTGGACGGGCATTTGTACGAGGCGGCAATAACCCCGCGACATACGAGCAATGCTGCAACTTCATCAGCGGTTACTTTGTGATGCTGGAGCGGATTGCCGCTAAAGGTAAGGTTACGCCGCAGCCGAGCAAGATCGCCAGCCGTTTTACAGAGCTTGCCATCGAGACCGACCACATCACCGCAGCGGCAATAGCTTTCGGTTAACTTTCTTCCAGAATCCGCTTGATCAGGGGACTCCCTTGTGGTTGTATATCCGCAGCCACAAATGCCCCAGAAAGGCACCATGCATGCGAGTTCTACGAATAGACCTACGGAACCTATGACCAGCTAACGCTGGCTACCCGTTCGCGCGGGTATCCGTACGTGACTATTCGAAGGATTAAGAGGACTCGCAAAGTGGCTTACACTCAGCAGTATTTTGTCGGCGACACCCATTTTGGGCATCAGTTGATGCTCCAGTTCCGGCCGTTTGAGACGACGGAAGAGATGGATCGCTTTTTCATCGACCGGTGGAACGAGACCGTCGCGCCGACGGATATCGTCTGGCATCTCGGTGACTTCGGCTACGGCGACGCCGACCGTACCCGCAAGATTTTCCAACAGCTCAACGGACGCATCCGCCTGATTATCGGAAATCACGACACCGACGCCAAAGGTCGCGTCCATAAGCACCTCGCCGATCTCGCATGGGACCAGCCGCCCGTGCACATGGCGGAGGCCCACGTTGACGGAGAACGGGTAACGCTTTGCCACTACGGCATGCGCGTCTGGCCCGCCAGTCATCACGGTGCCTGGCATTTTTTCGGCCACAGTCATGGTCGCCTCCCGAACCACGGCCGGTCGCGTGACGTCGGTGTGGAGAAGGCTCTCGACGTGATCCAGGCGGTTTGCCGCTTCAATTGGCAAGTCTGCGAAACTTGTGAAGTCTGCGCGGGACCGTCTCACATTATCGTTAAGGAGCCAAACGGTCTGCATCAACAACGGCTATGTGAGCACTGCGCTGAGGAGCGACTCGCAAAATTCGAGGGGAGGTCGGTTCAATGAAAAAGGAGATCGCTGAACGCCTTCATGCCGAATACAATCTCCTCTGGCATGACAGCATGTCCGCTTTGCCGGATGGCTGGACCGAACCGCTTGTCAATCTGCTGGAGCGCATGTACCGCCTGTCGACCGTCGGCCCCGGCAATTTCATGGCCCCGGGGACCATCACTTGGTGCCAACTTCGTGTCGAAGTCTATCGGTCGAGTGCGATGGCGTTCGCGTCGCCGATGATGCCGCCCGGCAAATGGCACCCCGACCGCGCTCTGGTCTGCGTCGAGGCACTGGCAGAATTCTATGGCCAGACGCAGGCGACTTGCATGGTCTGCGGTGCTGAAGGTCATCTGCGGATGCGGATTTTGGGCGGGACGAACGAAGGCGTCTACTGCGAAGAGCACGCGGGAGGTGTCGCATGAGCCCGGACAACATCGACCGCATCCGCACTATGTATCGCGATTACTATCACTCATCCATCGACAGCCAGCCTGACGGCTGGACCCAACTCATCATGGATTTCCTGTATCAGATGGACGGTATCGGCGACCTGACCGACTCCGTTTCCTGCCGCTTCGAACGGTGCCCTGACGGGTGCCGAGCATTCGTTTTTCCTGAGATGTCGCGCTGGCATCCAGAGCAAATGGACACTCTTCGTGTCGCGCAACGGGAGCTTTATGGGCTGTCGCAGCAGACGTGTGAGGTGTGTGGAACCCCTGGCGCAATGGAAGGCAATCGTGTCTTCTGCATCGGGCATGCCGGGGGCGCAGCTGAGAAGGCAGCTCGTGAGGCGGCTCTCTTCGACGAAGTTCATATGTTATTCCCGCCCGGCCATGGGGCCTCAATCAACTTGGCCGTTCCCAATCACCTTTTCGACTTGCTGTCGACAACCCTTCGCTCGATCCACAAGGTCGTGAAGCAGGAAGATATCGTCGGCAAAGTCCTGATCACGCGCGTTGAGATGGACGACGGCACCCTTTATGTCCGGGTCCGATACCATGACCTTCCAGCTGTTTTCCTTGGCACGCAGATGGCAATCAACGAGATGATCAGCGATCTTGAAGTGCTTTCTGATGAGGCTACTCGCAAGCACAATCAGGGAGGTCCCGATGCTTCCTGAGAATTTTGATCGCGACGAGTTTATCCAGCAGCTCCGTCAGAAGCACGCCCGCATCCTGCCGCCGGATATCGCCTTTGCGGTCGAGGATGGCTGGCTGTTCATCGTCCAGCTGGCGCTCGAACGCATCCAGGAGAGCCTCGAACGACATGGCTGGGCCGGTCGCGCGAAGATAAAACAAGTCAAAGAAAAATGGGGCGAGCTGCAAATCTACGTGCGCCCGGTCATGGAAGTCGACAGCTATCCCGAGCCGCTCGCTGCTGAGTTGACGGCGATCAGGATGATGTCGGCCGGTGACAGTCTGCAAACTTGTGAAATCTGCGGAGAGCTGGGAGAGCCCGGGAATTTTGATGGTTACTGGCAGACGCTCTGCTCAAAGCATGCCGAGCAACGCCGCGCGTGGGTTGCTGGCGGCCGTAAAGGAGAAATCTTTGATTGAGTTTGTCGAACATCTTCATGCTACCCGACGCGCTGAAGCGGATCGCATCGCTGCTGCCGTCACTGACTACCTGGCTGCAACGGCTGGGCTGGCGAAGAATGACCGCCTGAATCTCGACCGCCGCCGGGAGTTTGTCCGGCCGCGATTCGAGCATCTCGACGGAAAGACGCGCATCTGGATCGTCGCTCAAGTCGGATTTGAAATCGCCCGGCGTATTCACGATGAGATTTTGGCCGCGATGCCGGACCAGGACAAGATTTTCTGCGGCGAGGGCTGGCTCCCCATCGTCGACCGCTTCCTTGATGATGTCCGCGAGCAGCCCGGCTTTCTGCTCAAGAGCGCTGGGGAGAAGTGGGGTGCGCTTGAGCTTCGCTACCGTTGCGATCCTGCCGGGCTTGAAGCATGCCGCGCGGCCGACAAGGAAGCAGTCGAGGCGTCGCAGCGGACCTGTGAAAAATGTGGGAAGCCCGGACGGACGCGCACTGGTGGCTGGCGGAAGACACTTTGTGATGAGCATGCGCGAGGTCGGTTTGATGACTGAAGATGACCTCCGCGCTCGACACCCCGATCTCATACGAGATGCGGAGATCAATGTACGGTCCCAATGGCTGCCCTTGATCGACCAATTCTTCACAGCCGTGAGAGATATCTACGGCGAAACGAAGCCGAGTGTCACTCTATACACTGCGTATGAAGACAACGGCTTGGTTATCGACTGCGACGACACCCCATGGTCCGGCAATCAGGACCCCGCGCGGAAGCAGCAGGTCCGGGCGCTGGCTCTCCAAATCCAACTGAGGAGTCGCGATGTCTTATGAAACCGACTTCGTTCAATGGACACGAGAACAAGCGGCGCTGCTACGTGCTCTCGATCCATCGCCTACAGGTCTCGATGCCGACAATCTCGCGGAAGAAATCGAAGCGCTCGGCAGGATAGAGATCAGCAACATGTCGCGTCATTTCAAGATCGAGGTCCCGGATTTCCCGGCACAATGTCCGCTGACTGTTGAACAGCTGGTCGATGAAGACTTTGACTTCCCGGGTGCGATCAAACGTCTGGAGAGCCGAGATGTCTGATTTGTTGACGCTGCGAGAAGCTGCCGATGTTCTTGGGGTTGACGTTGTGACTTTAGTCCACGTCATTGACGTCGGCGATACCATACCAACCCCGCCAGTTCCCAAAGATTTTAAAGATGTCGTCTTCGCTCCCGATGACATCGAGCGCTTTCAAATCGAATTGCGTCGTCGACGTTTTGAAGATTTCAAAACGGAATATGCCGACGTCTTTCAGGAAGATGATGCACCCGGTGCCCGTCATTTGGAATTCGGACCAGGCTGGTTAGGCATCCTCATGGAATTCTGCGACGGGCTGCGTGAGTTTCAGAATGCCGGATATCGGGCGAGGTTGCGCTGGGGTAAAGAAAAATTCGGTGCACTCCGGCTATTTACAGATTGTGCTGATGAGATTGCAGCGTATGTGGGCGAGCGACGCGGCATCGCCTACGGCAAGAGCCTGAGGACGTGTCAGGAATGCGGAGAGCCAGCGCGGTTAAGGTTTGGGCACTCAATCTGTTTGACGCTTTGCGACCGGCACAAGCACCTTGTTGGCGAGCCTGACCCGTCGCGAGATGGCATCATTCTCGACGTCGATGCGTGGTCGAGGCAACAGCGAGGAGACCAAGGATGAGACTGCTGCGACCAGCGAACGACCAGCTGATTGACTACACGGCAACGCTCGAATTCTTGGTCGGCGACAAGATCGCGTAGGGCTGACGATGCCGTCGACAAGCTGATGGCGGAACTCATCCAAGCTCTCGGCTTTCACGACTACCAGATGCCCAGCAATTCCTGATTTTTCGACAGTGTAGCGGAACCTACCTAGCCTTAGCTTCCGAAGTGAATGATGACGCAGTGGCTCGCGCAGGCTGCGGTGACCTATGGAGATCGCCTCGTTCTGGCAGTGTCGTAGATTAAAATTCCTTCGGCCCAGTTTCAGTAATCAAGTGGGAATTCCGGCTTTGTTACTGATCGCGTGTGGAAACAACGGCTTGCCCACAACGATTAGAATTTTAACGAAAACAAACGTCGGTAACAGCGCGTTTGTGGCCGACATTTGTTTTAACTAACTGAAATGGTTTTGCTTTTTTCTTTAAGTGTATTGCTCCCACGTCATCCGACAGCTATCTTCCCTGGCGTCGAAACCGGAACCCATTGAAAGCATGTCTGATATTAACGAAACCGCACGTGCGGTGGCGGCTATAGTTGCGCGTTCACAGCAAGTCCGCCGCGATATCGAGAAGACGAGGATAGCTTTGCGGCTCTGGATACCCTCAGAGGCGGAGCTGGTGCCCATTCGTCGTGCCATCTGCCACCCGCTGCTCGGTGGCATTCTCCGAAAGGACGCGCAGCGCGATGTGTCCGGGCCGAATTTCACCCTCAATTCCTTGCGGCTGGCAATATCTAAAGGGCATCTCGTCTGCATCCGGAAGGCTGAGAAGCAGTATGTCACGCCCGCCGCACTGAGAGATTGGCTCGGCCTGTCTGAGGGCGAGCACAGAACGTCAAGGGTAATTCAGTACCAGCCTTCGGCGGCCAAAACCAACTACGAAAAGCAAAAGGGTGGGGCGTCGCTAGCCAACGCATCGGCGAAGCTCCTGTCTATGAAAGCTGCGCTGGCGAAAAAGAAAGGCAAGTGAATGGGCCGCAAATCCGACGGCATTCGACCGTGGTACGACAAGAAGATTGATAAGTGGCACATCATCGATCCAGAGCCAGGTGCACCGAAGTATCGGTGGAGCCTTGGGTTCGGTGGCGAAAAGGAGGGCGCAAAAAGGGCCTATGCCGAAGCTAAGGCATACGAAGAAGAAAAGAGGGCCGGTGGCCGCTTGATGATGACGCGACAGTCGACTTCAGATGTCACCGTCGCTGATCTCATTGCCTTTTATATCGACCGCCGGATCGAAAACTTCGTGCCCGATGACGACTATCCGAACGAACTGGTACGACAAGAGGATGTCCTCGGCCGCCTTACGGTGCTTATCGAATTTTTCGAGGACCTGCCGCTCGATTCAGTCAGTCGCGTCCGTTGCCTGGATTTCGGCAAGTTTGTCCATACTCGTGAAATCGCACGAGCCAAGGCGCTTCATGATCGACAATATGCGATCTATGAGGGCAAGCTTGCGGCATTCCAGAAGAAGGCGGCAGCGAGAGAGAAGTTCGTTGCCGACCTTACCGGACGTGGGTGGAACCGTGTTTTACGGCCGCTGCGTAGCAAGCCGCCTGAACCTTTGGAGCCCTTCAACCCGGCCTCGATTCCTTATCGACGGTCTGCATCTAGACGTTATCTGGAGGAGCTTAGCGCGGCCGTCACCTTTGCGGTCACCTACGAATTCATCCGTCACAAAATCCATGTTCACTTGCCGCCGAAGTATGAACCTCGAAAGCATCAGTTCACGTTGGCGGACGTCCGTCGCATGATCCGGTCGGCGTATCGCTTCAAGGGAATGGGCTGGGTGAACGGCAAGCCAGTCAAAGACCTGCCGACGCGACGGCACCTGGCGAGGTTTGCATTCCTGGCGATCACCACTGGATCGCGTAAAGACAAGATCGAGCGGGTGTCGTTTCGTAACGAGGGCGATCGGCCGTGGATCGATCTCTGGCAGGAGTGGGTGCCTGACATCGATGAAGAGACCGGCGAGGATCGTGGAAGTCTCCAATGGAAAGGTCGATATCACCGACTTGGTGATGACGAGATCGAGCACAAAACGAAGCAGGCCCCAAATTTGCCAATTCCGGCTATCGCAGTGAAGCGACTGGTCAGGTGGCGAGATCAAGGAATTATCTATCCCTGTGCCTACCCGTACCATCGGCAGGGCAAGGAAGAGCCGGGCAACGTAAAAGACGGCATGAGGGCAATCTTCGAGGAAACGTTTGGCGACGACACGGAATCCGTAATTCACACATTCCGCCATTCTGCTGCGACCTGGCTGTGTGCCGACAAGGAACTTCCGTTGCCATCTGTCGCCGCGTATCTGGGCATGTCCACCGAGACCCTCGTCAAAACTTATGCCAAGCACCGCGAGGAAGACCTACAAAAAATCGCTGCAGCGATTTCTGACCCGTATCGCAAGGGCAAGGGCGTTCACACGGTTAAAGTGCGAGAGACAAAGCCGCAACAGGGCAAGAACGGCCGACAGAAATCGACAGATAACGACAGAATGGCACCAAACGGGCGTAGACAGGAATCGACAGCAATTGATGAAAGCCGAGCAAAATCAACGCGCGATGCGGCGTAGCAAGGTGACTCGTCTACTGACGCTGGTCGTTCGGGACGTGGGGGTCGAGTGTTCGAATCACTCCACTCCGACCAGTCTGAAGCCCCGCTCCGGCGGGGTTTTTCGATTCTGCTGATCTCAGCCAAAAATTCCCCAGGATTTCATCGTGAGGCGCAGAACCAGCGTGGGGCATCATCGCCAAACCCTGCCGCGTCCCTGGCCGTCCTCGCGCCTTGCGCGCTATGGATCAAAAAGAAGCCCCGCCGAAACGGGGCAAATTGGGAACGGACGGACCGCACAGGAAGGAAGGGTTGGCGTACGGCCCCGTCACAAGAGGGGGCACCTGTGCGATCCTTGTGGCCAAACGACGGATAGTCGGAAGAGTTCCTGTGCGATTCCGCACCAATCGGTCGATAGATCGCCGGTCGCATCAGTCGTTCCGCCGCTTCGTCACAAGCCGTGAAAAGCCCCGCGCCTGAAGGATTGCAGTCGGCACCTTGTTTCATTCGAATAAGAGCACATTTCGATGGAGTAAGCGTCGTCAGGAAATCAAATGGCTTACGAGCGGGATATGGCTATCGTCTTCGATAGCGTGACAAAGGCGGTGATCGTCAGTTTCCGCGGCGTCACGGTCTATCTGCCAGGTCCTTACGTTGACCGAAAGGCGGCGGTCCTGACCGCCGAAGCCCATTGCCGCCGACTTGGCTGGCGAGATTGATTGCGGCTTTTAGCAACGATCCGCAAAAGGCAGATATTTATTTTGTGAATCGCTCGTCCTTTCGCAATGAGCGCGCATGCCGAGGCAAAATGTGCTAGGGTCTTTGGCCGGTATCGAAAGACCGCTGCCGGTTTATCGCCGCTGATCATCAACAATTTCAGCGGCTTATGTGCGGTTTTGTCATAAACGCACACTTCCCCGGGACCTATGGCCAAACCAACGGCCGTCCCGTAGTTTTTCACCAACTCACAGGCGTTTGGTTTTGACATCCAAGCTCCCATGCGGAGCCGCTATGACTCACATTGACCAATCGACTGTCGAAAATACCCTGCTGAAAATGTTGAGCGCGGAACGCTTCGCACGCCTCTCGGAAGGGATGTCGCGCGTCGACCTGCCATTACGGCATGCTCTTGTCGATCACGACGTGCCGACCACGCATGTCTGCTTCTTGGAAAGAGGCCTGGCATCCATGGTTGTCAGCAGCATCGACGAAGAAGTGGTGGAAATTGGCCATATCGGGCGCGAAGGCGTATCCGGGATGCACGTCGTCCTGGCGGTAGAGACCACCCCCACCCGCACCTTCATGCAAGTCGCAGGGTCCGGAATTATGGTGCCGATGGAGACGTTTCAGCGCGCGCTCGCCGATGATCCCGAGATGAAGGATTTCTTCCTTCGCTATGTTCACACAACCGTGCTGCAGCTTGCCCATTCGGCGCTCGCGAACGCCCGCTACAATATGCATGAACGGCTGGCTCGGTGGATCCTGATGTGCCACGACCGCCTTGAAGGCAACAACCTGGCCATTACCCATGAATTTCTGGCATTGATGCTCGGCGTCCGGCGTTCCGGCGTCACCAATGAACTACACGTTCTTGAGGGCGTCCACGCCATCCGATCGACCCGCGGAAACGTGCGAATATTGGATAGGGAAAAATTGATCGAAATTGCCGGTGGCTGCTATGGAGTGCCGGAGCGCGAATACGAAAAGGTGCTGGGTCTTCCGCTCCGCGCCAGGTAGATCAGTCCATTCGCTTAACCGCTTCCGAAAAGGGCAACACGAGCAGGATATCGCCTGCTTCATTTCTGATCTCGATGCTTCTTGACGCAATGTCATATCCAAGCAGCACGGCACTGCTCATCAATGCGCGAGCATCACGCACCGCTTCCATGCGAGCGGCGTCCAAATCAGGAAGCTCGGTTCCTTCCCAGTCGTCGAGCGACCCGGCTTCCGACAGGATATTGAAGTAGAAGCGTGGCATTCGAAATCCTTCAAAGCCCGGCAGGATAAGTCGCTTATTTTGCCGTTCAGCAGGTTTCAAATCAACAGTATCGGGCATGCTTTCGTCATCGATGCCGATGCCCTTACGGCCACTGTGCGCAACCGCACTGATAGTTGGCAGCGAGGAGCCAATGGCTTAAATTTTTTAGCGCGAGCTTGAACTCAAGATTAACCCGGAGCGGCGAGACGTAGGAGGACGATATGATCGATTTCAATCTCTCGCTCCGGACGAAAGACGTGAACGTGCTTACGGAGGCTATTCGGACCTGGTACCGGCATAATCATGTCACGCCGACGGAACGAGCAACGCAATTGCTCTGCAGCGCGGCTGCCGATCTTTATAGCCAAGGGCACAGGACGCCGGAGGAACTGGCTACGCTGCTGATCACCAGGTTTGACAGCCCCTATTCGGTGCAGGTCAACGCAGCGACGTCCACTGCTCATCACTAAAGCATGTCGCGCAAAAGTGTGCAGCGGTTTTGCGACAACGACATGCGTAAAAACAAAGACCTAAAGCGCGACAAGCGGATCTGAAAGATCGCGACGCGCTTTAGCGATCGGTTTCATCCCCTGGCGGACCGTAGGCGCTCTCGGATTTTGGAGGCATCGAAATGCTTCAGTCCCTCATTACCTTGTCCGATCAAGAGATCGAACTCGTCATCACTGCGGTTCGGCAGTGGTGTACAAAGAACCACTGTGAGATCGATAGCAACGAAGGCCGCCGCGCCCTGACCCTTGCCATCGATCTCGTCCAGAACTCCGCCCGGGATAGGCTCCTTCAGAACTTGACGGATCGCCTTGGCCCCCGGTCCGGTCAGATGGACGCGGAAACCTTCGGCGCTGGCTGACCAGCAATGAGTGCCTCCATCTGGGGTCAGGACTCACCAATCAGAGCCGGAAGATGACGGCCGCAGCTATGGGAAGACGTTGCCGCTAATAGCCGTCGTTGGCGCCTCGCGGACGTTATAACCATTGCTGGACCTGTCGTATTCGTCCCCCGTGGATGGAACTGCTTTCATAGTCGGGCGTTTTTGCCAGTTAGATCGGGTGCTGGCATTCCGCCGGCACTGCCGAATGGGAGAAAAATCATGAGAACGATATTGATTGCGATAGGCGCGTTAACTGCTTTAGCCGGATCCGCTTTTGCGGCCGAGCCTGCCAAGATGGTGGACACGAAAATGGGCAAGGTCCTGGCGACTGAAAAAGGCATGGTCCTTTACACCTTCGACAAAGATACAAACGGCAAATCCAACTGCGACAAGGATTGCCTGAAGAAGTGGCCGGCTTTCCACGCCGGAGCCAAGGCCAAGGCAGAAGGCGAATGGACTCTGGTCAAAGCTGCGGATGGCAAAGAGATGTGGGCCTACGAGGGCAAGCCGCTCTACACCTATGTCGAGGATAAGAAAGCCGGTGAAGCCAAGGGCGACGGCGTTGGGGGAGTTTGGCACGTGGCCAAATAGCTGAATCGGGGACCGCTTGAACGGGCGGTCGCCGGATCGCCTCGAACCGCAAGACCAAGCTCTGGAACTACATATCCCTTCTCTACGGCTTTCGCCGACAAACCCGGCGACCGCCGAATGCTGCACCATTCCTTGCGACATCATCTACTAGATTCCAAATGCCGGTCAGAAGCAGGGATCGGGGACGCGGTGTCGGCAACAATCATTCCGACCAGAACGCGGTGGGGAAGCGGCCGAGCGACAGCAAGTGCGGCTCGTGATCGGCGGTGCTTCGGATCATTCCGACCGGAACGCGGCGGGAAGATCGACAGAGACATCAAGCGGCTGGAAATGCCGCAGGTTTTCCGTAATGACAGTGAGGTCATAGGCGCGCGCGGTCGCCGCGATGATGAGATTGCCAAGGCCGGGATGACGGCCCTGGCTCTCGGCGTCATCTTCCAGGGCGCCGACAATGCGCGCGACAACGGTATCCATCGGCAATATCCGATCGCCGAAACTGTCGGTGATGGAGTCCAGCCATGCCGAAAGGCGCTTTGCCCGCTCGATTCCGCCGCGACGGTGAAGGCTCCGCATTCCCTTCTCGATCTCCGCGACTGATAGAGCCGACAGAAAGAGAGCATCGGCGTCGCCCTGCTCATGAAACCATACCCGCACCGGATCGGACGGCGCCACCTTGCCCGGCGCGAACTTCGAAATGATGTTGGTGTCGAGAAGATAGGCGGTCACAGATCGATATCCCGCATTTTCGATGGGTTCCGCTCCAGCTCGACCCCACCGGGAAACGTCAACAGGAAATCCCCGAAATTCGGCCGTGGCTTCCTCAAAGCCCTTTTCGCCGCCTCGGCCGCTTCGACGGACACAAGCACGGCAGCGGGCTTCCCGTGCCGCGTGATCGTCACGAACTCCCCGCTTGCCGCTTCATCCACCAGACCGGCGAAACCGGCCTTTGCCTCCGCCACGCTGATCGTCGACATTGCGGCCTCCTGTCTTAAATGACCATATATGGTCAAAATAGATATTGGCGCAGGCGGAATCAAGAGGGGGAGTTTTCCAAGGGTGCAGCGGCGGCGGCTCAAGGAAATGAGTTCGGCAGATAATTGTCCAGAATATAGAAGTGTTCGCCGATCTTTCTGACGCTGACGTACTCGTCCGGATCGGGATCGAGATCCACGCATTCCTTCTTTTCCGAGCATGATGTCTGGGCACGCTGTTGCCAGGCCGCGGATTGCTCGCCCCTGAGCAAGGCGACTTCATCGCTCTCGTCGTAGACGAGCGTCGAGTAGGTTTTCTCGAGGAACGTATCGTCCCATACGAATGTCCTGAATCGTTGCTCTCCGCCCGGCAGATCGGTTCGTTCGATCTCTGCCAGATAGGATTGCTTGGTCAGCGCAAATCGAACGCTGTCGGAGGTGATGCCGACAGCAGCGAGGATACGGAGCGGGACCAGCAACAGAAGGGGTGCGATGAGCAGAGAGACGAGACGCCGCCAGCGTCGCTGCGCCAGATTGATGCAGAGGGAGCCTGCGACAGCGATCAGGGTCAGGACCCATATGATAAGGCTGATCGTCCACCAATCCCACGTCGGAAGAAGCCAGTATAGCCAAATTGGCGCCAGCCACGGCAACAGCCAGAGGGCATATGTCCACGTAAACTTGTCGCTACGTTTTTCTGGCTCTGGCACGTTTTAGCCACCGGCAAATTTCACTGATTCTCTGATCAACAATAACACGCAAGATAGGCGCCTCAACGGGAGCGAGTCTTGCCGTGTTTCGCGCGAGGTGCCGCGTCATGAGCATTGGTCGCGGTCGAGCCTATTGGTTCGAAGCCCCGGCGCTCAACAGCGCTCGCACCAATGCCGCCTGGTTGCGGACGCCGGTTTTGTCGAAGATGCGCTGTAGCTGGGTGCGCAACGTGTTGACACTGACCCCGAGCAGATCGGCGGCGGCGGTGAGGTCATGGCCATCGACGATCAGGCGCGCAAGCCGGGTTTGCGCCGGTGAGAGGCCTGAGACCTCCCGCGCACTCGCGATCCGGCGCACCAGGGTCTCGGCGTCGTCGAAGGACACCAGCGTCTTGCCGTCCTCGAGCAGGACCCAGCAGTAGAGCGGAATCCCCGCCGCGTCCTCGCCGAGCGCCACCGCCCAGGCTTGCTTCGGCGCGATGTTCAGCGGCCTCTGGCTTTGCAGCTCGCGGAAGGCCAGCCGCACCGCCTCGCGCAGCGCAGGGTCGCGTTCGCGCTGCCGGGCACGTAGGCGGCCGGCGGCGGCGACGAGCCCGGGATGGCCAGGCATCCGCTCCCGCGCCAGCCGGTTCGTCCAGAGAATCCCTGCATCCGCGTCGACCTCGATCAGTGGGCAGTTCGCCTCCTCGACGCTGCTCTCCATCATCACCACGCAGCCGATCTTCCAGGCGCCGTCGATCCGGTGGAGGATCCGGAGCTGGCGCTTGCGATCCTCGCCGGTGTCGCTGCCGATCTGATCGAAGGTCATCCAGGCCATGTTGCCGTCGACGACGATGTTGACTTTTTCCCAGCGGACGCGCTCCGAAAAGGTGTGTTTCTCCGGGAATCGCTCGACGATCCTCTTGATTCGCGCGGCGATCGGGTCCCAGCCTTCGTCCACCCGGACGCCGAGCGAGGCGAAGTATTCCATCCGCCGGGTCTGCGGCGACTGCACCCAGTGGCTCGCCAGCGCCTCGAAGTCCCGCTGCAGCCAGGCCTCGGTTTCGGCGCGGATCACTGCCATGATCGCCGCCCGGTCAGCCTCGCCGTCGTCCATCGCGCGGTCCCCCGTGACAACGGATCGCAGCATAGCATGATCGCTCTGTCGGAGCATGACGGCACCTCATGTGTGGATGACGCCGGCCAGAAGCAGCGTCACGCCGACGGTCGCGGCTGTCAGCCCGAGGAGCCGAAGCCTCAGGCGGGGCAGGGCGATCTGATTGCGGTAGTATCGGTCCTCGGCCGAAGCACCCATCGGCGTCGGGCGGCGGCGGTTTGGCATGTGTGCGGCGACGAGACTCTGAAGGTCCATTGTGTTGCCTCCCGGTTCGGGTTTCATCTGCCGCATTCTCGCACGCATCCGAGCCGGGCTCTGTCATGCAGGCGGAGGACATCGGGCTTGGCGCCCGGCCGGCGAACGAAGAATCATCTCAACTGGAACGAGTCCCGACGTGATTCGTTGAGTCGCGTGTCCAGCGTGAGGGGGCTGCATCATGAGCAGGCGACGAAGCTTCAAACCGGTGAAAATCACCATCAATGGGAAGACCAGAACCGTCTACAATGTGGTGCAGGCGGGGAACACTTTGCTGAACGACTGGCCCGAGCAGACGCCGGCGGCCAAGGTGGCCGAACGGCTTGTGCTTGATGTGTTCAATGATGCCGCCGGCCCCGAGCAGGTGCGGCGGGCATTCATTACGGCGGCCAAGGCGAGCGACATCAAGTTCAGCTCCTGAGCGACGGTGCTGGCAAAAGCCCTGGCTCACTTCCATGACACCTGCTCCTGGTTTCGCAGATCTTGGTTTTTGAGCTGCGTCTCCATCCAGGCGGCCGTAACGATCGCGGCGAGGAAGCCGAAGGTGAGGCAGGCGATGGCCTGGGTTCGCCACGAGACGAAGGTGAGCGGCGCCGGGGTGGTGGGCTTTTCAGCGCATTTGCCGGACGGGCAGGCGCAGCCGGAAAAGGCCCTGATCAGGCAATCGCTCATGCTGCGCCGCCTTTCACCGTGTCGATGGCGGCGAGGATCTTCCGGTGAAGCGGGCAGCCGCGATCGTCGCTGCCATCGAAAAAGCCTTCGGCCTCCACCAGCGCCGTCAGCAGATCGGGTGCCCCGGTGGTGAAACGGGCCTTGGCGCGGGTCTTTTCGTTTGCTCCGGCCTTTCGGGCGGCAAGAAGGGGAGGGCTCTCGATTGAACCAGGTGTCGGATTGGCGGCAGACATCTCCGTTCCCCTCAGGCGTAAAGCTGGTCGGTATCGGTGATGCCCATGATCTCGCGGGCATAACGGTAATGCTCCTCGACGGACGCCGCAGCACCGCGCAGCCAGGACGGGCCGCGGATCGAATGTTCGGGGCGGCGGAGGAAGGCGAAGCCGAGCGCGCCCATGCGCTGGGCCTCGATCGCCATATAGGCGCGACAGTCGCCGATCGTCTGTGCGCCATTCCAGCGGGCATCCCGCCTGCTTTCCTCGGTCTCGATCCTGCGAATGTGCTGCATCGCCCTGTCCTCTCACCCATTTAATCGGCTTGAGTGTGAGGTATATATAATACCCGATCGCGTCAACAGATAAAGGTATAAAAAATACCTCTCCGATTGACGAGGTACGAATCATAGGTCTATGTCTAGGGCCAGTGATTGGGCGACCGGGTGCAACTCCCGAGCTGACGAAGCCCAGCGGCGCGGGAAGCGAAAGTCCTTAAGTGCGCTGTCAGAAAATCAGGACGAGGGCGAAGCGAATGGCCCCTCTGGCACGTGTCCCATCCCGGCTCCGGCCTTCAGGACTTGGCCAATGCTCTCCCGGCTTCATGGGCTTTGCTCATGGGGTAGGGGGAAGCTTTGGCCGGAACCCTCCCTCACCAGCCTTCAGGAACCTTCTTCTCCTAAGCCTAAGAGAGAGGAGTGAGAACTGAAGCTGGAGTATGAAGCTAAGAGAAAAAAGGAGGTCGGCCATGCGCAACGAAATCGAAATCACCGACGAGGTGATCGAGGCGGGTCTGGATGCCATCCGGCAAGGTTCAGAGCGAAATCCTAAAGACCATAGATCTCCCGCGCGGCGCTGAACGCCAGGAGAAACACTGCAAAGGTCACGATATAGAACCAGATTCTGCCGGTGCGCGATGTCGGTTTCAGCATCTTATACCCTTTGTAAGGCGTTTGAATCATTGAGATATTCTTTAACGGACGACCTGACGTCGCGGCGTTATTGGCAATCGCTTGCCCTCAGGTCGAAACTCGACTGCCCATCCTTGAAGGCGTAGTTGTAGACGGCGAGTTCGGCCTCGCCCGAATCAAGCTTCGGCTTCCAGAAAGAGCACACGGACGAGGCAATGCCTGATTTCATAACGGCCCCATCCGTTAAAGGGAGGGAATCGCTCAGACGGTAAAAATATCGGACCGTCTTCCCCTCGACAGAGATGCGCTCAAGAGTGGTAATGGCGTCTATCTTCTGCGGCAGGTTAGCGTTCGCCTCGTCATTCTGGATTCTGGGAATGACGATCAGTTTGGTGACTTGGCTTGAGCTGGCAAGAAACAGAACAACAATGATCGTTCTCGCGTTCGGAAATCGCTTGGCCGCCAGATGGCCGACAGCCGCGCCGATCGCCCCGAATATCCCCCCAACCAGGCCGTAAACAACCGGCGCTGGCCATGTTCCCATAAAAGCAAGCATTTCCCCTCCAATGTTATCTTCTGCTGATCTGCCCGGCAGCTTGGTGATGTGCGCACACGGGTGCCGGTAGTACACCCAAAAACGGTGAGATCCTCGAGCGCGCCCGGCATGGAACCTCACATCTCGATGATCGATCGGCGGACGCGGCCGACGATGGTGACGGCGCCCTGGAATTCCGGCGGCGGCACGTCCTCGTAGGAAGCCGGCTGGAAGGGCGGGTCGTCGTTCGGGCGATAGCGCTTGTAGGTTGCAGCCCCCGTCTCGTCGGCGACGACATAGAGCGCGTTCGGCGCCAGGCGCTTGTCGCGCAGATTAACGAAGATGATCGAGCCCGGCGGCGAGATCTTGTTCATCGAATTGCCCTCGACCTCGAGCGCGATCCATTCGCCATCGGGAAGATCGAGGGCGGCGACCGTCGGGAATTCCGAAAAATCGGTGATCGGCGCCTGCTCGCTCAGCTGTCCGGCGCTGACCCAGGAGATTTTTGGGACATCGGCGACGGAGGCGGGCAGCTCATCCGGATCGAGCGCGTTGCCGGCGCCGAACTGCAGCCAGTTGAGATTGACCTTGAAAGCGCGGGCATATTTCTTCGCATCGGCAATGCCGAAGCCATTGCGGCCCGACTCATGCGCCTTGTAGACATTGGCATTCCAGCCGAACCGATCGACGATCGCCTTCGGCCCGGCAAAGCCCGCATTCTTTCGGGCCATGATGAGGCGCTTTGCGCGTTCTTCGCGCTCAAATTGTTCCTGCTCTTTCAACATGATATAAAAAATACCCTAAAATAAGGTACATGTCATGCCCTAATGCGCTTGACATATCGGGTATTAAATATACCCTAATCGCCATGACAAACAGCGACATCATCAGCAGCGGGCCAGCCTTTCGGACTGGGGAGACCATGGAATGAGGTTCACCATTTCCTCGGAAGAGCGGCTCGCCATGGACGTCATGCCGACCGGCGTCATCATTCATCGGCCGCAAGGCCCAAGGGGAGGGCGGATGTCGGTGATATCAGTTCGCAACGAGGATATCCCCTTCCTCGCCAAGGCCCTGCAGCAGGTGCTGAACGCCAACCGGGAGGTGGAATCGATATGACCGTCTCCACCACAACACCCGCCCGCCACAGCGGCTGCCCGACCTGCGCAAAGGCGCTGTCGATCGCCGAAGTGATCGAGCGCCACTGCGAAAATTGCGGCCGGCCGATCAGCCCGAAAGAGATGCGGGAAACGATCATCCCGCCCGGCGCTCTGCCGATCCCCAACCCCGATAGCCCAGCCCCTCCCTGACGGCTATCGGCCGCTGGCGTCGTTGCCCTCCCTCGGCGACGCCAGCATCCCGGGCGCGACTCTGTCGCGCCCACCGGGCGCGACTGTGTCGTGCCCACCGGGCGCGGCGATGCCGTGCCCACCCAGGCGGCGGCCTGGCAGACGACCGGAGCCTTTGCTCGCGCAAGAGCCGGCTCCGGTCGTCATCGATGAATTTGAAAATGAAGCACGAGGCTAGCCCCGCTCCGGCGGGAACGGCGAGCCGCGTTCGAAATCGGAAAGAAGGATCAAGCGATGAGCTTCCAGGCCGAGGCCGCCCCGGCGCATCAAGGCACTGACATGAACGCGCTCGGACTCTTCCGCACCGGCCGGGACTATATCGAAATCGCTGCCATCCTCGGAGTGTCGGTGCCGTCGGTGGAAACCGAAATCCACCGGCTTCGAAGCGCAGAAAAGGGCGACACCACCCAAAAGGACCACGCCGGCTCAGAGATCCGGCGGTTTGCCCGCCGCACCGCCAGGCCCGGCGCCCCGGTGAATTTTGCCGGTGGGCGGCGGAGGCTGCGGGTTTGAGGAGGCCATCTAAACCACGAAAGGGACATCGCATGGGCAAGGACACAGTGAGTGAGGAGATCATGGAGATCCTCCGCCCGGTGCTGGGGGAGGAGCTGGCGGCAGCGATCATCGAGCATCGCAAGCGCACGCTGAAGAAGCCGCTGACGGTCTATGCCGCGCGGATGCAGGCCAGGGAATATCTGATGACCGGCGATCCGGTCGGCGCCGCCGAGATGCAGATCTTCCGCGGCTGGCAGGCAATCAAATGCGACTGGTACCTCAAGGAGAAGGCGAGGGAAGCCGGGTCGATCAACAGCAGCACGAGAAGGACGACAGTGGATGCCGCACGAGATTTCCCCTCTGGTGAAGATCATTTCGGGGATGCTTTCTGGCTTCCCGGCATCCGCCGGCACTGATCCCGACATGCAGATCCGCGCCTATCTCGTCGCCGTCGAGGGCCTGCCGGCAGAGGCGGTCTGGCGGGCCGCCAAACGCTTCATCTCCGGAAAGGTGAGGGACCATAACCGCGCCTTTGCCCCGAGCAGTGCCAGCTTTGCCGAAGAGTGCCGCCATCAGCAGGCGGCGATCGAGGCCGAGCGCCGGCCGCGCCTGGAAGCCGAGCCCGAGGTGCCGCGGCCGAAAGTGCCGGCCTACAAGATGCAGCTGCTGCGCGATGCGGCCAATGGCAGCCGCAACGCCAAGCGGGAGCTCGCCCGCATGTTTCCCGACAACCCGATCATCGCCCGCGCCGCACGAGATACACAGGAGGGCACCAAGTGACCATCACCTTTTGGACGGAAGACAAGATCGTCAAGGCGGAAAAGCTCTGGAAGGAAGGGCTGTCGGCGAGAGAATCGCCAACCTGTTCGGCTCGAAGAAGAACACCGTCATCAACATGGCGCATCGAAACCGCGACAGGTTCCCCTCGAGGCAAGACACCTGGCATCCGCAGCCGAAGGCGGACCCGCCGGTCCAGCCGATCCGCCACCCCGACCGCGTGACGCGTGTGACCCTGTCGGGCGCGCATGTGACGATGCCGCGCGTGCCCAGCATCGATGGGCCTGCGGACCCATGAGCCAGGTCACCCCGCGCGAAACCGAAGTGATCCGCTGGATGGCGGCGGGCAAGACCGCCGCCGAGATCGGCACCATTCTCGGCATTTCGCCGATCACCGTGAACACCCACATCGCCAACGCCAAGATGAAGCTCGGCGTCTTCAAGGAAACGGCGCTGGTCGCCGCGGCATTCAGAAACGGCATCATTCGATAGAAGGACGATCAGCATGGGCGGCAAGGCCACCAAGGTGAAGACAGGACGGGTCAACAAGGGCGCCGGCCGGCCCCGCAAGGAAAATGTCGAGCGTTTTCCCGGCGGCAAGATCAAGCCCTTCGAAACCGAGAAGGACAATATCAGCGTCGCGATCTCAGCCCGCAGGCGCATCCATGGCTTCGGCCGGACGGTTGATGACGAGACGGTCAAAAGCCCCTTTGCCGGCTACACCCTCGGCCGCATGTTCCTCGACGGCCTGATCACCGCCGAGCAGCGCCAGGCCGGCGACGACTATGCCGAGGCGATCGCCCGCTACCACAAGACGACAGGCATCCCGGCCCCGAGCCCGAGGGCGCAATCGCTGTTCTCCGTCAAAGGCCACGAAGGCGAACAGACCGAAACCTTCGCCGACCGCGCCCGCAAGGCCAGCAACCGCATGATGGCGCTGCAGGGCATCCTGCTCCGCTGCCCGGATGGGCCGCAGGTGCGCAGCATGGTCTATAACGTCACGGTGATGGACTACGACCATTTGCGCCAGATGCCGCCGCAACAGTTGCTGTGGCTGCGGAGAGGTTTGACGGCATTGCGGGGGGCGAGGGGTGGGTGATGCGGTGAATGTCCCTCCCAAGCCGAAGCCTGGGAGGGGGTGAAGAGAAAAAATGTGGCGTTGCTTAACGCCGTAGGAAGGGATTCTCTGCAACAAAGGACCCAAGCAAAGAGTTTGAGCTTGGGACGCTTTGACGATTGCAAACAGGATTGAGCCCATGACGAAGATCAGTCTCAACGCTCAGGCGATAGGCATCGCCATTAGCAGCCATAACACCGACAAAATTAGCACCGGCACGCGTTGCGCGTTTATACCCGTCGTGGTCCATAAGCCCGGTATTGATGCGATCTTCGAGGGACTGCGCCTCGCCAACATAGAGGGCTTCGAAAAGCCCAACGCCAGCCGGTTTGCAAAAGATATAGACCCCAGAGACGGGGTTGAATAACTGTCCGATCGGGTACACCTCGAAAGTGTATTGAACGCCTGATTTACCAGGCCAAATTACTTTTATGCTCATGCGATTGTCCTTTGATAAGAGAAAGGACAGCTTGACGACTTTTTGTCGAGAGGATTAAAGTCTTCAGTGTTTTCATGCCTAGCCGTCCTTTGGCTTGGTTTGAGTCGGGGTGGTGGTCTGCGAAACCATCACCCCCAGATGTTTCCCAAGAAAATCGAGTCGAGCAAAGCAGAAAGCCATGTCAAGTCGCAAGATTTTGTGACAACTCCACATGTTTACTGGCTTTTTCCAGGCGGAAATGGCTTCCCCATACAGCCGAGGGGTAAGTTTTCATCGCGAACGCAAGCTCGGTGTCAGCTCATCTGGCCCCATCAGCAACGGCCATGGATCCCAGGCTCAAGGCCTGGGATGACGGAGGGTGGGGCGCGCGTTTTCGCCAGACTACGTGCCAGTTGAGCCGAACACCTGTGCCGGATCCCGCAGCCGCTGCTGCTCTTGTGGGCGACCAGCGGCTTACGACGGGGCGAGGGTCGGTTGACGCCGGAGCTGCTCGGCCTGACGCTCATCCGCATGGGCGCTGGATCAGGTCCATCGCATGCTCTTCCATCCAGGTGACCTCAAGCATCCCCTCATCAAGCACACCGCGGCTGGCCAGTTCCATCTCCCATGCGGAGCCCGCTGCAGCAAGGTTGCGCATATGCGCCTTTCTCGTCACGCCAGAACGGCACCCAACGCCAGCAACCGCATGATGGCGCTGCAGGGCATGCTGCTGCGCTGCCCTGATGGGCCGCAGGTGCGCAGCATGGTCTATAACGTGACGGTGGTGGATTACGCCCATCTGCGCCAGATGCCGCCGCAGCAGCTGCTGTGGCTGCGAAGGGGGTTGACGGCTTTGCGGGGGGCGAGGGCTGGGTGACGAAATGGCGCGAGGCCTGTCGGCGGCTTCCAAGCCCATACGAAGCAGCCTTGGCTTTGCCGAGCCCGACATATGGAATGCCGGGAGTTTTTGCGCTAACCCTTCAGCCTGCGCTTCGCTTCTGCTGTAGGATTTGCGAATGAACGACATCGACCTGTCGCCGGAATTTTACGTCGAATTTTCTCGCGGAGGAGGCTCTGATTCCGGCGTCATCTATCATGTCACACGGCACAAAGACGGTGCTCGGTTCTCTGCGCTTGTCGCACGTTTTTTCATCACTGACCCCAGGATTCCTGCGGAAGGCGTTTTCCGCCACAAGAGGCTCGATTGTTTCGTGATCGATAAAAGCCGGGTTCCCAAGTCGGAGCGGCTTGCCGGGATTTTGTTTGAAGCCCTGAAAAAACACGGCGCGATTGACGAGCCCGCATGGCTGCAATGGTATGTTGCCGAAGAGCGCGGTGGTAAACCTCACGGCAACGTCCTCGACTTCGAATGACTCGATACAGCGACGGAAGCGAAATTCTTCCATATGCCGTCTGCAGTCGCTGTATTTGCCGCAGAGCTCAACCCACCCTCCGTCTTCCTCGGGCTTGACCCGAGGATCCACGCCGGCCTCCATCAGCAACGGGCATGGATCCCAGGCTCAAGGCCTGGGATGACGGAGGGTGGGCGTGTGTTTTCGCCAGACTCCTGGCCAATCGAGCCGAACACCTGCGTCGGATGCCGTTGCTCAAAGCCAAAGCCGAAGACGATCAGCACCCGCATTTGGCCCACCCTCTGCAACCCCGGCCAGCGCCGGGCAGGCCAAGCGCTGATCTTCATCACACGCCTAAACACAGGCGATCGGATTGACAGAAGATTAGCGGTTCGCACATACCTGCAGCGCCTGTTCTAATAGGGATATTGACGGATCCAACGTGAAATTGACGTTGCTGCAAGTTTTGAGGACATTGTGGGCGCAGCGGAGCAAGTGCCAAACACATGTCGTTCTCAAGGGACATAAGGAAGCAAAACTGTGATCTACGAGCTCAGAATTTACGACTGCCTGCCCGGCCGATTGCCCGCGCTGCTCAACCGCTTTGCCGAACATACGCTGGCAATATGGGACAGGCACGGCATCAAGCAGGCGGGTTTCTTCACCACAATCGTGGGCGAAAGCAGCCAGCGTCTCACCTATCTCATCGCCTGGGAATCGCTAGCCGATCGCGAGGTGAAATGGAAAGCTTTCACCACTGATCCTGCATGGCTTAAGGCCCGCGACGAGTCAGAGCGCGACGGGCAAATCATCTCCAATATCTCTAGCCAGCTGTTGTCACCGACCGCCTTTTCGGCAGTAAAGTAAGACACCACCGATCCCCGCTTGCCGCCAGTCGGAATTCCACCCGATCTGGTCATCCGCGGAAGCGATGACGAACGGCAGCTCCTAGAACAGGATGATTTTAGGCCCGGTCGGCCTAAAATCTGAATCCTGTTCTAAATTAAATAGTTGGAGCATGATGTCGTCCGAAAACCGACCACACTTTTCGGCATCATGCTCTAGGATATCGCCAACGCTGCCCGAACGGCCGGAATGGGGCGCTTCGCCGACGGCTCTTCATCACCGTCGGCAAAATCGCTTCGGTCAGATCTCAGTGGCTTCGGAGAGCGAAGGCGCGCCTGCACCAGATTCCGACGCCGCTGTTCTCGTGGGCGAGCAGGTGGCTTGCGGCGGACGAGGGCCGGGTGACGCCGGAGCTGCTCGGCCCGGCGCTCATCCGCGTGGGCGCTGGATCAGGTCAGTCGCATGGTCTTCCATCCAGGCGACCTCAAGCATCCCCTCGTCAAGCACGCCGCGGCTGGCCAATTCCATCTCCCATGCGGAGCCCGCTGCAGCAAGGTTGCGCATATGTTGCTGCATTTGCCGAACCCGTTCGATTCCGGCCTGCATGATGCCGATCTCCGGCGTTATCCCGTAGGCGTCGAGCAGCAATTGAAAGCGCCGGGCTTTCTCGCGGACGCCCGTTTGCAAGCCATGCGCCTCGCATTTCTCGTCACGCCAGAACGGCACCCAGCGCCAGGCAACAAAGCCGAGGTCCCAGGCGCGCGGTCCCGGCGCTGCCGCGTCCCAATCGATGAAAGCCACGGGGAGCCCGGCTTGAAACACCGTATTCCACGGCGTCAGGTCATTGTGGCAGACCGTTTCAACAGGGTGCCGGGCGTCAAGACGCCATTCGCGATCTTTCCATGAAAAGCTGGCTGCAGCATCGTGGTAGGATCGCAGCAATTGTCCCAGGCGCTCGAGGACGCTGTCGCGCCAGACATAATCCGGGAGACGGAGATCGAAGCGACCGCCTTTATCGGGATGGAAGCCTTCGCCGTTGCCGACGTCACCGTCGATATAGGTGAGGACTTCCCGACCCTGGTCATCCAGGCCGAGCGCACGCGGGCAGCCATCATATCCCTGGAGCTCGACGTGCCGCAGCAGGTCGAGAACGGCGGGAGACCACGCACGTCCGCCGCGCCGCACCGTTTCGCCGATGCGCACGACGTTCGAATCCTTGCCGCCGGTCAGAGGAATTTCTGGCTCGTCCATAGCCTAGCTTAGGCGAGGGCGAACTGACGGGTCAACGGACAAGATACCCGCAAAGGCGAGGAGCGTCGAACCGACGTCATCGACGATCGCAGCAGGCAATAGCCGCGAAAGCCCGCAAAGCCGGTCGGGCATGTCGAGCAGCTTGATTAGGAGCCGATAGTCCATAGGTCGCTCCGTGCCTAGATTCTGGCGCCGACAAACGAGTGACGGCTGGGTCGGCGGGCTCAGCGGCGGACGCGGTAGCGGATGTGCGTGGCCTCGGGTGTATCGATCACCCCAACGATCTCCAACTCGACGCGCGATGGTAAGACTTCGAACATTCGGCGGCCAGATCCGAACAAGACTGGAACCTGGTGTATTTGCAGTTCGTCGAGCACGCCAGCTTCCAGCGCCCGTTGCGCCGTATACGCGCCAAGCATCAACACGTCCCGGTCCCCGGCGGCGGCCTTCGCCTGCGCCATTGCGCTCTCGATCCCGTCGCTCACGTATTTGACCAAGGGATAATTCGCGACGGATGGCCCGGGCGGCCTGTGACTGGGTACGAAGATCGCGACACCGTGATTGTCACCGCCCCAGTGATCGACCTGCTCCACGGTTCGGCGACCCGCCAGAATCGCACCTGGCGCGTTCCATTCGTCCCACAATTGTCCGACCGGTCCGGTCGGTCGGGAAAAATCCCCGTACCACTCGTGCAACCGCATAAAGTCGTCGCCGCCGGGATTGCCCACTTCATCGTTGGGCCCCGCGATATACCCGTCCAGTGACATGGACATGAAGAGCACTGATGCAGACACTTTTATCTCCTGTGGTCTTTTTCCAAAATGGAGCGGTGGGAATTCGCTCTGAGGGTGGGCTATTGATGCAAAAGCTCGTTCAGGCAAGCGGAGAGCGCGGGCGGACAGTCTTGATGTTCCCAAGGACGCTCGAGCGACGCTGACGCCGACATCCCGAATACGGATTTTGGGTACTGCCCTAGGGGCGATCAGGGAGACCAGCGGCGGGAAGCCGCTGGCATGTTTCCCTGCTCGTTCGGGGAAGATGTGTCGGTGCGCATAGGCCCAGGGACTGGTATCACAGAGGTTGGGGATGCGTTTTCGCTAAACTCTGAGCGGATCGAGCCGAAACCCGCCGTGGAGCGATAGCGCACTTTAGCGACGCCGGACGAACCCTTTTCGTTGCCGCTCCATGGGCGTATTTTGCTCCCAAACTGTCTCAACTTGGCGTTGGAGAGTGCAGTGTTTGTGGACGGCAGTCGCACGTTCCTGCTCTTTTTGGCCGTCGCATCGTGTCAGGTGGCGTTCGCGCCACAATTGGGTGCGGCAGACGACACCGTGATAATCGATAGCGGAATGCTGAAGGGTGAGAGGTCGGGTACGGTCGTCAGCTTCAAAGGCATACCCTATGCGGCACCGCCGGTGGGTGACCTGAGATGGCGCAATCCGAGACCAGTGGAGACATGGAGCGGTATCAAGGATGCCCGCGATTTCGGTCCGTCCTGCATGCAGACCGACGACCTGCCGAAGTCAGAAGATTGTTTGACCCTCAATGTCTGGACACCCGCCAAGCGTCCCCGGACGCAGCTGCCGGTGATGGTTTGGATTTATGGCGGCGTTCTTGTCCATGGAAACACCCCTCAATATCCCGGTGGCCAGCTGGCCGCCCAGAGAGTTGTGTTCGTCAGCATGAACTACCGCATGGGCCGGCTGGGTTATTTTGCCCATCCGGCGCTGATGAAGGAATCCCCTGACGAGCCCGTCGGCAATTATGGCTACATGGACCAGCTTGCAGCCTTGAAATGGGTCCAGAATAATATCGAAGCCTTCGGCGGCGATCCGAAGAAAGTGACGATATTCGGAGAGTCGGCAGGTGGCGGCTCGGTGATGGCGCACATGATATCGCCGTTGTCACGGGGGCTTTTCCGCGGCGCCATCCTACAGTCACCGGGTTTGCCGACCGCGCGTGCTGAGAGCACGCCTTTGTCAACTTTGAAAGCAGCAGAGAAAACCGCGTTGGACTATGCCGCTTCCCTGGGAATCAACGGCAGCGATGCCGAGGCTCTGACGGCCCTTCGGGCGCTGCCTGCGGAAAAGCTGACCGAAGGTGCATCGGCACAAGAGGTGCTGGCGGGGATGTCGACAGGCAAGCCCGTCATCGGCATCTCAGGCGCGATTGTTGACGGACGGTTTTTGCTCGAAACGCCGGAAGCGGCTTTTGCGGCCGGCCGTCAAGCGCAGGTTCCCGTCATCGTCGGGGCAAATGATCGGGATCTCGGTATCGGTCAGGCCGCGACGAAAGACGATCTCTTCGCGCTGTTCGGGAAGCATGCCACCGAAGCCCGCACCCTCTACGATCCCATCGGCCAACAAACCCTCGATGAGTTGAAGCAGCAGGTTCTGGCCGACAAAACGCTTGTCGAACCATCCCGCCACCTCGCTGACGAGATGATCCGCGCCGGTCAGCCGACGTGGTGGTATCGTTTCTCCTATGTCGCCGAGGCTCTCCGCAACGATCCGGCATGGAAAGGCACTCAGCACGGCTTCGAAATTCCGTTTACGTTCGACATTCCAGACGCACTGGTGAAAGACAAGGTGACGCCTGCCGACTGGGCGATGGCCACATTGGCGAGTGCTTACTGGGTCGAATTTGCAACGAGCGGTGACCCCAATGGAGGCTCACGGCCAAAATGGCCTCACCACGACCCCTTCGTCCACAGGGTCATCGACTTCACCAATCACGGCGTGACGTTCGGAGAAGATCCGCTCAAACTCAGGCTCGACCTCTGGCAAAGCTATTGGGAGGCCCGTCACTGAGCGGCTAAGCTCGGCAAACCCTGAACCTTGGTGATCGGAGGGGGATTCCATTTGCCGGTGAGGGCTTCGGCCTTTGGGCTGTAGAGACGCATGGTGAGGTTGAACGGCCCCTTGGGTGCGGGCAGCCAGTTGGCTTCCTTGTCTTTGCCGGGGCTCTCGTTCTGGAAATAGATGTCGAGAGAGCCGTCGGCATTGATCTTGAACGGCATCCAGCTGCTGGCCGCAAACCGGTTGAGCACGCTTGCCACCTGGAAACCTTCCGCGTCGTAGAGGGTGATCGACCAGAAAGCGTTCACCGGCGGCGTTGCTCCCTTCTCGAAGTGAATCATGTACTTGTTGGCGCCATCGAGCGGCTTGCCGGTTTCGTCGGCGAGGTTCAGCGGGTAGATCGCGTCTTCAGGAAGATTGGCGCCGAGCCCGAATTGCGTGACGATCGCCCGCTTCAGGTAGTAATTTCCGTAGACGCCCATGGTGTCGGTATTCATCGACCAGCCATTCGCAACGCGCGAAAGGGTCGGCACCTTCCACGCCATCAGCTGCTGGGCTGCTTCGGGCACATCTTCCAGCGCCTTCTTGACGGCGGGGGCGAGCTTATCGAAGTCGAAGCTCTTGCCGGGCTCGATGCCGATGCGTTTCATCCGGGCGATGATCGGCTGGTCGGTCATGTGGGGCGGGTGCAGCTTCAGCAGTTCGGCAGCGTAGGTGAAGTATGTCGCCGCCGCCATGGTATCGACTTGAATCTTCGGCGGCGTTTTCATATCGACGCTCGGGTCGATCTTGGCCGGGACCGGCTCCGCCGCCTTGCCCCAGTCAGACAGCGGCGTGACCGTGTAGCCGGCTTGAATGGCATGCACGGCAGCGTAATCCGAAGGTCCGTCCGTCTTGGTGCGTCCGATGATCCAGACATAAGGGGTCGGCGCGGCAAGCCGCGTCACACCGTTCGGAACCGTCCCCTTCCAGTCGGGCGGCGTGACGAGAAACTGCCCTGCCGCCGTTCCCGTCGTCCGCCAGCCCGGCGACGCGAAGACATCCGTCCACATGTCGAGCATCGGCAGGAGATAATATCGTCCGGCCGTATCCGGCGCGGAAATGATCAGCGGCTCCTTGGTAAGGTCCAGCCACGCAATAGAGTAAAGCGTATCGAAATTCGAACGCACGACGCCTTTGAAATCGGCGGGGGGATATTCCGGAACGTTCACGAACATATTCATCGGCCCTTTGCCAAACTCCTTGCCGGGTTCGACATTGGTGAACTGCTTCCGGGTGACGTCCATCGACAGCAGCGGATAGAAGTAGACGTAGGCATCCACGCCGATGTTATGCGCCTCCTGCTCCGAAATCGCCTCCTGAGCAAAAGCGGCCCCTGAAAGGGAAAGACCGACAACAAGTCCTACCGTGAGCGATGTTGCACGTTTGATCATCATCATGTCCTCATCGACAACAGTCGGTTCGAAGCCTGGGGCGGCGGTTCAGGTGAGATGCTGGAGGCGTGTTGACGGCCATGGCATCGGCCGGAAAATCGGAATGGATTTTCGGAAAGCACGATGCGTGGATTCAACATGTTGGAGCGTCCGAAAGGACGCACGGCACTCTAGGGCTTGTCGTCGTCCATCCCCGGAATGTCATGGTGATGACAACGAACACCATGACCGGCACTTCTACCTCGGACCATAGTGCCTTTACCGAAAGTTGCAATTACCTCGAAGGAGGTAGGCCGTGACCTTATGAATGCGGAATGACCGAGTTGGGGTGGCCGGCTGTCCTCACGAGCGAGTTGGTCCGGACCCGCCGACCCAGCGCTGTGGCGTTTCATCCAGGGGCGGTGATGGCTGGAAGGGTTTGCCGATCGTAAAGCGCCAACTCCTCGACGGTTGGCGGCTCGAACAGCGTGCACCACCTGAGCAGGTCCGCTCGCGAGATGTGAAACGTGCCCGCTGGAAGCTCGGCGTTTCGCCGGCAGACCCGGTCCCAAAGCCGATCAAAGGGAACGTCGAGGTAGCAGAGGACGACGCGGGCACCGGCTGCGCGCGCTTCCTCCCGGCAGGTGTCGCGTTCTGCCCGTGACCACACTCCCCAATCCACGACGACGTTACACTGAAGCCTGATGGCACGCAGGGCGATCTGCCATTGCAGGCTCTCGACCCGACCTCGGCACGGACCAGTTTCGGCTTCCGGCGTGGAGATGCCGGGGTAAAGCCTGTGCATCCAGTCGTCGCCGGTCAGACGGAGGGCAGATGCTTCATGTTCGATGATCTTGGCAAGCGACGTCTTACCCGAACCGGGAAGACCGCAAGTGAGGTAGAGCGTGGGCATTGGAAAATCTCTGATTTTGGCTTGGCAAGGGGAAGTGGCCCCGCGGTGTCGTGCAGGACTGCGCTTCGCTCAAGGCCGCAAGGCGCGGCCAATCAGAGGTGTGTTGCCATGGTCTGTCTTGTAGGACCGCTCTGCCCGGGGGTCAAGACGGAGCGCATGGGTGGCGGACATTCGGGCGGGTGCGGAGATCGTCGTGACCTGACCCTGAGTGGGCTTTCGGAACGACCGCGTTGGGCGGCCGGCAGCATGACGGAGCCGTCGTTGCATGAGGCTGCACCACCAGCTGCGTCCACATCAGCCGTGGCCAGCGCGATCTCACCAGGATCGCTCTGAGCAGCGGCTGAAAGTTCTTTCTTGCCCTCTGTCTCCCTGTTATCTTGGACGTCGGGAGACAGCGCCATGAGCGAGAACCGAAAGCTGGCTGCGATCCTGGCCGCGGACGTGGTCGGGTACAGCCGCCTTGCCGGCGCCGACGAGGACCTCACCCTGGCGAGGTTGCGGACACTGCGCAGCGATCTCATCGATCCGACGATCGCCGTGCACCATGGCCGCGTGGTGAAGCGCACCGGCGATGGTGCGCTGGTCGAGTTCCGCAGCGTGGTGGACGCCGTGCGCTGCGCCATCGAGGTGCAGAACGGCATGGTGGAGCGCAATCACGGCGTCCCGCAGGACCGTCGCATCGAGTTCCGGATCGGTATCCATTTGGGCGACGTCGTCGAGGAAAGCGACGGCGATCTGATGGGCGACGGCGTCAACATCGCCTCGCGATTGGAGGGCGTCGCCGCGGCGGGCGCGATCTGCCTGTCCGAGGATGCCTATCGCCAGGTCAAGGCGAGGCTCGACCTCTCGGTCAACGATCTCGGCAGCACGCAGCTCAAGAACATCGCCGAGCCGATCCGGGTCTATTCGCTGCAAGTCGGCAGCGCAGCGACCAAGTCAGCCGCGGCCTCGGAAACCGCGACGAGCCAACCGGCGACGGCAGCGCCGCCGAAGCTGTCGATCGCCGTCCTGCCCTTCGCCAACATGAGCGGTGACGCCGAACAGGACTACTTCGCCGACGGCATCTCGGAAGACATCATCACGGCGCTATCGAAGCTGTCGCAGCTCTTCGTCATCGCTCGCAATTCGTCGTTCACTTTCAAGGGCAAGAACGTCCAAGTGCAGGAGGTGGGCACGAAGCTCGGCGTGCGGCATGTCCTCGAGGGCAGCGTACGCAAGTCGGGAAACAGGGTACGCATCACCGCGCAGCTCATCGACGCGACCACCGGCGGGCATCTATGGGCGGAGCGGTTCGATCGCGACCTCACCGACATATTCGCGGTTCAGGACGATGTCACCCAGCAGATCGTCGATGCGCTGGCGGTCAACCTGACAGAGGGCGACCGGCAAAGACTTGCGCCGGGGCAGACCCGGCACCCCGAGGCATATGACTGCTTCCTGCGCGGCCGGGAGCTGTGGCACCGGCTGACGAGGCAAACGAACAGCGACGCCCGCGACCTTTTGCAACGTGCCATCGAACTGGACCCGAACTTCGCCTCGGCGCACGCCTTCCTCGCCCTGACCCATGGGCTCGACTACCTGAACCGGTGGAGCGCGTTACCGCAGCGCTCGGTCGAGCAAGCCGAAGCGGCGGCGACGCTGGCGGTAGCGCGGGATGATAGCGATCCCGTGGCGCACTGGGCGCTCGGTATGGTCAAGCTCTACTCGCGACAGCACGATGGAGCCATCAGCGAGGTCGAGCGTGCGATCGTCCTCAATCCGAACTTCGCCGAAGGGCAGGTCAGCCTCGGCGAGGCACTCATCTATTCAGGCAGACCTGAGGAGGCACTCGCCTATTTCGATCGGGCGAGGGTCCTGAACCCGTATTTTCCGGATATCGTTCTTCACTTTCAGGCCTTGGCCTTGTTTCAACTGCGAAGGTACGAAGAGGCCGTCGAACTATTGCTGCGGCGCGTCAGCCGCAACCCCGTCACCGATGTCTCGCGCGCGCTTCTGGCCGCCTGTTACGGGCACCTCGGCCGTTTCGAAGAGGCTCGCGCGACGTGGCAAGAGGTGATGCGCGTCAATCCCGACTACTCCCTGGAATACCGTCGCAAAGTCCTGCCATTTAAGAACCCCGCCGATTTCGAGCTCGTCGTGGAGGGGCTACGCAAGGCCGGTGTCGTACAATGACGGTGATCACTGTCCGATCTTGAATCGGTTGCCGCCGTTTGCTCGAGGGATGAGCAATAGCCAGTGCCGGCGCAACGACGACCTCCAGCGTGATCGCCAGCAAGATCTGCTTTCAGGAAGCTGCGAAGCCGCCCTCTGCCACAAGAGCTGGATCAGGCAGGCCGGCGGTCAAACCAACGTGCAAGCCAATGGTCGATCGACAGTTTTCCCGGCCCCCACGCCATGAGCGACAGCGCCATCGCAGCCCAGGTAATGTGGATCGGCCATCCGTCCGGCACCGTGAGCTCGACGATCAACGTCATGAACAGCAGGCCGGTCGCCGCAAACCGGGTAGCGAAACCCAGAACCAGCAAGATCGGAAAGGTGATCTCGGCAGCGCCGGACAGGAAGGCCATGGTGACTGGCGCCGGATAGGCATAGGGACCGCCCGGCACATGGAGCATGAATTCGTCGGTGAACAGTGTGATCGCCGTATCGTTCAATTGCAGGAAGCCATCCCACTTCAGAATGCCCGACTTCCAAAAGGGCACGGCCAGAGCGACGCGCACAACCGCCTGAACGATGCTCGGCTGCGCAAAGGCCCGAACCAGTCTCTGTGCCATCTCTACAAGTGTCACGATCGGCTGAAACCTGTCTTTGATCGAAGTCTGTTGGGTCGTGGTCGATATCATCATGCGTCTCCCAGAGTGATGCCGCAAAATACCCCCGCTTCGATCATGCCGGTCAAGCTGGCCGCGATGTCGAACGACGGACAAGCGTCGATGGCCTTGGCTGCGGCGACACCAAGTGGTTCGCCGGCAATGAGGGAAATCAGGAACTCTGCGCCGCCCAAAGGAAGATGACGCACCGCCACCTCCATATCCGGCCGGGTTACAAGCGCATCTTCCGGGTCGACCACTTCGATCGGGCTTATGGGGCCGTCACCGCGATTGGCGGCAAAGATCGTCAGCGCCGGATAGTCCGACCGAACGATCCTCGTTGCCGGATGCGCTGCAAAGACCAATTCACCGAGACGGTCCGGCGGAACGGAAGCAAGAGCATCAGCGGCAAGCGGCTCGACATCGGTTGCATGGTAGGCGTCCAGCCAAGCCCGTTCGATCCGGGCGACGTCGGCAAGCCAGGGCAAGGACCGGGCATATTCGTACTGTTCGATGAAAGCGGGAAAATCCCGGCCATATTCGAAGAGAAGCGGCGATGTCGGTGGCGTGGCGCGCAGGTGAAAGCGCGCCATGGCGCGGAAAAACTCAGCCCCCGTCAGGCGTTGCACCGCCGGGAAAATCCCGGCCAGGGCATCGATCAGACTGACGGTGACGTTGTTGCGGTAGACGTTGTAGCGTTTGATTGCTCCCTTGCCGTTTGGCCCGACAACGCCGTCGGGCGTCCCAGCGTCCGGGTTGGTCAGGGCCGGCGCAAAATCCGCCGCATAAGTCAGGGGCTCTATGCGGCGAGATGGGGGATCAAGCCGCAGCATGGCTTTGATCCTGCAACGCGATGGAACCATGGTGATCCATGATCGCCTGCGCCGCGAGGGCCTCGCCACGCAGTATCGGCCAATCGGGTATGTTGCTGTCCCACTCGATGAGCGTTGGGATGGGGCCACTACGGCCAATGACGATCTCGTAAAGCTTCCAGACGGCATCGGCGACCGGACCGTCATGGCTATCGATCAGCAGCAGCTCGTCCTCGTCGTCAGTCTGCTCGGCGTGGCCTGCGAGATGGATCTCACCAACCGCAGCAATGGGAAAATCGGACAGGTAGTCGAGCGCTGAAAACCCGTGATTGGTGGCGGAGACGAATACATTGTTGACGTCGAGCAGAAGACCGCAGCCGGTGCGCCGGACGATGGCGCCGATGAACTCGGTCTCGCTCATCGTCGATTGGCGGAACGTCACATAGGTGGACGGATTCTCCAGAAGGATCGGGCGTCTGATGGTCTCCTGCACCTCCTCGATATGCTCGCAAACCCGCGCCAGGCTTTCGCGTGTGTAGGGAAGAGGCAGGAGGTCGTTGAGGAAGGTCGTCCGATGCGTCGACCAGGCCAGGTGCTCGGACACCAGAGCCGGTTCGTAGCGTTCGACGAGAGAGCGGAAACGTTCAAGATGGGCCCGGTCCAGCGGCTGAGGTCCGCCGATCGACATGCACACGCCGTGGAGCGACACCGGATTGTCACGGCGGATCTGTTCGAGAATACGATGCGGCGGCCCGCCGGCCCCCATATAATTCTCGGCATGGACTTCGAAGAACCCGCGATGAGGCCCGTCCGCGGCTATGGCGGCAAAATGCTCGTGCTTGAAGCTCGTCCCCGCGAGCCCCTCGATCGGATGGCGGGGAAAGCGGAGAGTCGTTGCCGCAGACGCGGTCGTTGAAATTCGATCGGTGGTCATGGCGTCTCTCCGCCCCCTCATTGTCATCGCTGTCGCGTGTAGAAATTACATTGCCTTCAGCGTGCCGTGCTTGCCGTTCGGCAGGACGATGGAGGTGCAGGTGCCGCCCCGTACGAACTTCCAGGAATCGCCCTGGAAGTCGACTGTCGAGGTCCCCTGGCAGGACGTGCCGGCGCCGGCTGCACAATCATTCTGGCCCTTCAGGGCAACGCCGAAGCATTTTTCCTTGTGAGCGGCGGTTGCAGCGGCGCCCTCAGCTTTGGTGAGCGGTGCGGCGCCGGCCATCGAAGCAAGGGCGGTGGTGACAGCGCCGGCGAGGACGACGGAGTTGATGGTGGATTTGATGGACATTGCGTTCTCCGATGATGGATGGACGCTCTCGTTGAGCGCATATTCAGGTTCGCAATCTCCCCGACATTCGTTACACCAGTCGCTATCACGAGTTCGTGAGAGCTCGCCATGTCGCCGGAAACCGGCACGGGCGCGGCGAGGCCTGCAACTGCTTCTCGCACGCCTGCCGGCGCCCGAAACTCTTCACGTCAAGAGACCCTCCGCTGCAAGCACAATGCAACGCAACAAGCAGGCAACTGAGTGCTCCTCGGCAAGGCTCGGGATCGACCTGGAGCCGTCAGCACTGCGCGCTCAGCCAGCCATTAGCCTCCCCCAGTTGCGATACAGGATGTAGCCCGCGACCGCGAAGATGAGCGCTGCGAACAGGCGGTTGAGAATGTTCTTGTAGGCGCTGAGCCGGGTGGCGAGCAGCATGCCGAGTACGCCGCCGCCGATGCCGCCGCCGATGAATTCGGCGGCAAGCCACCAGTCCACCAGGCCCGAACTGGCATAGTTCAAGGCCGTCGCCAGTCCGAACGCACCGACGGAGAGGAGCGATGTGCCGATCGCGTTGATCATCGGCATGCCCGTTGCCAGCATGAGGCCGGGAACGATCAAAAAGCCCCCGCCGATGCCGAAGAAGCCGGAGGCAGCGCCGGCGGCGAGTGCCACGGCGGCGGTGGCAAGGCACATCCTGAGGTCGACCGGACGGCACTCTACCGTCCCCGCCTTCCTGGGCTTCAGCATCAGAGCGCCGACAACCGCCATCAGGACCCCGAATAGGAATATCAGGCTGTCTCCATCCATCGCCTTGCCGAGGCTGGAGCCGCCGAGGGCGCCGATCACGCCGAGCGCGGAGAAGACGGCCGCGCAGCGCCACCAGACGTGCCCCTTGATCGCGTGGCTGGCAAAATTCGCGAAGGCATTTACCGAGACCGCAAGCGCACCCGTTCCGATCGCGATATGCGGCTGGGTCACGCCGACCACGTAGAGGAGCAGCGGCGTCGCCAGGATGGACCCGCCGCCGCCGAGCAGGCCGAGCATGAAGCCGACGATTCCGCCGGAGCCAACGGCCGCCAAAATGACGGTGCTCACGTCCGTCTGCTCCACACTCTGTCATACAAGGTCATCCCGACCAGCATCGCGATGACGAACAGAAACGTCTGGGGAAGGCCGACCGATAGGGATGCGACGGCCGGACCGGGACAGAAGCCACCGATCCCCCAGCCCAGGCCGAACAAGGCCGAACCAACGACCAGCGGAGCATCGATCCGACGGTTCGTCGGCACGTGGAAGCTGTCGTCGAAGGCGGGACGCTTCATCCGTGTCATGATCTGGATGCCGGTGAACGCGACAACGATCGCGCCGCCGAGAACGAAGGCAAGGCTCGGATCCCAGGCGCCGAACACGTTGAGGAAGCCTTGGACCCGGACCGGGTTCAGCATGCCGGACAAGGACAGGCCGAAGCCGAAGACGATACCCGAGGCGAGAGCGGCCACGAATTGGAAAATGTTCCGGTTCATAGCCCGAGACCTCGCAGTGTTGCGACGGCGATAACGCCGGCCGTCAGGAACGTGGCGACCGCCACCATCGACCGCGGCGACAGGCGGGCAAGCCCAAGCACGCCGTGGCCGCTGGTGCAGCCGGATCCCATGCGCGAGCCGAAGCCGACGAGCAGCCCCGCGACGACGATCAGCGGCCAGCCGGCGGTGATCCGAACAGCCGGCCAGCCGCCGAACGCCAGCAGGTAGGTGAACGGCCCCAGCAGCAGCCCGAGCACAAAGGCGAGATTGGTGCTCAAGCCGACGCCTTGAGCAAGACGCCCGACGATCCCGCTGATCCCGGCAATGCGGCCGTTGAGGAGCAGGAGCATTACCGCGGAGGTGCCGATTAAGATGCCCCCGGCCAAAGATGGAAGATAGGTGCTCATTCGCCTTGGCCGACGCAGAAGATGTCATAAAGGGCGGCAACCAGCTGGGCGGCCTTCTCCTCCGTCAGGCGATAGAAGATCTGCTTCCCCTCCCGCCGCGTTTCGACAATCCCGGAGCCACGCAGCACGGTCAGATGCTGCGACAGATGCGGCTGGTGGACGTCGATCTTCTCTTCAAGCTCCCCGACCGAATGCTCGCCTTCCACCAGCGTGCAGACGATCATCAGGCGCGCCGGATGGGACAGCGTCTTCATGAGGTTCGCCACCTCTCCGGCCCGGCCGGCCATCTCGGCGGGGAAGAGCCCCGCCTTCATCATCGCCTTCAGATCGCTTGTCATTCCCATGCCGCTCCCTGCAATGCATCCAGGGGAAACTTGAGATAGCGCTTGCCGTTGGCTTCCGGCTCCGGCAGGCGCCCGCCGCGGATGTTCACCTGCAGGGCATGCAGGATGAGCTTTGGCATAGGCAGCGTCTTGTCGCGCTTCGTCCTGAGCGCCACGAACTCCTCCTCGTTCACGCCGGCGAGATGCGGGTTGGACTTCTTCTGCTCGGCCACCGTGCTTTCCCATCGAGGTGCCCGACCCTCTGGCTGGTAGTCGTGACCGGTGAAGATCCGCGTCTCGTCCGGGAGCGCGAGGATCTCCTGGATCGATTTCCACAGGACGCGCGCGTCGCCGCCGGGGAAGTCGGCGCGCGCCGTGCCGCTGTCGGGCATGAAGAGCGTGTCGTGCACGAAGGCCGCGTCGCCGATTACATAGGTAATCGAGGCGAGCGTGTGTCCCGGAGAGAAAAGCACTTTGGCATCGATCGAGCCGACCGCGAAGGTCTCGCCATCGGCGAACAGCCGGTCCCATTGCGAGCCGTCGGTGACAAGCTCAGGCCAGTTGTAGATGCCCTTCCACAGCTTCTGGACATCAACGACGCGCTCGCCGACCGCCGTTTGTGCGCCGGTCTTCTCTTGCAGATAATGGGCGGCGGAGAAGTGGTCGGCATGGGGGTGGGTGTCGAGGATCCACTCGACCGTCAGCCCATTGTCGCGGATGTAGTCGAGGATCGCGTCCGCGTTGATGGTCGCCGTCGCTCCGGATTTCTCGTCGAAGTCGAGTACCGGATCGACGATAGCGCACTTGCGGGTCAGCGGATCGGAAACCACATACTGGACGCTCCAGGTGCGCTTGTCGAAGAAGCCCTTCACCTGCGGCCTGCGGGCAGCATGTTGCTTGAGCCAGGCTGCGGCGGCGCCGGTGTCGAAGCCGCGGCTGCGTCCGAGTTCGACGACCTTGTCGACAGACATGCTGCCGTCCAGAACCTCTCCAATCAGATAGAGGTTAAGCGCGCGCTTGCCGGTCTGGCAATGTGCGAGAACGGGTCCGTCCGATTCATCGACGGCCCGCTGGAAGGCACGAACGTCCGCCTCGGTGATCGTGTCGGCCGTGACGGGAATGAACGCATAGGACAGGTCGCAGTGCTTCGCTTCCTGTCTTTCGACTCGCGTGTTCGGCTGAGACGTATCCTCGTTGTCCGGTCGGTTGCTGATGAGGGACTTGAATCCTTGGTCGCGGAGCGACCGGATGTCCTCGACACTTGGCTGCGGCGAGACGCAAAGCTTCTCGGATATCGCTGTAATGGACATCATTGGCTCCGGGTGAAAGTTCAATATATAATCTAATATAATATATATCTATATATCGTCAATCCGAGGCACAGAAGTTTGTGCTGGCCCTGTGATTCCCACGAAAAGGAGGGATTGCCGAAAAAATTGAGACAGCGTCGTCATGAAGCAACTTGCAATATGCTCAACTTCGCCGCACAACGTTAATGGAACGGCACAAATCAGAGGGGGAAACTACCCTCCCGATCGAGGTTTTTCAGCTTGTTGCGGATCCAACCACCGGATTGGATACGGCCATTTCCGTCGGACGTGACCGGTCTTGTTCCTTAGAAACTCCGGGCAGCCCTCATTTCCAACCAACACACCTGTAGGGAGTGAAGACCACTGAGCCTGACCGCCATCGCTGCGGGTGCAGTTCCTCCGCTGCTATCGGTTCACGGCTTGCCCGCAAGGCTACGGAACAGGGAAATTTCTCGGCCTCCAGCCACACCTGGGATACCTCAGCCGCCGCCCCTACGCATCTGCACCAATGACCTCAGGGACAGAGTCAGCGTCATTGATCAGCCATCATTTGTCATCAGATGATCTCACCGTGATGCGTTAGCGTCATCGAGAAGATCGGGACTGCTGCCCCGCGCTAGTGCAGCACAAATCCCCACGCTGAGGGATCGAGGTATTCGCGAGGCGGCTGCATTTCGCCGATGTCGACGGGTCGACGCGTAAACCACACTGTGTCGAAGCTCTCCACTGCGCTCCTGCCGTACCACTGCTCGTCCTTCAACGGAATACCGTCGGACGTGATGCACTGCTTGTGACTTGAACTGGCCATATTCGGCGTTAGGTTATACCATATGCAATTTTCGCCAAGAAACTGGCCTTGCTCACCCAGATTTTCCATTCCTGTTTGGCTGCTGAATCGAGAGAAGGGACGCTTCGCATCCAGCGAAGAGCGACCACCGACAATTCTGCGTTCCATCTTCGACGACGAATAGACAACACCCTGGTTCTCAAGCTCGTTCCAAACCTCGATCCGGATTGACCCGTCCTTGCCCTCACGCCGACGAAACCACCATGGATAATGTCGCAACAGCCTCACCTCAGAAGACTTGTCTATCGACGGATTGTCTGACGCCCTCGTAACCAACTTCGCCTCGAAGTCGACAGCACTTGGAGGGTGATCCGGGTAGGTACGCAGCGGCTTGAGCCACGTGCTTGCGTCAAAAAGCTGTCTTGGCGGCAACACTTCGGCCTCCGGGACCGGACCTCGCTTGATCTCGGTCAGACGCGCCTCGGACATCAATTTACCCTTGGAAAAGAGAACCTTGGTTGCGACCTCTATTCCGTCGCTGGTCAAGCAGGTCATCCAAATAGGGCTTGGCGGATCGTGTCGAACTATTTGAAGCCAGCGACACTCCTCGCCGCCCACTGTCTCCACATCGTTCGTTTCCTTGACTTGCTTGATGCCGAGGTAGTCATACGATGGCTCGACTTGCCTGATACTGAAGCGCTTGATCTCCTCTCCATCTTTCTTGACTGTTGACAAAAAAATATTCTGAAAGAAGTGCCCATACCAGATATGTGTCTCGTCACCTTGTGTCTCCTCAACATGCGTCCAGCCGTTGTGATGCTGCACGAGCCGCCAGTTGTCCTTCCCATCTAATGTGTCGCGCACAGCCAGCTTCGCGGTGTAGTCGGGGACCTTCGTGTTGGGGAAAAACGGAAGCCCGTTTGCATGCGCGGTGCCGGTCGCAAGGGCAACCGCAAGGAAGACGATCAATCGGTTCATGAATGCACCCCTGTCATAAACACTTGTACACCTGCGGTAGCATTCGGCGCAGCCCCTGACAATCAGGATGCCCTGCAATCCCGAGTACCGGGTCATTAGCAATCTCCAACCCGCCCCTGGTCGCTTGGTAGGTAAGGGCTACTCCTGGCTCCGAGTGGAGCCAGTTCGTGCTGATGCAGATACGATATACCGGAATTTTCTACCGGCGGACGATGTCGATGAAGATGGAGCGGTCAACGGGAATGCCCGACAGGCGCTATGCTGGGCGAACCTTCCGGAATCACTAAATGGGAGCATCAGCATGCCAAGCCTCGCCCAAATGGCCGGATCATTGCATATTCATCAGTTCTATATCGGCAAGTTGAAAGCCAAACAGGAACAGCTTTTTGACAGCGACCCCGAATTGGCGATGCTTCTCGACAATGTGGTGTTCTGTCCGAGCACGCTGAAGTCCTGGCTGGCGACATTACTGATATGGAATGCGATGATTGATAGCGCGTGACAGCCATTCAGCCACTCAGTCTCTTGGATAGAAAATTCTATGGACAGAGACGTCTATGGAGCGCGAAAGGCCAGAGCCTCTCTTGCGCCGCAGCACGCCGGGAGGATCAATTTTCGATGATCAAGCCTGAACTCGCGTTCGCCATCATATTTATGAGCAACTTCGCAGCTCCGCTCGTGGCTTTTATCGCTGGCCGCACATGGCCACGTTGCCGGAAGACATTGCATTTTTTGGCGGTCATCTGGGTCGTCCTGCCAGTATACCTATGCGACAGAGTGACGTTCACGCCAGATATCATCGATGTAGGCGACGACTCTTATGACGGATTGGATCAGTTTATAGTCGTCGTCGCCATCTTGTTGCAGCAGCTAGCCATTCTAGCGACCTATCTAGTTTGGTATTTGTGCAGCGCATTTGTTAAACGGCAGCGGGCATCTCGAAGAGAAGTAAGACCCTTCGTGTGATAAACATATGCATGTCGACGGGAGTGTGGTGGCCTCGGTTGCAACCGACCAGGAAGTCTGGACGTGAGGTGAATCGGCATTGGCCGGACGACGTCAAGGCGCAGATCGTTTCGGAAAGTCTAGCCGGGTAAATCAGCTTATGCCGTGGAACTTCGAACGAGCGACTGAAGTCTGCTTCCGGCCCGTTGCGGACCTCTATGATGCTGAGGTTCACCTTGGGTGGGAGGCCATCGTTCAACTTTCTCAATACGAGCTTACAAATCATCGGCTGTCACAATTCGATGCTCGATTATCGGCTCAGAATTGCACGCAACATCAATTACATGATCCTCGCAAATCACTGCATAATGCACGAATGGTCCTGGATGGTCCGACGACGCCCAAGTGCCCTTCGACACAAAATCCAAAAAAGCGGATTGTTCGTGCGTACGTAAGCGGTGCGAATAATCCTCAACATTTTCGGGAATTGCGTAAGTCTCGTTCCTAACCGAAAAGCAAACGTAACTCTCAAATATGATTGTAAAGGCGTCGTATCCCTCCTTTGTCATGATAGGATGCGCCTCCGCAAAAATCGCTTCCAAGTCTCTGTCACCGGGTCTAACCGAAACAAGTTCATCTTGGACGCGGGCTTCCACAACAAAAATACGAAGGTCGAGCGAAGGCCCGGTCCCGAGTTTGGCAAGGAATATGTGGCGGCAGGCATCCAGTTTTGCGACCGCCGAATCCTGACTGTCCATTCAAACGACCCTCGTCACCTCAAAGGAGATCATCTGGATAGTCGCGTTAGGAGTTGTCCGCAACGGGTCATCGTGGCCGCTGATGGGACTCTCGCTGTGCGACTGCTCTTGGCGCATTGTTGCCATCGATGTCGCAGCAGTAGTTTTCTGAACGGCCTACCGCCTTGGTCAATGTGCGAAGAAAACAGCTCTCACGTTTAACGCGGGCGGAGTCCGCTACGTCACGGCAAATCCCAGCTCAATCAAGTTCAAGCGGTCGCTAGGAAAGGCAGGGCTCGGCAGGCAAACAGCGCTAACGAGAGGGGGACTTCTAATGCCCGGCGACGAAGTTTCAGGCTTCTGCCCCCTGCGCTTATCGTTTCGAGACAGGTAGCCGTTCTCCGGCTCTCACTGCGCCTTTCAGTCGATTGCCCGATGGCGCAAGTGGACAGACATAACGGGAAGAATAGGCGCACGAAGGAAAATAGGAAAAATTGAAATCGAGCACCAGTGCGCCGTCTGAACGGACGACTCCGAGATCCGCTCCCTTGATGGTGTCGAGGAGATATCGGCCACCACCATACGTCTCGGTTCCTGAGGTCGCATCGACAAACGGCAGGAACACGCCACCGCCGTACCCCTCAATCCAGTAAAGAGTTAATTCGCCGCCCAATCTGGCCTCCAGCCCCGTTGTACGAGAGAACGCATGCATCGACAGGTCACCATCCACTCCTGTTGCGACGGTTATCCGTTCCGGCGTTACCGGGACAAGCTGTACCGTCAAGCGCAACGAGGGATCATAAGAAAATGTCGTCGGCCCTTCGAACGTCTTGCGGTCCGCCGGGTCAATTGGCGACTGAGGATGGTCGCGAAACAGGGTCGAACGGGTGGCGCACCAAAGCCCCCAAGCAGCAACCACGTCCGGGCTAGAACGTACCGCGTAGTAGAGATTTGCGATCTTCTCGCGCCATTCCCACAGTTGTTGAGTCTCGTTCAAATCATTTCCCTCATGTCGGAAATTTCGCCGCTCTCATTCATCGACGCTCGCCCAATCATCGCGGCGCAACTTTAAGCAATCACGCACTGATCCGAAAGGTGCGGTCTAAACACCGCTTACGGATTGCCATGGCCGCGACAGCAAACTTGGTCAGCGCCCACATCCAACGAGATCAACCGACGCCTGCGCTGGCAGGTGGAGGAGAGGCTCGCCTACTACGAGACTCATCCCACCAGATCGGATCCAGGCTGGCGGAACTCGACCGGGAGTGGGACATCGAACGAACGCTCGAGGCGAACGCATCGACATTGGCATTGACGGGAACTGTTCTGGCGGCCACGATGGACCGCCGGTGGCTGGCCCTGCCGGCCATCGTGACGGGCATCCTGTTCCAACACGCCGTCCAGGGGTAATGCCTCCCGCTACCGATCCTGCGGAGGACGCAGTACCATTCGGCGTCAGACGAGGCACGGCATGACGGCGGCGCCGATCAGTCCTTACAATCACGGACGACGTCACTTTTTGACAGCTCAGTCTAGGTCCTGCACCTATCACTCCGTCGTCGAAACCGCATGGGCACGTTCTTGCCGATCGACGCGGGAAAGCACCGTCAGCGCACTTCATTTGGCAGGGGCTGCTCGCCGATATTAAGTGGCAGCAATATCTCGGCGATCAGGTTCCGAATCCAACGATGGGCGGGATTCCCTGTCGCGCGCTTGTGCCACACGCCGACGATGAGGGCCGGCGGAAGCGGCATGGGAGCGTTATAGAGGGAGAGCCCGAAAAGATCCGCCAAGCGCTCTGCCAATTGTCGAGGGACGAGTGCGATGTGATCACTTTCGCTCACAGCTCGGCAGACGCCGAAGAAAACAGGAACCGTCATGAAGCCGACGAAATAGATCGGCATTTTGGGGAAGAGGCCATGCCGGATATAGAGACCTTGCGAGACACGATTGAAGGAGAACGTTATCAGCGCCCGGTGGGCTGCGCTTGATTTTCGGGCGTGCTCCATGGTTCGTCTCATGAGCTCATTGCCGATACCTTGACCCTGTTGCGCCGGGTCGACAAACAGCTGGGCAAGGAACCAAAGCTCACCACACGCCCAACTCCAGGCGAATCCGACGATGTCGCTGCCGTTCTCAGCGATCCATCGACCGCCGGGGTCGTCCCCAAGCGAAAACAGCTGGAAGCTGGGAGGGCTTGGCATCGCCATGGGGCCGAAGCCATGTCGGATGGTGAGTTCGTTGATGCTGGCGACCACCAGCACGTCGGTGGCGGCCAAATCCTCCGCCCGGGCTGGCCTGTAAACGACAGACATCGAGGACTCCCCCACAGGAATATCAACGGGGTGAGCACGAACCGCAGTGTCGCAGATACCCCGACGTCACGCTGCTCGGCTGATTATTCCAGCGAGCCCACATTCGGTCAACTCTCATGGTCCACCCGCCCCGAGTGTCGGGAAGGGCAGGCAGCCCCCTCGGCCACGGCAACACGAGGCAGGTTAACTTCGACGCAACCTTCATTCGCGTCGACGCCATTGCCCCCACTGAGGGTGAATACAGTCGGCTGGAAGGCTAGGCTGAGAATTTCACCATGACACCGCGCTGGCGAAAGTAGGCCTGCATTCGCTTCCTGCCGGAACGGTTATTCTGCACGAGCCGAGCCGGGTCGAATACCGCCTCTTTCAAACCCGCCCGCGTCAGCGCTGCCTTGAGCACCGCGATATGCACGTCGATTTCGGCATTGTCCGCCTGCAGCGACTCATAAATGCGGTTTGTTGCATCTGCTACGGTCGGTTCGCTCACGATTGCACTCCTGTTTTCGTCTGGTTGGCCTGACCCTATTGGGGTGAAAACCGTTCACGTCAATGGGTGACGATGGATTGGAACAAAGCGTTCTCAGGTAGAGTGTCCTCTCACCAGATAGAAGGCCATGATAAGCAGCGCCTATGGGAATCAAGAACTATCTGATCGAAGGCGGTTCCGGGACTGGGAAAACGTCTGTCGCTACCGAACTGGAGCGGCGGGGCTGCCATGTCGTCCATGGTGACCGGGTCTTGGCCTATGTCGGCGACCCCGAGACGGGCCAGGCGCTCGCAGGACCACCCGCAGGCGCGGACCGCATCGTTTGGGGATACGCCCACTGGATCTGGCCTGTCGACAAAGTCCGCGCTATTGCTGCCGACACCAGCCATCCTGCCACCTTCTTCTGTGGCGGCTCGCGCAATTTCCACAAATTCCTGGACCTTTTCGACAAGGTTTTCGTGCTCGATATAGACGTTGAGACCTTGAACCGACGATTGGATGGGCGGCCGAATGAGCCGGGCTTCGAGCCGGCCGAGCGGGCGCTGGTGCTCCGCTACCATCATACCCGGGAATATCTTCCCATCGGCATCAATATCGACACGACGGGTACCGTCCCAAGTGTCGTCGACGCTATCCTCGCTCAACTCACCTGACGCCCCGAAAGTATTGAGAATGGGATGAAAGCGGCGGCGAGTGGGACATGCTAGACACTTGAGCCATTTGTAACGACAATCCCTATCTTCCGGAAGGCAGGAATCCCGTCACCTTTCAGGCCCACCCTTGACGTCTTTAGGTCGATTGTCCTAAAGAGCTTTTATAGGGCAATTGTCCTACTCGATGGGCAATGGCAGCGGAGAACCGGGCACTTGGGGGCAGCGACCACACGACTGCAGATTGTTGAGGCTGCAGACAAGCTCTTTTATGAGCGGGGATTCGAGGCGACGTCCTTCGCCGACATTGCGGCAGTCGTCGGACTTTCGCGAGGCAATTTCTACTATCACTTCAAGACGAAAGACGAGATTCTCGATGCGGTGATCGCCCATCGTCTTTCAAAGACCAAGACGATGCTAGATGCGTGGGAGGCTGGGGCTGAAGCTCCCGGCGAACGGATCAGAAGCTTCATCCACGTGCTCATCATGAACCAGACAAAGATCATGGCCTTTGGCTGCCCAGTCGGCACGCTTTGCAACGAACTCGCCAAACTTGACCACGCTGCCAAGGACGAGGCGACCAAGCTTTTCACTCTGTTTCGCAATTGGCTTTCGCGCCAGTTCGCCGCACTTGGTCGTGAGACCGATGCCGACGCGCTTGCCATGCACATCCTGATGCGAAGCCAGGGCGTGGCTGCACTTGCGACCGCCTTCCGCGACGAAGCCTTCATCCGCCGTGAAGTCGACGATATGTGCCTATGGTTGGCAATGCAGCGGCCCAATCTATCCGATCATCCCGAATCCGTTTCCATCCAGAATTCCTGAAGGCCCCCTGTATGTTCGTCGTTACACTTAAATTCTCCGCCAACAAGGCCCGAGCCTCCGCCCTTATGGAAGGGCATAATGCCTGGATCAAACAGGGCTTTGACGATGGTATCTTCCTCCTTACCGGAAGCCTTCAGCAAAGTGCGGGCGGAGCGGTTCTCGCCCACAACACATCCCGCGCCGATCTCGAAATGCGCCTCCAGCAAGATCCTTTTGTTGTGGGGGGTGTCGTAAGCGCGGACATTCTCGAAATTGCACCGGGCCGCACCGACGACCGCTTGGCCTTTCTTAGGGCGTGAGAAAATGAGCGCGACGATCTTCGGCCCGGATCGGCAGCCGCGTTGCCGCTGGTGCGCAGCCGCTCCGGAGTTCATGCCCTATTACGACACCGAGTAGGGCTTTCCGGTAGATGATGATCACCGTTTATTTGAGAAGCTTTGCATCGAAGGCTTCCAGTCAGATTTGAGCTGGCGCACTATTCTGTCCAAGCGCGAGAATTTTCGGGCTGCCTTTCTCGGTTTCGACTTTGACCGCACCAGCTAGGCCCTTCCGCATATGTCGCGCTCGACCGATCTTGCGATTTGGTATGGATCAATAGCTACCGGAGGGCGATGATCAACGCAGGCAGCTCCCATTCAGACAACCATATGGATCGGAACACCACGCCCGATGGAGTCAAGAGACCCCAACGCCGGCACCCGTCGTCATGCTTTCACCACCGAGAAGAACAGGAACCGCGGCTTGGTCGTCAGGCTCTGATAGGCCTGCGGGAAAAGCGTGCGGGCGCGCGGATCGGGCTGGGGCTCGCCGACGATATCGATCTGGAATCCGGCCGACTTCAGCGCATCGAACATGGCATGCAGCGGCCGATGCCAGAAGCGCATGGCGATATGTTTTCCGGCGCGCTGCCAGGTCTCATCGAAGCTGTAGGTCTCGAAATAATTGTCGCGGCCGGTCGAGGCGTGATCCATGAAGGGATGGTGGGTGGAAAAAACCAGGCGTCCGCCTTCGGGCAGCAGCCGGTGGAATTCCGAAAGCGGCCTCGACCAGTCGGGCAGGTAATGCATGACAAGCGAGGTAAGGATCAGATCGAAAGCCTTGTCCGCAAATGGCAATGCTTCGTTGAGATCGGCCGATAGCAGCCGCGCCCGCCCTTCCAGCCGACGTTGCGCGATCTCAAGCATGCCCGCACTGGCGTCGATCCCGGTCACCACAGCCCCGCGCTCGATCAGCGCCGCTGCATGCGCCCCGCCGCCGCATCCCGCATCGAGCACGGAAAGCCCGGCGACGTCGCCAACCAGCGCAAGAATGGCCGGCCGCTCGTAATAGGCATTCCAGGCATTGACCTCGTTATCGGCATCATAAGCCGCGGCGAAGGCATCATAATCATTCTCGGCCACGATATCTTTCCCTTTGCGAAGACTGTTCGAGGAAGCCAGGAGCTTGATCGATCGACCTGCAAAATGGCAGAGATTGCTTCGCCGGCACAGTTTGAGCTCGGGCCCCAAGCTCGGTGCGTTTGGGAACGTCGGTTCGAGTGGCCGATGCCGCGCTGTATCTTACGCTGGCGCGACGACCGAAGGCCGTAGTGGCACCAGCGAAAAGAGCATAGCCAAGAGATCGAGATCACCGCACCAGAAAATCCAAGGAGCATCCGATGCGACATGCGACGAGAGCGGCCACCCCGCCAGCCACCAAAAACCTGTCGGCAGGCAATCCCGTTATCGCGGATGGCAAGGTTCCCGACTTCCGGCTGCAGAAGCAGGACGAAGGCGGCTGGCAGGTGAAGGTGGTGAGCACCCGCGGATCGTACTGGTTGCGCGCCAACCATCTTGAACTTTGCGACCCGGAAACCCTCATCGATCTGTCACATGCGAATTCCTTCCTGCGCGAAGTCCGAAAGACTGGGTTCAAGACCGAGTATATCGGCCCGAACGGCAGCGCCGTCATTTAGCAGCCAAGATCCGCAAGCGCGCTTTCCCGTTCGCTGAGGCCGGAGATTCTCAAGGTCTCGCATTTTTTCGGGCCGATGCGCTGGAGGCGGGATACCTGTCTCGCCGGCGAGGGGCCGCTCGCCGCCGAGTGGGGAAGAAGGTCCAGCAAGGGTGCTGCAAAAGGCAGTCGCCCGCCTTACGGCGTCACCGTCAGCCTGGCTTCCATCCCGGCTTCGTAGTGGCCCTTCATGTTGCAGAAGAGCAGATAGGTGCCCGGCGCCAGCTTGGTATTCAGCTTGCCGCTGGCGCCCGGCTTCAGATCGGAAACCTCGCCCAGGCTTTTCAGCTTCGATTCATCGACGCGGTTTTTGGCAGCGTTGACCGGAATAGGCAGGTCCGGAGATTTCAGGCGAACGACGACCATTTCATGCTGCTCCGTCATCGCATCATTATGGACTGCGAAGGTCGCGGGGCCGGCTTTGACCGTTGGCGGGTCGAGCTTCAGCGACATCGCCCCACCGCCTTCTCCATCTTCCGTGACATTGATCACGCTGGTGGCGGCAAAGCTTGCTCCGGCCGAGCAGGCGATGGCGACTCCGGTAAAAAGCGGCAACAGTCTGGCACGTGGTTTCATCGTTGGTCTCCGTCGGGTTTGAGAGTGGGCGCTGAGCGGCTTGCTCAAGCCAAGGGTCATCCGGCACGGCACGCAGTGGGTCGCTGTCGTCATCGAAGGCGCGCTGGTTGTCGTTTCGATCGCGGGAAGGGAGGCGTCCACTGCATGCCGCAGGAGAGCTGGTAGCGCGGCATTCTTACGCGTTCTTTGCCGGGATCATACCAATCCGTAAGAATGCCGGCCCGTCCGCCCGACCGCCGCACTTTACCAAAATGTATAGTCCCAGCGAGGTCCTCGTGAGGTTTGGAGCGCAGCTTGGCGCCATCATTGCCAAGTCGAGGTCAGCTCTCTCATGAACATGCGCGCCGCACCTGCCGCCCTTATGCCGGCCCTTCATCCGGTCAGCCTGCGGGTGAACACCTATCTGATCAATCTCGATCGTGCCCCCTTGCGCAGGTTCCGAATGGAACGCCTGCTGGCAAGCTTCGGCCTTGCCTTCGAGCGCGTCGCGGCGGTCGATGGGGCAGGGCTGAGCCTGCCGCATCCGGGCTTTGACGAAGCAGCCTATCTCAGCCGCCACGGCCGACGGCCGAACCCTTTCGAGGTCGGCTGTTATCTGAGCCACGTCGAATGCGCCAAGCGGTTCCTCGGCAGCCATGCCGAGTTCGCCCTCATTCTGGAAGACGATCTCGATTTCGATGACGACCTGGCCGAGCTGCTCGAAGCCGCCCTCAAGCACCAGGCGCGCTGGGACATCCTGCGTCTGTCCACCGTCAATTCCGGGAAAAAGCACAAGGTGGAGCCGCTGACTGCGTCGCGCTCGCTCGCCATCGCGCTCACCCGCGAGAAGGGGTCCGGCGCCTATCTGATCAACCGCAAGGCGGCAGGCTGGATTGCCGGTGTGCTTGTCCCCATGCGCCTGCCCTATGATCTCGCCTTCGATCTGGAGTTCGACGATGGGCTTTGCGCCTGCTTCGTCGATCCGCTGCCGGTCAGCCAAAGGGCCGATCCCTGTTCCCAGATCCAGTCAGGGCTCTCGGCCTATCGGCTTGGCCGCCGCCGGCCGTGGAGCGTGCTGCCATATCGCGCCGCCGCAGAGCTGCGCCGCTTTGCCGCCCGCTTCAGCCGGCTCGCGGCATGGCGGATGAGAGGTTAGGTGTTTAGTCCCGGCATCAGCGGGAAGCCGATCGAAACGACGAGGCCGGGATGATTGTCCGCCATGCCGATCTCAGCCGAATGCAGGTCGGCGATCGCCTTGACGAGGCTGAGCCCGAGGCCGCTTCCCGGTGTCGCGCGGCTCTTGTCGAGCCGGTAGAGGCGCCGGAAAACCTTGTCCCTCTCGTCGGCGGGAATGCCGGGGCCGCTATCGGCGACCGAGAGGATGGCGCGGCCGTCCTGGCGGCGGAGCGAAACCGTGATGCCGGTTCCGGCCGGGCAATGGTTGATGGCGTTCTCCACCAGGTTAGCGATCATCTGCGTCAAGAGATCGCGGTCGCCCCGGATGAGCGCCGGACAGCGTTCCGCGATCGTCAACGCCATCTGCGCGTCTTCGGCGACGTCGACATAGACCTCGGAAATGACGGCAAGCACGGCGTCGAGATCGGTCGCCTGGAAACGCTCCTTGCGGGCGCCGGCCTCGATCTGGGAAATGCGCAGCAGCGCCTCGAAGGTGGCGTTGATCCGGTCGCTCTCGTGTCTCGCTTCGTCAAGCAGCGCCGAAACATCCGCCTGCTGATCGTTTCCGGCCACGGCGGCATCCAGCGTCAGGCGCAGCCTGTTGAGCGGCGTCTTCAGATCGTGGGCGATATCGGCGCTCACCTGCCGCATGCTCTCGACCAGTCTCTGCAGCCGCTCCAGCGCCGCGTTGATCTGGATCGCCACCGTATCGAGGTCGTCGCCGTTGCCGGTGATCGGAATGCGGGCGTCGAGCGCGCCGTGGGAGACATGGTTCATGGTATGGGCGACCCCGTCCAGCCGTGCCTGGGCCCGGAAGGCGAGGAAGACGCCGCCGCCGATCGCGGTCGCGACGACGATCGCGGCGGCCCATTCGAAGCTCACCAGCACGATCCGCAGCATCTCGTCAACATCGTTGAAGTTTTCCGCCACCACCAGGCTGTAGGGGCCGATGGTCGAGACCTGCATCCGGTAGCGCTCATGGCCCTTCAGCCCGACATCGCCTGAGGTGACGGTATAGACGCCGTTCGGGATGCGGGGGGCGGCGAAATTGCCGGCAAGTTTGCGCCCGCCTGCATCCGTCAGCGAATAAAGCCCGTCGGAGGTCGACTGGAAGTTCGCATAATTGTTCAGCGTATTGATCAGGTCCTCGGGATCATTGGGCTCGTAGGTCGAGACGATCAACGAATTCATTTCGCCCAGCGACTGTTCGAGATCGCGCACGAGGCCGAGCCGCAGCATGTGATAGATGATCGCGCCGCTCAGGATGAAGGCGACGACGAAGAGCACGCCGAAGGTCACGGCAAGCCGGAACGGCGTGCTCCTGCGCAGGCTAGATGCCGAAAAGTGTGCGCGGTTTTCGGAGGACATCATGCTCTTGCTCTTCAAATTGCGAACAGGATTTGAGATTTTCCTGTACTAGAGCGGTTCAGCTTTTCACGGAAACGCAGAAGCGCTCTAACTTTTTGTTTTTACGCAATTCCGGACGGAAAACCGCTTCGCACTTTTCCTGGAATTACTCTAGCGAGGCGCATGCAGGCTGTATCCGGTGTTGCGGACCGTGTGCAGAAGCTGGGCCTGGAACGGCTTGTCGACCTTGGCCCTGAGGCGGCTGATATGGGTCTCGACGACGCTGGTCTTCGGATCGAAGTGGAAGTCCCAGACCCGCTCCAGCAGCATCGTCTTGGTGATGACCCGGCCTTCGCCGCGCATCAGCACCTCGAGCAGGGTGAACTCGCGCGGCTGCAGCTCGATCACCTGGCCGGCGCGGCGGGCCTCCCGCCGGATCAGATCGAGTTCGAGATCGGCCACCTTCAGCACCGTCCTCTGCTCCTGCACCGGCGGCCGGCGGCCGAGCGCATTGACGCGCGCCATCAGCTCGGAAAAGGCAAAGGGTTTGACCAGATAATCGTCACCGCCCGCCTCCAGCCCCTCGACCCGATCGTCGACGCCGCCGATTGATGTCAGGAACAGCGCCGGTGTGCCGACCTTGGCCGCCCGAAGCGAACGCACGATCGCCAGCCCATCGAGACCCGGCAGCATGCGATCGACGACGATGACGTCATAGGCCTCGCGCTGCGCCTGAAACAGCCCATCGCGGCCGTCGCCGAACACGTCACAGACATGCCCGGCCTCGGAGAAGCCCTTGGCGATATAATCGGATGTTTTCCGGTCGTCCTCGATAAGCAGGATTCGCATCAGTCCGATCGTTCCCGGCATGCCTGGGGCGAGATTTAGCCGAGAGGATGGCTTGGCGACAACTTACGGATTGGTAAGATTTCGCGTTCCAATCCCCGACGACGCAATTCCCCTTGCGCCTGCGCACCCCCGTGACATCCTCAACCTTTTCGAGCGTTTGGTAGCGCTGCTCCTTCCATTTTGCTTGCAAGATAAAGCGTAAGCGGTGTTTTCCGCGCACATTGACCAAGCTCGGCTGGCCATTCCGAAAAATGCCGCTACAACATTGGTGGCAAGAATGCGCCAACAGCGGACGTTAGTCGATGGCGACGGTCGCCAACTAATAGCGTGCCAACGTGACTTGGCCGGGCGAGCTGCATCTGCGTATCGGGGGTTGCCAAGGCAGCTTAGTGATGCGCATCTAGCCGCGTATTTTCCTTCCACTTGTATCTGGCGGCCCTCATGTCCAAGCTCTTTTCACCGATCACCCTGCGTGGTGTCACGCTGCGCAACCGCACAGTCGTTTCCCCGATGTGCCAGTATTCGGCTCAGGATGGCTTTGCCAATGAATGGCACTATGTACATCTAGGGCGCTTCGGAATGGGAGGCTTCGGCTTGATTCTGGTTGAGGCCACAGGGGTCCTGCCCGAAGGGCGCATTTCGTACGCCGACCTCGGTCTATGGAAGGACGAGCACATTGCCCCGCTTGCCCGGATCGTGAATTTCCTGCACGGCCAGGGTGCCGCCGTGGGCATTCAACTTAGCCATGCAGGCCGCAAAGCCTCGACGCCGGTTTGGCGGGATAAGGCAGATCAGCCCGCAACAGAAGAGCAGCGCCGCGCCGTTGGCTTCGAGCACTGGATTCCCGTAGGTCCGAGCGCTCAATCGAACGACCCAACCAACGCTGACTATCAGGTCCCCAAAGCCCTCGACAGAGACGGCATCCGCCGTGTGGTCGACGGATTCGCGGCTGCTGCTACGCGCGCCAACCAGGCAGGCTTTGACACGGTTGAAATCCATGCCGCGCATGGTTACCTGCTCAATCAATTTCTGTCGCCGCTCGCCAACCATCGAACTGATGAATATGGCGGTAGCCGACTAAATCGAATGCGGCTGGTTCTTGAAGTCACCGAAGCCGTCCGCAGCGTGTGGCCAGCCGAAAAACCTCTCATCGTTCGCCTCTCGGTCAGTGACAACAATGCCGACGGCTGGCAGGTGGACGACAGCGTTGCGCTGGCCGCGGAACTGAAGGCACGTGGTGTTGATGCTATCGATTGCTCTAGCGGCGGCTTTGCTCAGGGCCGCATTAGGTCCGCTCCAGCCTATCAAGTCCCCTTCGCTAAGGCGGTAAAACAAGGCGCCGGTATCCCGACTATCGCAATCGGGCTATTGGGCGATGCCTATGAAGCCGAAGCGTTCATTGAGAACGGCGATACAGATTTTATAGCTTTAGCGCGGGGCGCGCTCAACGATCCCAACTGGCCGCTCCATGCCAATCGCGAACTCGGCGGCGACTACACTCTTTGGCCGGTCCAGACCCGTCAAGTCGCTGAACGTGATCGCGTCCTTTCCTCTCCTCAGTGAAATTGGCGATGAGCCTCACGTCGGTCCCGCCGCGTCGTGAGAACCTCCAATGTAGTGTCCATGGAGAAACTCCTTGTCGCTCGTCCATGGAAACTCGATCACAGATCAGGCGACAGCGGACAACGTGGGGTCACAACACCGGTTACGATAAAGCAGCGTAGATTGGTGACGTGAGATGGGTAAACTTTGGCAGCGGATCACGTATTACCGTCATCGCAGCGAGCTCTGGGCAATCGCCTTGGCGAAGCGGGCGCCTTGCTTGGCTATCTATCCGATCGGATTTATGCTCTGTTTCTGGTGGGGGATCGCTCCGTCGCTGATTCTTTTCCCGATTATTCTATTGCTCGAGAACAGCGGCCAGCTCGGCGAAACGATCTTGGCTCTCCTTTCAATCCCGGCTCTTGTGGTGCTGTGGTTCGCCTTGCCATGGTTCTCTAGCTGGTGTGACATTGTAGTCGGTCTGATGGTTGGTCGCTTCACGGCCGCGAGCGCCAAGGAGAAAGCCTTGGCGGAATCAATTCATGCCTACCGGACGAGGGCCAGTTGAGCCGCGGTGACAGCTTTCACAAACTCGATCGCAAGGGCCTCTTCTGGAGCGCGCTACGATCCGATCTTGTGTCCCGATGCGGCTACCACATGCCGACTACCCGTGAGGCCAACCCGCCCCGGCCGTCTCGACCTCGACGGACAACAGCTGGCCAGTTCCGCCCATCTGGTCCATCTTGTCCATCCCGAACCATCTGGCGGCAGTTATGTAGAGGGTGGTTCGATCAGGTCCGCCCAGCATGCAGGCGAATGCGCCGCGATCGAGCTTCACTTCATCGAGGAGCGCGCCGCCTTCACGAACCCTGCGGCAGTAAGCATTGGGGACGTCGGCGTACCAGATCGCGCCTTCAGCGTCGAAGCATATGCCATCGGGCGGCCCGGGAAGATCGGCCCAAACTCTTCGATGGGAAAGTTGCCCGTCGGCGGCGACATCAAACGATGTCAGCCGTTTCGCCCAGCTTTCGGCGCAAACCAGTGTGCGCCCGTCCGCAGAGAGAGCCATTCCGTTCGGAAACTGAAAGCCTTCCGCTTGTGTATCGACCGTCCCGTCTGGACGTATCAGCAGGATCGCCGGGCCGTTGACGTAGATCCGGCCTTGCGGATCGATCACGATCTCGTTCCAGCCATTCGCTCCCAACTCGGCGAACTCTTCCAGTCCGGAGCCGTTGAACCGCAGCAAATGCGATGCCCCGGACGCGATGACGTACATGTCGCCCTGTGGTCCGAAGTCGAATGACAGGGGCGGGGCTTTGGCGGTTGTCGCCACTCTGACAGTTCCGTGCTCGCTGAAGGCCAGGATTTCGCCGCTTGTCCAATCCGCGAACCACAGCTCGCCGCCATGCCATCGTGGGCTTTCGACCAGCCCCCGGTCTTCCAACCGAACCCTTGCCCTGTTCATTTCGGCCTCCTGTCGTTCTGCGCCTTGGCCCATCGAGTGGAGCCACGGTGTAAAGACGAACAAGCAAAGCCAATGCCGACACGTGTCTGGCGAAAGGGCAATCACGGCCGCGACTGGTTACGCAGAAAGTGCCGCAAACCTTGCCGGTATGCGGCGTCGCAAACGGGTCCGTCCGAGTACCCCCTCAAAGGGCGGCGGGTGGCACCACCCGCCAACCCCAGAGTTCTCAGATCACGCTCGACATGCCGAGCGCGCTGAGCAGGTCGTTCTGAATTGGGCTTACCGCGTCGTTCAGCCGCTGCACTCCGAGGTCCATGCCTTCAGGCATGACGACCGTGCGCAACGGACGTCGTTCCGTGGCCTCGACCAGCCGTGCGATGGCATCGGCAACCATCTGGGGCCGCGGCGGGTTAGCCTCGTCATGTCCGTCGTTGGCGTGGGCTTTTATCTGACCCGGTATCGCCGCAACCTCGCCGTAGGATGCAAGCACGGTCTGGTCAGATGGCTCCGGGCTCGACGAGATGAGGTTGCTGGGGAACGGCCCCGGCTCGACGATGACGGAATCGATTCCAAATCCCTTCAGTTCATACCGATAGGCTTCGGCAAGCGCTTCGAGCGCGAACTTGCTCGCGGAGTAGGTGCCGAAGAACGGAAAGACCACCCGACCCATCAGCGATGTCACATGAACGAGCAACCCGCTGCCGGCGGCACGCATATGCGGCAGAGCGGCGCGGTCGGCCCGCACGGCGCCGAAGAAATTGACCGCAAATAGCCGTTCGACGTCAGCGACAGTATAGGCTTCCGTGACCCCGACGGGCATTATGCCGGCATTGTTGATCAGGGCATCGATCTTTCCGTGCTGCTTGACGACCTGGTCGATCGTGGAATTGACCGACGCCTCGTTGGCAACGTCCATGTCAAGGACTTGCAGCACATGCCCTTCAGCTTTCGCCGCGTCGATAAGATCGCTCCGCACCTGGGCGTTTCGCCCTTCGACGTCCCGCATGGTCGCAACCACCGTATGGCCCCGCCTTGCAAGCTCCAATCCCGTGAGTTTCCCAAAACCACTGCTCGCGCCTGTTACAACAACGACTTTTCCGCTCATCCTAAGTCCTTTCCATGAAATCCAAGGGGCGTCGCACCATATAGACAGACCTGTATGTACTTGCAATCACAAAGTTGACAGAATAGTCTGTCTATAAGCGGACAATGAATCTGAGGTGATGGAAGATGCCAACGCGCAGCGTGCTTGAATTTGTGGATGTGGAGGGACAACCGCTTAATGCGCTTTCCCCGCGAGAACGAATATTAAAGACGGCATCGGACCTGTTTTACCGGTTCAGCATCCACTCTGTCGGGATCGACCGCATCATTGCCGAAAGCGGCGTGGCGAAGATGACGTTCTACAAACACTTTCCATCGAAGGCCGACCTGATCGCTACCTATTTGCGTTACAAAACGGACACCTGGTTTCAGATGCTCGCAACCTCGACTGAAAGAGCCGGGCTGTCGCCGCTGGAGCGTGTCCTCGCTATTTTTGACGCGATGGAGGAACCGTTCCGCGCGCCTTCTTTCCGCGGCTGCCCATTCGTAAAGGGGTTGGCCGAGTTCGGACCGGAGGCCAATTCCCCAGACGTACAGGCGACCATCGCCGGGTATTTCAGGGGCTTACATGAATTTGTTGCGTCACTCATCGAGCCCTTGGCATTGAGCAATCCCGAAAGAGCCGTGATCCAGATCCTGTCGCTCTTCCAAGGCGCGATCGTGATCGCACAATCGACGCGCGATCCTGCTATTGTGGAGGCAAACCGCGATGCAGCCAGAGTGTTGCTGGAAGATGCGTTGATCTCGTCGTCCGAACCCGGAGTTCGTAAGGTGGTGGGGTAGGCGACCCGGCGCCATCGTCGCTTGAGGTCGCGGCTTCCCACGTCTCCGTTGGAGTGCGTTGAATCCAATATTCGCAGCAAAGGAAATGTTATGAAGATCGGAATTATCGGCGCAGGGAACATCGGCGCGACGCTGGCGCGAAAGCTCGCGGCCGCTGGGCACGAGATCAAGCTTGCCAATTCCAAGAGCCCGGAATCTATTCGCGAGCTTGCAGCGAAAGTTGGTGCGACGGCAACGACCAAGCAAGATGCCGTGGCGGGGGTGGATATTGTGATCCTTTCCGTCCCGTTTTCGGCTCATCGCGATCTTGCCGATTTATTCGCAAATGTTCCCGAGAACGTCGTTGTCGTAGATACGTCCAATTACTACCCGTTCCGTGACGGAGCGATCGCCGACGTCGATGGTGGCAAACCGGAAGCGGTCTGGGTCAGCGAGCAGATCAACCGACCGATCGTTAAAGCCTGGAATGCGGTGCTTTCTGCGACGCTCGCGGAAAAAGGCGTAGACAAGTCGCAACCCGGCCGCATCGCCCTTCCGGTGGCAGGTGATGACCTCGGAAAGAAGTCGATTGTCATGCAACTGGTAGAGGCGACGGGCTTCGAGGCTCTCGATGCCGGGGGTCTCGCGACCTCGTGGCGACAACAGCCAGGCACGCCTGCCTATTGCACGGAACTGTCTGCCGACGAGCTGCAAACGGCGCTTGAAAAAGCTGATCAGAACCGCTCGGCGGGCAACCGCGATGCCCTGATCAAGGTCTTCATGGACAAAGGCGGCAGCCTTACTCACGATGAAATCGTAGCCCGAAACCGCACGGGGTCCGCGTGAGCGATAAGGAGACATCATGAAGTCCTCAGACCAATTCACGCCATGATGGCGGATGACGGGAGCTCTTATGCATAAAGGCAGCTGTCTCTGTGGCACAGTGAAATACGAAGTTCGCGGCGAGCTAGGTGCGGCGATCTATTGCCATTGTTCGCGTTGTCGCAAGGCGACCGCTACCGCATTCGCCAGCAATGCGCCCGTCGCGACCAGCGACTTCGTCATCATTGAGGGCGAGCCGGCGCTGAAGGCATTCGATTCTTCGCCAGGCGTTCATCGCCTCTTCTGTTCCAACTGCGGTTCGCCCATCATCAGTCGCCGCGATGCGGTGCCGGATGTCGTGCGCTTGCGGCTGGGGACGCTCGATACGCCGCTGCCAGCGCCGCCGACCGCGCATTACTTCGTCGCCTCGAAGGCCGAGTGGTACGATATACACGACGACTTGCCACAGTTCGCGTAGCACATCATCGATGCCAGCACGAAAGCCATCCCCGGTGACGATCTCAGCCAAACCGCGATCTTGAAGAGCGGAATTCCGTTGCCTAAATCAGCGGCACTCACGCCATGAAAGGAGGTAAACGATGGCACTTGATACTTTTGAAAACCCGATTTACGCGCAACGGAAGTACTTCGTGCAAGAGATCGCCGGGCTTGACGATCTTTTTGATTTTCTTGACGAATGGCCGGAGCAGAAACGCGATGTCACCTATGAGGTGATGTTGGACGCCTGCCAGAAAGCCGCCAACCGTCAACTTCCCGCGTCGGTCGTCGCGGCGAATTTCAGTCGCTTTCTCAGAACGCATGGCAAGCTCGCAGACATAGAAGACGTGCCCCCGCACCTGCGGCGGGTCAGCGATCGAAATGTCTCAGAGATCTAGTACCGAAGGTGATAGCCACGGCCCAGGGAGGCCCGAGGGGCGCGCGTCGCCCAGCTCATCCGTCCGGTTGAAAGTAGATGTCCTGGTAGGCGTTCAACGCCCTGGAGCCATCCGCAATTGCCGAGCGGTTCGACCGGGCTCCCTGCGTTCGCAATGACCACACTTCGAAGACGACGTCGGCGGCTGCCTGCGAAAGCGACGCGCTGTTGCGGAAGAAGACCAGCTAGCGAGCCATTGCGCCGGAACCAAAACACGCTCGCTGAGTTCGGCAAAATGAAGTCCTGATGGGACTGGGAAGGCCTACTGGAAAGGAGGACGCAGGAAGCAGCCGTTGCAAATTTAGGATTCAACTGCCGCATGCCTTTTAGTATGCGGCCCCGATTTTTGCGGTCGACTCTCTGCTCACCTGAGGAGATTTTGCCGATGAAGATCGCTCAGATCGCCCCGCTTGCAGAAAGTGTTCCGCCGAAATTATACGGGGGAACCGAGCGGATTGTTTCGTATCTTACCGAAGAGCTGGTGGCCCAAGGCCACAATGTGACGCTGTTTGCCAGCGGTGATTCCGTTACCGATGCCCGCCTCGTGCCGTGCTCGAACGTTGCCCTGAGGCTAAATCCCGCCATCAAGGACCACCTGCCGCACCAGATCCTTATGCTTGAGGAAATCCGCAGGCGCGCGCCCGAATTCGATGTCCTGCATTTTCATGTCGATCTGCTGCATTTCCCGCTGATCCGACATTTTGCCGACCGCACCGTCACGACGCTGCACGGGCGGCTCGACCTGCCTGATCTCTGGCCTTTCTACAAGGCGTTTCCGGATATTCCCCTGGTATCGGTCTCCAATGACCAACGCCACCCAATGCCGCCGGTCAACTGGTTGGGGACGGTCTATCACGGCCTGCCCGCTAGCCTCCTGTCTTTCACGGAAAAGCCGGCGGGCGGTTACCTCGCGTTCCTCGGACGGATCGCTCCGGAGAAGCGGCCTGACCGGGCGATTGAAATCGCCGCCAAGGTCGGCATGCCGCTGAAGATCGCCGCCAAGATCGACAATGCCGACAAACATTATTGGGAAACGGCAATTCAGCCGATGGTGATGAGCCATCCGAACGTTGAGTTCATCGGCGAGATCAACGATCATCAGAAGGCGGACTTCCTGGGCAATGCCGGCGCGTTGCTTTTCCCGATCGACTGGCCTGAGCCCTTCGGGCTTGTGATGATCGAGGCGATGGCCTGCGGCACACCGGTTCTGGCCTTCCGCTGCGGCTCGGTCCCGGAGGTGATCGACGACGGGATCTCGGGAATTTTGGTCGATACCGTTGCCGAAGCTGTCGAGAACGTCGAATGGGCACTGCAGCTTGATCGACGCAAGGTGCGGGCGAACTTCGAGCGACGCTTTACTGCGGGACGTATGGCAAGAGACTATCTCGCGGTCTACGGCCAGCTGCACGGATTTTGCGCAAAAGCCGCGCACCGCCGGCGCCCGAACCCTGAGATATCCATTGGCCAGGTTGTGGCATAAAAACCGGAGGCGACAATGACGACATCGGCAGGCGGCAATCCAAATCCCGCCGCAATGAAACAAGTGGCGCCGATAGCGCAGTTCTTCATTCCCGCTGCCGCGTCGCTGCAGGAACGGCAACCACGTACACTGAAGCATGGCGATACATTCGCGGTCTTCGACCACAATGGCGATGCTCTTTCCGGACCAGGAAGTCCCGACGGGCTCTTTCACCGCGACACGCGATATCTTTCGCATCTCTACCTGACGCTCGAGGATAGGCGTCCGATGCTGCTGTCGTCGACATTGCGCGACGACAACGCCACGCTCACCTGCGATCTCACAAACCCGGACTTCCTTGGCAAAGATGGAAAGCTGCGTCTCGAGCATGATCTCATCCATATTCGAAGGACACGCTTTCTATGGGCGGGGCGTTGTTATGAGCGCCTGGCAGTGACGAACTATGACGACAGCGATCATCACCTGCGGATGAAGCTGCAATTCTTTTCGGACTTTGCCGACCTCTTCGAAGTGCGAGGCACCGTGCGGGCAAAAAGAGGCCGTAGCCTGCCGGCCGTCATCGAAGATGGAAGCGTCCTTCTGTCCTATATCGGCCTCGATGGAAAAACACGGACAACCCGCGTCTCGTTCGATCCGGCTCCCGATGAACTCGCACCGGATCTGGCGGTCTACGACCTCCACTTGAGCGCGCGCGGCAGTCGCTCGATCTTCATCGAGATCGACTGCGACCGTTCGGACAAGGATCGCCGCGTCAACGGCTTTTTCCTCGCCATGCGCGATGCTCGACGGGCATTGCGATCGTCGATGGCAAGGACGGCATCGGTCTCGAGTTCCAACCAGATCTTCAATCAGCTTGCGCGGCGAAGCGTGTCCGACCTTTACATGTTGATCACCGACACGCCTGAAGGGCCGTACCCTTATGCCGGGACGCCGTGGTTCAGCACGGTGTTCGGCCGCGATGCGATCATCACCGCGCTGCAGACGCTCTGGCTGGATCCAGCCATCGCAAAGGGGGTACTTCGCCATCTCGCCGCCAACCAGGCGACCGATATCAATCCCGCTTCGGATGCCGAACCCGGCAAGATCCTCCATGAGGTTCGCTTCGGTGAAATGGCCGAGCTGGGGGAAGTTCCGTTCCGCCGTTACTACGGCAGCGTCGATTCGACCCCGCTGTTTGTCATGCTGGCGGGGAGTTACCTGGACCGCACCGGTGACACGGCCACCCTTCATCAGCTTCTGCCGCATATCGAGGCGGCGCTGACCTGGATCGACGAATATGGCGACCGCGACGATGACGGCTTCGTCGAATACGGGCGCCAGACCTTGGAGGGCCTGATCAACCAAGCCTGGAAGGACAGCCAGGATTCGGTCTTTCATGCGGACGGGACACTCGCCAAGGGACCGATCGCGATTGCCGAGGTACAGGCCTATGTCTATGGCGCGTGGCAAGCGGGCGCGGAGATATTCCGCCGGCTCCACCGGCCCGAGCGCGCGGCGAAATTGCTGGCGAAGGCAGAAGCGCTGCGGCGTGCTTTCGACCTCCGTTTCTTCGACGAGGAACTCGGTACGTTCGTGCTGGCGCTGGACGGAGACAAGCGAGCCTGTCGGGTTCGCTCTTCGAATGCCGGCCATGCTCTCATGACCGGCATTGCCTACCCCGAAAGAGCCGAACAGGTGGTTCGCACCTTGATGAACGCCTCGTCCTTCTGCGGCTGGGGCATTCGCACCATTCCCGCCACCGAGGCGCGCTACAACCCGATGAGCTACCACAACGGCTCGATCTGGCCGCACGACAACAGTCTGATCGCCATGGGGCTTGCGCGCTACGGCTTCAAGCCAGCGGCAGCGCAAATCTTTGAAGGTCTGTTCGCAGCCTCGACCTATATCGATTTACGCGGGCTTCCCGAGCTGTTCTGCGGTTTTGCCCAGCGGCGGTCGCACGGACCGACCTTCTATCCCGTGGCGTGCTCCCCGCAGGCCTGGGCCGCGTCAGCGCCTTTGTCGTTGCTGCAATCGTGCCTCGGCCTGGATTTCGACCCGAACGCCTCACAGATCAGCTTCAACCAGCCGCGCCTGCCGGCATTCCTGGATGAGATCACCCTGCGGCATCTTATGGTTGGCTCCGGATCCGCTGACGTCGCCATTCGCCGATCCGGCCGACAGGTCGTCGTAGACGTCGTGGGTCGCAAGGGAGATGTACGCGTTCTCACGACCGCTTAGTTCGGCAACCTCCGCAGCATCTGCTCGGCGGCCCCACCCAAAGGTGCCCCCTGCGCTTGCGCACAAATTTGGAACTTAGACGATCGATAGCGGGTTAGTTGATGATCGAATTTTTATGACATTGCCTTGTTTGCAGTGAGGAGATGCATTTTGATCCTGTGTTTGTTGCGGAGCAGCTCTACCGACGTTGCAAAAGCTTCGATGTCACAACTTTCGCGGCATAAGAGGCGAGGCAGGTTTCCTCGATTTTGGAAAATAGCTTTATCGGCGTTTCTATCGCTGTCCCTCGTCTCCTGCACGAACGAGAATGAGCGGTTCGATAAGCAAATGCAGCAGATCCTCTCCTGGAGTGCCAGCGCCGAAATGATCCTCGATGCCCGCATCGCTAAAAATGTTCCAGAAGGTTTCACCGATCTCGCAGTCGAGAAATGCCAGACGGAGATCTCCGATATCGCATCACAGCTGCCGCAAACGGCGCGAACCGCCCACGCCAGAGCTGCCGTCGTCATGCTGAATGGATTGATCTCTGCGGCGCATGACGAGATTGGCCATGGCCGCCTTGAACAGGGGCACCAGCACATCGCCGAGCTCCACCGCTATCAGGCCGAACAGCGTTCGACCCTTGGAGCGGGCGGATGAAAAAGCTGCTTCAGATATCACTTGGAATCGTAACCAGCGTCGGAGGGTTTATCGAAACCGGTCAGATTGCGACCTCGGCCCAGGCCGGCGCAGCATATGGATTCAGCCTGCTTTGGGCCATTGCCATTGGTACAGTCTGCCTCATTTTCCTGATCGAAATGTCCGGGCGATTTGCCATCGCCAGCCACCACACCGTTGCGGATGGAATGAGAGAGCGATTTGGATCGAACTATTTTCTGCTCACGCTGCTGATCGTTTCGATCGTCAATCTTCTCGTCCTGGCGTCGGAGATCGGCGGCGTTACCCTGGCATTGCAGTTCGTCAGTGGCGTGGACTATCAGTGGTGGGCCTTGCCTGTCGCCTTCATCGTGTGGCTTCTGCTCTGGAAGGGCACGTTCGGCATGATCGAGGACGGCGTCGCTATACTGGGCCTGGTAGCGCTGTGCTTCGTGGTCGGGGTATTCGTCATGGATCCGCCCTGGCTGGAGGTGGCCAAAGGTCTGGTGCCGACGCTGCCGGACAAACAGCCGCTGCACTATGGATTCATTGCCGTCAGCATTCTCGGTGCCGTCATCGCTCCGTTCCTGTTCCTGTTCTACTCGTCAGGCGCAATCGAAGAAAAATGGGACAAGAGCTTCTTTGGCGCCAATCGCGTAATCTCGACGCTCGGCATGAGCTTTGGCGCCGTCATCGCAGCCGCAATCTTGATCGTGGCGGCACTCGCCTACCCGCCGCGCGGCATCACCGACATCGAAGGGTATGACCAAATTGCGCCGATCTTGACTCCGGCTTTGGGCAAATGGGGTTTTTACCTGTTTGCAGCCTCGCTTGGCATCACCTGCTTGGGCGCCGCGCTGGAAGCTAGCCTCGGCCAGGCCTATCTGGTTGCCCAGGGTTTCGGCTGGAACTGGTCGGAAGACGCCAAGCCGAGGACCAACCCGGCCTTCTCGCTCGTCTATACGGGTTTCATCGCAGTTGCCTTCATGCCGATCGCGATTGGGGTCGATCCTCTCCAACTCACTATTTTTTCGATGGCGATCACGGCCTTGGCCTTGCCCTTTGGCGTGGTTCCGTTTTTGTTTTTGATGAACGATCGGAATTATGTCGGCGATCATGGCAATGGATGGATCAGTAACACTGCCGTGCTGGTCATCATCGGCCTCTCGTTTATCGTCGCTCTCATAACCATTCCGTTGCAAATATTCGGAGGATGATATGCTTCTGATCCGCGACGTTCTTGACAAGCAAATGGTTGACGAAGAGCAAAATCGTATCGGTAAGGCAGACGGGATCGTCCTGTCCCTGTCTGATGGGAACGCGCCCGAGGTCGCGTTCATTGAGATGGGCAGTTTGACGCTGTCGCGGCGGCTGGGCCGCCGGCCCCATCGCTGGATGCTTTGGATTCGCAGGGCCGCAGGCGCAGAGGGTGCGGCCGAGATTTTTCGTGTGCCATGGGCAAAAGTGAGAGACGTGGGTGTCGACATCGAAGTGGACGTGGATCGACGCGTGACGCCGTTGGGGCGATGCCAGGAATGGCTGGAGCAGCACGTGATCAACCGGATACCGGGAGGGCAATCATGAAAGAGGTCCAGCTCGAGTTGCTTCTGGGCAAACAGGTCTACGACCTTGACGGCAAGCCTGTCGGGCGTGTGGAAGAGGTCAGGGCAGAAGCACGCGGTGAGAATTTTTATGTCATCGAGTATCACCTCGGTGCTTACGGCCTTTTTGAACGGCTGTCCGCCCTGGCCATTGGCCGCGCCGTTCTGACCGCCCTGGGGGCGGCAGGACCTGGCAGCAAGATATTGGTACCATGGGACCAGCTCGACATAAGTGATCCAGAGCATTTGCAGGTGACATGCGGCAAAGCTGCCCTACAGACTCTTGGCTGAATCGGTCGGCAATAATCGATTGTAGATTGCGATCGCTCTCCCACCAAGACCCTGCGGCAACGTCCGCATCCTGGATCGCGACAAGCCGATCGAGATCGCCGGCGGCTGCTATGGGGTCCCCCGAGCAGGCGTACCAGCGGCTGATCGATGGGCCGAATCTGAGATGGTTCGTCCGGTCGCGCGCCCCGGCAGACCGCATGCCATCGTCGCGCGGTAGCCCAGAAGCTGCCTCCGGCATTGACACGATCAAGCAGAAGGACGTCAGGCCCGTGGGTCGGTGATCCCGATCGCGGCCAGCCGTGATCCCGATCGCGGCCAGCCGTGATCCCGATCGCGGTTCAGTCGTGATCTCAAAGTCGTTGTCATGAGCGATAAGCCCTGGAAAACCTGAAGCCTTCGCAAACCTGCTCGAAATTGCCTTCATCCCCGACGAGCCGGGAACCGAACATGCCGCCGTTTGTTTTCACAGCGCATAAGCTGAGCACGTCGGAGCGAGCACATGAACCCGAAAAGCACGTTGAGCATCGCCGGCCATCCGATCCATCCCATGTTGATCCCGTTCCCGGTGGCCTTCTTCGTCGGAACGCTTGTCACCGATATCCTTCACAGCCAGTCCGGCGACCCGTTCTGGCCGGCGGCGTCGAACTGGATGCTGGCGGCCGGCCTCGTCATGGCAGCACTGGCGGCACTCGCCGGATTGACCGACTTCTTCGGCGATAGCCGCATCCGCAGCTTGCGGGCTGCGTGGTTTCACATGATCGGCAACATCGTCCTCGTTCTGATCGAGGCCGTCAGCCTTTGGCGTCGGGTCGTACAGGGCCCTGATTTCATCGTGCCGACCGGGCTGGCGCTGTCTTTGATCGCCGTTGCGCTGCTGCTGTTCAACGGCTGGAAAGGCTGGGAAATGGTGTATCGTCACCGGGTCGGCGTCAGCGAAGAAACCGGCAATTCAACGCGGTGAGGGAGGCGGCAAACGTCCGCACGTCTAGCGTCCTCTGGCCGACGGACAACCCTCCTTGCGGCGCGCAAGGACTCGAGCCGGGTTTAGATCGCCTTCAGTCCGTAGCTGTCGTTTAGCGATCTCGAGGTAGACGACCGCTTCGCGCCCGGTCCGGTCCATTCACAAAAAGAGGACCATGGAGCGGAAGCATAGCGAGCATTCCGTGCCGGCGAGCGCCGCCAGCTGCTTGCGACTGCCCTGTAAGCCGGATGTTGTTTGACACCAGGTTCCGGAATTACAGGGAATATTACGGGGCGGATCCTCCCACTTCATCAGCAACGTCTTAAAAAGCAATTGCCCCGGATTGGGTATCGATTGTTCGGTTCCGCACGGGAACGGTTCTGTTGCCTTGACCTGCCGAGGCAGGATTACATCTAAATAAGTAGTTCCCAATGGCATGGTCGAATGTGTAGTCGCGTTTATATCAAGGAATCGCTTCACGAGCTTGCGCGTAGGTTCGCTTTCGCCGGACAAGGCGACCTTGACGGCTTGGTTGACCGCATCCCTCGATATAACGGCGCGCCGCGGCTGGTCTACGCGATCATCATCCAAGACGCAGGGCCGGAGACGGATATCATGGCGCCGGTCTTTGCAATGGCGGTATGGGGCCTGGTGCCCGCATTGATGAAACCGAGCGACCGGCGTCTCCCATTGATCAATATTCGCTGCGAAAACATTGCCACGCATGGACTTTCCGGACCTGCCTATCGGTCGCGCCGCTGCCTGATCCCAGTCAATGGCTTCTTTGAGTGGAAGTACGCCAGCGGCCGGGACAAACAACCTTATGCTGTCGCGATGAAGACCGACGTTCTGTTCGCTCTTGCCGGCATTTGGGAGGTCTGGCGTCACCCGGCTGGCATCGATATCCGCACCTTCGCTGTCATCACCTGCCCGTCGAATGAGTTGATGGCGAACATCAGTAAACGAATGCCCGTCATCCTCCGTCAAAAGGATTATGAGCGCTGGCTATCTCCTGATCCAAATCCATCCGACCTGATGAAGCCATACCCGGCGGAGCTTATGACCATGTGGCCGACCGGAACGGGCGTTGACAGCCTGAAGAACACCGGCCCCGAAATCATCCAACCCGGTTGCTCTTGATCCGCAGCGTTGGAATTGTCGGCCTAGCTGAGGGGCCGCAACCGCCGTCCATGCTGCCATGACGTCAGCCATCTTGAAAAGGAATAGAGTATCGCGCACCTGAACACAATAAGAACATCGGCGCTGCGGCCGCCAAATCTGAAGATCAGAACGTCTTGCTCATAAGCAGGATAGGAACCGGAGCCCCGCCACGCTCGTCGAAGAATTTCTTGACGGGTTGGTACCAGCAGGCGCGATATAGTGGCTCTCCGGCCGCGGTAGCTGCCAGCTCAGCACGGGCGAAACCCTCAGCCTTGGCGGCACGCTCTTTTGGCCCTTCGAAAATCTGAAATCTTCGCAAACCTGCTCAAATCTCGAGGGAGGCGGCAAACGTCCGCAAACTCCATCGCAAGAGCTTCCCTTGGGCCGGCATAGGGACGGTTTCGCGTGCTCTGGCCGACAGCCAACTCTCCTCGCGAGGTGCAAGGAGGGTTGAACTCAAGGCCGATTAAACGGCTGTCCGCCGATACCGGTCGCGCTCTTGCGCGATCTGCTCGGGGGAGTAGCGATCGGGCGCGTCGTCGAACCGGGTCCATCCCTGCTCGTTATAGGCACGCCGGCGCCGACCGGGTCGACCCGGTTCGAACCCTTGAGGATGGCCTGCGCCTCGGAGGCGCGGGCGTCGTCGACCTTGGCCGTGACCAGGCTGCCGCCACGGCGGACACCTTCGGCATAGAGGTGGGCATCGTCTTGCGAAACACCCGAGTCGGTGAGGGCGCCGATCAGGCCACCAACCGCACCGCCAGTGACGGCGCCGGCGACAGCCCCGGCCGCAGTCACGGCGAGCCAGCCTGCGGCAACCGCCGCTCCGACACCAGGAATGGCCATCAGGGCCAGTCCGGTGAGCAGGCCGCCGGCGCCACCGACGGCAGCGCCGATGCCGGCGCCGATCGCTGCATCCTCGGCAACGCCGGAGCGATGGACCCGGCCAGCCTTGTTGGAGACGATACTGATGTCGTTCGAGGGAATACCTGCCGCTTCCAATTTGGTGACGGCGGAGCGAGCGTCCGAATAGTCGTCGAAAACTCCGGTTACAGTTCTCATGATGCTTCTCCTTGGGCTACCTGGCGACGATGTTGCCTCGATAATCGAGGGCGGAGACGGCTTTCCCGTCCTTCATGCCGCAGGCCATCCAGATCCCATTGTCGTCGAGCTTGAGATTCTTGACTTCGGTGTAACCCGCTTCCGCAATACGATCCTTCGCCTGAGCTTCGGTAAGGCTGTTGGCGCCCTCAACGGGCGCAGTCGGATTTTTGGTGTCTGGGATTACAACCGCAGATATATCTCCATCCGCAGGTGGAGCCGGTGTTGTCTGGGCAAGGGCTGCAACTGTAGACGTGCAGAGAATGGTCGCCGCAAAGGCGATCTTCTTCATACGTGGTTCCTCCACTTTGCGGATCAGATGAAGATCCTTGCGGTCAAAACACGCAGATGCGATCTTTGTTCCCGGAGAATATGTGCTTGATTTTTCTACATATATGGCAAGGCAGGCGGCCTGTCGGACTATTCTCTATCGTGCCGGGCCAATGCAAGCAGACAACAATGGAAGGGACATCCGGTGATCCATGCCACGCCTGCAGGAGGCTTCTGAGAGTGAGATCGGATCTTTAAATCTAAAGTTGTGATACTGTCTAATGGTCAGGAGGTGGCAGGGCGGGGCCGCTCTTCTGCCGGGCGCTTCGTGCGGCGACGGATGCGGCCCGCCGATGTCAGTGACTTCACGGAATACGGGCAATGACCTTGATCTCGAAGTCGAAGCCGGCGAGCCAGTTGACGCCGATGGCGGTCCAATTAGGGTAGGGCGGCTTGCTGAACATCTCCTGCTTGACCGCCATGATCGTTCCGAACTGGTTTTCGGGGTCTGTGTGGAAGCTGGTGACGTCGACGATATCATCCAGCGTTGCGCCGGCGGCACTCAGCGTCGCCTTCAGGTTTTCGAAGGCAAGCCGCACCTGGCTTTCGAAATCGGGTTCGGGAGTCCCGTCCGAACGGCTGCCGACCTGTCCGGACACAAACAGCAGATCACCGGATCGGATCGCGGCGGAATACCCGTGCTTTTCGTAAAGAGCGTGCCTGTCGGCCGGAAAAATTGCTTCGCGTTGGGTCATTCTGATCTCTCTTCATTGTTGACAACGACCGTTGAGCGCGACGTATCGCTTCACATCTCACGCCCAGTTTGATATACGTGTCGTATGTGAGATGTATGGGATACGCATCATATGTCAAGTCCATATACGATCCGTATCTGAAATTGAGGGATCGCATGGCCAGGAAACGCAGCGAAACGATGCAGGAAAACCGCGTCAAATTGATCGCGGCGGCGCGAAAGGCTTTTGCGGAAAAGGGCTACGCCGCAGCATCGATGGACGAGTTGACGGCCGACGTCGGGCTGACACGCGGCGCGCTCTACCACAATTTCGGAGACAAACGCGGGCTGCTGGCGGCGGTGGTCGATCAGATCGACACGGAGATGGCGGTGCGCGCGCAAGAGATCGGGGCGCGCGCAGGCAGCGATTGGCAGGGCCTGCTCGCCGAGGGTGCGGCCTATATCGAGATGGCGCTGAACCCGGAAGTCCAGCGCATCGTTCTGCTCGACGGACCTGCGGTGCTGGGCGATCCCTCGCAGTGGCCGAGCCAGAACAATTGCCTGCAGGTGACCAGGACCACCGTTGCGCGCCTGATCGCTCAAGGCATGCTCAAGCCGCTCGACCCGGAGGCGGCCGCCCGATTGCTGAGCGGCGCGGCTCTCAATGCCGCCCTCTGGATCGCCGCCAGCGAAGACCCAGAGAGCGTGATGCCAAAGGCGGTCGAGGCTTTCCATGCCTTGGCGGCAGGCCTGCTGGCGGAGCATTTGTGATCTGCCAAGGGCGAAAGTCGAGCGAAGGGACGGGCGACAACGGAAAAGCCATCGAGAAACAGACTTGCGAATCGCATAAGTGTGTGCTTATGTGTTTGCATGATCGAGAATGACATTTTCCGAGCCTTGGCTGACCCGACCCGCCGCTTGATCTTCGAGAAGCTGGCGGCGGGCGGCATGAACGCCAGTGCCCTGCGTGAGGGCATGGAGATCAGCCAGCCGGCAATGTCGCAACACCTCTCGGTTTTGCGGAGCGCAAAGCTCGTGAGGGAAGAACGGCAGGGGCGTTTCGTGAACTACGAAGTCGATCCGGACGGGCTGGCTCTGATCGCACAATGGTTGGCGAAATATCGCGCCTACTGGCCTGCCCGCATCGAAGCTCTCAAGGTCTTGCTGAAGGATATGGACCAATGAACGATCAAAAGGCCAAGGAGCAGAAAGACGGCATCGAACTGGAGTTCGATCTGGATGAACCGCCGCAAAAGGTCTGGCGGGCAATCAGCATTCCGGAATTTCGGGAAAACTGGTTGCCGAAAGACGCTTTAGCCGATCCCGCCCCGGCCACGATCACACCTGGCGAGGAAGTCCGTTATAGCCTGCGCGACGACGCTCCACCCTTCCTTGAAAGCACGGTGACGTTCACGATCGTCCCGAACGCGACCGGCGGCACCCGCCTGCGCATTATCCACGAGCTTACCGACACGAAGCTTGACCGGATGGCGAAAACGGCCGCGAACAGCAACGCTCCGGCCCTCATGCTCGCCGCCTGACGCGGCAAGCTCTCCCCTTTGATTTCTGGAAGATTGGAGTTCGCCGATGCGCGAAGCGATGCAACTCGTCCCTATGGTCATAGAACAATCCAGCAGAGGGGAGCGGTCCTTTGACATTTACTCCCGCCTTCTGCGCGAACGCATCATCTTCCTCAACGGCGAGGTCAACGATACCGTTTCCGCTCTGGTCTGCGCCCAGTTACTGTTTCTTGAGGCCGAGAATCCAAAGAAACCGATTAATCTCTACATCAATTCTCCCGGCGGCGCCGTGACCAGCGGCCTCGCCATGTACGACACCATGCGCTTTATCCGCGCGCCGGTTCATACGCTTTGCATGGGGACAGCCCGTTCCATGGGATCGTTCCTGCTGATGGCAGGCGAGGCCGGCGGAAGAGCTGCTTTGCCCAATGCCAGTATCCTCATTCACCAGCCATCGGGTGGCTTCCAAGGGCAGGCTTCCGACATGCTGATTCATGCCGAAGAAATTCTGAAGACCAAGCAGCGCATGACGCGGCTCTACGCGGAGCATTGCGGACGCTCCTATCAAGACTTCGAGCGCGGGATGGATCGCGACCGCTTCATGACGGCGGAAGAAGCCTTGGAATGGGGTCTTATCGACCGTATTCTAAAGATTCGGGAAGCCGAAGTTCCCGATTGAAGCGACACACTTGTTTTCCTGACTGTTGCAACGTCGCAGAAAGGACGGTTTTGCGATGTCGGCAATGTCTGCTGTTGGCGCAAATCCGCTCCGCGCACAGCGGAAAATATGCCGAGCTGGACCGGGAAGCCGCGGACTTTTAGGGAATGGTTTTGGTATGGTCTCGGGCTCGAGATAAATGCCGGACTTGCAAAGGCGGTGGAACAGCTGAGCGACCATGCTCCGTGTGGATCGATCAGAGGAGGAAAAGGTCATGAGCAAAAATAATTGGAAGGTCGGGCTTCGCGCCAAGCTGGAGCATCTCGTCGACGACTGCGTTGTGGCCGGGGCCAGGCAGCAGGACGTCTTCTATGCGATCATCAAGGAGATCGCCAATCTGCGAGCAGCCCTTGAGCGCGACCCCGACCCTGCCGACGACGATGTTGCCGTCATAGAGGAGCCTGCGAACGATTGGCCGGCAGCCGACAAATGACCTGAAGCAGATCGGGGAGGGGCACGCGAGCGCTTGGGGTGCTTATGGAACCAACTGGCGCGGGAAAGATTTACAGTCTTGTCGCTTGGCAATCGGTTTAACTTGGATCTGCGAGATCTGATTGCCCGCGCCGGCCGCTCATCATTCACAAGGGGGAATTGCTATGGAAAGTGCAGGTATCGGCTGGATCGCCGCAATCGTCATCGGCGGCATTGCCGGCTGGCTCGCCGAATTGCTCATGAAGAGCAACATGGGCGTGCTGATGAATATCATTCTGGGTATTGTCGGCGCCATCGTCGCCAACTTTATCCTGTCGCTCTTCGGCGTCGTCCTTGGCGGATGGCTGGGTTATCTCATCGCGGGCTTCATCGGAGCCTGTATCCTCATCGCTGTGGCGAGAATGGTCAGGCGGACGGCCTGATCAAACAGGAGGCGGCCTCGCAAACCGGCCGCCTTCATCGCGTTTTCGGGTTGGCGCTCACGCTTGGTCGTCCGGCGTTCAGGGATTGATCCAGCGGGAGGAGGTCAGCGCGCCCAGACGGTCGTAGGCAAAGACTGCGCGTCGGTTGTCGGCATGGCGCAGCTGGAACCAGTCCAGCGTTTCGGCTCGGCCGAAGAAGGCCCGTCCATCGGCGTCTGCGATCCTACCCTCGCTGGCCGATTTCATGGCCCGGCGGCCCGCCTATCTAGGTGGTGCGCGGCGATCGCGGCAGCAAGCTCCGGGCCTCGGCCGCGCCTTCGCTTGCCGGCCTGCTTGACAGGGCGATCCTGCTTTGAGAGTTTTGGCTCATGGGGCAGCGATCGCCCCACGAGGCTAAGGCCGAAGAATCGCGTCCTTGAACCCGCATCAACGGAGGACGCGCCATGCCGTCATTTCTTGAAATCACACCTGACAAGCTGAATCTGATCGTCGGTACATCAGGCGCCCAGAGGCTGATCGACGTCTGCTGTCAGCAGGGACGCAAACTCGGTCAAGGCGCCTTCGCCTATCGCCTGTCGTTGGAGGTGCATCCATGACGAACTCGCCCCCAAGGATTGCCATCATCTGGCGCGGCGACCGGGATGCCCGGTGCGCGGCGACGCCGCAGAACAACCGCTTCCACCGGATCTTCGAAGAACTCGCGGCAGTCGGCTTTGCGCCGGAGCCGGCCGTCTTCGACGAAGAGTTCGCCGACGAGGTCCTCGAACAGCTCCTTGCCGTCGACGCCGTGCTTGTCTGGGTGAACCCGCTCGATGATGGGAAGACGAGAGAGATCCTCGATCCGCTTCTGCGGCAGGTGGCGAAAGCCGGCCGATTTGTAAGTGCGCATCCGGACGTGATCCTCAAGATGGGGGTCAAGGAAGTGCTCTACGAGACCAGGCATATCGGCTGGGGCGTCGACACACGTCTCTATCGCACCGGCGCGGACTTCCGCCAGGCGTTCGTTCCAACCTTCCTGGCCGCCGGACCGCGCGTGTTGAAGCAAAACCGCGGCAACGGCGGACAAGGTATCTGGAAGGTCGAATTCACCGGAGCCCCACGCGGCGGTGGGACCTTGATCAGTGTGCTGGAAGCGAAATCAAGCAGTGTCCCTGAAACCATCGATCTTTCAGACTTCATTTCCCGCTGCGACACCTACTTCACCGAGGGCGGCTGCATCATCGATCAGCCGTTTCAGTCCCGTCTGCCCGAGGGCATGATCCGCTGCTACATGTCTGGAAGCAGGGTCGTCGGCTTCGGACAACAGTTGGTCAAGGCGCTGGTGACGCCACCGTCAGGACCTGGTGGGGAACCACTTCAGCCCGGCCCACGCATGATGCATCCAGCATCCGCAGAACCGTTCCAGACCTTGAGGACAAGGATGGAAAGCGAGTGGACGCCGGAAATGATGTCGACGCTTGGGATCGAAGCAGCGTCGTTGCCAATCATCTGGGACGCCGATTTCCTTTACGGGCCACCAGACGCTGCAGGCAACGACACCTACGTTCTCTGCGAGATCAACGTCAGCTCCGTCTTCGCCATTCCTGACGAAGCCCCTGCGGAAATTGCACGGGCGATGGCGTCGCGGCTAGAGCAATCCAGCAAAAGTGCATAGCTTTTTTTGCGTCGGGAATTGCGTGAAAACAAAGAGATAGAGTATTTTCGCGATTCGAAGAATAACGGAAATACTCTAAGCCGGTCGCGACTGTAACTCTGTCGCCGGCGCATCTTCTGATGTGCGTCGATCATATCCATGAATTGCAGGCGGAGACGGGCGGCACGCCCATCCGCCGCCTGATTGCTCCCCCCGGGGATTCCGGCGGCGCGCAAGGCGCCGCCGGGACATGTCTACTAAAGCAATTCCAGGAAAAGTGCGAAGCGGTTTTCCGTCCGGAGTTGCGGCGAGAGAGAGGTTGAGCGGTTCTGCGGTTCGATGAAAAGCTGAACGGATCTAGGCCTCGATGATGTAGACAATCTCGAGAGTATCGGGATCGACGATGATGATCCGGCCATCCGCAAGGATGAAGAAGCGGTAGTCTTCATACTGCGGAACGATCTTCACGATGCGGGGCGGCAGTGGTTCGAGACGAACCTTCTTCGGGATCTTCGTTCCGACGGAGACCGTGAAATTCACTTCCTTCACCGGCGCAACATGGACCTCCTTCACCGCTGTTCGAATTTCAGTCTGCTGTTCGACGGAAATGTTGACGTTGGTCTTGGACGTCTGATTGTTCGTCGTGGTGTTGTTGTTGACGTTGGTTTCGGAAGAGCTCTTGTTCGTCGTCGAAGAGTTCTGGTCGGTCGGCTGCTTCGTGGTGGCGGCGTTGCCGGAGCCCTCCGCAGGCTTGGCATTTTGCGTGCTGCTGTTCGTGCCTGAGGTGGCTGAGCCGCTTGTATCGGTGCTGCCGGACTTGGCGGCGGGCTTCTGTTCGGTCGTGGTGGCGCCGCCGGCGTCTTGCGATCCGGGTTTGGCTTCTGTCGAAGACTTGGTGGAGGCAGTTCCGCTCGTCGAAGAATTATCGTTCGAAGGCTGCCCGGCGCTCTTTTTCATGTCCGAGCCCTGGCCGGATTTCTGCTGCGATGACTGGTCCTTGCCTTGTGGGCAGGCTCCCGACGCGTCGGGGGTGCAGTCGGTGCCGGTGGTCTTGGAGCCGGACTGCGAACCGGCATCCGTACCGGTCTGTGAACCGGATTGGGCCTGGCCGCCGCTCTTTGTGTTCTGTTGGGCTGCGGCGGGCAATGTAGCAAGTGGAGAGACACTGAGTGACAGCGCCGCCAGGAGCATGGTGAGATGCTTGCTTTTCATGATCAATCTCCGAGGTTTCGGGCACGCGATTCCATCCCGCATTCTCATGCGTTTGCATGCATGCCCTAATTATCGTAAGGGCGGCCGAAGCCGCCCGAAGGTCACTGAATGACCTGGATGACCTTCCGGGAGGAAGGTTCGACGATCACACGCTCATCATTGACGATCGCGTATGCATATTTGGGGTCATCGGGAACTGGCGTGACGACCACGGTCTCCGGCAGAGGTTGTCCGACGACGACCTTCTCCTTGACCACGACGCGCTTGGTCGGGGCGGGAGCCTGCTGAACATAGGTCACCACCTTCTGCGGCGGCGGTTCGATGGCGCTGCCTGCCACGCCGCCGGCGATGCCGCCGACAGCAGCACCGACCGGGCCACCAACGGCTGCACCCGCTGCAGCGCCGCCTGCTGCGCCCGTGACCGTCGACGACTGCGCAAAGGCTGACGTCGATGCCAACAGGATGCCGGCGGCGATTCCTACTAGTTTGGTATTCATCTGTTTTCCTCCTTGGATGCGGTTGGTTCCGCTGCGCAGCCAAACCGAAAGATGGAGGAAGTGTTCCTGACGTGGGACTTCATGCCGGGGTTTGCTCAGACCTTCGTCCTATCGGCAGGATTCGGTTGTCTACTGCGGGGGAAAACGGCTCAGCATCCGGTCCTGGACGTTCTCTTCGCCGACGATCATCGCAGCAAGCGAGATGGCTTTCTCGCGGTCTGCGGCGTTGCTTATATAGCCTTCGAGCAGGACGACAGGACCGAGCATCCTGATCTCGATCGCACTGCTGTCGATATCCGGATCGGCGGAAAGCACCGCTTCGATCGTCGCGATGGTCGACGCCGAACTGTGGCCTTGCGAGCAGCGCTCTTCGTGATTGGTGTGATCGGGGCCGAACTTCATATTCTCCTCCTATCCGCCCCTCCACGGACCTTCACCTTACTTCGCATGACATATGAGCAGCGTCTCCTGACGTCGCCAGCCGGACTTAAGTCCGACTTTCCTTCGGCCCGATCCGGCTTAGATTCTCCTGATCCTTGTTGAAAGGACATCAGGGAGGTTTTAGCGATGTCGCTGAGTTCCAGTCAAAACCTCCCTGATGATTTATCGATCAGTGCCAGCGGGAGAACCCGCCTTGCGAGGTAAAGGGAGGCGCTCGGCCGATGGTACCTTCACGGTAAATCTCGTGTTCGATGTCGAGCATCGGGGCCATTTGGAATGGCAACGATGGGCCAACATCAATTGAGGCGAAACTAGGAAAATTGGTGGCGGCCCGCCGGGCACGCGTCCGCAGTCACGGCTTCGCCCCGATCACTTGTCTATTCTTGTGTCAAATCACACGAATTCAGCCGACCTGCTCTACCGCCAACGCTCCTGCTATCGGCACGCGAATAGCGAGCGTTGAAAGAGATGTCTGTTTCCTTTCAAGAAATTCCAGAACGGCCACGGCTGCCCCAAGGTACAATATCGCGGCGGAACGCCGTTTGGTAGGTTGCGCGCCGTGAGCCTCCTTTCGCAAACCAACGGACCTCACGCTCGGGCGGTGCGGTCCCACTTGACGACCGTCCGGAACTGAAATTGCTCCAGTTGTTTCGATTGAATTCAGAGTGAATACGCGACTGCGGCGCTCGTTGAATTTTGCTGCCGTGCGTTCGGATGGTTCATCGTTCGGCCGGAAATCACAACGGAGGAGTCACATGTATCGCAAGATCATCTGCGGCATCGGAGCATTGGCTGCTTCGGCCGTTCTCTGGGGCGCGCTTGTCCCGGCGCAGGCACAAGAAGCGCAAAAGCCCAATATCGTCGTCGTCATGGGCGACGACATTGGCATGTGGAACATCGGCGCATATCACCGCGGCTTGATGGCCGGCCGTACGCCGAACCTCGACAAGATCGCCGCCGAGGGCATGCTGTTCTCCGACTATTACGCCGAGGCGAGCTGCACGGCGGGCCGGGCGAACTTCATCACAGGCGAGCTTCCGATCCGTACCGGCATGACCACCGTCGGGCAGGCAGGTGCCAAGACCGGCCTGCCGGCGGAAGCCGTGACGTTGGCGACTGCCCTCAAGGACATGGGTTATGCCACCGGCCAGTTCGGCAAGAACCATCTTGGCGACCTCAACGAGTTCCTGCCGACGGTTCACGGCTTCGACGAGTTCTTCGGATATCTCTATCACCTCGACGCGATGGAAGATCCCGCGCATGCCAACTACCCGCAGGACTTGCTGGACAAGGTCGGGCCGCGCAACATGGTCCATAGCTGGGCAATGACAACAGACGACGCGACCGTAGACGCGCGCTGGGGGAAGGTGGGCAAGCAGAGAATCGAAGACGCCGGCACGCTCTATCCGAAACGGATGGAAACGGTGGACGACGAGATCCGCGACCAAGCCCTGAAGTTCGTGGAGAAGGCCAAGGCGGAAAACAAGCCTTTCTTCCTGTGGCTCAATCCGACGCGCATGCACGTCATCACTCATCTCTCGCCCAAGTATGAGGCGCTGCGGACTGCGGCGAATGGCTGGTCGCTCCAGGAAGCCGGCATGGCTCAACTCGACGACGACGTCGGCCTGGTGATGCAGAAGCTCAAGGATCTGGGCGTCGACGACAACACCATCGTCCTGTTCACGACCGACAACGGCACGGAGACATTCACCTGGCCGGACGGCGGCAACACACCCTTTCGGGGGCAGAAGGGTACGATCTACGAGGGCGGCTTCCGCGTGCCGGCGTTTATTCGCTGGCCCGGCCAGATTCCTGCCGGAACTGTGGAGAATGGCCTGATCTCCGGACTCGACTGGCTGCCGACATTCGTCGCCGCTGCCGGAAATCCGAACATCACGGACGAACTGTTGAAGGGAAAGCAGATCGGAGACCGGACCTATAAGAACCATCTCGACGGCTACAACCAGTTAGATCTGCTCACTGGCAAAGGCCCATCGAAGCGCCACGAGATCTTCTATTTTGGCGAAAGCACACTGGGCGCGGTGCGCATCGATGACTACAAGTATCGCTTTATCGAGCAGCCGAATGGCTGGCTCGGAGCCAAGGAGCATGTCGACGCGCCGTCGATCACGAACCTGCGCCTCGATCCCTTCGAACGCCTGGGCACGCCGGGAAACGGAACGCTGGACGGCGCACAAGGGTATTTCAACGAATGGTTCATGTTCGAATTCTGGCGCTTCGTGTTTGTCCAGCAGGAGGTCGGGAAGCTGGCGGAAACCGCCATCGAATTCCCGCCGATGCAGAAAGGCGCGAGCTTTAACCTCGACGCCGTCAAGGCGCAAATCGAGGCGGCTAGAGCCGCAATGGCGAAATAACCGAAAATATGTTGCGGGCGGCTTGCAACGGCCGCCCTCTGGCCTCCACGAAACCACCGCTGGGATGCCGGCTCAAATGTCTGCTTTTCGCGCCCGGCTGCGGAGACGGGGCTTGTGGTTTATAGCCATCGGAGTGAACCCGTTCGCTAGAGGCTCAAAGATTGAGCTCAGCTTGGCATCCACCTCCGTCAGCCGCATCAGGTGTCGTCGAAATTGTGCGGTCTCATCCGGCCGTTCGACAGGGGAAGGGATAATTTGCGGGTCGAATTTCGGCCTAGTCGTTTGCGGCGGATCTTGACCGTTTGCTGTTGTGGTCACGAGACGAAGACAATGTTGTATCAGGCGCAGGCATTTATCGAGTACAAGTCGAACCACGAAATATGGCTCGCTTCGTGATATCGAAAAAATGGTTGCAAGTGACAGATATGTGTTCCTGGCTTGGCGGAATTCCCAAAATGCATATTTCTGAGTTGCGTTGGTTGCGCTTCGCGCTGCGTATTTTGGAAGCGGAGCATTTGCGGCCAGCGAACGCCTGACAACTTCCAGAGCGCTTTGGCCCATTTGCAGGTGATTGGACGACATGTTGCCGGGATACTGCCTGTATCCCACCAGGCGTTCGGGGATGACCTCGACATGATAGCGCGCTGCCAGCCTGAGTTCGAAATCGAGGTCTTCGCAGCCGCCAATTCCTGCTGCAGCATAGGAGCTGTCAAATCCGCCAATCTCGAGCGCGACATCTCGACGGACAAGAAGCGCGCTTCCGTTGCCAACATATTTGAAAGTCAGATGCCGGGCGTAGATATATCCTCTGGCGACAACCGGCCGGCAGGAGCGAATGATCTCATCGTCGTGATTGATGATATAATGCAGCACATACACGGCGGCCCACTGTGGGGATAAGCGCTCGAGAGCATTTACCTGCTTTTCGATTTTTGTCTGGTGCCAGAGATCGTCCGCGTCAAGGAATGCCAAAAATCGACCTGTTGATGCCTGGATGCCGGTGTTCCTTGCAGCGGCAACGCCGCGATTTGCCGTGGACAGCAGGCGAATCCGGGAATCTTCCAGTGCCACTTGCTCGACCACCTTTGCGGTATCATCGGTAGAGCCGTCGTTGACGACTATGATCTCCAGGTTCCGGTAGGTCTGGCGCCCGGCAGATCGAAGTGTACGTTCAACGAAGCGGGCAGCATTGAAGGCGGGAATGACCACTGAAACCAGCGGCTGGGTCACATGACGAACGTCCCTCAGATTCTTGTCTGAAGAGGAAAACATTCCAGATCTCTCATTCGGCCGAACACTGATTATAGTCGTTCTGATGATGGGTGAGCGCTGGGATTGTCGCGGTGTTCCTGCGGATAGGTTGGACGCTGAGTGTTTAGATCTCAACCCTTCACGTTGGGAGCACCGCCGTCTAAATGCATGGGCAAAAAAGGCAGAACAGTCAAACCGCATCCTAACTTCGTTGCGGGCAACCGAAAATAGACTTTGGTCCGATGCAGCTGACGGGGTACGGAAACGTACGAGCCGCGGGCGTCCCGCATGGACGTGCCACAGTGACCGTCCAACGGCGCTGTTCACTTACGGTCGAGTTTGTCTTCGACCTTCTTGCGGCTGTTGCCGACCGCCTTGACGGTCTTCTTTACCGCGTCTTTTGGCACGCCTTCTTTCGTCGCCTTATACTTCACTTCGTGCTCTTAGCCGCCGGCGACGTGCGCGGTCCTGAGCGCGGCTTCGAGATGGTGTCGCCATGTCTGAAGTTTTTCTTTCGGTTGCCAGGAAGAAACCGAGGCTGATTTAACAAGTCCCCTCGCACCTTCGCATACGCGACGACGGGTTTAATCCAACGCCAAAAAGAAAGCCCCGCGCGAGAGGCGGGGCTAGTAATTTTCGACAGAAGGAGTGGGTCGCACAGAAGCAGCGAAGGGTCGCGGCGTCAAACTTGCCTCCGCACGGCCCGGCCCCTTACTCTCACTGAACGAATTGGTTCCGGAGCCGGCGGACATACCCAACAAGGTGGAACTACTCGGTTGGTGGCTTCTCGCGATCTCGGTGATGGCGGCATCGACGGCAACCTCGCGAAGGATCGTGCCTTCCTTGCCGCAGATCGCGATGCCAAGCGGAATTCTTTGCTTTCTGGACAAAAGAGCCGTTGCGACTATTTCTTGGAGCCTCTCCCTGGCTGCTTCAATTGCAACAAAAAGGTCGGGGAATTCCCGGCCCTCGGTGTCCAATACCGAACCATCCATGTGCGTGATATGAAAGTACAGCGTCAGCAAGGCACACCTCCTTCACAGGTGCCCACTTACGCTTGATCTGCTTCAGAAGTTTCGGTCAAAACCGTACAGTTGCTCGAGCGGCGCCAGCGCAGAGCTTGGAAGAGCAGCCACCCAGCACCAGAGACGGGAACTCGTGAGACAGGCGCGCACGGCAACTCTGCTTCACTGCGCATCGGGCGGTTCGCCGACCGGTCCATCAAGTCTCTTGGAGAGCTCGAGCGGCAGCGCTTCACGAAATCCCGTCGTCTGAATCAGATCCACGGCGGTCGTAAGCGCAAGTCTGCCGCGACGGCTATCGATGGTGCAATGATGCTGTGAGCACCAGTCCCGCACCGTATCGATGACACATTCGACATCCTGGTCGGAAAGAGAAATCAGGGATTGCAGCATCGTTTGCTCCACTATTCTCTAGCGCAGAGAGACGACGTCTCTCCAGGTTCAAGATGACAAAAGATCTGTGTGACCAAAAAGATAGTGCAGTTTTGTGACGATTTAAATGAGCGCATGCGAACGGAGCGATATCGTACGTTCTGGTAGCCGGCGCCGAAATGGACCAGCCTCAGCGTCGGCCTTCTTTCACGACTGATCCCTGGGTCGCGTTCACTATAGCTCGCCGTGCGTTAGCCTTTTGGCGGCTCGAGGAAAGCAGAGCGTCAAGCCGAACCGGCTGGAGTTCACGTGCATCGACGCCGACATCGAACTGACGGGGGACCGGCTTCAGCCTGCCGTGGGAGTGTCCGTGCAGATTGATCGAGCCCTTGCCCATCTTGTTCCAGGTTCTAAACGCGTAGTGGCATAGCACCAGATGGTAGCCGTCCAAGGCCAACTCTTTGTAATGCTGGACGCTGCTCCAGCCCGATGCATCGGTCGTCGCCTCTGTATCGTTGTTGCCGACAATGAGATGTTTCCTGCCGTGCAGGAGGTCGAGGAGCGTGTCGCAATCGCCCGCCCGCGATGACATGAAGTCGCCCAAATGCCAAACTTCGTCGTCGATCCCGACGATCAGGTTCCAGTTCCTGATGAGGGCAAGATCGTGGGACACCATATCAGGGAAGGGTCGCCGATCGATGCGAAGGACGCGAGAGTCGCCGAAGTGGGTGTCGCCGGTGAAGAAGATCATGCTGATCACTTATGATCGAGTCTGTCTTCGACCTTCTTGCGGCTGTTGCCGACCGCCTTGACGGTCTTCTTTACCGCGTCCTTTGACGCGCCTTCCTTCATTGCCTCGTACTTCACTTCGTGATCCAGGCCGCTGGCGACGCGTGCGCGGTCCTGAGCGCGGCCTCGAGATGGTGTTGCCATGTCTGAAGTTTTCCTTTCGGATTCCAGGAAGAAGCTGAGGCTGATTTAAGAAGTTCCCTCGCTTCGCATGTTCGCCGATGCGTTCAAAACAACCTCCAAAAAGAAGCCTCGCGCGACGGGGCCAGCTAATTTGCGACAGAAGGAGTGGGCCGCACAGAAGCAGCGAAGGGTCGCTGTGTCCAACTCACCTCCGCACCACCCGGCCCCTTACTCTCACCGAACGAATTGGTTCCTGAGCCGGCGGATATACCCAACGAGGTGGAACTACTCGGTGGGCGGCTTTTCGTGATCTCGATGATGCTGTGAGCGCCGGTCCCACACCGTATCGATGACACATTCGACGGTGACGATCTCGGCCAAACCGTGATCTTGAACAGCCGATATTCGTTGCCTAAATCAAGGGCACTCAATGCCATGAAAGGAGGTAAACGATGGCACTCGATACTTTTGAACACCCGATCTACGCGCAACGAAAGTACTTCGTGCAGGAGATCGCTGGGCTTGACGATGTCTTTGACTTTCTCGACGAATGGCCACAGGAGAAACGCGATATTACCTACGAGGTAATGTTGGAGGCCTGCCGGAAAGCAGCCAATCGCCAGCTTCCCGCGTCGGTCGTGGCGGCGAATTTCAGCCGCTTTCTCAAAAAGCATGGCAAGCTTGCAGACATAGAAGATGTGCCCCTGCACCTGCGGCGGTTCAGCGATCGAAATGTCTCGGGTATTTAGGACCGAAGGCGATGGGCGCCGGCCAGAGCGGCCGATGGGGCGCGTTGCGCTCCTGCCGTATCCGTCGAAAGCGACCGTGATTGGTTGCGCCGCCCCCGTGGAGCTGCGCAGGCCGAAGCGCCCCGCAGCTTCCGCGACGTGTTCACACGAAGTCAGGGCTGAGAAACGGTCGCGCATGACATGGACACCGCGGCCTTAGTGCCGCCACAGAATTGGGCCCAATCACGCTTGTACAACGAGCGGATAGCGACGAAATGAGAGTACTGGTTCTTGTGGCAGCGCTTTTGCTGACGGCCTTTGCGGCGAGAGCACAGGTTTACGGACCTTATGACGGGTATGACGATTATGGTGGCGATGTCTATGACGATCCATACAGCCTCTACCCACCGATCCCAGATTATGAACCGGTTCCTCGCCATCGTGACTACCTGCACGATCGCGGGCCGCTGCCAAGACAAAGCCCGGGAGGCACGATCTTAATAGTGACGAGTCAGCATGCGCTCTACTACACGACCTCATGGGGCGAGCAGTACGCGTATCCGATCGCCGTGGGTCGTGAAGGCAAGCAATGGTTCGGCTCCACGCGGGTCGTATCCAAAAAGGAGCATCCTGAATGGAGGCCAACGGCGAGCATGCGCCAGAAGAACCCGAAGCTTCCGACTGTCGTAAGGCCCGGCCCCTCCAATCCACTCGGAACGCGGGCCATCTATCTCGCCGATGGACTGCTGCGCATTCACGGCACCAACGACCCTTCATCCATCGGCACCAACGCATCGAGTGGGTGCTTTCGGATGTATCGCCAAGACGTCGAGGAACTTTACGAATTGGTCCAGCCCGGAACTCACGTCATCGTCCGACGATGAGCCTTGGCCGATAAGAACGCTCGCCACTGCGGTGGTCTGAAGCATTCGTCGCCCCAATGCGCAACGTAGAACGGTTCAGCGAAGCGCTGAACCGCTCTATCCGACTGTTTTTACGCAATTCCGGACGGAAAACCGCTTCACACTTTTCCCGGAATTGCTTTAGTCTAAAGACGAGGCGGTTGCGACTGTGCAAGCCGGATCCTGCCGCGGCAAGCGGGGCGCCATTCATGCTGTGCGCCCGCGTGCCGGCTGTTCAACGGTCTCTACAAACGCCTGCAATTCACGCTCATCGAGAGTTTCCTTCTCAAGGAGAAGCCTTGCGGACCGATCCAGTATCTCTCGTCGCTGTCCGAGGAGCTCCACCGTTCCATCGAAGACATGGTCGACGATCCGGCGGATCTCCTGGTCGACCCTCGCTGCAGTCTCATCGGAATAGTCGCGTTCCTGCGGACCGTAATACAGCCGATCAGCCTCCAGTAAGGAGCGCCGGTCTTTCTCCAGAGCCACGTGTCCCAGCTTGTCGGTCATACCGTAGCGTGTGACGATCGCGCGGGCAATGTCGGCAACTTTAACGAGATCGTCAGCAGCGCCGGTCGAAAGATGGCCAAAGACGATCCATTCCGCCGCGCGGCCACCGAGCAGCACAGCCATCTTGTTCTCCAGTTCCTCCCGCGTCATCAGGAAGCGATCCTCGAGTGGACGCTGGACGGTATAGCCGAGGGCGCCGACCCCTCTGGGAATGATGGATACTTTGTGCACCGGATCGACGCCGGGCAGCGCCATGGCGACCAGCGCATGTCCCATCTCATGATAGGCGACGATTTCACGCTCCCTTGGATTGAGCAGCCGATTGCGCTTTTCGAGACCGGCGACGATGCGTTCGACGGCGTCATTGAAATCGGCCATCGTTACCGCCTCCGCCCGACGGCGCGTGGCGAGCAGGGCTGCCTCGTTGACGAGATTGGCGAGATCGGCGCCGGTGAACCCTGGTGTGAGCGCGGCGATCTTTTCCGGTGAGACATCCGCCGCGAGCTTCACTTTCTGAAGGTGGACGCCGAGAATCTGGAGTCGGCCCGACTTGTCCGGCCGATCCACCAGCACTTGCCGATCGAAACGACCGGCCCGCAGCAGGGCGGGATCAAGAATCTCTGGTCTGTTGGTCGCGGCCAGCAAGACGAGGCCAGTGGAGGGATCAAAGCCATCCAGCTCCACTAGAAGCTGGTTCAGCGTCTGCTCCTTCTCGTCGTGCCCGCCAGCCATGGAACCAATCCCACGAGCGCGGCCGAGGGCATCAAGTTCATCGATAAAGATGATGGCGGGTGCTTTGGCGCGCGCCTGCTCAAACAGGTCCCGGACCCGTGCTGCGCCGATACCGACAAACATTTCCACGAACTCCGACCCGGAGATCGAGAAAAAGGGCACACCGGCTTCGCCCGCGACGGCGCGCGCCAAAAGCGTCTTACCGGTTCCAGGTGGACCCACTAAAAGCACACCCTTTGGCATACGCCCGCCAAGGCGGCCGTAACCCGCCGGGTCCTTCAGGAAATCAACGATCTCCTTCAGTTCGTCCTTGGCCTCGTCGACGCCGGCCACGTCCTTGAACGTCACGCCGGTGTCGGTCTGGACATAGATCTTCGCCTTCGATTTGCCGATCTGCATCAGGCCTCCGCCGAGCCCACCGCCCATGCGCCTGATCATGAACATCCAGACTCCGATAAAGAGCGCCACCGGGATGAGCCAGGACAGCAGATCGCGCAGGAATGTGCTCTCGATCTGACCTGTCACGACGACTCCGTATTGCCGGAGCTGCTCGGCCAGATTGGGCTCGACGCGTGTCGTGACGAAAAAGGGGCGCTCATTCTGAGGCTCCTTATACCGGCCTTGGATAAAATTGTCGGAAACGGCAACCTCGGCGATCTTCCCCTCCTTGAGATCCGTCTCGAACTGGCTGTAGGGAATCCGCGCAATCTGGTGAGTAGTCGCGAAAAAGGACTGAAATGCCGCAAGAAGCAGGAAAGCGATAATCCAGTACCAGATGTTGAACCGCGTCTTCCTATTCATCTCCATGGCCGACTACTCCTACCGGATTACCAGAAGGAGTCGCGCACCCTCACGGATCAGTTCAAGCGCCAATACGCCAGGTTTTTCGGCGATCCTGCGCTGCAACTCGGTGACGGAAGCGACCGGAACTCTATTGAGCGCGACGATCATGTCACCTGCTTGAAGGCCGGCACCGGCAGCCGCGCTGCCGGAAGCCACCTTTTCGATCACCACGCCGTAACCTCCGGCTTGCTGCGCCTCTTCGCCAGAAGCATTCCTCATCGTAGCGCCCTCGAGCGGCGTGCCGGAGAGAGTTGCGGATGACCGATCGTCCATCGCAATGGTAGCCGTGATCACCTTCTCCTCGTCGCCGCGCTTCACCGTGAGGCTTAGCTTGCTGCCGGCAGGCATGAGGCCGATGCGGTTCCTGAGGTCGGTCGCACCACCGATCGGGCGTCCGTCAGTTGCGGTGACCACGTCTCCGGTCTTCAGTCCGGCCTGTTCAGCCGGCGAGCCCGACTCGACGTTGGCGATCAGTGCGCCGCGGAGGTCACCGAGTCCGAGAGCCTCCGCCAACTCCGGCGTCAGATCCTGGATGCCGATGCCTAGCTCGCCGCGCTCCACCTTGCCGTGCGCGATCAACTGGTTCATGACCGACGCCGCCATGCTGCTTGGCACGGCAAAGCCTATACCGACGCTGGCTCCGGCGGGGCTGAGAATTGCAGTATTGATGCCGACCAATTTGCCGTCGAGCGTCACCAGGGCACCACCTGAGTTTCCAGGGTTGATCGAGGCATCTGTCTGGATGAAGTCCTCATAGCCTTCGATATTCAGACCGCTTCGCCCCAATGCGCTGACGATGCCTGAGGTCACAGTCTGGCCAAGCCCGAACGGATTGCCAATCGCTACGACGTAGTCACCGACTTTGAGTGCATGAGAATCCCCGATCTGAATAGCGGTAAGGTTTGGAGCATTGACCTGCAACAGAGCGATGTCCGTGTCCTTGTCGCTGCCGATCAATTTGGCCGAAAGCTGTCGTCCATCCTTCAGCGTTACAGAAATCTCACTGCCCTCGTCGACGACGTGATGATTGGTAAGCACATATCCTTTGGCGGCGTCGACGATGACGCCGGATCCTGCGCTCATCCTCGGTCGTTGTTGCTGTTGCGGCAGATTGAAGTAGCGGCGGAAAGTGGGATCGCTGAAGAGAGGATTGTCTCGCGACGGTGCGCGGGAGACGACCGCGATGTTGACGACGGCCGGCGTGACTTGTTCAAGCATCGGCGCCAGAGATGGAAGTGACGCCGAAGAGGTGCCAGATTCCGGGGTCTGCGAGGTGACCGGCGCTATCGTAAGCAGGATTGCTGCAAAGGCGATCACGACTGACGCGGCAATCCTGTGAAATCCCTGGCGGAAATCGAACATGGTTTGCTCCTTGGATTTGACGGGAGGTCAATGCCGCCCAGCCGCAACGCAAACTAAGAAGCGGGCCCGGAGTTCCGGGCCCGCTCGCATTTGCCTCAAGTGGTCGACAGCGGGTGGTTGTGAGTGAACCAGATGCTGCCCGCGGCCAAAACCGCGACCACGATGCCGGCAATCAGATGTGCCCACATTGCAGCGGCCACGGCCGAGAAACCCAGGACCCATGGCGCCACGACAGACCAGACGCCGAGCACCAGGTTGATCCATTCTTCCGCCTCGTAAAATGCGAAGAGCGCGGCGGCGGCGATCACGGCGATGGCAGCGCCGACAATCCAGGCATTCCACGGTGCGTAGGCCTCGGTTGCGAAACCAAGGAGCCAGGGTGACAGGAAAAGAGCCAGCCCAGCAACGATATTGATGATATCGAATGCTGCACGGTCCTTCGAAGACTGAGACTTCATCATTGTCGTTTCTCCTTACTTGTTTGCATCATCATTGAACCGCCTCCGGTGGCGTGGAGACGGGTGCTGCAGCGGCGATCGTTCGCCGTTGCCGCGAAGGCGAGTGGCCGGATCGGCGGAGTGAAGTCGCTTTGTCCCTGCCGGTCCGCCCAGAAAGGGTGCGAGCTCGCTGCTGGTGAACGAGCCTCTTGCAATCTCCTGCAGCGCGAGTTCGCTGACGCAGGCATCTGAAGGATCCAGCCTCGGCTCCGCCCCTCGATAAAGGGCGCGGCTTCGTGCGGCCGCAGCCATAGTCAGCGCGAACCTGTTGGGCAGGATCTTCTCGCAATCGAAGACGATAGATGGGTTCATGGCTCCACCTCACGCGGCATCTCGGTTGATCGTCGGCTGAAGATCTCGCCTCTCGACGTTGCGCTCGAGGTCAAGCAGTGCCTGCAGCGTCCGATCTCGGACAACGTCAGCAGGCGATGGCCATGTTGCGGGTTCATAGACGTGGGTCTGCAAAGCGGGGCCTTGTGCCTGTCCGCAGATCTTCTGACATGCGGCGGGACCGAGCCGTTGCAATGCAGCGTCGGAGAAGGCACGAGATGGCCGGCGCGTTTGCTGGCGGGTTCTCTGCTTTGTCGACGCCGCGGCGCTACTCGCCTGACGCTGCACCCTGTAGGTCAGCCCCTGGCGCTCCGCATATCGGATTGCTGATTCAAGGGTTGGAAATTCCAGCTCAACCTGCGTGAGCGTATCGGTACTGCCCGTATAGCCCATCAAAGGCTCGATGAACGGTGCGCTACGGCGCTGGAAGACGAGCCGCCAGCCTTTCGTTCGCCGGGTGCCTGACGTCATCGCCGAGCGCGATGGCTTGAAGATTCGGGCGACAGCTTCCTCGGGAAATACCGAGCGGCCGAATGACAGAGGCTTCCGCTGGTTGTCGTTTGCTGGCCAGCTATCCGAAACAGCCGTATGTGGTTTCTTCGTCTCTCTGTTGTGCGTCTCTCTGTTAACGTCCATCATCATATCCCTCCCTATCGGCGAAGGATGCCGACGGCCGCCACAAGGCCGGCCGTCGGTTGGGTCAATTGGTTAGCTCTTGATGGCGATCCGCTTGACTTGCGACTGCGCCTGCTCACTCTTCGGCAAGGTCACTGTCAACACACCGTTTTTGAAGCGGGCGTCGATCGCGTCTTCCTTGACCTCGGCACCGAGCGGAATGCGACGCTCGAAGCGACCGTAGTAGCGCTCGGAGAACTGGCGATCCTTGTCCTCCGTCTCGGACTGCTTTTCGCCTTTCAGCGTGAGCACGCCGTCATTGAGCAGGACTTCTATGTCCTTTTCCTCAAGGCCAGGCACCTCGGCCGTCACCTTGATCTCCTTCTCGCTGTCGGAGATCTCGACGCTCGGCCATCCGCCACCAAAGGCTCTGGGGCCAGTCAACGACGGAAAGTTGGAACCGAATCCGCGGAATGCCTCGTCGAACAATCGGTTCACCTCGCGATGCAGGGACAGGAACGGATCACGATCATCATCACGCAACAGGCTGGGAGCCTGATGGCCGTTGTTCCCGCTCCAGGGAATGAGATCACGAACACTCATGTCTTTTCTCCTTTCTCTTGGATTGGCAGCGAAGCATTCACATCGGCGCCGGGTGTGCCCGGCGCCGATGCGCCTTTCGAGGCTTACGCTGCTTGCGTCTCAGCTTCGATCTGCTTGGGCTCGAACTTCGGAAGGGCCTGGCCGGTTCCGATTTCGATCTGGCGCGGCTTCATTTCTTCAGGGATCTCGCGCTTCAGATCGATGATCAACAGTCCGTCGACAAGTTCAGCCCTTTCGACCTTGACATAGTCGGCAAGTTCGAACCGGCGCTGGAAGCTTCGCTGAGCGACGCTGCGATGAAGATATTGCACGTCGTCATCGCTATCCGCCTTCTTGCCCGCAACCACGAGCAGGTTCTGCTCCTGCGTCATCGTCAGTTCGTTCTGGGAGAATCCCGCCACCGCCATTTCGATGCGGTATTCATCCTCGCTCGTCTTGAGGATGTCGTAGGGCGGCCAGTTGTCGATGGTGTCGATGCCGGCTTGAAGCGCACCTAACATGCGGTCAAAGCCGATGCTCGACCGGAACAGGGGAGAGAAATCGAGGTTTGTCCTCATAGCCATATCCTCCTTTGAAGCAACATGGATACAAGGAGACGCCAAGAGCTACCGGCGTCTCCTGGACTTTGCCGGTCCCAATTGGGCTACCAGCATAAATCATTTAATTCAGGCTATTAGCGGTTCAAGAGGGGCCGGCCACCCAAAATGAAAAAATGCAATTGCTGCGCTGTGCCAGCGTGTGGAATCGGCAAAATGCTGCGTCGCGGCGCGGGCGGAGAAAGGGACCCGGTTGCGCGACCGCTGATATTCAAGGCGCAATGGATACCCGCGCCCCCGGTTCAGCCAGGCTGTCAAAAAAGCCCCGCGCTGGACGCGGGGCTAGTGAGCGTACATGGAAAGGGGTTCAATGAAGGCTAGGGGAAAGACCTTCAGATCCGCCCGCCAAACGCATGGAAGCAAAAAAAGGTTCCGGCGCGGCCGATGAACGCTCGGCCTCGCCGCGCAAGCACTTTCGGGATTACGGGCCTTCTTTAAAACATGATTACATGCGATAATCGATCATCATCCGCCATCGTCCCAGGCGCGGATGGCTGGGAGATATTAGTTGCTCTTGCCTGTACAGGAGCAACAGATGTGGCTCGCTACTTTTTCAACGTTCATGACGGCATCTCCATTCAGGATACGGTGGGCTCAGAGCACCCGGACCTCCAAAGCGCCCGCAGCGAAGCTGTTGAGACCATAGCCGAGCGGCTGAGGGGCGCTCTGTTGAAGAAGGCCGACGTCTCGGCATGGCTGATGAACGTCACCGATGAGCAGGGGGTCACGGTCATGGTTCTTTCCTTCACGGCCGCCGTCCAGATCGTGGACCAGGTCTACCTTGCTACGCAAGAATCCGGCGCATTGTAGCAATGTCAAAACCGCACAGAAGACCGGCGCCTCTTGGCCTGTGAAGATGGTCTGGCACATAAGCGAAACATTGCCGGCGCTTCGCCGTACGTCGACAGGAGATCGGGCTCAATCCCGCCGGAGGCTGGGCCATGTCCGACTTTTCGCAGTCAAACATCCAAAACCTTCTTCTCAGAGCACTTGCGCCTGAAGCATTCGATCTGCTGCAGGCGACGATGCAGCCGCGCGAGCTTCCGGTGCAGTTCGAACTGGTCGCGCCTGATGTGCCAAGTGAGACCGCCTGCTTCCTTGAGAGCGGCTTGGCATCAATTGTTGCCACCAACTCCGATGACGAGTCCGTCGAAGTCGGGCATGTCGGATATGAGGGCATGGCAGGAGCCCATGTGTTCCTGAAGGTCGATCAAACGCCAAACAGGACCTTCATGCAGGTCGAGGGGCACGGAATTTCGGTGCCGGTATCCGCACTTCTTTCCATGGCGCAACGAGTTCCGTTGGCCAACGACCTGCTGCTCAAATATGTGCATTGCTGCGAGTTGCAGCTGGCCCATTCCGCCCTTGCCAATGCCCGTTACACCATGCCCGGGCGGCTGGCCCGATGGCTGTTGATGTGCCACGACCGGCTGCGCGACAGAGATCTGCCTCTTACCCACGAGTTCCTCTCGCTTATGCTCGGCGTACGACGTGCAGGCGTCACCAATGAAATCCACATCCTCGAGGGCGTGCACGCGATCAAGGCGACGCGGGGGAATATCCGGATTTTGGACCGGCCCAAGCTGGAGGACTTGGCCGGCGGCTCCTATGGTGTCCCAGAGCACGAATATGAACGGCTCATTGGGGTCCCCATCAGGCGGACCTGACCTCGGAAAAGTCGCAGCTTTTCCCATACATCGTTGCCATCCTAAGGCGCGATGCAGCTAATCCGGCGCCCAACAAATCATAAATTTTCAATAAAACTGTAATTTATGACTAATCTTTCCAAGATATCTGCTGAAAACTATCAAACTATAGCTAATTATAAGAGATGACTTGTAGTTCATATATGGCGGACGGAGACTGTGCTTGACGGCGGTGGGAGAAATCGGCAAATGCACAGAACTATACTGACTGGACTATCTATGGTGTTTCTCGGAACCCAAGCTATTGCCGCTACCGCGGTGATAGGAAAGGAGCTTCAGGCCCTGCTTTCAGACGGCAAAGTGATTGCGCTGGGCGGCCCAAAAGAGGGTTATAGTGGCGAGCTTTCTGTACTCAAGGACGGCACCGCACATGGTCAGGTTAAACTCGATTCCGGAGATGTAATCTCAATTGATGGCATGTGGCGCATTTCTGGCAACACGTTCTGCAGTAGCTGGAAGGGTGGGAGGGACGCGGGCACGGCGGTATGTGACACCTGGAATAAGACAGGCCCGAAGTCTGTCAGCGAGTTGAACGGAAAAAGAATATTGGCGGAAATTCTTAGAAATAGCCTCGAGCCATGATCGATTTGCAAGCCGGGCGCGGGCGCTGCAAGCATCGGTGAAGCAGGTGAGATGCCGTCCTCTTTGAATTGGAGGATCCGCAACATCGATCAAGAGCACCGTCGACCTGCAAGCCGTGGCGGCCGCCCGGCTTAACAGGAGACAGCGGTTTTCGGGGTGAAAACCAGCCGAGCGACCGGCTCTCAAATCGCCTGAGAGTTCGGCGGTTCCGCTTCTCACCCGAAAGGACGATACCTTCACGAAGCACGAAGCGTCGGCCCTGGGCGATCGCCGGTATCGGGATGTCGTCGTCGACCGAAAAGATGGAAGAAGTGTTCCAGACGTCGGACGTCACGCCGCTGGCCGAACCTCATATTCTCCGCCTGTTCCGCCCCTATCAGCGCGGCTTGCCTTGCAATACGGCGATTCAATCCCGCATTGATCCTGCATCTCAACTGATGTATACCTTCTGAGGTACGTACATCATATTCATGGCTTGCGGGCGGAGACGAGCGTTGCGAGGCCTGAATTCCAGACCTGCAGTTCGGCCATGCGATGAGAGGGACTTCGGGAGGGGAGCATGACGGCCTTACAACTCAATCCAGAATGTGCCATCGCCGATGAGCAGTCGCTTTGGGCGCTGTTCGAGCCGACCCACGCCCTGGCAATCGTGAAGTGTCAGAATTCGCTTGGCGAGCACGCGCAGGAATTCATTCGGCGCTCGCCGTTCTTCTGCATCGGCACGCAGAGTTCGGAGGGAAGGGCCGACGTCAGTCCTCGCGGCGACCCTCCGGGGTTCGTCAAGGTTCTTGACAAGCACACGCTGGCGATCCCGGATCGACCCGGCAACAATCGTCTAAGCAACATCATCGCCAACCCGAATGTCGGGCTCTTGTTTCTCGTCCCCGGTTTCGACGACACATTGCGCGTCAACGGGCGAGCAAGTCTGACCAATGATCCTCAACTGCTGGCTGGCATGAGCGTTGCCGATCGTCTCCCGAAACTCGCTATTATCGTGACGGTAAGCGAAGTTTTCATGCATTGCGCCAAGGCATTCAGACGGTCCCGCTTGTGGAGCCCGGATCATTTCCAGGACCGCACCGAGATGCCCTCGCTCATGAAGATCATTCTGGATGAGACGACAGGGGCGCCGAGGGACGCGGATGAAATGCGAAAGATGGACGAAGACCTGGAACAAGCCTACCGAAGGACACTTTACTAAAGCATGATGCCCGCAGAAGCGGGCGATGGCGACGCTCCAAACAGGCCGGCGGCTCATTGCGGATCAGAACGGCGCTACCCGTCCTTTCCGACGGTCGTGACTTTTCGCAGAGGTCTCAGATCGCGGTCTGCATCAGATAAGGAGATTTCTCGACGGGAACCCGCGCGACGATCTTCATCACCAGCGTGGGAGCGACATCGGGAACAGAGCTCACTCGTCCGTCTTTGTAGAGCACCCGCAAGACGCAGGTCTCGCTATCATATTCAAGTTCGGCGATCGTCTTTGAATGGACCAGAAATTGCATCTTCAGCTGCCTCCTGCACTGCAGCATGACCAATGAAAATGACCGACCGCCGCCCACCCTCGAGGACAATACTTGATCGGCACGAAAACTCTTTGCCATTTCGGCGGCCGGCGCTGTCCGAAACGCGATCCAGAAGACATGCGTCCCACCAAATCGTGCCGGCGAAGCCGTGAAGAAATCTAGTAAAATCCACCATCGAAATCGCGTGAAATCAGCGTGACACACGCCCCGCGACTATATGCAACCCGGGACCACCAGAATAAGATGTGCGTAGCGCCTGCCGCAACGAGGCCGAACGCAGTTGCACCGCGGTCGTCGGCTGAAGGTGAGTATCAGGGCAGGGTCGCGATCGCTTGACTCTCGCATGCGACCCCTATGATCATCTGCCGATGATCGTTCCGCGCATTCACACTCGCCTCTCGCTGGCCAGGGATCTCGACAGTCTCGGCATTCGCGCCGGCGACATGGTCATGGTCCACGCCGCGATGAAGCGGGTGGGGCGGCTGCTCAACGGGCCTGATGTACTGATCGAAGCGCTTCGCGATGCCGTGGGCCCCGCCGGCACCATCGTTGCCTATACCGACTGGAACGGTGACTATGATGCTTTGCTGGATGAAAATGGCCGCGTCCCGCCGGAATGGCGCGCCCATATCGCGCCGTTCGATCCGGCTGTTTCCCGCGCTGCCCGCGATAACGGCGTGCTCGCCGAATTCATTCGAACGACATCAGTGGCAAGACGCAGCGGCAATCCGGGCGCCTCGGTCGCGGCGATCGGCGCGCGCGCGGATTGGCTCACCGCCGACCACCCGCTCGATTACGGCTATGGAGAGACATCGCCGCTCGGCAGGCTGGTGGCGGCAGGCGGCAAGGTTCTGATGGCCGGAGCTCCGCTCGACACCATGACCCTGCTCCACCATGCAGAACACCTGGCGCGAATTCCGAACAAGCGCCTCCGCCGCTACGAGGCGCCCTTTGCCACATCGGCCGGCGTGGTGTGGCGGATGCTGGAAGAATTCGACACAAGCGACCCGGTCGTGCCGGGCCTTGACGACGATTATTTCGGCGGGATCGTGGGCGCGTTTCTCACCAGCGGGCAGGGTGCGCAGGGCCTAGTCGGAGACGCAGGATCGGTGCTGGTCGATGCGGCCGCGATCTGCAGCTTCGCTGTCGCATGGCTGGAGCATCATGTTCGGCTTGAAGGCTGAGCGGCTAAGCCGCGCGTTGCTTTAAAACAGGTGGTCGACACATTGCTCGGTCTCCCACGTCTTGAGGAAAATCGCCAGCCTGGCAATCCAACCGACAGTCTGGCTTCCCCATTCCTGTGCCCCGCGTATTCGCCCATCAGCCGGATGTGGCGGACGATCACAAAGCGATGGCGCTTCGACGTCGTCCGGCGTTCAGGGGTTGACCCAGCCGGAGGAGGTCAGCGCGCCGAGATGATCGTAGGCAAAGACTGCGCGTTGGTTGTCGGCGTGGCGCAGCTGGAGCCAGTCCAGCGTCTCGGCCCGGAATATCAGCACCCCGAAGAAGGCCTGTCCATCGGCGTCTGCGACCGCCGCCTCGCTTGCTGGCCGCTCGCCGATGTCGTCGCCCGGCGGCCCGCCCATATAGGTGCTGCGCGTCGACAGCGGCAGCAGGCTCCAGGCCTCGGCCGCGCGTTCGCTCGACGGTCCGTTGAGTTCGGCCGATCCTTGAAGGCGAAGCTGCACTTTCGGCTGCGGGCCGAAGCCGAGGATGGTGACCCGAGGATTGGCCGATATTTCCAGCCATTTAGGGCTTCTGACATCCGTATGGATTTCCAGGATGCGCCGCGCCGCATCGACGCGCCTCAGCACCACCATGCGGGCTTGCGGCCGGCCGCCGGCGTCGACCGAACAGAGGTTCAGGTAGCGGAAGGCCGACTGCGGGTCGGCGGCGGCCCCTTCGAGCTCGGCCCAGGCCGATGCATCGACCTCGGCGAGGGTCACTCTGTCGCCTCCGTGTGCTTTATCTCACCGGCCTTGACGTTCCAGTTGAAGCACATCGCTGTTTTCCTTGGGCGTAGAGATCCTGTCAGACGGACCGGGTAAGGCCGCCGTCGATCCTGAGGCTCTGGCCGGTGATATAGCCCGCTCCCTCGGAAATGAGGAAGGAAATCGTTGCGGCCACTTCGGCGCTGGTGCCGTAGCGCTTCATCGGCACGCTGTCGCGGCGCTCCTCCGTCGGCGGCAGGCTGTCGATCCAGCCCGGCAGCACGTTGTTGATGCGAATGCCGTCGCCAGCATAGGTATCGGCGTAAATCTTGGTGTAGGCCGCGAGCCCGGCGCGGAAGACGGCCGAGGTCGGGAACATCGCGGACGGTTCGGACACCCAGGCGGTGGAGATATTGACGATTGCGCCCGACTTCTGCGCCTGCATGACCGGCGTGACCAGCCGAACCGAGCGGATGACGTTCATCAGGTAGACGTCGAGGCCGGTATGCCACTGTTCGTCGGTGATCTCGGTGATCGGCGCACGCGGACCGTGACCGGCGCTGTTGACGAGAGCGTCGATCCGGCCCCACTTTTCCATGCATGCGTCCACCAGGCGCTTGAGGTCGTCGTTGGATTGGTTCGAGCCGGTGACGCCGATGCCGCCCAGTTCTTTCGCAAGCGCCTCGCCCTTGCCCGACGAGGATAGGATGGCGATCTTGAAGCCATCGGCCGCCAGCCGCCTCGCGGCTTCCGCACCCATGCCGCTGCCGCCGGCCGTAATGATTGCTACCTTTTCTACTGCCATCGCCGCTCTCCCTACTCGGTTTGCACCCATTGCCGGGCATTGATCCCTGGGATATCATGGGTCCCAAGCGGGAACGAACCAGTTTTCCTGAAACGTCCCAGTAGTAAAACTATCGAACGTCCATGCTGATCGGCAATCTTCCCTCTCTTAACGGGCTCAAGGCCTTCGACGTGGCAGCGCGCCATCTGAACTTCCGGCTCGCGGCCGAAGAGCTCGGCGTCACCCAGGGAGCCGTCGCCCAGCACGTGCGCGGGCTTGAGGCGGAACTCGGGGTGACATTGTTCGAGCGCCTGCCGAAATCATTGGCGCTGACGGGCGAGGGGCGAAGCTACGTCGCCGATGTCAGGCGCGCCTTCGAACTGCTCGCAAACGCGACGGCGAACCTGAAGCCTCAGCCGGTCAAACTGGTGGTCAGCACGACACCGACCTTCGCCTCGCGATGGCTGATCCCGCGTCTTCCGGACTTCACCTCGAGGCATCCCGATCTCGATCTCCACATCCTGGCGACGGACCGCATTTCCAGCTTCCAGGTGGACGGCGTCGATCTCGCCGTCCGCTATGGCAGCCCTCCCTTCGGCCCAGGCCTTGCCGCCGAACTGCTGTTCGAGCAGGAGATCATTGCCATCTGCAATCCGAGCCTCGTCGCCGAGGGGGCCGAGCCCAACAACGCGCAAGAACTCTCGAACTACACGCTCCTTCACGATGCCCATAATTCCTGGCCCGAATATATCGATCGTTTCCTCGGCGGCGGTGATCCCACGCTGTTTCGGGGCATCAGCTTCTCACAGACATCGCACGCGATCGAAGCTGCCATCGCCGGACAGGGCATCGCCGTGGCAACCCGCGCCTTTGTCTCGACCGACATCGAGGCGGGCAGGCTGAGGCAAGTCTTCGACGGCGCCCTCAGAGCGCAGTCGCACGTCTATCTGGTGAAGCCGCGATATCGGAAGTCCGAAGCGGTGGACAAGCTTCAGGACTGGCTGCGCTCGCAGGTGCAGGCCTGATGGCTGCTCTTACGGCACCCCTTCTGGGACCATTTGACTTCTAGACTCGATTGCTCGGCAGATTAGACTTGTCGCCGCCCGAACCATCGTTCGCACGCAGCGCAGTACTCCAGCACGGTCTAATTGTCGCAGGTCGGAACCCACTCCCCACCAAAGCGTTTGCGGGTGGGGCGATTATGCCCTTTCGGAGGAAATGCACATGCTGAGATCGATTTTGATCGCGGCCGTATTTGCGGCTGCGGGCACTATGCCCGCCTATGCCGCATCTATGGCGAAATGTGACGACGCTTCCATAACGGCCTTGCAGACCAAGGTGGACGCAATGGCCGATCAGACGAAGAAAACAGCCGCCACCAAACAGGTGGCCATGGCGAAGGATGCCATGAAGGCGCACAAGATCAAAACTTGTGTGACGCATATGGAAAACGCCGAGAAGGGCATGAGCAAGATGTAACGGCGCACCCGGCGTAGTTGAAATCAGAGGATGAGGCCCGGGCTTCCGGGCCTCAAATCGAGGGGATACTCCGGATGGGAATATCCGGACGGCGACAGCTACGCGACGCTTACGTTGCCAGGTGCGCTGCACGTCAACAGTGCGCAGACTTACGACGCCGCTGCCCTCGCCGGCCTTGGCGTGATTCAGGCGCCACTCTTGGGGATTGGCCAATACTTTAAGAGCGGAGCGCTTGTGGAGATCATGCCCGATTTTCGTCGCCGGGCGCTCCCCGTATCCCTCATCGTAGCACATCGGAGCAATCTGTCGCGCCGAGTCCGCGCATTCATGAAGCGGATCGAAGATGTGCTGACGCCGTATCTGGAATAGATGGCCGATTTTGGGACGACCCACTTTGCCCGAGAACAGCGAGGAGAAGGCGCAAAACAACCTTATCCTTCGATAACGAAAAAAGTCCGCTTAGGGCCGACGGGGCCGGTGGCCCCTAAGTGCTGATGTCCCTGACAAGTTCCCCTATATCGACCTTCTCGGGCGTTCCTTTACCCTGCCCCAAGGGTGGGCGACGGTCGAAGCGATCGCCGACTGCGCCGACAGCGCCGACGCATCGCCGATCCTCCGGCTGCCGAGCAGACCTGAATTCAGAGCAGCCGGTCGACACATCGCTCGGTCTCCCACGTCTTGAGGAAATTTGCTTCCCGGGCAATCCAGCCGACAGCCTCGCTTCCCCATTCCTGTGCCCGGCTGGCGTATTCGCCCATCAGCCAGATGTGGCGGATGATCACAAAGCGGTGGGCGGCTTCGAAGTCAGGCCTGATCGGCCGGACGGCTCGATAGGCATCGATGAAGGCGTCCCACATGGCGGTCGACGTCCGGCCGAAGGAGACTTGCGCCCACAAAAACACCGACAAGTCGTAGGCGAGGTATCCCGGACCGCCGTCATCGAAGTCGAAAAATACGGCTTCGCCGGCGTCGTTGATCCGTGCGTTGAAGCCGTGACAGTCACCATGGCAATAAGTCGACGTCAAATCGGCGAAGGCTTCGATCGCCTTTGCCGTCCGCGAGGCGATGTCTTCAAGATCGCTGCAGACCTCGGCGTCTTCCACGACGCCGCTATCGCATATGCGGGCGAGGGGCCGATGCAGCAAGTGTTCAAGCTCGAGCCGATAGAGCGCTTCCTCCGACTGGAATGTCTCGGCGGCGTTGTGCAGCAGAGCAAGGGTCTTGCCGTTGGCCCTTGCATCGCCGGAATCCGCCGCATCCGGCTTGCGGCCCTCGATCGCCCGGAAGAGCACGGCCTGACGCACACCCTCCGGCGCCTGTCCCTCGACGAACAAGCTGCCCTCGCGTGTCGCGATGGCTGCTGCGACCGGAACGCCCGATTGCGAGAGATGCGCCAGGAAAGCCGTTTCGGTCTTGACGTCGGCCAGACCGCGAGCGCGGCGATGAGAAAGCCGGAACACATACCGCTCGCCGTTGCTTGCCACGGCAAGATACACATCATTCAAGCCGCGTTGCAGCATCCGGCAGGAAACCGGCCCTGCAAGCGGATAATGCCGATCGATGAACTGTTCGATGGCCGCAATCTGCGGGGTCGAATAGAGCGGACTAAAGTCGAGCATGGGCGCTGTACCATCGGGCTTTGCTGGCAGGCTGCTTCCGCGGTGAGAAGGCCATGAAGGTGGTGGCTCCCGCAGGCACGTAAGTTTGCAAAGAGCCGCTGTTTGGATAAGGTGAACGGCGCTATTAATAAAACCAAGAGATGAAAAACAAAATGCGGGCTTCGCGATTTTTGCAAGAAAACTCTATTTCGATTTCTGTCTTTCCATCATTTTAGGTCTGTCTGGATGCGTCACCACCAAAGACGGTGTCGCTATTTCTGCGGATCACAGTCGGGCTCTGAATGGAGAGCGCACTAAGATGGGCCAGTCCTACAATTTGAATGAGGACTGCACGGCTGCAACAATCGCCAATATAAAATTAGTAGAAGCCCCGGCGCATGGCTCGGTTGAATTCGTCAAAGAGAATATTTATTCCAATTACAAGGATGACATCCGCAATAGATGCAATTCCAGGAAATCTCCCGGCGTGTCGGAATACTATACTTCCAGGAGCGGCTATTCCGGACGTGACATGAATAAGGTGAGGTGTCCTACGGCGAGGGGACCATCAAGGACGTCACCGTCAACATCAATGTGATCAAGAATTAAGTCAAGGCCAGCGATTTCGATCTCGCCGATCATCGGCAAAGCCTGGGCCAGCTCCGTCGTCGGTGGAACGGGCAACTGGATCCTTGCGACCATTCGTGTCGCCTGCAGCACCTGGTCCAGGTTGATCGAAACAGGATCTTGTAGTTGGCATTGCTGTCGAAGGGCGGATCGCGATAATTTCAGATCGACGCTTGTGAAAGCGACACTTTTATCCACAATCGAAACCTGTGATGCTGTCCTTCCGCTTCAAGGCTAACAGTTTGCGACTCCGGAGTGTCTGTGAAACTTCTGACATCAGTTATCATTCTCGCGTTGGGTACAGCTTCGGCTGCACAGGCTGAACGGCGTTGCGGTTGGTTGTCTAATCCGGCCACGGGAAAGTGGGAGCTGTACGATGCCAAGGGAGGCTGGCAGATCATGTTTTTGGGAGGCGACGGAAGCCGGGCTGAAGGCGTCGATAAAATTCCGGACCTGACGGCAGGTGAATACGTGTACACGTTCGCAATCCACGGCTACGCGTGCGCATGCATGAACGTCGATGCTGATCAAGAAGCCATTACCCGCATCTATTCAGTTCAGCAGCTGCCGTTGGCCACGTGCCGAAACGACCCCGCCATCCAGTACTTTCTGAAGCAAGATTAGTCGCTGCTAAAATTAGGCACCTGCCGGCCTGCCGAACGTCCGCATGGTTGAGGAATTGGGATTTCACATTTGCAACTGCAGCCGGCACAGACCGAAATCTGTCTGAGTTGGGTCGCGCCCTGTCAAGCTTTTCATTATCCACGCCCAAGAGCGAAAATGATGACTCTTTTCAGCTCATTCGAACGTCCTTGTTGCGACTGCCTTTGCGCGGTTTGGATCGAACGAGGAAAAGAACATGGATTTGGATGGAAAACGGATCGTTGTCGTCGGTGGTAGCCGCGGTTTGGGCTTCGGAATGGTCGAGGCCTTTGTAGCGCGCGCAGCTAATGTGACCGTCGTGGCGCGCGACTCGACGATTTTGCAAGCGGTGGGAGAGCAACTGGCCGTCACGACTGTGGCTGCCGATGCGACCAGCGCCGACGCGGCAAAGAGGATCATGTCGGAGACACGACCCGATGTCGTCATCATGAACGCCGGCGCGGAACCGCCCATGGAACGGATCGACCGTATTGGCTGGGAGGCGTTCACGACCAACTGGAACGTCGATGTGAAGGCCGCCCTGCATTGGATCCAGGCCGCTCTGACGTTGCCGATGGCGCCGGGCGGGCTGGTCGTTCTCGTTTCCAGCGGGGCCGCGGTGCAAGGCTCGCCGCTATCGGGAGGCTATGCAGGAGCAAAACGGGCGCAGTGGTTCATTGCAAAATATGCCGAGGGCTTGTCGACCCAGCTCGGCCTGGGCCTGCGTTTCCGGGTCATCGTTCCCCGGCAGATGTTCGCAGGAACCGGCGTGGGCAACGCCGGAATCTCCGGTTATGCTGCGGCGGCGGGCCGGACATTCGCAGAACAGGCGGCTGCCTGGCCGGACATGACACCGCGCGGCTTTGGCGATACGGTGGCCGAGCTGATCGGCAAGACGGCGCTGGAAGAGGCTATGATCTACGCCGTGCGAGGAGATACAGGCGTGACGGTCATCGAATGATGGATGAAGCTGCCCTCGAAGCAGAAGCGAAGAACACACTCTACGCGGCGCTGGCCAAGGAGGCGGATGCAGTTCGCCCGGAACTGCATCGCTATGCCGCCCGGTTGGTCGGCTCGGTGATCGACGGCGAGGACGTGATTCAGGACGCGCTGGTCAATGCGTTCGCGATGGTCGGCTCGATCTCGTCCGGCACGCCGCTGCGACCATGGCTGTTTCGCATTGTTCACAATCGCGCCATCGATACGCTGCGCCAGCGAAGTACCCATCCGTCAGAGCCGCTGGAGACGGCCTTTGATCTGGCGGATGCCAGTGCTGTTGATCCGGAGGATGCGCTGATAAGGCAGGACACGGTGCGGATCGCCTTGGCTCACTATGCCAAATTGCCGGTGCCGCAGCGTAGCGCGGTGATCCTCAAGGATGTGCTGGGAGAGCCCATCGCAGACATCGCCGCGCTGTTGGGCCTGAGTATCGATGCTGTCAAAGCCCATCTCTCACGTGGTCGGGCAGGATTGCGATCCATCACCGAGACGGAGTCCGAAGTTCCGCTGCCCCCAAGCGCCGAGGTTCTGAATTTCGCAGCGCTCTTCAACGCGCGGGATTGGACGGCCCTGCGCAGGCTGCTTGCCGAGGATGTTCGGCTTCGTCAGGCACGACGGCCGCAGGTCTCCGGTGCGGCGGATGTTGGCCGATTCTTTTCCTATTATGCGGATTATCCGCGGGTTTGGATCGAACCGGCTTGTCTGGAGGGCAGGGAAATATTGCTGGTCTCGGCTGCGCCGTCCGCTGCTCCTGCCTACTTCATGCTGCTCGAATGGAGGGACCAAAAGATAACACTGATCCGCGACCATCGATATGCGACCTACGTCATGGAGGACGCGGCGGTGACGCGGGCCGCATCGCAACGCGAATCTTAGGCCCGGCGCTTTCACGGCTCGTGCCGGCGCACGGATCGCCGCGTCAAAGCAGGCCGCTTTCGGTCTGAGGCCACAATGACCTCTATGACCGCGAGCTGCCATGCTGAATTTTTGATAGACCCTGTCGATTCCGGCACCGTAAGATCGACAAAGCCTGATCAACATGGAATGAACATACCTCCCCGGCACCGTTGTCATCGCGGGCGGCACATTCGCCGATCCAGCGTTTCCTGCGCCCGATCATGTTCACTGGTGGGACAATCGCCCGCATTGGATCGATCTCGCCCAATCGATCGAGCGTCATGGCGGAGATTAGCGTTTCCAGAAACGCGAGACTGCAGCTAAAGATTGCAAGGATGACGAACTCCAGGGGGCAGGATGCGCCGCGTTTTGGTGATGATCGGGGCAATTTGTGTCGCTTACGCGGTCTGGCATGTGGCGATGGCGCGGTCGACTACAATTCGGCTTGAGCCTGCCGGCTACCAGTTGACCTACAGCATCGCATGGGGCTTGGGCATGGAAGAGCGATTTGCCCTTAAAAAGTTCGGCGCGATCTGGCCATCGCAATCGAGCGCGTGGACCGAGATTTGGAAAAAACCATATAATTCCGGGATGGTTGCCTACGTCAGCGATGACGGAAAGACCTACTATTTCGGAACAGGCTACGGGCTGCATTTCTTCCAGCCGGAACAAGGGGCTTACTGGACGACTTGTCACAAAGGCAACATTCCAAAACGTAAGCCTTTTGCGGAACGACTGTCATTCTTTGGATCGGAGCCCGACGACGAGGAACTCGATCCTGGCGCACCCCGCCTCTTCGAATACGTACAAGCAAATGAAGCGAGTGGCGCGATTCCGGCATCGCCGCCCGCGTCAAGATATTATGCCGGCCTCAAATACCTTGGCAGGTTCGGGCTGGTGGCGACAAACGGTCGAGGGCGGGGCGAGGAGGTAAGGTTCGTTCCAGCAGGGACCGCCATGGAGCCGCGCCTAGGGCTGCAATTCAGCTGCGGTTGACGCGAGGCTTGGCTAGGCGCTAGTCCGTCTTCGGCTCCCCGGGAAGCTGGCCGTACGCCGTCAGAATGGCCTTGATCAGGCCCGGGAAGCGCTCATCCAACTCGGCGCAGCGCGTTTGGTTGCGCATCTCCACACCCTGGCGCTCGCTCAGGATCAGTCCGGACTCGCGCAGCACTTTGAAATGATTGGACAGCGACGATTTGGGAATGATGCGGTCGCCGAGATCGGCAACCGCAGAGCATGTTCCGCCACCGGCGGCCCCGGCAAGCTTCGCATAAATGGCAACGCGCTCCGGATCCGACAGCGCATAGAGGATCGCTTCGGGCTTGATGTCCTCCAGGTCTGGGTGAAAGAGCGGTCTCATGAATTTTATATAGCGTCCCTTGACATCGAGATCAATAGTTCCGAATTTCCGAACTATGGAACAAGCCTGCCAATCCCGGCGGCTATCCAGATCTGAAGGAACGAGAAATGGCTAAGCTCACAGGAAAGGTCGCTGTCGTTACGGGCGCCTCCAAAGGCATTGGCGCTGCGATTGCCAAGGCACTCGCAGCGGAAGGTGCGCAAGTGGTGGTCAACTACGCGTCGAGCAAGGCGGGAGCCGACGCCGTCGTTCAGGCGATCGATGCAGCCGGCGGCAAGGCCATCGCGGTGCAAGGCGATGTTTCAAAGGCAGAACAGGCGCAGGGCGTGGTCGATGCCGCGATCAAGGAATTCGGCAAGCTCGACGTGCTGGTCAACAACTCCGGCGTCTATGAGTTCGCCCCTATCGGCGAGGTGACAGAGGAGCACTATCGCCGCATGTTCGACGTCAATGTTCTCGGCGTTCTCCTGACCACCCAGGCGGCGGCCAAACATCTCGGCGAAGGCGGCAGCGTCATCAACATCTCCTCGGTGGTCACCAGCCTGGGGCTGCCGGCCTCGGCCGTCTACACCGGCACCAAGGAAGCCGTGGAGGGCATCAACAGCGTGCTTGCCAAGGAGCTTGGCCCGCGCAAGATCCGCGTCAACGCCATTCTGCCGGGCATGGTCGAGACTGAGGGCGCGCACTCGGCTGGCGTCATCGGCTCGGATTTGCAGCAGACCATGGTTGCCCAGACGCCGCTCGGCCGCATCGGCCAGCCGGACGATATCGCCGACATTGCCGTCTTCCTCGCTTCCGACGATGCCCGCTGGCTGACCGGCGAACGATTGACCGCCAGCGGCGGTTTTCGCTAAAGCAGGATGATTTGACGCCGGGCCGGCCTCAAACCTGAATCCTGTTCTGAATTAGACAGCTGGAGCATGATGTTATCAGCGAACCGCTCACACGTTTCGGCATCATGCTCTGGTCGTGCATGCGCCTTCACAGGGCGCGCGCGATCAAGTCTGCCGGGTTTCACGAAGGGGCGGAACTCACCGATTGCTTGGGTCAGCTCTTCGTCCGCGCCGCAAGGGCATCGGAGACGACGGTAATCGAGGCATCGCAAAATGGTCGCCAACTGCTCGCAGAACGCGGACGGCTGCCCAGATGCGTTCGTCGAAGGCACGCCGCAGATAGGTGACATCGCCTCGTGGACCTTGCATGAATTGCCGCGGCGGTCCGGTGCACACCGTTAACGAGAGAACGACCGCCCGTCGCCACTTCCTCGTCCTCCGACCGGATATCCGTCAATTCGGCGGCGAGGGGAGCTGCCACCCTATGGCAAGGCGCCAGATTTCGAGCTGGGCCGGAACCTCGTCGGGCCTCCGAAGTTTGCGGGACGAGGAGAATTCCACATGCATCTGATACAGTTGTTTATTCCGGCAGCGCCGCAAGCGGCGATCGACATCGAAGACATTATCGCGATGATTCAGCGCGAGATGACGGAGCGCCATGGCGGGGCGACTTCATACCTCAATTCCCCGGCAAAGGGCTTTTGGTCCCATGGCGAGGGCACTGAAGAAGATACGGTCATCGTCATCGAAGTGATGGTGAACAGTCTCGATCGGGCCTGGTGGCGCCAATACCGGCGCAAACTCGAACAGTTGCTCGCCCAGGAAGAATTGCTTGTGCGGGCACTTCCAGTCGAAACGCTCTGACCGACCGTCTGGAAGCCTCCATGGAGACGCAGTTCCGCAATCTTGAAATCTATCGCAGACGCGGCGAGTTCGCAGGCTGGCCGGCAAATTATGGTCTCTGGTCGTGGGGCGACGAAATGGTCGTCGTCTTCGCGCGCGGCAAACTCGGGGCGAAGGGCGAGCTGCACGAATTGGACCGCAATTACCCCTTCGTACCCTGGCAGGCACGCAGCCTCGACGGCGGACTGACATGGATAGACGAGCCGTTCTGCGGCCACCTGCCGGGTGGGCTCTCGCTTTCGGCCGACGAGCATCTGAACGCCGAGCTCAAGGTCCGTCCCCGTCTGTCGGTCCGTGAAGACCTCTGCTCGATTGACGATCCCATAAACTTTCTCGACTCCGAGACGATCGTCATGTGCGCCAGAACCGATGTAGAGGGCAATGCTGTCAGCTGGTTCTATATCAGCCGGGATCGGTGCCTGACATGGCAGGGTCCGTTTCGTTTCACCGGTTTGCACCTTCCGATCTCGGCACGCACCGATATCGTTCCTCTCGGCAGGAACGATGCACTCTTCATGCTCAGCACGTCCAAAGACGACGGTACGGAAGGCAGAGTGTTCTGCGCGCGCACCGTGGACGGCGGGCGCAGCTTCATCCTTCAAGGTTTTGTCGGCCCGGAACCTGAGGGCTATTCGATCATGCCGGCGTCGACGGCACTGTCCGGAGGCGCCATTCTGACGCTGACGCGCTGCATGGGCAGAGGCGGTGGCAAGGGTTGGATAGAGGCCTTCACCTCCCGTGACCAAGGGAGGACCTGGACGCAGGAAGGCTGCATCGTCGAAAACACCGGCAGCAATGGCAACCCGCCGGCGCTCGGGCGGATCGAAGGCGTTCTGGTGCTCGTTTACGGCCACCGTGATCTGCCATTTGGTATCAGGATGCGCATGAGTTTCGATGATGGCCGGACATGGGGCGCCGAGACGGTCATCCGGAGCGACGGCGGCACGGCTGATCTCGGTTATCCCAAACTCGTACAACGCGGCGATGGATCCCTGCTCGCCGTCTACTACTTCAACGATGGCGACAGGGAAGAGCGTTACATCGCGGCGTCTATCGTCACGCCTGCCAAAGATTAAGAACATCACAATCGCAGTTTTGAGCCCCATCATGTCATCATGGGCCGAAGAGGAACGTTTCGGGCGCGTCCGGGGAACAAAGCGGGCCATCCATGGTTCGGGGCTGCGGCAGTTGCCGGCACGAATTGGGAGGTTCGAAATGCAAAACGATTTTACAGATTCGGCAGGGCGGAGCGCGTCCGCGCAGACCCCGTCCTCATCCCCAGGTTCCGGCTTCTCGCCGGGAACGCGCACGTCCATTTCCGATCTGGAGGCGAAGGTGAGCGAGGATGTTTCCGCCGCCAGGGAAACGATCAGGGAAGGCGCCGACACCGCCGTCGAGAAAGCCAAGGAGGTCATGTCCGAACGCACCAACTTTGCCGCTCGCCAGATCGGCGGAGTTGCAATGGCGCTCGAGAAGGCTGGCGCCGAAATGCAAAACTCCGGTCAGGCGGAAGTCGGACGATTCGCCAAGCAAATCGGCCGGAGCGTGCAGACCGTCGCTCGGCGGATGGAAGGCAAGGACATCGGCGAGATCGCCACCATGACCGAGGATTTCGGGCGCAAACAACCGCTCGCCTTTCTCGGCATCGCCGCACTTGCAGGCCTGGCCGCAAGCCGGTTCCTGACAGCGTCCGCGAAAAGGCAAACAGCTGCCGCGCCGCGCGAACCATCGATTGGCCTTCGCCCCGGCACCGCAACGACCGGAGGCGAGAACAATGGCTAAATCTTCAGAGAACATACCTCTCTCCGAACTCGTCAGTGGCCTCGTTGGTGATGTCACGGGCCTGCTCCGCAAGGAAATCGATCTTGCCAAGACGGAGGCTTCGGAAAAACTTTCGCAGGCGCTCAACGGCGTGGAGATTCTCCTGTTTGGTTTGGTCCTGGCAATCGGGGCGGTCGGCGTCCTGCTGAGTGCCCTTGTCGGCGGTCTCGCCGCCTTCCTCGTGACAAAGGGTTTTACCGAAACCACCGCCGGTGCACTCGCCTCGTTGATCGTCGGCATCGTCATTGCCGGCATCGCATGGGCAATGGTCTCCCGGGGCCTCTCCGCGCTTCGCGGCAACAACATGGCACTGGATCGAACTGCAACCTCGCTTCGCCGCGACGTTAATGTTGTGAAGGACAAAATCTGATGGAAAACTCAATGGAGAAAACATCGGCCGAGCTTCAGCGGGAGATCGACCAGGACCGCCGCCGCATCGGGGACCGGATTGACGCTATCCAGGAACGGATGTCGCCGGGCCAGTTGGTCGACGAGGTGATTGCCTACACCAAGGCAAGCGGCGGCGGAGAGTATGTCAGCAATCTTGGCCACGCCCTCAAGGCGAACCCTCTGCCGGTAGCCCTGATGGGCGTGAGCCTCGCCTGGCTCATGGCAAAAGGCAGCCCGTCCTCAGGCGATATGGCGACCTGGAGGGAGGAGGATGCCGAATACCCGCTCTATCCGGCGACCGGCCGGGTCCGCAGGATCGGTCCGCCGGCCATGGAAAACGGAGCGCGTTACAGCCACTTTGCCGACGAATCCGGCAAGAGGCTGAAAGCCTTGACCGACGAAACAGGGGGGCGTGCCGGCCATTTCATCGACGAGGCAGGCAAGACCTATCGCGGCTTCGCCGACGCCAGCGGAAAACAGATCAATCAGATCGCCGACGAGACTGGTGCAATGCTCGACGCGGCAACCGGCTGGGCGGCGGAGAAATGGGAGCAGGCGAAAAACGCCGCGAGCGACCTCACCGCTCGTGCGTCTGGCGCGGCGAGTTCGCTATCGAGCCGATCCTCTTCGGCGGCGACCAGTCTTCAGGAGCAAACGACCAAGCTCAACGAGGCGATCCTCACCCATTTCCGCGACCAGCCGCTGGTTGGCGGAGCCCTGGCTTTCGCGGTCGGAGCGGCGATCGGCGCGGCGCTGCCGCACACTGACACTGAGGATGAATGGATCGGGGAAGCCGCAGACAGCGCCAAAGACACCCTCAGCGATCAGGCGCAGGACGTCGCCGCGCAGGGTAAAGAGGTGGCGTCGGAGGTCTATCAAAAGGCTGTGGACGTTGCGTCCGATACTCATGATGCCGTCAAGGAACGCGTGGTGGATGAAGCCGAAACTTTCATAAATCGCAAGGACAGCTTGGGCGGAACCAATGGCCGGTAGAACGATGGCGAGGACGAGATGCAGGTTAGGCCACTGACCGGCCTTGTGCGAGGGCTTCCTCCAGAAGTGCGAGGAGCTACATAGCATGGCGCGAAAAAGTGTCCGGCGCTTTTGCGACGATGCTTGGTGGTCTGTAACGACCGGTGCAGCGCCGAGAGTCGACGGCGGCGTCGTGGACTCGCTCGTCTAAGCCCGATCAAAACCCACGCCGTGGTCACCGGCTTCAGACGTAGAAGACCGCCAGGCTGCTGAATCTCTCACACACTTCAGCGGTTCAAATCCCACTTGGGAAAGGCGAAGAATCCGATACCGGCGCTTCGGAAAAAGCGCCGGGTGGTCACCAAGCACGCCCGCAATCATCAGTAGGGCGAAATGCACGCACGCCGCGGACCGTAATAGGGCTGGAAGGTGTTGTCGTAAGCCCTGTAGGAACGGTAGCGCGCATAGCACCAGCTCGTATGTCCGTTGCCGCCACTATAGACCTGGCTGTAATAGCGCGGCGCGTAGTAGCGTGGACGGTAAAGGGTCGAGCCGTAGTAGCGCGGCGCACCGTAATAGGGCGATCCGTAGTAGCCCTGGCCGTAGTAGCCCTGATTGTAGTAGCCCTGACCGTAGTAGCCCTGGCCGTAATACGGCTGCGCCAGCATTCCGCCGATGATTGCGCCGGCCGCGAGCCCGCCGAGTCCCCAGGCCCAGCCGTTGTTACTACCGTGGTGTCCATGCCCGTAGTAGCCGCCATGCCCGTAGTAGCCTCCATGGCCGTAGCCGCCGCCGTGATGTCTGTACTGGACCGGCTGCGCCTTTGCGGCTTCGATCTTCGGTATGGAAACGGTGGGAAACGCCATGGCCGGCGGGACGCTCGTCAGCGCCGTCACCAGCGACAGGGTAACGATTGCTAACCTTTTCATTGGCTCATCTTTCCTTCTACTGCACCGCGCGTCGCGAGGCGGCGCGCAAGGGCGTTTCAGCCCTCTAGGTAAACTGGCGAATTATACTCTAAAATCGACTTTGATTCGAGGAATTATGCAGGGAGGCTTTCTTCGACGGCGAGCCCCCGGCGAAAGCACGCCCCCAACCCTCCGTCATCTCATATGAGCCGGTGCGCGCTGCATGAAACATGCAACGCGGGGCTCGTCAGTCTCGATGTCGCGGAACGGCTTAAAATCAAATGTGAATAAACATGTGGACTAAAAGGCGCCCATGCGCACGGCATCAATGATTTGCGCCATAATGCGACCTGCAGTCACGGAAACGACCGCTCTGACAAAGCGAACTGGTCGCCCCGAGACTGCTGGCGCTACGCCCGCGTGAGGAGAGGATGGCTGCAACCATCCTCTCCTTTCGGTAAAGTTACCGTGCAATATGTAGGGCGGTTGCGCAACATGCAACGTGTCGATATCCACGGTTCCATGCGGACGTTCGTCCGCGCAACCAACTGGAATACTCGCGAGATGACCACTCCCCACCCCGCCACCCTCCTTGAAGACGCCGCCGATCGTATCGGAGATATCTCGCGAGCGGATCTCCAGATCATGCTTCGCGAGGCCGCGCTCGCCTGCGCAAGGCCGTAATCAATCGCTCTCGAGACCTGCTAGCATTGACATTGGAGCGTGACCTCAGCATTGCTAAATTGATACTTGCAGGTCATGCTTCAAATGCTGCGCCTGTACAAGCTTCGTGGGATAAATGTCTTTTTTGGCTTTGCCGTGGGTCATCGGCCCAATTCCAATTGTAGTAACAGTTTGGGCTGCTTACGCTTGCGGTATCGCTGTAGCGACGAAAACGCCAACCAGCGGCGACGCATTTTTAGGTGCCTTACTCCTTCCAAGCGGTCTGACTGCGATCGCGTGTCAGTTAGTTCTTTCTAATCAGAACATTGCTATTCTTCTAGTAGGCAGTCAGATAATCTCAAGCCTATGCTGGTTTATTGTAATGCATGTCAGCGGTTTTCGCTTCACACCGATTGCAAACCTTGAAACATCCAATGAAAGTCATCCGGGATCCCTAAGATTTTTTGTGATTAGTTTGTCTAGCTACATTATAGTCAATGTGGTTGTCTGGAAATTTACTGGTTCTGATCGCTGCACTATTGGGAAATGCTTTGTTTATGAGTGGGCGCTAGGGAGAAAAGACCGTGTGTTTGCAGGGTTGTACTTAGGGATTTCATTTGGAGCGCTCGTGTTAATTGGAATATTTGCTTTCCTTTTTCGAGCATTTCTCAAATTTTACGCGACCACTTTTCCAAAGTAGAGTGGACTTGCCGCGGACTCGAGCTGTGGTGATGGAACGACCTGCCTCGGGCTATGCTTGGCTAATCGCCTAAACTTTTAGATGGAGCATCAGCATGCCGAGTCGCGCGCAAATGACGGCTCACTGCATATCCACTTTTCTATATCGGGAAGTTGAAAGCTAAGCAGGAGCAACTTTTCCGGAGCGACCCCGAATTGGCCCAGCTTCTCGACATTGTTGCTGAGGTTCTAAGCGAGCACGTAGTCAGCCTGGCCGATGAAATAGCCGAACTGGAATACGAAAAGTCGTCACATTTCGGCTTGATGCCGCTCTCGGGGCCGCCGTCGGGACTTCGTATGGCAGATAATTCGGTCGCTCAGGCGACGCATTCTCTCGACGAATGGTCATGTGGACGAGACGGCTTGATCCAGCTGCGCCACCGCTGATAGGCTTCGGATATTGGGGAGTTTTGTAGTGGTTGCGGGGGATCGACTTGTACTGTGGATCTTGTTCTGCGTGGTGGGCGCCTATTGCGCTCACAACTGGTATTGGTTCATCAGGTCGATCATCTTCTACAGTAGAAACGGCTTCGATTTCAGCGAAGATTTCGGGCCTGAGGCGTACTGGTCCGAGCGTGGGGGTGATGATGATAGCCTGCTGATGAAGCCGAAGGAGAAGTTCCTAATCGCCGGGCCTGTTTTCGTTGTAGTGACCTCGGTAATATTGACTTTCATAGTTTTAGGTTTGATGGGAATTATTTAGCCTTGCGTCGGTTGCAGGCCCGTAGCTGTTGAACATTATTCCAGTTCACAAACGGCCGCGATATCCTGCACATCATATGCGCAGTCGCCGAGGGCTTGGATGCTAGCTACAGCACTGCGACGTCCCTTCTGGTGCTCGAAATCGCAAATGAAAAATCTGGTCAAAGAAATATGACCGCATCCTCCGCGTCGACACCTTCGAGACCGTTGCCGGTACTCCGCTTAATCCTGCTCTGCGGCTGGTGCTCTTTGATGGCAGGGATTTTTCTATGGTCAGTCCACCCGATCGCGTACTACAGTTGGGACCTCACAGCTGTCCTTATGTGTTTGTGTTGGTTTTCGGGTCCGCTAATGGCTTTTGCCATTTCGGCTGGTGCACTTATTCTGGATCAACCGGCTCCTCGCTTGATGAAGCGAGCCGTCGCTGTGCACTTCGGGGTGAGTCTGTTTGCTTGTGTAGTGGTGTTGGTGACAGATCAGTTTATTCCCGCCAACGGACTGTTTATAGTGCTGGCTGCGCTGGTCGATCTGCCGATCCTTGCGCTCGCGCCAGGCCGGATCGATAGCCCGAGGGCGGACAAACTGCTACACATGGTGGTGGTGTCGTCGGTTGCTGGACCTATTGCCGGCCTATTTCTTTGGTCCGCCCTCAACATCAAGATTGTGGAGTGGCGTGCAATCGCTGTCGCCGGTTCACATCCCTATTGCGTGCAGGTGCCCGAGGATTATCTCGGGCGGTACGAGGCAGTCACCCAACGGGCTGAATTGGCGGGTTTGACGATGCAGACACCGTTTACAAACGGCGGTGGCTCCGACGACTACCAGTTCGCGTTTCACGCAGTGCTCGTGGTCAGGAAGGGTGGTGGGGACGAGTTCTACAACTGGTCCTACTTCGCCCAGAGCTTCGTCCCCGTTTCCGACCGAGCGAGAAAGGGACTCGCTCTTTTTCGGGCTGATTGTGAGCCAATCGTTGCTTTTTTCGACGAGCTTGATCGTTAGCAGTTGTCATGGAATGGTAGAAAACGCCCGGCTAGCAAAGCGCGGTCATCACCTGCCGATATAGGCGGCCAGCTCGTCAGCCGTTCCATTGGGGAATGCCTGTTTGAGAAAGTCCAGGAACGCCGACACGCGCGCGCTGAGCAGCCGCCGGGAGGGGTAAAGCGTCCAGAGGGTGACCTCGGGGGCGTCGATCTCCCCCCAATTGACCAGAGTGCCGTCAGCCAGGTCGTGGCTCACCAACGAAATCGGAAGACGGCCTGCGCCGACGCCGGCGCGCACCGCATCCCGGATCGTGATGAGCGTTGACAAGGTGAGGACCGGCTCGATTTTGATCGTCGCCCGGCCGCCTGATGTCTTCACCTGCCAAGTCTGCGCTTCGGATGCGCCACGCGCGACCCCGGGAGCGGCGCGTCCGCCGGTCGGGCGGGGAAGATCGGGGCTTGCCACCACAACCAGCCGATCATGCAGAAACGCACGTCCGACCAGGCTCTCGTCGGGATTTGGATTGACCCGGATGACCAGATCGTAGCCTTCCTCGATCATATCGACGGACCGGTCCTCACTCGTCACCTCGAGCCTCACCTCCGGATATTGGAGGGCAAAGCCGGCGGCGATCCTGCCCATCGCGGTCTGGGAAAAATGTAGAGGTGCGCTGATCCGCAATCTCCCTTTGGGCTTCTGACCGCCTGAGGCAATCGCTGCAGCCGTCTCGTCCAATTCGGCGAGCAGCGCCGCCGTCCGCTCGAACAGCGCCCGCCCTTCTTCGGTCAGCTTCAGGTTACGCGCACCCCGTTCAAACAGCCGCAGAGCGAGAGCGCTTTCCAACTCGGCGACGCGGCGCGACAATGTCGCCTTCGGCCGGCCGGTCGCCCGTGCGGCTTTGCCGAAGCCGCCATGGCGGGCAACAAGATTGAAATCGGCAAGCGCGAGAAGATCCATATCCGTTCCACCAGTGAGACTGTCTGTCTAAAATCGCCGTCTATCGGACTGCCAGTGAACCATACATATTCCGGGTGTCAAGCAACCCAATACGGAGAAAGACCATGACCATTCTCGTTACCGGTGCCACAGGCAATGTTGGCCGCCAAGTCGTCGAACACCTCGTCAAGCACGGCGCCGATGTCCGCGCTCTTGTCCGCGATCCATCGAAAGCGGACTTCCCGGCTGGCGTCAGCGTCGTGCAGGGCGAGTTCCTCGATGTCGACTCGCTGCGCAACGCCATGTCGGGCGTAACGACGCTGTTCCTGCTCAGCGCCGTGGTGCCGGACGAATTCACCCAGGCTTTGATTGCGCTGAACGTCGCCCGATCGGCCGGCATCGAGCGGATCGTCTATCTCTCGGTGATCCACGCCGACCTCTACGTCAACGTGCCGCATTTCGCCGGCAAGTTCGGCGTCGAGCGGATGATCGAGCAGATGGGTCTCAAGGCGACGATCCTGCGCCCGGCCTACTTCATCCAGAACGATCTCACGGTCAAGGATGTCATCACCGGCTACGGCACCTATCCGATGCCGATCGGCGCCAAGGGTCTCGCCATGATCGACGTCCGTGATATCGCCGAGATCGCCGCCCTTGAGCTGCTGCGCCGCGAACAGTCTGCAGAGCCGCTGGCGCTCGACCGGATCAACCTCGTCGGTCCGGAGACGCTGACTGGGGCTGGTATTGCCGCCATCTGGTCTGACGTGCTCGCCCGCCCGATCGCCTATGGCGGCGACAATACCGAGGCCTTCGAGCAGAACCTCAAGCAGTTCATGCCCGCCTGGATGGCCTACGACATGCGCTTGATGGGCGAGCGTTTCCTGACTGACGGAATGCTGCCTGAGACGGGCGACGTCGAGCGCCTGACAAAGCTGCTCGGCCGGCCGCTGCGCTCCTATCGCGCCTTCGCGTTGGAAACCGCTGCCTCTTCCTGAGGCAGCAACGGCGATCTAATCCAAAAGGAGTATCACCATGATTTATTCCACAGCCACAGTTCCGGTGAACCCGCACGGCGAAACCCCTTTGACACGCGCCGGGGCCTGGCAAGGTCTCGAACGCAAGGCACGCGACGCCCGGCTCTTTCTTCCCGTCGGTCTCTGCACCCGCTGCGATGTCGTCGAGGAAAGCCCGACCCATTTCGTACGCGAGGCGACGATTGCCGGGCAGGATCTGCGCGAGATCATCACCCTGGACCCGCAAAGCAAGGTCACCTTCTTCCAGGCGACGGGGCCACGCGAGGGAGCGATCGTCAACGAGCTGTTCGAGGATGAAGACGGTCAGCTGCAACTGCGGTTCTACTGCTATCTCGGCCTGCGCGGCAAACGGCCGAACGGCCCGGAAGAGCAGGCCGAGCAGGCACAATTCGATGGCGAAACGGGCTACAAGGCCGCCCTTCTATCGACACTGAAGCGGACCCGCGAACTGCTGGCAGAGGGAAAGCTCTGAACGCCGCCGGAACCGCAAACAACAGGGTGGCCTCTTGACGAGGCGCCCTGCCTCGCGTCGCACAAAATGGTGCGGTCGATTTCGAAAGATGCGTCAGGTGTGGCGCGCAAGATCGGTTGGCGGTTGCGCAACATTAGTGGAAATGCCTCGTAACCGGTCTTCCGCTCCCACGGGGGTCTCGCCGCCCAATCTCTGATCGCCTTTCCATGGACGGGGAACGGCAGTTTCTCCATCGAGCTGCATGCTGCATGGCAGGCACGATCTCTCACCCAACCGGATGAATTGCAATCACTCGTACGGTCTATAGTTTAGAGCAGGTTTCCGGCGAGCCCACGCGAAATTGTCGTCGATTGGGGCTCGCCGGAAGCAAGCAGATGTGGCTGGCGTAAAGGAACCTTCATGGCTGGAGCAGCCTTGAGCGCTCCGATAGGCTTCATGTCATCGGATGATGATTAAAGGGCAACGACATGCGCAAAACGATGGCAGCCGGCCTAGCCGCCTTGATCGCCATTTATTTTCTCGGCGGCATGAGCGCGAGACATGAGATCTTTCCGTGGCCACAACTTTCCGCGCTGAAGAAAATGGTTGGCGGAGAGAAGCCGGCGGCTCCAAGCCGTTATACTTTCGACGACAAGGCGCGACTCATCGGGGATGAATCAAAAACGCCTGTGACCTGTCCGGCTCAGACTGACCGAACGGCTGTCTTACTCATTCTTGGCCAATCGAACGCGGCCAACGACGGTGGGCAACGGCACACGTCAAATTATGCCGCCCGCGTTGTAAACGCCTTTGACAAACGGTGCTTCGTCGCGGCGTCGCCACTTCTTGGATCGACCGATACAAAGGGAGAGTACTGGACGCTTCTTGGGAACAATTTGATCGCATCGGGACAAAATGACAGCGTCATCCTCGCACCTCTCGCATATTCCGGATCTGAGGTCGCACGATGGGCGACAGGCGGTGACCTCAATCCTGTGCTGGTCGACACAATGAAACAGCTTCAGGATTCCGGTTATCGGATAACGAGCGTCCTCTGGGTGCAAGGAGAGAAGGATCTCGTCATGGGCACCACTGCGGAGGCCTATCAGAAACATTTCACATCGATGGTCGACACGTTGCGTCAGCACGGCGTCGAAGCACCCGTTTACATTTCGATTGCATCGAAATGCCTCGAACCGAGCAACGGCGGCTTCAAGGAGCATATTCCAGACAATCCGATCGTACGGGCGCAACTGGCCCTGTCAAAAAGCGGCCACGGCATCCGAGAGGGGGTAAATTATGACGCGTTGCTCGATGGAGAAGACCGCTACGACGATTGTCATATCGGGGGCTCAGGCGCGGAGAAAGTGTCGGGGGCCTGGCTGAACCTTCTGCGCGGCGATCGCCGCCTGGAAAGCTCTCGATAGTCTTGCCTGAACCGATTTTCGCTCCTTCGCGAGCGTCGGCCTCTATCCAGCGGGCGATATCTCCACTCCAATGACCTTTTTGCATGCGCTCCGCTGGCGAGCGAATATGTGCAAGTGACCTCCCGGATGCGGAATTTCGCGACGTTTTGAAACCGCCTTGAAAACCATTCAACCGGCTGCCACTCCGCTTCTGGCGACCCTGCGAAGTGCCTCAAAGACCTTGCTTCGGAAAGGGTTCGCCAGCAAGTGGAGCTCAAAGCAGCGGAATGATTGGTTCGGATGATCGTCAGATCCAGAGTGGCCGCCCAACGTACAGGAGACGCAATGCTTGGGGTATAGCAAGTGATCGCTGAGCGGCCCGCCCCAATGATACAAAATATGACTCAAAGTTGAAGTAAATTTCTATTTTCGTGCGAAATCGAACAATGTATCCTGTAGTTGAAATATCGAATCTGTGGATAACGAATTTCATAAAAGTAATATTTATTGCAAGGACCCTGAGGTTGTGCGAGTAGTCATTCCAACGCTAAGAGGCGTTATTCCTAAAAACCACCCCTCTTCTTGATCCCCGCTCTTGCGGGGTTTTCTTTTTCTGGCTCGGTTAACCTCCGCTAACCGAGCATATTAGAGATCTATCCACCCAACGGTACGGAACCGCGCAGCAACTTTTTCCGGCTATCTGCCGTTAGGCATATAGGATCGCACAGGTGGCCCCATGCGGGGCCGTCCGCCATCCCTTCTTTCGCCCTGTGCGATCCACCTTTCCCAATTGCCTCTGCCTCGTTTCGGCGGGGCTCATTTTCGATCTGCGGCGAGCAATGAGTGGTGCGATCCGTGCGGAAAGAGCACCGGGAACCTAGCCGGCCCCTTTCTCGTTAGATCGGTAGGAAAGCACGGGTGTTCCTCCTGCGCGATCCATGAACTTGCCCCGTCTCGGCGGGGGCTTTTTTTCGATTCGTGCGCCGCGGAAACACCGGCGCCGCCAGGCATGTTGATCAGGCGGCCTTTGCCGCCGCCACGGCGGCAAGCAGGATGCCGGCAGTCTGCACCGATGAACCGGGGTTCTGACCGGTGATCAGGAGGCCGTCCCGCACGGCATAGGACGACCAGTCATCGCCGCTGGAGTAGATGCCGCCATTCTCCTTCAACATGTCCTGGACCAGGAACGGCACCACCTGGGTGAGGCCGACGCCGTCTTCCTCGGAATTCTTGAAGCCGGTGACCTTTTTGCCCTGAACCAGCGGCGTGCCGTCGGCAGCCTTGACGTGGCGCAGCACACCTGGTGCGTGGCAGACAAAGGCGACCGGCTTGCCGGCCTGATAGAGCGATTGGATGAGGGCGATCGAATGCTTGTCTTCGGCGAGATCCCACAGCGGGCCATGGCCGCCCGGATAAAACACCGCGTCGTAGTCGGCATGGGAGACCGAAGCGAGCTTTACGGTCGAGGCGAGCACGGCTTGGGCATCCGGGTCGGCATGAAAGCGGCGGGTCTGGTCGGACTGGAAGTCCGGTTCGTCGCTCTTCGGATCGAGAGGCGGCTGTCCGCCCTTCGGCGATGCGACGGTGATGTCGGCGCCGGCTTCGAGGAAGGCATAATAGGGAGCGGCGAACTCTTCGAGCCAGAAGCCGGTCTTCCGGCCGGTATTGCCCAGTTGGTCGTGCGAGGTGAGAACCATGAGGATTTTCATCTGGAGATCCTTTCGAGGCAGATGTGATCGGGTGCTTTCGATGAGGGGATTATGCCTTGGCCATTCTCATTCCGGAAATTTATTTCTTTGATTTAAGATATGCGTTTGGCAATATATCTTGATGAAGTACGACCTCAACCTCCTACCTGTCTTCCTGGCGCTCATGGAAGAGCGCAATGTCACGCGCGCAGCTGAACAACTGGGCATGACGCAGCCGGCCGTCTCCAACGCCTTGACCCGCCTTCGCGATACGCTGCGCGATCCGCTCTTCATCCGCGAGCGCTACGGCATGAAGCCGACTGAGATGGCAGAGGCACTTGCTCCAGTGATCCGCGGGGCCTTGGCGAGCCTCGATGACGTCATTCTCGGTCAGCAGGCGTTCGATCCGGCGCGGGCGACACGGCAGTTCACCATCGCCCCGAACAGCTACGTCGAGTTCGTCCTGATGCCGGTGATCGTGGCGCGGCTGCGCGAATGCGCTCCCGGGATCAGGCTGCGCCTGACGCCCTTCGGCAATGATCTGGCCGAGACCGGCGCGATATCGGGCGCGACGGAAATGGTGCTCGGACGGATCGTCGAGCCGCCGGATAACATGGTCGTGCAGCATCTCATGGATGATGGATTGGCCTGTGTCGTGCGCAAAGATCATCCCGAGATCGCCGAAAGCATCTCCGAGGAACAGTATCAGCGGCTGCGGCATGTGAACGTGCTTCCGCCCGGCCGGATGCGCGTCGGCCTGTTCCAGATGCTGCAGCAGGCCGGCCTCAGGCGCGACGTCTCGGTCTCCGTCACCCATTTCCTGGCGGTCCCGGAAATGGTGGCCGTCACCGACTATTGCGCGACGCTGCCACGGCTGATCTGCCATCGCCTTGCCCGCGACCCACGTCTCAAAATCCTGCGCGCACCGGTCGATCTCGGCAGCTTCCCGGTCGAGCTGGCATGGCATGTCCGCTATCGAAACGATCCGGCCCATCGGTGGTTGAGGTCGTTGATATCAGAGGTGGCAAAGGAAATCTCCGACGCTGCGGTGGCAGAAGCGATGACTGGAAACTGAAAGCGCGTGTTCGAACCTCGGCGAGGCCTTCATGGGCGAAATTACGGGCAAAAATCGGTGTTGATGGCACCCGATCATGTGGGGATACGTCGCTGTTCCCCCTGCAGACGCCACGCAGCACTCCGTCCTCCACGGGCTTGACCCGAGGATCCGCTCTGGCCTCGCTCAGCCGCCGGCATGGATTCCAGGCTCAAGGCCTGGAATGACAGAGGGTGGGGGCGTCTTGGCCGGATCCCCAGGATTCGTTTCAGCCTCGCGCAATCGAGACGAAATAGACACGCCTGTGCATAAGGAAAGATACCGATGCCGAGAGCGTTCCTGAATCCGCACATGCGACTGGGCTTCACAGCAGTTTTTGCTTTATTGGTTATGGGTCTCAGGCCAGCAGCCGGATTGCCGCGATGCCCTCCTCAGGATGAACTGCTGGCGAAAGCGGAGATCGTGGTTGAGGCGCGCGTGAAATCGCTATCGATCGGCGAATCCGGTTTGCTTCTGACAGAAAATTTTCCGTCGCGGATGGTGAGAGCAGATTTGGAGATCAAGAGAGTTATCAAAGGCAAATTCCTGGGAAAGGAGGCGACGGTGTACGGTATCCTGTATCCCCCAGGGCCTTTCATGGAGTTGACCGCGATGGCGTTATCTTACGGTCTCGATGACCGTGACACCTTCGAATGGGAGCTTTCGCGCCACGAAATCGGTAATGATGTGGCGTTGTTTTCAATGAACGCCTGCAGCTATCACAAATTCCCCGACTGGGCAGTTGCTCCCCGCTGATCGACGGGGTCACATCGCAATTGGCGCACGTCGGCTCACTCGCCATTCATGAGACGACGGGAGATAAGCCGTGCGGGCGGGCCGGCGGACGCCGACCGCCACGAACTTGGAGACTCGCGCTCCGATCAGCTCAGGCCCGCTTCGGCGTATCCGGCGATGTTGGCAATGGACGGCGCTTCCGGCATTTGCGCCTGGTCGCGCTCGCCGTTTCCTTCCTCACCCAGAATGCCGCGCGGGCGAAGGACTCGCCGTACGCGCTGCCGCGCGCGTGAGGAGCAGGCTCAGGGCTGGATATGGCGGAGGTTCGGGACATGCCAATTATAAGGGCCCTCGCAAGATCGAGGATAAGGCGGGGTTTGAATGAGGATGTCCATTTCAGCCTCACGCTGCCGAGGCGAAATAGACATGCCTATGCATAAGGAAAGATACCGATGCCGAGAGCCAGACAATGCCACGCTATCATCAAACCGGGCGCGTAATCATCAGCCAGATAATTCCCAACACTGCAGCGAAAGCCGGAAAGCCGAAATAAAACCAAGTCCAAAATAGCCGATGGTATCGCGCCGGCAGCGGCTCGCCTTTCGCCGCTGCTTCCGTCGCAATGTTTCGCATCTCCATCTGCATCCAAACAACCGGCAACCAAAAAGCGCCGGTGAACAGATAGAGAACGATCGACCAAAAGATCCACCGCTCCCAAAGGGAATAGCCGATATTCCAGGCAAGCGCTACGCCGGTGATCGGCTGAATAATCACGACCGTTGTGGTAAAGACGAAGTCGGCGATCACCACAATCCGCGCTACTGCGCCCACGGTCGTCGCATTGCCGGAGCGATGCGCGACCAACATGAAGAAGGCGATCCCCGCGCCGGTGCCGAGAAGAACGGTGGCGCCGATAATATGCAGGAATTTCAGTACGAAATAGATCATCGCTCCTCCAGAATCGCGAGAGCAACCAGGTGCAGCACAAGGATCGGCCATATCTTTGTCAGCGGGCCGAGGGGCTCATTCCACAACTGAGGCAATATTGCCGTGCCGGCTGCCGCATAGAAGAGCGACAACAGGATGGCCGCATATAGCCCCCATCGTGCAGTGCGACGAAAGGCGATGGCGCATCCGACGAGAATGTCTGCAAGAGCTCCGGCAATCACGCTCGGTGCCGCCAAACGACCTGCGCCGCCGGCCAACATCAGTTGGACACCCTGGTCGAAACCTGATGTCAAAGAAACTATTCCGGTCGATATCCAAAACAGTGGCAGCAGCACGAAAATGACGGGCTTTAGAAAGTAGAGTTTAGCAAACCAACGCTCCTGAACCGAAACCGGGCGACGCGCCAAAGCATCGTCCAACGATAAGGGCCGGATTCCCGTAGCGGCACTCCAATTCGTTGGATCACCCACGGCGCCGCGGACGATCTCCCTTGCGGCAGTGCTTCGAACCGGCGGGCGCCATCCCAGCAGTCCTGCGAAATCGCCGAGCCGATAGAGAAGGTTGGCGAGGGGGCGGGGCAGCAGATAGCGCTTGGCGGGAGGCCAGCCAAGCCATCTCCGATATCGAGCTACAATCTGGTCGAATTCGAGCTCTTGCGGGCCGACGATTTCGAGCGAGATTTTCGATGGGGCAGTTTTGTCGACAAGGCGAACGGCGGTTTCGGCGACGTCATCGACCTGCACCACCTGAAGTTTGCCGGTCGACGGCATCAATGGCAGAAACGGCAGCGCGGCAAGGCCGCGAAACAATGCACTGGAACCGAAGGCGGCGTCGCCTAGGATCACGGCGGGACGCAGTATCACCCAGTCGAGATCCGTCTCCATCAGAGCCATGTCGCCGGAAAGCTTTGTGCGCGAGAACGCCGACGGCTGCTGCCGATCCACTCCAATTGCTGAGAAGTGAATAATTCGGCGTACACCAGACTGCTCGCAAGCGCGGAACAACGCTCGCGGTCCCTGCGCATGGACGCCCGTCATGTTGTGCCTCAGTCCGTCCTGCAACGCGCCGGCACAGTTGACGACAGCATCTGTTCCTTCGAGATGACGCAGCCAATCAGAGGGCTCCACCGCCCTCGCCACGTCGACTTCGACCCAGGTGCCGAGCCCACCTGCGAGCTGTTTTCCAGGGCGAACGGCGCGGATGATATCATGTCCGCCTGTCGCCAGCCGGGTGCAGACGGCACTGCCAACAAGTCCGGTCGCGCCGATGACAAGGATTTTCATACTGACGACCCTCGTGCTCAACGGCTCTAACTTGTGCGTGCACAATTCGCTCCAGTGCCGGTTGATGCTATTCCTCAGATACAGCATGTCCGACAAAAGCCCGAATTCCTGGCGCTGATGCCCGGCGTTCGGCAGTCAGGCGCCACGAACGAACGTTGCGTTCTTGAAGGCGTGGGGGCGAAATGGACGCGTGTCGTTCCATGGTTCCATTTACGACTGTCGCTATGCTTGCACCAGGCCGCTCCCGAAGCATTGCCTACTGCCTATGCTCCATCTCGGCCAGCGTCTCCGGCGGGAGACGAACAGAGGCACCGGTCAGCAGTCCATGGATCTCCTGTGCTCGCCGCAGATGATCGAGGACGACCGGAAGCAGGGATGAGGCCAGCCGCTGCAGATCGCCGTCCTCGCCCATCGATATCTCCCAGGCTAGAAGTTGCGCGGTCTTTTGATGGTCAACGATCTGTGCCTTGATATAGGCGGCGTCGAAGGCATCTGCCTCCAACGTCCGCAGCCGCTCGCGAAGCAGGGCATGTTCGGGGTCGAGCTGGTCTGACAGTGGGATTTTAGCGGCGTCTGCAAGCTCCTTGAGCTTCCTGTTTGCGTCGGAATGGTCGCTGACCATCATGTCGGCAAACTGTTTGACAGCATCCGCTTTCGCCTTGCCGCCTGCAAGATTTCCGAGCTCGACTTCAGCAAGCCCCCGGACGGTTGCAAGCTGCGCAAAAAGCCGGTCCTGATTGTTGGTCTGGTGTGGCGCTGGAACGCCTGGCCGAGCCATTCGCGTGTCGACGCCCATTCCGGCCGGATTGCCGATCTGGCCAAGCGCCGACGAGCCGGCCAGAACGACAGCGACGGTAAAAAGCACCCTGCGAAACATGGCGTCTCTCCCTCTAAAGCGTCACCAGATAAGCAACCAGGTCCTTCTTCTCCTGCTCATTAAGCTTGACGCCGAGCACGAGATTGAAGAATTCAACGGTGTCGGCCAAGGTCATCAGACGGCCGTCATGCAGATAGGGCGGCGAGTCCTTGATGCCGCGCAAGGTGAAGGTTTTGATCAGACCGTCGGGAAGGGCGACGAAGTCGTTGAAGACCTGCCCGATTTTATAGAAGCGCTCCAGCTTCAGGTCGTGCATGTCGTTGTCCATGAACTGGGTCTGCGGCACGTGACAGTCGGCGCAACGACCCTTGCCCATGAATATTCGCTCGCCCGACAGTTCCTGCGGCGTCGCAAGTTCAGGATCGAGTCTTCCGAAGACGTCGAGCTTGGGAGCGGGTGGAAAATCGATGATGTTCTGCATCTGCGCCATCATCGCGACCTGGTTGGTGCGGTCGGGAAGGTTTGCGCCCTTCCTCGTCGCGCTGACATGGTCGCCGTTGAAGTATGCGGTGCGCTGCTCGAATTCGGAAAAGTCTTCGACGGAGCGAAGCGAACGTTTGGAACCGTGGATCTGTTGGTTGAAAAGACCTCGCAGGCTGGTGCTGTCGAGGCGAAAGCGGTCTGCCTGCGGACGAACGTCGGGCGTGAGATGAAAGGCAGCATTGGTATGGAAGTTGGAATGACAGTCGAGGCAGGCGACACCGGTGCTTTGGTCCGCCACTTTGCGATCCTCGGTCTGATTGAATTCCTCCTGCGGGAACGGCGTCAGAAGGAGCCTCAGACCCTCCATTTGTACGGGGGTGACGATGCCATTCATGATTTCATAAAAGTTCTTGATCGTCAGAAGCTGCCCGCGTGAGACGTCGCCGAGTTCTGGGTGCGTCGTCAGGAAGATCGGAGGCGGAAACTCGGGCGTCAGGTTGTCGGGAAGGTCAAAGTCGACGTCGAACCTGCGGAGGTCGCGCATCTCCTGCGCGTGGATTTCGTCGATCTGCCGATTGGGAAAGACCTGTCCGCCAGTCGCCTGCTTGACATGGGGGAGAGGGAGAAAGCCTTCGGGCAGGAGATTTTTCTGCTTGATCTCCGCCGGCTTCATCGCGGTCAGCTCACCCCATGTCACGCCCGCAGGCAACCTGACGCGGATGTCAGCTTGAACGGGTTTCATGCCGCCTGACATCATCGCGCCGGGCATGGGCTTATCAGAGAGATCGTACCGCCTCTGAAGGAGATCCAGTTGGCGCTTCATGACGTCCGGCTTCTGCGCCTCGTCAATTCGCCGGGCGTCGGAAAACGGCATCGTTGGAAGCGGTCGGTAGGTGGTGTCAGGCGGCAGCGGGTCGGAAAAAGCGCCGACGGCGAACACGCAGAAGCCGGCACCGATCGAGCACGCGGCGAGAATGAATGACCTCTTGTATCGAAACATAGCGCTCCCCTCAATTTTACACCGCAACCCTGCGGACCATGAAAAGTTCCGGCGCGTGAAAGCTTTTTGCTGAAAGGGCCGTTTCAGGCGACCGCAACGGATCCAGACTGCCAGAGGCTGCTATGGTCATACGAATACCAGCACCGCGATCATCGCGACCGCCGAAGTAACGCCCGCACCCGTGAAGGCGGAGATCAAAAGCTGAGAGGTCCGGCCTATCTTAACGTCTTTGATTTCCTCGGCAGCGCCAAGAACGGCCATCAACCCCGCCGCCATCCAACATACGAGCGTCAGCGCTCCCAGGATTATCGCCAATTGCGCGGTATCTATTGGAGGAACACTCATGAGAACACCTCCGCAGCGACAGCAGCATCTATGAATGTCCTGCGAGCAAGCTCAGCGCTTCCATGGTGTATGATGGCGTCTGAGCATCTGCACTTGGCAATGGCGTATTCCGCCTGCGTTTGCGACGGCCAACGATATATTAAAGCTTCCAGTGCAGCCCTGGGTCCGTCGATACGCTCGCGGAAGCCGTTGCCGATACGAACGAACACGGGAACTGCCCATGTGATGTCGAAGTCACCTTCGATAAGCTTCTCCAAAATGATGAGCTCCCTTGTTAGCTGCTTACGTGCCAACCAAACGAACCTGCCTGCTGCGTCGCAGTTCCTGCTCTGTCGCCGTCTGTGCGCAATCGGACATTCATCAAGCGCCTAGCAACGGAGGGAGGGCTGCAATTGCCGGTGGCCGCCGATACGTCGGTGAACATCCTTTTCTTAGGTCGAAGGCGAAGATCGAGGTTTAGGCGTGACATCGCTGTCGATCGGCGAATCCGGTTGCTTCCGCGCGGAAGACGTTCCGATGCGCCTGATAGGATGAATTTGGAGATCAGGAGAGTCATTAGAGGCAAATACCTAGAAGCACGACGACGTCTCACGACCAATCATGACATGACAGGAAGTAGGGGCGGCGGGCGAGCCATTCCGACGCCGCCCGCCACGAACTTGGAGACTCCCGCTTCGATCACCTCAGACCCGCTTCCGCCGCATCTGCGTGACGCTCCGCCAGACGGCCGACACCAGGAAATAGAAGGCGCCGAGGCCGGCATAGCCAGCGATGTTGGCAATGGACGGCGCTTCCGGCATTTGCGCCTGGGCGATGAAGAAGCCGCCTGCGACGGCAGATTGGCCACCGCTGAGGATCATCGCCCACTGGCCGCCATTGGTCTTCCAGCGCCGCACAGCGGTTCCAAGTTGCAGCAGGCCGGAAAAGATCGCCCACAGGCCGAAGACACCGAGGACCCAGTTCATGCTCATCGTCAGCGCGACGATCACCGCGGCTGTCGTCACCGCGCTGACGGCGACGTTGATTGCCTGGCTGCGGTTGTTTGCCAGGCCGCCGTTGCGGACTGCATCGACAAGATTGGCGGCGGCATCCCAGGCCGGGTAGAGGATCAGCAGGGCGGCCGCGACGGCAAGCGACTGGCGGCCAGTGGTCAAGGCGGCGGCGACCCAGATGGCGGAAAAGGCTGCTCGCGTGAAGTAATAGCGCGTCAGCCACTCTTCCCTGTCGCCAGATGCGACGGTGGTTTGATCGGTGGTCATCATGATCTCTTTCCTGAATGTGATGGTGTTGGTCTGATAGGGGCGGCTCACCGTCATCGGTGGCGGCGTCCGTCATGGGGATTGGATTTTCTTGGTTTGCCCGAACCGCTGGGCACCGCCGGGCTGCTGTCGAGACGACGTTCTCCGTCATTCGGGTCGATCGCCTGCCGATCAGGCGGCATTCCCTGGCAAATCGCCGGTCGAACCGGGGGCGGCCCGGCCGACCGGCGACGACGTGGTCACATGGGCGGGACCACGCCATTGTTGCCGACAAGCACCTGATGGGCGAGGGGGCCGGACGGCGACTTCTCGGCCGGAATGAAGACGCCGGCGCCGGGCACGAGATCGTCCTTGGTGGCCGGAGCGATGGTGACGACGGGCGTGCCATCCGGAATGGCGATCTTCTTTTCCTTGCCGTGATAGGAGACGGTGACGGTGCGGCCATCGACGCCCTTGACGGCGTCGGCGACGGTCGCATTGGTCATGCTGCTGTTGGGCTTGAGGTCCCAGCCATAGCTGCCTTCGCCGGCACCCTTCAATGCCGGCGGGAAGATCAGCACTTCAAGCGCGCCGTCGCCGCCGCCTGCGCTCGGCAGCGATGCAATGTCGACGAAGTCGCCCGGCTTGATGTCGGTGACCGCAGCATTTGCGACGCTCGCCAGTTTCCAGCCGTCGGCAAGCGTCACATTGACGGTCTCTCCCTCGCGGGTCTTCACCTTGAGAGCGGAGCCGCTGTAATTGACGATGCTGCCCCTGATATGGATCTGCTCGGGTTTCTGGTCTTCGGCATGGACGGGCGCCGCTGGAAGTGCCGTCGACGCGATAGCGCTGAGCCCCAGCAAGAGGGCGGGGAGAATGGTCTTGATCATGTCGTTCTTCCTACTAGTTGGTAGTTTCACTGAACATCGTTATCGCTCCGGGTTGTTATCCGCCCGGAACTTTATCGAGCGGCCGTTGGAGACAGCCGCTGCAAGGTGGGGGCTAGGATAGTGGCGAAGACCTCGGGGGTGCCGTAAGCACGGGCCGACAGCATGGCGCCGTGGACGGAGGCCATGAAGGCTTCAGCCTCGACACGCGGTACGCTCGATAGTGTCAAACTGCCATCCTTCAAGCCTCGCTCCATGACCGAGGTCAGCCATGTCGACGCAAAGCGGAAGAAAGCCTTGACCTCGGCTGCGACCTCCGGCGGCAGCGCCGGCAGTTCGCTTGCCAGCAGGGCGCACACGCAAAACGGCCGGCTGGCGTCCTCGATGCACTGGGCCCAGTGGCCCGCATAGGCCTGGAGGAGTGCCAGCGGATTCCGCACCTGCTGCTCCAGGCCCGCAATACCCGCCTCGGCATCTTCGCGATAGCGCACGACCAGCGTGCGCACCAGATCGGTTTTGCTCGGAAAGTGGTGATGGATGCTCGCCTTGCGGATCCCGACGACGGCAGCAATATCGGCATAGCTGAAGCCGTTATAGCCTCCGGTCATGATCAATGCTCGGGCAGAAGTCAGGATTTCGTCGGACGTCGTCGAAAGATTGCTCATGGCGCTTATCTACCTTCCAGTAGGAAGGCTGTCAAGCGGAATGCAGTTTTCTGCCATCGGCCGTCGTTGAGGCGGTAACCGGCTTCACTCTTGACGCGGGCGAAAGTGATGACGCATCGGTTGTAGCGACCGGCCTTGACTCGCCTCGAAACGCCAGAACATAATCGGAACATCTAATATGCGGGATGGAGTTCTGGATGTGCGGCCGCGTCTATATCAAGACCTCGCTTGAGGAACTGGTGCGCAATTTCGCCTTCGCGGAGCGTGGTGCGATCGATGCGCTCGGGAACCGATTTCCGCGCTATAACGGTGCGCCGACGCTGGATTATCCCATCATCATTCGCGACATGGTCCGCGAGCCTGATATCATGGGGCCGGTATTCGCCAGCGCTCGCTGGGGTCTGATGCCGGAATGGATGAAGCCGGGAGGGCGGCCCCCGCCGATCAACGCGCGCTGCGAGGGTATCGGTACCAACGGCCTATTCCGCGCGGCCTACAGGTCGCGCCGTTGCCTAGTGCCGATCAACGGCTTCTTCGAGTGGAAGGATATTTTCGGCACCGGCAAGAACAAGCAGCCTTATGCGATCGCCATGGCTGACGGCTCGCCCTTTGCGCTCGCCGGCATCTGGGAGATGCGGCGCGACAATGACATAGAGACCCGGAGCTTCGCCATCGTGACCTGTGAGCCGAATGCGATGATGGCGCAGATCCATGACCGCATGCCGGTCGTCCTGCACCGCGAAGATTACGAGCGCTGGCTATCGCCGGAGCCTGATCCGGCCGATTTGGTGAAGCCGTTCCCGGCTGAACTGATGACCATGTGGCCGATCGGCCGCAATGTGGGTTCGCCCAAGAACGACACGGCTGACATCATCGATCCGATCGACCCCGATCCGGAACCGACGCTGCTCTGAATTCACTGGCTCGGGCGGGAGCCATCCATCAACCGTGCGGTCAAAGAGATACCTCGCGAGAGGGCAGGACGACGCATGCCAGAACAAATCACATGGAAATCGTGGGAATATGTCAGCGGCCGGGACATCAAATACAAATGGCGGCACGCCTGGAGGGAGAAACCCGGCGACGATTACGTCGCTTTCGACGGCGATACCCAGATCGGAAGGATATTCCGGTCACAGGCAGGCGGAGGGATCGATAATCGATGGTTCTGGATCGTGGCGACAGACGGCAGCCATCGACTGGATTGGCCGTCGGCTGGATACGAGGACAGTGCCTACGTCGCCTCAAGGCGGCTCGAAATGATCTATGAGAGCATCAAGAGCGGAAAACCAAGGACGGCGCACCCATGAGCATCGAAGGCCATTCGAGTGCACCGGGCGCCAATGTGATCGTTGAGCATTATTGCGAGCACCGGATTGCTGACGGCACATGCTGCAAGGAATGGGGAGGCTGGGGCCACAGCCCGTCCCCGGCCGTGCCAACGCGCTGGTGGTGCTTCGAGCATTTCCCGCATAAGTCATACGAACAGGAACAGGCGCTCAGGCGGAAGCTGAGGCGGCCGAGGGCGGGAAAATCATCCAATGAGAGCTGGCTGATTGATGTTCCGCCGTCAGCCGTCGGTCGAGAGGGTGACGGATTTCCACGCCTCGATCTCCTGCTGGAGGCGAACGATCCTGTCCGACACGTGCTTGAGGGCGTCGCTGCCGAGCAGAAGCTGCGGCGGCGGATTATCGGATTCGATGAGCTCTAGAACCGCGGCGGCCAGTTTGGCGGGATCGCCGCGCTGCTTGCCGCTGACGGCCTGTCGCGCCTCGCGGATCGGGTCGAAAAGGGCATCATAATCGGCGATCGACCGCTCGGTGCGGACCATCGATCGTCCGGCCCAGTCCGTCCGGAAGGAGCCGGGGCAAAGGGTGGTCACATGGACACCGAACGGCGCCATTTCCGAACGCATCACTTCCGATATGCCTTGCAGCGCAAACTTGCTGCCGCAGTAATAGGCGATGCCGGGCATGGTGATCATGCCGCCCATCGACGTGACGTTGACGATGAACCCTTGGCGTCGCGCGCGAAACCGAGGCAGAAACGCCTTGGCGATGGCGACGGCGCCGAAAACGTTGACCTCGAACTGCCGCCGCATCTCTTCGATCGGCGACTCCTCGAGCACGCCTTCATGGCCGTAGCCGGCATTGTTGATCAGCACGTCGACCGGCCCATGCTCCTCCTCCGCCTGGCCGACGACATCGTCGATCCGGTCGAACTCCGTGACGTCGCAAAGGACCGGCCGCAGGCCGGGCAGGGTTTTGGCGAGCGCTGTCAGCGACGCCTGCGAGCGCACGGTGCCGATCACCCTGTGACCGGCCTGAAGAGCCGCAGACGCAATGGCGAGCCCGAAGCCGGAATTCGATCCGGTGATGAAGAAGGTCTTTCGTGACATGAGCGAAGATTCCTTGATTGAGGATGGGATTTGACAAATAGTATGAAGAACCCCGTGCTTCGATGGCGGATTGTCTGAATATGTTGCCAAATCCTATGCAAGGTGATCGCGGCCCATCCAGGCGAGGGGAGATGGTCGCGCTGGCCGGACGTCTCGCCCCGCGTCACGGATACAATCCGACGGCGCTTAGCTCCGTCCGCATCCTGCGCACCGAAGCCGTGCTCCACGACATCCCGGTGCTCTATAGACCGGGCGCGGTTTTCGTCCTGCAGGGCAGCAAGCAGGGCATCCTCGAAGGCGAAGTCTTCCTCTATGATGAGGAGCATTATCTGGCGGTGTCGCTGCCTGTTCCATTCCGGATGATGTCGACCGCCAGTCCCGAGCGGCCATTGCTTGCGGTCTATGTCGAGTTCGATATGCAGATGGCGGCCGAGATCGCATTGCAAGTGGGAAAACATGCCGAACTGCCAGGCGACGAGCCGAGAAGTCTCGTGTCGAGCAGGATGTCCGGCGATATAGAGGATGTGCTGCTGCGCCTGCTGACGGCACTCGGCAGCAGCGTCGAGGCGGATGTGCTTGGCGCCGGCATTCTGCGCGAACTGCACTACCGGGTCCTGGTCGGTCCGCAAGGCGGTGCAATGATCGCGGCCCTTCAGCAGAAAGGCAGATCCGGAAAGATCATTCGGAGCCTGGCCTGGCTGCGGAAAAACTATGGCTCGGAGATCGCGATCACCGATCTGGCAAGAGAGGTGGGCATGAGCGTTCCCTCCTACCATGTCCATTTCAAGGCTCTGACCGGCAACAGTCCGATGCAATACGTCAAGGCGATGCGCCTTCACGAAGCAAGATTGATGATCGCCCGCCGGACGAGAACGATCGCCGAGGTGGCGGCGTCGGTCGGCTACGCAAGCCCGGCGCAGTTCAGCCGCGATTTCAAACGGCATTTCGGGCGCACGGCATCGAATGAGATCAAGTGGGTCCAGCGCCACCTCGGCGAACCGGGTGACGATCACGGTTAGGCATAGCTCCCGGGCCTAGCTGGTTATCCGAGGCGCGCTGACGATCTTCAGGAACAAGGCCTCCATGGCCTGTTCAATACCTTCGGTGGGACTAACCGCGAAATAGAAGCCGGGGGTTGCGCATTCTTCCATTTTCGCGGCGATCTTGGTCTCGAAGGGCTTTACCCAATCCTTGTAGAAGTCGTTGTCGGGCAGGGGCAGATAGGTCGTATAAAGGACGGCGACTTTGATGCCGCGATCTTTGAGCTTCTGGCAATAAGTCGTGTCGATCGGTTCGATGCATCGTCCGCCGTTTACCCCTTTCGGGCTAGTGCAGCCGGCCGGCTTATAGCTATCCCCAACACCGTCAGCCACGAAAAATACGATCTTCTGGCGATCGGCATTGCTGGTGCCCTTGCCGACGTTGCCCTTGATTTCGCTTTCGATCCCTTTCAGCGCTTCGTCAAAGCTCGTCTGCTGGTCGCTGTAGTAGTTCTGATAAGGAATGCTCATAAGATTTATCATGTCCGTCGCGACTGCTACGGCGCTAAGATCATAGTCCAGGTCGGAGACCTTGAAGAGCTTTGCGGCTTTGGCGTCCTGGGCAGTCTTGCCGAACGTATAGGCAGCGACCCTGAATTGGCTTGCCATGGACTGCGTGTCCTTTGCCTTAGCCATCAAGGCTTTGACGGCAGCGGCGACCACGTCGATACGGATGGTCACGCCATTATTGCGTGCGACATTGTAATAGCTTTTCTTATCCTCGACGCCCTTTTCAGAAACGATATGGCATGCGAATGCGCAGTTTTTATCTTTGCCGCCATCGTGGCCGCTTGCTGTCGCATTTTTCATGGCGGTTATGTCAGCAGCGGTGGCCCCAACGCCCATTGATGGAGTGTTATCCAACAGCATGAAGAAATCCATATAGGACGGCGTCTCATACTGGGCCGTTGCCGTCCCGGAAACGGTGATCTGATGAAATCCCATCACCTGCATGAAGCTCGTGGGCATCGTCGCGTTAAAGGATACGGTCGAGCTGAGAACACCGCCCCTTTTTTGAACGCTGATGTCGACGGTGACGGGCACGTCGCCATGTTCTTTAGACATCTGCGAAAAGAAGATCTTCTGGGCTTCGGATTTTCCGAGCGTCAGCGACCCATCGCCGGACATTGTGTTTGCTTGCGTTGCCGCTTGTGAATTCGGCGTAATGGATCCGACCGCCGCCGCGTCCGCAGCGGCATAGAGTTCGGTGCGAAGCGACAGGGCGCTGCCAAAATCAATGGCTGTACCCGCCGCCCCGAACAGCGGGACGACGAGCAGCGCCGTCATGATTCCGAAGTTACCAGATCGGTCAACAATGAAACGAGGCAACATACAAAACCTGCCTTCCCGGTATCCGTGCTTGTGGTTGCGGCGCAAAGAAATTGCTACAAACGCGATCACTAACAGCCGAATATAAACCAAAAGCAAATACGTATGGTTGTATTTTTGCTAAATCACTGAAGAACTCGCGGTCGCAATCATGAGCGCCATCGCAGCCCGCAAAGCAGTCATCGGCATGTTCGGCATTGATAGACGAGCGCTCTTGGCGTGCGGGATTTCCGCGCTACCTCTGCACGCGGCAATGGAGGAAGACGATGAAAATCCGTAAGTTCACGGTTACCGATGTGGCGTTGGAGCGTTCTCCCGGGCAGCAGGCGGACATCTTCGTCGGCAATCTGGTCGACGAGCGGCAGGGCGGGCCGATCACCATCGGCTATGGACGCTACGCGCCCGGCCAGAGCCTCACCGAGACGATTGAAGTCGACGACGTCATGATCGTTCTGGAAGGGCGGCTATCGGTCTCGACGGATTTGGGAACAGTTACCGCCGGGCCAGGCGAGATCGTCTACATGCCCAAGGGCGAAGCGGTGACCATCCGCTCGCATGACGAAGGCGCGCTCACCGCCTATGTCACCTATCCGCATTGGCGACCGGCGCACGCCTAAACTACGGTCTGCGGCTCAGCGCCTGTATTCCGGCTCGCTGCGATCGAGCGCGCGCTTCACCGACTCCAGATGGAGCCGGGCCGACTCCGGGTCTCCTTCGCGCATTTGCCGGTACGCCGCCTCCGCAATCTCAGGCGCGACGGCAAGGACGTCACGCCCGGTGGACAGGGCGAGCGTCTGCACTTCGCAGGCGCGCTCGAGGTAATAGAGGTCGTCCCAGGCCTCGGCGATATTCGGTGCACAGACCATCACGCCGTGGTGCTTCATGAAGACGATGTCGGCATCGCCGATCGCAGCCGCAATCCGATCGCCCTCGCGCGTGTCGAGCGCCAGGCCGTTATAGTTGCGGTCGACGGCCGTGCGTCCATAGAATTTCAAGGCGGTCTGCCCGGCAAAGATCAGGGGATCGCCCTCGGTCATGGAAAGGGCGGTGGCATAAGGCATATGGGTATGGAACGCCGCCTTGGCGCGCGGGACGTTCTTGTGAATCCTGGCGTGGATGTAAAAAGCGGTGGCCTCGGGCTGCCCGCTGCCTGACACGACATTGCCGTGAAAGTCGCAGATCAACAACATCGAGGCCGTCAGTTCGGCAAATGCGTAGCCGTAAGGGTTGACGATGAACAGGTCGTCATAGCCCGGAACGACGGCCGAGAAATGGTTGCAGATCCCTTCCTCCATGCCGAGCCTTGCCGCCATCCGGAAGCAGGCCGCCAGTTCGACGCGGGCCTGCCAGATGTCGTCCGTATCAAGTTTCGGCTGGTTGGGGCCGCCGGCGGGCGATAGGGCAGTGTTGAGAGAGTGCGCCATGGGGTCGTTTCAAATTGGTGTCGAAGGAGAGGGTGGCTGCGTTCTGGATTACGCCCGGATCAGCCTCGCATCAAGCCGGCTCGAGGCAAACATGGTTCGGTTCGCGCCAATGGCTGCCCCTCACCCTAACCTACCAAGGTCGAGTCACTCGTCTCGACCCGTCCTGCGGACCCGTAAGATAGGGCCGGAGCGGGTGCAGATCTTTTGATCATGCACCACGCTCCGGCGGTTGCACTGAAAGCTTGCTCACAGCAAAACACCCGTCTTGACTCTCTTCGGTATCAGAACATAATAAGAACATCGGCGCGGCGGCCGCCATCTGAAAACCGAAGATATGGAGAGCGGATATGCGTGAGCAGCCGATCGGCGAAGCCGTGGAAGATGATGCGTGGCCTGTAAGTGATGTGATGTGGCCGCCGGAGAAGGAGATTGGGGTCTCCGAGGTGCATGCAAGCCTGGCCAAGGCGGTGGCGGGGAGCCGCGGTGTGAGATATTTCACGGCCTTCATGATCGACATCCCCAGCGATGCCTATCTGGGCGATGTCCAGATGGCGATCGACGAGGCCGCCGGCGAGGCCTGCGGTATCCTGCTGACGATGCATGTGACCGGCCGTGACGCCGCAACCGGCGAGCCGATTCTGACCCAGGAAGCCACGCGACCGTTCAAGTTTCCCTGCGGTGAGGGCGTCGCGAAAGCCATAGCGAGCTTCTGCGGCAAGCTCAAAATGGCCGGGATCTTCCCTTGAGCGCCGCCATGGAAGCCGAAACATCGTCACCGCCGGTCGAAAATGAGCTTGCCGAGGTGGTCGCCTATCACAATGGCGATATGCGGGCCGCAATCGGCACGCTGCTGGAGGACGTCCGCCATTTGCGCCGGCAGTTGATATTGGCAGAAGGCGCCATGGGCGGCGGCATGACCCGCGGCTGGCGGCCGAGCTACGATCGAGACTAAAGCGCGTCAACAACGACAAAAAGCTGCTGGGGCAGGACGCTCAGCCGACGGCTGCTCACCTATAGTGGGTCGGCATCGAGGATCTGGGATCCGGCGATGGGATGATAGCTGCGGCGCGACGCGGCCGCTGGCCGTCGCGGTTCCTCATTTGGCTTTTGCCGGTGCCGAAGCCTGTCGGTCGGCTCCGTCATCGATCCAGGCCAGCGTCTCCGTCAATATTTCCTTGGACAGGGCGGGATCGACGATGACGCGAGCGAGGATCGTTGCCCCGACCATCGCCGACCAGTTGGCGATTGCCCGGCGTCGGCGGTCGGCGTCCGGCCCTTCGACCTTCTCACTCATCCAGTCGATCTGCGCCCGCACACCCTCCGTCACCGCCGCGCGGGCCTCAGGCGTCTGGCGCAGCGTGTCGGCGGCAAGTCCGGAAATCGGGCAGCCACCGGCCCTGTTGTCGCGATGGTGCGGCGACAGATACTCTTCCATGTAGGCGCCAAGCGGGAGTGACGCGCCATTGCGCTGGCCAAGCGCATGCGCGAGCGCCTGGACGATCAGGTCGTCCTTCGAGCTGAAATGACCGTAGAAGCTGCCATGCGTCAGGCCCGCAGCCTTCATCACCTCGGCAACGCCGACGGCCTCGAATCCTTTTTCCCGAAACAGCCGGCTTGCGACTTCCAGGATCCTTAGGCGGTTTTCGGCCATCTGCTCACGGCTGATTTTCATGTTGAGATTTCTCCCTCTCTGCCATTGACTTTTTTATGATAGCCATCACTTTAAATCAGTAATTAGGATCGTCATCATAATTATATAACGCTCATTCGAAAGAGAACAAGACAATGACTGACACTCCCACCGTCCTCATCACCGGCGCCTCCTCGGGCATTGGAGCGACATATGCAGACCGTTTCGCCCGCCGTGGGCACAATCTCGTACTGGTTGCGCGCAATAAGGCAAGGCTGGATGCTCTCTCGGCGCGACTTCGCGAAGAAACCGGCGTAACGATCGACATCCTGCAGGCCGATGTCACCAAATCCGATGAGCTTGCTGCGGTGGAAGCCCGTCTGCGCGACGACCATCGGATCGGAATTCTCGTCAACAATGCCGGCACCAGCCTCGAAGGCACGTTCGTCAATCAGCCCGTCAATGATATCGCCCAGCTGATCGCGCTCAACGCGACGGCGGTTGCCCGCCTTTCCAGCGCCGTTGCGCCACGCTTCGTCGAAGCGGGCTCGGGCGCCATCGTCAACGTCTCCTCGGTCGTCGGGCTCGTCCCGGAATTCGGAATGACCGTCTACGGCGCCACCAAGGCCTTCGTGACCTTTCTTTCCCAGGGGCTCAGCCTCGAACTCGGTCCCAAAGGCGTCTACGTTCAGGCGGTCCTGCCGGCGGCAACGCGCACGGAGATCTGGGAGCTTTCCGGCATCGACGTCAACACGCTCTCCGGCGTGATGGAAGTGGGCGAACTCGTGGACGCCGCCCTGGCAGGCTTCGACAAGCGCGAGCCCATCACCATCCCGCCGCTGCACGATGCCGCCCAATGGGATGCCTATCAGGCCGCGCGCCAGGTGATGATCCCGGGCTTTTCGCAGGCTGAGCCTGCAGAGCGCTATCGCGCCGCCTCCTAGCGCTTCCCGAAGAAACGCGCTGTCACAAACACAGGCTGTGTCGCAAGGCCGGCCTGTGCCGGGTTTCGGCGCGAAACTCCGAGGCCTGGCAGAGATCCATGAAATCAGACGAAAGAAACGCAATGACGGACAACGCAATTTTTGAACCCTACAAACTCGGCAAGCTGACGCTGGCGAACCGGATCGTGATGGCGCCCTTGACCCGCAACAGAGCCGGCGCCGGCTTCGTGCCGGGCAATATCGCCGCGACATATTATGCCCAGCGGGCGACAGCCGGCCTGATCATCTCGGAGGGCGCGCAGATTTCGCAGGAAGGGCAGGGCTACCAGGATACACCGGGAATTTATACGCAAGCCCAGATCGACGGCTGGCGGAAAGTCACCGACGCGGTGCATGCCAAAGGCGGACACATTTTCCTGCAGCTCTGGCATGTCGGTCGTATTTCGCATGTCGATCTGCAGCCGAATGCGCAGGCGCCGGTCGCGCCATCGGCCATCAAGGCCGAGACCAAGGTCTTCGTGAACAATGCCTTCGTCGACGTGTCCGAACCTCGCGCGCTCAAACTGGATGAGATCCAGACGATCATCGCCGATTTCCGCCGCGCCGCCGCCAACGCGATTGCCGCGGGCTTCGATGGCGTCGAAGTCCATGGCGCCAACGGTTATCTGCTGGAACAGTTTGCCAAGGACGGCTCCAACAGCCGCACCGACGCCTATGGCGGCTCGGTCGAACATCGCGCCCGGATGATATTGGAAGTCGCTGCCGCCGTGGCTGCCGAGGTCGGCGCGGAGCGCACGGGGGTGCGGATTTCGCCGGTCAACAGCATCACCTCGAGCGATCCGCAGGCGCAATTCAACTATATCGCCGAAAAGCTTGGCCAGATGGGGATTGCCTATCTCCATGTCGTCGAAGCAGGGCGCGGCGGGCCGAATGAGTCTGCTGCCTTTGACTACGCCGAGCTCAGGGCCAAGTTCGCAAACACCTACATCGCCAATAACGGCTACGACCTCGACCGCGCAACGTTGCGATTGACGGAGGGCGCGGCGGATCTCTTCTCGTTCGGCCGGCCATTCATCGCCAATCCTGATCTCGTCGAGAGACTGAAGACCGCTGCTCCGCTGACGGAGGTGAACCCGGCGACCATCTATGGCGGCGGCGCCGAAGGCTATACCGACTATCCCTCCATCGCCGCATGACGCGCGCGTGATGCACCGGCGCCGTGCTGTTGCACGGCGCCTTTTCACCATGCCGGAAATTGAACTCTCCTGGCACCGCCTGCGTCAACTCGTGTGAGCGTCTTGTTCACTGCACATGACGATCTACGGGCGATTGCACCGGATTTATGCAGGAGCGTCACATCGACGGCATTCCTTCGAATGTCTGCGCCGCCGGATCGACCCTGTCCCAGGCAAGGCCGCGCGCGGTGTAGGTCACCATCTGCGGCTGGTACCGGCCGGGCTCGTCGAGGCTGGCGGCATGAATGGTGAAGAAGTCAGGCATGTAGGAGAAGGTCATGTAGACGGGTGCGCCGCAGGCGGGGCAGAAGCCGCGCGTCTTGACGTTGCCGTTGTCGGCGACCATCTGCCAATGCGTCGCCTGGCCCTCCAGCTTCACCGCCTGCCGGCTCGGGAAAGTCAGATAGGATCCGTGCCCGGTGCCGCTTGAAGCCTGACAGTCGCGGCATTGGCAGTCGTTCATCGCAATCGGCTCGGCTGAAATTTCATAGTGGATCGCACCGCAGGCGCATCCGCCGGTGTAAGGCTTGCTCATGTCTCTCTCCTGATGAAATGCTGTACTGGCGACCGCGTTCGGTCGTTTCAATTCTTCGCGTCGGTGACGGCGCCGATGTTCTTCACGACCTTCTTCCAGCCTTCGCCCATCTTTTGGAAGGCCGTTTCATTCCTGGGCAGGATGAAGCCGGAATGGATGAGACGAAGCCGCGTGCCGGCCTCGACCTCGGACAGGATGAAGGTGACGACGGTGTCGAGCGGAGAGCCGTAGCCGACATTTCCCTCATGCCCGCCCTCCCAGGCATAGGTGAGACGCTCGTTCGGCTTCACCTCCAGCACCCGGCAGTGGATGGTGCCGTCCCAGGCGCCGGCCGGCGTCGTCTGGTAGGTGAAGCGTTTGCCTTCCACCGGCTCGAAGCCCGCCGGCATCATCAGCCAGCGGCCCATCAGATCGGCCGTGGTCAGCGTTTTCCAGAGCGTCTCCGGCCGATGCGGGAAAACCTCGTCAACCACGATCTCCTGCGTGTCATGCTTCAATGCGGCGTCGCTCATGGATCGATTTCCTTCAGCAATGTTCTGAGATTGGCAAAACGTTCGCGCCAGAAGAGGCCGTAATGGCTCATCCAGTCGACAAGCGGTTCCAGGCCTTCCGGCTCGGCGCGGTAATAGACCTTCCGCCCTTCGGGGCGCTCAGTGACGAGGCCCGCCTGTTTCAGGGCCTTGAGGTGCTGCGAAACCGCGCCCTGCGTGACGCGGCTTGCCCGCGTCAGTTCGACGACGGTGATCTCATCGGCGTTGACGATCTGCTCAAACACGGCCCGCCGTGTGGGATCGGCAAGCGCGCGCATGACGGCGGTGATGGAAACGGCTTCGGTCATGGAGAAATCAATAGCGCATGCTAATTGATGAGTCAAGACTAATTTGTTTGATCGACGCCCGGTCGCTACGCCGCTCAGGTGGCGGCGCGTTCGGCTGTTCTTACGGAATGATCCAACGCCCTCGTGCCATGAGGAACAAAACGCGCATGCCGATGTTGCTACTCCAATGGTGATAGCACCGTGGGAGGAAGTTATGCATCAATCTCTTCAGTTTGTCCTGGTCGGCTTGGCCGCGATAAGCGGGCTGACAATCGCGCCGACGATCGCCGCGGCGCAGGACTTGGAGTTGCGTGTCGGCCCCGGCGGACTGGGCGTCTACGATCGTGATCGCGACCCTGACCGATATGACCGATATGACCGGCGCGGACGGCGAGGCTGCGATCCGGACGATGCTCTCGACATCGCACGCAGCGAAGGACTTCGCAGGGCGCAGATCATACGCATGTCTCCCCGCAGCATCGTTGTCCAGGGGATGACGCGCCGGGGACCGGAGCGAATGACCTTCGCCAACCAGCGAGGCTGCCCGGAAATCTGAGCCGCGGCGTGAGCAATAAGTCGGCCGGCCTTCGCGATCGTCGACCGAATGCAGCCGGCGCGGAACCTTTGGGCAATCCGAACATTGCTGCCCATGCAGCGCGCTGCTTTGGGCCGCCTGCATCGTTGAAGCACCATTGGAGGATTCATCATGATGAGCGGTCAATTGAAGGCGCTTCTCGCCGTCCTTGCCGTTGCCGGCTACCAGAACAGGGACAAGATCGGGGAGCTGCTGCGGGGCATCCAGAACCCTCAGCAGTCTGGCGCGGGAAACCAGCAGCCGGGTGGGCTTGGGGGCCTCCTTGGCGGACTGGGTGGTTCGGGCGGTCTCGGCGGCCTGCTCGGCGGGCTGACATCCGGCGGCATCGTCAGCGGCGGTCTGGGCGATCTCCTGAAGACGTTTCAGCAGAACGGACACGGTGACAAGATCGACTCATGGGTACAGCCCGGCCAGAATGCCGACATCAATGACGGCCAACTCGCCGAAGCACTGGGCCCGGACGTTCTGAACGAGATTGCTTCGAATACCGGCCTTTCACATCAGCAGATTCTCGATCGGCTGAGCCGCGATCTTCCCAAGGCCGTCGACGACCTGACTCCACAGGGAAAACTGCCCACCGCCGAAGAGTTTATGTCTTCCGCCAGCCAATCCACCACCTCCGCGCGGCCGAGCACCATTTGATATCGGGACGAACGGGCGCACAACCAGCAGGCCGCCGCCGCGCGTGATGACATCTTCGCGGACGACACGGGCGGCGAGGCCGGCATCAGACAGACGGCACGCATCGAGCTCGCGCGTTAGTTCGAGAGGTACTTCTGAAGGAATGCGTGAACGCTGCTGATCGATTTTTCGGCAGCGTCTGGATTGTATTTTTCGATGTGGCCAAACACCCGCCGCCCCACCTTAAACTCCGGGGCATCGAAATCGTGGTAGGTACCTTTGTAGATATTGAGCTCGATGGGCGGGCTATTGTCACTCAGACCGGCAAGCCTCTTCCGGCATCGGTCGGCCGGGCTCCAATTGTCCCGGTCCCCACTCAAGATCAGGGTCGGCACTGTCGCATCGCCCTGACTTGCCGCACAGAGGGGATAGTAGGCAACCGCTGCCCGGAATTTTCGGTCCATGAGCTGTTCGTTGCCTTCGATTTTTGTTCCCTCCAGCGTCGCCGTGCCGCCCGCTGAAAAGCCCATCAAGGCAACGCGCCTGATATCGACAAAGCTTTGTTTCGATAAAAAATTCAAAGCGCCATAGGCGTCGAAGACGCGATCGGGCAGAGTGCTTTGGCACGTGTCCTTGATATTGCGGGTGGTGAAGCTATCGACGACGAGCACGACGTAACCCCATGAGACCAGCCGCTTCGGCCAAAGGTCTTTGACGCTCAAACGCATACCCTCGCATCCATGTAGCACGACGACCGCCGGGAAGGGACCATCACCCTGAGGGCGGGACACATATCCGAGCAGGGGGGTGCCTTGCGGCTGAGGGAGGCTCTCTCCCTGTTCATTGGCCTTGCGGATTCGAAACGGGCTGAGCTTGACGGGCGCGCTTTCGAAGCGAACCATTTCGTCGGCATCAGCTGGGTTTCCAGCGAGCGTGGCGCTGAGAAAAGCGACGAGGCAAAGAAAAAGTCTCGTGGTTCTCACTGAACTTCTCCACCGTTTGTTCAACAGCCTGCTCATTGTACGCCGGAGCTGTAGGCTCGAAAAGCGGTGAGGGGTCTGCCGATCGGGCGATTTCAAACCGACGAATAACCTCAATCAAAACCACTTGATCACCCCCTGGCGGATCATTTATGACTACCGTAAATCCAAGCTGCGAGATTTGAATTCAGAGGTGATGTCGACCCAAGTCGGGCCGCCCAATGCCATGAAGACCAAGCCAACAGTGTCACTGAGCCACCACCATGGATTTGCCACTGAGCTCACCCCTTGCTCCGTCATCCTCGGGCTTGACCCGAGGATCCACCTTGGCCTCCAACAGCAGCGGGCATAGATCCTCGGCTCAAGGCCGAGGATGACGGAGGGTGGGGAGCGCTTTTTGCCAAACTCGCCGGAGAGCGGATGGTATTTCTGGCGCCCGCTTGGTCGGGCAGTTTTGATTCGAAACTGACGCAAGACTCACGATTAGCCGTTGATCACCCCCCGGCAAATCAGTTAAGACTACCGTAAATCCAAGCTGCGAAATTTGAATCCAGAAGGTGATGTCGATCATGTCGGCGCCGCCCTCCGACCGATATGTCTGTCACGGTCGGGCCAGCTTCCCCAGATCATCATTGATCGCCCATCCTCTTTCGCCTGACCTCCCATCTTCGATCACATCGGGATCGGGCCGGGTAGCGCTCGCCTCTTCAAAGGAGAACTGTAATGGACCCTTCGATTGCTCCGGCCTCGCGGGCCGCAGTGGTGACGCCGAACGATAGTGCTATTGTCGGTGCGCGTGCGCTTTATATCGGCACGACGGGCGATGTTGCCATTGCGCCGCGTCGGGACGTGGATCCGGTCATCTTCAGAAACGTGCCGGCCGGGACGATCCTGCCGGTTCATGCCGCCATCGTGGCGCTGACCGGGACCACGGCCTCCAACATCGTCGCACTGTTCTAGAACCGTCCAGAAGGCGGGCCATATGGGCAGACCGATCAAGTTCACCCAGGCGATTGCCGACAGGATTTGCGAGCGCATTGCCGACAGGGAAAGCCTGCGGTCGATCTGCCGGGATGAAGGGATGCCGGCGATGTCGAGTGTGCTCTCCTGGCTCGCCGATGACAATAAGGCGGCGTTTCGAGCCAAATACGCCCTGGCGCGCGAGATCCAGGCGGATGGCTTCGTCGACGAGATGGTCGAGATTGCCGATGACCGTGCAGACGACTGGATCGAAAAGAAGAATGCGAGCGGCGAGACCACCGGCTGGCAGGAGAATGGCGAGGCCATAAGGCGTTCGCAGCTCCGTATCGCCACCCGTCAGTGGGTCGCCGAGAAGCTGAGGCCGAAGAAATACGGTTCCAAGGTCGAGCCCGACCGTGGCATCGTGACAGGCGAGGTTTCGCAGTTGCTGGAAGATATCAATGGCAAGACGCGCGGACTTCCAAACGGCGGTTGACCAGTTTTCCGACTGGCGCTGGCGTCTGAACAACCTCTATTGGATCACCGACAAATCGGGCAAACGCGTCAGGTTCGAGATGAACTGGACGCAGATGACGTTTTTCGAAGAGATGCATTACCTCAATGTGCTGCTGAAGGCCCGCCAGCTGGGTCTGACGACCTTCATTCAGATCTTCATGCTCGATGCCTGCGTCTTCAACCGGGATATCCGCGCCGGCACGATCGCCCATACGCTGGGCGACGTGCAGACAATCTTCCGGGACAAGATCAAATACCCCTATGACAATCTGCCCGACGGTATCCGCAACGCCGTGCCTGTTGTCAGGGCCAACCAGACCGAGCTGCTGCTGGGCAACAATTCGAGCATCCGTGTCGGCACCTCGCTGCGCTCGGGAACGCTGCAATATCTGCATATCTCCGAATATGGAAAGCTTTGCGCGAAATATCCCGACAAGGCGAGGGAAGTTCGCACCGGCGCTTTGAATACGGTGCAAGCCGGCCAGCTGGTCTTCGTCGAAAGCACGGCGGAAGGCCAGGAAGGGCATTTCTACACGCTCTGCGAAGATGGCCAGGTCAAGCAGCGCCAGGCGGCGAAACTGACCGAACTGGACTTCAAGTTCCATTTCTTCCCCTGGTGGAAGGAGCCGCAATATGCGATCGCGCCTGAAGGCGTCATCATCACCGATGCTTTGGCAAAGTATTTCGGCAACCTGGCCGACCAGGGCATCGCGCTGACGGACTGGCAGAAGGCCTGGTACGTCAAGAAGGCCGAAACCCAGCTCGGCGACATGAAGCGCGAATATCCCTCGACGCCGGCCGAAGCTTTCGAAGCGAGCGTCGAGGGCGCCTATTACGCCGATCAGATGGCCGTGGCCGACGCCGAAGAGCGCATCGGGGTCTTCCCGCATGTCGACGGTTATCCCGTCCACACCATCTCCGACATCGGCATGGACGATACCAACAGTGTCTGGCTGTTTCAGGTGCTGCCCGGCCGTGTTCGGATGATCGGCTATTTCGAGCATACCGGCACCGGCATGGACGGCATGCTCGACGAGCTGGAGCGGCGCGGCGCCGAACATGGCTATGTCTATGGCGTCCACAACATGCCGCATGACATCAAGGTCAGGGAGTGGACGCGCGGCGGCATGACCCGCATCGAAGTCATGCTGAGAGAGGTCAAGGCCCGCGGTCTCGGCACCGTTCGCAAGATCGAGCGCGCCTATGTCCATGACCGGATCAACGGCACCAGGCGCATTCTGGCGAAGATCGAGTTCGATCAGGCCGGCTGCATCCAGGGCATCAAATGCCTGCGGAACTACCGCAAGGACTGGGACGAGGATCTGAGCGTCTTCCGCGACGAACCACTGCACAACTGGGCCTCGCACGGTGCCGACGCTTTCGGCGGTCTGGCGATCATCTTCACCGGTCTCGCTCCAGAGCCGCTGAAGCCGGAACCCAGGCGACTGCCGACGTTACAGACGACGACGTTCAACGACTTCGTCGCAGCAACCCCTGCATATAGCGAGCGTGTTTGATGGAAGACGAAACAACGGCTTTGGCGGGCGGGCAGCAATGGGACCTGGCAAAGGTCGGCGCCCGCTGGCAGCAGGAGCTCGAGCGCGCCCAGCGTTATTTCCGCTCCTGGCATGACCGCTGCGTCAAGATCGAGAAGATTTATCTCGACCAGCAGTCCGACCAGCCGAATGCGGCCAAGCGAAGGTTTCCGCTGCTTTGGGCCAACACCTCGGTGCTGCAGCCGGCCGTCTATGCCCGTGTGCCGCAGCCCGTCGTCGAGCGCCGCTTCAAGGACGCGCAGCCGGTGGCGCGCATGGCCTCCGAACTCGTCGAACGCAACCTTGCCTATATGGGCGACGAAGCCGATATCGATTCGATCATGCGGGCGGTGCGCGACGATTTCCTGCTCTGCGCCCGCGGCACCGTGTGGCTGCGCTATGAGGCCGATTTCGAGCCGCTCGACATGGGCGTCCAGCCTTCCGACCCGCCGGCGAATGGTGGCTTCCCCGAGGGTCTCCCCAACGGCTTCCTGGGCGGCTTGTCCGGCGACGGCGTGGGCGAAGATGGCGGAGCCCCGCCCGAGGTCATCAGCGACGAGCGTGTCTGCATCGATTATGTGCACTGGTCGGATTTCCTGCATTCGCCGGCCCGCCGCTGGAAGGATGTGACATGGGTGGCGCGCCGCGTGCCGATGACCGACGAGGAGATGGAGAAGCGCTTCGGCCCGAATGCCATGACATCGCTCTCAGCTCAGGCTGCCGGCAGCAACAAGGGCAGCAACCAGACGGAGCGCGCCGAAAACGAAGGCAAGACCCATGTCTGGGAGATCTGGTGCAAGAGCGAAAACTATACCGTCTGGATCGCCGATGGCGCGCCGGTGGCGCTCGAAGTGTCGGAGCCGCCGCTCGATCTCAGCCATTTCTGGCCTTGCCCGCGCCCGGCCTACGGCACGATGTCGACCAGCTCGCTGATCCCGGTTCCCGACTATGTCTATTATCAGCAGCAGTGTGACGAGATCGATCTGCTGACGAAGCGCGTCAACAAGCTGACCGACCAGTTGCGCCTGAAGGTGTTCTATCCCTCCGGCGACGGCGCGATCTCGCCGGCGATCGAGAAGGCGATGCGGCCGGAAAACGATACGGTGATGGTGCCGATCCCGGAATGGGCTGCCTTCACCGACAAGGGTGGATCCAAGGCCATCGTAACGCTGCCGATCGACGAAGTGCAGAAGGTGATCATCGCCTGCATCCAGGCCCGCAAGCAGCTGATCGAGGACGTCTACCAGATCACCGGCATTTCCGACATCGTCCGCGGCGATACCCAGGCGTCGGAGACGGCAACGGCGCAGCGGATCAAGAGCCAGTGGGGCTCGATCCGCATCCGCGACCGCCAGGCCGAGCTTGCCCGCTTCGCCCGCGACATCATCCGCCTTGCCGGCGAAATCATCTGCGACCAGTTCCAGCCGGAAACGCTGATGCTGGTGAGCGGCATCAAGCTGCCGAGCATGGCCGAGAAGCAGCAGGTCCAAATGCAGATGCAGCAGATGCAGATGGCCGCCCAGCAGGCAGCGGCGCGCGCCGAGCAGATGGGGCAACCCGCACCACCGCCGCCGCAGATGCCGCCGCAACTTGAGCAGATGATGCAGCAGCCGACAATCGACGAGGTCGTGCAGCTCCTGCGTAATGACAGCATTCGCGGCTTCCAGATCGATATCGAAACGGATTCGACGATCGAGCCCGACGAGGACGCCGAAAAGCAGCGCCGGATGGAATTCGTGCAGATGATCGGCGGCTTCCTGCAGCAGGCGGGCGCCATGGCGCAGCAGAACCCGATGCTGGTGCCCGTCATGGTCGAGACGCTGCTCTTTGCCGCCCGCGGCTTCAGGGCCGGGCGCCAGCTCGAAAGCACGCTGGAGCAGGTCGGCGCCCAGCTCTCCGAGGCCGCAACCGCGCCGAAGCAACCGCCGGAGCCGCGGGCCGAGCAGATGATCAAGCTGAAAACGGCTGAAGTGAAGGCGGGCGCGGAACAGCGGAAAGCCGAACTCGGTGTGGCGCAAGCCGAGATCGAGCATCGCGCCGTGGTGGAGCAGGCGCGCGGCGAGGCAGCGGCGCAGGCCTTGCAGCAGTTCCAGGCGCAGCAGCCTGCCTATCAATGATTGGGGTTGAAGCATGAGAGAACGCTATTGCCGCGTCTGCGGCGGCTGGCACCAGCTCGACGAGTGGCCGCGCAACTGCATGCCGGCTGCGAACCCCGCGCAATCGGATCTGCCGGCGCCGCATTTCGTCAGCGACAGCATCGATATCCAGTCGATGCATGACGGCAGGCATTACACCTCGAAAGCCAAGCTGCGCTCCGCTTACCGGGCGGCCGGCGTGGTCGAGATCGGCAACGAAAAGCCGCAGCCGATCGAGAAGCCGAAGACCGATCGAAAGGCGATCCGAAACGAATTGCGGCGGGTCTACGCCGAATACAACACCTAAAGCGCGTCGCAATCTTTCAGATTGCTCCTCGCGCTTTAGGTCCTTGTTTTCAAGCATGTCGTTAGCGCAAAACCGCTGCACACTTTTGCGCGACATGCTTTAGAACAAAACGCTCTAACCTTTTGTTTTTACGGGCATCAATCCCCGACAAAGGAAGTTTCCGACATGGATATGGAAGACCTGAACGAGGCCGGCAACGGCAGCGAAGATTTTGGCGCGTTCGACGAGAGGCCCCTGAATGACAGGCCAGCCAGCATCCGCGACAGCCTGAAGGCGGCGATCGACACCGTCGAAGGCAATGGACCGGGCGATATCGCCGGCCAGCCGCGCGACGGGGAAAACGGCCGCTTCCTGGCCAAGGGACAGGAGCAAGCCGCAGCGGCAAGGGCAGGGCAGGCGCCCGCGGCAAACGCCGCTCAGCAGACACCCCAGGCACAGACCCAGATGCAGACCCGGGAACAGCCGGCAGGCATCGGCAGTCGGGTTCCGCCCGGCTGGTCGGCGGAAGCCAAGGCGCAATTCGCGACCCTTCCAGGCGAAGTGCAGGCGGCCATTACCAAGCGGGAGCAGGAGGTCGACAACGGCTTCCGCGTCCTGCAGGATTACAAGGGGCTCGAGGAGTTCACGCCGCTCATCCGCCAGGCCGGCATGACCCATGCCGATGTCATGCGCCGGGCGATCGACTGGGAAAAGGCGCTGATCCACGATCCCGTCAACACCGTCGTTCACGTCGCCAGGATGGCCGGGGTCAATCTTCACGCCCTGGTCAATGGCCAGACGGAACAGGTCCTGCAGCGCAATGCGCAGCAGGCTGGACTACAGCCCGGACTACAGCAAGGAGGACCGCAGCCTCGACCCATCAACGTCGAGGCGACGGTCGAACATGTTTTGCGGAAAAGGGACACTGAAACTCAAGTCGATGCCTTTCTTTCCGACCCGGCAAACGCGCATGCCGATGACGTGCTTGACGACATGATCGCTCTTATCAATGCAGGGCGGGCATCGTCGCTTCAGGACGCCTACGACGCCGCATGCTGGATGCGCCCGGACATTCGCCGGCAGTTGATCAGCCAGACTGCGCAGGCACCCGCCCGAGAACAGCAAGCCCAGAAGGCAGCAGCGGCAGATCAAGCCCGCCGCGCCTCGCGATCCATCTCTGGTTCTTCCGCGCCGGGCCCGACCCGCGATGCGGCAAGAGGCCAGCCCACCTCAATCCGAGACTCGCTGCGCGACGCCATGCGCTTTTCGCGCGGTCAAGTCTGATCAAAGGAATGATCAATGCCCATCTCGCCCAACCTTTCTGAAATCGTGACCACGACGCTGCGCAACCGCAGCGGCACGGTCGCCGACGACGTGACGAAGAACAACGGTCTTCTCACCCGCCTGAACAGCCGCGGCCGCAAGAAGCCCATCTCCGGCGGCCGCACCATCGTCCAGGAACTACAATATCAAGAAAATGGCAGCTTCAAGCGCTATTCCGGCTACGATATTTTGAATGTGCAGCCCTCCGACGTCATCACGGCTGCCGAATACGACCTCAAGCAGGCGGCGGTCGCCGTCTCCATGTCGGGCCTCGAACAGCTACAGAACTCAGGCGAGGATGCGATCCTCGATCTGCTCGAGCAGCGCATCGAGAACGCCGAAACGACGCTGAAGAACAACATCGCGCTCGACTGCTATTCCGACGGAACGGCCGATGGCGGGCGTCAGATCGGCGGGTTGCAGTTGCTGATCTCGACCTCGCCGACATCAGGCACCGTCGGCGGCATCTCGCGCGCCACCTGGGGTTTCTGGCGCAACCAGAAATTCTCGGCCTCGGCCGATGGCGGTGCCGCCGCCTCGAACGCCAACATCCAGAGCTACATGAACCGGCTCTATATGTCCTGCGTTCGCGGCTCCGACGCGCCTGATCTTGTCGTCGCCGACAACAACTTCTTCCGCCTTTACTGGGAATCGCTGCAGGCAATCCAGCGCATCACCTCGGCGGACAAGGGCATGGCCGGCTTCCAGTCGCTGCAGTACATGGGCGCCGATGTGATCTTCGACGGCGGCTTCGGCGGCGGTGCGCCGCTCAATCAGATGTTCTTCCTGAACACCAAGTGCCTGTTCTACCGCCCGCACCGTGACCGCGACATGGCGCCGATCGGCGATGAGCGCATGAACACCAACCAGGATGCCTTCGTGCAGCTCATGGGCTTCGCCGGCAACCTCACCATGAACAACGCCTTCCTGCAGGGCGTGTTGTTCGCCTGATCGTCAACGAAAGGAAAAGCAAATGTCGGTCGCTTCAATCCAGTCCGATCGTCTTGGCGCGAACCCGTTCGTCGTCGAAGGCCCGATCGTTTCCGGCTCCGGTATCCCGGGCCCGAATTTCTCCCTCGGCGCTGTCGCCGGCGGGGACCGCGAATCCGAATGGGTCTATTGCCAGCTGGTGCTGGCCTCGCAGACGACCCTTCAGCCCGGTCAGTGGTTCCAGTGGACCCGGGATTATGTCGCCTCGCTGCTGACCACGGCAACTGCCGTCGTCGGCCAGCGCTGCGGCGTCTTTTCGGGTGCTGCCCAGCCTCCGGCACTGACCGGCGGCCCGGTCGGTGCCATCACCCTTCCAGCAGGCACCTATTACGTCTGGCTGCAGCGCAATGGTCAGGCGCCGTCCCAGGTGGCAACCGCAACGGCGGCCCTCGTCGTTGCCGAAACCACGACCACGGCAGGCCAGGCGAGCGCCCCGGCATCGGCCACGGCAACCACCAAGGCCATCGCCAACGTCAACTTCGCGGCGGCCAACCAGACGTTCACGGCAACCACGGTCAACGGCTCCAACCTGCTGACGAGCCTTTCCGGCCTGAATACCGGTTCCGGCCCGTTCATCGGTGCGGCCATTTCCGGCACCGGCATCGCAGGCGGAACCACCATCTCGGGCATCACCTACAGCCCGAGCGGCATCGTCCAGAGCATCACCCTCTCGGCCAACGCCACCGCCAACGGCACCGGCATCACCATCACCGCGACAGGCGTGCTCGAGGCAACGCTGATGCGTCCGTTCCTGTCGAAGGTGAACTAAACCACGTCAACCAACGGGCGTTTCGGCGCCCGTTTGGCTAACCTCTTTATGCGTGGCGTGCCCCTCATCCGCCTGCCGGCACCTTCTCCCCGTAAACGGGGCGAAGGGGATATGCCGCACCCTCTCCGTCCCCACCAACCTCGCGTAGGGCAGGTCCCCTCTCCCCGTCAGAACGGGGAGAGGGCTAGGGTGAGGGGCAGCCATCAGCACGACATCACAGCACGCGCTTCGACGCCCATTTCCTTTCCCCGCCATCAACAGCGAGACACGCACCATGCCCGACAGCAGCACCGGAATTTATGCCTCCTTCAGCCTCGAACCGGTCGAGCAGACCTTTCTGACAGAGAAGGAAGGCCGGCCGATCTTCGCCGACAAGGAATTCGTCCGCATCTTCATCTCCGGCGACAAACATACCGAAGTCTATCGCGAGGTGACGGACAACGACAAACAGCGCTTTTCCGACGCCTATAAGCGTTTCAAGGAAGGCGCTGCCGCCCGCGAACAGCTGACCGGCACGCCGCTGGCGCAATGGCCCTATCTCAAACCCAGCCAGATCAAGGAGCTGGAGGCGGTCAATATCTATACCGTCGAACAGCTCTCAGCACTCTCCGATACCAGCAAGCAGAAGATCGGCATGGGCGCCAACGAGCTCGTCGCCGCCGCCAAGGCCTATCTCGCCACCGCCGAAAACTCGAGTGCCGCCTCGGCCTTTGCCGCCGAAAACGAGCGGCTGAAGGACGAGGTGACGCGGCTGCAGGAGCAGATGAAGGAGATGGCCTTGCGCTTCGAGGCGCTCGAAAAGGACGGCGAGGACGGCAAAGGCCGCAGCCGGCAAGCGGCCTGATGAAGCCTCACAGCAAGCGGCCCCCTCATCCGACCCTTCGGGCCACCTTCTCCCCGCTGGGGAGAAGGGGTTATGCCGCGACGTCTCGACTCCCTCTTCTCCCCAGCGGGGAGAAGGTGCCCGTAGGGCGGATGAGGGGGCCACGCGGCACAACCCTCCTCGCCACGCCCACAGCTCTGCTTTGAACCGGAGATCCGCGCATGTCGCTCCTGACCATCATTCAGAATGTCTGCGCGGAAATCGACCTCGATCCGCCGACGGCCGTCATGTCTTCGGCGGATCCGCAGATCATGCAGCTGCGCATCCTCTCCACCCGTGCCGGCCGCGACCTGATGCGCGAGCATGACTGGTCGGCGCTGATGGTGCAGCGGCAATTCGCAACGACCGGCGCCAACCCGGAGCCGGCCGAGCCGCCCGCCGACTGGGACCGTTTTGCTGCCAATTCGAAGATCTGGAACGCCTCGCGCCTCTGGCAGCTGAATGGCCCTGTGGAGCCGCAGACCTGGCAGCGCAACACCATCCTCAATTCGAACCCGGTGCCTGAGATCTGGCGCATGGCCGGCGGCAAGCTCGACATCCACCCGAATGCTGCAGGCGAGACGATGGCTTATGCGTATATTTCCGGCTTCTGGGTGGCGCTGAATGGCGAGGCGACCTATGCCGCCAATTGGGCAAACGATACCGATACCGCCCGTTTCCCCGAAGACCTTCTCGAACTCTCGCTGATCTGGCGCTGGAAGCGGGCCAAGGGCCTCGACTATGGCGAGGAGATCGCCAGTTTCGAGCGATCCAAGGAAACCGCGATCGGCGCCGATCGCGCCGCAAGCGCCGTCGACCTCTCGCTGCCGGGCAGGGGCCAGGCGCCCGAGAATTATTGGCCCGGCACAATCACGGTATCCAAACCATGACCCGCAGACCTGTTCCTCAAAACGGGCGCACCCGCCGCGTTTCGCCCAGCAAAGACTGGATCGCGCCGATCGGCGGCTGGCGAACCGATGTCGAGATGGCGGATATGCCTGAAGATGCGGCGTTCCAGCTCGACAATTTCTTTCCCGAAGCCAACCGGGTGCGCGCCCGTTATGGCTTCCTCGCCTTCGCCACCGGCCTTGGCGCCGGCGTGCAGACGGTCATTCCCTATTCCGGCGTCGGCAACCGGCTGTTTGCCGCCGCCGGCGACAAGATCTTCGACGTGACAGCGGGCGGCGCCGTCGCTGCACCCGTCGTCTCCGGCATGGCAAGCGCCCATTGGTCGGTGCAGCAATATACCAACCCGGCCGGCCAGGGGTTTTTGCGCCTTGTCAACGGCCTCGACACGCCGCTGCTCTTCAACGGCACCGCCTGGACGAATAATTTTCTGGTGGGTACCGCAACGCTCGCCACCCAGAACGTCGCCGTCCGGAACACGGCCTATACGCTGAGTTTCTTCGGCACCGGCTTCGTCACCCTGTCCGGCGCCTTCACCGGCTCGCTGAACGGAACGGGCGTCGCCAACCGGGTGACGCTGACCTTCACGCCGGCGGCCGGCACGCTTGTCGTTACCGTCTCGGGGACGGTCACCAATGCGCAGCTCGAAAAGGGTTCTATCGCGACACCCTACGTTCCCTCGACGATGATCACGGGCATTCCTGACGCGTCGCCGTTGATTGCGGTGACGGCCTATCGCTCGCGTCTCTGGTTCATCGAAAAGAACTCGACCAATGTCTGGTATCTCGCCACCGACGCCGTCAGCGGCACGGCGACGGTGCTGCCGGTCGGCGGCGACATGAAATATGGCGGCACGCTGATTGCGATCAACGTCTGGACCATCCCGGTTTCGACAGGCCTGCAGCAATGCCTGGTGCTGATCTCCTCGGAAGGCGAAGTGATCGTCTTTCAAGGGTCCGATCCTTCGAGTGCTGCCAATTGGGGCCTGATCGGCACCTTCAAGCTCGGCCGGCCGCTCGGCACCGATCGATGCCTGCTGTCGGTCGGCGCCGATCTCGCGATCATGACGACGGATGGGATCGTGCCGATCACCAAGGCCGTGCAGCTCGATCGCGGCGCCACCAGCCTCGGCGCGATCACCGCCAAGATCGGCCCGACCTGGCGCGAGACCGTTGCGGCGACCGGCACGACCTCTGAGGAGTGGCAGCTTTCGAGCTTCCCGGCGCGGCAGATGGCGATCGTCAACCTGCCGTCCTCCTTCGGCCCCTATCAATATGTGATGAACACCGAAACCGGGGCCTGGTGCCGCTTCGTCGGCATGCCGGCCTCCTGCTGGGCGACATGGCAGGACCGGCTGTTCTTCGGGGCTGGCGACGGCACGGTTTATGAGGCCGAAGTCGGGGCCAATGACAACGGCGTGGCGATCGACGCGCTGATGGTCGGCGCCTGGAGCCGCTATGGCGACGGCCTCTCGACCAAGCTCTCGAAGCTGATCGGGGTGACGGCGCAGATCGGGGTGTCGACGCTGATGTATGCCGGGATCTCGGTGGACTATCAGACCAAGATTCCGACAGTCCTTCTCTCCTCGATCGAGAACAATGCGGCGGCGAAGTGGGGAACGGCGGTCTGGGGTGTCGCGAAATTCCCCGGCATTTCGCTCGTCCGCAAATTCGCCTCCGCCGGCGGCGCCGGTTCGGCCCTGGCGCCGACGATCTGCGCGCTGATCTCGGGCTCATCCGGCTCCGTCTCGGAAGCGGCCGTCGTCGGCGGCTCGGTGCTTTACGAAAAGGGCGCGCCGATTTGATCGTCTCCGAACCGCGCGAGGAGATCGCGACCTGGGTCGGCAACAGGATCGGCGTGAGCTTTCATCCGCCTTACACCACGCTTGCCCATATCGACCGCGGCCGGATCATCGCCGGCTTCGTCTTCAACGTCTGGACCGAGCATGACGTCGAGGTCTCGCTTGCCGCCGACCGGCTGACGCTGACGCTGATGCGATCGGTCTTTCGCTATGTCGTGCATCAGCTCGGCTGCGGCCGCGCAACCGCAAGGACCCGCGCCGACAATGCCGGAGCCCAGCACGTTCTGGCAAGGCTCGGCGCACGCCTGGAAGGCCGCCAGCAGGCCTACTTCGGCGACTGCGACGCGCTGCTTTACGCAATCATGAAAAAGGATTTTCCCTATGGTCTCCACGCCGAAGGCCCCAAAGGCGCCTGATCCGACACAGACCGCAGCGGCGCAGACGGCCACCAACGTCGACACCGCCATCGCCAATGCGGGGCTCAGCCACACCAACCAATACACGCCGGATGGCGCGCTGGAATACAAGGTCAGCGGCTACCAGACGATGACCGACCAGAACGGCAAGACCTATCGGCTGCCGACCTATTCGGCCTATCAGACCTATTCGCCCGAGAACCAGGCGATCTACGACCAGACGCAGCAGACGCAGCTCGGCCTTGCCAGGCTCGCCAACGACCAGACCGGCAAGATTTCGGGTGTGCTCGGCACCAATGTCGACCTCAGCGCCGGCAATGTCGACAAATATGTCAACGATCACTGGCAGTCCGGCTTCAACAACCAGTGGGACCGCGATCAGGCGAGCCTCGACCAGAGCCTGGCCGATAAGGGCATCTCGATGGGTTCTGCCGCCTATGACAATGCGCTGCGCGATTTTTCGACGCGCAAGCAGGCCGCATCCGACCAGTATCTCGGCGATATGTATTCGAATGCGCAGAATTCGATCCTGACCGAGCGAAACCAGCCGTTGAACGAGATCTCGGCGCTGATGTCGGGCTCGCAGGTCCACCAGCCGAGCTATGTCAACACGCCGACGACGCAACTGCCGACGGTCGACCAAGCTGGCCTCATCAATGAGAATTTCAATCAGAAGATGGGTCTCTACAATCAGCAGCTCGCCCAGTCGAACGCCGCGATGGGCGGCCTGTTTGGCCTTGGCGGCACGCTGCTCGGCGGCTGGGCGAAATCCGACCGGCGGCTGAAGGAAGACATCAAGCGCGTCGGCACGCTGGATAACGGCCTGCCGGTCTACGCCTTCCGCTACAAGGACGGCGGCCCGACGCAGATCGGCCTGATGTCCGACGATGTGCGCGAGCTCCATCCGGACGCGGTGTTCGAACACGCAGACGGTTTCGACCGCGTCGATTACGAAAGGGCAGCCGTATGATCCCAACCATCTTCGGCGGCGATACCGGCAAGACACAGGGTGACCTCAGCGACCAGCGCAAGCGGCTGGCCTACGCGATGTTGCAGCAGGGCATGGATACGAGCCCGGTGCAATCGCCGTGGCAGGGCGCTGCGCGGCTTGCGCAGGCGCTGATGGGTGGGCTGGAGATCAGGCAGCAGAATGAGGAGCAGCGGGCGGGGGCTGCCGCAACTCCCGCCGCGCCGATGGGCGCGCCTTCAACTCCGCCGGCGAAGGCTGCCGGCCTCCTGCCATCACTGTTCGGTGTATCTAAAGAGACGGCACCTGGCGCAACTGGCTCGTCGATCCCGAAAACGAAGCTACCAGGAAATGTCGGCCTCCCAAGAATTTCCTAGCCCCGGCAGGGGTCCCGGTTGATGTATGGGCGCGATGACGCCAGCGGAGCGTAAACTATGACAGAATTGACACCTGAGCAGATGCAAGCCATTGCCCGCGCGCGAGCCCGGGTGCAGCACAGGGAACCCCAAGATCAGCCGCCGCAACTACCTTCCGGGCGTCATCTAACGTATGAGGAGGGGTTGGCGGCTCTCGAAACTGGGGGGCTCTACGGCCAGGCCTTAACCGGCCTGGCTGGCGTCGTCGATGGCATACCTATTGCCGGCCCATATCTTCTCGGGGGAGTGAAAAAGGCAGCCGCTCATCTCCGTCCCCTCCTACACGGAGGGAGTTATGAGGATCAGCTCCGGGTTGTGAACGCCCGTGATCAAGAGGCCAAGATTGCGCATCCTAATGTCAACACAGCAGGGGAGATAGTCGGTGCGGTTGGTGGAACTATTCCGGCCGTCGTGGCTGCACCCGAAGCATTCGGCGCTGCCGGGGGCGGCATGTTGGCGCGCTCGCTGGTCTCGGGCTTGACCGGCAGCGGTATTGGTGCCGCGGACGCTCACGTGAGGAGTGGCGGCGATCCCGAAAAAACTCGCCGGGGTGCAATTGAAGGGGGACTGCTTGGACTAGCTGGTCCCTTAGCAGGGGAAGTCATCGGAGCCGGTGTCAAAGCAAGTGCCCAGGGCGTAAAGGCTCTCACGCGCGCGCTCCTTGGAGACGAGGTGGCCTCAAAGCCGGCGCGGGATATGCTAGCAGACCTGACCACGGATGCTCGCAATTGGCTCGCGAAGAACGTTTCTGATGCGGATAAGCTTGCGGCGAGTCGTGACCGTTTCGACAAGCTCGGATCTGAGGCGATGCCAGCAGACGTCTCGCCAGAATGGCGCGGCGCCGCCAAGAGCGGTGCAACCCGGGAACCCACGCGGAGCAAGGTCGTGGATCCTCTGAATGAGCGTGGCTCTATGGCAGGTGCCCGTCTCAGGTCGGACTTCGAGACAAACCTTGGGCCAGATCCTGTCCCGTCTGCTATCGACAGCGAATTGGACGCGGCTCGGGAACAGGTGGAAAACCTTCGCCCTGCGGCGGTTCGCGGGCAGCCGCCTTACGATTTCACATCGATCGCGAATGATCTGGATAACTCGATCCCGTACCTGCGCGATGATGCCCAGGGTAAGCTTGTTCGCGTCAGGAACATGCTCAATGACTTTGGGAAAGACACCGTCGCCTCCGATCCAGCGATAGCGTTCGCGACACGCGACGCAATCGACGGTATCTTGGCGAGTGAGAAAAATTCAAAAGTCATCAGCGTGCTCAAAAATGCCCGTGGGACGATCGACGACGCTCTTGCTCGAGCTGTCCCTGAGATGAAGGCCATCGATGCGCAAGTTGACGAGTTGGGCCGCCAGAGGGCGGGGCTGGCCCAGGGGCAATCCGTTCTCGCCGATGGGCCGCGCGCCATGCACCCCACAGAGCTTCAGGAGAAACTGGTGGCGGGTGCCGAACCGCAGGGTACGCTGATAGGTCCTTCTGCGGAGTCGGCGCGCATGCGGCAGGGAACGCTTGGCGACATCTATCGTGCGGTTGGAACCGAAGCCAGTGATATGAACGCGCTACGCAAGATCGTTCGCGGCAAAGGCGACTGGAATCGCGAAAAACTGGGCATGATGTTCGGGCCAGAAAAAGCCGATGCGTCACTCAATACCATCGATCGCGAAGCCCTTTTTGCCGACACGGCAAATGGTGTAACCAGCGCAGCTGACACGGCAAGGCAGGCTGGGTTTGAGAAATATCTCGGCGAGGTATCCAAGGCTCCAGAAATTCCAACGGATAAGAGCTGGACCGACCTCGGCCTGACCGCGGCTCGCCGTCTCGCGCGATCCCTCATTGAGGGGAATGCAGGCGCCCACGCAGCTCGCGTTGCCGATGAAGTCGCTCCGTTGAGTGTGCTTCGCGGGGACCAGCGTGATGCGCTAATGGAGGCGCTTAGCCGCCTGGGACCCGAAAACATCATCGACCAGCAACGCATGGCGCTGATCAACGCGCTCGTCCAGGGTGGTGGGGGGAGAGCTGCCTATCCGCTCTTGCCAGGCGAGGAGCATAAATAATCTCCGCCACCCTCGAAGATCGGAAATTGATCAACCGCCCACCTGGCGGGGCCTGTCCTGAGCGGGGATCATGAGGCAAGCGTCACATCGTGGTGAGCATCGCCACGATCTTGATCGCTCCGTGTGACGGTTGGTTCTGCTCGTGATCGCTCGCGCATGCGGCAAGCGAAATTACACGATTCGGGGCCTCGCAATCCGCCGGGCCTTTTTCCTCTGGAGAAGGTGAATGCCGAGAAACCCATCCACCGGCGTCTATTCCAAACCCACCGGAACGACACCCTCTGTCGGCCAGGTCATCGACCCCGAGGCCGGGATTTCGAGACCCGCGGGGGACGATGAACCATCTCCGCGAACAGCTTGCGGTACCGGCCGCCGAGAAAGCGGCTGCACTCGTACGCGCGCTGTTGCTTGCTCGGCAGCAGCAAAAATAGCGGTGGTGGCTGGTGAGCTATCCCCGCAGATCTTCCCACAATATGGCAACCCCTAGTGCCATCACGCTTATCGGTATGGCCCAGATGATCAATTTGACGGGTTGGCCGGCGTACAGGAACATGTAACCGGCCGCTGATGCTCCGCCGATGGCCATCATCGCCCCCAGTGTCATGGATATGAATTTCCTCATTAAAAATCCTTCCTGGAAGCTTGCGGGCCTGAGGGGTACATGATGTCAGCGGTTATCAAGGACGATCTGGATCCGGATGGCGACCAGCAGCAATGTTGCCAGCGTGATCATCAGGCCGAGGGTGGCGCCGGGCAGGCAGGTGGTGCCGTTGAAATAAAGTCCCTCGCAATTAGCCCGCGCCTGCTTCCATATAAAAAAACAGGCCGGCCCTGCCGTCAAAGCGCCGGCGAGAAACATGGTCAACTCGATCGGAAACTGATCAACCACCCACCTGGCGGGGCCTGTCCTGAGCGGGGACCATGAGGCAAACGTCACGACGGCGATGAGCATCGCGACGATCTTGATCGCTCTGTGTGACGGTTGGTTCGGCTTGTGATCACTCTGCATGCCGCAACCGATACTATACGATTCGAGGCCTCGCAATTCGCGCGGCCTTTTTCTTTGGAGAAGGTCAATGCCAAGAAACCCATCAACCGGCGTCTATTCCAAGCCTGCCGGAACGACACCTTCCGTCGGCCAGGTCATCGACCCCGTGCCTTGGAACGCGCTGACTACCGACCTCGGCAACGAAATCACCAACTCGCTGCCGCGGGACGGCTCGGCGCCGATGGTCGCACCCTTCAAGGCGGCAGGCGGAACGGTGTCCGCTCCTGGCCTCGGCTTCGCCTCCACCCCGCAAACCGGCCTCTATCTGAGGGGCGGCGGCCTGCTTGGGTTCACCCAGAACGGCGTCGACGTCTCGTTCGATCAGGCTCTGGTCTATGCGGCGAAGTCAGGCGATTACACCGCGCTTGCATCCGACGACAATGCGGTTCATCGCTTCACCGCGGCCGCGACACTCACCCTGACTCCAGCGGCAACGCTCGGCGCAAACTGGCACTATTGCGTCATTGCCGACGGCGGGGACGTGACGATCGATCCCAACGGGTCGGAGACGATCGACGGCGCGGCCACGCTTGTCGTTCCGAACGGGTATTCCACCTTCATCGTCTGCAGTGGGACAGCGTTCTTCACGGATAAGCTGATTGCCAAGATCCAGGCTAGATCGGAGATCAACAACGTCATCGGGTGTGAGACCGTCTATGTATCCAGCACTTCTATTCAAATGAAAGCCGGCGAGGTGTTCTTCAATTCCAAGAACGTCGTCTATGCTTCCGCGCTGACAAAATCCCTGTCCACCACCTTCACGGCCGGCAATAACGGCGGGTTCCTTGACGCTGGCGTCATTCAGGCGAGCAAAACCTATTTTGTTCACTCTGTGCGCAACCTGACAACAGGCGTTGGCGATTGGGTTGCAAGTCTGCAATCTGACCCGGCGCTCGTTTCAACAGGAAATCTTACAGGTTGGGAAGTTGTTGGGCGCGTAAACGTCGTCTTGACCACGTCTGGCAATGTCATTCGCCAGTATGTTCAGGATGGTAACGAATATCGAGTTACTGCCGCCGTGCAGGAGTACAATGGTTCTGGCATAGCTGCTAACGACATACAGCCTGTTGGCGCTCCAGCCGGGATTACTGCCGAAATTTATTGGCTACTTGCAGTTAATTCTGCGGCCAATTCATCCGGCGAGCTTGGCGTGGGGGCTGATGCTGTCACAACTCCTGTTGCAGTCTTCAATGTCAACGCGGGCAACACAGCACAAGCGGGTCGCGTATCTGCTCGCAGCCGATCGCGATCAACGGGGATTGTAACCTTTTACGCCATCACGACGGTTGGTAGCGTATCGTACACATTGCGATCAAATGGCTTTAATGACTATACCGTGCCGCGCCTGAATGGAGCTTGATCATGACTTTGGTTTACGTGACGCGCGACGAAAATGGCGTAATCAAAGGCGTGTTCGCCGGCAGACAGGAAATCGCACAAGAGGCGATCGATGACCTAGCCGAAGAGGTGCAGGCATTCCTTCACCCGCAGGCTTCGGTCTCTTTTGTTTCCGCCCGACAGTTCAAGCTCCACCTCCTTGCGTCTGGGTTGATCGACGCCGTTGGCGTGTGGGTGGCTCAACAACCCCGAGAAGTTCAGATCGCGTATGAGTATTCCGGGATATTCGTCAAGGATAGTCCGATGATATTGGCCGGGTTCGCTGCCATGGGATTTTCCGGTTCGCAGATCGATGCGTTCTTCGAGGCGGCGTCGAAAATATGACGGCGGGGCCGCTAAAACATATTGGCAACTAACACCCATTCTATCTAAAGATGCGTCATCATTAAGAGGGCTTGAACCTTGAGGCGCATACATCCCCTGATCATCATTCGAAATTTCATCCGAGACTTCGCTGAAAACAGAGCCATCAGAAAAAGATATAGGTCATGGCTCCGCGCATCTAAAGCAGCAAAGTCAGATTACCAAGCGGAGGTTCTGACACGTTTTAGAGCCAAACGGTCCCAAGCCATAGTAGGGCATGAAGAAGATTATGTTCGGCCGGTGGCGGAGTTGATCGAGATCATGTCGGATGTTTCCGGTGCGTTCGTGGATTTCGGTGGGTCTGCCGGCGAATCGTGCTCCGTTCTGCATCGGAAGTTTCCGGCAATGTCATTCGTCGTGATCGAAACGCCAGCAATGGTGAAGGCTGCGGCAAAGCTTCGGCCATTGATCGCATTCTCAAGCGAACTGCCGGATCGTATCGATATTTTCTATAGCAGCGGCACATTCCAATATCTGGAAGACCCGTATGCGCTTTGGAAGCACGGTCTCTCCAAGACGACCGGTTATGCCTTCCTGGCGCGGAACACCTTTTCTGAGACGGAGCAGTTCAGGGTTCAGCATTCGATGCTGTTCAACAACGGCGCCGGCCCGATCCCAGAAGATTTCAAAGATGTTGTCGTCCGATACCCGCACAGGACCATTTCAGAGCGGCGTCTGATCGATATCGCATCTGGAGCAGGCTTCGAGCTGGTAAGTCGCATTGCAGATAGAAATGGCGGCCTCATCCAAGGCGCCAAAGGCATGTACGGCGCCGATCTGCTGTTTAAGAGGCGGTAGACCGCCACCGTGAAAATTCAATAGCAGGGCGCTCTTCGGGGCGCCTCTTTCTTTTCCGAGAAATGGAGACTTCTGCTCCCCCCTCTGTTGGCGCGTCCTCGCGCGCTCCCTGTCGCTTTAGTGTGCTGCCGGAACGGGCGCGGGCGGTCTCGATGCCGGCGCCGTCGCAGCAAATGCGACATACTTCGCCTATGCGTTGCGCAAGGACGCCGACCTTGTCTTTCGACATGGCTTTCCCGACCTCGCCGACGATCGGCGGCATCACCACGACACTGCTCACGGGCTACATTGTGAAATGCATCGGCGTGGTGTTGACCGATGGGAGCTCGAACATTCGGCCGTTTGTCCTGTATCCGCGTGGCGAATATACCTTCGTGACGCCGGTCAAGGACGTGATCGGTGGCGCTATCTCTACGAGTTCTGCACTCATTGCGCTGACGGTGCCGAATGGAGCGCGGGTTAAGGCAAAATTGAGATTCCAGTATACCTCTACTGCCACGACGGCCTCCGCGCTCTTTTCAGGCCCATCGCAGGGGATACTGGCTGCAAGCATCGGTAATGACGGCGGCAACGTCGGTGCTGTCCAGGTTGCCAGCAACTATGCCATCGGCTCAGCGGATATATGGACAAACACGAACAAGCAGATCCGCCAAGTCGCGGGCGCAGCCGGCACTATATGGATGTGGACCGATGGTTTCTATTTCCCGTGTGGGAGGGCTGCATAATGCCTTTTGAAATTCCGGCTAATGCTTCGCCGCGCTGGTCTGCTTGACGTCGTGAAGTCATGGGTGGCCCAGCAGGACGGGAAATGCAGGGTGCCCCTTCGTCAAGGACAGCCCGATGATGGCAGCAGGGTTCGCGGCCACGGGTTTTTCAGCCGCCGAAATCGACGCTTTCTTCCAAGCGGCGTCGAACCTCTAACTGCTCCATCTTTGCTTTGGCACGGCGCGCGGCGGCATGGCACGGCTTCTCGATCCATCGATAGAAAGGATAGACCAGAGCAAGGGAAAGAGCGCAGACGATGATCGGCGCCGTCACGATTAAATCAACTACAGCCGCCGCTATCGCGTGGACGAGGTAAATCGAGAAGCAAGCGGCGCCGATCTTTTCCAGAGACCTTATTGGGCCTCGATCTGTCGCGGTCCTGATCTCTGCCAGTATCCAGCATCCCGCCAGCACTGAAAACGGCACCATCGTCAGATAGAAGCCAGCGCCCGTATTCGTCGTCGCCCAATAAAGTGCGGAAGCACTTGCGGCAGTCGCGACACGCCAGCCCCAAACACTGCCAGGTAGTTTCAGGCGGTCGAGATTTTGGGCGAGATAACAGCCAAGCAGCCAGGCAGGTAGCCCGACGACCCAATTGAGCTGCGGCCCGTATTTCATCGCGTTCCCATATTGGTCCGAGCCGAGACCAATTGCTACGCCGTAGGAGGCGATGACCGAAACGGCGATAAGAACCGGCCATCCGATCCGGCGCGATATCGGTAAGATCAGCGGGTACAGGCAATAGTAGACGGCTTCGCAGACGACGGACCAGAGAATGTAGCCGTCGATCGGATTGTAAGCCCTCATGCCCATGATGTGAGCCAGGATGAAGGCGGCGGTCGCGGGCGGCACGATCCGGATAAACCGACCGGCAAGGAATGGCGCGACCTGGAGGCCACGGAACCGATACGGGTAGTGGATGCAGAAGCCCGAAACCACAAAGAAGGCGATCACGGCAGGGTGGCCGGTGAATATGTATCGCGAGATCCCAGGCATCGACGGCCCAAGCAAATGCGCGAATACCACAGACAGCGCAGCAACTGCTCTGACGGTATCCAGGCCTTCGATCCTGTTTGAACTCGGAAGTGACCGCATTTCGCCAAGTAACCGCTAAGCGAAAACTTTAGCAATAGATAACTATTAGTGTACCTCATGGTACCTATATCGCCCATCAACAATCCGGAGACCACTCCCGTTCTCGTCAAACAATTGGCGCGAGGTGACATCCTGCGCCATGTGGTGCGAGGCAGGTCGCTCATTCAGCGAATGTTGTTGATAGCCTTTGAAGTAGATCGATCCTCTCAGGCGACGGGCTTCGTCCGGTCGGCCGCACACTCCTGGCTTTCGGACTCTAGCAAGTGGACGAGGGCAAGTCGAATGCCCTCGATCTTTTCGCTGTCGGAGAAGCCTTCAATGGAATAGAGGGATTCGAGAGTTGACGAAATCAAATCGTCCCGCGGCTTTGGCTGAAGTGGCGGCATCTTCGTCTCCGATCCATACAAATTTCGAGAGTTCCAATGGCGTTTGAAAATTTCAATCAACTACTGAATGTTTTTTGGCTTCGGCCTGAAACTGCTCTCTGGCGGTACTTGGATATCGAGGCGATGCGAGATTTTGAGTTTATCGGTCGCTCACTCGATTTCGGCTGCGGCGACGGCCTGTTCTCATTCATCAGGGCTGGCGGCGAGTTTGATCCCCTCTTTGATGCGTTTCAAAAGACGGCCAACCTTGATCGATTTTACGAGAAGGTCGACGTGTTCGATGCCTATGACGATAGTTACGCGCCACTAGTGGCAAAGAAGCCGGATTATCAGATTGCTGTTGGCTTCGACCACAAGCCAAATTTGCTGAAGAAAGCGGCTGGATTGAGTCTTTATGCCGAAACGGTTGTCGGCGACGGAAACGAGCCTCTGTCGTTTGAGGATGATAGTTTCGATACGATCTTCTCCAACATAGTTTATTGGCTGAATGATCCTGCAACTGTGATGGCAGAGCTTTGCCGAATACTGCGACCCGGCGGGCAATTGTGCCTGATGCTGCCGAATGCGACTCTTCCGGACTACAGCTTTTTCAATCGCCTATTCGTGCAAACCAAAGATCCCGCGTGGAGCTGGCTCGACGAGCTTGACCGAGGCCGTTTGAGCGACAACATCAAACAGGCAGCGAGCGACGAACAATGGCGGGAAATCTTCGAGTCTGCCGGATTGAAGGTCCGTCGTCACTCGAACCATTTGTCGAAACACATTATTCAGGCTTGGGATATTGGGTTCAGGCCGATGTTCCCGGCATTCTTAAAAGCGGTGGAGGCCATTCCGGTCGACAGGCTAGCTGATGTGAAGTCAGAATGGGTGGAATCGCTGAAGCGGTTCGCAGTGCCATTCGCGGCGACTGAGATTCACGATAATCCGGCCAACGCGTTCCACTGCTACGTCCTCAGCAAGTAAGCTATGGTGAATGCCCTACGGCTCAGAAAGGGTCATACAGGCACAAGTCACGGATCTTCAAGGCGGTTCTTCGGAGCCGCCTTTTTCTTTGCCTAATCCATAATTCGGAGCCCCCCATGCTCGTCCATAACTGGCGCGCCGTGCTGCGGCGCGCCTGGAGCGTCCGTCTCATGACGCTGGCGCTGCTCTGCATCGTCCTCGAGCCCGTCTACACCTTCGTCGCCGCCACCTGGGTGTCGCGCAACGTCTACATCCAGCTCGCCATGTCGGCGATCACTGGCCTCATGGCCGTTGCGGCGATCATCGCCCGCATCTTCGTTCAGCAGACAATCTCAGGAGATCTGAATGGCAAACCGCCTGCAGACGGGTAGTGCCGCCGCGGCCATGGCCGTGGCGCTCGTCGGATCGTTCGAGGGATTGCGCCAGAATGCCTATCCCGATCCCGCGACACGGGGGCAGCCGTGGACGATCTGCTATGGCAGCACCAATGGCGTCAAGCCCGGGGATTACAAGACGGTGGAGCAGTGCAAGGCGCTTTTGGCGCTGGAGCTTAAGACCTATGCGAGCGGCATCGAAAGCTGCGTGCACGTGCCCCTGCCGGATGCGCGCTTCGTGGCGCTGACCTCCTTTGCCTATAATGTCGGCGTCAAGGCGGCCTGCGGTTCGAGCACGGCCAAGCTCATCAATGAGGGCAGGACGGCCGAGGGCTGCGAGGCGCTTTTGAAGTGGAACCGCGCCCCGGCATCGTCTTTCCCGGTCTGACCCGGCGCCGGCCTTTGGACTAAGAAGGCGATCGACGGCAGTCGACGCAGAGGCGGCCATAGGGGCAGCAAGCGTCGTCAACTGGCCATCGTGATGCACCGCATACAATAAACTCTGACGCGGCTAACGTTTAGGAGCACTTTCAATCCCGGCAGGATTGCGTTATTCCGCCGAGAGACGGAGGGATTGGACTTGGATGCTCCTGCACATCGAGAGTTAGAGATACAGGCGCGCGGTCGCATACGCGGCTTAGATGGACTTAGAGCAATATCGCTACTTCTGGTGCTGATGGCTCATTGGTCACCGCTTCCCTATCTTAACAATGTCGCCGAATGGGGGAGAGGCGGGCTCGTAGTGTTCTTCGTCATCAGCGGTTTTCTGATCACGAGAATACTTGTCGACTTAGCCGGCCGAAGGCGTGAGGTTGAGGGCGTACAGCTTCTCAAGGGCTTCTATGGCCGCCGATTCTTCCGCATTCAACCCATCTATTATCTGGCTCTCGCATTTGTCATTTGCATAGGGCTGAATGGCGCTGTGCGGGAGGATGTGATTTATCACGTCTTCTTCGTGCAGAATCTTTCAAATGTGTTGCTAAGAAGCGATATCGGAACTTATGGACCAGCCGCCCCTTGGTGGTCGCTTGCGGTTGAAGAGCAGTTCTATGTTTTCTGGGCGCCGATCGTCATCTTTCTTCGGCCGAATGCTTGGAGGCTTTCGCTATTGGGAGCATTTGCCCTTGCGATCGGCTGGCGCGCTTTTGCCTGGCATGCCGATCTTGGGCAGGCGAATGTGCTCGTCACATTCGGAAATCTGGATTCGCTGGCTGCTGGCGCAGCGGTCGCCATCATCATTTCGACAGGCCGGATTACGCCCGCAGTGTCGCGCTGTTTCTCCGCAATTCTGACGGTTGGCATCGCGGCACTTTGCCTGCTGTCATTGACGGAGATGAGCGAAGGTATACTCGCGTTTCGGACGAGTTTTGTTAGCAAAGTACTTGCCGACGTGCCGGTTTATATGATCGCTTCATCGCTAATATTTTTCTTCGCTGTCCGCAGGGCGACAACCGCAGCGAAGGTGTTGGAAACCCCGGTTCTAGTGTTCATAGGCAAGCGTAGCTATGGTGCCTATGTCTATCATCAGGTCGTGAACTACACGTTCTTTTTCTTCGTGACACCCCGTTGGCTGGAGCCAAGTTTCGGCGTGAAGCCTCAATTGCATGGTCCCAGTGAGTTCTTAGCTTTCACGGCAATAACGCTGCTGCTCGCAGCCCTGTCCTATAAATACATTGAGCAGCCGATATTCAGGCTTCGTGATCGGATCTATCCGACCACTCGATAGCGTTCGTTGAACATGTCGCCTTGCTGAATAACCAAAACACGTCTCCCGTCTCCACCCAGGAGCCGGGTGCTTCGCCACGTCCAAAGTGCGGAGGCCACCCCATGCTCGTCCATAACTGGCGCGAGGTGCTGAAGCGTGCCTTGTCGGTGCGCCTCATGGCGCTTGCGCTGCTCTTCATCATCATCGAGCCCGTCTACACCTTCGTCGCCGCCACCTGGGTATCGCGCAATATCTACATCCAGCTCGCCATGTCGGTGGCGACAGGGCTTCTCGCCGTTGCGGCCATCATTGCCCGCATCTTCGTCCAGCAAAAAATCTCAGGAGACTTGAATGGCAAACCGCCTGCAGAAGGGTAGTGCCGCCGCGGCCATGGCCGTGGCGCTCGTCGGATCGTTCGAGAGAGGATAAAGACCCATGACGATTTACAACCCAGATGATTATGGAGCGACCGGGGATGGTGTGACCGATGACGCCCCGGCCTTTGCCGCCATGACGGCTGATCATCTCCATTCTGGCGTTGTCGCCTCTCGGCCGGAACCTAGCGAGGAAATCATCCAGTGGCCGTGGCGCGTTTGCCGCGCATGGGCAAAAACGGAATCACCTTGGGGACGCGCTCGGCATATGACCCGTAGTCTGGAAATGCCGCCCGGAGCACCGTCTCTTCGTTACTCATCCGGCGAAGTTGCAGGCACCAATGCACGATTCCGAGAAGTACCGTCCACTGAGAAAAGCTGAATAGGATCATTCCGATAATGAATATCTCCTCGGTCAGATAGAGCGGGTGCCGGACGATGGAATACGGCCCCGTTGTGACCAGAGCTCTTGCACCCGGTGCTATGCTGAAACTGCGGCCGAGGATCGCAAGCATATATGCCGATGAAAAGAAGCCAATGATCATCAAAACCATTGCGGCAAGGCGCGCAGTATCTGGCAACACCATTGGCGGAGGCAGGAAGGCGATCAGCAGGAAGAGGAAGGTGCCTGCGATCGCCGTCAGGTATGGTTCAACGCCGCGCGCAGATCGTACTTGGGGCATTCTCGTTAAGGTCACGACACACATCATGCCGATAAATAAGACCGCAGCGATCTCAGCTATCAGGAATACGACGCCCCGGGACGGATAGTCGCCGGTCGTCATCGTCCGCGCAATCTTGGTCCACACAACTAGTATTGAATAGGAACAAATGCCAATCCGGCCGATGACATCTGCAATAATCAAGTGTCGATTGCTCATTGGTGTCCCCGCGTTGTTTGAACGCATCTTCGCACGGTTGCGGAAAATGGCAATCGCAACCGGCAAAATTGGTGAATGCCAACTATTGGGGATGTAACTTACACCGACGCGCCGCCGTCGGCGTCTGTCAATGCAACGACACGCGATGCGCCAGCAGCCGATCAATTCTGGCCCGGATGCGGATGCGGCGGATGATCTCGGCGTGAGTGAAAAGGCAGGCGAGGGCGGCCACGACGATCAACGCGGTTCCGAGCAGCGCTGTAGGCAACGGCAGTGACCAGTCGATATAACCGGCGGGGAGTGACGCCCCACTGCGACCTGCTTCGGCTGTGCTTGCAGCGGCATTGGCAAGCACCAGCCCAAGCAGCGCAACATGGGCATGAACGAAGCGTGTCCTAAGAAACCGTTTCGGATGAAAAGCAAGATAGACGCCGAAAATCGCCATTGACGCAAACGCAATGAGAAGTTCCCACGCCCCCATCCCCGCCGCGCTAAGTAACATAAGGGGTAAGCGCAACACCGGCAGCATCGTCAGGTACAGCGCCCAAGCAAACGGGCGTGATGGATACATGGCCAGCAGTAGCATGCTCGCGGCAAATAGCGCACCGATGGCATAGACCAAAGCAGGTCCGAGACGAACAAAAGTCAGAACGAAGACACGCATTCGCTTTCCTCCTTCGGAAGGCCTCGTGGTTCTGGGCAGAATATTCGCAAATGCTTTAGCGGGGCTTGCCGCTCGACCAGCGCCGCATGAATGACTCCGGCTGCGGAGATTTGCAACCTTCCACAAAACTTATCCACCTTAACGAGGCGATTTCATGAACATCGACGGCACGCCGCTGCGGCTGTTGCTCTTCGTCGCCTTCGGAACCTGATCACGGCTTAACCCCTCCAAACATCGGAGACGTTCCATGCTCGTCCATAACTGGCGCGGGGTGCTGAAGCATGCCTGGTCGGTGCGCCTCATGGCGCTTGCGCTGCTCTTCATCATCATCGAGCCCGTCTACACCTTCGTCGCCGCCACCTGGGTATCGCGCAATATCTACATTCAGCTCTGGCGACAGGGCTTCTCGCCGTTGCGGCGATCATCGCCCGCATTTTCGTCCAGCAAAAAATCTCAGGAGACTTGAATGGCAAACCGCCTGCAGAAGGGTAGTGCCGCCGCGGCCATGGCTGTGGCGCTCGTCGGATCGTTCGAGGGGTTGCGGCAGAATGCCTATCCGGATCCGGCAACCGGAGGGCAGCCGTGGACGATCTGCTATGGCAGCACCAATGGTGTGAAGCCGGGGGATCACAAGACGGTGGAGCAGTGCAGGGCGCTGCTGACGCTGGAGCTTAAGACCTATGCGAGCGGCATCGAAAGCTGCGTGCGCGTGGCCCTGCCGGATGCCCGCTTCGTGGCGCTGACCTCCTTTGCCTATAATGTCGGGGTCAAGGCGGCCTGCCGTTCGAGCGCCATCAAGCTCATCAATGAGGGCAGGGCGGCCGAGGGCTGCGAGGCGCTTTTGAAGTGGAACCGCGCCGCCGGCATCGTCTTTCCGGGCCTGACGCGGCGCCGGCAGAAAGAGCGCCAGTTCTGCCTCGAGGGCATCTGATGTTCTCTATCCTCGACACGCTCAAGATGGGCGCCGGCATCGCCGCCGGCCTGATGCTCTATCACCTCTACGCCGTCTCGATCGGCTATCCCTCGGCGGCAAGGCAGGCGCGCGCCGGCTATGTCCTTGTTGCCGAAAAGAGCGCAGCCGAGGCCCAGGCGGCCGAGATGGAGCGCCAGCGCAACGCGGCGTCACAAGCCGGCGAAGAGCACCGCAAGCGCCTTGCCGGCGCACAAGCCGCCGAGCAGGCCGCCAGAGACACACTCGAAATCGAGATCCAATCCTATGAGCTTCAGCTTTCGGAAAAGAACCGCGCTTGCGCTGTCACTGCTGCTGATCGTCAGTGGCTGCTCCGCCACTGAGCGATTGAACAAGGCGGCGATGACGAGGGGGCAGGCGGCGGCCGGCGTCACTCTGCCACCATTGCCCAATGATCTGCGCCGGCAGGAAGCGCATGCGCCTGTCGTCGAGGGCGAGGCTGTCATCGCCATCCTCGCCCGCGAGCGCCAGGCGCTCGACCGCGCCAATGCCCGCCAGGGGCGCATCGTGCAATTCTACGACGACCTCACCAATAGATATGGAACACACCGATGATGAACGCCATTTCGCTCGCCCTTGCGAATCCGATGCTGAGCGGTGGAGGCGGGGCGGGCGGCGACCCCGATCGCTACATGTTCTTCGCGACCCGCAACCGCATGCCGTCTGGAAACATCGTCACCGCCGCATCCGGCGCGAATTATGTCTGCAGCAAGATCGTCGTCAACACGCCGCAGTATAAGACCAGGAGCTTCCGCTTTCACCTCTCGGGCTTCGCCTCGACAGAAGGCGGAAATTCGCCGCAGGAAACGGTCGTCACCGGCACGATCGGCACGCCGGGCAATTCCGTGGTTGCCGACGCAATGTTCATCAGGGCAGCCGACGTCTTCTACCAATGCACCTTCGCCGGCCTGAACACGGTGACCGTCGCTGACCAGACGAACGGCGCCTGGACGGACGAGCTGACCATTCCCGATGTCGCCCCGGAAAGCGAAATCGAAATCTGGCTGTTTTATCATACCGCCGTCGGCGAGAAGATCTGGCCGGTCTACCGCATCCAGAAGCACCGCGGCGAGCGCGTCTGGGGTGCGGGCGATCTCGCCACGCTGCTCGCCTTCAAGGACACCCCGCTTGCCGACAGCACGGCCGCACTCGATAGCAATTACGCGACCGTTACCCAGCCGCAATATTACGGGCCTGACTTCATGGTCGCCAAGGGCGATTGGGATGGAAGGCCGGTCGCCCTTGCTGTTGTCGACAGCCTGGGGGAAGCGCGCCAGCAGTTTTCCGCCGCCGCCGATGCGCGCGGCAATCTCGGCTGGTTTCGCCGCTGGCTCGATAGGGATGGCGGCATCGGCCGCATTCCGCATCTGCTGATCGGCATGCCGGGAAACGGTTCCGTGCGCGAGCTCACCGGCACCGGTGCGGCGATTGCGACCCGGCGCTGGGCCATTCTCGACGAGATCACCGCCTTCAACAACAATCAGAGTCCGTTCACCGTCATCGCCAACCAGATGGGACAGAACGATACGGCGGCGACCTACACGCAGTTTTTCAACACCAATTACAGAAGCCTGATCACCAGGCTTCGGGCGCGCTACCCCGGCGTCAAGATCGTCGCCTTGCCGCCGCTCGGCCGCACCGTGTCCACCCGCACGGTCACCTTGACATCGGTCGGCACCGTCGTCACGGCAACGATCGCCTCGGGCATCAACGGGCTTGCGACCGGCCAGACGCTGTCGATCTCGGGCGCTGCGCAGACGGAGTATAACGGCAATGTGGTGATCACGGTCACCGGGCCGAACAGCTTCACCTATAATTTTGCCGGATCGGCGACATCGCCCGCGACCGGCACGATCACCGCCAACGATCTCTATCTCAGGGCCGCCTACCAGAGCTTTTCGGCCAACAACACCTGGCCGGCGGACGGCACGGATGCCTCGGGCAAATGGCGGCTGCGCGCCGATATCCTGGCGAAGACCTCGGCCTGCTGCGACGATGCGATCGATACCTATGCGGCCTGGGTCTCCGCTGAAAGGGATGGCGCCTGGCCCGGCATGCTCGAGCTGCCGAGCACGGCGGTGACCCTGCAGTCGGGAACGGACGGGGTTGCGACCTACACGACGATCGAAGTGGCGGATGCCGGCATCTTCGCGCCGGAGCAGGAGATCAACACCTATGCCGGGCCGGATGGTATCACCCGCCTGTCGACCACGTCGATCGGCAGCATCTCCGGCAACACCCTCACTATCTCGATTCCGCGCTCCACGGTCCTGCCGGTCGGCTCCATCGTGCGCCCGAGCGTCACGCCGGATGGCGTCCATCCCTATGGCGCGGTGATCGACCATGTCGTCAACGGCATTCCCCAATCCGAAAAGCTGAAACTCAATCCTTGAGCGGGCAAGCGAAAGAGGCTTTTCGCCTCGTCACTTCGGCTCCGGCTGCTGGATGACCGGCGGCGGTGTCTCGCTCTTGCCGCTGCCTTGAATGAACGGCTTGATCAGCGGAATGCTCAGGATCGACGCGACCATAACCCCGATGATGATCATCAATAACATTCTCATGACCTTGCCTCGCGCCATACCGATCGACGCTATCTTGCGGCATGTAAACTTCTACGCAAAATCCTAGGATTCAACATTCTCCGGTTGAAAACGTTCCATCCCCAGAGGGGAGATAGATGACATCCAATGACGATATCCTCCGCGCCCTCGGGCGTGTCGAGGGAAGGCTGACCGGCATCGAGGACAACGTCGCGCTTCTGCGCAAGGAGGTCAGCGACGAAAAGGTGAGTGCCCACGACAGCCGCGCCGTGCTCCACAAGCGGCTCGACGAGCAGGCCAGGCAGATCGCCCAGCTCGATACAAGTGTGGCGATCAGCGGCGGTGCGGACGCGCAAATTCGCGAGGAAATCAAAAGCCTCAAGGACACCGTCGAGAAGAACCAGGAGGCGGTCGCGCCGGCGCTTGACGAGTGGAAACGGATGAAGACGATCGGTTACGGCATATCGGGGCTGATCGCCTTTGCCGGCCTGACCGTTGGCGGCGTGATCGCCTATGCGAGCGACGGCGCGGTAGCGGCGCTCAGGCACTGGTTGAAGATCAATTGAACCGCGGCCGTCGGTTTTGCGACAACGACAGCTGTAAAAACAAAGACTGAAGCGAGAGGAGCAATCTAAAGATTGCGAGGCGGTTCAGAGCCGCGCCAGCAGCCACCTCATCAATCAGCGGGCGAAGCCTGCTCAGCGGAGTTTGCTAGATGCGATCCCCGATTCTTTCCCCCCCCCCTTCAAATTCAGCTCGAGGGAATGAACCAGCTGCCTGCCGTAGCCTTCGATCAGCCGCTCGTATTCCTGCTCCGGCACGCCGTAGCAGCCGCCTGCGATCTCGATCAGCTTGCTGCGGTCCGTGATGCGGACGTTGCCGCGTGTCGATCTGATCGCGTGCATGCCTTCAAGAATGTGCAGCTCATCGGTGACGCTCGCCCGCCTGACGCCGAGCATCAGCGCCAGGAATTCGTGCGTCAGCGGCAGATCATTGCCGTCGATGCGGTCGTGGCACATCAGCAGCCAGCGGGCCAGCCGCTGATGCATGTTGAATTTCGCCGCTGCCAGCGCGCTGTGGGCAAGCTGCAGTTCGCAGGTATGCACATAGCGCAGCAGCAGTTGCCGCGCCTCGGGATGGTCAAGGATCGGAAGAAAATCCTCCGTGGCTACCTGAAGCCCGTGACCGGCCACCTGCATGAAGGTCTTGTTCGGCGTTCGCTCGACGCCGAGGACGACGGGGTATCCGGCGATGCCCTCGCGTCCGATGTGGCGGATTTCAACGCTTTTGCCGTCGGCGCTTTCCACAACCATCGAGGCGAGGCCGCTTTCAAGAAAACAGACATGCTCGATCGGCTGGCGCGGCCGCACGAGCGAATGGTTGACGGGAAGGTCGATGGGCTCGAGAAGCGGCGCGAGAAGCTCGAAGGCATCTCGCGGAAACGAGCGCAACAGCCTGTTCTTCACTCCGCTCTGCATCATCATCGTCATGATTCCAAACCGCCTGCTGAATGACAAACGCGAGGTTAATCCCTTGGTTCAGGGATTTCACCTTCTGTGCGGTTTTGACAATTGCAACGACCGACAATGTCTTGGAGAGCCGCAGCGCGACACCGAGCCAATCTCCTGCAGCGCGCTGCCCGCTGCCGCGCGTTTGTGTGATTTAGTCCAGGCGAATAGCGGATCGGAAGGGGACTGTCGCGACCAGCGAGCCGTCCTCAGTCATGATCTCGAACGCACCTCCGTCTGCCGGATCGCCGGTACGGATCCTCTCCGCAATGATCTCGCGGGCGGAAAGGGTTGCTTCCTCGCAAGCAAGTTCAGGTGAAGCGAGGTCAATGCCTTCCGAATCTTCCTCGAAGACATCATTCCTGCGGACGTGGAAAAAATATCTTGGCAACTTGTGTTCCTCCATCAATTGAGATGGCCCGCCTAACTCCGCTTGCGACAAATTGTTCCTCCCGGTCTTCAGACGAGCGCCACCCCAGGGGACCGAGCGTTGTTACAAAAAACGCCCCACCAAAGCGGGGCGAGTTGGGTTTTCTTGGGAGTTGGCGGGCCGCACGGAGAAATCGAAGTGCATGGTCGTTAAACCTTCCTCCGCACGACCCGGCGCCCTTACGCCGGCGAAAGGCTCTTGTTCCCGGCCGACCGCATTTTTCCATTCATCGCAGCAATCGTTCTGCTGCCGCCGGCAAATGCACCGGGGATAGCCTCAACGATTTGCAGGCTGCCGATCTCCGACGCACCGACGTCAGCAATTGTCGCCTGGCGTCGCGCCGGCGCAAAAAAAGCCCCGCGTGAGCGGGGCAAGGATGGAAAGGCGGATTGGGGCGTGCATTCCCATCATCCTCGCGCGTAACTCGGCGGCGGCGGAAAAGTTCCAGCTACCGATACAATCTCTGAAATTTTCCAGAAAGCGGCGAAGCCCACGAGCTTTCACGAGACGGAGCAAACGAAACCTGGCCGCACGAAACTCTTGCCACCTTCTGCAAAGATCAAATTTTAGCATCTGCTAACGAACAAAATGGCGGCGTGTCGGTTTTCCTCTCAAGGAGGAAACAGTCATGAAGACCATGAACAATCGCCAAGTTCGCATTCCCGGACCGCGAGAGCATGATGTTGCCGAACATTGCCGCAAGTTCGGGATCGGCCCGGCGGAGGAGAAAAAGCTGAAGAAGCTTCTCGGCCCCCGGGCGCCGCTCCATGAAATCCACGCGAACGCTCCGCCGCGCCAACCCAAGTGGCGTTAGGCCAGGAGACGTGCGACGCGGTTCTCCAGGAATGCATCAAACAAAAGGTGAGAGCGGTTCGGTCCATGAAAGCTGAACCGCTCTCGTTTGTGGGGGGGGGCGACAGGCGGGGCATATGAGTGCTTCACGCCGAATTACGGCAATGACTCAAAGATTGAGCGAAACGGAAGGTGCCGCGAAGGCGGGTGAAAGAGCTTCTGTTGCCCGGATTTTCAACAATCGATTTTGTTTGAGACCTGGACATAACTGCTCGGCTTGCTCCATCTGGATTCGCTGAAAGCCCCGCTCCGGCGGGGTTTTTCGTTGGCGTTGCGATGCGCCTGTCGGTTTTCGCCCCGCGGGAGTTTATCGGTGTGACGGTCGCAACGTGCCCGGGCAGGTTGTTGATGATCCCTCGGCGGATTTTCCGCGATCGTGGCGTCGCATTTTTGCCGGGGAACTTCCGACAAGATCAGGGGTTTTGGCGGCGGATCGCGCGGCAGGTCTCGTCTCCTGTACCACTGCTACCCCTGCAGTTGCTGCGCGATCCACTGACGCAAGCACGATGATAGCCACTTTGCTTCCGGCTGCTGCCAGCGGCCAAGATCATTGCAGGCCGTGCGTCTCTTAGCTAAGGCGCGCAACGGACGCTGCACCAGTCGTTCGTCACCTTGATGTTGAAAGTTCCCACCGTCGAAGACGCCGCAATCCGCGTCGACCTCAGCACCTGCGCTGGCACACGAAGCCACCGGTGCGGGCCAGGAAAGCGTTTCAACGCCGTGGGCGCCGCGACAGCATGAGAATGTAATCGTCGGCGATATCGGCAACCACCATGGCGGCTTCAGCGGCCGTATATCCTTTGCCGATGGCGTCGCTGACGATTTTCATGACGGCCGGCTCAAGCGCTTCCCGACAGTCGGACAGACTTTCGACATGCGGGCATTTTGCACGAAATTCCAAGACATTGTTCATGACATACCCTCCATTTTGATTGAGCTCGGCCCCTATGCATGGAAGCTGGCCTTTCCACGAAAAGGCAGGCAACGATTCCGGCGAGCTGCTTCAGGAACCAGAAGTGTTTTCCTGAAGCTACGATGGCATAGGCCCCAATGTATTCAAGCGCATGCTGATATTAAGGTAAGCCAGTAGGGTTAATTCGTCCGCTGATGTTGCATCGTGGCATCGAAAGCAGATGCAGGCCAGCCGCGGCTAATGCATCGGCCCGCAAATCGGAATCGATCTTCGGAAGCACGATGCGTCGATCCAAAGTGTTACAGCGCCCTTTGCGCGGCTGAAAAGACGCGCGGCGCTGTCATGCATGTCCCTCAAAACTGTGTCTTGGGACGAAGGTATGCATGAACGCCTGTATGGCTTCAGACGCTGATGCGCCGGCCGGCCTTATCAGCCTCTTTGCGATTGGCGCCGTGCTTTTCGATGATGCCTTTGGCATCCTCGTTGGAAATGCGGTGTTTCTTCGCGAAGTAGATGACGTCGTAGGGCCCGTCAGTCGCGGCCGCTTTGGCCGGCTGGGCCTTTTTCGTTGTGTCATTGGTCATGATTTTTCCTTTCAAGGCAATGTGGCGCCGGACATCAGGTCATGTCAGCGCCTATTCTCTCCGGAACGAGGATCGGAGAACCGTCACCCTCAATCCGGCATTGGTCGAAGAACTGGCTTCGTGCCGTTTTATCGATGCGCCCGGGCGGTCTTGTGTTTTTCCCAGATCTGCGTCGCCTGCGCTGCGATCCCGGTCTTGTGGAAGCGCAGCAGGTGAAGTCCTTCATTGCGTCGTTTTTCGTCGAAGGCGCTGTTTTCGTAGTCGGAGCCCTCGACAATGCTCTCGCTTTGAAGAACGGCCTTCAATTCCTGCACATAGTGTCCGGTGATGTTGAAAAGGGCTTCATTCTCGGGTGTGTCTGTCATCGTTTTCCCTGTGGGTGGTCGTGTGGCATTGAACGCGATGCTGGTTCAGCAAGCCGCGTTGGTAAGATGCATCAAGCAATCCGCGCCCCTATGGGAAGGCTGGTATCGGACAGCGCTGAGCCGTGTCTGTCTGGAGTTCCATATATCGTGCAGCAACGCCGCGCCGTGAATCGATGGTGGAGGCGCGGCAGGTCTGAAGACGCCACCTTAAACCACTTGCCGTCCCGATACCACGTCAATCGAAATGCCGAAGAATATGGAGGGAGCAGGCTTGTCTTCGCTTTCCGAGCTTAGAACAAGCGATCCGGGTTCCCACCAAAACGGTTGCTTTTGCAGCAGAGACCATGCGTGGAGGCGTTCGTCATGCCGGGCCGGCGTATCGGTCAGCTCATCATAGGTGCCCTGAACAAGCACGCTCTTCCACGTTCGGTTTTCGCCGAATTCCTCAACCTGAACACAGGTGGGTGAATGGGCCCGCAATAGATCAATCTTCAGGCCCGGCATGGAAAATATGAAGAGCCGGTCTGTTTCATAGGCATACTGAATGGGAACGATATAGGGATATTTTTCGCCGAGACATGCCAAGTGGCCACGGGTGTGGCCTGCCAGAAAGGCGAGGCAGTCTTGTTGACCCATTTCTCGCAGCTGCATCGCATTATCCAATTCCGTCAGCGTTTCAGCCCCTCGTTCGATTGGCAGCCGAGCGTCTTGGCCCGCCGCAACAGTCTTCCAGCGCCTACCAGAAGACATCCTTGAAGATAATATAGACGATAAAAGCCAGACAGATTGCCGGTGTCGATTTCACTAGAAAGTCGATGTACCGGAGCCTGCCGATATGCTGAGCCAGGCGTTTCCACGAATGGATGTTTACCGTGGAAGACATCATGCCCTCCTTTGGTTGGGGCCGGGTAATTCTGACCATCCCGGGAAGCAGCGCCCGTTCACAAGCTGCCACTACACCAGATATGGGCGCCAAACATCTGCGCTGCAAGGCGTGGCGGATTGCCGGTCCGGCAGTGTGATCCCGCTGCTGTGCATGATCGCAAGGGGCGGCGCGGATGTCCCAGGATTGCTGGGCACGTCCATGCAGGATTGCGCGTCTACCTCAACCATCGCTTCGATCAGTTTCAGCCGATCGAGCTTCCGCCGTTGATCGTCGTAGAGCCTGCTGAGCAGCGCATAGGCCGATCCGGAGGGTCTGCCTTTGCGCAATAGTTTCCTGATCACCATTTCCTGATCAGCAACGCGATGCGCCGCCTTCACGATATGGCGACGTGCCAGCTTCAGGTCTTTCGGGCGGTATCGTGTCGAACCCATATGCTTTGCTCCCCCTGTCTCATACGGCAGTAGCAGGATGGTCGCAGTTTCAGTTCGCCGACCGCACGCCTTCCATCGGTCAGCGAAAATCTGCGGCCGTGAGCGTAAAGTTATTTCCGCGTCTATGCTGATAGGCCCGCGATGCGGCTTCCTGAATCGAAGAACGCGCTGCATCAAATGCATTGAGGTAGGCGGCTTCGGAAGAATTATGGGTAATCGTGCTGCCGAGGGCTGCTTCTTCGACCAGAAACCTGACCTCGAACATGCCGTCATAGCCGGTGAAGCGGACACCTTTTCGCGCTTCGTCGAAGCTGCGGCTTCTGTTGGGGAAAATAAGCGTCATTGCGGTTATCCTTGAAATGGGCGCGGCCGACCTGCGGAGCTCGGGCACCGGTGATGATGGATGCAGGAAGGGCGAATAGCTTGATGCCGGATGTCCGGCGATCAGCCTGCCTGCATGTCGGAGCGTCCAGCAGATCTCAATGGATGGTCTGCACGATGACCCGGTTTTCAAGCAAAGCTTCCGATGTCTTGATCAAGCGCATCGTACCCGTGATAACCTCATCGGAATAGAGCGAATCCGCACGGGAAATTTCGTCCGTCATATCACGGAGAACTTTGTTGATCTCGAGCAGTGGCGGCACGAATTCCACCAATCCGGCGGCTGCCAGCCCGTGCGTCAACCGCGCGATTGCCTCTCTCAGGTGATTGACCAGTGCACGCCTTTCCACCGGCAGTGCCGACGGCTTTGTGAGGGTCGCTTCATCGTTGAACCGCATGATGCGAATCCTCCTCTCACTGAAATGGGTTCCGCCACGCCATTATCAATGGCCGTAGCCGAATGAGGTTGCGGTCAGCTGGCAATAAGCGCAAGCTAATTTATCGGCGGGCACGATACGGGCACCGCTGCTTGGGGCGCGCCAGTGATGTTAGCGCCAGTGAACCCTAGCCCCAACGAAGGAGGACATCATGTCTTCCACTTCAGATCAGTTTTTCGATATTGCCAATCTGAGAATGCTCGATCGTATTCTGCGAAAGGCCGGCTTTCGCGGCGGTGAAACCCACGCGGCCGATGAGGGTGAGATTGCCGCCACAAGTTTCCTCATTCATTGTTTCCAGATGGGCATCATCGACGAGGCCGCGTTGAGGTCGTCGCTGAAAATGTATCTGGCGACGCAGCTGAGTTCAGGCCCGCTTCCTCATGCGATCGAAGACGCCTCCTTTGCCAGGTGGCAGGATGACGGCGGCGCCCCGATGAAAGCCTATCGGATCGCGCGGTATACGGCGTCGGGGCGTGCGGATACACCACCACGGCCGCCAGGCTACCGTTTGACCAAAACCAGACTGCCTGAACGATTGTCCGAGATCCCGTGAACGGGTCTGCTGCCACAGGCCGGTTCTAAGACGTTACCGGCTGCCGCCACCAACCGGGGTCGAGACGAGTGACTCGGTCCCGGTAAGGTTGGGGTGAGGGGGCAGCCATCGGCGCTTCCGCTTTCCCGAGGTCCGGTCGCCTCAAGCAGCCCCAAGCGGCACGGCGACGAAGGTCTTGTTGCCGTCGCGTTCGACGAGCAGCAGCACCGACTTGCGGCCGGCCTTGCCGGCATCGGCGATTGCGGTCTTGACGTCGCGGGCGTTATGAACCGGTCTATCGTTCACCGAGACGATGACATCGCCGGACTGAATGCCGGCGGCAGCCGCCGACTTGTCCGGGGCGACCTTGGCGACCACCGCGCCACTGATCGAGCGCGGCAGGTTGAGCTGCTGGCGCACGTCGGGTGTCAGGTCGGCAAGGCCCATGCCGAGGCTCGGCTGGCCGGTGCTTTGGCCTTGGGTGTCCGGGCTTTCGGCTGCGGCCTGCTTCTGGCCTTCTTCATTGGTGCCGACCGTGACATTGAGATCGATGGTCTTGCCGTCGCGCCAGATGCTGAGAGCTTCCTTGGCGCCCGGCGAAAGGTCGGCGACCAGGCGCGACAGGTCTTTCGGTGTCTTGACGCTCTCGCCGCCGACTGAGGTGACGATATCGCCGGGCTTCAGGCCGGCATGGGCGGCCGGCGTATCGGCAGTGATGGCGGCGACCAGCGCGCCGCCGGTCTTGTCGAGGCCGACGGCATCGGCGACATCTTTGGTGACCGGCTGGATCTGCACGCCGAGATAGCCGTGATTGATCGACCCGTCCTTCTGCAGCTTGGCGACGATCGCCTTCGCCTCATCGGAGGGAATGGCGAAACCGACGCCGACGCTGCCGCCGTTCGGCGAATAGATGGCGGTGTTGATGCCGACGACATTGCCGCTGCGGTCGACCAGCGGGCCACCGGAATTGCCATGGTTGATCGGCGCGTCGATCTGGATGAAATCGTCATAGGGGCCGCTGTGCAGGTCGCGGCCGCGCGCCGAGACGATCCCTGCTGTCACCGTGGTGCCGATGCCGAAGGGATTGCCGATCGCCAGTATCTGGTCGCCGAGCTTCAGCCTGTCGGAATCGCCCCAGCCAATAGTCTGCAGCGGCTTGCCCGCCACTATCTTCAGCACGGCGACATCGGATTTCGGGTCGGTGCCGATCAGCTTGGCCGGCAATTCGGTGCCGTCATCCAGCGTCACCTTGATGTCGACGGCATTGTCGATGACATGGTTGTTGGTGACGATCACCCCGTCGGGGCTGATAATGAAGCCGGAGCCGAGCGCCATTGCCTGCTGCGACGGCCGGTTTTTCGGCGCCTGGCGCGGCAGCGGGATGCCCTGGTCCTCGAAGAACTGGCGGAACTGCTCGTCCATCGGCGACTCCTGCTCTCCGGCGCTGACATCGGTCGTCTTGACAGTCGTGGTGATGGTGACGACGGCAGGTTTGTCGGCATCGACGATGGAGGCGAAGGAGCCGCTGGGGGCGAGAACGCCGCCGGTATCCGAAGGCGCGGCAACGGCATTGGAGGCGTTGATGGCGAAGGGCAGGCAGGCTGCGCCGGCGATGATGGCGGCCCCGACAAGGGCTGCGGTGCGATGGTTGCGGAGGATGTGTGACATGGTGGTGATCCCTTGGGCGGTGGTCCCTGGCGAGAGCGTTGGCTTGGATGGCGTCGTGGTTCCATGTCATGGGACCTGGCGTCGGACGGCGTTTGGCGCCAATTCCTTCTGGAAACGCGCAGTCGTCGAGGGGCGGCGACCGGGGGGAGAGAAGAATTGGCGCCCGGGATTCATATGATCCCACCAAGCGGATTTACAAATTAAAGTTTGATCATGTTTATATTGCCGATTTGTAAGATATGACTGGAATTTAAACTTCGCTCAGGCAGCGTTTGAGCTTCTCAAAAATTCCGGCTTGATTCTGCCTCGCTTGGCGGCCGCCGTCATGTTTTTATTCGGCAATAAATGGACTTATTCCTGGGGGCGGTGATCCGATCGCCGCATGCGTCCGTAATTTGCCGGCAGACGATCCTGTGCTCTTTCTGGAATTGTATTCCGGATTCCATTGCAAATATAAAATGTTAGTAGACTCTAAATTATTTCTTCTTCAAAAAGTAAAGGCCGCGATTCGAGGGCAGGCGACTCTCGCGGGCGACGTATAAGGGGGGATGAGGGCAGCAGTGGAGCGGGGGCGGAAAGCCAGGCGCGGCGCGCATGTGAAGTTGAGCGATGTGGCGAAGAAGGTGGGGGTCAGCCCCATCACGATTTCGCGCGCGCTTCGCAATCCTGAAATCGTCTCTGAGGATCTGCGCCAGACCATCCTGCGCACGGTAGACGAAATGGGGTACATCCCCAATCTTGCCGCCCGGGCTCTGGCCGGGCGCCATAACGGCATCATCGGTGTCATCACGCCCGCTTTGCACCAGCATGGCTTTGCCGGCTTGATGATCGGCATCGAGGATTGCCTGCGCGCCACCGAACTCCGCGTGCAATATTCCAGTACGCTCCACCACGCCGACGGCGAGGCCGGCGAGCTCAGGTCCTTCCTGACGCAGAAGCCGGCCGGCGTCATCATCGCCGGCGCCGAATCCTATGGTGATCTCCTGCCGCTGATCGAGAATGCCACCTGTCCGATCGCCCATATCACCGATCTCAGCCAGGAGCCGGCAAGGCTGGTCGTCGGCCTTGATCATCATGCTGCAGGCGCAGAACCCACCCGCTTCCTGCTGTCGAGGGGCTACGAGAGGATCGGCTTCATCGGCCGCGGCACGGATATTCGCTCGCGCCGACGGAAGGAAGGCTATCAGGCCGCGATGCGGGAAGCCGGACGTTTCGATCCCGATCTTGCCATTGGCGGAAATGAGGGAAGCAGCAGCAGCAGCAGCACCGGCCTTGGCCGGGAGTTGTTTGCCCGCCTGTTGCAGCGCGTGCCGGATATTGATGCCGTCTTTGCCCAAAGCGACGATCTGGCGCTGGGCGTGCTCATCGAATGTGCCGCGCGCGGCATCCGCGTGCCGGAGGATGTCGGCATCTGCGGCTTCAACGATCTGGAATTTTCAGCCTTCACCCAGCCGACGCTGACGACGGTGCAGATTCCACGCTACGAAATCGGCTACCGTGTCGCCGACATGCTGCTGCGCGCGGTCCGCGACGAACCGGCCGGCGAAGGCAAGGTCGATTGCGGCTTCTCGATCATCCCGCGCGGCTCGACGCGATAATCCGAGACGATCTGCCGAATGAATTCCCACTGAACTGTCGGCGTATGCTCCGAACTAGGCACCATCCAGATTGTTCCCTATATGGAATGAATGACGATCGCTGTGCTGAAAAATGGATAATACCGGACTGTCTCTCGACAGAATGCGCACCTTCGTTCGCGTCGCCGAACGCGGCAACCTGTCGATGGTCGCAAGAGAGCTGGGTGTCGGTCAATCCACCGTGACGCGGCACCTCAATGAACTTGAGGAGGCTGTCGGCGTACCGCTTCTCAGCCGCACCACGCGTCGCGTCACCCTGACCGACGAGGGCAGCCGCTATTATACCAATTGCCTGCAGATATTGCGGCTGGTCGAACAGGCTGCTGAAGAAGCAAGAGATGCCCGTCAGGCCCCCGCAGGCGCTGTTCGGCTTTCTTGTACGGCAGCGCTCGGCGTGATGCACATCACGCGCCTGATCTTTGATTTCCAGGACAGGCATCCGGACATCCGGGTCGACCTCAACCTGACGGACGAGCGGATCGACCTGGTTCGCGAAGGCGTCGACGTCGCACTCCGTCTTGGACCTCTCGCCGACAGCGCAATGAAACTTCATGCGCTCGGAGAAAGCCATCGTCTGCTGGTCGGCGCTCCGGCCTATTTGTCGGCCCATGGACGGCCCGAACGCCCTGCCGATCTGTCACGCTACGAAACCGTCGTAATGTCCAATGTGGCCGGCAGCGATCAACTCGTTCTTTCCTCTCCCGATGGCACAAGCCTGATGATCCCTGTCAGCGGCAAGTTGCGCGTCGATCACGGGCTTGCGGCGCGCGAAGCCTTTGCCGCCGGACGGGGCATTGGTCCCGCACACCTCTGGTTGGTCCACGATCTTCTCGATGACGGGGAGCTCGAGGTCGTGCTTGGCGACTATCGTCCTTTACCGGTTCCGGTGAGCTTGCTGATCGTTCCAGAGCGTGCCGCCATTGCCCGCGTTCGGCTTCTCGTCGACTTTCTTGTCGCCGAGGTTTCCAAATTACCGGGAATCCGGCCGTCATGATTTAGAGTCCGAATGACCGTTTATCGCCACGCCACCTCGTCGTTCGCAGATATTGTTCCCAGTTGAACGTGTCGGGGTTCAGGCGACGGCTCCATTCGAGGTCTTGCTCCTTGCCGAAATAGCCATAGTCGACAGCATATTCGACCATCCCCAGAATCTCTCGAACGAGAAGTTCGTTGGCGGCAAACTCTGGAAAAAAGTGCAGCAGGCCATCCCGGGTGAAAGCGTTTCGATACGCGGCCTTGAGCCCGGTCACGCGCTGAAAGGTTTCGACCATCTCCCGCGGAGAAATGATGTCGCCAACGATCGGCAGCGTCTTGCCGTGGTAACGCTCGGGGTTTGAGAAAATTTCAAGCACGACCGGCCCGGTCGCCGTCAGCGGATCGACAAAGGGCGCTCGAAAATCTTCAGGAAGATAGACCGGCAGGAGCAGCGTATCGCCCTCCATGCGCGGCACATAATATTCGAGCAGATTCGTGTAGAAGAATGCCGGCATGATGAAGGAATGAGAGATCGGCAGGCTGCGAATATAGTCTGCAACGCGCGCCTTGTCGGTAAAATGCGGCGCATACTTCGTGCCGCCGGTGATCTTGTCGACATTCTCAAGCGTGCTGAAAACAATATGCCCGGCGCCGGCCTCAACGGCGGCATCCGCCAGTTGCCGCCCGAGAGGAGCCTCGATCGTCTCCGGCGGGGCGATCGGCGGCGTCATCAGAAATGCGCCATCCGCGCCTTTGAAGGCGGCAACGAGGTCCCTTTGACGGCCAAGCTCGAGAGGGACGGCTAGGATTTCAGCGCCGCGTTCCTCCAGACGTAACGCTTCAGGCGAATCCTTTTTCCGGGTTAAAGCACGCACCCGGAAACGCTGGCTCTCAAGGAGGGCCGCCGCGACGCTGCGCCCCTGCTTGCTCGTTGCACCGGCAATCGCGATCAGTGGCTTTTCATGTACAGACATAGAGCTTTAAACCTTTCCCTGTCATTGACACCGACTGCGGTGCTCATTTTGCGGGGAGGACGGTCGGCCAGTGCCGAGAGCCCACCTCGATGACGGGCACCTTATCGCAGCAGGTTCTATGGCTGTAGATATCTGAAATGCATAATATAATTCCATTTTATGGATAAGTGGCGCCGGCCAGCCGCGGATACAAATCGGTTCGCCATCCCGGATCACAACGCCGAAACCCGCGCCTGAATGATGCCGACATCGCGGATCGCGACGGCGCAAATGTCGTCCTCGAAACCATTTCTCAAGTGCCGGCGTTGGCTCAGACATCTCTTCGCCAATGGCGGCTCTAATGGACTAAAGCTGAGAGCTACATTGCAAATTTCACCCTGCTGATCGACAAATAAACCGATAAAGCCAAGGATTTTGAAGTGCTGCTCGGTGGCCGCAAGATATTACTTTTATTGAATTCTTTTCGACTCGGGATCTTAGCCTGTCTGGCAGATGTATTAATCATTGTTAAGTACTGTTGAATATGATTAATATTATGTTAATCTTAAAGAGATTACGAGGCGTTCATCGCTTTAAAAGCGGAAATTCGAAACATGAAGCTTTCGAAGATAGCATCTCCAAAGATACCTCAATATAGGTCGAGAATCCGTTCTCGCCTACATCAAACAATACTGTGCATGGTGTTTGCAGCAATTGTTCCATTGACGCCAGCAGCGGAAGAGTTGCCTTCGCCTACGGAAGCGGTCTCGGTTGTGACACCTGGTGAGACTTTGGCCCGGCAGCCTCAATTGTTGCGTGACGGTCTTCGCTCAGGCGATAAATTGAATCTGGCATTTTACGAAAGCTTGGCCTCCGTCGAAGACCGCTGGACGGGTTCACGGGGCACGGTTCCCTGGAACTTTTATCAGCGCCCCGAACTCACTGGCGAATACGTCGTTGAAGCGGACGGAACGATTTCGCTTCCGCTTTTGGGACGCTTCCGGGTTCGAGGGCTTCCTCCGGCGGATGTGGAGGCGATAATTCTTCCTTCGTACGAAAATTTGGTCGGCAGAAAGGGGTTCGTGAATATCGTCAAGATTGAGCACCAGCCTGTTTATATTACCGGCCCGGTTCGTAATCCCGGCTCGTTTCGATATGTTGATGGCATGACCGTTCTGCATGCCGTTGCGCAAGCGGGTGGCATGGCGGCGAAGGGTATTGAGCCGTGGCAGAGTGTGGAAATTACACGCCAGATCGAGCGGTTGAAGACTGAGTTGGCCGATCTGAAGCGGCTTGCGTCGCGAACCGAGGTGCTCAGGGCGAAGCGCGATTCCGTGCAAATTGCCAGCATTGGTGCACCAATTCTCGGTCCCGATCCCGATGCCCAACGGTTGCTGGATGATGAGACATGGCAGCGCCAATTGATAACGACGAGCAAGGATGCGCAGAGCAGTGCTTACGCAAAATCTGTTGCCGATGCTCAGGCCGATCTCGATCTGCGTCAGGCCCGCGTCGGCAATTATGATGCCACCATTCGGGTCCGTCAGGATCGGCTGGCAAGTATCGAGAATTTGGCCAAAAACAAGCTTGTCACCAGCATCGAATTGACCCGGGCGCAAAGCGAACTGACCGAGTCGGAAGATCGAAAGCAGCAAGCCGTCATCGATGTCGAGAGCGCAAAGCAGCGGCTGGCGGCAGCGAAACAGGACGTTGAGCGCGATCGTATCGAACGCAAGATCGAGATCGAGAAGTCGGCAGCGGATGCGGAAAGAGGCCTATCTACGGCATTGAAGACGACCGAGAGCGATCTTGAAATCTTCCGGTCGATGGTATCGTCGAATGATAGCGCCGGTGTTGAATTTGAAATCGTTCGGCCTGGACCGAATGGAGTCACAGTCGAACCTGCTACCGAAGAAACGGTCTTACAGCCTGGCGATCTAATCAAAGTACATTGAGACGCAGCCACATACCCTTCCCGACTGGGGAGAGTTTAGTCCTCCTCTCGGCCAAAGAGCTCAGAGGCATCGTCGATTTGCGATTTGTCACGCGGTCCAAAACGCCAAGGAGAGCTTATGTCTGCAATACAAGCTGTAGAAGCCTCGCATTCCTCGATGCCGGTCCAAGGTCCGATGTTCAATTTGCCAAGGACCTCGCTCGTCATTCCAACCTTGAACGAAGCGGAAAACATTAAGCTGCTTTTGCCCCGCATACCGACATGGGTGCATGAAATCATCATCGTCGATGGGCGATCGACAGACGGAACGCCTGACATAGCGCGAAGCATGCGCGATGATGTCAAGATCGTACTTCAGCCTAAGAAGGGCAAAGGCATCGCATTGCGGACGGGCTTCGAAGCCGCATCTGGTGATATGATCGTGATGCTGGATGCTGACGGTTCGATGGATCCTTACGAAATCATCCTGTTCGTCGCGGCTCTTGTTGCAGGTGCGGATTTCGTCAAGGGTTCGCGCTTTATGCAGGGTGGCGGAACCAGCGACATGACGGTCATCCGCCGGTTCGGCAATCTGGGCCTGACCCTGCTGGTCCGGATGCTGTATGGTAGCTCTTTCAGCGATCTGTGCTACGGCTACATGGGCTTTTGGAGGCGGCATGTTCCTTTGCTGCGTGCCGATTGCGACGGCTTCGAAATCGAGACGCTGATCAATTTGCGGGCCCTGAAGAACAAGCTCAAAATCATGGAAGTCGCGAGCTTTGAATCGGAGCGCATCTACGGCGTCAGCAATCTGCGTGCCCTTCCGGACGGCTGGCGCGTGCTGAAGACGATCTTCCGGGAACGCGTCAGTACGCCGACGGGCGTCCAAGTCCTCGAGCAGGGCATGTCCTGAGGTCTGGATGTAATTGGCGAGGCCGCATGATGCGCATTTTGATGCTCAGCGCGAGATACCTGCCTTATGCCGGAGGAACGGAAACCCATGTAAGCGAGGTCGCAACCCGGCTCGTGGCCAAGGGGCATGCGGTGACGGTATTGACGGGCAATCCCGATGGCCTTCTTCCGGCAGAGGAAACCCGAGACGGCGTGCAGATTATCAGGCTGAAGACCTTTCCCCGTGGGCGGGATTGGTGCTTCGCCCCCGGCGTCTTCAAGGCGGTCGCCGAAGGTGATTGGGACCTGATGCATGTTCAGGGCTACCACACGTTCCTGGCACCGCTCGGAATGGCCGCCGCATCGCGCAAGGGGCTTCCTTTTGTAGTCACCTTTCACAGCGGTGGTCATTCGTCACCATTTCGATCCTCGATCCGGCGCTTCCAACACAGAATGCTTGCGCCTCTGGCTGCCAGGGCAGGGCAACTCATTGGCGTGTCGCGATTCGAAGCGGACCTATTCAGCCAGAATATGACAATCGCGAGAGACCGGTTCATCGTTATCCCCAATGGCGCGCGCCTGCCGGAAAAGTCCGGGCGGCGATCCCCTTCACCTGACGACAAGCCGCTGATTGTCTCGCTCGGCAGGCTGGAGCGCTATAAAGGTCATCATCGGGCGCTTGCTGCCTTTAATGTGCTGGCAACGAAATTCCCTGATATGCGCCTTCGGATCCTGGGAGAAGGCCCCTATGAGGCGAAGCTGCGTCAGCAGGTGGCCGAGCTCGGGCTCGGCAACCGCGTCGAGATCGGGGCAATTCCGCCGGCCGACCGGTCCGCAATGGCCGATCTTTTGTCTTCGGCCGCACTTGTCGTGCTCCTCAGCGATTATGAAGCTCATCCCGTCGCGGTTATGGAGGCGCTTTCGGTCAAGGCTCCCGTCCTGACCACCGACACATCAGGCTTTCGGGAGCTGGTTGAGGAGGGCCTCGTGCGATCCATTCCGCTCAACGCTTCGCCAGACTTCACCGCACGTGAAATGCTCGCCACCATGGACGCCGGGCCGATCTCAATTGAGACGAGGTTGCCGGACTGGGACGATTGCACGGACCGGCTGCTGACGGTGTACAGACGCGTATTTTCGCATCAGCAGCCTGAACTGCGAACCGGTCCAGCACTGCTTGGAGATTTGAAGCACGATGACCGTTGTTAAGGGACGGGCTTCTCCAGGCCAGCAGAAGGCCTACCAGGAGGGAGCTTATCGTCACGGCTATAGAGAGAGGGTTTCCATTCCACGCATCGATCTATGGATCGCGGCATTTCTGGGCCTGCGCAGGCAGGACAGCGCGGTCGGGGGCATTGCCGATCCTTCGTCGCTGGGCATGTCGCCGGTCTTTGCCTTGCTATGCAGTTGCGCCCTTGTCGTGATCGCACTTGCCGCAAATGCCAGTCGGCTGGGGGAGGGCTGGGCGGTTTCGACGTTCTATACCGCCATCGCCGCGATCTTTCTCCCGCCAGCGGCGCGGATCATCCATCCGGGAGCCAGCCGCCTGGAGCGCTTGGCGCTCATAGTGATCGTCACTTCAGCCCTCTTCGTGGTACGCGTCATCCGCGCACCCGTCGCATTCATAGATCATGACGAATTCCTGCACTGGGCGACGGTGAACGACATTCTGGAGGCGCGGCGACTGTTCCTGCCCAATCCCCTTCTGCCGGTCAGCCCGCTCTATCCCGGACTGGAGCTCATAACGTCCGCCTTGGTCAACCTGTCCGGACTGTCCGTCTTCGCGGCAGGCCTCATCGTGTTGGCGGCAGCGCGGATGGTGCTGATGCTCACGCTATTCCTGCTCTTCGAGAAGATCACGGATTCTGCGCGGATCGCCTCCATCGCCTGCCTGATCTACATGGGCTCGTCCACGTTTTTGCTGTTCGACGTCCACTACTCCTATGAAAGCCTGGCGATCCCCATGCTTGTGGCGGTGCTGTTGGCTTCGGAAAGCCGACGCATGGAGCCAAGCGACACGGCAGCCTGGCCGACGGTCGTCGCCACCATGGTCCTGATCGTGGCGCTCGCGGTTACTCATCATCTCACCTCCTATTTTTGCACGGCCCTTTTGTGCGGCACGGCGGTGATGGAATGCCTGCGGCAGGGCGCGTCCGCCATGCAGAGGCGGCAGGCGATCCTGTTGGCCTCGATCGCCGTGATTGCTCCGGTCGCCTGGTCGAAGATCGTCGGGAACCCCACCGGCGGCTACATCCTTCCCGTACTGGAAGGCGGCATAAACGAGGTAGCGCAACTCGTATCGAATTCGACCGCGACGCGTAGGCTTTTCGTGTCGGACACGGGAGCCTTGGCGCCTGCTTGGCAACGTTACCTGACGATGGCAGGCGTCGCGCTGATCTGCCTGGGGCTTCTCACCGGCTTTCTCCGCTCGCTCGTTTTCAATGGGCAGCACCGGGATGCGAGCATCCTCTGGCCGCCGACCAGATGGCGGCTATGGCGCTCAAGTCTTCTCGAGATCCTCGTTTTGGCGACGCTGGCCTATCCCGTCAGTATCATCTTCCGCCTGACGCGCAGTGGGTGGGAGATCGGCAACCGCATCGGCTCGCTATCTTTCCTCGGCGTCGCGATTGTCGTCGCGGTGGCCGTCGCGGCGTTCTGGCACGGCACGTCGCGTGGCTGGCTGCGCGCAACGGCGCTTGCCGCCGCCGCAACGACGGTGCTGATTGCTGGCGTCATCAGCTCCGAGGGACCACGTATCCTGGTTCCGGCCGCCTATGAAGTGTCAGCCGACTCCTCGTCGATAGAACCGATGGGGATCAGCGCCGCAAGGTGGACCAAGGAATGGCTGGGCGGCGACCAGAATTTCGCAACCGATCGGATCAATCGCCTGCTCCTGTCCACCTACGGCCGTCAAAAGGTCTCGACCACGCTTGAGAGTGGGCAAGATACGAGCATGGCCATCACCGCAGCCGATCTCGGCCCGATGGAACGTCAGCTGCTGATTGACCAGGGCATCGGCTTCGTCATGGTCGACCTGCGCATGACCACCGGCCTGCCCGGCGTCGGCGTCTATTTCGACGGCGGCGCGCAAGACCGAAACCACATGGTCCCCCTCCAGGCGTCGTCGCTGCTTAAGTTCAATTCCGAGCCCGATGTCGACCGCACCTTCGACAACGGCTTCATGGTCATTTTCGACGTGGGGCGGCTCGGGAAAACACGGCAGCCCGCCGCCTCTCGCAAGCGGACCGGAGAGCCGGTACAATCCTTGGGACGAACTGACGGAGATTTACAATGATCGATAGCCGTATCGACGCTTTCATGTGCGTCCATTCGCGGGACATCGAATATCTACTCGAAGCGTCCCTTCGCTCCTACCAGCAGCATTTCCCCGACAAGGGAAACCTGACCATGGTCACCGACAACCCGGCCGCTTTAAGAGCCTTCCTCGACGCGAAGGGTCTCGTGCCTGGCGCCGCCGTCACCGGCGACAACGATTGGCTTTCGGCCAGCGAACTGGAACTTCCCGGCTGGTTTCGGCAGCAGATCATCAAGCTGCGCGCCTTCGAATTCTGCCGGACCGAGCATTTCTGTAATCTCGGTGCGGATACACTGCTGCTGCGGCCCATTGCGACGACCGATCTGATCGACCGGCGCCAACCGGTTCTCTATTATTCCAGCCACAGGCTTCCCGATCTGCACTACCGTTTCGAGAAGAAACGGTTGCGCAGTGTTGCAAAGATCCTCGGCGTCGAGCCGGCCCGGTCTTTTCGCTACGTCGATTTCATCAACGATTTCTTCTGCTTCAAGCGCGAATGGCTCATCGCGCTGAATGACTATATCGCGTCGAAATACGGCTCGAAACCCTACGTCGAGCTGCTCAAGGGTCTCAGCGCGTCAAAAGACCAGACACGGTTCGGGGAATGGACGCTCTATTCCGTCTTTCTGCTCGATGTGATGCACCAGTCGCCGACGATGCGCGATGCGCGCGGGGCCTATCTGACGCAGATCCATAGCCGCCTCGGCCTCACGCTGAGCCGGCTGGACAGCAAGATCGTTCATCTCGTCCAGAAATCCTTCGACCCAAACGTGATCCGGCAGAAGCTGATGAAGGTGAACCCGGGCGCCGCTCAGATCGTCGGCGCGACGGCATGGGCAGATGCAGGAGCTCGCCCCCGATGATGGCCCGCCGTGTCTTTCTGGGGATCATTCCGCTGTGGATTCTTGCCGCTGTCTTGACCGTAACGTGGCTGCCCGGAACCTTTTCGACCTCGGAGAAGGCGGTTCGCCTGGCGCTCTGCGCGCCGCTGATCCTATATCTCCCGGGCCGCATGCTGGTGGATACCCTGCGCATAGAGGGCGATACGGTCACAAGGGGAACGCTCGCGGTGTTCCTGAGCTTCGCGGCCTGCATTTTTCTGGGGCTTCTGCTGCATGTCGCCGGGCATCTCGATGCGCGCGGCTGGGTCTACGCCCTGGGCCTGACGACCATCGCCCTTCGGTGCCTGAATGTCGTTTTGCCGCTCGCAAGGGCGGTTCCAGCCATTCCCTGGACTTGGCCCGGCCGCCGTTTTTTGATCTTCGCAGTTTCCATGATCCTGGCGACGAGTTCCGTCCTCATGGCGCGCCCGGTCGCGCTTGAACGTAAGCCGTTTCATTTCACCGAGTTTTGGATGGTGCCCAAATGGAACTGGACGAACAATGTGGTAACGGTCGGCGTGCGCAATTCGGAAGACACCAAGACGCTTTACAGTCTTGACCTCGTTCTGGGCGGTACGTTGATTGGACAGATGCCAACCTTCGAGCTGGCACCTTCCTCCAGCCAAACTTTCGAATTCTCCGTACCAACGAAAACGCGCGCCCCCGCACGGCTGGAAGCCTGGCTCTACAAGAGCGGCGACAGGGGAACGATCTACCGCAAGGTCTGGATGACCATCGACACGCTCCAGTCCCCGGCACCGACCGGAATGACCCTTCAGTTCGCTGATCCGGAGACGAAAAATGGATAATTTCCAGCCTCCCGTGCCCGGTAAGCTCACGACGGCAATCGTCATCTGCTGCTATTCCGACAAGCGCTGGGACGTCCTCAACAAGGCAATGGAGGCGGCAACGCGTCAGGTCCCGGCCGCGGACGAGATCGTCGTCATCGTCGATCACAATCCGGCACTGGCGCTGCGTCTGCGCGCCAAGCGCTTCGAAACCCCCGTCAGGATCGTCGAGAATATTCATCCGCCCGGCCTCTCCGGCGCCCGCAACACCGGGATTTCAGCCAGCCGCGGCGAGGTCATCCTGTTTCTCGACGACGACGCCGTGTCAGATCGGGATTTGCTGGCAACCTTGGTGCGGCAACTCGAGGATCCCTCGGTTCTGGGCGCCGTCTCCGCTATCCGCCCGTTGTGGGAAACAGATCGTCCGTCCTGGTTTCCCGACGAATTCCTGTGGACCCTTGGCTGCACCTATCGCGGCCTTCATCCGGGGCCGGTGCGCAACCTCATCGGCGCGTCCATGTGCATCCGCCGCTCCGTCTTCGATCATACGGGCGGCTTCGATTCCGGCTTGGGCCGAACGGCCAAGGCTTTGCCGCTCGGATGCGAGGAAACCGAACTCTGCATCCGTGCAACCAAGGCCTTGCCGCATGGCCGTTTCGTCTTCGAGCCGTCCAGCGGCAGCGATCACGCCATACCCGCTGATCGTGCGACGTGGAAATATTTCCTTCATCGATGCTGGGCCGAAGGGCTTTCAAAGGCCAGCCTATCGTTGATGGCAGGCTCCGGCGAGGCGCTGGCGTCGGAAAAGACCTATATGACGAGGACCTTGCCCCAAGGGCTTATGCGGGGATTTGCTGATGTGCTGCTTGGCCAGCCGAGCGGCCTTCTTCGCGCCGTCGCCCTGGCCGCCGGCCTAGGGGCCACCGCGGCCGGATTCGCTCTCGGCAGGACCCGCGCGGCCCTTACGCGACGGTTCACCTCCGTTCCTGCTCGCGCGCTCGAACGGGTGGAATAGGCATGATGACCGTCAGCGCCGCCATCGCTAACGTCCGCAGCCTCCTGATGAACCAGGCGGTTTTGCTCCTCAATGCAGGCATGCTGGGGCTTGGAACGTTGATGACGGCCATTCTCGGCTTCGTCTACTGGTGGTTCGCAGCGCGTACCTTCTCGGCCGAAGCTGTTGGGCTCGCCGCCGCCGCCATATCGTTGATGAATCTCCTCGCGAATCTCGGTGAAGTCGGTCTCGGACCCTTCCTGATGGGCGAGATGGGCCGTCAGCAAAGAGCAGGCCCGTTTCTGACGGGCGCCCTCCTGGCCTCGTTCAGCGCCTCCATCGTGGTGGGGCTGATCTATCTTGCTATCGCAGCCTGTACATCGACCCAGCTTGGCTCGATCGTCGGTTCCTCCGCGACCGATCTCTTCTTCGTCGCGGCTTGCGCTCTGACGGCTGTGACGCTCGTGCTCGACCAAGCCATGGTCGGCCTCCTGCGGAGCGGCCTTCAACTGGCCCGGAATGTCGTCTTCGCCGCCAGCAAGCTTCTTCTCCTGATCGCTCTCGGCCTGACAATTGGCCGGGCGACCAACGAACTGGCGATCTTCACCACCTGGTTTGCCGGGCAGCTTGTCTCGCTGGTCGTCGTGGCCGGGCTTCTTGTCTATGCCGGCAGGCGCGTCTTCCACCGGCCGGAGATCCGCGCCTTCCGCCCGATGCTCGGACAGGTTTTCGGCCATCACGCGCTCAGCATGGCTGTTCAGGCGCCGGCGCTGCTGCTGCCTTTCGTCGTCACGGTGATGCTGTCTGCTGAGATCAACGCCGCCTTCTATGCCGCCTGGACGGTGCTGAACGTTGCGCTTCTCGTCCCTGCGTCACTCGCCTCGGTGTTGTTTGCCATCGCTGTGCGGGAGCCGGAGCTATTTCCCGCGCGCCTGCGCCTGTCGCTCGGCTTGTCGATGCTGGTCTGCGCGGCGACCGCCTTGGCGTTCCTCTTCCTGTCGCGCTTCATGCTCTGGATATTCAATCCGGCCTATGCTGTGATTGCAGGAAATGGCCTTCAGTTTCTGGGCGTTGCCGCTTTCGGAATGGCGTCGAAGTATCATTATCTGGCGGTTCAACGTGTCCGACGGCGCCTGGGCTTTGCCACGCTCGTTCTGATCGGCGGTGCGGTGTTGGAGATCGTGGCCGCCGCCGGCGGTGCACGATTCGGGATCGCAGCCACAGCCGACTTCTGGGTCATTGCTGTTTCGCTGGAAGGCCTGCTTCTGTGCCCGGCATTGTATTGGGCCACACGGCGCACTGCGACGCCGTCCATCGCCGCGCCATCAACGGCTGGCGGTGTCTCGACATACGGCAATTCCCTCGACCAGACAGACCAAATCGGAATTGCGTCACGGGCTTGAAAGGGAGTTTCTTAGCATGAGGCGTATTCACCGTTTCCGGGATTTCGCTATCGGCGCTGCGGCGCTGGCGCTTTTTTGGTCTGCTCAAGTCGGATCTGCGGACGCGCAGTCATCCGCGCAGCAATCTTTCGTCACGACGAAAGAGGGGGGCTTCCTGCTGGACGGCAAGCCATTTCGCGTGGCCGGCGTGAACAACCATTATCTGACATTTGGCTCGTCAGGCGAAGTCACCCGCGTATTGGACGATGCCACGGCAATGGGCGCCAATGTGGTGCGCACCTTCCTGCAACCGGTTATAGGGTCGCTGGACGGCCAGGTGCCGACGATCTGGAATTCAAAGAGCACGGCCGATTCCGGCAACCTCGGAACCAAGGGCATCTATATGATGAGTTGGGATCCGATAACCAACAAGATGGTTCCCAACGACGGACCTGACGGCCTGCAAAAGGTCGATTACCTCATCGCGGAAGCGGCGAAGCGCAAGCTTAAGCTGATCCTCGCATTCGTCGATTTCTGGGCCTACACGGGCGGTGCCCAGCAGATGAACGCCTGGTACGGGAGTTCGGACAAATACACCTTTTTTGCCGCTGATCCGCGAACCCGACGCGATTACAAGGAATGGGTTCGGCATGTTCTGTCGCGCGTCAACACGATTACCGGTGTGCGCTATTCCGACGACCCCACCATATTTGCCTGGGATCTGGCCAACGAACCTGACATCCATCCCAAACCGCTCCTTTATGAGTGGGTGTCGGAAATGTCAGCCTATGTCAAATCCCTGGCGCCGAAACAGCTCGTCACGACGGGCCATGGGAACATGGATCAGAAGCTGGCGGATATGAATATTCCGAGCGTTGATTTCGGCACGTGGCATGGCTACCCATCCTACGCCAAAATGAGCCATTCCGATTTCGATGCCCGCATTCGCGAATACTGCGCGATCGGGCGAAGCATCGGAAAACCGGTGATCCTGGAGGAGTTTGGAGTTCCGCGATCCGATGCCGATCAGGCAAACGCCTATGGAACTTGGCTGAATACGATCGCCACCTCGGATTGCGGAGGTTGGGTGGTCTGGCGGCTCACCAGCACGCAGGATTCGGGCCTCTATCCCCAGGACGACTACGACAAATTCGACATCCATAACGATGGGAGCCCTGCTTGGCAGGCTCTGCGCGACGCCGCCCTCAAGCTTCAATAATCGGTCCACCGAAGCCATTCCGCCGTCCAGCATTAACGCATGTCGCGGGTACGGCACCGGGTGTTGCCATTCGATTTGATGGCTGCCAACAACATGTGGCATATCGCTCGACGGCGGAAACCGATTTCAAGACGAAAACGGGCGTGACACGACGATCGGAAGCGCGCCCGCGAACCGGGATGGTCGCGCGAACGCACAAGGGATAGCGATCTCAACGGCGTATTGACCTAAATGCTTCCATATTTTCTTGCGATCTAAACTGGGCCTGCAGCTTCGCCAAATATTCGCGGAATATCCGGGATATCGGAGACAAACCGGAGATTTTTCGAAGGTCAGCAGTCGGCAATATGAATAATGCGGACGGCTCGCTCCCAGATGCGATATCGTAAATCATCATCGGGCTAGCCCGAATCGAAATAGGGATTGCGGCAGTGAACTCTTCACGCTTTCTTCAATCAATCGTCGAAGCCGAATCCCAAGATACACGCTTGAATTTCGCCCGCGCCGCGATTTTTCAGCTCTATAGTGCTTGCCTGCCAACCGGATCTGCGCCGGCTCAGTTTTCCGTCGAACTCACCCTATCTGAAAAAGAGGCGGTCACGCTTGTCGTGCGGCCGTTCGTCAATAATATCGAAGCACTTGGCGGGCTTGTGAAATCCCTGTTTTCGACAAACGCGGAGACCGAACTGCGAGCCGTTCCATGCAGGGTGGAGGATAAGGTTGGATCCGGCATTGGATTGATACTTTTCGTCGACGATGAGCCGATGATTACCATCGGATCTCTTGCAGATGATACCGGACTGTTTCTTCGCCAGATCGAACCCGCATCCAGGAACACGCCCGGCGTTGCCACAATCGGTACGGTAGTAGGCCAACGACTTGCCAGTGTGGTTCCTATTCCGACTGGATCTCTCCATCTGCGTAAGCCAAAATAAATATCGCTGACCAATCAGGGTATCAGCAGGATGCTGCCCGCCGAACGTCCGGACTCCATCTCTTCGTGCGCCTTCGCAACATCGGCCAAACGATATTCGGCACCGATCTGCGCGACGATCCCTGTTTCCATCGCGCCGACGGCAGCGAAAGCAGCCTCGCGATACTGTCCGATGTCAGCGCACCAGGCCATGATACTCGGATGGCAGAGCGCCTTGCCCGGGCGCAGTTCCTCGACGGGCACCGGTGGAATAGCACCGGCGGCCTGGCCGATGGTGACGGCCATGCCGAATGGGCGGACAGAGCGTAGGCTCTTGAGAAGCATGTCGCCGCCGATCCCGTCATAGGCGACGTCGACACCAAGCCCGTTCGTCAGCCGCTTCACGTCCGCGACGATATCGGCGCCTCGTCCAACAATGAGGTGATCGGCTCGATAAGATGCGGCGAGTGCGGCCTTTTCGGAAGAGCCGACCGTCCCGATCACCGTGGCATCGAGCGATTTGGCCCAGCGAACGAGGATGCTTCCAAGCCCGCCCGCAGCAGCATGGATCAGAACCTGGGTTCCTGCACGCACATCATAGGTCTTTTTCAACAGCATGTAGGCGGTCATGCCTTTGAGCAGCGAACTCGCTGCCGTTTTCGCCGAAACGGCATCCGGAAGCTTGATCGCCCTTTCGGCGGCAATGTTCCTCGTGGAGCGATAGGCTCCAACCGGAGGCCCGGCATAGGCAACGCGGTCACCCTTTTGGAACATGGAAACGCCAGGACCGACGTCTTCGACGATGCCCGCCGCCTCGGCGCCGATCACCGAGGGGTAGGAAGGCATGGGGTAGATGCCCTTGCGGTGATAGACGTCGAGAAAGTTGGTTCCGATCGCCTGATGACGGATCTTGATCTCACCATCGCCGGGAGGTTCACAATGGTGATGCTCCTCGACATGGAACTGGGTGACGTCACCGGGGGCGCTCAGCCATATGATTTGGTCGGTCATCTCTCGTGCTCCTTCATGGGCGCAAATTAACCGATGGCGTGATGTGTGAAAATTCCCTATAGCTTCACAATGATTGGGAGAGAATTCACACAACTCGACTGGGACGACCTTCGGCATTTCCTGGCGCTCGCGCAGTCGGGAACGTTGCTTGGCGCCGCAAAGCAGCTCGGCGTCGAACATGCGACGATCAGCCGGCGCATTTCGTCGCTTGAAGCCAGTCTCGGACGCAAGCTGGTAGACCGCCGCGGACGGCGCATCATTTTGACCTCGGACGGAGAGCAGGTTGCCAGGCACGCAGCTCTTGTCGCCGCGCAGACTGCGGCAATCGAGCAGCTTGGCCGCAGCAGTGCCACGGAATTGCGTGGCCATGTGAGGATCAGCGCGCCGCCCGCTCTCTCAAGTGTGCTGCTCGCAAAGCCGATCGCCGCCGTCAGGCGAGACCATCCGGGTGTTCAGATTACCCTCGTCGGAGAAAAGCGCCTCGCGTCGCTGAATAGACGAGAGGCGGATATCGCCGTGCGCATGTCGCGTCCCGAGGACGGCGATTACGCCATCGTCAAGCTCGGCGAAATGAGCTTCCATCTCTACGCATCAAGGACCTATCTCGAAACGGTTTCCCCGTCGGACTGGACCTTCATCGGTTACGACGAAACCATGAACGCCTCACCGCAGCAACTGCGGCTGACCGAACTGGCCGCCGGCCGGCCGATCGCGCTGCGGTCGTCCGTTCTGGAGTTCCAGGCCGCAACGGCAAGCCTTGGCGCCGGTGTCGTCATGCTCCCCGATTTCGCCGCCCCGGGGCCCAGCGGTCTCCAGCGCATCGAGACCGAACAGGTTTTGACAAGAGAGGTCTGGCTGGTTGTCCATTCTGATATCAAAGACGTCCCCTCCGTCCGCGTCGTCGTCGATGCGTTGAAGAGCGCTCTCGGCAAGTAGTGCTCAGTTGGCCGGGGCAGCAAAGGGAGAGGCAGTCATTGAACGCGTCGGCAGCGTGGCATCCGGACTGAAAGCCCGTGCGCTCACCGACCTTCCCGCGTCAATTCATTTCAATGGGAGGGTTGGATGGCTTTGAAAGTGCTCTACCGCTTCGTCAAGCTGCACCCAATTATGTTTGGATTGTTCGAAGACTGACATGGCAGGTGGCGCGAAGGCCGGGTCGGCAAGGGAGCCGACCGCCACCCCGATCCAGGACGGCGCAGCATCGGCCTTCCAATAGACGGTCGAGCCGCACGTTGGGCAAAAGTGCATTCGGACCTTGCGACCGCTCTCGGCGGTACGAATGAATTCTGTAGATGTTCCGGATATTTCGACACAGCCGATCGCGTAGAAAGCATTTGCGCTGAACGGCGCGCCAGTTCTCCGCTGGCAAGCCAAACAGTGACACAGCGCAGTCAATTGTGGCGGCTCGCTGAGCATCAGTTTTAGAGCGCCGCAGGCGCATTGGGCATTGGCCATGGAAACTCCTCCCGCTTGCGCGGTGAAATTGCGTTGAATGGGGGGTGAAACGCAGGCCCGAACCGCAAATGGTGAAGGTGGGCGATGCGAAGGGGCTGAGACCTGATATAATTTCAGGCTCACAGAGGCTCAAATGTAGATCGCGGAAATACTAAAGTCTAGAGGAAAGCCATCTGACCGCTTCAGGCCGGAAGCAGATGCGGAGACCTTATCGCACGGTCTCAGGTTCTGATCGGTTCTTTGCGGCAAGCTGGATTTCAATTCCACTGGCGATCTATAGCCAAAGGCGAAGTGCAGTCGCCAGCAAGCGTCAGCAGGTCATAATCAACATAATATCTTAGCATTCATTCGCCTCAAGCTGGTTAGAAAGGGCAGGGGTTCAACTCCTCTCAAGAGCTTAGCAAACGAATATCTAAAGCCTCGCCGAAAACTGGCGGCGATTGCGAGGCCAACACTAGTTCCGACGTGACGAACCGGAGGCGGCGAGTGGGAGTGGGTGCAGACTGTCATGCACAATGAAGGCGCAAGAAATACAATCTCTGCGCCTTCAAAATCGATCTACCGAACGGACTCAGCCTAATCGCAATTCGAGCTGAGTGACCGTTGGCCTCCTCAGCGGGGCTTCACGTTGGCGTGCTCGTTGGCGGCATCTGTGTCAGTGGCCGGCGTCTGGGTGTCGTGTCCGGTGAATGGACTTCCCTGGCCGGGCGCCAATGTACCGCTGTGATCGGCTCTGTTGGTCGTAAAGGCATGCGTCGTGGCAGCTGCCGTGCTGCCGGACTTCAATCCATGCTGTTCCGCCTGGAAAAGGTGGTCGTCCGCCTGGGCAACGCCGCAGGTGGAAATCAGCAAGAACGCTGCGGTAATCAAGGGATGGATTTTCATCGCAAGAACTCCTTCGTTTTCTGCCCTGGACGACAACACGCTGGCCACCACCGATATTCGCCAATTCTTCATCACATTCTCGTGAACCGCCGCCTGCAGAACAATCACGTCGCTTCCCAGGGCCGCGGTCGTCCGATCGCGGCAAGTTCGTTTGCGCAGTCGTGGCTCATAAGATCTACGACCTATAGGCGTGACCATTTCTGGGACTCGCAAACTTTCCTCTTTTGCGATTTCGCTCCGAGTGACGTCTTCTTGTAGGTGGGTTGATGAGAGAGGATTGGACGACACCCGACGCCCTGGCGATGGAGACCTTTTCCGGTCGCACGCCTAGGGTCCCATCTGGGTGCCACTGTTTACCGCGAGATATTCAGACTTGGCCACTGACACTCGCCAGTGCGAGCAGTAACAGGAACACGAGAGGTGGCGGGAGCTCCCGATAGTTCTGGATACGGACAATGGCCGCGATCACGGCGAGCATAATGGAGGAGCCCAACGCGACCCCGATATATCGGGTGCCGGCTGTGACGAAAAGCACCTCAGTTACGAGCCCGAAGGCGGCAGCGACCCAGCACCACCAGAAAGGAAATCCAAGTCGCACGAAACCCACGGGGATTTTCGGATGTCGCGCTCGAAGGCTTCGGCGAATTGGCTGCGATGCTCCGCGCTGCGATCCGGCCATCGTCCACGTCAAAGGAGCGAGTGGAGGACGTCAGCCGCCTATCTCGATTTCGCTTTCGCTTGCCCTGCGATGTACGAGGCGATGTTCGTCCTGCCGACTTGTCTCCGCTTCGCCAGATCCGACACGCCAGCCCAACTTCGCGATGGCTTCGGAGCCATGGCGACGGTGATCGCGCTGTTCTCTCAGGATGTGGATACCGCTACCGAAACTTTCTGGGCGGCACTTCACGGTTTGGCGGAGCTTGAACGTCACGGCAGGATAAGACCCGCTTTCCGGGCTCAGCGTATCACGCTCATCATGAAGATGGTGTCGGGTCAACACTGAGAGCATGGTCGTGCGATTAATCTGATCCCGCCTAGGTGGCTTGGAAAATGCCGGGACTAAACACCTAGGAGTTTGGCCGCTTCGGGCCGAAAGCCGGCGTGCAACGTCCAAGGACCTGATCGATTTCATCACTGAAGTTTGCGACAGTGCCTTTCGCGAGGAATCAGCCAGTCCTTAGCCGCGGGTTCGGCCTCGCATAAGGGGCCAGTCTTGCTGGCCCCTTATCCCTGTCAGATATCGCTTGCGGCACTCGACCAAAGGTCGGCGGCTTCGGCTGCCGTCATGCGCCGTACATCGGCCTCGTGGCTGCGGCTGGCGAAGAGTTCGCTTGCCATGATCTGCTCGGCAAGATCGGCCGGAAGCGAGAGGATGACGCGGGCTTCGCCATTGTGCAGGCCGCCGAGTTCGCTGCGCTTGCCGGTCACCATGCCGCCGGCGACCGTGTTGTTGGTCTCCGGATCGATCAGGATGAAGGAGCCGGAAAGCCGGTTCTGCTCATAGGGGTCGAAGATCGCCGCTTCGTCGAAGACGAGCCGGACTTTGCCGATAGCGTTCATGTAGAGCCGCTGGGCGGAATTCCAGGCGCCGGTCTTCAGCTCCAACTGGCTGAGCGGCTGCACCTGGACACGCTGGCGGCGGCTGCCGCTCTTCAGCCAGTAGCGTTTGCCGGGCTCGATTCCCTCCGGCTGCAGCGCGACGATCTGCGCGTCGAAGGCAAGGCCGACCTGTGGCTGGGCGTCGATTGAGACGATCATGTCGCCGCGCGCCACATCCACCTGGCGGTCGAGCACCAGGGTGATCGCGTCGCCGGCAACGGCCGCGTTGCGGACGAGATCGAAGGTGACGATCTTCGAGACGTTGGCGACCATGCCCGACGGCAGGATCATGACGCTGTCGCCCGGTTTGACCGAGCCGCCGGCAACCGTGCCCTGATAGCCGCGGAAGCTTTCGCCCGGACGCGACACGCGCTGCACGGAAAGGCGGAAGCCGACCGTCTGCGACGAGCGCACGGTGGCAAGTTCCAGCGTCTCCACCAGCGACGGGCCGGTATACCAGGGCATGGCGGCCTGGCCGGAATAAACGACGTTTTCGCCCTTCAGCGCCGACATCGGAATGGCGGTGATCTGCTTGACGCCGAGCGACAGGGCAAATTCCCGGAAGTCATGGCTGATCTTGTCGAAGCCGGCGCGGTCGTAGCCCGTCAGGTCGATCTTGTTGACGGCAAGCACGAACTGTTTGATCCCGAGCAGCGAGGCGATCGTCGCGTGACGGCGCGTTTGCTCCAGAATGCCGAGGCGCGCATCGACGAGCAGGATGGCGAGATCGGCGGTCGAGGCGCCGGTCGCCATGTTGCGGGTATATTGCTCATGGCCGGGCGTGTCGGCGACGATGAAGGAGCGCTTGTCGGTCGAGAAATAGCGATAGGCGACATCGATCGTGATGCCCTGTTCGCGCTCGGCCTGCAGGCCATCGAGCAGCAATGCGAAGTCGGGCAGGCCGAGATCGTTCTGCTTGCCGGTGGAATCGCGCTGCAGGGTGGCGGCCTGGTCTTCCTTGACCGCCTTGGTGTCCCAGAGCAGGCGTCCGATCAAGGTCGACTTGCCGTCATCGACGCTGCCGCAGGTGATGAGGCGCAGCGGCCTGGTATCGCGCTGAGCCTTGAGCGGCTCGGCGGCGGGCAGGCTGACGACGGTTGCGGCCGAGACGGCGGTTTGGGCTGCGGTCATCTCAGAAATATCCTTCACGCTTCTTCTTTTCCATGGAGCCGGACTGGTCGCGATCGATGGCGCGGCCCTGGCGTTCGGACACCGTTGCAATTTCGAGTTCGGCAATCACCTCTTCAAGGGTGGTGGCCTGTGAGCGGATGGCGCCGGTCAGCGGGAAATCGCCGAGGGTGCGGAAGCGGATCATGCCTTCCTGGCGGACTTCGCCGGGCAGCAGTTCGAGGCGCGGATCTTCGGCCAGGATCATCATGCCGTCGCGCTCCACGAAAGGCCGCTTCTTGGCGTAGTAGAGCGGCACCAGCGGAATGTCCTCGGCCTGGATATAGCGCCAGATATCGACTTCGGTCCAGTTCGACAGCGGGAAGGCTCGCACGCTCTCGCCCTTGCGGATCATGCCGTTATAGATGTTCCAGAGTTCCGGCCGCTGGTTGCGCGGATCCCAGCGATGATCGGGCGTGCGGAAGGAATAGATGCGCTCCTTGGCGCGGCTGGCTTCCTCGTCACGCCGCGCACCGCCGAAAGCGGCGTCGAACTGGCCGGCATCAAGCGCCTGGCGCAGCCCCTCGGTCTTCATGATGTCGGTGAAGGCGGCCGATCCATGTGTAAACGGCGTGATGTTTTCGGCTTTGCCGCGCGGATTGATGTGCTCGATCAGATCGAGATCATACTTCTTCGCGGTCTCGTCGCGGAAGGCGATCATCTCGGAGAATTTCCAGCCGGTGTTCACATGCAGCAGCGGGAAGGGCACGCGGCCGGGATAGAAGGCCTTGCGCGCCAGGTGCAGCAGCACCGAGGAGTCCTTGCCGATCGAATAGAGCATGACGGGACGCTCGAATTCGGCCGCAACCTCGCGGAAGATGTGAATGGATTCGTTTTCCAGCGCTTTCAGATGCGGGTCGAGCGGCGCCTTGGCGCTCTGCGGATTGCTGAGTTCCGTATCCGGACGGCTATCGGGCATGTGTTACTCCAGGCTATCGGTCGTTTGCGGGTGCCCGCAAAGCAATTCCTTGATGTCGGCTTTCCCGGGATTGTTGGCTTTCCCAGGGAATGTTGACTTTCCCAAGGCTGCGGCGGTCGCCGCGCCCTGATTGGGAAAGCCGTGGGGTGATTTACTGTGCGGCGATCGCTGCAGCCTCTTCGGCGACATGCAGGCCGCATTCGCGCGTCTCGTCCTGCTCCCACCACCAGCGACCCGCACGTTCCGGCTCGCCGGGTTTGATCGCCCGGGTGCAGGGCTCGCAGCCGATCGAGGGATAACCGCGGGCATGCAGCGGATTGACCGGCACGCCGTTTGCGGAAACGAAGGCCTTGATTGCCTCCAGGTCCCAATCGGCGAGCGGATTGACCTTCAGCAGATGCCGTTCCGCGTCGTATTCGGCAAAGGGCGTTTCGGCACGGTTGGCCGATTGGCCGCGGCGCAGGCCGGTGATCCAGATCGCAGCACCTTCGAGGGCACGCGCGAGCGGCTTCAGCTTGCGCATGCCGCAACAGGCGTGGCGGGCTTCGACGCTCTCGTAGAAACCGTTGAGGCCGTATTGCGCCGCATAGGCGTCGATATCGGCCTTCTCGGGCTCGAAACGATGGATATGGATGTCGTACTGGCTTTCGGTCTCATCGATCAGCGACAGCGTCTCGGCAAACAACCGGCCGGTCTGCAGCGTCGCGATATCGATCGGCAGGCGGTGCGTGCCGATCTCGGCAGTGATCACCTGGTCCTCGATGCCGAGTGACGTCGTGAACACCACGCGGCCGCCAAGGCCGGAGACCAGCGACAGTCGTCCGGCAAGGTCGAGACCCGCCAGTCTGTCGTTCAGCGCCGCAGCTTCCGCAATCGGCCCTTCTTCCGCAATCCTATTGATAGCAGTCATGAGAATCCCGTCCTTTGTTATCAGGAGTATCGCAGTTCACGCATGGATCGGACAGAAAAAGGGATTTCGAAAGCTGTGGCCGGAGGAGCAAATATCTCTCCGAAGCTGCCGCGATGCAGAAAAGCAGCCGCCTGCGGATGAAAATCCACATCGGCAGCTCGAATGTCTATAGAAATAGTAGAGTTACACGCAGCCTGTCAATCGGAAATCTGAAGTGATGCCGAAAATCGTGCAGAAGGCGCGGTTTTGGCATAGATTAAGCGCGCTTGGCCGAGGGCGAAAAACAAGGCCAAAACGCTTGTCTCTCAAGGCTTTCTCCGGTGCGTTCAAATTCCGTTCATGCTGGTTGTGCCATAGAGGTGAAAGTACTTCCGTAGCGGTGCGGGAATTCGCGCCGCCTGTGTGTGTCGATGGTCAAAAATGATTACGCAAAAGGCGAAATATGCGCTGCGCGCGCTCACGGTCTTGGCTGATGCCGATGCCGACGAACCGGTGATGATTTCCGATATCGCGGCGCAGCAAAAGATCCCGAAAAAGTTCCTCGAACAGATCCTGCTCGACCTGAAACATCACGGCGTCGTCGTCAGCCGTCGCGGCAAGCAGGGCGGTTATCTCCTGCTGAAGCCCGCCCACACGATTACCTTCGGCGAGATCCTTCGCATCATCGACGGCCCGATCGCGCCGCTGCCGTGCCTCTCGATCACTGCTTACCGCAGATGCGACGATTGCGACGGCGAACAGAATTGCCAGATCCGCCACGTCTTCGCCAAAGTCGCCGACGCCACCCGCAAGGTGCTGTTCTCGACAACGATCGCTGATGCCATCGCCCCAAAGCACGGCGCCGAAGTCACCCGGCTGCTGGCCTGAGCATACGCCCGCCTCTTTCTTCAAGATTTGGTGAAATGCCTTTTCCTCCGGCTCCGATGCTCCACCTGCCTGCTCATGCTGGTAGGGAGAATATCATGTTTGGAATTTCAGCACAGCGAGTAGTGGCTGCGGCCATATTCTCGGCGGCCCTCGCGACAGGCGCGGCCGCTCATCACGGCTGGTCCTGGGCCGAGGCGGATCAGATCGAACTGCGCGGCACGATCGACAAGATCTCCATGGGCGGCCCGCATCCGACGCTCGATGTCGCCACCGCCGATGACGGCGTCTGGCGCGTCGAACTCGGCAATCCGCGCCAGACGGAACGCTCCGGTTTCGTCGAAGGTGTGGCCAAGCCCGGCGACCAGGTGGTGGCCCTTGGAAACCGTTCGCAGGATGCAAAAGAGAAGCGGCTGAAGGCCGTGCGCCTCACCATCGGCGAGAAGCGCTACGATATCTATCCCGACCGCATCAAGACGAACTGACCTCTGGGCGAACTGACCTGTCGTGATGGACACTCTCGAATGGCTGTCGGCGACCACGCCTGCGCTCGCGCTCCGGCGCTCCGGAACGCTCTACATGTTCGTCAACGCAGCCCATATCCTGGCGATCGGCCTCTTGGTCGGCGCCATCCTGCCGCTTGATCTGAGGCTCGCCGGCTTCTTCCGCAAGGTTCCGGTTGAGATCGTCGCGCCGTTTCTGTCACGCGCCGCCGCTGTCGGCCTTGCCGCGGCTGTTGTCACCGGCTTCTGCCTCTTCAGCGTCCAGGCGGTCGAATATGTCGCCAATCCCGCCTTCCTTGCCAAGCTTTGCCTGATCGCCATCGGCCTTCTCAACCTGTCGATCGTTCATTTCGGGCGGGCCTGGAAAACGGCGGTGTCGACAGGCATCGTCCGGCCCGGTCTGCGCTTCTCCGCCGCCCTGTCGGCCGCGATCTGGATCGCCGCCCTCATAGCCGGACGGTGGATCGGTTTTCTCTGAAACCGGATAACCGGATCAGCGGTCGCTCACCGCCCAGCGCGGGTTGACCCACGGTTCCTGGTTCGAGCGCGCCAGCGGCTGTTTGCCGAGGATATGGTCGGCCGCCTTCTCGCCGGTCATGATAGAGGGTCCGTTCAGGTTGCCATAGGTGACGTGCGGGAAGATCGAGCTGTCGGCGACGCGCAAGGCCTCGACGCCGATCACCCGCGTTTGCGGATCGACCACCGCCATCGGATCGTCCTTGGCGCCCATCCGGCAGGTGCCGCAAGGGTGATAGGCGCTTTCCAGATGTTCGCGCAGGAAGGCGTCGATTTCATCATCGCTCTGCACGCCTTCGCCCGGCTGGATCTCCGGCCCGCGATAGTCGTTGAAGGCGCTCTGCCCGAAGATTTCGCGGGTAAGCCGCACGCAGTGGCGGAATTTCTCCCAATCCTCCGCATGGCTCATATAGTTGAAGCGCAGCACCGGATCGGCCTTGGGGTCGGCGGAGCGCAAGCTCACGCTACCGCGCGATTTCGACAGGTTATAGCCGACATGAACCTGGAAGCCGTGGCTTTTCGCCGCCGCCTTGCCGTCATAGCTGATCGCCACCGGCAGGAAATGGTACTGGATATCGGGTTGCTTCAGCCCTGCTGCAGACCGCAGGAAGGCGCACGCCTCGAATTGATTGGAGGCGCCGAGCCCGCCGCGCGAGAGCAGCCATTGCGCGCCGGCCACGCCCTGCCAGAACCACGGCAGCCAGGAATAGAGCGACACCGGCTTGGTGCTGACCTGCTGGAAGTAGAATTCCATATGATCCTGCAGATTGGCGCCGACCCCCGGCCGGTCGGCCTTCACCGGAATGCCCAAGTCCTGCAGATGTTGGCCGGGACCGATGCCCGACAGCATCAAGAGCTTCGGTGAGTTGAAGGAGGAGGCCGAGACGATCACCTCGCGGTTCGCCTTCACCACCTCCATTCTGCCCTTGCGTTCGATCTCGACGCCTGTGGCACGCCCGTCCTCGATCACGATCCTCTGCGCAAAGCCGTAGATGATCTTGACATTGTCCCGCCTCAGCGCCGGTTTCAGATAGGCGTTGGCGGCAGACCAGCGGCGGCCGCCGAAGATGGTCTGCTCCATCAGGCCGAAGCCTTCTTGCTTGCTGCCGTTATAATCCTCCGTCGCCTCGAAACCCGCCTGTTTGCCGGCCTCGACGAAGGCGCGGAAGAGCGGATTGGTGAAGCCGCCACGCTGGACATGCAGCGGCCCGTCTGTGCCGCGCCAGCCCTCTTCGCCGCCATGCGAATGTTCCATCCGCTTGAAATAGGGAAGCACGTCGGCATAGGCCCAGCCGCTGGCGCCGAGCTCCTCCCAGCGGTTGAAATCCTCGGCATGGCCGCGCACATAGACCATGCCGTTGATCGAGGAGGAGCCGCCGATCACCTTGCCGCGCGGCGCCGTGATACGCCGATTGTTGAGGTTCGCCTCCGGCTCGGACAGATAACCCCAATTATATCGCTTCATGCTCATCGGCCAGGCAAGGGCCGCCGGCATCTGGATGAACGGTCCGAAATCGCTGCCGCCCGCCTCGATGACGATGACACTGTTCTTGCCGTCTTCCGACAAGCGGTAGGCGAGGGCGGAGCCGGCGGAGCCCGAGCCGATGATGACGAAATCTGCTTGTTGCATGACGTTCCCTTAGATTCTTTTGCAACGGTCCCGAAAACCCCGGGCATTAAGACCCCGCCCCAAACCCCTCCCCACAAGGGGGAGGGGCTTAACTTGCTGCACCGCCTCACTCGACAATCAGCGCCACAAGCGATGAGATTGAAGAGGGATAAAACCGGTGCCCCATATTAGTCCCTCCCCCTTGTGGGGAGGGGTTGGGGAGGGGTCTCAATCCCTTCAGTACGGCGCCACCACCGGCCCCATGCCGACATAGACCGTCTTCAGCTCGGAATAATGCTCCAGCGCGGCCAGCGAATTCTCGCGGCCGAAGCCGGATTGTTTCGAGCCGCCGAAGGGGATTTCCACCGGGCAGAGATTATAGGTGTTGATCCACAGCGTGCCCGCTTCCAGCCGGTCGACGACGCGGTGGGCGCGGGTGAGGTCGGCAGTGAAGACGCCGCCGGAAAGACCGAATTCGCTGGCATTGGCGCGGGCAATCACCTCGTCCTCGGCGTCGAAGTCGAGCACACACATGACCGGCCCAAAGATCTCCTCGCGGGCGATGGTCATGTCGTCGGTGACGTCGGCAAACACCGTCGGCTGCACGTAATAGCCTTCGCCGGAGACGTTGTTCGGAATGCCGCCGCCGGCAATCAGGCGCGCGCCCTCGGCCTTGCCCTTCTCGATGTAGGAGATCACTTTCTCGCGCTGCGCCCAGGAGACCATCGGTCCGACCTGCGTCGCCTCGTCCATCGGGTCGCCGATCAGCATCGCCTCGGTGCGGACCTTCAGCCGCTTCAGGAATTCGGCCTTGACGGTCTTCTGCACGAAAACGCGCGTGCCGTTCGAGCAGACCTGGCCGGTCGAATAGAAATTGCCGAGCATCGCGCCGCCGACCGCCGAATCGAGATCGGCATCGTCGAAGACGATGAGCGGCGACTTGCCGCCGAGTTCCATCGTCACGTGCTTGAGGTTGCCGGCGGCAGCCGCCGCCACCCTGCGCCCGGTCGGCACCGAGCCGGTCAGCGACACCTTGGCGACATCGGGATGGTTGACGAGCAGCGGCCCGGTGTCGCGGTCGCCCTGGATCACATTGAAGAGCCCCTTCGGCAGTCCCGCCTCGTGCAGGATCTCGGCGATCTTCAGCGCCCCGAGCGGCGTGTTCTCGGAAGGCTTGAACACCATGGCATTGCCGCAGACAAGCGCCGGCGCCGCTTTCCAGCAGGCGATCTGCTGCGGATAGTTCCAGGCGCCGATGCCGACGCAGACACCGAGCGGCACCCGCTTGGTATAGGCAAAATCCTGACCGAGCGGGATATGCGAACCGTTGAGACCGGCCGGTGCAATGCCGCCGAAGAATTCGAAGGCATCCGCACCCGAGGTCGGGTCGGCGACAACAGTCTCCTGGATCGGCTTGCCGGTGTCGAGCGTTTCGAGTTCGGAAAGTGCCCGGTTTCTCTCGCGCATGATCTCGGCCGCCCGCTTCAGGATGCGCCCGCGCGCCATCGGGCTCATCGCCGCCCATTCCGGCTGGGCGCGTTTGGCCGCGGCGATCGCCCGTTCGACGATCGCGGGCGTTGCGGCATGCAGCCGGGCGATCACCTCGCCGGTTGCGGGATAGAGGCTCTCGATGACGGTGCCGTCGGTATCCTCGACATATTCGCCGTCGATGAAGTGCGAGGCTTTCGGCTGGGCTTTCATGTCATTTGTCCCTTGGTGGTTCGATGTGGTCGTTCCTTCTCCCTCCGGGGAGAGAGGGGAGGCGGTGGCCAAAAGCGCATTCAGATAGTCTTCCGTCAGTGCGATCGAGGCTTCAATGCCGATCGGTGCGGATTTCAGACTTTGCCTGATATAGAGCCCGTCGATCATCGCCGCAGCGCCTTCTGCGATGCGTTCTGCGGCGTCAGCGGGCAGCAGCGCCTTGAGATCGGCCAGCAGATTGGAACGCAGCCGCCTGGCATAGATCACCAGGAAGCGGCGGGTCTCTTCCGAGCGCTGCGCTTCGGCGTAAAAGGCAAGCCAGGCGGCAATCGTGTCCGGCGCGAATTGGTCGGCGTGGAAGCTGACGCGGATGATGGCCGAAAGCCGCGCGCGCGGCGTTCTGGCGGCCTTAAGCGCCGCCAGCGTGTCGCTGCGCAGCTGTCTCAGAAGCGAGCGGATCGTCTCGATCAGCAGTTGCTCTTTGCTGCCGAAATAATGATGCGCCAGGGCTGCCGATACGCCGGCCTGCCGAGCGATATCGGACATCGTGACGGCAAGCGAGCCGTGATCGCCGATCACCCGCAGCGCCGCGTCGACAAGCGCCTTGCGGCGCACCGGCTCCATTCCGACTTTCGGCAACAGACCACTCCTTGAAATCAGGAGCAGGTTATTTTTGATTGACTGATCAATCAATAAAAATCTTTCTTGATTTGATTCAGCGCAGATCTTTTCCTGAAAAATTGCTGCAGCATATGTTGAATCCAACAGGAGGTGCGTCATGGCCGATGTCTTCGAGGGAACACCGACATCTTCGCTGCAGTCGAAATGGATCTGGTTCGCCGGTCTCGGCGTGCTGCTGCTCGTCTGCGGCCTGATCGCGCTCGGCAATCTGATGCTCGCCACCGTCGTCTCGGTCTATTATGTCGGCATGCTGATGCTGTTCGGCGGCGTGATCTATCTCGTCCATGCCTTCCAGGTGCGTGGCTGGGATCATGTTCTGTTCTGGATGCTGAGCGGCCTGCTCTACGTGCTCGCCGGCATCTGCGCCTTCGTCAATCCGATCCTCACTTCGGCGGCGCTGACGCTGTTTCTCTCGCTCGCACTGGTCATCGCCGGCGTCTTCCGCACCTGGGTCGGCATGCGCATGAAGCCGGTCAAGCGTTGGCGCTGGATCGTCGCAAGCGGCGTCATCACCGCCCTTGCGGGTTTCGTCATCGCGCTCGGCTGGCCGGTGAACAGCCTCTGGATCCTCGGTCTGTTCCTGGCCGCCGATCTCATCGTCCAGGGTTCGACGATGATCGCCTTCGGCCTCGGCATCCGCAGTTGAAACTGATGCCGCTGGCCGTTCTTTTTTGACAAGACCCGTTCTTTTTTGACAAGACTAGGACAGGGGATTAGACTTAAGGGGTTATGGGCCGATCCCAGCACGCGGACGGTCCGATGTGCGAATGCACCAAGGCACCGGCGAGATCGCCGAGAATGCTGAAGATGGTCATGCATCCCCCAGAGACAGGGTTCTGCCTGATCAGAAAAGGGAGGAAGTTCATGCCGATGGTCACCGTTTCCATCTCTCCGCAACAGGCAGCGGGCATCCGCGCCGCCGTCGACAATGGCGGCTATGCCTCGAGCAGCGAGGTCGTTCGCGAGGCGCTTCGTCTCTGGGATACCGCCCGCAAGCTCAATGAGTTCCGGGACGATATGCTAGACGACGACGCTCCATCCGGCGGCAGATGCGTCGCCGACATGTTCGCCGATCACGAGGCGGAGCGCCGTCGCTCCGCCTGAGCAAGCATCTGATTGCATTGGAAAAATGAATAAACGCGGAGCGCGTAGGGCGCCCTTGCCCGTTTCATAAAACTTTCACACTGGCGAAAGAGTTCATTGACCCTTCTGCGGCATGTTCCGGACGAAAAAGAACAAGTCACAGTGGAGATCAGCCCCAATGAAAACCGGGATGTCTTTGGCTGCCACCGTCGCGCCGGATGTCCTGCGCCGCTACGCCAGCGATCAGATCGTAACCCTTGCCAAGCTCGTGGTCGAGAACGCCTTCCAGCCGATCGTCGAGGCCGGCACCGGCACGGTCTTCGGCTACGAATCCCTGATGCGCGGGCAGGACCGCATCGGCTATGATACGCCGGTCGAAATCCTTGATGAAGCCCATCAGCTGGGCCAGCTGCTGCAGCTCGAACAGATGGTCGCCAGCCGCGCTCTCGCCAAATTCGCGACGCTGTCGAATTTCTCCACCTCGACGCTGTTCCTCAATCTCGATGTCCGGCTCATCCCGCATGGCGAAAGCCTGGTCGAGACCCTGCTGCAACACCTGCGCAAGGCCAATATTCCGCCATCCTCCGTCTGCTTCGAATTCTCCGAGCGTTTCGACAATACCAGCGTGCCGGAATTTTCCGGCCTGGTTTCCAGGTTGCGCAAGGCTGGTTTCAAGCTGGCGATCGACGATTTCGGCGTCGGCAATGGCGAGATAAAGCTGCTCTGCGACTATCCCGTCGATTATCTCAAAATCGATCGTCATTTCGTCGCCGAGATTGACCGCAGCCCGCGCAAGCGTCATCTCTTGAAAAGCATCGTCAACATTGCCCACGTGCTCGGCACACGCGTCGTCGCCGAAGGCATCGAGACCGAGGCCGAATTCATCGCCTGCCGCGAATATGGCGTCGACCTCGTCCAGGGCTGGTTCATCGCCCGTCCGACAACGCATATATCGGAGCTGGCGCCGTCCTTCCCGCATCTGCAGGAGCTCGGCAAGAGCAAGCGGGGCAGTCAGTCGCTCGACGAAATCCTCATCCGCAAGCAGATCGAGCTGCTGCCGACGGTCTACGAGAATGACAGCATCGACAACGTCTTCGAACTCTTCCGCCGCAATCCGCGCCAGGCCTTCTTTCCTGTCCTCAATGCCAATGACGAGCCGCGCGGCATCATCCACGAGCATCACCTCAAGGAATATATCTACCAGCCTTTCGGCCGCGATCTCCTGAAGAACAAGATGTATGAGCGCAGCATCTCGCATTTCGTCGAGATGGCGCCGATCGTCGGCCTCGACAGCGACGCCGAACAGCTGATGGCGATCTTCGCCAATATGGATGGCAGCAACTGCCTGATCTTGACCGACAATATGCGTTATGCCGGCGTCGTCTCCGCCGCCTCGCTGATCAAGGTCATCAACGAGAAACAGCTGAAGACCGCACAGGACCAGAACCCGCTGACCGGCCTGCCGGGCAATCGCGCCATCCGCGATTTCATGCGTCAGTCCGGCCGCGACGGCGATGAGCTCCGCCACTTTTGCTATTGCGACTTCGACAATTTCAAGCCGTTCAACGATGCCTATGGCTTCCATCTCGGCGACCACGCAATCTCGCTGTTTGCCGCGCTGATGCGCCGCTATTTCTTCGCCGAGCGCCATTTCCTCGGCCATGTCGGCGGCGACGATTTCTTCATCGGCATCGTCGGCTGGACCAAGGAGGAACTGACGGAGATCCTCGACCGGCTGATCAGCGATTTCCACGACGACGTGCGCGATCTCTATTCCGACGAGGACCGCGCCGCCGGCCGCATCCTCGGTCACGACCGCACCGGTGTTGAAGCTTTATTCCCGCTGATGCGCTGCTCGATCGGCGTCATCGAACTGCCGGGAGGCCTCGTCATCGACGATATCAACCGCGTCAGCGCCGAGATCGCCATCATCAAATCGGCCGCCAAGGACAGCGAGGAAGGTCTCGTCTTCCATTTGCTGGGCGAGGCGAATTGACGCCTTTGCCACATCGTGCCTTCCCAAGCCTGCGGGGCTGATTTATTCCGGTTGCTTCCGATTAGGGAGGAGCCGGTCATGCCTTTGCCTCAGGATATGCGTTTCGTCGATCTGCCGTCCTTCGGCGGACCGGAGGTGATGGTAATCGGCAAGAGGCCGCTGCCTGTGCCTCGTGACGGAGAGGTCCTGGTGCGCGCCGAGGCGATCGGCGTCAACCGCCCCGATATTGCCCAGCGCCAGGGCAGCTATCCCGCGCCTAAGGATGCGAGCCCGATCCTCGGCCTGGAATTGTCGGGCGAAATCGTTGCCGTCGGCCCCGGCGTCCGCGGCCATGCCGTCGGCGACAAGGTCTGCGGGCTCGCCAATGGCGGCGCCTATGCCGAATATTGCCTGTTGCCGGCAGGCCAGATCCTGCCCTTTCCCAAGGGTTATGATGCGGTGAAGGCGGCAGCTTTGCCTGAGACCTTCTTTACCGTCTGGGCCAACCTCTTCCAGATGGCCGGGCTGACGGAAGGCGAGACGGTGCTGATCCATGGCGGTTCCAGCGGCATCGGCACGACGGCGATCCAGCTCGCCCGCGCCTTCGGTGCCGAGGTCTACGCGACGGCGGGCTCGAAGGAGAAATGCGAGGCTTGCGAAAAGCTTGGCGCCAAACGCGCGATCAACTACCGGACCGAAGATTTCGCCGAGGTGATCAAGGCCGAGACCGGCCACGGCGTCGATATCATCCTCGACATGATCGGCGCGGCCTATTTCGAGCGCAACATCGCCTCACTGGCGAGGGACGGCTGCCTGTCGATCATCGCCTTCCTTGGCGGCGCGATGGCCGAAAAGGTCGATCTCTCGCCGATCATGGTCAAGCGCCTGACGGTCACCGGCTCCACCATGCGGCCGCGCACGGCGGAAGAAAAACGCGCCATTCGCGACGATCTGCTCTCCGAGGTCTGGCCGCTGCTCGCCGCCGGCACCGTCGCCCCCGTCATTCACAAGGTCTTTGCCTTCGACGAGGTCGTCGAAGCCCACCGGCTGCTGGAAGACGGCAGCCATGTCGGCAAGATCATGCTGCGCGTTGGGTGAGCGTTAGCGAGATGCCGACGGCAAGAACACCGGGCAGCGCCATCAATAGATAAAGCCAGTGCGCCGCCGACAGCGCGCCTGATATGCCGCCGGGCTCGACGAGGCCGGCGCCATTGGCGATGACGCCCGCAAAGGCCGCACCGAAGGCGCCGCCGAGCGAACTCATCGTCGGGATCGCGGCAGAAGCCTTGTCCTTCTCGTTGTCGGCGACGAGTTTCAGCACCATGGCGACGAGATGCGCCCAGCCGAGCCCGATGCCGAAGCCCATCATGAGCATGCCGATCGCCGCCGGCACGATGAGGAGCATATGCCCCTCGGGATTGTCCTTGGCCAGGAAGACGGCGAGGCAAGCGGTCGCCGCCGCTTCGATGAGGGCGCCAATGACGATTGCCCAATAGGCCCGTCTGCCGGTCAGCGAGCCGCTGAGGAAGGCAGCGAATGTCCAGCCGAGGGCAACGAGCGCCACCAAATAGCCCGACAGGAGTGGCGCCACCCTATGCAGGGTCTGCAGGAAATAGGGAATGAAGACGTCGCTGACGAGCACGACGGTCATGGCGAGCATCGTCAGATAGACACGTGCAATCGGCCGGGAAAGGCTGACGGCGCCGGACGGCAAGAGCCGGTTCGGGCTTCGGCCCTCGATGAAGAGCATGCCGGCGACCGCGACGACCGAGGCCGCGATCAAAGCGATTTTCGCGCCCGTCGTCTCGATCGCGCCGGCCGCGCTCACCATCAGCACGGCGGCAAGCAGCAGTCCGATCTGGGCAATCGGGGTCTTCTTCTGCTCGCGGTCGTCCTCGACCTCGGGCAGAAGCCGCGGCGCCAGGAACGCCATCAGAAGGCCGAGCGGCACGAGCACGATGAAAGCATAGCGCCAGGCGTGACCCGAAGAGAAGAATCCACCGAGCGTCGGCCCGATGACGGTCGAGACCCCCCAGATCGCCGCATAGAGCGTCGAGGCCTTCGGCCATAGCGGCTCGGGATAAACGAAGCGGATGAAGGCATAGCCGAGTGCTGCAAGCGCGCCTGTTCCCAGACCCTGCACCGCGCGTCCGATCAGCACCACCGGCATCGACGGTGCGGCTGCGGCAATCAGGCTGCCGACGCCGAAGACCAGTGCTGCGATCACATAGACGGAGCGAAGTCCGATCCCGCGCGGCCGCATGGCGACGAAGATCGAGCCGAGCACCGCGGCGGCGACGAACAGGCTGGTGACCCAGGAAAACAGCGCGAGGCCGCCGATATCGCGCACGATCGAAGGCGCGATCGTCGCCATGATGTAACTCTCCACCGCATAAAGCGTCACGCCGCCGGCCAGCATCAAGGTTGCCGGCAGGTGCTCGGGCAGGAAGAGGCGGAAAACGGAGCTGGGGTTCGGGATGGCTGCTGTCTGGTCGAGATTCGACATGGGAGGACCCCGAGATTTTTGCTGGCGAAGGATTATTTTCCAAGTTATAAATTGGAAAATTACATGCCGCCTCGAATTAAACAAGACTTGACTTGGAAAATATGCGTCAGTCCCCAGCCAACCGGATCCTGATCCTGATAAAGACCGACGGCCCGCAGCTTGCCGCCGCGATCGGCGATGCGCTCGGCATATCAGGCGAAGCTGCCCGCCAGCAGTTGTCGAAGATGGCGGAGGAGGGCCTGGTGGAGCCGGTCACCGTTGCCGCCGCGGGCCGGGGCCGGCCGCGTCAGCTCTGGCACCTCACAGCCAGCGGCAACCACCAGTTCCCGGATGGCCATGCCGAGCTGACGGCAAATCTCCTCGGCACGCTCGTCGAACAGCTCGGCCCCGCAGCCCTCGATACCGTGATCTCCGCCCGCGAGGCCGAGACGCTGCAGCGCTATCGGCAGGAGCTCGGCAAGGCGCATGACCTCGCCTCGCGCGTCGAGGCCCTTGCCGCGATCCGCACCCGCGAGGGCTATATGGCCGATCAGTGGCAGGAGGCCGACGGCTCCTTCATGCTGGTCGAAAACCACTGCCCGATCTGCGCCGCCGCCACCGCCTGCGCCGGCTTCTGCCGCTCCGAACTCGAAACCTTCCGCGCCGTCCTCGGCGCCGATCTCGAGCGCAGCGAACACATCCTCCTCGGCGCCCGCCGCTGCGCCTATCGCATTAAGCCGCATTGAGGCGTCGTGATGCAATGTCGCCCATCCAGTAGCTTCCCACCCTCAGTCATTCTCGGCCTCGAGTTACTGCCGGCTGGTGCCAATGGCTGCCCGTCACCCTAACCCTCTCCCCGTTCTGACGGGGAGAGGCGACGTGCCATGCGAGAGCGAGGTGGGAACGGAGAGGGCGCGACAATGTCCCTTCGCCCCGTTTACGGGGAGAAGGTGCCGGCAGGCGGATGAGGGGCCGGTTTCGGCAATCTCCTGGGCCGAGTTGTGTCTCAAGCGCCGCGGAACACCTCCCCGCCGCGTGACCGTATCGCTCGCAAGCGGCTTGCAGTTCACGCCAGCTGCCGCGCCTGCCGGCGGCTGCTTTCGAGATAGAGCAGCACTCCAATCGATGCGAGACCCGCGGCCGCGCCGACGAAAGCGGTGCCGGAATAATCGGTGATTGCGGTGCCGAAGGCGAAGAGGCCGGCGCTGATGCCAACCCCAATGAACGTGTTCAGCGAGATCAGCGAGGTTCCAAGCCCCGGCCGGTCCGCGATCAGGTCCTGCAGATAGGTGATCGGCACGCTGAGGATCGCTGCCGCCCCGCAGGCATTGAAGAGGAGGAGTGCATAGATGTGCCAGGGCGCGGAAGCAAAACCGAGCAGCAGCAGATAGACGCAATAGATCAACGCGCCAAAGGCGAGCACATGCACCGTTCGGAAGCGGCGCTGCGCAAAGCCCCACGCCATCATGAACGGCATTTCGAGCAAGGCGGTCAAGCCGGCCATGAAGCCGACATCGACCACGGTGCCGCCGGCCGCATGGGTGATGATCAGCGGCAGGAGCATGCTGTTCAGCCGCTGCAGCCCGAACAGCATCGCCATGACGATGACGCGCGACAGCACATGCGGCACGAAAATCCGCTTTAGCGAAGCAAGGAAGCCGGCTGGATCGGGGGCAGGGCCGCCTGAGCCATTTCCGGGTGCGAAGAAAAAATACAGGCAGAAGCAGGTGCAGCTTGCCAATGCCGCGATCCCATAGGCCGGCGTCATCGACGGCGAACTGACGAGATAGAGGCCGATCAACCCCGGCGCCAGCGCCCATGAGCCGGAAAAGAGTGCCCGCACCGTTGCGGTGATCGCCGCCCCCTGGCCGCGGTCCATCTGGTTGGTCCTGGCGCGCAAGCTGGCGAACAGCAGCGAATAGGTAGAATTGCTCATCGGCACCAGCAACAGCGTCGAGAAGATGAAGATCACGGGGCTATGAAAGATCGCGATCGACCCGAAGCCGAGCATGCCGGCGACGGAAAGCCCGAGCACCAGCGGCCGGCGCTCTTTCAGCCTGTCCGACCAGATGCCGAGCGTCAGGCTCGTCGTAACGTTGACGATTGCCGAGAAGAACACCAGCGCCGAATAGGCGCCATTGCTCAAGCCGAGTTCATTGATCCCGATGATCGACTGGTAGGGCGCGGTCGACGCATAGGTGAAGGCGAGCGCGACGAGTGTCACGGTCGGAATACGGATCCTGTTATCGCGAAGGATCAAGGAAAAGGTGGATGGCATGGGGATCGATTCCTGATGCACCACTCTTAGCTGCATCTGACCTATCAGAGAAACGATAGTTTCCGATCGCTTCGGTCAATTTATGTGATGAATATTTGGACGATGTGATTGCCGAACGAGCTCGCAGCGAGGCTCACCCCACCCTCCGTCATCCTCGGGCTTGACCCGAGGATCTACGCTGGCATCCATCAGCACCGGGCATGGATCCTCGGCACAAGGCCGAGGATGACGGAGAGTGGGGTGACGTCCAGCCACATATCGACCCGGTGCTCCATCTGGCGGGCACTCGCGCATGCGCCTAAGCCTAAGCCTAAGCCTTGCAAAACGTCAACCCCGTTGGCTTTCCCCGCGTGACGCGTTATGGCTGCCTCTTCCCGCCAGCATCCGGATAAAAGCTCATGACCAATCCCGTCACCGTCGAAGTCACCCGCGGCCTGCTCGTCGAAAGTCGTCATCGCGGCGCGGTGGCTGTGGTCGATGGCGACGGCAAGCTCGTCTTCTCGCTGGGTGACATCGAGGCCGCCATTTTCCCGCGTTCGTCCTGCAAGGCGATGCAGGCGCTGTCGCTGGTCGAGAGTGGTGCGGCCGATGCCTATGGCTTCGGTGACAAGGAATTGGCGCTGGCCTGCGCCTCGCATAATGGCGAGGACGAGCATGTGGCGCTGGCCCACTCCATGCTGACGCGCGCGGGTCGCGATGCCCAAGCGCTGGAATGCGGCGCCCACTGGTCGATGAGCCAGAAGATCCTGATCCAGCAGGCCCGGACGCTCGAGGCGCCGACCGCGCTGCACAACAATTGCTCGGGAAAACATGCCGGTTTCATCTGCGCCTGCTGCCATCAGGACCTCGATCCGAAGGGTTACGTTGGCTATCAGCACCCGCTGCAGGTCGAGATCCGCGCGGCGATGGAAAGCCTGACAGGCGCCGTGCTTGGCGCCGATAGCTGCGGCACCGACGGCTGTTCTATCCCGACCTATGCCGTGCCGCTGCGCAGCCTTGCCCACGGTTTTGCCAAAATGACGACTGGCATTGGTCTGGAACCCTTGCGCGCCAAGGCATGCCGCCGGCTGATCGAGGCCTGTATGGCCGAGCCCTTCTATGTCGCGGGGTCCGGCCGCGCCTGCACGGCGCTGATGCAGATCGCCCCCGGCCGTATCTTCTGCAAGACAGGTGCCGAAGGCGTCTTCTGCGCCGCGATCCCGGAAAAGGGCATTGCCATCGCTCTCAAATGCGAGGATGGCATGACCCGCGCCGCCGAAGCCATGGTGGCGGCGACACTCGCCCGTTTCTTCGAGATGGACGATGAGGTGCATGCGGGCCTGATGGCCTATGCCTCAACGCCGATGCGCAATTGGAACGGCATCCATGTCGGCGATGTCAGGGTCACCTCCGCCTTGGTCGGGTGAGTGCGAACTGGCATATATAAGTTATTAGAAAAATAAGAATTACCTAATATAAAAGGGTACGTCCTGCGATCGCGGATGCACCCTTTCGCGGCGACGTGAGCACAGTCCTGGAAGCCATGGGGGCAGGGCATGTTTGCAGGCCGCTATCTCTGGTGGATGCTGATAGGCATCGGCATCTTCATGTTCGCCACGTTGAGCCTCGATTATATCACCTGGCTCACGATCCAACTGTCCGGCTGCGGCGATATGGCCGGCACCTGCGAGCCGGTTCTCCGGCTGATATCGGGCGTGCTCAAACCCGCCTGCATCTGGGCTGCGATCGGCATACTCTTCATGGCGACCCTGCTCCGTCTTCACACGCTCTCGCTCATCTGGTTCTGGGGGCCGATCGTCGCCATCTGGTTCATTGCCTCGACGCCGATCCTCTTCTTCCTGGCGGCGGACGCAAGGGTTCTGACGCAACTCGACACGCTGGCGGCGCTGCCCATCGCCTCGTTGTTTCTGGCAGCTTTCGTCGCCTATCTCGTGATTGTCATCGAGGACGGAGACACGCACCCGCTTGCAGCGTCGGTGCCGTTGCGCCTCACACTCCGCCTGACGGCGGTCTACGGCGCGCTTGCCGGCGTGGCCTTCATGCCGGAACTGTCGCGGATCGCCGGGACGCTGCTCGACATGCCGGCACTTTCCGTCGTCATCGCGCTGGCGCAGCCGTATCTGCAGACGGTGCTGACTTTTGGAACCGGCAGCATGGCGCCGACCTATGCCGTATTGGCAACCTTTATCGCGGCCCTTGCCGCTAGCCTTCTGCCGCATGCTGCTGTGCCGCAGCCCTCCCGCAGCACCATCATGCTGCGGCGATCACGCCGTTGAGATCGCGATAGGGTTTCAGCTGTTCGGCCGTCATCTCCGCCGGCACGATCAGCCCCGCCACCTCGGAAATGCCAAGCACGGGGCAGGGCGAGACGAGGTCGAACTTCTCCTCGGTCAGCAGCACGTGCGTTTCGGCCGCGCAGCGCGCGATGTGCCGCTTGATCGCCGCTTCCTCGAAATCGCCAGTGGAAAGCCCGTGCACTGGATGGGCGGCCGTCACCCCGAGGAAGAACAGGTCGGGGCGCAGCTGCGAGATCGCCGCCATAGCCGCTGCCCCCGTTGCCACCATCGAATGTTTGTAAAGCCGTCCGCCGGTGAGGATCACCTCGGCCGTCGGGTGGTGTTCGAGCTCGGCGGCGATCGTCGGGCTGTGGGTCGCAACCGTCAGCGGCATATCGCGCGGCAGTTGCTTGGCGATCTCCGCCGTCGTCGTGCCGCCGTCGAGGAAGATCATCTGACCGGGCTTGACCATCGCCGCCGCCGCTGCCCCGAGCCGCGCCTTGATCTCAGACGAGACACTGCGCCGTGCGGTAAAGTCAGGCAAATCAGGCACCAGCGGCATCGCCCCGCCATGCACCCGTTTCAACAGCCCCTCCGCCGCCATTTCCCTGAGGTCCCGGCGGATCGTGTCCTCCGAAAGGGCGAAATCCTCGGCCACGCGCTTGGCGATCACCTGGCCGTCACGGCGCAGGATGTCGAGGATGAGGGTCTTGCGTTGGGTTGTCAGCATCGGTTCTCTGCACGAAATCAAACATAATAGCCCGATATTGCACGAAATGACTCGACATTCAAGAAATATCGTGCATTTTCACGAAATCCCGTGCATGAGGCCGGGAGTGCTCACGCAGAAGCGGAGCGAAGGAGTGGATCATGTTGATTTTGATTGCCGGGCCCTATCGGTCCGGAACGGGCGACGACCCGGAAAAGATGGCCGCCAACCTGAAGCGGCTGGAAGCGCCTTCGCACGCGCTATTTGAGGCCGGCCATGTGCCGATGATCGGCGAATGGGTGGCGCTGCCGATCTGGCACGCCGCCGGCGGCCGGTCGGTCGGCGACGCGCTCTACGAAGAGATCTTCCACCCGGTCGCCGGCCGGCTGCTGCAGCTCTGCGAGGGTGTGCTGCGCTTACCCGGCGATTCCAAGGGGGCCGACAACGACGTCCGCATCGCCAGGGAACGCGGTATCCCGGTCTGGCACCGGCTGGAAGACGTTCCGGGCTGCGGTTGAGCGGATTGCTGCGCCCGCGCTTTGCCCTTCGCTTACGCTCAGCGCATTCGCGGCTTTGCCGCTCACCCCCTCAACCGACCCTTCGGGCCACCTTCTCCCCGCTGGGGAGAAGAGGGAGCAAGCCGATCGCCCTCGTTTCCGCAACAGACGCTTTCAGAGGAAGTGAGGTGCTGCCACGAATCTCTTCTCCCCAGCGGGGAGAAGGTGCCGGCAGGCGGATGAGGGGGCCACACGCCACACCATTCATTGCCCTTCGCTCGCGCCCAACGCACCCCACTTGTCCTAGTGTGCCATGGACGATCAAAACCCAATCTCCCCAGTTCCGGCGCACCGACCCCTACGCTATAACCCTTGCCGAAAGGGAGTCGAGAACCATGCTGACATTGTACTACGCGCCGGGAACCTGCGCACTCGCAAGCCTTATTGCCCTGGAAGAATCCGGCCTGGCCTTCGAAGTCAAGAAGATCAGCCTCCGCGATGGCGAGCAGCGTTCGCCGGACTATTTGAAGATCAACCCGAAGGGCCGGGTGCCGGCATTGGTCACCGATTATGGCGTGCTGACGGAAACGCCGGCGATCCTGGCCTATATCGCCCAGAGCGCGCCGGCCGCGAAGCTGGCGCCGCTTGACGATCCTTTCGAATTTGCCAGGCTCCAGTCCTTCAACAGTTATATCTGCTCGACCGTGCATGTGAACCATGCCCATCGTCCGCGCGGCTCGCGCTGGGCGGACGAGCCGCTGGCAATCGAGGCGATGAAGTCCAAGGTGCCTGGGAATATGGCCGATTGTTTCACGCTGATCGAGCAGACCATGTTTGAAGGCCCATGGGTGATGGGCGAAGCCTATTCGCTCGCCGATCCCTATCTCTTCGTGATGACCGACTGGCTGCCGTCGGATGGCGTCGATCCCGCCCGGTTCGAAAAGGCAAGCGACCATCACGCCCGCATGCTGCAGCGTCCCGCCGTGCAGCGGGCGCTGGCCTACGATCGGGTCTGATCCTTAAATCCGGCGGCAAGCTTCTTCGGCGCCCGGAACAGCCAGGCGCCGACCAGCCGCAGCCGCAATTCCTCGTCGCCGATCACGGCGGCGCGTACCGGCAGATGCGGCCAGCCGACATAATGATCGGTTTGAAAATAGACGTCGGGCGCCATCTCCAGCAGGTGATCCTTGTCGTCGAGCGAAATCGAGATCACGATCGTCTCGGCATTCTTCACCGCGACAAAGCTCTTGCCGCCGACTTTCAGTGCCGGACTGCCATAGGAGGTGCTCTCCTCGACATCGGGCAACCCGGCTTCCGCCGCCAGCCGCTTCAGACGTTCGAAGATCGCATCGACATCACAGGCCATGGTTCCGCCCTTTCTGCCAGGGCGAACCTACCATATCTTCAGGCGCATTTCGCCAGCGGCGGTTTGGCCTCTTTGGGAAAGCCGGCTGGCATCCCGAGCGGCAGATCGGCGATCTCGCGCAGCGACATGCGTTCGACCTCAGGATGCCGGAGCGGATCGTCCTTCCAGGCGGGAGCATCGCCAATTTCCGCGGTGCCCACAGGAAGAACTGGTCTCAAGAAAAACTTCAGCAACGACATGGCATGCCTCGCTTTCTCAATGGCGCGGAACAGATAGTGCAGTGGCTAACGCCCTCTGAACCATCGCATCTCCCGCAGACTGCATGTTCGAATGGATTGGCTATGCTTGCAATGTCGGCCTCAACAGGCAGATTTTCAATTGAGATTAATGCGGCGGCGCTATAGAAAAACTATATGAAGAACCTGAATATGGTCCATCTCAACGGCCTGCGCGCGCTGGAAGCCGTCGGCCGTCTCGGCTCGCTCCAGGCCGCCGCCGACGAACTCGGCGTCTCGGTCGGCGCCGTCAGTCAGCAGGTTATCAAGGCCGAAGCCCAGCTCGGCCAGGTGATCTTCGAGCGCACCGCCAGGGGCATGATCGCCACCGAAGCCGGCCGGCCGGTGCTGCTCGCGCTCGACGAGGGGTTCGCCCGTCTTTCGGCGGCGGTGTCGATCGCGAGCCGCAGGGACGATTCGATCCTGACGATCTCGGTGGCCCCGGTTTTCGCCGCCCGCTGGCTCGTCTATCGGCTCGATCGCTTCGCCGGGCGCCATCCAGACATCAAGCTGCGGCTGGATGCAACCACCAATCTCGTCAATCCGGCGCTTTGCGACGTCGATATCGGGATCCGCGTCGGCAGCGGCAAATGGCCTGACGTGAAGGCCGAACTGCTGCTGGCACAGGAGGTCTTTCCCGTCTGTTCCCCGGAGATGGCGGCGACATTGAAAGAGCCCGCCGATATCCTTCAACTGCCTGCCATCATCGATGGCCATGCCATGTTCACCTGGGAGGTCTGGATGCGTGAGGTCGGACTATCAGGTGCTACGCTTTCGACCCGTCACGTCTTCAACGATGCCTCGCTCTGCCTCGATGCGGCGATCGCCGGCCAGGGCGTCATGCTCGCCTGGCAGACCCTTGCCGCCTTTGCTCTTGCTGAAGGCCGGCTCGCCGCCCCTTTCGGCATTCGCGCGCCGACCGGCTTCGGTCATTACTTCGTCACTGCTGAAGGCACGCGCGAACCGAAGAAGGTCAAGGATTTCAAGGCCTGGATCCGCGAGGAAATGGCCGGCACGCTCACGCTCTTCCAGTAGCCCTCAAACCTCGATCGGCTCCTTGCCGCGGGTCGCCTGCATCTCCTTGTAGGCCGGGCGGGACTGGCAGCGCTCGATCCAGGCTTTGATATTCGGATGCGTTTGGAAAAGCGCCTCCTCGGTCTGGGCGTAGCGCAACACCTCGGCGAGGTTGAGATCGGCGACGGTGAAGCGGTCGCCGACGATCCATTGCCGGCCGGCAAGATGGCCTTCGAGAACCGCCAGCGGCCTGCGCAGCGAGCGGCAGGAAACCGCGATCGTCTGCTTGCCCTCTTCGCTGTTTTCGAGCCCGTTATCATAGGTCAGCACGATCTTCACCGTAAGCGGCTCGACCTGCGAAGCCGCCCAGACCGTCCACATAGTCAGCAATCCGTCTTCCTCGACGGTTTGGCCGGAAAGCGGTCCGCCATATCGACGCGCGAGATAAAGATTGATCGCCAGCGACTCGTGCATGACGAGATCGCCATCCCGAATGCTGGGGATCTGCGCCATCGGGTTGACGGCGATGAATTCCGACGACTGCGTGTTGAGCGGCGCCCCGGGCGCTAGCGGATCCGCCAGCCGCCGTGCTTGCAGCACCGGCACCGAGCGGAATTCGACCCCAAGCTCCTCCGCCATCCAATAGACGCGGGAGGCGCGCGAGCGATAAACTCCGTAGATTGTCAGCATGCCCATATCCCCTCGATGTGTCCGGGAGAGCGTAAATGGCGGATCGGCGTGGGAAAAGTCCTTGTGGCTGATGGGATGATGAAAGCTTTTGATGGCCTTCAGGAAATGCGGTTTCTCTCGACGGTCAACTGCGCATAGGGCGAACCGCCGCCCGCCATCTCGCCGGAGACCTTCTTCTCCCACTGAAAGCCTAAAACCGCGCCTTCGGCGGTCTCCTGGAAAACATTATCGGTGATGACGGCGGTCCCGGCGCCATCGGCGACCGAGACGGCGCATCCCACAGGCGCCTTGCGCACCACGTTGCCCGTCACAACGACGTTGCGCAGATACGGACCCCAGCCGATCTGCAGGCCCCAGCGCGGCGCGCCTTCGATCACATTTCCCGAAATCAGCGTATCGGCCTCCGCCGCAATGCCGATGCCGAAACCGACTTCGTGCTTGTAAGGTCCCTTCAGCGTCAGGTTGCGCACGACATTGCCGGTGACGCTCGCCAGCCGGCCACCCTCGTCGAAATTGGCGATCGAAATGCCGTTTGCCGCCCCGTCGATCATGTTGGCGGAAACGACGGCGCCTTCGAAGGCGAATTCGACATAGATCGCCGTCTCGCCGGAACGCCGGCACTGGTTGCTGCTGATCTGAATGTCCGAGGCCGAATTGGCGCGGATCGCCGTGAAGGCGCAGTCGGAGATGTGGTTGTTCGCCACCATCACCCCGTCGGAGCGGAAGATGTTGATGCCGTTACCGTTTTGCCCGGTGCCGCCATCATTGGCGCGGATGTTGGTTATCCGGTTGCCGGAGACAACGGTGCCGTCCTCCGCCTTCTTCCAGCGATGTACGAGGATGCCGCCATTGCCGCAATCCGAGACCGTGTTGCCGGTGACCGAGAGGGTGGTGGAGTCCACCGCGTAAAGCCCGGATTGGCCGGCCCCCGAAATGCGGCTGCGCTCGATCCGCCCGCCGCAGCGCTCCAGTTGCAGGCCGTGCTTGCGGCTGCCGCCGATCTCGCAATTGTCGATCAGCACCTCGTCGACGCCGGTAAATTGCAACAGCCCGCCGGCATAGTCGCCAAGCCAGCGGTTGCCGCCGTCGATGACGAGATTGGAAAGCTCGATCCGCCGCACGTTCTCGGCCGCAAACAGATGGCCTTCGCCGGTATAGACGATCCGGGAGGCGCCGGGCACGCCAGTGATACGCGTATTATCCGGCAAAGTGAGATTGGAGACCCGGTAGGTACCGGGCGGCAGGAAGACCGGTACGTTCTCGCGCGCCGCCTGCTCGATCATCTGCTGCAGGTTGCGGGTCTTGCGGTCGCCGCTTTCGGGAATGGCGCGATATTCCACCCCGTCGATTGCCCCGCGCAGATCGGGCTGAGCGGTCGCCGTCAGCGGCGAGGCAAGCGCGCGCGATGCCGCTCCCGCAACGGCCGAGGCGGCAAGAAAGAGAAGCATGTCGCGGCGTGAGGGCATCCCGGGATCTCTTGTTCCAACGCGTCCGTAGCAGGAAACGTGCCAGGCGGGCATGTGTTTTTTCGGCGCAAGCTGGGCAAAGGCCGATGAAATAGCCGTTTATGACCGAGGCTGACAGCAGGATCTCGCCGCTTTTATTGTCCTCTTGTTCACTCTTTCATTTAAGCAAGCCGAAGGAAATGAGGACTACTTTTAAGGGAAATTCTATGGCGAGTGCGGGAAACGGCCTTCGGCCGCAGGGGGAATAGCATCATGCACGAATTGGCTGCCAGGCGATGGGAATCAACCGATGCCCTGACGGCCGAAACGCGACGCATCGTCGCCGCGACGGAGGCAATGATGGCATCGACCGCCCACCAGCTTTCCGAGGGCATCGAGAACCTGCGCCTCAAGGCGATCCTCCACGAACTTCCGGATTTCCTCTACGTCAAGGATCGTGACAGCCGCTTCGTCTTCGCCAACGCCGTCACCGCCAGCAGCCTTGGCTTGGAGAGCGCTGCACTGATCACCGGCAAGCGCGATTTCGACCTGTTCGATTTCGAGACGGCGTGCCGCCATTTCGACATCGAGCAGCAGATCATGGCGACGGGCCAAGCCCGCATCGACATGGAGGAATCCTACGTCCTTCCCGGCAGCAGAAGGCCGATTTGCCGACTGACCTCGAAGATACCACTGCGCAACGATCGCGGCGAGATCCTTGGTCTGATCGGTGTTTCCCGTGATATCACTGAACGCAAGCGCCAGGAGGATCTGCATCGCGGCCAGGCGAGCCTGCTCGAAATGATCGCCCGCAACGAGCCGTTGCCGATGATCCTCGAGGCGCTCGTACTGATGATCGAGGCGCAGCTGGATGGGATTGACGGATCGGTGCTGCTGCTCGACGGCGAGGGCACGAGGCTCTATCACGGTGCCTCTCCCAATCTGCCCGGCGGCTACAGCCGCCTCATCGATGGTGTCACGATCGGGCCCAAGGTCGGCTCCTGCGGCACCGCCGCGTGGCGCGGTCAGACCGTGATCGTCGACGACGTGATGAGCGATCCGCTCTGGGAGGATTTTCGCGCGTTGATCGCGCCGTTCGGCTTCCGCTCCTGCTGGTCGACGCCGATCGCCACATCGCAGAACAATGTGCTCGGCACGTTTGCGCTCTATTCCAGGGAAGTCCGCCGTCCCACCGAGCAAGAAATGACGCTGGTGGCGCTCGCCACCCATATCGCCGGCATCGCCATCGAACGCAAGCGTGTCGATGACCGCATTCATTTCATGGCCCATCATGACGATCTGACGGGCCTGCCGAACCGCGCTTTCCTGAAGGAACGGCTGGCGAGCATTCTCGACCAGGCCCGGCGCAACAACCGCAAGGTGACCGTCGCCTATATCGATCTCGACAATTTCAAGGACATCAACGACGGCCGCGGCCACGCCGCCGGCGACGAGGTTCTCAAAGAGATCGCCGCCCGCATGGCCAACAGCGTCAGGGCGTCCGATATGGTGGTGCGTCTCGGCGGCGACGAATTCCTCGTCGTGCTGGTCCACCAGTCGAGCCACGATGCCGGCATCACGCGCCGCCTTCGCGATCTGCAAAAGGCGATCAACCGGCCGATCCGCGGCGCGGACGGCGAGATCACCGTCACCTCCAGCATTGGCGTTGCCGCCTTCCCCTTCGATGGAGCGACCTCGGAAGAGCTTCTCGCCAATGCCGACCGCGCCATGTACCGCGCCAAGGAGCTCGGTCGCAATACATTGCAACATCACGATGGCGGCGGCACGCCTGTGGGAATGCCACTCGGCGAGCAGGGGGAGCTGCACCAGGCGATCACTGGCCAGCAGTTGTTCCTGCAATACCAGCCGCAGGTCGATGTCTCCACCGGCCGCATCACCGGGCTGGAGGCGCTGGTGCGCTGGAACCATCCGGCAAAGGGCAGGGTGCCGCCGGTTAATTTCATACCGCTTGCCGAAGAGACCGGCCTTATCGTTTCCCTCGGTCTGTGGGTGCTGAACGAGGCCTGCCGCCAGGCACGCCTCTGGCAGGACATGGGCCTGACGCCGCTGACGATCGCCGTCAACGTCTCTGCCAAGCAGTTCGCCGATCCGGATTTCGCAACCCATGTCACTGAAGCGCTGGAGCGCCACCGCCTGCAGTCCCGCTGGCTGGAGCTTGAAGTCACCGAAAGCGTGGTGATGCAGGATGCCGAACGCGCGCTCGCCATGATGGAAACGCTGCGGGGGCTGGGCGTCCGCCTGTCGATCGACGATTTCGGCTCCGGCTATTCCAGTCTGGCGGCGCTGAAGACCTTCCCCTTCGATCGCCTGAAAATGGACCGCTCGCTGGTCGAGGCGCTGCCGGGTGACAAAACCGCCGTCGCCATCGCCTCGGCAGTCATCTCGCTGGCGCGGACGCTGAAGCTCTCGGTTCTCGCCGAAGGCGTCGAGACCGACGCTCAGATGGATTTCCTGCGCCAGGCGCACTGCGAAGAGGCGCAAGGCTACCGCTTCTCTAAACCGGTCTCCCCGGAGGAGATCCCGGCATTGCTGCGGGCGCGGAGCCTCTGAGCTCTATTTTACAAGCTTGCCGATCGCCTCGATCTCGTTCGTCCATATGCCCGCCGCATAGTTTGGCGGCAGCCGCGCCAGTTGCGCGGGGTCGTCGATGCCGGTGGAAAAATCGCTGCCGCGATAGGGGCCGAGCACGAAAACCTCGGTCCCGGCATCTGCCATCCGGTTGAGAAAACGATCCGGCCAGCCCCAGAGCCATGGCGCGATATTGATCGGTACCAGCATCATCGCATGTTTGCACTCGTTCGGCAGCAGGCCGGTCCAGCCATAGCCGATATAGCCGGTGAGGCAGCCCTTCAGGCTCTTGCGCGAGGCGGTCTTGATATCGGGCACGAGCCGGCGGAGCACGTCGATCGGCTCGTCACCGCCATAGACGATGATCTCGGCCCGCCGCTCAGTGGAAAGCCCGTTGAGCACGGTGGCGAGCTTTTTGCCCTCGGAGGGATCGCGGCTCTTGACGTTGATGAGGAAGCGCCGATCCGGAAAGGTCGAGAGTACCTCGGCTAGGGTTGGCATCATGCCGACGCCCCGGCCGCGAAAGGGAAAAGTCTTGCCGTCATCGGCGTTATAACCATAGCCGATGTCGAGCCTCTTCATGTCGGCCATCGAATGCTCGCGGGTGACGCCATGGCCGTCGGTGCGGCAATCGAGCGTCCAGTCGTGAAAAACTGCGAACTGCCCGTCCGTCGTCGGATGCACGTCGATCTCGATGATATCGGCGCCGGCCGCAAAGCCTGCCTGCATCGACGGAAGCGTGTTTTCGAGATAGCCGTGTTTCGGCGCCAGCATGCGGCTCGCCGTGCAGGTGTCGTTCTTGAGATCGGTCTCGTCGAACCGCTGTGCGATGCCGCGATGCGCAAGCAGCACCGGTTTTCCCGGCCGATGTTGCGCCAGCAGGCTGGTATTGTTGAGGTAGATGCCCGCCGCGGCGACGGCGATTGCCGCCGCACAATAGAAGAGCTTCCTGCCCAAAGTTGATCCCCCTCTGGTTGTATCGACGAGCAAGTGCTAGAAAGCGATTCCGGTTGTTCTTGGGCTGTTTTCCGGTTTTTCTATGCTGCGACGCCAATGAGACTGATCGCTATGGAATTTGACGACGGCGAGCTCATCCATTTCGAAGCGCACGGCGCCGCTCCGTTGCCGCCGGCAGCGGTCGACGGTCATGTCGCGCATGACGGTGCCCGTATCTGGTACGCAAGTTACGGCGCCGGCCCTCCTGTCATCCTGCTGCATGGTGGCCTCGGCAACAGCGGCAACTGGGGCTATCAGGTCCCGGCACTCTTGCGCAGCGGCCGCCGCGTCGTGCTGATCGACAGCCGCGGCCATGGAAGAAGCAGCCGCGATGACCGTCCCTATACTTATGAGCTGATGGCTTCAGACGTGCTCGCCGTCATGGATGAGCTGCATCTCGACAAGGCGGCGATCGTCGGCTGGAGCGACGGCGCCTGCATCGCTCTGATTCTCGCCATGACGGCGCCGTCCCGTGTCGAGGGTGTCTTTTTCTTCGCCTGCAACATGGATCCGAGCGGCACGCGGGAATTCGTCCCGACCCCGGTCATCGACCGTTGCTTCAGCCGTCATGCCAGGGATTATGCCGCATTGTCCGCCACTCCGGACGATTTCAATGCCTTCGTCGAGGCGGTCAGCCTGATGATGCGGACGGAGCCGAACTATCAGGCCGCCGACTTGGGCCTGATCCGCGTGCCGGTCGCGATCGTGCTTGGCGAGCACGACGAATTCATCAAGCCCGACCATGCCGAATATCTTGCCCGCAGCATTCCGAACGCCGAGATAATCTATCTCAAAGGCGTCGGCCATTTCGCGCCGCTGCAGCGGCCGGCTGATTTCAACGCCGCGGTGGTCGCCTTCCTGGATGACATCGGCACACGAAAAAATGAAGACTTGCGGCGTTGAGCCGCGGCAGCGCAATTTCATAAGAATTCAGTAACTTTTTCGGAACGGCAAACGTAGGGTCCTGTAGGAAGGATTCGTTTTGTCGTTCGCTCACGAAGACCTTCGAGCCGCCGCCCGCTCAGGTGATTTCCTGTGCATGGGTAGGTTGCGCGGCCGATGGCGTGTGCTCGATCCGCGGCTCCTCCACTTGTCTTGAGAAGGCCCACGGAGCAGGAATGATCAGTATCGATATTGACGAGCGAGTTTCCATCGCGCGAAAATCGCTGAGCGACGCTATGAGTTTTCAGGCCTCGGGCGATCTCGAAAGCGCCGAGAAAGCCTATGTCCGAGTCCTCCACAAGGACTATCGCACGATAGACATCCTACCGCTGCTGGCGAATGTCGTCGCAAAGAGAGGTGATGCAGAAACCGCTCTTTACTACTGGAACAAGCTGCTCGGCCTCAATCCCGGCCATCTCGTCGCCCTGATGGAAAAAGGTGCGCTGCTGCGTCAGCTCGGCCGGTCGGCGGAAGCGGTCGGCTGCTATGAGATGGCACGTGGCCTGTCACCGGAAAATCCTCTCGTGCGCAACAACCTCGCCGTCGCACTGGCCGATTCCGGCCGGCAGCCGGAGGCGCTGGCGGAATTCCGTCATGTTCTGCGGTTGCAGCGGGACAATATCAATGCCCGGCATCAGATAAGACGGATCTCCTCGTTGATCGTGCCCTTCTGGCACATCGCCATGATGAACGACACTCGACGCAACGATGCCTTTGAAGCGGCAATCCGCCTTGCCATAGAGCTGCGCGGGGTCGATGCGCAGATCCTCGATATCGGCGCGGGAAGCGGCCTGTTGTCGATGATGGCGGCGCGCGCCGGCGCCACCAATATCGCGACCTGTGAGAGTGTGCCGGCCATAGCGCAGACGGCGGAGAGGATCATCGCCGCCAATGGTTATCGCGAACAGATCGACATCTTCGAAAAGCCCTCGACCGAACTTTCCGTCGGCAGAGAGATGAAAGCCCGCGCCGACATCCTGATTTCCGAGATTCTTTCGAGCGATCTCCTTGCCGAAGGCGTGCTGAAAACCTTCGAGGACGCCCACGCCCGGCTGGTCCGCGAGGACGCGATCGTCATTCCACGCGCCGCCTCCGCCATCGGCTGCCTGGTTGCCAGCGAAACGCTCTCCAACTATGCCCATGTCGGCGACGTCTCCGGCTTCGACATGTCGCAGTTCAATGCGCTTGCCCCTTTGCGCCTGCCCGTTCACGGCACGATGACCGAGTGGACCAGGCTTTCGGACGATTTCGAGATCGCTGCAGTGGATCTCACCGCCCGCAAACATTCTGCAGCGCTGCGTAAGATAACGGTGCCTGTGCAGGCAAACGGCACCGCCGTCGGGGTCGTCCAGTGGATGAAGGTCGATCTGATCGAGGGTGTGGTTTTCGATAACCACCCCGACGGCTATCATGATGGAGGATGGCTCCAGGTTCTTCACACTTTCCCGCAGCCGGTCGACGTCCATGCAGGTAGCTCGGTGGACATGCTGGTTGGCCACGACGGAACGAGCCTGCTGATGACGCCGATCGCCTGAGCAACGGCCTTCTGTCGCAGCCACGGAGGGTCAGCATGGCCGTCTTCAGGAAAGGCGGCCATGCTCGGTACTGTCCGAGTGTTTTCGACCAACGTCACGACGGAGACGAGCTTGCGCAGTGGTCGCTTCCGGTGCATTCGCCAGTCCCTTCTTCCCGCCCTCTGGCCTCGCGCCCATTTCCCGCTATCTCTCCTTCCATGAGACCTGATGCGCTGCTCTATCCCGCCCCGGAGGGGCTCTATTGCCCGGAAGGCGGCTTTTATGTCGATCCGGTGCGGCCAGTCGAGCAGGCGCTCGTCACCCATGGCCATTCGGACCATGCCCGCCCGGGCCATGTGAACGTGCTTGCCACCCGCCAGACGCTCGACATCATGCGCCTGCGTTACGGCGACGGTTTCTGCGCCAGCGAGCAGGTCGCCGCCTTCGGCGAAGAACTGCTGGCCAACGGCGTCAAGGTGAGCTTTCATCCGGCCGGCCATGTGCTCGGCTCCGCCCAGATCGCCATCGAGAAGAACGGCACCCGCATCGTCGTCTCCGGCGATTACAAACGCCGCCCCGACCCGACCTGCGCGGCCTATGTGCCGGTTGCCTGCGATGTCTTCATCACCGAGGCGACTTTCGGCCTGCCGGTCTTCCATCATCCCGATCCGATGGAGGAGACGGCCAAGCTGCTGGCATCGCTCAGGCAATTTCCCGAGCGCACCCATCTCGTCGGCGCCTATGCGCTCGGCAAGGCCCAGCGCGTCATCCGGCTGCTGCGCGATGCCGGTTATGCCGAACCGATCTATATCCATGGCGCCATGGAAAAACTCTGCGACTATTACATCGAGCAGGGCATCGATCTCGGCGAACTGCTGCCGGCGACGATCGAAAGCCGCGACAAGTCCGCCTTCAAGGGCGCGGTCGTCATCGGCCCGTCATCGGCCTTCGCCGATCGCTGGGCCCGGCGCTTCAACGAGCCGCTGCCGGCCTTCGCCTCCGGCTGGATGATGGTGCGCCAGCGCGCCAAACAACTCGGCGTCGAACTGCCGCTCGTCATATCCGATCATTGCGACTGGCCGGAACTGACGGAAACCATCCGGGAATTGCACCCGGCCGAGGTCTGGGTGACGCATGGCCGCGAGGAGGCCCTGGTGCGCTGGTGCCAATTGCAGGGCATCAAGGCGAAACCGCTGCATCTGGTGGGTTATGAGGACGAGGGCGATTGAGGATGGAGTTTCTTGCTGAAAACCCCTCCCCAACCCCTCCCCACAAGGGGGAGGGGCTTAACACCGGGCCCTCGCTGCATTCATCTTCCAGCGCGGAGCATGCGGTCGGCTTGTTGGTTTGCGAGGCGGTGCCACAGCTTAGTCCCTCCCCCTTGTGGGGAGGGGTTGAGGAGGGGCCTTTTCCATACGCCGTTGGGGAGGGGTCTTCCTCAAGAGTCGGGAGGCGCCCATGAAAGCCTTCGCCGACCTCCTCGACCGCCTGGTGCTCACCCCCAGCCGCAACGGCAAGCTGAAGCTGCTGACCGACTATTTCCGCGACACGCCGGATCCCGACCGCGGCTATGGCCTTGCCGCCATCGCCGGCACGCTGGAGGTGCGCAACGTCAAGCCCGCCATGCTGCGCGAGCTGGTACTCGAGCGTATGGACGAGGTGCTGTTCCGCTATTCCTATGATTATGTCGGTGATCTCGCCGAAACCATCTCGCTCGTCTGGGACAATGAGCGGGATATCGACCGTTCGGCTTTCGCCCAGCCGCGTCTCGGCGAGGTCGTTACCGGCATGAATGCACTCGGCCGCACAGAAGTGCGCAGCTTCGTTCGCGACCTGCTCGACCGGCTGGATTCGTCCGGTCGTTTCGCCTTCATCAAGCTGGCGACCGGCGCCATGCGCATCGGCGTTTCCGCCCGCCTCGCCAAGCAGGCGCTGGCCGATCTCGGCGATAAGGACGTCACCGAGATCGAAACCCTCTGGCACGGCCTGCAGCCGCCTTATCAGACATTGTTCGAATGGCTGGCAGGTGGCGGCGAAAAACCGGTGCTGGCCACACCGGCGATCTTCCATTCCGTCATGCTCGCCAATGCGGTGGAGGAGGGCGACCTTACCGGCCTTGATCCGGCCCACTACGCCGCTGAATGGAAATGGGACGGCATCCGCGTCCAGCTCTCACGCTCCGGAGACACGCGCAAGATCTATTCCCGCTCGGGCGACGACATTTCAGGCGCCTTTCCCGATGTTCTCGACGCGATCAATTTTTCCGGTGTCGTCGACGGCGAATTGCTGGTCGGCGGCACTGCCCGCTCCAACAGCCCGACCCGCACCTTCTCCGACCTGCAGCAGCGCCTGAACCGCAAGACGGTGACGTCGAAGATGCTTGGCGATTACCCAGCCTTCATCCGCGCCTATGATCTGCTCTTCGACGATGAGGAAGATGTTCGCGGCCGCACCTATATCGATCGCCGCGACCGGCTGACCGAGATCATCGACCGCGCCCCCCATGACCGTTTCGATCTCTCGCCGCTCGTGCCGTTCTCGTCGTGGGAAGAACTCGACGCTCTGCGTGCCGCCCCGCCCGATCCGGTCATCGAAGGCGTGATGATCAAACGCCGCGACAGCGTCTATCAGGCCGGCCGCATGAAGGGTCCCTGGTTCAAGTGGAAGCGTAACCCCTATAATGTCGATGCGGTGCTGATGTATGCCCAGCGCGGCCACGGCAAGCGCTCGAGTTACTATTCCGATTTCACCTTCGGCGTCTGGGCTGATGACCAGGACGGCGAACAGCTGGTGCCGGTGGGAAAGGCCTATTTCGGCTTCACCGATGCCGAACTCGAGGTGCTCGACAAGTTCGTGCGTGATAATACCACCGAGCGCTTCGGCCCGGTGCGGGCCGTGCGCGCCGACAAGGATTTCGGATTCGTCGTCGAAGTGGCCTTCGAGGGCATCAACCGCTCGACTCGGCACAAGTCGGGGGTCGCCATGCGCTTCCCCCGCATCGCCCGCCTTCGCCCCGACAAACCCTCCTACGAGGCAGACCGGCTGCGCACGCTGATCGCCATGATCGAGGCCAAGCCGGCGTGATGCTGCGCAAAATGACGCAGGGCAATATTTTCAACACGATGTGTATTGGCGGCAGCGATCTTCCGGTGCAGATTTTCCAGAGCATGATGCCGAAAAGCGTAAGCGGTTTTCGGAAGGCATCATGCTCATTTAGAATGGCCGGGGAAATGATGGATGCTGCGTTATGAGCTCGCGTGAACAAAATTCCTTTTTCCATCAACGCCGTGCCGTTCTGGCGGGTGTTGCCGGTGCACTTGTCCTGCCGCGCATGGCGGCAGCTTTCGATGTCCCGGATGAGCCGCGCCTTGCCAAGCACGACTACGCCAAGGTCCGCCACCATTTCCGCACCAAGCTGTTGCAGAAGGGCCCGGCGCCCGACAAATACGAATCGCTGAATGCGCCTGCCGATGCCGACAAGATCTTCTACCGTTCCGGTTACGGCGAGCTGGAACTGGCGGCCTGGGTCTCGAAATACAAGCGCGAGCGCGCCGCCAAGCCTGCCGTGCTCTTCCTGCACGGCGGCAATGCCATGGGCATCGGCCACTGGCAGCTGATGAAGCCCTATATGGATGCCGGTTATGTCGTGATGATGCCGTCGCTGCGCGGCGAAAACGGCCAGATGGGCAATTTCTCCGGCTTTTACGACGAGGTCGACGACGTGCTCGCTGCCACCGAGCGCCTGGAGCATCTGCCGGGTGTCGATCCCGAACGCCTGTTCATCGCCGGCCATAGCATCGGCGGCACGCTGACCATGCTGACGGCGATGACCACCCACAAATTCCGCGCCGCCGCGCCGATTTCGGGCAACCCCGACGCCTTCCGCTTCTTCAACCGCTATCCGCAGGATATCCGCTTCGACGACAGCAATACGCATGAATTCGAGGTGCGTTCGGCGCTGTGCTACGCCCACAGCTTCAAATGTCCGGTCCGCGTCGTCCACGGTACGGAGGAGCCGCATTTCAACGATCGCGCCGATCTGCTTGCCCGCCGCGCCCGCGGCGCCGGCGTTCAGATCGAGACTGAAACCGTCGCCGGCAACCACACCTCGGCGCTGCCGACCGAGATCGAACAGAGCATCCGCTTTTTCCATGGGGTGGCGGCCTGAATTTCCAGCCGCTTCAAATAGAGGGCCATTGGCCCTATATTGCTGTCATGACGACGAACGCTAAGAGCATGCCAGAGAGCATGATTGTGCCGAACGACTTCCCCGAGCTGAAATCGCTCGCCTGGAATCGTGATCTTGCGCGCGCCATGCCTGCCCGCGAGGCCTTCGCGCTTTATGAACGCAACTGGCGTTTCGTCGATACCGGCAGGCTGACCGAGCGGGAGGTGCAACTGATCCGCGATCTGGCCGCCACCTATGGTAACGGCGTCCTGCTCGTTTCCTAATTTTCCGTTTCTTTATCCTTCGCGTTTAGGCTTGGGCGGAAATTGGGTGGCCACCATGGAATTCAGACGTCCGGAACATCGCATCATCGCCGCGGCCCTTCGGCTGATGGCGACTGATTTTCTTCTGGCCAACAAGTGTTGGTTTGCCGGCGGAACCGCCATTGTCATTCATCTCGACGAATACCGACTGTCGCTCGATGTCCATTTTCTCTGTGCGGATGGCGAGGGATATCGCGCCTTGCGTATGGCGGCGGTCGAAAGCGGAGTAGGAGCCTTTTTCGGAAGGCCGGTTGCCGCGCTCCGAGACTTCAGGACAGACCAATACGGCATCCGCACGGTCCTTACCCTCGACGCGCAGCCGATTCGCTTCGAAATCGTGCGCGAGGCGCGGATTGCTCTTGAAGGCACTGTCGATCCTCGGCTGAGTGTTCCCATGTTGTCGCTGCCTGATATGTTCGCCGAAAAGCTGCTCGCCAATGCCGACCGCTGCCAGGACAGGGCCGTCGCCTATCGTGATGCTATCGATCTCGGCATGCTTCTCACCCGTTACGTGGAAATTCCCGCTGTCGCTGTTCTCAAGGCGACGGAAGCTTATGGGCAAGACATTGAGCGCAAGATCGGTTGGGTCCTCGCCAGACTTGAGGACGACACCGAGTTGAGACATGCCGCAAGCGTCCTGCAGATGGACGGCGACCTTGCCGTGCGGGCGATCGCTGCGCTTCGCGGCGAAGCCCGACGGCTCTGGTCGTCTTGGCCCCCGCCTTCCCACCTCGACGCCAGCCTCGCGCCAGCCGCGGATGCCATCGTTCCGGCAGATATCACTGTCTGCCGATCGTTGATAAGGGTGGTTCCATGAATTTTCTGCGCCGGGTCTTCCCGATTGCCGGGCTCGTGATTGCAGTTGCGTCGCTGAGCGGCTGCAACATCCTCATTCCCGATGTCGCCGCCGATTCGCCCGCCCGCTTCGTCCAGGAAACCTCGCCGGTCTTCTATCAGCCGCCCGGCGTCGATCCGCGCCGGGTGCGGCCGATCCCCGATCAGCCGGTGCCGCAGACGCGCGAGCTCTACAAGACGCAGTTCCATCAGACCTATGGCCTGCCGGTTAGCAATCCCGTGCATATGGCGATGTATGGTGAGCTTCGTGACGAGGATTTCACCCTGCCGGCAATCCCGGTCAGCCGCGTGCAGCCGCAGTTCCTGCGCCAGGAGGTCGATTATCAGACGGCCGAGCGTCCCGGCACCGTGATCGTCGATACCAAGGCGCATTTCCTCTATTTCGTCGAGGGCAACGGCAAGGCGATGCGCTACGGCGTCGGCCTCGGCCGCGACGGTTACGCCTGGTCCGGTCGTGGCGTCATCCAGTGGAAGCAGAAATGGCCGCGCTGGACACCGTCGGTCGAAATGGTATCGCGCCAGCCTGAGGTTCGTCCCTTCGGGGCGGAGAATGGCGGCATGAATCCGGGGCTGATGAACCCGCTCGGCGCGCGCGCCATGTATATCTACAAGGACGGGCAGGATACGCTCTACCGCGTCCATGGCACCCCCGACTGGCAGTCGATCGGAAAGGCCACCTCGTCGGGCTGCGTACGCATGCTAAACCAGGATGTCGTCGATCTTTATAACCGCATTCCTGCCAGGGCCGAGATCGTTGTGATGTAGCGCTGCAACAGCGCAGCCCATATCGTCCGCTGCGGGTCGGACACGTCTGCGTGAAGCTATGGTTTATTTAGCGCAAGCCGATAGATTTCCTATTGTCGTTACCGGCATTGGACGAATCATCGGTTTAGTCGATGTCTCGTCCGGCTTCCCGTATCAAAAGGAAATCAGTCCCGCGTCATGAGCTTCGATAGACATCTTTCCCGCCGTAGCTTTCTTTCCTTTTCGGCGTTGACCGCAGCCTCCGCGCTCACCGGCTGCGCCTCCTCGGCCAACACCGTGACATCAGGCGATCAAACGATCATTTACCGTTCGCCCATGCGCCTGTTCCAGTCGCCGGAAACGTCGAGCGTACCGAGCGGCGCCGAGCTTGCCGTCATGTATGGCCCCGTCGAGGACGGCGGGTTTCTCATTCCCGCTGTTCCCTACGAACAGATCGATCCGCGCTATTATCGCCAGCGCGTCGCCGATCCTACCGGCCAGGCCCCCGGCACCATCGTCGTCGATACGCCGTCACGCTTCCTCTATCTCGTCCAGGGCGACGGCATGGCAATGCGTTACGGCGTCGGCATCGGCCGCGAGGGTTTCGCCTGGCAGGGGTCGGGCGTCATCCAGTGGCGTCAGAGATGGCCGCGCTGGAAGCCGCCGAACGAGATGGTCGCTCGCCAGCCGGAACTCGTCAAATATTCGATCGACAACGGTGGCATGGAGCCGGGCCTGAAGAACCCGCTCGGCGCCCGCGCCCTCTATATCTTCTCGAATGGAGAGGACACGCTCTACCGCCTGCACGGCAATCCGGACTGGCGCTCGATCGGCAAGGCCGTCTCGTCGGGCTGCGTGCGGCTGCTCAACCAGGATATCATCGATCTCTACGACCGCGTTCCGACAAAGGCGCCGATCGTCGTCTGGCAGTAATTTTCACCGAGGCGGTCGCGATCCGGCCGCCTCGGACCAATCCCTTTTCCCCAGGCAAGCAGTGCTTTGCCCCAGGCAAGCAGCTGCTTTGCCCCAGGCAAGCAGTGCTTTGCCTCCCAGGCAAGAGCTTCATTTTGCGCCCGCAAGAGAATTATTTTCCGAAATACCATTGCTTAATTCGGTAAATATCCTACATGGTGCGTATCGAATTGCTTGCGACCTTTGTCCACGCGCTTGAGCGCTCCGTCAGATATCCTCTCAACATCGATACGGCTTGTCGGGGATTGTTCCGCAGGCGAACACAAACGGTTGAAAAGGAGATCGTTATGAATTCAGGCGTCGTCAAGTGGTTCAATGGCACCAAGGGTTTTGGCTTCATTCAGCCCGATGATGGTTCTACGGACGTTTTTGTCCATATCTCAGCGGTTGAACGCGCCGGAATGCGCGAACTCGTTGAAGGTCAGAAGATCCGCTACGATCTCGTCCGCGACAAGAAGTCCGGCAAGAATTCGGCTGACAATCTTCAGGCCGCATAATTTGTCATTCGCCTACGCTGACCACGGATGTACTGGCAGCGGGCTGACCAAACTGGCAGCGGGCTGAGTGACTGGAAGAGGTCGGGTTCGAGCCCGGCCTTTTTGCTTTGCGCAGGCCTTGTGAGCGACAGATTGAGCAGCCGAAGAGTCGAAGGAACGCTGAAATGGGCAGACAAAACTATAAAGTCGGCGACATGATCGTGCTGAAATCCGGCCTCACCCGCACGGCGAAAGCCGATAAGCGGTGCCGGATCTCCAGCATCCTGCCCAACGACCATGGGCATGTGCAATATCGCGTCCAGTTCGACGCAGAGAATTTCGAGCGCCGCATCACTGAGGCCGACATCGATACCGGTGAAACTCCGTCGAGGGCTTCTCCCGAGGCGGCGGCCAAGTCCGACGGCGCCGAGCCCTGGCTGAAGTTTTCGAGCATCAAAATCGGGAAGTAGTCCCGGGTTTTTATTTTGGCCCGGGTTTTTAATTTGGACAGTGCGGCGGCCGCCGCGACAGGAAGGATATCGTTTTGCAGGTACTCGTCAGAGATAATAATGTCGATCAGGCGCTCCGCGTGCTCAAGAAAAAGATGCAGCGGGAAGGCCTGTTCCGGGAAATGAAGGCGCGTAGCGCCTTTGAGAAGCCGTCCGAGAAGCGCGCCCGCGAAAAGGCCGAGGCCATTCGCCGCCAGCGCAAGCTCGCCCGCAAGAAGCTGCAGCGCGAAGGTCTGCTGCCGGCACCGAAGAAGGTTCTCCGCCCGACCCGCTAATCCCGGCCGTGGCATCACGGCCCCACCGTGCAATCACGGTTCAGCCGTGAATCAAGGTTTCTGCCGTCGAGCCATGGCTTACAGCGCCGCGCGTCTTTTCGAGGCGCGCAAAGGACGCCGTAACGCTTTGAATTTTTGCATAATTCCTTGAACCGATTCCGATTTGAGGAATTATGCGACAGAGCCGCCATCACCTGGGAAAGGGGCACATGACCGCCACCAAGGGAGAATTCTTCAATCCTGCCAAGCTGTCGTCTCGCGACAAGGCGGAAGCGACCGATCACACGGCGCGCGCCATCATCGCCGCTGAGGCATCGGCCCGTGACAAGAAGACGGAGAAGCTGAAGGCGCTGCGCTTGCAGCAGGAGGCCGAGGCCGAACCTAAGGCGGCGCCTGCAAAGAAGCGCCGGTCACCGGCTAAGCCGCAGCCCTGATCTCTCGGCGCGCACGCCGGCTCTAACGGGTGATGCGTTCAGCCGTCGCCCGTGCCGGTCCGCCCGAGATTCCCCCGCAGCCGATGCAGCATGTCGCGCATCTCGGCCATTTCCTTAAGCGTGCAGCCTGCGGCTTGCCCGATCGCCGTCATGATCGTATCGATCTCTCCCTTCATCGCCTGGCCTTTTGGGGTCAGCGACACGATCACCTGCCGTTCGTCGCGCAGGTCGCGGATGCGCTTGATCAGCCCGCCCTGTTCCAGCCGCTTCAGCAGCGGTGACAACGTGCCGGAATCGAGGTCGAGTTGCTCGCCGATCATCTTCACCGGCAGCTCGCCGCGTTCCCACAGCACCAGCATCACCAGATATTGAGGATAGGTCAGGCCGACCCTGTCGAGGATCGGCTTGTAGGCGCGGGTGAAGGCATGCGCCGTCGCGTAGACCGCGAAGCACAACTGCTTTTCCAGCCGCTTGTCCTCTTCCGGTATCTCCATCGTCTTCGTCGTTTGCGCTCTCATATCCATCATCCCCAGAGCATTTCCGTTTTTCTTCGAATCACGGAAATCCTCTATCCCTTTGTTTTCACGCCATTCCGGGCGCCAACCGCTGCGCAGTTTTGCTGGAATTGCTCTAGAGCATGATGCCGAAAAGTGTGCGCGGTTTTCCGGCGGCATGCTCTAACTCTTTAATTTAGAACAGGATTCAGATTTTAGGCCGATGCAGCTTAAAATCATCCTGTTCTAAGGCCGGATTGTCCTCCTTTCGAATTCGAAATGCAATTTGCAAAATTCACTTGCGTACAATTTAATTGAGCGATATTAAAAATCCAACCCGATCGAAGGGCCAACCAAAGGAGATCGTCATGCCTATTCTCTATACGACCAAAGCCTCTGCCACCGGCGGCCGCGCAGGCCGCGCTGTTTCCGAAAACGGCGTTCTGGACGTGACCCTGACCGTTCCCAAGGAGCTCGGCGGCGATGGTGCGACCGGCACCAATCCCGAACAGCTCTTCGCTGCCGGTTATTCTGCCTGCTTCCTCGGTGCATTGAAATTTGTCGCGGGTCAGCAGAAGGTCAAGATTCCGGAAGATACGACGGTCTCCGCCAAGGTCGGCATCGGCCCGCGTGAAGATGGCGGCGGCTTCGGCATCGAAGTGGCGCTGACGGTCAACATTCCGGGCCTCGACCGCGAAACCGCTGAAAAGCTCGCAGCCGCAGCCCACATCGTCTGCCCCTACAGCCACGCCATGCGCACCTCGACCGAGGTCCCGGTCACCGTAGCCTGATCCAGGCGTTTCCAGCAAAATGCTGGAGCGGCTTCCGTCTTCAGCCGGAGACCGTCGCGCTTCTGCTCCTGTGACGAACGCAGTATAGCCCGGCCCAGGAGATCGGTGAGGCCAGCCCCTCATCCGGCTGCCGCCACCTTCTCCCCGTAAACGGGGCGAAGGGGATATGCCGCGGCCTCTCCGTTCCTCGCTAACCTCTCGCGGGGCACGTCCCCTCTCCCCGTTTTTACGGGGAGAGGGCTAGGGTGAGGGGCAGCCATCGGCTTGCTCTATTCGGCAGTTACTTGTCCGCTGTGACGAAGTCGGCGTTCAGCCTGGCCGGCTTCGGCGTTTTTATCGTCATTCATGACAGTGCCTGCAGATCCTGCCGCAGTCGGGCGGCGCCGCCTTCCGGCAGCTTCGCGTCGATCATCGCATGCGTGCTTTGCCAGATCGGTAGCGCCATTGCCAGCACCGCCTTGCCCTCAGTGGTGAGGCTCAGCAGCCGGCCGCGCCTGTCCCTCGGGTTCTCCATCACCTTCACCCAACCCTTGCGCTGTAACGGTTTCAGCGCCGCCGTTAGCGTCGTCTGGTCCATGGCGAGCAGGGCGGCGACCGGCCCCATCGGCGGCGGCTCCGGCCGGTTCAGCGACATCATCAGCGAAAACTGGCCGTTGGTCAGGCCGGCCGGCCTCAGCGCGTCGTCGAACAGCCGAGCAAGCGCGCGCGCCGCCCGCTGCACATGCAGGCAGAGGCAGGTGTCGCGCACCATCAGCGTCGTGGAAAAGGGAATCTCGATCGAATTTGACATGCTCCATTTCTATTGATATCAATGTATTTAGTCAAGGAGAAGGAGATTGGCCGGCTTCACCGGCAAGCGCCGGAGGAGGGCGTACTTCATGCAGAATGAGGTTGTTTCCCGCGAAGAATGGCTCGAAGCCCGGCGTGCCCTGCTGGCAAAGGAGAAGGAGGCGACACGGCTGCGCGACAGCGTCAACGCTGCCCGTCTGGCGCTGCCCTGGGTGAAGGTCGACAAGGATTATGTCTTCGAAACGCCGGAGGGCAGGAAGTCTCTCGCCGATCTCTTCGACGGCCGCAGCCAGCTGTTGATCTACCATTTCATGCTCGGTCCGGATTGGGATGCCGGCTGCACCGGCTGCTCCTTCCTGTCGGATCATGTCGATGGCGCCCTGCCGCATCTGAACCATCACGACGTCACCTGGGTCGCCGTTTCGCGCGCGCCGCTCGATAAGATCGTCGCCTATAAACAGCGCATGGGCTGGAAATTTCCCTGGGTCTCCTCCTTCGGCAGCGATTTTAATTTCGATTATCACGTTTCTTTCAGCCCGGAGGACCTTGCCAAAGACAAGGTCTTCTACAATTTCACCCCTATGCAGCCGGCTGATGCCAATGACGAACTGCCCGGCCTCAGCGCTTTCTACCGCAACGACAAGGGCGAGGTCTTCCACACCTATTCGAGTTATGCCCGCGGCCCGGAAGAACTGATCGGAACCCTGATGATCCTCGACCGCGCGCCGAAGGGCCGCAACGAGGACAGCACGATGAATTTCGTGCGCCGCCACGACGAATATGAGGAGGCCCCGAAGGCGCCATCCTGCTGTCACTGACATAGGCCGCCATCACTCAAGGGAGAAGAGATGATGAAGACCGCTGAAGTGCTGAAGGAACATTCCTTCCTGGAGAGACTGCTTGGCGACTGGACCGTCACCGCACCCGACATGACGGGCGGCGAACCCTGGGCCGAGACCGTCCGCTCGCTGCACGGCATCTGGTTCGTCGCCGAAGGAACCGGCCGCATGCCGGACGGTAAGGAGGCCACCAGCATCCTGACGCTTGGCTACAACGCCGCAAAAGGCAAGTACATCGGCAGCTGGATCGGCAGCATGATGGATTATATGTGGGTCTATGAGGGCGAGGTCGACGCGTCGGGCAACGTGCTGGACCTCTATACGAGAGGTCCCGACTTCACTGGCGAGGGCCTTGCCGATTACCGCGAGCAGATCATCTTCGTCGATGCCGATCACCGCAGCTTTATCTCCAGCACCAGGCAGCCGGATGGCTCCTGGAAGCAGTTCATGGAAGCGCAATACGCCCGCAGGATCTGACAATCACGGCGCTCAGCCTCGAAAAAGGGGCCTCATAGGAGGCCTCGGAAGAGGGGCGTCGAAATAGGGAGAGTATGATGTCTGAGACGCATGGAAAGTTCATCTGGTGCGAGTTGATGACCCCCGACACATCAGCTGCCGCGAAATTCTACAGCTCGGTCGTCGGCTGGACCACCTCCGAGATGAAAATGGAGGGCATGCCCACCTACACGATCTTCGAGGCGAACGGCATCGGCGTCGCCGGCCTGATGGAATTTCCGGCCGAACTCGAAGGCAAGGGCATTCCGCCGAACTGGACGGGGTATGTGGACGTCGACGACGTCGACCAGACGGCCAAGGATTTCGCCGCCAATGGCGGTTCGGTCCGCCGTCCGCCGGAAGACATCCCGACCATCGGCCGCTTCGCCGTCGTCGTCGATCCGCATGGCGCAATGCTCTGCATCATGACACCGGCGCCGATGGAGAAGCCCATGCCGGAACTGGCCGTCGACGCTCCCGGCAATATCGGCTGGCGCGAACTCTATGCCGGCAATGGCAAAGAGGCGCTGGCCTTCTATTCCAAGCTGTTCGGCTGGACGAAGGACAGCGAGATGGATATGGGACCGATGGGCGTCTATTATCTCTTCGCCCATAACGGCAAGCAGATCGGCGGCATGATGACCAAGCCGGAAAACATCCAGATGCCGTTCTGGTGTTATTATTTCATAGTGCCGACCCTCGACGCCGCAACCGAACGCCTCACATCAGGCGGCGGCAAGGTGGTCCACGGCCCGATGGAAGTCCCCGGCGGCAGCTGGATCATCCAGGCCACCGACCCCCAAGGCGCCTTCTTCTGCCTGGTGGCACCGAAGCGGTAGTTTTGGCGCCGCGCTGCGGCAGGCGAGCCCCTCATCCGGCTGCCGCCACCTTCTCCCCGTAAACGGGGCGAAGGGGATATGCCGCGACCTCTGCGTTCCCCGCCCACCCCTCGCAGGGCACGTCCCCTCTCCCCGTTTACGGGGAGAGGGTTAGGGTGAGGGGCAATGCCCCACGGCACGCCCCACCATCCGTTCACCCCGCAACCGAAGCAAAAAATCCTTCCGGGCTCTCTACCTCCACCAGCCGCTTCCTCTCGATCAGCCAGAACCGGTTTCCCACCGCCCGCACAAAACTGCGGTCGTGGGAGACCAGCAGGCAGCTCGCTTCATGCGCCATCAACTCACTCTCCAGCGCCTCCTGTCCCTCGATGTCGAGATGGTTGGTCGGCTCGTCGAGCAGGGTGAAGTTCGGTTCCGTCAGCCGCAGCACCAGCATGCCGAGCCGCGCTTTCTGGCCGCCGGAGAGTTGGCCGATCGGTTTTGCTTGCATGTCGATCGTCATGCCGGCACCGGCCAGCAAGGCGCGGGCCCGCTGGTCGCCTACATCGAAGCGGCGGATGATCGTGCCGATCGGCGTATCGGTGTCAGTGAGATCGGCAAGCGCCTGGTCGCCATAGCCGAGCACCAGCGAAGGCGTCGCCTTGATGCTGTCGCGTGCGGAATCCGGTCTTTCGATCGCCAGCTTCAGCATCGACACCAGCCGTGACTTGCCGGCGCCGTTGAGGCCGAGCAGCACGATGCGGTCGCCCTGGCAGATGAATTGCCGGCCGGTTTTGAACAGCAGCGTTCCATCCGGCGTTGTCACCGCCGCATCCTCCAGCGTCACCAGCACCTTGGCATGCGTGCCGCGATTGGCAAGCCGGATGGCGCCGGCCGAGCGCTCCAGATGCGCCGGTTTTGCCGCGTCCTCCAGCTTCTCCGCCCGCTGCTTGAGCTGCTTCGTCTTGACGACGAGCAGATCGCTGCCGGAATTGATGCCGATATTGTTGAGTTTGGCCGCCTGCTTGCGCAACTGCTCCGCCACCTTCATGTCCCGCTCGTAGCGCCGGGCCTCGGAAGCGTCGGCCGCGTCGAGGGCAGCGCGCGCTCGTGTGTAGGGCAGGGCGAAGACCGGCGATTGCTCCGGCCGCAGGAACAGCGTCCGGTTGGTCGTCGCATCGAGAAAGGCGCGGTCGTGGCTGGACAGGATGACCGGCACGTCGCGCGGCAGCGCATTTAGCCAGCCCTCCAGCTGCGTGATCTTTTCGAGGTCGAGATGATTGGTCGGCTCGTCGAGCAGAAGCACGTCGGGTTCGCTCACCCAGGTTCGGGCAAGCATGGCAAGCCGCTGCCATCCGCCGCTCAACTGTTTCAGCGGCCGGCCGCGCATGGCCTCCGGCACATCGAGCGAGTCCAGCACCACGTCGACCCGCCAGCTCTCGCTTTCGGCCTGATCGGCCGGCAGCGCCTGCAGCACCGCATCGTAGAACGGCGTGTCGAAAAGGGCAGGCGGCACATTCTGCGCGACATGGCCGACGGTCAGCCCGCGCGCTTTGGTGATCTCGCCCTCGCTCGGCTCCAGCGCGCCGGTGATGCAGGCAAGCAGCGTTGATTTCCCCCGCCCGTTGGCGGCGACGAGGCCGATGCGGTCGCCGGCATTGACGACGAGATTGAGCTTGGAAAACAAGGGATTGCCCAGCGTCACGCCGAGATTGCGGATATTGATGAGTGTCATGATCGTTCTCTGGTCTTGACCGGGTATCAAGCGCGGTCCGGGGCGTTCAGCCATCACGGGATTGCGCGGTTCGAGCCGGAAAATGAGAGGAATGCGCGCTGTCAGCTACGGCGTCGCATTGGCCACGAAGGGCAGACCAGGAAGAGATGTCGAGAAACGGTCTCTGGTCAGCCCTGCAAACGCATTTGCAGGGCGTTGACGGGACCACGCTGGCGATTAAACCGAAAATAATATTGCATTGCGTGATCCTCCTTTCTCGAAGGGTTGCGAGATTCCAATAACATTGCCCGCAAAAGGAGGCAAGGGAGCTCGGAATCTCCGATATTCACGGCGCCGGACCGGTGCCGATAGTTCTGAGGACGATCCAGACGATTGCCCCTAGTCTTATAATGGTTTAATATCGGATCAAGCAATCTGATATTAAATGATTTGATCGGATATCGGATCAACCGATTTGATACCCGTCTGGAGAAAGATGTGGCACGATCAGAACCACAGAGTGCAATGCGGGCGCCGCTCGACACCGTGTTTGGGGTCGATTCCAACGTTCGCGTTCTGCGTGTCCTCGCTGCCCACGGCGGACCGCTCTCCAGTTCGGACATCACACGGCGAGCGAAGCTCTCGAAGACCGGCACGCGACAGGGTCTGATCTCCCTGGAAGAATGTGGTGCGATCGTCACCGAAGGTTCGGGGCACAGTCGCCTGCACCGGTTCAATCACGATTATTATCTGGCGCCGCAGATCAAGGCGCTGTTCGGCGCCGAATCCGTGAGGTTCGAGAAGATGCTCGATGCCGTACGTCTCAGCGCGGGAGAACAGACGCCGGATCTTTCGAGTCTCTTTGTCTACGGTAGTGTAGCAAGGGGTGAGGATCACCTCGGCAGCGATCTGGATATCGGCCTTGTCGCCCGCCGGGAAGTCCTTGCGGGAATTGTCGAAAAGGTGAGAGAGAATCTGCGGCAGTCGTCAAGGTCGCTCGGATTCACTCCTTCGGTCGTTGGCTTGGACCTCGATGACGTTAGTCGCCTCGACCGCGATGGGGATCCTTGGTGGAACTCGATGCTCGAAGATGCCATCGTCCTGCAGGGAGCACGCCCAGAGGATCTTGCGGCACGGGTCAGGGAGCGCGCGGATGGTTAGAACCGGGTCCACGAAGAAAAAGGACGGCACCTATGTTGCTGGAAGGCTCGCCGTCGCTCGTGGCTTTCTCAAGGATGCTCGCAACAGCAATGCGGTCGCCGATCCCGGCGACATTGGAAACCCCTCGATCTCCACCGTGATCAACTGTGCGATCGCCTATGCAGACGCGGTCACCGCTAAGTTTAAGGGCGAGATCAACCAAGGAGATCATCAGGCGGTCGTCAAACTCCTTCGTGGCGCACTGGGCAACGAACTGCCCAACAGACAGGAAGCGAATCTCAAGACACTTCTCGAACAGAAGGACGAAGTGCAGTACGGTTCGAGGGCGAAGACGCGCGACGACGCGTTACGCGCCCTCGAGCGCCTCGAAGAGTTCGCAGCCTGGGCCGAAGTCGTTCTTTCGAAATAACCGCGGCGGTGCCGGCATCGGCGATGCCAGTGGCCGCACATGGCTGGCCGACAATTGGCATGCGTCCGCCTGTCCTTGGCGCAGTTGCGACCCAATTTCTGATTATCCGGCCGGCTCGCCGCCAAGCAGCTCCAGCCGCCGCGTTATCCCGATACTCCTGAGGAATGTCTCGTCGTGGCTGACCACCAGCAGCGCGCCGTCATAGGCGCGCAGTCCTGCCTCGACCGCTGATATCGATTCGATGTCGAGATGGTTGGTCGGCTCGTCGAGGATCAACAGCGGCGGCGGTGCCGAACCCAAAACGCAGGCAAGGCCCGCCCGCAGCAATTGCCCGCCGCTCAACGTCGATACGGCCTGCAGCGCCGCATCGGCCCTGAACATGAAGCGGGCAAGCGCCGCCCGGCAGGTATTTTCATCGGCCAGCGGATTGATCCGGCGAAAATTGTCGCGGATCGAGGCCGACGGATCGAGAAGGCTCACTTTCTGATCAAGCATCGAGAGGTCGGTCATGACGCTGACCGTGCCGGCCCAGGGTTTCAGCGCGCCGGTGACGAGCGCCAGCAAGGTCGTCTTGCCCGAGCCGTTGCGGCCGGTGACGGCAATCCGTTCCGGTCCCGTCACATCGAAGGAGAGATCGCGGATGACGGGATCGCCCGTCTGATAACCCGATGTCACGCCATCCATCTTCAGCACGATCTTGCCGGCCGGCAGCCCGGTTGGCGGCAGGGTGACCGTCAAGGGCTGGAGGATCTCGATCTTCTCGCGCGCCACCCTTGCCTCTTCCAGCGCCTGGGCGCGCCGGCGTTCGGCGAGGCGGGCATTGTCGCCGCCGGTCGTTTCGCTCCGCTCTTTCATGCCGCCGAGCATGATGCGCGGTATGCCGCCCTTGGCGGCCATCTTCCGTCCAGCGCTGTCCCGCTGCGCCTGGCGCTCCACCGTCGCCTGCGCCTTCCTTGCCACCTCGGCCATGCGTTTGTCAGCTTCAGTGAGATCATGCCGTGCCGCTGCGAGCTCAAGCGCCTTGCGCTCGCGATAATAGCTCCAGTTGCCGCCGTAGCGCGCGGCACCGAGCGACGTCAGTTCGACAATCGCGTCGACACTTTCGAGCAGTTCCCGGTCATGGCTGACGATGATGGCGCCGGCCCGCCAGCCTGACATCAGCGCGATCACCGCGTCGCGGCCCTCGCGGTCGAGATTGTTTGTGGGTTCGTCGAGCAGCAGAAAGTCCGGCTCGGTGAAAACAAGCGCCGCAAGCCCGGCACGGGTGCGCTGCCCGCCGGAGAGCACGGCAAGCGGCGTCTCCGGCAGCGCGTCGAGCCCTGTCCGATTGAGCGCTGCGGCGATGCGCGCCTCCAGCACCCAGTCCGCGGATGCCACCTCGTCGGCCGTTGCCTCGCCGGCTTCGGCACGGCGAAGAATAGCGAGCGCGTCGGTCACGCCGAAGAGATCGGCAACCGTTTCGTCAGACGTCACCTGAACGCTCTGCCGCAGCACGCCGAGACTGCCGCTGACGGATACCGTCCCCGAATGCGACTGGAGTTCCCCGGAGACGAGCTTGAGCAGCGTCGTCTTGCCGACGCCGTTGCGCCCGACGAGACCGGTACGCTCCGCCCCGAAACTCAGGTCAAGATTGGAAAAAAGCGGCCGCCCGTCAGGCGCGGACCATGAAATTTGAGAAAGAATGATGGATGCAGGCATGGATATGGATGTCCCCGTTGGCAAGGCGAACTGGCGTTGCGATCGGGTTGAAATCCATTGCGGCACACATCCTGTTGAAATGGTCGATGGCAGGTAATTTAGGGAATGAAGGCTGAAGGTTCAAGAAGGGGAACGATCAGAGAAGGCGTAGGAAGTTGCCCCTCACCCTAACCCTCTCCCCGTAAACGGGGCGAGGGGACGTGCCTTGCGAGACGTCGGCGAGGAACGGAGAGGTTGCTGCTATTCCCCTTCGCCCCGCGAGCGGGGAGAAGGTGCCGGCAGGCGGATGAGGGGCTTACGGCAGTCAGCAGACCTACCGCTTTAAGCTCCCCAAGATCCCGCGCACCAGAGCCCGGCCGACTTGAGTCGCCACTGTGCGCGCAACGCTCTTCATTGCCGCTTCCACCACCGTTTCGCGCTGATAGCCGGACGCCCGGCCGCGCGATTGGCCGCGGCCCTGGTTGTCATCGTCATTGCCGCCGCCGAAGCCCGGCAGGTTCCAGCCGGAGGTCGAGTTGCCCTGCTGCGGAGGCGCTTCTTCCTGGGCTCGCTTGGCGGCCTCGGCATCGGCCGCCTTCTTCGCTCGTGCGGCCAGCAGCTCGAAGGCGGATTCGCGGTCGACATCCTCGTCGTAGACGCCGAGAACCGGACTCTTGTCCATGATCTGCCGGCGCTCGTCATCGGTCACCGGGCCGACGCGGCCGGAGGGTGGGCGGACCAGCGTGCGCTCGACGATCGAAGGCGCGCCCTTGGCCTCCAGCGTCGAGACCAGCGCCTCGCCGGTGCCGAGATTGGTGATGACGGTGGCGCAATCGAAGGCCGGATCTGCACGGAATGTATCGGCCGCCGTCCTCACCGCCTTCTGCTCGCGCGGCGAATAGGCGCGCAGCGCATGCTGCGCCCGGTTGCCGAGCTGGGCGAGGACCGTTTCCGGCACGTCGAGCGGATTCTGTGTCACGAAATAGACGCCGACGCCCTTGGAACGAATCAGTCGTACGACCTGCTCGACACGTTCGGTCAGCACCTTCGGCGCGTCGTTGAAGAGCAGGTGCGCCTCGTCGAAGAAGAAGACGAGCTTCGGCTTGTCGGGGTCGCCCACCTCGGGCAATTCCTCGAAAAGCTCGGAGAGCAGCCAGAGCAGGAAAGTGGCGTAAAGCCGCGGGTTCATCATCAGCTTGTCGGCAGCCAGCACCGAGATCTGGCCGTAGCCGTTGTTGCTGGTGCGCATGATGTCGGAAATCTTCAGCGCCGGTTCACCGAAGAAATGCTCCGCACCCTGCTGTTCGAGTACGAGCAGCGCCCGCTGGATCGAGCCGACCGAGGCCTTGGAGATCAGCCCGTACTGGCTGGAAAGTTGGCTGGCGTTCTCGCCCATATAGTTGAGCAGCGAGCTGAAATCCTTGAGATCGAGCAGCGGCAGCCCGCCCTGGTCGGCGATTTTGAAGGCGATGTTGATGACGCCTTCCTGCGGTTCGGAGGCATCCATCAGCCGGGCGAGCAGCAGCGGTCCCATCTCGGCGATGGTGGTGCGCACCCGGTGGCCCTTCTCGCCGAACAGATCCCAGAAAATTACCGGAAACTGGTCGAATTCATAGTCGGTGAAGCCGATCTGCTCGGCACGCTTCGTCAGGAAATCCTTGGGCTCGCCCTTGGCGGCGATGCCGGAAAGATCGCCCTTGATATCGGCCGCAAAGACCGGAACACCGGCGCGGGAGAAGCCTTCGGCCAGCACCTGCAGCGTCACCGTCTTGCCAGTGCCGGTAGCGCCGGTGACGAGGCCGTGGCGGTTGCCGAATTTCAGGTCGAGATATTCCGGCTTGTTGATGCTGTCATCGGGATTGCGGCTCGCGCCGATGAAAATCTTGCCTTCCTCGATCATCCGGAATGCTCCCTTGGGGCTCTGCCGCCATTTGTATGAGAAGGCTTGCTTCTGCTGCCTTCATCGAACCATCGTTTCCCTGTTATAAGCAGGCATGCGCATGCGGACAACTGTTTGCATTGAAAGCAAAACCGGACAAAGTGGCGCCCGGCGAGGGGCTGGCTTGAGTTGCTGTCAAATCTCGATTAACGCTGACGTTAACGTCAAAAAACAGGAGGCTGACGATGAATGAAATTGTGACCCAGATCGCCGATCGCGTAGGTATTGCGCCTGATTTGGCCGAAAAGGCGCTCGGCATGATGCTCGGCTTCCTGCAGCGCGAGGCCGCCGATGGCCCGGTTGCCAAGATGATCGAAGCGATCCCCGGCGGCGCCGATCTCGTCGCCCAGTTCAACGGCGCAGGTGCCGGCGGCGGCGGTCTGCTCGGCGGGCTGATGAGCTCGCTCGGCGGCGGCGGCATCATGGGGCTCGGCCAGCAGCTGATGGGCGAAGGCCTCGGCATGGGCGAGATCACCTCGCTTGCCAAGGAAACCATCGCGATCGCCAAGCAATATGCCGGCGAAGAGGTTGTCGACGAGGTCGTCGCTTCCGTTCCGGGCCTCAGCCAATTCGTCTGAGACGAGAGATCTGCAGCAGCCTCGCTTTGTTGCGGGGCTCACTGTTCTCGCCACACCGGGGTGAAAAGCAAGCGCTGTCCCTATGGAAGGAGAGCAGATGGCCATCTGGCGCCCATCGCAGCAGATCAGGGTGAAGGTGATCGGCCTCGCCTGGCGGAAAGATCAGCTCCTTGCGGCTGAAGTGGAGGATGACAGCAGCCGCATCAAGGGCGTTCGCCCGCTCGGCGGCGCGATCGAATTCGGTGAGAGCCGCGAAGAGGCCCTGCACCGCGAATTTGGCGAGGAACTCCAGACCGATATCCGGATCGTCGGCCCCTGGCATCTGCTTGAAAACATCTACGAGCATCATGGCGCGACCGGTCACGAATTCATCTTCGCCGCCGACATCGAACTGGCCAATGCATCGCTCTATGAACGCGACGAAATCCGCTACTGCGAACTCGACGAGACGGCGGCGACAGCGCGCTGGTTCGGCCGCGACAGGCTGCGTAACGCCGGCATCGATCTCTATCCGACAGGCCTCGACAAACTGCTGTCGCGCTGGCGCGATTGAGCCGAGATGACACCATTTCGACGCCGTGTAGTCCGATCGCCAAACTTTGATCGCCTGCGTTCGCTCCTTGGGAACAATGAGGTTATAATGCTGTTTCTGCCGCATCGCTGAAACCATAGGGAATAGCATCATGCGTATGTTTCTCGCAGCAGCCTCGATCATTCTCCTCGGCTTCGCCGCGCCGGCCTTTTCCCAGGCGCTTGCTGATATGGACTATAGCGGCCGCTTCGGCGGCATGCCGCCCGGCACGGTGCCGGGAGCGGAATCCAGCGGCGGACTCACTATTCCGCTCGATTCAGTCGAAACCGGTGATATCAACGTCGTCATTCCGCGGGATCGGCCCACTTGCCCACGGCCCGGAACGCGTCAGTACCGCGCGGCCGAGCGCAACGGTACGCTAAGCGACGCCTGCCGCTGACGGGATAGTCCCGGATTGGAAAGCCGAACCGTCTTTATTTGCCATTTTCGTGCAACACAACGCCGAGTTCATGCCACTGCCGCCTGTCGCGCTGGATCAGTTCGTAGGCGCAAGCCGGTCCCATGCTGCCCGGCGCGTAAGCGTCGGGTACGCTCTGATCCTCAGCCCAGATGTCGAGGAAGGGTTGCACCGCCGCCCATCCGGCCTCGATGCCGTCGGCGCGCTGGAACAGGGTCTGGTCGCCGATGAAGAGATCGTAGAGCAGCGATTCATAGCCGGTCGTCTTGGCGATATCGAATTTGTCGGCATAGCGGAAATCGAGCGAGACCGGCACGGTATCGACGGAAAGCCCCGGCGATTTGATCGAGATTTCCATGCTCATGCCCTCGTCGGGCTGCACCTGGATCACCAGCCGGTTTGGCGGCAGGCGACTATTGACCTCGGTCTCGCGAAACTGCGCAAACGGCACCGGCTGGAAGGTGATGACGATCTCGGTGTCGCGCGCCGTCAGCGCCTTGCCAGTCCTGAGATAGAAGGGCACACCGGCCCAGCGCCAGGTATCGGCATAGAGTTTCAGCGCCACGAAGGTCTCAGTCCTGCTGTCGGGCGAGATGTCCTTTGTGTCGCGATAGGCCGGAAGCTCGGCGCCATTGAGCGGGCCTGCGCCATAGGCGCCGCGCACGCCATGCGTCTTGGCTTCCTCAGGCGTATAGATGCGCAGCGCCTTCAGCACCTTGCTCTTCTCGTTGCGGATTGCTTCGGCATCGAAGCTGTTTGGCGGCTCCATGGCGATCATCGCCAGCAGTTGGAAGAGATGGTTCGGCACCATGTCGCGCAGCGCGCCGGTTGCATCATAGAATTTGCCGCGGCTGCCGACATCGACGATCTCGGCGGCGGTGATCTGCACATGGTCGATATAGCGGTTATTCCACAAGGACTCGATCATCATATTGGCAAAGCGCGCCGTCATCAGGTTCTGCACCGTCTCCTTGCCGAGGAAATGGTCGAGCCGGTAGACTTGGCTTTCTTCGACCTGGGCGAGAATCTGCGCATTGAGCGCCTGTGCCGAGGCGAGATCGGTGCCGAACGGCTTCTCGATCGCGACGCGGCGGAAGACGCCGTCGCTTTCATCGGTCAGCCCGTGGGCGGCGAGCTTCTCGACGATCGTGCCGAAAAAGGATGGCGGCACCGCGAGATAAAAAGCGGCATTGGCATTCGGCCCCAGCCGCTTGCCGATCTCGACGAAAATATCGTCCTTGGTGAAATCCCCGGACGTATAGGAAATGCGCCGGCGCAGGCTCTCCCAGGCCTCGTCCTTCACCGTCGGCTCTTCGCCGCCCAGATGGCTGAGGAATTGGTCGAGCCGCCCGCGCAGAAACTCGTCGTCACCTGGCTCTATGCCGATGCCGAGAATGTGGAGATCCTCGCCGACGAGGCGGCTGCGCGTCAGATTGATGATCGCCGGCACCAGCAGCCGGCGCGTCAGATCTCCCGTGGCGCCGAAGATGACGAGGGTGACCGGCGGGGTAGGGGCAGCGTCCATGTGTCATCTCCTTGGATTTTCCGGCCGACTATACTGCGCGCCGGCTTTGCCGCAACATAGGCGGTGAGGGGTAACAGGCATTTGACATCCTCTGGCGCTCTCGGCCGCCCGCCCCTCATCCGCCTGCCGGCACCTTCTCCCCGCAGGCGGGGCGAAGGGGATATGCCGCGACCTCTCCGTTCCCCGCCAGCCTCTCGCGGGCCACGTCCCCTCGCCCCGTTTTTACGGGGAGAGGGTTAGGGTGAGGGGCAAGCCACACGGTAGGTTTAGGTGAGGGCTACCATCGGCGCGAACCGGACATGCCGGCAGCGGCCGGCTTTACCCCTTCACCGCCACCATGAAAATCCTAGGAAACCGCAGCAGCACCCGTCCGTCCGACATCTTTGGATAGGCCTTTTCCAACCGCTCCAGATAATCCGCCAGGAAGGCGTCGCGATGCTTTTCGCCGGCATTGGCGAGATAGGGCATCAGACCGGTTCCCTTCACCCATTCGACGATCGCCGCGGCATCCGCCATCGGGTGATTGTAGATGGTGTGCCAGATATCGACGCGTGAAGCTTTGGCGATCAGCCTGGAGTAATAGGTGGACGGCGGCGGCAGCGCCCTGCGGCGCACGCTCTTCGCCTCGAAGGCAGTCTTCCACGGGCCGGCATGCGCCGTTTCCTCCATCGCCAGATGCGAGGGTTCGCCGAGATTGTCGGGCATCTGCACGGCCAGCACGCCGCCTTCGGAAAGCCCGTCCATCAACCGATCGAAGATATCGAGATGATCGGGAAGCCATTGGAAGACGGCATTGGCAAACAAAAGGTCGGCGGGTTGGGCCGGCTGCCAGCGGGTGAGATCGGCCTCGACGAAGGCGGTACCTGGAAGCCGCTTGCGCGCTGCCTCCAGCATGTTCATGTCGCTATCGACGCCCGAGACGCCCTCCGCCCCATAGCGCCCGATGATCAGCTCGGTCGAATTGCCCGGGCCGCAGCCGAGATCGATGGCATGACGAATGTTTTGCAGCGGCACCTGTGCCAACAGGTCACGCGCCGGTCGCGTGCGCTCGTCCTCGAATTTCACATACTGGTTGGCGGACCATGCCATGATGCTCGCTCCTACTGTCAGGCCACATCTTCCATGTGGCGGATGCGGATCTTGTCTATGTTGCGGCCATCGAGCTTGACGATCTCATCGGCGAAGTCGGCTGAGACGAAGCTTCACTCAGCCGACACAAGTATTTTGTCCACGCGCCTCCCGTCGAGATCGACGACTTCGAAGCGCCATCCATCTCTCGTGAAGCTCTCGCCCAATTCCGGCAGATGTTTCAACTCTTCCAACACCAGCCCAGCGACAGTCTGATACTCCAGATCGCCATCGAGCTTGAGGTTTAAGAATTCAGCGAACTCGTCAATCGGCGTCCAGCCCGACACGAGATAAGAGCCGTCATCTCGACGAGCGATGGCCTGTTCATCGGCAGGTCCCTCCTGAAGAGCCCCCATGATTGCTTCCAAAATGTCACCCGACGAGACAATCCCCTCGAAATGGCCGTACTCGTCGAAAACCAACACCATGTGAACGGGCGATTTCCGGATGGCTTCAATAACATTGATGGCAGTTGAAAGGTCTGAAACCACCGGGACGTCTTGCGTCAGAGCCTTGATGTCGGCACTGCCGTGTTCGGACATCGAGTCGTAAAAATCCTTGACCGGAAGGATGCCGATCACCTCGTCCGAACTGCCTTTTCGTACGGGCAACCGCGACCGCTTCGTCCTGTGCAACTGGGTCCGAATTTCATCAAGGCTGTCGTCGATATCGATAATTTCGACGTCTCGCCGGGGCGTCATAAGCGCTCGGGCGGTGCGGTCCGCCAGCCGCATGACGCCTGATATCATCGCGGACTCTTCGCTTTCGATCACGCCGGCCGACTGCGCCTCGGCCAGAACAGTTTTGATCTCCGCGTCAGAGACATTGTCGCCACCTTTTCCTGTTTGGCCCAAGAGCTTGAGCACAAGATCTCCGGAGGCGTTGAGAAGCCACACGAGGGGCAGCGCGACTTTTGAAAGGACCGCCATAGCGGGTGCGACCTTAGCCGCAACCGCTTCGGGTTCCCGCAATGCGATCTGCTTGGGAACAAGTTCGCCGACGATCAACGAAAGATATGTGATTGCCACGACGACTGAACCTACGCCCATGGCATCAGCGGCCGTCGATGACATCCCCTGGGCTTCCAGCCATCCGCTCAGGCGGGCGCCGAGCGTAGCCCCTGAGAAAGCGCCGGATAGAACGCCGACCAGCGTAATGCCGATCTGCACCGTAGAGAGAAAACGACCGGGGTTTTCGGCAAGTTTGATCGCTTGAGCTGCACCCTTGCTTCCATCGTCGGAGAGAACCTTCAGGCGGGCCGTTCGAGAAGACACAACGGCCAACTCCGACATGGCGAGCACACCGTTCAGGATGGTGAGAAACGCCACAATTCCAATTTCCAGAAACACAGGGACCCTATTCGTTGAGGTTGGAATGCCGCATTTATCAGGCGAAGCGGCGAGGCATTCGAAGGGACGCTCTATAGACGAATAGACGCATCGCCGATCGTCTTTCCACTATCGTGTTGACATCAGCTGAGGTTCCATCTGACCACTCCTCTGAAGTGAGCCGCGGCCACCCGTCATCGACAATGGTCTGGAAAACGGCTCTCTGCGGGAGCCTTGATATGCCTGAGGCGGGGCGGAGTCATCGCACGGTCTACAGTGGTCGCCTGCTTCCTCGGCCGGGAGATCCCGGTTGGAAGGGGCGGAGGTTGTACTGGATGGGTCGCTGTCAGGCATGGCACAATTTTGACGGTGAAACAGTGCCGACGCAAGAGGTGCCGGGCGAAAATCCTTGTAGCGTCTTGATGTGACAGTTTCGACAACGGCAGCATCACCGCGTTTGCGCGTCTTAAAAAGAGGCGCAGCAGGCTGCCCGGTCATAAGTAAAGCCGGAGCAATACACCGTAAATTAACAGCCTCTTCGTATTTTCTTTAAATTGCGAACGATTTGCGCGACGTGCTGGCACGTCCCGAAATCAGTTCTCGGTCAGGGGGAAGCCGGGACGGAATAGATCGGTGCGCGATCGATGACCTGCCCGCTCGAGGAGGTAAGCGCATGCAGTTCAAATCGGCGACCGGACGCAACATTTTTTCCGTGGCGGCCTGCGGTGTCATCGCCACGATCGCGGCATCGGGCGTTCTTTTTTACATCGCCTATAACGATATGCGCAAATCGAGCCTCGACGAGATGCTCCAGATCGCTGCCGCCAACGCGCTGAACATCGAGAAATCCATGAGCGTGGCGCTCGGCATCGTCAATGCGTTGGAAACGTCGCTGTCGACGATGAAGGACGGCGGAAACGCCAATCGTGCGGCTGCCGACGACCTGCTGAAAAACATGCTGCAGGATAATCCGATGGCGCTTGGTGTTTGGACCGGTTGGGAACCGAATGCTTTCGACGGCAAGGACAAGGATTTCGTCGGCAAGGAAGGCCACGACACGACCGGCCGCTACCTGCCCTACTGGGTCAGGAGTGGCGACAAGATCCAGCACACGCCGCTGGTCGATTATGGCGTGTCGGGCGCCGGCGACTACTACCAGCTTCCCTTTACTCAGAAGAAGACCGTCGTCATCGAGCCCTATGTCTACGCGGTCGACGGCAAGGACGTGCTGATGACCTCGGTCGCCAAGCCGATCATCGTCGCCGGCAAGGCGCTCGGCGTCGCCGGCATGGACATTTCGCTCGACGACGCCAACAAGGCGATCTCGGCAGTCCATCCGATGGAGACCGGCTATCTCAGCCTGGTGACGGGCGCCGGCAGCATCATCAGCCATCCCTCCACCGAACTCGCAGGCAAGAATATCAAGGACGGCGGTGATTTGACCGCCGGCTGGGATCAGTTGATCGCCAAGCCCGGAATAGAGCAGGAGATCGCAGGCCCGGACGGCCAGACCTATTTCTCGGTCGCCTATCCGGTAAAGCTCACGGCTGACCTCAACTGGTATGCCGTCGTTTCGGTGCCTAAATCCACCGTCTTTGCCCAACTGAACAACATGGCCTGGAGCGCCGTTGCGATCACCGCCATCGCTGCCCTCCTGCTCGGTCTCGCAGGCTGGCTCATTGCCCGCAAATTCATCCGCCGCATAGAGGGCGTGATCGCCGAGACCGATCGTATCGCCCATGGCCAGCTCGACGTGCAATTGAACGACAAGAATGCCAAAGACGAAATCGGCGACCTCTCGCGTTCCCTCGCCATCCTGCTCGAAAACAATCGCCAGAAGATCAAGCTCGAAGCCGATGCAGAAACCTTCCGGTCCCGCGAAGAGATTGAACGACAGCAACGTTCCGTCCTCCACGCCGCCCGCGAGGATTCGATCAAGTTCGCGGTGAGCGAACTCGGCAACGGACTGGCCAGCCTTTCCAATGGAGACATGACCATCCGGCTGGAAAAGCCATTCGCCGACTCCCTTGACGAAATACGCGTCGATTTCAACGCGTCTGTCGAAAAGCTCCAGGCGGCGCTGATTTCCTTCTCCGAAAACGCTGCCGTCATCCAGGCCGGTTCGGAAGAAATCCGCTCGGGCGCCGACGATCTCGCCCGCCGCACCGAACAGCAGGCCGCTTCCGTCGAGGAGACTGCCGCCGCGCTCGAGCAGATCACCACCTCGGTCAAGGACTCCACCCTTCGCGCCGAGGAGGCGGGAACGCTCGTCAGCCGCACCAAGGATGGTGCGGAAAAGTCCGGAGAGGTGGTGCGCAATGCCGTCGATGCCATGACCGGCATCGAGCAATCCTCGCAGTCGATCTCCAACATCATCGGCGTGATCGACGATATTGCCTTCCAGACCAACCTGCTGGCCCTCAATGCAGGCGTCGAGGCAGCGCGCGCGGGGAGGCCGGCAAGGGTTTTGCCGTCGTCGCACAGGAAGTGCGTGAGCTCGCGCAGCGCTCGGCGACCGCCGCCAAGGAGATCAAGGCGCTGATCACCTCGTCCGGCGCACGGGTCAAGCGTGGCGTCGATCTCGTCGGCCAGACTGGCAAGGCGCTGCAGGCGATCGTTGCCGAGGTCCAGCAGATCAACAGCAATGTCCAGGCGGTCGTCCAGGCCGCCCGTGAACAGTCGACGGGTCTTCTGGAGATCAACACGGCGGTCAACCAGATGGACCAGTCGACCCAGAAGAATGCCGCAATGGTCGAGGAATCGAATGCCGCCTCGCACACGCTGGTGACGGAGGTGTCTGCCCTCTCGGAGCGTCTGGCACAGTTCAATCTCGGCCAGGCGGCCAACGCGGCTCCTGCCGCGCGGACGACTGCCAGGCCGTTGGCGCGCCCGGTCGCGGCGACGCCTGCGGCGCGCAGATCGGTTCCCGCCTCGGCCACCGACCACGCCAGGCCCGCTCCGTCACCGGCCCGCGCACTCGGCGGCAAGCTCGCAGCCGCCTTCGGCACGTCGGCCGCACCGGCTTCGACCGAGGGCAACTGGGAAGAGTTTTAGTCTTGAGGCTGGTGGTGAAAACCCAATGCTGACGAAGGAATTGCGAACCGGGGCTTAATGGTGAAGTATTGCACGACCGTGAGCTGCTTTGACGTTCTCGGGAAGCTTCTCCAATCAACGCCGAGGTCACGATGCTCATTATCTTTGGCGGTCTGCCTGGCAGTGGAAAGACGACGATTGCCCGCGCTTTGGCCGAGCGGTTGAATGCGGTCCATGTGCGCGTCGATACCATCGAGCAGGCAATCCGTGCCTCCGGAATAGCCGATGATGCCGGGCCTGCCGGCTATATCGCGGCTTGTGGTATTGCCGGAGACAATCTGACCCTCGGCAGGACCGTTATCGCCGACTCCGTCAATCCGCTCTGGATAACCAGGTCAGCATGGCGTTCGGTCGCGCAGGCTGCCGGGGTGGCAGCGGCGGAGGTCGAGATCGTTTGCTCGGACAAAGCCGAGCACCGCAAGCGTGCTGAAACGCGCCTCACCGACGTCGAAGGTCTGGTGAAGCCGACATGGCAGGAGATTTCCGAAAGAGCCTATGACGAATGGCACGATGCAATCGTCATCGATACAGCTTCGAAAACGGTCGACGCCGTTTTGGACGAACTGGTGAGCCGATTGAAATCGGCTCCTGCCAAAAGCCTAGCATAACCGACGAAGGAACGCATGATGCCGTCCGAAAAACGGCATCATGCGCTCACGCCGTCACGCCGCGAGAATAGTAATCCCGTATGCATTGGCCGCCGCCGTCATGCGGGCAATGGTTTCCGCCGAAGGGCTGGCCTTCGGGGGCTCGGTCGCGCCTTCCGCTTCGATGAACTCGGCCATATCTCGATCGACGACCGCGGAAAAGACCACGGGTACGGTTCCGCGGTTGGAATAGCCGTGCACCATGAAGGGCGGGATGGTGACGATGTCGCCGGCGCTGGCCTCGATCTCTTCGGGGCCGCTGTCGCTCAGGCGCCAGATCGTTAGGTTTCCCTCGATGATGCGGAACACTTCCGGGCTCGCATGCGCATGTTTCGGCGTTCGGCTGCCTGATGGCACGGTGACATCGAATATATTGAGCCAGGTTCCGCTGATCCTAAGCCGCCGCTCGACCCGGTCGCCGAGGACGAAAAACCGCTTGGCCTCGTCGCTTGCTGGCATTTTCACAAATGAGTTGGACATCATGTCTCTTTCTTTTTCTTACGGGCTTTTTCTTGCGGGCGCAGCCGTTAGACCTTTGCAACGCCTTTGACAACCCGCCCTGTCGTTGGGGGTAACATCGCCGAGCGCTTTCATAGAAGCGCGCTATATCAGCCGAAGCGCTGAACAAACGGCTCCATTGCCAGGGGTTCAACGCCGCTCGCGCGCCACTGCGTCACGAGACTGTCGGGGCCGATATCGGTACTTCGGGGCGTTTCCGCAAGTCCGCCAATGCCACATCAGCTATGCGGAAATGACTGAGGCCGGAGGGGTTCGAAAGGTTCTGCGCCTGTAATACCGCCGACACAGAAGGGGTGCATAGAACGCGGCGGCTGTTCTTGGCCTTCCCTGCGGCCGTCCTTCCACGCCGTCCCGGCATTTACATTGATCATTCACATTGATGGAGCGCATCCATGTCCTCTCTTCCCGTCGTCGGCGCCGCCATGACGCTCGATGAAGTCGAACTTCACCGTGAGTGGCTCTTCGAAAAGTCCCGCGATCTCGAATTGCAGAGCTTCATCGATGCCGAGGTTCTGAACGGCGATTGGGCGCCGCTTGCCGCCCGCGCCAGGCGGCTTCTCGACGGTCATGGCGGCCGCCTCGGCATTCACGGCCCCTTCTGGGGCTTCACCATCGCCTCGGAAGATCCCGATATCCGCGCCATCGTCACAAAACGCCTGCTGCAGGGCCTCGATGTCTGCGCCGCCATCGGCGCGACTCATATGGTCATCCACAGCCCCTATACGTCCTGGTCCTACAACAATCTCGACGACAATGCCGGCGCCCGTGAAGCGTTGGCCGAGCGCACGCACGTGACCCTGCGCGACGCCGTCAGGCGCGCCGAGGATATCGGCTGCACCATGGTCATCGAGAACATCGAGGACAAGGATCCGCATAGTCGCGTGGCGCTTGCCGAGAGCTTCCAATCGCCTGCCGTCGCCGTCTCGATCGATACCGGCCACGCCCATTATGCCCATGGCTATACCGGTGCGCCGCCGGTCGATTATTACGTCAAGGCCGCCGGCAATCGCCTCCAGCATGTCCACCTGCAGGATGCCGACGGCTATGCCGACCGCCACTGGAGCCTCGGCGAAGGCACGATCCGCTGGCATGCCGTTTTCGCGGCCCTTGCCAAGCTCGAAAGCAACCCGCGCCTCATCATCGAGATCAAGGACAAGTCGAAGATCCCGGCTTCTGCTGCCTATCTCGCCTCGATCGGTCTGGCTGAATAAGGTCTGTTGCAAAGCGGCCTGGCTCCCTCTTCTCCCCTCGGGGAGAAGGTGCCCGTAGGGCGGATGAGGGGGCCGCACGGCAGAACATTTACTATTGCCCTTCGCTTGCGCTCAGCGCATTCGCGGCTTTGCCGCTCACCCCCTCATCGCCTCGCTATCGCTCCGGCACTTCTCCCCGCTGGGGAGAAGAGGACAGTGGCGCCGCTTTGCTCCTCCCCTACTCGCCACGAGCGGGCAGGGCGGAACTCGCTCACGAAAACCGGGTAATCACGCTGATCCCTGTGGCCTCAGCCTTGTCGAGCGCCATCAGTGCCGGCACGGCCTCCTGGAGGCTGACGCGGCGTCCGATCAGCTTCTGCGGTGCGATCTTTCCGGCCGAAAGCATCGACAACATGGCGTCGTAACGCCAGGCCTGCATGCCGTGGCTGCCGTAGATTTCCAGTTCGTGGCCGATCACCTGCGCCATTGGAATCTGCGGCGTAGCGTGCTCGCCGAGCATCAGCCCCACCTGCACATGCCGCCCGCGCCGGCGCAGGTTCTTGATCGAGTTGAAGCAGGTGACGGGATGGCCGAGCGCGTCGATCGAGACATGCGCGCCGCCCTTGGTGATCTCGCGGACTGCCTCCGCCACGTCGGCGACGCCTGACGCATTGACCGTCGCCACCGCCCCGCACTCCCGCGCAAAGGCGAGCTTCTCCTTGGATATATCGATGCCGATCGCATTCGCCCCGAGCGCTGTGGCGATCATGATTGCCGACAGGCCGACACCGCCGCAGCCATGCACGGCGATCCATTCGCCGGGCCCGGTGCGCGCCTGGTCGGCGACGGCGCGAAACGAGGTGGCGAAGCGGCAGCCGAGGCTTGCCGCCGTCGCATCGTCGATCGTATCGGGCAGGTGCACCAGATTGGTGTCGGCATAATCGATCGCCACATATTCGGCAAACGACCCCCAATGGGTAAAGCCCGGCTGGAACTGGTTCGGGCAGACCTGCTGGTTACCGGAATGGCATTCGCTGCAATGGCCGCAGCCGGAAACGAAGGGCACGGTCACCCGGTCGCCGACCTTGAAGCGCATCACGCCGCGGCCGGTGGCGACGATCCGCCCGGCAAGCTCGTGTCCCGGCACATGCGGCAGCCGGATATCGGGGTCGTGGCCCATCCAGCCGTGCCAGTCGCTGCGGCAGAGCCCGCTGGCGCCGACCGCTATGACCACACCGTCCTCGGCCGGCGTCGGATCGGCAACGGTACGGATCTCCGGCGCCTGTTCGAAGGCTTCGTAAAACATGGCTTTCATCGGCGTCTTCCCTTGCTGCTTATTCCGAGATTGCACCCATCATGGCATGCGGCAAGCGGCCATTCCAACATTCCATTCCATCATTTTTGCTGATGGACCCATCGATGAAGCCCGTGTGATAGCGCACGAATATTGCGGCATCGCACCCGCTTCCGGCATTTTCTTGCTTCCGCGTTTCTTGTCCCGATTTGTCCTTGACCCGCCTTGCCGCGGCGGTTTTTCCTTCTCCGCCTTCAGGAGGAAACCATCATGGCCGTCGATACATCACCCCGTTCAACCACTTGGACTCATGTCGACGGGGAGTGGCTGCCCGGCAATCCGCCGCTGATCGGGCCGACCTCGCATGCCATGTGGCTCGGCTCCACGGTCTTCGACGGCGCCCGCTGGTTCGACGGCATCGCGCCGGATCTCGACCTGCACTGCCAGCGCATCAACCGCTCGGCGCTCGCCATGGGCTTGAAGCCGGTGAAATCAGCCGAGGAGATCGTGGCACTTGCCTGGGAAGGTGTTGCGAAATTCGATGGCGACACGCCGATCTACATCAAGCCGATGTATTGGGGCGAACACGGTTCTCCGGGCAGCGTCGTCTCGGTCGATGGGGAATCGACCCGCTTCGCGCTCTGCCTGTTCGAGGCGCCGATGGGCGGCCATGGCGGCACCAGCCTCACCGTCTCGCCCTATCGCCGCCCGTCGCCGGAAACGGCGATGACCGAGGCGAAGACCGGCTCGCTCTATCCCAACAGCGGCCGCATGATCGCCGAGGCGCGCAGCCGCGGTTTCGACAACGCGCTGGTGCGCGACCTCAACGGCAACGTCGTCGAGACCGCCTCGTCGAACGTCTTCATGGTCAAGGACGGCGTGGTGATGACACCCGCCGCCAATCGCACTTTCCTCGCCGGCATTACGCGTTCCCGCGTCATCGGCCTGCTGCGCAAGGCCGGCTTCGACGTGCATGAAGCAACGCTCTCCGTTGAAGATTTCATGCAAGCCGACGAGATCTTCACCACCGGCAACTATTCCAAAGTCGTCGGCGTCATCCGCCTCGACGACCGCGACCTCCAGGAAGGTCCAGTCACCCGCAAGGCGCTGGAACTCTACATGGACTGGGCCTTCGGCCGCAGCGAGAGTGAAGAGTGAGGAGAGGTCCCGCAGAGCGGGAGCAATCGATCCAGTGAATCGATTGCAACGACGAACGCCCGGAGCGCAAGCGCAGGGCAGGGGCGGTTCGGCGAAGCCGAAGCAATCGATCCAGTGAATCGATTGCAGCGACGAACGCCCGAAGCGCAAGCGCAGGGCCGGGGCGGCCGCCTCTCGCAGAACTGAGATCCGCATCCACCCCCCTCTGCCCTGCCGGGCAGAGGGGGTGCCACCTTACACCGAGCCCGACGCCAAGAGCAGGCCTACCCACACGCACCCTTCACGTCATCCACTTCCGATGCTCCGCAAATCTCTCCGCCAAGAGGTCGATGAACAGCCGCACCTTCGTCGGCAGATGGCTGCGGTTGGGATAAACCGCGTTGATATTGAATTCCACCGGCCGGTAGTCCGGCATGATCTTCACCAGCCGCCCCTCGGCGATGTCGTCGAACACCACGAAACTCGGCGCCAGGAAGATGCCGCGCCCGGTCAGCGTCAGGAAACGCAGCATCTCGGCGCTGTTTGAGACGACATTGCCGCTGATCTTGACGCTCTCCTTGTTGCCCTCGCCATCCTCGAAGCGCCATTCGTCGCCATATGGGTAATAGGCATATTGCAGGCAATTGTGATCGGCGACTTCGGCCGGCGTCTTCGGCATCGGATGGCTCTCGAAATAGGCCGGCGAGCAGACGAGCATATGGCGCCAGGGCGTCAGCTTGCGGGCGACGAGCGATGAATCCGGCGGTGGTACCGTGCGCATCACCAGGTCGTATCCATCCTCGATCATGTCGACCATCCGCTCGCCGACGCTGAAATCGAGTGCGATCGACGGATAGAGCTCCATAAATTCGCTGACGACAGGCAGCAGGAAACGCACGATGGCGCTACTGGTGTAGACCTTCAGCGTGCCGCGCGGCGTCGTGCTCAGCGCGCCCGCCGTCCGGTCCGCCTCATCGAGTTCGGCCAGGATCTGTGACGAACGCTCATAATAATATTTGCCGGTTTCCGTCAGGCTGACCTTGCGCGTCGTGCGGTTAAGCAGCCGCACACCGAGCCGGTCCTCCAGCGATTGCACGTGGTTGCCGACCATCGTGACGGACATGTTGAGCCGGCGCGCGGCGGCGGAAAAACCGCCGCATTCGACCACGCGGCCAAAGACTGTGAGGCTTGTCAGCCGATCCATATTGCCCTCGGATTATCCGCTGAGAGTTGATGATCCTTCCCGATTTAAGCAGATTATCAAAATGAATGTCAGGGTGCATTTTCCTTCGCATCGAACGGGGCCTCTCACAGAGGAGGCCAACGCTGAAGGAGAGTTAGGATGGTCGAGTTACCCCACAGGCAAGTTTTCGAAAGTGCGAGGCAAGCCGAGCAGATGCTGGCCGAGGAAGCCGCCAGGGCGCCTTCCGCCGAGGCGGCTCCTGTCTCCGAAGCGCCGGCTGCTGCACCACCGGCCACCGAAGCACCGGTTGCGGAAACTCCCAAAAAGACCGGCCGCCGCATCGTCAAGCGCGCCGTCCTTGCCGCCGCCCTGCTTGTCGGCGTCGCTTTCGCAGGCGATTTCGGCTACCGCTACTGGACGGTCGGCCGCTTCATCGAATCCACCAACGATGCCTATGTGAAGGCCGATTACACCACCGCCGCCCCGAAGATCGCCGGCTATGTCAGCCAAGTGCTGGTCAACGACAATGACGCTGTCAAGGCCGGCCAGGTTCTCGCTCGCATCGATGATCGCGACTTCCAGGCCGCACTGTCGCAGGCGAAGGCCGATGTGAAGGCAGCCGAAGCCGCCATCACCAATATCGACGCCCAGATCGCCCTGCAGCAGTCGGTGATCGAGCAGGCCAAGGCGACGATCGATGCCTCGCAGGCCTCGCTGGATTTCGCCGTGTCCGATGCCGCCCGCTCGGCCCGCCTGATCACCAACGGCGCCGGCACCCAGTCTCGCGCCGAGCAGACCCAGTCAGCCCGAGACCAGGCCGCTGCCGCCCTCGAGCGCGACCGGGCGGCCCTCGTCACGGCTCAGAATAGGGTGCCGGTGCTTCAGACTGAGCGCGAACAGACGGTTGCCCAGCGTGACCGTGCGGTGGCGGCCGCCCATCAGGCAGAACTCAACCTCTCCTATACCGACATCGTCGCCGCCGTCGACGGCACGGTCGGCGCCCGCTCGATCCGAGTCGGCCAATATGTCACCTCGGGCACGCAGCTGATGGCGGTCGTGCCGCTGCACGCGGTCTATATCGTCGCCAATTTCAAGGAGACGCAGCTGACCTATATCAGCCCCGGCCAGTCGGTCGAGATCAAGGTCGACAGCTTTCCCGATATCTCGATCAGGGGTCATGTCGACAGCGTTTCGCCGGCAAGCGGGCTGGAATTCTCGCTGCTGCCGCCGGACAATGCCACCGGCAACTTCACCAAGATCGTCCAACGCATCCCGGTCAAGATCGTCATTGATGATGAGGCTCTGAGCGGCCTGTTGCGCTCGGGCATGTCGGTCGAGCCCGAAATCGACACCAAGGCTGCCCAGACCGAAGCTGCCGAGACCAAGCCTGCCCAAGCCCCTGGAACAGCCGGATTACCCAGCCACGCTGGATGATCCTACCCTTGTTCGCCCAATTATCCCGATCATTCCCGAATGATCACCCGAACCCCGTCATGAGAAAGTTTTCCGCAAGAGCCGGAAGGAGATAGGTCATGGCCGCTCTTCAGATCGCCGCAAACGGCAATGCGCTGGCGCGCCCCGCCGCCGCAGCGCCCGCGACACCTGCCGCGCTGAGCCCGCTGCGCATGTGGGCAGCCGTTGTCGGCTCGACGCTCGGCGCCTTCATGGCGGTCCTCAACATTCAGATCGTCAATGCTTCGCTGGCCGATATCCAGGGAGCGATCGGCGCCGGCACGGATGACGGTGGTTGGATTTCCACCTCCTATCTGATCGCCGAAATCGTCGTCATTCCCTTGAGCGCTTGGCTGGCGCGCGTCTTCTCGGTCCGCAATTATCTGCTTGCTAACGCCATCCTCTTCCTGATCTTTTCCGTTGCCTGCGCCTTCGCGGCCAATCTGCAGCAGATGATCATCCTGCGCGCCATTCAGGGCTTTTCCGGCGGCGTGCTGATCCCGATGGCCTTTACCATCATCATCACGCTGCTGCCCAAGGCCAAGCAGCCGATCGGCCTTGCCCTCTTTGCCCTGTCGGCCACCTTCGCACCGGCCATCGGCCCGACGATCGGCGGTTACCTCACCGAGAATTTGGGCTGGGAATATATCTTCTATGTCAACTTGGTGCCCGGCGCGCTGATGGTCGGCATGCTCTGGGCTTCGCTCGATCGCGGGCCGATGAACCTGAAGCTGCTCGCCAAGGGCGACTGGCCGGGCATCGTCACCATGGCGATCGGCCTGGCGGCCCTGCAGACGGTGTTGGAAGAAGGCAACAAGGAAGACTGGTTCGGCTCCGATTTCATCGTCCGCCTTTCGGTCATTGCTGCCGTCTCGCTGACGCTGTTCCTGATCATCGAACTGCATGCCGCCCATCCGCTCTTGAACCTCCGCCTGTTGGTGCGCCGCAACTTCGGCTTCGGCATCGTCGCCAATTTCCTGCTCGGCATTGCGCTTTACGGCTCGGTCTTCGTGCTGCCGATCTATCTGACCCGCATCCAGGGCTATAATTCCGAGCAGATCGGCATGGTTCTCGCCTGGACCGGTATTCCGCAGCTGCTGCTGATTCCGCTGGTGCCACGGCTGATGAAGCGTTTCGATGTGCGCCTGCTGATCATCATCGGCTTTGCACTTTTCGCCGCCTCGAACTTCATGAACGTGCACATGACCGGCGATTATGCGAGCGACCAGCTGTTCTGGCCGAACATTGTCCGAGCTATCGGCCAGGCGCTCGTCTTCACGCCCCTCTCGGCGATCGCCACCGCAGGCATCGAGCAGGAGAATGCCGGCTCGGCTTCGGCGCTTTTCAACATGATGCGCAATCTCGGCGGCGCCGTCGGCATCGCCTCGCTGCAGACCTTCCTGTCGAAACGCGAACAGTTCCACTCGAATATCCTGACCAATTCGGTCTCGGTCTTCGAGGAAGCCACCCGCGATCGCATTGCCAGGCTCACCGGCTATTTCATGAGCCACGGCGTCAGCGATCAGGCGCTTGCCAGCCACAAGGCCGTCGTCGCCATCGCGCTCAAAATACGTAAGCAGGCCAATATCATGGCCTTCAGCGACACGTTCTTCCTGCTCGGCGTGGCCCTGGTCGTCGCCCTGCTTGCAAGCCTGCTTCTGAGGAAACCCGGTCAACTCTCCGGCGGCGGCGCTCACTAGCGCCTTGCGGCCCTCAAGGAGGAGAAAGCCATGACGCCAGCGATCCATGCCCCCGATATCGACAGGCTCCAGCCCAAGGCCGCCGGCTATGCCGTCAGTGTCGGCGCACTGCTCTCCATCATCGAATGGCTCTCCGGCGACGAATGCCACGCGCTCGACGAAGTCGGCCTCGTCTCCGGCCTTGGCCGCCGGCTTCAGGCGCTTGGCCTTCCGATCGACCGGTTGACGCTGCATCTGATGACCCTGCATCCCGAGTTCATCGGCCGCACCATCGCCTGGGCGCCGGGTGAACCGGTCGAGATCCATGATCGGGAACACGGCGCGCGCGTCGCCATATCAAATACGCCGCTGCGCAAGGTCATGGAAACTCGCGAGCCGCTGGTCGTCGATACCGGCGAAAGCGTGCATGGCCGCTGGCAGCATATCGATGTCTTCGCCGATCGCGGCCTGATGCAGCTCGTCATCGCGCCGCTCTGCAATGTCGACGGCCCGGTCAGCGCCGCCGTCTTCGGCACGAAGCGGCCGGGCGGCTTCACCGCCTCCGAGCGTCAGGTGATCGAGCAGATCTTGCCGGCGCTGCGCAACACCAGCGAACTGCGCATCCTTCGCCAGGTCGAGCTCAGCCTGCTCGATACCTATATCGGCCCGCTGACGGCAAGCCGCATCCTGGCCGGCCGCATCCGCCGCGACGAGATCGAATCGATGGAGGCAGCGCTGCTGCTCTGCGATCTGCGCGGCTTCACCGAGCTGTCGAACCGGCTGCCCGGCAGCACCGTGCTCGGGCTGCTGAACGCCTATTTCGACAGGATCGTACCGGCCATCACCCGCGAGGGCGGCGAAGTGCTGAAATTCATGGGCGACGCCGTGCTTGCCTTCTTCCCGGGTTATGATGCCGCCCATTCCTGCGGTGCGGCCCTGGCATCGGCCCGCGCCATCCTCGATGAGATCGACCATTTCCAATACGAGGGCATCGGCGTGAAGGCCGGAATCGCTCTGCACTACGGCGAGGTCAGCTACGGCAACGTCGGCTCCGGCCGCCGCCTCGACTTCACCCTGATCGGCGGCGACGTCAACCTGGTCAGCCGCATCCAGACCGCCTGCAGCGAACTCGGAGAAGCCTTGCTGATGTCGGCGCCGTTCCGTGAGGAAGCGCGGGCAGGGGATGTGGTGTCGGTCGGGTCGCACAGGCTGAAGGGTTTTGCCGATGCGGTCGAGCTGTTCACGATTGTGCGGTAGGTGCAAGCCCACCCAGCTGGCAGAATCCAGATTTCTGGTCCGCCCCTCATCCGCCTGCCGGCACCTTCTCCCCGCTCGCGGGGAGAAGGGATATGCCGCGACGTCTCTACTGCCTTCCACCGTTGCTTGAGGCACGTCCCCTCTCCCCGTCAGAACGGGGAGAGGGTTAGGGTGAGGGGCAGCTTTATTGCTGTGAGGTCAGGCAGTTCATTCCCAAACCCCCAACGCCCACTTGCATAAAATGCATGGCAGGTTTGCCCAAAACGGCTTCGTCCTCCCCCATCTTTTCGCCATAGTGACACCGAAATTCCGTAAGCGGGGAGGAAGAGGCCTATGACTGTGCTGTTCGACGAACAAGGCGAGATCATCCGTGAACTGGGTGTTGCCGCCGATATCGACCCTGAGCGGGAGATCGAACGGCGAACCGCTTTCCTCAAGGATTATCTCGTCGCCTCCGGCATGCGCGGCTACGTCCTCGGCATCAGCGGCGGCGTCGATTCGCTGACGGCGGCGCTGCTGGCTCAAAAGGCGGTGCGCGAGCTGCGGGAAGGCGGCCATGCGGCCGAATTCATCGCCGTGCGCCTTCCCTATGCTGTCCAGGCGGATGAGGCCGATGCGGTGAGGGCGCTGGAAACGATCGGCGCCGACCGCTCTATGGTGGTCAACATCAAGGCGCCGGCGGATGCGATGCTTGCCGCTGCGCTAAACGGCGGCCTCGCCTTTGCCGATGCTGGCCGTCAGGATTTCATCCTCGGCAATATCAAGGCGCGCCAGCGGATGATTGCCCAGTTCGCCCTTGCCGGGGCGCTTGGCAGCCTCGTCATCGGCACCGATCATGCGGCCGAGGCGGTCATGGGTTTCTTCACCAAGTTCGGCGACGGCGCCGCCGATATCCTGCCGCTCGCCGGCCTCAACAAGCGCCGCGTCCGCCTGCTGGCAAAACGGCTCGGCGCCCCGGACGAACTGGTGTTCAAGGTGCCCACAGCCGATCTCGAGGACCAGCGGCCGCTGCGCCCCGACGAGGAGGCCTATGGCGTCAGCTATGACGAGATCGACGATTTCCTCGAAGGCAAGCCGGTCGGCGAGATCGCCCGCCGCCGCATCCTCGCCGCCTATCGGGCGACAGCCCACAAGCGCGCTTTGCCGGTGGCTGTGAGCGCCCTCTGACGGTCGCCCAAGCGCGGGATGCGCGCGGACGCGACCTGGATTTACGGCCTGACCGGCTCGCCCGTCCGTCCTGACGAAGCGAGATAGGCATGCGGCGCGAAATAGACGCCGTCGGCATCGAAGGCCTCGAGGTCTTCGGCCTGCAGCGCCTCGCGCACCTTCGGCCGTGCCGCAACACGGGCCATGAAGCCGTGCAGCGCCGGCCATTGCTTGAGATCGATATCGGTCCAGGGCGACCAGTTCAGGCAGACGAAGAGATAGGCATCCGCGACTGTGAATGCATCGCCGGTGAGATAGGGTTCGGCAAGACGACCGTTCAGCCATGTCAGCCGCTTCGATATCAGCGCGCGGACCTCCCTATGAACGCTGGAATAAATCGGATTGAAGAGCAGCACCATCGGCTTGTGCAGCTCGGCGGTGATGAAGTTGAGATAGGATTGCACCTCGTTGCGGCGGATATTGCCGAGCTCAGGCAAAAGGGCTGCTCCTTCGGGCACACTGTCGGCGAGGAACTGCACGATCGCCGGCCCCTCGGTCAGCACTTTGCCATCGTCGAGCATCAGCGCCGGCACATATCCGTTGCCGTTGATCGCGAGATAATCCTCGCCGGTGCTCGTCCTGTGGGTCTGCCGGTCGACCGGAACGAGCTCGATATCGAGCCCGAGCTCCCGGCAGATGATGTGCGGCGAAAGCGAACAGGCGGCTGCGTGCATATAAAGTTTCATTGCGGTTTCCTCTCCTTATGGAGGCGGTCGATGCCGACTCCGTCGATAGCGTTGAACATTTGTACTGTTTCGTATAAAATAACCCTCGTCAAGAATTTAATGCGAAACGGTACAAATATGAAGGACGAGAAGAAGCGCGGCCGCCCGCGGGCCTTCGATGCCAAGGCGGCGCTCGGCAAGGCACGGGATGTCTTCTGGGACAGGGGGTTTGCCGCCGCCTCGCTCGATAATCTGAGTGCGGCGACCAACCTCAACCGCCCGAGCCTTTACGGCGCCTTCGGCGACAAGGAGGATCTCTATCTCGATACGCTGGAGGGCTATCGGCAGGACGGCATGAATACGCTCGCCGAGGCGCTCGACCCGTCACTGCCGCTGCGCGACAATATCGCCCGCGTCTATGCCGGTGCGCTGGCGATCTATCTGCATGGCGAAACCGCGGCCCGCGGCTGTCTGCTGATCGGCACGGCATCGGCCGAGGCGGTCCAGCATGAGCGGGTCCGCGAGGTGCTCGGCCGCAGTCTCAACGATTTCGACGACGAGATTGAAAAGCGCATGCGCCTTGGCATGGAAAGAGGCGAGCTTCCCCAAAGCGCCGATCCGCAGATGCTTGCCAGGCTTGCCTCCGCCGTCATGCATTCGCTCGCCGTCCGCGCCCGTGCCGGCGACAGCCGCGAGACGCTGGAAGCGATTGCCCGCTCGGGCGTCGAGCTGATCTGTGGGAAAGCCCTTTAGCCGGATGTCTTAGGATCCCGCGGCCGTACCATCCAGGCATAGGCCGCGCCGACGACAAGCAGCACGGAGGTGCCGAGGAAAACCGCCCGCATGCCGATATGGCCGCCGACAAAGCCGCCAAGGATGGGGCCGGCCACCTGGCCGACATATTGCGAGGAAATCGAAAGCCCGAGAATGCTGCCGGCCGCACTATCCGGCACGCTGTGCCGGATGACCGCGGCGATGCAGGGCAGCAGCCCGCCGAGCGCCACACCCATCAGGAAACGCAGGATGATCAGCTGCCAGGAACTGGTGACGAAGGCCTGCGGTATCAGCAGCAGCCCGGCGACGGCGAGCGCGCCTGCAATCACCGGCCAATGGCCGATCCTGTCGGCGAGCTTGCCGAGCCATGAGGCCGACAGAATGCTGCCAAGGGCAGCCGCCGACATGACGATGCCCGATATCATCGTCACCTGGGATTCGACGGGCACGAGCTGCGCGACATAGACCGTGATGATCGGCTCGATCGACATATTGGCGAACATCAGCAGCATGCCTGTCGCCAGCATGGCGATGACAGGCCGCTTGTCGGCGATCGATTTCCAGCCGCCGCTGGCCTTAGCCGCCTGCTTGCGGGCTGGCGACTTCTCCTCTTTGATCAGCAAGGATGTGGCGAGAAAAGCAAGGAAGATCATGCCGCCGGCGGCAAGAAACGTGCCGCGGATGCCGATGACGGGCGGCAGCGCCCCGCCGATCAGCGGCCCGACGAGATTGCCCGCCATGATGCCGGAGGAGAGCACGCCGAGCGCCCAGGCCGAACGGTCCTTCGGCGTCTGCGTCGCCACCAGCACCATCGAGCCGGAGGCATAACCGCCGGCAAGCCCGACGAAAAGGCGCAGCGCCACCAGCTGCCAGACGTTGCCGGCCATGCCCATCAGCGAGATCGCCAGCGTCATGCCGAGGCTGGCGCGCACCAGCATCAGCTTGCGGCCGTAAATATCGCCGAGCCGGCCCCAGAGCGGCGCGACGAGAGCCGCGGCGAAGAAGGTGGCGCCATAGGCGATGCCCGACCATTGCACGATGTCAGCATGGTCGCTGACGCCGAGTTCCTCGACATAAAGCGGCAGGAAGGGAAGCAGCAGCGTCATCGCCACGATCGTGGTGAAGGAGCCGATCAGCGAGATGGTAAGGTTGCGCTTCCAGAAGACCGAGCCCGGCCTGGCGCTAGCGGCGTCCAATTGCGTATCGGTCATTCTCTCGGCCTCGGCATTGATTCTACAGCGCCGCGCGTCTTTTAAGGCGCGCAAAGGACGCTGTAACACATTGAAATCTGCATATTTCCTCAAATCGGTTCCGATTTGAGGAAATATGCGGCAGGCGAAGTTCCGCCGCGCCTAATGAAACGATGTGTTCTTTACCGCGGCGAGGAGATCGGCGCAGTGAATCTGTCCTGAGATCGAGCTTTCGATGTCGAGCGCATGGGCCTTAGCGGCGGATGCGCCCGTCGTTCCAGGGCGGGCACGCGCTGATATAGCCGCGCTGTGGCCCGTCCTTCAAGACGGCGCTTCCGGGATCGGCGGCCTGTTTTTGGAAATTGCCGCTGCAATCTGGACCTTCTCAGGCAAAAGTGCTGAAGAAGACCGATTGCATTACGCAATCGGTTAATCCGAGGACATTGCCATGAGCGACATGCGCACATCCCGAGAACAGACCGTCCGTCATCTCTACGCCGCCTATCTCGACGACCGCAAGGATATCGTCGGCGCCATGTTGACCGAGGATTTCACCTTCTCCAGTCCGCGTGACGACCACATCGACCGGGCGACTTATTTCGAACGCTGCTGGCCGAAGGAGCCGGTCTTCCGCGGTTTTGACATCGAATTCCTGGCGATCCACGGCGACGAGGCGGTTGTCCGCTACCGCGCCGAAAAACGGGATGGCGGCAGCTTCCGCAATATCGAGAGCCTTCGCTTCCGCGGCGACAAGATCGAATCCGTGGATGTCTATTTCGGCCGGAATCTGTGACCCTAAAACGCAGATCTTCACAGGATCCGCATCGCCGAAGTGCCGATGATGATCATCGACACCGCCACCATCAGCGGCCGCACCGGCAGCCGCTTGACGAGGATCGCGCCGAAGGGGGCAGCGATGACGCCGCCGATGATCAGGCCGATCGCCGAATTGAGCTCCGACCAGCCAAGCGTCAGCAGGAAGGTCAGGGAAATCGTCAGTGTCACGGCGAATTCGGTGAAGTTGGTCGAGCCGATCACCCGCTTCAGGTCATGGCCGCGGCTGACGAGCGAACTAGTGACGATCGGCCCCCATCCGCCGCCGCCGATCGCATCGAGCACGCCGCCGCAGAAGCCGACGGGCGGCACCATCCAGTCGCGAACATCCCGCTTCGGCGGCGGCCGAAAGGCCTTGTAGAGGATCACCAGTCCGATCGCGATCAGATAGGCCGACACGAAGGGCTCGATCACCTTGCCGTCGATATTGGCAAGCAGATAGGCGCCGATTGCGCCGCCGATCATGCCGGCCGGTGCAAGCCGCGCCACCAGGCGCCAGTCCACGTTGCGATGATAGGCATGCGACAGGCCCGAAGCGGCGGTCGTGAACATTTCCGCCACATGCGTCATGGCGCTGGCATTGGCGGCCGGCACCCCGAAAGCGAGAAGGCTCGTCGTCGACAGCACGCCGAAGGCCATGCCGAGTGCGCCGTCGACGATCTGCGCGCAGAAACCCACGACGATGAAGACGAAGAAATCCAATGTCATGCATTCCCCTCAGACAAACGGTAGCATTACAGCGCCGCGCGTCTTTAGACGCGCAAAGGACGTTGTAACACTTTGAATTGCCGCATAACTCCTTAAGTCGATTCCGGTTTACGGAATTATGCGGCAGAACCCGCGACGCCGGGAAAAAGTTTCCGTTCTCAGCCGGCAATTCCGTGCTGCTTCAGCCGGATAATCTTGAAGAAGCCGTTCGGAAAGACCGGCAGAATACCGGCAGGAGCGAAATCACCGCGGCGCTCGGCCCAGGCGACGATGCGGTGAATACGGAAGGCGGAGGACCAGCCGATGTGACGCACCAGCGGCGCCACCGCCGTCTCGATCACGCCCTGCAGGCCGGCGCCGTCGCCAAGTTTGCTGGCAAGGATGATCTCGCCGCCCGGCCTGAGCACTCTTGCGCATTCGTCGAGCGCGCGTTCGGGCTCGGGGATCAGCGTGATGACGAAGGGCAGGCAGACAGCATCGAAAGACTGGTCGGCAAAGGTGAGCGCATGCGCATCCATCACATCAAGCGCCTGCACATGCTGCAGCTTCTCGCGTCTCGCCTTTTCGCGCGCCCGCGCGATCATGTGTTCGGAAATATCGATGCCGGTTACGCGGCAGTGGCGTGGGTAATGCCCGAGCGTCAGGCCGGTGCCGACGCCGATCTCCAGAATATCGGTGCCGGCCGCGGCGGCGAGGGCAGCAAGCTTGCGGTGGCCGTCGCGCAGGATGCCGCGATAGACCCGGTCATAGACCGGCGCCCAGCGCTGATAGATTTTCTGCTGATCTTCCGCCCTGCTGCGAAGCTCCGACATGCCTGCACCTCCCTAAAGCCCAGGCTTTCAACTCCTGAGCGTAGGCTTCGGTTCCCCAGAAATGTGACGCAAGGCACAAACCAGCACGGTGAGTAACCTCATAGCGGCCTATTTCGCCGGCGTGAGCCCGAGCTTTGTGACATCCAGCTCGCTGCCGATCTCGACGGTTTTCTTTTGCTTGTCGTAGACGCAGATCTGGGCGATCAGCCCCTTGGCGCCCTTCGGCTTGCCTGTCACCAGGGCAAGCCCGTAATGCGAGCTGCCGAAGGGATCGACGGTGGCGCTGGGCTTTTCGATCGCGACGGCCGCCTTCTTGCATTTGGCCTCGACGTCGGCGGCGAGCTGCTTCCAGGCGTCATCGGAGGAGGCATGCGCCGCACCTGCCAGCGAAAGCAAGGCGACCGCGGCGAGAGGCTGGATTATATTCCTGTTCATATCGGGGCTCCGTTGATCTCCATAACAGGCAAAGTGGTTTTCGGGGTGGGTATTCCCAATGATTTGCCCAGGCGATTTCTACGCACGACTCCAACCCTGCAACTGAGGCAAATTTTCCTCCGGCCGGGTCGTTTTTTGATAATTCGCCGGTTGCCTCTCCCCCTTTCCCCTCCTATGTTCCGCCTCACCTGCCGAGACGCAATCTATTGCCAAGAGGAGATCTGACATGGCTTTCGAATTGCCTGAACTTCCCTATGATTACGAAGCGCTTGCTCCCTTCATGTCGAAGGAAACGCTGGAGTTCCACCACGACAAGCACCACAAGGCCTATGTCGACAACGGCAACAAGCTCGCCGCCGAAGCCGGTCTTTCGGACCTTTCGCTCGAAGACGTCGTCAAGAAGTCCTTCGGCACCAATGCCGGCCTCTTCAACAACGCGGCCCAGCATTACAACCACATCCATTTCTGGAAGTGGATGAAGAAGGGCGGCGGCGGCAACAAGCTGCCGGGCAAGCTCGAAGCGGCCTTTGCCTCCGATCTCGGCGGCTACGACAAGTTCAAGGCCGATTTCGCCAATGCCGGCGCCACCCAGTTCGGCTCCGGCTGGGCCTGGGTTTCCGTCAAGAACGGCAAGCTCGAAATTTCCAAGACCCCGAACGGCGAAAACCCGCTCGTTCACGGCGCCACCCCGATCCTCGGCGTCGACGTTTGGGAACACTCCTACTACATCGACTATCGCAACGCCCGCCCGAAATATCTCGAGGCCTTCGTCGATAGCCTGATCAACTGGGACTACGTCCTGGAACGCTACGAAGAAGCCACGAAGTAAGCGGGATCAGACTCGCCGCCATGGCGGCGATGTCGTCAGCCTGTTTGAATTTCACACCCGGCGCTCCGAAAGCGCCGGGTGTTTTGTTTTCACGCGAAGCCGTCACATGCCTGTCATCGGCCGCTCCTAGAACAGGATGATTTTAGGCCGGGTCGGCCTAAAGTCTGAATCCTGTTCTAATTAAATGGTTAGAGCATGATGTCGTCCGAAAACCGCGCACACTTTTCGGCATCATGCTCTGGTCACGCCCCATGTCTTCTTCTGTTTCTCCCCTGTTCCGCTTCGGCATCATCGCCGACCCACAATATGCGGCCATCGCGCCGCACGTGGCGATGGACCGCTATTACGCCAACAGCCTCGCCAAGGTCGCCGCGGCGATCGAGGTCTTCAACGGCTGGGAATTGAGCTTCGTGATGACGCTCGGCGACGTCATCGACCGGAGCTTTTCAAGTTTCGACGATATCCTGCCGGTCTACGAGAAGCTCAGGCACGAGGCGCTCTTCCTGCTCGGCAACCACGATTTCTCGGTCTCTGCAGGACACTTGTCCGACGTCGCTGCGCGCCTCGGCATGCCGGCGCCCTATTACAGCTTCTCCCGCCATGGCTGGCGCTTTATCGTCCTTGACGGCAATGAGGTCAGCATCTTCGCGCCGCCCGAAGGCCATCCTCATCGTGCGCTTGCCGCTGAGATGCTGGCGGAGCTGCAGGCCAAGGGTGCCAGGAATGCCCATCGCTGGAATGCAGCGCTGAGCGACGAGCAGTTTGCCTGGCTCCGCGATGAACTCGCAAAAGCGGCCGAGGTCGGCGAGAGGGTGATCGTCATGAATCACTATCCGGTGCATCCGCCCAGTGAGCACGGCATGTGGGACAGCGAGCGCATCGTCGCGCTGCTCGCCTCTGAGCGCAATGTCGTCGCCTATCTCAACGGCCACGACCACGTCGGCAATTACGGCATCGCCGGCGCCTGCCACTTCGTCAATTTCAAGGGCGTGGTCGACACCGAGACGGAAAATGCCTTCGCGATCGTCGAGGTCCATGCCTCCAGCATCGAAATCCGGGGCTTCGGCCGGGAGCCGAGCCGCACGCTTTCCATTTAGCTGATTGCCGGCTCAGCCGGCATCGCCTTCATTTCACTGATGTCGCGCTTCGGTGGTGTCCCGAACATGCGGGCATATTCGCGGCTGAACTGGGAGGCGCTCTCGTAACCCACCTGATAGGCCGCGTTTGCGGCGTTGAACCCATCGGTCACCATCAGCCGCCGGGCCTCGAGTAGCCGCAACTGCTTCTGATACTGCAGCGGCGTCATCGCGGTTAGCATTTTGAAATGCTGGTGGAAGGAGGAAGGGCTCATCCTGGCTGCCGCCGCAAGCTTTTCCACCCGAACGGCGTGCGCAAAATTACCGCGCAACAGGTAGATGGCCTCGGCCACGCGGCGCGTATGGCTGTCGGGCAATGCAAGCTTGCAGATCTCATCGCCATTTTTTCCGGAAAGCAACCAGAAACTGATCTCTCGCATGATTGCCGGATGAAGGATTGGGATCGCTTTGGGCGCCGCGAGCGTCCGGATCAGTCTCAGTATGCAGTCCTGCAACTCCGGGCCGAATTCTTGTACGAAAACACCCGGCCCGCCGTCGCCTGCCGGCTTCGGCGGTGCATCCATCTCCTCCAGCACCTCGCGCAGGATAGTGACGTCGAGTTCCAGGTTGATGGCGATCATCGGCCGTTCGGCACTGGCTTTCGTCACCTGTCCGAAGGCCGGCATCTCGACGCTGATGATCAGCGCTTGCATCGCTTCGTAATCGAAAAGGCGTTCTCCGAACATGAGCTGCTTGGCGCCATCGACGATGATGCAGAGCGCCGGTCGGTAGATCGCCGGTTCCGGCATGGAGAGAGTGCTGGAACGCATCAGGAAAAAACCGTCGATCGCGGTGGCAAAGAGCCCGTCACCTCCGCCATGTGCATCCATGTACCCATTGAGCTCCTGCTTCAGATCTGCGGACATCTTCGCCTCCAGTGAACGCGGGGTCTGTCTGCCGCGCCGGTGAGGATGATCTTAATCCCTCAGCCCGCCTGGGCAAGGCGTTTGGAGGAATAGGCAAGAAATTGCGGGATTTCGGCATTCAGGATTCCAGGCTTGCGGCGCATAAACTGGCCTGTCAAAACATCAGGAGTACCTGAAATGCCTAACCAGAACTCAACCTCGAAAGTCGCAATCGTTACCGGCGGAAGCCGCGGCCTGGGCCGCAACACGGTCGTCAATCTGGCAAGGAGCGGCGTCGACGTGATCTTGACCTACAACTCGAACCGCGACGAGGCGGAGAAGGTCGTCGCCGAGATCGAGGCGCTCGGCCGCAAGGCCGCCGCACTTCAACTCGATGCCGGCAATGTGGCGGCGTTCGATGCCTTTGTCGAAAGTGTACGCGAGATCCTCAAGGGTTGGGGGCGTGAGCATTTCGACTTTCTCGTCAACAATGCCGGCACCAGCTACCACGCCTCGATATTGGAGACGACCGAAGCGGAGATGGACAAGCTTTACAACCTGCATTTCAAGGGGGTTTTCTTCCTCACGCAGAAGCTCCTGCCGCTGATCGACGACGGCGGCCGCATCGTCAACCTCTCCAGCGGTCTCGCCCGAATGACCATGGTTGGCGCCTCGGCCTATGGCTCGATAAAGGGTGCAGTCGAGGTGCTGACGCGCTACATGGCCAAGGAGCTTGGCCCGCGCGGCATTGCAGTCAATACCGTCGCCCCGGGCGCCATCGAAACCGATTTCAGCGGCGGCATGGTGCGGGACAATCCGGAGATCAACCGTGCAGTCGCTTCTATGACCGCACTCGGCCGCGCCGGTGTGCCCGACGATATCGGGCCGATGATCGCTTCCCTGTTGAGCGATGCCAACCGTTGGGTCAACGCCCAGCGCATCGAGGTTTCGGGCGGCATGTCGCTCTGAATAATCGCGATTGGGCGAATGGCTAGACGGCGATCGGTTTCTCCGTCCAACCGCTGGTCCAGAGTTCCCGCAACCGGTCGCCGTCGCCTTTGAAGAAATCCTCAGCCGTCGCGCAGTGCTCCACCCGGTCGCTGCGGAAATTGCGGATCGCCTGGCGCAACTCGCACCAGGCGACGATATTGGCGGTCTGCGAATAATAGATCAGCGCGATCGGTCGGATCGTCCGCTCGCTGGCGCGGCCGAGTTCGTCGCGGTAGCCGAGCATCAGCTTGCGTTCGTCGCGGATCGCGCGGCGCACGATAGCAAGGTCGAAGCCTGCCGGCTGCGCAATCGAGCCCCAGGCATAAAGCGCCTTGTTGTCCATCGCCTGGCGCAGCGGCGCCGGCACGGCGCCTGATATCTTCCGGTTGACCCGGCGCGCGGCCTGCTTCAGCTCCTCGTCCGCAGTGCGTTCGAGCAGCGCCAGCGACAGCACGATCGCCTCCATCTCCTCGATCGAGAACATCAGCGGCGGCAGGTCGAAGCCCGGCCGCATGATGTAGCCGATGCCGCGCTCGCCCTCGATCGGCACCCGCATCGCCTGAAGCGCGGCGATGTCGCGATAGATCGAGCGCACGGTCACTTCGAGCGTCTCGGCCATCGCCGCCGCCGTCATCGGCTTTCTTGCCAGCCTGAGGATCTGAATGATCTCGAAAAGCCTGGAGGCCTTGCGCATTTTACCTCTCCCATCCGCAATGCTCCTGACAATACACTGTCAGTTGGGTTTGCGTATAGACCCGCCTATCAGATTGAAATCAATCAGGGTCTTTGAAAACGGCCTGCAGAACCGAAGGCGGTAACTGACATGAACTACCATGAAAACCTCTGGCTCTTCTTCACCCTTCTCTTCGGCATCATCATCGTGCCGGGTATGGACATGCTCTTCGTGCTCGCCAATTCGCTGACCGGCGGCGTCAAACGCGGGCTGGCGGCGACCGGCGGCATCATGGCCGGCGGCGCGGTGCATTCGGCCTATGGCGCGGCCGGCGTCGGCGTGCTCGTCACCATGCTGCCGCAGCTTTTCAACGTGCTGCTCTTTGCCGGCGTTGCCTACATGATCTGGATCGGCATCTCGCTGATCCGCAGTTCGATCACCGTCGAGGCGGTCGGGCCGGGAACGGCACGCTCCGGCTGGCGCGCTTTTCGCCAGGGCGCTGTCACCTGTCTGGTCAATCCGAAGGCCTATATCTTCATGTTTGCCGTCTATCCGCAGTTCCTGAGACCGGAATATGGCCCGATCTGGATGCAGGGGCTGATCATGGGCGTCATGACTGTCGTCACCCAGTTTGCCATCTACGGCACCCTGGCGATGACGGCCGGCCGCAGCCGCGACCTGCTCGTCGCCAACCCTGACGTCACGGCCTTTGTCGGCCGCTTCGCCGGACTGCTGCTGGTTGCGGTCTCCGCCTTCAGCCTCTGGCAGGGGTGGAAAAGCGCTTGAGCGCCACTGCATGTCGCCCGGAAGTGTGCAGCGGTTTCGGGATAACGACATGCATAAAAGCAGAGAACTGCCTATCACATTGTTTTTATGATGATCCGGCAAAACGTGACTGCCCGGAGGCATGGATTTTGTCATGCTCCCGGTGCAGATTGGCCATCGGCCATCTTGGCCGAGGAAAAATGGAGAGGAATATGAATTGGAAAGCAATAGCTGCGGCTGTAGCGATGGCCGGCATGGCCTTCGGTTCGGTGACCGCCGCCGACGGCACCCATGATCTGCGCATTGCCTTGATGAAGCAGATCGGCGGTTCGGCTGGCGCGCTGGCGGACATCGCCAAGGGCACGAAGCCTTACGACGCCGAGGCGGTGAAGGCGGCGCTGACGAAGATTGCCGCAACGGCCAAGGTTTTTCCCGATCAGTTCAAGCCGGGCACGGAGACCGGCGACAAAGAGGCGAGCCCGAAGATCTGGGAAAACATGGATGACTTCAAGGCGCGCGCCGCCAAGCTCTCCACTGACGCCGAAACTGCGCTCGCCCAGCTTCCGGCCGATCCTGCCGCCGTCGGCGCCACGATCAACACGCTTGGCGCCAACTGCGCGGGCTGTCACAAGGCCTATCGTATCAAGGAGTGATAGGCCGACCTGAGCAATTCCAGCAAAAGTGTGCAGCGGTTTTGCGCCCGGAATTGCTCAACAAACGACAGCAATTCCAGCAAAAGTGTGCAGCGGTTTTGCGCCCGGAATTGCTCAACAAACGACAGCAACTCCAGCAAAGGTGCGCGGCTTGCTTCCGCGTGACGCGGGGGAAATGGAATGCTGGGGATCCACGATCCGTGCCCGGCTTGCCGCCGGCGCGGATCGCTTTATGTGGGACCGACGGCGGCAACATTGGCAAAAGGGGAGGCGGCGCATGGTCCGCAGGTTCATCCGGTTACTGCTCTGTCTGATCGGCGTCGCCGTGCTCGGCGGCGGCGCCTTCTATCTCGTCACTGCGCCCGACCCGCTGCCGGAGAGCCATTGGGCGGGTCTCGGCGCGCCGGACCTGGCCAACGGCCAGATGGTGTTCTGGGCAGGCGGCTGCGTCAGCTGTCATGCGGCACCCGGTTCCGAAGGCGATGCAAAGCTGACGCTGTCAGGCGGGCTGGCGCTGAAGAGCCCCTTCGGGACCTTCCACGTGCCGAACATCTCACCGGATGAAAAGGCCGGCATCGGCGGCTGGACGCTTGCCGAGTTCGGCAACGCGATGAAACGCGGCGTCGGCCCGGGTGGTGAGCATCTCTACCCATCTTTTCCCTATGGCTCTTATTCCCGCATAAGCGACAAGGACGTCAACGATCTCTTCGCCTTCCTGAAAACCCTGCCGAAAAGCACAGACGTCGCGCCACCGCATGAGCTGCCGTTCCCCTTCAACATCCGGCTGGCGCTCGGCGGCTGGAAATTCCTCTATCTCAACGATCAGCCGCGCGTGGCTCTCGCCAAGGGCAACGACAAGATCAAGCGCGGGCAGTATCTCGTCGAAGGCCCGGGTCATTGCGGCGAATGCCATACGCCGCGTGATGCGCTCGGCGGCTTCAAGGCCGATATGTGGCTTGCCGGCGCGCCCAATCCGGAAGGCAAGGGCCGCATACCCGATATCACGCCGGCCTCCAAGAGTATCGGCTCCTGGAGCGAGGCCGATATCGTGAGCTACCTCGAAACCGGCTTCACCCCCGATTTCGATTCCGTCGGCGGCTCGATGGTTGATGTGCAACGGAACATCGCCCGCCTGCCTGCCTCCGACCGCGAGGCGATCGCCGCCTATCTGAAGGCCGTGCCCAGCCGTTAGCGATGGAAGTAACGATGCCAGTCGCGCGAGGGTTCCTGCACGGTCACTTGATTGCTTGGCACCTTCGCAAGGTCCCACGCCTGTTTATAGGGAGGTGGGACCCGGCATCAGGTCATAGGGGTGGCGCCAGCCGGGCATGTTGCTGATACGATCTTTCCAGGCTGCGATTGCCGGAAAGGCGCTGTGATCGATCCCGGTTTCCTCCGGCATGAAGACGTAGCCCGCCAGAGAGAGGTCTGCGATCGTCACCCGGTCGCCAATCATGAAGGCCCGATCGGCGAGGTGTTCGTCAACAATTGCATAGGCAGCTTTGGCCCTCAGTCTTAAAAACTCGACGACTGGCGTCTCGCCGCTCTTCTGGAGGCCATAGATGAACCGCAGCGTCGCATAATAGCTCGTGAACTTGTGATTGTCGAAAAGGATCCAGCGCATGACGTCGCGCCGTTCTTCGGCCGTCTGCGCCCCGAAATGGCCTGTCACCTCTGACAAGTAGTCCAGGATAATCCCCGATTGGCTGATCTTGGTTTGCCCATGTTCGAGCACAGGCGCCTCGCCCTGTTCGTTGATGGTTTTTCGCCATTCTTCAGTACGCGTTTCGCCGCCCAGATAATCAACGAAAATGCTTTCCCACTTGATGCCGGAAAGCGCAAAGAAGAGTGCGACCTTGTAACAGTTCCCGGAAAGAGCGAAGCAATGAAGTTTGAAATCAGGCATGAAAGCTCCTAACAAAAATAAAGACTTAAAGCGCCGATCAAGCGATTCTGAAAGATCGCGGCGCGCTTTAGGCGATCGACTGCATGTAGCGCATGCCGGTCACCGGACGCGGGGTGAAATCCAGCTGTTCGTAGAAGCGGTGCGCCAGCAGGTTTCCGGTCGCGGCGCTGACGGAGAGGTAGCCGCAGCCGGCATTGCGGGCGGTCTCGCGCGCCCGGTCGACGAGCAGCTGGCCGGTGCCGTGGCCGCGATGGCCGTCACGCACGAAGAGATGGTGCAGGTCCATGCCGCGCTTGCCTTCCTGCGCCCTGTAGAGCGGCACGAGAATGGCGTAGCCGATCAGCCCTTCGTCGGTCTCGGCGACGAGCGCATTGATCCAGGGCAAAGGCCCGAAGAGGTCGCGCTCCAGCTGCTCTGCCGTTGTCGCAGCAGCATCGCCGTGATGGGCGGCAAGCAGGGCGATCATCTCGCCGAGTTCGGGCAGGTCGCGCGGCTTGGCTGCGCGGATGGTTACCACCGATGGGCGCATCAGTGAAATTTCGCTGTCTTCGATTTCGGTCATGGTCTTCGCGTCCTTTGATAGTCTGCCGTCAGGACGCTGCTGGTACAACAAAGCCGCCTGACGGCGGCTTGTTGACAATATGATCTTGTCCGGCCGCCCTTTACAGGTACAGCCAAAAATACGAGCGGCTCTGGTGCGCGTTCTTGATCATGGATGATAGATCGTCGGAAACGCGGGCTTTGTCAATGGCGGATCAAGCCCATCACAGGCGTTGAGCTCGGGCTTCACTCTTGATACTATACCCCCCTATGCTATATGCAGGTCCATCATGTCCCACACCACCCTGCAGAAAAAGAAGCTCGTCGCCCGCATCAGCCGCCTGAAGGGGCAGATGGAGGCGGTCGAGCGCGCGCTCGAGGCCGAGCGCCCCTGCGGCGAGATCCTGCAACTGCTCGCCTCCGTCCGCGGCGCGCTGACCGGGCTGACCGGCGAGGTTCTCGACGACCATCTGCGTGAGCATGTGCTGAATGCCGCCGACGATGCGGCGAGGGCGGAGGCGGTTGAGGAAATATCGGAAGTGTTGAGAACCTATATGCGCTAGAGCAATTCCAGGAAAAGTGTGAAGCGATTTTGCCGAGAATTGCGTATAGCGGTGGCGAAGGAGCCTGTCATGAGTGCCGGAATCGAGAAGGCTGGAATTGATGCCCTGGAACATGATCATGTCTTCCTCGGCGCCGATCATAGGCGCAACGAGCGGCGCATCTGGCTGGTGATCGCGCTGACAGCGGTGATGATGGTGGCGGAAATCGCCGCCGGCACCGTCTACGGCTCCATGGCGCTGGTCGCCGATGGCTGGCACATGTCGACCCATGCCAGCGCTCTGCTGATTTCAGCGCTCGCCTATCTCTTTGCCCGCCGGCAGGCGCGCAATCCGCGTTTCACCTTCGGTACAGGCAAGCTCGGCGATCTCGCCGGCTTCGCCAGCGCCATCATCCTTGCGCTGATCGCCCTGCTGATGGCCTGGGAAAGCCTGCTGCGCCTTTCCAATCCCGTGCCGATCGGTTTTGCCCAGGCGATCGCCGTCGCGGTCGTCGGCCTTGCGGTCAATCTGGTGAGCGCCTGGCTGCTGGCCGGTGAAGGCCACGTCGCGCATGGCGATCATGCGCATCACGGACATGGCCACCACGCAAAGACCAGCGACAACAATATCCGCGCTGCTTATCTGCATGTCATCGCCGATGCCCTGACCTCGGTGCTCGCCATCGCGGCGCTGACGCTCGGCAGTCTTTACGGCTGGCTCTGGCTCGATCCCCTGATGGGCTTCGTCGGCGGGTTGGTGATCGCCAATTGGTCCTGGAGCCTGATGAAATCTTCCGGCGGCGTCCTGCTCGATGTCATTTCCGAAGGCGAGACGCTGCCGGCCGAGATCCGTGGCGCCATCGAGACGGAGGACGACCGGATCACCGATCTGCATGTCTGGCAGGTCGGCCCTGGCCATCATGCCGCAATCGTCGCCGTCCTCACCTCGCAGCCCCGCGATCCGGCTTTCTACAAGGGCAGGCTCTCGGCGCTGGAGGAATTGTCGCACGTGACGGTCGAGGTCACGCGTGCCGCATGATCGAGGCGCGCGGACGACAAGTCGCCGCAATCGCTGCTTAGCTCTGTCCTCCTGATTCGCCGGAGGATTTCATGGATCTCAGTTTGACTCGCCGCATGCTGATGGGCTCGGCATTGTGTCTGGCTTCAATGGGCTTGGCCGCGCTGGCGCTTCCCGCCAATGCCGAGGAGGGGCCCAAGGAGAGTGCCAAAGAGAGTGCGGGCGAGGGCGAAGACAATATTGAACATCGCCTTGCCGCTTTGGAAAAACGCACCGGCGGTCGCCTCGGGGTCTCGGTGCTCGACACCGAGACGAGCATCTCCTTCGGCTATCGCGGCAGCGAGGCCTTTCCGATGTGCAGCACCTTCAAGGCGCTGGCGGCCGCTTTCGTGCTTGCCCGGACTGACAAGGGCGAGGAGAACCTCGACCGGCGCGTGAGCTACGGCAAGGACAAGCTCGTCGACTATTCGCCGATCAGCGAAAAACACGCCGGAACCGATGGCATGACCCTTGCCGAACTCTGCGAGGCGGCGGTAACCGTCAGCGACAATACGGCCGGTAATCTGCTGCTCGAAAGTTTCGGCGGTCCGGCGGGGCTGACCGATTGGCTGCGCTCGATCGGTGATGGTACGACGCGTCTCGACCGCAACGAGCCGACGTTGAACGAGGGCAGGAAGGGTGATCCGCGCGACACGACGACCCCCGATGCGATGCTCGACACGCTCGGCAACCTGACGCTCGGCTCGGTCCTGACCGAGGCCTCCTCAGACAGGCTGATCGCTTGGCTGGTAGCGAGCACGACAGGCAAGGAGCGACTCAGGGCCGGCCTGCCGGCGGATTGGAAGGTCGGCGACAAGACCGGAACCGGACCGAATGGCTCTCTCGGCGATATCGCGGTGATCTGGCCGCCGGATCGCGGCCCGATCGTCGCCGCCGTCTATATCAGCGAGGCGACTGTGCCGGTGAAGGAACTCAACCCGCTCTTTGCGGAGGTCGGTCGGATGATCGTCGAGATGGTGTGAATCAGGAAATGGCGAACGGCGTGATCGACAGTTGTCCGGTTCGCGTCGGAAAACCCCTCCCCAACCCCTCCCCACAAGGGGGAGGGACTAACCTGAGGCGAGATCCTGCCACCAAAATACGCTACCACACGTTGCATCGTCAGGAACGAAATGCAACGGGCGCTACACGGCAGTCCCTCCCCCTTGTGGGGAGGGGTTGGGGAGGGGTCTTTCTCAAACGCGGGCAATTCGAAATGCTCCCGCTCAAGCAGCCGGAACGTCGTCCGCCGTATCGGTGCCGTCATCCTCGATGCCGGCCATCTCGCGCTTGATTTGGTCAGCGATTTCCTTCTCGATCGCGGCGCGCTGGTCCGCCGGCATGGCGGCCAGATCGGCTTCGGACAGATCGTGCTGCTCGAGATAGCGAGCCCGGATATATTCCGCCGGCGTCATGTTGCCCCATTTGGAGAATTCGTCGACCACGGAATCATGCGCCGTCCTTGCCGCCACTTCTTCCTCGGAAGGCGGGTTGATATAGGGGCCTTCGCTGCTTTGAAGAGCCCACATGGTATTGGCGATCGACGGCGGCGTGCTGCTGGTCTGGAGACCGGGCGCGGTATTGGGCGCAGTGCTGTCGAAGTCCGTCGTCTGCTGATTCTTGGATTTGGCCGACCGATCGAAAAGACTGCCGATGCCGTAATAATTGCGAATATTACTGGAAATTTCCATAAAAACTCACCCCGAAAAACAGGGAGAGAATGGCGCGGCAATCCTGCGCAGAGCTTGCGAGAAGCTTCGCGTCACGGCAACGTATAGGCGATCACATAATCGCCGGCCTTGGTGCCGACCGAGCCGTGGCCGCCGGCGACCATGACGACATATTGCTTGTTGTCATCAGTGGTATAGGTCATCGGCGTCGCCTGGCCGCCGGCGGGAAGCCGTCCCTGCCAGAGCTCCCGGCCATTCGTCACGTCATAGGCGCGCAGGTAGTTGTCGACCGCAGCCCCCAGGAAGGCGACGCCACCCTTGGTCAGCATCGGTCCGCCGATGCCAGGCACGCCCACCTTGAAGGGCAGGGGCAATGGCGTCATGTCGCGCACGGTGCCGTTCTTGTGCATATAGGCGATCTTACCGGTGCGCAGGTCGACGCCGGCGACATAACCCCATGGCGGCGCCTGGCAGGGGATCTTGAGCAGTCCGAGGAAGGGACCCATGAAGACGCCGTAGGGCGCACCGTCATTGCGGTTGAGCCCCTGTTCGCTGCCCTTCTCGTCCTGGCCTCTCGGCGGAATATCGGCGGCCGGCACCAGTCGCGAGGTGAAGGCGAGATAGGTCGGCATGCCGAACATGATCTGCCGCTCCGGGTCCACCGCCACCGAGCCCCAGTTGAAGGTGCCGAAATTGCCGGGATAGACGATCGTCCCTTTAAGCGAAGGCGGCGTGTAGCGGCCCTCATAGTTGTAACGGTGGAAGTCGATGCGGCAGGCCATCTGGTCGAACAGCGACACGCCCCACATGTCCTTTTCTTGGAGCGGTTCGGGCGAGAAGGTAAGGTCCGAGATCGGCTGCGTTGGCGAGGTATGATCGCCGGAGACTGCTCCGTCAGGCGCCGGGATTTCCTTGACTGGGATGATCGGCTCGCCGCTGCGCCGGTCGAGCACATAGATATCGCCCTGCTTCGTCGGGCCGACCAAGGCAGGAATCACGGTGCCGTCCTGCTTCGTCAGGTCGATCAGCGCCGGCTGCGCCGGCACGTCCATGTCCCAGAGATCGTGGTGCACCGTCTGGCGCACCCAGCGCAGCTGGCCTGTGGCGATATCGAGCGCGACGATCGACGACGAGAATTTCTCGACATTGTCGCTGCGGTTGATGCCGATCTGGTCGGGCACCTGGTTCCCGAGCGGGATGTAGACCATGCCGAGCGCCTCGTCGACGCTGAAGACCGACCAGCTGTTCGGCGAGTTGGTCGTGTAGGTCTGGTCCCCGGTGATCGGCGTCGTCACATCGGGATTGCCGGAATCCCAGTTCCAGACCAGCGCGCCGGTGTTGATGTCGAAGGCGCGGATGACGCCGGATTGTTCCTCGGTCGAATAATTGTCGTTCACCGCCCCGCCGACGATGATCTTGCCCGCCACCGCGACCGGCGGCGAGGTGGAATAATAATAGCCGGCCGGGTTGTAGCGCATGCCGGTTTCCAAATGCAGCACGCCCTGGTCGGCAAAGCTGGTGCAGACCTTCCCGTTCGCCGCATCGAGCGCGATCAGCCGGGCATCGGAGGTCGGCAGGTAGACGCGCTCGGCGCAGGGCTGGCCGGCCGCCACGGTTGGATCGGCATAATAGGTGACGCCGCGGCAGGTCTGATGCTGCCGGTCGGGATTCATGCCGGAGTTGGCATCGTATTTCCATTTCTCCTTGCCGGTCTTGGCGTCGAGCGCGATCGCCCAGTTATGCGGCGTGCAGAGATAGAGCGTGTCCTTCACCTTGAGCGGCGTCACCTGATAGGTCGTCTCGCCGACATCGTCCGGCCGCTTGACGTCGCCGGTCTGGTATCGCCACGCTTCCTTGAGGGTGGAGACGTTCTCGGCGGTGATCTGGTCGAGCGGCGAGTAGCGCTGGCCGAAGGCCGTGCGGCCATATTGATGCCATTCGCCATCCGGCACGCTGCCGCCGAAGGCGAGATTGGCGGCAACCGTATCCTTGGGCAGCTCGCCGGCAAGATCATGCGGGTCAGTCGTCATCGAATAAAGGGCGACGAGGATGGCGAGGATGACAGGCACGGCGAGCGGCCAGGGGTTCGCGGCATAGGTGATGCCCGTCGGACTGCGCAGGCCGAGTGGCCGGCGGATCCATGGCGTCAGCAACCAGAGCCCGAGCAGGATGATCATGCCGCCGCGCGGACCCAGCTGCCACCAGTCGAAGCCAACCTCCCAGATCGCCCAGGCGAGTGCTGCGACGACGAGTACCGCATAGACCCAGAGCGCCACCGCCTTGCGCATCAACAGCAGCCCGGCGGTAATTAGGAACATCAGCCCGGCGAACAAATAGAAGACGCTGCCGCCGAGCGTGACGAGCCACAGGCCGCCGCCGCCGAGTGCCAGCCCGATGATGATGAAGAAGATGGAGGTGATGGCGATCGCCATATGGCTGTCTCCCGCTGAGGTTAGCCGGGGTGAAGGATCGGCGGAAAAGTCCCGCCGATCAGCCAGATAGCGCGAAGGAGATGCCTTTCAACGGCCACAATTGCCGCAGGGTGCCGATGCACCGAACGGGGCGTCGGGCCGGATGGAAGCGGATCGCTATGGCATAACTGCTGCACCAAAACGGGCGAGAGCGCCCGTCAGGTTCCGCAGAAGGTCGCAAGCACCCGTTCGTCGGGCTTCGGCGGTTCCCGATAGGCGGCAAAGCCTGGCTGGTCCTCATAGGGTTTTGAAAGCACGGTCAGCAGCGCCTCGAATAGCGAGAAATCGCCGTGTTCGACGGCAGCCTTGATCGCCTGTTCGACCCGGTGGTTGCGCGGAATGAAGGCCGGATTGACGCTGCGCATGGCAGTCAAGCGCTCCGTGGCCGTCTGCGGATCGCGGGACAGTCTCTCGCGCCACTGCGTGAGCCACGCGCCGCAGGCATCCGGCTCGCGGAAACTCGCCGCAAATTCAGGCTCTGCGGCGTCATCGCCGACAAGATCGGACAGCCGCCGGAAGGTGAGGGTGAAATCGGCACCCTGCGCCTGCATCAGCGACAGCAGCGCCTGCACCAGGTCGAGGTCGCCGTCCTCTTCGCCGGAGAGTCCGATCTTTTGGCGCATGCCGGCCAGCCAATGCGCCTGGAAGCGTTCACCGTAACTCTTTATCACGACATTTGCCTTGTCGACCGCGCTGTCGGGCTCGGCGTCGATCAGCGGCAGCAGCGTTTCGCCGAGCCTTGCGAGGTTCCATTGGCCGATGCCGGGCTGGTTGGCATAGGCGTAACGCCCATGCTGGTCGATCGACGAAAAGACGGTGGCGGGATCATAGGTATCCATGAAGGCGCAGGGGCCGAAATCGATCGTCTCGCCGGAGACGGTCATATTATCCGTGTTCATCACGCCATGGATAAAGCCGATATGCAGCCAGCAGGCAATCAGCGCCGCCTGGCGGTCTGCGACCGCTTCGAACAACGCGAGATAGGGGTTCTCGGCCTCTTTCAGCGCGGGATAATGTCGGTCGATCACATAATCGGCCAGAGCCCGCACGCCGTCGGTGTCGCCCCTGGCCGCGAAGTACTGGAAGGTGCCGACGCGGATATGGCTGGCCGCGACGCGGGTGAAGACCGCGCCAGGCAGCACCTCTTCGCGATAGACCGGCTCGCCTGTCGTCACCGCCGCCAGCGCCCGTGTGGCCGGAATGCCGAGCGCAAACATCGCCTCGCTGATGATATATTCGCGCAAGACCGGCCCGACTGCCGCCCGCCCGTCGCCGCGGCGCGAAAACGGTGTTGGTCCGGCGCCCTTCAGCTGAATATCGTAGCGCTTGCCGCTGCGGTCGACCACTTCGCCGAGCAGGATCGCCCGCCCGTCGCCGAGCTGCGGCGAGAAGCCGCCGAACTGATGCCCGGCATAGGCCATCGCCAGCGGTTCGGCCCCTTCGGGAAGAAGATTGCCGGAAAAGATCGCAGCGCCGTCGCGGCGCAAGGCCTCGACGTCGAGCCCGAGTTCGGCGGCGAGCGGCTCGTTGAGCTTGATCAGCCGGGGTTCCGCCACCGCGGTCGGCGCTTGCGCCGCAAAGAAGCGCTGGGGCAAGCCGACATAGCTGTTGTCGAACGGAAAGGCCGCGCCGGGCCGGTTTTTCTGCAGGGCGGAGGTCATGGTTCATAGGTAGGGCCGGGGTGCCCGCGGCGCAAGCCGGACCTTCACGAAGGTCGAGCCGATGCAAGGAATCGTGACCTGCCTTTACCTCTCGTCAAAGCAGCTTTGCCATAAAGGACATAGCGCCGCCATGATCGCGGGCGTATAGCAAATCGTCTCCCCTTGGCTTCGCGCCATGTCATCCCCCGCGGCCTTGCTGCCTTGTGTGCTCCGCCGCGCCACCGCGAGTGATCCCGGACGATGTCGGATCAGATTTACCAGGCGCCGATGGTTCGGCGCGCCACGCCCAATTTCCGGGTGATCGCGATGATTGTCGCCAGTGCGATGCTGATGGAAAACATCGATGCGACCGTGCTCGCGACCGCGCTGCCCACCATGGCGCACGATTTCGGCGTCGGCGCCCCGGCGATGTCGATCGCCCTGACCTCCTATCTCCTGAGCCTTGCGATCTTCATTCCCGCAAGCGGCCGGATGGCCGACAGTTTCGGCTCCCGCACCGTTTTCCGCTCGGCCATCGCGGTCTTCGTCGTCGGCTCCATCCTCTGCGCGCTGGCGCCGACGCTGTCCTTCCTGGTGCTGGCGCGGCTGCTTCAGGGCATCGGCGGTGCGATGATGATGCCGGTCGGGCGCCTGGTGCTGATGCGCAGCGTCGACCGCAAGGATATGGTCAGCGCCATGTCCTGGCTGCTCGTGCCGGCGCTGATCGGCCCGATCGTCGGCCCGCCGCTCGGCGGCTTCATCGTCACCTATCTCGACTGGCGCTGGATCTTTTATATCAACGTGCCGATCGGCATCATCGGCGTGATCCTCGTCTCGACCTACATCGACGAGATAAAGGGCAAGGCAAGCGGTCCGTTCGATACGATCGGCTTCGTCCTCTCGGGCATCTCACTCGGTTCGCTGCTCTTCGGCTTCGAAATGTCGAGCCATGAAGGCGAGGGTGCGTTCTCGATCTTTCTGATCGCCATCGGCCTGCTCTTCGGCATCGCCTATCTCAGACATGCCCGCAAGCATCCGTCGCCGATCATGGATTTCTCGCTGATGAAGGTGCCGAGCTTCGGCACGTCTGTTATCGCCGGTTCGCTGACCCGCATCACGCAAGGCGCGCAGCCCTTCCTGCTGCCGCTGCTCTTCCAGATCGGCTTCGGCCTGTCTGCCGCTGCGGCCGGCCAGATCATCATCGCGACCGCGCTTGGCGCTCTCGCCATGAAGCCGATGGCGAAGTTCGTCTTTCGCCGGCTGGGCTTCCGCAGAAGTCTCGTCCTCAACGGCATCCTCGGCACGATCGGCTATGGCTTCTGTGCCGCCTTCCGGCCGGACTGGCCGATGCCGCTGGTCTTTATCGTCCTGGTGCTCAGCGCCTTCTTCCTATCGTTCCAGTTCACGGCCTATAACACCATTGCCTATGACGAGATCAGCAGGGAGCGGATGAGCTCGGCCACCAGCTTCTACACCACCTTCCAGCAGCTCATGCTGTCACTCGGCATCTGCATCGGCGCCTTGGCGCTGCACGGCTCCATGGCCCTGTCAGGCACTGAGACGCCGGCCCTCGGCGATTTCTCGGCGGCCTTCGTCGTCGTCACGATCATCTCGATCACCGCCACCTTCTGGAACCTGCGCTTTTCGCCGACCGCAGGCGAGGAGATCACCGGCTACAAGGCCAAACAGACGAAAGGCGCCGTCGCCAAAGGCTGACGCCGCCTTTCCCGGCAGCCCGGAGAGATGCTGGCGACCTGATGAATACGACCACGGATGCGCAGCGGTCGTGCGGCGAGGATATGCATGAAAACAAGGAGATGAAGCACGTCGCTTGAATCAAATTCTATACGACGTCATGGTCCCACGACTTGCCCTCAGTCCCCGTCTTCCATCGCCGCCGCCATGTCCGCGAGCTTGCGCACGGTGTTGAGGTTGCGCGACGTTCCAGGCTTCAACGCCGACAGCTTCAGCTTCGAGCCGCCGGAACCATTGGGATAATGCACATAGATTTCGCGGCCGGCGAGCTTCGCCTCCTCGCCGCCGGGCGCCACCATCGTCTCCAGTGCATCGCCGGGCGCCTTTTCAGGCAGGAAATAGACGAGCAGGAAGTTCGGCTTAGCATCGGGAAAGGGTACGTCGGCAACGATCCCGTCGAGTTCTTTGCGGGTGCGCACCATCACGCCTGGCCGCTTGCCCATCGTCCTGCCGAGCGCCTCGTCGAGCCGCTCCTCCACGGTCTTTTCCGCTTCATCCGAACGGAAAAGCACGTTGCCGCTCTGGATGTAGGTCTTGACGTCGGAAAAGCCCAGGCCTTCGCAGATCGCCTTCAACTCGGCCATCGGCAAAGAGCCGGTGCCGCCGACGTTTACGGCGCGGAGGAGCGCAATATAGACGGGCATTTCGGTGTCTCCCTAGGCGTGTGTGCCGAGCCCGCCCCCCTCTGCCCTGCCGGGCATCTCCCCCACAGGTGGGGAGATTGGCTGGGCGCATCGGCTTCCCCAAACAATCAGCATCCAGCACTGCGAAACAATAGATGGGCAGGAAGTTCAAGCCACTTGTGATCTCCCCACCTGTGGGGGAGATGCCCGGCAGGGCAGAGGGGGGTGCCACACGGCATGCCCCAACCCTTCACATCTTCCCAGCCACCTTGATCGCAAACGCATATTCAAACGCGATCTCTTCCAGCCGCTGGAAGCGGCCCGAGGCGCCGCCGTGGCCGGCATCCATATTGGTCTTGAGCAGGATCGGCGCGTCGCCCGTCGTCTTGTCGCGCAGCTTCGCCACCCATTTGGCCGGCTCCCAATAGGTGACGCGAGGGTCCGTCAGGCCGCCGAGCGCCAGGATCGGCGGATAGGCTTCTGCACCGACATTGTCATAGGGCGAGTAGGATGCGATCTGCTCGTATTCTTCCCTGCTGTCGATCGGGTTGCCCCATTCCGGCCATTCCGGCGGGGTGAGCGGCAAAGTGTCGTCGAGCATGGTGTTGAGCACGTCGACGAAAGGAACGGCGGCGATGAGACCGGCGAACTTCTCCGGCGCCATGTTGGCAACCGCACCCATCAGCATGCCGCCGGCCGATCCGCCCTCGGCGATGATCTTCGCGTAAGATGTGAACTTCTGTTGATTCAGATAATCGGCCGCGGCGACGAAGTCCTTGAAGGTATTCGTCTTCTTGTCCATCTTGCCGTCTTCGTACCAGGAAAATCCCTTGTCCTTGCCGCCACGGATATGGGCGATGGCATAGACGAAGCCCCGGTCGGCGAGCGACAGGCAGTTGGTGTTGAAGCCGGCCGGAATGGTGATGCCGTAGGCGCCGTAGCCATAGAGCAAGCAGGGCGCGCTGCCGTCGAGTGGGGTATCCCTGCGATAGAGCAGGGTGACCGGCACCTTCTCGCCATCCCATGCCGGGGCAAAGACGCGGCGGGTGACGTAGTCGTCGGGATTGTGACCGGACGGCACCTCCTGCGTCTTCAGCAGCGTGCGCTCGCGCGTCACCATGTTGTAGTCGTAGAGCTGCGACGGCGTCGTCATCGACGAATAGGAGAAGCGGATGATATCCGTGTCGTATTCCGCCGCACCCTGCAGTCCCAGCGAATAGGCTTCCTCGGCAAAGGCGATCGCATGCTCCTCGCCGGTCGCCCGATCGCGGATCATGATCTGCGGCAGCCCATCCTTGCGCTCCAGCCACAGAAGATGGCGGGCATAGGCCATGTGGCTGATAACAAGCGTGCCGGGCTTGTGAGCGACCACTTCGCGCCAGTTTTCCTTGACCGGATTATCGACCGGCGCTTCCATGATCTTGAAATCCTTGGCGCCGCCGTCATTGGTGAGGATGTAGAAGACGTCGCCACCCTCGGTCATCGAATATTCGATGCCTTCCTCGCGTGCCGCCACCAGCTTCGGCTCGGCTGTCAGGTTCTTGGTCGATAGCAGCCGGTATTCGCTGGTCTCGTGGTCGTGAATGTCGATATAGATGAAATCGTCGAGCAGCGAGCCGCCGACGCCCATGAAGAAGCCGGCATCCGCTTCCTCATAGACCAGCCGGTCTTCCGACTGGGGCTGGCCGAGAATATGGTGGAACACCTTCGACGGCCGGTGGTTCTCGTCGAGCGCCGAATAGAAGAAGCTCCTGCCGTCGGGCGCCCAGACGCCGCCGCCGCCGGTATTCTCGATCCGGTCGGCAAGATCCTGCCCGGTCTGGAGGTCGCGCACCTGCAGCGTGAAGAATTCCGAGCCCTTGTCGTCATAACCCCAGATGCCGCGACTGTGGTCGCTGGTATGGTCGAGGCCGGCGAGACGGAAATAGGCCTTACCGGCAGCCTCCTTGTCGCCGTCGAGCAGCACGGTGCGGATCGTTTCGTCGGCGACATTGCCGTCGCGGGCGATGCGGAAATAACGCGGCTGTTCGCCGCCGGTGACATAGAAGGTGCCGTAGGCATAGGCGCCGTCCTTCATCGGCACCGAGCTGTCGTCTTCCTTGATGCGGCCGCGCATCTCGGCAAACAGCACCTTCTGCAGCGGCTTGGTATCCTCCATCGCCGCATTCATATAGGTGTTTTCGGCTTCGAGATGGCGGCGGATCTCAGGGTCGAGGATCGACGGATCCTTGAACATCGCCTGCCAGTTGTCGGCGCGCAGCCAGGCATAGTCGTCCGTGCGGGTGATGCCGTGGCGCGTATCGGAGACGGGCTTCTTCGGTGCGGCAGGCGGTGTCGGCAGGCTCTTGAAAACGGACAAGGAATGGCTCCGGGTGGGAATGTCGGGTTGGCAAGAGATAGAGGCGCGCCGCCGCCGGATCAAGCGGCAAGGACACGGATGACCTTCCACAGACAAGGAGGACGCCCAGCCCACCTTGCCTTGATGTCACCACAATATTTAACAAAGTCCGCTATCTCAGTGAATTTGCACGTGCCAAGCTCCCGGCAAGCTGTCGGCGGTAGGGTAGAAATTGCAGAACAGTAAGGGATTCTCTCCGCAATGCCGAAACGTCTGATCCTGTTTGTATCCCTCGCAAGCCTTGCTGCCCCCGCCTTTGCCGTCGATCCCGCCATCAAGAAGCAGCTGGAAAAACTCGATCCCTCGACCCGCCTGGAACAGAGCTGCGACACCGAGGCGATGAGCCGCATCAACAAGGACAGCACCGGCTTCAAGCCCGACAAGGTGATCGCCTATACCTTCAAGGACCCGATCCCCGGCGACGATTCGCTGGATGCGCCGGGTGCGGTCTTCCGCAGCAAGGGCGACTGGTACCATCTCTCCTACAATTGCATCACCGGTCCGCAGCATATCAACGTGCGCGAGCTCGATTACGAGATCGGCGAGAAGGTGCCGCGCGAGAAGTGGGACAAGTATTATCTCTATGACTGATACGACCCTGTCCGCCCAAGCGGCTGCGGTGACATCCGGCCGCATGGCGCCAGGAGAGAGCTACCGCTAAAATCGGCAGTTCGAACCATAGAAACCCATTATATGAACCGCATCCTGCTCGCTTCGGCGTTCCTTGTCGTCAGCATCTCCGCTGCATTCGCGGACGGAATTCCGTCAGCCGTGCCGACCGCAATTGGTCTGGTCCCGGCTGCGGTTAGCCCGGCCCCGAAGGCGCCGGCGCCAAAGCTCGTCGAGCCGCATCTGCACATCGCCCGTTCCAACATCGCAGACCATGCCCGCATTGCGCTGACCTTCGATGCCTGCGTGGGGCAGGCGGACGAGCGCATCCTTTCGACGCTGGTGCGTGAACGCATCCCGGCAACGATCTTCGTCACTGCCCGCTGGCTGAAGCGCAATCCCGCAGCACTTGCCGTGTTCCTGCAAAATCCCGATCTCTTCGAACTCGAAAACCACGGCCAGAACCATGTTCCGGCCGTCGACACGCCGACGCTGGTCTATGGCATCGCCTCTGCCGGCTCGCCGCAGGCGGTGCGGCAGGAAGTCGAAGGCGGCGCTGCCGCCATGGTCACGGCCGGCATTCCGGCGCCGCACTGGTTCCGCGGCTCGACCGCCAAATACGATCTTTCCGCCATCGGCGAGATCCGCGCCATGGGCTATCGCATTGCCGGTTATTCGGTAAACGGCGACGGCGGCTCGCTGCTTGGGGCTGTCATCACCGAAAAACGCATCGCCTCCGCCAGGGACGGCGATGTCGTCATCTCCCACATCAACCAGCCGACCCATGCGGCCGGCGAGGGGGTGGCGAAGGCGCTGGTCGATCTCAAGGCCAAGGGCACACAGTTCGTCCGCCTCGAGGATGTCGAGGATACCGGTGACGACAAGACGACCGAATAGAGCGTCCGAATCTCTTGCTTGTTTACCCCCGGAAAACGAATAATGCTGTTTTTGTTTGTTCGGTTGCGGGAACGTAGGGGAGCGCATGGCTCGTGCGATTTGGAATGTCGAAGGCGAAATTCAAAATGAGCTTCATCCCTCCGAAATTGTTGTTTGGACAGGGCAGCCAGGTGCCTGGGGAACTTTCGTTTCCAAGTGTCCTGAATTAATTATCGGCCTCATTTGTGTGATCTCCGGGTGCGTTGGCTTTCTGCCGGCTGACAATGCGCTTGCCGTCGTCGAAAAGGCGGATGGAATAATGGGCATCATATTCCCCGGAGTCTTTTTACTGGCCGGTGTCGCGGCCATAGCGGGCGCGGTTTTCGATATGATCGCTACGGGCCGAACCGCTTACGCCGCCACCGATCGCAGGCTTCTCATCGTTCGAAATCTAATCAGACGACAAGCGACGACGATAGCACCAACGGCCATCAACGTCGTGGAGGTACGGGAAAAATGGGACCGCTCGGGAACCCTCACTTTCCGTCGGGAGGGAGAAGGGGATAGCGTCAAAAAATTCGCCTTTATCGGCATCTCAAACGTTCGCGAAGTGGCTAAACATGTTGAAGAATTGCGAATGAGTGCAAGAAAGCAAGCCAGCTAGACGACTGAAATTTTAGCGCCTTTGGCTTTCCGTCTCGTTTCTATACATTCCAGAATGAAAGCGTGCTAAACCCGGCCCATCCCTGTCGAGCGCGAAATCCTCGAACCAGTCGCGATGCATGCCGGCGAGCATGGCGCCGATCATCTGTGCGGCGAGGTAGGAAAAGGTGATGCCGTTGCCGCCGTAGCCACAGGCTGCGAACACATGCGGTATCTCCGGCACCGGGCCGATCAGCGGCAGGCCATCGGCCGTCTCGCCGAAGGTTCCGCACCAGGCATGAGCAACGCGCGTATCCGCCTTCGGCCACAGCCGCTTCATTTTCTCCTGGATTGCGATGATCTTGGCCGGCAGCTTGCGATCGCGCGCCGCCGCATCGCTCGTCTCGTCGTCCTCGCCGCCGGCGACGATGCGATTGTCCGCCGTCGTTCGCATGTAGAGATAGGGGTGGCTGTTCTCCCAGATCAGTGCCCTGTCGCGCCAGAAATTTGCCGGGTCCTGCGGCACTGTGGCGAGCGCCCAACTCGAACTGACGCGGTGCAGCTTCGGCATGTCGACACCCGGCAACGAATAGCCGGTCGCAAGCACGACATGACGCGCGTCGATGAGATGACCGCTGTCCGTCTCCGCCGTCACGCGATCGCCTTCGCTGTTGAGCGCGGTCACGGAGGCGCTCACCAGTCGCGCGCCGCGCCGCACCGCCATCTCGATCAAGGCCCATGTCAGAAGCAGCGGATCGGCCTCCGCCGAACCCGGCGAATAGATCGCGCCATCCCTGTCGAGTTCGAACTGCGTGAAGAGATCGGGATGTTCGAGATAGACGCCGGGCAGACCCGCCCGGCGACGGAGCTGGCGCTCCTCCAAGAGGTCCCGCGCGCCTTCGCGATTGGCGGCGAGATAGAGCGTGTTGCGCGGCCGGAAACCGCAGGCGATGCCGTTTGCGGCGATCAGCTTGGCAAGGCCGGCGACTGCTGCGCCGCTGCGGCGATAGATGCCGGCGGCGCGCTCGAAGCCATAATAATCCTCGAGTTCGATGAGCGTGCTGTCGGTTTCCCATTGCAGCATCGCCGTGCTCGCCGCGGTGCTGCTGAAACCGGGCTCCTCCCGGTCGATGACAACAACGGAAAAACCGCGCGCCGTCAAATGTTCGGCAACCAATGCGCCGGTGATGCCGCCGCCAATGACGGCGATGTCGGTGGTAAAACTCTGACCGATCGGCCGCCATTGCGGCCCTATGCCGCTTTTGCCCCAGAGAGAGCGGCCACTCACCATCTGGTCGTGATCGGATTCGGCAAGATCGATATCAGATGCCACTGACGGCTCCACGGTTGATCACTTCGGTAACTGCGGCTGCGGCTTTTCCTCGATCAGCAATTCTTCGATAACAGTCATGACGATCAGCGAGAGCGGCAGCGCCAGCATGGCGCCGACGGCACCCCACATCCACGTCCAGAACAGGATGGCGAGGAAAACGACGAAGGGATTGATTTCCAGCCGCCGTCCCATCACCGCCGGGAAGATCAGGTTCTCCATGAGGAGATGGACGGTGAAGAAGGCCGCGGCCGGCATCAGGCCGATGATGAAGTCATCGTAGGTGATGATCCCGGCGACCGCGACGGCAAGTGTCATCAGCGTGATGCCAAGATAGGGGATGAAGCTCGACAGGAAGGCAAAGAAGCCCCAGAGCACCGGCGCCGATAGCCCGCCGGCATAGGCGATGACAGTCATGACCACGCCGAGCCCGACATAGATCAGCGAGGCCGTGGCGAAATAGAAGCCGAGCACCTGCTCGACGGCATTGATGACACGGATGGCCGCCAGGCGCTGCGTGCGGGTGCGGAAGGTCATGATGATCGTCTTGCGCAGGTTGACCCGACCAGCGAGGAAGAAAAGCAGCGCCGCAAAGAAGATCATCCCCTGCACCAGCGCCGGCGTCAGGCTGGTGGTCACCACGTGCAGCACGTTGCCGGTGTTCTCGAGCAGCGCACCGATCGACATCGACCCGCTTTCGAATGTCGCCGGCGTGATATGCAGCCATCTGATACGCTCCAGATAAGGCATGACGCGGTTGATGGTTCGCTCGGCAAAGGCCGGGCCCTCATTGGCAAGCGTCGTCAGTGGGTCGGCGAGCGAGTTGATCAGCAGGAAGATCACCAGCGCCACGCTGCTTGACAGGATGAAGGCATTGGCAAGCCGCGGAACCCCCATCCTGCTGAGCTTTTCTGCCGCCATGCCGAGGATCATGCCGACGACGACGGCAAGTGTGATCGGAATGAGGATCAGCGACATCAGATAGACGGCGGCAAGGAAGAGAATGCCGAAGATACCGATGATCGCCCAGGCCATGCTGACATCGAGCCCGTCCTTTTCCAGCCGGTGCAGCGGTGGCGGCGGCAGCTCCTCGGCCGCCTCCTTCAATGACTGTGCCCAGGCGCTGGTATGGCGCTCGCCGATGGCGATCTTCTTTGCGTGTTTGCGGATGCCATTGGCGATGCCCATGCGGTGAGGTCCCCGAAGCCCCATTGCTTCGTGACGGAAACGCGCCGGTGCGGTTCCGGTTCCGCCGTCAATCGAACCGCTGTGTCCGCTATCGCACAATTGTCGCACCCGGAGCCTGCGACCGCACGAGCGGTCATCATGTGAATGTGAGGCTTTCGCGCCGGAACAAGTTTTCGGTCACGGGAGTTCGGGCTCGGAAGGAGTTACAGCCATGACTGCAGATCGAGATCAGATCAATGCCACCGAGACTTACCGCACCGAGCCGCCCTATGCGGACAAGGCGACGCTTGACGCCTCCGACCAGCGGCGATGGTGGGTCTGGGGGATCATCGCGGCCGGCTTGGCAGTCCTCATCATCGCCGGCGTCAGTGTCGCGATCTGGCCCAACCCCAGCAATAATGATCCAACGGCGACAGCCTCGACCAAGCCGGATCCGATCAATGCGCAACCATCGGGCCCTGGCACCTTCAACAACGATCCTGCCTCCGGCCCGGTAAGGCCTCCGGAAGCTGTGGACCGTTCACCATCGCCGAGTGGAAACGGGGGTGGACCGACGCAGGTGACGACACCATCCGGTGCCGAGAAGGTCCGATAGCCTCTTCGGATCAGGCCGACAGCGTTAGGCCGATGCCCCACGGATCTTTCAAGAAGACGCCGCCGTCGCGCTTCTCGCTGTTGATCTCCAGCGCGTCGAGCTTGGAGACCGCCGTATCCAGCGTCGCCTTGTCGTTGAAACGGATCTTATAGTCCGAAAGCCCGGTCATGTTGCCGGCGCGAGCCATGGCGCCGCGGCTGTTCCAGATATTGGCGCCGAGATGGTGGTGGTAACCGCCGCTCGCAAAGAAGCTCGCGCCGGGATAACGCGCCATCAGCTTGAGGCCGAGCACGTCGCGGTAAAAGGCGTCTGCCTGCGGGATGTCCCCGACCTGCAGATGCAAGTGGCCGATCGCCGTCCCCGCAGCCATGCCGTCCCAGCGCTCACCAGGCGCGCTGTTATAGAGCGCCTGCAGGTCGAGACGCAGGGTCGCCATCTCCATCATGCCGTCCTGATGAAATTTCCACTGTTCGTGCGGCCGGTCGGCATAGATCTCGATGCCGTTGCCTTCGGGATCGGACAGATAGATCGCCTCGCTGACGAGATGATCCGAAGCGCCGTCGAGGACGACGTTGTTCTGCGCCGCATGGCGCAGCCAGTGGGCGAGCTCCGTCCGATTCGGCATCAGGAAAGCGGTGTGGAAAAGGCCGGCGGCATTGCGCGGCGCGATCATGGCATTCTTTGCAGTGGTCAGCGTCAGCAAAGGGAGATCGCCGACACCCAGCACTTCGCCGCTCGCCGTCTTCTCGATCACCTTCAGGCCGAGCATCGATTGATAGAAGCCGGAAACCAGACCGAGGTCGGTCACGACGAGATGCGACTGGTCGATATAAGCGGGCCGCGTCAGCGCATAGGAAGTTTCGGTCGTCATGGATTGTTCTCCTGCCTCTGAATTGGCCTGTAAGATAAAAGGCGCACCTCGGCCGCCGTACTTGATCCCTATATGGCGCATTCCGATTGTTCACAGTAGATCCGCTTTTGAGGATGAAGCGTTGAGCAGCTGTTGACGATGACTTGTGTCCACTTGATCGCGATCAATGCGCCCATATCTTCTTAAGAGGAAACTTATGCATCTCAGTCGTGGAGGGAAGCCATGTACCGGAAGATCATCGTAGCGATCGCGCTCGGCGGCATCGACAAGGGAGAAAAAATCCTTCGCAAGGCCGCGTCTTTGCTCGACGCAGGCGGCGAGATCATCGCACTCAACGTCGTCGAGGATGTGCCGAGTTATGTCGCGATCGAACTGCCGGCCAATATGGTCGAGGACGCCATGAAGGACAGCCGCGAGCAACTGGAAGCGCTGATCGCCGCAGCCGGTGTTGCGGCAACCGTCGAGATCCGCAACGGCCCGCCCGCCAAAGCCATCATCTCGGCGGCTGAAAGCCACGGCGCCGACCTGATTATCGTCGCCTCTCACGTTCCCGACTTTTCCAATTACTTCATCGGCGCCACCGCCGACCGGGTCGTGCGCCATGCCAAATGCTCGGTGCTGGTCGACCGGCAGAAGGTTTGATCTTGCGCAACTGCAGCCTGTCACGAAGATTTACCGCCCGTGCGCTTTGCCGCAGTTGCGCGCCTGCCGGTTCGATGCGACGATTGCAATCGGGGTATGAAACGGATTGGCGTGCATGGCCGAGTTCAACGGCATTCGCTGGGCTTATGACAGATACGAATTGATCGCCGACGGTATCGTCCATGGCGTCGGTCTCGTGCTGGCGTTGATCGGCGCCACTGTGCTGATCTTCTACGCCACGGTCTGGAGTTCCTACGGCGCGCTCGCCGCCGCCTGGATCTATGGCGTCGGGCTGGTGCTGACGCTTGCCATTTCCTTTTCCTACAATGCCTGGCCGGTCTCGCGCACCAAATGGTATCTGCGCCGCTTCGATCATTCGGCGATCTTCCTGCTGATCGCTGCCACCTACACGCCCTTCCTTGAACGCGGCGCCGACGATCCGCTGCTCTTGTTCATGCTGGTCGCGATCTGGCTGTTCGCCGCCATCGGCATTATCCTGAAATGCGTCTTTCCCGGGCGTTACGACCGCTTTGCCATCCTGCTTTATCTCGCTATGGGCTGGAGCGGCGTACTGGTGGCCGAGCCCGTCGCCTCGCGCATTCCCGCCGCCTCGATGCTGCTGATCGTCATCGGCGGCGTCATCTATTCGCTCGGCGTCATCTTCCATGTCTGGGAGAAGCTGCGGTTCCAGAACGCCATCTGGCACGGCTTCGTCGTCACCGCCGCGGCGGTGCATTATTCGGCCGTCTTCACCTGTTTCAGCCTGTCGCCACCAGGCCTCTGAACGACTGATGTGCCCGAAGTCGTTCCTGTTTCGCGTCCGTCGTTTACATCTCTCGAGGCGGGGCGTATGCCCGCCTTCGCACACAATATGAACCCGAGCATCATGACAGACGCTGTCTTCCTCCGCGACGCCACCGAAGCCGATCTTTCCGCCATTCGCGATATTTACAATCACGCCGTCGAGCACACGACGGCGATCTGGAACGACACGCTGGTCGATCTCGAAAATCGGTTGGAATGGTTCAGGGCGCGCAAGGCGCGCGGCTTTCCTGTCATTGTCGCCGAACTATCGGGCAAGGTCGCAGGTTACGCCTCCTATGGTGATTGGCGGGCCTTCGACGGCTACCGCCACACGGTCGAGCATTCCGTCTATGTCGACAAGGATTGCCGCGGTGCGGGCATCGGAGAGCGGTTGATGCGGGAACTGATCGCGCGTGCTGCAGCTGCGAACGTCCATGTGATGATCGCCGGCATCGAGGCTGAGAACACCGCCTCGATCAGGCTGCACGAAAAGCTCGGTTTCCGTATCGCCGGCAGATTTTCCGAGGTCGGCATCAAATTCGGCCGCTGGCTGGACCTCACCTGTATGGAACTTCGCCTGCCCGGCAAGGTGGATTGATCCACCTGCCTGGCAATCGTCCGGACTGATCAGCAAGCCATTGTGAACGGCGCGTGCCATCTTTTTATTGTAGTCTGAGCTGTGTAAGAAAGTGGACGGCCTGCTTCGCCGGAGGCGGCCTGAAAGCATCATGGGGGTGAACAGTTCATGGCAATGCAAAGATCGTCGTTCGGTCTCCTTGCCCTCGTCCTTCTAGCATTTCCGCCAGTTGCCGCACGGGCCGCCGATTGCAGCAGTCTGGCCGAGCCGAAGCTCGACTGGCAGGAATGCACCAAGAAAAACCTGATGCTGCAGGGCAGTGATCTCGAGGGCGCCAATCTCGTCGGCACCGATTTTTCGCTGACCGATCTCGCCGGCGCCAATGTCAAATCCGCCAATCTGGAGAAAGCGACGCTGGTGCGTGCCTCATTGGAGGGCGCACATGCTGAAGGCGCCAACTTCGCCAAGATCGAGGCCTATCGCTCCAGCTTCGCCAATATCGCCGCCGAGGGCGCGTCCTTTGCCGGCGCCGAGCTGCAGCGTGCCAATTTCGCCGGCGCCCAGCTCGCCGGCGCGAGCTTCGAAAAGGCCGAACTCGGCCGCGCCGATTTCGACAAGGCGGTGCTGACGGGGGTGAAATTCTCTTTCGCCAACCTCTCCCGCGCCGATCTCTCCAAGGCCACCTTCGAAGGCCCGGCGAACTTCGAGCGCGCCTTCATGTTCCTGACCCGCATCGAAGGCCTCGACCTCTCGGGCGCCGCCGGGCTCGAACAGACGCAGATCGACCTTGCCTGCGGCGATGCCTCGACTAAGCTGCCGGCCGGCCTTTCGGCACCCTCGACCTGGCCATGCCCTGCCGATCACGATTGATTGGGCTTCGCGCGATACCGGCTGGTAAGGCCCTAGGGGGCAACAATGGCTGGCGGGCACACAACCATCTGGCTGGGGACTGTCGGATTCGATTTAGTGCAATCGGAACTCGCCCGCGACGCGACGCCATTCGTTCGGTCCGATCAGCCGCTGGTGGCTATAGCGAACGGAATGCAGCGGCCCGTCAAGCTTGGACTGCCAGAAATCCAGGAATCTGTGCATTTCCGGAAAGTCCGGGGCGAGATCGTAATCCTGCCAGACATAGGTCTGCAGGACCGACTCGAAATCCGGCATGCGGTAGAGGATGTGCGCAGTGGTAAGACCGTAACCGTTGAGCTGGCGCTCTATGTCCGATGAAAATTCCATGCTTCATCTCCGTTTCACGACAACGAGAAGGTGGCGCAAATCTTTGCGTCCATCAACTGATTCTCAACGCAGGAACAGTGTTTGTTGTTCCTTCTCAGTGTGTTAGCAGCCATCCATTGCGAGTGCTATTTTTTTTCGCCAGCCCCTTGAAATGGAAAAACCGCAAAACCAGATCATTCCGCGCAAAACGCTCGACAGAGGTTTGCACCCGCCCGGACCGGTCATCCGGTCCGGCCGCGGGAACAACGTCATCATTGTTTGTCCATTGGAGGAAAACATGTCGTTCCGACCGCTTCATGATCGCATTCTTGTCCGCCGAGTCGATTCCGAGGAAAAGACCAAGGGCGGCATCATCATCCCTGATACCGCCAAGGAAAAGCCGCAGGAAGGCGAGGTTATCGCCGTCGGCCCCGGCGCGCGCAACGATGCAGGCCAGATCCAGGCGCTCGACGTCAAGGTCGGCGATCGCATCCTGTTCGGCAAGTGGTCCGGCACCGAGATCAAGATCAATGGCGAAGATCTGCTGATCATGAAGGAAAGCGATGTCATGGGCATTATCGTGGCCCAGGCCGCCGAAAAGATCGCCGCCTGAGGCGTTCTCAGCGCATTAGTCAAGAAAAGCTGCCTATCGAAGGAGTGAAAGAATGGCTGCGAAAGAAGTCAAATTCCATACCGATGCCCGTGAACGCATGTTGCGTGGCGTCGACATCCTGGCCAATGCCGTGAAGGTGACGCTCGGTCCGAAGGGCCGTAACGTCGTGATCGATAAGTCCTTCGGCGCTCCGCGCATTACCAAGGACGGCGTTTCGGTCGCCAAGGAAATCGAACTCGAAGACAAGTTCGAAAACATGGGCGCTCAGATGCTGCGTGAAGTTGCATCCAAGACGAACGATCTCGCCGGCGACGGCACGACGACTGCGACCGTGCTCGCCCAGGCGATCGTCAAGGAAGGCGCTAAAGCGGTCGCCTCGGGCATGAACCCGATGGACCTGAAGCGCGGCATCGATCTGGCCGTCGACGCTGTCGTCAAAGAACTGAAAACCAACGCCCGCAAGATCTCCAACAATTCCGAAATTGCCCAGGTCGGCACGATCTCCGCCAACGGTGATTCCGAGATCGGTCGTTACCTCGCCGAAGCGATGGAAAAGGTCGGCAATGAAGGTGTCATCACCGTCGAGGAAGCCAAGACCGCCGAAACCGAACTCGAAGTCGTTGAAGGCATGCAGTTCGACCGCGGCTATTTGAGCCCGTATTTTGTTACCAACCAGGACAAGATGCGGGTCGAACTCGAGGACCCCTACATTCTCATCCACGAGAAGAAGCTCTCCAACCTGCAGTCGATGCTGCCGGTTCTCGAAGCCGTCGTCCAATCCAGCAAGCCGCTCCTCATCATCGCTGAAGACGTCGAAGGCGAAGCGCTTGCTACCCTCGTCGTCAACAAGCTGCGCGGCGGCCTGAAGATTGCCGCCGTCAAGGCGCCTGGCTTCGGCGACCGCCGCAAGGCCATGCTCGAAGACATCGCCATCCTGACCGGCGGCACCGTCATCTCCGAAGACCTCGGCATCAAGCTCGAGAACGTGACGCTCAATATGCTCGGCCGTGCCAAGAAGGTGTCGATCGAGAAGGAAAACACCACAATCATCGACGGTGCTGGCTCGAAGACGGAGCTTGACGGTCGCACGGCTCAGATCCGCGCCCAGATCGAAGAAACCACCTCCGACTACGACCGCGAGAAGCTGCAGGAACGGCTTGCCAAGCTCGCCGGCGGCGTTGCCGTCATCCGCGTCGGCGGCTCGACCGAAGTCGAAGTGAAGGAGAAAAAGGATCGCGTCGACGACGCGCTTCATGCAACCCGTGCCGCAGTCGAAGAGGGCATCTTGCCCGGCGGTGGCGTTGCCCTTCTGCGCGCCGTCAAGGCGCTCGATAATCTCAGCGTGGCCAACCAGGACCAGCGCGTCGGCATCGAGATTGTGCGCCGCGCAATCGAAGCCCCGGTACGGCAGATCGCCGAAAACGCCGGTGCAGAAGGCTCGATCGTGGTCGGCAAGCTGCGGGAGAAGAGCGAATTCTCCTATGGCTGGAACGCTCAGACCGGCGAATATGGCGATCTCTATGCGCAGGGCGTCATCGATCCGGCGAAAGTGGTGCGCGCGGCGCTTCAGGACGCAGCCTCCGTTGCCGGTCTGCTGGTGACGACGGAAGCGATGATCGCCGAGAAGCCCAAGAAGGAGGCCGCTCCGGCCATGCCCGCCGGCCCCGGCATGGACTTCTAAGCGATCGCCGGCCCGCCCTGCTCTTAAGGGCGGGCCTCCCCACGCACGAGCGAATGAACCAAGTTCCATCGGTCAACATCAGTGGAGCCAAGCTATGAGAAAGGAAAGCATCAGCAATTCCATACAGCAGGAAGCGACGGCGGCTATCAGCGCGGCGCATCTGCTTTATCCGGCCAAACATTTCGGTCACCCGCGTGACGTGCTCACCGCCGACGACATCGGCAATGACGAGAAGCGCGCCATTCTCGCGTCATGGGCATCGGATATTTTCGCGATCGATTCCGCACCTGCCCTTCGCCTTTATCCCGGTGCGGAAAGAGCCGTCTCCTATGACGAGATTGTTGAAGCGCTGAAAACGTTGGACAAGGGCGACCAGCAATCTGGCAACCAAGATTCGCCCGCTTCCTCGCGTGCCCACAGGATCCGCCGTCGAAAGCTGCCGCCACGCCGGCTCCCCGGCCTTGGCTTGTGCAGCTACTGGAAAGGAGAACGCCGCCGACAGCTATTCGAAACCTGATCCTCTCGCTACCTGCCGCGTGCCTCTTGAGGACGCAGGCATGATTTTTGCCGACGACTCTTTGCTCAACAGAGGAGGTTTTGCCGATGAAGATCGCTCAGATTGCACCGCTCGCCGAAAGCGTTCCGCCGAAGCTCTACGGCGGAACCGAGCGGATCGTTTCCTATCTTACTGAAGAACTCGTCGCACAGGGACATGACGTCACGCTCTTTGCCAGCGGCGATTCCGTCACCCAGGCGAAGCTGGTGGCGTGTGCGGACGTCGCCCTGCGGCTCAACCCGGCGGTCAAGGACCATCTGCCGCATCAGGTCGTGATGCTGGAGGAGATCCGTCGGCGGGCGGATGAGTTCGATGTGCTACATTTCCACATCGATCTTCTGCATTTTCCGCTGATCCGCGATTTCGCCGATCGCACGGTCACGACGCTGCACGGGCGGCTGGACCTGCCGGATCTCAAGCCATTCTACACGGCGTTCCCGGATATTCCGCTCGTGTCGATCTCCAACGACCAGCGGCGTCCGATGCCACCGGTCGATTGGCGCGGAACGGTCTATCACGGTTTGCCGGCCGATATTCTTCCCTTCACCGAGAACCCTAGGGGCAATTACCTCGCCTTCCTTGGGCGTGTTTCCCCGGAAAAGCGCCCCGACCGCGCTATCCAAATCGCGGCAAAGGTCGGAATGCCGCTGAAGATCGCCGCCAAGATCGATAATGCCGACAAGGCCTATTGGGAAGCTGTTATCGAGCCCATGGTGAGGAGGCACCCGCAGGTTGAATTCATCGGTGAGATCAATGAACAACAGAAAGCTGACTTCCTCGGAAATGCGGGCGCTCTGCTGTTCCCGATCGACTGGCCGGAGCCCTTTGGGCTGGTGATGATCGAGGCGATGGCCTGCGGCACGCCGGTGATCGCTTTCGGCTGTGGCTCCGTCCCGGAGGTGATTGACAACGGCATCTCCGGCATCCTGGTCGACAGCGTCACCGAAGCGGCCGAGAACGTCGAATGGGCGCTCCGCCTCGATCGGCGCAGGGTGCGAGCCACATTCGAAAAGCGCTTCACCGCGCAACGGATGGCGCGCGGCTATCTCGACATCTATCGCAACTTGCCGGGCGTTCGTACCAAAGCCGCGCCTATCCGTCGGTCGAATGGTCAAGCGCGCGACCTGCAGGCTGTCGCCTGACGTCAAGGAGGAGACATGTCGAACATTTCTGCGGACAGCAACCCCGCCGCAGCATTGCCAGGCCCGGCGGCACCGGTCGCGCAGTTTTTCATTCCGGCGGCCGCGTCGCTGCAGGAGCGACGGCCGCGTACCCTCAAGCACGGCGATACTTTCGCCGTCTTCGATTACAATGGCGACGCTCTTTCCGGTCCCGGCAGCCCGGAAGGTCTTTTCCATCGCGATACCCGTTATCTCTCGCATTTCTACCTGACGATCAATGGGCAACGGCCGATGCTCCTGTCGTCGACGCTGCGAGACGACAACGCCACGCTGACCTGCGATCTCACCAATCCTGATCTATTCGATAAGAATGGAAAGCTGGCTCTGGCTCATGACCTGATTCATTTGCGCAGGTCACGGTTTCTCTGGAATGCTCGCTGTTATGAGCGGGTGGCCGTGAGGAATTACGACGACCGGCGGCAACATGTCCGAATCCAAATCGCCTTCGAAGCCGATTTCGCCGACCTTTTCGAAGTCCGTGGAACCGTAAGAGCAAGGAGAGGGCGCCATCTTCCCGCCATCATAGAGCAGGATTGCGTCCTGCTTTCCTATGTCGGCCTGGACGGCCGCAAGCGGTCGACGCGGTTTTCCTTCGTACCGGAACCGGCGGAAATCCGCAGTAATCTCCTCACCTATGATCTCCATCTTGAGCCACAGCAGACAAAATCGCTCTTCTTCAAGATCGGCTGCGATCAGACCTCCGCCGACCCACCGAGCAACCGATCCTTCTTCTTGGCCCTGCGGGATGCCCGGCGCGCGTTGCGAGCCTCTTCCTCGCGCGCGGCGTCGATCGCAACGTCCAACGAGATCTTCAACGAAGCCGCGCGGCGCAGCGTCTCCGACCTCTACATGCTGATGACCGACAAGGCGGAAGGTCCTTATCCCTACGCCGGCATTCCTTGGTTCAGCACCGTCTTCGGCCGCGACGCCCTGATCACGGCGCTTCAGACACTTTGGCTCGATCCGGAGATCGCCCGCGGGGTTCTTGGCCACCTGGCAGCCAACCAGGCGACGGACATCGATCCTACCTCGGACGCCGAGCCGGGCAAGATCCTGCACGAAGTCCGTTATGGCGAAATGGCCGAACTTGGCGAGGTTCCGTTCCGGCGCTATTACGGCAGCATCGATTCGACGCCGCTGTTTGTGATACTGGCCGGCGAATATCTCAAACGAACCGGTGATCTTGCGACGATCGACCGTCTCCTGCCACATCTGGAAGCGGCACTGACATGGGTCGACGAACATGGCGATCGTGACGGCGACGGCTTCATTGAATATGGACGGCTGACGGAAGAAGGATTGATCAATCAAGCATGGAAAGATAGCCACGATTCGGTCTTCCATGCCGACGGCACATTGGCCAAGGGGCCGATCGCAATCGTTGAGGTCCAGGCTTATGTCTACGCCGCATGGCAAAGTGCTGCCGAAATCTTCCGGCGGACCGGCAGGCCGGAACGAGCGGCGAGCTTTCTCGCGCGGGCGGAGGGACTGCGCCGTGCCTTTGACATCAGCTTCTTCGACGAGGAACTTGGCACATATGTGTTGGCCCTCGACGGAGACAAGCGGCCCTGCCGGGTTCGATCTTCCAATGCTGGCCATGCTCTGTTCGCCGGCATTGCTTATCCTGAACGGGTCGCACAGATTACCCGCACTCTGATGAGTGCCTCGTCCTTCTGTGGCTGGGGCATCCGCACCATTCCCTCCACGGAACCGCGTTACAATCCGATGAGCTACCACAACGGCTCGATCTGGCCACATGACAATGCCTTGATCGCCAGCGGCCTTACCCGCTATGGCTATCGCGCCGAAGCCGCGCGGATATTCGAGGGATTGTTTGCCGCCTCGACCTATATCGACCTGCGGCGGCTCCCCGAACTCCTCTGCGGCCTGCCGCGCCAGCGGGCACGGGGGCCGACCTTCTATCCGGTCGCCTGCTCGCCTCAAGCATGGGCGGCAGCCGCTCCTTTGTCGCTGCTGCAATCCTGTCTCGGCCTCGACTTCGACCCGAATGGCTTGCGCATCAGCTTCAACGTGCCGCAACTTCCCCCGTTCCTGGACGAAGTGATCTTACGACGCCTGTTGATCGGCAATGGCTCGGCTGACGTCGCCATTCGCCGATCGGGACGCCAGGTCGTGGTGGATGTGATGGATCGCCACGGCAATGTTCAGGTGCTCACGACAGCATGACGGATCAGTGGGGGAGGCGGGTCATCCGCCTCTCCTATTCCGGCTCCTCTTCATCGGAACTCAGCAGATCAACAAGCGCAGCAACCCTACCTGTTGGCAGGGGCCGGCCTTCGCTCATCAAGGCTTCGTCGTTGCTGGCCCACGCAAATGCCTCGGCGAGTTCAGCCTGGGTGGCACCTGTCGCGATAACCTCGGCCACGAGCGTTTCATCGGCGGGCCCGAGGACGGCGATGACGTCCTTTGAAGTCATTGTCATAACCATTGCTCCTCTCTCAAGCTACGCCCAGATATGGTGGCGCCTTCGAAGAAAGCAATTTTTCGTTGAGAAATTCCGTCCTCTTGAGACAGTAAACTGCTGAATTATATCAGTATTGTCGATCGCCGAGCAGGGATCGACAGGTCCAGGAGACGCCTGTCGCTCTTGGCGTTTCCTGTATCCATGTTGCTTGTAAGGAGGATATGGCTATGAGGACAAACCTCGATTTCTCTCCCCTGATCCGGTCGAGCGTCGGCTTCGAGCGGATGTTGAACGCGCTCGAGGCTGCAAGCCGCGCCGAGACAATCGACAACTGGCCGCCTTACGATATCGTCAAAACCGGCGAGGACGAATACCGCATCGCCATGGCGGTGGCGGGCTTCTCGCAGGACGAGCTGGCGATCATCCACGAGCAGAACATGCTCGTCGTCTCAGGGCAGAAGGCCAACGGCGAAGATGTTCAATACCTGCATCGCGGCATTGCTGGTCGAAGCTTCCAGCGTCGGTTCGAATTGGCTGACCACGTCAAGGTCGTGGATGCCCGCCTCGTCAACGGTCTGCTGACCATCGATCTCAAGCGTGAAATTCCTGAAGAGATGAAGCCGCGCCAGATCGAGATCGGAACTGGGAATGCAATGCCGAAGGCCGAGACTCGGCAGATCGAGGCCGAGACGCAGGCAGCCTGAACCGTCAGGAATGCCCAAGAACCACCAGAAAGGAGTAAGCCATGAGTGTTCGTGATTTGATTCCCTGGGGCCGCAGCAACGGCCACCAAGTTCCGAGTCTCCTCCGCGAGGACGACCATGATCCTTTCCTGTCGCTCCATCGCGAGGTAAACCGCCTGTTCGACGATGCTTTCCGCAGCTTCGGCGCTGGCCTGCCGTCACTGCGTGGCGCCAGCGGTTTCGGTGCCGGCTGGCCGAGTGTCGAGATCTCCGACACCGATAAGAATATCAAGGTGACCGCCGAAGTCCCCGGCCTTGAGGAAAAGGACATCGATGTCCTCCTCGATGATGGCGTTCTGACGCTGAAGGGTGAAAAGCGTTCGGAGACTGAAGACAAGGAGAAGCAGTTGTCGGAGCGCTACTATGGCCGCTTCGAGCGACGCATCCCGCTCGGCACCGAGGTCAAGGAAGATCAGGTCGAGGCCACCTTCAAGAATGGCGTCCTGACTGTCACCTTGCCGAAGACCGAAAAGGCGCTCTCACAGGTCAAGCGCATCGCCATCAGAAGTTGATCGAAACGAGTGCGGCGGCCGACCATCTGGCGGCCGCCGCTACCATGTCGTCCATGGCGGCACGGAAATTTCCGTCGCGCTTAGTCTCCTCACGGCCGCGGGATCGGCAGATGCCGATCGCAGGTTCAGGCCTATTTCCCGGGCTCGAACACCATGGAGTGGCCGTTGATGCAGTAGCGCAGGCCAGTCGGTGGCGGACCATCCGGAAAGACGTGGCCGAGATGGGCTTCGCAGCTGCCGCAACGGATTTCGGTGCGCACCATGCCAAAGGCCGTGTCGCGATGTTCGGTCACCGCACCGGGCGATACCGCTTCGAAATAGCTCGGCCAGCCGCAGCCGGCATCGAATTTCGTGTCGGAGCGGAAAAGCGGCGCGTTGCAGCCGACGCAGCGGTAAAGCCCCGTCTCGAACAGATCCCAGTAAGGGCCGGTGAAGGCGCGTTCGGTGCCGTGCTGGCGCGTGATGCGGTATTGCTCGGGGATGAGCTGCTCTTTCCATTCGGCATCGGTCTTATGAATCTTGGCGGTGGTCGCAGTTTCGGACATGAGGTGCTCCTTTCGCCGAGGGGCGTTTCCGTTTGCGCAAAATGTGGTGCGCCGCGTTCACTTCATCAAGTCTCCAGCGCCGCGCCATGAGATCGGCGGCATACCGCAATTGGAGTAAGACGCTTGCTTTTACATCCGTTAGGGGTTTTCTGTTAGGGTTAATGTTACGTGCATTGGAGAATCACTGGTGTTTGAGGCAGCAATCGTCCTGCTTTACGGCCTGGTGGCCGTGGCCGCCATGGCGGTCACGCTGTTGGAAGGCTGGGCCAACCATGACGGCTTGACGCTCCATCGTCTCGCCGGGCTCTTCGCCTGCCTGCTCTGGCCGCTGACGCTTCTGGTCTTTATCCTGCATGGTTGCATCACCCGGCTGCTGACGCGCCTTTCTCGACCGATGGCCTGATCGGCTTCGAACATCGTCATGCAGTGCGGCCTGCGGCCGAAATCGCTTGAGACGCTCCCCCATTTCGCCTAAGCCAGAAGACGGGCCGGTTTTCTTCGGCTTTTCGTCTGTTGCCTTTACAGCGCCGCGTGTCTTGTCGGACGTGCAAAGGACTGTAATATTTTGAATTATGCAGTAGAGGAGGAGACATGGCCGATGTCACGGCTCTGACATTTCTGGCCCTGTGTCTGCCGCTCGTCGGCGCTCTTGCCGCTCCCTTCGTCATCCGCATTTTCGGCGCAAACGGTGCCTGGCTCCTGGCGATCGCTCCCTTGCTTGCCTTCCTGCATTTTCTGCGTTTCGTTCCCAAGATCGCGCTCGGCGAGGTCGTCACCGGCGGGTATTCCTGGGTGCCGAGCTTTCATCTCTCCTTTTCCTGGTTCCTCGACGGCCTATCGCTGGCTTTCGCGCTGTTGATCACCGGCATCGGCACCCTGATCGTGCTTTATGCCGGCGGCTATCTCAAGGGACACAAGGATCAGGGGCGCTTCTTCTCCTTCATCTTCCTCTTCATGGGCGCGATGCTCGGCGTCGTCGTTTCCGACAGTTTCCTGATGCTCTTCATCTTCTGGGAGCTGACGTCGATCACGTCCTTCCTGCTGATCGGCTTCGATCACGAGCGTGCGGCGGCTCGCCGCGCTGCCCTGCAGGCACTTGTTGTGACCGGCGGGGGGGGGCTCTGCCTGTTGGCCGGCCTGCTGATCCTCTGGAATATCTCAGGCGTCACAGAGATGTCGCGGCTCGTCGGAGCGGGCGATGTCGTGCGCGAAAGCCCGTTCTATCTCGCAGCCCTCCTTCTGGTCCTGGGCGGCGCCTTCACCAAGTCGGCGCAATTTCCCTTTCATTTCTGGCTGCCGAACGCCATGGAGGCGCCGACGCCGGTTTCGGCCTATCTGCATTCGGCCACCATGGTGAAAGCAGGCGTCTATCTGCTGATGCGGCTCAATCCCGTCATGGGGGCAACGCCTGCCTGGGAAATCCTTCTGCCCTTTTTCGGCGGACTGACGCTGGTGGTCGGCACCGCACTCGCCATCCGCCAGACCGACCTGAAGCTCAAGCTTGCCTATACTACTGTCTCCTCGCTCGGCCTGCTCGTCCTGCTGATCGGCTTCGGCTCGGACCATGCGGTCGAGGCGGCGGCGCTTTATCTGGTGGCGCATTCTCTCTTCAAGGGCGCGCTCTTCATGGTCGCCGGCATCATCGATCATGAGACCGGCACGCGCGATATCACCAGGCTCAGTGGCCTGATGCGGGCGATGCCGCTCACCTGGATGATCGCGCTTGCGGCGGCCTTCTCCATGGCCGGCCTGCCGCCCTTCTTCGGTTTCCTCGCCAAGGAGGAGATCTACACGGCACTCGTCGGTGCCGATGTCCGCGCGATCACATTTATCGCGATAACCGTCTTCGGCAATGCGCTGATGTTCGCCGTCGCCTTCGCCGTGGCGCTGAAACCCTTTCTCGGACGGCCGGTGGAGACTCCGAAACCTCCGCACGAAGCACCCGTCCTGCTTTGGCTCGGCCCGGCCGTTCTCGCCGTCCTCGGCCTGCTCGCGGCGATCTTCTCGACCTTCACCCATACAGTGCTGTCCTCCCCGCTCGCAGCCGCCATCCGCCAGACATCCGTCGACATCGACATTTCGCTGACGCCGCATATCGGCCTGCCCTTGGCGCTCTCCGCCCTGACCATACTGCTCGGTGTCGGCGTTTACTGGCAGCTGGCGCGCGCCCGTTTCCTGATGGCCATCTTCTTGCGCGCGGCCGGACCCGGGCCGGACCATGGCTTTGATGTCGCTATATCGGGCCTTGTCCGCCTCTCGGGCCGCCTCATGCGTGTCCTCCAGCCGGGGCGGCTGGAGATCTATGTCACCTGCAGCTTCCTTTGCGTTGCCGCCATCCTCATCATCCCCCGAGTCGTCTATGGTGAACTGCCGCGCCTTCCGGCCTGGCCGGCCGATGTCAGGCTCTATGAATGGGCGGTCTTTCTGATCGCCGCCTTCGGCCTTGCCGCCGTGCTCGTCGCCCGCGACCGGTTGACGGCGATCGTCTCGCTCGGCATCCAGGGTTTCGCCGTCGCTATCATCTTCCTGCTGTTCGGCGCGCCGGATCTCTCGTTTACCCAGTTCATGGTGGAAACGCTCTCGGTGGTCATCCTCGCGCTGGTCATGACCAGGCTCCGCCTTTCTCCCGCCGATCGGCGGCCGCTCGGCCGCAAGCTCTTCGATGGTGCGCTGGCGCTTGTCTGCGGCCTCGGCTTCATGCTTTTGCTGATGCGGGCGACCGAGGCGCCGTTCGACGATGCGCTGACGGCTTTCTTCAACGCCTATTCCAAATCGATCGCCCACGGCGCCAACGTCGTCAACGTCATCATCGTCGATTTCCGCGGCACCGACACCCTCGGCGAAATTGCCGTTGTCGCGGTCACCGGCCTTGCCATTCTGGCGTTGATCCGCATCCGCGCCGGCAGCGAGCGCAAGCTTGCCGCCAATGATCCCACGGCGGAGGGCTGATCGCATGAACACCCTCATTTTCCGCACCGTCGCCCCGTTTCTCACCGCGCTGATGCTGCTTTTTTCAGTCTTCGTGCTGCTGCGCGGCCATAACGAGCCGGGCGGCGGCTTCATCGGCGGGCTGATCGCTGCCTCCGGACTGGCAATTTACGGCATTGCCCGCGGTGTTGGCGCCGTTCGCCGCGCGCTGTACTTCCATCCGCTGTCGATTGCCGGCTTCGGCCTGCTCCTGTCGACCATGGCGGGTCTTCTCTCCATCCTCTTTGCCGTTCCCTTCATGACCGGCCTCTGGATTTATCCGAAGCTTTTCGGCGCCGAGATGCCGCTGTCGAGCGTCATGCTCTTCGATGTCGGCGTCTATCTCGTCGTGCTCGGCGCCATCACCTCGATCGCGCTGGCATTGGAAGAAAAGGAGGTGGAATGATGGAGCCGCTTCTCGCGATCCTCGTCGGCCTGTTCTTTGCCGCCGCCATCTATCTGATGCTGTCGAAATTCTCGATCCGCATCATGCTCGGCATCGCCATCCTCGGCAATGCCGTCAACCTGCTGCTCTTTACCGGCGGCCGGCTGACGCGCGAGGTGCCGCCGATCATCCCGGTGGGTCTCGACAGCTTGCCCGCAGGCACGGCCAACCCGTTGCCGCAGGCCCTCATCCTGACGGCGATCGTCATCTCCTTCTCCTTCCTTGCCTTCCTGCTGGTGCTGACCTACCGCGCCTATCAGGACCTCGGCACCGACAACACCAGCGACATGCGCGCCGCCGAGCCCGACGACCGGCCGCTGCCGCCATTGGGGTATTAAGGATGTTGGTGCGGATGCTCACCCCATGGCAAACCCTCTCGTGCGATAGCGGAGGCGCCATCTAATGGCCGCCCCAACCTCTACCGTCGATCTCTCCGCCGCCCTGATCACCGTCCCGGTGCCGATCGGTCATTGGCTTGCCATCCTGCCGGTCGCCCATTGCATTACGCTGGGTGCCGTCCTGCTGATGCTGCGCGCCTATCCCCGCCTGCAGGCCTGGCTCGCCATCCCAGGCCTTGCCGCGCTGGCGCTGATCGATGCGGCACTGCTCGCCAAGGTCGCCGCCGAAGGGCCGCTCACCATGGTCATGGGCCGCTGGCTGCCGCCCTTCGGCATCGCCTTCACCGTCGATCTCTTCGGTGCGCTGATGGCCTTCACCGCAGCCCTTGCCGCGCTCGCCGGCGGCATCTATGCGCTGGCCGATATTGGTGAGAGCGGCCGGCGATATGGTTTCTTCCCGCTGCTGATGCTGCTGATGGCCGGCGTCACCGGCGCCTTTCTTACCGGCGATGTCTTCAATCTCTATGTCTGGTTCGAGGTGCTGCTGATCTCCTCCTTCGGGCTGATCATCCTTGGCTCCGAGCGCCAACAGATCGACGGCGCCCTGAAATATGCGGTACTCAATCTCATCGCCACGACGTTGTTCCTGATAGGCGTCGGCATCCTCTATGCCGCCTTCGGCACCCTCAACATGGCCGATATAGCTGCAAAAGCCGCGGATTTGCGCGGCACGGCGCCTCTGATGACGCTGGCAAGCCTCTTCCTGCTCGCCTTCGGCATGAAAGCGGCGGCCTTTCCGGTCAATTTCTGGCTGCCGGCCGCCTACCATACGCCGCGCATCACCGTGTCGGCGCTGTTTGCCGGCCTGCTGACCAAGGTCGGCATCTACGCGCTGATCCGGGTGATGGTCATGCTGCTGCCGATGGAGCGGCAGGAATTGAGCCTGGTGATCGCACTCGCCGCCGCCGCGACCATTCTCGTCGGCGCTCTCGGCGCGCTTGCCGAAAACGATATCCGCAGGCTGTTCGGCTATGTCGTCATATCGGGCATCGGCAACATGCTTGCGGGCGTCGCGCTTGGCGGCCTTGGCGGCATCAGCGGCTCGGTCTTCTATGCGCTCCATTCCATGGTGCTGATGACGGCGCTTTATCTTGCCGCCGGCGAGATCGCCCGCCGCGGCGGCGGCTTTTCGCTATCGGCCCTCGGCGGGCTCTACAGGCAAAGCGGTGGCTTCACCGCGCTCTCCCTCGTGCTCTTCCTTGCCGCCTGTGGCCTGCCGCCCTTTTCCGGCTTCTGGCCGAAGGTCATCCTCGTCAAGGCCTCGCTCGATCTCGGCGCCTGGTGGCTGGCGGCCTCGATCCTGGTTGGCGGTTTTCTGACGACGATTGCCTTCGGCCGCCTCTTCCTGCTCGCCTATTGGCGCCCGGCGGCGATAGCCCTGACGCCGACAGTCCTGACACCGTCCGGATCGAGGTGGCGCACCGGTCTGCCGCTCGCCGCGCTGACAGCGCTGGTCGTCGGCTTCGGCATCCTGCCGGAACACTTGCTGGCGCTGTCGCAATCGGCAGCTGCCGGCCTTGCCGATCCCCAGGCCTATCTTCACTCGGTCTTCCCGGAAGGAGGCGCGCCGTGATCTTCGTTCTCTTCAACCTGCTGCTGGCCGTTGCCTGGATCGCCGTCACCGGCAGTGCCTCACCGCACAACCTCATCTTCGGCTTGCTGCTTGGCGCCCTGGCGCTGGTCATCATCCGCGAATCCTTCGGCGGCAAGGGACATATCCCCCGCGTCCTCCCGGTGCTCTCGCTTGCCATTCTGTTCCTGAAGGAATTGTCGCTGTCGGCCTGGAAGGTCACGGTCACCGTCCTCTCGCCCGATATGAAGCTGAAGCCCGGCATCTTCGCCTTCCCGCTGACGCTGACGAGCGATTTCGAGATCACTTTGCTCGCAAACCTGATCACGCTGACACCCGGCACGCTTTCGGTCGACGTCTCGACAGATCGCCGCATGCTCTATGTCCATGCGCTCGATTGTTCCGATCCTGAGGCCACCAAGCGTGATATCGCCAACGGTTTCGAACGCAAGATCATGGAGGCTTTCCGGTGATCACGCCTGCCGCCATTATCGCGGTCGCATCTTCGACCGCACTCGTCATTCTCGGCCTGGCGTTGATCCTCACCGTCTGGCGCGTCGTTGCCGGCCCGACATTGCCGGATCGTATTCTTGCCCTCGACATGCTGACCGGTATCGCCATCGGTTTCATTGCGGTCATCGCGGTCAAAACCAGCTTTTCGCTCTATATCGATATCGCCATCTCGCTCGGCCTCGTCGGTTTCCTGGCGACTGTCGCCTTCGCCCGCTTTGTGCTGTCGCGCGGCAACATCAAATCGAAGCCCTGCATCTGCGGCAAATGGCAACACGCAAAAGCGGGCAGGGGGCAAGAAGCGATGATCGATTATATCGTGGCTGCCATCACCGCCCTGCTGCTGATCGTCGGAGCGCTCTTTGCTCTTGCAGCGGCAATCGGCCTTGTCAGGCTGCCCGATCTCTACACGCGCATGCACTCGGCCTCGAAGGCGGGGACAGTCGGCTCCGGCCTATTGCTCCTCGCCGCCGGCCTCTATTCGCAAGATCTGGCGATTCTCGCCCGCGCCATCGCCGGCTTTATCTTTTTCCTGCTGACGGCGCCGGTGTCTGCCCATCTCCTTGCCAGAACTGCCCACCGTTCAGGATATGATCTCGGTGAACTCTCGGTCCGTGACGATATCAGAGATCTTTGAGCCTATGCTGTTCGCCGACATTACCAGATTTATGCAAAACTTATGCACAGGAAGCTGTGAGTAAAGCTTGGCGGAAAGTCCTTCAATTCTTCATCTGTCACATTTTCTCAAGAAAAACGACAAATAATAATTGGCCTTTTGGTCAAACGATGGTATTTGAAAATGCAAGTAGAGTTCTGATTGTGAATTGCAATCGTACTGCTTCCAAGTCCCTCAGTTTTGATTTTCAATGTCTAAACTGAGGCCATAGCCCGGAGCATGACGTAGTGGTTTCCAATCAGGCAGTATAAGGACAGGTCTCGCTCTTCGGAATCTAGGGGTGGATTTCGCGTTTTTCGAAACAGAAGATCGCTTCCGGTGCTTTTGCTGTTCGCTTCTACGAGGCGGGTCTTTGACGTGTCGGTCAAAGACCGTTTGTGCATGCTAACAGGAGAAAAAATATGACGGATATAGCGACCGGCAATGCGCCGGAGCTGCTTGTGGAACTGACGGCCGACATCGTTGCGGCCTATGTCAGCAACCATGTTGTACCGGTCAGCGACCTGGCCAATCTGATTTCCGACGTGCATTCGGCACTGAGCAACACGTCCGTACCGCAGCCTGCTGCGGCGATCGTCGAAAAGCAGAAGCCTGCAGTTTCTGTCCGCAAGTCCGTACAGGACGAGCAGATCACGTGTTTGGAATGCGGCGGCAACTTCAAGTCCCTCAAGCGTCACCTGATGACGCATCACAGCCTCTCGCCGGAAGAATACCGCGAGAAGTGGGACCTGCCGACCGATTACCCGATGGTAGCGCCCGCTTATGCCGAAGCGCGTTCGCGCTTGGCAAAGGAGATGGGCCTCGGGCAACGCCGCAAGCGCGGCCGCGGCTGAGCTTTTTCGAAAGCATCGACGACAAAAAGCCGGGTCTTGTGCCCGGCTTTTTTGTGTGCCTTTTCAAGGCATGGAAAATAATCTCGATGGGGCTATTCCAGGAAGTGCGAAATGGTTTTCCCAGGCAAAGCGCGAAGCGGTTTTGCCGGGAGTTGGGTAAAACGAAAGGTTGGAGCGGTTCTGCGCTTCTATCAAAAGCTGAATCGCGCCGGTGATCCAACCTTTCGCAGATGATTCGGACGGGCGCCAAGATAGTCTGAGCGACCCCGTCTTATGCTTCGCCGACAGGCTTAGAATGTATTCCTATACTATCAGCAAGTGTTAATGTATTCGATGTGCCAAGGCAGGCGCTGTCCAGCTCGATCGGCTGTGGCCCTTCCGATCAGCAATCATCCCAGTCAAGCCGCGGCGCGGACTCTTGCCTCTTCGCGAATCCTGTTCACCATCGAGCGCAGTCCGTTCGAGCGCTGCGATGACAGATTCTCCACCAGGCCGATCTTCGAGAATATCTCGAAGGCATCGAGCCCGGCGATGTCGGATGCGGTCTTGCCGGAATAGGTGGCAAGCACGATGGCGACGAGGCCGCGCACGATATGGGCGTCGGAATCACCCTCGAAGCTCATGACCGGGTTGTCGGGATCGCCTGTCGTATGCGTCACCAGCCAGACCTGGCTGGCGCAGCCCATCACCTTGTTCTCCGAGGTGCGCTTCTCCTCGGCTAAGTCGGGCAGCGCCTTGCCGAGTTCGATGACATAGCGGTAGCGGTCTTCCCAATCGTCCAGGAAAGCGAAGTCGTCGATGATCTGGTCGAGGGATGCCATGGTGAAGCCTTTCACTATTAAAGCAGTTCCAGCAAAAGTGCGCAGCGGTTTTGCGTCCGGAATGCGTCAGGAAGTGCTCTAACACTGCATATAGGTGAAAGACCGGCGGATTTGAACCGCTAAAAGAAACGCCGTGAGGGATGAGCATCCTCACGGCGCAGCAACATGCTGAATTAAACAGGGCAGGCACGTCAGGCATGGGGCCTCTCCGCGTCATGCGGACGGCCGATGCAAGCTATAAAACCGAAAGGCATTGCGGACGAATGCCCGCGAAAAATTTCGTCAGGTCGCCGGCTTCGGCGTCGGCAGCGGGATCGCGCCGGTCACCACCGTCTCAGGGGCGGCATCATCCTCGACCGGCGGACGGTAAGGCATCGGCTGGTTGAGCGCAGCCTTGGCCTCGCGCACCTTTTCCTGGATAGCAGGTGCTGCCAGCGAAGGCATGTTGAGCGCCACCGGCATCTGCGGTTCGGCAAGCTTTGCGGTCGCCGGCGCCTCGTCCTTGAACTGGCTGTCGAGAAGTTCGTAGGCGACGCGGGCGCCCTCGCGGGCCCGGTAGCCGAGCGCGGTGAAGGTTTCGGCGCCCTTGGCACAAACCTCGGGCTTTTCCGAGCACATGCCTGTGAGATAGTCATAGGCGCCGCTTGCCGCCGTGAACGCGTCGGAAAGCTGCAATTGCGGGCCGTTGGCCAACTTGTCGGAACTCTCCGTGCTGAAGACGGAAAGAAGCACGAGCACGAGGCCAAACCAGAAGGATCCTTTGATCAGAAACCACATTGTCGTCGCCCATCCTGTTTTCCCCGTCCGGTTCTTGTCGCCGAATCAGGCCGGTTGTCCGGTGTGTTTTCACCCTACCGCCAAGTTGCGAATGCCGCTTTTCGAAACTCACGCGCATTTGCGGCAAATTTAGTTCAAATTTTAGCGAACGGTATTTGAGCCGCATTTTAGTCGAATGCGAGCGATCGCCGTTAAGCATCAGGGCAACACCTGCTTGCAATTGCAGGGCTTTTGCTAGCTCGCCTTGCCACAAGAGTTAACGCAATGCTGAAATATGAGGAAAATCCGTCGCTTACCTGCTATTAACCACAAAAGGCAAAGAGCCTTCCAGATGCTTCAAAACGGGAATTTCGGCCGTTTCAGCCTGTGAACAGCGCTTTTGCCTTATCCTTTCTTTAAGTCGCCAAGGCCTATTGTCCGGATCGATCGACAGCCTTTCGGGCGGGTATTGCGTGCGTGTATTGAGTAACATTGGCGGCTGGATGACGGCCCTCGTAGACCGGGCAGCGACAAGCTGGCTCTCCCGGACGGGCGGCGGCGAAGCCGTACGCCAACGCGAGCTCGCGATCCTGCGCCGCCTCGTGCTGTTCTCGTCGGCCGCTCTCGTTGCCGCTCCTATCGGCCTTTCGGCAGTCACAAGTCCGGCCGTCGCGCTGCCGGCGGGTGTCGCCGTGGTCTGCGCCGCCTTTCTCTTTTCCGCCGTCGGCAGCATCGCGCTCGCCCGTCAGGGTTCGTCTTCCGGTATCGCCACGCAGTCGGCCGAGGATTTCTTCCTTGCAGCCACCCCCGGCCTCGTCTTCTTCCTGGACCCGCACGGCAGTGTGGCGACGGTCGGCGGCCGCGACCGGCGCGATTTCCTTGCCTGGATGCGCGATCCCAAGGGCAGGGGCTTCCTCGAGCAGGTGCATGTCTCCGACCGCATCCTTTTCCTGCAGGCGCTTGATGACCTGCGCCGGGGCGAGGATGCTCAGAGCGTCGATCTGCGCCTCGATCGGCCCTCGGTCTCGCGCGATCAACGCCAGTTCGCCTATCTCAGAATGGACATGACCGCCCGGCGCGATGCCGATGGCGAGCTTGCCGCCATCATTGCCCAGCTGCGCGATGTCTCCGTCGAGCAGCAGCTGCGTGACGAGGCCCAGAACCGCGCGGCCGATGCCGAATCCGCAAACGACGCCAAGTCGCGCTTCCTCGCCGCCGTCAGCCATGAACTGCGCACGCCGCTGAACGCCATTCTCGGTTTTTCCGATATCCTGATCGGTGAATATTTCGGCAAGTTCGAAAACGACCGCCAGCGCGAATATGTCGGCCTGGTCCGCGAATCCGGCGCGCATCTGCTCTCCGTCGTCAACACCATGCTCGACATGAGCAAGATCGAAGCGGGCCGCTACGAGTTGATCCTCGAAGCCTTCGATATATCAAGCTCCGTCAAATCCTGCGAATCAATGCTGGCATTGCAGGCCAAGACCAAGGGCCTCACCCTGACGAGCCGTATCCAGCGCGATCTCGGCGAGGTCGTCGCCGATCAGCGGGCCATCCAGCAGATCCTCATCAACCTCGTCGGCAATGCCATAAAATTCACCGAGGCTGGCGGCGTTGTCTCGGTCGATGCGGCAGCGCGCGACGGCATCCTCAAGCTGACGGTCAGCGATACCGGCATCGGCATCCCGGCCGACAAGCTGGCGTTGCTCGGCCAGCCCTTCGTCCAGATCCAGAACGACTATACCCGCCGCTTCGAAGGCTCCGGCCTCGGCCTCTCCCTGGTTAAGGGGCTGGTGGCGCTGCATGGCGGGTATTTCGCCATCGCCAGCCAGCCGGGCGAGGGCACGATCATCACCATTGAGATCGCGGTGGACGGCTCGGGCGCCCAGCACGCCGAAGACGCCGGTCATGGCGCGACTGTCGAGTTTCCGCCGCGGCTGAAGGGCGCGGTCAATAGTGGTGCAGAATTGGAAGAGGGGCGTTTCGATGGCCGCGCGCAAGCGAAAATCGCCTAAGGGAAAAAGGGGACGGCAGCAGCCGGGCCTTCTGATGTCAGGCGCTGCCGCCCTCGGCGGGCTCGGCCTGCAAGGCGCCTCCGTGCTCGGCGGGCTCGGCCTGCAGGGCGCATCCGTGCTCGGCGGCGTCATCGGCCGCAATCCGTCGGTCGCCGGCGGCACGATCACCTTCGTCGTCATCTTCTCCTTCGTCGCCGCCAATGCGCTCTGGTATCAGCCGGGCCTGCATCCGCATCCGATTTTCCGCACCCGCGATCCGCAGTCTCCGACCGTGCTCGGTGCCCGCCGCCCGGCTGAGGAGCAGCAGGGCGAGGTCACCACATTCCGGATCGAACGGCCGCAGGATACAGCCACCACCAATGCGACGCCGGCGCCTGCCGCGCCTGGCCAGCAGCCGAGCCAACTCGTCATGGACATCCAGCAGCAGCTGGTGCGCCGCGGCCTCTATAACGGCATACCCGACGGCATCATCGGCCCGCGCACCAGTGCGGCTATTCTCTTCTTCGAGGAGACCGTCGGCATGACCCAAACCGGCGATCCGACGCCGGAGGTACTGGCGGCGCTGAAGACCGATGCCGCCGGCCCCTCGACCGTGCCCGCCGAAAAGCCGCCCGAGGATGTGAGCTCGAAGGCGGCGGCGGAAGATCCGGTGGCGGCCGCGATCCGGAGCGCTGAAAAGACGGTCAAAACGGCTTCGTCAGCTGCAAAGCAGGTTCCATCAAGCGAAATCACCAATGTCGACCTGGTGTTGAAGATCCAGAAGGGCCTTTCCAACATGGCCTATGCCAATGTGGGCATCGACGGCGTCGCCGGCGAGCAGACCCGCGCGGCTATCCGCCATTTTCAAAAGCACTACAACCTGCCCGAAGACGGCGAGCCGAACCAGGCGGTGCTGAAGAAACTCAAGGAAATCGGCGCGATATAGAACATAATGCCGAAAAGTGTGAGCGGTTTTCGGACGACATCCTGTTCTAAATCGGCAAAAAGCCTTTTTACCCGATTGAATAAGTTGAAGCGGAGCGCACGATCAGCGAACAGGCTGAGGATGAAGGGCGGCGGCAGCGGTATCTTGAAACCGGCGCATCGGTGCCGTTTGAAACGATCCGGGCCAGACTGCGGGGCTTTGCCGCCGAAGCCGCCCGCAAAGCGGACCCGCAATGAAATTTGTTTTCTTGCCGGATCCTCTCGGAAACCCTGATCCAGCTGACGGCGAGCGCCGGCGTCAAGACCGCCGACAGCCGTTGGATCGAGGAAGCGCAGTCGGCGGCAAGGCAGATTTCCGGCGCCTTCGAGCGCGCCGTCGCTGAAGGGCAGATCGGGCTCGATGCTCTCTTCGACCGACGCTATCGGCCGATACCGGGCACAGATCCGGCAGCCTTCACCGAACTCGCCGACCGCCTGCTGCCGCCGATCCAGGAACCCGTCACAGCCTTGGACGAGCGCATCGCCTTCTGCACGGCGATCGACGAGAACGGCTATCTGCCGACCCACAACCGGAAATTCTCGCAAGCCCAGCGGCCTGGCGACACCGTCTGGAACACCGCCAATTGCCGCAATCGCCGCATCTTCGCCGATCGCGTCGGCCTTGCAGCTGGCCGCGGCACCGCGCCCTTCCTCGTCCAGACCTACAGGCGCGACATGGGCGGCGGCAATTTCGTGATGATGAAGGATATCTCCGCCCCGATCACCGTCCGGGGACGGCATTGGGGAGGATTGCGGCTGGCAGTCAAGGTCTGACCGCTGGAGTCAAACTCAGACCGTGCATTGCCGCCACCGGCGCGCCGGTCTATACCGCGCCGATGAGATTACGCGCCGACATCTTCGTTTCCGCCCTCCTGCGCCGCGTCTTCGCCAGCGGCGATTTCGCCGCCGTCGAGAAGAAGGGTGCGGAGGAGGCGGGTGCGATCTTCATCCGTCAGCACTGCCGCGACGGCCTGGAAACTCTCTATGCGCCGGCGCCGCAGACCGCTTTCGACGAAGGCCAGGCCGGCGACCGCCTGTTCGAGATCCGCCTGTTGCGCAGCGAACCGGAAGCGGTGCGCGCGATGCTGGAGCGCGAACGCAAATTCGATCCCGATCTCTGGATCGTCGAACTGGAGGCGGATGAACTCGGAGATATGATCCCACTTGCGAAGGGCGGCTGAGAGCCGAGGCGCTCGTCAGTTCAGCGCCATTTCGGGCAGTTCATATGTGGCAAGGCCGCTAAACCGCGGTTCAGCGAGACCGCCGTCCCATGATGCGCATGTCGCGCTGCGGCGGCGCCTGGCGGATGAAGCGGTGGTTGGGCGTTTCCTGAGGTGCGGGCACATTGGGCACGTCGTGCCTATAGGTGTAGCGATCGGCACGCCGCCAGGCTTCGACGCGTTCGTGGCATTCTTCCGGGTCGAGTGCATCGAGCACCATCCAGCCGCGAGTGACGTTGTGCTGCTGTTCGGCCAGGTGCGGATAGAGCCTTTCGAGCACGAAAACGGCATCAAGAAAGCCCATGTCGAGGCTCGTCAGTGTCGTGGCGAGCTGCTGGCCGGAAAGATCGAGCATGATGCGCTCGGCAAGCCAGCGGCTGGCGGAAAGCGCATCGGCAAGTGCTGTTGCGAAATGCGTCGCCTCGCGTGAGCGCGCGAAGCGCACCAGCAGCGCCTCTTGAATGTCGCTGAGCGTGCGCAGACCGAGCCTGTCTTCGTCGGCACGGCCGAGATGACCGGCAAGCCCGAGGATACGCTCGCGCAACGCCTCTTCATTGGCAACCCGCTGTTCCTCCAACGCATCGGCCTCGTTGGTCTCGGCCGGCACCGGCGAAAGCGGGACCGCCGGCGATTCCATGATCGGCGCCGAGGCGCCCACGGCCCGAGGCTGGCTCTGGCGCAGCGCCACTAGCGCATCGATGACCTTCGGCGAGAGTGAATCGCGGCTGACGATCGCCTTGACATGCGCAGCACCCTGCATGCGCGCGATGGTAATCAGCGTATCGTCGGCGATCGCCTTGGAGGCGGCAAGAAAAGGGGCCGCGATCTCGATCGGCTGGTTGCCGATAAACAGTGCCACTGCGGCCGGCATGTTCTCGCATTGGGACAGCGCTGCGACCGCCTGCCGCTTGGCCTCGTCGGACGAGGCTTGGAACAGCGGCATGAAAAGTTCGGCGAATTGGCGCAGTTCGGACCGTGTCGGATGAGACAGGTTCTCGAAACTGCTGACAGTCGCCATCAACACCACGTCCTTTTTCCTGACGGCCAAGGGGCCTTCTAGGTCTCGAAACCGGTCACGCACAAAAACACCCCGAAAACGCAGAACAACGGGACCATGGGCCGATATGCGCTGGCGGAACGCATGTCAGGCCATACGGTGATGAACAAATCCTAGACCGGTAGGGTTAATGCATGCTGAAGATTTTATTAAAAAGCAACAGAAATATACACGCTCAGCGTGTTGTTGCATAGTTAGCCGGCGATATAAAAATGCGCGGTTTGGAACGGCGCTATGAGGATTCCTCACCGCCGAAGTGATGGTTGAAAAGTTCAGGCAATCCTGTGATCTCGCAACGCGTGCAGCAGCTTTTCGCGGCTGTCATAACCGGCCTGATAAAGGTCGAGGGCCGCGGATGCCGCGAACTGCGCGTCGACGCTTTTGATGTCGATGCGCCGTTCCGAGCACCAGGCATCAAGCGCACTGCGCAGCACGTCGAGATCGTCAGGCGAGAAGGATGAATTGACCAGCAAAGACACCGCTTACCCTCCGCATTCCGGCAAGAGCGTAGAAAATCCCCGATCGATCGGTGCCCGGGAACTGTGATCGACCGAACGAAACATACGCGCATCTGAGCGCCTCGCAATTAAATATTTTCATGACGCATTTTTGCAACACTGCCTTTTTCGAGGTAGAGAGATTGCCGCGCCAATGCCAACTATATGAATTATTTCTAATTTTAGCGGCGATGCCAAGCCAGGCCCTTGCGCAGGCGGCGTGAAACCAAATCGACTCTTCGAGCGTTAAAGGGAAGGCGAGTCGAACGGTGTTTGGCATCGCCGAACATTAGTAAACTGTTAACTGTCATGTGTCTCAATTCGGATAGGAACGACGCGATTTGAGTAGTTGGATCGTCGAAACTCCGCATCACGGTATTTCAATCAGGTGCCGTGGGAAAGGCGCGAATGCCCTCGGTCCGGTCATTCCGGCACCGCAGGACGCGCCGGCCCGCACATTGGCGGGCAGGGTGAAATCCATCGCAAGTTCATCCGTCTCGGGCAGTGCATGGAGACGAGAATGGCAATAGTAGTCGCATTGGCGGATCGGCAGCCGCGGGCGCCGCATCGCCCGGACAAAGAGCCCCGCGAAGCCAAGATCCTCTGGTTCACCGGCGTCCGCTACGAGCGGTTGGCCGAGAGCCCTAGACCTAGTCCGGCGCCCGCGCCGCGCGTCAACAAGAAGTAACCGCTCTTCAACCTTAGCGAGCGGCGAATTGCTCGCAGCCGGCTTCCGTCAGGAAGTTGCGCGCAGCCTCATTGAAGCTCGCCTGCGGCGCCAGCGTCCGCAGCACGGCATAACCGTCCGGCCGTGCCATTTCCACCAGGATCGCCTGCTGCAGCTCCTGCGGCAGATTTTTGCGCAGGTCGGTCAGCTGGATCGGACTGCCGGCCAGCACATCGAGCGCACCGCCGACCGATGTCCTGTCGTTCATGCTGAAGACCTCGTTGGAGGCGCTGTCGTAGATCGCGATCGACCAGAAGGGCACATTGCCCTTGGCGGTGAAATGCACCGGAGCATCCTCGACATCGAAGGAGCAGACGGCGGTGCGCAGGAAGGGGTCGCCATTGGCAAGGCCGGCCTCGTCATACTGGTCGCCGAGCAGGTAGAAATTGTTGAGATCGCCCTCCGCCTCCACGCGGGTTGCCGCATCCCTGCCGGTGAAATGCGGCAGCGACAGGATGATGACGAGATGCAGCAGGGCTGCGCCGAAAAGGCCGGTCAGGACGGCGAAGAATATCCTAAGCATTGCCGCATCCGGTCTTGGTGAGTTTCGGCATGGCGAGGTCGATCACGCCGGAACTGCCGGCGGTCGGGGTGTCGAACAGCGTCAGCACCAGCCGGAAGGAGCCGGCCTGTGGTAAGGCCAGCCAATTGCCCGGCTGGGCGACGGCGGAGATCTCGATCGAGAAGCTGCTGTCTTGCTGGCGCAGCACCGTCCAAGAATTGAGCGCAGAGGGATGCCCGGTCGTCACCGCCGCCGGATTGCCGCCATTGTCGGCGGTAAAGAGCGTCCAGAGCCGGGCAGGCGGCGTCTGCCCGCTGATGCGGTAGCGGCAGCCGGCATTCAGCCGCGCGCCCTCGTCGTCGACGCTCGCCGTGAAGGTCAGGCCCTCGGCGCTGCCGTAGAGCAGCTTGCCGGCGCGCGCCCGGTGCGACTTGGCATAGGGATCGGCCTCGACCGTCTGCAACGCCGGAAAGGCCTCCCAGGCGCCGAGCTTGATCGCCCCAAAACCCTGCGTCGCATCCAGCGCATAAAGCGAAATCATGATCCCGCCGCCAAAGGCGACGATCAGCGTGATCGCGATAAAAAGGGGAAATCGAAACACGTCATGACCTTGGAAACCATATCGGATGAAAGGGTTACCACTGATTCTGGCAGGGTGGAATGCCAAGCCGTGCCATAGAGGCCGATTGATCCACGTTATGCAAGGTGCGGCAACAGGGCTGTCCGGTTTGCGCGAATGGCTGCCCCTCACCCTAACCCTCTCCCCGTAAACGGGGCGAGGGGACGTGGCCTACGAGAGGTGTGCGGGGAACGGAGAGGTGGCGACATGGTCCCTTCGCCCCGTTTACGGGGAGAAGGTGGCGGCAGCCGGATGAGGGGCAGTCCGGCAATCTCCTGGGCCAACTACTCCGCGCTCGCCACCTTCGCCGGCGCGAGCGGGGCGGCATCCTTCAGCTTTTCGCCGAGTGTCTTGAGGATGTCAGTCGATTGAACCGAGAGCATGCGCGGCCGGACAAGCTGCGGCAATCCGTCCTGCGGCTTGGCGGCAGACGTCTTGGCGAGGTCCTTTTCCGAGGGCAGGGGGTTTTCGACGCCGGGGATGGCGCGCAGCGTGACGCCCTGATGGGCGTAGTCCATGGCACGCTTGAAGGTCATCGCCGGCAGCGAGCCGCCGGTCATGTTGTTGGTCGAGGTGTAGTCGTCATTGCCGAACCAGACGGCGCAGGTGTAATTGCCGGTGAACCCCACGAACCAGGCGTCGCGATAGGCCTGGGTCGTGCCGGTCTTGCCGGCCGTCAGGATGCCGTTGTCGAGTGCGGCCTTGCGCGCCGTGCCGACATAGGGAACGCGCGACAACATCTGGTTCATATAGGCGTCGGCCTGTTCGGACAGCACGCGTTTCGGCGCCGGTTCGTCATGGTCGAAATCGTAAAGCACGTCGCCGTCGTAATCGAGGATCTGAGTGATGCCGTGGCGGCGCGACTGGTAGCCGCCGGCCGGGAAGGTGGCATAGGCCGTTGCTTGGTCGAGCACCGTTACCTCGGACGTGCCGATCGGGATGGTGACGTCGTCGCGGATCGGCGTTTCGACGCCGAGATTCTTCGCCATCGCTCGGATCGGCTGAATTCCGAGTTTTTCCTTGGCAAGCCGCACCGGCACGGTGTTGATCGACTGGGCGATCGCGGTCTCAAGCGTTATGCGGCCGGCATAGTGATTGGCATAATTATGCGGGCTCCAATTGCCCCAGGAGATCGGGGCGTCGACGATAGTCGTCTTCGGTGTCATCCCGCTCTCCATCGCCACCGAATAGGTGTACACCTTGAAGGAGGACCCCGGCTGGCGCAGCGCTCTGGTGGCGCGGTTGAACTGGCTTTCGCCGTAATCTCGGCCGCCGACCATGGCGCGCACGGCGCCGCCGTTTTCGATCATCACCATCGCGCCCTGCTTGGCGTGATAGGCTTCGCCATATTCGCGCAGCGACGTCTCGACCGAATCCTCGGCCGCCTGCTGGATGCCCATGTCGATCGTCGTGCGCACGATCAGCGAATGCTGGTGGAAACGCGGTGAAAGCCGCTGCACCTCGTCGAAGGCCCAGTCGAGGAAGAAATCGGGCGATTCCACCTCGTTGCGATCGACGACGGTGGCGGGGTTGCGCCTGGCGGCGATCACCTGACCCTCGGTCATCAGCCCGCTTTGGACGAGATTGGTCAGCACCTCGTTGGCGCGTGCACGCGCCGCCGGCAAGTTGACATGCGGCGCATATTTGGCCGGCGCCTTGAACAGGCCGGCGAGCATGGCGGATTCGGCAAGGTTCACATCGGTGATATTCTTGCCGAAATAGAACTGCGCCGCTGCGGCTGCGCCAAAAGTGCCGCCGCCCATATAGGCGCGGTCGAGATAGGTGGAGAGGATTTCCTTCTTGGAAAGGTTCGCCTCTAGCCACAATGCCAGGAACGCCTCGGTGACCTTGCGGTCGATCGAACGTTCATTGGACAGGAACAGGTTCTTGGCGAGCTGCTGCGTCAGCGTCGAGCCGCCCTGCACGACTTCGCCGGCGCGCGCATTCTCGCTCATGGCGCGGAAGAGACCGATGAAATCGATACCGAAATGGTCGAAGAACCGCCGGTCCTCGGTGGCGATCACCGATTTGATCAGCGAATCCGGCAGCTCATCGATCGGCACGGAATTCTGGTGGATCACGCCGCGATGGCCGATAACGTTGCCGTAGCGGTCGGTGAAGGTGACGGCGAAATCGCCGCGATTGCGCCAGTCCTCCTTGGTCGCCTCGAAGGCGGGCTGGGCAAGCAGCAAAATCAGCACGGAGCCGGCCGCCCCGAGCGTCAGCCCTTCGCCGGCAAGTTCGAAGACCATGCGCTTCCAGCCGCGCACGCGAAAGCGGCGGAAGAAGATGGTGATGTCTTCCCAGATCTCGGCGGCGCGGAAGCCGGCGTTCCAGACGGTCGAATCGATCCAGGAATCGATGCGCAGCAGAATGTGACGGCTCTTCGCCGGCCGCTTTTCCGCCGCCTCGTTCGCCGCTTTTCCGGGCCTGTTTTCTGGCCCGTTTTCTGGCCCATTTCCTGGGTTGTCCGGATCCTGCACGTCCTGTATTCCCGCCTGATCGCGCTTCGGTCATATCCGACGAAAGCGCGAGGCCCGCATATGGCCGCAAATCTCTCCGATATCAGGAGAGAATTCTCCGAGTACCAGGAGTATACTGAAGGATTGATTGATTTTGCGGCCGATAACAAGAGAGATGCATGAGGGTCACGCGAATTTGCGGGCCGCTGTTGCAAGAAACGAACGATGAACGATCTGCCCTTCTGGAAGAGCAAGACGCTTGCCGAAATGACCGTCGCCGAATGGGAAAGCCTCTGCGACGGCTGCGGCCTCTGTTGTCTCAACAAGATCGAGGAATGGGATAGCGGCGATATCTATTTCACCTCGGTCAGCTGCAAGCTGCTCGACGGCGAAAGCTGTCGCTGCTCAAGCTATGAGAACCGCTGGGATTTCGTGCCGGACTGTGTTCAGCTGACGAAGGAGAACGTGCCCGATATCGCCTGGCTGCCGCCGACCTGCGGCTATCGGCTGGTCAATGAAGGCCACGACCTCTACTGGTGGCACCCGCTCGTCTCCGGCGACCCGGAGACCGTCCATGCCGCCGGTATTTCTGCGCGAGGCCGCACGATCAACGAAAGTGAAATCGATATCGACGATCTCGAAGATTACGTCGTCGACTGGCCGCTGACCGTGGGCGAGAAGGACGATGAGGAAGCATAAGCGGGCTCAGGGCTTTATTGCCGCGAGGAAGCACCGCAGCTCCGTCTCCACATAGGCGGCCACCGGCCCCTCCGCGCCAAAACCCCACCAGATGAGCGAACCCTGCCATTGCGAAAGCAACAGCCGGGCGATCGTCTCCGGCGCAGTCGCCGATCCGAAACATCGCGCGATCGCCGCCGTCAGGGCCGTTCCCCACGCGGCCCCTCGGGCGCGCAGCACCGGATCGCGGAAATCCTCGCGAAGCACCAGCAGTCCCTCACCATAGGCAGCGGCATTGTCGCCGTAGTCCTGCGACAGGCCGACGAGCAGCGTGATGGCGCCTTTCGGCGTTTTCGGGACGGTCTCGGCAAGCCGCGCCGTTTCCGCATCCAGCCTGTCCCAGGCATAAAGCAGCGCGGTGCGCAGCATCGCCGCTTTCGTGGCGAAACGCTGCACCAGCGTCGAACCGGAAAGTCCGCTGGCTTTCGCCACCGCCGCAAAGGTCGCCGCGTCCGGGCCCTCGGCCTGGATCAGCGCCAGCACCATGGCGAGAAGCTGTTCGTCGGACAGTGTGCGGCGTCGCGGCATGAAATTCCTCTTGCATTCACGTCATATGTAAACGATCATTCGTTTATAAACAAGGAGCGCCGGGTAATTCCTGGTGCAACCATTGCAGCATGAGGCGCTTTAGCGTGGAGGATGGAGAAGTGACAGCGAACTTGCGGGAGAAAGTGGCATTGGTGGCGGGTGCTACGCGCGGCGCCGGCCGAGGCATCGCGGTGGAACTCGGTGCTGCCGGCGCCACCGTCTATGTAACGGGACGCACGACGCGCGCTCAGCAATCCGAATATTCCAGGCCGGAGACGATCGAAGAGACGGCTGAACTTGTAACCGCCGCAGGCGGCAAGGGTATCGCCGTGCAGGTGGATCATCTCGTCGAGCAACAGGTCGAGGCGCTGGTCGCCCGCATCCGCGTTGAGGCCGGCCGGCTCGATATTCTCGTCAACGACATCTGGGGCTGCGAGAAACTGTTCGAATGGGACAAGGCCGTCTGGGAGCATTCGCTGGACAAGGGCCTGCGCATGCTGCAGCTCGGCATCGAGACACATCTGATCACCGCCCATTACGCCCTGCCGCTGATGATCGAGCGGCCCGGCGGGCTGCTGGTGGAGATGACGGACGGCACGGCTGATTACAATGCCACGCATTACCGGCTTTCGCCCTTTTACGACCTCGTCAAAACGGGTGTCACCCGCATGGCCTGGGCGCATGCGCAAGATTTGGAAAAACACGGCGCCACCGCTGTTTCGATCACGCCTGGCTGGCTGCGCTCCGAAATGATGCTGGATGCTTACGGTGTCCGTGAGGAGAACTGGCGCGAGGCGACCAATGTGCAGCCGCATTTCGCCATTTCCGAAACCCCCCGCTTTGTCGGCCGCGCCGTTGCCGCCATCGCCGCCGATCCCGACCGCGCCCGCTGGAACGGCCAGTCGCTGTCGAGCGGCGGAGTGGCCAAGACCTACGGCTTCGACGATATCGACGGTTCGCGGCCGGATTGCTGGCGCTACATGGTGGAAGTGCAGGAGCCGGGCAGACCGGCTGACGTGACGGGTTATCGCTAAATAACTCCAGGAAAACAGCTTTCCCTGGAATTGGATGCAAGCAAAAGGTTAGGTCGGCTCTGCGCTCCCGTGAAAACTAGAGCGTTTCAGGTTTTGACGGAAGCGTATCCGGCATTGTCGAAGTAGTTGCTGCATTCGCTGGGCTCGATGGTTGTGACGAGGTGTCCGATGTGGCGCCAGGTGTCATCGATGGTTCGCTTCTGAGCCAGGCGCATCCAGTGCTTGATTTTGGCGAAAGCCTGTTCGATCGGATTGAGGTCGGGGGAGTATGGCGGCAAGTACCAGAGCCGAGCACCAGCGTTGCGGATCATCTGACGGATGGCGGCCGACTTGTGGGAGCCGAGATTATCCATCACGACGATGTCGCCGGGTTTGAGCACCGGTACGAGTTGCTGCTCGACATAGGCGCGAAAGCACTCACCGTTGATCGGTCCATCGAAGACACAGGGTGCGGTAAGCCGATCGCAGCGCAACGCGCCGAGGAAAGTCAGGGTGCGCCAATGTCCGTGCGGCGCGAAGCTGCGCAGGCGTTTGCCCTTCGGCCCCCACCCTCGAAGCGGCGCCATGTTGGTCTTGATCCAGGTTTCATCGATGAAGACCAGCCGTCTTGGATCGAGGCCAGCCTGCCAGGATCGCCAGCGCTGTCGCCGTCGCGCGACGTCAGCGCGCGCCTGCTCAAGGGCGAACAGTGTTTTTTTTGAACCGCAATCCCTCACGCCGCAGGAACTGCCATACCGTATCGTGGGATACCTTCACCCCTCGCGCGGCCAGCTCTTCCTTCAACCTGTGCAGTGACACATGCGGCGTCTGGTTGATCCGCTCCACGATAAACGCCCGATGCGGCTCCAGAACCCGCTTGCGGTGGCCGCCCATCTTCCCAGGCGCGACAGATCCGCTCGAACGATAACGCTGCGACCACTTTACCGCTGAAGACACGGCAATACCGAACCGCGCCGCAACCGACCGGCAGCTCTCACCGGCTTCGATTGCAGCAACAACACGCTCACGAAGATCATTGGAAAGAGGTCGCGTCATTCGATGCTGGCCTCCACTCCAGCCAGCATCTTGAATCACAAAACACACAAAAACGGAATCCCTTCCGATTCAACTAAATCCGGATACGCTCTAAACCGCTCTAACGCCCGCTATCATGCTGCGGCAAGCCGCGCTGCCTCGCGAAACGAGACCAGCCGCTTCGTCTGTTCGTCCCATAGCACCAGCTTGACGCAACGCAGGCTTTCCATGAGCGTGATGCGGCCGATATCGGCAAGCTCAGGATGGTCCCGCAGCACCTCCGGCAGCCGGTAGTAGGGCACCCGGCTCGACAGGTGATGCACATGGTGGATGCCGATATTGCCGGTGATCCAGCGCAGCACCGGCGGCAGGTCGTAATGCGAGGCACCGTGCAGGGCCGCATGCTGGAACTGCCAGTCCGGCTTCTTCGACCAGTGCGTTTCCTCGAACTGATGCTGGACGTAGAACAACCAGACGCCGGCAGCACCTGCCAGAAGCACGATCGGCAAATGCACCAAAAGAAAGGGAATGATCCCGATCGCCCAGATCAACAGCGCGGCGGCCACTGCGACGGCAAGGTTGGTCGCCATGGTCGAGACCCAGGGCAGGGCGCCGGAGCGCATCATGCCGAAAGGCAGGCGCTGCTTGAAGAGGAACAGCCATGCCGGTCCGATCCCGAACATCACGATCGGGTTCCGGTAGAGCCGATAGCCGAGCCGGCCCCAGCGTGACAGCGCGTTATATTCGGCAATCGTCAGCGTTTCGATATCGCCAACGCCGCGTTCGTCCAGGTTCCCGGCCGAAGCATGGTGTTCCGCATGCGCCCGGCGCCAATAGTCGTAGGGCGTCAGCGTCAGGATGCCGATCGTGCGACCGACCCAGTCGTCGACGCGGCGACGGGCGAAAAACGAGCCGTGGCCGCAATCATGCTGGATCATGAACAGTCGGAGCAGGAAAGCGGCGGCGGGAAAGACGAGGATCAGGCCGGGCCAGAAGCTGTAATGAACCGCTGCCCATGCGGCAGCCCAGAACAGCGCGAAGGGGACGACGGTAACGGCAAGCTCGAAGGCGCTGCGTCCGGCCCGCGGCTGGCGATATCCGGCAAGGATCTTCAGCCAGCGCTTTTCAGCGAAAAGCGCGGCTTGCTCGGCGGATCGATCCGGGTTTTCGGATCGCTCCGAGTTGTCGTCGGGCTCGCCCAAAGGGGCCACTTGGATTTCCTCGCACTCGCTGCGGCGCGCAGATCTGATCACAGAGTGACGCCGTGAAAGGCGGCGATCGCCGAAAGGCCGAGTGCAATCACCACGGCCGAGCGAATGAGGAAGAGCGGATAGTCGAAGTGGTACATGGTATGAAGAGTGGTCATAGTTGCAGCAATTCCTGTTTTTCTGAGAACATGTCAATGGGTGATGGTGTCACGCCGGAGCGCGGCGCGTTCGACAAGACGCGCTAGCACTTGCGCTGTTATGCGCACGGGGGCGGAGCGGGGGCTCGATAAGAAGTTCTATTTCTTTGGAGCACTGCCCTGCGGGGCGGTCTTGGTCGCCGTCTTCATCTGATTGGCGAATGTGCTTTCCACCTTCGCTGCCTGCTTGTCCTTCTTCGGCTTCCGGACCTCACGATTGCTTCTTACTTGTCCTTTTGCCATCGATAAAATCTCCCTTTAGATCGAAATTGAAAGCCGCAGCCTGCGTGGTATTCGCCCCGCTTATCGGTCGCGATCAGAGATCGCGGGATCGTCATGAGGGGCAACCCGACAACACCGGGCCGCAGGGATGGAATGAAAATGATGCCTGCTGAAACCGCATCGCAGTCTGGAGGCGGATGACCGGAGAGGTCACCGAAAGCCAAACCCGACGTTGAGACGGGACGTCACCATGCTTTCGCGATCGGGAAAATGGCGAGGCCGGAAACCCGGCCACCGCAAATGCCGCATCGGCCAAATCAGCGAGCCCTCCTTATAGAATAAAATTGAGGTGCCATTAAGGCCGCTGCCGCAGGAAAGCCATATTTCCACAGGGATTAAACATGCCGCGCAAAACTATGATGCAGCTTTGCGATAACGACATGCGTAAAAACAGGACCCGAAGCGCGAGGGTGAATCTTGCGACGCGCTCAGTCATTTACGGGAAACAGGCGGATCAGCTTCGTTCTTTCCATCTCCGCTCGGCCCGATGCCGACATGATACCGCGGGCCAAACAGAGTTCTATGTCCCGTCCGATATCGAGCGGTACCAGCATCGACAAAAGCAAATCCACTTGCGTACAAAGCAAGAGGGTTTTCCGCACAATAATTCTTCGGGCCGAGCGGCTCGCTTGCCGCTAGCGCATAACCCCGAAATCGGAATCGATTTTCCGAAAGGATTACGCGCAAACTCAAAGTGTTAGAGCGTCCTTAGTGCGTCTGAAAAGACGCGCGGCGCCCTTGCCGGCGCGTCGTGGCGGGGCAATCCCTGTATCGCATATCGGTTAAAGATGGGGGTTACCGGTTTCGGCGGCGTCTTCAGCTTGCCGAAATGATGTTCGAGCGCCAGCGAGAGCATGGCCGGCGAGGTGACGCCCTCCTCGAACAGCCTGATCAGCAGCACGGCCGCGACGTTGAAGACCCTTTCGTCGTCGATCAGGATTCTGGCGTCGTAACCGGCGTCGTCGAGCACGCCTTGAAGCATGTCGAGATCGGATGAGGTCAGATGCGATTTTTCGGAAGTGGAAGACATCGGTCCTCCTTTCATCGGGGCGAGGATACGAAGATCCTCAGTCGGCAGCGCCCGTTCAATGGCTGCCGAAGTTGCGACCATGCGCCTTTCGCCGAGGCAACGCAACGGGATTCTTGCCGCAGATCTAGCTCCGGTTCATGAGCAGCCCGCACCGGTCAGAGTGCGGGCTGTGAGGATCATTCCGCCGCTTGATAGGCAGGCCTCCGGGCGGCCGATGTCCGCGGACCGGCGGCGGCAAGCAGGGTGATCGCCACCGCAAGCGTTGCCACGAAGGCTATGCCGGCGACGTAGGGGTTCCAGCCGAAATGCGGTGCGGCGCCGAAGACCGCCGAGGCGGCCGCAAGCACGATGCCGCCGCCGATCTGGAAGGAGGCGAAGAGCAGCCCGGAGGCGAGCCCCGCCTTGTCATCCTCCACATCGGAAAGGGCCGCAACCTGCACCGAGGGGTAGGTCAGGGCGTAACCCAGGCCGAGCGGGATCTGCGAGAACACGACCAGCAGGATCGGATCGACATGTCCGAGTGCGGTAACCCAGAAGACGTAGCTGAAGGCCTGCAGGCCGACACCCACTGCCATCAGCCGGGTAGCGCCGCGATTTTGCGCGACCGTCGCAAAACGTGGCGCCAGGAACATCACGAAGACACCGCCAAGCGCGAAGCAGAAGCCCGTCGTGAAGGCCGACCAGCCGATGACGTTCTGATAGTAGAGCGTCGCCAGAAACTGGAAGCCGACATAGGCACCCTGGAAGAGGGCGGCGATCGCATTGGCATGCCGGAGTTTGGCGCGGCGGAACATGCCGAGCGGCACCATCGGATCGGCATGGCGCGCTTCGACCAGGAGGAAGAGCAGGATCAGCACCAGCGACGCGGCGAGCGAACCCCAGGTCGGGAACGCCTGCCAGCCGGCGGCCGCGGCGTTGGTGATGCCGAAAACGAAGAGCAGCAGCCCGGGCGTGATCGTCAGCGCGCCGGCCCAGTCGAAGGCAGGTCTCGGTCCCGCCCTTTTCGGGTCGGCGGGCAGCACCAGCGGCGCCAGAACGAGCGTCAGGATGGCGACGGGCGCGCCCATGACGAGCGTCGCCCGCCAGCTGAAGATCGTCGCGGCACCGCCGAGCACCATGCCGAGCACGAAGCCGGCGGCGCCGGTGGAGGAGAAGACACCGAGCGCCTTTGCCCGTGCGGTTCCCTCGCCGAAGACGGAGAGAAGCAGCGCTAGGGCTGCAGGCGCCGTGAAGGCGGCGGCAATGCCTTTGATCAATCGGGCGGCGATCAGCGTCGGCCCGCTATCGACGAAGCCGCCGGCGATGCTGGCGGCGGCAAAGATCGCCAGCGACCAGAGGAAGACGCGGCGATGGCCAAAGACGTCGGCGACCCGGCCGCCGAGCAGCAGGAAGCCGCCATAGCCGAGCACATAGGCGCTGACGGCCCATTGCAGCGATGTCGCCTCCATGCCGAGTTCGGCCTGGATGGCGGGAAGCGCAACGCCGATGGTGGAGACGTCCATGGCGTCGAGAAAATTGGCGGCGCAGAGCAGCAGCAATGCCAGCCCCGCCCCGCTTGGCGATTTGGAAAGAGTCATCGAAATCGTTCCTTCTTCGCTGCCGCCTCATCGGGGGAGGTTGCCGGACGGCAGGGAACGAGAAAATGTACAGCTTCCTTTCCTATTGCAAATTGATAGTAGCCATGCCAGGTATTGCTGACGATGATGAATGATGCCACTCTTCGCAAGATCGACCTCAATCTCCTGCTGGCCTTTTCAGTGCTGATGCAGGAGCGCAACGTCAGTCGTGCCGCCGAACGGCTGCTGCTTGGCCAACCCGGCCTGTCGGCCGCTTTGCGGCGCCTGCGCGAGGCCCTGGACGACGAATTGTTCGTACGTGTCGGCCGCGGCCTGCAGCCGACGCCGCGCGCCCTTTCCATCGCCCCGGCGATCGAGGATGCACTGTCGGGCATCGAGCGCGCCATCCGCCCGCAGGCCGAATTCGATCCGGCAAGCTGGCAGGGCGAGTTCCGCATCGGCATGTGCGACAATCTCGAATCGGCCTTCTTCGGCCCGCTTGCCGCCCGTCTTCTCCAGCTTTCACCCGGCGCCCGGCTGATCGGCGTCGCCTCCGAGAAACGCGATGCCGCGCGCCGGTTGGACGAGGGCGTCTTCGACTTCAGCGTCTCCGTGCACGACGAACCGGCCTCTTGGCACATTCGCGCGCCCTTGTTCGACCAGGCCTCAATCTGTATTTACGACGAAGCTCAACTCCGGCTAAAGGCGCCGCTGAGCCTCAAGGACTTTGCCAATGTCGCCCATGTCACGGTCTCGTTCGAAGGCAATGCCGCGACCAGCATCGACATCGCGCTGAGCCGCACCGGGCACGTCAGACAGGTGGTGGCGACAGTGCCGCGCTTTTCCGCCCTGCCGACTGCGCTGCGGGCCATGCCCGCCATCGCCACCGTGCCGGAATCGATCGGCCGCTGCATGGCGCAATTGCATGGGTTGACGATCTGTCAGCCGCCGCTTCCTCTCCCCGCCGATCCGGTGACGATGCTCTATCGCCGTATCGACCAGGCCGACGGCCGGGCGCGCTGGTTCCGTCGCCTGTTCCTCGAGGTCGCCAGCCAGGCGCTCGAAGCCTCCGGCTGCCGCGTATCGATCTCGAGAGTTGCCGCCTGACCCCTTAAAGTTCGCCTTTGTGAAAATACGCTTCGAGGCGGTAGCCGTCCGGGTCGATGATGAAGGCGGCATAATAGAATTGCCCGTAATCCGGCCGCACACCCGGTTCACCATTATCCGTGCCGCCGGATGCGACGGCCGCCGAGTGAAAGGCATCGACCGCGGCCTCATTAGGCGCGACGAAGCAGAAATGCAGCCCGGATCGCATGTCGGCAACCACGGGCTGTTCGACCTGCATCACCCAGAGCCCGACCCTTTCAGGGCCGTAGCCAATCATGGTGTCGGAATTGGACAGGCGCTCATATCCGAGCGGCGCCAGCGCCGCATCGTAGAAACGGCGAGCTCTTTCGAGGTCTTTTACGCCGATGGAGATATGATCGAACATCAACTGCGAACTCCCTATCTTCCGCTAATCCCCGAGGGACTGCTCACACCCAAGATGGCTCGACGCCAACAACTTTCAACCAAAGCATGTCATGCAAAAGTCTACAGCGGATTTGCGACAACGACATGCGTAAAACAAAGACTTAAAGCGCGAGGAGTGAATCTGAAAGATTGCGATGCGCTTTAAATCAACGAAGGGGCCTGTATCGTGGGTGTGGATCATTCATGGCCGGCGATCCTGTCCAGCGCCTTGGCGAAAAACGCAGTCCTCCGACTGCAGCTGCCTGCGGCAATGCCTGAGGCTGGACATTGCCGCGCATCCGCCCAGGTCTCGTTCTAAACAGCGCCCCCGGCGACGCTTTGCATCGGCTGCAGGTTCGTCACCTCATAGGTCCAGACGCGAAACGCCTTCAGCATGTGCGGCCCGAAGGAATTGATGAGCGGTATGTCGGCGGCGTCGCGCCCGCGTGCGACGATGATACGACCGATCCGCCGCGTGTTGTTGCGTGGATCAAATGTGTGCCATGCACCGTCCAGGAAGACCTCGATCCAGGCGCTGAAGTCCATCGGATCGACGACCGGAATACCGATGTCGCCGAGATGGCCATTGATATATCGGGCAGGAATGTTGAGGCAACGGCACAACGCCACTGCGAGATGCGCAAAGTCGCGACAGACGCCGACACGTTCGTGAAACGCCTCGAAGGCTGTCCGCGTCGATCGCGCCTGCATGTAGTCGAATTGGACGTGGCGGTGGACGAAGTCGCAGATCGCCTGAACGCGGCCCCAACCCGGTGAGACTGTGCCGAACATATCCCACGCAATTTGACTGAGACGATCCGTCTCGCAATAGCGGCTGCCCATCAGGTAGACGAGGCAATCATCCGGCAATTCCGAAACCGGGAGTTCCCTGGCGCCTGGCAGCGACCTGTCCGGTTTGCCGTCGTCTTCGATCGTCGCATCGCCCCATATGGTCAGGTCGCCCGCTGGGGCAACCAGCCGGAGACAGCGGTTGCCGAAGAGATCACGGTAAGTCGAAGTGCGAACATCCGGCGTGGTGAAGACCGTTTCCGGAATTCTGATGTCGGCCGCACGATCATCATGAACCGACAACAGGCATACCAATGCGGTCGGCTGCGGGCAGGTCAGTGTCATTTCATAGCCGTAACGGATCAACATAGAGCGTTCTCTCGCGTCCGGATCCGCCTAGCGGAAATCCGCCGCAGTTAGAGTTTAGAAGGCGCGGCGGCGGTAGGAGTAGGCTTTGCGTGCCACGTCCTGAATGGAGTTGCGCAGGACGTCGAATAACGAAAGCCAATTCGTTTCCGAAGGCTCGGTTCTTTGCAATGCGGTGTCGGATTTCGCCAGAGCGCCAACCTCGATGAAGAACAACACCTGGAACATGCCGTCATGGCCGACGAAGCGCACAGCATTTCGCGCCGCATCGAAGCTACGGCTTTGGTTCAGGAAGGCTAGCGCCACGGTTGAGCCGGCGGGGTCTCACGAGCACTCCGAGCGGCGTCCGACAGCCTGAGCCATTCCTTCCGGTATCCTATGTTGAGAAGATTGAAGGACATCACGTCTTTTCCGGCGTCCGAACGGCTCTTGCCGGTCAGGGCATGGTCGGCGTGCACTGGAACGCCTGCGGATACACGATAGACGGTCCACGAACGGGCGGATCTGATCCGGCGGTCGTGTTCGATCTCCATGGAGTAGCGGCCGGACGCGCCACATTTGTTTTCCCATGTGCCGACGGCAAAGGCATTCCGTCTTCGTTCGGCTTCGTCTTCATGGCTGTTCACGATGTCAACCTTTCGTCATTCGGGCGGTGGCCAAGGCCAAACGTCCTCTCGATCAGTGTTGCGCCGCTGCCGGCGGGCGAAAGGTTTACCAGTTCCAGACTGTCTTCCGTCGCGACCCGCTCATGACGTTCATCGTCACTGCGGATGCGGTATTGCAGCACATTTCCTCTCAGAGGCAGTGTGGCGGTAATGCGATATGTCTCGGGGAGCTTGGAGGGAACGACCAGGAACCCGTCCTTCACCCGGACGGTTTGCCCCACCTTGAAGATATGTGTTGCCGCCTCGCGTCGGATCGAGCGTCCATTGCGTTGCGGGATGCGCGTAGCGGTCATGATGGTTTGTGGTCCTTTTCGAGCGCGGTTTGGAGATCTGAAAGGTGGACAGGCATCATCTGCTGCGTCGAACTCTGCGCGGCGATCGCCGGCAGGTGGATGAAGGCGCCGACCCGTCGCCAGGCAAGCCTGGAAACGCTGTCGATCGATTCCTCGTCATAGTCGACGCGGTATTCTCCGGCTGGCTGCGCCCCGTCGAAACCGGGCAGGCGGAATGGAGATGAAAAACGGACGACGGTTTCTGTGGTGCGACTTGTCACGGCTGAGGCCTCCGCAGGAATACACTGATGCGTTCCTGTATCGTTGAGATCCGAGCCGGACGAACTCGAGGCTGCCGGTACATCCGCGGTCAGCGCCAAGCTCATTCCGGATCGGAACAGGCGAAATGAACGCCGGAACGACGTCATACATTCGCTATCGAGAATTCAGTGGTGATGGCGGGTCGTAGGTCTCTGACACCGCGAAGCCAAGTCGGCCAAATCGACGAGGCCCATCATTACGCCTTGATTGAGTTTAAATCAAGATAATTCGGATTTATCTATAAAAAACGCCAAATTAACGCGACGACATGCTAAATAAAGTTGAGCGCTGCGGCGAAAAAATTCTATTCATTTCCAGATTAATACAAAATATCCGCTCAAATTGATTTCCTGAATTTTTCAAGAAATTCCCTGGGTGAACAATATTTCTTGGCACTCCTAACAATCGAGTGCCACGGATGCTATTTATGTACTGCAGCCGCCATACGCGCCGGCAGCAGAAAGACCTCTATGAAATTCCGCTCACTTCACGACCGCGTCGTCATTCGACGTGCGGAAGGCGATGTCAAATCCAAGGGTGGGATCATCATTCCAGACACCGCCAGGGAGAAGCCGCAGCAAGGTGAAGTGGTCGCAGTCGGCCCGGGCTTGCGCGACAAAGGCGGCACTCTGGTCCCGCGCGATGTCGAGGTCGGCGACATCATGGGCATCGTCGAAAAGACCGAAACGGCTGCCGACAAAGCCGCCTGAGGGTCGAATTTCCGACCCGCATCTCAAGACCGAACTGGGAAGAAATATCATGTCTGCCAAGGAAATCAGATTCTCCACCGACGCGCGCGACCGCCTGCTGCGCGGCGTCGAATTGCTCAACAACGCCGTCAAGGTGACGCTTGGCCCGAAGGGTCGCAACGTCGTCATTGACAAGGCCTATGGCGCACCGCGCATTACCAAGGACGGCGTTAGCGTCGCCAAGGAGATCGAACTCGAAGACAAGTTCGAGAACATGGGCGCGCAAATGGTGCGCGAGGTGGCTTCGAAGACCAATGATCTTGCCGGCGACGGCACGACGACGGCAACGGTGCTCGCCGCCTCCATCTTCCGCGAAGGCGCAAAGCTTGTCGCTGCCGGCATGAACCCTATGGATCTCAGGCGCGGCATCGATCTCGGCGTTACCGCCGTCGTCAAGGAAATCCAGGCGAGGGCGATGAAGGTCAAATCGTCAGGCGAGATCGCGCAGGTCGGCACCATTGCCGCCAATGGCGACGCCACCATCGGCGAGATGATCGCCAGGGCGATGGACAAGGTCGGCAATGAGGGCGTCATAACAGTCGAAGAGGCGCGAACCGCCGAAACCGAACTCGATGTCGTCGAGGGCATGCAGTTCGATCGCGGCTATCTCTCGCCCTATTTCGTCACCAATGCCGAGAAGATGCGCGTGGAACTGGAGGAGCCCTATATCCTCGTTCACGAGAAGAAACTCGGCAGCCTGCAGGCGATGCTGCCGATCCTGGAAGCCGTCGTACAGACCGGCAAACCGCTGCTCCTCATCTCGGAAGACGTCGAAGGCGAGGCGCTGGCGACGCTTGTCGTCAATAAGCTGCGTGGCGGCCTGAAGGTCGCAGCCGTCAAGGCGCCGGGCTTTGGTGATCGCCGCAAGGCCATGCTGGAAGACATTGCCGTGCTAACCGCCGGCCAGATGATTTCCGAGGATCTCGGCATCAAGCTCGAGAACGTCACGCTCGATATGCTCGGCCACGCCAAGCGTGTGCTGATCGACGAGGAGACCACCACGATCATCGACGGCTCCGGCGAGAAAGCGGCCATCCAGGCGCGCATCCAGCAGATCAAGGCGCAGATCGAAGACACCACCTCCGACTACGACAAGGAAAAGCTGCAGGAACGCCTGGCGAAACTCGCAGGCGGCGTCGCGGTCATCCGCGTCGGCGGCGCGACCGAGACGGAGGTCAAGGAAAAGAAGGACCGCATCGACGACGCGCTGAACGCCACCCGTGCGGCGGTCGAAGAGGGCATCGTGCCCGGCGGCGGCGTGGCACTGTTGCGCGCGAAGTCGGCGCTCACGGGACTGACCGGGGAGAACGCCGACGTGACGGCGGGCATCTCGATCGTGCTCAGGGCGCTCGAAGCCCCGATCCGGCAGATCGTCGACAATGCCGGGTTCGAGGGCTCGATCGTCGTCGGAAAACTCGCCGGCAGCAATGATCACAATCAGGGCTTCGATGCACAGACGGAGACCTATGTCGATATGATCGAGGCCGGCATCGTCGATCCTGCCAAGGTCGTGCGCACCGCTCTGCAGGACGCCGGTTCGATCGCGGCGCTGCTGATCACCGCCGAGGTAATGATCGCCAACATTCCCGCAAGGGACACTGCGTCTGCTGCCGGAAATGGCGGCATGGGCGGCATGGGGTACTGAGGACGAACAGAACCGTTCCGGGGCGGCCGATTGGGCGATCATGCCTGGGCAGACTTCAGCCGATAACCGAAGTGTTCAAGGCTGCGCCACTGCACTTGCCGTCTGACACCGTTTTTCCAGGGCGCTCCGCTGTGTGGAGCGCTCCCACTGTCGAAGCAGGAAATGACCCATGATCCGTTTCGTGAAAAAGAGCGACCCGCAGCCAGCCGCACACGACGCCGGCGAAAGCGCTAAGAAAATCCGCGAGGCAGCCGCCGAGGGGCCTAAGAAAGGCGCCAACGACAGCACCCGTCGCCGCGCGCCGCAGGCGGCGGAAGATGACGACGCGCTTATCTGAACACAGCGCCGCACAGCAGTTCACGACCTAGCGATAGTCCAGCCAGATCCCGCCGGCGTCGGCGGACCGTACGCAGTTTTCCACCCAGCGCACCCCTTCCAGTCCGGCATCGACATCGGGAAAGACCAGGTCTTCGATCCCCGCAGGGGCGAGGCCGCGCTCATTGTTGATGGCAAAGCCGAAGCGGCGATAGAGGTTCGCCCAGGCTTCGAAGAGACCTTCCGGGTGGCCGCTGCCGATCCGGTCGTCGATCCTGGCCTGGGGATAGAGATAGTCCATGCCGCGCTCGAGGATGCGGGCCGGTTCGTCCTGGATTTCGTAGGAGAGCTGGTTCGGCCGCTCGTCCCACCATTCGATGCTGGCCTTCGAGCCGACGATGCGGATCTTCTGGCCATGCATGGAGCCGGCATTGACTGCGCTCGACCAGATGGTGGCGATCGCGCCATTGTCATATTCCATCAGGGTCACCGCATTGTCTTCCAGCGGCGCGCGGCTTTTGACGAAGCTCTGACGGGTGCACAAGAGCCGCCTGATCTTAAGGTGCGGCAGGATGACCTTGGCGATATAATGCGGGTGAGTCCCGACATCGCCGAGGACATAGCTGGGGCCCGCGAATTTCGGATCGACGCGCCAGCGTGTCGCGGGGTTCTGCTCCTCCACCGCAGCGCTATGGAAACCATGGGCAAATTGCAGGTTGACGATGCGGATCTCGCCAAGATCGCCATTCTTGACCATGGCACGCGCCTGTTCGATCATTTGGTGACCGGCATAGCCATAGGTCACGCCGACGATACGGCCTCGCGCCTCAGAAAGCGCCTTCAGCTCCTCGGCCTCGGTAGTCGTAAAGCAGAGCGGCTTTTCGCAGATCACATGCAGATCATGGTCGAGCGCTGCCTTGCAGATCGCGAAATGGGTATTGTTGGGTGTTGCGATCGACACCGCCTCGATGCCGTCGGCCCGCCTGGCCTCAGTCGCAAACATTGTCGCATAGTCCCGGTAGCTTCTGGCTTCGTCGAGCCCGAGATCGACGCCGAAGGCGCGGCCTCGTTCCGGATCGATATCGAAAGCACCCGCCGCAAGGGCAAAGACGTCGTCGCGATGCGCTGCCGAGCGATGAATATAGCCGATCTGGCTGCCTCTGCCGCCGCCGACCATGCCCCAGCGGATCGGCTTTCTCCTGTCGTTCGTCATTGTCTTTTCCCTAAAAACCAGCTGACCTGAGGTAATCGCGGCTTTGCCTCACATCTTCGAGGCTGCCGGCGACATTGAGCGGATCGCGCTCCTGCTCGACGGTGATGAAGCCGTGATAGCCGATCTCCTCGAGCGTCCGCCTGACAGCGGGATAATCGATGACGCCGCGGCCGATCGGGCACATCACACCCTGTCCGCAGGCATCGAAGAAGCGGATCTTCCAGCCGAGCACACGGTCGAAGACGGTCTGGTCGATGTCCTTGAAGTGGACGTAGTCGAGCCTGTCGGCATAGCGGCGAAGCATCTCCACCGGATCCATGCCGGCATAATAGCTATGGCCGGTGTCGAGGCAGAAGCCGGCGATCTCCTGCGGAATGTCAGCGGCCACCCGCTCGATGTCATCGGCGAATTCGATATAGCCGCCCGCATGCGGGTGGATGACGGCGCGCACGCCATATTTGCGCTCGGCGAGTTCGGCGATCGCCGTAATATTGGCGACCATCCCGTCCCAGGCCTTGTCGTCGAGACGCGGCGCACGATCCGAATGGCCGGCGGCATAGTCCCGCTCGTCGTGCCCCCAGTCCATGACCGTGAGATAAGGGGTCCTGAACCGCTGGCCCGCCACCTGTTCCGGCTGCGGCAGCCTGGTGATGACGGCGCAGATTTCGTCCGTCTGTCGCAGCAATGCCTCCCGATTTTGAGAAGAGACGAGATCGTCGAAGATCGTGCCGGCGACGATGAAGAGATTGCGCTCGGAGAGCGCCTTGGCGACGAGCGCATCATCGAGCGGCACGTAACCATAAGGCCCGAGTTCGAGGCCGCCATAGCCGGCCGCTGCCGCCTCGTCGAAGACGCGTTCCCAGGCGGGAAGGTTTGGATTGTTGACGTCATCAACGCCCCAGCAGCAGGGGGCGGTCGTAATCGTGATGGTCACGGTTTTGTTCCTGATAGTGGGGTGCCGGGGCGGATGTTGACGATCAGCCAAGTTTCCCGGGCCAGTATTTGTCGACATATTTCTGGATTTCAGAGCGCATGAAGCGGCCGGAATCGTCGGCGCGCTCCTCCCAGCCGAAGACGCAGGCGGTGATGATGCCGTCGAACCCGACAGCGGCGAGCGACGAGAAAAAGACATCCCAATCGATCTCGCCCTGGTACATATCCATGTGCTGATGGATGGTGACCTTGGCGCCCGGCGGATTGATGATATAGCGCAGCCCGGACGACGCCTTGTGATTATAGGTATCGGCCACATGCACATGGGCGATCAGCGGGCCGGCATCGCGGATCATCCGCGCCATGTCGTCACCGAAATAGAAGGTATGCGGCGCGCAGTAGAGGAATTTGACGTTGTTCGAGCCGATGGTCTTCAGCATGTCGATCGCCGGATGCAGCGTCTCGCACCAGTCTTCCGGATGCGGTTCCATATTGAGGGTGACGCCCTCGCGTTCGAACACCGGGACGAGCTCTTCGATCGAGCGCCACCAGGCGGCCTCGCTGTGCTCGTGGGTATGTATGCCGCCGCAGCAGCTGGCGCGGTGGCTGCGATCCGGCGACGGCCCGCGGCCAAATTCCGAATTCATCGTATCGCAGCCCATCTCGGCCGCGATCGCGATTGCTTCCTTCCAGTAGCGCAGTGCCGCCTGCCGCTCGTCCTCATGCGGGCTCGCCCAGCGGTACATCGGCAGGATCGAGGCGAGCTGGACGCCGTGATCCTTCAGGGCCGACTTGAATTCCGCGATGCGTTCCTTGTGTGCTCGCGGGCGCACCCACCAAGGCAGAAAGTCGTCACGCGGTGACAGCTCGATATGCGCGTAGCCGAGCTCCGCCGCCTTGCGGCAGAGGTCGCGCAGGTTGAGGTGACGGTGCATATGCGGGTCGAGTGCGATCTTCATCTGGCTCCTCCGTCATCCCCCGGCCGCATCGGGCCAGCGGATAATCCTTGATCTCGTTTGTTTCGGACGTCCGGTGCTCCTCCCGGATTGCTGGCACGATACGGCTGCGGCGCCCCCATGCTCCAATGCTTCCTTGATCAAATTTGATCATTGACCTCACCGCAGGCCGATGCTCTGCTGTGTCAGCTTTGGGAGTGAGTGAGCCTGATGAAGGTGACTTTGAAAGATGTTGCGACGCAAGCCGGCGTCGGCACCGCGACCGTCGAGCGCGTCCTCAACGGCCGCGGCGGCGTGCGGCCTGAAACGGTGGAGAAGGTCTTCTTGGCGGCAAGACGGCTTGAATACCGGCAGAGCCTGCCGGTCGCCCATCGCGGCCTGATCCGGATAGAGGTGATCCTCGTTCGCCCTGAGACCAGCTTCTATTCGCGTCTGAACCGGGCATTCGAGCGCATCGCCGCCTCGCTCGACGACAGCATCGTCGTTCACCGCACCTTCGTCCGCGAGAACGAGCCGGCGCAATTCGCCCGCTACATCGCCAACCCGACGGCACGCCGGTCGGCGTTAATCGTGGTTGCCCCCGACCATGCCGATGTCGTCACCAGTGTGCGCAAGGCGGCCGGTCTCGGCATTCCCGTCGTCCAGATCATGACCCGTCCGGCCCCCGAACTGCCCTATGTCGGCATCGACAATTATGCTGCCGGACGCACCGCGGCTCACTATATGTCGGGCATGCTGGCGCAGCGCCCCGGTTCGTTCGTCGCTCTCTGCCACAGCGGCGCCTATGAGAACCATAAGGAGCGGATCCGCGGCTTCTCCAGCTATCTCTCGGAGAAGGGTTCAAACGAGCATCGTTTCATCGAGGTCATGTTCGACCTTGATGACGAGCACAATGCCATGGAGCTGCTGCAAGCGGCACTTCGGCGCGAACCGGGCATCATCGGCGTCTATAGTGCAGGCGGCGACAACAAGGGTGTTGCGAGCGTGCTCGCGGCCAACAGGGCTGGGCGGCCGTTCTGGGTCGGCCACGAATTGACGCGAGAGACGCAGGACTATCTCAGCCGCGGCATCATGTCGATCGTGCTCGACCAGGCGCCGGAGGTGCAGGCGAGACGCTCGATAGACCTTGCGCTGAACAGGCTTGGTCTCATCGAGGTGGAGGTCAGCGCCGAGCCGGTGCGCTTCCTGACGATCACATCGGAAAATCTCTGAGGCGGGATAGGATGCACGGACATCCGCTCGAACGAGCGCCCGTGTCTGTCACGACGCCGGCGCGACCTTACTGCAGCTGCGGCTTCTTGAGAAAGCTGTTGCGGTCGGCGGACTTGATGCGCAGCCAGGCTTCCCGGCCGTTCCTCAGTATCCGCATGGGGATTTCCGCCCCGGCCGGGCCGCTGCTCCAGAGCTTGCGGTAGAAATCGGCCAGGCCATCGACCTCTTCGTCGCGGATCTCCGAAATGATATCGCCTTGACGCAGGCCCGCCTCGGCGGCCGGGCCGCCTTCGGCCACGCTCATGACCACCACGCCGCCATTGCTCTCGGCGGAGAAGGCGCCGAGCCAGGGCCGCGGCGGTCTGTTGACCTGACCCCGGTTCAAGAGATCGTCGAGGATCGGCGGCAAAAGGTCGATCGGCACGACCATATTGATATCGGCGACCTCGTCGCCCTGGCTCATCTGCAGGCGAAGCGAACCGATGCCGAGAAGCTTGCCGTCCGAGCCGATCAGCGCCGCACCGCCCCATGAGGGATGGGCCGGTGCCGTGAAAATCGCCTCGTCGAGCAGATATTCCCAATAGCCGGCGAATTCCTGCCGGGCGACGATATTTGCCTCGACGAATTCTCCGATGCCATCGGCCAGAACGACGGGATCGCCGGCCTTGGCCGTCGCCGCGTCGCCGAGATCCACCGCAGGCGCATTCAGAGAGCCAAGCGCCTGCACCAGACCGAAACCGCTTTCCTGATCATAGGCGAGCGCATGCGCGGGAACCACGCGCCCGTCATGGGTCGTCAGCCAGACCTCTTCGGCCTCGGTGATGAGATAACCGATGGTCAGCACCAGCCCGTTGTCGCGAATGACCACGCCGCTGCCTTCCCGGACGGTGCCCAGCGTCTCCGCCGTGAAGGCATCTTCCGGAATGGAGGAACGGACGGCCACGACTGACCGCAAAATCGGATCGATATTCATGCTTTCATCCCGATAGGCGCCGGCGCGAAAGGCCGAAAGCCGGCGCATTCCTCCTTGAATAGGTAAGAGAATGGACGGCGGGTGCAAGACCGTATCGGAGGGAATTTCAGCAGGCCAACGCGCGACCTCCCTCCGATGCCTGCACCAATCAAGGTTTCACTGAACGCCGAGACTATTGCGCATGGCACCGGCAGGCGGCTGAGCGCGACCATATTGCCGCGGCGAGCATCCCATCACTCTCTTGAAAGCGGTGCTGAATGCGCTTTCGGATTCATAACCGAGAGACAGGGCGACACCGGCAATTGCTTCGGCTGAGTTTGTCAATCGGTCACCTGCGAGAAGCATGCGCCAGCGCGTCAGATAATCCATCGGCGCAAGCCCGACCTTTTCCTTGAAGTGGAGAGCAAAACTGGACCGGGACATCGAGGCCTGTTCAGCCAGCGACTGCAACGTCCACTTGCGGGCTGGATCGGCATGCAGGGCACCGATAGCCGCACCGATCCGCCGGTCGGTAAGCGCGAAAAGCCAGCCGACGCCGCGCGCATTCGGCGATGCGATATGGAGACGCAACACCTGTATGAGCATGACATGAGCAAAATGCTCCGCCATCAGAAAGCCGCCCGGCTGCTGGTCGCGCAATTCGCGCGTCATCCGATCGAGGCACCAGCGCAGCACGGCGGCGTGATCGGAATCCCTCTTCACATGGACGATCGGTGGCAGGATTCCGAGAAGGATGTCCGAATTTCCTTCCGAAAAGGAAAAACGGCTGCCGATCAGGAAGAAATCGCCGCCGCCGTTGCACGTCGCAATGCCGTCGCGGGCGATCGAATAGATCGCATCGGACGGGATCGCTTCGAGCGCCGGATCGCTGGCGAGACGAAAAGCTCGGCGGCTCGTCAGCAGAAAGCAGTCGCTTTCCTCCAGGCGGACAGCTTCGGCAACGCCATCGACGCTCAGCCAGCAGGCGCCTGAAATCACTGCGTTGAACTTGATGCCATCCGGAGGCGGAAAATCGATCGCCCAAGCGCCGCCAGCGTCAAGCCCCGCGGAAACATAACTGCGCGGTTTGAGCAATGCGAGAACATCGGATAACGGGTCCATGTAAAATTCCGGACGATGGCGAAGAGATGTTGGACTTTAGCGCATGGATCGTCTGGAGACCACGCCTTATTCTCGCGACCGTCATCCCGAGCGACGGAAACGTCGCAGAACAAAGGTAATTATCATGAGTGATAAACAAGTCCCCATCGGTTCCGGATTTGGACCCCACACGACGGCCGGCGAGGTTCTGGCCGGTCTCGATCTTTCCGGCAAGCGCGTCATCGTCACCGGCGGCCATTCCGGCCTCGGGCTCGAAACCACACGCGCTCTGGCGGGCGCCGGCGCCAAGGTGACCATCGGCGCAAGGAGCATCGAGGCGGCGCGCAGCGCGGTCGCCGGTATCGATGGCGTAGAGATTGATCGGCTCGACCTTTCCGACCTCGAAAGCGTTCGCGTCTTTGCCGAGCGGTTCGTCGCGTCTGGCCGCAGCATCGACATCCTGATCAACAGCGCCGGCATCATGGCCTGCCCGGAAACGCGTGTCGGCGACGGGTGGGAGGCACAGTTCGCGACCAATCATCTCGGCCATTTCGCCTTGGTCAACCGCCTTTGGCCGGCGCTCTCGCGCGGCGCTCGCATCGTTTCGGTTTCCTCCGGTGGCCATCGCAACTCCGCCATGCGATGGGAGGATGTGCAATTCGAGACCGGTTACGACAAATGGCAGGCTTACGGCCAGTCGAAGACCGCCAACGCACTTTTCGCCGTGCATCTGGACAGGCTCGGGCGCGACACCGGCATCCGCGCCTTCTCGCTGCACCCGGGCAAGATCCTCACCCCCTTGCAGCGCCATCTCGCAAAGGAGGAAATGGTCAGTGCTAGCTGGATCGATGCGGACGGCAATCCGATTGACCCGACATTCAAGACCCCATCCCAGGGTGCCGCCACGCAGGTTTGGGCGGCGACCTCGCCGCAACTCGACGGTATGGGAGGCCTCTATTGCGAGGACTGCGATATCGCCATCCGCGCAACCGATGGAGAACCCGGCGGCGTCAGCGACCATGCGGCCGATCCCGAGGAGGCGGCACGCCTGTGGATCTTGTCGGCAAGGCTGACCGGCATTGATGCTTTCGCGGCGCATGCCTGAACCCATAGCGCGCGGCAAACCCTCGTCAATGTGCGCCGAAGACACAGCCGATTGTCTTGCCGTCCTCGCGCCTCACCCGGGCCTTCTCGGGTGAAGGCGTCATTGGCGCGCACGCTGCCGAAATCGGCCTGCAACAGCGCGGTCGCCGTGCCAGATTGTATTTGCGCAAATAGCAGTCAAATCCGGCGACAATCCGTCTTTAAACGTATCAAACTGTACGCAAAAACTGTGGCATTCCGTCCTGCGTCGCTCTGCGGACCCGGAGGCGCGACATTTTTCGTGACAGCGACATTGTGCAACAATATACGGTCAATCTCATCAGGAATCAGACTGACACGGATCACGACATGAAAGACTGGCATCCAGATCTCAGCCGCAGCAGCAGCCCCCGCTATATGGCGATCGCCGATGTGATTGAAATGGATCTGCGCAGCGGACATCTGGTGGCTGGGGATCGGCTGCCGCCGCAGCGCGAACTCGCCAAGCGGCTGAATGTCGATTTCACGACGGTAGCCAGAGGGTATGTCGAGGCGCAGAAGCGCGGGCTTGTGGATTCGCATGTCGGCCGAGGCACCTTCGTTACCGGTGGCGCGGACAAGGAGCGCCGGGGATTCGCGCCCGACGCCGCGCCCGATCCCCGCCGCGCCTCCATCGTCGATTTCTCGATGAACATGCCCCCGGAACCTGATGATCCCGAGTTGATCGCCCGCATGCGCGAGGGCATGTCGGCGGTAGCGGCGAGCCTCATTCCGCTTTTGCGCTATCAGGGTTTCGGCGGCTCCAGCATGGACAAGGCGGCTGCTGCCTCCTGGCTCAGCCGTCGCGGGCTGGTGCCCTCGCAGGAGCGCATCTTCGTCACACCCGGCGCCCATCCGGCCCTGCTGGCGATCTTCGGCCTGCTGGCAAAACCGGGCGAAACGGTGCTTTCGGAAATCATCACCTATCCCGGCATGCGCTCGATCGCCGCCCAGCTGCGGCTCAATCTGGCCGGCTTGCCGATGGACGAGGACGGTATCCTGCCGGATGCCTTTGCAGACGCCTGTGAGAGATTGAAGCCGAAGGCGCTCTATCTCAATCCGACGCTGCAGAACCCAACGACGCTGACCATCCCGGCCAGGCGCCGCGAGGAAATCTCAGCCGTCGCCCGCAAATATCATGTGCCGATCGTCGAAGACGATGCCTACGGCTTCATTCCCCAGCAAGGCCCGGCGCCGCTCGCCGCAACAGCACCCGATCTGACCTGGCATATCGGCGGGCTGGCGAAATGCATCGGCGCGGGTCTGCGCCTTGCCTATGTCGTGGCGCCTGACAGTAAGGCAGTGTGGCCCTTCGTCAGCGCCATGCGCGCCAACAATGTCATGGCCTCGCCACTGACCGTGGCACTCGCCACCCGCTGGATCGAGGACGGCACCGCCGATACGATCCTGCGTTTCATCCGCGCTGAGGCCGCCGCCCGCCAGCAAATGCTTGCCGCTATCCTGCCGGCCGGCAGTTACCGCGCCGATCCGATCAGCTTCAACATCTGGCTGCCGCTCTCCAACGGCTGGACCCGCTCTACCTTCGGCAGCCATACCCGTTCTTCCGGCATCGGCGTCGTCGCAAGCGATGCCTTCACGGTCGAGGGCACGGCACCCGAGACGGTGCGCGTCTGCCTTGGCGGACCGATCACCCGGGAGAAACTGCGCGGCGCACTGGAATTCATGGCCCATGCGCTCGAAGGCCCGCCTGAGATGGCGGCGTCGTTCTTCTGACGCAGAACCCCGCCTCGGGCTGATCAGGCCCGGGCGAAAGCCGGAAGCGGTGGGGATCAGATCGGCCGCACTCTAAGCTGTCCGGGCATGGCGAAGCATATCCGTCACGTTCACGTTTGATCCGCCCAGGCTGCCAAGCCTGGCTGCGGCCCCAAATGCTGTTTCAGAAATCTGCAGTCAGCTAGGACATCTGCGGCATTCTGACGAATTGACTGGCAATCTCCTCGCAATGTAATTATATTGCATGCATACATTAAAAGGCATTGATGGTATCAATGTTCGCGGTACAGCAAAGCGAGATCGTCATGGACACGGAATATCCCCCACTTCCTCCGATACAGACCGGCATCAGGGGACGCTGCCCGCGATGCGGCCAGGGCCATATGTTCAAGGGCTTCCTGACGCTGCAGCCGGAATGCGAAGTCTGCGGCCTCGATTATTCCTTCGCCGATCCGGCCGACGGTCCGGCCTTCTTCGTCATCTGCTTCGCCTGCATCCCGAGCGTGCTGCTCGGCGTGTGGCTGGAGGTGGCCTTTTCGGCGCCGATCTGGGTGCAGCTTCTGGTCACCGGTCCCTTCATGCTCGCCACCTGCATTCCGCCGCTCCGGCCGCTGAAGGGCTGGCTGGTCGCCAGCCAGTATTTCTACAAGGCGGAAGAGGGTAAGCTTGCCTAAAGCATGTCGCGCAAAAGTGTGCAGCGGTTTTGCGCGAACGACATGCGTAAAAACAAAGACCTGAAGCGCGAGGGCGAATCTGAAAGATCGCCACGCGCTTTAGGACCTGTTCAGCGTCGCGCGCAGGCGCGGCGTCGCGAAATCGAGCAGTGCTCGCAGCTTCAGGGGCACCAGGCCTTGCGCGGGATAGACGAGATGCACCGGCGCCGGCGGCGGTTCGAAATCTTCGAGCAGCGGCACCAGCAACCCGGCCATCTCGGCGCGTGCGGCCTGGTAGGAGAGCACGCGGCTCATGCCGAGGCCGGCGACAGCCGCATCGACCGCGGCCTCGGCGGTGTTGACGGCCAGCCGCGAGCGGATCGGCACCGCGAGATCATGTTTGCCCTCGGTGAATGTCCAGCTCAGCATCGAGGCCATACCCTCGAAGGTAACGCAGGCATGCCCAGCGAGATCGCCTGGATGCCGGGGCAGGGCGTGCCGTGTCAGATAATCCGGGCTGGCATAGACCGTACGGCGGATCGCGCCGAGCCTTGTGGCGATCAGGTTGCTGTCCGGCAGGTTGCCGATCCTGAGCGCTACGTCGATATGATCCTCGACGAGGTTCGATATCCGGTCGCCAAGCATCAGCCTCAGATTGATATCGGAATAGGCTTTCAGGAAATCCACCACGACAGGCAAGACGTGTAGCCGCCCGAAGACGATCGGCGCGGTCATCGTCAACTCGCCCTTCGGCGCGCTGTATTCACCGGCTGCCGTCCGTTCCGCCTCTTCCACTCGATCGAGAATCTCCCGCGCCGCCTCGACATAGGAGCGGCCGGCTTCCGTCAGCGTGATCTTCCGGTTGCTCCGTTGCAGCAGCTGGGCGTTGAGATGGGCTTCCAGTTCTGAAACCTTGCGGCTGACGGTTGCGAGCGGGGATCGCAGATGCCGTGAGGCGGCCGACAGGCTGCCCTGTTCGACGACGGCAAGGAGCACGGTCATGGCGTCGAGGCGGTCCATTTTATCCTTCCATGAATTGGTAGCATGCCTTCCAGATTAGCATTCTACTGCAGCCAGATGGAAGGCAGTAAATTACGCAACAGATGGTTCGAAGCGGCCATCGCCAACCGCATCCCGTCAATCGGAAGACCAAAGGAACCATCATGAAACTCTATCATCACCCGCTTTCCGGCCATTCGCACCGGGCTCACCTGTTCCTGTCGCTGCTTGGCGTGCCCTATGAACTGGTCGAGGTCGACATGGCGGCAGGTGCCCACAAGGCGCCGGACTTTCTGAAGCTCAATCCCTTTGGCCAGGTGCCGGTGCTCGACGACAATGGCACGGTCATTGCCGATTCCTCTGCCATTCTCGTCTATCTCGCGCGCAAATACGGCCGCACCGACTGGCTGCCGGAAGAGGCGGTGGCCGCGGCGCGGATACAGAAATGGCTCTCGGTTGCGTCAGGCGAGATCGCCTACGGACCATGTGCCGCGCGGCTGGTCACCGTCTTCGGCGCCGATTTCCGCACTGACGAGGTGATCGCCCGGGCGCACCGCATTCTCGCGCTGATCGAGGCGGAGCTCCACGGCCGCAGCTTCCTGATCGGCGACAATCCTGTGGTCGCCGACGTGGCGCTCTACAGCTACATCGCCAACGCACCGGAGGGCAATGTCGATATCTCAGCCTATCCAAGCGTTCGTGCCTGGCTTGCGCGCATTGAGGCGCTGCCGGGTTTCGTCGGTTTTCGCAAGACCAAGATCGGCCTTGCCGCGTGACAAGCCGCCGGGGCAGGCCGCTGTCCCGGTTCCCTAAATGCTGTCCAAAAGGAGGCCGTGATGCTGGAGCAGACAAGACAGGACGCCACATCGCCCTGGCATGTGGGTGAACTCGCCATGCAGCGCAGTGTCGGTGTCGCCGAACGCATGGACGGGCCGGGACGGAATTTCGTCCGCAAGGCCATGCCGGAGCAGCACCGCGCCTTCTTTCCGATGCTGCCTTTCGTCGTGCTCGGCGCCGTCGATTCCATGGGCGATGTCTGGGCGACGGTCAGGGCTGAGCGCCCTGGTTTCATGGCCTCGCCGGAGCCGGAGATTCTCGAGGTTCGCCTGCCGCGCGACGCAGCCGATCCTGCCGATGCCGGCATGGAGGATGGCGACGCGATCGGAATGCTCGGCATCCAACTCGAGACCCGGCGGCGCAACCGGCTGAACGGCGTGATCCGCAGGGCGGATGCTGGAGCTTTCCAAGTGCGCGTCGGCCAGAGCTTCGGCAATTGCCCGCAATATATCCAGCTTCGCTCTTCCGCCTTCGTCCGCGATCCGGATATGCTGACCGCAATGCCGCCCGCTCATTCCGGCCAACTCGACGATCGGGCGCTAGGGATGATTGAGGGCGCCGATACATTTTTCGTCGCCTCCTATGTCGACCGCGACAATGGCGAGCGACAGGTGGACGTGTCTCATCGCGGTGGCAATGCCGGCTTCGTCCGGATCGGCGCCGATGGCGTGCTGACCATTCCCGACTTTCCCGGCAATCGGTTCTTCAACACGCTCGGTAATTTCCTCGTCAACCCGAAGGCGGGTCTGGTGTTCATCGATTTCGAAAGCGGCGACACGCTGCAGATGACGGGCAGGGTCGAGGTGCTGCTGGATTCGCCTGAGATCGCCTCCTTTCAACGGGCGGAACGGCTGTGGCGTTTCACGCCCGAAGCGATCGTGCTTCGCCCGGATGCCCTGCCGCTGCGGTGGAGCCTGCATTCCAACCTCTGAGGGGAAACGCCGCCTCGAATCGGCTTGTCAATCATTGTACCGATCAGCACAATGATAACCGTTCAGTACAGGAGCCCGGAGAACCTATGTCCAGCCTCGTCCCGCCTTTCACCCTTGAGACCGCCACCCAGAAAGTCCGTCTTGCCGAGGATGGCTGGAACAGCCGTGATCCCGAGCGCGTCTCGCTCGTCTATACGCCGGACAGCCGCTGGCGGAACCGTGCCGAATTCATCACCGGCCGCGCCGAGATCGTCGCCTTCCTCACCCGCAAATGGGCAAAGGAGCTGGATTACCGGCTGATCAAGGAGATCTGGGCCTTCACCGATCATCGCATCGCCGTGCGCTTCGCCTATGAATGGCACGACGACAGCGGCAACTGGTTCCGCTCCTATGGCAACGAGAACTGGGAGTTCGACGCCGCCGGCTTGATGCAACGCCGCTTCGCCTGCATCAACGACCTGCCGATCCGGGAATCGGAGCGCAAGTACCATTGGCCGCTCGGCCGGCGGCCGGACGACCATCCCGGTCTGACCGAACTCGGCCTCTGAACAAGCCAAGGAAGCCGCGGGTGAAGACCGTCTACGAACGCGCCGACATCGTGCCGCTGCTGGCGGAAATCTTCCGCGAGTTCGGCTATGAGGGCACGTCGCTCAGCCGGATCACCGAACGCACCGGCATCGGCAAGGGCAGCCTTTACCACTTCTTTCCCGACGGCAAGGAGGAGATGGCGGGTGCCGTGCTCGCCGATGTCGATGCCTGGTTCGAACATGCGATCTATCAGCCGCTGAGAAAGGACGACGCCGGTCAGGCGATCGCCGCGATGTGGACGAATGTGAGCGATTATTTCCGCTCCGGTCGTCGCATCTGCCTCGTCGGCGCCTTTGCGCTTGACAAGACCCGCGAGCGGTTTCCAGCAGCGATCGGCGATTATTTCATCCGCTGGATCGACGCCTTGCGGTCGGCGCTGATGCGGGCAGGCTGCCCCGAGGGGGAGGCGCAAACGCTCGCCGAGGAGGGCGTCGCGGGCATTCAAGGCGCGCTGGTGCTGTCACGCGCGCTTGATGATAGAATGGTTTTCACCCGATCGTTGGACACGTTGGCGAAGCGGCTCGATGCTGTGATGAGATGAGGGGCGGTAATGTGATGAGGGGGCAAACCGCTGGACGTTGATTGCAATTGGGAAAAATTCACCCGGCCACGAGTGACTGGCCGGGGCATTGATCGGGCGCTGGCAGGCGCTCGAGCTTACATTGGTAGCGTTTTGCGTCTATTTCAGCGTTGCTGTTGAGGCTGCTGGGCCGGGCGCGTATTTTCGCGTTCAGGGCGAACCTGGCGCCATTCGTTTTCCATCTGATCGACGACATGCTGGGGAATGGTGGTTTGGCTATTGGCGGGCGTCTGCATCGGAAGTCTCCTCTGTTCGTGGTAAGGCTTCGGGGCAAGAAGATGCATTGCATAAGACAAAAGGCGTGTAAATCAGTGGCTTAAACACTTTAAACGATTAAATTGAATTTAATCGATTAAGACGGTTTTAACCATGATATTTCGAGGGAAGCGCGGAATGGTTGTCCACATGGACCGGACATTCTTTTTCGATACGGTACGGCACCGACTCTTCAAAGGAAACCTGACTCAGCCTCAGGTAGTGGGCATCACGGCGATTCTCGACGCTTGGGAAGAACGCTTTGCCGATGCCGACCGTCGGTGGCTCGCCTATATCCTCGCAACCGCTTATCACGAGACTGCCTATACGATGCAGCCGGTGCGTGAGACGCTGGCGGAAAGCGATGCGCGCGCGGTCGAGATTCTGGAGACGGCCTTTGCCGCGGGCCGGCTCTCCTGGGTGAAGACGCCCTACTGGCGGCCGGATGAGGATGGCTGCAGCTGGCTCGGCCGCGGCCTGGTGCAGCTCACCCATAAGCGGAACTATGAGGCGATGAGCGTGCTGACGGGGATCGACCTCGTTGCCGGACCCGACCGGGCGATGGAGATGGATGCGGCGGTGACGATCCTGATCGAGGGCATGCTGCAGGGCAGCTTTACCGGCCACAAGCTCGCCGATCATCTGAATGCAACGACCGCGGACTGGGTGAATGCGCGCCGCATCGTCAACGGCACCGACCGGGCGGAAAAGCTCGCAGTCTATGCCATGGTCTTCGATGCGGCGATACGTCCCGATGCGGCCCATGGCATGCTCGCTCGGTTGAAGGCCTGGGGCGCGCATGTTATCGCCCGGCTGACAGCCGGAGTGCCGCGCGTCCGATAGGATGCGCCAAGGCCGCTCCATCATTTTGACAAATCCGACAGGAGCTTCCGCGTGATCCGTCATATCGTCTTCTTCACCGTGCAGGAGGAACATCTGCAGGAGGTGAGGGCCGGGCTTTCGATCCTGACCGGCATTCCGCATGCGCGGCTGCTGGAAATTGGCAGCAACGTGAAGACCGATCAGTTGGGCACCGAGATCGATCTCGTGGTCTACGGCGAATTCGACGATGAGGCGGCCCTTGCCGCCTACAAGGCGCATCCCGATTACCAGCTCTCGATCGAGCGCGTACGGCCGCTCCGGGAAAAACGCATCGCCGCCGATTACGACAGCCGCACGGCGGTGACGCGGCCGCTCTGAATTGCCCAAGCATTTAACTGGGAAGCTACATTCCATTGAAATTTCAAATGGATGACTGATTGTCCGGATTCGGATCGTCGCCAAGCTGACTCAGCTTCTGAGCCACAGAACTCAACTTTCGAAAAAGCGGCGGCAAGCGATTCGAAAGATTCGTCAAAAGGGGCTGCTGCTTCATGGTCTGGCTGCCGCAGCGGTTGCGGCGCGCGGGCGAAAAGCCTCTCTCGTTCATGCGTGGATGATAATCAGGAGACATTAAGAATGGCTGACTCCGATGCGCGGGCGCCGCGCACCAGCGCCATCAGCGTCAGCACGAAGATGAGCGACAATGCCGCGAGAACGGCGCAGGCGACGAGCGCCGGGCCGGTGCCGGCGCGGTCGAGGATGGCGGTGAAGACGACCGGGGCGATGGCGTTGGCGAGATTTTGCGGCAGCGACAGCCTGGCCGATTGCAGGCCGAATTCGCGCGGTGAAAACAGTGCCAGCGGCAGCAGCGCGCGGGCGACGGTCATGACGCCGGCACCGAAGCCGTAGAGCAGGATGAAGGTGACGAGCAGCGGTGTCGACGGACTGGCGAAGAGCATCATCAGGAAACTCATTGCCATGAGGCTGATACCCATCGCCGCGCTGAGCATGGGGTTGCCGCGCCGGCCGAGCAGCATGTCGAGGAAACGCGCCGAGATGCCGAGGACGCCGCGCGTCGAGCCGAGCTGCAGCGCAAAGGCCGGCGAGGCGCCGGATTGGCGGAAGATCTCGAGTAGAGATGGGGAGATGCCGAAGGTGATGAAGGTCGAGATCGTCGTCGCCGCGGCAATCAGCAAGAAGGCCTTGCGCTGCGCCGCTTTCGATAGTGGCACCGGGGCGATTTCAGCCGTGCCGCCTTCGACATGCGTTGCGATCGGTTTCGGCAGGGCGAAAAGATGCAGCGGCAGGCAGACGAAGAAATGCAGCGCCGCGCACACGAGAAAGGTCAGGCGCCAGCCGACCGTCTCGTTGAGCAGGCTGAGGATCGGCCAGAAGATGGCGCTCGATAGGCCGGTGAACAGCATCAGGATGGCGATGACGCGTTTGCCGTTCGCGCCCTCGCGCTCGACGACGGCGGTATAGGCTGGTGCCGAGAGGCCAAGTGCGCCGCCGAGGCCGATGATGACCCAGGCGCTGGCATAGAGCACGATGCCGTTTGCGGCGGCAAGCAGAAGCAGGCCAAGCGCAAAGGTCAGCGAGGCGGCCGAAAGTACTCGGGCAGCACCATAGCGGCCGAGCCATCGGCCGGTCGCGGGACCGACAATGGCGCTAACCACCATCATGATCGTCAGGCCGGCAAATGCCACCTCGTTCGCCAAGCCGAGATCCGGCGCTACGACGCGGCCCATGACCCCGAGCATGTCGAAAGTCGTGCCCCAGCCGATCAGCTGGGTAACGGCAAGGACGGTGACCGTCTGCGCCGAGCGGAAGCGGGAGGATTTTGGCATTGGTGCTGAAACGGTCTGAAATGCGGGGGCTGCAAGGACATAACAGTTTCAACCGGCCGGCGAAAGCTGCGGTCGGCAGGAATGCGATGAGCGCGGACGACTCGCAGACAAAGACTATGGTGTCGGTCCCGCCGGCTCCCCACCTTTACGGGAGGTGATAAAGAACGCGCGGATTCCAAGGCTGGAGGGCATCGTTTGGGGACGCTATGGCGGCAGTTTCCAGGCGCTGAAACAGGCTGTCCCGAACAGTCGAGAGCAGTTCTAGACACCCTGCATTACAGCGCATTCATTTGCCATTCAGGTCGCGTGAGTACATATTCGGGGCAAGTTGGCATTACCTTGAAAGCATAACACATGGCCTTTCCTCTGAGCGTCGCAGCATTGGCCGCCGGACTGGTGGTATCGGCGCCCTCACCGGACGCCACGAGCACTTTTGTCGTGCGTGTCGGAGGCGATTGCAGCGCCGCCGCCGCCCAGGTCGTCGAGCAGACCGGCGGCCAGTTGCTGTCCGTGCAACCGGTGGGCGATACCTGCATCATCACCGTTCTTGTGCAGGGCAATGGCCAGCGCCCACGCAAAGTCACGGTAAAGGTTCCGATGTAGGCGGAATCGGCTTATTCAGGACATTGATCGATTTGAAGCGGACGAAAGTGGACCGATGCGCATCCTGGTAGTCGAAGACGACGTTAATCTGAACCGGCAGCTGGCCGACACGCTGAAGGAGGCGGGCTATGTCGTCGACCAGGCGTTCGACGGCGAGGAAGGCCATTTCCTCGGCGACACCGAACCCTATGACGCCATCATCCTCGATATCGGCCTGCCGGAGATGGACGGGGTCACCGTTCTTGAAAAATGGCGCGGCGCCGGCCGCGGCGTGCCGGTGCTGATCCTGACGGCGCGCGACCGCTGGAGCGACAAGGTCGCCGGCATCGATGCCGGTGCCGACGACTACGTCACCAAGCCCTTCCATGTCGAGGAAGTGCTGGCCCGCATTCGGGCGCTGATCCGGCGTGCGGCCGGGCATTCCTCATCCGAGATCATCTGCGGGCCGGTACGCCTCGATACCAAATCCTCGAAGGCGACGGTCAACGGCACGACGCTGAAGTTGACCTCGCACGAATATCGACTGCTTTCCTATCTCATGCATCACATGGGCGAGGTCGTCTCGCGCACGGAACTGGTCGAGCATATGTACGACCAGGATTTCGACCGTGATTCCAACACGATCGAAGTCTTCGTCGGCCGCCTGCGCAAGAAAATGGGCGTCGACCTGATCGAAACGGTGCGCGGTCTCGGTTACCGCATCCAAGCGCCGAAACATGCGAATTAAGTCGCTCACCGCACGTGTGTTGCTGCTGACCACGGTCTGGTCGACGGTGGCGCTGGTGGTGATCGGCCTCTTGATCTCCACCCTCTACCGCAAGAGCGCCGAACGCGGTTTCCAGGATCTGTTGAGGGCGCAGCTCTACAATGTCATCAATTCGGTGACGATCGGCGATCAGGGCGCACTCAGCGGCAGCCCGCAGCTCGGCGACCTGCGCTTTGCCCAGCCGAAGACCGGCTGGTACTGGGTGGTGGAACCGCTCGGCACCTATACGACAGCTCCGCTGGTGTCGCCTTCGCTCGGCTCGGCGCTCATCCCGGTTCCCTCCGTCGTCGAGGCGCCTTTCGACAAGAATTACGAGCGGTACTATCAGGTGACGGATGCCTCCGGGAACCGTGTGCAGGTGGCCGAGACCGAAGTGGTGCTTGATACCGACGGGCGCGCGGCGCGCGTCCGCGTCACCGGCAATGTCGATGTCGTCGAGGACGACGTGCGCACCTTTTCCCACAGCCTCTATCTGGCGCTTGCCGGTTTCGGCGTCGGCAGCCTGATCGTCAACGCCCTGGCGATTCTCTATGGCCTGAAGCCGCTCGACAAGGCCCGCGCCGCACTGGAGCGCATCCGCGCCGGCGAGAGCGAGCAGCTGAAAGGCGACTTCCCGCGCGAAATCCTGCCGCTTGCCAACGAGGTGAACGCGCTGATCGATAGCAACCGCCGCATCGTCGAGCGGGCCCGCATGCAGGTTGGCAATCTCGCGCATTCGCTGAAGACGCCGATCGCCGTGCTGCTCAACGAGGCGCGCGTCCTCGAAAAATCCCATGGTGAGCTGGTCCGCAGCCAGGCGGAATCGATGCAGGGGCAGGTGCAGTCCTATCTCAATCGGGCGCGCATCGCCGCGCAGCGCGAATCCGTGCTCGCCCGCACCGATGCCGAGCCGGCGCTCGAGCGACTGGTGCGCGTCATGCGCCGGCTGAACGTCGATACTGAATTCGATCTCGTCGTCTCGCCGCCGCATCTGGCCGTTGCCATGGAGCAGCAGGATCTCGAGGAGACCGTTGGCAATCTCCTGGAAAATGCAGCGCGCTTTGCCAAGAGCCGGGTGCGGCTTTCGGCCGTCGAGGCCGGCGAGGATGTGAAGGGGGTGAGGCGAGCGCGCGCCGCCACTGGGTGGAGCTCGCCGTCGAGGATGACGGGCCGGGCCTGGAGCCGGATCAGATCCGCGAGGCGCTGAAGCGCGGCCGCAGGCTCGACGAAAGCAAGCCGGGAACCGGGCTCGGCCTCTCGATCGTCACCGAGATTTCCAATGAGTACCAGGGACGGCTCGAGCTTTCCCGCGGTGAATGGGGCGGGCTGAAGGCGAAGCTTATCCTGCCTGGCGTCACAAAGGATGTTGCATGAGCAACTGCTTGATGTCACAAAGATACTAGCAAATGTATAGCATGCTTTGCCTTAATGCTGACACGGGGACGCTGCACTTCGATCGGCTGAAATTGACCCCTGATCGTGGTTCGACGCAATGATTTTACGCTCGCAAGGCATGATCGTTTCTGCTCTTCTCGTCGCCGTCGCGCTGTCCGGCTGCACGACGACGAAGGGTGCCGCCTCACGCGGCATTTTTTCGAGCAAGCCCTCGGCATCGGCCGCCTTCATCACCGCGCTGCACGGCGGCATTGTCGGCCGCAGCGATGTGAGCTTGAACGACAGCGACAAGCAGCGGGCGCTAGAGGCGGAATATCGGGCACTGGAAGGGGCCGCCGTCGGCCAGCCCGTGCTCTGGACCGGCAAGGACGTGACCGGCAAGGTCGTCGCGGCTGCACCCTATCAGGTCGGTTCGCAGAACTGCCGGCAATATACCCATACGCTGACCGTCGACGGCAAGGACACGGTGGCGCGGGGCGCTGCCTGCCGCAACGACGACGGCAGCTGGTCGCCGCTCTGAATTGCGGCCAATAGAGCGCGCGCTAAGGACGATCTATCGCTTTAAACCAGCACATGGGAATTATGTGCTAACCTCAAATCTTCGTCATTCCGGCTTTGGCAGTTGGAATGAAGGCGCGCTTCACGTATTTGGGCGACATGCTGTTCTGGATTCTCGTTGCCGCTTTGACGGCAGCCCTCGCCGTCATCCTGCTCTACCCCCTTCTGCGCGGAGCGAAGGCGGCGGATAATATCCGTGCGGGCGAGACGGCTGTCTATCGCGACCAGTTGCGCGAGCTCGACCGCGATCTCGATGGCGGGCTGATCACCCCGGAGGAGGCTGATTATGCCAGGGCGGAAATCGGCCGGCGGCTGATCGCCGTCTCTGCCGACGAGCCGGCGCAGACACTGAAACCCGCGCGGCATCACCGTTTCACCGAGGCCTTCGTCCTCCTGCTCCTGCCGGTTCTCGGCCTCTGTCTTTATTTGACGACGGGCAGGCCGGACCTGCCCTCGCAGCCGCTGGAAGCGCGGCTGGAAAACCCTGGCAATGACGTAGCGGTGCTGATCACCAAAGCGGAACGGCACCTGGCTGAGAAACCTGATGACGGCAAGGGCTGGGACGTGCTGGCGCCGATCTATTTCCGCACGATGCGCATCAACGACGCGCAAGTGGCCTACCGCCACGCCATCCGGCTTCTCGGCCCGAGCCCGGTCCGGCTCGATGGCCTTGCCGAGACGCTGATCGCTGTCTCCGACGGGGTGGTGACGGAGGAGGCGCGGCAAGTGCTGGAGCAATCGCTGACGCTGGAGCCTGACAATCCGCGCGCCCGTTTCTATATCGCCCTCAGCATGGAGCAGGCGGGACGGCCCGATGAGGCGCGGCAGGCCTTCGAGGCACTGGCAAAACAATCGCCGGCCGATGCGCCGTGGCTGCCGCTGGTCAACCAGCATATCGCCATGAACGGCGGCGCGCCGGCAGGCCCTGGTTCGGCTGCCCAGGGCGCCAATCCATCTGCCTCGGGCGCCAATCCGGCTCCCGGCAATCCCACGCAGCAGGATGTGACGGCGGCCGAGACCATGAACGCCGGCGACCGGCAGCAGATGATCCGCGGCATGGTCGAAAGCCTCGATGCCAAGCTCAGCGAGGATCCGAACAATTTCGAGGGCTGGATGCGGCTCGTCCGCTCTTACGCCGTATTGAACGACAAGGATCGCGCCGCCGGCGCCCTGAAGCGCGGGCTGGCGGCCTTTCCGCCGCCCGGCGAACAGGGCAGGCAATTGCTGGCGCTGGCCAGGGAACTCGGCATAGCCCCGGAGGGAGCGACGCAATGACGCGCAAGCAGAAGCGCCTGGCGGTGATTGCAGGCGGCATGGGCTTCATCCTCGCCGCCGTGCTGCTGGTGATGTTCGCCTTCAGCCAGTCGGTCGCCTATTTCTACATGCCGGCCGATCTCGCCAAGACGCCGGTGGCGCCGGAAACCCGCATCCGCCTCGGCGGCCTGGTCGGTGAGGGCAGTGTCGTGCGCGGCACCGGCTCGACGGTGGAATTTGCCGTCACCGACGGCAGCGCCAATGCCGTCAAGGTCCAATATACCGGCATCCTCCCCGATCTCTTCCGCGAGGGCCAGGGCGTCGTCACCGAAGGCATGTTCACTGCCGGCACGAACATCTTCGTCGCCGACACCGTGCTTGCCAAGCATGACGAGACCTATATGCCGAAGGAGGTGGCCGACAAGCTGAAAGCCCAGGGGCTGTGGAAGGAAGGCCAAGGCCAGGAAGGTCAGGGCCAGGAAGAGGAACAGCAAGTGAAGGCGACGCCATGATCATCGAGATCGGCCATTACGCGCTGGTGCTGGCGCTGGCCACGGCGCTCATCCTTTCCATCGTGCCGGTGATCGGAGCCCGTCGTCACGACCGGGCGATGATGGATGTGGCGACGGTCGGCTCGCTGGCGATGTTTGCGCTTGTGGCCTTCTCCTTCGCCGTGCTGACCTATGCCCATGTCGTCTCGGATTTCTCGGTCGAAAACGTCTGGGAGAATTCGCATTCGCTGGTGCCGCTGATCTACAAATACTCCGGCGTCTGGGGCAATCACGAGGGATCGATGATGCTCTGGCTGTTGATCCTGACGCTGTTCAGCGCGCTGGTCGCCGTCTTCGGCCGCAATCTGCCGGAGACGCTGAAAGCCAATGTATTGGCCGTGCAGGCCTGGATTTCGGTCGCCTTCACGCTGTTCATCCTGCTGACCTCCAATCCCTTCCTGCGGCTCGATCCGGCGCCGGCCGAGGGCCGCGATCTCAACCCGGTGCTTCAGGATGTTGGTCTGGCGATCCATCCGCCGCTGCTCTATCTCGGCTATGTCGGCTTCTCCGTCTGCTTCTCCTTTGCCGTTGCTGCGCTCATGGAAGGGCGCATCGACGCTGCCTGGGCACGCTGGGTGCGGCCCTGGACGCTGGCGGCCTGGACCTTCCTGACGCTCGGCATCGCCATGGGCTCCTACTGGGCCTATTACGAGCTCGGCTGGGGCGGCTGGTGGTTCTGGGACCCGGTGGAAAACGCCTCCTTCATGCCGTGGCTCGCCGGCACTGCGCTGCTGCATTCGGCGCTTGTCATGGAAAAGCGCGAGGCGCTGAAGATCTGGACGGTGCTGCTCGCCATCCTCACCTTCTCGCTGTCGCTGATGGGCACCTTCCTGGTGCGCTCCGGCGTGCTGACCTCGGTGCATGCCTTTGCCAGCGACCCATCCCGCGGCGTCTTCATTCTGTGCATCCTGCTGATCTTCATCGGCGGGGCGCTGTCGCTGTTTGCCTTCCGCGCGCCGAAGCTTTCGGCCGGCGGGCTGTTTGCGCCGATCTCGCGCGAGGGCGCGCTCGTCGTCAACAATCTGATCCTGACGGTCGCCTGCGGCACGGTGCTCACAGGCACGCTCTATCCGCTGCTGCTGGAAACGCTGACCGGCGACAAGATCTCCGTCGGACCACCCTTCTTCAACCTGACCTTCGGCCTGCTGATGGCACCGCTGATCGTCATCGTACCCTTCGGGCCGATGCTGGCCTGGAAGCGCGGCGATCTGCTGGGTGCCCTGCAGCGGCTCTATGTCGTCGCAGGTCTCGCCTTCCTTGCCGCGCTGATCTTCTTCTATATCGAACATGGCGGGCCGGTGCTTGCCGTCCTCGGCCTGGCCGCCGGGCTGTTCCTCATCCTCGGCGCGGTCGCCGATCTCTGGTATCGCGCCGGCATCGGCAAGGTGGCGGGCAGCCTTGCCTGGCGGCGGCTTTCCGGCCTGCCGCGTTCCGCCTTCGGCACGGCGCTAGCCCATGCCGGGCTCGGCGTCACCGTGCTCGGCATCGTCGCGGTCACGACCTTCCAGAGCGAGCATGTCATCGAGATGAAGCCCGGCGAGGTGACGAAGGCCGGCGGTTACAGCCTGCATTTCGACGGCATGCAGCCGGGGACCGGGCCGAACTATACCGAGGAGCGCGGCCACTTCACCATCCGCCGCGCCGGTGTCGCGGTTGCCGATACCTGGTCGGCCAAGCGGCTCTATACCGCCCGGCAGATGCCGACGACGGAGGCTGGTATTCTGACCTTCGGCCTCAGCCAGCTCTACGTCTCTTTGGGTGACGCCACCAAGGACGGCGGCATCGTCGTGCGCATCTGGTGGAAGCCGTTCATTCTCTGCATCTGGGGCGGCGCGGTGATCATGGCCTTCGGCGGCCTGGTCTCGCTCAGCGACCGGCGCCTGCGTGTCGGCGCCCCGCGCCGCAAGGCGAAGCCGGCAGCTCCTGCCATGGAGCCTGCGGAATGACGCGCTCACGGCTTTCTTCCCCTTCTCCCCATCGGGGAGAAGATGCCCGAAGGGCAGATGAGGGGGCCGAGCGGCGGAGCTGCGAGGAGCTTGAGCGCAAGCGAAAGGTCGCCTGTGCTGCGAAGGGTGGCCCCCTCATCCGCCCTGTCGGGCACCTTCTCCCCGAGGGGCGAAGGGGAATGCGGCTTCTCTCCCGGCTCCTCATCGTCCTTTTCGTCCTCTTCACGCCCGTCTCCGCCTTCGCCGTCAATCCCGACGAGGTGCTGGCCGATCCAGCTTTGGAAGCCCGCGCTCGCGCTCTCTCGGCCGAGCTGCGCTGCATGGTCTGCCAGAACCAGTCGATCGACGATTCCAACGCCGATCTGGCCAAGGACCTGCGGCTGCTGGTGCGCGAGCGCATCAGCGATGGCGACAGCGACGAGGCGGTGCTGAACTACATCGTCTCGCGCTACGGTGAATTCGTGCTTTTGAAACCGCGTCTCAGCCTGAAGACGGGGCTGCTCTGGGGTGCACCGCTGCTGCTGGTGCTTGTGGGCGGGCTGTCACTGCTGGTCTTTGCCCGCAACAGGGCCGGCAAACCGACCGGCAGCAAGCTGACGGCAGACGAGCAGGCGAAGCTGAGCGAGCTTCTGAAAAAGTAAACGGTTAGCCGCTAATCCTCCATCATGACCGGCGGCAGCGAAAAGGCGGGCGCGCAGCGCAGGATCCCTGACGAGAAGCTGTTGCGGGTGAAATCCATATGAGTTTGCCGTAGACAAACATTGCAAACATTACGAACTTTTCATTGGCCGGACAGTTCGCAGTAAGGTGCGGCGTTCTATATCTTCAGTCATCGACTGATCCGGCGTCGCCGGTCTGAAGATCCAAGAACAAGAGAAGGTGCTCCAATGCTCAAGAATTTCAACGGACGTCCGTCCCTCGCCACCGTGCTCAAGGCTTCTACCGTCGCCGGTATCGCAGCCGCTGTGCTCGCAACCGGCGTTCCGCTCGAAATCACCCGGTCCTATGCCGAAGCTGTCAAGGTTCAGGCGCCTGCCGTTCCGAGCTTCGCCAATGTCGTCGATGCCGTTTCGCCGGCCGTCGTTTCTGTCCGGGTCGAAAACCGCGTCAATCCCGTCGCTGACAACAATGAAGGCTTCTCCTTCGATTTCAACGGTCGCGGCTTCGATGACCTTCCCGACGATCATCCGCTGAAGCGGTTTTTCAAGCAGTTCGGCCAGGATCCGAATGATCAGCAGGGTCATCAACGGCGCTTCGGCCAGAACGGCCCGAATGGCGGCCCGAATGGTCCGGGCGGCAAGGGTCGCCTCCGCCCCGTCGCCCAGGGCTCCGGCTTCTTCATCTCCGAGGATGGTTACATCGTCACCAATAACCACGTCGTTTCCGATGGCCAAGCCTTCGTCGCGGTCATGAATGACGGCACCGAGCTCGATGCCAAGCTGATCGGCAAGGATCCGCGCACCGACCTCGCCGTGCTGAAGGTTGACGGCAAGGGCAAGAAGTTCACCTACGTCAATTGGGCCAACGACAATAACGTCCGCGTCGGCGACTGGGTCGTCGCCGTCGGCAACCCCTTCGGCCTCGGCGGCACGGTCACGGCAGGCATTATCTCGGCCCGCGGCCGCGATATCGGCTCCGGTCCCTATGATGATTACCTGCAGGTGGATGCCGCCGTGAACCGCGGCAACTCTGGCGGCCCGACCTTCAACCTCAACGGCGAAGTCGTCGGCATCAACACCGCGATCTTCTCACCGTCGGGCGGCAGCGTCGGCATCGCCTTCGCCATTCCCGCCTCGACCGCCAAGGACGTCGTCGCCGATCTGATGAAGGACGGCCAGGTCTCGCGCGGCTGGCTCGGTGTCCAGATCCAGCCGGTAACCAAGGACATCGCCGAATCCATCGGCCTTTCCGAGCCGAGCGGCGCCCTTGTCGTCGCCCCGCAGGCCGGATCGCCGGGTGAGAAGGCCGGCATGAAGGCCGGCGACGTCGTCACCGCGCTGAACGGTGAAACGATCAAGGATGCCCGCGATCTCAGCCGCCGCATCGGCGCGATGCAGCCGGGCAGCAAGGTCGAGCTTTCAGTCTGGCGCGCCGGCAAGGCCCAGCCTCTCACCGTCGAACTCGGCACGCTGCCGGCCGACCAGAAGGATGCGTCTGCCGATGACAACAACCAGCCACAGCAGCCTGAGGCACCGGCTTCCGAGAAGGCGCTTGCCGATCTCGGCCTGACGGTCGGTCCTTCCGACGACGGCAAGGGCCTGGCGATAACCGGCATCGACCCGGATTCCGAGGCTGCCGACAAGGGCATCAAGGAAGGCGAGAAGATCACCTCGGTCAACAACCAGGAAGTCTCCAGCCCCGACGATGTCGTCAAGGCACTGAACCAGGCCAAGAAGGACGGCCGCACTCGGGCGCTCTTCCAGATCCAGTCCAGTGAAGGAAGCCGTTTCGTCGCGCTTCCGATCAACGGACAGGGCTGATCCCTAAGATAGCTTGGAGCCGTGCGGACGAAACTCCGCGCGGCTCGATTCTTCTGATCTTTGAAGGATGATCCCCATGACCGCCGCTCCCCAGGAAGATGCTTTGAGCCTTGCCGAAACGCAGCCGGTGGGTAATGTCGGCCGCATGAAGATTCTCATCATCGAAGATGATCTCGAAGCCGCGGTCTACCTCACCAAAGCCTTTCGCGAAGCGGGCATCGTTGCCGATCACGCCAGCGACGGCGAGAGCGGCCTGTTCATGGGGTCGGAAAATACCTATGACGTCATCGTCATCGACCGCATGCTGCCGCGCCGCGACGGGCTTTCCGTCATCAGCGAGTTGCGCCGCAAGGCCATCCATACGCCGGTCCTCATCCTCTCCGCGCTCGGCCAGGTCGATGACCGCGTGACCGGTCTTCGTGCCGGCGGCGACGACTACCTGCCGAAGCCTTATGCCTTCAGCGAATTGCTGGCGCGCGTCGAGGTGCTCGGCCGCCGCAAGGGCACGCCGGATCAGGATGTCGTCTATCGCGTCGGCGATCTCGAGCTCGACCGGCTATCCCACGAGGTGCGCCGCGGCGGCAAGGAGATCCCGCTGCAGCCGCGCGAATTCCGCCTGCTCGAATATCTGATGAAGAATGCCGGCCAGGTGGTGACCCGCACCATGCTGCTCGAAAACGTCTGGGACTATCACTTCGACCCGCAGACCAACGTCATCGACGTTCATGTCTCGCGCCTGCGCTCGAAGATCGAAAAGGACTACAGCCAGCCGCTCCTGAAGACCATTCGCGGCGCGGGGTATATGATCAAGGATGAGGGATGAGCCGTTTCAGGGTTCTCTTCAAGTCCACCGCAGTCCGCCTTTCGGCACTCTATATCCTGCTTTTCGCCATCTGCGCCGCGACGCTCGTCTTCTATGTGACGGCCATGTCGGAACGGTTGCTGACGGGCCAGATCCGCGACGCCGTCAGGCAAGAGGTGGAGCAGGTGCAACGGGCCTATGACACCGGCGGCATGAACCTCCTGCTGCGCACCATGGAGCGGCGTGCCCGCCAGCCCGGCGCCAACCTCTACATCATTGCCGGCCCCTCGGGCGATATTCTCGCCGGCAACGTCGCCTCGGTGCAGCCGGGTGTCTTCGAGGAGGTCGGCTGGACCTCCGCGCCCTTCATCTATCAGCGTTATACCGACAGCGGCATCGAGCGCCGCCACAGGGCGATCGCCAATATTTTCGTGCTCGACAACGGCCTGAGAATCCTGATCGGCCGCGATCTCGGCGACCCAGAGCGTTTCCGTCTGCTGGTGCGCCAGGCGCTGATGGTGGCTTTGGCGATCATGGGACTTGGCGCCATCATCATCTGGTTCGCCATCGGCCGCAACGCGCTGAAACGCATCGACCGCATGTCGGATGCCAGCAAGAAGATCATGGCCGGAGACCTGTCGCAACGCCTGCCGGTGGGCGGATCGGGCGATGAATTCGACCGCTTGTCGATGTCTTTGAATACCATGCTGGAGCGCATCGAGAAGCTGGACGAGGGCCTGCGGCAGGTCTCCGACAACATCGCCCATGATCTCAAGACGCCGCTGACGCGGCTGCGCAACAAGGCAGCCGATGCGCTCGATATCTCCGACGGCGAGACGCGGCGCACCGCGCTCGAAGGCATTATTTCCGAATCGGACCAACTGATCCGCACCTTCAACGCGCTGTTGATGATCTCCCGCGTCGAGGCCGGATCGGTCGCCGCCGAGATGACGCCGGTGGAGCTTTCGGCCATCGTCTCCGATAGCGCCGAGCTTTACGAACCGGCGGCGGAGGAGGCGGGGCTTGGCTTGAGCTCCAGCATCGAGCCGGATGTCGAAGTGCAGGGCAATCGCGAGCTGATCGGCCAGGCGATCTTCAATCTGCTCGACAATGCCATCAAATATTCCTCTGATACCGAAGGCGCGGGCAAAGTGTCGCTGAAACTTTCCCGCCGCCCGGACGGCATCTGCCTTTCCGTGGCCGATCACGGACCGGGCGTTCCCGCCGACCGGCGAGACGACGTGGTGAAGCGCTTCGTCCGCCTCGATGAAAGCCGGTCGAAGCCGGGGACGGGGCTCGGGCTTTCGCTGGTGGAAGCGGTGATGGAGCTGCACAATGGCCGGTTGGAACTCTCCGATACCGATCCTGATAAGCCCGAACAGCGCGGATTGACCGTCAGCATGATCTTCCCCGCCAAGGCTGCCTGATGACTCGATGCCGATGATCGGCTGAATCGCGTATTGGCGGTTTTCCGCCAAGACCCTAGTTTAATGCCGGTCGAAGGAGATGTTCCCGCGATTCTGCGGGACCGTTTCCTAGGCGCTAAAGCAGGGAGAGCGCATGCTGACGAAATCGACGCATGGCCTGGAGGATGTCGCCGAAGGCCTGCTGCGTCCGCTGAACCAGACGGAGTTGAAGCTGGCGCTGGCCGACCTTCAGGAGGCCGGCAGACACGAGCCGTCGGTGGCGGCGATGCTGAAGACGGAAGGCCCGCTTCGTGATTTCATCGCGGCCGTGCTGACGCTGTCCCCTTATTTGCGCGAAATCGTCAATCTCGATCCCGGCATCCTCGCCGGCGCCATCACTCAACCGCTGGAGCCGCAGATCGAGGCGCTGGTCGCCGAGGCGCGGCGCTGCTGGCAACGGGACGGCGAGGGGGCGGCGCCTTCGGAATCGGTGGTGATGAGCAGGCTGCGCGTCATCAAGCGCAAGGTGGCTTTCCTCGTCGCACTCGCCGATCTCGCGCGCATCTTCGACGGCCGGGCGACGACGGCCTGGCTGAGCGAGCTTGCCGAAGCGTCGGTTGCCGCGGCGATCGACCATCTGCTGCTGGCGGCGCATGAGGGTGGAAAGCTGCGGCTGCGGGATCTGGCAGCACCGAGCGACGGCTCCGGGCTGATCGTGCTCGGCATGGGCAAACTCGGCGCATCTGAACTCAACTATTCCTCCGATATCGACCTCGTCGTCGTCTTCGACGAGGAGGCCGGTATCGTGCCCGACCCGGATGACGCGATCGAGGTCTTCCCGAGAATGATGCGACGCTTGGTCCGCATCCTGCAGGAGCGGACAGCCGACGGCTACGTCTTCCGCACCGATCTCAGATTGCGCCCCGATCCCGGTTCGACGCCGCTGGCGATCCCGGTCGATGCGGCGATGATCTATTACGAGGGCAGGGGCCAGAATTGGGAGCGGGCGGCCTTCATCAAGGCGCGCGCCGTTGCCGGCGACCTCACGGCGGGCGGCGATTTCTTGCGTGGCCTTGCCCCTTTCGTCTTCCGCAAATATCTCGATTACGCGGCGATTGCCGATATCCATTCGATCAAGCGGCAGATCCATGCGCATAAGGGCCACGGTGCCATCGCGGTCAAGGGTCATAACGTCAAGCTCGGCCGCGGCGGCATCCGCGAGATCGAGTTCTTTGTCCAGACCCAGCAGCTGATCGCCGGCGGTCGCATGCCGGCCTTGCGCGGACGGGCGACGGAGGAGACGCTCGGTGAACTCACCAAGGCGAAATGGATCGACGCGGAGACCCGTGACGAATTGACGGAGGCTTACTGGTTCCTGCGCGATGTCGAGCATCGCATCCAGATGGTACGCGACGAGCAGACCCACCTGTTGCCGGAGACCGATGCCGACCTGAAGCGCATCGCCTTCATGATGGGCTTTTCCGACACGCCGAGCTTCTCCGAACGACTGGTCGGCGTGCTGAAGACGGTCGAACGGCGTTATGCTCACCTCTTCGAACAGGAGAGCAGGCTTTCCACCGACACCGGAAACCTCGTCTTCACCGGCCAGGGCGACGACCCGGATACGCTGGAGACGCTGAAGAGGCTCGGTTTTACCAGGCCGTCCGACATTTCCCGCATCATCCGCACCTGGCACTACGGCCGCTACCGGGCGACGCAATCGGTCGAGGCGCGTGAAAGGCTGACCGAACTGGCGCCGGAGCTCTTGCGGGTCTTCGGCGAAAGCAAGCGCGCCGACGAAGCGCTGCTGCGCTTCGACAGCTTCATCTCCGGCCTTCCCTCCGGCATCCAGCTGTTCTCGCTGCTCGGCAGCAATCCGGCGCTGCTGTCGCTGATCGTCAACATCATGTCCTCGGCACCCCGGCTTGCCGAGGTGATTGCCGCCAAGCCGCATGTCTTCGACGGGATGCTCGATCCCGGCCTGATGGCCGAGCTGCCGACGCGTGATTATCTCGGCGAGCGGCTGAAAGGCTCGCTTGCCCAGGCCCGCCACTATGAAGAGGTGCTCGACCGGCTACGCATCTTCGCCGCCGAGCAGCGCTTCCTGATCGGCATCCGCCTGCTCACCGGTGCGATCAACGGCGTGATGGCCGCACGCGCCTTCACGCATCTCGCCGACCTCGTCATTGCAGCAGCACTTGATGCCGTGGTGAGCGAGATGCGGGCAGCACACGGCGATTATCCCGGCGGGCGCATCGCGGTCGCCGGCATGGGCAAGCTCGGCAGTTTCGAGCTGACGGCCGGTTCCGACATCGATCTGATCCTGCTCTATGATTATGACAACGCGGCCTCCGAATCCGATGGGCCGAAGCCGCTCGACGCGACGCGTTACTTCACCCGCATCACCCAGAGGCTGATGGCCGCTTTGTCGGCGCCGACCGCCGAAGGTGTGCTCTATGAGGTCGATATGCGGCTGCGCCCATCCGGCAACAAGGGGCCGGTCGCCACCCGTATCAATGCATTCGGCAAGTATCAGCGCGAAGAGGCATGGACCTGGGAACATATGGCGCTCAGCCGCGCCCGGCTGATCTGCGGCAATGAGAGCCTCGTCGCCGAGGCGGAACTGATCGTCCGGGAGGTGCTGTCGGCCGATCGCGATATCGCCAAGGTGGCGCGTGACGTCGCCGAAATGCGCGAACTGATCGACAAGGAAAAGCCGCCATCCGGCCCGTGGCACCTGAAGCTGATCGCCGGAGGCGTCATCGATCTCGAATTCATCGCCCAGTACCTGGCGCTGATCGCGCCGACCAGCGGCGTCGGCAGTGCCGTCAATGGGATGAGCACCGGCGAGGCCCTGAAGGTGCTTGGCGACCGGCTGATGGCAACCGTCGATCTCGACTTATGCCTGGAGGCCTTCACGCTTTATACCGGCCTTTCGCAACTGATCCGCCTCTCCATCGACGGCCTGTTCGATCCGAAGGATGCGCCGGCGGGCCTCGTCGAACTCGTCTGCCGCGCCGGCGACTGCCCTGATATCAAAACGCTGGAAGGGGAGGTAAAGCGGCTGTCGAAAGCGGTTCGGAAAATATTCTTGAATGTCGTGAAAGCCTGATCTCACACCAGGCGGAACGATCGCGAGGATTATCGCGAGCATCGCCTGTCGGAATCTCGCTTAGCCAATCGTCTTCAGGATAGGCAAGCGATGGAGAACACCAATGACGATTACCATTACCGCTTTTGAACGGTCGCCCGATCGCGGCAGGGGTCTGGCGCGCGACATGCGCGTTCGCTGGGCGCTCGAAGAAGTGGGCCAGCCTTACGAGGTTCGTCTTGTCTCATTCAAAGAGATGAAGGAGCCCGCGCATCTGGCGCTGCAGCCTTTCGGGCAGATTCCGACCTATGAAGAAGGCGATCTCGCACTGTTCGAGTCCGGCGCCATCGTCTTCCATATCGGCGAGCGCTATGCGGGCCTGCTGCCGGACGATGCGAATGCCCGGGCGCGCGCGCTCACATGGATGTTTGCCGCGCTCAACACGGTGGAAACACCGATCTTCGACCGCGCTCTCCTCATGATCCTCGAGCGCGACAAGCCTTGGTACGACCAGCGCCTTGCTGCCCTCGAGGACAGCATCCGCAAACGGCTGATCGGCCTCTCCCGCCGCCTTGGCGATGCCGACTGGCTCGATGGTGCGTTCAGCGCCGGTGACCTGCTGATGGTGTCGGTGCTGCTCAGGTTGAAGGGATCTGACATATTGGAAGAATATCCGAACCTCGCCGCCTATGTCGCCCGCGGCGAGTCGCGGCCGGCATACAAGCGTGCTTTCGCCGCTCAATTGGCTGTTTTCACCACCGCATCAGCAGGCTGAAGAGGGTCGGCTCTAGATATCGTCGGGAATGCGCAGCGAGATCACCGTGCCGACCGCTTCGCGTGAGCGGATCTTCATGCGGCCGCCATGCAGCAAGGTCAGCGAGCGGGAAATGGCGAGCCCGAGGCCGGAGCCGCCCTTGCTCTTCGCATATTGGCTCTGCACCTGCTCGAAGGGCTGGCCGATCTTCGACAGCGCCGAGCGTGGAATGCCGATGCCGGTGTCGGCGATGGTGACGACGACGGCGCCGTCGACGCGGCGGGTGCGCACCGCGATGCGTCCGCCATTGTCGGTGAACTTCACCGCATTGGAGAGCAGGTTGAGCAGCACCTGTTTCATCGCCCGGCGGTCCGCCATCAGCGTCAGGCCGGAGCAGATGCGCTGTTCGATGACGATGTTCTTTTCAGCCGCGGGCATGGCGGTGAAGCGCAGGCTTTCCTCGATCAGCGGCACGAGGTCGATGCTCTCGCAATGCAACCTGACATGGCCGGCCTCGATTTTCGACATGTCGAGAATGTCGTTGATGACGTTGAGCAGATGTTTGCCGCTGTCATGGATATCGCGGGCATATTCGTCGTATTTCAGCGAGCCGAGCGGCCCGAACATCTGGTTCTGCAGGATTTCGGAGAAGCCGAGGATGGCGTTGAGCGGCGTGCGCAGCTCATGCGACATGTTGGCGAGGAATTCCGATTTCGCCTTGTTGGCAGCCTCGGCGCGTTCCTTCTCCGCCTGGTAGTTGGCGTTGGCCGTCGACAGCTCGGATTTCTGGATCTCCAGCGTCTGGCGTGAGGCGGAAAGATCGCCGATTGTCGCCATCAGCCGGCGTTCGGATTCGCGCAGCCGCTCCTGATGACGTTTCATCAGCGTGATGTCTGTTCCGACCGAGACCTTGCCGCCGTCGCGGGTGCGCCGTTCGTTGATCTGCAGCCAGCGCTCGTCGGCAAGCTGCACCTCCGTCGTACGCGAATAGCCGGAGCCGTCGGCATCGGAAATCCGCCGCTCGATGACAGGACGAGCGGCGGCCGCATTGACGGTCGAGCGCTCGGTGCCGGGCACAAGCACGCTGTCCGGCAGGCCATAAGCCTGCTGGAAATGCGTGTTGCACATGACGAGGCGATCGTTCTTGTCCCAGAGCACGAAGGCTTCCGAGGTGCATTCGATCGCGTCGGCCAGGCGCTGGTCGGCTTCTGCGTAGCGCTGGGCGAGCCGATGCTGTTCGGTCACGTCCATGGCGATGCCGATCAGGTGCATGCGGCCGGAATTGCTGCGGATCACCTGGGCACGCGCCCGCATCCAGACATAGTGGCCGCCGGCATGGCGCATGCGGAAGATCTGATCGACCTGGCCGGAAGCGCCCTTGCCGATGGCGCGCGCGATCTCGTAGAGCCCGCCGTCATCGGGATGCATCAGCCGGGCGGCTTCGCCGAAGCCCATCGTCTTGTCCGAACCCGGCAGGCCGAGCATGTCGTACATCGAGCGCGACCAGAAGAATTCGCGGGTTTCGAAATCGAAATCCCAGAGGCCGCAGCGGCCGCGCGACAGCGCCGTCTCGACGCGCAGGTTCGATTCCACGAAGATGTCGTCGGCATCGCGGGCGCGCTTTACCTGTGTGTAATAGGCATAGAGGATGACCAGCAGGATCGAGGAGATACCGGCAAACAGCGTCACGTTAAGCGCCAGTTCCTCGCGCCAGAGCCGGCCGACCTCGTCGAGCGAGGTGGCGGCGACGATAAAACCGCCAGCATTGCCCATCAGCGTGATCTCGGCATAGTGCGGCACGCCGCCGATCGTCGTTTCGATGACACCGGCGCGATCGCCGAAGCGCCGGATCGCCGAGACCTCGGGGAAGAAATCGCCGACATTGCTGCCGACATGCGAAAGCCCGGCGGTGGTCGCCGCAAAAACCTTGCCGCTTGCCTGCACGAGCAGCACGAAGGCGCCGCTGTCCAGCCGGTCCTGCGGCAGGTATTTGGCGAGACGGGCCTGCGCCTCAGTGATATCGCCGCTGTCGAAAACATCGGCCGTATCGGCAAACACCGCAGAGGCGGTCGCCGCCGAAAGTGCAGTGGCATGGCGCGCCGAGGCCTCCAGACGCCCGTATTCGCTCATCATGCCGAAGAAATGCGAGGCGGCGACAACCGAGAGGAAGGCGACGATCAGCGCCGGAATGGCCCGCTTCAAGACCAGCTCGGCCTTCGGCAGATAACGCAGAAGTGGTTCCGATGTCGCATGGCCGGAAAGGCTGTCGCGCCAGGCTTTCAACCCGCCAAAATCGACACGCAGCCGTCCTCCGGCCACGGTTGCCCGTCGCACGTCCATCATCTCTTCGCCTTGTCCCTCATGTGATTCGCGCGCCGCTCGCTCGAACCTGACCTAGAGAATCATGGGTGATTCGCCTTGTCCAGAGGCAAAGGTAAAAATCCGTTAACTATTTATAATTTCGGGTTTTTCCAGGTGATTCGGGGCGCTGGGCGACCGGCCGTCGAATTTTTCGGGACGGCCGGTCGAATCAAATTACCCTTTAAGCGTGCGTTCGACGATATCGCGCACGTCGGTCGAAAGATCGGCGGCTCGCTCGATCTCGATCAGCGCCGAGCGGGCGTGATCGGCGCGTATTGGTTCGAGCGACCGCCAGGAGCGCATCGAGGTGAGGATGCGGGCGGCAAGCTGCGGGTTACGCTCGTCGATATCGAGAATTTGACCGGCGAGGAAGCGATAGCCTTCGCCGTCGGCGCGGCCGAAGCCGGTCGGGTTGGCAAAGGCGAAGGTGCCGACCAGCGCCCGCATTCGGTTCGGATTGGTTCGCTTGAAGAGCGGATTATCCATCAGGGTGCGAATCCGTTCCAGGGTTTTGGCGCCCGGAATGCCGGCCTGGATCGCGAACCATTTGTCGATGACGAGCGCGTTCTCCGCGAAGCGGTCGCGGAAGCTTGCCAGCGCCTCGCTCGTCTCCGCGCTGTCGGGAAAACGATGAGCGAGAATCGTCAGCGCATGGCTGAGATCGGTCATGTTGTTGGCCACATCGAAGGCGGCCTTGGCGCGCGCCGGCGTCTGTTCGGCATACGAGAGGTAGGTGAGGGCGCTATTGCGCAGCGCCCGCAGGCCGGCACTTTTTGCATCCGGGCTGAAATCGCCTGATGTCGTCATCGCGGCGTAGAGGCCGGCAAAGACGTCCTTTCCGGCATCGGCGATCTGTTTCAGGATCGCCTGCCGGCCGGCATGGATGGCATCGGGATCGTTGTTGCTACCAAGTTCGCGGGCGATATCGGATTCGCTCGGCAGAGCCAGCGCCTGGGCACGGAAGGCAGGCTCAAGGTTGTCATCGTCGGCGGCCGTGATCAGCGTCTCGATGAAGGTCGCCTCGCAGACGACAGGCTTGCCCTCGCGGGCGTCGCGTGCCGCTTTCAAGAGGTTCGGCAGCGCCAGATCGGTCAGCGCCTGCCAGCGGGCGAAATGATCGGTCTCATGGCGGGCGAGATGGGCAAGATCGGCCGGGCTCTGATCGAAATGCAGGTTGATCGGCGCCGAGAAGCTGCGGTTGATCGAAACGACCGGCCGCGAGCCGATGCCATGGAACACGGCCGTCTGGGTGCGGCCCGTGAGATGCAGCACCCCGCCGGCATATTCCGCGCCATCGACCGAAGTCGGTTCGATCTTGCCGCCGTTTTCGCCAAACAGCGCGAGGCTGAGCGGAATATGCATCGGCTCCTTGCTCGGCTGGCCGGGCGTTGCCGGGATCATCTGTTCGAGCGACAGTGTGAAGCTGCCGGCCGCCGCATCATAGCTGCCCGATGCGCTGACGAGCGGCGTGCCGGCCTGATGGTACCAGAGCGAAAATTGCGAGAGGTCGCGTCCGCTTGCATCCTCAAAACATTTGACGAAATCCTCGATCGTTACGGCCTGACCGTCATGGCGGTCGAAATAGAGGTCCATACCTTTCTTGAAGCCGTCCTTGCCGAGCAGCGTCGCGATCATGCGCGTGATTTCGCTACCCTTTTCGTAGACCGTCGTCGTGTAGAAATTATTGATCTCGCGATATGTCGTCGGCCGCACCGGATGGGCGAGCGGGCCGCCGTCCTCCGGGAACTGCTCCGATTTCAGGTGGCGCACTTCGGCGATGCGCTTGACCGGGCGCGAGCGCTGGTCGGAAGAGAATTCGTGGTCGCGATAGACCGTCAGGCCTTCCTTGAGGCACAGCTGGAACCAGTCGCGGCAGGTGATGCGGTTGCCGGTCCAGTTGTGGAAATATTCATGCGCGATGATCGCTTCGATATTGGCATAGTCGGCATCCGTCGCGATTTCCGGATCGGCTAGGACGTATTTGTCATTGAAGACGTTGAGGCCCTTGTTCTCCATTGCGCCCATGTTGAAGTCGGAGACGGCGACGATCATGAAAATATCGAGATCGTATTCGCGTCCGAACCTCTCTTCGTCCCATTTCATCGAGCGTTTCAGCGCGTCCATGGCATAGGCTGCGCGCGGTTCCTTGCCGTGCTCGACATAGATTTTCAGAACCACCTCGCGGCCGGACATGGTCGTGAACGTGTCTTCGACGACACCGAGATCGCCGGCGACGAGCGCGAAGAGGTAGCTCGGCTTCGGATGTGGGTCGAACCAGGCGGCGAAATGCTTGCCGGGGCCGTAGCCGGCGCCGCCGAGGAAGTTGCCGTTCGACAAAAGCAGCGGGTTGGCGTCTTTGTCGGCGATGATGTTGACCGTGAAGGGCGCAAGCACGTCGGGCCGGTCCGGGAAATAGGTGATGCGGCGGAAACCCTCCGCCTCGCACTGCGTGCAGTAGATGCCACTGGTGCGGTAAAGGCCCATCAGTTCGGTATTGGCCTCGGGGTTGATAATCGTGGTGATCGTCAACTCGAAGGGCGCGCTCTCCGGCAGGTCGCGCACCGTCAGGCTTTCCGGTGTTGCATCGTAACGCGAAGGGTCCAGCTCCACCTGGTCTAACAGCAGCCCCGACAGCGTCAGTTCGTCGCCGTCGAGAACGATCGGCGCCGCCGGATCGGCGCCCGGGCGACGATGAAAGATCAGGCGCGCCTCGACCTTGGTCTCTGTCGGGTCGAGTTCAAAAGTGAGGTCCACGCGTTCCAGCACGAAGTCGGTGGGACGGTAATCTGCCAGATGAATGACCTGGCCGGTATCTGTTCGCATGGTGTTTCCTGAAGACCGTTATTTGACAACCGCGGAATACAGAGGCGGGCGCACTCTGCCTTAAATTTTGCCGGGGATGATTACATTAAAGTCTGAACTAAACTTAAAGCAAATTGCCCGCGAACACCAAGTTTGCGGGCAAAATATCTTATTGGCAACGGATGAACGCAGCAGACGGGAAAATGCCGCTACTTCAGATTGAGTGCGGCCTTGATCGTCGCGTCGTTTTCGGTCTGCTGGACGACGACGCCGTACCAGCCGAGCCCGTCGTAATCTTCGTAGCCAAGAGTGTGCGCGAAGGCGACGATCGAGTCGTTATTGTCGTAGTAGCTGCCTTTCGCCTGGCCGGACGGATTGGCGAGCGCGAAATGGGAAAACAACAAGGCGGGATTGGTGGTGGCGATGACCCGGCTCTTGCCGTCGAGCAGCATGACCGTCGTTCTTTCCGCCAGCTGCGGCGGCAGGTTCGCCTCTTTCTCGACGATCGCCTGGCCCTGGTTCTGCCAGTCGAAATAGACGCCGAGCGTGCCGACCAGCCGCCCGTCGAGCTTGCCCTCTTCGCGGATGCCTGTGGCATAAACGAGCGCATGCCGGTTATCGTGCAGCGGGCTCGCTTTGACGTCGTCGACAATGTACGCGTCGCCGGAGGAGCAGGCCGACGCTGCGCGGAACCACGGATCGCTGGCAAGGCTCATGCCTGCGAGCTTGCGCTGGAACTTGGGATTGGCGGATGCGACCACTTTGCCCGAGAGATCGGTCATGACGAGATCGAGATAGACGGTGTAGAAGCGGTTGATGGCGCCGAGACGCTCCGCTGCAAAGGCGGCGGTTTCCCGGCTCTGGTTCTGCAGCGCCTGCCAGAGTGATGGGTCCGTCGCCCACCAGCGCACATCGGCCGTGCGCTCGAAGAGATTGCGGACGATGAGCTGCACCAGCGTCTGCGCCAGATCGGTGAGGCGAACGCCCTCCATCTCTTCGACCAGCGAATCGGCCATGGCGCGGCTGAGGCCGATGCGGCCGAGCACGTTGCTCTCGAACCTGCCGGTGATGTCGGTCGCGATCTGCGCCAGCCGCTGCACTTCGTTGGCAACGACGGCAAAACCCTTTCCAGTCTCGCCGGCTCTGGCCGCCTCGATCAGCGCATTGATTGCCAGCAGCTTGATCTGCTTGACGATATGGGTGTTGTCGGCGCTGAAGCGCTCGAGGTCGGTGCTGATGCCGTCGGTGACGACGCGCATGGACCGCGGTGTCGCATTCTGCGACTGGGCAATGGTTTCGGCGCTAAGCGGCTTCATCAAACATGATCCTGGAAGGAGCGGGGAATTGTTTGTGCGGTGAAGAAAATTTCGAGATCAGCGATAAAAAACGATGCTTGCCTATGGTTTTCAATTGGTTAACGCTGAGCAGTCAGAGGCGAACATTTTAGGGGGAATGGCTAAAAAGAGGGTGATTTCGGAGCTATGGCGCAGATACGGCACGATTGAGCCCGAGGCTGAAAGGCGATTTGCGATTCTCCCGCCTTGCTCGCGATTTTTTCGCCAATCGGGTTTTTCTTTCGCTACGATGGAAGCCGTCACCCGTTGCGTTCCCGAGTCGAACGCGTCCCCCGTTCCGGTTAAGTCAGTATCAAGAGCCAGGATCATGCACTCGGTTCTCAGAAACCCGATGAGAGGCATTGCGCTGAAAGTCTCGTCGGTCGTGGTCTTCCTGGCCATGCAGACCTTCATCAAGCTGGCGGGCTCGGACATTCCGCCGGGTCAGGTCACCTTCTGCAGGTCCTTCTTCGCGCTCTTCCCGATCATGGCCTATCTGGCCTATAACAGGCAGTTGCGCGCCGCCTTCTACACGGCCAATCCAATCGGTCACCTCAAGCGCGGCACGATCGGCATCTTGTCGATGGCTTTCGGTTTCTACGGCCTCCTGCATCTGCCGCTGCCGGAGGCGATCGCGCTTGGCTACGCGTTGCCGCTCGTCGCCGTCATCTTCGCCGCCGTTTTCCTCGGCGAGACCGTGCGCATCTATCGCTGGAGCGCCGTCTTGGTCGGCATCGTCGGCGTCGCCATCGTTTCCTGGCCGAAACTCACGCTGTTTCGCGACGGCGGCATGGAAGCCGAACAGGCCGTCGGCGCGCTCTGCGTGCTGTTCTCGGCCGTTCTTGGCGGCATGGCGATGATCCAGGTGCGCCGCCTCGTCGAAGAGGAGAAAACGGCGACGATCGTGCTGTATTTCTCGATCACCGCCTCGGTCTTCTCGCTGGCTTCTCTTCCCTTCGGCTGGCTCATCCTGCCATGGCCGACAGCGCTCTATCTGATCGCCGCCGGTTTTTGCGGCGGCGTCGCGCAGATCCTGTTGACGGAAAGTTATCGCCATGCCGATGTCTCCACCATCGCACCGTTCGAATATACGTCGATCCTGCTCGGCGGCATCGTCGCCTATTTCGTCTTCGGCGACGTGCCGAGCGTGACCATGCTGATCGGCACCGTCATCGTTATCGCCGCCGGCATCTTCATCATCTATCGCGAGCATCAGCTGGGCATCGAGCAGAGAGAGGCGCGCAAGGCCACGACGCCGCAAGCCTGAGAGCGACAGGCGCATGTTTATCAAGGTTTTAACGCGGGGATTGCGGTGGCTTGAAACTTGCTCTCAACGACTGAAAAGAGTGGTGAATTCTTGGGATACCGTCGGCCTGTGGAATATGATTGTTGAAGATGAGAGAGTATCATTTATTCCAAGCTGTGCATGTCTGAATGGCCGCTGATGCCGGATGAGCTCTCGGTATCGTTGCTCCGAACGCTGGCCAGCGAGCGGAGGTGGAGAAAAGCAGAATGGCATTCACAGCGGAGCAATTGGTGGGGAACTCTTCCTTTCTGATGAGCATTCGCTTTTTGGCTGGGCAGATGCGCGGCATGTTCGATGCCGGTCCGCGGCTGGCGCGATTGCTCGCTTCTCATCAACGCTGGGTTCTGACCCAGACTGCCTATGCCCTCCACCTGGAATATGATCCGCGCGACCCGACGTCGGGTTTCACCGCCGTGCGGCTGACCGGGCGCATCACCGCACACAAGGTCGCGAGCCGCAACACGGTGCTCGCCTTCATCGAAGAACTCTATACCTACCGCTTCATAACCCACACGCCCGGCGACGAGCGGCGGCGGCCACGTCATTTCGAACCGGCCGATGTCAGCCATCAGGGGATGTTTGCCTGGCTTTTCTCCAATCTCGGTGCGCTCGACCTGCTCGACGGCGGTCAAAGGGCAGCCTTTTTCCAGGCAAATCCATCAGTGATGCGGCTCATTCAGCCGCGCATTGCCCGCCATTGCCTCGAAGATGCCGCCTGGCGCGAACCGCCGGAACAGGTGGCGCTGTTCCTCTGGACGGAAGCCGGCGGCCTCGTCGTCGATAATTTCATCGCCCGGATGGATATGGAAGGCAGCGAGCCGAGGAGATTGTCGGTCGGCCGCGTCGAAACCCGTGCGCTCGCCGCCGATTTCATGATGTCGCGCACCCATCTGCAACGGCTATTGGCAAAGGCGGCGCAACGCGGCTGCGTCGGCTGGTATGACGAACCGCGCAAGACGCATCTTTGGATATCGCGGGAATTTGTCGAGGAATATTGCGCCTGGCAGGCGGTCAAGTTCGCCTATGTCGACGAAGCCTTCGAATGGGCGAAGGCCCAGATCGAGGAAATGGCGATCTGACCAGAGCACTTCCAGCAAAAGTGCGCAGCGGTTTTACGTCCGGAATGCGTGAAAACAAAGAGATAGAGCATTTCCATGACTCGGAAATGTTCTAGAGAACGATCGCCGCTGTACCTGCGCCAATGCGGGATCCGGCATCGGCCGGCTTGACCGAGAGTTCGCGCTCATATTCCCGCGCGGCGCAGACGGCAACGCGGATATGCTCGAATGTTTCGATGTTGCGCAGAAGCGATATCAGGATCGTCGACATGTCGGGGTACTCTTGACACGAAAGGGCAGGCGATGCGCCTACAGCGCTGCGCGTCTTTTTAAGAGGCGCAAAGGACGCTGCAACACTTTGAGTCTCTGCTCAATACTGCTGGAAGTCCGAAAAAATGGCGTTCGGACGCGCCGTGCGGCTGTTGATGCCGGTGCCGCGGGCAATCATCTGTTCGTTCGTGGCAAAGCCGAAACGGCTGTAGCCTTGAGTGGAACGAACCTGGTCGCCGGCGAGGCGAAGGGTTTCAAACCCGCTATGGATAGGACGAAAACGTTTGCTCATGGCCTTGGTTCCTGTGATTCCTCCCAAGACACAGCTCATATTGCAATGCAGCATTAATTCCGCAATGCGTCATGACGGGATGCAGCCATGCGAGCAATGCATAGATTGATTCATAAATTATTCAACTTTGGCTAATTTCTAAGCAAAGAGAGGGACTTAAGCTTCGCCTGAAAGGCCAGCAGGTCGTTCCAGGCCAGCCGCTTGTTTACAGGTGCGGTTAACAGATCCTGCGGATGCAGGCTGGCTATGGCAGGAATGACACAGTCCGCAACGGCAATCTCCTTCCAGCGGCCGCGCAGGCCGTGAATCGTATCGTTTTCGCCGAAGAAGAAACGCGCCGAAAAATTGCCGAGAAGCAGGATCGCCTTCGGTTCGGCAAGTGCGATCTGCCGCTCGATGAAGGGTCGGCAGATGTCCATTTCCGCCGCCGAGGGCGCACGATTGCCAGGCGGGCGCCAGGGGATGACCTGCGTCAGCAATATGGCTGAGCGCTTCAGCCCGATCGCCGCCAGCATCTTGTCGAACAGCTGGCCGGATTTCCCCGAGAAGGGCATGCCCTCGCGATCGTCTTCGGCGCTCGGCGCCGAGCCGATCACCATGATCCCACTTTCGGCATCGCCGCTGGCAAAGATCGTCGAGCGGGCGCTGTGCTTGAGGTTGCAGCTGTTGAAGGCTTCGATCGCGGTCTTGAGTTCGACAAGCGATCGCGCGGTTTCGGCGACGAACCGCGCCTGCTGCACCGCCTCGCCGTCAGGGATCGCAGGTTGTGGGCCGGGCGCTGCGCGTTCGGCAGGCGCTGGGCGGGCCGCTGCATTCGGACGCGGCGGTGCCTGACCCGGGGCAGGGCGTTCCCCAGCGGCAGGATGTTGCTGCTGCGCCCGCCGCCGCCGGGCGGCGGGCGGCCTTCATCGCCTCGAACTCGGCGAAGCGGTCGATCGCCTCTTCCTCCAGCAGCCATTCCACGCCGGCATCCGCATGGAAATGCAGAAGCGCTGCAAGCTCGGCGGGGGAAAGGTCGTTGGCGGAGATCATGCGGCAAGTCTAGCGGAGTGACAGGGGCATTGAAAGGGCGGGTGGCAGATTGCCCGCCCTTGTCTTCGCTATTGCACAGTCCATTGCGCGATGTCGTCGCGTTCGCCGATCAGCGCCAGACCATGGGCGATCGACAACAGTTCGCCGCCGCTTTCGATCCGGTCGCGCTCGAAGCGTTCGGTGAAGATGCGGCGCACCGCCGGCACGAAGGAAGTGCCGCCGGTCAAGAACACCTTGTCGATCTCCGCAGGCTTCGTTTCGGTCTTGTCGAGCACGTCGTCGAGCGCGCCTTCGATGCGGGCGAGATCGTCGGCGATCCAGCCTTCGAAATCGCTCCTCTTGATGCTGCGATGTCCACCGCGACCGAGTGGCGCGAAATCGAAAGGCGCTTCCTCCGAGGCCGACAGCGCCATCTTCGTCGCCGACACAGCCTGATAAAGCGGGTAGCCCTCGTCATGGTCGATGAGGTCGATGAAGATTTCGAGCTTTTCCGGCTCCAGGCTGGTGCGCACCAGCTTCTTCAGATCCTCGAATTCGCGCGTCGTCTTGAAGATCGACAGCTGGTTCCAGCGGCCGAAGCTGGAATAGTAGTTGGACGGCACTTCGAGGATCTTGTCGAAGCTTTTGAAATGGCTGCCCTTGCCGATCATCGGCGCGACGATGTTGTCGATCATCCTGTAGTCGAAATGGTCGCCGGCGACGCCGACGCCGGAATGGCCGATCGGCGTTGCCGTCAGCTTGCCGGCGACGGTTTCGAAGCGGATCAGCGAATAGTCGGTCGTGCCGCCGCCGAAATCGGCGACCAGCACGGTGGCATCCCGCTTTAGGTTCTGCGCGAAGTAGAAGGCGGCGGCGACCGGCTCATAGACATAGTGGATCTCGGGAAAACCGAAGCGCGACAACGCCTCAGTGTAGCGTTCGGTCGCCAGCGCCGGATCGGGGCTGGCGCCGGCAAAATGCACCGGTCGGCCGGTGACGATGCGGCTGACGTCTGAAGGCCAGTTGTCGCCGGCATAGTTGCGCAGGCGCCGCACGAAGACCTCCATCAGATCCTCGAAATTATGCCGCTTGGCAAAGATCAGCGTGCCCTGGAACAGCGCGCTCGCCGCAAAGGTCTTGATCGACTGCAGAAAGCGACACTCGCCGGGATTGTCGATGAATTGGCGGATCGCCGCATGGCCGGCCTCCACCTTCAATGCGGAAGCGCCGAGCTGGGCATCCTTCATGAAGGAAAGCGCCGTGCGCATGCTGTCTGCCGTACCCTCCGTGCTCGTGAACGCCATCGAGCGCGTCGTCCCGCCGTCCGCCATGGCGAGAACCGTATTCGTCGTGCCGAAGTCGAAACCCAGCGCCTGAGCCATGCTCGCACCTCTTCATGCCGATTGTTATTGGAGACGGAGCATCGCTCCGCGAAAGGGCGTGAGACGCCCGGATTCAGGAGGGCGGGTGATGCCACAGGGGCGTGACACATTCAAGGGGATTTAAGAGCCTATATGTTTCGTAGCTACGCTGCCTTCCTTTCTTCTCCCTGGCGGGCGAAGAGGGTCGTCGCAAGGCAAGTCAGCACTGCCGAGGCTTGCAGACCGCCGTTACTCGGCGGCCATCGCCCTTGCCTCTTGCAACTCCGGCTCCTCGACCTTCTTCTGGCCAGTCAGCCGGCCGAGGAAGTTTCCGAAGCGGTCCATCTCGACGAAGATGACGGGGGTGATGAAGAGCGTCAGCATCTGCGAGACGATCAGGCCGCCGACGACGGCGATGCCGAGCGGCTGGCGCAGTTCCGAGCTTGCGCCGGTGCCGAGCGCGATCGGCAGGGCGCCGAGCAGGGCGCAGAAGGTCGTCATCATGATCGGCCGGAAGCGTCGCACGCAGGCTTCGTGGATCGCAGGCGTCGCCTTTTCGCCCCTCGTGCGCATGGTCTCCACCGCCACGTCGATCATCATGATCGCGTTCTTCTTGACGATGCCGATCAGCATCAGCAGGCCGATGAGGGCGATGATCGACAGGTCGAAGCCCACGATCTTAAGGGCCAGCAGTGCGCCGAATGCTGCGGCCGGCAGGCCGGAAAGGATGGTGAGCGGATGGATGAAGCTTTCATAGAGCACGCCGAGCACGACATAGATAGTCAGCACCGCCGCCAGGATCAGATAGGGCGTATTGCCCTGCGACTGCTGGAAGATCTCGGCCGTACCGCCATAGGACGTGAAGACGTCTGCCGGCACGCTGATGTCCTTCTTGATCTGGTCGATTGCCGCCGTCGCATCGCTGAGCGAGACGCCTTCCGGCAGGTTGAAGGAAACGGTGGTCGAAACCAGCTGGCCCGTCTGGTTGATGGTGACTGGCCCGGTGGTGCGTTGGACATGCGCGAAGTTCGAAAGCGGCACCAGGCTGCCATTGGCAGAGGCGACACGGATCTCCGAGAGCTTCTGATCGTCCCAGGGTTTGCTGGTATCGTATTCGACGATGACGTCGTAGCTGTCGCCGGTCGACTGGATTTCCGCGGCAGGATATCCGCTGAAGGATTCCTGCAGCGTCGTGCGTAGCGTGTCGTTGTCGATCCCGTAGGCGGCTGCCCGCTCGGTATCGATGACGATATTGGCCTGCAGGGCGTTGTTTTGGGCATCCGATGTCACGTCGGTGAACAGCCGCTCCTTGCGCATCGCCGCCTGAATCTTGCCGGCCCAGAGGTTGGTCTGATCCGCACTCAGCGCCTGCACCACCAGCTGATACTGGCTCGCGGTCTGGCGGCCGCCGAAGCGCAAGCTCTGGTTCGGCGTCACGAAGGCCTGGACGCCTGGGATCTTGTTGATCGCCGTGCGCAGCTCGCGCAGTGTCTGATCTAGCGGCGGACGCTCTTTCTTGTCCTTGAGTTCGACGAACATCGAGCCGTTGTTCTGTGGTTTGTTGGGATTGCCGCCGATCGTCGACATCACGTGGTTGACCGCCGGGTTCGCCTTGACGGCGGCTGCCGCCTGCTGCTGCAGCGCCTCCATGGCGGAATAGGAAATGTCCTGCCGGGCCTGTGTGCTGATCGTCAGGCGGCCGATATCTTCCTGCGGGAAGAAGCTCGTCGGCAGCGCCATGAAGAAATAGATCGTTAGCGCCACCGAGCCGAGGAAAACCCCGAGGATCGTCAGGCGATGCTGAAGGCACCAGCCGACAGCCCTGTCATAGCCGCGCAGCGTCCGTTCAAAGCCGGCATCGAAGATGCGGATGAGGAGCGGCGGGCGGCTCTGGTGGTTGGACAGACGTGAGGCGAGCATCGGCGTCACGGTTAGCGAGACGATGGCCGAGGAGATGATGGCGATGGCAACCACCATGCCGAATTCGTTGAACACGCGGCCGACGACGCCGCCCATCAGCAGGATCGGGATGAACACCGCAATCAGCGACACCGACATGGAAATGATGGTGTAGCTGACTTCGCCCGCACCCTTGATCGCCGCTTCCCGCACCGGCATGCCTTCTTCGACATGGCGCAGGATGTTTTCGAGCATGACGATCGCGTCGTCCACCACGAGCCCCACCGCGAGCGTCAGCCCGAGCAGCGAGATGTTGTCGATGCTGTAGCCCAGCACATACATCATGCCGAAGGTCGAGATCAGCGACAGCGGAACGGCGAGCCCCGGGATGATGGTTGCTGTGGCATGGCCGGTGAAGAGGTAGATGACGAGAACGACGAGGCCGATCGTCAGCAGCAGCGTGAACTTCACGTCGGAGATGGCATCGCGAATCGGTTTTGCGGCATCGTTCATGACGACGGTGTTGACCGAAGGCGGAATTTCGGCGTGAAGCTGCGGCAGCTTGGCGTTGATCGCATCGACGACATCGACCGTGTTGGCATCTGGCTGACGCTGGATGGCGAGGATGATGCCGCGTTGGCCGTCATACCAGCTGCCCGTATACTGGTTCTGAACGCTGTCCTGCACATCGGCGATATCGCCAAGGTGGACGGGTGCACCGTTCGGATTGGCAATGACGAGCGAGCGGAATTGTTCGGCATTGGTGCGCTGGGTATTCGCCGTGATCGTCATGCTCTGTGAATTATTCTGCAGCGTTCCCACAGGCTGCTGGCTGTTGGCGGCAGCGAGCGCCTTGTTGACGGTATCGATGCCGATGCCGCGGGTTAAAAGCTTGTTGGGATCGACCTCGACGCGCACGGCATAGGTCTGCGCACCGTAGACGCTGACCTGGGCAACGCCGGGAAGTGTCGATAGCGACGGCGAGATGATGTTCTCGGCGATCTCGTCAAGCTTGCTGCGCGGCATAGTGTTGCTCTGTACGGAGAGCAGCATGACAGGCGCATCGGCGGGGTTGGTCTTGCGATAGCTCGGCGGCGTCGTCAGATTGTCGGGCAGTTGCCGGGTGGCATGCGAAATCGCGGCCTGCACGTCGGCTGCGGCCGCATCGATATTACGACTGAGGTCGAACTGAAGCACGATGCTGGTGCTGCCGAGCGAACTGGAGGCGCTGATTTCAGTGATCCCGGGAATGGTCTCGAACTGCTTGATCAGCGGTGTCGAAACCGAGGTCGCCATCGTCTGCGGCGAGGCGCCGCTCAACTGCGCCGAAACGTTGATGGTGGGAAAATCGACCTGCGGCAGCGCCGCGACAGGTACGAGCTGATAACCGGCAAGACCGGCCAGAATGACGCCGATGGCAAGCAGCGTCGTTGCGACGGGGCGCTGGATACAGAAATTCGGGATCATTGCTGAGCTCCCACCGCGATCGTCTCGGAGGGCTGCTGTTGCCGAGGCGCTTCGGCGGAGGCGACATCCAGCGCCTTTTCGTCGAACTGCTCGTTGATCGCCTGCTGGTCGCTGAGCTGGCCCTGGCCCTCGACGACGACATGATCGCCTGCCTGAAGACCTGATTCTATGGCGGTGAAGCCGCCATTTGCGCGGGCAATGGTGACGGGCGTCAGATGCGATTTGCCGTCTTTGGCGACGAAGGCGAAGAAACCCTCCGGGCCGGGGCTGACGGCAACCGTCGGCACCACCACCTGCTGTTCGTCATTGTTGAAATGCACGACGATGTTGACCGACTGGCCGGGCCAGAGCGCGCCGGAGGCATTTTCGAATTTCGCCTTGGCGAGGATCGTGCCCGAGGCCGTATCGACCGTATTGTCGTAGAAGCTGATCTCGCCCTTTCGGATTTTGCCCTTGGTGGAATTGGGAGCCGTGCTGACCTTGACCGGACCGCTTGCCAAAGCACTCTTCAGCTCCCGCAGATAGCGCTCCTGCAGGTGGAATTTCACATAGATCGGATCGTATTTGGCAATGGTGACGATTGCCGCACCGGCACTGAGGAATGCACCCTTGCTGACAGCGATATCGCCGAGCCGGCCGTCGAAGGGCGCGCGGATATCGGTGTGCTCGAGTAAGATCTGATCGGAGGCAAGCGACGCCTTGTCGGCGTCAACAGTGGCTGCAGCGGTGTCGCGGGCGGCAACCGCCTGGTCGAGGCTCTGCTGGGTGCCGGCCTTTTGATTGAAGAGATCCTGCGCGCGCGTCAATGCGGTTTCGGCTTCCGAAAGCGTTGCCGCGTCGCGCACGATCATCGCATTGTCCTTGTCGACGGTCGCCTTGGCCGTCCGGTCGTCGAGCTTGGCGATCAGGTCGCCGGCTTTCACGGTCGCCCCATCCGGCGCATCGATGCTGACGACCAGACCCTGCTCCTGCGCGGCGATGGTCGTGTTGTCATCGGCATCGGCCCAGCCGGTCGCCGTCACATCCATCGGCAGCGTCGTTTTCACGGCCGCAACCGTCTTGACGACGGTCGGGCCCCCGCCGCCGCGTCTGCGCCCGCCGCCCTGATGTTGCCCACCGTCCTGCGCCTGATTGGCCTGCCCCTGATCGGCCTGCGCCTGCTGCCCGCCGACATTGCCGGCTTCCGGCTGCTTGATGAACTGCGAGAGGTAGGGAATGCGGGAGGCATAAGGGACCAGATTCCCGAATTGCCAGACGCCGACGGCGGCAACTGCGATAACGCTGACGGTGATCCAAAATTTCTTCATGGGCGAGACCGGTGTTTGGGCAAGGTTGCGGGGAGCAAGGTTGCGAATATTATACCCCGATTAAGCCACTTATATTGCGGCTCAAAAAAGACATAATTCCCGGGGTGTGATCACTAAGTGGTTATAACGGCTTAAATTTTTGTAATGAATATTCCGTAATATTCAAACTGTACTAATATAGCCTCAGTGTTACCCAATGCCGTTTGGCGGAAGCGACGCAAGCGGTTCGGCAGAAGGCGATGTCGATCCGCCTGCCGTTCAGCGCACGGGAAGAACATGGGAAAAACCAAGAAGGCAGGTCGTCATGACCGAGTTGGACACCAGCGAATTTCGCTCTCTCATAATAAGCGTGTTTCCTGAACTGACGGCCTCCGTCTTTAAGCTGGCGGCCAGGGGCTGGGATTCGCTTGCCGTCGACGTCGATGACACGCTGATCTTCAAATTTCCCCGCAATCTCGGCGCGGAAAGAGCGCTTGTGAAAGAAGCCGCCTTGCTCGACATTGTTCGACCGTCGCTGTCGATGGCGGTTCCCGACATGCGCATTCACGACGGGCCGCCGATCTTCTCCAGCCATACCAAGATCGAGGGCGAACATCTCATTGCCGAAGATTACGATGCGCTTGGCGCAAGCGATCGTCAGCGCCTCGCGGAAGATCTCGCGCGTTTTTACGCCGAGCTGCATGTGCTCGATGCCGATCGCATACGCTCGGCGGGTGCCGGGGCAATCCAGCCATGGCAATTGCCCGAGACGGTGCGAATAAAGGCTTTGCCGTTGCTGCCGCCTGACATCAGGAGTTTTGCGCAGGCCATTATTTCGGATTTCGAAGCCTTGCCTCCCGATCCCTACGGCAACATCTACGGCTTCTTCGACGGTCACGGCTGGAACATGGCCTTCGATCATGCGCAAAGGAGGCTGAACGGCATTTACGATTTCGCCGATTCCGGCTTTGGCCCGCTGCACCAGGAATTCATTTACTCGAACTTCATCTCGCCCGATCTGACCGCGCGCATCATATCGGCCTATGAAATGCTGACCGGACGCAGGCTCGACCGGCGGCGCATTGCGATCCTGACCGGCTTCCATCGTCTGTCCGAGCTCGCCGAACTTGCGGACGATCCGGCGAACGTCGAACAGATGATCCGAAGTGTGGCGACATGGGCGACGGCGGTCCGCGTCGGCTGAGAGGGAATGGTCAGACGGATCGTGCCGCGCCGCCGTCGCAGCGGATGAGCGAGCCGGTGATGTAGCTTGCCGGTTGGCTGCACAGGAAGGCAGCCGTTGCGGCGAATTCCTCGACCTTGCCGTAGCGGCCGACCGGAATACGCGCCTCCTTGTCGGTACGGATCTCGTCGAGGCTCTTGCCGGTCCGCTTTGCCGCCGCTCCGTCGAGATCGTCGAGCCGCGCCGTCAGGATGCTGCCGGGCAAGAGCAGGTTGGTGGTGACGCCGAAGCCCGCCACTTCGGAGGCAAGCGTCTTGCTCCAGCCGGCAAGGGCCGGGCGCAGCGTATTCGACAGCGCCAGGTTGGCGATCGGTTCGATCACGCCGGATGAGGCAACCGTCAGGATGCGGCCCCAGCCCTGCGCCTTCATGCCGGGCAGCAGCGCATTGGTGAGCGTGATCACCCGCACGACCATGGAGAGGAAATAGCTTTCGAGCTTTTCGCCCGTCATCTCCTCCGTGGTGCCGGGCGTCGGCCCGCCGGTATTGTTGACGAGGATATCGAGCCCGCCCAACTTCTCCTTCACCGCCGTCGTCGTCATCTCGACGAAGCGTTCGTCCCCGAGATCGGCCCAGATCCAGTTGGCCCGGCCGTTGCCTTCATCATTGATCGCCTTGCAATTGGCCTCCAGCTGTTCGCCGCTGCGCCCGCAGAGCAGCACGTTTGCGCCCTCCCGCGCCAGCGCCACGGCGATGCCGAGGCCGAGGCCGCGCGAAGAGGCGAGGACGAGTGCCCGTTTGCCTTTGATGCCGAGATCCATGATTGTCCTCCGATAGTGTCGAGCGATGTATAAGGCGCAAGCGGCGGAAAAGGAAAGGGGATGTGACCGGACTGGGGATGTTTGATAATTGATGTTGACGTAAGCGTTATGCAATTCTGCCTCACGAGGCGTCATCATTGTGCGAATTGGAAGATTGGCTGTCGTATCCCGGCTCGACAATGCTTTCTCGTTTTGACAAGAAAGTGCCATGACGGGATGACGGCCGCGTGCCGCCAAGCGGAGACGAGTGAATGACCGAGACGACTGAGCTGCCAGAACGCGAGAGCATGGAATTCGACGTGGTGATCGTCGGCGCAGGTCCTGCCGGTCTTGCGGCGGCGATCCGGTTGAAGCAGGTCAATCCGGAGCTCTCCGTCGTCGTGCTGGAGAAGGGTGCGGAAGTGGGCGCGCATATCCTGTCTGGCGCCGTCGTCGATCCGATCGGTATCGATCGGCTGCTGCCCGGCTGGCGCGACGAGGCCGATCATCCCTTTAAGACCGAGGTCAGCGCCGATCACTTCCTGCTGCTTGGCCCGGCCGGCTCTGTTCGCCTGCCGAATGTGCTGATGCCGCCGCTGATGAACAACCACGGCAACTACATCGTCTCGCTTGGGCTCGTCTGTCGCTGGCTGGCGGTGAAGGCCGAAGAACTCGGCGTCGAGATCTATCCAGGCTTTGCTGCAACCGAAGTGCTCTACAACGACGAGGGCGCCGTCATCGGTGTTGCGACCGGTGATATGGGCATCGAGAAGAACGGCGAGCCCGGCCCGAACTATACCCGCGGCATGGAACTGCTCGGCAAATATGTGCTGATCGGCGAGGGGGTGCGCGGCTCGCTCGCAAAGCAGTTGATCGCCAAGTTCGATCTGCAGAAAGACCGTGAGCCGCAAAAATTCGGCATTGGCATCAAGGAGCTCTGGCAGGTCAAGCCGGAAAACCACAGGCCGGGCCTGGTGCAGCACTCCTTCGGCTGGCCGCTCGGCATGAAGACTGGCGGCGGCTCCTTCCTCTATCATCTGGAAGACAATCTGGTGGCCGTCGGCTTCGTCGTCCACCTCAATTACAAGAACCCCTATCTCAATCCCTTCGAGGAATTCCAGCGCTTCAAGACGCATCCGGCGATCCGCACCACCTTCGAGGGCGGCAAGCGGCTGTCCTACGGCGCTCGCGCCATTACCGAGGGCGGCTACCAGTCGGTGCCGAAGCTCTCCTTCCCCGGCGGGGCGCTGATCGGCTGTTCGGCCGGTCTGGTCAACGTGCCGCGCATCAAGGGCAGCCACAATGCGGTGCTGTCGGGCATGCTGGCGGCCGAAAAGATCGCCGCGGCGATCGTATCAGGCCGCAGCCATGACGACGTGATCGAGATCGAGAATGAATGGCGCAAGGGCGACATCGGCAAGGATTTGAAGCGTGTACGCAACGTCAAGCCGCTGTGGTCGAAGTTCGGCACGGCACTCGGCGTAGCGCTCGGCGGGCTCGACATGTGGACGAACCAGCTCCTCGGTTTCTCCTTCTTCGGCACGCTGAAGCACGGCAAGACCGATGCCCAATCGCTTGAGCCCGCCTCGCAGCACAAGCCGATCGCCTATCCGAAACCCGATGGCGTCTTGACCTTCGATCGCCTGTCCTCGGTGTTCCTGTCGAACACCAATCACGAGGAAGACCAGCCGGTTCATCTGCAGGTCAAGGACATGGCGCTGCAGAAGAGTTCGGAACACGACATCTATGCCGGCCCGTCGACGCGTTACTGTCCGGCCGGCGTCTATGAATGGGTGGAGAAAGACGGCAAAGACGTCTTCGTCATCAACGCCCAGAACTGCGTGCACTGCAAGACCTGCGACATCAAGGACCCCAACCAGAACATCAACTGGGTGCCGCCACAGGGCGGCGAGGGGCCGGTCTATCCGAATATGTGAGGCGGATTGTCCTCGCGGTCGACAATTCTTGCGTGCTGACGCCTTCGTGATCGCCTCCTGCCGGAGGCTGTTAGCCGTTCGTTAACCATAATTTCCTTAGCTTGCGACATCATGTTGACGCACTAAGGACACATTCATGACGATCTCGCGCCGGGGCTTCCTGATCGCTCTACCGCTTTTCGTGGCCGGCTGTTCTTCGACCGGCCTGAACAGCCAGACGAATTACGCCGCACTTCCGGATGAAAAATTCCCCTTGGGGCAGGTGCCGATCGACAAGATCAAGCCGGAACTTCGCCGCCAGGAAGTGGCCTACGAAACCACGCATGCTGCCGGCACCGTGATCGTCGACACGCCTGCGCGCCGCGCCTATTACGTCCTCGGCGACGGCAGGGCGATGCGTTATGGCGTCGGTGTCGGCCGCGAGGGGCTGGCATTTGCCGGTAACGCCTATATCGGCCGCAAGGCCGAGTGGCCGAGCTGGACGCCGACGGAAAACATGCAGCGCCGCGAAGAGCGCTATCGCAAGCTTGCCGGCGGCATGCCGGGCGGCCCGAACAGCCCGCTCGGTGCGCGGGCGATATATCTCTACCGCGGCGGCAACGATACGCATTTTCGCATTCATGGCACCAACCAGCCGCAATCGATCGGTCTTGCCATGTCGAGCGGCTGTATCCGCATGATGAACCACGACGTGATCGACCTCTATAGCCGCGTCGAAGTCGGCGCCAGGGTCGTCGTCATCCAGGCCTGACGTGTCCGTTCCAAGCTCGGTTAGAGGAATTCCAGGAAAAGTGCGAAGCGGTTTTCCGTCCGGAATTGCGGGAAAACAAAGAGATAGAGCATTTCCGTGATTCGAAGAAAAACGGAAAAGTGTCTAGGACGCCCTCTCCATTGAAAAAGCCGCCGCAGCGATGGCTGCAGCCGGCTTTCCATCTGCTGTTGGTGTTGGATTTCAGCGGCGCGGTGCGGCGATACCCGTCGAAAGCGCCACACCGATGCCGGTGATCACGGCGGCGCTGATTTCCGTCATGCCGATCGCTTCGCCAAGCAGCAAGCCGCCGCCGAGGGTTGCAAGCACGGGCGTCAGCGCCGTGAAGGCGGCAGCCTGTGTTCCGCCGAGTGTTCTGACGGCGGTGCCGTAGGCGACCATGGCGACGAGACCGGAAAGAACGCCCTGGCTCAGCACCTGCAGGCCGATCTCGTGAAGCGGAGCCTGCGGCAGCGAGATGCCGAAGCTGAGGGCAAGCGTGCCCATAATCAGAAAGGACCAGACGGCGATCAGGGCGCTCGCTTGCACGGAGGTCAGGCCGGAGCGGCGGAAGGCATGCGTATAGCTCGCCCAGAGAATGGCGCCGGCCGGCAGCAGCACGAAGCTCGTCCAAGGCAGCGAGGCGTCCGCAAGGCTCTGCGTGAGGAGGATCAGCACGCCGGCGACGATCGCAACGAGCCCAGCAATGCGTGTGCCGTCGGGTCTTTCGCGAAACAGCGCGATTCCGATCAGCGCCGCGGCGAGCGGCATCGAGCCGCCGAGCAGAATCCCCGAGGAGGCGGCCGGCGTCGAATGGATTGCCAGCGTGGTCAGCAGGAAGAAGACGGCGCCGGAACCGGACACCATGATCGCCAGTAGGTGAAGCGGCAGGCCCTTCGGCAGCAGCCCCGTCTTCAGCCAGACAGGCGAAAGCACCAGAGCCGGAATTCCGAAGCGGATCAGCCCGATGTCGATCGAGCCGAGCGGTGTTGCTGCGCTGTGGCGGGTGACGAGAAACCATGTCGCCCAGATCAGCACGGTAATGGTGCCGCCGGCATAACCCAGTACCTGCGACGGCGACTTGTCGTTGGAAAATGCAATGGTGGTCATCGTCTTAGTCCTTTCCTTCATCCGGAGCCTGTCCGGTTGAAGAAAAGATTAGCGCCAGAGCCCAAGGCATGTCCTTGCTATCTCTAGCTCTAAAATCATGCTATGCGCAATCTTCTGCCAATCGAGGCCAATGGGGATCGCGAAAATGCCAAATCTCGATAAATTCGATATCGCCATCCTGAAGTGCCTGCAGGAGGATGCGCGGGCCACCAATGTCGAGATCGCCGAGACGGTGAACCTTTCACCGTCGCCCTGCCTGCGCCGCATCCGCAATCTCGAACGCTCCGGTATCATCCGCGGCTACACGGCGGATATCGACCGCAAGGAGGTCGGTCTCGGCCTCACCGTCTTCGTCGAATTCAAGGTCGTCCAGCACAGCCGCGAAAATTCCGAGGCGCAGCAGAAGGCGCTGCTCGCCATCCCCGAGATCGTCTCCTGCTTCCTGATCTCGGGCACGGCCGATTTCCTCGCCGAAGTGGTGGTGGAGGATCTCGCCGCCTACGAACGGCTTCTGACCGAAACGCTGCTGACCCTGCCGAATGTCAGCGACATCCGCTCGAACTTCGCCATCCGCAGCATGAAGACGCATGGGCCGTTGAAGCTGCCCGAGGGGAAATAATTCCCCTCGGGGCTTGCGTGCGGGTTAGAGCAGCGTCCCGCTGAGGATGAGCAGCGCCACCGAGAAGTAGATGACGAGCCCGGTGACGTCGACCAGCGTGGCGACGAAGGGGGCCGAGGCGCTGGCGGGATCGAGCCTGAGCTTCTGCAGCACGAAGGGCAGCATCGAACCGCAGATCGAGCCGAAGGTGACGATCCCGATCAGGGCGGCAAAGACCGTGACGGCGACCATCTGCCAGTGCGGGCCGTAATCGTAAAGCCCGGCCGACTGCCAGAAGACGATGCGGATGAAGCCGACTAGGCCGAGGATCGCGCCGAGGACGACGCCGGTCGGCAGTTCGCGCAAAAGCACCTTCCACCAGTCCGAAAGCTTCAGTTCGCCGAGTGCCAGCGCCCGGATGATCAGCGACGTCGCCTGTGAACCCGAGTTGCCGCCCGAGCTCATGATCAGCGGGATGAACAGCGTCAGCACCACGGCCTTTTCCAGCTCGCCTTCGAAATGCTGCATGGCGCTTGCTGTCAGCATTTCGCCGAGGAACAGGGCGGCGAGCCAGCCGGCGCGCTTGCGGATCATGCCGGGGAAGCCGATTTTCATGTAGGGCTGGCCGAGCGCCTCCATCCCGCCGAACTTCTGGGCCGCTTCCGTCGTGTCTGCGATCATCGTGTCGATCACGTCGTCGACGGTGACGATGCCGAGCATCTGCCCATGTTCGTCGGTGACGGGCAGGGCGAGCAGGTCGTGCTTGCGGATCAGCCGGGCGACATCCTCCTGCTTCATCAGCGGATCGGCCGAAACCGGCACGCCCTTCTGAGCCACGGACAGAATGGAGGCGTCGGGCTCGCCGGTGATGAGGCGGCGTAGCGTCACCACATGCATCAGTGCATGGCTTACGTCGTCGAGCACATAAATGGCGTAGATGGTCTCGCGCGAGCGTTCGACCTGGCGCACATGATCGAGCGTCCGGGCGACGGTCCAGCTATCAGGCACGCTGACGAACTCCGTCGTCATGATGCCGCCGGCCGTGCGCGGCGGATAGCCCATCAGGTGCTGGATCGCGATGCGCACCGGTTCGTCGAGGCTGGAGAACAGCCGGGCGCGGGTCTCGCCGTCGAGTTCGAGCAGCACGTCGGCGACGCGGTCGTTGGACATGCCGTGCAGCAGCCGCGCGGCGTCCTCGGCGCTGATCAGCGCAAGGATGTGCGCAGCATTGCGAAGCTCCGGCCGGTCGAGAATGTTGACCGCATAGTCGAGCGGCATGCTGGTCAGCACCCGCCCGGCGTCCTGGACGCTCAGCGTATTCAACGATTCGACGCGTTCGGCGGTCGTTGCGCCGCGGCTGTTGTTGATGAAGGCGCGGGCGGCATGGCCTGCCCTAAGAGGGAAGCGATTGATGTTCATTTGAGGCTCGCCTTTCCGTCGATCCGCCGTAGCGTCCGATCGGGCGAGCCGACAGGAGTCGGTCAGCGCACGAGGGCCGCGTACGGCAAAGGCAATCGACTGCTACTGTCGCTTGGCATCGTTATGATGGCTCCGTTGAAATCCGTGGCCGACGAGTGTCATCCACGTGAATGCTAGGTGGTCCCGGACGCGGAAAAAGTCAAGCGGGATAAATGCTTAACGCCAGAATGCCGCACCCCCGCGATGCGGCATTCCAGGCGGGTATGGCCAGGCGGGTGGCTTGTAGACCTTGCGGGTCCGAAAACACCGGCCCCGCCGGCTGCGATCTCAGAACCCTGCAAGCACCGCCTTGCCCTTCATCCTGCCGCTTTCGACCATGGCATGCGCCGTCTTGAGGTTTACCGCATTGATCGGCCCGACGATCTCTGAAAGCGTGGTGCGGATCTTTCCGGCGTCGACGAGCTCGGAAATCCTGTTCAGCAGCTTGTGCTGCTCGATCATGTCAGGCGTGCCGTAGAGCGGGCGGGTGAACATCAGCTCCCAATGAACGGAGACGGCCTTGCGCTTGAAGGGCACGATGTCGAGCGTCTTCGGATCGTCGATCAGCGCGAAGCGGCCCTGCGGCGCAATCGCTTCGACGATGTCGCCGATATGGCTGTCGGTATTGGTGGTCGAGAATATGAATCCCGGCGCGCCGATGCCAAGCGCTGCCACCTGCGGTGCGATCGGCCTGGAATGGTCGACGACGTGATGCGCGCCGAGTTCCTTCACCCAGTCCTGCGTTTCCGGCCGCGAGGCCGTGGCGATCACGGTCAGGTCGGTCAATGCCCGGGCGATCTGGATGGCGATCGAGCCGACGCCGCCGGCGCCGCCGATGATCAGGATGGATCGTCCCGCTCCCGAAACCGCGTCCTGTACTTTCAGCCGGTCGAACAGCGCTTCGTAGGCCGTAATTGAGGTCAATGGCAGGGCGGCCGCGGCCGCAAAGTCGAGGCTCTTCGGTTTGGCGCCGACGATACGCTCGTCGACGAGATGGAATTCGGCATTGCTGCCCGGGCGGCTGATGACCCCGGAATAGAACACCTCGTCGCCGGGCTTGAACAGGGTGACATCAGCGCCGATGGCGTTGACGATGCCGGCGGCATCCCAGCCGAGCACCTTGAACTCGCCCGCGGGCGGTGCGGAATGGGCGCGCACCTTCACATCGACGGGATTGACCGAAACGGCTTTGATTTCGACGAGCAGATCGTGGCCCTTGGCCTCCGGCATCGGCAGCTCGACATCGATCAGCGAGGTCTCGGCGGAAATCGGCTGGGGCGTTTTATAGGCGACGGCGCGCATGGGAAACTCCTGTGTTCGTTGCACGGAAGCTAGATGCGCACTATGGTCCGACAACGCAAGAATGCACAAATTCTGTACGTAGTACCCAAAAGGATACTGTAAAATGTCATTGCCGCGCGCCAAGCTCGTCAAGAATTTTCCCGGCTGCCCGGTCGAAGCGACGCTGACTTACCTCGACGGGAAGTGGAAGGGTGTGATCCTCTTTCATCTGATGGAGGGAACCCTGCGCTTCAACGAATTGCGGCGTAAGCTGCCGGCCGTGACCCAGCGCATGCTGACCAAGCAGTTGCGGGAACTGGAAGAATCCGGTCTGGTATCACGCACCGTCTATCCGGTTGTGCCGCCGAGGGTCGAATATGCAATGACGCCGCTCGGCATGACGCTGAAGCCGGTCATCCAGGCGTTGGCCGTCTGGGGAGACGATTATGTCTTTTGCAGCCCGGAAGGCCGCGAACTGCGCCTGGCCTCAGACGGCCTGCGCGCTCCGGTCGCGGCGCTCGAGGCGTAGCGAGGCTGCAAAGACGAAGAGGCCGAGGAAGGATAGTACTGCACCGACATAACCGGTTGCCGCAAAACCGTAACCCCCGGCGATGACGAGGCCGCCGAGCCAGGCGCCGATCGCATTGGCGATGTTGAAGGCGGAATGGTTGGAAGCGGCAGCTAACGTCTGCGCGTCGGCGGCGACATCCATCAGCCGCGTCTGCAGCGCCGGGCCGGCGGCAAAACCGCAGCCGACGAGGAAAACGGAAAGCCCCAGCATATAGGGATTGGCGGCGGTCAGCGAGAAGGTGGTCAGCACGACGATATTATAGACGAGCGACCCGCCGATCGTGCCGAGCAGCGATTTGTCGGCGAGCCACGAGCCGATGAAATTGCCCGCATTCATGCCGACACCGAAGAGGACCAGCATGATCGGGACGGCCGTTTCCGGCAGCAACGCCACCTCAGTCGTCGTCGAGGCGATATAGCTGAACATCGCGAACATACCGCCGTAACCGACGGCGGCGATGCCGAGCGTCAGCCACACCTGCGGCCGGCGGAAGGCGCCGAGTTCGCGGAGGAACCCCGCCTCCTCGGAAACCCTGTCCTTCGGAACGTAGAACCAGATCAGCGCCACCGTCAGCAGGCCGAGCACGCCGACCGAGAAAAACGCCACCTGCCAGTCGAGCGACTGGCCGAAGAACGTGGTCAACGGCGTGCCGAGAAGTGTCGCAACGGTCAGGCCGAGCATGACGCGCCCGACGGCACGGGCGCGGCGATGCACCGGCACCATCGAGGCGGCGACAAGGGCCGCGACACCGAAATAAGCGCCATGCGGCAGGCCGCTGACGAAGCGCAGCAGCGTGAAGCTTTCGAAGGTCGGCGCCATGGCGCTTGATATATTGCCGGCGGCAAAGATCAGCATCAGCATCAAAAGCAGCGTGCGGCGCGCCATCTTCGCGGCGAGCACGGCAATGACCGGCGCGCCGACGACGACGCCGAGCGCATAGGCGCTGATGACGTAACCGGCTTGCGGCGTGGTGACCGAGAAGGTGTCGGCAACGTTGGGCAGCAGCCCCATGATCGCGAATTCGCCGGTGCCGATGCCGAAGCCGCCGCAGGCGAGCGCCAGCTGAACCAGCGCCACGGTCATTGCCGACGGCAGCGCTTCATCCTGGCTATCGATGGAAATATTGGCGGCAATCTCACTCACGAGAGCTCCTCGAGGCGGTTTCTGCTTGGCAATGGCCCCTGGCGCAGGCGCGGCCGCGAGCCGATCGGTGGATGGCGGGAGGTGGAGACGATGTCTCCGATAGGCCATCTATCCGTGAGGTCTCGGCTGCCGTCGAGTGCATTTTTTGCAGTGCAGCGTCCTGCTATCTGCATACGTCTATTGCAATTTTTGCATTTCTGTCCTTTGCCGGGAAAGATGGCTGCGCTTGAAATAGCCGGTATCGCAACCATCTCAGGGGCGAGGCAGGAGCATTTCCACGCCCGAGACGGGAGCTCTTATGAAGCTTGTAGGCTTTTTCAATCGCGACGGCGGGACCTTCAAGACCACCGACATGCCGGCCTATGAGAAGAGGGCGGAGGCGGCTTTCCGCGAAGCGGGGCACGATTTCGACGCCATCGTCTTCTCCGGAAAGGAAATCATTCCTGCCATGGAGCGGGCGGCCAAGCGCGATGATATCGACGGCATCGTCGCCGGCGGCGGCGACGGCACGATTTCGGCGGCGGCATCGATCGCCTGGAAAAACGGCATTGCGCTCGGCGTCGTGCCGGCCGGCACGATGAACCTCTTTGCCCGCTCGCTACGTGTGCCGCTCGATATCTGGCAGGCGCTCGATGTGCTTGCCTCCGGCGAGATCGACAATGTCGATATCGCCAGCGCCAACGGCCGGCCCTTCATCCACCAGTTTTCCGCCGGCCTGCATGCCCGCATGGTGCGCTACCGCAACGCCTACAGCTATCGTTCCCGGCTGGGCAAGATGCGGGCGAGCACAAAGGCGGCTTTAGGCGTCATCTTCAATCCCCCGGAGTTCGAGGTCGAGTTCGAGGCTGCCGGCATGCGCGAGCGCCGCAGAGTGTCGGCGATCTCAGTCTCCAACAATCCCTTTGGCGAGAACGCGTTGCTTTACGCCGATAATTTGACGAGCGGCGAACTCGGCTTCTACACGGCAAATCCGCTGAAGCCTCTCGGCGTCGCTCGTCTCGCCATCGACATGCTGCGCGGCAAGGTCCGCGAGAATGCCGATGTCATGGTGATGCACCCGGCCGAAGTGCACCTGCATTTCCCCAAACTGCGCTCCAAGGCCAATTGCGTCATGGACGGCGAGCTGCTGCCGCTCGAACGTGACGTCTCGATCCGGTTGCATCCGGGCGAATTGAAGGTTCTCGTCAAACAGGGGCTCGCCGCTCAAGTGAATGCGGACGAACGCCGCGAGCCCGCCGCGTAAGTCGGCCGCCGCGTAATTTCAGAGCCGCGGCAAATAGGTGCGGTAGTCGAAATCCGAAACGGTGCGCAGATGCGCGAGCGCCTCCTTGCGCTTGGTGTCGCCATAGAGCGCCTGATAACGCGCGCCGAAGATATCGGCGATGAAGGGCGAGGTGCGGAAGGTGTCGACGGCGCTCAGGAAATCATGCGTCAGTCGCGCCGTATTCGCCGGTGTGTGCGAGGGCGTCGTCTCTTCGCCGGGGTCGAGATCGCCGTCGAGACCGGTGAGCATGCCGCCGAGGATCGCCGCCAGCAGCAGATAGGGATTGGCGTCGGCGCCGGCGAGGCGGTGTTCGATGCGTGCGGCCGGTCCATCCTTGTCAGGTATGCGGATCGCCGTGCCGCGATGGCCGCTGCCCCAGGTCAGATCGACAGGCGCGAACGAGCCGGGCTGGAAGCGCCGGTAGGAATTGGCGAAGGGGGCGAAGATCAGCTGCGCCGCGCGCATGGTGTCGAGCAGGCCTGATATCACCGATTTGATCAGCTTCGGCTCGCCGCCTTTGGCATCGAGGATGTTGCGGCCTTGCCCGTCGATGATGCTCGCATGCACATGCAGACCGGAGCCGGCATGTTCGGAATAGGGCTTGGCCATGCAGGTCGATTTCAGCCCGTGGCGGCGCGCCGCCTGTTCGGCGATGCGCTTGAGATAGAGGCAATCGTCGGCGGCAGCCAGCGCATCCGCACGATGCAGCAGGTTGACCTCGAACTGGCCCGGACCGAACTCCGCCGTCGTTGCATCCCCCGGCAGCCCCTGCGCCCTCGCATAGGCCCTGAGAGTCCCCAGGAAGTCGTCGAGTGCATCGACGGCGCTCATGTCGTAGAGCTGGAAACCGTTCGCTTCGCCGCGATAGGTGAGGCTTTCCGGCGGGGCAGGGCGTCCGGTCTCGCGCCAGTCTCCCGACATCACGTAGAATTCAAGCTCGGTGGCGACGACGGGCGTCAGCCCGCGCGCCGCATAGCGCTCCAGCACGGAAGCGAGGATGGCGCGCGGATCCATGAAGCTCGGGCTGCCGTCGAATTCGTGCATGGTGGCGAGCACCTGCATCGAGCCCTCGGGCGCCCAGGGCATCGGCGCCAGGCTGCGCCGATCGGGGATAACCTTGCCGTCAGGATCGCCGATCGTCAGCGACAGGCCGGTGATGTCGTCATTGTCGTCGCCCCAGATGTCGAGCGATTGCGTCGAGGTCGGCAGGCGGATGTCGCCGGCCCAGACCTTGTCTTCGGCGCCGGGCGGAAGCTGCTTGCCGCGCAGGTCGCCATTCATGCCGACGATCAAGATCTCGAAACGCGGATCGCCGCCGTCGGCCTTGCCGTCCATCCTGTCGCTCGCCATGACCTTGAAAATCCTCCGGGACAAGGCCAAGCTCCTATCTCATCGATATCAGCCTTTCAATCCGCGAGGGTCTTTACCAGTCATGCCCGATACTTACCCACCCTCGAACCTTGCCGCGATCGACGCCGCGCACCACCTGCACCCTTTCGCCGACATGAAGAAGCTGAATGCCGAGGGCACGCGTATCATCCAGCGCGGCGAGGGCGTCTACATCTTCGACAATCACGGCAGGAAATATCTTGATGGCTTCGCCGGCCTCTGGTGCGTCAATATTGGCTATGGCCGCCGGGAGATTGCCGACGCCGCCACCAGGCAGATGAATGAGCTGCCCTATTACAACACCTTCTTCGGCACGACCTCGACGCCGGCGACGCTGCTTGCGCAGAAGGTCACTTCCCATGCCGGCGAGCGGTTCAATCACATCTTCTTCACCGGCTCCGGCTCGGAGGCGAACGACACCTGGTTCCGCATGGCGCGCGTCTATTGGAGCGCTGTCGGCAAGCCGGCGAAGAAGATCGTCATATCGAGAAAGAACGGCTATCACGGATCGACCGTCGCCGGCGCCAGCCTCGGAGGCATGAAATACATGCATGAGCAGGGCGACCTGCCGATCCCGGGCATTGTTCATATCGGCCAGCCCTATTGGTACGGAGAGGGCGGCGATCTCTCACCCGCCGAATTCGGCCTCAAGGTCGCCCGCGAGCTCGAAGCGAAAATCGACGAACTCGGCGAGGAGAACGTTGCTGCCTTCGTCGCCGAGCCGGTGCAGGGCGCTGCCGGCGTCATCATCCCGCCCGAGACCTACTGGCCGGAGATCGACCGCATCTGCAAGGCGTGCAATATCCTACTGGTGACCGACGAGGTGATCTGCGGTTTCGGCCGGCTGGGCGCCTGGTTCGGCCACCAGTATTTCGGCGTCGAGCCCGATCTGGCGCCGATCGCCAAGGGGCTTTCCTCCGGCTACCTGCCGATTGGCGGCGTCCTCGTCAGCGACCGCATCGCCGACGTGCTGATCAACGAGGTCGGCGACTTCAACCACGGCTTCACCTATTCCGGCCACCCGGTCTGCGCCGCCGCCGCCCTCGAAAACCTGCGCATCATCGAGGAGGAAAGACTGGTCGAACGCGTGCGCAACGATATCGGTCCCTATTTCGGCAGGGCCTGGGCAGCGCTGGTAGACCATGATCTGGTCGGCGAGGCCGATAGTATCGGCCTGATGGGCGGCCTGCAGCTTGCCGCCGAGAAGAGCACGCGCACCCGTTATGCCAAGCCCGATCAGGTCGGTGCGCTGGTGCGCAACTACGCGCTGGCGAACGGCCTCGTGCTGCGCGCCACCGGCGACCGCATGCTCGCCTCGCCGCCGCTCGTCATCAGCCATGCCGAGGTGGACGAGATGGCGAGGATTACCAGGCTGGCGCTGGATTTGGCCTGGAAGGAACTGAAATCCTGATGCCGCTCAGCCCGGCTGGTTGATCCAGGCATAGCCGAAACGATAGCGGTCGTCGCCGCGCCCATAGAAATAAGGCACGTCGATCACCGATGCCTCGGGTGCGGATGAGCCGAGATTGGCCTGCAGCCACTGAGCCATATCAGGCGGAAGCGCTTCGCTTCCCCCCTTCTGCGGGAGGAGCCAAACCAGGAGAAGTGGCCGCCGGCCGGAGAGATCCGGGTTGAAACCGGGATAATCCACCGAAAGGACCGGCACGCCGGGAATATCCTGCCTGAGATTACCGGCAAGCAGGCTGTCCCCGGCCAGGATTGCCGCCGGTTCGGCCTGTTTGCGCAGGATGTCCAGCATGCCGGCATAGGGCCTGTTCAGCCGCTCGTAATGGCCGGTGAAGCGTGCGGCTGCGACGCTGCCGTAGAGGGCCGCCGGCACGCCGATCATGATGACGGCGACGATGGGTATGAAACGCCGGAACGGCCTGTCTGTCGCGACGCCTGAGGCCTCGATCTTCAGGCAGAAATAGAGCGGCAGGATGAAGAGCATCGGCACCAGCCAGCGATCCTTGATGCCGGCCGCGCCGCCGAAGACGATCAGAAGCAGAATGCCGGCCAAGAAGACGAGCATCATCCGCTCGAGCAGCCGCGTCCATTCCGAACTGGCCACCAATGCCGGACGAAGGCTCTTGCCGAAGACGAGCGCGAACACCGCCACGGTCAATGCGGCAAAGCTGATGATGGCGAGAGCCAGCGAACTGACGCCCATGGCGACCTGCGCGAGGTAACTCGCATGGCCGCTCGCAGTCATCTTCTCCAGCGTGCGGGCGGTGGCGAAATCGAGATTGTCCTTCAGCCAGAAGAGATGCGGCAGGGTGATGACGAGCGCCACTGCCGCCGTTAGCCCCAGCCGCCAGTCGAAGATCCGCGGCCGCAGGCGCACATCCGAAAGCGCCGCGATCAGCGCTGCCGCCGGCAGGATCGCAAAATTATACTTGGCAAGCAGACCGAAACCGATGCCGATGCCTGCGATGAGATAGGAGCCAAGGCTCGGCTGCTTCAGGCTGCGAATAAAGCCGTAGAAGAAGATGCTGGCCGAGAAGAACACCGCGACCGTGTGCGTCAGGTCGCGCTGCATCTCGAAAGCCATCTGCGGGATGGTCAGCAGCCCGAGTGTGGCGATCGCCACCAGCGCCTTGTCGCGCAGCACGAGCCGCGCGGTCAGGCCATACAGCAGATAGGAGATGAAGAGCAGCAGGTTCTTCACGATAGAAAGCGCGGTTAGCGAGACGCCGGCAAACTGGAAGACGGTGTATTGCAGCCAATTGTAGAAGGGCGGCTGCGGGCCGTAGCCGGCGGCAAGCCATTGCGAGCGGAAGGCCTGTTCGGCCTCGTCGAGATCGAGCGAATGCGAGGTTGCGAGCCGCACGCCGACCTGAAGCACGAAATAGGCCGCCAGCAGGACGAAAACCCAACTGATGTCGCGACGGTTGGTCTCGGTCATCCTATTTGGTCTCCGGCCGAACCCAGGCGTAGCCGAGCGCGAAATTATCGCCCTGACGGCCGAAATAATAGGGAAGCGAGAGCGAGCCGATCTCTTGCAGAGCGATGCCGGCCGCCGTCAGCGCTGATGAAAACCGCTCCGGCATGACCGCATCCGCAGCGGTCGCCGTCTTCTTGCCGCGCCAGACGATCAGCACCGGCCCCTTGGCCTCGGCATAGGCCGGAATGCCCGGTGTCGGAAAATCCGGGATCACCACGGGCACATCGGGAAATTGCAGCCGCATGTTTCCGCCAATATAGGTGTCGGAAGCGATCACCAGCGCCGGTTCTGCCTGTCGCGTCATCTCGCGCGAAAAACCCGCCATCGGTACATTCGGCCTGCTGTATGCACCGATCAGCCCGGCGCCGACGACACGAAAGCCGAGCGCGATCAGCACGCAGGCCATCAGCACCGGCGCGATCAGCCGGAAGCGGCGCAACCCGGCGGAAAGGTCGAGCCCGGCCGCCTGCATCTTCGCCAGGAAATAGATCGGCAGCACCAGCAGGAACGGGTCGAGCCAGCGCTCGCGCACCGTGGTGGAGCCGGTGAACAACACGATCAGAACGATGCCGGCGAGGCTTGCGAGCATCATCCGCTCCATCATCCCAGTCCAGCGATTGCCCGCAGAAAGTGCCCGGACAAAATCCCGGCGGAAGGTGGCGGCGAAGATCACAACCGGCAGCGCCGCAAAGGCGATGATGGCGACGAGAAAGGCCAGAAGGCCTTTGCCGATCCGTACGGCGCCGGCGGGTTCACTGCCGGCAGCCATCTTGACCAGAGTGTCCGACGAGGCGAATGCGAGATTGCCCTGCAGCCAGATCGCGTGCGGCAGGACGATGACGAGCGCGACAGCGGCTGCTGCCAGCATGCGCCAGTCGAGCGCCCTGCGCCGCCATTCGGCATCGGGCAGGATGGCGATCAAGGCGACGACAGGCATCAGCGCGAAATTATATTTCGAGATCAGCCCGATGCCGGTCGCAAGCCCGAGCAGGAGATAGCTGCCGATATCCGGCCGGTCGAGCGTGCGGAAGAAGCCGTAGAGAAACAGCGAGCTGGCAAAGAGCAGCGCCGTCGTGTGGGTCAGATCCTGCTGGGCCATGTAGGAGACTTGGGGCAGGGTGAGCAGCGCCAGCATGCCGACGGCGGCAAGCGCCTCGTCCTTCAGCGCGCGTCGCCCGGCAAGGCCGTAGAAGAGATAGGATAGGAACAGCAGAATGTTCTTCGGAACGATCAGCGCACCGATCGACATGCCCGTTACCGAAACGACGGCATATTGCATCCAGTTGTAGAAGGGCGGCTGCGGGCCGTAGCCTGCCAGCAGATATTGCGAGAAGAAAGACTGCTCAGCTTCATCGAGCTCCAGCGAATGCGGAAGCGCGATGCGCAGCGCGATGTTGAGCACGAAATAGGCCGCAAGTAGCAGGCCCGCGGTTCTGATCGTACTCGTCGCGCGCTCCAGCATCGTGCTGCCGGCTTAGGCTTGGCTTTGATCGTCGAAGATCTGCCGGACGATATAATTCGGAGAAGCGTCGTCGCGGTAGTAGGTACGCGCGATCATTTCTGCCAGGATGCCGGTGGTGATCATCTGCACCGACGACAGCAGCAGCACGACGCCGACCATCAGCATCGGGCGCGTGCCGATATCGTTGCCCAAGATGAACTTGTCGAAGCCGAGATAGAGCAGGATCAGCATGGCGAGCGCGCCGAGGCCGAGACCGAGCGAGCCGAAGAAATGCCCCGGCCGCGCCTTGTAGCGCATGAAGAACATCACCGACAGCAGATCGAGGATGACGCGAAAGGTGCGCGAAATGCCGTATTTCGAAACGCCGTGCTCGCGAGCATGGTGGGTGACGGCCATCTCGCCGATGCGCGAGCTCGGGACGACACCGGCGACCCAGGCGGGAATGAAGCGGTGCATTTCGCCCATCAGCTTTACCTGTCTGATGATCGAGGCACGGTAGATCTTCAGGCTGCAGCCGTAATCATGCAGCTTGACGCCCGTGATGCGGCCGATCAGGTAGTTGGCGCACCAGGAGGGGATCTTGCGCAGGAACAGACCGTCCTTGCGATTCTTGCGCCAGCCGACCAAGAGGTCGAGTTCACGCCGTTCCAGCTCGGAGACCATCGAGGGAATGTCCTTCGGGTCGTTCTGCAGGTCGCCGTCCATCGTCGCGATCAGACGGCCTCGGGCGGTATCGATGCCTGCCTGCATGGCGGCAGTCTGGCCAAAGTTGCGCTGGAGTTCGACGATCCTGAGCGCCAGCCCCTCGCCTCCGACGTACTTGCGGGCGTTGACGAGCGTCGCATCCGTGCTGCCGTCATCGACGAGGATCAGCTCCCAGGGATGGGTATAGCCTGCCATCGCAGCCACGACACGCTCGACAAGCGGGCCGACGCTTTCCTCTTCGTTGAAAATGGGTACGACCAGCGACAGCTCGAGCGATTGTACCGGATCATTCGTACCGCGAATGGGCTCTACCGTTGTCTGCAACTTTCATCTCCAAAAGGCCGGACGGCCGAGCAAGCTTTACTGCTGCCGCCGCACTTGCGGAAGGCTACTACATGAAGTGTCCGCCCGTTGCCAGCGGGCAATGGCGGTTTCCCCGCAATCGGCTGATCTGCCTGGGCGCTATTTGGCGCCGCCCTCCACCCAGGAGTAGCCAATGGAGAAGCTACGTTTGCCGTCACCGAAGAGATAAGGCAGCGTCAGCGTGTTCAACTCTTGCAGATGAATGCCCGATCTCACGAGATCGTTGGCGAAGCTGGGGGAAATTGTCGGGTCATCTGCAGTCTCGCCGCGCCAGATAACGAGCACCGGTCCCTTCGCGTCCGCATATTCGGGAACTCCGGGACCGGGAAAGAATGGGATCACGACGGGGATGTCGGGAAACTCCAGCCTCATGTTGCCGGCCACGAACTTGGTTCCCGCCACTATGAGAACCGGCTTGCGGGTCGCGGTCAATTCGGCCACGTAACCGGAAAAGGGAACGTTCGTTCTCGTATACGTGCCGATGTATTGAATGCCGACGATCCGGAAGAGAAGGATCGACAGGATGACGACCATGAAGACCGGCACCACGGGCCGGAAGCGCGCAAGACCGGCGGAAAGATCAAGGCCTGCGGTTTTCAATTTCAGGAACAGGTAGATCGGCAGGACGAGCAGCCATGGGTCGAGCCAGCGCTCGTGGATATCGCTGGCGCCGGCGAAGAGGACCACGCCGACGAAGGCGAGCAGGCTGATGACCATCATCCGCTCGATTGCCCGGATCATCGGGCTGGAAGAGGAGAGCGCGCGAAAGAAGTCGCGCCGGAAGGCGGCCGCCATGAGAACGATCGGCAATGCGACGAAGCCGAGGACGGCGATGACGAGAGACAGCAGGCCTTGCCCGATGCGGGGGAGGCCGGCAGGGGCCAGGTGTTCGGCGGTCATCCGCTCCAGCGTCGGCGCAGAGGCGCTGACGAGATTGTCAGGCAGCCAGAGCGCATGCGGCAGCACGATCAGAATGGCAAGGACGGCCGCCGGCAGCAAGCGCCAGTCGATGAGACGGCTGCGCCACTCCCGCTCCGGCAGCACGGCGATCAGGGCGGCAAATGGCAGGATGGCAAAATTATACTTCGAGATGAGCCCGATGCCGGTGGCGATGCCGATGATGAGATAGCTCCCGATCGTCGGCTGGCGCAGCGTGCGGAAAAAGCCGAAGAGGAAGAGCGACGTTGCAAACAGCAGCGCGACGGTATGCGTCAATTCGCGCTGCGCCATCAAACCGACCTGCGGCAGGGTAATCAGGCTCAGCATGGCGACGGCTGCGAGCGATCGGCTCTTCAGCACCTCGCGGGCAGCAAGCCCGTAGAAGAGATAGCAGCCGAAGAGAATGATGTTTTTGGGCACCGAGAGCACCCACATCGATATGCCGGTCACCGAAACGATGGCATATTGGATCCAGTTGTAGAAGGGCGGCTGCGAGCCGTAGCCGGCAAGCAGGTATTGCGAGTAGAAGGATTGCTCCGCCTCGTCGAGATCGAGCGTATGCGGCAAGGCGATGCGAAGCGCGATGTTCAGCAGGAAATAGCATGCCAGAAAAATGCTTGCGCTCGTAATGCTTTTGGTAATCCGCTCCAACATCGTCTCCACGTCAAGCCGGCAAGGCGCCATCACCGCCGCTGGGATCGTCGACGTGCAAGCGTGTCCCGCCGCCGCCATCAACTCCGCCGTTGTGCGCAACCTTCATTTCTCCTAAAAGGCCTGGCGACTGAACCGATGCCTGTGGCGACGCCAAGCGAGGAATGCCTACTACATGAAGAGTTCGATCGTTGAAAGCCGGCAATCCTGGTTTATGCGCAATCGCATGACCGTTCTGACGGTCGTCATCGTCGCAGCCTATGGCCTCTTCATCCAATGGTTCTGGGGTTGGCCTGTCATTATCAGGCAGTGGGCTGATGTCGGAGCAGGTCCCGTCGTCAGCGCGCTTGTGCTCCTGACCAGCACCTATTTCCTCCGCACCTGGCGCATCTACGATTATTTCCCGAAGGAAACGGCCGGCCGGTTCGCGGTGCTCTTCCGTGTCACGCAGATCCACAACCTGCTGAACATCATGCTGCCCTTCCGCACCGGCGAGACCAGCTTTCCGCTGTTGATGCGCACCGAATTCGGCATTCCGCTGACGCGTGGAACCTCGGCGCTCTTCGTCATGCGGCTGCTCGACCTGCACGCCCTCCTGGCGGCTGCCGGCATCGGCTTTGCCATCGCGTCAGCCGATGCGGCTGTTGCCTGGTCGCTCTGGGCGGTCTTCCTGCTGCTGCCGGTCGCAGCTTTCGCTGCCCGCAAGCCGTTGCTGCGCCTTGCCGCCAGGCTGGTGCCGGAGAAGGCGCAGAAGTTCGTCGCCGAGATCGAAAACGGTTTGCCGCTCGATGCTATCGCCTTTGCGCGCGCCTGGGCGATGACCATCGTCAACTGGCTGGTGAAGGTGATGGTGCTGGCATGGGCACTCGGCCTGATGGGGGTGCTGCCGATGGCGGCAAGTTTCGGCGGCGCGCTCGGCGGCGAGCTCTCCTCCGTGCTGCCGATGCATGCGCCGGGCGGCGTCGGCACCTATCCGGCCGGCATCACTGCCGGAGCCATTGCCTTGGGCGCATCGAGCGAGCGGCTGGCCCTGGCCGCGCTGGCGCAGGCGAGCGTCAACGCCCACCTGCTGATCATTGTCTCGGCCCTGACTGGAACGGCCATCTCGCTTCCCCTCGGCCGCCGCGGCAAGGCTAGGTCGTAAGCTCCAGGATGCGCTTGCGCAAAAAGACCTGTTCCGGCTCCTGCCGGCAGAATGTCAGCGCCGTCTCATAAGCTTGAATCGCCTCGGCCCGGCGTCCGAGCCGGCGCAGAAAATCCGCCCGCGCCGAATGGGCGAGGTGATAGGTCGTCAGTTCCCCCTTGCCGAGAATGGCGTCGACAAGCGCCAGTCCTTTTCCCGGCCCCTCGGACATGGCGATTGCCACGGCGCGGTTGAGCTCGGCAATTGCTGAAGGGTGGGCGGCAATCAGCAGGTCGTAATAGAAGGCGATGCGCCGCCAGTCCGTCTCCTCGGGGCTGCCGGTCTTCGCGTGTTCCGCCGCGATCGCCGCCTGGACCGTATAGATGCCGATATCAGGCGCGCGCATGGCGCTTGCGAGCAGCGAAAGCCCTTCTGAAATCTTGCTTCTGTCCCAGCGCGAGCGATCCTGATCGGCAAGCAGCACCAGCGCGCCATCGGCATCCTGCCGGGCAGCACGGCGCGACTCCTGCAGGAGCAGCAGTGACAGCAGGCCTGCGACATCCGGATGCGGCAGCAGGGTTGCCAGCAGCCGCGCTAGCCGGATCGCCTCGGCTGTCAGGTCGGCGCGGACGATCGTGTTGCCTGAGGATGCCGAATAGCCCTCGTTGAAGACGAGGTAGATGACGTGCAGCACCCGGTCGAGACGCTCCGGAAGCTCCGCTCCGACGGGCACTTCATAAGGGATATTCTCCGTCCTGATGCGGTTCTTGGCGCGCACGATGCGCTGCGCGACGGTCGGCGCCGGCACCAGGAAGGCATGGGCAATCTCTTCCGTCGTTAATCCGCAGACCTCGCGCAGCGCCATCGCGGTCTGTGCATCGGCGGCAAGAGCCGGATGGCAGCAGATGAAGATCAGCCGCAGCATGTCGTCCTCGATCGGTTCCATGTCGCCGATCTCCGCTTCTGTGCCATCAGGATAAAGGCCGTCTTCGATATGCTGCAGCGAGGCGTTGAAGCGCGCCCGCCGCCTGAGGTGATCGATCGCCTTGAAGCGGCCGGTCGAAACCAGCCAGGCAACGGGATTGTTGGGCATGCCGTCAACCGGCCATGCCCGCGCCGCCGCCGCAAAGGCATCGTGCAGCGCTTCCTCTGCCCGGTCGAAATCGCCGAGCAGGCGGATCAGCGTCGCCAGAACCCGGCGCGAATGTTGCCGGTAGATATCCTCGATCACCTGTTCCCCAATCACCTGTCTCAAGGGCCGACCCTCACTGCGGCAGGGTGAGCAGTCTCACCGGGCGCAATTCGATCGACCCGACCCGGACGCTCGGAATGCCCGCAACGACCTTGCGTGCATCTTCCAGATCGGCCGCCTCGATGATGTAGATGCCGGCCAGATGTTCCTTGGTCTCGACATAGGGCCCGTCGGTCGAAGACAGAGTGCCATCTCGCACCCTCAACACAGAGGCACAGTCAGGACCTTCCAATGCATCGGAATGGATCATGATGCCTTTGCGCTGAAGTTCCTCGTCATACTGGAAATGCGCCCTGACGAGCTCGTCGCCCTCGGCCTGGCTGAGTGTGCCGTCCGTATCGGCGGAATTATAGATGAGGCAGACGAAGCGCATGGCTATCTCCCATCCTTGATCGAATAGGCGGGCCGAATTTCGACCGATGCATATTTGAGGATCGGGAAGGTGGAAATGATCGCCTTCGCTTCCTCCATATCCCCGGCCTCGATCACAACGAAGCCGCCGAGATGCTCCTTGATTTCGGCGAAAGGACCGTCCGTCGCGGCAACGATGCCATTGCGAACCCTGAGCGTCACGGCCTGCTCCGGCTCGTAGAGCGCCAGCGCGCTCAACATATGGCCGCTTTCGCGCCAGCTGTCGTCGCTGACGATGCATTCTTGGGTGACGGCCTCCCATTCCTCTGGCGTAACTTGGCTGCTCTTTTCGGTATCGAACCAGATCTGGCCCAGAAACTTCATGGCGTCACCTCCTCAGCCGAATTCATGGATGGGGCGAACCTCGATCGCGCCAAGCTTTGCCAGCGGAATGCCGGCCGCAACACGGATCGCGTCATTGAGGTCCTTGGCGTCGATCAGAATGAAGCCGCCAAGCGCCTCCTTCGTCTCGATAAAGGGACCGTCAGTGATCGACATCTCGCCACCGCGCATACGAACCGTGACGGCCGATTGCGGCGATTGCAGCGCCTGGGCAACGATCATATGACCGCTGTCGGCAAGATCGCGGTCATAGGCGAGCGAATCCCGGCCGAGCTTGTTCTTCTCTTCCTGCGACATGGCCGACAGCACCGTGCCGTCGAACCAGACCTGGCAAAGATATTTCATTCCTTGTCCTCCGTGCTGTGTTTTCACAGCCCTTGGACGAACAGCCTAGGCGCTTTTCGACAGCGAAGAAAAATATCTTTTCGTCGATCGCAATGTCGAAAGGCCGAGGCAGCGCTCGACAAAGCTTCGTCTGACGACATCGAGGAGATGGAGCAATGAGCATGTTTGAAATCGGAATAGCACATCTGATCGTCACACGTGGCGCACGCACGATGCCGCCTGTTGAGAATGCCGAGGTGATAAAGGTGCTGGTGAGGACTGTGATCGTGCTGGCGGCGTTTGCCAGCCTGATCGAAGCGCTGCAGCTTGCCGCAAGCGCTTGAGAACAGTGCGCGGCCGGGCGGATAAGGCCGGGCCGCGCCTGATATCTTATTGAAACGCTGTTTCGAAGAAGCTGCGAAGCTTGCGCGAATGCAGCGCTTCCTTCGGCATGGCGGCAAGCTTCTGGACGGCGCGGATGCCGATCTGCAGATGCTGGTTGACCTGCGTGCGGTAGAAGGCCGTTGCCATGCCCGGCAGCTTCAATTCGCCGTGCAGCGGCTTGTCGGAGACGCAGAGCAGCGTGCCATAGGGCACGCGGAAGCGAAAACCGTTGGCGGCGATCGTCGCCGATTCCATGTCGAGCGCGATTGCGCGCGCCTGGGAAAGCCGCTTCACCGGCCCGCGCTGGTCGCGCAGTTCCCAGTTGCGATTGTCGATCGTGCCGACAGTTCCGGTGCGCATGATGCGCTTCAGCTCGAAACCCTCATAGCCGGTGATTTCGGCAACGGCCGCTTCGAGCGCCACCTGCACCTCAGCCAGCGCCGGGATCGGCACCCAGATCGGCAGGTCGTCGTCGAGAACATGATCCTCGCGCATATAGGCATGGGCGAGAACATAGTCGCCGAGCCGCTGGCTGTTGCGAAGACCGGCGCAATGGCCGAGCATCAGCCAGGCATGCGGGCGCAGCACGGCGACGTGATCGGTGATCGTCTTGGCGTTGGAGGGGCCGACGCCGATATTGATCATGGTGATCCCGGCATGGCCCTTCTTCTTGAGATGATAGGCCGGCATTTGCGGCAGGCGGGTGAGGGCGGCATCCGTTTCCGGCGCGTTCGAACCGGGCAGTGTGACGACATTGCCGGGCTCGACGAAGGCGGTATAGCCGTCGCCGCCTTCCGCCATCAGCTTGCGCGCCCAGCTGCAGAATTCGTCGATATAGAACTGGTAGTTCGTGAACAGCACGAAATTCTGAAAATGCTCGGCATGCGTCGCCGTATAATGCGACAGGCGGGCGAGGGAATAGTCGATGCGTTGCGCGGTGAACGGCGCAAGCGGCGACGGCTCTCCCGGCGGCGGGATATATTCGCCGTTGGCGATCTCGTCGTCGGTGGTGTTGAGATCGGGCGTGTCGAAGATATCGCGCATCGGAACGTCGACGAATGCTGTCGTCGATGCTTCCACATGCGCACCCTCGCCGAAGGCGAAGTGCAAGGGGATCGGCGTCGCCGATTCCGAGACGATGACAGGAACATTGTGGCTCTTCATCAAAAGCGCCAGCTGCTCCTTCAGATAATGCTTGAAGAGCTTCGGCCGGGTGACGGTCGTCGTATAGATGCCGGGTGCCGTGACATGGCCGTAGGAAAGGCGGGAATCGACATGGCCGAAGCTTGTCGTCTCGATGCTGACCTGCGGATAAAAAGCGCGGTAGCGCGAGGAGATCGGAGCACCCTGTGCAAGTTCGGTGAAGCTCTCGATCAGGAACGCCGTATTGCGCTCGTAAAGCGCCGTCAGCGTCTCGACCGCCTTGGCAGGATCATCGAAACTCTCAGGCTGGAAAGGGGGTGGAGAGGATATGTCGAGGGGCGACAAAGGGGAGATCTGTTTGTTCATGACGCATTATAGAGAGTTGTTTTTGACAAGCAAACGACGCGCGCCGACGGATTCCGATTTTTTATCCTCTTGCCGGTCTGGTGCGAATGCCTGTCGCCCAAAAGTGCGCAGCGGTTTCGGGACAACGACATGCATAAACCAAAGACCTAAAGCGCATCGCACGATGCGCTTTTGTTACCGCACCGTGGGCGCGCAGAAGGTACCGTTTCTCTCCAGGCAGGTATAGCTTGCCCCGAAATGCGACTGCGTACCGCCGCCGCCATTATGCACCACAACCGCCGAAAACGTAATCGCGAAGATCGCCGCAAACAGCGTAATGATGCTAAAGCGTCTTGCCAGAATATAGATGTTCATCCCCTTGTCCCCGATACGCAACTCTATCGTGAGAAGAGTTTTGGCATGCGACGGCTGAACCAGTGCTGAGATGCCGGTTCATCAGCCGTTCAGCTTGCTGGGCAGGGTCGGCCGACCGCCAAGGGCTTGGAGGCATGTCGGCGTCGACATGCTTGGTGTTTTGGATGATGGCTGCGCATGTGCGTTACGATATGCTTATAAGTTGGTTCGGCCATTCTTCCGCCGGTCAATCCCGCGCGGTATGGATCACACGCAAGATAACGACGCTTTCACGTCCCGCGACAACTGCAGCTCATAGGAATTATGTAGGGGAACGGGCTGAGGGATTTTTCGTAAGTGCCGGTTACTCGCCCTGGTCGACCGGTTGCAAATTCGCCAAGTCCTCGATGGCGTCCACGACCCTTTCGGCCGCATCGGGGCTGTCCTTCGCGATGCAACGCAGAATTTCGAGATTATCCTCGTGTGCTTCCTTCGACCAAAGAACCGGCCTCATCCGCGCGAGGGCTTCCTGCGCTTGGCATCCTCGACGACCTCACGCATTTCGGCGACAGCCTGCTCGTGCCGTACAACGCGCCCAGCTTCCGCATCGGCCATACCGCGCTTGATGCCCTCGATGATTTCAAGCTCGCGCTCCACATAGGCCGCTACGGCCTCGCCGGCGAGGAACGATTTGCTGCGTTGCGAATCGGCGGCAATCCTGTCGAGCTTTTCTTTTACGTCGGGGCGGATCCGAATTATCATGGTCGTGCTGCCGGCCATTTCGAAACTCCTGTGTTGAATTGTGTACAATTTAACACATGTCGGCCTTGCCTGTTATCCCCGCGTTCTCTCAGAGCCGGGTCCAGGTCTGCGACTTGCAGAGGACCTTCGTCACGCAGCCCTGCATCCTCAGCGAATTGCCTGAAACCTTGCCTGCGCCGCTATAGGTCTTCTCGGCGGCGGGGTCGATGATCTCACCGGCATAGCTGCCACCGGTTCCCGCAAGCGTGCCGATCTTTCGGCCGGCATATTTGCCGGTCTTCAGCGTCACGCAATAACTGCCGCCGCAGGATGCGATCACCGCCGTATCGCCGGCAGCCGTCTTCCAGTTGCCGACGATCGGCTCCTCGGCATGCGCGACACCCGCGATCACTGCAATCATGCTGGAGAGAACGAAACTGCGGATCATCTTTTCCTCCATGATGTCCTTCATCGTCGCGAAAATAACTGACGCGAACGTAGAGATAAATAGGGCCGATCGCTGTTCCGCGGATCGGGTGAATCGGGAGAAAAAAGCCTGCGGCGAGCTTGTAAAGATATCGTCTGCTGATTTTATGATGAATGATCCATTTATTTTCAAATCTGAATCTTTCGTAAAATTCAAACGAAAATCCTTAATTCGCAAGGAATCTGATGTTTAACAAAAATCCAAATTTACCAAGCATTTGTACTTTGTTTGTCTAGAATTAATCATGCATTTTAGGCGTTTTTTGAAGGCCGCTTGGCATAGTGAAGCCATCAAACGAGCGGGGCAAACCCGCCGAACCGGAAGGGCCGCAAGCCGCGATAGACGGCGAGGCCCAGAGGTAAAACAGGGTAAGTCATAAACAGGCTAACAGGGATAAAACCGATGGCACGCTTTGAAATGCACAATGCTGAAACGGCCACCATGGGTGGCGACAACAGCGCCGATGTCTTCTGTGAAATGGGTCTGATGTATGCGACCGGGCGCGGCTGCGAAGTCGATCTCGTCGCAGCCCACAAATGGCTGAACATCGCCGCAATCAAGGGCAACGATCGCGCCGCCGAGCTTCGTGCCGACGTGGCCGCCGCCATGGACAAGATGCAGCTCGTGGCAGCGCTGCGCGCCGCCCGCGAGTGGATGACGGTTCACTAGAACAGGATGATTTTAGGCCGCTTCGGCCTAAAGTTTGAATCCTGTTCTAAATTAAAGAGTTAGAGCATGAGGTCATCCGAAAACCGCTTACGCTTTTCGGCATCTTGCTCTGAGGCCGTCTCCGATCAGGAATTCGACAAGAGCAGCAATAACAACCTCAAAAAGAGGGGGCTGGCGGGCGCTTTGGACAGGGCCGACGCCGGGAGAAGAGAACCGCGACCGGATTTCCTCCACCGGCCGCGGTTCTTCTGTTTTATCCGCCGATCTTTTTCAGAACCTGCGGCAGAGCCTGTTCGAGTAGCGCCATGTCCGCCTCCGGCCCGACGCTGATGCGGATGCAGCGGTTGAGGGGCGCCACACCGGGCATGCGGATGAAGACGCCGTGCTCTATCAGGCCGTCGACGATCGACCGCGCATATGAGCCGTCGCGCCCTGTGTCGATTGCCACGAAATTTGTTGCCGAGGGCAGGGGGATGAGGCCGTTCGCCCGGGCGATGCCGCCGATCCGCTCCCGCGCCGCATGGATTTTCCCGACCACCTCGACGAGATAGGCCTGGTCCCTCAGCGCCGCGAGCGCCGCCGCGGTCGCCAGCCGGTTCATGCCGAAATGATTGCGGATCTTGTCGAAGGCCTGCGCCGTGCCTGCCGTCGAGATCGCGTAGCCGGTGCGTGAGCCGGCAAGTCCGTAGGCCTTGGAGAAGGTGCGGGTGCGAACGACGTTTGGCATCTCGATGAGCGAGGAGATCGACGGCAGCGACCCTGCCGGCCCCGTCTCGCTATAGGCCTCGTCGAGCACCATCAGTGTCGTCTCTGGCAGCGCCCGGGCGAAGGCGACGATGCTGTCGGCATCCCACCAGCTTCCCATCGGATTGTCAGGATTGGCGAAATAGACGAGCGGCGCATTCTCGCGCTTCACGGCATCGAGCAGACCATCGAGATCCTCGCGGTCGTTTGCGTAGGCAACGGTCACCAGCCGGCCGCCGACACCGGCGACATGGAAGTTGAAGGTCGGATAGGCGCCGAGCGAGGTGACGACGGGCCCGCCCGGTTCGATCACCAGCCGGACGATCTGGCCGAGCAATTCGTCGATGCCGCTGCCGATAGCGATATTGGCGGCCGAGACGCCGAGATGGGCGGCAAGCGCTTCCCTGAGCGCGAAATTCTCCGGATCATTGTATTTCCAGATATTGCCGGCCTCCTCGCGCATCGCGGCAAACACGGAAGGCGCGGGGCCGAAGCCGTTCTCATTGGCGCCGATGCGCGCCAGGACGGCAAGCCCGCGCTGGCGCTCGATGGCCTCGGGACCGACGAAGGGAACTGTGGAGGGCAGGGCGCTGGCAAGAGGTGTGAAGCGCGAAAAGGCGGACATGCGAAGGCGGTTTCCCGGACATGTTGACAGTCGGGGCAACAATAGGCCCGGGCACGGCCAACGCAAGCAAGATTATTTCTGCAACAAGCTTGTTATGGGCCGGTTCACGCGCGGAAGATCGGCGCGCGTCGGGCGGCGATTGCTTCCATGTTGCCGACGAGGAAATCGGTGCGCACGACGCGGCGCAGAACCTCGGGATCCATGATGTTGATGAACCGCACCCCGATGCGTTCCTTGTGGCGATAGACCTCGGCACATCCGATGCGATAGGCGAGGCCGAGAATGTTGAGATAATAATGCTTCGGCAGACCGGCCGTGGTCGAGACGACGAAGGTGGCGCCGCCCTGGGAGATATCGATGATCTCGGCGCTTCTCATCGAGACGCCAGTCAGGCACGGCCGCACGGCGACGATGCGGGCTGGCCGCTTGACGATGAATTCTTCCCAGCGCAGGTCGTAGACAGCGGACTTGACCGTGGCAAGGTGTGTAGCGCGGAGCATAGTCATTCACATTCTCCGTCAGTCAGGACGCATTTGGGGTCTGTGATCTCAATCAGGCGGTCAATTGAGCAAGCTGGTCTTCATCCCGAGCAAGCTGGTCTTGCTCCGAACCAAGGTCACATGAATCTTTTGCGCATTCGTCAAATATAAAATTACAAATTTAACGAGCTCAAACTTTGTTCTTGTGCGGGACGCCCTCCTGTCCATTATCGGGACGCAGGCTTCCCTGCCGAATTGCCGTTTCGGCCCAAAAATCTGACGGTGAATCAGCGCACCCCGCCGGTTGCGACAGATGCTGTGGGCAAGAAAGGCCGAGCAGTATCCGTCACACAAGAGCAAAGGCCGAGCGGATCGCCAGCCGTTCGATTTCGGCGCAATTTTCCCGAACTCTTTCAATGGCCGAGCGTTGTGCCTTGATCGATGAAGCACGGCGCGCTTCAAATGACGACAGCGAGGAGTTGAAGATGACCGACGTCAAAATCCCTTCGAAATCATGGGTCGTGGTCTGCAACGGAGCCAAGGCTCTGATCATGCAGAATGCTGGCGACGCCCAATTGATGGATCTGAAGGTGCTGGAAACTCTAACGCAGCCGAGTGAGCCCGATCGCGAGATCGGCGCCGACAAGCCCGGCCGCAGCCATGCAGCCGATGGCTTCAGCCGCAGTGCTGTCGAGGAGACCAACTGGCAGGATCAGGCCGAAGCCGAATTTCTGAAACAGGTCGCGGAAAGGCTGGACGAACTGGCGACGGAGCGGGATGCCCACCGCATCATCCTCGTTGCGCCCCCGAAGGCGCTCGGCGCTCTGCGGCCCGCCCTCAGCGCCGATGCGCAGGCGGTGATCACCGCGGAAGTGGCAAAGGACTATACCAATATGCCGGTCGACGAGATCGAGCGGCATCTCGCCGCCTGAGCCGTTAGAGCAATTCCAGGAAATGTGTGAAGCGATTTTCCGTCCGGAATTGCGTAGAAACAGAAGGGTAGGGCGGTTACCCGCTCTAGCGGCACCCTGAGGAATCGCTTGTCGAGAGGCCCGCGTTTTGGTGTCATGCCGATGGTCTCTGCCCGGCAAACAGCTCTTCATGATTGGCAAAGAGCGCCGCTAGGCGGTCGATGACGGTCCTGACCTCCGGCCGTTGCCGTTCGTCGTCATGCGCAACGATCCACATCTCGTAGGTCAGTTCGTCGATGACAGGGCCGGCGCGGACAAGCTTGCGCTCCTGATCGCCGATGAAACAGGGAAGCACCCCGCGGCCGGCACCGCCGCGGATCAGATAAAAGAGCATATGCGGCGTGTTCGTCCAGCTGGTGATCCAGGAATCCGGCTGTTCGAACGTCCATTTGTCCGCCGGCGTGATGGCGGTATCGGTGCCGAGCGAGATCCAATTGCAGTTGGCCGGGTCATAGCTGGCCGCCTGATAAGCCGCATGCACCACCTTGACCGAACGGCGGATCGCGACGTTGCCGCTCTCCGGCCGGCTGTGGCGAATGGCGATATGCGCCTCGCGATAGGTGAAATCGACGCTCGCATCGCATGTCTTGTAGCACATGCGGAAGCTGTCCTTCGGCGTCCATACGCTAGACAGATGGTCGGCGACGAAGCGTGAGGTCCAGCTGTCGGCGGCCGTCGAGACGATCGGCAGTGTCAGCACCTCGCCGCGCCAGTCGGAAATCGCACGCGCCGCATCCTGCATCAGCCGGACGCGATCGAGCAGCTCCTGCCCGTCCTTCGCCAGCAGATAACCGGTGGGGCCGCGGCTGAACAGCGATCGGCCCGTCACCCGTTCGAGCGCCAGCATGCGCCGGCCGATCGTCGGCGCGCTGAGCCCGGTACGCACTGCCGCCGCAGAAAGCCCGCCGCCGGTGGCAACATGGAAGAAAAGTTGCAGGTCGTCCCAGCTCGCATCTTTCATGGACGAAAACCCCCTTTCCCCAGCGCCTCTACATCGAGAGGGCGCGAAGGCTTAGCTCAAATGCTCCAGCAATAGATGGAGGATGAAGCAATGCTTCTCAACTGGGTTGTTCTCTTCAGGGAGATCGAAATCCGCAATCGCCGGATCCGCCGTGGTCCCTTGGCCGATCCGCTTGCCGATCCGCTAGATAGGCCGGAGTGGCGCGGATTTCTCTGGGCCGTTCCGGCAATCGCGCGTCTCGCCGCAAGACGGGGCGGCGAAACGAAGGCGACGCGCCGTGATGATTCACGGATCGGAAAAAGCCTCAGCTTTCGAAGTTCAATCGCAACACGTGGTGCAGGAATTCCGGATTGATCAGCATGTTGAAGCTGATCGTCACCAATTCGCCCTCGCGCTTGACCACGGTCGCACCGATCTCGTCATGGATGCCGAGGATTTCGAGGAAGAAATGGCTCGGCATTTCCAGGTTCGGGCTGACTTCGAGCAATGCGCCGGCAAGCGTGATCGTGCGGATCAGGCAGCGCAGCTGCGTTCCGGTGCTGAGGTGATGGCCGACGAAGATGATGTTGCCGGGCCTGTCGAGATCGAATTCCCTGTAAGCACGTTCCGGCTTGGGGTGTTCTGTGTCGAGGTGCATCTGAAAGGCCCTTTTAGCCTCCGCTTGTAATACGACAGGATATTAGCTGAAGAATGCTGACATTTGCTGAAGAACACCGTTAAGATTGGATGCTTATGTAAAAGCCGCGGGAAAATCGCACCGATTTCGTGCAGATTTGCCCCAAAGTTGCGCATTCCCAAGGCAGATGCGCCATTCTTGACATGTCGGCGGCGTTCGCGCATACAAAGACCGGTTCGAGGCACCGGCCGCTCGCGGATGAAAATCCATGGTGAAGCCCTCGCGATCATGGTCACGGCCCTTTGTGCATGCTGACTGGCGGCAATGCGAGCTCCCATCCGCAGTCGAAGAGCATGCCTTCCGAAGGCTCAGTCCATGACGACGACCTATCCTGCCATTGACGAATTGAAGGCTCAGGCCAAGCGCCTGCGCCAGGCGATGAACGATCGCGGCACCCCGCTGACCCACAGTGCGGCCCTGGAAATGATTGCCCGCCAGCATGGCGCGCGCGATTGGAATACGCTTGCAGCCCTTGCGGCAAAGCCCAATGCTAGCCCGAAGACGCCGCTCTTCGTCGGCGCGCATATTCGCGGCCGTTATCTCAATCAGCCGTTCACCGGCGAAGTTTTGGCGCTTTCGGCCCTGCCGGGCGGCGATCTGCACAGGATCACCATCCATTTCGACGAGCCGGTGGATGTCGTTACCTTCGAGAGCTTCTCGGCCTTTCGCCGGCGTGTGAACGCGCAGATCGATGCTGACGGCGTCTCGCCGAGGAAGACCTCGAACGGCGTGCCGCATCTGGTGCTCGATCTCTAGATTGTTTTTATCCTTTTGAGGCCCTCCGGATCCGCATGACTTTTAAGCCGGATCGGACCCTGCCTCCTATCGCACGGATTTCTCCATGACCGATCTTTCTGAAGGCAATACCTTTCTCACCGGCTGGCTGCCGGGCGTCTTCATCAAAACGGCGGCACCGATCGTCGCGATCACCACCGTCAACGGCCTGTTCACCGTCGTCGACGCCTGTTTCCTCGGCGCCTATATCGGCCCGGACGCGCTCTCTGCTGTCAGCCTGATTTTCCCCGGGCTGATGCTGCTGGTCGCCCTGCAATCGCTGGTCTCCAACGGCATGGCGAGCATCCTCGCCCGCCGGCTCGGCGCCGGCAATCGCGATGGGGCGCGTCGGGTGTTTGCCGGTGCGCATGCGCTGGCGCTTGCCGTCACCCTCATCCTCAATCTGGTCTACTGGACGGTGGGCCGGCAGGTCATCGATGCCGGTGCTGCCGGCAATACCACTGTTGCCCATAGCGCCATGCTGTTCATGGGCGCGTTGATCGCTTGTGCGCCGGTCAGCTTCTTCTTGTCGCTGCATCTCGACGGATTGCGCTGCGAAGGCAAGATCGGTTTCATGACCTTGGTGACGCTATCGGCCTCGCTGCTCAACATCCTCGCCAATTGGCTGTTCATGGCGGTGATGCATTGGGGTGTGCTCGGTTCGGCAGCCGGCTCCATCGCATCGCAATTCCTCTGTCTCGCAGCCGTGCTCGCCTATCGCTGGCGCCGGCCGGCGGCACTCAGGCCTTCCCCGGGGTTGGCTCTTGCCGAATGGCACGGCATCGTCGCCTTCGGCGCGCCGATGAGCCTCGGCTTCATCGGCATATCGCTGGCCTCGGCCGCGATTCTGATCAACGTCTCGCTCTGGAGCACGCATGATTACGTCGCGACGGTGGCCGCCTATGGGATCATCACCCGGATCATGACATTCACCTACCTGCCGCTGCTTGGCCTCTCCATCGCGCTGCAGACCATCGCCGGCAACAATCACGGTGCCGGCCTCGGGCTCCGCGTCGGCCGCAGTCTGCAGATCGCCATGCTCGCGGCACTCGTCTATTGCACTCTGGTGGAGATCACCGTCGAGGTGTTGGCTGGCCGCCTCGGCGCCGTCTTCGTTGCCGATCCGGCGATCATTGCCGAGGTCAGGCGAATTCTTCCGTGGACGATCGGCGCCTATTTTCTCTTTGGGCAGATGCTGATCCTGTCGTCCTATTTCCAGTCGATCGGTGATGCGCCGCGCGCGGCGATCTTCGGCCTATCGCGGCCCTATCTGCTCACCCTGCCGCTCACCTTCCTGCTGCCCTTCGTCTTCGGCGAACAGGGAATTTGGATGGTGCCGGTCGTTGCCGAGGCAGGCATGTTCATCCTTGCCTTCCCGGTGCTGTCGCAGAATGCGAAACGCCGTGGCTGGCGCTACGGGCTTTTACCAACCTGAGATGGAAAAGCCGCACTCACCAGCGCGGCTTTTCCTGCCATTGTCTATTTCTTGCCGCTCAAAGCGGCCGAAGTCGCGGCTTCCGCCTCGTTCAGCGCCTCGGCGCATTCCTGGCAGCAGACTTCGACAGTCTTGCCGCCGAGCTTGACGGTAATGGTCTCTGCGCCGAGTTCGCAGTCGCAGGCGGCGCATGTGGTCTTCTTCATCTGGTGATCCTCCGGTTGATCGTCCCGCGATCGGGACAGGCTCATAAGACATCGAACACTGCATTGCCGCTGTCGAAATCTTTAGCGATCGACCTCCTGCATAATTCAAAGTGCTGCAGTGTCCCTTACAGTTCTTGAAAAGACATGACGGCGCTGTAGGCTTTCACCTGCGCCGCAGTTGCGCCGCTCGCTGGAATTCGGCCGGAGTCTGCCCGAAGGACTGCTTGAAGGAAGCGCTGAAATGGCTGTGGCTGGAAAATCCGAGATCAAGCCCGAGCGCCGTCAGATCCTTATACTGGCCGAGCAGATCAAGCGCGCGGGCAAGCCGCAGCCGCAGCTGGTAGCGATAGAGCGGTGTGGCCTCGACCTGCTGGAAGACCTGGGTGAGATAAACGGGTGAGACGCCCACTTCGGAGGCGATTTCCCCGAGCGTCCAGCGCCGCGCGAGCTCGGAGGAAAGCACCAGCTTTGCCCGGTCGACGAGTTTCTGCCGGCCGGCGCTGGCGCCCGCGGCATGCGATGTGCGCTCGCCGAGCGAACGGCGCACGAGCGTCAGCGCCAATATTTCCGCTTCCAGCGTTTCGGCGACGTTGCGGCTGAGACCATGACGCAGGAGAGCGACCAGGGCCTGCGCGCGCGGATCGATCCGTCGGCGCTGGCGGCGGAAGGCAAAAGGCGGGCCGGGCTGCACTTGCTCCTTCGGCGTAAGCTCTTCGAGCATGGATTCGTCGATCGCCAGATCGATGCAGGCGTCACCTCCCTCGATGGGATGGCTGATCCGATATCCCTGGCCGGCATTGAAGAACAAGACCTGATTGGCTTCGGCCACCGTATCATTGCGGCCGACATGCCGCATGAAGACCCCGCGATAGGGATAGACGAGGCTCGTCCTGTGGGCGCATTCCTCGTCGCTTTTGTGCCGGCACTCGCCATTGCAGACGATGTCACGAATGGTAACCGTCTTCGTTTTCAGGAGCGGCGCTGTTGAAAACTGCGACATTGCCTGTTCCGGGTCAGACGGCCGCCCGACGAGGCGACCGACTGCATAATTCCCTAAATCGGGATTGATTGAAAGAATTATGCAGCGGTTCAAAATGCTACGGCGTTCTTTGCGCGTCTGAAAAGACGGGCTACGCTGTAGGGCATGGTATCACCCTGACGTTTCAGTAACGACTATAGACGTGAACGTCGCTTTCCGTTTGCCCCCTGGAAAGGCCGATATCCTTCAGCTGCTCATCGGAAAGTTCCATCAACGCATTCAGGTTGCGTCGTTCGCTCACCTTGCGTGCCAGCCAGTGGGCAGCGGTGATGATCGCAAGAAAAAGGCCGGGCCGTATAGAGCGCGAAGAGCGAGTATTTCGGGCCGGTATCGTAAAATTCGAGCTGTGCATGGTGATCCTCCATCCGTGTTTGGATGGAGGCAGTGAACCATCAGCGGCGGTTTCGCGCTGTCAGATTATTTAGCGATCGGAGGCGACGCTTACGCTTTCAGCAGCCACTCATGCTCGGCGGCATTGTGGAATTTCCAGATCCGCTGCGGTCCGGCCATGACGTTGAGGTAGTAGAGATCGTAGCCATGGCAGGCGGCGCAGGGGTGATAGCCCTTCGGCACCAGCGTCACATCGCCGTCCTCGATCGCCATCGCTTCGTCGAGCGAACGATCGTCGGTATAGACGCGCTGGAAAGCGAAGCCCTGCGGCGGGTTGAGCCGATGGTAATAGGTCTCTTCCAGGAAACTCTCGTTCGGCAGGTCATCCCGGTCATGTTTGTGCGGCGGGTAGGAGGAGGTGTGTCCACCCGGCGTGATCACCTCGACGACCAGCAGCGAATGCGCCGAACTGTCGTCCTCCGGCATGATATTGTTGACGTAGCGCACATTCGTGCCCTTGCCGCGCGTCACCTGCGGATGCGTGCCGGGCGGGATAGCCTTTGCCTGATAGGTACCGCCGCCAGGTGCCGAGCAGACCGCGAGCTCCAGATCGGTCTCCGCCGTCACCGACCATGTCGATTCCCTAGGGATATAGAGCGCATGCGGAGCGCCTTCGAACGGGTTCATCCGGCCGCCGAGCGTGCCGAAATCCTTGGTGCCGGCAGACGCCTTGCCCTTGCCTGTCACCCAGACAAGGCAGACTTCCCGATCGCCCGTCTCTCCCGAAACGGTCTCGCCCGGCTTCATTCGATGCAGATCGAAGCCGACATAGGTCCAACCGGCATTTTCCGGGGTGACATGCGTGACGCGGCCGTGGGTGCCGGACGGTTTCACCTTGAGATTTGGCATTGGTGTTTTTCCTCTTGAGTTGGAAAATTCCCCTCCCAACCCTCCCCGCAAGGGGGAGGGGCTAACCTCCCGTGCTGTCTCGCCCATATTACGGTGTTCCTTTTGCAAGGTGGCCGTTGTCTGGTGTGGGCGGTGCCAAGTTAAGTCCCTCCCCCTTGTGGGGAGCGGTTGGGGAGGGGCCTTGTACTCGCTATCCCTTGGGGAAGCCTTCCGTTTCGACGGTATAACCAGCAGCCGTCATGACGCGCATCAGCTCGGCGTGGCCGATCTCGGCCATTTTCTGCGGCGGGGCCTTGCGCGGATCCTGTTCGGCCTCGACAACGAACCAGCCTTCATAGCCGTGATCGGCCAGCCGCTGGACGATGGCGGCGAAATCGAGCGAGCCGTCGCCCGGCACCGTGAAGGCGCCAAGCGCCACCGCATCGAGGAAGGACTGCCGGCTGCGATCCAGCCCATCCACCACCGGCTTGCGGATATCCTTGACGTGAACATGGTTGATCCGGGCGTGGTGGTTTTCGATGGCGCGCAGCACATCGCCGCCGGCAAAGGCCAAATGCCCAGCATCGAGCAGCAGCGGGATGCCTTCGCCCGAATGGCGCATGAAGGCGTCGAGTTCCGGCTCGGTTTCGACCACGGCGGCCATGTGATGGTGGTAGGAGAGCGGCATGCCCCACTCGGCGCACCATTCTCCAAACTGGGTGACGCGGTGCGCATAGGCCTTCATCTCGTCATCGGAAAGACGGGGCTTGGTCGCGAGCGGCTTGGAGCGGTCGCCCTGGATGGAGCGGCCGACTTCGCCATAAACGATGCAAGGTGCGGCGACGGCCTTGAACAGTTCGATCATCGGCGCGATACGGTCCTTGTTGGCGGCAAGCTCCTCGTCAACAAGCGTGCCCGAGAACCAACCGCCGCACAGCGTGACGTCGGCGGCGCGAAGGATGGGCAGCATCACCTCGGGATCGTCGGGGAAGCGGCGGCCCTTTTCCATGCCGGTAAAGCCGGCACTGCGTGATTGCCGCAGGCATTCCTCCAGGGACACATCGTCGCTGAGCTCAGGAAGATCGTCGTTCCACCAGGCGATGGGCGACATGCCGAGTTTGGCCTTCATCAACATTCTCCTTAAAAGCATTGCGGAAGGGCCGGGACGCTCTTCCGAGAAATGATAGCACCACAGTGCCGCGCGCCTTTTCAGACGCGCAAAGGACGCTGTAGCACCTCGAATTGCTGCATAATTTTGTCCTTAAATCGGTCCCGATTTAAGGAATTATGCAGTAGATTAGCCGATGCGCTGGGCAGCACGTGCTTCGACATAGCCCTTGCGCGCTTCGTTGACCTGTTCGCGCGGGCTGACCTCAGGCACCGCGACATCCCACCAATGGCCGCCGGCCTCCGTGGTAATGAGCGGATCGGTGTCGATGACGAAGACCGAGGTGCGGTCGTTTTTCTTCGAGTCGGCGATCGCCTGCTCGAGTTCGGCGATCGAGGCGACCTTGACGGCGATGGCGCCCATGCTTTCGGCATGCGCGCGGAAATCGATCTCCGGCATCACCTCGTGGTAGGAGTCCTTCAGCAGATTGTTGAAGTTGGCACCGCCGGTTCCCATTTGCAGCCGGTTGATGCAGCCATAACCGCGATTGTCGAGCAAGACGATATTGAGCTTGAGGCCAAGCATGACCGAGGTGGCAATCTCGGAATTCATCATCATGTAAGAACCGTCGCCGACCATGACGACGACATCCCGTTCGGGATGTGCCATCTTGGCGCCCAGCCCGCCGGCAATCTCATAGCCCATGCAGGAAAAGCCGTATTCCATGTGATAGCTGCCCGGCGCCGTCGCCGGCCAAAGCTTGTGCAATTCGCCGGGAAGGCCGCCTGCAGCACAAAGCACCGTCGTATTTTCGCCGCCGAGCGTGCGCGCCACCGCGCCGATCACCTGCGCATCGGAGGGCAGGGCGGCATTGGTCGTCGCCATCGCCCTGTCCGCTGCCTCCATCCAGACCTTCTTCTCCGCAGCCGCCTTCTCGACGAGGGCTGCCGGCGCCTTCCAGCCCGAAAGCCCTGCCGACAGTGCCTTCAGCCCTTCGCGGGCGTCAGTCACCAGTGGATAACTGTCGTGCTTCACCGCGTCATAGGCGGCGATGTTGAGCCCGATCATCCTGAGGCTGTCGTTCTTGAACAGTGCCCAGGAGCCGGTGGTGAAATCCTGGCAGCGCGTGCCGACGGCGATGACCAGGTCCGTCTCCTCCGCGATCACATTCGCCGCCGACGTGCCGGTGACGCCGACCGAGCCGAGCGCCAGCGGATGGGTTTCGTTGATCGACGACTTGCCGGCCTGGGTGACGACGACGGGAAGGTCGTGAGCCTCGGCAAAGGCGGCAAGCTCCTTCGTCGCCTGCGAATAGAGCACGCCGCCGCCGGCAACGATCACCGGCTTCTGCGACGCCTTGATCAGCGCGATGGCATTCGCCAACTCGTCTGCATCCGGCTGCGGCCGGCGGGTCGTCCAGACTTTTTCATCGAACAGGCTTTCCGGATAATCGAAGGCTTCTGCCTGAACGTCCTGGCAGAGCGACAATGTTACCGGACCGCAATCGAGGGGATCGGTCAGGACCTGCATGGCGCGCTTCAGCGCTATGATGATCTGCTCGGGCCGGGTAATGCGGTCGAAATAGCGCGAAACCGAACGGAAGGCATCATTGGCCGAAACCGTGCCGTCGCTGAAATCCTCGATTTGCTGCAGCACCGGATCCGGCGCGCGGTTGGCGAAGACGTCACCCGGCAGGAAGAGAACGGGAATACGATTGACGTGCGCCACGCCGGCGGCCGTCACCATGTTCAGCGCCCCGGGGCCGATCGAACTCGTGCAGGCCATGAAGCGCGTTCGGAAATTCGCCTTGGCATAGGCGATTGCGGCATGCGCCATGCCCTGTTCGTTGTGAGCGCGATAGGTGGTCAATTCCTCGCGCACCTGATAGAGTGCCTCGCCGATGCCGGCGACGTTGCCGTGACCGAAGATCGCCCAGACGCCGCCGAAGATCGGCACTTTCTTGCCGTCGACGATCGTCATCTGTGCTTTCAGGAAATGCGCGACGGCCTGCGCCATCGTCAACCGTATCGTCTTGCCCATCGGGTCCTCCCGCAATCTTTCTTTTCGCGTTTTCCCCTCCTCAACCCCTCCCCACAAGAGGAGGGCTAACCTGCCGGGCTCTCTAAATTCTCGCCGCAACGTCTCCTCCAAAGGGAAGCTTGCTGATGGCGTGAGGCGGTGCTCCGGGTTAAGTCCCTCCCCCTTGTGGGGAGGGGTTGGGGAGGGGTCTTAATTCTCAGTCTACTGAGGTCCGCGCGTCTTCAACCACGCCTCTGTCAGGTGCCGGAAGCGGCCGGCCATATCGGCGATCGCTTCCTCGTCGTTCATTTCGCCTGAAAGCCAGGCGCGCGCCGGATCGGCAAAGATCGTCCGCCCGACGGCGAAACCCTTCACGGAGGGAGCCGCCAGCGTCGCCTCGAAGCAGGAGATCAGCTCGTCGGCGGGCGCCTCGAGCCCCAGGAGCACGATACCGCGGCACCATGGATCATTTTTGGCGATCACTGCATCGATCTTCTTCCAAGCTCCACGGGATGCTTGCGGCTCCAGTTTCCACCAGTCCGGCTTGATGCCGAGCGCATAGAGCTCCTCCAGCGCGGTCGCGATCGTATCGTCGGTGAGCGGCCCGTTCTTGCCGGCGATGATCTCCACCAGCAGCTCGCGGCCGACCTTGCGGGCGGCCTCGAACAGCGTCCGCAGCTTCTCCTGCTGCTCCGTCTTCAATTCAGCCGGATCATCGGGATGATAGAAACACAGGCACTTGATGCAATGGCCGAGCGGCCATTCCACAAGCTGCGAGCCGATATCCTGGCTGAATTCGAAGCGGAGCGGCTTCGAGCCCGGCAATTCCACCGGCCGGCCGATCCAAGAGAAATTCTTCGTCGCCGCATCGAAGAAAGCGTCGCGGCCGAAGCGTTCGTCGATCAGCATGCCGTAGCCGTCGCGGCCGTTCGAAACCCGCGCCGCTGCCGCCACCGCCAGCCGTTTGAAGGCGACGATCTTCTCATGGCCGACGCCGAGCTCATCGGCGACGCTGACGAGCTGCGAACGGTGGTCGATCGCCAGCGCCATCAAAAGCGGGATTTCGCCGCGCCGGGTCGATGCCCAGTGAATATGGTTGAGCGCCTCGTCCTTGCGCAGCGCCCGGTGCTTGCTGCCGGTCGTCAGGAAGAAGTCGAGTTCCGCCCAGGTCGGATATTCCGGCGAGCAGAGCAGACGAGAGACGGCGAAGGCGCCGCAGGCATTGGCCCAGGTGGCGCAGGTCTTCAGCGGCTCGTCGCGCAGGAAGCCGCGCAGGAAGCCGGACATGAAGGCATCGCCGGCGCCCAGCACGTTGAAGACCTCGATCGGGAAACCCTGGCCGATGATGCCGGCTTCGAGATCGTCGGCGATCGGCCCGTCATAGACGATGCAGCCCATGGCGCCGCGCTTGAGCACGATCGTCGCCGGCGACAGCCGGCGGATCTCCTTCAGTGCGCCGAGCACGTCGTCGGCGCCGGAAGCGATCAGGATTTCCTCTTCGGTGCCGACGATGAGGTCGCAATCCGGCAGCGTCTCCTTCATCTTCGAGGAGACCCGGTCGGATTTTACGTAGCGTTCGAAGCCTTCCGCATGGCCGGCAAGGCCCCAGAGGTTCGGCCGGTAATCGATGTCGAAGATCACCTTGCGGCCGTTCGCCTTGGCGATGCGGATAGCTTTGCGTTGTGCGGCCTCCGTATTCGGCCGGGAGAAATGCGTGCCGGAAACGAGAACGGCGCGCGACGATCTGATGAAATCTTCGTCGATATCACCTTCATCGAGCGCCATGTCGGCGCAGTCCGACCGATAGAAGATCATCGGCGACACGCCCTCGGCCTCGACCGCCAGCAGCACCAGCGCCGTCAGCCGCTCCTTGTCGGTGACGATGCCGTCTGTCGCCACGCCTTCGCGTGCCGACTGCTCGCGGATGAAACGTCCCATCTGCTCGTCACCGACGCGGGTGATGAGGCCGGATTTGAGGCCGAGCCGCGCCGTGCCGATGGCGATATTGGCCGGGCAGCCACCTACGGACTTGGCGAAGGAACCGATATCCTCCAGCCACGAACCGATCTGCTGACCGTAAAGATCGACCGAGGAACGGCCGATGGTGATCACATCAAGCGCCGGCTCCGGCTGTGAACCCGGATCTGATTGTACCATGATGTCCTCCCGCTAGATTTTGCGCGGCTTCCAGTGCCTGCGAATTTTCAATAATGAAACATCGGTTCCGATATTTTGTCAATTCGGAATGTTTATTCCATTTTGCCTTTTACAGGTTTTGACTGCTGATCCTTGCGCCGCCGCTCAGCGATTGCAACCGGCAATGCCATAGTGAGCGCCATCGAGGCCGAAAGCGAGCGGAAGCCGGCAAAATCGGCCTCCGCCACCTCGAACCAGTGCGTGGCGCAGGCGGCAAGCGGCGAGAAGGCCGAATCGGTGATCGCGATGACGGGGACGCCGCGGTCGGCAAGATCCTGGCTCTGGCTGAGGCTGTCGGCCGCATAGGGCGAGAAGCTCGCCGCGATCGCTGCATCCTTCGGTGTTGCGAACTGCACCATTTCAGGGTCGACGCCGTTTGGCGAGGCGACGATCTGATGACGGATGTTGAGCTTGGAAAAAGCGTAGGTCATATGCGCCGTCAAAGGGTAAGAGCGCCGTTTGGCGATCAGATAGATCGTCTCGGCGTTAGCAAGGATATTCACCGCTTTGGTGAAAGTATCGCTCTGCACCGTCGCCGCCAGCCGGTTGACCGACTGGTTTGCCGCGGCAATGAAGCCGGAGAGCAGATTGGCGTCCTCATCGTCGCCGTTCGATTGCTCGAGCGTGACGAGGCGCTCTTCGTAGCTCAGCGTCCGGTCCCGCAATCTTTCGCGAAAGATGCTCTGCAGGTCGGAAAAGCCTCCATAACCCAGATGATGCGCCAAGCGCACCAGCGTCGAGGGCTGGACGTCGGAGGCTGCCGCGATGCTTGCCGTCGTTCCGAAGGCGATTTCGTCGGGATTGCCGAGCGCGAAGGCGGCGACCTGCGCCAGCCGCTTTGGCATGCTCGCCTTGCGCTCGATGATGGCGCTACGCAGGCTTTCGAAATCGCGCGGCACACGCGCGTGCCTCTGGGGATCGTTATCCATGCTTACGGCTCACGAGATGAAACAAATATTCCATATTATCGAACATAAACGATTTCAAACGACACCGCTAATTGTTTTTAATCCCCTGTAATTGAAGGCTTTTAAACAATCTGCTCGGGAAGAGCGTAGAAATGCCTGCGAGCAGGTCCTTGTCAAAATGATCCAAATATTCCAAAAATCCGCGCACAGCTCTGGAGGAGACGGAAATGAAGCCACTCGGCATCGGTTTGATCGGCACTGGTTATATGGGCAAGTGCCATGCGCTGGCGTGGAATGCGGTAAAGACGGTGTTCGGCGATGTCGAGCGTCCGCGTCTTGTGCATCTCGCGGAAGCCAATGCCGAGCTTGCTAAGACTCGTGCCGGTGAATTCGGTTTCGAGAAGGCGACGGCCGACTGGCGGGCGCTGATCGCCGACCCCGAGGTCGACGTGGTCTCCGTCACCACGCCCAATCAGTTTCACCCCGAGATGGCGATTGCAGCCATCGAGGCCGGCAAGCATGTCTGGTGCGAAAAACCAATGGCGCCGGCCTATGCCGATGCCGAGCGCATGCTGGAAACGGCGAAGCGATCGGGCAAGGTTGCCGCCCTTGGCTATAATTATATTCAGAATCCCGTCATGCGGCATATCAGGACGCTGATTGGCGAAGGCGCCATCGGCACGGTCAATCATATCCGCGTCGAGATGGATGAGGATTTCATGGCCGATGCCGATGTCTTTTTTTATTGGAAGAGCGAGCTTTCCGCCGGCTACGGCGCGCTCGACGACTTCGCCGTCCACCCGCTGTCACTGCTCTGGTATCTCTTCGGCCATGTCGAGGCCGTCATAACGGATATGGTAAAACCCTATGCCGACCGCCCGCTGAGCGAGGGTGGCCGCCGTGCCGTCGAAAACCACGATGGCGCCAACGTGCTGATGCGGCTTGGCGGCGGCATTTCCGCCGTGTTGATGGCGAATCGCGCCGCCTGGGGCCGTAAGGGCCGCATCGCCCTGCAGATTTTCGGCTCGAAAGGCTCGATCGTCTACGACCAGGAGCGCATGAACGAATTCGAACTCTATCAGGCCGACGGCCGCGGCTCCGAACAGGGCTTCCGCAAGATACTGGCGGCACCTGCCCATCGGCCTTATGATCGGTTCATTCCGGCACCAGGCCACGGCCTCGGCTTCAACGATCTGAAGATCATCGAATGCCGCGAGCTGATCCGGGCAATATCAGGCGAGCCGTCGTCGATCGTGACATTCGAAGACGGTCTCAGGATAGAGAAGTCGGTGCATGCCATGGCACAGTCCTTCCACGAGCGCCGCTGGATCGAGATCGGCTGAATGTAAGAGGCCGCTTTCCGTTGACGGCGCACGGGCTACTGCATAATCCCTGAAATCGGGATCGATTTCAGGGATTATGCAGAAACTCAAAATGCGACAGCGTCCTTTGCGTGTCTGAAAGATGCGCGGCGCTTTACAGGACAGGCCTTGGCGTGGGTGTCGGGCGCAGCTTCAGGAGTGAGATCGTGACGGATAGACTGGTGATCATCGGCGCTGGACAGGCCGGTTTCGCATTGGCGGCCAAGCTGCGTGCGTTGAAGGATGCGCGCCCGATCACCCTCCTCGGCGCCGAGGACGTAGCTCCCTATCAGCGTCCGCCACTGTCAAAGAAATACCTGCTCGGTGAAATGGCCTTCGACCGCCTGCTGTTCCGCGCCGAGCACTGGTATGCAGACAATGACGTCGATCTTCGCCGTTCAACCTGGGCCGAGCAGATCAAACCGGACAGCAAGCAGGTCCTGCTGCAGGACGGCTCTGTTCTCGATTACGGCACGCTGGCGCTGACCACCGGTTCGACGCCGCGCCGGCTGCCGGCCGCGATCGGCGGCGATCTCGAAGGCGTCTATGTCGCCCGCGACAAGCGCGATGCCGACCTGCTTGCCGACGAGATGCGTCCCGGTCGCCGCGTCCTCATCATCGGCGGCGGTTATATCGGTCTCGAGGCGGCGGCCGTTGCCCGCCATCGCGGCCTGGAAGTCACCGTCATCGAGATGGCCGACCGCATCCTGCAGCGCGTCGCGGCGAAGGAGACGGCCGACATCATGCGCGCGATCCACGAGACACATGAGGTGGTGATCCGCGAGAAAACAGGGCTCAAGCATTTGATCGGCAAGGATGGCCGCGTCACCGGCGCCGCACTTTCCGACGGATCGGTCATCGACCTCGATTTCGCCGTCGTCGGCATCGGCGTCGCGCCGAACGACCAGCTTGCCAAGGAAGCCGGCCTCGAAGTCGCCAACGGCATTGTCGTCGATGAATTCGCCCGCACCTCCGATCCGGCGATCTTTGCGGCCGGCGATTGCGCCGCACTTCCCTGGCAGGGCGGCCGCATCAGGCTCGAATCGGTGCAGAACGCCGTCGACCAGGCCGAAGCAGCGGCAGCCGTCATCGCCGGCGGCAATGAGCCTTATGCGCCGAAGCCGTGGTTCTGGTCCGACCAGTATGACGTCAAGCTGCAGATTGCCGGCTTCAATCTCGGTTATGACGAGACGTTGCTGCGTCCCGGCACCCGTGAAGGCGCCCATTCGGTTTGGTACTTCAGGGAAGGCATGCTGATCGCCGTCGATGCCATCAACGACGCGAAAGCCTATGTGACCGGCAAAAAACTGCTGGAATCCGGGACTAACCCCGACAAATCGATTCTCGCCGACCCTTCTGCTGACCTTAAGAGCCTGCTCGTCTGAGATCGGCCTCTTCATCGAAGAGAACGAAGCGCGATCAAACTCCGCGGATCTCGGCAGGTGGCGAGGTCTGTTTGCGCAACCAGCCGAATTGCCGCTCGCTGCATTTCTTCTGGTGAAAGCTCAAAAAACCCTTGCAATCCCAGACCGGTCGCCATAGTTAGGCCGCACCGGAGAGGTGGCCGAGTGGTCGAAGGCGCTCCCCTGCTAAGGGAGTATACGTCAAAAGCGTATCGTGGGTTCGAATCCCATCTTCTCCGCCATTCTGATTTTGTCCATTCCCGACACATAGGTAACGGAACGTACCTAAGACATGGGTGACAACCTCGTGCCGAACGGGTTGTCGATGGTTTGCAAGGTTCTCTGCTCCAGGTCGATATATCCCAGATCATAGTGCATGAAGCTGACGAGCCAAATGCCGTTGTCGACTTCTTTGATGCCGAGTTTCTGTCCGGCCATGACGGTTGAGATATTGATCTTCTTGCGGTGCATACAGATGCGTCCACAATGGGTGACCAGCACGTCGCGGTCATGGAAGGGGTATTCGATCTCGGGCAGGCCGGTATAGAGGCGGTCTGACGGCCGATAAATCTCTGCCGGATGCCGCATGTTCAGCGCCTCATGTGGGCGTTCCTCGTTGAATTCGCGGATGAAGTCATCGAAGCGTGCCTGCTGTTGGAGGATCGTCCTGCCGGGCGGGCGGGTGGCCTCCTTCTTCAGCGTCAGATGCATGCGCTCGTGGCGGCCGTTCTGCTGCGGGTGACCGGGTTTGATGCGCTCGATGCCGATGCCGAGCCTCAGCCACCAGACCGACAGCTTCGACAGATTGTAGAGCCCATTGGGGCTGGCGAAGGGCAGACCGTTGTCGGAGCGGATGGCGGTGGGCAGCCCGCGTTCGGCAAAGAGCCTGCGGAAGGCTTCGAAGACGCCCTGCTCGCGGGTCGATTCGAAGGCCTCGCAGCAGAGAAGGTAGCGTGATGCCTGGTCGGTGACCGTCAAGGGGTAACAGTAGCGTCCGTTGCCGAGCTTGAACTCTCCCTTGAAATCGGCGCACCAGAGGTCATTGGGAGCAAGCGCTTCACCAAGCACCGTTCCCACGGCCTTGTTCGCCCGGTTCCTCTTGCGGGCCTGGCTCACAAGGCCGTGTCGGTCGAGCACGGCATGCACGGTGCTTGTGGCGGGAATGCGCACATCGCCTGCAAGCCGCTTGACCAGAAGCTCCCGGATTTTGCGTGCTCCCCAATATGGTTTTTCCTTCTTCAGTCGCACGATCATCGCCGTGACTGGCTCGGGCAACTGGTTGGCATAACGGACCGGTCGGCGCGACCGGTCCGTCAGGGCATCAAGCCCTTCGTCCTTGTAACGGTTGAAGATCTTGTAGCCGGTCTTGCGCGAGATGCCGAATTCCCGGCAAACATCGCTCATACCCTCGCCCTCAAGCAGCCGGGCGACAAATCGAAGACGTTCCTCCATGACCGAAATCTCTCTCCACGGCATCAACACCTCCCGCTTCAAAACGGAAAGTGTTACCCATGTCTCCGGTACAAAACGTCACCTATCTCTCAGGTCGGGCATTTCCTGAGCATGCGTCGATCTTTAATTTCCGGCAGGGAATCATGTTCGCTTGGTCGACTATGCCTTTGGCCGGACGAACGAGAAAAATCTCTCTGCGTCGAGTGAGAGAATCGTCTGCGGGAATCAGTTCCCGCGCTCACGCCCGGCAAGTGGCGAAAGCTGGATCCGTGCACGTTCGGTTACGCTTCCTGTAATCACGAATCCCCCGCAAGAGCTGCATTTTGTCAAAAAAGTGTCACGAATGTGTCGCAAAGCGCATGTCCAATTCTTTGTTGACCGGACCTAAGCCTCCGCAAAATCAGGGTTTTCTTAACAAAACATAAAGGAAATCGAGGCTGGCTGCCCGACTTGTGTCCTTTCAGCAACAGAATGTCGGGAAGGCTCCCTCAAATCCCCCATCCGAGCAAGTTGGTGATTGCGCGACGGCCTGCGTCTTGTATTTTCAGCGTCGGAAGCAAGGGCGACTGATCGTCCACTTCTTGAAACACGGGGATGGGGCAGGGAACGCTGCTCAGCGAAAGATCCCAAACCCGATCGAAACTTTGAATTGGAGGTCATTTATGAACATCAAGAGCCTTCTTCTCGGCTCCGCTGCTGCTCTCGCAGTAGTTTCCGGTGCTCAGGCTGCTGACGCTATCGTTGCTGCCGAGCCGGAACCGGTTGAATATGTTCGCGTCTGCGACGCTTACGGCACCGGCTACTTCTACATCCCGGGCACCGAAACCTGCCTCAAGATCGAAGGCTACATCCGTTTCCAGGTCAACGTTGGCGAAGATGTCGGCGGCGATTCGGATTGGGATGCCGTCACCCGCGGTCAGGTTCAGTTCACGGCCAAGAGCGACACCGAATATGGTCCGCTGACCGGCGTCATCGTCATGCAGTTCAATGCTGACAATGCCACCGATCAGGAAGCCATCCTCGACTCCGCTTACCTCGACGTCGCGGGCTTCCGCGCCGGTCTGTTCTACAGCTGGTGGGACGATGGTCTCTCTGGCGAAACCGACGACATCGGTTCGGTCGTAACGCTGCACAACTCGATCCGCTATCAGTATGAAAGCGGCACCTTCTACGCCGGCCTCAGCGTCGATGAACTGGAAGACGGCGTTTACCAGGGTACCTTTGCTCCCGGCGTCATTCCCGGCACCACCGTCTTTACTGCGGACGATGGTCCGAACAATGTCGGCGTTGCCTTCGGCGTTGGCGGCAAGGCTGGTGCGTTCAGCTACCAGGTCACTGGCGGCTGGGACGTCGACAACGAAGACGGCGCTATCCGTGCAATGGGTACGGTTGACATCGGTCCCGGCACGCTCGGCCTCGCCGGCGTATACTCTTCCGGCCCGAACTCGTACTACTCCTCGGCTGAATGGGCTATCGCTGCCGAATACGCTATCAAGGCAACCGACAAGCTCAAAATCACCCCGGGCGTTCAGTACTACGGCAACTACTTCGGCGGTGGCACGGAAGTTCCGGAAAACTTCGACGGTCTCGGCGATGCTTGGAAGGCTGGTCTGACGGTTGATTACCAGATCGTCGACAACTTCTACGCCAAGGCTTCGGTTCAGTGGCTCGATCCGGAAGACGGCGACGACACCACGACGGGCTACTTCCGTCTGCAGCGTTCGTTCTAATTTGATCTGACTTCGGTCAGTCAGGAAAGCCCGGCTCTCGAGCCGGGCTTTTTGTATTGGTGCGCCCAGCATGGGCGCACTCTTGTGGGTGGAAGTCTCATCGTAAGCTGGTCATAGCGAGCGAAGAGAAGCGCAACTGCGGAAGGGCGACCGACCGTGGGGAGGAAGCGTGAATCGAAACTGCGGGCCGATGAACAAGAACCGGATATGAGGCGGTGCCGACCAGGGCGAGCGGGCAATGAACCGCAAAGCTCTTGTGACCAAGGGGCGGTGGCGTAAATCCGGCGGTCGTGCAGGGAAGGAGTGCGTTCTTACCTGGGGAGATCTCGCCTCATGCCTGAAAGGGCGACGGTGTCGAGCCGGAGCGAGAAGTCAGCAGAGGCCGTAGTAGGGAGCGCACTGGCGCGCGAACGAAGGGCCGAAGGAGTGGAAGGGAGAGCCGCTGGTTATCCGATTTGAACGGTCTCAGATGGTCGCGCCAGCGAAGCTCGCCGATCTGGCAGGTAGGGTGAAGCCCGAAGGGCCACGGCAGCGAGAAATCAAATCCGCCGAGGCTCCCCCTATGCCGATTGGACGAAGGCACATTGTGCCCGCTGACCGGTTTCGATGAGGTTACCGGCAGGCGGCGAGAAAAGCTCGTATTGCTGTGGGGATGTTATCAAGATGCAGGAGCGGGGCATGTCCTTGCCCTTCGGCAGTATGTCGGATCAACCCCGAATGCCGCCGCGCCATTTCGCCTGCGCTTTCCAGTGAAAGCAGCGAAGTGTTTTCACCGCGGATCAGCATGAGCGGCAACCGGCCCAGGCTTTCGAATTGCTCCCAGAGATCAGGCAGCGGCTGGCTGAAATCGATCGATTTCAGCGCCTCCGCAATCGCTGGATCGTAATCGGCAACAGGCCTTCCATCGATATCCCGACAAAGGGCAAGCGCCATCTCGTGCCAATCTTCTTCTGCAAGCGCGGTAAATGACGCGCCATGATTTTCCTTCAGTATAACGGCCGCCTCGTTCCAGTCCCCCGGCTTCCTGCCGCTGTTGAGGTAGTCGCGGATCCGCGCCAGACCCTCAGCCTCGAGCACCGGCCCGATATCGTTGAGGATGACGGCTTCGAGAAGATCCGGTCTCGTCGCTGCGATCAGATGCAGGATCAGCCCGCCCCGCGACGTGCCGATGAAGATCGCCCGCTCGATGCCGAGTGTCGTGCAAGCGGCAATGACGTCGCCGGCCTCGATGGCGAGATTGTAGTTCGCCTTGTTCTCGTCCCAAGCCGAATTTCCCCGCCCGCGCGAATCGAGTGCAATCACCCTGCGTGGCGCCGTCGTGTCGCGGGAAAGAAGCAGCGCAAGCGGATGAAAATCCCGCGTATTGCGGGTCAGGCCGGGCAGGCAGACGATCGGCAGTCGTCCCGCGGTTGCCACCTCGCCGGGCCGATAGTCGCGGGCATAAAGCTTCAGCCCATCCGAAGACGCGTAAAATCGTTCCTGGAAACCACTTGCATCCGTGTCCGGCATCGCATCCCTCGAGAGTTGTTGATCCCGCAGATGTAGCTTGCTTTTCGAGCCGCGCCAAACGGCTTCAGGAGGCGCTGCGTCCGCCGACAAGGTCGCGCTCGATGTCGGTCGGCTGTCCGAGACGGGCTTTGTAGACCTCGTAATTCTCCATCACCCGCTGCACATAGTTGCGCGTTTCGGGGAAGGGGATGCGCTCGATCCAGTCGACGATTTCGTCGATCGGCCTACCGCGCGGATCGCCGTAACGGCCGATCCATTCCGGTACCCGCTTCGGCCCAGCATTGTAGGCAATGAAGGTGAGGATATAGGAACCGCCGAAGGCGTCGATTTGCTCGCCGAGATAGTGCGCACCGAGTGTGGCGTTATAACCGGCATCGGCCGTCAGCTTGTCCTTCGAATAGGCGATGTTGTGGCGCTTTGCCACCGCCTGGGCTGTTCCCGGCAGAAGCTGCAGCAGTCCGCGTGCATTGGCCGCCGATACGGCGGCCGGATTGAAGGCGCTTTCTTGCCGGGCGATGGCATAGGCGAGCGCCTTGCCGGAGCCTGATATATTGGCGTTCGCCGGGATAACGCCGACCGGAAAGGCGAGCGCCGCGACATCGATGCCGCGTCCATAAGCGATCTTGCCAATCTGCAGCGAAAGATGATGATCGCCGGATTGCTCTGCCTGTGCCGCGAGGACAGCCAGTTCACCCGGGCTCTGCAACTGATCGGCAAGCGCGAGATAGAGAATATCGGCCCGCCACCCATGGCCGGCGGCCTCCAGCCGGGTGATTGCCTGCACGGCTTCGCGTGCCTGGTAGCGTTGCCGGTCGGCAGTGCTCGGCGACGGATAGGTGACATTAAGCGTCTTTCGCCCCAGCCTTTCGGCCGCGAGCTGGCCATAGAAGGTGCCTGGAAAATCCGCGGCCTTTGTATAGAATTCGCTGGATTTTCCGGGGCCGCCGGCTTCGGCTGCCCGTCCCAGCCAGTACCAGGCGCGTGAAACCGAGATCGGCCCGTTCGATGTCTCGAGGATCTTGCGGAAATGTCTTTCCGCCGTTGCCGGGTCCTGCAGGCCGCGAAGCGCGTACCATCCGGCATGGAATTCAGCCTCGACGATATCCGTCGGGCTCGTTGCGGCGTAGTTTGCGACGATGCGATAGGCAGGCTTGAATTGTCCCTGGTCGACGAGACCACGGCTGACGATGCGTTGCTCGTTCCACCATTCGCCGGAGTTGACGAGTTCGCTGCGCTCCGGCGGCATTTGCTCCAGAAGTCCTGCCGCCTCGGCATATTTGTCCTGCTTGCGTAGATATTCGATCCGCGCAAACAGCAGGCCGGCATCGGTGCGCCACTTCGCATCGACTCCGTTGAGCAAAGCGCCGGCATTGGCCGCTTTGGCGTCGACCGCAGCCCAGGCCTTGTAGAGCGATTGCGCCTGGCCCATGTCTCCGAAGCGCTTGGCCTGTGCCACCCGGCCGCGATACATCAGATAGTCCATCCGCGCCTTGTGGTCGGCGGGTGTCAACAGCGCGGAAAACTCGATGAGGATCTTGTCCTCGGTCGCCTTGTCGAGAGCCTCTCCACGCCAAACCTTGCGGATGTATTTTGCCGCTTGCGCTTGGCCGCCTGATGCAACCAGCGCCCGGCCGAGGACGACCGCACCCTGCATCGTCTCAGGCGCGGTATCTCCGAAGGCGGCAAGTATGGCGGGAGGGGCGGGATTTTCGTCATAGAGCGCGCGCTCGGAATAGGCGCGCAGCCGCGAAACGCCCGGCCAGCCCTTGAGCTCCTGCGCGGCACTGGCGATTTCATAGGAGGGAACGCCCTTCAATCCGGAAACGGCAATCGCCCAGGTGAGGATATGGCGGTCGAGCGTAGCGTCGCGCATGCCGTCGCGGATCGAAAGCGCCAGCTGCGGGTCCTTGTCGGAAAGCGCATCGAGGCCGGCTTTCAGGTCGCCGTTGACAGGCGCGATTGCCGGGTTGTGCGGAATGGCACCCGTTGTGATCGATTCCGGTATGGATGTCTCGGGAATGAAGCCGAGCGGCTTGACCTCAGGCATCGAAGGGCTCTCGCCGGGAAGCGGCGACGCAACGCTGCCCCACGCAGCGGCAATGAAGCCGAAGGCGGACAGAATCAGGACAGCTTTCTTCATCCGGGATCTCGCAACGAAAACACGCCCTGCCATTAGGCTAGAGGCATCTTAACGAAACCTTACCGTACCAGGTAAAATTCGTTCACATCTGCTATCGGAATTTGCCCTAAACCGAACTCTACGCGCTTGTCGCGATGATTTCGGCGCTCTATGGTGCGCAATTCTTATTCATGGAATGCGGCCGAAGCAAGGATTTGGTCGTGAGGAGCTTTGCATGTTCAATGGGTCCATTCCCGCCCTCGTCACCCCCTTCACCGATGCCGGACTGATCGACGAAGACAGCTTCGCCGCTCATGTCGACTGGCAGATCAAGGAAGGCAGCGGTGGTCTCGTTCCGGTCGGCACGACGGGCAGATCCCCGACGCTGTCGCATGCCGAACACAAACGGGTCGTGGAACTCTGCATCGAGGTTGCCGCAAAACGCGTTCCCGTCATGGCTGGCGCCGGCTCGAACAATACGCGGGAGGCGATCGAGCTTGCCCAGCATGCCGAAAAGGTCGGTGCGAACGCCGTTCTGGTCGTCACTCCCTATTACAACAAGCCGACGCAGAAGGGTTTGATCGCGCATTTTTCGGCCATCGCCGATGCCGTCGATCTGCCGATCTATATCTATAACATCCCCGGCCGCTCGGTGGTCGATATGACGCCGGAAACGATGGGTGCGCTCGCCAAGGCGCACAGGAATATCGTTGGCGTCAAGGATGCGACGGGCAAGATCGAGCGCGTTTCGGAACAGCGCATCACCTGCGGGACGGATTTCCGGCAACTGTCTGGCGAGGATGCGACGGCGCTGGGCTTCAACGCCCATGGCGGTGTCGGCTGTATTTCGGTAACGGCCAATGTCGCCCCACGCCTCTGCGCCGATTTCCAGGCGGCGACACTGGCAGGCGATTATGCCCGCGCCTTGAATATCAGGATCGGCTGATGCCGTTGCACAAGGCGATTTTCCTTGAGCCGGGTCTTTGCGGCGCCAAATACGGGCTCTCCAGGCTTGGCCGGATGAGCCGTAACGTCCGCTCGCCGCTGCTTTCGACGCTGGAACCGGCAACGGAATCGGCCATCGACGCCGCCATGCGCCATGCCGGCCTGTTGAACTGACGAGACCGGCCTTCTTCACAAGACAGGGTCTCTCCCTTACATAAAGGGCAAGGAATGAGGGCGCGGCTTTTCGCGCCCTAGTTCCGAATGATTTTAGGCTGGACCGGCCTAAAGCCATCCAGACGTACATCAAAGAAATAGAGCATGATGGCACCCGAAAACCGCTCACACTTTTCGGCATCATGCTCGGAAGCAATTGGAATATCGTCATGGCCCCCAAAGGCAGCCAGCGTGTAGTGAACAAGGTTGTGGCGGAAAACCGCAAGGCCCGCTTCAACTACGAGATCATCGATACCTACGAGGCCGGCCTCGTGCTGATGGGCACGGAGGTCAAGTCGCTGCGCGAAGGCAAGGCCAATATCGCCGAATCCTACGCCTCGGATGAGGGCGGTGAGATCTGGCTGATCAATTCCTACCTGCCGGAATATCTGCAGGCCAACCGCTTCAATCACGAACCGCGCCGGCGCCGCAAGCTGCTGTTGTCGGGCCGTGAAATCCATCGCCTGCGCTCCGCCATCAACCGCGAAGGCATGACGCTGATCCCGCTGAAGATCTATTTCAACGACCGTGGTCGGGCGAAGATGGAACTGGCGCTCGCCAAGGGTAAGAAATTGCACGACAAGCGCGAGTCGGAGAAGGAACGCGATTGGAATCGGCAGAAGAGCCGCCTGCTGAAGGATAGAGGCTGACAGTATGACGATGGCTGGCAATGGTCGCCATCCGCCAGGTTTTCATCACTTGTTTCGAACGGCGCGCCAGAAGCCCGCGGCGCTTTGACGAGCCAGTCGGCTTCGAAGTGTAAAACCCGCTTAGTCCTCGAAATCGCTGGCCGGGGCGACTTCGGCCGGGCGTGGCGCCCGCTCCGAGGGATCGCGACCGATTTCAGCCTTCAGAGACAAGAGGTCGATAAAATGATCGGCCTGACGGCGCAGGTCGTCGGCGATCATCGGCGGCTGCGTCGCCATGGTTGAGATCACCGAGACCTTGCGGCCTCTGCGCTGCAACGCCTCGACCAGGTTCGTGAAGTCGCCGTCGCCCGAGAAGATGACGAGGTGATCGACCGTTTCGGACTGTTCCATCGCGTCGATCGCAAGCTCGATGTCCATGTTGCCCTTGATCTTTCGGCGACCCATGGAATCCGTGAATTCCTTGGCAGGCTTGGTGACGACTTTGTAGCCGTTATAGTCGAGCCAGTCGATCAGCGGCCGGATTGATGAATATTCCTGATCCTCGATCAGCGCGGTATAATAATAGGCACGCAGCAGATATCCGCGTTTTTGGAATGCCTTCAGGAGCTTGCGGTAATCTATATCAAAGCCGAGGCTCTTGGATGCAGCGTAGAGGTTGGCGCCGTCAATGAAGAGTGCAATTTTCTCGCGTGGGTCAAACATCGCTTACCAATCCAATGAGAGCAATCGAAATCAGAAGGCATCAAACCTCAATAAAAACAATAGCTTGTGTTTCAATTTCGACCTGATCCTTACTTTATGAATTATTCATATATGAAAGATTTAGGGCACGATTCGACATATTCCAAGCAACCTTCGGTGGAAATATGACATTCTCCATGGAAATTTAGCTCAGCCACGGATAAAGGCGAGGGGAGGCGGAATGAAAAACTTGTATTTGCCCGGTTTTAATTGTATCGGGCGTGTTAATCCCGAAATGACGACCGTAAAGGACAGGCAATGGCCCGTGTCACAGTTGAAGATTGCATCGACAAGGTGGAGAACCGCTTCGAGCTGGTTCTGCTCGCCAGCCACCGCGCCCGGCTGATTTCCCAGGGTGCCTCGATCACCATCGATCGCGACAACGACAAGAATCCTGTGGTGGCCCTGCGCGAAATCGCCGACGAGACGCTTTCGCCCGACGACCTCAAGGAAGATCTGATCCATTCGCTGCAGAAGCATGTCGAAGTCGACGAGCCCGAGCCCGATCCGGCAAGCATGATCGCCGCCGGCGGTGCCACTGCGGCCGACAGCGAAGAGCAGGACGACGTGCCGGAGACGATCACTTTCGACCAGATGTCGGAAGAAGAGCTGCTTGCCGGCATCGAAGGCCTCGTGCCGCCGGAAAAGAGCGACGACTACTAAGCGCGCAGGCGGGACCTCCGGTCGCATCGGTCAGATGCAGACCTGAAAAAGCGGCATGCGGCGCAAAAGAGCGATGATTACCAATCGTCAATCTTGCACCTTTATTGCTTAGGCATATTATTGCCCATGTGTGCGCCAATCGTTGATTGGCGCGCTTTTATTTTTATCGGAGTGGCTTTGGAATGATGCGGCAGTACGAGCTCGTGGAGCGGGTTCAGCAATACAAGCCCGATGCCAATGAAGCACTGCTGAACAAAGCCTATGTCTATGCCATGCAGAAGCATGGCCAGCAAAAGCGCGCGAGCGGCGATCCCTATATTTCCCATCCGCTCGAGGTCGCCGCGATCCTCACCGACATGCATCTCGATGAATCGACGATCGCGGTCGCCCTTCTGCACGATACGATCGAGGATACGACGGCGACGCGCGCCGAGATCGACGAGCTGTTCGGCGAGGATATCGGCCGGCTGGTCGAGGGTCTGACGAAGATCAAGAAGCTCGATCTCGTCACCAAAAAGGCCAAGCAGGCGGAAAACCTGCGCAAGCTGCTGCTCGCCATATCAGACGATGTGCGCGTGCTGCTCGTCAAGCTTGCCGATCGCCTGCACAATATGCGCACCCTCGATCACATGTCGGCCGACAAGCGTGCCCGCATCTCCGAGGAGACGATGGAAATCTATGCGCCGCTCGCCGGCCGCATGGGCATGCAGGACATGCGCGAGGAACTCGAGGAACTCTCCTTCCGCCATATGAACCCGGAAGCCTACGAGACCGTCACCAAAAGGCTGGAAGAGCTTTCGAAGCGCAACGAGGGCATCGTCAAGAAGATCGAGGCCGAACTGCGCGACCTTCTGGTCGCAAGCGGCCTGACGAGCGCCTATGTCACGGGCCGGCAGAAGAAGCCCTATTCGGTCTTCCGCAAGATGCAGTCGAAGTCGCTTTCCTTCGAGCAGCTTTCCGATGTCTACGGCTTCCGCCTGATCGTCGAGGACATCCCGTCCTGTTACCGGGCGCTCGGCATCGTCCACACGCGCTGGCGCGTCGTGCCCGGCCGCTTCAAGGACTATATCTCGACGCCGAAGCAGAACGATTACCGGTCGCTGCACACCACCATCGTCGGCCCCTCCAGCCAGCGCATCGAACTGCAGATCCGCACCAAGCGCATGCACGAAATCGCCGAATTCGGCATCGCCGCCCACACGCTCTATAAGGACGGCGCCACCAATGCCGATGGCGACATCCTGTCCCGCGAATCCAATGCCTATTCTTGGCTGCGTCATACGATCGAGGCCCTGGCCGAGGGCGACAGCCCGGAAGAGTTCCTCGAACACACCAAGCTCGAGCTCTTCCAGGACCAGGTTTTCTGCTTCACGCCGAAGGGCAAGTTGATTGCCCTGCCGCGCGGCGCCACCCCGATCGATTTCGCTTATGCAGTGCACACCAATATCGGCGACACCACGGTGGGCGCCAAGATCAACGGCCGTATCATGCCGCTGGTGACGCGGCTTGCAAATGGCGACGAGGTCGAGATCATCCGCTCCGGCGTGCAGGTTCCGCCCGCTGCTTGGGAGGAGATCGTCGTGACCGGCAAGGCGCGCGCCGCCATCCGCCGCGCCACCCGCATGGCGATCCGCAAGCAATATGCCGGCCTCGGCCACCGCATTCTCGAGCGCACCTTCAACAGGGCCGGCAAGATCTTCTCGCGCGAGGCGATGAAGCCGGCGCTGCCCCGTCTCGGCCAGAAGGATGTCGAGGATGCGATCGCCGCCGTCGGCCGCGGCGAGATGTCCTCGCTCGACGTGTTGCGCGCCGTCTATCCCGATCATCAAGATGAGCGCGTCACCGTGAAGCCGTCGGGCGATGACGGCTGGTTCAACGTTCGCAGCGCCGCCGGCATGATCTTCAAGATCCCCGGCAAGACCAAGACAGGGCACGACGGCGGCCATTCGGAAATCGACGCCGATGCCGATATCGGGCCGATCCGCGGCCTGTCCGGCAATGTCGACGTCAAGTTCGCGCCGACCGGCGCCGTGCCCGGTGATCGCATCGTCGGCATCATGGATCAGGGCAAGGGTATCACCATCTATCCGATCCAGTCGCCGAGCCTGCAGCGCTTCGACGATCAGCCCGACCGCTGGATCGACGTGCGCTGGGACCTCGACGAAGCCAACAAGTCGCGTTTCATGGCGCGCATCATGGTGAATGGGTTGAATGAACCCGGTACGCTTGCCAAGGTCGCCCAGACGGTTGCAGGCCTCGACGTCAATATCCGCTTGCTGAATACGGTGCGGGTGGCCGCCGATTTCACCGAAATGATGATCGAGGTCGAGGTCTGGGACCTGCGTCAGCTCAACCAGTTGCTCGCCCAGATGAAGGAACTGGATTGTATCGCCACGGTCCGGCGCCTCTACGAGTAAGCTTTTGTTAAGCCGCCCCAGAGGGTTGGCCGAAAAATTGCACATTTTATAATCGGAGCGGCGCATCAACGGGGCAAGAGATGCGTTGAGTGCATGGCTGCGTCCATGTTGCGGCGGTGGTAATTAACCTCTTTCGGCCCTATCTTCTGGTCATCGAAACGTAAACAGAAGATGAGACAAGATAATGTTTGACCCTATCAAGAAATTCGCACGTGCCTTCCGCGCTCCGACCACACAGGAACGTGAAATGGCTTATTTGAACGGCTCGCTCGATCGTATTGATCTCGAGTTTCGTCAGCGCCAGGTCGACCGCGGTCTGTTCCGCAATCGCTGATACCGAACTTTATACTTGAGACGAGTGAGGGACGTTATGCATAACGGATGCCCCTGGGCATGAAGAAGCTCCTCTTCGCAGAGAGAAATGAGGGGTGGTTTTTTGAGCGGTATCATTTGCCGCTCTTGTCATGGTGGTGTGCGCTGCACTAAATACCGGCCATGTTGTTTCGCCGTCGCAAGCCTGCGGGATTCAAGGAAAAGATGCGGGAGCTTTTATGGCCTCGCAAAGGTTTCCTTCGCCCGATCCGTTACCTGACAATGCGCATCCTGCGCCTGAGCGCTTCGCCGCATGCGGTTGCCGCCGGCGTCGCTGCGGGTGTCTTCGTCTCGTGGACGCCTTTCATCGGCGTGCATTTTGTCATGGCTTTCGTCATCACCTATTTCCTCTCCGGCAGCATGGTGGCCGCCGCCCTCGGTTGCGCCGCTTTCGGCAATCCGCTGACCTATCCCTTCATCTGGGGCATCACCTGGGAAATCGGGCATTTGCTGTTGAACCGCGAGGATCATCTGGCCGGTCAGACGGTGGATCTCGCTGCCCTTTTTCACAAGCTGAACTTCGCTGAGCTGTGGAAGCCCGTGCTGGAGCCGATGCTGGTTGGCGCCATTCCGCCGGCGGCCGTCACCTCCGTTGCGCTCTATGCGCTGACGTTCTACACCGTGAAGGGTTTTCAGACGCGCCGCCACATACGGCTGATGGAGCGGGCGCGCCTGCGTCTTGCCAGTCTGGCCGGCGATATGCCGAGCGTATGAACCTGATCGAGAATTCTTAAGGGACGGAAGGTTCCGGCATGATCATCGGCATTGGCAGCGATTTGATCGACATTCGCCGTGTCGAGAAATCCATCGAGCGCTTTGGCGAGCGCTTCACCCATCGCTGCTTTACCGAGATCGAGCGCGCGCGTTCCGACCGCCGGGCAAACCGTGCCGAATCTTATGCCAAGCGTTTCGCCGCCAAGGAGGCCTGTTCCAAGGCGCTCGGCACCGGCATGGCGCAGGGCGTCTTCTGGAAGGACATGGGCGTCGTCAACCTGCCGAGCGGCAAGCCGACCATGGTATTATCAGGCGGCGCCGCCCTGATCCTCGAATCGCTGCTGCCCGCGGGCCACAGGCCCGCCATTCATTTGACAATAACGGATGATTATCCCTTGGCGCAGGCCTTCGTCATTATCGAGGCGTTGCCCGAGAGCCTTTGATCGCGACCTCGGGAGCTGTTGATCGCGACCTCTCGTCGCTTTTGGTGTTGTCGCCATTGCCGCAACCGACCGAAGCCGCTAGAACAGGATGATTTCAGGCCAATCGGCCTAAAATCTGAATCCTGTTCTAGATTAAAGAATTAGAGCATGATGTCGTCCGAAAACCGCTCACACTTTTCGGCATCATGCTCTAGAGAGAACGACAGAAAGAACTGCGCCGCCGCGGCGTCTTGAAGGAATAAGACTGCGTGTCCGAAAAAGTCGAAGCCAAGCCGAATGCCCTCTGGGAAAATATCAAAGTCATCATCCAGGCGCTGATTTTGGCGATGGTGATCCGTACGGTGCTGTTCCAGCCCTTTACCATTCCCTCCGGTTCGATGATGCCGACGCTGCTCGTCGGCGACTACATCTTCGTCAACAAGTTCGCTTACGGCTATTCGAAATATTCGCTGCCCTTCTCGCCTGACGTCTTCAGCGGCCGCCTGTTCGGCGCCGATCCGAAGCGTGGCGACATCGTCGTCTTCCGCTTCCCGCCAAACCCCGAGATCGATTACATCAAGCGCTGCATCGGCCTGCCGGGTGACCATATCCAGGTTACCGACGGCGTGCTCTACGTTAACGGCAAGCCGGTTCCGAAGGTGGCGGACGGCAGCTTCACCTCGGATTACAAGCTTGATCCGGGTGCAGATGTGCCGGTGTTCCGCGAAACGCTCGACAACGGCAAGACCTATGACACGCTTGATCAGTCTCCGGTATCGCGCGGCGACAATACCCGCGAGTTCATCGTGCCGGAAGGCCACTATTTCATGATGGGCGATAACCGCGACAACTCGCTCGACAGCCGCTTTGACGTCGGCTTCGTGCCTGCGGAAAATCTTGTCGGCCGCGCCAGCGTCATCTTCTTCTCGCTCGGCAACGATACCTCCTTCCGCGAAATCTGGAAGTGGCCGACGAACATGCGTTGGGACCGCCTCTTCAAGGTTGTTGAATGAGTAAGGCGCAGACGCTTTCTGCGGCGGAACGCGCAAAGCTTGAAGGCCTGATCGGTCATGACTTCGCTGATAAGGAACGCCTGGATCGCGCGCTGACCCATGCCAGCGCCCGCATCGAAAAGGGCAGCAATTACGAACGGCTGGAATTCCTCGGCGACAGGGTCCTCGGGCTCTGCATCGCCGAGCTTCTGTTCCGCACTTTCGGCACGGCGGGAGAAGGCGAGCTCTCGGTTCGCCTCAACCAGCTCGTTAGTGCTGAAACCTGTGCGGCGGTCGCCGACGAGCTCAATCTTCACCTCTATATCCGCACAGGCGCCGATGTGAAGAAATTGACCGGCAAGCGCATGATGAACGTGCGCGCCGACGTCGTCGAAAGCCTGATCGCCGCGATCTATCTCGACGGCGGCCTCGAAGTTGCCCGCCGGTTCATTCTGCGTTACTGGCAGGGCAGGGCGGTGCGGGCCGATGGCGCCAAGCGCGACGCCAAGACCGAGCTGCAGGAATGGTCGCACGCGAAATTCGGCGTCACGCCAATCTACCGGGTTGATGAACGCAGCGGACCGGATCATGATCCGCGCTTCAAGGTGACGGTGGAAGTTGCTGGCATTAAGCCCGAAACCGGCGTAGAGCGGTCGAAGCGTGCCGCCGAACAGGTCGCGGCAACGAAGATGCTTGAGCGCGAAGGCATTTGGCAGCAATCGCCTGCCGGAAACTGACGGGACAATGACACAAGAAGAAGATATCGCGGCCGAAGCTGCCGCAGAAACCAATGGTCCGACGCATTCGGGCTTCGTCGCGCTGATCGGGGCGACCAATGCCGGCAAGTCGACGCTGGTGAACCGCCTCGTCGGCGCCAAGGTCTCGATCGTCAGCCATAAGGTGCAGACGACGCGGGCCATCGTTCGCGGCATCGCGATCCACGACAATGCCCAGATCGTCTTCATGGATACGCCTGGTATCTTCAAGCCGCGCCGCCGGCTTGACCGTGCCATGGTGACCTCGGCCTGGGGCGGTGCGAGGGATGCCGATCTGATCGTACTGCTGATCGACAGCGAGCGCGGCCTGCGCGGCGATGCCGAAGCCATCCTCGAAGGCCTCAAGGAAGTCCGGCAGCCGAAGATCCTGCTGCTCAACAAGATCGACCGCGTCAACCGTGAGGATCTGCTGGCACTGGCCGCCGCCGCCAACGAGAAGATCGCTTTCGAGCGCACTTTCATGGTCTCCGCCGAAAACGGCTCCGGCTGCGACGACGTCATGGACTATCTGGCGAAAACGCTCCCGGAGGGGCCGTGGTATTATCCGGAAGACCAGATCTCCGATCTGCCGATGCGCCAGCTCGCTGCCGAGATCACCCGCGAGAAGCTGTTTCTGCGCCTGCATCAGGAGCTTCCCTACGCCTCGCATGTCGAAACGGAGAAGTGGGAAGAGCGCAAGGACGGCTCGGTGCGGATCGAGCAGGTGATCTATCTTGAGCGCGACAGCCAGAAGAAGATTGCGCTCGGCAAGGGTGGTGAAACGATCAAGGCGATCTCGACTGCGTCCCGCAAGGAATTGTCGGAGATCCTCGAACAGCCGGTCCATCTCTTTCTGTTCGTCAAGGTTCGCGAGAATTGGGGTGATGATCCCGAGCGGTTCCGTGAAATGGGTCTCGATTTTCCGAAATAAGCATGGCAAGGATGTCATCGGGTAGACGCTGGCCCCTGCTGGCGCGCCGGTTTTGCGACGGCAAGGGTACGTATGGCGACGTCGAGACCCATCAATTCGTTCAAGACGCCATGCGAGCAATGTCCTTTGCGGCCGCTGCCGCATTTCAGAGAGTTCAGCCGCGACGAGCTGGAATTCGTCTCGAGCTTCAAAAGGGGTGAGCTTGCCGTCGATGCCGGCTCCACCATTCTCGTCGAGGGAGCCCATAGCGCTCATCTCTTCACGGTGCTCTCCGGCTGGGGCTTCCGCTACAAGATGCTGGAGGACGGGCGTCGCCAGATTCTGAACTATATCATGCCGGGCGACCTGATCGGACTGCAGGGAACCATCGGCGGCGAGATGCAGCATTCCGTTGAAGCGCTTTCACCCGTTTCGCTCTGTGTCTTCGAAAGAGACAGGCTGATGACGCTCTACAACAAGCACGCCTCGCTCGCCTTCGACATTACCTGGATCGCCGCGCGCGAGGAGCGCATCCTGGATGAGCATCTCTTGAGCATCGGCCGCCGCACGGCGCTGGAAAGAGCAGCCTACCTGATCGCTTTCCTGTTTGAGCGCGGCCGGAAGCTCAATATTTTCAACGGCCGCAAATTTATCCCCATCACCCAGCAGCACATTGCCGACACGCTCGGTCTCTCCATCGTTCACACCAACAAAACCTTGAAAAAGCTCAGCGAACGTGGGTTGATCCGCTGGCAGGAGCGCGGCTGCGAGGTGCTGAACGGCGAGGAATTGATGGTCATCGCCAGCTGGGAAGGGCTTGGAGAGGGCAAACGCCCGTTCATCTAAAGCGCGTCGCGATCTTTCAGATTCGCTCCTGGCGCTTCAGGTCTTTGTTTTACGCATGTCGTTGTCGCAAGACCGCTGCACAGTTTTGCCCGACATGCTTTAGCCAAGCGGTCTGGTTATGTCTTTTTTAAATGCAGATTAGCAGCAGGGAAAATAAGGTCAGTCGACATCTTTCCTCCGATTTTGATTCTTATCGACCGGGCAGAAAAATGGTTTATTCAGAAAAGGTGGCGGAATTCACCGATAGCGTGCCATGCGGGGCACCGGAGGGCAATGATGTTGGCGAAATGGCCGGGGCGCTGCGACAGGTGCCCGACGAGGGGCATGGAATCATGAGCGCAATCCGTGTTCTGGTTCTTGAAGACAGTCTGATCATCGCGATGGAGGCGGAAGATATTTTGCGCCTGGCAGGCGTCGAGAGCATCGATATCGTCGGCAGTTTGGACCAGGCGAGGGCTGCCATCGCTGCGGAGAAATATGATTTTGCCCTCCTCGACGTCAATCTCGGCGAGGGCATGAGCTTCGGATTTGCCCGCCATCTTGTCGATCTCGGCATCCCCTTCGGCTTCGTCAGCGGCTATTCCGATACCGGCGATTTCCCGTCCGACCTGCAGCACATACCGCTTCTGGTGAAACCTTTCGACGAAACGGCGATGCGTGAATTCCTGCAGAGGCTTTTCCCGACTGTAGCCTGACCCCATCCATGACAGGTGGTCCATGACAGAAGTGGTCCATGACAGAAACCGGGCCTTGGATTAAGATGGATTCGTCAGCCGCAGGGACTTCTTTCGATGCAATGGCAGGATCAGGCGATCATTCTGGGCGTCAAGCGCCACGGCGAGACGAGTGTCATTGCCGAGGTGATGACGCGTGATCGCGGCCGCCATCTCGGCCTGGTGCGTTCCGGCCGCTCGCGCGCCATGCAGCCGGTGCTGCAGGCGGGCAATGCCGTCGAGGTCATCTGGCGTGCCCGGCTTGATGAGCATCTCGGCGAATTCCGCGTCGAGCCGGTGACGCTCCGCGCCGCCCGCCTGATGGAAACCGCGACTGCCGTCTACGGTGTCCAGGCGATGGGCGCGCTGCTGCGGCTGCTGCCGGAGCGTGACCCGCATCCGCACCTCTTCGATGCGCTGGAGGTCATCCTCGATCACTTGCACAACCCGGCCGATGCCGGCGAACTCTTCGTACGCTTCGAACTTGCGGTGCTGAATGATCTCGGCTTCGGCCTCGATCTTGCCGAATGCGCCGCGACCGGCACCCGTTCCGATCTCGTCTATGTCTCGCCGAAATCCGGCCGCGCCGTCAGCCGCGCGGCGGGTGCGCCCTGGGCGGACAAAATGCTGCTCCTGCCGCCGTTCCTCAGCGTCGAAGGCAATCATGCGGCCGACTTCGATAGTCTTTCAGCCGCATTCCGTCTGACAGGGTTCTTTCTGCATCGCCATGTCTACGAGCCGCGCGGCATCGAGGCCGCAGCGGCCCGCGACGGCTTCGTTCAGGCGGCGCTCAAGGCGCTTAATCCAGCCTTGCGGACGCTTTCCGGCCCGAAAGGTATTTCAGCCTGACCTCGTTTTTTGCGGGTGCAAAACATCCTCCAGATTTGGCGGTTTACCTGCCCATGCGCGCTTCCTATGTCTTCAAAGGATTGCCAATCAAGGAGGACCTCATGCTGACCAAGACCGCATCACCGACGACGATCACGCTCTGGAACGGCCGCGAAATTCCGCGCCTCGGCATGGGATGCTGGGCGATCGGCGGTCCCTTCTTCGCCGGCAACACCCCGCTCGGCTGGGGCGATGTCGACGACGATGAATCCGTGGAAGCGATCAACCGTGCCATCGAACGCGGCATCCGCTTCTTCGATACGGCCTCGAACTACGGCGCCGGCCACTCGGAGGAAGTGCTCGGCCGGGCGATCGGCAATCGCGACGATATCGTCGTCGCCACCAAGTTCGGCTTCGCCACCGATCCGGAAACCAAGCAGGCAACCGGCGCCTTCGCCGATGAGGCCTTCATCCGCCGTTCGGTCGAGACCTCGTTGCGCCGCCTTAAGCGCGATCGTCTCGATCTCCTGCAGTTCCATCTCAATGATTTTCGGCTGGATCAATCGGATGCCGTCTTCGATACGCTGGAGGCGCTGCGCGCCGAAGGCAAGATCGACGCGTTCGGCTGGAGCACCGATTTTCCCGATCGCGCCGCCCGTCATACCGGCCGCCAGGGCTACGTCTCGGTCCAGCATACGATGAACGTCTTCGAGCCGGTGCCGGAGATGATCGCGGTGATCGAGGGGAAGGGGCTTATCTCTATCAATCGCGGTCCGCTGGCCATGGGTCTGCTGACCGGCAAGTTCACCGCTGACAAGGCAGTGGGCGCCAAGGACGTCCGCGGTGCAGCCCTCGACTGGATGGTCTATTTCAAGGATGGCCGCATGGCCCCGGAATTCGCGGCAAGGCTCGATGCCGTCCGCGATCTCCTGACATCGGGCGGTCGCACGCTGACGCAGGGCGCGCTTGCCTGGCTCTGGGCACGCTCGCCGCGCACCCTTCCCATCCCGGGTTTCCGCACCGTCGCCCAGGTGGAGGAAAATGCCGGCGCGCTGGAGAAGGGACCCCTGCCGGCCGATGTCATGGCAGGCATCGACACCGCACTCGGGCGCGTGTGACGCTCTAACTCTTTGTTTTTACGCAATTCCGGACGGAAAACCGCTTCGCACTTTTCCTGGAATTGTTTTTATGCCGCGACGCGACGCTTGAGCGCCCAGCCTTCCGGCCTCTCTTCAATGATGCTGACGGTGTCACCGATCGTGATCCTGCCACCGCCGCGTGGCGTGACATTCCAGCCGAAGAGCGGGCCGGGCACGCGCCGGTCGGCCGACATGCGGATGCGGCCTATGGCCGGCATCGGGTTTGGTCCCTCGCGTGAACCGGTCATCTGGTCCTGCGTCGTCATGATGCAGCGGGAGCAGGGTTTGACGAGATCGAAGCGGATACCGGCGATCTCGATCGCCGCCCAGCGGTCCTCCGGCCAGGCTTCGTCGGTATCGATGACGATGTTCGGACGGAAGCGTTCCATGCCGACACTGCCTTCGCCATGGGCGGCGAGGTCGGCATTCAATGCCTTCAGCGAGCCCGTCGTCGTCACCAGGATCTGATAGCCGTCGGTAAAGGTGACGGGCGTGCCTTTGCCGGCCCATTCGGCATTCGCCGTCCGCCGCGCCTGGCCGTCGAAAAAGACTAGGCGCACCTCGCGACCGAGCCATTCGGAAAGCTGCCGGTTGCTCTCTGGATCGGCGGCGGCGGCGCTGACGGCGGATTTCCACACGATCACATCCATGCGGGTTTCAGGCTGAGGCGCTGCTACCGATATGTCCGCTTTCCCCTGCATCAGCAGCCGAAAGGCGCTTGCCTCCGGTCGCACCTCGATGCGTGCGAGATCCGGCAGTTCGCGTTGGGTGATGAAGTGACCCTGCGCATCGGTGATCATCGCCCGCCGGTCGCCGGGAAGCCCATAGGCGTCGATGTCGGCGGCCGGCAGCGCAATGCCGCGGGCGCTCTTGAGCGGGTAGATGAAGAGGTCGCTGACACGCATGTTATGCTCCTAGATCTCATCCATGAAGGCCGAGAGGAAGTCGCGCAAGCTTTTGTCACGCGCAGCCGCCAGCCTGCGGCCGGTCTCGGTCTGGAATCCTTCCGCCAGTTTGAACAGCTTCGTCTGGAAATGGTCAATGGCATAACGCTTGTCATCGAGCGGGCGGTCTGCCGCCGTGGGGTCGATCGGATCGTAGAGCCCAGATCCCAGTCGGCCGGCAATATAGAAGCAGCGGGCGACGCCGATCATGCCGATCGCATCCAGCCGGTCGGCATCCTGCAGGATCTTCGCCTCCAGCGTCTGCGGCGCCACCCCGGCCGAGAAACTGTGCGCGGTGATTGCGTGTGCCACGGCTTCGATATCCGTGGCGCTCCAGCCGAGTTTCGCCAGGATCGCCGAAGCCTTCTGCGCCGCCAAAGCCGATGCTTTTGCCCGCAGCGGCGAATTCTTCTCGACGGCGACGCAGTCGTGCAGCAGCACGGAAGCGGCAAGCACCCGCCCGTCGCCGCCTTCTCCCTCATGGATGCGCATGGCATTCCTGAAGACGCGCAGGATGTGGGCAAGGTCGTGCGAGCCGTCGTCGCCGTCGGCCGCATGCGCAATCAACGCCGCGGCAAGCGTTTCATGTGGAGAGAAGGCTTCAGTCTCGAACATTGCGCCACCTGTCATGAGGAAGATCGTTTTCCGCCGACAGGGCATCGGCGCGGAAGTGGATGCGGGCGGGTAAAAGAATGCGACAACCAGATCTCGGAATCACAGCCGATTTTCTGGAGCATGATGCCGAAAAGTGTGAGCGGTTTTCGGGCGACATCATGCTCTAACTATATATTGTAGAACAGGATTCAGATTGTAGGCCGACTCGGCCTGAAATCATCCTGTTCTAACGGCTTGCCGTGCGAGTCGCAATCGAGGGGGATCTCAGTGCTTGGCTTCAGGAAGACGCATCATGCCGCCGTTCTTCGGCGACAGGGAGAGAAGATGAGGCACGTCATGCGCCGGTCTCGGCGGACTGATGTGATAGCCCTGGATCTCGTCGCATTCCTCGCATTCGAGCAGCGCCAGCTGCGCGGCCGTCTCGACGCCCTCGACGGTGACGCGCATGCCGAGCGCATCGCCAAGCAGGATGATCGCGTGCATGATCGCATGCGCTTCCCTGTTGTCGACGATATCGTTGACGAAGGATTTATCGATCTTGATCTTGTCGAAGGGGAAGCTCGAGAGGTAACTCAATGAGGAATAGCCGGTTCCGAAATCGTCCATCGAGATGCGGATGCCGCGCTCCTTCAGCGCATGCAGGATCGGCAGCACTTCGCTCAGATTTTCCATCAACACGCTCTCGGTGATTTCGAGTTCAAGCCGCGACGGCGACAGCGCGGAGGCGGCAAGCGCCTCGCCGACATCTCGCGTCAGGTCGCTGCTACTGAATTGGATTGCCGAAACGTTGACGGCGACCTTGATGTCCTGCGGCCATTGCGCTGCATCGTTGCAGGCCCGGCGCAAAACCCAACGGCCGATATCGACGATGAGGCCGACTTCTTCGGCAAGCGGAATGAAATCCATCGGCGGAACGCGGCCTCGAACCGGGTGGTTCCAGCGGATCAAAGCTTCGAAGCCGCAAATGCGCCGCTGCGAGAGGTCATAAAGCGGCTGGTAATGCAGCTCGAATTCCTCGTTCCCTACGGCTGCTCTGAGGTCCGCCTCCAGCGCGTGGCTCAGTTGCATCTGCGCTTCCATCTCGCTGGCGAAGAAACGCTCTTGTTTGCGCCCGTCGGCCTTGGCATGTGACAGCGCCACGCTGGCATTCTTCAGCAGGATATCGGTTTCCTCGCCATCATCAGGGGCGATTGCGATGCCCATGGAAACGCTGAGCTCCACCCGTCTTTCGCCGTGGAGGAATGGTTCGGAAAGCTCACGGCGGATCCGTTCGACAAGCGCCGTCACGTTCCACGGCTGCTGCTTGCCCGCCTGCAAGATGGCGAATTCGTCCGAGCCGAGGCGCGCCAGGGTGTTTTCCGAACCGGCGGAGGCGCGGATGCGCTCGGTGACCTGCTGCAGGATCTTGTCGCCGACCGACACGCCCATCGTGTTGTTGATCGATTTGAACCGGTCGAGATTGAGGTGAACAAGGGCGATCTGCTGATCTGGCCTGCGCTCTGTGAGCGTCGCATCGACCTGCTCGCGGAAATGGATGCGGTTCGGAAGGCCGGTCAGCGGGTCGTGGTGGGCGAGATAGGTGATACGCTCGGCCGCCCTTCGATCCTCGGTAATATCGGCATGAATGGAAATGTTGCTGCCGTCGGAAAGGATGGTCACCATGCTCTGGATGATGCGGCCATCGTCCATCAACCATTCGCGCCGACGGAGACGACTGCTTCTTGCTGTTGCGGAGGAATGTCGCCCGGTCCGTCGGCGGAGCTTGGCGCTGGCGCTCTCAGTGCCGCGCATTTTGGCCGTGAGATCGGCGATTGTCGCGCCGGCAGTGACATCTTCGTCTGTCAGGTCGAAGAGCTGACGGAAACGGATGTTGGAAAGCGTCAGCCGTTGTTCGGCGTCGAAGACGCTGAGACCGAGCGGCAGGTTGTTGAGAATGATTTCGAAGAGTTTTTTCTGTCCGTCGAATGCCTGACTGAGGGCTGATATATTGCCTCTCAGCACATGGTTTTCCCGCAGCAGCGTTTCCGCGCTTCTCTCGATTTCGTCATAGTCGCTTTCATGGACGCGATAGGTCGCGATCACAAAATCCATCAGGCGCTGCGCATCGATCGATCCATCGTCGGTGACGGCCTGGGTGCATTGCTGCCAGAAAAGCGCCTCAGCTTTCATGTGCACGCATCTTGCGCAGCAATCGCGATCGCAATGACCAAAAGCGTCTTTAGTTGATGCACGTGCCTCACTGCGCCGGACATGAAAGACCTTTCTAAAAGAACACAGAAATTGCTTTTTTATAAGCCGGGACCGTCTGGTGGTAGTTGTGTGACGCCCATTTTCTATGGGCCGAATTAATATTCGGTTGCAGTGCAGCAGCGACTTCACTTCGTCAGACAATTGGTTTGTATGTGAAAAATCGCTGAAATATGTGGGAAATCGGCCGGCTGGCGCAAGCGGAAGGTCACTCTCACGGCGCCGCGTTAACTTTTGTCAATCATCGTTAATGAGAAGTTAACAGCTTATTGACGCACTGCGCAAATCAGTTTAACCACCGAGTCAGCACTGATTTTCCACGTTCGTATTGCGTACAAACACCACCGGCAAAAGGCGGTGAATGGAGGTTTGTATGACCAGCACCACATCCGTTTCAGAGACGTCATATGCATATCTGGCGACGCTTTCGCGGCTCGACGCCAACGGCGATGGCGTCCTCAGCCGCGGCGAACGTGCCGCCGATGAGAAGCCCGGCATCATCAAAGAAATCTTGGAAGACGACACCAGCAGCGACACGCAGCCGAAATTTTCCGGCAGCTTGATTGCTCTGATGATGGACACGCACGATAGCGGCACGGCAAACAGCATCGCCGTTTCCTATCCGTTGCAACAGATCGCGCCGACATCAGGCAATCGGTCCGACGATCTCTACCGCAACACTTACGGCCAGTTCGATTTCGACGCCGTCGCCTGAGCTGCGATTCAATTCGGGTGATCTGCAAGCCGGCCGTTTGGCCGGCTTTTCTTGTTCGATGGTCTCTAATCAGGAACACCTTCCAAGCTGACACGTTCAGAAAGACAATCGAACGGAAGGAGATCTCCATGAAAGCCATGTGCACCATCGCCGCCTTGAGCCTGCTTGCGGTTGCATTGCCGGCAGGCGCTCAGGACAAGCAGACGGCGGTCGCCAATTTCGTCGACAAGGACGGCAAGGAAGATGGCCGCGCGCAGCTGACAGCTGCTGCCAATGGCGGCGTCCTGATCGAAGTCGAGATATCGGGACTGCCGGCGAACAAATGGGTGGCCTTCCACGTTCATGAGACCGGCCGCTGCGACGCCGCGACCCACCTCGAATCGGCGGGCGGTCATTTCAATCCCGGGAAGGCGGAGCATGGCCTCCTTGCCGCTAACGGTCCGCACGCAGGCGATATGCCCAATCAATATGTCGGGCAGGACGGCGTGCTGCGGGCACAGATCTTCAATACCATGGTGACACTCGACGGCAAGACCGACGGCATTCGCGGCCGCGCATTGATGGTGCATGCCAATTCGGATGACTATCGCAGCCAGCCGTCAGGAGATGCTGGTGAACGGCTTGCCTGCGGCGTTGTTCAATAGCTGCCGTCTCACTGCCGCGCCGATGTCGGTTTTTCTGCCGCCGCTCTGCCGTTGTGCTTTTTTTCTGGAGTTGCGTCTGATGCATCCGGCACAGCGGCGGGATTGTCCTTCTCATCGAAGGCGAGTTTCACGCGCTTCACCATGTCACGGCTGACCAGCCACCAATCGCCGGTCTTTGCCCAGTAGCGCAGCGTTACGGAGATCGCGCCGTCACCGAGGCTGTCGATGAAGACGCTGGGTGCCGGTGACATCAGCACTCTGGAATCGGCTTTGGCAAGGCCCATCAGCCTCTCCATCGCCAGATCGATGTCATCCTCATGGGCGACGCTGATTTTCAGCTCGTCCCGCCGCGTGGGCTCGCGGCTGAAGTTGGTAATCGGTGTGTTCCAGAGCGTCGAATTCGGCGCCAACCGATAAAGCCCGTCGCCGGTTCTGAGCTCGGTTGCAAACAATCCGATTTCGCGCACCGTGCCGGCCACGCTGCTGGTCTCGATATATTCGCCGACGCGGAAAGGCCTGAGGATCAGCAGCATGATGCCGGCGGCGATATTCTGCAGTGTCCCTTGCAGCGCCAGTCCGATCGCCAGGCCTGCTGCGCCGAGGGCTGCGATGATCGAAGCGGTCTGGACGCCGAATTGACCGAGCACGGTGATGAACACCAGGATGAGCAGGGCGTAGCGCAGCACATTGGTGAAGAATCGCGCCAGCGTCTCGTCGATGCCATGAACGCGCGACAGGCCTTCATAGGCCCAGCGGCTGGTAAAACCGGCGAGCGCCCAACCAAGGACGAGCAGGATCACCGCCCCGAGGACGGAGAAGGAATACTGCACCGCAAGCGCACTTGCCTGGCTGAGTGCCGTTTGCGTGGCGAGGAGGACATCGGCTGCCTGTTGTTCCATGATCTGGCCCTGTCGACTGTGCGTGGTCGGGGCCTAACTGGAGCGGCTGGCGGCAGCGTCAACCGCAGGCGGCGTCCCGGATCGCAAGCACGAAGGGCGCGTTGCCGTCGGCATCGGCGCCACGCCCGATTGCCCGTACTGCTGCGACCAGCCGGCCGCTGCGGCCGAGCAGCACGTCACCGAGCTCGATCAGCCGGGCATTCGGCGTCGCGAACGGTGAGGCGGCCCGGAGCCGGCGGGCAAGCGCTTCCTCGCTCTGATCGGGTGCTAGCGACAGCGCGGCGATGAGGGCTGCGGCCGGCGATCGCGACACGCCCATCCAGCAATGGATGAGCAACGGCGTCTCCTGTCGCCACGAGGCAGCAAAGTCGATAATTGCTCGCACATGCGTCTCGTCAGGCGCCACGAGATCGCCGGTGCCCTTGAAGACGATGTCGTTCATGCCAAGTGTCAGATGACGTTCGGCCGCGATCACGCCCGGTCGGTGAAAGGCCTGCTCCTTGGCGATCAGGCTGATCATATCACGCGCCTTATGGCGCACTGCCATTTCGGCAATGCTCGACAGCGGCGAGACGACGACAAAGGTCACGACACCATCTCCCGCTCGGCCTCGATCGCCGCGAAACGCTCGCAGAACAATCGCTGCGCCTCGATCGCCGGCAGGGGCTCGATCATCAACATGTCCTTGCTGATGCCGCGCGGCTGGCCGAAGAATTTCTGCGCCTCGGCTGGGGTGAAGCCGGCAAGCACCGTCGCCTCGAAATAGGCGGCGATCGTGTCGGCCTTCTTGATCCGGTCCTTGAGATCGCGCGAGGGATGCGGCGGCAGGCCGAAGCGCAGGTGCACGGCAGCTTCCAACCGCTTTTCCACCGTTTTATAGCCGCCGCCGACCACTGATTTGAACGGCGAGATCATGTCGCCGATCACATATTCGGGTGCATCGTGCAGCAGCGCCATCAGGCATTCCTGCGGCCGCGCGTCGTTGAAGCGGCGAAAAATATCCTCGACGACGAGACTGTGCTGGGCCACCGAAAAAGCATGATCTCCGGAGGTCTGGCCGTTCCAGCGGGCGACGCGCGCAAGCCCATGAGCGATATCGGCGAGTTCGACATCGAGCGGCGAGGGGTCGAGCAGGTCGAGCCTGCGCCCGGACAGCATGCGTTGCCAGGCACGCGGCGCTTTCGTCGTTGTCACGCGCTGGCCTCGTCGGCGCTGGCGGGAAAGACAAGGCCGGACCATGCCGGCAGGGTGAGAGAAACGGGCGTTTCTCCGGCCAGCAGAGGCGTGCCTGCGGCCATCGCCGCGCCGGCGCGGTCGATGCGCACGATCGCAAGTCCACTGCCGCCTTCGACCGAACCGAGCGTTCCCACAGGCTTGCCGCCAGCGGTAATCTCTGTCCCTGTCGCCGGCAAGGCTGTTGCGGCGGACACCGTGACGACGCGCCGGCGCGCGGTGCCGCGGTGCTGCATGCGCGAGACGACCTCCTGGCCGACATAGCAGCCTTTCCTGAAGGAGAGCCCACCGTTGAAATCCATCAGCACGTCATGCGGGAAGGCGTCCTGCAGGGCAAAGTCCGATCCTGACGTGACGATGCCGTGGCTGATGCGCAGCGCGTCGTAGAGTGCTTCTTTGCCATCACCATGTTTGCCGGGCCGGCGGATCAGCGTGACGCCCGCCTTGGCGAAACGGCTGTCTCGGGCGCCCTGCCTATCCCGGACGCCCTCGGCATCCTCGCCCCAGCAAACGGTGACGCCCTCTTTGGTGCTTGGGGCAAGTGTGACGGCGGCGCGCAGCTTGTACATCGTCAACCGCTTCAGCAGGCTGTCGCGCTGGCCGGCATCGGTTTCGATCATGTAACCGTCGCCGTCCTGCCAGATCATGAAATCGAACAGGATCTTGCCCTGCGGCGTCAAGAGTGCCCCGGGCCGCGCCTCGTCGGGCCCAAGCGAGCTGATATCGGTGGTGATCAGGTTTTGCAGGAAGGATTGGGCGTCCGCGCCGCTGACGAAGAGCAATGAGCGGTCTTTCAGGAATACGGCTGGCATGGCAGAACCTGTCGCGTTGATCATCGCTCAGAGGTATGTCTTCATGAGCTGGATCGCAAGCGCCATGCGAGACGTGAAAGGCGCAGCCAAGATGAGTGTCAGTCGCCCGCCGTGAAGAATTTCCATTTGCCCTCAGGCGTAATGCCGAGGCGATAGAAATTGTATCCGCCGAATTCCTGCATGTCGGAGAGATCGCCGGCCGTGACGATGCGCAGCAGCTCGACGCGCTCCGGCGGTGTCAGCGACTTCAGGTCTTTCTCGGCAAAATAAGGCCAGACATACATGTCTTCTGCTGTGCCCTGGCCGACATGCACGAAGCCGGTCGAGACAATGTCGAGCATGATGGCAAGGATCTCGTCTCCGTCGGGATCGCCCGAAAGGTCCTTCAGCGTGCCGATAGGATCGTCGGTCGGCTCGCCCACAGTCACCTGCGTCTGGTCGGCGCCGGTGCCCATCAGCGGCCGCAGCCGTTCGAGATCGCCGGAGGCGGCCGCCTCGACGATCTGCTCGCGCAACTTTCGAACCGGCTCTGGCACCTTGCTGATGTCGTAGATCACCTCGACGGGCTTGGAGCTGTCCTGAGCGCCCGGCGTCTTGTCGGCACCCTGATTGTTCTGGCTGTTGACCAGCGGATCGGCCATGGGAACGCCGGGAGTGGTCCCCCTGCGGCTGGCTCTGTCCCTGAGCGCTTCCCTGCGCGGGCGGCGTGTCGTTGGCCGCCTGGCCGGGGATCTTGTGCAGTTCGGAAAGCGCATAGGCTGCCGGCGCAAGGAAAATATTGCCGGCGGCGAGGCTGAACGCAAGCAGCACCGGCGCGAGGGGAATTCGCGAAACTTTCTCTTTACCGGTGTGCATCAAGCTCTCTGATAACAATTATTGCAGGGTGCGGTTTGCGGAGAATTCGCCGGCAAGCATGCGCTCGCGCAGCGAATCGAGCAGGGCTTCCGCGCTCTTTTCCCCATGCAACCTGATCGTCTCGCGCAACGCATGCGCAATGGCGGCATCAGCGATGATTTCAGGCTCGATACCGTCGGCCATGCCATCGGCCCAAGCCTCGTTCTGGTACTCCAGAGCCGCCTGCATCTTTTCGTGGACGATCATGTCGTCGATGTCGTTGAGGCTTGCTTCCATTGTCTTTTCCTCAGAACTTCTCATGTCTTACTGCACCGTTAACAACACTAACAGCCTTTTCCCAAAACGACACGTCCGCATGCGAAAACAGGTTAATTAAACGTCAATTTCCAAAGCGCGAGGTAATTTCTGTGGCAAGTGTTGCACCTTCGTTACGGTAGCGCTCTTCTGCCACGATGGCCGCCGGGGTGCAATCCGTATAGACCGAGGCGAAGGCGCGATAGCCGCGATTGAAGGCCGCTGTGAGCCTTTCCTTGCGCTGCGGCTCGTTGCCGGTCTCCGAATCGAGCAGCTGCTGCATGCCGTTTCGCCACTCGTCGCCGCCGGGCGCCTTGCAGAGCGTTCTCAGATAATGCACCGAACCCAGCACCTCGGCGAACCGCGCCAGCTTGTCGTCATAGGGCACGCTCACGATCGGCGGCGCAATCTCCTCCTCCTGTGGAGGCGGCGTATTCTTGCCCTGCGCCATCGTAGGGCCGGCGAGCACGAGCAGGGACAGGAAAACGCGCCGAACGGGAATCATGCTCCCAGTTGATACGCTCAGCATGACAGCAACAAGGCGTGCTTCAAAGTTTCCACGTCTATTCGCCGCTCGCCAGCCGCTCTGCGCATTCGAGCACGCTCTGCGGCACGGGCAGTTGCCGGATTTCCTCCACCGTGAACCAGCCGAGGGCGACCGCGTCGTCGGCGGCTTCCGCCACCGCGTCTTCATCGGCATCAACCCGAAAAACCGACAGCAGGAAATGGCTGTTGACGCTGCCGTCGGCCGCATGCGTCTTCAGCTCGTAGGTCGAAAACAGCCGCGGATTGCGTGCCGAAATGCCGGTCTCTTCATGAAATTCGCGCAATGCCGTTTGCTCCGGCGCTTCGCCGGGCTCGGCCCGCCCGCCGGGAAAGGCGTACATGTCGGCGGAAGGCGGATTGCGCCGCAACACGAGGAGGAATCGCTCGTCTCGTTTGAGAATGGCGGAGGAGGCGGCTCTGGCGGTGGAGGTCATCGGGGCCTGCTCTTGCTGTGATCGCCCATCTTATCGGATGAAGAGTGCGGCGGAGATCTGAAAGGTGCTTCCATGACCTACATCATATTTGCTTTTGCCGCTCTCTTCGAGATCGCCGGCTGCTTTGCCTTCTGGGCATGGCTGAAGCTCGAAAAGCCCGTCTGGTGGCTGGCGCCGGGCATGGTCTCCCTGGCGCTTTTCCCCTGGGCTCTGACGCTGGTGCCGAGCGAGGCTGCCGGTCGTACCTTCGCGGCTTATGGCGGCATTTATATCCTCGCCTCGCTGCTCTGGCTGTGGCTGGTCGAGAGCCGCGTGCCTGATCGTTACGATATCGGCGGCGCGCTGATCTGCCTTGCCGGCGCAAGCCTCATCCTCTTCGCGCCGAGAGGCTGAGGCGTCTTGACCGGATACGAGCCGGGTGCAAAGACAGGCCGATGTGTGGACGTCTCGCCCTGACAAGCTCCAGCGCCGACCTGAGCGACTTCTTCTCCGGTCTCGATCTCGACAATTTTCCGGCGCGCTACAACATCGCGCCGACGCAACCGATCCTAGTCGTCATATCCGGCGAGGGCAGGGAGCAGGGCAGCAACTTGGCCGACCGGCGCGCCGTGCTCGTGCGCTGGGGCCTCACGCCGGGCTGGGTCAAGGATCCGAGAGATTTCCCGCTGCTGATCAACGCGCGCTCTGAAACTGCGATTGGCAAGGCCTCTTTCCGCGCCGCCATGCGTCATCGCCGCGTGCTCATTCCTGCCTCCGGTTTCTATGAATGGCATCGCCCGTCGAAGGAAAGCGGCGAGCGGCCGCAGGCCCACTGGATCAGGCCGCGCCAGGGTGGGGTCATCGCCTTTGCAGGGCTGATGGAGACATGGTCCTCGGCCGACGGCTCCGAGGTCGATACCGGCGCGATCCTGACGACATCCGCCAATTCAGCCATATCGGCGATCCACGATCGCATGCCTGTCGTCGTCAGACCTGAGGATTTCTCGCGCTGGCTCGATTGCAAGACACAGGAGCCGCGCGACGTAGTCGACCTGATGCAGCCCGTTCAGGACGATTTCTTCGAGGCCGTCCCGGTCTCCGACAAGGTCAACAAGGTCGCCAATATGGGTCCCGACCTGCAGGAGCGGGTCGTCGTCGAAAAGCCGCTGAAGGCGCCCGAAAAGCAAAAGCCTGACGACGGCCAGCTCAGCTTCTTCTGAACACCATCCGCCGCACCAGCAGGCCCGTCGGCGACCTATCGGCGCCGACGTCTCACATAAGCGGTGGCGATGCGCCGCTTCGTCCATCAGGTTTTTCGGGTTGTGCTGATGTCGCCAGAGCGTTGTCAGGAGATTTCCGGCAATTGCCTCGTCATTCACTTCGTCAGCGGTGCCTAACGCATGTAACCCGAAAGCACGCATGATTCCAATGTGAAGCCTTCCGCCTCAAGCGGATTTCTTGACGCTGGCCGGCTTATGCTTCGCCATCAGCGATGCTGCGGCAACAGCCTTCAGGCCGACGGGGCGATAGTTGGCGGCGAGATCTGGCTTGGCCGCCTGCTGTTCGCCGGTACTGCTCTTCTTCGAAGTCACGATACTCTCCTTACGTGGTTCTTCCCTGGGTATTTTATGGTTTGATGTTTCGTCACGAATAGCGACAAAATGGGGGCGCAGGTGATCAGGATTTGTAAACGCGCACCATAATTCGCGAGGCTTAACTGAAGCCTACGTTGGTTAAAACTTACTGAAGAGAGTGGTTCCAATAAAAGTGCGAAAGCGGTTTTCTGGGGAAAAGCGCGGAACAGTTTTCACCCGGATAAGCGCACGGTTTCTCCGGGGAAAACGCATGCTTTTCCCGGGGATCCGTCAGAACGAAGGGAAAGAAGCATTTCCGTCATTTGGAGAAATCCGGAAATGCTGGCAGATCAGATGTGCCGGCCGATATCGTCGTCGCCGACGCCGGGTTCCTCGATCGTCAGCGTCCCATATTTCCGCTGCCATTTCCGCGCGCCGAAGGGAAGCGATACGAGGTAGGCGGCAACGGTGAAGACCATCACCTCCCAGGTGTAGCTCATCAGCAGAGCCACATAGAGCACGACGCCGAGCATCATCGGCAGCACGAGATCGCGCCGCAAGCGGTTGCCTTCCGATTTGCCCGACCAGACCGGCAGCCGGCTGATCAGCAGGAAGGCGATAAGCACGGTATAGATCGACGAGAGATAGGCGAAGGTGCGGTCCGTCGCCAGCCCGAGGAAGCCGAGATAGACCGGCAGCAGCACCAGCATGGCGCCAGCCGGCGCCGGCACGCCGACGAAATATTCGGATTGCCAGCTCGCCTTGTTTTCGCGTTCGGCCATGACGTTGAAACGGGCAAGGCGAAGCCCGGCGGCGATCGCATAGATCAGGGCGGCGATCCAGCCGAGCGAGCGCGCCTGGTCGAGCGCGAACACATAAACGACGAGGGCGGGTGCGACGCCGAAATTGACGATGTCGGCAAGCGAATCCATCTGCGCGCCGAATTTGGAAGTCGCCTTCATCAGCCGCGCCACGCGCCCGTCGATACCGTCGAGGAAGGCGGCGAGCAGCACCATGGAGACGGCGAGCTCGTAACGATTCTCGAAAGCCAGCCGGATGCCGGTCAGCCCGGCGCAGATCGCCAGAATGGTGATGAGGTTCGGAAAGACGAGCCGGAGCGGGATTTCGCGCAGACGTGGGCCGCGGGCGGAATCATCCGGCCCATTGGGCTCGAAAGGCGGAAAAGGCGTTTCCATATCGCGTTCCAATCGTTCCTAAGGCAATTCCAGCAACAGTGCGTAGCGCTTCTGCACTTCCGTGAAAAGCTGAACCGCTCTAGCTGCGGCGGCTGATGACGGGACCCTTGACGGAGGCGAATTCGGCGATGACGGTTTCTCCCGCAACCGCCGTCTGGCCGAGCGAGACACGTGGCGCGGCACCGGCGGGCAGGAATACGTCGAGCCGCGAGCCGAAACGGATCAGCCCGAAGCGCTCGCCGGCATCCACAGGCTCGTTGGGGTTTGCCCAGCAGAGGATACGCCGCGCCACGAGGCCGGCGATCTGCACGACGCCGATCTGGCCGTGGCGGGTTTCGATCACCAGTCCATTGCGCTCATTGTCCTCGCTCGCCTTGTCGAGCTCGGCGTTGACGAAGCTGCCGGAGCGGTAGTTGATGCTGACGATGCGCCCGCGCATCGGCGCCCGGTTCACATGGCAATTGAAGACGTTCATGAAGACCGAGATGCGCAGCATCGGCTCGGAGCCCAGATTGAGCTCTGCCGGAGGGGTCACCATCTGGATCGCCGAGACCTTGCCATCGGCGGGAGAGATCACCAGATCGTCGTCCTGCGGGGTCACGCGCTCGGGATCGCGGAAGAAATAGGCGCACCAGAGCGTGAAGATCATGCCGATCCAGAAGAGCGGCTTGAAGATCCAGCCCAAGACAAGCGACGCGACGAAGAAGGCGGCAACGAAGGGATAACCCTCCTTGTGCACGGGGACGATCGTGTTGCGAACCGTGTTGAACAGGCTCATGGCTGCCGGTCTCCTTGCGTTTTCATTTTTGCTGGTTAGCGAAAAACGGTCTCCGGGGCAATGCTGCGGCCTCGGCCCTGGTTTCCACGCCGGGGTTCTGAACAACAAAAGCCGGCCGGCGTCGGTTTCCCGGCTCAGCTTGCCGGAGCAAGCCGACTTATGACCCCCAGCTCGTCGCTTTCGCGCACCTGCTTCAGATGTTCTTCGGCCTGCGTCGCCTCGCGCTGGCGGTTCCACATCGAGGCATAAAGGCCGTTTCTTTCGAGGAGGGCGGCATGTGTTCCGCGCTCGGCAATCTCGCCGCTTTTGAGTACGATGATTTCATCGGCGTTGATGACAGTCGAAAGCCGGTGGGCGATGACCAGCGTCGTGCGGTTCTTCGAAACCAGGTCGAGTGCCTCCTGGATTTCCCGCTCCGTCGTCGTGTCGAGCGCAGACGTCGCCTCGTCGAGGATCAGGATCGGCGGCGCTTTAAGGATGGTGCGGGCGATCGCCACCCGCTGCTTCTCGCCGCCCGAAAGCTTCAACCCGCGCTCGCCGACCTTGGTTTCGAACCCCTCGGGCAGCATTTCGATGAAATGCGCAATCTGCGCCACCTCAGCCGCCGCAAAGACCTCGCCCTCGCTGGCCGATGTGCGGCCGTAGCGAATGTTGTAGGCGACGGTATCGTTGAAGAGCACGGTATCCTGCGGCACCATGCCGATGAGAGAGCGCAGGCTCTTCTGCGTCACCGTGCGGATATCCTGACCGTCGACGGTGATCGCGCCGCTCTGGATATCGTAGAAACGATAGAGCAGGCGCGACAGCGTCGATTTGCCCGCACCCGATGGACCGACGACGGCGACCGTCTTGCCTGCCGGCACCTCAAAGGAAATGCCCTTCAGGATCGGGCGGGCCGGATCGTAGGCGAAGTGCACGTCCTTGAAGGAGATCGCGCCTTGGCCGATCCGAAGTTCTGTCGCATCGGGCGCATCGTTGACCTCGGCCTTCACTTCAAGCAGGTCGAACATCTGCTCGATATCGGTCAGCCCCTGGCGGATTTCGCGGTAGACGAAGCCGATGAAGTTCAGCGGTGCGGAAAGCTGCAGCAGCATCGAATTGACGAAAACGAAATCGCCGACCGTCTGCTCCCCGCGCTGCACGGCCAGCGCCGACAGTACCAGCATGATCGTCGTGCCGATGCCGAAGATGACGCCCTGGCCGAAGTTCAGCCAGCCGAGCGAAGTCCAGACGTCGGTCGCCGCCTTCTCATAACGTTCCATCGATTTGTCGAAGCGCTTTGCCTCCATCTCCTCATTGCCGAAATATTTGACTGTCTCGAAATTGAGGAGGGAGTCGATCGCCTTGGTGTTGGCGTCGGTATCGCTGTCGTTCATCGAGCGGCGGATGGCGATGCGCCAGTCGGAGGCGCGGATCGTGAACCAGATATAGGCCCAGACGGTAAAAGCGGTAACGGCGAGATAGGAGAAGCCGTAGCCCCACCAGAAGATCACTGCCGTCAGCAGGAATTCGATGACGGTCGGGACCGAATTGAGGATCGTGAAGCGCACGATCGTCTCGATGCCCTTGGTGCCGCGCTCGATAATGCGCGAGAGCCCGCCGGTCTTGCGCTCCAGATGGAAGCGCAGCGACAGCTCGTGCATGTGCACGAAGGTTCTGTAGGCAAGCTGGCGCACCGCATGTTGTCCGACGCTGGCAAAGAGCGCGTCGCGCAACTGGTTGAGGCCAAGCTGGATCAGCCGGGTGATGTTATAAGCAATCACCAGCGCGATGGCGCCGGCCAGCAGCGGCGGCACGGAGCCTGCAAGATCCATCCTGCCGTTCAGCGCATCGGTCGACCATTTGAAGAAATAAGGAACGAGCAGCAATACGAACTTGGAGATCAGCAGAAAGACCGAGGCCCAGACGACGCGCATCCTGAGGTCGGGCCGGCCGGCCGGCCACATATAGGGCCAGAGGTTGAGAAGCGTCTGCAGCAGGTTGGATTCCGAGACTGTCTTGCCGTTTGCCATGCTTGTCTCCAGCCCGGATGGGCTTGCCGCGATTGCGGCGCTTCGATGCCGGCAAAAGCAGGGAACCGGGACGTGCCTGAAAGCGCTTCCCACAACCCGCAGCCGCCACCGCCAGATAGGGTGCCAGGCGGACGAATACAACAAATGCAGGGGTAAGGAAACGACGAGGCCGGGCGTTTATCCCACCCGGCCTCGTCGTGTCGTTTTGCAGCTTAGAGATGCTGGCCGGACATCCGCTTGCGGTGCAGCTCTTCGGCATTCGGCAACACATCCTTCGGCAGACCGAAGATCTGACCGGGGCGGATGCGATCGGGATCGACGATCTTGTCCTCGTTGGCGATGTAGATCGTCGTGTAACGAACACCGAGGCCATAGGTGCGGCGCGAGATCTGCCACAGCGTGTCGCCGCGGCGAATGATGACTGCCGCGTTGTTTGCCGTCAGCGGCGCCTGTTCGATCGTCTTCGGCTGGCCGCTTCCGACATCGTTTGCGGACGGCGCTGCCGGCGCGGGTGCCACGGAGAGTTCGGCGATCATCGCGCCGAGCCTGTCGAGTGCGCTGCCCACGGATTTCGCATCCTTCGGCAGGCCCTGCAGCAGTTTCAGCGCGTTGCCGGCGATCTGAGAGGCGGTGCCTGACGTGTGCTTGAAGGCGTCCGGCGCATCGGCCGCAGGCCGGAAATCGGCGACGGAGCGCAGAGCGAATTCCGTTCCCGAGCGCGCCGCGGCGAGCTGCTCGGGGCCTGGAAGCTTGCCATCGGCAAACAGCCGCTTCAGCAGGCCGAAGGCCTTGCCGACTTCGGCTTTGAGTTTGTCGAGCTCGCCTTCATCGAGCGGCACCATCGAGGGAGCGCTGTTCGTGTCGGCGGGTACCGATTGCGCGGCGACCCTCACCTGGTCGCCGGCAGGCCGATTGAAGTTGACCGCCGCGCGCACGATCACCTTGCCTGTGGGATCAACGACATCGACGCGGATCTTGTGGTCGCCGACCGAGAGCGCCACCACGCCGTCGATGACGAAGTGGCCGTCGGAGCCGGCGGTATCCTGGCCGACGAGGCTGTCGTCGGCATAACCGATAACCTTGGCGTTGGGGCGCGTCGTGCCGGCAATAAAGATCTTGCTGCCCTCGATTTCGACGGCATTGACCATCACATCGGGCACATTCGTCTTATCCGATGGCGTAGCTGCGCCGCCGGAGGAGGTGTCGGTGAGGTTCGGCGCCTGCAGCGCCAGCTCGCCGGTTGGTGCAGCTGTTGCAGCAGGCGCAGCCGAGCTTTCGTCCGTTGCCGGCTTGTTCGCAGGCGGAGCCATCGGATTGGAGGCATCGGCAACTTCGGTTCCGGCCTTCGGCGCAGTGATGATACGGCTCGCCGCGCCGGGTTTGGAGACCATGGCGAGCAGATTGGCGCCATTGCCGTCCTTCGGCACGGAAATGGTCGCGACTTCTTCGGAAAGCGTGCTCTTGCCGTCCTTTCCCGTGAACTTGAGCACGAGTTGGTGGTCGCCGGCCGGAAGCGGATCGTCGAGAACGGCAGCAAAATCGCCGCTCGCATCGACATTGGCCGTCGTCACCACCTTCTCGCCGTCGAGCACCTCGAGCTTGCCGTTCGGTTCGGCGGAACCGGCAATCACCGTCGATCCGTCGGGCTCGACGCGCAATACGTCGAAGGCCGGAAGTTTCGGGCCGGTATTCTCCACTGCCGTGTTCGCCGCAGGGGCGGTCTCCGGCGCACCGGTCAGAGCAGCCTCTGCCTTGGCGATCGCGGCAAGCGCATCGGCAATGTTCTCAGGCAGCGCCTGGACGATGGCGAGCGCCTTCGCGCCGCCGTCCTTGGCCTTTGCGGCAAGGGTCTGGGTCGCGGGATCGAGGCCCTCGGGGATTGTAAAATCAGCAAGCGCGGTCAGCGCGCTGACGGCCTTGGTCTTGGCGGCGGTGAAGACATCGATGGCAGGGCCCTTGCCGTCGGCAAACAGCGCCTTGAGCTCGCTGAGCGACACGCCGGCATCGGCCGATAGGCGGCCCACCTGGTCGGCGACCGCAGCCGCGTCGCCCACAGCGGAGCGCGATGTCTTTGCCGCCTCGTTAACCGTGTTCTTGAGCTCCGTGCTCGCTTGGTTGATGGCGTCGCCGACCTTGGCTGCATCGCCGCCGATGCGCGGCATGACGAAAAACACCATCAGTATGATTGCGATTGCGAGGACTGCAAGAGCCAGCAAGCCGGCACGGTTCTTCATCATTATGTCTCCCAGAGCGGCAATTTGCCGTAATACCCAAAATTGCTAGCGATTCCCGTTGCTTTCCACAAGCATTCAAAGCAATTAGGCAAGCTAGGCATGCTGCTTTTCAGTCAATTTTCTTGACTGCATTGAAATGGAATAGTTGTTTTGCCCTCATGACCGAACAATCTGTATCGATTTGATCCATCTGCGTTTACTGCGGCTCAAGGCCGGGACGCGATCCTTCCCACATGGCGGCCGGGCGTGCTCTCGGAAGAGAGATCGCCGAATACGGCCTGCGCCTCGTCTATGGTGGGGGTACCAAAGGCATCATGGGCGCGGTTGCCAGCGGCGTGCTTTCCGGCGGCGGTCAGGTCACGGGCATCATTCCCGAATTCCTGATCGATATGGAAGCGACTCGCCACTCGCTCGGTCAGCTGAACGAACTCATTGTAACCCCTGACATGCATGCGCGCAAACACACCATGTTCGAGCGCTCCGATGCCTTCGTGGCGCTGCCCGGCGGCATCGGTACGCTGGAGGAGATCGTCGAGATCATGACGTGGGCGCAGCTCGGCCGCCACGAGAAGCCGATGGTCTTTGCCAACGTCAACGGTTTCTGGGATCCGATGATGGAACTGATGCGCCATATGACCGAAGAAGGTTTCCTGCATACCGCCCATCGGGTGCAACCGCTCGTCGTCGACGAGATCTCCGGCATCATTCCGGCGATCATGGCCCAGGCAGCCCAGCTCGCCGCCGATCGTGACGGCGAGGACGAGGTGATTTCGAAGATGTAGGCGGGCAGGCGGCCCTCGCGCGGTCAAGCTATTTTGCAAGCAAATTCAGCTATAAGCCGAAACAAGCTGCGTCACCTGAGATCGTATCCATCTATTGGCGGGATCATTGTCGCTTGCTGCCGACCAGACCATCGATATCGGGCTTACCGTTAAATCGAGGGGAACGTCGGCGACTGCCAAGCCAAACAGGCCGGCATACCGCTTCACAATTCTGGTCGGCAGCGTCGCGATCAAGGGCGCTTCCAGGACAGCCGTCAGCACAGTCAGGAATTCCGGCGCTGCCACCGACACGTCGAGCCGCACGTTGATCCGCTTCAACGCATCATCAATGCAGCCTTCGATGGCATCCTTCTGTGAAACCAGTGCATGCTTCAGCCCGACATAGCTGTCGCGGTCCAATGCTTGGGGAAGATCGAGAAGCTTCGGATTGTAGCAGCACATCAGTGATTGTTCGAACAGCAGGCTGCGCCGATGTCTATTGTTGCCGTCATCGTAGCAGCCGACGCCGAGATCGATGACGTTGTCGTCCAGAAGCTTGTGGACCATCTCGGGATTGACCGCACGGGCGAGCACTCTAATGCCGGGCGCCGTCTCGTTCAACATAGCGGCGAGACGCGGCACGAGCAGCACCTCAAGCTCGCTGGAAAAGCCGATACGGAATATCTGCTCGGCCTTGCCGGGCTCAAAGGCATTAGGCGTTACGATCGCCTGCTGCGTACGGCTGAGTATCTGCTCCACCGCCTCGGCGAAACGCAGCGCGCGATGGGTCGGCTGCATGACCTGGCCGACACGCACGAACAGCTCATCCTGAAGCAGTGTGCGAAGAGTTCCGAGATTGTGGCTCATGGCAGGCTGCTGGATTTTCAGACGAACAGCAGCTTTCGTCACGCTCCGCTCCTTCATGAGCGCATCGAATGCGACGAGCAGGTTCAGGTCAAAGGACCACAAATTGAAATGATCGATGGAGACAATTTCATTCATCGATTTGATCGTTGCACGAAATCTCCCTATTGTCCATAGGCATCAGACAGCGCTGTCCCCGGTTCCAGTTCAACTCGAAAGGAAATTCCATGAGCGATCTTGGAAAGGAATATCGTATTGCCGGCGTGACGGTGAGGAAGGTGCAAGAGCAGTATCTGCACAACGTCCCGCCCTCGTTTCTCTATCCGGCTGCCGCTTCTGAGGAACTTAGGGCGGTCGAGCCGCGGCTTTCCGCTGTCGATATGGAAGAGGGCCGCGATGCCCTTGTGGTGAGTATACATACTTGGCTTGTAAGGACGCCCGACCACATCATCCTCATCGATACCGGCTCGGGCAACGACAAGGAAAGACCGCGTAATCCCAGCTTCCACCATCAGACCATCCCGTTTCTCGACAGGCTGCGCCAGGCGGGTGTCGGGCCGGAAGACGTCGACTTCGTCATCAATACCCATCTCCACGTCGATCATTCCGGCTGGAATACCGTGCTTGAGGACGGAAGATGGATTCCCACCTTCAAAAATGCGCGCTACATCTTCCCCCGCGCCGAGCAGGAATATTACTCGTCAACGGCAAGCCACAACGACGTCAACATTCCCAGTGCCGGCGTCTATGAAGACAGCGTGCGGCCCGTGATCGAGGCGGGGCTTGCTGATTTCATCGACAGCGCAGGCGGTCCTTTCCTGGATCGATTCACCTTCTTGCCGACACCTGGCCACAGCATCGGCCATATGTCCGTTCTGCTGGAATCGGGCAAGGAAGCGGCGATTTTTGCTGGCGATGTCATGCACCATCCGATCCAGGTGGAGCGTCCTGACCTCAACACGGTGTTCTGCGAATTCCGGGATCAGGCTGCCCAGTCCAGACGGCGTGTCCTCGAGTTCGCAGCCGATAATCGTGCCATTTACTTCTCCACGCATTTCCCCGGCTCGTCTGCTGGTTATGTGACCCGCGACGGCGAAAAATTCAGGTGGTCCTATGTCTGAGAACAAGCTCGCATCTTCAGCTTTTGACGCAGGCGAGATCGTATTCGACGAGCATTACGTCGATAGCGGAACCGATGGCATCAAGCTCTATCTCCGCAATAAGCGAAGGAGAGATCACAAAGCCTTTCTCGCGGAGAAAACAATCGTAATGGTGCACGGGGCGACCTTCTCGTCCGGAAGTCTTTACGATGTTCCCTTCAACGGGATGTCTTTCATCGACTTCCTCGCCAATCAAGGCTTCGATGTCTTTGCGGTTGATGTCCGGGGCTATGGAAAGTCGACCCGCCCGCCGGAAATGCAGGCGCAGCCCGATCTCAACCCGCCGCTTGTCGGCACCGACACTGGCGTCGAGGACTTCGCAACGGCTGTCGATTTCGTCCTTCGGCTTCGCGGTCTCAACGCCGTCAGCGTCTTCGCAATGTCCTGGGGCGGCACCGTGGCCGGTGCATATGCTGCGCGCAACGGCGACAAGATCGTCAAGCTGGCACTGCTCGCGCCGCAATGGCTGAGCGACGTTCCCATCCCGATCGATCAGGGTGGGATCCTCGGTTCCTATCGGCTTGTCCCAGTCCATGCGGCCTTGCCGCGTTGGCTGAGCACCGCACCCGAATACGCGCGTGACCGACTTGTGCCGGAGGGCTGGTTCGACCTCTGGGCTAAACTGACCCTTTCGGAAGAGACGTCGCAGGCTGACAGGGAGCAAGGCAAACTTCGGGCCACGAATGGGCCGATCCAGGACATCCGCACCTACTGGCGATCTGGAAATCCCTACTATCGTCCGAGCGAGATCTGCGCCCCGGTGCTGCTGTTGCATGGTGAATGGGACATCGACGTTCCGCCTGATCTGGCGCGGACCTATTTCGAGCAGCTGACCGGCGCCTCCTACAGGCGATGGGTGGAAATCGGGGAGGCGACGCACCTCGCTCTCATGGAGACCAATCGCATGCAGGCCTATTCCGAGGTTCAGCGCTTTTTCGATGAATCCTTCCAACCGGAATAGAATTTGAACGAACGGGCTCCGGGATCGGATTTCGGAGCCCGCTTCCTCCGTTAAGTCCGCTGCAAGTCCGGCGCCGCCACCAAGCCACTCGTTCCCATGACAATTCTGATCACCGCCATTCTGGATGCCGGGCGAAGTGCCGTCGACATCGCGATATTCACCTTTCTGCCGTTGATGATCGTGACCTTCTCGCTGATGCGCTATCTCGAAGGCATTAGCGCATTGCGATGGATCGCCGGCAAGGCCAATCCGCTCTTCGGATTGTTTGGTCTGGACGGTTTCGGAGCCTTGGCGATTATCCAGCTCAGCCTCGTCAGTTCGGCTGCCCCGGTCTCGGCCCTGTCGCTCATGGCGCACAAGGGGACGTCGGAGAGATGTCGGGCCGCTGCCTTTGCCGCGGTGCTTGCGGCCGCGCCGGCAAATGCCAGTTTTCCGCTCGCAAGTCTCGGTGTCGATCCCGGCTTGATCATCGTGAACGGTATTTGCGGAGCGCTTGTGGCCTCCACTCTTGCCTGCTGGCTGGTTGGGCTCCGTTTCCAGTCTGGACAGATCTGTTCCTGTTACAAGGCGGATGAGCCCGTCGCCGCAAGGCTCGATCTGCTGACGGCGATCAACCGCGGTGGCGCAGACGCCGTTCGGGCCATTTCTGCAATCCTGCCGGTGCTGGTGATCTCACTTCTAATGGTCAGGCTTATCCAAATCACAGGCGCACTTTCGGCCTTCACGTCCGTCGCGCTGCCATTGCTTCAGTTGCTCAGCGCTTCGCAGCAGGATGTCCTGTTCTTCCTCACAAAGTGCCTGGCAGGATCAAGTGCAGCGGTCACCCTGTTACTCGACGTCCACAAGGAGCTACGTCTTCAGCCTGAGAAAATAATTCGCGGATCCGCATTTCTGGTAAACGCTCTCGACCTTCCTGGTCTTTCCATCCTTATCGCTTCGGTGCCAGCGCTCCGGTCGGTGGCAGGCGTTGCCATCGTGAGCGCATTGGCGGGAATCCTTGTCCGCACGGCGCTGGTGTCCTGGCTTTGAGCCAACACGCTCCTGCTTTGATGGATCGTTACGGAGCACCGACTACATGCTTTGGGTGTGGCCAGGAAAAGCCCGCAGCTAACGCCCGCGGCTTCCCTTCAGCATCGACCAGCTATAGAGGAACAACCCCGCCCAGATCAGCGGGAAGGCGATCATGCGCGCCGTGCCGAATGGCTCGTGGAAGACGAAGACCGCGATCAGGAAGATCATCGTCGGCGCGATATACTGCATGATGCCGATCGTCGAGAGTTTCAACAGCTTGGCGCCGTTCGCATAGATCATCAGCGGCACGGCGGTGATGACGCCGCAGCCGAGCAGCAGGGTCGTGTCGGCAAGACCGGTGCGGTAGAGGTGGCCCTGGCCGCCGAATTCGAGATAGAGAATGTAGAGGAGGGCCGGTCCGCTGAGGATCAGCACTTCGAGGAAGAAGCCCTGGTTCGGCCCGAGCGGCAGCGTCTTGCGCAACAGGGCGTAGAACCCCCAGCTGATCGCCAGCGTCAGCGCCACCCACGGGATGCCGCCGCTGTCCAGCGCGAGAATGGCGACGGCAAGCGCCGCAAGCGCGATCGCCGCGATCTGCAGCGGCTGCAGCTTTTCCTTGAGGAACATAGCGCCGAGGAAGATGCTGAACAGCGGATTGATGAAATAGCCGAGTGCTGCATCGAGCGAATGGCCGGCGCCGATCGCCCAGACATAGGTGCCCCAGTTGACGGTGATCAGCGACGCCGTCAGCGCCGCCATCGCCAGCATGCGCGGCGAGCCGAGTGCCGTTCGGATGTCTTGCGTGCGACCGAGCACGATCAGCACAATGCCCGCCAGCGGCAGCGACCAGACGATCCGATGGGCGATCACCTCGGCCGGCGAGATATGCGCCACCGCCTTCATGTAGATTGGCAGGAAGCCCCAGAGCAGGTAGGCCGTCAGCGCGAAGGCGAACCCGCGCGGACTGTCTTCGTTCTTGGCCAAAGGAACGGATGCATCGGTCGACATCGGTGTTTCCATCTTTGTTCTTCTTCTGATCCGGCCTAGCTTAAGCGCCGTGAATAGGCCAATTCATTTCGTTGAATGAAGGGTGAGAGGATTTGAAGCGGGAGACGACGCGATGATCCGGCGCCCTGCGGTGGAGGGCGGCGTCCGAAGGAAGCGAATGGTATTCGGGCTGGGGTTTTTACGCCGGGCCGGCGGAATAGATTTATTCCGCCGCGATCTTGCCCGCCAGCTGCCGGTTCTTCATCAGCTTGTAAATGACCGAATCCATCAAAGCCTGGAACGAAGCGTCGATGATGTTCTCGGAGACGCCGACCGTCCACCAGCGCACGCCGTCGCTGTCGGTGGATTCGATCAGCACGCGGGTGATCGCCTCGGTGCCGCCATTGAGGATACGCACCTTGAAATCGGCGAGCACCAGATCGTCGATCTCGTGCTGGTACTTGCCGAAATCCTTGCGTAGCGCGAGGTCGAGCGCGTTGACCGGGCCTTCGGCATCGGCAACCGACATCAGCGTCTGGCCGTCGATGGTGATCTTGACCACCGCCTCCGAGACGATCTTCACGCGGCCGAGACTGTCGAAGCGGCGCTCGATCATCACGCGGAAGCCTTCGATGGTGAAGAATTCCGGGATCGTGCCGAGCGTGCGGCGGGCCAGCAGTTCGAAGCTCGCATCCGCGCCCTCATAGGCATAGCCGATGGATTCACGTTCCTTGACGATGGAGATCAGCAGGTCGAGCTTCGGATCGTCCTTGGCGACCGCGATACCGCGCCGTTTCAGCGCATTGATGAAGTTCGCCTTGCCGCCCTGGTCGGAGACCATGACCTTGCGGAAGTTGCCGACGGTTTCCGGCGGCACATGTTCGTAGGTCCGTGGGTCCTTGATCAGCGCCGATGCATGGATGCCGGCCTTGGTGGCGAAGGCGGAGGCGCCGACATAGGGCATCTGGTGGTCGGGCGAGCGGTTGAGCAGCTCGTCGAAGGCATGCGAGAGCCGGGTGAGGTTGAGCAGCCGCTCCTCATCGATCGCCGTTTCGAAACGTGTGTTGTAGGCGCTCTTCAGCGCCAGCGTCGGGATCAGCGTCACCAGATTGGCATTGCCGCAGCGCTCGCCGATGCCGTTCAGCGTACCCTGGATCTGCCGGACGCCGGCTTCGACTGCGGCAAGCGAATTGGCAACTGCCTGTCCGGTGTCGTTATGCGCATGGATGCCAAGACAGTGGCCGGGAACGCCTGAGGCGATCACCGCCTCGACGATGGCCCGCACCTCCGGCGGCTGTGTGCCGCCATTGGTGTCGCAGAGCACGACCCAGCGGGCGCCGCTCTCATAGGCCGTCTTGGCGCAGGCGAGCGCATAGGCCGGATTGGCCTTGAAGCCGTCGAAGAAATGCTCGCAATCGACGATCGCCTCCTTGGCCGCGCCAACCGCTGCCTTGACGCTTTCGGCGATGCATTCGAGGTTTTCCTCATTGGTGCAGCCAAGCGCTACCGCGACATGATAATCCCAGCTCTTGGCGACGAAACAGATGGCGTCGGATTTCGCCTGCAGCAGCCCGGCAATGCCGGGATCGTTGGAGACCGAAACGCCCGCCCGCTTCGTCATGCCGAAGGCGACGAAACTGGCTTGGCTGGTGCGTTTCTCGCTGAAGAAGGCGGTATCCGTCGGATTGGCGCCGGGATATCCGCCCTCGACGTAATCGATGCCGAATTCGTCCAGCATGGCGGCGATCGCGATCTTGTCCTCGACGGAAAAATCGATGCCGGGCGTCTGCTGCCCGTCCCGGAGCGTCGTGTCGAAGAGGTAGATTTTTTCCTTAGTCACCACGATGCCTCCCAGGCATTGACTGCTTTTATTCGGGACTTACCCTCCACAAGGGGGGAGATCGGAAATCCGCTGAGCTGTGGTGCAGACCATCGAGGCTCTGGCAAGGAGCTTGCGCCCAGCCGATCTCCCTCCTTGTGGGGGAGATGCCCGGCAGGGCAGAGGGGGTTAGCCACAGCGTGCGACATCAGTCTTTCTTCCCCGCAAACCTATCCGTCGCCCGGATCAGCCGATCGAGAATCCCAGGCTCCGAATAGGCATGGCCCGCGCCCTCGATCAGGTGGAACTCCGCCGTCGGCCAGGCCTTGTGCAGCAGCCAGGCATATTTGGCCGGGCAGGGCATGTCGTAGCGGCCATGCACGATCACGCCGGGAATGTCCCTGAGCCTGCCAGCATCGCGGATCAACTGTCCCTCGTCCATCCAGCCGGCATGGACGAAGAAATGGTTCTCGATGCGAGCAAATGCATAGGCGAATTCCGGCTCCTCGAATTTGAAGCTCGTCGAAGGTTCCGGCAGCAGCGTGATCGTTTCGCCTTCCCAGATGCTCCAGGCCTGCGCGGCCGCGAGGCGCACATTCTTGTCCTCATGCGTCAGGCGACGATGATAGGCATGCATCATCTCATGCCGCTCTTCCCTAGGAATGAGAGCGATGAACCGCTCCCACTTGTCAGGGAACATTTCCGAGACGCCGAATTGGTAGTACCAGTCGAGCTCGGCCTTGGTCAGCGTATAGATGCCACGCAGGATGAGTTCGGAGACATGCTCCGGATGCGTCTCGGCATAGGCGAGCGCCAGCGTCGAGCCCCAGGAGCCGCCGAACACTTGCCAGCTGTCGACGCCTATCATCTCGCGCAGCCGCTCGATATCGGCGACGAGGTGCCAGGTCGTATTGGCACGGAGTTCCGCATGCGGCGTCGACCTGCCGCAACCGCGCTGGTCGAACAGCATGACGTCGTAGAGAGCGGGATCGAAAAGCCGGCGATGGGCGGGCGAGATGCCGCCGCCCGGGCCGCCATGCAGGAAGACGGCGGGCTTGGCGCCAGGCGTTCCCGAGCGCTCCCAATAGATCACATGGCCGTCGCCGACATCGAGATGGCCGGAAGCATAAGGTTCGATTTCGGGATAGAGCGTGCGCAGTATCTCGGTCATATCTTCACGCCTTTCGTGGGCCAGACTTCGGTGTCGTGATCGGGATGCTGGAAGGAGATGATCGCCTCCTGTCGTGAGTAGAAATCCTGATCCTTCAGCACCGGCGCCTCGAAGATTTCCTCGACCCAGGGCAGGCGGGCCTCGTAATTGACCTGGATCAGCGGTGCGAGGTCACTGCGGTCGTCGAAAGTGCCGATCGCAAGCTCCAGCCCGCCCGGATGACGATAGGTCATCGGCGTGCCGCAATTGCTGCAGAAGCCGCGGTCGATATTGACCGAGGACTGGAAGTAGCTCGGCTCGCCACGTGTCCACTCCATCCCTTCCTCAGGCGCGGTGACGAGCGCCGAGAAGAAGCCGCCGAACTGTTTCTGGCACATGCGGCAATGGCAGATCGAGGGTCGCCCCAGTCTGCCCGAGATGCGGAAGCGCACGGCACCGCACTGGCATCCGCCTGTTTTTATCGTGTCCGTCATGAGGTTTCTCCGAGGGGCCAGCTTTTCGTGTCGTGGTCGGGGTGCTGATGGTTGCTTGCCGCGATCGCGTTCCCGCGATCGCGCGTTTCAGCCTCTGGTTCCAGCGGCAGGCCGTCGAGCGTATGAAACCAGGACATCTTGCGGCCGGTGTTCGATTGCATCACCGGCTTGATCGCATCGGGATCATCCAGTGAGCCGAGCGTGATATTGATGAATTCCGCTTCCGGAATGTCATAAAACAGCGGCGTGCCGCAATCGCCGCAGAAGCCGCGCCGCACCAGATCCGAGGACTGAAACCATTTCGGTGCGCCGCGCGTCAGGGTAAAATCGCTCCGCATCGCGGCGGCAAGCGGCATGAAATAATTACCGGCCGCCTTCTGGCACATGCGGCAATGGCAAAGATGGGGATAGCCGAGTTCGCCTTTGGCGCGGTAGCGCACCGCGCCGCACTGGCACCCGCCGCTTCTGTCTGATTCCGCCGTCATCCGAGCTCCTTGGGTGGCCATACCTGCGTCTCGTGATCGGGATGCTGTTGGGAGACGAGCTCAAGCAGGAAGGGAGCAGCCTGCGCATCCTCCTCCGTTCGGTGCCCCGGCAATTCGTGCAGATGATCGACGAAACCGATCTTGCCTTCGATCCCGAATTGGACCACCGGCGGAAATGCCGAGGGATCGTCGAAGGCGCCCGCGGCAATCGCTATTCCATCCGGCGCCTCATAGGTGAGTGGCGTGCCGCAATCGCCGCAAAAGCCGCGCTCGACAAAGTTGGAAGAGCGGAATTTTTTCCGCTCTCCACGTATCCATTCGAAATCGGCGCCGCGCACCGAGACCAGCGGTGCATAATAAGCCCCGAACGCCTTCTGGCACATGCGGCAATGACAGATCGACGAATCCTTGATGTCGCCGCTGACGCGAAAACGGATCGCTCCGCATTGGCAGCCGCCTGTATAGGTCGTCATCGAGTATGTCTCCCTTGGGATTTCAGCCTAGGCGCCAAGACCCCTCCCAACCCTCCCCACAAGGGGGAGGGCTCTCTCGTGGCACCGCCTTCGCTTCCGCCTCGAATGTTTGCGGTCGTGGTGATCTCGCATCGGAGCAGCGCGGCACCGTAGCCCCTCCCCCTTGTGGGGAGGGGTTGGGGAGGGGTCTTATCCCAACACGCCACTCTCACCGCTTGACCTCCCAGGTCGTCACCCGCTCGCCGGTCACCGGATCCTTGCCATCCTTCAACTGGATGCCCTTCGCCGTCAGTTCGTCGCGGATCTTGTCAGCCTCGGGGAAGTTCTTCGCCTTCAGCATTTCGAGCCGCATCGCGACCAGCGCATCGACCGCCGATGCGACGGCTTCGTCGATCTCCATCTTTTTCGGCAGCAGGCCCAGAAGGTCGGCCGTTGCGGCAAAGACGGCGCGGGCTGCGGAATCCGCATGGGCAGCCTGCGCCAGCGCATGCAATGCCTGCACCGCCGCGACGGTGTTGAGGTCGTCGGAAAGCGCGTTCAGCACGGTTTCATCGGGCGGCGCATCGCCGGCTTCTGCCGCCGGCCATTTGGCGAGCAGACGTTCGGCTTCTTCCAGTCGCTTGATCGAAAAATCGATCGGCTCGCGGTAATGCGTCATCAGTATGGCAAGGCGCAGCACCTGACCCGGCCATCTGCGGCCGCCGAAGATTTCCGTCTGAAGCAACTCGTTGATGGTGATGAAATTGCCTTCGGATTTCGACATCTTGCGGCCTTCGACCTGCAGGAAGCCGTTATGCATCCAGACATTCGCCATCACCTCGGTGCCGTGCGCGCAGCGCGACTGGGCGATCTCGTTTTCATGATGCGGGAAGATCAGGTCCAGCCCGCCGCCATGAATGTCGAAGATATCGCCGAGATAACGCTTGCTCATCGCCGAGCATTCGATGTGCCAACCGGGCCGGCCGCGGCCCCATGGGCTCTCCCAGCCGGGTTCGCTGTGGCTCGACAGCTTCCAGAGCACGAAATCACCTGGGTTCCTCTTGTGCGCGTCGACGGCGACGCGGGCGCCGGCCTGCTGCTCGTCGAGCGGACGTTTCGAAAGCTGACCGTAATCCGCCATGGATTTGGTGTCGAACAGCACTTCCCCTGATGCGACATAGGCATGGCCGTTGCCGATCAGCTTCTCGATGATCTCGGTCATCTCGACGATATTGTCGGTGGCGCGCGGCTCGAAGCCCGGCTCCAGGCAGCCGAGTTCGGCGACATCGGCGTGATATTGCGTCTCCGTCTTTTCGGTGACCGCGCGGATCGCTTCATTGAGCGGCAGGCCCGGATGGTCTCGAAGCGCCCGCGCATTGATCTTGTCGTCGACGTCGGTGATGTTGCGGACATAAGTGACGTGGTCTTCGCCATAGACATGGCGCAGCAGCCGGAACAGCATATCGAAGACGATGGCTGGCCGGGCATTGCCGATATGAGCGAAGTCATAGACGGTCGGGCCGCAGACATACATGCGGACATTGTTGGGATCGATCGGCGAAAAGACAGATTTTTCCCGTGTCAGCGTGTTGTACAGCTTCAGTTCCGGCGTCGCGTCCATTTCACTCTCCCAAATGCACGATCAGAAAAATAGTGCGACCGGCGGACCGGGGCGTTTCGCATCTTGACTATTTGGGAGACGAAAACGGCCGGGCCAGCGCTCGCGCTAGCGAATAATCTTCCGGCAGATAATGCAGATAACCGTTTTCATGGCGCGTTTTATGGCCCGGTTCGTGCTTCCGGTCAAGGGGGCGAAGAGCGATCCAGCGGCAACGGGATCCATCTATCCGGTGAATCGATTTCAGCAACCAACGTCTTTGAAACCGATCAGCGCGCTCTTGAAATTCGTCCGCCATTTTCGGAGCACAAATCTCGCATAGCCAGTTGAGAAGCTGTTGAAAATAGGGGGAAGGGATGCGGAGACTTGCGCGATCGACGATCGGAGCGACTGCGGTTCTGGTGGTCGCATTCGCTGCATATTTCGCATACGATTTCGGGATGCTTCGCTTCAACAACCCCTCTCTTAGCAACTATCCAATCCAAGGCATCGATGTCAGCCATCACCAGGGCGATATCGATTGGAAGGTTGTTGCCGCGCAGCCGAATGTCCGTTTCGCCTTCATGAAGGCGACCGAAGGCGGAGACCATTGGGATTCCAAGTTCGCCGACAACTGGCAGCGCGCTGGAGATGCTGGAGTGGTCAGGGGCGCCTATCATTTCTTCACCTTCTGCCGCCCGGGCAAGGATCAGGCGCAGAATGTCCTGGCGACCGTGCCGAAGGAGCAGGGAACTCTGCCGATCGCCGTCGATCTGGAGTTTGTCGGCAATTGCAACAAGATCCCGACGCTCGAGGAAATGGTTGCCGAGGTGAACGCCTTTTTCACCGAGCTGAACGGCACTTTTCCGGAAAAGCCTATTTTCTACGTCACGCAGGAGTTCTTCGATCAATATCTGAAAGGCAATGAATCACGCTTCCCCGACCACTATCTGTGGCTGCGCAGCGTGTTCAGAGAGCCGAGGCAGGAAGAGTGCAGTCGTTGGTCGATCTGGCAATTTGCCGATAACGGCACCTTGGACGGCATCCAGGGACCGGTTGACCTGAATGCGCTATGCCCGTCGGAAACGGGCCTGGCGCAGCTGTTTCCAGCCGTTGCAGCGAACTGAACGTCAAGCTTATTCCGGTAGGCGATAATCGACGAGCTTGTTCTCCCGGATGATGAACAGCTTGCCCGTCTCCGTCACACCAGGCCCGAGCAACGGCAGGATTGCCTTTGCGACCTCGGAGGGATGCGGCAGCGTCTGCGGATCTTCGCCCGGCACTGCCTGCGCCCGCATCGCCGTGCGTGTCGCCCCCGGATCGACGCTGGTGACCCGCAGCGGTGTGCTTTGGCTCTCGCCGGCCCATGTGCGTGCCAGCGCTTCGACCGCAGCCTTGGAAGCGGAATAGGCGCCCCAGAAGGGGCGGCACTTGTGGGCAGCACCCGACGAGATGATCACCGCGCGGCCGGCATCCGAGCGGGCCAACAACGGGTCGACCGAGCGGATCAGCCGCCATGTCGCGGTGACGTTGATGGTCATCACCTTCTCGAACACTTTCGCTTCGATATGGCCGATCGGCGAAATGACGCCGAGCACGCCGGCATTGGCAACGAGGATGTCGAGCTTGCCCCAGCGCTCGAAGATCGAGCCGCCGAGCGCATCGATCGCATTCATGTCGGCAAGGTCGAAGGGCACGAGTGTTGCCGTGCCCCCGACAGCCTTGATCGCATCGTCGAGGTCCTCGAGCCCGCCGACCGTGCGGGCGCAGGCAATCACATGGGCGCCGGCTTTGGCAAGTTCCAGCGCCGTGAAATAGCCGATGCCGCGCGACGCACCGGTGACGAGTGCGATCTTGCCTTCAAGATTGATATTCATGATGCCGTGTTCCCTCACGAAGGGAGAGGGGTTCGATGAACCCCTCGGGATGGACAATGGAAAAGCCGGCGCGCCGTGTCAGCCGTTGCTGGCAAGCATCGAAATCTTGTTGCCCATGGACTCGCCGTTCTTGTCGAGCAGGCGGGTCGGATAGTCGCCGGTAAAATAATGGTCGGTGAACTGCGGCCGGGCCGGGTTGCGGTCCTCGCCGCCAACGGCGCGATAGAGGCCGTCGATCGACAGGAAGGCGAGCGAATCGGCGCCGATGTATTTGGCCATGGCTTTGACATCGGCATATTGGTTTGCCAGCAGCTTATCTGCGTCAGGCGTGTCGATGCCGTAGAAATCCGGGAAGAAGATCATCGGGCTTGCGACGCGGACATGGACTTCGCGCGCGCCGGCTTCCCGGATCATCTGGACGATCTTGAGAGACGTCGTGCCGCGCACGATGGAATCGTCAACCAGCACCACGCGCTTGCCTTCGATCATCGCCCGGTTGGCCGAATGCTTCAGCTTTACGCCGAAGGCGCGGATCTGCTGCGTCGGCTCGATGAAGGTGCGCCCGACATAATGGTTGCGGATGATGCCGTATTCGAACGGAATGCCGCTCTGTTGGGCATAGCCGAGCGCTGCCGGCGTCCCACCATCCGGCACCGGCACGATCACGTCGCCATCGACGGGCGATTCCTTGGCGAGGTTCATGCCCATGCTCTTGCGCGTCGTATAGACGTTGCGGCCGCCGACCACCGAGTCCGGGCGAGCGAAATAGACATATTCGAACAGGCAGAGGCGTTCCGGCTGCGGCTTGCTGGGCTTGCGCGCATCGATGCTGATCGAGCCGTCGGGCTGGATTTCACAGATGATGACCTCGCCGTTCTCAACGTCACGGATGAACTTGGCGCCGATGATGTCGAGTGCGCAGGTCTCCGAGCAGAAGATCGGCTTGCCGTCGAATTCCCCCATGACGAGTGGGCGGATGCCGGTCGGATCGCGCGCGGCAATCAGCTTGGTGCGCGTCATGGCGAGCATCGAATAGCCGCCTTCCATCTGGCGAATGGCGTCGATGAAGCGGTCGGATGTCGAAGCGTGACGGGAGCGGGCGATGAGGTGAAGGACGACCTCGGTGTCGGAGGTCGACTGACAGATGGCGCCGGTCGCGATGATCTGGCGGCGCAGCGTCAGGCCGTTGGTGAAATTGCCGTTATGGGCGATGGCGATGCCGCCTTCTTCCAATTCGGCAAAGAGCGGCTGGACGTTGCGCATGGCCACTTCGCCGGTTGTCGAGTAGCGGGTATGACCGATCGTAATGCTGCCGGGCAGGCGGGCAAGCGTCATCGGATTGGTATAGTGGTCACCGACGAGGCCCATGTGGCGCTCTTGATAAAAGCGCTTGCCGTCGAAGGAGACGATGCCGGCCGCTTCCTGTCCACGGTGCTGCAAGGCATGCAGGCCGAGAGCTGTCAGCGCGGCGGCATCGGGATGTCCCAGAATTCCGAAAACCCCGCATTCTTCATGCAGCGTATCTCCGTCGAGCGGATCGTCGGTCGGGAAGGAATGGGACTGGTTCATTTCTGCGGGCCTCTGCTCTCACAAGAATGGATCGGCATTTCCAGAAACAGCTGAGCCCGGCGGAGCTGGAATGCCCGGCCGGACCCTCATTTCATGTTCCGCTCAAATGGCAACTGCCGGAAGGCGGGTCAAGCTCTTGAACACTGTGTCAATTCGCCGGCTGCTGTGCGCCGCCTGCCGGCGCGGTCGGTGCGTCTTCCGCCGGAGCCTGGTCGCCCGTCGGCGGAGTGGTGCCTCCAGCGCCCTGTGCCGGTGGCTGCAGCTTATCACGGATGCTTTCCGGTATCATCTGGGCAAATTGCTCCGGCAGAACCGATTTCAGCTTCACGACCATCGAATCCAGGAAGGGCTTTGACTTCGCCTCATTGACCCAGGCCGGACGGTGGTCGACATCGACGAGCCAATTCCAGAAGGCGACGGCAACGACCAGGAGCAGCACGCCACGCGCCGCCCCGAACAGGAAGCCGAGCGTGCGGTCGAGCGCGCCGATACGGCTGTCGATGATGAAATCGGCGATCTTCATCGTGATGAAGGAGATGACGATCAGCGCGATCAGGAAGACGACCGCTGCCGAACCGACGATCGCGATACGGTCGTCATCCGTATATTTCTTCGCATAAGGCAGCAGGTACGGATAAAGGTAATAGGCAGCCGCGGCCGAACCGCCCCAGCTTGCGATCGAAAGAATCTCGCGCGAAAAGCCGCGGACCATCGCCAGCACGGCGGAGAAGAGCACGACGCCGATGACAATACCGTCGAAAATCGTAATGGGCATGTAAATTCAACTCCAGGACTGCCGCTTGGCGGCCGTGTCGTGCCTTATCGTGTGCTCCTATATCATCACCACTCTCGGCAATGAAAGGATCAAACCTCGTCTTCCACACGCAGCGCTCCCTTCGATCCGGCGATGCGCGCGACCAGATCCGGCAGGCTTCCGACTTCGCTCCAGCGCCCGCCGGAGCCTTTCGGCAGTTCGGCGGAGGCGGATGGAAGCAGTGCTGCAGAAAAACCCAGCTTCTCGGCTTCCTTGAGGCGCTGGGCGGTGTGCGCAACCGGCCGGATGGCGCCCGACAGGCTGACTTCGCCGAAATAGACGCAATCGGCGGGAAGGGCAATACCGGCAAGCGAGGAAACGAGCGCCGAGGCGACGGCAAGATCGGCCGCCGGTTCGGAGATGCGGTAACCGCCGGCGACGTTGAGGTAGACGTCGTGCTGGCCGAGCCTGACGCCGCAATGGGCTTCCAGCACCGCCAGGATCATTGACAGCCGTGCCGAGTCCCAACCGACCACGGCGCGCCGCGGCGTGCCGAGTGAGGTCGGCGCTACCAGCGCCTGCACCTCGACGAGAATGGGACGCGTGCCCTCCATACCGGCGAATACGGCAGCGCCCGGCGATTTCTCGTTGCGTTCGCCAAGGAAGAGTTCCGAGGGGTTGGCGACTTCGCGCAAGCCTTTGTCTGACATTTCGAAGACGCCGATCTCGTCGGTCGGGCCGAAGCGGTTCTTGACAGTGCGCAGAATTCGGTAGTGATGGCCGCGATCGCCTTCGAAATAGAGCACGGCATCGACCATGTGCTCGACGACGCGTGGCCCGGCGATCTGCCCGTCCTTGGTCACGTGGCCGACGAGCACCATGGCTGCCCCCGTCTGCTTGGCGAAACGGATCATTGCCTGGACGCCGGTGCGCACCTGCGTCACCGTTCCCGGCGCGGATTCGGCAAGTTCGCTCCACAGCGTCTGGATGGAATCGATGATGACGAGGTCCGGCCGCTTGCCCTCGGCGAGCGTCGCCAGAATATCCTCGACATTGGTTTCGGCCGCCAGCATCACGTCGGTATCGGCCGCCGCAAGGCGTTGCGCCCGCAGCCGGACCTGCGCCACGGCTTCTTCGCCTGAGACGTAGATGATCTTGTGGCCGCGCCGCGCAAGGGCGGCGGCTGCCTGCATCAACAACGTCGATTTGCCGATGCCGGGATCGCCGCCGATTAGCACCGCCGACCCGCGCACGAAGCCGCCGCCGAGCGCCCGGTCGAGCTCCGGCATGGCGGTATGGATGCGTGGCGCCTCCTCGATTTCGCCGGAGAGCGCCGTCAGCGCCACCGGCCGGCCCTTCTTCGGCGTCTTGCCGGGACCGGAGCCGATCCCACCCATAGGGTCTTCCTCGACGATGGTGTTCCACTCGCCGCAGTTCTCGCATTTGCCAGCCCAGCGGTTATGAACCGTGCCGCAACTCTGGCAAATGAATTGTGTCCTGGCCTTCGCCATCAATTACTCTTTCAGTCCGGGTTTCCAAGTGAAGCGACGCGCCGCCTCATCGAATCAATATCGCGCTTGAGATAATGGCTGTCGCGACGGATCAAAACTAATGATTTCCCCATCAGCGCACCCGTGCCTATCCTTTGCCTCTGGCGCATCGGGCCGATGCGAGATTGAAAGTATTGCGGCGCCCTTTGCGCGTCTCAAAAGACACGCGGCGCTGTAGTCCGGGAATGGTGAAGATGTTCGATTATTCGTTTGCGCACTGGTTTGCATTTCTGTCGGCGGCAGTTCTGCTCAATCTCTCGCCCGGTCCCGACATCGCCTTCATCCTCGGTCACACGATGAGAAGCGGAAAACGCGCCGGTTTTTCGGCGCTGTTCGGCGTCTGGTCCGGCGCCTGCCTGCATGTTCTGATGGCGGCACTCGGCCTCTCGGCCATACTTGCGGCTTCCGCAGTCGCCTTCTCGACAGTCAAATGGATCGGCGCCGCCTATCTCGTCTGGCTCGGAATTCAGGCTTTGCGCTCCGGTGGCGGCGATGGCCTGATAAAGGCCGTCGGTGAAAGGTTGCCGGTGGCAAGGATCTACCGACAGGGAATTCTGGTGTCGCTGCTCAATCCGAAAGTGGCGATATTCTTCCTGGCCTTCCTGCCGCAATTCGTGGTAGAAGGGGCAGGGCCGGCATGGGCCCAACTCCTGCTGCATGGCGGGCTCATCATCGTCGTTGCCGCCTTCATCGAACCACCGCTCGTCCTTCTCGGAGGGCGCCTTGCTGACGCGATCAGGCATAATCAAAAAATCGGACTCTGGCTCGATCGCGGCCTCGGTGCGCTTTTCCTCGCGCTCGGCGTCCGTCTCGCCCTCAGCAGCCGCTGAACATGGCGGCTATTCCTCGGCCACGTAGCGCCGCTCGTGGCGGAGCCCCATGCTGGTCAGGATCTCGTATCCGATCGTGCCGGATGCCCGCGCCACATCGTCCACCGGCATGTTCTTCCCGAACAGTTCGACATAATCCCCGGCGCGCACGGCATTGTCAGGCAGGTCGGTGATATCGAAGATCGTCAGGTCCATGGTGATCCGGCCGGCAACCGGCACCTTCTGTCCGGCGATGAAACCTTGCCCGCCTTGCGGCACCACATGGCGCAGCGGCACGCCGCCGCTCGACTGGCTGCGCATGTAGCCGTCTGCATAGCCGGCCGAGGCGATCGCCAGCCGGCTTTCGCGGCGAAGCTGCAGCGCCCGGCCATAGCTGACGGTCTCGCCGGCCTTGACGCTGCGCACCTGAATGATGCGCGCTTCCGCTGTCGCGACCGGCCGCATCGGGTTTGCCATGCCGCTGACCGCTTCGCCGCCATAGAGCGCGATCCCGGGGCGGGTCAGGTCGAAGTGATAATCCTCACCGAGAAAGATGCCGGCCGAGGCGGCAAGACTTGAATCGATGCCTTCATAGGCGGCGCTAACCCTGTGGAATGATTCGAGCTGCTGCCGGTTCATCGCATGGGCGGGATCGTCGGCGCAGGCGAGGTGGCTCATGACAAGCACGGGCGCGAAGCTCGCCGGCCGCGAGACGTCGTCGGCGAGCGCGATCGCATCGTCGATATGCAGTCCGAGCCGATTGAAGCCGGTATCGACATGCAGCGCGCAGGGGTAGTCGCCGTAATCTGCAAGCACCGCCATCCAGAAGGCGAGCTGTTCGTCGGAGGAAATCACCGGCACCAGATCATTGTCGAAGAAGCGCCGCTCGGTGCCCGGCCAGATGCCGGAAAGCACGAAGATGCGCGCCTCGGGCGCATAGAGGCGAAGTGTTACGCCCTCGTCGACGGTCGCGACGAAGAAGTCGCGGGCGCCGGCCATATACAGCGCTTCGCCGGCATCCTCGATGCCCATGCCGTAAGCATCGGCCTTGACGACCGCCGAGGCGCGCGCCGCGCCGGAGCGGCGCGCCATGTCGCGCCAGTTCTCCGTCAGGGCGGTCAGGTCGACGGTCAGCCGCAGGCCTGCGGAAGCGAAAAGATCGTCGTCTTCGAAGGGGATAGGAAAATCTGTCATGAATCGCCGTAGAGAATCGAAGGAAACCACCTCGCCCAGTCTAGAGAGCATTGTGGCCAAGAAAAAGCGGAAGCGGGCACATACCATCCTTTGCCTGTTGCACGATCACTTTTGTTCAAGACGCATGCAGGCTTCCGCGCTAATCTCGCTGGATGCAGAACGTATCGCAGAGAGGGGCGGCGGAGGCCATGCCGCTTGCCAATGTTGAATCGGCCCGCTTCTGGCGGGACAGCCGCTTCCGCGACATGGAGTGCCTGAGCGCCACCTTCCTGACGCATGAATATGCGCCGCATGCGCATGATACCTTCAGCATCGGCACGATAGAAAGCGGCAGCCAGATCGCCACCCTCAGCGGCAGGCGGGAGGAAACCGGGCCTGGCGACCTTTATCTGATCGATCCCGGCGTCGTCCATGACGGTGCTCCCGGCGGCGAGGGCTACCGCTACCGCATGATCTATCCCGACATGAAGCTGTTCGTCGATATTCTGGAGGATGTCACCGGCAAGGCCTTTCATGCAACGCCGTCCTTCGCCGGCGGGCTTCCACGCGATCCGCAACTCGCCAATGCCTTTCACGCCGCTCATCGAACGCTCGAGAGTGGCGCAGGCGCGCTGGAATCCGATGAGAGCATGTTCTCGGTGCTGGCGGCGATCTTTGCGCGCCACGGCAGCGCCATCATCGTTCCTATCGATACGCAGGAGCGTAGCGCGGTCGCTCGCGCCCGCGACTACCTGATCGAGAATTTCGACAGCGATGTCGGCCTCGATGAACTGGCCGGCGTGGCGAGGTTGAGTCGCGCGCACCTCATCCGCGCTTTCAGCAAGGAATATCACATCACGCCGCACGCCTTCCTGACAGATCGGCGCGTGCAGGTGGCGCGCCGGCTGCTGCGGCAGGGGCGTGCGCCGGCCGACATCGCGCTCGAATGCGGGTTTGCCGACCAGGCGCATTTCACACGGCACTTCAAAGCACGCACGGGCGTGACACCCGGCCAATTCCGCACGGGCTGATCACTTTTGTTCAATACTGCCGTTTCGGGCTGGGCTAAGCCTGCGCGATCCCAATCAGGAGGTTGCCATGTTGCAGCACAGCCGGCGATCCGGCGAATTTATTGCCGGAACGCGTGCCATTTTTCCTCTTGTTGTCGCCGTCCTGCCGATCGGTCTGGTCTTCGGCGCGGTCGCCGCCACCAAGGGCCTTTCACCGCTGGAAACGACGCTGATGAGCGCGCTTGTCTTCGCAGGAGGTTCGCAATTCGTCGCCATGGACATCTGGACGCATCCGGTAAGCTGGGTCGGCGTCGGCTTCGCGGCCCTTCTGGTCAATATCCGCCACGTGCTGATGAGCGCGTCGATCGGCACGAAGATGCAGTCCTTCTCCGGCGTCAAACGCTATATCGCCATGCTCTTCCTTGCCGATGAACTCTGGGCCATGGCGGAATTCCGCGCCGGCAGCACGCGGCTGACGCCCGCCTGGTATGCCGGTATCGTCACGCCCTTCTATCTCACCTGGGTCGGCTCGTCGCTGACAGGCGCACTGCTCGGCGCCTTTCTCGGCAACCCTGCCGTTATCGGCCTCGACTTCGCCTTTCCGGCTGTCTTCGTCGTGCTCGTCATGGGCTTCTGGAAGGGGCCGGAAACCGGCGCGGTCCTTGCTGCAAGCGGTGTCGCATCCGTGGCGGTCCACCACTTGGTGCCCGGCGTCTGGTATATCGCCGCCGGTGCGCTGGCCGGGCTGGCAACGGCCCTCTGGCAGGGCAGGGCGCGGGAGCAGGCGGCATGACGCTCGATCTCAACACATTGATCGCCATCCTCGCAATGACCGCCGCAACGGTCCTCACCCGTGTCAGCGGCCTGGTATTGATCCGCCATGTCGAGATGGATGAGCGCCGGAGAACGGCGATCGAGGCCATTCCGCCGGCCGTGCTGATGGCCGTCATCGCCCCGACCGCCTTTGCGACCGGCTGGGCGGAGACGCTGGCCTGCGCGATAACGGCGATCGCAGCACCCCGCCTGCCGATGCTCGCGAGCGTCGTGGTTGGCATCGCAACGGTCACCCTATTGAGGGCTGTGGGTCTCTAAAGAAATTGACGCGGCAATACCGCGTCAATGTTCCTCATATTGGGTGAAGGAGGGATCGGCGAGATCGGCAAAGCGCGTGAATTCCGCCTGGAAGGCGAGCTTCACCGTGCCCGTCGGCCCGTGGCGCTGCTTGGCGATGATGACGTCGGCCGTGCCCTTCACCTTGTCGAACAGCGCTTCCCATTCCGGATATTTCGGATCGTGGATGTCGCGCGGCTCCGAATTCTTGACGTAATATTCCTCGCGGAACACGAAGAGCACGACGTCGGCGTCCTGCTCGATCGAGCCGGATTCGCGAAGGTCAGACAGCTGCGGCCGCTTGTCGTCGCGGCTTTCGACCTGACGCGAGAGCTGCGACAGCGCGATGATCGGAACGTTCAGCTCCTTGCCGAGCGCCTTGAGGCCGGTGGTGATCTGGGTGATTTCCTGCACGCGGTTGTCGCTGGATTTGCCCGAGCCGGTCATCAGCTGAATGTAGTCGACGACAAGCACGTCGAGGCCGCGCTGGCGCTTCAGACGGCGCGCGCGGGCCGAAAGCTGGGCGATCGAGATACCGCCAGTCTGGTCGATATAGAGCGGCACCTTCTGCATCATCATCGAGCAGGCGACGAGCTTTTCGAAATCGGCATCGTTGATGTCGCCGCGGCGGATCTTCGAGGAGGAGACCTCCGTCTGCTCGGAGATGATACGGGTGGCAAGCTGTTCGGACGACATTTCGAGCGAATAGAAGCCGACAACGCCGCCGTTCTTCGCCTTCATGCTGCCGTCCGACTGGACTTCGCCTTCGTAGGCGGCGGCGATATTGTAGGCGATGTTGGTGGCAAGCGAGGTCTTGCCCATGCCGGGGCGTCCGGCAAGCACGATCAAGTCCGACCGCTGCAAGCCGCCCATCTTGGAATCCAGCGAATGGATGCCGGTGGAAATGCCGGAAAGCCCGCCGTCACGTTCTTTGGCGACGGCCGCCATGTCGATCGCCAGCGCAACCGCATCGTTGAAGGCCTGGAAGCCGCCATCGTAGCGGCCGTTTTCCGCCAGTTCGAAGAGGCGGCGTTCGGTATCCTCGATCTGCGACTGCGGCGGCATGTCGAGCGGCGCGTCATAAGCAATGTTGACGACGTCCTCGCCAATGGTGATCAGCGCCCGGCGCAGTGCCAGATCGTAGATCGCCCGGCCGTAATCCTCGGCATTGATGACGGTGACGGCATTGCTGACGAGGCTCGCCAGATATTGCGAAACCGTCATGTCGCCGACCTTCTCGTCGGCCTTCAGGAAGGTCTTGATCGTCACCGGATTGGCGATCTTGCCCATGCGGATGATATCGCCGGCAACCTCGAAGATCTTCCGGTGCAGCGGTTCATAGAGATGGATCGGCTTCAGGAAGTCCGACACCCGGTAATAGGCGTCGTTGTTCATCAGGATCGCACCCAGAAGCGCTTGCTCGGCTTCGATATTGTTGGGTGCTTCGCGATAATGCTGCTCCGCCGGAGCAACGGCTGCAATCTTTCGAGCGGCGTCGTTCATCATCATCCGTTCTGTCTTTTTCCAGCTCCGGAGTTGCAATTCCGGACGCGAAAATCAAGAGGCTACGAAAGGAGCGGGGGCTCGCTTCGCCTAAATCCTGAACGCTGTGCACGTTGTTCGACTTCTCCACAGTCTCGGGCGACACAAAGGAGAAATACTGGCAGTGTCACCCGCACGACACGGTATGGCGGCGACTCAGCCCATCCGTTTCGGAGAATGTTATTTTAGCGTGATGCGATAAGGCACGCAGCAAAAACATCCGGAAAATCCCCTTAAAAAAGCGACCCGATCGGCTGCTCATATCGAGGGGGTGAAAACGAAAAAGCCCGGCGCGGTGGCCGGGCTTTCCTCTCGCGGATCGCTCCGGCGAAATTATGCTTCGTCTTCGTCGACGCCGTCAGCTTCCGGATCGAAGAAGTCTTCCGGACGCAGCGCGTCTTCGTCGACGCCGTAGATCGCGTCGACCGAGGTGAGTTCTTCGCCCTTGGACTGGCGCTCTGCCTCTTCGGCAGAACGGGCAACGTTCAGCTCGACGTGGATTTCGACTTCGGCATGCAGCTGCAGTTCGACCTTGTGCAGGCCGATCGACTTGATCGGCGTGTTGAGGTGAACCTGGTTGCGGCCGATGTTGAAGCCTTCGGCGCCGAGAATCTCGACGACGTCACGGGCAGCAACCGAACCGTAGAGCTGGCCGGTTTCGCCGGCGGAACGCACGACGATGAAGGACTTGCCGTCGAGAACGTCGGCGATCTTCTGGGCTTCCGATTTGCGCTCGAGGTTGCGGGCTTCGAGCGTCGCGCGCTCGGCTTCGAAGCGGGTCTTGTTGGCGGCGTTGGCGCGCAGCGCCTTGCCGAGCGGCAGCAGGTAGTTACGGGCAAAGCCGTCGCGAACCTTTACGGTTTCGCCCATCTGGCCGAGCTTGGAGATGCGTTCGAGAAGGATGACTTCCATTTTCTTTTTCCTTTCTTGTGTCTCAGATTTTCGTATCGGATTGGTTGGGGGCATCAGCATCTTTCGTCGGGGTCAGCGCGATCGCCTTCCGCGTATCGCTGAGACCGAGGACGAGGATGAGGAGAGCTGGCAGCAGCATGAGCATCGAGGCCAGGTAGCTGAGGATGAGAGCCGGTATGCGCCAGTCCTTGCCGCGCGTGCGGAAATGCAGCGAGGCGAAACCGGAGAGCATGAAGCCGGCACCGAAGGTGCCGATCAAGGTCGCACCGACCAGCGCCGGAACGCCGCCGAAAAAGCAGGCGGCAAGCCCGGCCAGGAAGATGAAGATCGAGTTGCGGTTCATCCGCAGCGACGAGGGAATGTCCTCGCGCGGACGAAGGCCGCGGCCGGACGCGGCAACGATGCGCACGGCGAAATAATAGGCGGCAAACAGCATGCTGACCCACATGCCGCCCTGCAAAGCCGGCAGCATCAGCAGGATTAGCGACTTGGTCTGTGCGGTCGCTGCCGGATCGGGCATGAACTCCGGCTGCTGCTGCTTGACCGAGGTGATCAGCAAGTCGACGATCGGATCGGTGATCTCAGGCCCGTAGCCGATGATCACACCGATGACGATGACGGCGAGCGTCACCAGCCCGCAGAGATGCAGCAGGATATCGGAGAGCGGATACCAGGCAAGCAGATGGTCGGGGCCGCCGAGTTCGACGGCCGGACGCGCCAGATTGGCGAGATGGCTGAGCCAACCGGCCGGCAGAAGCGTCACCAGCGTCATAATCAGCGCGAAGGACGGCGAGATCAAGATCGCGCCGAGTGCTGCAGCGGTGACGACGGCCGAGACCGCGGCGGCATTGCCCCAGCCGAGCCCGACAATCAGGATCGGCAGCGCCGATGCCGTATAGAGGAGCGCGCTGAAAAACGACGGCTGCATGCTCGCGCCCAGCACCAGCAGGGCGGCGGTCAATCCGGCGAGTGCGCCGATCAGCAGCGTTCTAATGTTCGGTCGTTTCAAGGTCGCTGTCCTGCTTCATCAAGCAGTTAGAGGATGTTGCTGAATCAAATTCAGAAACGTCTCAACATGGGTTTTAAGAGTTCCGATCCGCGCCCATCGCGGAAGGGAGAAGGGAAGGCACGAATGCCTTCCCTCAAAGGTGTTGGCGTCGACCGATTAGGCGACGACGTAGGGAAGCAGGCCGAGGAAACGGGCGCGCTTGATCGCCTGGGCGAGTTCGCGCTGCTTCTTCTGGGAAACGGCCGTGATGCGGGACGGAACGATCTTGCCGCGCTCGGAAATGTAGCGCTGCAGCAGGCGTACGTCCTTGTAGTCGATCCGCGGCGCGTTGGCGCCGGAGAACGGGCAGGTCTTGCGCCGGCGATGGAACGGGCGGCGGACCGGAGCTGAGGAAGTTTCAGACATATCTCAGATCTCCCTTATACACGGTCTTCGCGCGGACGGCGCGGACGGTCGTCACGGTCGCCGAAGCCACCTTCACGCGGCGGGCGCGGGCCGCGGTCGCGATCACCGAAGCCGCCTTCACGCGGGCCACGGCCGCCTTCACGCGGACGGTCGTCACGGTCGCGCTTCTGCATCATGGCAGACGGACCTTCTTCATGCTTCTCGACGGCGATCGTCATGTAGCGAAGAACGTCTTCGCTGATGCGCATCTGACGTTCCATTTCCTGGACGGCAGCAGCCGGTGCATCGATGTCCATCAGGGCGTAGTGCGCCTTGCGGTTCTTCTTGATGCGGTAGGTGAGGGACTTGAGGCCCCAGTTCTCGATACGCCCGACTTTGCCGCCATTCGCTTCGATCACACCCTTGTACTGTTCTACGAGGGCATCGACCTGCTGAGCGGAAATATCCTGCCGGGCAAGGAATACATGTTCATAAAGAGCCATGACAGCTTTGCCTTTCTTGCGTTTGGTTCAACCCGATATTCGGCGGCTAAGCCTCAACGACTGCTCCTGATTGGGCGGACCCAGGCAAGAAAGCGTTTCCGAGACGGTCGAGAGCGGAGACACGGGAGGCTGGAACGCTTCCGTTCCGAACGATTTCCATGAGGAAACCGGCCCTCCGTTCAGCCACCAGCCAGAAGACCGGGTTAACGAACAGGGCGGCTTATACGGATTTTTTGGGCAAAGGCAAGCGCAATCGAACACCCGAACCCGTTGCCGGCCAATGGTCGGCATCGGGCCGGCGCAAAACAAATAGGATCAAAGCGTCAGCGGATACTGCCGGTGCACCTTGGCGATTTCCGCCAGGATCTCGTTCGAAAGCGTAATGTCGGCCGCGCCGATATCGATTTTCAACTGCTCCATCGACGTCGCACCGATGATGACCGAGGCCATGAAGGGACGTGACAGACAGAAGGCGAGCGCCATGGCTGCCGGGTCGAGACCGAAGGTTGCCGCGATCTCCAGATAGGCTTTGGTCGCCGGCTCCTGCAGCGGCTGCAGGCGGCCGCCGATATCGTGGTTGATCGAACCGCGCGAACCCTTCGGCCTGCCGCCGTCGATATATTTGCCGGAGAGGATGCCGCCGGCGAGCGGCGAATAGGCGAGCAGCCCGACATCCTCGTGATGCGAGAGCTCGGCGAGATCGAGGTCGAAATGACGGTAGAGCAGATTATATTCGTTCTGGACGCTGGCAACGCGCGGCAGGCTCTTCTGTTCGGAAAGCGTCAGGTATTTCTGTATGCCCCAGGTGGTTTCGTTGGAAAGGCCGATCGCGCGGATCTTGCCCTCCTTCACCAGCGCGCCGAACGTTTCCAGGATGTCGAGCATATTGGCGACGGCCTTGTCGCGATCCTGGTTGAAGGGATTGTAGCTCCAGTTCTGGCGGAAATGGAAATGGCCGCGGTTCGGCCAGTGGATCTGGTAGAGGTCGACGTAATCGGTCTTTAGCCGCGCCAGGCTGGCCTCGAGCGCTAGGCGGATATTTTTCGCATCGGCACCTTCGCCGCCGCGTATATAGTCGCGGCCGCGGCCTGCGACCTTGGTGGCGAGCACGATATCCCCACGCTTGCCGGTCTTCTTGAACCAACTGCCGATATAGTCTTCGGTCCAGCCCTGTGTCGCGGCCGAAACCGGGGTGGTTGGATAAAGCTCGGCCGTATCGAAGAAATTGACGCCCTTGTCGACGGCGTAGTCCATCTGCGCATGCGCATCGGCTTCGCTGTTCTGCGAGCCCCAGGTCATGGTGCCAAGGCAAATCTCTGAAACGGAAATATCGGTGCGGCCTAGTGAATTGTACTTCATGGAAAAACCTTGGGAGAGAGGTGAAAGCCTTGGGGAGGTCCGGGCAAATCTAGGCTGGATTTGGCCGAGCGCAAGAGCAAAAACTGGGCCTTTGCGCCGCTGCGAAAGGCTTTGCGGAGAATGGGCCGCCACTTGACTCTGTCGGAAAGAATGTCAATTGGAGGCAAAACAGCCTTAAGGGGCGCAATCAGGGGCAGGAGCCAGGGACACGAGAATGACCATTGCTTTCACTTTTCCCGGCCAGGGCAGTCAGGTCGTCGGCATGGGCAAGGATCTCGCCGAGAATTTTGCCGAAGCCCGAGCCGTCTTCGAAGAGGTCGATGAGGCGCTCGGTGAAAAGCTTTCGGACGTCATGTTCAACGGTCCCGATGATAGGTTGACATTGACGGCGAACGCCCAGCCGGCGCTGATGGCCGTCTCGATCGCCGTTGTCCGCGTTCTGGAGGCCAAAGGGCTGGATCTGAAGTCGAAGGTCGCTTACGTCGCCGGCCACTCGCTCGGCGAATATTCGGCACTTTGCGCCGCCGGCACCTTTTCGCTCACCGATACCGCGCGGCTGCTGCGCATTCGCGGCAATGCCATGCAGGCGGCTGTTCCTGTCGGCGTCGGCGCCATGGCCGCGATCATCGGCCTCGAACATGCCGACGTCGTTGCCGTCTGCGAGGCAGCCACCGCTGTCGGCGCCTGCCAGATCGCCAACGATAATGGCGGTGGCCAGATCGTCATCTCGGGCGAGAAGGCAGCCGTCGAAAAGGCCGCGGGGCTTGCGACCGATAAGGGCGCCAAGCGTGCCATTCTGCTGCCGGTCTCCGCTCCGTTCCATTCGACACTGATGGCGCCGGCCGCCGACGCCATGCGTGAAGCGCTGGCAACGGTTTCGAAATCCGATCCTATCGTGCCCCTCATTGCAAATGTCCGTGCCGCTCCCGTGACCGGCGCCGACGAGATCGCCAGCCTCCTGGTCGAGCAGGTGACCGGTCAGGTCCGCTGGCGCGAGACGGTGGAGTGGTTCGCTGGAAATGGCGTCACGACGCTTTATGAAGTCGGTTCCGGGAAGGTGCTGACCGGCCTTGCCCGCCGCATCGACAAGACGATCAACGGCATCTCCGTCAACGGTCCGGCGGATATCGACGCGGCCGTCGCCGCCCTCATGGCCTGATTGGTATTTCCAGATATAAGGAACGTTTCCATGCTCGATCTCTCCGGCCGCAAGGCTCTCGTCACAGGCGCATCGGGCGGTATTGGCGAGGAAATCGCCCGCCTTCTTCATAAGCAGGGCGCCATCGTCGGCCTGCACGGCACCCGTGTCGAGAAGCTGGAAGCCCTGGCGGCCGAGCTCGGCGAGCGTGTCAAGATCTTCCCGGCCAACCTCTCCGACCGCGATGAGGTCAAGGCGCTCGGCCAGAAGGCCGAGGCCGACCTTGAAGGCGTCGACATCCTCGTCAACAATGCCGGCATCACCCGCGACGGCCTGTTCGTGCGCATGAGCGACGAGGACTGGGACAGCGTCCTCGAAGTGAACCTGACGGCGACCTTCCGCCTGACGCGCGAATTGACGCATCCGATGATGCGCCGCCGCTATGGCCGCATCATCAACATCACCTCCATCGTCGGCGTCACCGGCAATCCGGGCCAGGCCAATTACTGCGCCTCCAAGGCCGGTATGATCGGCTTCACCAAGTCCCTGGCGCAGGAAATTGCCACCCGCAACGTGACGGTCAACTGCGTCGCGCCGGGCTTCATCGAGAGCGCCATGACCGGCAAGCTGAACGACAAGCAGAAGGAAGCGATCATGGGAGCGATCCCGATGAAGCGCATGGGCACGGGCGGCGAGGTCGCTTCGGCGGTTGCTTACCTCGCGTCCTCCGAGGCTGCCTATATGACCGGCCAGACACTGCACGTAAACGGCGGCATGGCGATGATCTGAAACGACAAACCGCTGGCATGGGAATATTTCCGCCAATAGCATGTTGAGCAATCACGAACCGTTGATTTTCTGGCTTTGCGGCAGACTTAAAGCATGTTAAGCGGGCCATGACTGTGAACAGTCGTCCCGAGAAAGCAGACGGACCGGCGGGCTTTTTGCAAGCCTGGAACATCTCTGAAGCCGGGTAAACGAGTTTGCCGAGGATGTCTGAAAACATCGCAGGCTGAAACAGGGTAGGGGTGCCGCAACGGCATTCCGATCAGGACATAAGGTCGAGGAAACCGACATGAGCGATATCGCAGAACGCGTAAAGAAAATTGTTATTGATCATCTTGGCGTCGATGCCGACAAGGTCGTCGAGAGCGCCAGCTTTATCGACGATCTGGGCGCCGACTCGCTCGACACGGTCGAACTTGTCATGGCTTTCGAAGAAGAATTCGGCGTTGAAATTCCTGACGACGCTGCCGACTCGATCCTGACGGTTGGCGATGCCGTGAAGTTCATTGAGAAGGCCCAGGCCTGATCCTGTGAAATTGAGAAAGGGCGGGCCTGGAGTCCGCCCTTTTCTTTTCGGCATATTTCTCCATAGAACATAAGAGACGGGGGAAAGCACGCGATGAGACGTGTCGTCATCACCGGTACCGGCATGGTATCACCCTTGGGATGCGGAACAGAGGTGACGTGGTCGCGGCTGCTTGCCGGCCAGAACGGCGCCCGCCTCGTCACCGAATTCGAGGTCGATGACCTTCCCGCCAAGATCGCCTGCCGTATCCCTGTCGGTGACGGCACTGACGGCACCTTCAATGTCGATCAGTGGATGGAGCCGAAGGAGCAACGCAAGGTCGATCCCTTCATCATCTACGGCATGGCCGCCGCCGACATGGCGCTCGCCGATGCCGGCTGGCATCCCGAAACCGATGAGGACCAGATCGCCACCGGTGTGCTGATCGGCTCCGGCATCGGCGGCATCGAAGGCATTGTCGAGGCGGGTTATACCCTGCGCGACAAAGGCCCGCGCCGCATATCACCCTTCTTCATTCCTGGCCGCCTGATCAACCTCGTCTCCGGCCAGGTCTCGATCCGCCACAAGCTGCGCGGACCCAATCATTCGGTCGTCACCGCCTGCTCGACGGGTGCGCATGCGATCGGCGATGCCGCGCGGATGATCGCGCTCGGCGACGCCGACGTCATGGTCGCCGGCGGCACGGAATCCCCGGTCAGCCGCATTTCGCTGGCAGGTTTTGCCGCCTGCAAGGCGCTGTCGACCCAGCACAATGACGACCCGAAAAAAGCGTCGCGTCCTTATGACCGCGACCGCGACGGCTTCGTCATGGGCGAGGGCGCCGGCATTGTCGTGATCGAAGAACTGGAGCACGCCAAGGCGCGGGGCGCCAGGATCTATGCCGAAGTCGTCGGCTACGGCCTGTCGGGCGATGCTTATCACATCACCGCACCCTCCGAAGACGGCGAGGGTGCTGGCCGCTGCATGGCGATGGCGCTGAAGCGCGCCGGGCTGACGCCGGCCGATATCGATTATATCAACGCCCATGGTACCTCGACCATGGCCGATACGATCGAACTCGGCGCCGTCGAGCGGCTGGTCGGCAATGCGGCGTCGAAGATCTCCATGTCCTCGACCAAGTCGGCGACAGGACATCTTCTCGGTGCTGCCGGCGCCATCGAGGCAATCTTCACCACGCTCGCCATCCGCGACAATATCGCGCCGCCGACGCTCAACCTTGACAATCCCGAACGTGAGACGGCGATCGATCTTGTTCCGCACAAGGCTCGTGAGCGAGACATCAATGTGGCGCTGTCCAACTCGTTCGGATTCGGCGGCACGAACGCGTCTCTCGTGCTGCGCCGTTACGCGCAATAAAAGCCCTGTGCGGTGTAGCGGGTCTCCCTTACATCGCAACCGGCCGTGCCCTACCTTGCGTAGGAGGGCGTGCGAAAGCATAACGACCGGCAACGGCGTCGTTGAACGGCGGCAGAACCTGCTTTTGCCGCATTGCTTCGCGAAATAGCGAAGTGAGGGTCAAGTTTTAGAGGATTGCCGGTGAGCGATACGACGAACCAGAGCAACGATACCCAGGCGCAGAAGGGACCGATCATCCCGAAGTCGCCGAGCGAAGCCCTACGTCCTGAGCGCGTTCCGGAGCCGCCGAAGCGGTCCAAGAAAGCCCGCGGCCAGATCGTTCTTTTCCTGAATTTCATCATGACGATGGCGGTTCTGGTCTGCGTCGTTGCGGTCATCGGCTTCTACTACGCCACATCGACCTATCGGAACCCCGGTCCGCTGCAGACCAACACCAATTTCATCGTCCGCAACGGCGCTGGGCTGGCCGAAATCGCCTCGAACCTCGAGCGCAACGCGATCATCAGCGATGCCCGCATCTTCCGCTATCTCACGGCAACGCATCTGTCTGCCGGTGAAAGCCTGAAGGCGGGTGAATACGAGATCAAGGCGAGGGCCTCCATGAGCGATATCATGGAGCTTCTGAAATCGGGCAAGTCCATTCTCTATTCCGTTTCCTTCCCCGAGGGTCTGACGGTCCGCCAGATGTTCGACCGCATGCTGCAGGATACCGTGCTGGAAGGCGACTTGCCGGCCGCATTGCCGACCGAGGGCAGCCTGCGTCCGGATACCTACAAATTCTCGCGCGGCACCAAACGCTCGGAAGTCATCGACCAGATGGCGGCTGCGCAGCAGAAACTCGTCGATCAGATCTGGGACAAGCGCGATTCCTCGCTGCCGCTGCGATCCAAGGAGGAATTCGTGACACTCGCCTCGATCGTCGAAAAGGAAACTGGCGTTCCCGACGAGCGTGCGCATGTCGCCTCCGTTTTTTTGAACCGGCTCGGCAAGGGCATGCGCCTGCAGTCTGATCCGACGATCATTTACGGCCTCTTCGGCGGCGAAGGCAAACCGGCCGACCGGCCGATCTACCAGTCGGATCTGAAGCGGGACACACCTTACAACACCTATGTCATCAAGGGTCTGCCGCCGACGCCGATCGCCAATCCCGGCAAGGATGCGCTGGAAGCCGTCGCCAATCCCTGGAAGACGCAGGACCTCTATTTCGTCGCCGACGGCTCCGGTGGCCATGTTTTCGCCGCCACGCTCGAGGAGCACAATGCCAACGTCAAGCGCTGGCGCAAGCTCGAAGCCGACAAGGGCTCGGATCCGAACATCGCAGTCGACGGCCAGCCGGAAGAGCAGCCGGCGGATAGTGGCGCGACCGTCGCGCCGCAGAAGAAAAAGAAGATCAACTGAGACTTTCGGGAGACTCGCATGGCTTTGCAGTCCATGACTGGTTTTGCGCGGCGCGAGGGAACGAGCGGCCGCTGGCGCTGGGCATGGGAACTGCGCTCGGTCAACGGCAAGGGCCTCGACCTGCGCCTGCGTCTGCCGCCCGGGCTTGAACGCATGGAGGCGGACGTCCGCCGCCTCGCCGGCGAAAGCTTCAGCCGCGGCAACCTGCAGGCATCGCTGTCTGTGACGGCCGACGAGAACCGCTTCGAGGCGGTGCTGAACAAGCAAGCGCTCGCGGCCGTGCTGGCCATGCGCGAGCAACTGGACGGCGTCATCGATCCGTCGCCGCTGAAGCTCGATACGCTGCTTCTGGTGCGCGGCATCGTCGAATTCCGCGAAAGTGAGGATGGCGAGGAGGCGCTTGCCGCCCGCGACGCAGATATTGCTGCCGGCCTGCTGGCCGCGCTTGCCGATCTGAGAGTAATGCGCGAACAGGAAGGGGCAGCGCTCGCCCGTATTCTTCATGACCATGTCACGATGATCGAAGGCCTGACACGGACGATCGAGCTTGATCCCTCGCGCTCGCCGCAGGAGATTGCTGCGCGGCTTGCCGCGCAGGTCGCCTTGTTGATGGACGGCATGGCCGCACTTGACCGCGACAGGCTGCATGCCGAAGCCGCACTGTTGGCAACCAAGGCGGATTTGCGCGAGGAAATCGATCGTCTGAAGGCTCATATCGCTGCAGCGCGCGATCTTCTGGTGAAAGGTGGCCCTGCCGGGCGCCGCCTGGACTTCCTTGCACAGGAATTTAACCGCGAATCGAATACCATTTGCTCGAAGTCGAATGCTTCGGCAGTTACCGCTGCGGGCATCGAGTTGAAAGTCGTGATCGACCAGTTCCGCGAGCAGGTCCAGAATTTGGAGTAAGACATGAAACCGGCGAAATCCTCGCCCGTGCAGATCGCCCGCCGCGGTCTGATGCTTGTGATATCGTCGCCGTCGGGCGCCGGCAAATCCACCATCGCGCGCACGCTTCTGGAGACAGACAGGCAAATCGGCCTTTCCGTCAGCGTCACCACGCGCCAGCGCCGCCCAAGCGAGGTCGAGGCTGTGCATTACCACTTCAAGAGTGTACGCGAGTTCGAGCGGCTGCGCGATAGCGACGCGTTGCTCGAATGGGCCGAGGTGCACGGCAATTTCTACGGCACGCCGCGTGAGCCAGTCGAGCAGGCCATGGCGGAAGGTCGCGATATGCTCTTCGATATCGACTGGCAGGGTGCCCAGCAATTGCAGGAGAAGATGTCGGCCGACGTCGTGTCGATCTTCGTGCTGCCGCCGACCATGACCGAGCTGCAGTCGCGGCTGCACCGCCGCGCAGAGGATTCCGAAGAGGTCATCCAGACGCGCCTCGCCAACAGCCGTGCCGAGATCGCCCACTGGCGCGAATACGACTACGTCATCATCAATGATGACCTCAACGCTGCCTTCGACGCTGTCCAGTCGATCGTCAAGGCCGAACGCCTGCGCCGCGATCGCCGCCATGGCATGTTCGACTTTGTCCGCGAACTCTTGGAAGAGACGCCGTCGCTTTAAAACGCGATACCGGAACGTGTGCGGTTTCGGATGACGTCATCCTGGATCTAACCGCTCTAAAGGCTGTTCGCCAACAGGCAGAATTCCTCGACGGAAAGGGTCTCAGCCCGTCGCGCCGGGTCAATCCCGGCCTTGACGAGCAGGCTCTCGCCGCCGAGCGGTTTCAGGCTTTGGCGCAGCATCTTGCGACGCTGGCCGAAAGCGGCCTGCGTCACTTTTTCCAGATTGGCGACAGCGCAGGGGATGGGGTTTTCGCGGGGGACCAGATGCACGACCGTCGACGTCACTTTCGGCGGCGGTGTGAAGGCTTGTGGCGGCACGTCGAACGCCATGCGTGCCTCCGTTCGCCAACCGCAGAGCACGCCGAGACGGCCGTAATTGTCGTCGTCTTCGTTGGCGACGATGCGTTCGCCGACCTCCTTCTGAAACATCAGCGTCAGCGACTGCCAGAACGGCGGCCAGGCTTTCGGCAGCAACCAGTTGACCAAGAGCTGCGTGCCGACATTGTAGGGGAGGTTGGCAATGATCTTGATCGGGCCTTCCGGCGCCAATGTCTCGAAATCCGTCTTCAACGCATCGCCTTCGATCACTTCCAACCTGCCGGGATAATGATCGGCGATCTCGGCCAGCGCCGGCAGGCAGCGTGTATCCCGCTCGATGGCAATAACCTTCCTGGCGCCGAGCGCCAGGATCGCGCGCGTCAGTCCGCCGGGGCCGGGGCCGACCTCGAAAACGGTCGCGTCATCGAGTGCCCCCGCTGTGCGGGCGATTTTCTGGGTGAGGTTGAGGTCGAGCAGGAAATTCTGCCCGAGCGCCTTGCGCGCATCAAGGCCGTGACGCTGGATGACGTCACGAAGCGGCGGCAGGCCATCGAGTGCTGCCATCAGCGGCGGCTTTCCGCACTGCGCCCGAGCTGGGCGGCGAGCTTCAGCGCCGCAACGAGGCTCTGTTCGCGCGCCAGTCCCTTGCCGGCGATGCCGAAAGCGGTGCCGTGATCCGGCGAGGTGCGTACGAAGGGAAGCCCAAGCGTCACGTTGACGCTGTCGTCGAAACCGAGTGCCTTGGCTGGGATCAATGCCTGATCATGATACATGCAGACGGCAACGTCGTATCGCGCCCGCGCCTCGTCATGAAACATCGTGTCGGCGGGCAGGGGACCGATCGCATCGACGCCCTCGTCGCGCAGGCGCTCGATCGCCGGACGGATGACGTCTTCGTCCTCCTTGCCGATCGCCCCGCCTTCACCTGCATGCGGGTTGAGACCGGCAACTGCAAGCCGCGGCGCCTCGATGCCGAAGCGATGCCTCAGGTCTTCATGAGCGATCCGGCAGGTTTCCATGATCAGTTCGCCCGTCAGCGCCTGCGGCACATCCCGGACCGGAATGTGGATGGTGACGGGAATGGCCCTGAGTTTCGGTCCGGACAGCATCATGACAGGTGTCACCGGCCGGCCGGTCGCCCTGGCGGCGAGATCGGCGAGAAATTCGGTATGGCCGGGAAACCGGAAACCCGCCTCGTAGAGTACGGCCTTGGCGATCGGGTTGGTAACGACCGCGAGCGCCTCGCCGTTGATGACAAGCGACACGGCTTTTTCGATCGCCGTGATCGTACCTTTCGCCGTTGCCGCATGCGGCTCGCCAGCCACGACCTCGATGCCGGCCGGTATAGTCATGACCGGCAGTGCGTCAGCAAACATACCGGCAGCCTCGCTGGCGCTATCGGTCTCGCGGATCGACACCGCCAGATTAAGCTCCCGGGCTCTCAGCGCCAAGACATCGGGATCGCCGATCAGGAAGAAAGGCGGCAGCCCGAGTTCACGCCGCCGGAGCCAGGCCATCAGAGTAATGTCCGGCCCGATGCCGGCGGGGTCGCCCTGGCTTAGCGCAAGCGGTCGAGAAAACGGTATCGCCATTGTCGGTCAGCGATAGGCGATCTGCGCCTTTTTGCGCAGTTCATCCAGGTATTTCTTGCTGTTTTCGTTTTCCGGGCTGGCGTCCTTGCCGCCCTTGGACTTATCGAGATCTTCCTGGCGGAAGACCATTTCGGCTGCCTGGTCGTCGGAGACCTGCCGCTGGCTGCAGATTGCCAGATATTCGACACCCTTGTCGGTAACGCGGGTCCCTGTCGTGTTGCCCTTGGTCTGCTCGACCAGCGGCTTCCAATCCGGCGGGATTTCGGGGGCGAGCATGCGGCCGAGATCGCGCACCGAAACGTCGCGCATCGTCGCAGCAAACACCTTTGCCTGATCGCAGCCCGGAAATTTGGAGCGCGACGCCTCGGCCTCGCCCTTGCGCTTGCCGGTGATGGCCCCGCGCTTGGCTTGCGGAATGACGAAGATGATCTGCTGCAGCATATATTCCGTCGTCACCGGCTTCTGCTTGTTGTTTTGCATCATGCGCGAGACGAGATCATAGTTCGACAGCCGCGAGGTCGAGCCGTAGCGGGCGTTGACGACACGCGGCCAGCTCATCTGCACGGCGATGAAACCCTTGAAATGGTCGACGCCGACGCCGGCGCGATCGAGGATCTGCGACATCTGCTCGGGGGAAAGCTTATTGCCGCTCGAAAAGCGCGCGAAAGACGCATCGACGTCCTGCTGCGACACCGACATATGGACGCGGGAGACTTCCTGCCGCTTGAGCGCCTCGTCGATCAATTGCTCCTCGGCGGTCTTGGCGTCGGCCTTCGTATGCTGCAGGCGCAGGAAGGCTTGGCGCTTGGCGACATCGCCGCTGGTGATGGCGGTGCCGTTGACCACGGCCTTGACTTCACTGACCGCGAGCGCTGGTCCGGCAAGGCCTGTCAGCAACGCAAGCGCTGCCCCGGCGAGGAACTTGGTTATGGCTTTTTTCGCGTCAATCATCTGTTGACCTCCCGATAGCGTCGCGAGCCGTTGTTCGCGGCGTTCTTACCACAGTACGAGACACGCAGAAATCGCTTCCCTCACGGCGCGAAACCCCTATGCCTCAGATACCGACTGGCGGCAATGTCCTGCACAGGCTTACGGCGAAAGAATGGCTTCAGGCCCTGTTTGCGCCGATCGCCCGTCATTCGAGGGTGTCGGAACCGATCTTGATGTCGCCGAGCGTGCGGAAGGTCAGCCGTGCGCCGATCGTCCAGTCGCTTCCCGACTCGTCTTCGGAATCTCTGCTGTCCGTATAGGCGATCGTGAAGATCGTGCATTCGTCGTCATAAGAGAGGCCGATCGTCCGCCGGCTGATCACATCATTGTTCAGATCCCAGGCAATGCCGCCGAAGATCGACCAGTAATCCTTGAATTTGACGCTGCTGTTGGTCTGGATCTCGTCATTGTCCTCGGCAAAGCCATATGCCGGCTGGGCGCTGAGATGGGTGTAGGTCAACTGCGTCGCGAAGGTGTCGTTCTGGTAGGCCGTCGTCAGATCGCCGCGGCGGAATTCGAAATCTTTTTCGTCGAGCCGGTAGGAGGCTGCGACGGAAACGCCGTACGGTGTCTCGACGCCGCCAAGGCCGACATAATCGGAGCGGTCGGTTTCAAGGCCTGAATCCGCACCGACATTGACGAGGTCATCGGTCGCAAACGAGTTCTGGCCGGCGATCTGATAGGATTGGCCGAAGATGCCATGCAGCTTGTAGCCGCTGTCGAATGAACCGGTGTACTGGATGCCGAGATTGGCGCGGGTCCCGCCTTCGACGCGGTCGTAGCCCGAGAACTTGTCGCGGTCGAACAGCGAGGTGGCGTCGAAGACGAAGCTCTGCGCATCCTCATTCGGCAGGCGGCCTGCCAACTGCTCGTCGGGGCGGGCATAGATCTGTGCGATCGGCTCGAGGATATGGGTGCTATTGTCAGTCGTCATCAGGATCGGATAACGCATCTCCAGCCCGGCGGTGAACATCGAGCGGGTGGCAGAATTGCCGTCGTCGTAGTTGCCGGCGTAACCTGTGGGGTCGTCCATGTTCAGCGCGAAGGCATCGCCGCGCGCGGCCAGCAGTGGCGTGATCACCAGGCCGGTCGGCGTGACATAAGTGCGCTTCCACTGCAGCTCGGCAGTCAGCCGCGAGGTTTGTCCCTTCAGGCCGCGGAAGCGGTCGAAGCCGTCGACGGTATAGAAGTCGTCATGGGTGCGCGAAATATTCGTCAGGTTGACATCAGCCGAAAGCTCGCCGCCTGCAAGCGGTTGCGGCGCCACGTAATGATAGTCAAGCGACGGATAGACGATCGCCTGCTGTTTTTCGGCTGTGTTCGTCCGGTCGGCATCCTGGACGTCGAAATAGAACGCCCGCATGTCGAAATAATTACGTTTCCCAAGTCCCGTCAAATAAATCTGATTGGTCCGATCCGTACTGGCCAGGCCCCGCAGCTTATACGTTTTCGAGAAATTGTTGTCGCTCTGCATCATGACATCCCAGCCGAACGTCCAGCGCGGATTGATGCGGAATTCGGCCTTCGATGCCACCATGCCACGCTGGCCGGCTTCGGCATCGCTGGTGCCGGAGCTGAAGTTGCCCGGCTTTGCCTGGTCGATGCCGGCGACGCGCAGAATATGCGTGCCATTTTCGAAGCGTTGGCGAAATTCGCCTTCGATGAGGAAGCCCTGGGCGGTGTAGCCCGTGGCGGTGACCGTCGCATCCATGCTCGGCGAGATCACATAGTAATAAGGAACGGAAAGACCGAAGCCGAGATTCTGCGACAGGCTCATCGTCGGAAACAGAAAGCCGGACTTGCGTTTCACCGTATTGTCGGGAACTTCGATGAACGGCAGGAAGGCGATCGGATGGCCGAGCAACTCGAAGCGCGCTCTCTCCAGACGGATCGTATGCGTCTCTCCATTCTGGATCACCCGCTGGGCCTTGACCTGCCAGAAAGGGGCGCGCTTCGGATCTTCGGCGCAGGGAAGGCAGGCCGTGTAGACGCCCTTGTTGAGAATCATCTTGGTGCCGCCGACGCGCTCGCCGGTTTCGGCGGCAATACGCGTATTGTCGGCGGTTTCGATCCGCAGCGAGTTTATGAACCCGTCGGCGAAATTGTCCGTCACGTCAAGGTTGTCGGCATAGATACGGTTGCCGTCGGGACTGACCAGCTCGATATTGCCGATCGCCATCATCCGGCCGGTCTTCTGATTGTACTCGACCTTCTGCGCGACCATCTTGTAGCCGGCATAATTGATCTGCACGCCACCGACCGCCGACACCAGATCGGCGTCACGGTTATAGACCAGTTCATTGGCCGAAAGCAGAAGCTTGGCCCCTTCGGGAATCTTCTTCTCTATATTTTGTTCGGGCGCGCTGGCCTGGCCGAAAGAGGCCGGGGCGCTGCCGAAATAGGAACATAAAGCCGCGCCGACAAGCAGGGCAACCAACTGTTTACTAAAATACTTGCGGTCGCCTGCCGCCACTAGCCGTCCTCCTGATGAAGCAGAATAGTCGCACCCAAGGCCAGCGCGACGACCACCGGTATCCACGTCGCCACGAAGGGGGGCACGACTCCACTGCTTCCGAATGCCTTTACAAGCACGGTGATGACATAAAGCATGAAGCCCGAAAGGATGCCACCCAGAATCACGGAGCGGGATTGGTTGAACCGGCTAAATTTTAGGGACACTGTTGCAGCAATAAAAGTCATGGCTACCAGCAGCAATGGCTGGGACAACAAGGAGTTGAATTGAGTCTCCAATGCCTTGGTCGAGATGCCGAAGGATTTGGCCGCCGCGATCCGATTGGAAAGGTCAAAGAAACCAATTGTTTCCGGCGCTGTCAGCCGCTCCTGGACGAAGTCTTGTTTCAGATTGGTGCGAAGTTGAACCGAAGCTTTGCGCACGGGGATTTCGCCAGGCTTGCGCTCGACAACATTGTTAAGTTGCCAGTAACCATCTTCCAATTTTGCCGTCGCGGCGTCCTGTCTCAGAATGACCTGACCACTTGAATCGAAATGGATCAGCACGGCGTCGATCAGCTTGGTTCCGTTCTCCTGGACCGTATGCGCGCCGATGATGACATCGTCGCGGCCGCTGATCTGGCGCAGCCACGGAATCTGCGGCGCCTTGCGCAAAACCGCGTTCTCGCCGCGCCAGTCGGATTCGACCAGCAGCGCCTGGCGCTGTCCCCAGGCGGCAAGCGGGTTCAACGCCGCCATCGTCAACAGGCCGAGCGCCAGCGAGCCGGCGATGAAGGGGAACATGAACTGCCAGACCGAAATGCCGGCTGCGCGCGTGACGACGAGTTCATATTTGCGGTTGAGCCCGATCAGCACCGTCATGCCGACGAAGAGAGCGATGAACGGCACTGTCTGCTGCAGGATGAGCGGCAGGCGCACCGCAGTCATCAGGACGCCGCCGCCGATCGTGTAGCCGGGAAGGCCGGACATGCGGCCCGCCGTCTCGCTGAAATCGAGGAGGAAGGAAATCGCCGAGACGCCGATCAGGAACCAGCCCGTCGTCACCAGGTAGCGGCGAAAGAAATAACGCGACAATGTCCCGAACATCATTGGGCAGCGCCCCCGCCGGTCCTGCCGGTCACGGCAAGCAGCCTTTCCTGCATCCCTCTCCAGAAGGACGAAATCCGGTCCCGAATGAACGAAGGCATGACCAGTCGCTTATGCAGGCCGAGGAAGGCGATCGAGACGACGCTGCTGACGATCGGAATGGCGTAGAGGACGGCGATATATTCAGGGTCGGTGTCGATCTGATTGGCCGCGTAGAAGGCCGCCCACCGCATCGCGAAGGCATAGGCAAGCGCGCTGACCATCGGATGCAGCCGCGCTTCGCGGTGTGAGCGCGCATCGCCGGCGATCGCCAGTGAAAACAGCGCAAAGACGACGGGCAGGATCCAGTCCGTCAGCCGGCGGTGCAGTTCGGCGCGGTAGCTCTGCGGCCGGATCGTATAGTCCTTGTCGGCCGGATCTGGATTGAACAGGAACCACAGGTCACGGTCGCTGGCGCGCAGCGTCGCCTGACCGCGATTCTCCGTCATGTCCGAAAGGTCGAAGGAATAGGAATCGAAGTTGATGACCGAGACGTTGCCATCGGGCGTTTTGCGGTGCACTTCGCCCTCATGCATGATCAGCGTCGTGCCGGTATCGTCGACGGCGCCTTCCTTTGCATAATAGATCAGTTCGTAGGCCGGATCGCGCTCGTCGGCGACGAAAAGGCCTTTCAGCATGCGGCCGGCCATCCGCTTCGAGATCTGCACGTAAAGGCCTTCATCAAGCTTGCGGAAGGTCTTTTCCTCGATCACCGAAGAGAGAAGGTCAGCATAGGTCTCGGCGATCATCTGCCGCACGACGGTCTTTGCGCGCGGCTCGACGACGTTGTCGACGAAGAAGGAAAGGGCACTGATGACGGCGGCAAGCAGCAGGATCGGTCGGATCAGCACGCTTCGCCGCGCCCCGGCCGCGTCGATGACGGTGAGCTCGGAATCGTTGTTCATCGTTGTCAGTGTCTGGGTGATCGCGATAACGAGGGCGAAGGGCAGCACGACGGGAATGATCGACGGCAGGATCATCGTTGCCAGCTTGGCGAACGAGCCGATCGACTGGCCGCTGTCGGTGACCAGATTGATGCGCTGCAAAACCTGTGTCGTCCAAATGATCGCCAGAACGGGCAGGAGCGCCACGAGAAACATCTGGCCGACGCGCCGCAATATGTATGTCTCGAGTAGTTTCATGCCTGCCCTTGAAAGCACCTACACGCCCAAACGGCTTTGCAGGAGAATCCCTCTACGCTCTTTGTCGCGCTTTTGCGACAAGCTGGTGTCAAAAATTCATTCAAATTTCAGAATTTTTTTGATGCTGTTGCGACTCAGTTAACGCCAGCAACGCGGCGAAGACGACAAGCGACGAAAGCCATCCAAGGACAACGTCGGAAATGTAGTGCGCGCCGAAGGATAGCCGCATCGCCGGGGTGAGGATCGAGATCGCCGCCACAGGCGCCGCCAGCGCATAACGCAGCCGTTTGGGAACGAAGAGCAGAAGGCAGATGAGCCAGCCGGCGCTTGCTGCCTCGCCCGAGATAAACGAACAGTTCGAAACGCATTTGCCGGCAAGCGAACCGGCCTCGACGAAATGCAGTGCACCGCCGAATATGTCCGTCTGTATCGGCCGCGGCCGGCCCCAATGTTCCTTCAGGATGACATTGACCAGCAGCACCGGCCCGATCAGCAGCGTTCCGAGCGCGACTTTGAGCTTTTGCGCCCGCTCGGCGTTGAAGGTCGCACCGTGCTGCTGATAGCATTCGACGAGTTTCCACAGCATCACGATTGCCACCACATAGGGCAGCCGGAAGAAGACGGTACGCAGCAGGTCGAAGGTCGCGACGTCGCGATAGGGAAAGCCGCCGCAGATGCTCCCAGTGGCGGCCGTCGCGTCGCAATCTGCACCCACGAAAAAAAGCTGGGAAAAATAGATGTCTATTCCGGGGAAGGCGCGGAACACCACAAGCAGCGCCCACCACGTCCAAAACAGCAGCATGAAGGCACCGAAAGTCGTTTTCGGCAGGCGGATTGCCACGTCCGGCCATCGATTTTTCGAAAAAACTGTCAACGCGAATATCTACGAAACTGACGAAAACATGAGGGCCATGATGGCCGCGGGCGACCATAACAATTGTCGCAAGCCATTGACAGACCCGCCAAACGCGAAATTATCCGCGAGGGGCGGATTTCAAAGAATCCCAGCGGAGAAGACATGTCAGTAAAGTTGGAAATTTCATTCTCGAAGTCGGCAAAGCTCAATGGCGGCCTGGCGATCCTGTTGAAGACTGCGGAGGCCGACGGCGCTGCCGGCGCCGAAGCGGTCGATCCGGCAGGCGTGATCGCCAAGGCTGCCAGGATCGCCCGGTTCTCCGCGAAATCCATGGCCGCGCTCGATATCGTTGCCCCCGAAGGCGCGCCCGTCGAGCGCATCGTGGTCGTCGGACTTGGCAAGGCCGCCGAACTCACTGCCCATGACTGGCTGAAGGCCGGTGGTGCTGTGGCATCGAGAATCAAGAACACCGACAAGGCTGCTGCCTTCATCGACGTGCCTGGGCTTGAGACGAACGCGCGGGCAGCCGCCGATTTCGCGCTCGGCATGCTGCTGCGCGCCTATAGCTTCGATACCTACAAGACGAAGAAGGGCGACGAGGAGGAGAAGCCGGCGAAATCCGTCAAGGTGACGATCGTCACCGCCGATCCGGCTGGTGCCAAGAAGGCGTTTTCCGATTCCGAAGCGATTGCCGGCGGCGTCAATCTTGCCCGCGACCTCGTCAACGAACCGCCGAACGTGCTCGGCCCCGTCGAGTTCGCCGCCAAGGCGAAGGAGCTGGAAAAGCTCGGCGTCGAAGTGGAAATCCTGACGGAGCGGGAGATGCGACGCCTTGGGATGGGCGCCCTTCTCGGCGTAGCCCAGGGCTCCGTGCGCCCGCCGCGCCTGGCGGTCATGCAGTGGAAGGGCGGCAAGGGCAAGGATCGTCCCGTGGCTTTCATCGGCAAGGGCGTCGTCTTCGATACAGGCGGCATTTCGATCAAGCCGGCCGCCGGCATGGAGGACATGAAGGGCGATATGGGCGGTGCGGCAGCCGTCACCGGCCTCATGCATGTGCTCGCCTCCCGCAAGGCCGCCGTTAACGCGGTCGGCATCATCGGCCTGGTCGAGAACATGCCCGACGGTAACGCCCAGCGTCCGGGCGACATCGTCACGTCAATGTCGGGCCAGACGATCGAGGTGATCAACACCGATGCCGAGGGCCGCCTCGTGCTTTGCGATGCGCTCTGGTATTGCAACGACCGCTTCAAGCCGCAGTTCATGATCAATCTCGCCACGCTGACCGGGGCAATCGTCGTCGCGCTCGGCAATGTCCATGCCGGCCTGTTCTCCAATGACGACCAGCTTTCCGCCCAACTGACGGCCGCCGGCCTTTCGAGCAATGAGAAGCTCTGGCGGATGCCGCTCGGCAGGGACTACGACAAGTTGATCGACAGCAAATTCGCCGATATGAAGAACACCGGCGGCCGACAGGCCGGCTCGATTACGGCCGCGCATTTCCTCAAGCGCTTCGCGCAGGAGACGCCGTGGGCGCATCTCGATATTGCCGGCACGGCGATGGGCTCGCCGCAGGACGAGATCAACCAGTCCTGGGGTTCCGGTTTCGGCGTGCGCCTGCTCGACGAACTCGTTCGCGCCCATTATGAATCCTGATGACGGACGTTCTCTTCTATCATCTGACCGAAACCAGGCTGGAGGACGCGCTTCCGCCGCTCATCGACAAAAGCGTCGAGCGCGGCTGGCGCGTTGTCGTCCAGACGCGCGAGCCGACGCGGCGCGATGCTCTCGACCAGCATCTCTGGACTTTCCGCGAGGAGAGTTTCCTGCCGCATGGTACCGACGAGGCCGATTTTGCCGAAAGCCAGCCGGTGCTTTTGACGGTGACGCCAGACAATGCCAATGCAGCGACCGTGCGTTTCATCGTCGACGGCGCCGAGCCGCCGCCGGCCGACGCCTATGAGCGCATCGTCTTCATGTTCGACGGTCACGATCAGGAGCAACTGGAAGCCGCCCGTGCGCAGTGGAAGAAGCTGAAAGGCGAGGGGCATAACCTTACCTATTGGCAGCAGACGTCAGAAGGGCGGTGGGAGAAGAAGGCCTGACCGTTTTGCCACGATACTACAGCATGGCGCGTCTTTTCAGACGCGCCAGGACGCCGTAACGCTTCGAATGCCGCTTGAAACCTTCCAGCTTCGTTCTCGCGCGCCGGCGGAAGCCGTTATCCCTACGACCCTTTGTCCTCGTCGAGGTTCGTCAGGATGTTGAGGGGGACGATCCCTCCCGCACCTTCCGACGGATTAAGCGCTTCCACTGCCAAAACCCGCTTTCCATTCGGACTGACAAAAGCGAAGGACCACGCCTTGTCGGCAAAGGTGCTGACCGGCATTTCCGCCCAGCCGGCTTGATGGACAAGGCGGTCGGCATAATAGGCCTTGATGGTCTGCGGGTCGGTGGTGCTGGCGAGATTGCGGGCCAGTATCCGCACGGACTTCTCTCCGAACCGCCCTTCCAGTTGGCCCAGCACTTTTCGGGTGGCCTGCCAATCCTGAGCCTGGGTCGCCGATCCGAAGGAATATTCCTCGGATCGGGAAACGCCCGGTGCATCAGGAGGCATGACGTCCAGTTCGCTCGAACATACTGCAAGGCCGAGAAGCGGCACCACAAGGATGCCAATCTTCAACACGCGGAAAAATCGGCCCTTGCGGCGGATTTTGTTGCTCATGAGCGGCTGCCCCCGAACATAATTGCCATAGGCCGGCAAATCTTGCCGGTTTCTATGACGTTATTGCGACGCTCAGTCGTGGAACGCGTCGACGAATTTCCGCTTGCCGAGCATGAAGGCATCGGCGACGTGGCGCAGCGGTGCGAGGTCGACATCCGATTTGCCGGCCTTGATGATTTCGGCGAATCGACGGTAGAGCGACGGATATTCCTGCTCCGGCTCGGCGAATGTCAGCGCGCCGTCGATCAGAAGCTTGGCGCCGCCCTCGGCGAGCACCATCTGGCCGGCTGCCGTCTCCGCGACGATATCCCAGCTTTGCTTGCCGGTCTGGCGCCAGTCGAATTCGGCGTGAACCGGCAGGCCGTCGGCATTGCGGAAGCGAATGTCGGCCGCGATCGGCGCATCGCGATTCTCAGGAAATTCGAGCACGGCCTCGGTGATGAAGATCGGCCGCGGCAGGATATGGGTGACGATCGACAGCGCGTTGATACCGGGATCGAAAACACCGAGGCCGCCAGCCTGCCAGATCCAATCCTGGTTCGGATGCCAGTGGCGGACATCCTCCTTCCAGATCACATGCGCGCTTTTGATCGTCGTCGAAGCAAGAAATGCCTTGGCGGCCTCGACGGCCGGCGCATATCGCGAATGCCAGCTGGCAAAGAGCGACGCACCCTGCTTGCTCGCCAGTGCTTCGAGATCGGCCACTTCGCTCAGCGTCGCGCCAGGCGGCTTTTCCAGGAAGACGTGCTTGCCGGCGACGAGCGCCTTATAGGCGGCCTCGTAGCGATATTGCGGCGGCATGCAGAGCGAAACGGCATCGATCGAGGGCTCGGCGTCGAGCATCGCCTCGATCGTCGTATAACTCTTGACGCCTTCGACCGTGCCGTGGCGGCTTGCCGTGGCGACGAGTTCGAAATCCGGGTTCTTGGCGATGGAGGGAAGGTGCTGGTCGCGGACGATCTTGCCGACGCCGACGATGGCGAGGTTGATTGGAGACATGGTGTTTCGCTCGAGCCTGTATGAAAAGTATGATTATTGACTTGTTTGTATCAGAAAGAGGAGCGCCGACAAGCTCTCCTGCTCCATTCTATCGCATGATGGTTTGGCGAAGGAAGCTGTAGCCCATTGCTGCGCGGGCGGCGCGCTCTTCGGAATTGCCGTCGCCGCCATGCCCGCCCGAACCGAATTCATGGAAGAGCGGCCGGTGTCCTTTCTCCTCCAGCAGCGCGGCAAAGCGGCGCGCATGCGAGGGATGCACGCGGTCGTCATTGGCCGAGCTTTCGACGTAGATCGGCGGATAGCTGACCTCGGTCGCCGGCTTGACATTGTGAAGCGGCGAATAGCCGAGCATGAAATCCCGGTCCACGGGCGTCTCCGGGTCGCCGTACTCGTCCATCCAGGCTTGCCCTGCGCTGAACAGGTGGAAGCGTGTCATGTCGAGAACCGGCACCTGGCACCAGACGGCACCGAAATCGTCGGGATAACGCGTCAGCATCACGCCGGTCAGCAGGCCGCCGTTGCTGCCGCCCTGGCAGGCAATCCGCGACGGTACGGTGTAGCCGCGGGCGACGAGATCGCGAGCGATGGCGACGAAATCGGCAAACGCCCGGTCTCGCCCCTGCCGCTTGGCGCTGCGATACCAGTCCGGCCCGAATTCGCCGCCGCCGCGGATATAGGCCTGCACATAGGCACCGCCTTGCTCCAGCCAGCGTCCTGTCACGCCTGAATAGCTCGGCGACAGCGAAACATCGAATCCGCCATAGCCGTACAACAGGACCGGCAGCGCGCCCTTGGTCCACTGCTTCGGCAGGACCAGCCGGTAGGCAACCCTCGTTCCATCCTCGGAAACAGCCTCCAGCAGTTCGGATGACATGTCGGTCGCATCGAAATAGCTTGGCGCCGCGGCGACGAAAATCAGTTCGGCCTGCTTGCTGCGATCCGACAGCTCGAGGCGATAACAGGCGGGAGGCTGCAGGAAGCCCTGGCCGACGATGTGGAGCGTATCGTCGCCAAGATGCAGATCCGCATGGAGCGGCCTGAAGTGAGCCGTCTGCATGTCCGCCGGTAGCGCGATCTCGCGCTGTTCGGCATCGGGCCTCGTCAGGTCGAGCACCATGAGACGCGGACGCAGCCGATCGGAGATGAGGAAGACGCACCATTCGCGCATCAGCATCATTTGCGAAATGGACTGGCCCTCGGCAGGCTGAAACAGGATCCGTTCCGGCCCGAGCAGGGCCGTCTCAGAGCCGGGATCGAAGCGTTGCAGCACGAGGCTGCCGGTCGCAACGCGCTCATCGGTCTTTGCCCGCCAAAGGCAATGATCGCGATTGAACTGGAAATCGGCCTCGGCGGGCAGATCGATGCGCCGCCGCGTCCCGTCGCTGGCGATCAGGAAAGCGCTGGCGACGCCGATCTCGTGGGCGGCGACGAAAATGTCGATCAATTCGTGACCCGCCGAAGCGCCTGACAGGGCAGGGTCGATGACGAGATTGAAGCCGTAGACGTCCTCATCTGCTGCTTCGAACATGACGGCGGCATCTTCCGGCCGCTGCCCGCGCTTCAATCGCCGCCCGACCCGCGGCCACCCGGAACGGGTCGCCGAAAACCGGTCGATGGAACCGAAATAGCAGATTTCGTCGCGGCTCAGCCAAGTGGCATGCGATCGTGCGGCCGGGGTGTCGAAGCCGCCCTCGACGATCTGTCTCCGCTCGGCATCGAATTCGAGCAGCCGGAGAAGGTCGGAGCCGCCGTCCGAAAGTGTGAGCAGCACCCGCGTGGGTTCCCACGGGCAGGTGACGGCACCGCGCCAGTTCCAGCGCTTGCCTTCCCTCACGCAGAAGGCGTCGAGATCGAAGGCCGGCTCCCAGGCGGCGTCCGGCAGCGGCTCCTGGTCCGCCGGCAGGCGGAGCCAGACGCCGAGAGGATTGTCCTTGCTCTGGCGGAAATCGAACAGCCACTCGCCTCGGCGCATCGGAACGGTCAGCCTGTCTTGCCGCTCGATCAGCGCCTTGATCGCGTCGCGATCGCCAGCGAATTCCGGAGTTTTCAACGCCGCGTCGGAAAGCGCGTTGTGTTCGTCGATGAACTGGCGGGTGCGCGGATCGTCGTCCGTTTCGAGATGAAGGTTCATGTCCGGCCTGCCAGCTTCCGTTGATGTCGGACAGATCTAGGCAGCCGACCCCGAATTGGCAACCCGCCTTACTGCGCCGCGCGTCTCTTCAGATGCGCGAAGGACGCCGTAACACTTTGAATCTTAGCATAGGCCCGAAGATCGATTTCGATTTTCGGGCTCATGCGCTAGCGGGTCGTCACGAAATCGGCCGAGGCGACGACGGTGTTCGGCACCTCGGTCTTCTTGAATTTCAGCGTCACCACCTTGTAACCTTCGGCTTCGAGTTTCGAGAGCAGGGTCGGTAGCATCGTCGCCGTGCGTTTGTGGATGTCATGCATCAGGATGATGCCGCGGCCGCGCTTGTGCAAGAGGTTCATCGTCCGCTGGGTTATGGAGACCGGCGTCGTGGTGAAGTAGTCCTTGCTGTCGATATCGACATCCATGACCACCATGTCGCGCATGGCGATCGCGGCGCGCAGCCTGTGGCTCTCGGCAAGATAAGGGAAGCGGAAGAAGGAGACGTCGGTTCCGGTCGCCTTGGTCACCGCCAATTCGCCCTTGATCACCTCGGCCATCGCCGCGTCGAAACTCAGCGAACTCAGGTTGGCGTGGTCATAGGTGTGGCTGCCGATCGTGTTGCCATCCTGGGCGACCTTGCGGGCGAGCGCCGGATGCATATCGGCCATCTCGCCGACCATCATGAAGGCACCCTTGACGCCGAACTGGTCGAGGATTGCCAGCACCTTGTCGGTCCGGCCAGGGATCGGGCCGTCGTCGAAGCTGAGGATCACTTCCTTGTCCTGCAGCTTGAGATCTGCGAGCGAGGAGACCTCCAGTATCCGTCCGGCCAGATGATGCGGGCCGGCAAGGCGCGGGGTCGCATCGTCGCCGGCATAGGCAAGTTTCCGCTCTTCGGGCGCGATCACCGACGAGGTCTTGATCGTGGTATCGGGAGCGGCTTGTCTGGCGGTGCTGCAGGCGGAGAGGGCGGCCGTGAGGGCCATGCAGGACAGAACGAAAAAACGATACATGGAAAGGGCTCAACAAATCGGTAATGAATGTTGAGACAACCTTTCGGATTATGGTTAACGATCGGTTGAGATCGGCAAAAATTGTGTTGTAGCGCGGCACTTCGCCACGCTTTCCTTAAGACTTGTGACTATCCCGCCATCGCTTCTTCGTATTCGGCAGACAGCATCAGCCAGTCTTCCTCGGCAGCCGCCAGTTTTGCCGCAGCTTCGCCGCGCTGCTTTGCCTTCTCGGCCGCTTTAGTGGGCGTCTTCTCGTAAAGGGCCGGGTCCGCAAGTTCCGCGTCAAGCGCCTGAATCTGTTTCTCCAGCTTCGCCGTCAAGGATCTGATTTCATTGATCTTTTTCCTGAGCGGCGTCAGCGAGGCGCGACGTTCGGCATTGAGCTTGCGCTGGTCGGCCTTCGACGTCGCGTCTTCAGCTAGCTGCGGCCTTTCTTCTTTTTTTTTACCGGAAGTGACGATGAGGTCGCGGTACTCGTCCATATCGCCTTCGAAGGTCGTCACCGTACCGCCATTGACCAGCCACAGCCGATCGACCGTCGCCTCGATCAGATGGCGATCGTGCGAGATCAGGATGACGGCGCCTTCGTAGTCGTTCAGCGCCTCGATCAGCGCGCGGCGGCTGTCGATGTCGAGGTGGTTGGTCGGCTCGTCGAGGATCAGCAGGTTGGGCGCGTTGAAGGCGGCAAGCCCCATCAGCAAGCGGGCTTTTTCGCCGCCGGAAAGATCCTTGGCGGCCGTCGCCATCTTCTCGGTCGCAAGCCCCATCTGGGCGACGCGGGCGCGCACCTTGGCTTCCGGCGCGCCGGGCATCAGGCGGCGCACATGCTCCACCGACGATTGCTCGGGGATGAGGTCGTCGAGCTGGTGCTGCGCGAAGAAGCCGATCTTCAGGCTCGGCGCGATCTTCACTTCGCCGCTCTCCGGCGCCAGCCGGCCGGAGATGAATTTGGCGAAGGTCGATTTGCCGTTGCCGTTCGAGCCGAGCAGGGCGATGCGGTCGTCATTGTCGATGCGCAGATTGAGGTTCTTCAGGATCGGATTGCCGGGCTCGTAGCCGACGGCGCCGCTCTGGATCGCGACGATCGGCGAAGCCGGCTGCTTTTCCGGCTCGGGAAACGTGATCGGCTGCACATGGTCCTCGATGACAGCGGCGACCGTTCCCATGCGCTCCAGCGCCTTGACGCGCGATTGCGCCTGCCGGGCCTTCGAAGCCTTGGCCTTGAAGCGATCGATGAAGCCCTGCAGATGTTTGCGCGCCGCGTCGTTCTTGGCTTTGGCTTTCGTCTGCAGCTCGTCGGCTTCCGCCTTCTGCCGCTCGAACTGATCGTAACCGCCGCGATAGAAGGTGAGCTTCTTCTGGTCGAGATGGACGATCGCATTGACCGCGTTGTTCAACAGGTCGCGATCGTGGCTGATGATGATGACGGTATGCGGGTAGCGCCTGACATAGTCTTCCAGCCACAGCGTGCCTTCGAGGTCGAGATAGTTGGTCGGCTCGTCGAGCAGAAGTAGATCCGGCTCGGAAAACAGCACGGCGGCAAGGGCGACGCGCATGCGCCAGCCGCCGGAGAAGGAGGAGGCGGGGCGAGCCTGCGCCTCTTTGTCGAAGCCGAGGCCGGCAAGAATGCTCGCCGCACGCGCTTCGGCCGAATGCGCGTCGATATCGACGAGGCGCATCTGGATTTCGGCGATGCGGTGCGGATCGGTTGCCGTTTCCGCCTCGGCAACGAGGGCGGTACGTTCCTTGTCCGCGGCAAGCACGATCTCGATCAGCGCGTCTTCGGTCGCCGGCGCTTCCTGCGCCACCTGGCCGATGCGTGCGGCCTTCGGGATCGACACCGTTCCGCTCTCCGAGCCGAGATCGCCGGTGATGACGCGAAAAAGCGTGGACTTGCCGGCGCCGTTGCGCCCGACGAGCCCAGCCTTCGTGCCTGAAGGCAGCGAAACGCTGGCATTGTCGAGAAGCAGGCGCCCGGCAATGCGGGCGGAAATATCGGTGAGCGTGATCATGGCCGGCGTTTTGGCTGAAAGCGCTCGCCAAGGCAAGAGCGCTTATCCCCGCGCCAAGCTTGCTTGTGCGCCGGCAAGTTTGCTTGTCCCGCGGCCAGAACACGTGTCCGCCGCCTCAGCGGCCGAAAGCCTGCACCGGCAGTCGGGGGTTCGATTGCGCGGCGAGAAGCGCCACGCGAGCATTGGCCTGCAACTGCCCTGGCGTTGCCGCATCGGTGCTGAGCGCCACGCCGATCGAGATGGTGAGCCTGCCGCGATCGGTCTTGTCGGATGTCGCGAAGACCAGATTGTCTTCGACGGAGGCGCGCAGGCGCTCGGCAATCGCCATCGCATCCTGCATGCCGACATTGGAAAACAACAGGGCGAATTCATCACCCTGGGTGCGGGCAATGAAATCGTTTTTCTTGATCGACTTCTGGAGGAGGCCGGCGAGCTTCTTCAGGAGCTTGTTGCCTGCCTGCGTGCCGTATTTGTCGTTGAGATCGGTGAATTTGTCGATATCGATCATGATCAGTGCGCTGCCGGCGGCACCTTCTTCCCGCTCGTAGAGATCGGCGATCGTCCGGTTCAGCGCAATGCGGTTCGGAAGTCCGGTGATCCTGTCGGCGATGGCGGCCGATTGCATTGCCGAAATGCCGCGCTCCAGCGTTTCCAGCGTCTTGATATCGTCCTGCAGCTTCGCGCCGATTTCCATCTCGGCCGCAAGAACGGTCGAAAGCGACGCAGTGAGATAATCGACCTCGCTGAGGAAAGCGGCAAGGCTCTGGTCGCTCTGGCCGGAAACGGATTTCAGGATAGCGCTGCAGGCGCGCGCAAAGGTATTCTTGTGCTTCAGCCCTTCGGCAAGCCTTTCCGCCACATCGCGCAGCATTCGGCTCGCCTCATTCCGTGAGGTCTCGCCTGCCAGCCCGCAATGGCCGACGAGGCGGTATCTCAGGCCGAGCTCGTCGAGCATGGGCTGTTGCGGCTGCGGTCCGAGTGCTGCGATATCCTGCGCAAGGCCGGCATTCAGCCCGACGATCACCTCGTGAAAGAGCTCGTAATTGCGCGGCAGCGCGGCGACGTTGAGGCGCGCCATGTGCTGGGCGATCTTCTGAATATCCCCCTTCGGCGCCGGGCGCACAGCCTCGCGCGGCAACAATGCGTTTGCGCTTGCATTCTGCATGACGATCCCTCGCGACCCAGCCTCATCTCTCACATCACGTTATGCCCGTAAGCTTTTAAGAGAGGCTGAACTTTCGCCGGGATAGCCCAGGATTGGCGGCAGAACCGGCAATGGCGGTTAATTCAGTCTTGATGGCCAGACCATGACTCCGAAAAGTGGGAGGCTTCTTAATTTAGATCGTGCCTCACATCCACTCGCAACCCTCGCTGCGCAGGAAGTAGATGAGATCAAGCGTAAGGCTCGGCTTGGCGAGCGCGGTCAGCGTCATGTGGCACTGGCCGCGATGATGGGTCTGGTGGTTGAAGAGATGCGCAAGCGCTGGAGCCAGCGGCTGGGTGAATTCGCCCGGCTGCGTCACCGGCACATAGGTGAAGTCGGCGGCAAGAGCTGCCTCGTCCAGCGTGTCCATCCAGGCAATGATACGCTCGTCCTCGATTTTGCGTACGGCGGCAAGCGCATCCAGATCTTCGAAGAGCACGGCATTCAGCGTCGTCGGTGCCTCGCCGGTACCGGTGAAGCGCTTCATCCATATCCGGTCTGCGACGAGCAGATGATTGAGCGTGCGATGCAGCGAGCCGAAGAAGGCGCCGCGGTCGCTGCGGAATTCTGCATCGCTGAGTTCGGCCGCGACCGCATAGACTTGGCGGTTGGCCCAGCGATTATAGGCGGCGAACATCTTGTAATGTCTGAGCATCCTGCCCCTCCCGTGTCGTATCGGCAGTCTAGCCGGTTTCCCCAGAAAGCCGAGTGATGACGCCATGAAATTTCCTGATTTGATCGCAGGCGCTTTCTGTCGTGGAATGGATAGAGCTGCGATCTCGAAAGGACTGTCATGACCAGAGCCCTCTATTCCCTCTGCGGCGCCGACGAGCGGCGCTTCTTTTCGCCCCATTGCTGGAAGGCTGTCATGGCGCTCGCGCACAAGGGGCTCGATTTCGAGGAGATCCTGACCACCTATGCCCGCATCAGCGCGATCGGCGGCGGCGTCTCGTCGATCGTGCCGGTTCTCGACGACAATGGCCGGCTGGTCTCCGACAGCTTCGACATTGCGCTCTATCTGGAGGAGGCCTATCCCGAGCGGCCGTCACTGTTCAACGGCGAAGGCGGCAAGGCGTTGTCGCGGATGGTGGAAGGCTATTCGCAGATGATCATCCATCCGGCGATCATGCGCATCGCCCTTCTCGACATCCATGCGAACCTCGACGAGGGAGACAAGGCTTATTTCCGCGAAAGCCGGGAGGCTCGGCTCGGCAAGCCGTTGGAAATGGTTGCCGCCGATAGCGAGGTGGAGAAGGCCGCCTTCGGCGCCAAGCTGGAGCCGCTCCGGCACATGCTGAAATTCCAACCCTTCATCGGCGGGCAGACACCGCTCTTTGCCGACTATATCGTCTTCGGCGCGCTGCAATGGCTGCGTGTCTCCGCCGGTCTCGCCATGCTGGCTGCCGACGATCCCGTCATGGCCTGGTTCGAACGCTGCCTCGATCTTCACCAAAACCGCGGCAGGACTGTGACAGCGGCGTGAAATTGCCGCCTACCTCTTGTTTTCGGGCGTTGGGGCGGGTAAAGACCGCCCACTTTTCCCGAGAAAACAGAGGATTTGACTATGGCGATTGAACGCACCTTCTCGATGATCAAGCCTGATGCAACGAAGCGCAACCTGACAGGCGCTATCACCAAGATGCTCGAAGATGCCGGTCTGCGTGTCGTCGCTTCCAAGCGCGTCTGGATGAGCCGTCGCGAAGCCGAAGGCTTCTACGCCGTTCACAAGGACCGTCCCTTCTTCGGTGAGCTGGTCGAAGGCATGACCTCCGGCCCGACCGTCGTCCAGGTGCTGGAAGGCGAAGGCGCAATCCTCAAGAACCGCGAGATCATGGGCGCGACCAACCCGGCAAACGCTGACGAAGGCACGATCCGCAAGGTTCACGCTCTGTCGATCGGCGAGAATTCCGTTCACGGCTCGGATGCTCCTGAAACAGCTGCCCAGGAAATCAAGTACTGGTTCTCCGATACCGAAATCGTCGGCTGAGGCCACGCTTCGGCATTCGCCGGCAATGCCTTGAATTGACTCTCGAAAGCCGGGGCCTTGCTCCGGCTTTTTCTATACATTTCTCTATGCCGGGCATTTGTCGGTATTCGAGAAATCGACACTGCCATCAGGCTTGAAGACCTCCGGGTTCTTGTCATAAAGCGCGCCGACGACGAGCGGCTTGCTCGGCAGGACGGTCTGGTCGAGGTCGGACCGGAACTGCGTCTTCAATTCCTGCAGCACCTTGCCGTCCTTGTCGACCAGCCGGACACTGACGGAATAGGGGCGGTCCTTGCGCACGCAGTGCAGTTTTTCGCTCTGCAGAGCGATCTTGTCGTCGATCGGGTAGATCTTCTGGTTCAGCACCAACGGATCGCCTCCTTGCGGATTTTCGAATTCGGCGATGATGACCGAGCCGTCGGGGATGGGGCCTGTCTTCTTCAGCGTCAGCAGATAGGTGGCGCTCGCCACCCGATAGTTGAAGACGAAGAGATGGCCGGTGACCTCGACCAGGTTTTCCGCCTGTCGCTGGCAGGCGGAAAGCAGAAGGGCGGTTGCTGCGACCACTACGATCATATATTTCTTCATGGCGTCTCCTCCTTCTTGCGGCGATAGTGACGGTTCGCCTTGGCGCGGTTGCCGCAGACCGCCATGTCGCACCAGGCCCGGCTCCTGTTCTTGCTGCGGTCTATGAACAGCCAGCCGCAATTGCCGCAGATCTTCATGCGCTCCAGATCGGGCATGGCGATCAGCCGCAGTGCCGAATGGGCGGTCGCCGCGGCTAGGCTGTTGGGGCCCGCGTCGCGCAATGTCTTCGCCAGCGCTTCCAGCAGCCCGGCCAGCAATTGGTCGTCGCCGCCATTCAGTATACGCTCGCGGAAATAGACGTCGATCGCTTCCCGCAGCGCGATGAAATCCGCTTCGCTTTCCGCCGCCACCGGCGCGATATCGCCGAAAAGGGCACGCTCGGCGCAGTATTCGGCGGCGGCGCGCGGAAAGCTCCGCATCTGATCCCTGACCGCGAAGCGGTCGATCCGCCGCGTTGCATCGTGGCGCAGAACGACGCTGTTGACGACATCGAGCGCCAGTGCGCCGCCGGCAAAGCGGTGAGGGGTCCAGGAAAAGCTCATGATGAAATTATAACTAGCGAAATAGGTTTTACCAGTTATAATTTTAATGACGCGGAGTGTCTCGAATGGCCTATCTTCTGCAGCAGCTGGCGAATGCGGTTCCACTTGCTGCCCTCTATGCCGCGCTTGCCTTCGGTTATGCCGTCGCCTTCGGCGTGACGAAGCGGGCCGACATCACCTATGGGGCGATCTTTGCCTTCGCGGGCCAGATCCTGCTGCTCTTCACCGAACTTGCTTTCAACCGCTTCTGGTTGGTGCTGCCGGCCGCCCTTGCCGTCGGCGCCTGCGCTTCCATCGTCTATTCGCTGGGGGCGGGCCTATGGATCGGCCGCTCGATCATGCTGCCGCTGGTCAGCAAATCGCCGAATACGGTCATCGTCGCCGCCCTCGGCATGATGATCGTGCTGATGGAGACTGCCCGGCTTGCCGCCAATACCCGCGCCATCTGGCTGCCGCCATTCCTGAACGACACGGTCGTCTTCTGGAGCGACGGCCCCTTCAAGGTGACGCTCACCCATATCCAGTTGATCGACACGGCGCTGATGTGCGCCATCGTCGCGATCGGTACGCTGATCCTCAGGCGCACGGCCTGGGGCCGCATCTGGCGCGCCGTCACCGATGACCCGCTGGCAGCCGAACTCTGCGGCACCAGCGCCGACCGCGTCTTTCTCGTCGCCTATGCGGCAGCCGCTCTCGTCGCCACGATCTGCGGCATCCTCGCCACCTTCTATTACGGCTCGATGGATTTCGGCTCCGGCCTGATGTTCGGACTGAAGGTGCTGTTGATCGCAGCCGTCGGCGGCTACTCCGATCCGCTGCGCTCGGCCGGCGGCGCGGCCGCGCTTGCCGTCGTCGAAACCATGTGGGGCGCCTATGGCCCCTTCGTCTGGCGGGATCTGGTTATCTTCTCGCTGCTCGTCCTGCTCTTGGTCATGAGCCGCAGGGAGCGCGTGGTGCTCTAATTTACTAATTTACTTCCACTTGTCGCGCGCTGCGTCGTCGGAGTCCTTCGCCGCGACCCAGTCTCCGGTGGCACCATCCCTGGCGTGCTCTTTCTTCCAGAAGGGGGCAGCAGTCTTCAGGAAATCCATGACGAAATTGGCGCCGTCGAACGCCGCCTGCCGGTGCGGTGCGGCCGCGACGACGAGCACGATATTCTCGCCGGCAGCGATCTTCCCGTAGCGGTGGATGGCGGTGAGGCCGAGAAGTCCGAACCGCGCGATGGCCAGATCGCCGATGCGCCGCATCTCCGCTTCAGCCATGCCAGGATAATGCTCGAGTTCGAGGGCTGCCAGCGTCCCGCCTTCATCGCGGCAGAGGCCGGAAAAGGTGACGACGGCGCCGATGCCGGGTTTGCCCTTGGAGAGGCGATCGACCTCGGCCCGCAGGTCGAAGTCCTCATGCTGGACGCGGATGGTGGGGGTGATGGGGGTGATGGTCATGATAACATCCCCAACTGCTTTGATACCGTAGCGAAGGTTATGGAGAGGGCGTGCCGTGCCAACCCCCCTCTGCCCTGCCGGGCATCTCCCCCACAAGGAGGGAGATTACGCGTGGCTTGACCATCGTGCCCATCTACAGTTTTGCCGGGCTGAAACGTCGACTGTTTGAGGAAACCCGTGCTCCCAGCCAATCTCCCCCCTTGTGGGGGAGATGCCCGGCAGGGCAGAGGGGGGTAGCGACACGGCACCACGGTCACCGCCCTATCCCCCCGTCATCGGCGGAAATATCCCGATCTCTTTCGCCCCTGATATCGGCTCGTCATGCTCGACATGCTCCATGTCGAGCGCCACGCGGATCACGTCGGGATATTGAAGTGCGGTCTCATATTCTTCGCCCAGCGTCTTCAAATGAGTGAGGAGATCGGCAACGGTGACGACGGAGGAGGGGAGGTCGATCTCCTCCTCGCCCTTGCCGATGCGCTCGCGCACCCAAGCGAAGTAGATAAGCCGCGTCATTCCTCGTCATCCACGATATGTTTCAGTCCGGCGCGGAAATAATCATAGCCGGTGTAGATGGTCAGCAGCGCCGCGATCCACAGCAGCGCGATGCCCATCTGCGTCGTATAGGGGAAAATCTCGTCGCCGGCCGGGCCGGCGAGCAGGAAGGCGATGGCGACAAGCTGCAGCGTCGTCTTCCACTTGGCGATCCGCGTCACGGGTACGCTGACCTTCAGCGCCGCCAGATATTCGCGCAAGCCCGAAACCAGGATCTCGCGGCAGAGAATGGTGATCGCCGCCCAGATCGACCAGCCGGCGATCGTCTGGTCGGCCGCGACCAGCAGAAGAATCGAGGCGACCAGCAGCTTGTCGGCGATCGGGTCGAGCATGCGGCCGATATTCGACGTCTGGTTCCAGATGCGCGCGAGATAGCCGTCGAGGAAATCGGTGAGCGAGGCGATGACGAAGATCCACAGCGCCACCCAGCGCGCCGTGTTGCTGATCGACAGCCTGCCCTCGATGAAGAAGCAGAGAACGATCAGCGGCACGGCGAGGATACGACCGTAGGTCAGAAGATTGGGAATGCTGTACGCACGCGATGCCATGGGATCGTTTCTCTGAATTGATGCGCTGCTACAGCGCCGCGCCTTTTTTCTGACGCGCCAAGGACGCTGTAACACTTTAGGACCTCCGCATCGTGCTCGGGTCGTTGCGGTAGATGACGGCTTTGGCCGCGGACCGTCAACATTCTTTCTGTCTTTTCACCGCCTTTGCGTGGAATTTGCGACGGACGCCGGTTATTTCGCGGCGTCGTCGTGGAAATGGTTATAGACCTGCCTGGCGACGGCTTCCGATATGCCTTCCACCGCCATCAGGTCGGACAGGGCGGCGCGCGAAACCGCCTTTGCCGTGCCGAAATGCTGGAGCAGCGCGCGTTTGCGCGATGGGCCGATGCCGCCGATCTCGTCGAGCGGGTTCTTGATCATTTCCTTCTTGCGCCGAGTCCGGTGGGAGCCGATCGCGAAACGATGCGCCTCGTCGCGCATGCGCTGAATGAAATAGAGCACCGGATCGCGCGGCGGCAGCGTGAAGCTTTCTCGTCCCGGCGGGAAGAAGCGTTCGCGCCCGGCATCGCGGTCGACGCCCTTGGCGATGCCGATCGCCGTCACGCTCTCGGTGATGCCGAGTTCCGCAAGGATGGCGCGCACTGCCGTCATCTGCCCCTGGCCGCCGTCGATGAGGATCACATCGGGCCAGGTCGGGAAGGGCATGTCGGCAGCGTCGGGGGTCGCCGCCTGCGCCGTCCGGTCAGGAATGCCTTCCTCCTTGATCAGCCGCGAGAAACGCCGCGTCATCACCTCCTTCATCATGCCGAAGTCGTCGCCGGGCGTGATGTCGGTCGATTTGATGTTGAACTTGCGGTACTGGTTCTTGACGAAACCTTCCGGCCCCGCGACCACCATGCCGCCGACGGCATTGGTGCCCATGATATGCGAATTGTCGTAGATCTCGATGCGCTGCGGCGTATAGGCAAGCTTGAACGTTTCCTTGAAACCTTCGAGCAGCCGCGACTGCGATGCCGTCTCCGCGAGCTTTCGCCCATGCGCCTCGCGCGCATTGCCGACGACATGGTCGACGAGATCGCGCTTCTCGCCGCGCTGCGGCACGAGGATGGAAACCTTGTGGCCGGCCTTTTCACCGAGTGCTGCGGCGAGCAGTTCCAGTTCCTCGACCGTCTGCGACAGCATGATCTGCTTCGGCACCGGCTTATCGTCGTAGAACTGTGCGAGGAAGGAATTCAGCACTTCGGCGCTCGAAAGCTGCGGATCGGCCTTCGGGAAATAGGCGCGGTTGCCCCAGTTCTGGCCGGTGCGGAAGAAGAACACCTGGATGCAGGAGATGCCGCCCTCATGATGGATGGCGAAAACGTCAGCCTCCTCGACGCCGGCCGGATTGATGCCCTGATGGCTCTGCACATGCGACAGTGCCGCCAGGCGATCGCGATAGATCGCCGCTCGTTCGAAATCGAGGTCCTCGGCCGCCTGGTTCATCGCCTCGGCCATATGCGACTTCACCTTCTGGCTCTTGCCGGACAGGAAGTCCTTCGCCTCCTGCACCAGTTCGTCGTAACCCTCGTCGCTGACCTCATGCGTGCACGGACCGGAACAGCGCTTGATCTGGTAGAGCAGGCAGGGCCGCGTGCGCGTTTCGAAGACGCTGTCGGTGCAGGTGCGGATCAGGAAGGCGCGCTGCAGCGAGTTGATCGTCCGCCCGACTGCGCCGGCCGAAGCGAAAGGTCCGAAATAGTCGCCCTTTCGCGCTCTCGCACCGCGATGCTTGAAGATCGCCGGCGCCCGGTGATCGCCGGTGATGAGGATATAGGGAAACGACTTGTCGTCGCGCAAAAGCACGTTAAAGCGCGGCCGCAAGCGCTTGATCAGATCTGCTTCCAGCAGCAGCGCTTCGGTTTCCGTGCGCGTCGTCACGAATTCCATGTTGGCCGTCTGGCGCACCATCTGGGCGATGCGGTTGGAATGCACGCGGCCGACGGCGTAATTGTTGACGCGCTTCTTCAGACTGCGCGCCTTGCCGACATAGAGCACGTCACCCTCGGCGTTGAACATACGGTAGACGCCGGGGCTGTTGGGGAGCCGCTTGACGAATTCGGCGATCAGTTCCGCGCCGATAAGCCCGGTCTCGTTGAGGCTGCCCGCGTTCCAGTCGACCGCAGCCGCAAGCGGGGCGGCGGCGGAAACGTCGCCTTCCACTTCGATATCGTCTTCGCTCTCATCCGTCTCGTCGTAGAGAACGCCGCCATCCGGCAGCTTTCGTCCATTCATTCCGTAATCTCCGCCACATCGGGCGTCTGCCAGGCGAGGTGCTGGCCGCCGTCGAGGGCAATCATCTGGCCGGTGATCGAGGGCGTGTCGTAAAGGAAGCGAATCGTTTGTCCGAATTCCTCCAGCGCCGGCCCTCGCTGCAAGATAAGGGCTGAGACCTGCGCTTGGAAGTCCTCCATCGCCTGCCGCTCGCTCGGCATCGAGGGGCCGGGGCCGATGGCATTGACGCGGATGCGTGGCGCCAATGCCTGTGCAAGCGTCTGCGTCGCCGTCCACAGCGCGGATTTGGAGAGGGTATAGGAATAGAAGCTGGGCCTCAGCGCCCAGACCCGCTGGTCGATGATATTGACGATCAGCCCTGCTGCCTCAGCGGGCATCTGCTGCGCGAAGGCCGCCGCAAGGATAGAGGGCGCGCGGACATGCAGGTCGAAGTGCAATGCCCATGTGGCGGCATTGAAACTACGCGCGGAATCATGCTGGAAGACCGACGCATTATTGACGAGCAGATCGAGCGGTCCGAGCGCTTCCGACGCCTTCGCGACCAATGCGCCCGTCTCGCCAAGATCGCTAAGGTCGGCCTGCAGCGCGATCGCCCTTTGTCCCTTTTGCCGCAATTCCGCCACCAGCTCTTCGGCCTCACCGATGGAGCCGTTCGCGTGGATCGCAACGGAAAAGCCATTTGCGGCAAGGTCTTCGGCGATTGCCCGGCCTATTCTTTTTGCAGCCCCTGTTATAAGGGCCGAGCGAAGTCTTTTGTGGTTCAAAATCTTGCCTTCTGATCCCGCGAGTCTGTCAGCAGACTATATAGGGGCGGGCGGAGATTATATAAATAGGCCGTTGCGGTTGCGTCGGAGAGCCGGATATTCTATGTATTATTTAAGAATGCGATTTCCTAAAATAGGTATTTTAAGTTTAACTCTTCGGTAGGGTTAACAAAGTGCATGTTGCGCCAAAGCAACATCGAATTTCAGCCATGCGGCAGCCACAATGATATCACAATTTGGCTCTTTCAAATCCGCATTTCAGTTCCAATTTCAATCTCGATCCGGAAGGGACATCTGGCAATATCCCGCCAATGCTTCACTGATAGACAGATGGTAAGCGGCGCGGGACTGAAAGGAGACTAAGTATGCGTGTACTCATTGCTGGCCTCATGGCCTCCGTTTTTGCAATTGCGGGCGTCTCGGCAGCTCAGGCGGCCGATGCCGTCGACCAGGTTCCGGAAGCACCGGTCGCCCAGGAAGCTCCGGTCAAGCCGGCTGGCAACTGGGAAGGCTTCTACCTCGGCGGCGCCGGCACCTACAACATGGGTGACTTCGGTTCCGACCGTCACACCTACGGTTTCGGTGGCCAGGTCTTCACCGGCTACAACTGGCAGCAGGGCCAGATCGTTTACGGCGTTGAATCCGATCTCGGCTACAGCGGCGACGATGTCTCCTCAGGCGGCGTCAAGAACAAGTATGGCTGGAACGGCTCCGTCCGTGGCCGCGTCGGTTACGACATGAATCCCTTCCTGCTCTACGGCACAGCTGGTCTTGCCATCGGCGACGTCAAGGTTTCCGACGGTACCTCGGACGAAAGCAAGACGAATTACGGCTATACGGTCGGCGCTGGTGTCGAAGCCTTCGTGACCAACAACATCACGACGCGCTTGGAATATCGCTACACCGACTACCAGAGCAAGGATTACGACCTCGACTCCGGCAGCTTCTCGCGCGGTTACGACGAGAACAGCGTCAAGCTCGGCATCGGCGTCAAGTTCTAAGCGAGTTGAATATTCGAACATGGAAAAGCCGGGCACGTCGCCCGGCTTTTTGCTGTGTGCTCGTTGCTCCAGACGCTGAGCCCGCTCAGCCCTCAGACTTGAGCTCGCTGTGGGCAGGGAATTTCTTGTCGAACTGCCGCTGCCAGTCGATCAGAGGCGCATGATCGGCTTCCCATTGGTCCTTGAAGCGCAGCTCGAGATAATCGAGCGTCGCGGCCAGCGCGAAATGTCCGCCATTGAGCTTCTTGCCTGTTTTCGGTGGATTGGCGCTGAGATGAGCGAGCCCGCTCGTCGCCTTCTTCCATTGCCGGTCGATCCACGGCTGGTGAATTTTTTCCTCGTCGCGGAAGCGCCGCTCGTAGACGATCGCCAGCAGGCAGTCGCAGATGCCGTCGCACAGCGCCTCGAGGATTTCCGCATCCGTGCGCTTGCCCTTCTTCGAAGGGTAGAGCCCACCCTTCGTCAGCCGGTCGAAATAATGCATGATCGCTACGCTGTCATATATCGAGATCCCGTCATCGGTCAGCAGCGTCGGGATCTTGCCGAGCGGATTGTTATCCACCAGGATCGCCGGTCCGGTATTGGTGTCGACCCGGATAGCGTTCAAATCCAGGCCCAGAAAATATGCGGCCATCCGCACCTTGTTGGAATAGGGCGAGGCGGGCGAACAAAGGAGCTTCATGGGACACCTGATGAGGTTGTAGACTGCGGCGCGGACTATTCCGTAAGGCGATTGGCTGGTCAATCGTCCTTGACGGCCTTGTTTTCGCCGCGCAGCCAGAAGGCACGGTGCGAGGCGAAACGGTCTTGCGCCAGATGGTCCTTCAATGCGGGCAGCAATTGGTGCAACTCGTCCTTCAGTGTGAAGGGCGGGTTGACGATGACGAGTCCGGAGCCCGTCAGTCCGGTAATGCCGCGGTCGCTGCGAACGGCAAGTTCGGCGCAGAGCATTTTCGGGATATCGAGCGCCTGCAGCCTCTCGTGGAATTCCTTGATCGGCGCACCCTTCTTCAGCGGATACCACAGGCAGTAGGTGCCGCCGGGAAAGCGCCGATAGGCCTTTTCCAGCCCCTCGGCCAGCCGCTGATATTCGTCCTCCTCCTCGAAGGGCGGATCGACGAGCACGATGCCGCGCTTCTCCTTCGGCGGCAGATGTGCGCCGAGCGCCAGCCAGCCGTCGAGCTCGGTGATGCGGGCGTGGTGATCGCCCTCGAACAGCCGGTACAGCCTGACGTAGTCCTCGGGATGCAGTTCCATCGCCGACAGGCGGTCCTGCGGCCGGAACAGCATGCGCGCAAGTTTCGGCGAGCCGGGATAGAAGCGGATGCCGCCTTCAGGATTGAGTTCGCGGATTGCCGAGAGGTAGGGCTCCAGCAGTTCAGAGACCTGAGGGCCGAGCTCTGCCTCCATCAGCTTGCCGATGCCATCGAGCCATTCGCCGGTTTTCTGCGCTTCTTCTAAGGAGAGGTCGTAGAGCCCGATGCCGGCATGCGTGTCGAGCACGCGGAAGCCGCCATCCTTCTTCTGCATGTAGCGGATCAGCCGCGTCAGCACGACATGTTTCAGCACATCGGCAAAGTTGCCCGCGTGATAGATGTGGCGGTAGTTCATTTTTGCTGATGTCCGTATGAATTCGCGTCATGGGGAATTTTTGTGGCTTTTGGCCGTGCAAGCCTTGGAATATACAAATGCCATGAACATTGCGACCCCCATCCACGCCAAATCAGAAAAGCCGGAAAACAGGGTGGGCCACACGGCCTGCCCGCATGACTGTCCCTCCACCTGTGCGCTGGAGGTCGAGATATCGGAAGATGGCCGCATCGGCCGTGTCCGTGGCGCCAATGACCATTCCTACACGTCGGGCGTCATCTGCGCCAAAGTCGCCCGTTATGCCGAGCGGCTCTACCATCCCGACCGCCTGATGCGTCCTCTACGCCGCGCCGGCGCCAAGGGGGCAGGGCGGTGGCAGCAGATTTCCTGGGACGATGCGCTGGATGAGATCGCCGAGGCTTTTGTGAAGGCCGAGGCAAGGGACGGCAGCGAAGCGGTCTGGCCCTATTTCTACGCCGGTACCATGGGCTGGGTGCAGCGCGATTCCATCGATCGTCTGCGTCATGCCAAGCGTTACTCCGGCTTCTTCTCCTCGATCTGCACCAACCCCGCCTGGACCGGCTTCACCATGGCGACCGGCACGCTGCGCGGTCCCGATCCGCGGGAGATGGGCCGCACCGATTGCGTCGTCATCTGGGGCACCAACGCGGTGTCGACGCAGGTCAACGTGATGACCCACGCCATCAAGTCGCGCAAGGAGCGCGGCGCGAAGATCGTTGTCATCGACATTTACGACAATCCGACGATGAAGCAGGCCGACATGGCGCTGATCGTCAGGCCAGGCACCGACGCCGCACTCGCCTGCGCCGTCATGCACATCGCCTTCCGCGACGGTTACGCCGACCGTGACTATATGGCGAGATATGCCGATGATCCCGCCGGTCTCGAGGCGCATCTGAAAACCAAGACGCCGCAATGGGCCGCTGCCATCACCGGCCTTTCGGTAGAGGAGATCGAAGCCTTCGCCAGCCTCGTCGGCACGACGAAGAAGACCTTTTTCCGCCTGGGTTATGGCTTCACCCGCCAGCGCAACGGCGCGGTCGCCATGCATGCGGCCGCCTCGATCGCCACCGTTCTCGGCTCCTGGAAATATGAGGGCGGCGGCGCCTTCCATTCAAACAGCGACATCTTCCGCATGAACAATGCGGAACTGACCGGCCGGTCGATGAAGGATGCGGATGTCCGCATGCTCGATCAATCCCAGATCGGCCGGGTGCTGACCGGCGATCCGGTGGCGCTGCGCCATCGCGGTCCGGTGACGGCGATGCTGGTCCAGAACACCAATCCCGCCAACATCGCGCCCGAGCAGCGCCTCGTCAGACGCGGCTTCGCCCGCGACGATCTCTTCGTCGCGGTCCATGAACAGTTCATGACCGAAACGGCTGAGATCGCCGATATCGTCATTCCCGCGACGATGTTCGTCGAGCACGACGACATCTACCGCGCCGGCGGCCAGAACCATATCCTGCTGGGGCCGAAGCTGGTCGAGCCGCCGCCAACCGTGCGCACCAATCTCTTCGTCATCGAGGAACTGGCAAAACGCCTCGGCGTCGCCGATCGCCCCGGCTTCGGCTTCACCGCCCGCGAGATGGTCGACCGCATTCTGGAATCGAGCGGCCTGCCGGATTACGACCATTTCCTCGAACACAAATGGTTCGATCGTCAGCCCGCTTTCGAGGAGGCGCATTATCTGAACGGCTTTGCCCATCCGGATGGCAAGTTCCATTTCCGCCCGGACTGGATCGATCAGCCGGCGCCGAACAAGCCCCCGGCTTCTATCGGCGCGCTCGGTCCGCATGCCGCGCTTCCGGCCTTCCCCGATCAGGTCGATGTCATCGAAGTCGCCGATTACGAACATCCCTTCCGGCTCGCCACCTCGCCGGCGCGCAACTTCCTGAATTCGAGCTTCTCCGAGACCAAGACCTCTCGCCAGAAGGAAGGTCGTCCTGAAGTGATGATCAATCCGGCCGACGCCGAAGCCAATGGCATCGGCCATGGCGATCTCGTCCGTATTGGCAACAGCCGCGGCGATCTGCGCCTCCATGCCCGCATCACCACCGAAGTCAAATCCGGCGTGCTGATCGGCGAGGGGCTCTGGCCGAACAAAGCGCATGTCGACGGCGAGGGCATCAACGTCTTGACCGGTGCCGACCCCGTCGCGCCCTATGGCGGGGCGGCTGTACACGACAACAAGGTCTGGCTTCGCAGGGACGCAGCATGATGCAGCCGAAATCACGCGTGAAGATCGTCAGCGAAGAAATCCTGTCGAATGGGTGGACGCGGCTGAGCAGCTACCTACTCGACTATATCGACCGCAAGGGCGCGACCCAGCGGTTGAAGCGGGAAGTCTATCACCGCACGCCGGCCGCCTGCATCCTGCTTTACGATCCCAAGCGCGACCTCGTCGTTCTCGTCCGCCAATTCCGCCTCGCCGTTCATCTCAACGGCGATCCCAGCTGGATCATCGAGGTGCCTGCCGGCCTTCTCGACGACGACCATCCCGAGGCGGCGATCCGTCGCGAGGCGATGGAGGAGACCGGCTATCGCCTACGCGATGCGCGCTTCCTGTTCAAATCCTATCCCTCGCCGGGCGCCGTCACCGAAGTCGTGCATTTCTTCGCAGCCCTCATCGACATCGCCGACCGCGTGGCGGAAGGCGGCGGCCTGGATGAGGAGCACGAGGATATAGAGGTCCTCGAAATCCCGCTCGACGAAGCGGCGGCGATGATCGAAACCGGCGAGATCTTCGACGTCAAAACGATCGTGCTTCTGCAATGGGCGCTGTTGAACAGGGGAACGCTTTTCTAACCCAGCCCGAAGGTGAGACTTTCCGCTGACGCGGCACGTTCCAGTCTGGCGTCCAGCGTCGCAAGCGATACGTTCTCTGCGACCGCAAGCGCCAGATAAGCGGCGTCATAGACCGATAGTTGATATTTTCGGGCAAGTCGCAAGATCGGAAGATGGTCTTCGCTTGAGACAGTGCGCAGCGGCAGGCTGGTGAGTCGCATGAGACAAGCGAGCACATCCTCGTTGGAGATGCGTTTCCGCCGTTCCGCGGTCAACAGGATGTTGCGTATCTCATGCCAGAAGAGATCGGGCACCAAGGCGTCTTCCGTTTCGAGAAACGACAAGGCTTCTTCGGCAGTCCGGCTTTCCTCATCGACAAGCAACCAAGCCGCCGCAACCGAAGCATCAACCACGAACGGCATCAGCGTTGGCCTTCGCGCCGCCAGGCTTGAATTTCGGCCGCGGTTGCTCCGGCGCGTTCTGCCCGTTCGCTGCGGAGTGCACGGATGGCGTCGAGCCTCTGGCGATGGTCATCGATCTTGATCATGCGGGCGACCGCGTTGTTGCCGCGTGATATCACCACATCTTCGCCTGCTTCCACCTTTGTCAGAAGCTCCGAGAGATGCGTTTTTGCCTCTGCCACTTTCACTTTGATCGTCATAGCCACCGTCCACTTTGTGTTTAATGTAATGTCACGTCAAAACTTGGTCAACTGATTGGTCAAGTATGGCGAAGCAAGAACGGAAAGAGTAAGAAGTTTGGAAGTTCTTCATGCAGTTGTCACGAAGCAGTTCTATGCGCTGCGGTTTGTCAATCATCGGATGCGGTCAGGAGAAAGCCCATGTGGCTCAGCAATTTCACCCTCGTTCTCCCAAGCGAGGTGGTGAGTGAAGGTTCCGTGCGTGTAGAGGATGGTCTCATCGCCGAGATCAGGGAGGAGCCGGTCGCCGGTGCTGCCATTGATGGCGGCGGGCGTTTGCTGATGCCCGGATTCGTCGATCTCCACGGCGACATGATCGAGCGCGAAATCGCCCCGCGGCCGAACGCGACGATGCCGATCGATTTCGGCATCCACGAACTTGACAAGAAGCTTGCCGCCGCCGGCGTCACGACGGCGTTCGCCGCCGTCTCCTTCGCGACAGAGAGCGTCTACGGCCACGTCCGCTCGCTGGAGACGACATCGGCGGTGATCGAGGGCATCAACCGCCTGCGTGACGATCTGCTGATCGACCACCGCGTCCACGCCCGCTACGAGATCACCAACGTCGGCGCAGCCGCGGCACTCGAGCGCCTGCTGAATGCCGATCAGATCGACATGGTTTCGCTCACCGACCACACGCCGGGCCAGGGCCAGTACAACAACCTGCAGAGCTACATTCTCAGCATTTCCGAGCGCCGCGCCGTCTCCGAGGAAATGGCGGCGGAGATCGTCGCCAAGCGCATCGCCATGCGCAGCAATCCTGACATCGAAGCCAAGCTGAAGGAGATCGTAGCGCTGTCGCTGAAGCACAAGCTGTCGCTTGCCTCGCATGACGACGACAGTGTTGAAAAAGTCGCCGAAATGCACGATCTCGGTGTCACCATCAGCGAGTTTCCGGTCACCGCACCTGCGGCCGAAGAGGCGCGACGTCGCGGTCTCTGGACGTTGATGGGCGCGCCGAACGCACTCCGCGGCCAGTCGATGTCGGGCAATCTCAGCGCGCTCGATGCTGCGAGGGCCGGTCTGCTGAGCGTCATTGCCGCCGATTATCATCCGGCTGCCTTCGTGTCCGGTATCTTCAAGCTTGCCGACATGGTGGAGGGCGGCCTGCCAGCCGCCGTTGCCATGGCGACCGGCAACGCGGCCCGTTCCGCCGGCCTCCTGGACCGCGGCGAGATCGCCATCGGCCAGCGCGCCGATCTGGTCGTGGTCGAGCGGGGCGAGATCAACCGCATCCGCGCCACCTTCCGCGCCGGCCGCTTCGTCTATAGCGACGGCACGCTGCATCCGCTGCGGGCGCTGGCGGCTTAATGCATGTCGCCCAAAACCGCAGTTTTGGGACGACGACATGCATAAAGCAATGAAAGATGGCTGCCCCTCACCCTAGCCCTCTCCCCGTAAACGGGGCGAGGGGACGTGCCATACGACAGGTTGCGGGGAACGGAGAGGTTGCGACATGGTCCCTTCGCCCCGTTTACGGGGAGAAGGTGGCGGCAGCCGGATGAGGGGCGGCCATTCGAACCAGGCGGCAAGCTGGCCGACTTTGTCACCAGTCTGAAGCGCGTCGTGTGGCGATGCGCTTAGGCGCGGTCGCCGATCAGCGAGATCAGCTGAGCCTTGGGTGCTGCGGTCGAGGCCTCAGCGCCGACGGCCTTGCCACCTTCCATCGTCACGCGACCTTCGGCAAACAGCCGCAAGGCTTGCGGATAGATCCGGTGTTCGACGGTGAGCACACGCGCGGCAAGGCTTTCGGCCGTGTCGCCGGAAAGAACCGGGACGGCGGCCTGGCCGATCACCGGTCCCTCGTCCATACCTTCGGTGACGAAATGCACCGTGCAGCCGGCGATCCGCATGCCGGCGTCGATTGCCCGCTGATGGGTGTGCAGGCCGGGAAATAGCGGCAGCAGGGAAGGGTGGATGTTGAGCATCCGGCCTTCGTAACGCTGGATGAAGGTCGGCGTCAGCAGCCGCATGTAGCCTGCCAGGCAGAGAATGTCGGGCGAAAGCTCGTCGAGCGCCGAAAATATCGCCGCCTCATGCGCGTCCTTGCTGGCATAGTCCTTGCGGGCAAAGGCGAAGGTGGCGATGCCTTCGGCGGCGGCCTTGGCAAGCCCGCCGGCATCCGCCTTGTCGGAGATGACGCCGACGATCTCGGCCGGGTAGTCGGCTGCCTTTGCAGCCGCAACCAGCGCCATCATGTTGGAGCCGCCGCCGGATATGAAGACGACGGCGCGTTTGCGCGGCGAGCTCATATGGCAAGCGTGCCCTTGTAGACCGTGCCGGCAGCGCCCTCGTCGCGGGCGATCATGCGGCCGAGCGTGACGACAGTCTCGCCCTCGGCTTCGAGTGCGGCGGAAACCGCCGCAACATTCTCGCTGGCGACAACGGCGATCATGCCCACACCGCAGTTGAAGGTGCGCAGCATTTCCCTGGATTCGACGCCGCCCGTCTTGGCGAGCCATGAAAACACCGGCGGCACCTGGACGGCGGCAAGATCGATCTCGGCCGCCAGGTGCTTCGGCAGCACGCGCGGAATATTTTCCGGGAAGCCGCCGCCGGTGATGTGCGCCAGCGCCTTGATGGCGCCGGTTTCGCGGATCGCCTTCAGAAGCGGCTTCACATAGATGCGGGTCGGCTCGAGCAGCGCTTCGCCGAGCTTCTTGCCTTCAGCGAACGGCGCCGGTGCATCCCAATCGAGACCGGACAATTCGACAATCTTACGCACCAGCGAGAAACCGTTGGAATGGACGCCGGAGGAGGCAAGACCGAGGATTACGTCACCCTCGGCAATATCGCCTGATGGCAGGAGCTTGCCGCGTTCGGCAGCACCGACGGCAAAGCCGGCGAGGTCGTAGTCGCCGGAGGAATACATGCCGGGCATTTCGGCCGTCTCGCCGCCGATCAGCGCGCAGCCGGCCTCGCGGCAGCCGGCGGCAATGCCACCGACGATGGCCGCACCCTGGTCGGGGTCGAGCTTGCCGGTCGCGAAATAATCGAGGAAGAACAGCGGCTCGGCGCCCTGCACCACAAGATCGTTGACGCACATGGCGACGAGGTCGATGCCGACGGTGTCGTGATAGTCAGCGTCGATCGCAATCTTCAGCTTGGTGCCGACACCATCATTGGCGGCGACGAGAACCGGATCGGTAAAGCCTGCCGCCTTGAGATCGAAAAGCCCGCCGAAGCCGCCGATCTCGCCGTCGGCGCCGGGACGGCGGGTCGAGCGCACCGCCGGCTTGATCTTCTCGACGAGGAGGTTGCCGGCATCGATGTCGACGCCCGCATCGCTATATGTCAGGCCGTTTTTCCCAGACTGGCTCATGCTGGTCTCCGATGGCTATTTCAGGCGGCAAACGTGCCGCGTCATCTGCCGGTCGCAATTGCATGACAGGGGCGTTTATGCAAGCGTTGCATGGCAAAAGCCCCCAATTTCCCGCGTCTTTCCTGAGCCTTTGCGGGATTCGCCGCGGCAGGGTTGACCATCTTTGCGCCTGCATCCTATGTGCTGAATGGCCGCTTCGGATCGGATGCGGCGCCAGGCGGCGGCGAGCGACCAACGGGGAAGGCAATGCCACAGCAAGTCAGTGGAAACATTCTCAAGCGTCAGATATTCTTCTGGCTGGCGGTGCTCGTCTTTTTCATCGTCTTTCTCTATGTCTTCAGCTCGATCCTGCTACCCTTCATCGCCGGCATGGCGATCGCCTATTTCCTCGATCCGGTGGCCGACCGGCTGGAGCGCCTGGGTCTGAGCCGCATGATGGCGACCATCGGCATTCTCGTCGCCTTCGTCATCGTCTTCGCGCTGGCGCTGATGATCCTCATTCCAGTGCTGATCAGCCAGTTCAACGATTTCGCTCAGCGTCTGCCGGGTTATATCAGCCAATTACAGCAGTTCATCGCGCAGGCGCAAAATTCGCTGCTGCCGGACTGGGTCGAGAACCAGATGGGCACGATCAAGGACAATCTCTCCGGCATCCTGTCGGAGGGCATGGGTTTCCTCACCGGGCTCTTTGCGCAGATCTGGAATTCCGGCAAGGCGATCGTCGACGTCATATCGCTGCTCGTGGTCACCCCCGTCGTCGCCTTCTACATCCTGCTCGATTGGGACCGCATGGTTGCCAAGGTCGACCAATGGGTCCCGCGCGATTACGTCCGCGATGTCCGCCAGATCGCCAAGGAAATCGACCAGGCGATTGCCGGTTTCATCCGCGGCCAGGGCTCGCTCTGCCTCATCCTCGGCATCTATTATGCCGCCGGCCTCTCCCTCGTCGGGCTGAATTTCGGCCTGCTGATCGGTCTCTTCGCCGGCATGATCAGCTTCATTCCCTATGTCGGCTCGTTGGTTGGGCTCGTGCTGGCCGTCGGCGTCGCGCTTGTGCAGTTCTGGCCGGATTATCCGTGGATCGGCCTGGTGCTCGTCGTCTTCTTCAGTGGCCAGTTCCTCGAAGGCAACATTCTGCAGCCGAAGCTGGTCGGCTCGAGCGTCGGCCTGCATCCGGTCTGGCTGATGTTTGCGCTCTTTGCCTTTGGCGCGCTCTTCGGTTTCGTCGGGCTTCTGGTCGCCGTGCCGGCGGCGGCGGCCGTCGGCGTCCTTGTCCGCTTCGCACTTTCACGCTACCTTCAGAGCGATCTTTACTTTGGCGGGTCGCCCAGTAACCGCGCCCGGAAGACGAAATCAGTTCCTAATGAATGACGTGAAGAACGTTGATCCGAAGCGCAAGGCCGGAGAGCAGCTGCCGCTGGTCTTTTCGCACGATGCCGCAAGCGGGCGTGACGACCTCCTGATCTCGGAGCGTCTCGCCGCCGCCGTTTCGATCGTCGACGCCTGGCCGGCATGGCCATCGCCTGTCGTCGTGCTTGCCGGCCCCGTCGGCTCGGGAAAATCGCATCTCGCCCGCATCTGGCGGGAATTGAGCGACGCGGTGAGCATCCATCCCGAGCTTGGCTCGGATGCCGCGGTTGCCGCCGCCGCCGGGCCGGTGCTGTTCGAGGACGCCGACCGTCTTGGTTTCGACGACAACGCGCTCTTTCACGTCATTAACAGCGTCCGCGAAAATGGCACCAGCCTGTTGATCACCAGCCGTCTCTGGCCGATGTCGTGGCCAGTTTTGCTGCCCGATCTGCGCTCGCGCCTGAAAGCAGCGACCGTCGTCGAGATCGGCGAACCCGATGAGGCGCTGTTGTCGCAGGTGATCGTCAAGCTCTTCGCCGACCGGCAGCTTTATATAGATGACAAACTCGTGCTCTATATCGTCAACCGGATGGAGCGGTCGCTGAACGCGGCCCAGACGATCGTCGAAAGGCTTGACCGGCTGGCCCTGTCGCGGGGCACGAAAATCACCCGGTCTCTTGCTGCCGAAGTATTGAATGAATTGGGAAATTCGGAACCAGCCGATTGACTGTCACAGTTCCGTCGTCAAACTGATATAATTGCCTTTGGCGATTGAAAACGGGGTAAGCGGACCATGGACAGCGCAGTCGCAGAACATCAGGAACTCACTCCGGAAATCAACGACAACACCCCCCCGCTGGAAGAGCTGCTCAAGAGCCCCGAGCGCTTCATCAATCGAGAATTCTCCTGGCTGCAGTTCAATCGCCGTGTCCTGGAAGAAACGTTGAATACCGAGCATCCGCTGCTCGAGCGCGTCCGTTTCCTGTCGATTTCGGCCGCCAACCTCGATGAATTCTTCATGGTGCGTGTCGCCGGCCTCGAGGGCCAGGTACGCCAGAATATCGCCATCCGCAGCCCCGACGGCAAGACGCCGGCCGAGCAGCTCGATTCGATCCTGCAGGAGATCGACCATCTGCAGATGGAGCAGCAGGCCTCGCTCGCGGTGCTGCAACAATATCTCGCCAAGGAAGACATCTTGATCGTGCGCCCCGGCGCCTTGAGCGATGGCGACCGCCAGTGGCTGGCCGCCGAATTCGAACAGGCGATCTTTCCTGTTTTGACGCCGCTATCGATCGATCCGGCCCATCCGTTCCCCTTCATCCCGAATCTCGGCTTCTCGATCGGTCTGCAGCTCGTCAGCAAGAATGGCCGCGAACCGATGACCGCACTGCTGCGCCTGCCGGTGGCGCTCGACCGCTTCGTCCGCCTGCCGGATGATGGAAACACGATCCGCTACATCACGCTGGAAGATGTCGCCAACATCTTCATCCACCGGCTCTACCCGGGTTACGAGGTGCAGGGCTCCGGTACGTTCCGCGTCATCCGCGACAGCGATATCGAAGTCGAGGAAGAGGCCGAGGATCTCGTCCGCTTCTTCGAAACGGCGCTGAAGCGCCGCCGTCGCGGCAAGGTCATCCGCATCGAGACCGACTCGGAAATGCCGGCCTCGCTGCGCCAGTTCGTCGTCCAGGCGCTGAGTATCCCCGACAACCGCGTCGCCGTTCTGCCGGGTCTTCTGGCGCTGAACACGCTGTCGGAGATTACCAAAGCGCCGCGCGACGATCTCAGGTTTGCCCCCTACAATGCGCGATTTCCCGAGCGCGTCCGCGAGCACGCCGGCGACTGCTTCGCAGCCATCCGGGAAAAGGACATGGTTGTCCATCACCCCTACGAATCTTTCGACGTGGTGGTCCAGTTTCTTCTCCAGGCTGCGCGCGATCCTGACGTCCTGGCGATAAAGCAGACGCTTTACCGCACCTCCAACGACAGCCCGATCGTTCGCGCGCTGATCGATGCCGCCGAAGCCGGCAAGTCGGTGACGGCGCTGGTCGAGCTCAAGGCCCGCTTCGACGAAGAGGCGAACATCCGTTGGGCGCGCGACCTCGAACGTGCCGGCGTCCAGGTCGTCTTCGGTTTCATCGAGCTCAAGACCCACGCCAAGATGTCGCTGGTCGTCCGTCGCGAGGATGGCAAACTGCGCACCTATTGCCATCTTGGCACCGGCAACTATCACCCGATCACCGCGAAGATCTATACCGATCTATCCTACTTCACCTGCAATCCCGTCATCGCCCACGATATGGCGAACATCTTCAACTTCATCACCGGCTACGGTGAGCCGGAACAGGGTATGCAGCTCGCGATCTCGCCCTATACGATGCGCTCGCGCATCCTGCGTCACATCGAGGAAGAGGTCCAGCATGCCAGGAACGGCGCGCCGGCAGCGATCTGGATGAAGATGAATTCGCTTGTCGATCCTGACATCATCGATGCGCTCTATCGCGCCAGCCATGCCGGCGTCGAGATCGATCTCGTCGTGCGCGGCATCTGCTGCCTGCGTCCGCAGGTGCCCGGCCTTTCGGAAAAGATCCGCGTTAAGTCGATTGTCGGCCGCTTCCTCGAACACAGCCGCATCTTCTGCTTCGGCAACGGCCACGGCCTGCCGTCCGACAAGGCGCTGGTTTACATCGGCTCGGCCGACATGATGCCGCGAAACCTCGATCGCCGTGTGGAAACGATGGTTCCATTGACGAATCCGACGGTTCACGAGCAGGTCTTGTCACAGATTATGCTCGGCAACGTGATTGACAATCAACAAAGCTACGAGATATTGCCCGACGGTACGTCGCGACGCATGGAAGTGCGCAGGGGCGAAGAACCGTTCAATGCGCAGCAATATTTCATGACCAATCCGAGCCTGTCAGGCCGTGGTGAAGCTCTGAAGTCCAGTGCGCCGAAGCTGATCGCCGGCCTGCTCGAAGGCCGCAACAACAAGTAAAACTGGACCTAAATGGTTGAATCTGAAGCCCAGGGGCGCCTTCCGGGGATCGCCCCGGTCTCCGTCGTCGATATTGGATCGAATTCCATTCGTCTTGTCGTCTACGAAGGCATGTCCCGTTCGCCAACCGTCCTCTTCAACGAAAAGGTCCTCTGCGGCCTGGGCAAAGGCGTCGCCCTTACCGGCAAGATGGACGAAGACAGTGTCGGCCGGGCTCTGGCGGCGCTGCACCGTTTCAAGGCTCTGTCAGATCAGGCGCGCGCCGCCACCATGTATGTGCTGGCGACGGCGGCCGCGCGCGAGGCGAGCAACGGTCCTGATTTCATCCATCAGGCGGAAACCATCCTGAACCGCAAGGTCCGCGTGCTCTCGGGCGAGGAGGAGGCAAAATTCGCCTCGCTCGGCATCATCAGCGGTTTCTATAATCCTGACGGCATTGCCGGCGATCTCGGCGGCGGCTCGCTGGAGTTGATCGATATCAAGGGCAAAGAGGTCGGCAAGGGCATCACGCTGCCGCTCGGTGGCCTGCGCCTGTCGGAATATGCCGGCGGCTCGCTTTCCAAGGCCCAGACCTTTGCCCGCAAGCAGCTGAAGACGGCAAAACTGTTGTCGAAAGGCGAGGGGCGCACCTTCTACGCCGTCGGCGGCACCTGGCGAAACATCGCCAAGCTGCACATGGAAATCACCCATTATCCGCTGCACATGATGCAGGGTTATGAAGTGCCGCTCGAAGGAATGATGCAGTTCCTCGACCAGGTGGTTGCCGCGCGCGACTCCAGGGAGCCGGCGCTGCAGGCCGTTTCCAAGCACCGCCGGTCACTGCTGCCCTTCGGCGCCGTCGCCATGAAGGAAGTGCTGAGCGCGATGATGCCGTCGGTGATTTCCTTCTCGGCGCAGGGTGTGCGCGAGGGATATCTTTATTCGCTGCTGTCGGAGGCCGAGCGCCGCCTGGATCCGCTGCTTGCCGCCGCCGGCGAACTGGCGATCCTGCGTGCCCGTTCGCCGGAGCATGCGCGCGAGCTCGCGGAATGGACCGGCCGCATGATGCCCCTCTTCGGCATCCAGGAAACCGAAGAGGAAAGCCGCTACCGTCAGGCCGCCTGTCTGCTTGCCGATATCAGCTGGCGCGCTCATCCTGACTATCGCGGCCTGCAGGCGCTGAACGTCATCGCCCACTCTTCCTTCGTCGGCATCAGTCACCCCGGCCGCGCCTTCATCGCGCTTTCCAACTATTACCGTTTTGAAGGCCTGCATGACGACGGCGCCACCGGTCCGCTGGCGCAGATCGCTACGCCCCAGCTCGTCGAGCGCGCCAAGCTGCTCGGCGGCATGCTGCGCGTCGTCTACCTCTTCTCGGCTTCGATGCCCGGCATCGTCAAGAACCTGACCTTCCGCAAATCATCGAGCCCAGACCTCGACCTCGAATTCGTCGTGCCTCCCGAATATCGCGATTTCGCCGGCGAACGCCTGGACGGCCGCCTGCAGCAGCTGTCGAGGCTGACGAACAAGCGGTTGGCATTTCGGTTCGAATAGGTTTGATTTACAACTCGACTCGTGCCGAGCAGGCCCCCCTGTGGCCTGCCGGCCATCTCCCCCACAGGTGGGGAGATCACAAGTGGCATGACCTTCCCGCATCTTGAACGTCAAGCCGAGCTGAGCCGCTGTTGTTTTGGGCGAGTCGTTGCGCCCAGCCAATCTCCCCACCTGTGGGGGGTCCGAAGGACGGGTCGAGACGCGTGGCTCGACCCGGGCCCGGCAGGGCAGAGAGGGGCACACACGGCATTCCGCCAAATATCAACCACCAAAAAGGGCGGCGCCCACGCACCGCCCTCTATCTATATCAACCCAAACTACTTCGCGTTCAGGAACTCCCCGACTTCCAGCAGGCTGAACTCGTTATTGTCGGCCTTGTCGACGGCGCGGCCGGCCGAGAAGGGCAGGTTGTTGTCGTTGCCGATGATGATGTGCGTGGCGTCGACGCGGTCGACGTTTTCGATCGTCACGAACGGCATGTCGTAGACGGCGTCCTTGCCGCCGGCCTTCTTCTTGTTGTCGGGGTCCTGGATGTTCAGCAGGTCGATATAGCCGATCTTGCGGACGGCCTTGTCGACATTGGCGTCGTTGAATTCGATCTTATAGATCCGCTTCAGCACGGCCGGAGCTTCGAAGCAGTCCGGCTTCGGCTGCTTCGGATCGGCGCAGGCCTTGTCCGTTGTGCCGGCACCGTTATCGCGCTCGATGACGAGAGCGGTCGTCTCGTCGAGCATGTTGAAGTCGCCGATCGAGACACCCTTGTCTTCGAACGGATAGAGCCAGCTGCGGCCGGTCCACTTCTTGGAGGCGACGTCGAACTCGATGACGCGGACGGCGGTGTGGCCATCGATGGTTTCCACCGTGCCGTCATCCTTGTAGATGGCGCCTTCGAGCAGGCCGTATAGCTTGGCGCCGTCCTTCGACATGGCGAGGCCTTCGAAGCCGCCGGACCGCTTCAGATTGAAGACCGGCATCTTGGCGGCCGGGTTTGATGGAACCGAGAGAAGCGGATTGTCGGGCGAAAGCACCGGTTTGCCGTCGAGCGTCGTCGGAATGACGTCGGTCAGGCGGCCTGATGTGTCGAACTTCAGGATGTAGGGACCGAATTCGTCTCCGAGCCAGAAGCCGTCGGCAACCGGCTGGATCGATTCGATGTCGAAGTCGGCGCCGGTGAGATAACGCGTGTCGCTGCCTTCAAGCACGATCGGGAACGGGGCGATCTTATTGGGGTCGGAAAGGAATAGGTTCTTGACGACTTCAGCCTTGTTGCCGGCCCAGTCGAACTTCATCTGGTGCAGGAAGAGCATGGAATCTGACGAGTTGGACTTCGAGCCGAAGCCGTTGTCGGAGAGTGTCCAGAAGGTGCCGTCGGCCATCGTCTTAACGCCCGAGAAACCCTGGATCGGCTGGCCGTCGAAGGGAAGCTTCAGATCGGTGATGCGGGCGCCGTCCTTGCCGGGAACCGTGCCGAGCGCTTCGGTGCGCTTGCGGTCCGGCGTCGTAAACTTGCCGGAATGCTTGACGAATTCGGGGGCATCGGCCGGTGCCGGAACCATGGTGTTGGCAGGCAGGATCGCCTGGCCGGCGAGCTTGGCCGGGAACTGCTGCTGGTCGGCCGATGCGGAGCCTGCGACCAGGATGAAAAGCGATACGGAAGCAAAAAGGACGTTCTTCATAATATCCCCGTGGAACGGATTGCAAAGGTCTTCCGCTTAGCAGGGCTTCCGTGTCAGCGAATTGACGGTTGGGTGAAGCTTTGGTGACGTACTTACAGCGCCGCGCGTCTTTCTCAGACGCACAAAGGACGCTGTAACACTTTGAATTTACGCATCAGCCGTGCAGAACGACCGCCGGCGTGTTCAGCACGGTGACCGCGCGCGAGGTAAGCGCCATGACGCCGAGCGCCTGGCCGCGTCCCTTCACAGCATGGGTGCCGAGATCCTCGCAGGTGATGTCGTCGGGAAAATTCATGCGCCGGGCAAGCTCGCTGGAGATCAGAACCGATCGGTTCAGACTGCGGCAGAGTGTCTCCAGCCGGGCGGTGGTGTTCACCGTATCGCCGAAATAGCTGATCTTGTGATGATCGACGCCGATTTCGGCGGTGATGATCTCGCCGCCGTGAAGGGCGGCGCGGAGCTTTGGCACCTGCCCGTAATTTTTCCGCCAGCCGGCGGCATTGGCTTCGATGTCGGCAAGGATATCGAAGATGCAGCGCACACAACGTGCATCCTTGACGCCGCGGGCAAGCGGCCAGGTGATGATCGCCGCATCGCCGACATAGTCGTTGATCATGCCCTTGTGGCGCCTGACGGGCTCGGCGAAGGCCGCAAACAGCGAGTTCAGCAGTTGTTGCGCCCTGAGGTCGCCGTGCTTCTCGGCAAAAGCCGTCGAATCGACGAGGTCGATGAACAGGAAGACGCGCTCTTCCTTGACCGGATTGCGGTAGCGGCTGATGAGCATGCTGAGGAAGACTTCACGACCAAGCAGTTCTCGCACGCGCAAGACGAAGATCAGCATCGTGCAGACCGCAAGCGCATACAGGAACACCTCGAACGGCATGATGACGAGGTCGAGGAGCGACGCCGGCTTCAGCATGCCGAGCGACCAGAGCAACAGGCCGGCGCAGGCAAAGCCGATGCTCATCAGGATTTCGTAGATCACCAGTTCGGTGATGATGAAGGCGAAGGTCGGCAGCTTTTGGATGCGTCTATAGAGCGCCCGAAATAGCACCTTGCGCTCGAAGGCGAGAATCGGCATGCCGATGAACAGCGCGAAGATCGCCCCAATAACCGGCGTCTGATTGGAGTAGAACATCAGATCATAGACGACGCCGCTGGCCGCGAGGACGATCGCGATGAGGATCCAATTCTGTGTCGGAGATATTTCCTGCATGCCGCCTCTGCGCCGTGAGTTTTCCCCGGCCATTGTTTCAGGCCGGAAAAAACCGTCAAGCGAATTCGAAATTACAGCGCAGCGCGTCTTTTAGAGGCGGCGGCGCTTGTTCCGAAGCCAATTCGCCGACTTTGTTGGGCCACGTGATTGCCTCTGCAACATCTTGTCAATCTCAAGTCGCCGCCGTATTGCTATCAATAGTTGTGGGCGCCTTCCTGCACAGGAGTATCATGTACAGATTGATAGTTTTCTCAGTGATCACGATCGCGGCTGGCTCCGCACATGCGAGCGGGGTTCCGTTTTTCACCAGTCCTGATGTGCCCGATTATTCCGCAAAGATGATCGTGCGTGATACCTATAATGACGAAGGGGGCCGCCAACGGGTCGTCCAACATCACAACGGCTGGACGCATGTTGAAGAGGACAGACGCGAAGAAACGAACATTTATTACGGACACTTCTTCAAGAACGTTGTTCTGACGGCAACCAGGAAGAATGGTGAGATCTCGTCAATCGAGGTCAGACAGGTCGAACCGTCTCAGGACTATAACGGCATCACGGAGGTCAAGGAAACCGATGATGTCGAGGCCATCGGCGGTGAGCAGTGTCGTTGGCGGGAGATTGTTCGGAAAATGAATAAGGACGGGTCCGGGCCTGTTTGGTTAACTTGCCTGACCGGCGACGGAATAGAGGTCGCGACGAAGGTACTTTTCTCCAGTCGAGAGGTGATGTCCGAGACGCGGTTGGTTGAACTGCAGCGCGGGCCTGTGCCGGGGGCGGCGGTACGACCACCTATGCAGCTTTTTGAAGCCGGTACCTGGCTCAAACCATTGCCAAGCTATGACGATTACACTCCAAATGCTGGAGACTTTGAGGCGAAGCTGGTCAGCCACAGATCCAAAGAGAGGCTGTTGCGTCATTATCCCTGGTGGCTCCGACAGCGTGACCGCGAGGATGGATCAATCCTGATCACCGTCTGGAACGAACTCGAAGACCAAGGGCTCCAATATTCCGAATCCAAGGGTGAGCGCAGGTTCGAAGCTATCCGCTCCTCCTCCAATCCCGGGCCGTTCTCCAAGAGATTCGACATGGTGTCCGGGATGGTCGACATGAGAAAACAGGATCGGCTGCTCGGCGAAGACTGCGCATGGTATAACCGGACACCGGATTCCGCTGATGCAGGTCTGATGCAATGTCTGACTTCGGACGGTATACCGCTGATTGATGAACACTGGTCCGGCTGGGGTGACGGCGAGATATTCAAAATAGTGGCGTTAACGCGCCGGCCTGTGAGCATGGATGAAATGCAACCGCCTCGTGATTACCTCGAGCCTGCTGCCTGGGGATTTATCAAGCCCCAATACTAGAGATATAAGGTAGTAGCCTAAAACAAGGCAATGGCTTAGCCGTGAATGGCTAAGCTTTGATATGCAGCCGTCTCAGAGGCTGACGGTCTCGACCTTCCGCCCGACGAAGCGCAGGGCGATCGCGCCCTGGATCAGCTGCAGTGCCGGCTCGCCGAAAAGATCGCGCCGCCAGCCGTGCAGGGCAGCGACTTCCGCCTTCTCGCCCTCGGCTGCGATCTTGTCGAGATCCTCGCTGTTGGCGATCACCTTCGGCGCCACGCCGTGTTTTTCCGAAATCAGCTTCAGCAGCACCTTCAACAATTCGACGGCAGCAGCGGCCCCTTCGGGCGCCTGCGCCTGGCGCGGCACATGCGGCATATCGGCCTTCGGAAGATCAAGAGCGGTGTTGACGGCCTCAACGACCGCAGCGCCGGAGACCGAGCGCTCCCAGCCCTTCGGAATGGTGCGCAGCCGGCCGAGCGCCTCGGTATCCTTGGGCTGCTGCTGGGCGATTTCGTAGATCGCATCGTCCTTCAGCACCCGCGAACGCGGCACGTTGCGGGCCCGCGCCTCGCGTTCGCGCCAGGCGGCGACATATTTGAGGATCGCCAGCTCCTGCGGCTTGCGCAGGCGCATCTTCAGCCGCTGCCATGCATCGTCGGGATGCATGTCGTAGGTTTCGCGCGACTCGAGAATGTCCATTTCCTCGGAGAGCCAGGAGGTGCGGCCTTCGCGATCAAGTTCCGCCTTCAGCGACAGGTAGACGTCGCGCAGGTGGGTGACGTCGGCCAGTGCATAATCCAGCTGTTTGTCCGATAGCGGCCGGCGGCTCCAGTCGGTGAAGCGCGACGACTTGTCGATATGCACGTTCTTGATACGGCTGACCAACTGGTCATAGGAGACGCTGTCGCCGAAGCCGCAGACCATGGCGGCGACCTGCGTGTCGAAGATCGGATGCGGAATGAGATTGCCGCGATTGAAGATGATTTCGATGTCTTGGCGGGCCGCATGAAAGACCTTCAGCACCTTCGTATCGGCCATCAGCTCGAAGAAGGGGGCGAGATCGATGCCCTTGGCCAGCGGATCGACGAGAACTTCCGTCGTTGGGCTTGCCATCTGAATCAGGCAGAGCTCCGGCCAGAAGGTCGTTTCGCGCAGGAATTCGGTGTCGATGGTGATGAAGTCGGACTTGGCCAGCTCTTTGCAGGCGGCCGCCAAATCGGCGGTGGTTTCGATCATATCATTTCATTCGCAAGGAAAAGGTCGGTTAAACCTTCCTTCTCCTTTCGGTTCGATATGTCAATACAACAGCATACGCTTCGAGCATTGCTGGCTAAGAATCACGTCCAAACTGAGGCAAGGCGCCAAGCACAGCCCAACCTCAGTGAAAGCGCACTGCCTCAGCTTACCCTGAGATAGCTCGTCATCCCCGTCTTCTGATGCTCGATGATATGGCAATGCAGCAGCCAGTCGCCGGGATTGTCGGCGACGAAGGCAAGCTGCACCTTCTCGTCCGGCTGGATGAGATAGGTATCTGACACCAGCGGCATCACCTGCCGCGTCGAGGAGGAGATCACCGTGAAGCTCACCCCGTGCAGATGGATCGGATGCGCATGCGGGGTGGTATTTTCGAGATTGAAGACATAGCTCTTGCCGAGCTTCAATTCCGCAAGCGGCGCTGTCGGATCGGGCGTGTCGCCTGGCCACGGCACCTTGTTGATTGCCCAGAAACTGTAGCCGAGCGTGCCGCAGATGCTTTCGACGCTAGCATTCTCGGCAGTGGCGCTCAGTATCAGCGGGATCTGCTCGGCGGCGGTTAGATCGGCCTTCTGGACGGGGTTGTCGACAAGCGGCCCGAGATCGCCGATGGCGCGCTTCAATGATGATCCGACCGCGCGCAGGCTGGCGATCGTCTTCGGCGTCGTGCCGCGGATATCTTCCAGCGTCGCGATCGCGCCTTCGCCGTCGGGCATGCGCACGGCAAGATCGAGCCGCTGGCCCGGTCCGATCTGCAGCAGGTCGAGGGAAAAACGCTTCGGCACCGGATTGCCGTCGATCGCAATCACGGTGGCGTCGGCGCCTTCCATCTTCAGGGAGAAGATCCGCGTTACGTCGGTGACCGCGATGCGCAGCCGAACCAGCCCGCCGGCTGGCGCGTCGTATCGCGGTTCCTGATGCCAGTTGGCGGTGCGCACCGTGCCGTAGGTGCCGGTCTTGGCCGCATCGCGCGGGCGGAAGGGGGCGATGAATTGGCCGTCGCCGCCGAGCCGCCAGTCGCGCAGGTTCAGCACCACCTCCGCATCGAACTCCGGATCGGCCGGGTTCTCGACGACGATGACGCCGGTCATGCCGTGTCCCATCTGCGTCAGCGTGTTACAATGCGGATGATACCAGAAGGTGCCGGCGTCGGGCGGCGTGAAGGCATAATCGAAGCTGTCGCCGGTATAGACGTAGGGCTGCGTCATGAAGGGCACGCCGTCCATTCGGTTGTCGATGCGAAGCCCGTGCCAATGGATCGTTGTCGGCTCGTCGAGCCCGTTGGTCAGCCGTGCCGCATAGGGCCGGCCCTTGGTCATTCTGAGAACCGGCGGCATGCCGTCATTGCCCCAGCTCATGATATCTTTGGTCGGGCCCGCTTCCGTCAGCATGGCCTCGGTTTTCAAGGCTTTCAGCAGCTGCGGCTCCGGTGCCGCCTCCGCAAGCCCGAATCTGCCGGCGATGCCGATGCCCACTCCATAAGCGCCGGCGACGGCGGACGCCTTCAGGAGATTGCGGCGGGTGAGAAGAGGCATGGGATGCTCCGCGGTGACGATGCCGACCCTTTTAAAGTTGACTGGAGCCTTCAGCAATACGCGAAGCGCAGCCAAACTGCCGCAGTGCTCTCCGCCGCAGCCTCGCCATAAACGCCTGCCAAACGTCCGGCCGCGTGCGCCAAGCCTTGACAAATCGGAGCGTCCATGCGCTTTTCCGCCCGATTTTCTTGTCGGCGCTTGAGGGTTCTTGGAACCCTTGCTGCCGTCTCAAGCCCAGGATTTGAGATCATGCATCGCTACCGCAGCCACACATGTGCCGCCCTCCGCAAGTCGGATGTCGGCTCGACCGTCCGTATTTCAGGCTGGGTCCACCGCGTTCGCGACCATGGCGGCGTTCTCTTCATCGACCTTCGCGACCATTACGGCATCACCCAGGTCGTTGCCGATCCCGACAGCCCGGCCTTCAAGCTGGCGGAAACTGTGCGTGGCGAATGGGTCATCCGTATCGACGGCCTCGTCAAGGCCCGCACCGAAGATACCGTCAACAAGACCATGGCAACAGGCGAGATCGAGCTCTACGCGCAGGAGATCGAAATCCTCTCCGCCGCCAAGGAATTGCCGCTGCCGGTCTTCGGCGAGCCGGACTATCCCGAAGACGTCCGCCTCAAATATCGCTTCCTCGACCTTCGCCGCGAAACGCTGCATCGGAACATCGTCAAGCGCACCCAGGTCATCTCGGCCATGCGCCGCGAAATGAGCAATGTCGGCTTCACCGAATATACGACGCCGATCCTGACGGCTTCCTCGCCGGAAGGCGCGCGCGACTTCCTGGTGCCGAGCCGCATCCATCCCGGCACCTTCTACGCGCTGCCGCAGGCGCCGCAGCAGTATAAGCAGCTGCTGATGGTGGCGGGTTTCGACCGCTACTTCCAGATTGCGCCGTGCTTCCGCGATGAAGACCCGCGCGCCGACCGCCTGCCGGGCGAATTCTACCAGCTCGACCTTGAAATGAGCTTCGTCACCCAGGAAGACGTCTGGAACACGATCGGTCCGTTGATGACCAACATTTTCGAAGAGTTCGCCGACGGCAAGCCGGTCACCAAGGAATGGCCGCGCATCCCCTATGACGAGGCGATCCGTAAATATGGTTCGGACAAGCCGGACCTGCGCAATCCCATCGTCATGGAAGCTGTGACCGAACATTTCGCCGGCTCCGGCTTCAAGGTCTTCGCCGGCATGATCGCCTCGAACCCGAAGGTCGAGATCTGGGCGATCCCGGCAAAGACCGGCGGTTCCAGAGCGTTCTGCGATCGTATGAATGCCTGGGCGCAGTCGACTGGTCAGCCTGGTCTCGGTTACATCTTCTGGCGCAAGGAAGGTGACAAGCTCGAGGGCGCCGGCCCGCTTGCAAAGAACATCGGTGAGGAGCGCACCGACGCGATCCGTACCCAGCTCGGCCTCGATGACGGTGACGCCTGCTTCTTCGTTGCCGGCGATCCGGCCAAGTTCTACAAGTTTGCCGGTGAAGCCCGCACCAAGGCCGGCGAAGAGCTGAACCTTGTCGACCGCGACCGTTTCGAACTCTGCTGGATCGTCGACTTCCCGTTCTTCGAATGGAGCGAGGAAGAAAAGAAGGTCGATTTCGCCCACAATCCGTTCTCGATGCCGCAGGGCGGCCTCGATGCGCTTCAGAACCAGGATCCGCTGACCATCAAGGCGTTCCAGTATGACGCCGTCTGCAACGGCTTCGAAATCGCCTCGGGGTCGATCCGTAACCAATCGCCGGAAACCATGGTCGCCGCCTTCGAGAAGGTCGGCCTCAGCCAGCAGGATGTCGAGGATCGTTTCGGCGGCCTCTACCGTGCCTTCCAGTATGGCGCGCCCCCGCATGGCGGTGCTGCCTTCGGTATCGACCGTATCATCATGCTGCTCGTCGGCGCGAAGAACCTGCGCGAAATCTCGCTGTTCCCGATGAACCAGCAGGCCCAGGACCTTCTGATGGGCGCGCCGAGCCCGGCAACGCCGACGCAGCTGCGCGAGCTCTCGATCCGGCCGATCCCGCCGGTCAAGAAGGACTGAGATCGCCTGATCCCGAGTGCAAACGCCCGACAATCGCCGGGCTTTTCTTTTGGTTCGGTCGCTCAGGCGCCATCATTCAGGGAATGTCGGTGCAGGCGAGGGACGGAGCATCCCGCGGGCAATTGCTTGATATCGCAGCCCTTGCCATTTCTGAAGTCGCCCGGCACCGCGCCTGAATACGAAAAGGCCCGGCAGAAGGACTGCCGGGCCTTTCATCGCAAGATCGAAGCGATCAGTCGTTGGCGGTCACCTTGACGCCAAGCACCTGCGGCAGCGTATTCGGAGCGCCCATGGCGGCGCCCACGATCGTCGGGAACGGCACCGGCTTTTCAGGAGCGGCCTTGACGGTCAGGCTCTTCGGGTCGTCGAGGAAGGTGTTGACGGCAGCCGAAACGGCGTTCTGCAGTTCCGGGATATTGAGCTGCGCCAGCATGATCGGCGTCATCGCCTTCAGCGAATCCGCCATCTGCTTGCCCGATATGTTCTGCTGCGAACCGGCATAATCGAGCGCGCGCTTGGTGATCGAGGCATCTTCGAAGCGCACCTGCGCCGCCTCGAAGGACAGCTGCTGCATCAGGCCGAGCATGGCAAGGCCAAGCGCCTGCTGCGACTGTTCCTTGTTCGCACCGGCTTCGGATTGCTTCATCGCATCCTGCATCGATTTCATGAAGGCCATCGTGTAGCCGGAGAATTTGAAGCCGAGGTTCAGCTTGCCGATGTTGGTGAAGTCGAACGCCAACTCAGAAATGTCGATCGTGCCGGGGGCGAGTTCCCAGGCGCCCTTCATGGTGATGTCGCCCTGGATGTGCTGCAGGGCGAGCTTCTCGATCGCGTCCTTGCTCTGCGGATCTTCGGCTTTGCTGAGATCGGCCTTCATGCTTTTGAAGGCGCCGTCAAAATCGAAGCCGGATTCGTCTTCACGCAGTGTCAGATTGACGTCGCTTTCGAGCAGCGAGAACATTTCCTCGCCGTCCTTGACCACCTTCAGCGGGCCGGTATGGGCGGTCTCGTAAAGCATCATGGTATCGAGCGTATCGCCGCCCGCCGTTGCCGGGACCGAGATGCCGCCAAGCGTCAGTCCTTCCGCCGTCACCGTGACGCCGTCTTCCGTCTTGTTGATGTCGGGGAAGGCGGCTTCTTCGATGTAATAGCCGCCATCCTCGTCTTCTTCGACGCCCGATAGGGTGACCTCGCCGATGGGCAGGCTTTCGCCGTTGGCCGGTTTGACGCTGACATTCTTCAATGTCACGGTCGTGCCATCGATATCGACGCCGTCGGCCGAAATCGTTCCGCCCTGCGCGGCATAGGCAGCGTTGATCTTTTTCAGCAGGTCGGCGCTGTCGAGAGCGAAAGCCGAGCCGGCAAGTGAGAAAAAGGCGGCGCCCGACAGCATCAGCCGCGTTGTCCGGTAAAAATTCATGGGGTGATTCCTCTGGTGGCGTGGTGGCGGTTGGAAATCTGCAGTGACGCTACTACGGATTGGGCCCACTTTATATTTGCGGATCTCTAAATTTCTATTGAGAGGAACGGCAAACGAAGTCCAAATTGCGGCGGAGCGTTTGTCTCATCCTTTGATGTCAGTCCCAAGACTTCATCCACAGCTGCAACGGCCCGGTTTCCTTGCCCACCGGCCGCTTCTGAGCTAGTCAGAACCTATGGGACAAGAGATTTTGCCGCCTTCAGGCGGAGACGACGATCACATCCAACCGGTCGACCTCAAGGCGGCGCTCGAGCAGCGTTACCTTGCTTATGCGCTGTCGACCATCATGCACCGCGCCCTGCCTGATGTGCGCGACGGGCTGAAGCCTGTCCATCGCCGCATCGTCTATGCGATGAACGAGATGGGGCTGAGGCCGAACTCGGCCTTCAGAAAATGCGCCAAGATCGTCGGCGAAGTGATGGGTAATTACCATCCGCACGGCGACCAGTCGATCTACGATGCGCTTGCCCGTCTCGCCCAGGACTTCTCGCAGCGCTACACGCTGGTCAACGGCCAGGGCAATTTCGGCAATATCGACGGCGATAGCCCGGCCGCCATGCGTTACACCGAATCGAAGATGACGGCGGTCTCCGAACTGCTGCTCGAAGGCATCGACCAGGATGCCGTCGATTTCCGCGACACTTACGACGAATCGAATTCCGAGCCGGTTGTCCTTCCCGGCGCCTTCCCGAACCTGCTCGCCAACGGCTCCTCCGGCATTGCCGTCGGCATGGCGACCTCGATCCCGTCGCACAATGCCCACGAGCTTTGCGATGCCGCCCTGCATCTGATCAAGCATCCCGATGCGACCGTCGAAAAGCTCGTCGAATTCATTCCCGGCCCGGATTTCCCCACCGGCGGCATCATTATCGACAGCCGCGACAGCATCATCGAGAGCTACCGCACGGGGCGCGGCGGTTTCCGCGTGCGGGCGAAATGGCAGACGGAAGATCTCGGCCGCGGCGGCTATCAGATCGTCATCACCGAAATTCCCTTCCAGGTGCAGAAATCGCGGCTGATCGAGAAGATCGCCGAGCTGCTGATCGCCCGCAAGCTGCCGCTGCTGGAAGATATCCGCGACGAATCGGCCGAAGATATTCGTGTCGTGCTGGTGCCGAAGACCCGCAGCGTCGATCCGACGATCCTGATGGAATCGATGTTCAAGCTGACGGAACTCGAAAGCCGCTTCCCGCTCAACATGAACGTGCTCTCCATGGGCCGCATCCCGCGGGTCATGGCGCTGAACGAGGTGTTGAAGGAGTGGCTGGACCACCGCCGCGAAGTTCTGCAGCGCCGTTCGCGCTTCCGTCTGGCGGCGATCGATAGGCGCCTCGAAATCCTCAGCGGCCTGCTGGTCGCCTACCTCAACATCGATGAGGTCATCCGCATCATCCGCGAGGAGGACGAGCCGAAGCCGGTCATGATGGCGCGCTGGGATCTCACCGACAATCAGGTCGAGGCGATCCTCAATATGCGGTTGCGCGCCTTGCGCAAGCTCGAAGAGTTCGAGATCCGCAAGGAATTCGACGAACTCACCAAGGAGAAGGGCGAGATCGAAGCGTTGCTTTCCTCCGACGACAAGCAGTGGCAGACGGTCGCCTGGGAAATTGGCGAAGTGAAGAAGAAATTCGCCAAGGCGACCGAGGTCGGCCGCCGCCGCACCCAGTTTGCCGACGCGCCCGAGACCGACGAGGAAGCAATCCAGCAGGCGATGATCGAGAAGGAACCGATCACCGTCGTCATTTCCGAGAAGGGCTGGATCCGTGCGCTCAAGGGCCATATCGCCGATACGGCGACGCTGACCTTCAAGGAAGGTGACGGCTTGAAGATCGCCTTCCCGGCGCAGACGACGGACAAGATCCTGATCGTCACCACCGGTGGCAAGGCCTTCACGCTCGGCGGCGACAAGCTGCCGGGCGGTCGCGGTCACGGCGAGCCGCTGCGCATCATCGTCGATATGGACAACGACCAGGCGGTGCTGACCGCTTTCGTCCATGAGCCCTCGCGCAAGCAGCTGATCGTCTCGACCGCCGGCAACGGCTTCGTCGTACCGGAGGCCGAGCTGGTCGCCAATACGCGCAAGGGCAAGCAGATCATGAACGTCGCGCTGCCCGAGGAAACGCAGCTGCTCGTGCCCGTCAGCGGCGACCATGTCGCCGTCGTCGGCGAAAACCGCAAGCTGCTGGTCTTCCCGCTGGTGCAGGTGCCGGAAATGTCGCGCGGCAAGGGCGTGCGTCTGCAGCGTTACAAGGATGGCGGCATTTCCGACGTCCGCTGCTTTGCGATATCGGACGGTCTCGTCTGGGAAGACAGCGCCGGCCGCACGTTCACGAAGAACAAGGACGAGCTCGCCGAATGGCTGGCCGACCGCGCCACCGCCGGCCGCACCGTGCCGAAGGGCTTCCCGCGCAGCGGCAAATTCGCCGGCTGAGGCTTAAAAATTCCGCGCCCGACTCTTGGCGGGCGCGGCAATGCCTCTATTTCTCTCCTGTTACCAAAAATACAAACAGGCCGGCTCCGAGGGCGGACGGAATGGCCGCGGCCCGTGCGCTTGGGGAAAGTGCGCGCGCCCTTAACGGAGGAAAATCGATGCCCGCCAGCACCATCAAATTGCATGTCACGCACACCTATAAAGCGCCGCCTGCCGTTGTCTATGACGCCTGGCTCAACCCCGAAATAGCCCGCCGCTTCCTGTTTGCTACTGACGAGGGTCATGTCATCCGCGCCGATATCGATCCCCATGTCGGCGGCCGTTTCTTCGTCGTCGATCGCCGCCCGACCGGCGACGCCTTTCACCAGGGCGTCTTCCTGGAGCTGAAGCGCCCGCGACGCATGGTCTTCAGCCTTTCCGTCGAGGAGCACGATCACAATTGCGACCGCGTCGAGATCGACATCGAACCTCTCGGCAGCGGCAGCCGTCTGACGCTGACCCATGAAATGTGCGCCGAATGGGCTGAACACGAGGAAAAGACCCGGAAGGGCTGGGCGCATGTGGTCGAGGGGCTTGGCAGGGAACTGGAGCAGCAGCAGTTCAAGGCGACGGGTTGAGCGGTATGCAGAAATCCCGCAGGAAGCGGGTCGCACCTTCTTCGTCGATCTCGCGGGCGGCGACGGCAAGAACGAAAGCGTAGAGATTGGCATCGGTCGTTTCGATCTCGTAGCCGTTTTCGAGAAGGAACACACCGGCGGTTACGATTGCGATTCGCTTGTTGCCGTCAGCGAATGCGTGGTTGCGGGCGAGGCCGAAAAGATAGGCGGCGGCGAGCTCAATGACGTCGTCGCAGCCATAGTTTGCCTTGTGGATCGGCCGGCCGAGCGCCGAATCCAGCGCGCCTTCGTTACGCAGTCCTGCGAGACCGCCGAAGCGCTCGATCTGCATTTTCTGCAGGCTCGCCACCAATGGTCTCGTCAGGAATTTGAAGGCCATTATTCGGCCAGCTTTTTCAAGGCGACCTTATATTTGTCCATGAAATATCGCGCCGCCTCGAGTTGACGAGACAAATCCTCATCGGCCGGCTTCAAAGTGATGCCGCCGTTTTCCATCTGCAATTCCAATGAATCGCCGGTCTTCAACCCAAGACGGTCGAGGGTTTCCTTAGGGATGATAATACCCTCTGAATTGCCGATCTTGCGGATTGTGACGTTCATCGCTTTGTCCTCTGTGGTAACGGAGTTATAACATGAGGCCGAGCGGGCAACAACGTCCTATCCTGCCATTTGCCTGATGCTTTTCCTCCGCACCATCCAGACCGAGTGCGCCGCGATCGCCGTCACCAGGATACCGCCGCCGACCAGCGTCATCGGCGTCGGCGTTTCCGCAAAGATCAGCCACACCCAGATCGGTGCGAGTACGGTTTCGAGCAGGTAGAACATGCCGACCTCAGGCGCGGAGAGGTAACGCGGCCCGGTCGCCAGGCACCAGAAGGCAAGCGGCATCATCACCGCGCCGTTGAAGAGGATCCAGACAGGATGCTCGATCGAAAGACCGCCTGCCGGCATGACCGAGATCAGGCCGACCGCCGCCGGCAGAACCGTCGAAAGCAGCGAGACGAAGCCCATCTCCCGGCGTGAGGCGCGGCTGACGGTGATGGCGGCGGCGATGATGAACGCGGTAAGCAGCGCCATGATATCGCCGAAGACATGGCCGCCCGAAAGCCCGTCCCGCACGATCAGGCCGACGCCGAAAATCATCGCCGCCATGGCGATCAGCGTTGCTGGCGCCGGCCGCTCCTTGAGGAAAATCCAGGAAAGCAGCGCGGCGAACATCGGATTGAAGGCGACGATGAAAACGACATTGGCCGTCGACGTGTTGAAAACGGCGAGAATGAAGATCACCGTCGTCAGCCCGTAGAGCAGACCGGTAAAGAGGCCCGGCCAGCCCGGCACCAGCATTGGCCATCGCCCCTTGGCAATCCTGAGCGCGGTTGCGACCAGAAGCGTCACGCCAAGGGTCGCTATGCTTCTTACGGCAAGGATCGACCACAGCTCGCCGTCGGCGAGCCTCATCAGCGGGATATCCACGGAAAGCGCCAGCCCGCCGATTGTCGTCAGCAGCAGGCCCTTCCGGTGGTCGGAAAGAGCGGTGGGGAACATTCAGCCGTGGGTGCTCTCGGGCATGGACGAGGGATCGAAGCGTTCCCAGCCGCGCGGGGTCAGGTGCTCCTGCGGCTGAAAGCGCGTCTTGTAATCCATTTTTCGCGACCCTTGAACCCAGTAGCCGAGGTAGACATGCGGCAGTCCCAGCGCTTTCGTGCGCCTGACATGATCGAGAATCATGAAGGTGCCGAGCGAACGGCGCTCGAGTGCCGGATTGAAATAGGAATAGACCATCGACAGCCCGTCGCTCATCGTGTCGGTCAGCGCAGCGCCAAGCAGCTCGCCCTTCGGGCGCTGCTCCAGTCCTGAGCCTTCCTCACGCAGGCGATATTCGATGATTCTCGTATTCACATGCGTGTCTTCCACCATGATTGCATAGTCGAGCACGGTCATGTCGGACATGCCGCCCTGCTGGTGGCGAAAATCGAGATAGCGCCGGAAGAGCGAATATTGCTCGCTGGAAGGCTGGGCCGCGAATTCGGTGGCGATGACGTCGGAATTGGCGGCAAGCACCCGTTTCATCGATTTGGTCGGTTCGAATTCCTGGGCGAGAATTCGCACGGAAACGCACGCGCGACAGGATCTGCAGGCCGGGCGATAAGCGATGTTCTGCGAGCGGCGGAAACCGCCCTGTGTCAGGATGTCGTTCATCTCGGCGGCGCGCGGGCCGACCAGATGGGTGAACACCTTGCGTTCCATCTCATGCGGCAGGTACGGACACGCAGCCGGAGCCGTCAGATAAAACTGCGGGGATGGCGTCGTCTGCGTATTCATTTGTCGCGGAAATTTCCCTGTCGAGACCGTGCCGTTTCCTGACAGCATGACCTAAGAATAAAAAACGTCAACAGCGGGGCGCGTTTCGCCCTTCATATCAGTCTTCTAATTTCAGATATGGAGCGCCTGCACCCATCGGCAAAGGGAAGGCGGAGACTTTATTTGGTCTCCGCCCGGGGTCACAGTTAGGGTCTCAGGCCGTGCGCACCGTCGCGGTGCCCACAAGCAGGTCGTGAACGAGACGGCTGCGTTCAATGAACAGGCCGGCAAGCAGGATGAGCGGCGTCAGCACCGAGTTGAGGATCCAGAACAGTGCGAGATGCACGATCGCTGTCATGAAATCCATCGGCCGTCCGTCGACGCGCACGATCGCAATTCCCATGGCCCGCATGCCGAGCGAGGCCTGGCTCGGCCCGCCCACCGTCAGGCCGAAGTAAATGCCGGCGACGATGACGAAAAGAGCAGGGTAGAGAAAGAAGCCGAGCCCCAGCGTGACGATCGACACGAAGAACAGCACGATCGCCGCGGGAATGCAGAGCAGCGCCACGATGACGTAGTCGAGGATGAAGGCGAAGACCCGGCGGCTCAACACGCCGCTATAGGCGCGCCAGTCCTCCGGTGCGGCATAAAGCGGATTGGGGTTGTAGCTCATCTCAATCTCCTCAGGAAAAGCGATGCCGCTGATATGGTATCGGCAGGGCCAAATGCAATAATCTGCCCCAAAATCACCGCTTTGCGAGAATTTTCGCCACTTCGACCGCGAAATAGGTGAGGACACCGTCGCATCCCGCCCGCTTGAACGACAGCAGCGTTTCGAGCATCGCCCGCTCGCCGTCGATCCAGCCATTCATCGCCGCCGCCTTGATCTGCGTATACTCGCCTGACACCTGGTAGGCGAAGGTCGGCAGGCCAAAGGCCTCCTTCATCCGCCAGCAGATATCGAGATAGGGCAGGCCGGGCTTGACCATCAGCATGTCGGCGCCTTCCTCGACGTCGAGGGCAGCGTCGCGGATCGCCTCGGTGCCGTTGGCGGGGTCGATATAGTAGGTCTTCTTGTCGCCTTTCAGCAGCCCGCCGGTCGAGATCGCCTCGCGATAGGGACCGTAGAAGGCGGAGGCGAATTTCGTCGCATAGCTCATGATGCCGACGCTCTGGTGACCGGCTGCATCGAGCGCCATGCGGATCGCGCCGATGCGTCCGTCCATCATCTCTGACGGCGCGATGATGTCGGCGCCCGCATCCGCCTGCATCACGGCGGCGCGTGCCACCTGGTCGACCGTCTCGTCATTGACGATCTCGCCGCCTCTGAGGATGCCGTCATGGCCGTGGCTGGTGAAGGGATCGAGCGCGACGTCGGTGATGATGCCGATATTAGGTACCGCCTTCTTGATCGCCGCCGTCGCCCGATTGATCAGGTTGTTGGCTTCGAGGCTGTTCGAGCCGGTCTCGTCACGCAGTTCCATCTCGATATTCGGAAAGGTGGCGAGGGCCGGAATGCCGAGGCCGGCCGCTTCCCGCGCGGCTTCGACAGCCTTGTCGATGCTCATGCGGTTGACGCCGGGCATGGCCGCGATCGGATCGACGATGCCGGAACCCGGCACGATGAAGATCGGCCAGATCAGGTCATCGACGGTCAGCCGGTTCTCCTGCACCAGCCGACGTGTCCAATCCGCCTTGCGGTTGCGCCGCATACGGCGATGACCAGTGATGTCGTCGACGAGATGCGTCCTGTCCTGCATGATATCTGTCCTCGGCCCATTCCATTTATCGGAGCGCTCATTATCATGGCGCCTGGAAAATCCAAACCGGACGATTGGCCGCGGCTGAAAACCCATTCATGTCGCCCAGGATAACGACATGCATAAAAACAAGGTGCTTTTATTGCATAATCCCAAAAATCGGAGCGGATTTTCAGCGTTATGCGCCAACGCAATGTTATAGAGCGTCCTTGGTGCGTCTTGTCCGACGCGCGGCGCTTTTGCGAAGATGCAACCCCGAACCGATGTCTGCGCTATGGAAACCGACTCTCCGACGATACCGAAACACACACTGGCGGATATTCTCTTCATTCTCTTCTTGAGACTGGTTGCCGTATCCTGCTTCTGGTTCGGCCTGCAATATTGGGCGATGCTCGTCGGTTATTCGCTGGTCGGCGCCGGCCGCTTCGATCTTTTGAGCCTGCCATGGAAGGTGGCGAGCACCAGCCTCGCCGTGCTCTTCCCCGTCGCCTCCCTCGGCCTTTGGCTCACCGTCTCCTGGGGACCGGTCATCTGGGTGCTGGCCGCCGGCGGACAAATCCTCATGTATGGCCTGCTGCCGGATATTTTCGGCCCCAACCAGCTGATCATCCTGCTGCATGTCATGGTCGCCGTCGTCTACTTGATTTTCCGCCTGCTGCTGTGGCTGGAAAAACGCCGGCACCGCCGCCAGGTAAGTGTTGATTTACCCTGAGACAACGTGGGGTTACCGGTAAGGCTCCGTTAAGCCTGCGGTTTAAGTCGAATTTTATATGTATTCGATAGGGTCTCACTCAAGGCGGGAAGAGAACACACCGCCAAACAAACAGTGAGGCAGTCAATATGAACACGAAAATCAAGCCGCAGGCGGTATCGACCTTCCGTGACCAGCAGGACCACGACATCCGTGATCTTTACATGGAATCCCTTCATCTCGTTGAACGTCTGCACCGTCGTCTTCTCGACGTCATCAAGGACGAATTCGACCGTCAGGGTCGCAGCGACGTCAACGCCATCCAGGCGCTGCTCCTTTTCAACATCGGCAATTCCGAGCTGACCGCGGGCGAGCTGCGCTCGCGTGGCTACTATCTCGGCTCCAACGTTTCCTACAACGTCAAGAAGCTGGTCGATCTCGGCTTCATCAACCATCAGCGCTCGCGCATCGACCGTCGCTCGGTCCGCATCAGCCTGACCGAAACCGGCCAGGACATCGCCGAAACAGTGGCCAAGCTCTACGAACGCCACATCGCCTCGATCGACAAGGTCGGCGGGATCGGCACGGACGAGTTCACCCAGATGAACAAGCTGCTCCAGCGTCTGGACCGTTTCTGGAACGACCAGATCTTGTACCGTCTCTAAGACCCCTGACCTCCTTCCAGGGTTGCAGAAAATCGGACGTGTTCCCTGCACGTCCGATTTGCCGTTTATATCTGCGTGGCATCTTTGCAACGCATGGCAGGCAAGCGCAAAGGCCTGTATTCAAGCCGTTTTTTAGCCGTTATTAACCGGCACGCTTTACCCCGTCATATGGTTCGTTGCGTCGTGTTTCCGGTAGCCGGCAGTCCTTCTACCCAACCGGCAACACGAATTGGCCATATTGGTGTGGCAGCGGAAGGCTTAACAACCGGCGCTTTCAATAGACCGATCAGGAATGTTCAGGCTGCCGCATCGCAATCTTGTGATGGGGCAAGCGGAATTTTTCGGTGCGCCGGGACAACTAATGGACTGGGATCTGCGTTGAAGCGCAGTGATATCGCAAAGAGCCGCAGATTCTCTTTATAGCGGCATTCAGTGGTTGGGACTATGTCGAAGAAAAACGGAATTGAAGCTCTCTCGCGCCGCGCTTTCCTGGCGTCCGCGGCAACGATTGGCGCCGGCGCGCTTGCCGCGCCGGCATTCGCGCAATCGGCGCTCGATACGCTGATCAATGCGCCGCGCCGCGGCAACTGGGACGACCAGTTCGACGCCAAGGCGGCGTCGCGCACGGCGACCGCCATGGTTTCCAACACGCCGATTCTCGGACCCCAATCGGTCGCAAGCGCGCAGCAGGCGATTATGCAGTATCAGCAGATTGCCGCAGCCGGTGGCTGGCCTGAGGTCAATCCCGGTGACCAGCGCCTGCAGCTCGGCGTCAGCTCTCCCACCGTCCAGGCGCTGCGCCAGCGCCTTGCGATCACCGGCGACCTGCCGCGCGAGGCCGGCCTGTCCAACGCCTTTGATTCCTATGTCGATGGTGCGGTCAAGCGCTTCCAGGCGCGTCACGGCCTGCCGGCCGATGGCGTTCTCGGCGAATTCACGCTGAAGGCGATGAACATTCCTGCCGATGTCCGCCTGCAGCAGCTGAACACCAATCTGATTCGCCTGCAGACCTTCCCCGAAGACATGGGCCGCCGTCACCTGATGGTCAACATCCCGGCCGCCTATGTGGAGGCTGTTGAAGATGGCAGTGTCGCGACGCGCCACACGGCGGTTGTCGGCCGTCTCAGCCGCCCGACGCATCTCGTCAATTCGAAGATTTACGAGGTCATCCTCAATCCTTACTGGACTGCGCCGCGCTCGATCGTCGAGAAGGACATCATGCCGCTGATGCGCAAGGATCCGACCTATCTCGAAAAGAACGCCATCCGCCTGATCGACGGCAAGGGCAACGAAGTCGCCCCCGAGACCATCGACTGGAACGGCGAGGCGCCGAACCTGATGTTCCGTCAGGACCCCGGCAAGACCAACGCCATGGCCTCGACGAAGATCAACTTCTACAACAAGAATGGCGAGTATATGCACGACACGCCGCAGCAGGGCCTGTTTAACAAGCTGATGCGCTTTGAATCGTCGGGCTGCGTCCGCGTCCAGAACGTCCGCGACTTGTCGAACTGGCTGTTGCGCGAGACCCCCGGCTGGAGCCGCCAGCAGATGGAGCAGGTGATCGCAACCGGCGTCAACACACCGGTCAAGCTCGCCACGGAAGTTCCGGTTTATTTCGTCTATATCTCTGCCTGGGGCATGCCCGACGGCATCGTCCAGTTCCGCGACGACATCTATCAGATGGACGGCAATGCCGAGCTGGCGCTCGACACCACGGCCGGTATGGAACAGCCGGTCCAGTAAGCGGCCGCCCCTGCATCGTGATTTGAGAACCGCGCCTTCGGGCGCGGTTTTTTTAAGTCCGAGGAGACACTCCTCGATGTGGTCGCCAAGGATCAGCGCGGCGCGACCGCAAAAGAGCGTGAGCGCGCGCTTTGCTCAGCAAATGTCGTTCTTCGTATTGCCCTCGCCCCGGCGGAAGGCTAATACCTCAGCGCATTCCAGTTGAGGAGCCCGCCCATGACCAATGCTTCCACCGAATCCTTCTTCAATCGCTCGCTTGCGGACGTCGATCCGGACATTTTCGGCGCGATCGGAAAGGAACTCGGTCGCCAACGGCACGAGATCGAACTGATCGCTTCTGAGAACATCGTCTCCCGCGCCGTGCTGGAAGCCCAGGGCTCCATCATGACCAACAAATATGCCGAGGGTTATCCCGGCAAGCGTTATTACGGCGGCTGCCAGTTCGTCGATATCGCCGAAGAACTGGCAATCGAGCGCGCCAAGAAGCTGTTCGGCGTCAATTTCGCCAACGTCCAGCCGAATTCCGGTTCGCAGATGAACCAGGCCGTGTTCCTGGCGCTGCTACAGCCCGGCGACACCTTCATGGGTCTCGACCTGAATTCGGGCGGCCACCTCACGCATGGTTCGCCGGTCAACATGTCCGGCAAGTGGTTCAACGTCGTCTCCTACGGCGTGCGCGAAGGCGACAACTTGCTCGACATGGATGAAGTTGCCCGCAAGGCCGAAGAAACCAAGCCGAAGCTCATCATCGCCGGCGGCACTGCCTATTCCCGTATCTGGGACTGGAAGCGCTTCCGCGAGATCGCCGACAGCGTCGGCGCCTATCTGATGGTCGACATGGCCCACATCGCCGGCCTTGTCGCCGGTGGCGTTCATCCGTCCCCGTTCCCGCATTGCCATGTCGCGACGACGACGACCCACAAGTCATTGCGCGGTCCGCGCGGCGGCGTCATCCTCACCAATGACGAGGATCTGGCGAAGAAGTTCAATTCGGCCGTTTTCCCGGGTCTTCAGGGCGGCCCGCTGATGCATATCATCGCTGCCAAGGCTGTGGCCTTCGGCGAGGCGCTGCAGCCGGAATTTAAAGACTACGCCGCCCAGGTCGTCAAGAACGCCAAGGCGCTTGCTGAAACGTTAATGGAGGGCGGCCTCGACGTCGTCTCCGGCGGCACCGACAACCACCTGATGCTGGTCGACCTGCGCAAGAAGAACGCCACCGGCAAGCGCGCCGAGGCAGCTCTCGGCCGCGCCTACGTCACCTGCAACAAGAACGGCATTCCCTTCGATCCGGAAAAGCCCTTCGTCACCTCCGGCGTGCGCTTGGGCGCACCGGCCGGCACGACCCGCGGCTTCAAGGAAGCCGAATTCCGCGAGATCGGCAATCTGATCGTCGAGGTTCTCGACGGCCTGAAGGTCGCCAATTCCGATGAAGGCAACGCTGCCGTCGAAGCCGCGGTGCGCGGCAAGGTGGTCAACCTCACCGACCGCTTCCCCATGTATGATTACTTGGGATAAGGAGTAGGGATGCGCTGCCCCTATTGCGGTTCGGAAGATACTCAGGTCAAGGATCTGCGCCCGGCGGAGGACAACACGTCCATCCGCCGGCGGCGCATCTGTCCGGATTGCGGCGGCCGCTTCACGACGTTCGAGCGCGTGCAGTTGCGCGAGCTGATGGTCATCAAGAAGACCGGCCGCAAAGTGCCCTTCGACCGCGACAAGCTGGTGCGCTCCTTCGAAGTGGCGTTGCGCAAGCGCCCCGTCGAGCGGGACCGCATAGAGCGCGCCGTCTCAGGCATCGTCCGCCGGCTTGAAAGCTCCGGCGAGACCGAGATCTCCTCCGAGCAGATCGGCCTGCAGGTGCTGGAAGCCATGAAGAGCCTCGATGATGTCGGCTTCGTGCGCTACGCCTCGGTCTACCGGGATTTCTCGCTTGCCGAGGATTTCGAGAAGGTCATTTCCGAGATCAACGCCAAGATTGCCCGCGACCCGCTGGACAGGTGAGCCATGAGCATCACGCCGCATGACGAACGTTTCATGGCGGCGGCGATCCGCCTGTCGCGCTGGCATCTCGGCCGCACCGCCACCAATCCTTCCGTCGGCTGCCTGATCGTCAGGGATGGCGTCATCGTCGGCCGTGCGGTGACGGCGCTCAGTGGCCGCCCGCATGCCGAGACGCAGGCACTCGCTGAAGCCGGCGCGCTTGCCCGCGGCGCCACCGCCTATGTGACGCTCGAACCCTGCTCGCATCACGGCAGGACGCCGCCGTGTTCCGAGGCGCTGATCGACTATGGCGTTGCCCGCGTCGTCATCAGCGTCACCGATCCCGATCCGCGGGTTTCAGGCCGCGGTATCGCCATGCTGCGCGAAGCCGGCATAGAGGTGGATGCCGGCGTGCTGGAGGCGGAGGGCCGGCAGTCGCTTGCCGCCTATCTCACCCGCCAGACGAAGAACCGGCCCTATGTGACTCTCAAACTTGCCGTTTCCGCCGATGGCATGATCGGCCGCGAGGGGGAGGGGCAGGTGGCGATAACAGGCCCGGAGGCCCGCGCCCAGGTGCAGGCGCTGCGCGCCGAAACCGATGCCATCCTGGTCGGCATCGGTACCGCGATTGCGGATGATCCGCTGCTGACTGTGCGTTTGCCAGGTCTTCAATCGCAATCGCCGATCCGCATCGTGCTCGATCCCTCGCTGGCATTGCCGTTGACCAGCAAGCTTGTGGAGACAGCGCGGGAAGTGCCTGTTATCGTGGTGGCGAGGGAGGAAGTGTGGCCGTTGTCATCGGATGCGGAGGGATTACCCCCCTCTGCCCTGCCGGGCATCTCCCCCACAAGGGGGGAGATCGGCAAGAGGCGCGATCCGAATTCCCCTGTTTCCGATGGTGATGGTTTCGCCTTGAGGCAAGACGTGGGGCAAGGGGCTAACCCCGATCCGATCTCCCCCCTTGTCGGGGAGATGCCCGGCAGGGCAGAGGGGGGTGCCGCACCCACCGACTTGGACTCCCGCCGTGCAGCCCTCGAGGCCGCCGGCGTTGAGGTCGTCCATTGCAATCCCTATCATCCGGAAGTCTTGCTGCCGGCACTCGCGACGCGCGGTATTTCCTCGCTTCTGGTCGAGGGCGGCGCAAAGACGGCGCGGCTTTTCCTCGAGGCTGGCCTCGTTGACCGCATCCAGCTTTATCAGGCGCCTGTCGTCATCGGCGAGCGCGGTATTGAATCGCCGCTGACGAGATCCGACATACCATCGGGTTTTGCCCATACGGGCACGCTGATGTTCGGCGGCGATCGCCTGGACGAATACGAAAGAGGGCTTTGATGTTCACTGGAATAGTCACCGATGTCGGCACGGTTGAATCCGTTTCTCCCCTGAAGGAAGGCATCCGCCTGCGGGTCGCGACCGCCTATGATCCCTCAACCATCGACATGGGTGCCTCGATCTCCCATGCCGGCATCTGCCTCACCGTCACCGGCCTGCCGCAGCAAGGCAGCAATGGCCGCTGGTTCGAGGTTGAGGCCTGGGAAGAGGCGCTGCGGCTGACGACGATCGCCACCTGGCAGGAAGGCAGCCGCATCAATCTCGAACGGTCGCTGAAGATCGGTGATGAACTCGGTGGCCACATCGTTTCCGGCCATGTCGACGGCAAGGCGGAAATCCTCTCGGTGACAGCAGAGGGCGACGCCACCCGCTACCGCCTGCGCGCGCCCGAACATCTGGCGAAATTCGTCGCCCCCAAGGGTTCGATCGCACTCGACGGTACTTCGTTGACGGTCAATGCGGTCGACGGCACGGATTTCGACGTGCTGCTCATCCGCCACACGCTCGAAGTCACCACCTGGGGCGAGCGCAAGGCCGGCGATTTCGTCAATTTCGAAGTCGACACCATGGCGCGCTACGCCGCCCGGCTGGCGGAATTCCCTGCTGGATAACGCCGCCAACCGGAATTGGACGCGGCGCTCTAGAGCGTTTCAGGTTTTGACGGAAGCGTATCCGGCATTGTCGAAGTAGTTGCTGCATTCGCTGGGCTCGATGGTTGTGACGAGGTGTCCGATGTGGCGCCAGGTGTCATCGATGGTTCGCTTCTGAGCCAGGCGCATCCAGTGCTTGATTTTGGCGAAAGCCTGTTCGATCGGATTGAGGTCGGGGGAGTATGGCGGCAAGTACCAGAGCCGAGCACCAGCGTTGCGGATCATCTGACGGATGGCGACCGACTTGTGGGAGCCGAGATTATCCATCACGACGATGTCGCCGGGTTTGAGCACCGGTACGAGTTGCTGCTCGACATAGGCGCGAAAGCACTCACCGTTGATCGGTCCATCGAAGACACAGGGTGCGGTAAGCCGATCGCAGCGCAACGCGCCGAGGAAAGTCAGGGTGCGCCAATGTCCGTGCGGCGCGAAGCTGCGCAGGCGTTTGCCCTTCGGCCCCCACCCTCGAAGCGGCGCCATGTTGGTCTTGATCCAGGTTTCATCGATGAAGACCAGCCGTCTTGGATCGAGGCCAGCCTGCCAGGATCGCCAGCGCTGTCGCCGTCGCGCGACGTCAGCGCGCGCCTGCTCAAGGGCGAACAGTGTTTTTTTTGAACCGCAATCCCTCACGTCGCAGGAACTGCCATACCGTATCGTGGGATACCTTCACCCCTCGCGCGGCCAGCTCTTCCTTCAACCTGTGCAGTGACACATGCGGCGTCTGGTTGATCCGCTCCACGATAAACGCCCGATGCGGCTCCAGAACCCGCTTGCGGTGGCCGCCCATCTTCCCAGGCGCGACAGATCCGCTCGAACGATAACGCTGCGACCACTTTACCGCTGAAGACACGGCAATACCGAACCGCGCCGCAACCGACCGGCAGCTCTCACCGGCTTCGATTGCAGCAACAACACGCTCACGAAGATCATTGGAAAGAGGTCGCGTCATTCGATGCTGGCCTCCACTCCAGCCAGCATCTTGAATCACAAAACACACAAAAACGGAATCCCTTCCGATTCAACTAAATCCGGATACGCTCTAACACGTAAATCGAATGATCTCGCCGTTGTACTGCGCCGGCCGGATAGCTCACCAATCCGGGGACAGCTTCGTCAGATACTGGCCGTAGGCGCTCTTGCCGAGCTTCTCGGCGAGCTTGGCGAGGTCGTCCTGCGAGATGTAGCCCATGCGCCAGGCGACTTCTTCAGGACAGGCGATCTTGAAGCCCTGGCGTTTCTCCAGCGTGCTGACGAAGCCTGCGGCATCGAGCAGGCTGTCCGGCGTGCCGGTATCGAGCCAGGCATAGCCCCGGCCCATCAGCTCCACAAAAAGCTGGCCGCGCTCGAGATAGGTGCGGTTGACGTCGGTGATTTCCAATTCGCCGCGCGGTGATGGCTTCAGGTTGGCGGCGATATCGACCACCTGCTGGTCGTAGAAATAGAGGCCGGTCACCGCCCAGTTCGATTTTGGCTCCTTCGGTTTCTCCTCGATCGACAGCGCATTCATTTTTTCGTCAAAGCCGACAACGCCATAGCGTTCCGGATCGGTGACGTGATAGGCGAATACCGTCGCGCCTTCCCGCCGGCTCGTGCCGGATTTCATGATTTCCGGCAGTCCGTGCCCGTAGAAGATGTTGTCGCCGAGAACGAGTGCCGAGCTGTCGCCGTGCAAGAAGTCGGCGCCGATGATGAAGGCCTGGGCGAGGCCGTCCGGGCTCGGCTGTACGGCATAGGTCAGCGAAATTCCCCATTGCGAGCCGTCGCCGAGAAGGCGCTTGAAGGCTTCGATGTCGTGAGGCGTAGTGATGATCAGCAACTCCCTGATGCCGGCGAGCATCAGCGTCGTCAGCGGATAGTAGATCATCGGCTTGTCGTAGACCGGCATCAACTGTTTCGAGACGGCCTGCGTGATCGGATGCAGACGCGTGCCCGTGCCGCCGGCGAGAATAATCCCCTTCATGCCCATCTCCCTAAAGACCTTTATTCAAGAGGTCTTGCATGACAATCTTCATAGACTGCTTCCACTCCGGCAGCCGGATACCATATGTTCTGGCGAGCTTGTCACCGTTGAGACGTGAATTGGCGGGACGCTTGGCCGGTGTCGGATAGTCCGCGGTCGGGATGCGCTCGACGCCGACGTTTCTGCCGCCGGATTGGGAAAGCTCCGTGAATATCTCTTCGGCGAAATCAGCCCAGCTTGCTTCGCCGCTGCCGGTCAGGTGAAAAGTGCCGCGGAGCGATGGCTCAGGGTCCGCTACAACTCGGGTTGCGATCGCAACAATCGCATCGGCGATGTCGAGTGCCGAGGTCGGGCATCCTGTCTGATCGGCGACAACGCGAAGATGATCGCGCGTCTCGGAAAGCCGCAGCATTGTTTTCAGGAAATTAGTGCCAAAGGGCGAATAGACCCAGGCGGTGCGCAAGATGACGTGGTTCGGGTTCGCCGCCGCGACGGCCTTCTCGCCTGCGAGCTTCGAACGCCCATAGACGGAGATCGGCGCCGTCGCATCCTCTTCGGAATAGGCTGAGGCCTTGTCGCCGCTGAAGACGTAGTCGGTCGAACTGTGGATGACCGGGGCCCCGATCCGCGCGGCAGCCTCGGCAACCGCCCCGGCGCCTGCTGCGTTGACGGAAAAAGCAAGCTCGGGTTCGCTCTCGGCCTTGTCGACCGCCGTATAGGCGGCGGCGGAGACGATCACATCCGGCCGCAGAGCCGAGAAGGCGGCTGCGATGCTTGCAGGATCCGCGAGGTCCATTTCCGGGCGCCCGACCGCGCTGATTTCGACGCCCATTTCGGCGCCACGTCTGAGCAGCGACTGAACGACCTGGCCCTGTTTGCCGGTGACGGCAATGCGCATCGCTTATCGTCCCTTGAAAACGCCGAGGCGTTCGCCGGAGTAGACGTTTTCGCGCAGCGGCCTCCACCACCATTCGTTTTCCAAGTACCAGTGCACGGTCTTCTCGATGCCAGTTTCGAAGGTCTCTTGCGCCTTCCAGCCGAGTTCGCTTTCGAGTTTGGAGGCATCGATCGCATAGCGTGCGTCGTGTCCGGGACGATCGGTGACGTTGTTGATCAGACGTTTATGCCGTCTCTTGTCACTGTAGACGTCGTCGAGAATAGCGCAGATGCGATGAACGACATCGATGTTCCTGCGCTCATTGCGACCGCCCACATTGTATTTTTCGCCGGGGCGCCCTCTGGATGCGATCGTGAAGAGCGCGCGGGCGTGGTCTTCGACATAGAGCCAGTCGCGGACATTCGCGCCATTGCCGTAAACCGGAAGAGGCTTGCCCTCCAGTGCGTTCAGGATCATCAGCGGAATGAGCTTTTCGGGGAAGTGGAACGGGCCGTAGTTGTTGGAGCAATTGGAGACGACGACGGGCATGCCGTAGGTTCGGTGCCAAGCGATCGCCAGATGGTCGCTCGCGGCCTTGGAGGCGGAATAGGGCGAGGAGGGATCGTAAGGCGTCGTTTCCTCGAAGAGGCCCTCGTCGCCGAGCGAGCCGTAGACCTCATCGGTCGACACCTGCAGAAAGCGGAAGGCACTCTTGCGGCGAGCCTCAAGCCCATCCCAATAGTGCCGTGCGGCATCCAGCAGACTGAATGTGCCGACGATGTTGGTCTGAATGAAATCGTCCGCACCCGAGATCGAGCGGTCGACATGGCTCTCGGCCGCGAGATGCATGACGGTATCAGGGCGGAAGGACGCGAATGCTTCCTGCATCCTGGCGCGGTCGCAGATGTCGGCGTGCAGGAATTGATAGTTCGGCGCCGATTCGACGGATTTCAGCGATGCCAGATTGCCGGCATAGGTCAGCGCGTCGACATTCAGCACCTCGGCGCCGATCCCGCTGACGAGATGGCGCACCAATGCCGATCCGATGAAGCCGGCTCCGCCGGTGACGAGTATGCGCATCGGCGATCAATCCTCGGCTTGCTGTGCTGAATAGGAAAAAGGACTTGGCAGATCGGCGAGCCGCGGCAGCGTCTTGTCCTTGTCGGACGATACCATATCTCGCTCATTGAAGGGCCAGCGAATGCCGATCATCGGATCGTTCCACGCGATGCCCCGATCATGCTGCGGGCTGTAGGGTGCGGTTACCTTGTAGCTGATGACGCTGTTCGGCTCGATCGTTGCGAACCCGTGTGCGAAACCGGCCGGTATCCAGAGCTGTTTGCCGGTTTCCGGCGAGAGCTCCTGAGAGAGCCATTTGCCGAAGCTCGGCGATCCCTCGCGAATATCGACGACGACATCCATGATCCGGCCGGCAAGGCAGCGCACCAGCTTGCCCTGTGCGAAGGGCGGTATCTGGAAATGCAGCCCCCGAACGGTGCCCGCCTGCGCCGAAAGCGATTCATTGTCCTGGATGAACGTGACGTCAGCCACATTTTTCCGGAACCAAGCATCCTTGAATACCTCGGAGAAGTAGCCGCGGTGATCGCCGAAGCGTGGCGGCGTGATCGAAATGATGCCCTCGATGACCGTGGTCTCAATACGCATGATTTACCTTTTCTGCGGCCTTCATCAAGCGCCCGCCCTCATGACGCTCATCAGCATGTCCGCCTGCGAGCGGCTCTGCATAGCCGCAAGGCCCTTCGCGGCAATGGCATCGCGCTCGTCGGCATCTGCGATCAGCTTGTAGCAGCGCTCGATCATGTCGTCATAGGGCTCAATTGCCAAGCCGCCGATGAATGGCTGAAGGTCCTGATCGCGGATGTTGCCTTCCGTCAGCACGCAAACGCGATTGGCGAGCAGATAGGAAATGCGCACGATCTCGAAGACGCCGCTCGCATAATGATGGATGTTGATCACGATCTTGGCGCGGGCAATCGCCGCATCGCGTTCCGCGCCATAGATGTTGAAGAGATGCGCGACCTCGAGCCCGCCGTCCTTCAGCGTCTTCAGGATATGGTGGCGGCGTTCGTTCATCGAGCCGTAGAAGAGCACGTCGATATCTTTAACGGCGGCGTGCTGTATCTGGCTGAGGCAGCGGCTATAGCCGATTTCGAGCACGCCGGCGTGATCAATGCCCCTGGCGGCGAGATTTTCCCGGTTGCGCGGGCTGTAGTCGAGAACCGGAAACGACTTCAGGATCGAGGTGTAGCGCGAATTGATCCAGATGCTTTCCTCGGACACCTGCTCGAGATTGATGACGACACTGTCCTTCGGCAGATGGCCGACGATTTCGGCCGGGAGAAGATTGCCGCCATAGATGATCGGCGCACGACCGGCGAATGCGTTCATGTCCCGGGTGATCGGTGCCGAGCCGCCGAGTTCCTCGAAGGCGCCCTGTAGGCCAAGCGCGACTTCGTCGAAGGCGTGGCTGTGATTGTAGTTGTCGGGCGTCACGATCCAGATGCAATGACGGTCCCTGTGTGCCTGCCATCCGCCGGCAAAGGGCTGCAAAAGGTTGCGGAGCGGCTGCTCGATCTTCGGCGCGGCTGGTATCGCGGGCCTTTCCGTCCGCACCGGCTGCTGCGGTATCGGGGAAGCGCCTGACGCCTGCCGGGCATAGGCGCGCATCAATTCTCGGCCGCCGATAAATTGGCCGCGCGGCATCCAGCCGGGCGGATCATCAGCCCCCCAGATCAGGTGCGGCTGCTTGATGAGCGGCTGGCGGCCTTGCTGCCACGAGGTCAGGAGAGCCTCGTCACGGCTCCGCAGAAAAGCTTCCTTGGCGGCGAAGAGGCCATGTAGCATCCGGCCGAGACGGACACCGAACTTCCATTCGAAATCGGCAACGGTCGGTACGAAGGCGGCGATCTTCAGTCCGGATGCGATAGCCTGCTGGACATAAAGTCCGAGCAGACGCTCGATCACGAAGGGGCGCATCTGCGCGCTGGCATCGCGGGAATAGTGAGCTGAACCGGCATAGGCGGCGCCCGCCGCCGTGCCGGCGCGCGCTTGGTTTTCCAGCGATTCCAGAATGCGTTCGCAAAAGGCGAAATACCCCGACCAGAATTTCCGGTTGCCGCAGAAATAGTTACAGAACATGAAGGCAGTCTTGTCCTGCGGCGGTGCGATCGGATAGCCCAGCTCCTGGATATGCAGAAAAATCGGCTCCATGCCGGGGTGGCCGCCAAGCAGTGAATGTTCCCAGACGTTGCTGTAGATCGCCGCGTGGCCGATCAGCGGATTGTAAAGATACGCGTCCGCACCTTCTGCCCTGGCCTTTTCCGCCTCCGTGACAAAAGATGGAAAGCTCGTCACCGACTTCATCTCGAATTTGCTGGAGAGCAGCCCCCAAAACACGTCGTCACCGAGGCCGATCGCCTCGTGATGCTGATGCAGGGTGAGGAAGAGTTCATATTCGCGGGTCGTAGCCTGCGTATTGAACGAGATGTCGAGCGGCATGGCAGCCGCATCGAGCTGGCTGCGCTGCGAAAGATCGAGATAAGGCTGATAGATAATGACGGATCCCGTGCCCGCAGCCTTCTCCGTGAGAAGCGCCAGGTCGGGAAGACCGGCCGGCAAAGAAGAAATGGGCTGATTGATCGTCAAGGTATGTCCTTTGCGAAGAGCGGCCGTCTGCATGGGAAATCCGCAGAACGGCAATTCGAGCCTGTTTGATGCCTACTATTTGAGATGAAGCTTGCGCCACACTGTTCGCAGAACTTTCGCTGGTCAGCATGGAGCGGGTGTGGGCGCTCGACTTCCGTGCTCAGTTTTCTCTAGCCAGCGTTATTGGCTCAGCCGCTTCTGCTGCCAGTATCGCAAAGAACTGCGATGGCACGTTTGGAATTGGGCCGCCTCGGATTATACGCCGCTTTTGTAGACCCCATCATTCGACACGGTAGCCAATTCTCATTCCCTACCGCGAAAACTGGATGATCTCGCCGTTGTACTGCGTGCGCGCCGTCTCGCGGAATCCGAGCTTGGTTGCGACCCGTAGCGACGCCTGGTTCTCGGGACTGATGATGCAGCTCATTTGTTTTTCGGGAAAATGCGTTTCCGCCCAGCCGATCAGGACTTTCAGCGCCTCAGTGGCATAACCGCGGCCGTGCGCCGAGGGCATCAGCGCCCAGCCGACCTCCATCGTCCCCTCGATAGACGGTTCCAGCTCGCGCCGGGATTCCTGGAAGCCCGCTTCACCGATGAACCGGCCGCTCTCCTTTTCGACGATCGCGAGAAAGCCGAAGCCCATGTGATGCCACATGCCGGCGACGCGTAGCATGCGGCTCCAGCTCTGCTCGCGCGTCGATGGCACGCCGGTGATGAAGCGCACAACATCCTCGTCCGCCCATAGTGCCGCATGTGCGTCGAAATCGTCGAGGCGGTGAGGGCGAAGCGTCAGCCGCTCCGTTTCGAGGATTGGAATGTCGGTCACATCGGTCCTTGTAAAAAAACACGTCCTCAGGCGCCGGGCTCCCCGTCCCAATAGTCGAGATCGCCTTCCGGCCGTCCGATATGACGAAAGCGCTTGTTTTCTGCACCGTCCCTATTCGTCTTGGCAAGGAATTTTCCGGAATCGGGATATTCGACGATCTCGGTCTTCGCCATCGTCGAAATGCCGAGATAGACGAGTGTGGCCATGCCGGTATTGATGATCTGGTGCGCCGTTTCAGGCCCGCCGGCCGGCGCGCCGAGTACGTCGCCCGCCTTGATCGCATGGCGCGCATCGCCGAAGCGGTATTCGCCGGTACCCGCGATCACATAGAAGAGCTCGTCTTCGACGTGGTGGTTGTGGAAGGGGCAGCCCGATTTGCCCGGCGGCACCTCGTTGTAGCTGACGCCGAGGCCGACAAGGCCGATAAGCGTGCTGAAAGAGGTGTCGGTGCTTTCATAGAGCTCGCCCTGTTTCCAGTGGTCGAGCTTGAGATCGGCGGTATTGATCACCGCCTTCGATTCCGTCATGACGTCCTCCTGTTTCAGCAAGAGAAGCCGTCATCCCAGGAAAATTCAATGATTATCTGGGCCTATCTCCGATATCCCCAGCATGGGCGGAGAGGAGACCGCGCCCATGCTTTGAGAGCCGTGCGTCGAATGGAAACGCTAGGGACGCTCGATCACTCAACCCGCGCATACCGCCGACGATCGATTCCGGCCTCGGGTGGTATGCGCTGGCGCGTCAGCGGACGTAGAAGGTCAAGCTTCCGTCGGCTGCCTGCTCGGCGTTGACGATGTTGCGGACGTCGACGCCTTCGTTGTTAAGCCGGTGGGCAAGCGACCTGTTGGCGTCGATCGAGGCCTGGATGCCGTGGACGGCCTGGCTGGAACGTTCCGGTGCCGAGCGCGGACCGGTCGTCTCGTCATCGAGATTGCGCCAGTTATGGACCTGCTCGACATTGAAGTCATTGCCCTGGAAGGTCCTGAGTGTCCGCTCGATGCCCTGGGCCGTGTTCATCCCAAGGCTTTCGGCCCGGCTGACGCCGGCAAATGCGAGAGAGGAGAGGGCTGCAGCGATAGCAATGGTGACAACGCGGTTCATGATGGTATCCTTTCATCTGCTTAGACGGTCGGCTGTCGTTGCAGGGATCGTCTGCGTCACGACATGGAATTGGCTCTCTCCGTTCCGTGATTCAATGGGTTAAGCCACTGAAAACCCATTAAGAATTATTCATGAAAGCCGCCTTCGAATTGTCGCTTTCGAGGCGTCGGAGAAAGCTGATTTCAGAGGCTTGCCCAGCTGTGCATCTGTGGTGCTGCTATCCCCTCGCAGATATTTCCTCTTTCCTGTTGCGGCATCGGGCGAAATTGCTTGCCATTCGGACGAAGGCATGTTTTGACCGCGGGCTGCCGCGTGGGTAAATGTCCCGCCAACCGAAGGTGAACCATGCCGAGAGAGACCGCTCCCCATATTTTGATCGTTGAGGCCCGCTTCTACGACGACATGGCCGACGCCCTGCTCGAAGGCGCGACCTTCGCATTGACAGAGGCCGGCGCTACATTCGAGGTCGTCACCGTTCCCGGCGCACTGGAAATTCCGGCGGCGATTGCCATGTCGCTCGATGGAGAGGACAATGGCGGAACGCATTATGACGGCTACGTCGCCCTCGGCATGGTCATTCGCGGCGAGACCTATCACTTCGATATCGTCTCGAACGAATCCTCGCGCGCCTTGATGGATCTCGCGATCAGCGAGTCCCTTGCCATCGGCAATGGTATCTTGACCGTCGAAAACGACGAACAGGCTTGGGTGCGCGTGCGCCGCTCGGAAAAGGACAAGGGCGGATTTGCCGCTCGTGCAGCTTTGACCATGATCGAGCTGAAGCAGAAACTGGGTGCATAACGAATGAACGACGACAAGACGGAACGGCCGGTCAAGACTGCGAACCAGCGGGGCGCTGCCCGTCTTGCTGCCGTTCAGGCCCTGTATCAGATGGATGTCGGCGGTACCGGCGTTCTGGAGATCGTGGCTGAATACGAGGCGCATCGGCTTGGTCAGGAAATCGATGGCGCGACCTATCTGAAGGCCGATGCCGCCTGGTTCCGTTCCATCGTCTCCGGTGTCGTGCGCGATCAGGTTCGTCTCGATCCGCTGATTGCCGCAGCCCTGCAGGATGATTGGGCCTTGTCACGCCTCGACAGCACCGTGCGCGCCATCCTGCGTGCCGGCGTCTTCGAGATCACCGACCGCAAGGACGTTCCGGTGGCGGTCATCGTCACCGAATATGTCGAGATTGCCCAGGCCTTCTTCGATGACGATGAGCCGAAGCTCGTCAACGCCGTGCTCGACCGCATCGCAAAGCAGGTCCGCGGCGAGGCGAAGAAATAAGTCTTTAGTCGCCAAACAATCCGCCTGCGTCTTTCTTCGCACCGCAATAGTTTTCGCCCGTTGCGGTCTTGACGCCACGTGATCGACCACGCAATCTCCGCAGCGCTTAGCTGTGGCATTTCTGTGGAGAGGAAGGCGATTCGGCGGCGTATCTGCCGGAGAAGGAGTGAGCTCCGGCCTTTGGGAGGAAAGAGCGAAATGACGATTCTTTTATGCGTAATCGCATGCGGTCTGCTCTCGGTGGTTTATGCCGCCTGGGCAACCCGGTCGGTGCTTGCTGCCGATCAGGGCAATAGCCGCATGCAGGAGATCGCGGGCTATATCCGCGAAGGCGCTCAAGCCTATCTGACGCGCCAGTACAGAACCATTGCCATTGTCGGCGTTGTCGTTTTCATCTTAGCCTGGCTGCTTCTTTCCGCCGAGGCCGCGATCGGCTTCCTGATCGGTGCCCTGCTTTCCGGTGCTGCCGGTTTCATCGGCATGCACGTCTCCGTCCGCGCCAATGTGCGCACCGCCCAGGCGGCTTCCGTCAGCCTTTCCGCCGGCCTCGACATCGCCTTCAAGTCGGGTGCGATCACCGGCATGCTGGTGGCCGGCTTGGCGCTGCTCGGCGTCTCCATCTACTATACGGTATTGACCGTCGGGCTCGGCCATGAGAGCGGCTCGCGCGAAGTCATCGATGCGCTGGTGGCGCTCGGCTTCGGCGCTTCGCTGATTTCGATCTTCGCCCGTCTCGGCGGCGGCATCTTCACCAAGGGCGCCGATGTCGGCGGCGATCTCGTCGGCAAGGTGGAAGCCGGCATTCCCGAAGACGATCCGCGCAACCCCGCAACCATCGCCGATAACGTCGGCGACAACGTCGGCGACTGTGCCGGCATGGCCGCCGACCTTTTCGAGACCTATGCGGTTTCGGTCGTCGCCACCATGGTTCTCGCCTCGATCTTTTTTGCCGGCGCGCCGATCCTCCAGTCTGCGATGGTCTATCCGCTGGCGATCTGCGGTGCCTGCATCATCACCTCGATCATCGGCACCTTCTTCGTCAAGCTTGGCGCGAACGGCTCGATCATGGGCGCTCTCTACAAAGGCCTCATCGTCACCGGACTGCTGTCGATCGTCGGCCTTGGCGCTGCTACCTCGCTCACCATCGGCTGGGGATCGATCGGCTCCGTCGGAGGCGCCGATATATCAGGCGCGCACCTCTTCTTCTGCGGCATCATCGGCCTCGTCGTCACCGCGCTGATCGTGGTGATCACTGAATATTATACCAGCACAGGCAAGCGCCCGGTCGTCTCGATCGCCCAGGCATCGGTCACCGGTCATGGCACCAATGTCATCCAGGGTCTCGCCGTCTCACTGGAATCGACGGCACTGCCGGCGATTGTCATCGTTGGTGGCATTCTCGCCACCTACCAGCTCGGCGGCCTGTTCGGCACCGGCATTGCGGTCACGGCGATGCTCGGCATCGCCGGAATGATCGTCGCGCTCGACGCGTTCGGACCCGTGACGGACAATGCCGGCGGTATCGCTGAAATGTCGCATCTGCCGCCGGAGGTGCGCAAATCCACCGATGCGCTCGATGCGGTCGGCAACACGACCAAGGCTGTTACCAAGGGCTATGCCATCGGTTCCGCCGGTCTCGGCGCACTGGTTCTCTTCGCGGCCTACTCCTACGACCTCAAATATTTTGCGGCGAATGGCGACAAGTTCCCTTATTTTGCCGGCATCGGCGAAATTTCCTTCGATCTTTCCAACCCTTACGTGGTGGCTGGATTGATTTTCGGAGGTCTCATTCCCTACCTCTTCGGCGGCATCGCCATGACCGCCGTCGGCCGGGCGGCCGGCGCGATCGTCGAGGAAGTACGTCGTCAGTTCAAGGAAAAACCGGGCATCATGCAGGGCACGGAAAAGCCGGATTACGGCAGGGCGGTCGACCTTCTGACCAAGGCCGCCATCCGCGAGATGATCGTGCCGTCGCTGTTGCCGGTGCTGGCGCCCATCGTCGTCTATTTCGGCGTGCTGCTCATCTCCGGCTCCAAGGCCTCCGCCTTTGCCGCCCTCGGCGCATCGCTGCTCGGCGTCATTATCAACGGCCTCTTCGTCGCCATCTCGATGACGTCGGGCGGCGGTGCCTGGGACAACGCCAAGAAGAGTTTCGAGGACGGTTTCGTCGACAAGGACGGCTTGCGCCACATGAAGGGTTCGGATGCGCACAAGGCTTCCGTCACCGGCGATACCGTCGGCGATCCCTACAAGGATACTGCCGGCCCGGCCGTCAACCCGGCGATCAAGATCACCAACATCGTCGCGCTGCTGCTGCTCGCCGTTCTCGCCGGATGAGGCATGCCGCCCGGCTCGGCGCGGCAAACGAACAGCGACCATCAAAAAACCCCGCCGGAGCGATCCGGCGGGGTTTTCGTATGAGGCTTATCCTATCAGCGCAGGCTGCTTGGGTTCTGCGGCGTGCCGCCGGCACCACCGCCGAACAGGCTGCGGGCAGCACTCGCGGCGCTGCCGCCGGAAAGCATCTGCTGCAGGAAGGTGAGTTCCTTGCCGCCGGTCGGCGTGACCCGCCCGATCGTGTCGAACACCTTGCCGTCCTGCAGCGTATAGTTGGCGCGGCGGCTGACGACGCCGTCCTTGTCGAAATAGATGGCCAGAACGCTCTGATCGACGACCTTCAGTTTCTGGAAGGCGACGGCACGCGTGCGCCGCTGCGAGATGTAATAGAAGACTTCGCCGTCGAAGGTCGCCGTCGTCGACGGGGTGCCGAGCGAAAGCAGCACCTGCTCGCGGCTGGAGCCTTCCGGAACGAGGTTCAGCGACTGCTGGTCGGCGACGTAGCCGCCATTGAGCACGGTGCTGGTCTGGCAACCGGAAAGAGCTGATGTGGAGGCGATTATGAAGGCAATGGCCGCACTGCTGAAGAATTTCACGTCAGACTTGAAATACCGTTTATTCAACGACATCTACTCCCTTGAGTGTCGATAGCAGCCATTTGGGGCCTTGCACGCTTTCCTCCTGCAAAACCATTGTGGCCATTCCGGGTCGAATGTCCCGAATTCGCTTCGCTGACGCATCGAAGGCGTCGTCCCGAAACTGGCCATGATCGGCATTGCAATTCGCGCCTGCTTCGGTAAACCAGCTTTCGAAATCATGCAACAAGGCCAGGCGCCAGCCGGCATGAAGAATGAGGCATTTCCGGAAAAAACAATGATCTTCGGGCTCTTCCGCAAGAAAAACAACAATCAGGCGATCGTCGATCGGCAATATGCGGCGTTAGCGGCGGCTGCGCGCATGCCGGAACTCTACGAGTGGCTCAATGTGCCGGATACGGTCATGGGCCGTTTCGAGATGCTGTCGATCGCCATGATTCTGTTTTTTCGCCGCACACGTGCTTCGACCACCAGCGGCCAGGAGATCGCCCAGGAGATCGTCGATGCTTTCTTCCAGGATATCGACTATTCGATCCGCGAACTCGGCATCGGCGACAACAGCGTGCCGAAGCGTATGAAGAAGCTCGCCGGTATGTTTTACGGCCGGCTTGAAGCCTATTCGAAGGCGATGGACACAGGCGATGCCGAAGCGCTCGCTCTCGCTCTTCAGCGCAATATCTACCCCGAAACCTCGGCGCCTGCCGATATGTCCGGCCTCGCCGGATGGATGATGGCCGCAGAATCGCATCTGTCCGCCGTCCCCGAAGAGGTGATCGCTACCGGTTCGGCGACGCTCCCGCCGGTCGCCTGAAGGAGGAAACGATGAAGAACGATCGGGACGGTGTTCCCTTCTCCTATCACGTCAAGGTCGGCCACATCTCGGCCAACCCCGTCGAGGTCCATGTCGAGGCCGACACCAGCGAACTGAAGGCGCTTGCCGAGACCTGGAACGTCGTCTCCGTGGATGATTTGCGCGCCGATCTGCAGATTGCCCGCTGGAAGCGCGACGGCGTGCGCATCAAGGGCCGCGTGCAGGCGAAGATCGTCCAGTCCTGCGTCGTGACGCTGGAACCGGTCGAATCCGCCATCGACGAGAGCTTCGAGCAGATCTTCGTGCCGGAGGGCTCCAAGCTTGCCCGCCAGGCGGGCAACGACGCCGGCGAGATGTTGCTCGATCCGGATGGCCCCGATCTGCCCGAGACCTTCGTCGGCGATACGATCGACGCCGGCGAGGTGGTTGCCGAATTCGCCGCTCTCGCGATCGATCCCTATCCGCGCAAGGAGGGCATCGAATTCGCCGGCCATGTCGAGGACAGCGGCGAGGACGACAAAAAGCCCTCCGCTTTCGCAGCCCTCAAGGACTGGAAAAAGGACTGAAGCCCCTCTGGCATTTGACACAATTCAGTTGTAAGCGACGCCAAAACCGGTATTTTGGCCGAAATTTCGCCCTCGGCGAAAAGAAGGATCAGGGACGCGTGATCAGAATATCTCTCGACCTCATGGGTGGCGACTTTGGTCCCCAGGTTGTCATCCCCGGGGCCGCCAAGGCGCTGGATCGGCATCCTGATATGTCCTTCGTTCTCTATGGTCTCAAGGAACAGTGCGATCCGGTTCTCGCCAAGTTTCCGAAGCTCAAGGAAAAGTCGCTCTTTCACGACTGCGAGCTTGCCGTCGCCATGGATGAGAAGCCGAGCCAGGCGCTGCGCCGTGGCCGTTATATCTCCACCATGTGGCGTTCAATCGAGGCGGTGAAGACGGGTGACGCCGATGTCGCCGTCTCGGCAGGCAATACCGGAGCGCTGATGGCAATGGCGAAGTTCTGTCTGCGCACCATGGCCAATATCGAGCGTCCGGCGATTGCTGCGATCTGGCCGACGCTGAAGGGTGAGAGCATCGTGCTCGATGTCGGCGCGACGATCGGCGCCGATGCACAGCAGCTGATGGATTTTGCCCTGATGGGCGGCGCCATGGCGCGTGCGCTTTTCGAGGTCGAACGTCCGACGGTCGGCCTTCTGAACGTCGGCGTCGAGGAGATGAAAGGCCAGGAGGAAGTCAAGGAGGCCGGCCGGCTGTTGCGCGAGGCGAACATCGATTCGCTCGAATATTCCGGCTTCGTCGAGGGCAACGACCTTGGCAAGGGCACGGTCGACGTCGTCGTCACCGAAGGATTTTCCGGCAATATCGCCCTCAAGACGGCCGAAGGCACCGCCAAGCAGATCGGCGAATATCTGCGTGCCGCCATGTCGCGCACGCTGCTGGCCCGCATCGGCTATCTCTTTGCTAAAAGCGCCTTCGATATGCTTCGCGAGAAGCTCGATCCGAGCAAGGTCAATGGCGGCGTGTTTCTCGGCCTGAACGGCATCGTCATCAAGAGCCATGGCGGGGCGAATGCCGAAGGCATCGCAGCCGCCATCGAAGTCGGCTACGACATGGCCAAGAACGGCCTCAATCAGAAAATAGAAAACGATCTTAAGAAATACCATGCCAAGCGGCTGCCCCCGATGGGCCCGGAAGCGGCATGAGCGATAGGGTTCAATCAAAGATGATCCGTTCAGTGGTTCGCGGGTTCGGAGCCGCACTCCCGAAGCGCGTGATGACCAATCGTGACATGGAGGCCATCGTCGACACATCCGACGAATGGATCGTCCAGCGCACCGGCATCCGCCAGCGTTATGTTGCCGGTGATGACGAAACGACGGCGTCGCTGGGTGAGGCCGCCGCGCGCGCAGCCCTTGCCAATGGCGGCCTGACGCCAGCCGATATCGATCTTGTCATCTGCGCCACCTCGACGCCGGATAACACCTTTCCGGCCACGTCGGTCAACATCCAGAACCGCCTCGGCATGAGCCACGGCTTCGCCTTCGACGTCCAGGCCGTCTGCACCGGTTTCGTCTACGCGGTGACGACCGCCGATGCCTATATCCGCGGCGGGCTTGCCAAGCGCGTTCTCGTCATCGGCGCCGAAACTTTTTCGCGCATTCTCGACTGGAACGACCGCACCACCTGCGTGCTTTTCGGCGACGGCGCCGGCGCGATCATACTCGAAGCGAGCGAAGGCGAGGGCACAGTTGCCGATCGCGGTGTGCTGACCGCGCATCTGCGCTCCGACGGCTCGCACAAGGACAAGCTCTATGTCGATGGCGGACCGTCGACGACGGGCACTGTCGGAAAGCTGCGCATGGAAGGCCGCGAGGTCTTCAAATACGCCGTGGGCATGATCACCGATGTCATTCAGGCGGCTTTCAATGCGACCGGGACCACCGCCGATGACCTCGACTGGTTGGTACCGCATCAGGCCAATCGCCGCATCATCGACGGTTCGGCGAAAAAGCTGAACATCGATGCGGCGAAGGTCGTCATCACCGTTGACCTGCACGGCAATACGTCGGCCGCCTCGATCCCGCTGGCACTTGCCACCGCTGCCGGCGACGGCCGCATCAAGAAGGGCGACCTGGTGATGCTCGAAGCGATGGGCGGCGGTTTTACCTGGGGTGCGGTTCTGCTGCGCTGGTAGGCACAAATCCTAAAAAACTGGCGGCGAACAAGAGCTTGACCGTAAGGCGCAAGACAAATACTCTTCGTGCGATTTCACAAAATATTTTGTATGGGCGGGGAAACCATGACCGGAAAAACAGTGACGCGAGCAGACCTGGCGGAATCCGTTTTCCGAAAGGTTGGGCTGTCCCGGACCGAATCTGCCGAACTGGTCGAAACTGTCATCGACGAGATCTGCAACGCCATAGTGCGTGGTGAAACCGTCAAGCTTTCCTCCTTCGCCACCTTCCAGGTGCGCGACAAGAACGAACGAATCGGCCGCAACCCGAAGACTGGCGAGGAGGTTCCGATTTCCCCCCGCCGGGTCATGACCTTCAAAGCGTCGAACGTGCTGAAGACGCGCATCCTCAAGGCGCATGTCGCTCGCAAGATCAAGCTGAAGCCGCTGAATCCGGCTCCTTGATAATCGGCTTCCCGTTTCGAAACGGCTTTTTCTCTCTCGCACTGACCATCCTTGTGCGCAACGTCGAGACATGACTTGAATTGTCGGCGCCAAACCGTTGAAATATGATGAGTCGCCGTAGGATCGAGCCGCGAGGTCGCGTAGCAGTATGACGTTGGACAAGAGCCCCGATGCCTTTCGCACCATCAGCGAAGTCGCAGACGATCTTGATCTGCCGCAGCATGTGCTGCGCTTCTGGGAGACGCGTTTTCCCCAGATAAAGCCGATGAAGCGCGGCGGCGGCCGTCGCTACTACCGGCCGGAGGATGTGGATCTCCTCAAGGGCATCCGGCATCTGCTCTATGATCACGGCTATACGATCAAGGGTGTGCAGAAGCTTCTGAAGACCAACGGCAACAAGTTTGTCATATCGGTCGGCCACGGCGATCTCGCCAGCGTCGAGGCGCTTGCGTCGGGCGTGCAGGAGGTGGGTGCCGGGGAACCGCGCGTCGGCATGGCTGATGAAGACCAGATTGTCGGCCGCGCCAAACCGCCGATCACCCGCAGGTTCTTCAACTTCGTCGCTGGAGACGACGAGCAGGAAGTCTCGATCGGCAAATCGAGCGTTGGCAAGGAAGACCGAGCGCTGCTGCAGGAGGCGCTCTACGACCTCCTGGAATGCAAGCGTCTGCTTGATCAGGTGCGTTGAACAGGAACGTCAGGTTTCAGTCAGCCGCTTCATCGCCTGTTCGAGTTCGCTGAGCTGGAAGGGTTTTTGCAGCACGGGCAGCATGCTGGGGCTGCTGCCATCAGGCGGCGCGCCATATCCCGTTGCATAGAGATAGGGTTTTCCGCGTTCGTCGAGCAGCTTTGCGACCGGCAGCGAGCTCTGCCCGGCAAGCGAGACGTCGAGGATGGCAGCGTCGAACTCCGTATCCCTGGCGGTTGCAAGCGCCCGTTCCAGATCGGGCGCGCTTGCGCAGACCCGGTAACCCAAATCGGCGAGCATGTCCTCAAGCAGCATGGCAATCAGCGTGTCGTCTTCGACGATGAATATGTCTTTCATGATCCCGTCCACCCATTGCCCCCTTGCTAAAGCATGTCGCGCAAAAGTGTGCCGCGGTTTTGCGCTAACGACATGCGTAAAAACAAAGACCTAAAGCGCGAGGAGCGAATCTGAAAGATCGCGACGCGCTTTAGGCACGGAGATTTATGTGGACTGCCTGCACGGCTCGTCAAGACGTTGTGCCCGCCAGTACGAGAAACAGCATATTGCCGGTTGAAATTCGATGTGCAAAAGCTGGGATGCCGTTTTCCGCAACGGCTCCTGCATAATTCCTTAAACCGGCATCGATTCGAGGAATAAAATTATGCAGCAATTCAAAGCGTTACAGCGTCATTTGCGCGTCTGAAAAGACATGGCGGCGCCGTAAGAAGGGGTGTCGAATGGATTTGCTGAGTGCCACGGATTGGCTGCGTCACAGGCCGGGTTATACATATCCGCTGGCCATTGCCTTCGTTGGCCTGACGTTTCTTCTAAGGCTTGCCGCCAGCGAAACTCTCTCCGGCTTTCCCTTCCTAAGCTTTCTTCCGGCGATATTGCTCGCCAGTTTCTTAGGTGGCGTGGGGCCGGGCCTTGTCGCGGCCTTGGTTGCCGGTTTCATAGTCCAGCAGTTTTTGGTCGAGCCGCACAATGTCTTCTGGCCGGTCAGCGCCAGCCAATGGGTCGGCCTTTCCACTTATTTCATCAATGCCGCGATCATCGTCGGCCTGATGGAGATGATCATTATCGCACATGAGCGACAGAGCCGCCTTCGCAGCGAACTCAACAGCTTCAACACGCGCCTCGAAGAGACAGTGGTTCAGCGCACTGCTGAGCTCAGGCATGAGATGGAAGAGAATGCGGCCGCTCAGGCGCAGGTCCGCCAGTTGCAGAAGATGGAGACGATCGGCCAGCTGACCGGCGGCGTCGCCCATGATTTTAACAACATGCTGGCGATCATCATCGGCAACCTCGATCTCGCGCAGCGGCGCCTGAGCGGCAGCGAGGATCCCCGCCTGCCATACTCCATCCAGAATGCCAAAGACGGTGCGCAGAGGGCGGCGGTACTGACCGCGCGTCTTCTTGCTTTCTCGCGCCAGCAGCCGCTCGCCCCAGAGGTGATCGACCTCAACAAGCTGGTCGGCGGCATGTCTGAGCTCTTGCGGCGCACGCTCGGCGAGCAGATCCGGATCGAGACCGTGCTTGCCGGGGGTCTCTGGCCGAGCTTTGCCGATTTGAGCCAGCTCGAAAATGCCATCTTGAACCTTGCCGTCAACGCCCGCGATGCTATGCCGGGCGGCGGAAATCTAACGATCGAGACAGCCAATACCGAACTCGACGAGCGATATTCGCGCATGCATTCGGAAGTCGAGGCAGGCCAATATGTAATGATCAGCATGACCGACACTGGCACCGGCATGTCGCCGGAGGTGATCGAGCGCGCCTTCGACCCATTCTATACAACCAAGGGACCCGGCAAGGGCACCGGCCTCGGCCTCAGCCAGGTTTACGGCTACGTCAAGCAGAGCGGCGGCCACATCAAGATCTATTCGGAGATCGACAGGGGCACGACGGTGAAGATCTATCTCCCCCGTCGTGTCGGCGTGACGGACGCCCGGTCGGGCGCAGCCGGCGCCCAGCCGATCCCTCACGGCAGTGTTAGCGATACGATCCTGGTGGTGGAGGACGATGAGAACGTCCGCACCATGACCGCCGAAAGCCTGCATGAACTCGGCTACACCGTGTTGCAGGCTGCAAGCGGCATAGAGGCGCTTGTGTTGCTCGAACAAAATCCGGCAGTCGACCTGATCTTCACCGATATCGTCATGCCGCAGATGAGCGGACGCCAGCTTGCCGATGTCGTCCAGGAAAAATGGCCGACGATCCGGATCCTCTACACGACGGGTTACACCCGCAATGCCATCGTCCACAATGGTGTGCTTGATCACGGCGTTTCCCTGCTCGCCAAGCCCTTCAGTCTGGAGCAGCTCGCCCATAAGATCCGCGAACTTCTGAATGTACCGGCGAGAGTGGGAGACGAGTGGACGTGAAGCCGGAATACGGCCGCACGTCCACAATTCCCGATCGCGTTATTCCAGGACCTGGATAATGCGGTGCGTCTTCGGCTCGACAATCACCCGCCGCTCATTGACGACGGTATACCCATAGCCGTCCATGTTCGGTACAGTGTGCACTTCGACGGTATCGGGAAGTGTGGTTCCAACCGTGATGTCGCCGTCATAGGCGATGGACGGTGTGTTTTGCTCCATCACATAAGTGCGCACTTCGCCGGGCAATACGACGGAGCCGGTCGGTGCGGGATCAGTGACAATGACGGTGCTCTGTGCGAAGGCGGCGGAGCTGATGGTCAGTATGGCGGCCGCAGCCAGCATGGTCTTGCGCATGGGATGTTCTCCTTTTCTACCCCAGACCTCAAGGCAACGCCGGCCATGCGGCATGGTTCCCCGCGAGCTTTTCGCCGCAGCGGAAGACAGGCGCAATGAGAGTAATTAAGTTGTTACTAAATTAATTTATGCGTCATACGGTTGAGCTGTCTGAACAAAGTTCGAAAAGACTCCAGCCGATGATGTTAGAGCCCGCTTGTTTACTTTTCGCTAACCATGTTGGACGTTTATTCTGAACGGACGACCAGCCGGTCGTTGATTCGACGATCCGTCGCGTTTCGGCTTGCGAATGGATCTCTAGAGAGACGATTGCGGCGGCTCGAGACATGCGCTTGCGGAAGACCATATTGCTGTTGGCCGTGGCGGGCATGATGGCCAGCTGCACGTCGACAGGCGGCGTACGCCAGCTTTCCGGGCCGGAGACGGTAGCGCCTGAAAAGGCGCTGGTCCTGCCGCCGCCGGGCGGCCCGTCGATCGTCAGCGTCATCGAGCGCAAGCGCGGCAACGGCGTCGAGCAGACGATCTCGCTGTTTACCTCATCCTCCGTGCCCGGCCAGAATTTCCTGAAGGTCCAGTTCTTAGGCGCTTCCGGAGCCAATCCCGGTACCGGCAATGCCGGCTTCAGCATGATCAACGAGAGCGGTATTGGCCGCGAGGTGGCCCGTTCGGCCCCCGGCGTGCCGATGGCGACGTCGGCGACCTTCTTGCAGAACGCCTATGGCCCCTTCGGTTATGCCTCCGGCCGCAGCCGTGCCGGCGACACCTGCGTCTATGCCTGGCAGCAGATCCGCTCCAGCACCGCTGCCAATACCCAGGCGCGCAATTTCGGCATGATCCAGCTGCGCCTGCGCCTTTGCGATGCGAGAGCGAGCGAGCGCCAGCTGCTCGGCATCGTCTATGGCTACACCGTCACCGGCACCTTCGAGGGCGAGGTCTGGAACCCTTACGCCAATCCGCCGCCCGCCGACGCAGCACTTGGGCGAACCGGCGCGCCGATCTATCCCGACGAAGGCGGTTATCGCGCCAGCCCGATTCTGATCGGTTACGAGCCGGCGCCTGCCATTGTCAGCCGGCCGCGGGCATCTGCCGTTCGCAGCGCTGCGACCTCGCAACCGGCTCAAGGCGCCGCATCGGTGCCTGCACCTATCGGCCCGCGGGTGCCGCTGCCGGGCGAGGCGCCGCAGACGAGCGCAAAGCCAGATGCGGCCGCCGCGCCAATCGAACAATCGGTAAGGGCAATCGGCGTCACCGTGCCTTCGCCGGACTGCATAGGCGACGCGGCCATGACGGCCGCCTGCCGGAGACAATGAGCATGCCCGAGGGCGCCAGTTGGTGCCCCGGTTGAGCAATTTCGAAGGAACGCCGATGCGCAAAGCCCGCAGTGTCATCATATGGGCAGTGGTTTCGCTCTGCATGATCGTGCTGATCACGCTGCCGGTCAACCTGCAGACCCAGCTCATCACTAGCATCACGGTCGTGACCGTCATGGCGCTGATCAAAGTTTTGAAGGGTGAGGGGACGTGGCGCCTGGTGGCGCTCGCCTTCGGCACGTCGATCGTGCTGCGCTATGTCTACTGGCGCACCACCAATACGCTGCCGCCTCTGAATCAGTTGGAAAACTTCATTCCCGGCCTGCTGCTCTATCTGGCCGAAATGTATAGCGTCGCGATGCTGGCGCTCAGCCTGTTCATCGTCGCCACCCCGCTGCCGTCGCGCCCCTCGCGTGCCGCCAATCCCGGGCGCCTTCCTCATGTCGACGTCTTCGTGCCATCGTACAATGAGGATGCCGGTCTTCTCGGAAACACGCTGGCCGCCGCCAAGGCCATGGACTATCCGGCCGAGAAACTGCATGTCTGGCTGCTCGACGACGGCGGCACCCTGCAGAAGCGCAATTCCGGCAAGCTGCTCGAAGCCCAGGCGGCGGCTGCCCGACATATCGAGCTGAAGCAGCTCTGCGACGATCTCGATGTCCACTACCTCACGCGCGACCGTAACGAGCACGCCAAGGCGGGCAATCTCAACAACGGCATGAAACATTCGACCGGCGAACTTATCGCCGTCTTCGATGCCGACCACGCGCCGGCCCGCGATTTCCTGCTCGAGACCGTCGGTTACTTCGAAGACGATCCGAAGCTCTTCCTCGTCCAGACCCCGCACTTCTTCATCAATCCCGATCCGCTGGAGCGCAACCTTCGCACCTTCGACAAGATGCCGAGCGAGAATGAGATGTTCTACGGCATCATCCAGCGCGGCCTCGATAAATGGAACGCGGCCTTCTTTTGCGGCTCGGCTGCGGTTTTGAGCCGTAAGGCGCTCAGATCCCAGAATGGGTTTTCCGGAATCAGCATCACCGAGGATTGCGAGACGGCGCTGGCGCTCCATGGCAGCGGCTGGAACAGCATCTATGTCGACAAGCCGCTGATCGCCGGCCTGCAGCCAGCCACCTTCGCAAGCTTCATCGGCCAGCGCAGTCGCTGGGCGCAGGGCATGATGCAGATCCTGCGCTTCCGCTTTCCGCTTCTGAAGCGCGGCCTGACGATCCCGCAGCGCTTCTGCTACATGTCCTCCACGCTGTTCTGGCTCTTCCCGTTCCCTCGCACGATCTTTCTGTTTGCGCCGCTCTTCTATCTGTTCTTCGATCTGGAAATCTTCACCGCCTCGGGCGGCGAGTTCCTCGCCTATACGCTTGCCTATATGCTCGTGAATCTGATGATGCAGAACTACCTCTATGGGTCATTCCGCTGGCCCTGGATTTCCGAGCTCTACGAATATGTCCAGACCGTACATCTGCTGCCGGCTGTCGTCTCCGTCATGCTCAATCCGAGGAAGCCGACCTTCAAGGTCACCGCCAAGGACGAATCGATCGCCGTCAGCCGTCTGTCGGAGATCAGCCGCCCGTTCTTCGTCATCTTTGCGGTGCAGATCGTCGCGCTCGTCATCACCATCTACAAGATCTATGCCGAGCCCTATAAGGCCGACGTCACGCTCGTCGTCGGCGGATGGAATGTCATCAACCTGATCATGGCCGGCTGCGCGCTTGGAGTCGTATCGGAGCGCGGCGAGCGCGCCTCGTCCCGTCGCGTCCGCGTCAACCGGCGCTGCGAATTCGGCGCCAACGGCAAGTGGTACACGGCCTCGATCGAGGACGTCTCCGTGCATGGCGCGAGGCTGCACATCTTCAACAAGCATCTCGACGAGATGCTGGTCGGCGCCGTCGGCGAAATCCGCTTCCGGCCCTATAGCGGCGCGGATCTGGAAACCCTGCCGCTCATCGTCCGCAACATCGAGCCGTCAGGCGACATCAGCAATGTCGGCTGCCAATACGTGCCGAAAAGCGCGCTCGACCATCGCCTGATCGCCGATCTGATGTTTGCCAATTCCGACCAGTGGACCCAGTTTCAGGCCTCGCGCCGCCGCAATCCGGGCCTGATCCGCGGCACCATCTGGTTTCTCGGCATGGCGTTCTACCAGACGAGCCGAGGCCTCGTTTACTTCTTCCGCAGCATGCGGCCGGAGCGGGAAGCCCAGCAGCAGGCGGCAAAGGTCAACGCCGGATGAGAAGGATCGTCGTCGCCTCGCTTTTCCTGCTGAATGCCTCCGCCTTCGCGCAGGCGCAGACGGCGCCCTTCGACATGTCCGGCGAGCGGCCGCCCGGTGCGTCCGTTACCCCGAGGTTGATGCCGCCCACACAGGCCGCGCCGCCTGCGGTCATTGCGCCCGTTCCCCTCACGCCTCCAGTTCCCGTCGTACCCGCGCCTGCAACCCCGGGTGCTCCCCCTCCTGCAACCCCCGCTGCTCCCCCTCCTGTTGCTTCGCCGGTTGCCACTCAGGCGCAGCCGGCGATGCCTGCGCCCCGGCCTGCCGCAGCCGCAAACAGCGTTGCGCCGCTGCATACAGGCGATGTCCGTCGCTTTGTCGTGCCCTTTTCGAAACTCGGCCTTGACGGCGAATACGATCGCCGGTCATGGACTGTTTATCTGACACCGGAGCAGGCGAGGGCCAAGGCAAGCTTCACCTTCGCCTACCAGAATTCGATCGTCGTTGCGCCCGAGGCCTCCGCCCTGACCGTCTATCTCAACAATCGCCCGATCGGCCAGCAGCGCGTCGGCTCGCCGGATGGCTCTTCGGCCGTCACCTTCGAGGTTCCGCCCGGTTTGCTGCAGCCGGGCGCCAACCTCGTCACGTTCGAAGCCGATCAGCGGCATCGCACCGATTGCAGCATCCAGTCCACTTATGAACTGTGGTCGAATATCGATCCGGCCGGAACCTATCTGAGCTTTGCCGGCAGGGACGCCGCCCAGCTATCGAGCGCCGATGCAATCCGCGCCATCGGCGTCAACGGCGCTGGCAAGACGGAGTTCGACTTCGTTGTCCCGGCACTGGAGCAGCCGGGAACCACCAAGCCGCTGCTACGGCTGGCGCAGGGCCTGTCGGTGCTGAGCAGTATGCCGAACCAGATTTTTGCCTTCAGCACCGCGTCGCTTCCGGCCGCCGGGCCTGGTACGCTCAGCGTGCTCGTCGGCACCGCGGCAGAACTGCGGCCGCTCTTTCCCGACCTGCCACCCGGCGCCGAAAGTGCGGCACTCGCCGCTTTCGTCACCGACCCGCGCAGCGGCTCGCCGATCCTTCTGATCAGCGGCCCCTCCTGGCAGGCGGTCTCCTCGGCGATCGACACCATCGTTTCACCGACAGACCGGTCCTCGGATGTTCGCCGCGACGTGCTGACCACCGAGCGCTGGAGCGCGCCGAACGCGCCGCTGGTCTTTTCCGATACAAACATCGCCTTGTCTCAGCTCGGTGTGAAGACCACCGAATTCTCCGGCCGGCGGTTGCGGACGAGTTTCAATATCGCTGTGCCGGCCGATTTTTATGCCAATGCCTATGGCGAGGCGAAGGTGCTGCTCGACGCCGCCTATACCGATAACGTGATGCCCGGCAGCCACATCGATATCTACGTCAACGACAACATCGCCTCCACCGTCCCGATCACCACGACATCAGGCGGCATTCTGCGTCATCTGCCGATCCGCGTGACGATGCGGCACTTCAAGCCAGGTCTCAATTCGGTGGCGATCGAAGCGATCCTGATGACCAAGGACGATGCCGTCTGCGCGCCGGGCGCGGCTACCGGCACCACCCCGCGTTTTGCCCTGTTCGATACCTCTGAGCTGCAGATTCCGGATTTCGCCCGCGTCGGTCAGCGTCCGAATCTGGCGGCAATGGCCGGCACTGCCTATCCCTATGGTCGGGTCACGGAACCGACGCCGCTCTTCATCGACCGCGTCGATGCCGATACGCTTTCGGCCGCCGCCACGCTGCTCGGCCAGATGGCGATCACCGCCGGCCATCCGATCGTCGTCGAAACCGTCGCCTCGCCGAATGCGATCGGCGATCGTGACGCAATCTTCATCGGCTCCATCTCGCAGATGCCGACAACGGCGCTGTCACAGACCAACATCTCCACGGCGAGCCAAGCCTCGTGGCGTTCGGTGGTGGATACGCAGGTGGGCGTCGTCGATACCGGTACGGCCTTCGAGGAATGGAATTCCAAGGTCAGCGGCGGTGTCTTGCGCAGCCGGATCACGGCTATCCGCGAGTGGCTGTCGCGCAATTTCGATATCTCCCGCAGTTCGCTGCAATTCATCCCGGGCGCCGAGCAGATTTTCACGCCGGCCAACGCCGACACGCTGCTGGTTGCCCAGGGCTCCAGCCCCGCAGGGTCCGGCGCCTGGACCGTGGTGGCGGCGCCGTCGGCAAAGGACCTGCGCGAAGGGCTCGAGGTTTTGACCGCGCAACTGAACTGGCCGCAGATATCGGGCCACATCACCACCTATTCGAGCAAGACAGGCAAGATCGAAACCCTGCCCGTTTCCCGTTTCGATTTCGTGCCGTCCACCCCCTGGTCGATCGCCAATTACCGTCTGATCGCCGCCAACTGGCTATCGACGAATATCCTCTCCTACTCCTTCCTGCTGGTCGTCTTCGTGCTGCTTATCGGGATCACCACCTCGAGCATGCTCAGAAAACTGGGCCGGTCCAAATGAGGCAGTGGCGCGCGCTCCTGATGGCGGCAACGGTCGCGCTTGCCCCGGCAGGCCCGCCCGCTGTTGCGCAGCAAGCGATGATCAATGCCGGCGCATGGTCGGCCTACAAGGCGAAGTTTCTCGATGCGACCGGCCGCATCATCGATAACGGCAACGGCAATATCAGCCACAGCGAAGGGCAGGGCTATGGCATGCTGCTCGCCTATCTCTCAGCCAGCCCCGCCGATTTCGAACAGATCTGGTATTTTACCCGCACGGAGCTGCTGCTGCGCGACGATGGCCTGGCCGCGTGGAAATGGGATCCGAACGGCAAGCCGCACGTCACCGACGCTAACAACGCCTCGGACGGCGACATGCTGATCGCCTATGCGCTTGCGCTTGCCGGCACGGCGTGGAAACGCAACGACTATATCCTCGCCGCCTCCCGAATGGCGCAGGCGCTGCTTGCCGAAACCGTCGTGCGCTCGGCCGGCCACACACTCCTGTTGCCGGGGAGCCAGGGTTTTGCCGCTACCGACCGTGAGGATGGCCCCGTCGTCAACCCGTCCTACTGGATTTACGAGGCGATCCCGGTGATGGCGGTGCTCGCTCCGTCGGACGCCTGGCAAAAACTGTCGGATGGTGGCCTAACGCTGTTGAAGACGATGCAGTTCGGCCCGCGCAAACTTCCCGCCGAATGGGTGAGTCTCAGCGGTCAGCCGCAGCCGGCGCAGGGTTTCGACGCCGAATTTGGCTATAACGCCATTCGCATCCCGCTCTATCTTGTTCGTGGCGGCGTCACCGACAAGGCGCTGTTGACCCGTCTGCAGCAGGGGATGTCGCAAGACGGCGTTCCCGCCACCATCGATCTGACCACCGGCCGGACGAAGACCGTGTTGCCGGACCCAGGTTATCGAATTGTTAATGATGTTGTGGCCTGTGTGGTCGATGGGACCAAGTTGCCGGTCTCGGCCCTGCAATTTGCGCCCGCACTCTATTATCCGTCCACGCTTCAACTGCTGGGGCTGGCCTATATTGGGGAGAAGCATCCGGAGTGTCTGTGAAGTCTTCTCTCGTGGCGGTTTCAGCGGCAGTCGTGGTGGCAACCCTCGTCACCGGATTGAAAGATCGTGTCGCTCTGCAGGAAAAGTTCGGCCTTGAGTCTGCCGGCAAGCCGGCACCGGAGCTGATGATGATGGGCCGCATCAAGCCGACTGATGCTTCCGCCGGCAATCCTGAATTCAATGCGCAGCTGGTGGCCGACAAGATCGAGGCGATCACATCTCCGTCGCCGCCAGCACCGGGCGTGCGCGAGCCGGATGCCGCAGCACCGCAACCGGCGGCACCGCCCGCGACACCTCAGACGGTCGCCCAGCCGGCGCCGGTGACGCCGCCCATCGTTTCCGCGCCGCCAGCACCGCAACAGGCGGCCGCGCCTGCGCAGCCTGCCGTCGATGAAAGTGCGCTTCGTTATTTCGCCAGCCGCGGCGACAAGGTGCGCCTGCAGGCCGAAATCTCCCGCCTTCAGGCGCTCTACCCAAACTGGGTTCCGCCGGCCGATCCGCTCGCCGTGCCGCAGAATGGCGACAAAAGGCTTGAGGCCATGTGGCAGCTCTATTCCGACGGCCGCTATGCGGAGTTGCGCAAGGCCGTCGCCGACCGCCAGGCAGCCGATGCCGGATGGCAGCCGCCGGCCGATCTGCTCGACCGGCTCGACGTCGCCGAGGCCCGTGCCCGTCTCGTCAATGCCTCGGACCTCAAGCAACATGCGACGGTCGTCGATATCGCTGCTGTAACACCGAGCCTGCTCACCTGTAGCGAGATCGATGTCCTCTGGCGTGTCGCCGAAGCCTTCATCCGGACGGAGAGGGTGCAGCGCGGCCAGGATGCCTACGCTTATATCCTGAAGAACTGCACCAATCCCGCCGAGCGGCAGGCGACGGTCGAAAAAGCCTCGACGCTGCTTGGCTACCAGCCGATGCAGGCATTGCTCACGCTGGAGAGGCCTGCTGCCGACGGCAGCAAGGAATTCGATGCGATCCGCGGCAATCTCACCCGACGCTTCGTGGCCGAGGGCAATGACGATCTGAAGCTTGTTATCGCACCCGACTACATCGCCCGTCTCGAAAAACTCGCCGAGACCGAGGGGCTCGCCTCCGACGCGCTGCTGCTCGGCTGGTATCAGCTTCGCCGCAACAACGATGCCGATGCCGAGAAGTGGTTCCGCGCTGCCCGAGCCAAGCAAGATTCGGCGGCCGCTTCGCAGGGGCTGGCGCTGGCGCTGATTGCCCGCAAGGCGCCTGAGGAAGCCGAGGACGTGATGTTCCGCTGGCGCGCCGATTCCGAGGATGCGACATCAACCTATCTCGCCGCCACCGCCAACCTGATGGCGTTACAGCCGCCGGCCGATCTGGCCGAAGACGTGCTGCACCGCATCGCCACCGAGGTCATCGCCCGGAAATATGTGCCGACGGCGCAGCAGTTCGGCTGGTATGCCCGCTCCCTCAACCAGTTCCAGACCGCCGCGCGCTGGTTCGAGACGGCGCTTGCCTGGAAACCTGATGACGAACCGTCCGCCTATGGCCTTGTCGTCACCCGCGAGCAACTGAGCGATCGCAAGGGCGTGCTCGACCTTCAGCGCGCCTGGGCCGGCCGGTCGAGCCGGATCACCAATCTCGAAGACACATCCTCCCTAATGCCGAATGCCGTCACGCCGCCGCCGGAGAAGGGCGGGCTTGCCGCACAGCAACCGGCGCAGCCGACGCAGCGTCCCCCGACCGAGCCGCTTCCGGCCGATCGCCGCATCACTCTGCAGCCGGGGTCGGAAGTGGTCGTTCGCGCGGCGAGGCCGGCGATGGAGACGGTGACCGTCCCGCGCGGTCCGCGCCAGACGCGCGGCTGCTCGACGACAATCGATGCGGCGCAGCTTGAGCCGGCCGATGCGCTGTCGCGCGGCTGGTGCCTGATGGATATCAACCGGCCGATGGAGGCAATCTCGGCGTTCGAGGCGGCATTGCACAGCCCTGCGCGCAAGGTCCGCGAAGACGCAGCCTACGGCCAGAGCCTTGCCTATTTGCGCGCCGGCCTTTCCACCAATGCGGCCGTCGCGGCCACCAAGGCGCCGCAGAACCGGCAGCGCGCCGCCGAACTCCAGGTGGCGATCCTCGCCGACCGTGCGCTTTCAGCCTTCGACGCCGGGCGTTACCGGGAAACCCTCATCTATCTCGATCAGCGCGCCCAGCTGCAGCAGGAACGCATCGACCTGATGGTTCTGCGCGGCTACTGCTACCTCAATCTCAAACTGTACGGCGATGCGACTCGCATTTTCGAGGCCGCTGCCGCGACCGGCAGCCGCGATGCTGCCCGCGGTCTTGCCGACGTCAGAAACGTTACACACCCCGACGTCAACGACTGACGTTGACGCCACCGCCGCTCTCCGCTACTCGCCTGCGCAGGGGCTGCCCCGGCCTCATGCTGGAAGGAAACACCCGTGCCCGCTCTCCATGACATCCTCGATAGGTCCTACGACGCTTTCCTTTTCGACATGGACGGAACGTTGCTGAATTCTATCGCCGTCGTCGAACGCGTCTGGAGCGAATGGGCAAGACGCCACGGCTTCGAGCCCGAGGTATTCCTGAAGACGATCCATGGCATCCGCGCCTCCGACGTGATCCGCGGGCTCGGCCTGGCCAGTGTCGATCCGGCCCATGAGGCGGATCTGCTGCTCGTCGAGGAAATGGAGGATGTCTCCGGCATCGTCGAGATCCCCGGCGCAGTCCGCTTCCTCTCCGCCATCGCTGAGGGCAGATGGGCAATCGTCACTTCGGCGCCGATCGAGCTCGCCAAGCGCCGCATGGCCGCCGCCGGCATCCCGATGCCGAAGGTCATCGTCAGCGGCCAGGAGGTCAAATCAGGCAAGCCCAGCCCCGAAGGTTATCTGCTCGGCGCAAGCCGCCTCGGCGTCGATCCGAAAAAATGCCTGGTCTTCGAAGATGCCGTCGCCGGCATCCTTGCCGGCGAGGCCGCCGGCGCCGATGTCACCGTGATCACCGAAACCCACGCCACGCCGTTCGAAACACCGCATTTTTCGATCGTCAACTACCAGGCATGGCAGCCCCGCCAGACCGCCGAAGGCCAGTTGGCGCTGGCTGCGATCTGACCATTCGGGCAAACCGCTGCCTTTTTGTTGGAGGCAAGATTTTTCCGCTTGCATTGCACGCGCTGAAAAACTAAACGAAGCAAGCCGTTTCGGCAGGTCGGGGCGTAGCGCAGCCCGGTAGCGCACTTGACTGGGGGTCAAGGGGTCGCTGGTTCGAGTCCAGTCGCCCCGACCATTTATCCCCTTGAAGTCCCAGTCAGAATGTCACTTTCTTCGTCCCGCTGGCAGCGGAAAACGGAACGAGACATCGGCGGAAATGTTGAAACGGGAACTGAGAGTCCCGAACGAAAATGTCATTGTTCATGTTGCAAGTCAGCTGTAGCATCGTCCTTGCAAAGAGTGGTGGCCCCCCGACCGCCTTCAGTGCGGTTTCTGAGCGATCGCGATCATCGATTTCGCCAGCAGTGGAATTCTCCCGACATATTCGAAGTCGACGTCTTCGAAGCCTGTTTCAACCAGGAGCGTACTGAGCGTTCCGGGAGACCAGAATTTGATATGGCCATGGTCCTTCAGAGGCATAAAATGGTCGTCCATCTTTCCGCTCACGGCCAGAGCCAGATTTTTCCAGTAGCCGTGGAAAGGCGTCGATACGACCGCGATGCCGCCAGGCTTCACCAGATCGTAAATGGTCGTCGAGAAGGCCTTGGGATCATAGACATGTTCCACCACTTCAAGACTGATCACCGCGTCGAAGGTCCCATACCGGCTGGAAAGATCCTCGTAGCCGGAACCGATTTCCAGCGGAAGATCGGGGTGGGCCGTTCTCGCTTTCGCGATGCCGTCCTTCGACGGATCGACACCGACGACGTCATAGCCTTTTTCTGCAAGCACAGCTGCAGCACCGCCGGTGCCGCAACCGAGGTCGAAGACAGCCGTTTCATTTGCCTCCTGGAAACTGTTCTCGAGAACATCGACAACGGCCGGCAAAATATAGGAATGGGCGGTCGCCGGCTTGGCGTGTACATAGGTAGTAGCGTCTAGTTCGATAGACATTTTACCTCCTGAAAAGCTGAAGAAGTGAGCTGCCGCAATGGTACGGCGGACTTTGACCGGAGTGTGGTGCCGTTGTGGTATTAAGGTGATTAAGGCCGAAGGTATTCGCGGGAGGCCAGCCGCCGACTGGCTGTATCGACCATGCGCGAGACATCCTCCAGTGTGCCCAACGCTCGCCCTAGAGAAGATCCCGAAGCTGATTGACAGGGTGCCAAGAAGATGCTGAAAACGGGCCGCGTCCGGGTCTACCGTATTCTCGTCAGTCAATGGGCCGCTGCATCGGCTCCGGGCGCTTCGACCATTTAAACTAAATAAGGCGATGAAATACCATTTGAAGGTGCGTCGCAAATAAATCCTTTAGTTCTTTTTGGTGCTCCCTTAGTTGGGATAGACGGTATTTGTCGATTTTTGTTAAGGTTATACAAAGATTAGAAGTGAATAAACTAATTTTGAATTGAAGCAAATCCGAAACCTCTTCGCATTCTCGCGAACTTGTGTAGATTAACATTATCCCTGTCACAGATAGCCTAGTGCGAGCGCATGGCGGATATGAAGCACAATCTAACTTGCAGACAGAGTCTCGCCTACGCGTTCCAGGCTCTGTCGGACGAGGCCGTCAAAGCCGGCTGGTCGGAGGGCGATGTCGCCCTCGCGCTCGCCGAACTCGCCGAGGAGCGGGTGATCGAAGTGACCGCCAAGGTGATCATGGAAGGTTTCATCCATCCCCAGCGCATCGCCGCCGGCGGTCGTAACGGCTAACCGATCTTAAACCAGCAATCCTGCGGTTTTCGCTGCCGTGACGAAGGAAGCCTGCGCTGCGCGCGGGCTGCGCAGTCCGTCGAGCGCATCCAGGCAGTGCTGGCGCGCAATGCGATAGTCGCGCCCACGCTTGCTCGGCCACCTTTTCAGATATTCGACGGCCTCCCAGACAGTCGAAACGATCAGGCTGCTGTTTGGAGAAAGGACCCGGACGGGGGAGGGAAAGCGTTTTTCACTCACGTCTGCACTCACCGATTCCTGCCACAAAACGCGCTCACAACGCGCAGGACAAAATTTTGTTCCATAATTTTGTCCTGCTGAAATTTGCGCGGTTGCTAAAGTTCAGGCCCTCGCGCATAATGGCTTTATGACGGTTGCGGAGGGCGGCCGGCGATGCAAGCGTGGATGCGTTTGCCCTCGGAGGATATGCGGCGTGATGTTACGATCATCAATTCATCCGCATGATTTACCGCTATTTTCGGAAGATCTCGATCTGCTTTCGCAGGTGCTCGACAAGGTCTGCTACGAACGCGGCCTCGTCAAAACGACGCCGGAGGCCGAGCGGATCGGTGCGGTCATCATTCAGCTCTACAGGCAGGGCGTGAAGGATGGCGGCAAACTCGCGGATCTTGCAAAAACTTATCTTTAGTTCTGCTCGATCGAGACACCGTTCTTGCCGATGACCCCCGATAAATTATGGGACAGCGAAACGCCCGGGCGCCCGATTAGCTCCGTCAATCGTCGTTGGCGGCGTTGAGGTTTTCGGGCCGGATGCCGTCATCGCTGAAGGTGCGGGCGCGTAAGCGGATGCCGGGTCCGCCTTCATCCTGATTACCGCTCGACAGGAAGATGATGCCGTTCGCCTCGAGCGTGCTGCGCACATCGAACAGCGCATGTGGCTCGCCGGCGAATTCGCCGTTTTCCAGCGCTCTCACAGTCTCGACCGGCAGGCCGCTGGCGGCCGCGAGCTCTTCGATGCTCATTCCGATCATGGCGCGCGCGCCGCGTATCTGCGTTGCTGTTATCATAATGGAAAATCTAGCGCATTTCCAGCACTTCTCAAGTGGCCGCGCTCTCACGTTGGGCGGTTTCGGTGCCGAAGGCACTCGCTCTTCAAACTTCCCTCAATTTTACACCAAAAAGATCGTCATGCATGCGTTCGACCGCGATCCCCATTCCTCCCATCAGGGCGGCCCGGTTCCCAAAGCGACTGATCTCGATGCGCGGCGGATAAGGCGTACAGCGCGGCAGGAAACCACGGATGGCGTTTACGAGTTCCGGTCTTGCTCCGATGCTGCCACCGGTGATCACCAGTTCAGGATCGAGAGCCGCTCCGATTGCCGCAATGGCGACCGCGACCAGCCTTGCCGTCTCTTCGATTGCAGCCGCGGCGCTTGTCTCTCCTGCACTAAACGCGGCGAAGAGATCGGCCACGGTGGATGCGTTGCGCCCGCCGAAACCGACGTAGCGGCGCAACATCGCGGCGCTGCCGACCGCACTCTCAAAGGTTCCAAGCGTAAATCCGCCAGGATCAAAAACGTCTCCGCCGATCGGAAGATAGGCGATTTCGCCGGCCGCCCCACGCGCGCCGCGCAACAGAGTTCCGTTGGCGATGATGCCCATGCCGACGCCCGTGCCGAGAGCAACGAATGCAAAATTGCTGGTTTCGATACCGTGTCCCCGCCATCTCTCCCCTTGCGCGGCCAGGTTGACATCATTTTCAACGATCACGGGTATACCCATTCGGTCGCTGAAGACTTGCCGCAGATTGATTGCGTCGATGCCTGGGATGCTTGGCGCTACGTTGATATGTCCGGTGGCCGGATCGAGCACACCGGGACTGCCTAGAACGATGAGGCGCAGTTTGTCGGCACTCGTCCCGGCCGCAGACGCGAGTTCCACGATAAGATCGCTGAACTGATTGACGAGATGCATTCCGCCGCGCGGGTCGGTGGATACTTTGGTTTCAGCAACCACATTCCCCAACAGATCGCAAATAGCCGCAGCAATCTTGGTGCTCCCGAGATCTATAGAGACGGCCAGTCCCGCCCTGGCATTGATTTCATAGGTGATCGCATTCCGGCCCGGGCGGCCATCAGTCTGCCCGACTGGTTTCAGCCAGCCGTCATCCTCAAGGTCGCGAACGACATCGGAAATCGTCTGCTTTGATAAGCCGGTTAGCTTGGCAATATCGGCGCGAGAGATCGACCCGTTCGCGAACACGGTTCGGATGACGGCATTGGTTGAAATTTTTCGTGCGATCGGAGTCTGTGCGACAGAAGATGTCATTGCCATCCGGCTAGCTCAGTCCAATTAGTTCGGAGCACATACTTATTGGGGCGATATCGAGTTCACAACTATCGCGGCCAACCGGATTTCAATACATCGAAGCAGGCAATTTGTCTATGTCCTTGACAAATGGGAGGCCAGCTGTAGGCTTTGGATTAACGTGCGATGAAAATGCGCGATGAAATAAAGAGGGTCGAGTAGAAGTATGCGCCATACGTATCGTCTGGTTAGCCGTGCGCCCGTCAAGATAGCTCGAAGAGGAACTGGCCTAGGCCTACCTGGCTATTTCCTTATTTGCGTTCCGCCGACTCCTTGAACCTAGCTGCCGAGGATTTGCTCATGATGAAGCCCTCGATTGATAGAGCCGAGAAACCTGTTTTACTGCCGATAACGGCGCCACGCCTTCCGGCGGACGTTCATCCAGACGGGTCCGCTGATCTCGCCTTGTGCGGGGCAAGCAGCTTTGGGCGTGTGAGATTTTCGCCAATCAAGGGTTCTCGTACCTACGAGATAGGGCCTTTCCATGCCTCGGAGAAACCAGGAAATGCTTCAACCCAATCCCTGATCAATCCGCATAGCAAAGGCGACGGAGCCGTCCCGCTCGAATTCGGAAAAGCCAAGGTGACGGTAAAAACCCTTGGCGCGTTCGTTGTTTGGGTCGACCCCGAGATGCACGGCTCCGACCCCGTGATTCCGAAGCGCTTGAAGCTCCGTGTCGATCATCCTGCGCCCCCAACCGCTTGCCTGAAGTCCGGGAAGAATGTTGATGTGAAGATGCGCCGGGTACTGGTCTTGAAGCCACGCCGTTCCGCTGCGCGGATTTTGAATTCGTTCCATCACGTCGGCGTCGCGCGGACGGGTGGGTGCCAGTCCCGCAATCTGCTGGCGGACGAACGGCCACCAGTTTGTTTGCAAGTCTCTGTCGAACCCACCTGTGTCCGGCACCCCTACAACGTAGCCGACCGGCCGACCGTCCTGAACGAGAACAAAGGCAAAGTCTTTGGCGAATTTCAGGTAGGGTACCGACCAGATGTAGCCGGGCAGATGCGGGTCGCTATAAAGCGCGCTGGCATCCTGACCGCCATTCGCGGTTTTCAGGCAGATGTCGAAAAGAGCGTCGATATCCGCTTCAATCGCGGGGCGGATGAAGCAGCTGGTGTCCATCACTTTGCCACCTCCTGCGTGGCGCTTGGTCATTTTAGGTCGCGAGAGGAGCCGATGCATTGACGATTACCTCAGATTCGCCAGCCAGGCAAAGCTCTGGGGGAAGAAAACGTTCGGCCGGTGCCTAGCACAAGGCCTGGGCGGAGAGTGGAGAATAAACCAGATGAGGTGGAGCAGATGAACAGAACCGTGAAATCGATCAGCATACTGCCGGCATACCGATTGAAAGCAGCTGTCGCGCTTGCTGGCGCGGCGCTTTTGAGTTTTGGCCTTTCGGCAGCCGCGCGTGCTGACGACCTGGCTGTGTGGGATGACCAAACCTATGAAGGCCAGAGTGCGGTCATAGAGCAACTTAACAAGGAGTTCGAAGCTGCCCACCCCGGCGTCACGATCAAACGCACCGCCCGCACCTTTGATGACATGAAGTTGACGTTGAAGCTTGCGGTTTCGGCGGGTGATGGCCCGGTCATCACGAAGGTCAACCAGGGCGCCGGTGACATGGGGGCAATGGTCAAGGAGGGATTGCTCCTGCCGGTCGACGACTACATCAAACAATATGGCTGGGATAAACTCCAGTCGGATTCCGTGCTTGCTCGAGACCGCTGGGGAGATGGAAAATTTGGGGTCGGTAAGACCTACGGCATATCAGGCCTCGGCGAGATCGTTGGCCTCTACTACAATAAAAAGATCCTCGGCGATGCGGGAGTAGCGCTGCCGCAAACCTTCGAGGAGCTTCTAACCGATCTCGACAAGCTGAAGGAAAAGGGCATTCCGCCCTTCATGATGGGCTCGGCAAAGCAGCATCTGGCCTTGCACATGATCGGCGCCATCGACCAAGCGCATATCGACGCGAGCAATCGCGCCGAGCTTGACGACCTGATTTACGGCCGTGGCGGCTCCTGGAACACCAAGGGAAACATCGAATCCGCCAAACTCGTGCAGCAGTGGGCACAGGGCGGTTATTTTTTCCCCGGTTTCGAAGGCATCTCAGGTGACGACGCCGTCCAGCTTTTCATTTCCGGGCAGGGCGCGTTCCTGATCTCCGGGACCTGGTATTTCGGTGACATGCAGCACAATCCGGATATCGGCTTTATGGCCATTCCCGCCCCGAAAGGCATTTCCAAGCCCATGAGTGTCGGGGGCGTGGATCTTGCCTGGGCGATAACGAGCCTTGCCAAAACGAAGCCGACACAGGACCTAGCCGGCGCATATATCGACTATATGGTCTCAGAAAAGGCTGCTGAAACCTGGGCCAATGCTGGCTATCTCCCGGCAACTTCGCTCGCGGCTGACGCAAAGCCAAAGCTCACGCCGCTCCTCAGCTCCGGCATCGAAATGTGGAAGACACTCAACGCAAACGACGCTCTCGGCCATTACCCCGATTGGTCGAGCCCAACGATGCTGAAGACAATAGACGACAACACGCCGCTTCTCCTGTCCGGCAATATCACGCCCGAAGCCTTTGTCGATGCTATGGACAAGGATTATCAGGCCTACCTGAAGGATAAGAAATAAAGATTGCGAGCGCAGGTCACGGCCGTCCCCTGCGGTCGTGACCTCAGTCTCGTCGATCGAGATAAATGAACATTGCGATCGGCTTGCTGCGCGATGACCACAGCTTTGGCTTTATGGAGTACTGGATGAAACGCTCCGCACTTGATGGCTCGCAACATACCAATTTTATCTATTTATTGCCTGGATTGCTGTTCTACGCGGCTTTTGTCTTTGGACCGATCCTCGCGGCTTTGGGTTTGAGCCTGACCAGCTGGGACGGCTTGGCCATGCCCAAATGGGTTGGTTTGGGCAATTACGCCGATCTCTTTTCTGACAGTCGTTTTTATACTGCCTTGCGTAACAATGCCGAGCTTATGATCTTCTACTGTGTCCTGCCGCTCGTGCTCGGTATCGCTCTTGCTGCTTGCGTCTGGAATCTGAAGCAACGCGAACAACTCGCCCTGCGCACATTCTTGTTCCTGCCTTATATCATGCCGACTGCCGTGTTGGGCATCATCTGGGCATGGCTCTACAATCCTGCATTCGGCCCATTCAATCAGTTTCTCAGAGCAGTCGGGTTGGGCGCCTTCGCACTCCCGTGGCTGGGAGATTTCAATTTTGTTCTTCCCGCGGTCGGGATCGTTGCCACTTGGTATTTCTTTGGTTTTTGCATGGTCATTTTCCTGACCGGAATCCAGCGCATCGACCCGTCGCTTTTCGACGCTGCCAAGGTCGATGGTGCTTCGGCGCGAAAAACCTTTTTCTGGATAACGCTGCCGCTTCTATTGCCTGAAATAAGGGTGGTTTTGCTTTTGACGGTCATAGCGTCGATCAAAAGCTTCGACCTGATTTTTACAATGACCCGGGGCGGACCCGCCAACGCTACGCTCGTGCCGAACATATACATGTATCAGCTCGGCTTCGAGCTCAATCGGTTCGGCGCTGCGGCGGCCATCGCCATTGTCGGCGCGATACTCACATTCGTCATCAACTATGCAATTCACCGATTTGTGGGATCGCGGCATAAGGGATTGGCTTGATGAGCCGTTCATTTAACATTTCCTCCGGCCCGCTATTCCTCCGCATTGTCCTCTGGCTTCTTGCTTTCGTCACGATCATCCCCTTCCTGCTCCTGCTTCTAACCTCAATAAAGAGCAAGGCCGACGTTCTGCAGGGTGCATTCGCGTTGCCGGCATATCCACATTTCGAAAATTACGTCGATGCTTGGAATGCCGGACATTTCAACATCTACTTCTGGAATTCGATCATCGTTGTCATACCCGTCGTTGCTGCAAGCGTCATTTTAGGCCTGCTGACCGGCTTTGCCTTCGCATACCTGTCATTTCCGCTGCGGCGTACGCTGTTCGCTATCCTGACGCTCGGCATGATGGTGCCGGCGGAAGCCTTCATCATCCCGCTTTATTATGAAATGCGGTATCTCGGACTGATCAATACCTATGCGGCTCTCATTGTGCCGCAGATCGCGATGTCGATACCATTCTCGACGATCTTCCTCGCCAGCGCGATGCAGCAACTGCCGGAAGAAGTTCTCGAAGCGGCGGTTCTCGATGGCGCCGGACGCTTCTATATCCTGCGCAAGATCGTTATCCCGCTCATGGTGCCGGCAATGTCGACGCTGGCGCTGTTTCTGTTCATATGGACCTGGAATGAGTTTCTCATTCCGTTCATTCTGGTCAACGACGACGCTTATCGGACGCTGCCCCTCGGCATGCTGTTTTTCCAGGGGCGTTATACCGTCAACACACCGGTTCTGACCGCCGGTGCGGTGATCGTGATTTTCCCGCTCATCCTGACTTATCTGGTTTTCCAGCGACGGTTCATTGCCGGCCTGACGGCAGGAGCGACAAAATAAACAGCCATATGCGAAGGTGTCGTTTCGGAGCCACACGCTTACTTGGACAGCAAGAGGTCACGCTGCCCTTCGTCTTTGATCGCGCTTGTGGCGCACTTCCAGCGCCGCGCAGCCCCAGACGGTTCCAAGCAGCAGATAGACATGGCGCCAGTGGTCGATATCGATGACGTTGCCGATTGTCGCATGGCCGAGAACCGAGATCCAGGCGATCATCAGGAAGGGCTGCCATGGCCGGTCGAGCAGCAGGTTTCGGAAGCCGAGAGCCAGCGTCCAGAGAAGCATGCCGACATAGCTGACGAAGCCGAGCCAGCCATAAGAAGTGAGCGATTTCAGCCAGATATTATGCTCGTCCTCGGGAAACATCGTGCCGAACACCAGCGGCCCGATACCGAGCGGGCGCTCCATCATCATGGTGAAGCCGATCCGGTGGCGCTCGAAGCGGCCGAGATGTTCGCCATCATATTGCTGCACCAGCTGGGCGCGCGCCGAAAACAGTTCGGCGACCTTGGGGATCTGCAGTGCTACCAGCAGCGAGGCGACCAACATGATGATCGCCGCCAGCGACAGGACCAGGACTCGCAGGCGAAAAGCGCCACTGCGCTCTTTCAGCAGCATGATGAAGATCAGCAGCACCACGCCAAGCGCGAAGAGCCCCCAGGCGGCGCGGGAGAAAGAGAGGAAGATGCCGAGCGCAAGCACGAGCAGGGCGGCGGCCTTCAACGGCGATTTCTTCAAATCGCCGGCCAGGATACCGTGGACGAGATAGAGCGATGGCGGCACCAGGAAGGGCCCGAAGACGTTGGGATCCTGGAAGGCGCCCTTGGCGCGGTCGTAGAGCGTGAAAATTTCCGCGCCCGGAAAGGCATGGAAATAGCCGAGTATGCCGAGCGCGGAGGTGGCGACAGCGGCAAAGGTCCAGGCGTTGAAGATCAGCGGCAGCCGCTTATGGCTGTCCTCGATGATTGCCGCGTAGAAGACCGCCGTCAGCGCCAGAAAGGTCGACACTGCGATATACATCGGCGCCGTTGCCAGGTCCTTCATCTGCGTCAGCGACAGCATGCCGCCGATATTGAAGGTCAGCAGCAGGGCGAGCAGTGGTGCTACGCCGCGCGAAATCCGGAGGCCCAGGATGAACCAGAGGCCGATCAGCCCGGCCATCCAGAGTTCATAGGGCGCCGGCTCGTCGATCACGAAACCGGAGAGGAAGACGCCGAAGGCGACGAAGGCCGAGCCGATCAGGCGCAGCGTCATACGCTGCGGTTGGGCGACACGGGGATATGTCGCCTCGATCGCGCTCAATAGGCGTTTTCCGTGTTGAGCAGCCGGATCGGCGTCAGGAACAGGATCTTGAGATCGAACCAGAGCGACCAGTTCTCGATGTAATAGAGGTCGTAGGCCGTGCGGAACTTGATCTTCTCGTCATTGTCCACTTCGCCGCGCCAGCCGTTGATCTGGGCCCAGCCGGTGACGCCGGGCTTGACGCGGTGGCGGGCGAAATAACCCTCGACGACATCGCCGAAGGCGCGGTCGCGCGCCTGGGCGAGAACGGCATGCGGACGTGGGCCGACGAGCGAGAGATCGCCCCTCAGTACGTTGAAAAGCTGCGGTAGTTCATCGATCGAGGTCTTGCGGATGAAGCGGCCGACGCGAGTGACGCGCGGATCGCCCTTGGTCACCGCGGCCTTGCCCGTGGGGTCGGCCATGTTGGTGTACATCGACCGAAACTTGAAGACATTGATGATTTCGTTGTTGAAGCCGTGGCGCTTCTGCATGAAGAAGACCGGTCCCGCGGAGGTCGCCTTGATGGCGATCGCGGTTGCGACCATGATCGGCCAGAGCAGCGCCAGTGCGACGATCGTGAAGAAGATGTCGAAGCCGCGCTTGGCAACGGAATCCCAGTCGCGGATCGGCTTCTTGAAAATGTCGAGCATCGGCACCGAGCCGACATGCGAATAGGCGCGCGGCCGGAAGCGCAGCCGGTTGGCATGCGCGGCAAGGCGGATATCGACCGGCAGAACCCAGAGCTTTTTCAAAAGGTCGTAGATACGGGCCTCGGCCGACAGCGGTAGGGCAATGATCAGCATGTCGATGCGTGTCAGCCGTACGAATTCGACGAGTTCGGCGACAGTGCCGAGTTTCGGATAACCGGCGACCATGATCGGCGAGCGCTTCTCGCCGCGGTCGTCGAAGATGCCGCAGACGCGGATGTCGTTGTCGGCCTGCTGTTCGAGGACGCGGATCAGGTCCTTGGCCGGCTCGCCGCCACCGACGATGACGGCGCGGCGTTCCATGATGCCGTTGCGCGCCCAGTTGCGGATGGCGTAGGCGACAACAAAGCGTTCGGCTGCAAGGAAGAGCGCGCCTGCAACGAACCAAGGGATGTAGGCGTCGACCATCGCCCACGTGGTTCCGCGAATGAGCCCGAACAGGCCGACGGTCAGGAGAAGCGCGATCGTCCAAGCGGCGACGATGCGCGGCATCAGCCGCAGCTTCGCCCGAAGTGCGGGAATGGTGTAGGTGTCGGCAAGCTGCAGGCCGACAACGGTCAAGACCGAAGCGATCACCGCCATGCCCGCCAGCACCAGCGTGGAATCGTTGCCCTCGTCGGGCCAGAAATAGTGAACCGTCAGCGCAATCGCAAAGAGTGCCAGGAATTCCAGCAGCCGCAATTGCCCGATGACGATCGCAGGCGAATGAGTTCCGTCGCGGAACTGTTCGGCGATCTGGCGGGCATAGGGATTAATTTCGGTCGGGTCGGAGGAATTCTCCTGAACCGCGTCGCCGCGAACCTCGATGTCGGAGACCTGCTTGCGCAGTGCTTCCACGTCGAATTGATCGCCTTTTTCCAGCTTGTTCATGGGGCCCAGTTTGTTCATGGGGCATTGTCGCTCGTTGTCACCCTGCGAAATACCAGAAAGCCCCTAAGAAATATTTACGAGGCGGCGGGCATAGCTTGGCCGGCAGCCGGGTTGACGAGCTCATGGTACAATTTCAGGACATCACGCGCCATGACGGCGGACGAAAACACCGCCTTCACCGCCTCGGGTTTCGGCATCGTCCTGGCGTGCCAATCGGGTGTGCTCAGCGTTTCCGCCATGACGCGGGCGAGATCGTCGGAATTGCCAGGCTCCACCAGCGCCGCGCTGTCGGCGCCGAGCACCTCGGGAATGCCGCCGACACGGCTTGCGATGATCGTCTTGCCGGCGCCGAGCCCCTCGAGCACGATATAGGGCATGGCTTCGGCGCGCGAGGGAACGACGAGGTTCTGCGCCATGGAGAAGGCTTCGTGGACCCGCATTGCCGGCAGCATGCCGATGCGTTTGCCAAGGCCGCGTTCGACCATCATCTCGCGGTAGCGGTCGCGATCCGGCCCGTCGCCGATCATCAGCGCCGATAGTGGCCTGCCGAGCAGCCGCTCGGTCTTGGCGAAGGCATCGACAAACAGATCGGGACCCTTGAGGTCCCGCAGCATTCCCACATAGATGAAATGCACGGCATCCGAGCGGGTCGGGATCGTCTCGAAATCGCGCTCGCTGATACCGTTGTAGATCAGCCTCGTCTTCGTCCGCGGTCGACCGACCTTGCGCGCATAGGTATCGCGCTCATATTCGCAGATGAAGACCAGCGCATCGGTGAAATATTCCTGCAGGCGCTCCATCCTGAGGACGAACTGTCCGCTGAGCGAGGAGCGCGAATAATGCAGGCTTCCACCATGCGCGGTATAGAGGCGGGCTACGCGATACCTGTTCACCCGCAACGCTGAGCCGGCAAGTCGCGCGAGCACGCCGCCCTTGGCGCCGTGTCCGTGCAGCACATCCGGCCGCAAACTTTTGATTTTCTTGTATGTATCCCACATCGTCGCAATATCGGACGGACTGATCGAGCGCCGGATCGGCACGCGTGTCAGGCCGAGCGAGAGATACGGACGGATATCGTCGAACAGGCTGTCCTCGTACTCGCCGCCGGTCGAGCTGTCGCAGAGGATGCCGATGTCGTGGCCGGCCTTGCTATGCTCCTCGACGAGATCGCGGACATGGCGGAAAATTCCGCCGACCGGCGACCTGAAGCAATGGAGGATGCGGAGCGGCTGCTGTGCCATCACTCAGAAAAGCCGTTCGCGAACGTAGATCGTGTCACCTGCGATGATCGGCCCTGATATGTTGATGCGGCCAGTCAGCACCTGTCCATTGATCTTGCGGGTGACATCGACCACGCGCTGGTTGGCGCGGCTGGTGAAGCCGCCGGCAACCGCGATGGCATTCTGCACTGTCATGCCGGGAACATAGGCATACTGGCCGGGCTGGCCCACTTCACCCATGATGAAGACCGAACGGTAGCGATCGACATCGATCGTGACGTCGGGATCGCGAAGATAGCCCTGCTGCAGTTTTTGGGCGATCTGCCCCGAGAGTTGCTGCAGGGTTCGTCCGCGGGCAGGGACCTGGCCGATGAGCGGGAAGGCGACATAGCCGGCCTGATCTACCGTATAGGTGTTGGTCAGGCTCTGCTGGTCGAAGACGGTGATGCGCAGTCGATCGCCGCTGTCCAGCGTATAAGGCTGAATGGTCGCCTCGTTGAAGGCCTTCGGCGCAGGCTTGTACGTCGTGCAGCCGCCCAATGCTGCGGTCATGGCTGCAAGGCTCAGGGCCAAAAGGATCTTGGGCTGGACGACAGACATCCGCTTGTGCTCACAAAAATGAACTCGGTGCAGTCGTTATCGATCCGTTAGGGTTAATGCCCGGTAAAGGGCGCTTGCAATTTCCCGGTTTCCTTCATCGATCATCGGCCATTTCTTGGCGAGCTTGTCATTAACCGTTGAGTTACCATGGTCGTTTACGCTTGCGGCACCTTTGTTGTGGAGTAAGAGCATGTCCGGCGTAGCTCGTGATCAGGATGTGGACATAGACCTTGGCCAGTTGGTCCGTGCGGTCTGGGCGCGCCGTCTGCGGATTCTGACAATCACCCTCGTGGGGGCGGGCGTCGCCTTTGCCGGCGCCAAGATCATGTCGCCGCAATATCGCAGCGAAACACGCATCCTCATCGAACCCCGTGCGCCGGCCTTCGCCAGCACCCAGCAGATCAATGACGCCAGCGCCGGTCCGCTGATGGACGAACTGAACATCGCCAGCCAGGTGCAGCTTCTGCAATCGGCCGATCTCCTCAAGAAGGTCATCAACGACCTGAAGCTTTATAACCTGCCGGAATTCGACGATGCCGCCAGCGGCTCGGTGATGGGCAGTATCCTGGTGAAGCTGCATCTGAAGAAGAACCCGCTGGAGAACCCGCCGGAAGAGCGCGTCATCGACGCCTTCGTCGAACGCCTGCAGGTCTATCAGGTGCCGGGTTCGCGCGTCATCGGCATCAATTTCACCTCCAAGGACCCGAAGCTCGCGGCCGCCATCCCGAACGCCATGGCGAATGTCTACCTCTCGACCCAAAGCGGCGCCAAGCTCGATTCCAACTCCGAGGCGACCCGCTGGCTGGAGCCGGAGATCGAGGGCTTGCGCCAGAAGGTCAGCGAAGCCGAGAAGAAGGTCGCCGAATATCGCACGTCGCACGGACTGTTGCAGACGAACGGCACGACCACTTTTCCGGCCCAACAATTGAACGATATCTCCGCCGAGTTGACCCGCGTGCGGGGCGATAAGGCCAATGCCGAGGCGCGGGCGCAGGCGGTTCGAAATGCACTGTCCTCGGGCGAGGCCTTCGATACGCTGCCGGACATCATGTCCTCACAGGCGATCCAGCGGCTGAAGGGGACGGAATCCGGCCTGCAGTCGCAGATCTCCGATCTGCAGACCAGCCTTCTCAACAACCATCCGCGGCTGAAAAGCCTGCGCGCTCAGCTCTCCGATATCCGCACCCAGATCCGCCAGGAGACGCAGAAGATACTGGCGAGCATCGAGAATGAATCCAAGGTTGCGGATCTGAGGGCGAACGAACTGGAGCGCCAGTCCGACACTGCGCAAGCCAACAGCGCCCGTGCCGGCGAGGACGAGGTCGGCCTGAATGCGCTGGAGCGCGAGGCGAACGCCCAGCGCCAGTTGCTCGAAACCTATCTGGTGCGCTACCGTGAGGCCGCCTCCCGCGCCGACAGCAATTCGAGCCCGGCGGATGCCCGTATCGTTTCCAGGGCCATCGAGCCGGTCGATCCCTATTTCCCGAAAGTGGTGCCGATCGTCGTCGTCGCTGCCGTCGCGACGCTGATCATCAGCGCCATCGCCATCATGCTGTCCGAACTCTTCAGCGGCCGGGCACTCCGCCCGACAGATGCGGCTCCGGAGACAATCGAGGCAGAAGCGTTCGTCGAGGAGAAGCATGTGCCGCAGGCCGTTGCGGCCGTCGCTGCCGCCAAAAAGCCCGTCCAGCCGAGCATGCTTGCCGTGGTCGCGGACGAAGAGGATGTGATCGAGCACGTGAAGGCCGCCGAGGAGGCGCCAGAGGACGAGCCGGAGGACGAGAATGAATTCTCCGTCGCCTCAGTTGCAGACTATCTCACTGGCAGCCGCGCATCACTTGCTATCGCGATATCTCCGACCGGTGACAATGGCTCGGCGGCGACGGTTTCGCTGACCCGCATGCTCGCCGACGCCGGCCGTCGCGTCATCCTGATCGACATGACAGGTTCCGGCTACCCCACAGAACTGATGGCCGAGGACCGGGCCGCTCTCGGTGTCACCGATCTGCTTTGCGGCGAGGCCGCCTTCGGCGATACGATCCACGGCGACCGCCTTTCCGATGCCCATCTCATCCCTCAAGGCCAGAGCGATGTGCGCCGCGCCATGCGCGGCGTCGACCGGCTGTCGTTGCTGCTCGATGCACTCGCCGCCGCCTACGACCTCGTGGTCGTCGAATGCGGTTCGGCCGATGTCGCCGGCGTCTCGCGGCTGACGCGCAGCCGGGACGTCGAGATCATCCTCTCGCTGCCTGAGGTCGAGGAAACCGTCTTTGTGGCTCTGATGACGGAATTCCAGGCTGCAGGCTATGAGCGCGTCGTGCTGATGTCCGGCGGCGAAGGGGCCGAGCAGACGCTCGGCCGGGCTGCTTGAACGGTTAGCCGATCCGTGCCCGAATGCCTTGGGCGAATTTGTAGAGTTTCGGGCGCGCCTTGATGTGTGCCTTGCCGCGGGTGACGATCCGGTGTGCGGCGCCGGCGATCACACCGAACGGCGATACCGGCAGCACCACGTCGTAGTGTGCGGTCTCGACCGGCGCCCAGGAACGCTTGTAGGTCTGGTCGCCGAGGCCGAAATCGAACAGCGCCACACCCTTGCCATGCAATCCCGAGATAGTCTGCCAATAGAGGAATTCGCCGGGGCTCGTATCCGGCACGAGCTCTTCATCGATCGCCCCGAACTGGCAGATGATATGGTCACCCTTGCGCGAAATGCCTGAAATCGCGGCGATCTTACCCTCAAGCTCGCCCTTGAGCCGGAGCATATGCATCTGCAGCCCGAAGTACTGCCTGGTGTCATCCCGCTTGTCGATGAGACCGTGCAGGAAGGCCTGCGTTTCCCTGTCGGCAAAGACGTCGGGCAGGCCGAGGCTGGCGAAGCGGGCGCTCTTCAGCCGGAAGAAGATATCGAGCTGGCTATGCTGTTCTTCTGGTGTCTCGGGAATGACGTATTCGAAGCCGCCGGCCGCCTCGAAGCGCTTCGACTGAACGCGGAATTTCTTGCGCCGGTTCTTGGCATTGAGCTGCTTCAGCGTGTCCTCGAATGCGGAAAGGAACGGCAGCTGATAGGCGTGGTTCTGGTTGTGCACCATCGGCAGCCCCGCGAGCGGGCTCTCGCGCCCGCGCCATTCCAGCGGAATGTTCTGCAGCAGCAGGAGATCGGCGCGGCCCTTCAGTGCGTGCTGGAGTTGGGCGGCGAACTCATGGGGGTCGATGGTTCTGCCGGCTTCGGCAAAGCTTTCCGCGAACAGGCCGGTATTGATATTGCTGTGATCGGCGGCGATGAATTTCGCTGTCGTGAGCCCGCGAGACTTGACGATCTCGACTGGCAAAATGAAGGCGGTCTGACCCGCATGGATGCCTTTGAGGATCGCAAGCGGCCGCTGGAAAGCGCTCACCCAGGCGGCGCACCAGTCGTAGCTCTGATGGAGTGATTGGAGATTGTCGCGCTCCAGCGCCCGCCAGTCACCTTCTAGCGGCTGCATCGTGTCGAAGACTTCGATGTCGATTCCAGCCATGGCGAGTTTCATGCTCAGCTGGCGCAGGCGCGAAATGGCCGTATCGGCCAGCGCCTTATCGGATGGCTGTTCATGGACGTCGAGCTTTTGCGTCTGCACGGTTTTCTCCGGTCAAGAATGCTGAACGGGAAGGTAAGTATGGCAGACGTATATTAGGTTTAACCGCACGCGATGGGCGAGGTTTTCCGCGGATCACGGTTATTCGGCCGTTAATGGCCCTAAAGCATGTCGCGCAAAAGCGTGCAGCGGTTTTGCGACAACGACATGCGTAAAAGCAAAGACCTGAAGCGCAACAAGCAGATCTGAAAGATCGCGACGCGCTTTAGCGCAGCGGGGGGCCGGCCATCCATTTGATGATCACCATCGCCGGCAACACCCATAGCAGTCCGGTGAGCAGGAAGTAGAGGAGATGTCCCCACCACGGCGCGTTGCCGAGCGTTGCCACCGCGATCGTATTCGCCACCAGCGCATAGACGAGCACGAGCACGATGATGAGGATCGTGCCGATGAATTTGCGGAGGCGGACGGGCATCGGTTATCTCTCGGCATGGACGGGTCGAACCGGCGCGACGGCATGCCGCAAAGGTTCGGGGCTTGTTTTGCATGAGCCGGTGGGGCAAATCAACTGCCGGATAGAAGGAGACATCATGGCCGTCGCAAACCCGACCACGGAACAGGCGATCCTGAGCGAAGTGCGCAAGCAGAACCGCGACCGCCGCGCCTTGCGCCTCTGGCTCGGTTTCGTGATTTTGGCGCTGTTCTGTCTCGTGCTCGTCGGCGGTGCCACGCGGCTGACCAATTCCGGCCTGTCGATCACGGAATGGAAGCCGATCCACGGCGTCATCCCGCCGCTGTCGGCTGCCGAATGGGAGGAGGAATTCCGTCTCTACCAGCGCATTCCCGAATTTCAGCAGCTGAACAACTCCATGACCGTCGATGAGTTCAAAGGCATCTTCTGGTGGGAATGGGCGCACCGGCTGATCGCCCGCGGTATCGGCGTGATCTTCGCGCTGCCGCTCATCTATTTCTGGCTGACGGGGCGGATCGAAAAACGTCTGCGGTGGCCGCTCGTCGGCATCCTGGCGCTCGGCGGCCTGCAGGGTTTTGTCGGTTGGTGGATGGTGTCCTCGGGCCTGTCCGTCCGCACCGACGTCAGCCAGTACAGGCTGGCGACGCATCTCGTGATGGCCTGCCTGATCTTTGCCGGCTGCATGTGGATCATGCGTGGTCTCTCCAGACATTCCGACGATCCGGCGCCGGCACGAAGCTCGCGCGGATTTGCCGCCGCGATCGCCATTTTTGCGCTGTTCCAGATCTATCTCGGCGCGCTGGTGGCGGGCCTCGACGCCGGTTTTTCCTACAATACCTGGCCGCTGATGGATGGCGCCGTCATTCCCTCCGATCTGCTGATCCAGCAGCCCTTCTGGATCAATGCCTTCGAGAACCCGAAGACGGTGCAGTTCATCCACCGCATCGGCGCCTATACGCTGTTCGCACTGACGCTGATCAACATGGTAATCGCCCTTCGCGCAGCACCTTGGACCACCCATGCACGCCGCGCCGTCCTGCTTTTCGTGCTGGTGACGCTGCAGGCAGCGATCGGCATCGCGACGCTGCTGATGCAGGTGCCGCTTCACTGGGGCCTGCTGCATCAGGCCGGCGCGCTTGTGGTTTTCGGCTTCGCCGTCGCCAACTGGCGCGGCTTTTACGGCGAATATCCGCACGGGACGATGATCGCCGAACGCGACTGAGGCGAGCGGCCCTCTCGGGGCGGATCTATCGCAGCACGCCGTCGAGCAGCGGCATGCCGATGATCGCGGCGGCGGCGATCAGGATGTAGCAGGCGATGCGGAAGGTCCGCTCTTCGGCAAGCCCGAACAGTTTCGAGCCGCCGTAAAGCCCGACCGCATAACTCGGCAGGATGACGGCGGTGAGCGCAAAGACGGCAGGCACGAACAGTCCGCCGACATAATAGCTGATGGCGCTGAAAACGGACGAGATCGAGAAGTAGAGCACGACATTCGCCCTGACGCGCGGGTAAAGTCGCTTTTGCCGCCGAGCCAGTAGGCGACGACCGGCGGTCCGCCGAGCTGCGCGGTGCCGCTGAAAAGCCCCGCGATCAAGCCGATGCCGCAGGTCAGCGGCGCGGATGGCTCCCCATGATAGCGCCATCCCGATACCAGTAGCGCAAGCAGGCAGATGGCGATGATCGTGATACTCCAGCGCAAGAGCAGCGGGTCGAGCAACGCCAGTATCGCCGTGCCGGCCGGCACGCCGAGGGCGGCCCCCGCCGCCATGACGAAGACCTCGGGTCGGTTGGCGCCGCGCCAGGCGGAAGGGATCATCCCAAGCGCCGCAATGCCGTCGATGACGAGCAGGATCGGCGAGATCAGCTTCGGCCCAACGATCGCGCCACCGAGCGGAATGAAGATCAATGCGGCGCCGAAGCCCGAAAAGCCGCGGGCAAGCCCGGCGATGAAGGCAAACGCCATCAGCGCATAGATGCCATGATCGGGCAGGGCGGTGGCAAACCATGCGCCTACGCCAGCGATAAGCGCATCGAGCGTCATGACGTCAGGCTCCGTGATTCGGGATTGGTAGCGAGGAAGGGTCCGTTTTCATAACCCAATCGTCATCGGCGATCGAGCGCGAAAGCGATGCTGCGACCGCCGAGGCGAGCGGCCGCAGGAAAGATCATGATGAAGAGATCGACACAAAGCTCGAGCGGCATCCATGTCGCCGCCGATCGCGCTCTACGAGGCGAGCATCAGGTCCATGTTCTGCACAGCAGCGCCCGAGGCACCCTTGCCGAGATTGTCGAGCAGCGCCACGAGGTTCACCTGCGAAGCACCTGGCGTGCCGAAGATGAAGAGCTTCATCGTATCCTTGCCTTCGAGTTCGACGGCGTTGACCCGGGGCAGGGCCTTGCTTTCGGCCAGCGGCACGACACTGACGATATCCTGGCCGGCATAATGGGCGACGAGTGCGGTATGAATGCTTTCCATCGTCGTGCCCTCGGCGAGATCGTCGAGATGCAGCGGCACCTGCACGATCATGCCCTGGGCGAACTTGCCGACCGACGGCGAGAAGATCGGTGCGCGATCGAGCAAGCCGTGCACGGTCATCTCGGGCACGTGTTTATGGGTGAGCGGCAGGCCGTAGAGGAAATGCGGCGCGGTGATCGCATCCGGGTGATCCGGGTTTTCCATCTGCGCGATCATCTGCTTGCCGCCGCCGGTATAGCCGGAAACCGCGTTGACCGTAACCGGATAGCCGTCCGGCAGAATGCCGGCGACGCGCAGCGGCCGAATGAGGCCGATCGCTCCGGTGGGATAACAGCCGGGATTGGCGACGAAACGGGCGGCTCTGATTCTGTCGGCCTGTGCGCCGTCCATTTCGGCAAAGCCATAGGCCCAGCCGGGATTGACGCGAAAGGCGGTCGAGGTGTCGATGACGCGCACATTGTTGTTGGCCGAAACCATCTGCACGGCTTCCTTCGACGCGTCGTCGGGCAGGCAGAGGATGGCGATATCGGCGCTGTTCAGCATGTCCTCGCGCATCGCGGCGTTGCGCCGCTCTGCTTCGGGAATTGACAGAAGCTCGACATCGCGGCGGCCGGCCATACGGGTGCGGATCTGCAGACCCGTCGTGCCGTGTTCGCCGTCGATGAAGATTTTCGGTGCCATGTTAAACCTGCGCTTTCAATGGGTTCTGAAGGTTTCCGGATTCAGTTTGAGGATGATAAGTCAGCCTTGTGACACGGCGATGGCGCGTCGCTCGGCATGAAGCCCCAGCATATACATCGCCACCGTTGCCCCCGCAATGGCGGTAATATCGGCATGATCATAGGGCGGCGACACCTCGACGACATCGGCGCCGCGGATATCGAGCTGGTGCAGACGCTGCAGCACCGAGAGGATCTTGGCGCTCGACGGCCCGCCTGAAACCGGCGTGCCGGTGCCCGGCGCAAAGGCAGGATCGAGGCAATCGATATCGAAGGTGAGATAGGCCGGCGCCCCGCGCGTATGGGAGATGATCGCCGAGGCGATATCGCTGGCGCTCATCTCCTCGACCTGATGACCGTAGAGAATATTGACGCCGCAATCCTCCGGCGCGTGGGTGCGGATGCCGATCTGAATGGAGCGGTCGGGATCGATGATGCCTTCGCGGGCGGCCCGCGCCACGAAAGAGCCATGGTCGATGCGCCGTTCCTCGTCGAACCACGTGTCCTGATGCGCGTCGAACTGCACGAGCGCCAGCGGCCCATGTTTTGCTACATGGGCTTTCAGCAGCGGCCAGGTGACGTAATGATCGCCGCCGAGCGTCAGCAGGAAGGCGCCGCTGTCGAGGATGACATTTGCCTGGCGTTCGATAGCGGCTGGCGTGTCTTGATGATTGCCATAATCGAGCAGGCAGTCGCCATAGTCGATCACGGCCATTTCGGCGAAGAGGTCGCGGTTGAAGGGATATTGCGCATCATTGTCGAAGATCGCCGAGGCGCGCCGGATCGCCTGCGGCCCGAAACGTGTGCCCGGCCTGTTCGATGTCGCGGCATCGAAGGGAATGCCCCAGACGGCGACGTCGACGCCGGCGAGCTCCTTGGTGAAGCGGCGGCGCATGAAGGACAGCGCGCCGGCAAAGGTCGGGTCGCTGGCAGCGGAGGTGAGGCTGGTCGCCGTGAAGGCGTGGTCAATCGATCTGTTCGCCAAGTCATGCTCCTTTTTCGGCCGCAAAACCATAGTCGCGTTCGATGCGGACTCTGCATTGCAGGATTGCCGTTCGACGCGAGGTGTCGGGCGGCGGGTCTCTCGCGAAGGAATTGGCCGATCCTTCGCGCGCAGAAAGGGGTAGGCGAGGTGCGGACGGATTTCAAGCAATCGTTCGGACGACGGCCGCTCGTGATCGTCGAGCGACCGTCATTCGCCCGCTGCCTATCGGGCCGGCTCCCACAGGCACCACAATCCAGCCATCGTCGTCAGCGCGGTCGCTGAGATATAGCCCGCGAGCGGCCAGGCATTGTCGCCGCCGAGCAGAATCACAAAGAAGGTTCCGGCAAAGCCGACGATGATGCTCTGGACGCAGAAATAGAACGCGACCGCCGTTCCCGCCGTGTCGCCAAAGGCGGCGAGCGCGCCGTTGGCCGTGACCGCCGTTGCAAGGACGATGCCGATTGCGATGATCCACATCGGCATGACGAAGCTGACCAGGGAAGGCTGCAGAAACAACTCTCCGAAGACAAGCAGCGCGGCGCCGAGAAGCAGCACTGCCATGCCTCTGGCAAGGCTGCCTGCAATGCCCCAGCGCATCACGAAGCCTTTGGCGAAACGCGCCGTCACGATCATCACCAGCGCCACCGTAGCAAAGACGAAGCTGAAGCCGATGCCGGAGAAGCCGGCTTCGTCGATCAAGATACGAGGTGCCGTCGAGAAGAAGACGAAGAAGGCGCCCATCGCCGTGCTGAAGCCACCCGTATAGACCCAGAAGGGAAGGCTTGTAAGGATCGGGCGGACATCGATCTTCGCGGTAACGGCAGGGCGGGTTTCGTGCCACCGCATGCTGGCGTTGAAAAGCGCGGCGATGGAAAGGAGACCGATGACGAGGAAGATGGCGCGCCAGCCGAAGCGATCCGATATCAGAGCTCCAGCGATCGGACCCAATGCGGGCACGAACGAGAGAATGGAGCCGAGAAGGCTATAGATCGTGCTGCTTTCGGGACGCCCGCCGTAGACGTCACGCACAGTTGCGAAAGTTGCGACGAGGGTCGCCGACGCGCCGACTGCCTGCAGCAATCTCAAGACCACGAAGAGCGGCGCCGACGAGGAGCCAGCAAGCAGAAAGGATGCAGCGGCAAAGAGTGCAGCACCTCCAAGCAGGACAGGCCGTCGTCCGATAATATCGGAAATTGGGCCGAAGACGATCTGGCCGACACCGAGCACGATCATGTAGAGGCTGAGGGTCAGTTGGATGATGGCCGGCGAAGTGCCGAGTGCCTCCGGCATCATCGGCACGATCGGCAAATAGATATCCATGGCGAGCGAGGCCAGGATGTCGAACGGTGCCATCAGCAGCAAGGCTGTCGGCAGGGAATAAGTCCAGTGCTGGATTTTGGGATAAGACATGGGAAAGAACCCGCTCAAATGATTTCATTCGGCGGCGATCTGTCTCTTCATCGGTATCGGGATTCACCGGACAGACGCCGCAACAACAGGACAAAGTTGTTGCGGCCTATTTGTCTGCGGACTTGGTTGTTCCCATCATGCGCCCCTGACTGCGGCTCCGCTCATTCCCGAAGCGCTTTGCCAAGTTTCTACCAGCAGAACTGGTATGCGACAATGGCATGCCAACACGCTTCCGATTGATTTAAGCAGCGCAAAACAAAAAGGCCGGGTTGCCCCGGCCTTCGTAAATTCCGTCTGTCCGAAGCGATTAACGCTTGGAGAACTGGAACGAGCGGCGGGCCTTTGCCTTGCCGTACTTCTTGCGTTCGACGACGCGGCTGTCGCGGGTCAGGAAGCCGCCCTTCTTCAGCACCGCGCGCAGGCCCGGTTCGAAGTAGGTGAGCGCCTTGGACACGCCATGGCGAACGGCACCGGCCTGGCCGGAGAGGCCGCCGCCGGCAACGGTTGCGACGATGTCGAACTGGCCGTCACGGGCAGCCGCAACGATCGGCTGGCGCAGGATCATCTGCAGCACCGGACGTGCGAAATATTCCGCGAATTCCTTGCCGTTGACGGTGATCTTGCCGGAGCCCGGCTTGACCCAGACGCGGGCGACGGCGTTCTTGCGCTTGCCGGTCGCGTAGGAGCGGCCGAGCGAATCGACCTTGCGGACGTGGGCCGGAGCAGCAGCTTCGGAAGCCGTGCCGAGATCCTTCAGGGAGGAGAGGTCAGCCATATCAGGCGCTCCTTACGTTCTTTTTGTTGAGCGCGGCAACGTCGAGGGCGACCGGCTGCTGGGCTTCATGGGGATGGTTGGAGCCGGCGTAAACGCGCAGGTTCTTCATCTGGCGACGGCCGAGCGGGCCACGCGGAACCATACGTTCGACGGCCTTTTCGAGGACGCGCTCCGGGAAGCGGCCTTCGATGATCTGGCGTGCGCTGCGTTCCTTGATGCCGCCGGCATAACCGGTGTGCCAGTAGTAGACCTTGTCGGAATACTTCTTGCCGGTGAAAACGACCTTTTCGGCATTGATGACGATGACGTTGTCGCCGTCGTCAACGTGAGGCGTGAAGGTTGCCTTGTGCTTGCCGCGCAGGCGCATAGCTATGATGGAAGCGAGACGGCCAACGACCAGCCCTTCGGCGTCGATGATCACCCACTTCTTCTCCACCTCTGCAGGCTTCTGGGAGAAGGTTGCCATAGTGAATACTCTCTTTTGGGACCCTTGGCCCGAAGGCTTGAAGGGCGTTTCTTGTTGCTTGGATTAGCAGGCTTGAGGCATGCCAAAAAGAAAGCAGCCCGGATAGGCTGCGTTCTGGCGCGGTGTATAAAGGGAATGTGATATTCGGTCAATATCGACTTTTCTGAGAGATCGGAAAAAAGAATAAGTGAAAACAACTAGTTATGTATATGGTATTATAATACCTCACATTTGTCGGCCGCAGATGTGCCGTGTTTGGCCTTTTCCGCGTCGCTTTCACCGGGTTTGAACCAACGCTCCACGGCCGAAAGCCGTTTTAATCCTCGAACTCGCGCAGGCATTTGATCATTTCGCGAAGACCGCGGGTCAGATGTTTGTCTCGCCGTAGAACCATGCCGAGGCGGCGCGTGAGCTGCGGGTTCAGCGATGAAGTCGTGACGAGGCCGGCGCGGTCGCGCTTCAGCGCCAGCCCCGGCAGGATCGACCAGCCGAGCCCCACGGCCACCAGCTCCTTGATCGCCTCGATGCTGCCGAACTCCATCGCAGGTCGGATCCTGGTATCCGGTGCAGCCAGCCACGTGTCGATTGCCCGCCTGGTATTGCCTCCCTCATAAAGCAGCAGTGTCCTGTCGCGCATGAACGCGGCGTCCGGTCCGCCGTCGGGCATGAGACTGCCCGCGGGGGCAACGGCCAGCAATTCCTCCTCGTAGAACGGTTCGATCTCGAAGTTCCGTCCCGATGCCGGCAGGGCGACGACGGCGATATCGAGGCTGTTGGCCTCCAGATCGCGCAGAATGTCGTCGGCATCGCCGATGCGCACGGTGATTTCGAGGCCGGGCATGGATTTTCTGGCGACGGCGATGGTGCGAGGAAGCAGATGGATCGACGCCGTGCCGCCGCTACCGATGCGCACGCGGCCGCTGGCTCCATCTCTGTACGGCATCATCGCTTCTTCCGCGGCGGCCGATTCCTGGAGCAGCCGCCTTGCGTGCACGAGCAGGTCGAGGCCTGCCGCGGTCGGCTGCGCCCGCCGCCCGACACGCTCGATCAGCCGGACGCCGAGCCGCTGTTCGAGCCCCTTGACCTGCAGGCTGACGGCCGGTTGCGTCAGGCCTTCCTTGTCGGCCGCAGCCGTAAAGCTTCCGAGATCGGCGACGTTGACGAAGGCGGCAAGCTGATCGAGGTGGAGAGGCATACAAAAGAAATCCTTATGCATATCATAATATCCATAAGCTTCTTTCGCGGCATCTTCCAGCGCATCTTTCATCCGTTGAAGAAAGGAAGAAGAGATGGCCCTGGAATTGAGCGGGATCCTTGACACACCTCGCGATATCGCTCGGTCGAGACTTCGCGGCATGGCGCGCTGGAGCCTGCGGCTGCTGATGACGATCGAACATCACCTCGAAAAGCGCCGCAGCCGCCGCACGCTTTCGGAACTCACTGACGACGAGCTTTCTGATGTCGGTCTGACCCGTGCGCAGGCGCGGGCCGAGACATCGAAGTCGTGGTTCTGGTCCTGACGTCCCGCAGCTACGCGGGGAGTGCGGATCCTGCTCGAAATTGCCGGCGCCTTGTGGCAAAACGTCTGACTGGAATCGAGCGCAGGGAGCAGCATCATGGCCGAAATCGTATCCTTCCCGGACGCAGCCAGAGCGGAGGGGGGCGGACTGCTGACCCGCTCTCTGCGCGACGGCGTGCTGCGGCTCGTGCTCGATAACCCGCCGGCCAATGTGCTTTCGATCGCGCTTCTCGAAGCCCTGATGGAAGAGCTCGATGCGGCCGGAGCGGAGCCGGATGTGCGTGTCGTCGTCATCGCCTCGACCGGCAACGTCTTTTCCGCGGGACATGATCTGAAAGAGCTGACGGCCCATCGCGCCGATGAAGATCAGGGTGCCGGTTTCTTCGAAAAGACCTTCCGGCTCTGCGCCGATCTGATGCTGAAGATCGCCCATCTGCCGAAGCCCGTCATTGCCGAGATCGATGGGCTGGCGACGGCTGCAGGCTGCCAGCTCGTTGCCTCCTGCGATCTGGCGATCTGCACGGATAGTTCGACATTCTGCACGCCGGGCGTCAACATCGGCCTCTTCTGTTCGACGCCGATGGTGGCCGTTTCGCGTGCAGCGCACCGAAAGCAGGCAATGGAGATGCTGCTGACCGGCGAGACGATCGACGCCTCGACCGCCAAGGATTTCGGCCTCGTCAACCGTATCGTGCCGAAGCAGTATCTGGCGCAGGTGGTTTCCAAATATGCGGCTGTGATCGCCAGCAAATCGCCGCTGACGCTGAAGATCGGCAAGGAAACCTTCTACCGGCAGCTCGAACTGCCGGTGGAAGCGGCATATGATTATACCGCCAGGGTGATGGTCGAGAACATGCTGACGCAGGATGCGCAGGAAGGGATCAGCGCCTTCCTCGGCAAGCGTAAACCTGAATGGAACTGCGAGTAATCACGCCAGTTTCAGAACCAGCCCGCCGATCGCGATGACGACGCCGGCGACGTAGCGCCAGATGCTGGCTTTTTCCTTGAAGACGGTGATCGAGATCACCAACGCAAAGAGGATCGCGGTTTCGCGCAGGGCTGCAACGGTCGCGACCGGGGCTTTCGTCATTGCCCAGAGTGCCAGCCCGTAGGAAGCGATCGAGCCGGCGCCGCCGATAAGACCGCGCCACCAGTTGCGGCGAACGTGACGCACGACTGCGAAAGCGCCGCGCTGCGACACCGCCCAGGAAAACAGCAGTACCGGCGGCAGCAGCGACATCCACAAGGTGTAGGAAACCGCATTGCCGGAGATGCGCGCGCCGACGCCGTCGACATAGGTGTAGCTGGCGATGACGCAGGCATTGGCAAGCGAGAGGACGACTGCGCTGCGGCTGCCGCGTCGCGCCTCCAAGGCGAGCATCAGCACGCCGGCGCAGATTGTCATTGTGCCGGCAAGAGCGCCGCCGGAAAGATTTTCCTTGAGGATGAAACCGCTTGTCGCGGCGATCAGGAGAGGAGCACAGCCACGCATCAGCGGATAGACGAGGCCGATGTCGCCTGCCCGATAGGCGGCGGCGACCAGCTGGAAATAAGCGAATTGCAGGATGGCCGAGGCGCCAATGAACGGCCATGCGGAGGCGTGTGGCAGCGGCAGGAACGCCAGGAACGGCAGTGCCGAAACGGCGCCGCCGGCAGAGATCAGCGCCGCATCCAGGGATTTATCGCTCCCTGCCTTGACGATGGCGTTCCATGTCGCGTGCAGCAGTGCGCCGAAGAGAACGAGCAGGATAACGTCGAGAGGCAAGGGAGTAAGTCCGGAGAAGATGAGAGGAAGCGGAATACGCCTCGCCTTCGGCGTCTGAAATTTCTGAAAAGACAACTGGGATTTGCACGAAAACGTGCGGCTGCGGTCGCTTATGCGTTCATATGTCGAATAGCATCCTTTCAGGATGTGAACAATGGTGGGGCATTGCGGCAATTTTTGCGTGCGCGCGATATACGTTCAATCCACGCGATGCTTTCAACTATGAGATGTTTCTAATGGACGAGGGAACAAACGGCGGAATTATCGCGAACAAAAGGAGAAAATATCTACGAGAATTCGGGAGGCGATTATTCTATGCTACTGAAATATAGATATTATTCTATAGCTTTGACATAGGGGAAAATTAAAGCCTTTGGTTGTGCAATCTTCAAGAAATCGCAGCGCGGAATTGAGCTCAGGCCTTTCGCAAACGCGAAAGACGTACAGTTTAGGCGGCTGTCACGACGGCGAAAAAATCAAAGCTGATGATGCGGAACGAAGAGCATCCCGTCAAGGTTGTCTATGCTCTGGCAGTTCAATACCTGGCAGCGGGGATTGTCTTTCGAAGGGATATGCGTCCATTCGGCATAATCGGTCGCGTCGCAATAATTGCTGTTGCGGACATAGCGATCATAGAGCGGCAAGCCATGCGGAGACTGGTAGCGGAAGATGACGGCGCCTTGATTGTGGATGGCAGCGCGCACGCTGGCACAGATCATGGCGAGCGGATTGTAACGCGAGATCGCCAGCGCCGGCGATGCGGCGAGCACGAGCATGAGGGCAAGAGCGATTCTTTTCATCGAATCATCCTCAGAGAGCAGCCAATTCATATATACGAAAGAGACACACCGCCGGTTTCATGAAAACGCAAAAAAACATGTCGGCTGTGCCGAAGGGCTTTCGGGAATGGAGAAGCGGACATGAATCACGACGCCTACACGGATGAATACCTCGCCGGAATTCTGCATTCGGCAAAAACCATCGCGCTGACCGGCGCTTCGCCCAATCCGGCCCGGCCGAGCAACGGCGTCATGGGCTATCTGCTGTCGCTTGGCTACGAGGTCATTCCTGTCAATCCAGGGCAGGCGGGCAAACAGATCCAAGGCCGTACCGTCTATGCCCGACTCGCCGACATTCCCGTGCCGATCGACATGGTCGACGTATTTCGCGCCTCCGAATATCTGGATGGTGTCGTCGAGGAGGCGCTGGTGCTGAAGCCGCTGCCGAAGATCATCTGGGCCCAGCTTGGCGTCCGCGACGATGCGGCTGCGGCAAAGGCGGAGGCTGCCGGCATCCAGGTCGTGATGAACCGCTGCCCTGCGATCGAGTATCCTCGTCTTATTGCCTGAGTTGCGGTCTGCTGAGATGGATTTTCCACCGAAGGCCCATGGGTTGAAACGGATCGCGGTTAACTTTCGTAAGCGACAGGCTATGATCCCGCCCGTCAGCAACAACGGGAGGACGACATGGCCAAGAATGATCCGGGATTCAATACGTTGGCGATTCATGCCGGCGCACAGCCCGACCCGACGACCGGGGCGCGGGTAACGCCGATCTACCAGACGACCGCTTTCGTCTTCAATGATTCCGATCATGCCGCCGCCCTCTTCGGGCTGCAGGCCTTCGGCAACATCTACACCCGCATCATGAACCCGACGCAAGCCGTGCTTGAGGAGCGCGTCGCAGCGCTCGAGGGTGGCACGGCAGCCCTTGCCGTTGCTTCCGGCCACGCGGCGCAGGTGATCGTCTTCCACAACATCATGCGCCCCGGCGAGAATTTCATCGCTGCCCGCCAGCTCTATGGCGGCTCGGTCAATCAGTTCGGCCATGCCTTCGAGAATTTTGGCTGGCAGGTGCGTTGGGCCGATGCCGCCGATCCGACAAGCTTCGAAAGCCAGATCGACGACAAGACACGCGGCATCTTCATCGAAAGCCTGGCCAATCCCGGCGGCACCTTCGTTGATATCGCGGCGATTGCCGACGTCGCACATCGCCACGGCCTGCCGCTGATCGTCGACAATACGATGGCGACACCCTATCTCATCCGCCCGATCGAGCACGGTGCCGACATCGTCGTGCATTCACTGACCAAGTTTCTCGGCGGCCACGGCAATTCCATGGGCGGCCTCATCGTCGACGGCGGCACCTTCGACTGGTCGAAATCCGGCAATTACCCGATGCTGTCGAGCCCGCGGCCGGAATATAACGGCATGGTGCTACACGCGACCTTCGGCAATTTCGCCTTCGCGATCGCTGCACGCGTGCTTGGCCTGCGCGACCTCGGGCCGGCGATCTCGCCCTTCAATGCCTTCCTGATCCTGACCGGCATCGAGACGCTGCCGCTCAGAATGCAGCGCCACAGCGACAATGCGATCGCCGTCGCCAAATGGCTGAAGGCGCACAGCAAGATCGCCTGGGTGAATTATGCCGGCCTCGACGACGACCCGAACCACGCCCTGCAGCAGCGCTACTCGCCGAAGGGCGCCGGCTCCGTCTTCACCTTCGGCGTCAAGGGCGGCTATGAGGCGGGCAAGACACTGGTCGAGGGGCTGGAGCTCTTCTCCCATCTTGCCAATATCGGCGATACCCGTTCGCTCGTCATTCATCCGGCCTCGACGACGCACCGGCAGTTAACCGACGAGCAGAGGATCGCTGCCGGCGCCGGGCCAGACGTCGTGCGCCTCTCCGTCGGCATCGAGGACGTCAAGGACATCATAGCCGATCTCGAACAGGCATTGTCCAAGATCTGAGTTCAGAGGGATCTACGGCGACCATGACAAATTTCATCACCTTCGATATCGACGGCGTCGAACCCGATTTCGGCGCCCCGGAGCCCGGCCGGATCATTTCCGGCGATCCGCATTTCCGCACATGGAATCTGGAGGAAGCCGAAGGCGGCCTCTATTCCGGCGTTTGGGAGGCGACGCCGGGCAAGTGGCGGATCACCTACGAGGAATGGGAATATTTCAGTCTGCTGTCCGGCCATTCGATCGTGACGGAGGATGGCGGTGAACCGGTTCATCTGAAGACGGGCGAGCGGATGATCCTCAAGCCCGGCTTCAAGGGAACGTGGGAAGTCGTTGAAACGACTCGCAAGGATTATGTGATCAAGGTTTGAGCGGGGGGCGAACGAAGCCGAGCCTGTCCCGTTTTCGGCTTCGCCTTTGTCGTCACTTTCACGGCGGTGCTCCGCAACGGCAAGCGGGCAACGACGGTGTTCGTGACGCGTTGTCCCGGATTGAAATGCTTTTAACCAATCCCATTAATCGCGCCTACATCGACAAATGCTAAACCTTATCTGCAGCGCATTGCGGACATGATGTCTCCTGCCGTCCCACAGACATGGCCTTGCAATTAATCTTTCCGGAATTTGCATGTCGTCAGATCTTGCAGGTAGGTACGTTCGCACCCAGACGTCTTCCATCATCGCAACAACGGTCTTCTTCCTTGTCGTCGCCCTCGTACTGACCGGCCTGGTGGCACATGTCGTCGTTACGATGACCCGGTCTGCGAACGAAATCGATGATGCCAGGGCCAGTCGCGCCGCCCGCGCGGCAATCGGTGCGTTTGTCAGTCGCCTGAGCGCGACAACGACGGATAATGCCGTATGGGATGATGCCTATAGCGCTGTCTCATCTTCGGCTGCCGCGGATTGGGCCTATGAGAATTGGGGGAAAACCAGCGAGGATTACGCGCTCTATGATGGCGCGATCGTGATTGGCCCTGATCGGTCTTCGATCGTCTCGGCCTATGCCAAAGGCAAGCCCTTCCAGCCGAGCGCGTTTTTCGGGCAAGGTTTTTATCAGCAGATCAATGTGGCTGCCGATCCGGAGCGGGCGCCAGTGATCAATTTCATCAAGACCGAAAACGGTATCGCTCTGATCGCATCGCAGGCAATCCAGCCTTTCCAAGCGACCGCGGAGCTTCCGAAGCTTAGCACGCTGAGTTTCTACAAGGAATTTACATCGGAAGTTATCGACACGCTTTCGAATGAACATGAACTTGAAGGCTTGCGACTTGAGACGACGCCGAAGCCTGAGTTCTTGAACACGCCGATCACCGACATGAAGGGGGCCGTCATCGGCTATCTCGTCTGGCCCAGCAAAGCGCCGGGAAGCGCCGTGTTTCATCAGGTGTACCCCTATGTTGCAGCCGCTATCGTCATCCTCGCGCTGTTCCTGATCGGCGTTCTGCTGGTTGGCGCCTCCGAGGCGCGGCGCCTGCGCCAATTGGCGCAAACAGCGATTTTCGAAGCCGACCACGATAGCCTGAGCGGTCTGTTGAACAGACACGGGCTTCTCAACCTGTTGGAAGGGCTGGAAAATTCGGCCTCTTCGCCACATCGGCTCTATCTGGTCGACCTTGATGGCTTCAAGGCCGTCAACGATGCCTGGGGCCATGCGGTGGGGGACGATTTGATCCGGCTGGTCTCGAAGGCGCTAGCCGCCTGCCACCCCGAGATCATTGCCACGGCGCGGCTCGGGGGCGATGAATTTGCGCTGGTGCACGTCGGTTCTGCCACGCGCGGAGAGATGGAAAAGACCATTCTGGCGCTGTTTGCCGAGCCCTTCAAAATCGACGGACGAACGATCGAGGTTGGCGCAAGCATCGGCGCTGCTGCCCGCAGCGGCGACGTCCCGCCCTTGGAGCTGCTCCGCAGAGCGGACATGGCCCTCTATCGTGCCAAGGCAAATGGTCGGGGCCAGGCGATCGAATACGACCCCGAACTGGACCGGGAACGCCAACGGGTCGCCGAACTGGAAGGCCTGTTGAAGAGCGCCATCAGCAGTGGCGCAATCGAAGCCGTTTTCCAACCTCTCGTCTCTGCTTCGACCGGCGCTGTGACCGGTCTTGAAGCACTGGCGCGCTGGCGAACTGCAACCGGAAATATCAGCCCGGAGATTTTCATCCCTCTTGCCGAGAGGTGCGGCCTCATCGATGCGCTCGGCGTTCATATGCTGAGAACATCGATCGAGCACGCCAAGAGCTGGCCCGATCTGGCATTGTCGGTGAACGTTTCGCCAATCCAGCTCTGCAATCCGGAATTTGCCGCTGAAGTGATCTCGGTCCTGCAGGAGCTCGATTTTAATCCCAACCGCCTGACATTGGAAATCACCGAAGGCGTTCTGATGACAAATCCGGATCAGGCCCGGCGGTCGATAGACCAGCTCAAGCATGTCGGCATCAAGTTCGCGCTTGATGACTTTGGCTGCGGCTACGCAAGCATTGGCGCATTGCGGCAGTTCGGGTTCGATCGCATGAAGATCGACCGCTCGCTCGTGTCTGCTCTCGACGAAGACTCAAATGGCGCCGATGTTCTGCGGGCAACCATCTCGCTCGCGACCGCGCTGCGGGTTCCCGTGACCGCGGAAGGGATCGAGACTGCTCGCCAGGCGGCGATCTTGCGCGATGCCGGCTGCGATCAGCTTCAAGGATATCTGATGGGAAAGCCTATGTCGGCATATGACATATCCAGCAGGCTGTTAGAAGAGTCAGCCGCATGATGCCGCCAAGGTCGTGGCATAGACTCGGTGTTGATGGCTCGTTACCGGCGTTCCAGCAGAGCGGTGACCGCTGAACGTGACTCCCTTTCACTCGCTGCCGGACGTCTTCACCGTTAACCGGTAACATTTGTCCTGCTGCCAGTCGCTGAAGGTCAAGCGCACGGAAGACTATACCGGCCGTTACGGCTGATCCGCAATCCCGGGATCGCTTCAGCGATGCCCGAAGGAGGAATCGATCACCATTGCAGATCCAGCCGGTCTAGCCCGTGGAAATGGTAGACGTCCTTGACCACGGGTGTCTTTGCCAGCTTGAGTCCGGCCAGCCGTTCGAACAGGATCGGCAGCACGACGTTGAGCTCCAGCCGTGCCAACGGCGCGCCGATGCAGAAATGGATGCCGGCGCCGAAGGAGAGGTTCGCCGCTTCGTTACGACCAGGCAGGAAGGTCAGCGGATCGGTGAATTTCGTCGGGTCGAGATTGGCGGCGGCGAGGATGAGGCTCACCTTGTCGCCGCGCTTGAAGGAGACCCCGTCGATTTCGGCTGGCTCCAGCGCCCAGCGCTGGAAGATGTGGACCGGCGCGCAGATGCGCAAGGTTTCCTCTACGGTGCGCTCCGTCGTCGCCTCGTCACGGAAGAGTTCCGCCGGATCGCAGCCGCTGTCGAGGATGGTGCGTACGGAATTGCCGATCTGGTGCACGGTCGCCTCATGCCCGGCATTGAGCAGCACGATCGTTGTCGAGACGAGCTCCTCTTCGGTCAGATACTGACCCTTGTGCTCGGTATGGATCATGTGGGTCAGCAGGTCGTCGCGCGGTTCGGTGCGGCGTTCTGTGATGACCGTTTTGACGTAGTCGGAAAATTCCTTCGCCGCCCGTTCGGCCTCGTCCTCCTGCTCGCGCGTACGGCCGAACATGTACATGCGGACATAGGCGTGCGACCAGGCGAGAAGTTGCGGTCCCATCTCTTCGGGAATACCGATCATCCGGGCAATCATCGTCACCGGGATGATGTCGGCAAAGGCCGAGAGCAGCTCGACCTCACGCTTCTCCGCGAAACCGTCGATCAGCCGATTGGCGAGTTCGGCAAGCTCCGGTTTCATCTTCTCGACATGGCGGGAAACGAAGGCGCGGTTGACGAGCGTACGCAGCCGCGTGTGCTCCGGCGGTTCGAGTTCGAGCAGGGAATAACGTTCCGAGAGATCGAAACTGGCAAGATGCGGCATCGGCTCGGCAAGGCAGAGCTCCTCGCGGCTGGCGATATGCAGGATCTGCCGGCCAAAGCGGCGGTCGCGCAGCAGACCGTTCACATGGTCGTAACCCGTGAAGAACCACTGCTTCTGCTCAAGCCAGTAGAAGGTCGGGCAATGGGCGTGAAGGGCCGCATAGACGGCATTCGGGTTACTGTAGAAGGCCGGGTTGCGGCCGTCCAGAGAGACATGACGGTTGGCGCGGTCGATCGAGAGAAAGGATGGGATCATCATGCCCCGAGGCTTAGCGGATTTGGTAAGCCTCGAAAAGATGTGGGGAGAGGGATCCCGGACTACCCGGCCCGCGACAGTGTGCCCATGCGTCGCAGCGCCTCGACCTGGTCGTCGACCGTCGGTACGAGTTCGCCGGCGGTGCTTGGCGGCGCAGCCGGGGCAGGGGCCGCGGCCTCCGCTTCGCCGAAGGTGACCGTGCAGTTGCGGCCGGCGGCCTTCGCCGCATAGAGCGCCCGGTCGGCAGCCGAGATCAGCTTGTCGATATTGGCTTCGATCGAGGAGGCGAGCGCGATGCCGATGCTGACCGTGACCGGAACGATAGCTTCGCCGGTGCTGACGGGAAGACTGCAGAATTCGGTGCGGATCGCTTCGGCGATCGCCTCGGCTTCCGTCTGGTCCGTGACCGCGGCGAAGGCGGCGAATTCCTCGCCGCCCATGCGGCCGAAGATGTTGTTTGGAATATACTGGCGGGCCATCCGCGCGAATGCGGTCAGCACCGCGTCGCCGGACTGGTGGCCGAAACGGTCGTTGACCCGCTTGAAATGGTCGAGATCGAAAAGCATGACCGCGACCTGGCGCCGGTCGTCATGGGCCTTTTCCTGGGTGGCGTCGAAATAGCCGAGCAGGCCGCGGCGGTTGAGCACGCCGGTCAGCGAATCGGTCAGGGTGAGCGCACGCAGGTGCCGTTCGGAACGCTCCATGATCAGCCGGCAGGTGAACGCGAACGCGATGGTGAGCAGGAAGGCGCTGGCCATGGCGGAAACGCCGCCGAGATCGGTCGCTTCGATATCGCTTGGCATCGTCAGCGCCATCATCAGCGCCGAGCCGAAGCACAGGCAGCCCTGGAGGACGAACACGCCCATCAGCTTACGGCGGGTACGCTCGCGGCGCATGTCGCCGGCGGCGACCGCCATTGCAAGTGCCGTCGCACCCGTCGCCGAAGCAAGGTTATAGAGCACCACCCGGTTTGAATAATCGCTGTTGACCCAGGGCAGGAAGACCCCGGCGAGCCAGATTGCCGGCGGCAGCAGCGCCCACCATTCGATCCGCTTGCGGTCGAGCGCCAGAAAACCCGCCACCCAGGCGCTCTGGCCGAGCAAGGCGATGGCGTTGCCCGCCTCTACGGAAAGCACGCTGGGGATTTCGCCGCGCAGCGCGACCATCGCAAAGCCAATGCCGGTCAGGAGGAAGCCCAAGCCCCAATAGAGATAGGCCTCGTTCCTGACGTTGTGGCGCCAGGCGACGAACAGCACCAAAGCGAGCGTCATGGCCTCTGAACACCAGATGGCGAGACCTGTAGCAATATTGAACACGGCAGCAACCCCTTGTCTGTCCGCTCTTTTCTGTTGGCTTGCATCCTTGCCGAGGAAGCTCGCCACTTCCTTAATGTCGCTGCGCTGCGGCATTGTTTTGGGCCGATATCTGCCGGTAGGCTTTCCGTTGGGTAAACGTGCATGAGTATTATCGAATAGAGTAAGCCTTCCTTCATCCTGCCATGGAGAAAAGATGGGGGAGATCAGGCCGAGGGCTCGCCGTTAACAGGCGTTTGGGGGAAAGAGGCTACCAGGAGCCGAAACTTAATGCATGTCGGTCGGAAGTGTGCAGCGGTTCCGGGATAGCGACATGCATGAAGAAGGCGCTAAAGCCGCTTGGCCCCGCCTTCTTAACGTTATCCTCATGCGTGTCTTGAAGAGGAGGGCCGGGACACTCTATGTAGGGGTAAGATATTTTTCTTTGATTCCCGGCGCCGGCCGGCGAGACGCTGACAAAGGACGCACATGAGAAACCCAGTCGATACCGCAATGGCCCTCGTGCCGATGGTCGTGGAACAGACCAACCGCGGTGAACGCTCCTACGACATCTATTCCCGTCTGTTGAAGGAACGCATCATCTTCCTGACGGGTGCCGTCGAAGACCATATGGCAACGCTCGTCTGCGCCCAGCTGCTCTTCCTCGAGGCCGAAAACCCGAAGAAGGAAATCGCCCTCTACATCAATTCGCCCGGTGGCGTCGTCACCGCCGGCATGGCGATCTACGATACGATGCAGTTCATCAAGCCCGCGGTTTCGACGCTCTGCATCGGCCAGGCCGCATCCATGGGCTCGCTGCTGCTGGCGGCCGGCCACCAGGACATGCGCTTTGCGACGCCGAATTCCCGCATCATGGTGCACCAGCCCTCGGGCGGCTTCCAGGGGCAGGCCTCGGACATCGAGCGGCACGCCCGCGACATCCTCAAAATGAAGCGCCGCCTGAACGAGGTCTACGTCAAGCACACCGGCCGGACCTACGAGGAAGTTGAAAAGACGCTCGATCGTGACCATTTCATGGATGCGGACGAAGCGCAGAGCTGGGGCGTGATCGACAAGGTTCTGACGTCGCGCCTCGAAATGGAAGGCGAACAGGCCTAGTAATTAATAGGGATGGTGTTTTCCTCGCCACAGTTCTATCCCATTTGTGATTGAACAAGGGCTTTCATCCGGCGACGAAGACGCTAATAGTAACTATTAATGCTATGTTGAATTTTTATGACATAGCATTCGGTATTCGAAGGGGAATTCGTTGCCGCCGGAACCCGGACATGATTGGTTGGGGCCGGTTCGTACCCCCTGAAGCCCTTCTCGGCAAAGGCTCCGGAAACGGAGTGCCGCCAGGAGCTGATAGAGTGGACCGCGATTTCGCCTTGAAATGCGGCGTGCTGGAAGGAAAATGATATGAGCAAGGTCAGCGGCAGCAACGGCGGCGACTCCAAGAACACTCTCTATTGTTCGTTCTGCGGAAAGAGCCAGCACGAAGTCCGGAAACTGATTGCCGGACCGACCGTCTTCATCTGCGATGAATGCGTCGAATTGTGCATGGACATCATCCGCGAGGAGAACAAATCCTCGATGGTCAAGTCCCGCGACGGCGTTCCGACGCCCCAGGACATCATCAAGGTCCTCGACGAATACGTCATCGGCCAGCGGCAGGCGAAGAAGATCTTGTCGGTTGCCGTTCACAACCACTACAAGCGCCTGGCGCACGCCTCCAAGAACGGCGAAGTCGAATTGGCGAAGTCGAACATCATGCTCGTCGGTCCGACCGGCTGCGGCAAGACCTATCTTGCCCAGACGCTCGCCCGTATTATCGACGTTCCCTTCACGATGGCCGATGCGACGACGCTGACCGAGGCCGGTTATGTTGGCGAGGATGTCGAAAACATCATCCTGAAGCTCCTTCAGTCGGCCGACTACAATGTCGAGCGTGCGCAGCGCGGCATCGTCTACATCGACGAAGTCGACAAGATTTCGCGCAAGTCTGACAACCCGTCGATCACCCGCGACGTCTCGGGCGAGGGCGTGCAGCAGGCGCTGCTGAAGATAATGGAAGGCACGGTTGCTTCCGTTCCGCCGCAGGGCGGCCGCAAGCACCCGCAGCAGGAATTCCTGCAGGTCGACACAACAAACATTCTGTTCATCTGTGGCGGCGCCTTCGCTGGCCTCGACAAGATCATTTCGGCTCGCGGCGAGAAGACCTCGATCGGCTTTGGCGCCACCGTCAAGTCCCAGGACGACCGTCGCGTCGGCGAGGTCCTGCGCGAACTGGAGCCGGAAGATCTGGTCAAGTTCGGCCTCATCCCGGAATTCATCGGCCGTCTGCCGGTTCTGGCGACGCTCGAGGACCTCGACGAGGACGCACTGATCCAGATCCTGTCCGAGCCGAAGAACGCGCTGATCAAGCAGTATCAGCGGCTGTTCGAGATGGAGGATGTGGAACTGAACTTCCATGAGGACGCTCTGCGTGAAATCGCCCGTAAGGCGATCGTGCGCAAGACCGGCGCCCGCGGCCTTCGCTCGATCATGGAGAAGATCCTGCTCGACACGATGTTCGAACTGCCGACGCTGGAAGGCGTGCGCGAGGTCGTCATATCAGAGGAAGTGGTGCGCGGTTCGGCCCGTCCGCTTTACATCTATGCCGATCGCCAGGAAGAAAAGGCAAACGCTTCGGCGTGAGCTTGATGGCTTTCGTGTGATTATTTTGGGGGCTTGCCATAGGCCGGCCCCTTTCTATTTGAAAAACCATGCGAGGCGCTGTTAGTATTTGCCGGTGGGAACCGAAGTTGCTTTTGCCGATGTTGCGCAAGGTTCGTGCCTGGCAATGATGCAATGATCCGTAAGTCTCTTGCTGGCGTTTGCATTTTAGCCGGGTCGGAAGTGGTAAGCGCCGGTCCAGCCACACGCGTCATAGTGTTGGCGTTCCGTTGTAATAAAGCTGTCACATCCGAGGGACGCGGGCGTTGGCGTGGCTTGAAAAGCGTAGTCAGAACCTCCACTTGTAGGAACAAGTGAGATTGCCGGCCGGTCCCAAGCGGCCGTGCACAGAGCCCGGCAACGGGACGATGGAAAGGACATAAAATGACGAAGAAAACGTCTGTAGCGACCAGCACTGCCTACCCTGTTCTGCCCCTGCGCGACATCGTGGTTTTCCCGCATATGATCGTGCCGCTATTCGTGGGACGGGAAAAGTCGATCCGTGCGCTCGAAGAGGTCATGGGTTCCGACAAGCAGATCATGCTGGTGACACAGATCAACGCCAGCGACGACGATCCGGATCCTTCCGCGATCCACAATGTTGGCACCGTGGCGAACGTGTTGCAGCTCTTGAAGCTGCCCGACGGCACCGTGAAGGTTCTGGTGGAGGGCCGCGCCCGCGCCGAGATCGACACCTATACCAGCCGCGAGGATTTCTATGAGGCGCTCGGCCATGTGCTCGAGGAGCCGCATGACGATCCGGTCGAGCTGGAAGCCCTGTCGCGTTCGGTCGTCTCCGAATTCGAGAGCTACGTGAAGCTCAACAAGAAGATTTCACCTGAAGTGGTCGGCGCCGCCAGCCAGATCGACGACTATTCCAAGCTCGCCGATACGGTCGCTTCGCATCTGTCGATCAAGATCACCGAGAAGCAGGAGATGCTGGAGACCACCAGCGTCAAGCAGCGCCTCGAAAAAGCCCTCGGCTTCATGGAAGGCGAGATCTCGGTCCTGCAGGTCGAAAAGCGGATCCGCTCGCGCGTCAAGCGCCAGATGGAGAAAACCCAGCGCGAATACTACCTCAATGAACAGATGAAGGCGATCCAGAAGGAACTCGGCGACGGCGAGGAAGGCCGCGACGAGATGAGCGAACTGGAAGAGCGCATCTCCAAGACCAAGCTGTCCAAGGAAGCCCGTGAAAAGGCCGATGCGGAGCTGAAGAAGCTGCGCCAGATGAGCCCAATGTCGGCGGAAGCCACCGTCGTGCGCAATTATCTGGACTGGCTGCTCGGCATTCCCTGGGGCAAGAAGTCGAAGATCAAGGCCGATCTCAACAATGCCGAGAAGATCCTCGAAGCCGATCACTTCGGTCTCGATAAGGTCAAGGAGCGCATCGTCGAATATCTGGCCGTGCAGGCCCGTGCCACCAAGATCAAGGGCCCGATCCTCTGCCTCGTCGGTCCTCCGGGTGTCGGCAAGACTTCGCTTGCCCAGTCGATTGCCAAGGCGACCGGCCGTGAGTATGTCCGCATGGCACTTGGCGGCGTTCGTGACGAAGCCGAAATCCGCGGTCACCGCCGCACCTATATCGGCTCGATGCCCGGCAAGGTCATCCAGTCGATGAAGAAGGCGAAGAAGTCCAACCCGCTCTTCCTGCTCGACGAGATCGACAAGCTCGGCCAGGACTATCGCGGCGATCCGTCCTCGGCCCTGCTCGAAGTGCTCGATCCGGCACAGAACATGACCTTCATGGACCACTATCTGGAAGTCGAATACGACCTGTCGGATGTGATGTTCATCACGACGGCGAATACGCTGAATATTCCAGCGCCCCTGATGGACCGCATGGAGATCATCCGTATCGCCGGCTACACCGAGGATGAAAAGCGCGAAATCGCCAAGCGGCACCTGCTGCCGAAGGCCATCAAGGAACATGCGTTGCAGCCGGAAGAATTCTCGGTCAGCGACGACGCCCTGATGGCGATCAGCCAGCAGTACACCCGCGAAGCCGGCGTCCGCAACTTCGAACGCGAACTGATGAAGCTCGCCCGCAAGGCGGTCACCGAAATCATCAAGGGCAAGGCGAAGTCCGTTCATGTGACGGCCGCCAACATCTCCGACTATCTCGGCGTCCCGCGCTTCCGCCATGGCGAAGCCGAGGGCGAGGATCAGGTCGGCGTCGTGACCGGTCTTGCCTGGACGGAAGTCGGTGGCGAACTGCTGACCATCGAAGGCGTGATGATGCCGGGCAAGGGCCGCATGACGGTCACTGGCAATTTGAAGGAAGTCATGAAGGAATCGATCTCGGCAGCGGCCTCCTATGTCCGCTCGCGCGCTGTCGATTTCGGCATCGAGCCGCCGCGCTTCGACAAGAGCGACATCCACGTGCACGTGCCGGAAGGCGCGACGCCGAAGGATGGCCCCTCGGCCGGCGTCGCCATGGCAACCGCGATCGTCTCAATCATGACCGGCATTCCGGTGGACAGGCATGTGGCCATGACTGGTGAAATCACCCTTCGTGGCCGTGTGCTGCCGATCGGTGGTCTCAAGGAAAAGCTGCTCGCAGCGCTTCGCGGCGGCATCAAGAAGGTGCTGATTCCGGAGGAAAACGCCAAGGACCTGGCGGAGATTCCTGATAACGTGAAGAACAACATGGAGATCATCCCGGTATCCCGCATGGGCGAGGTGATCAAGCATGCGCTGATCCGGCGGCCGGAGCCGATCGAATGGGATGGTACGGTGGAAACGCCGGTCATCGCAACGGTCGAAGGCCTCGATGAGACAGGCGCAACCATAGCGCATTGAGTGGCCTTTGCCACATTTATGCCCCATTGGGACAAAACACGGAAAAAGGCTGGCGGAAACGCCAGCCTTTTTTGTGAAAACGTCATGTAGACGCTTGCTTTTCCTTGATTTGCAGGGCTTTTGGGTTTTCGGCGGGCCTGATGAAACCTATTCTGCGCCTAGCTTACTTTTGAGTCGTTTCATACCATTTAGAAAGGGGTGGAAACATGAACAAGAATGAACTCGTGTCCGCAGTAGCCGAAAAGGCAGGACTGACGAAGTCTGACGCGGCTTCCGCTGTTGACGCGGTTTTCGACGTTGTCCAGGCTGAGCTCAAGAACAAGGGCGACATCCGCCTCGCGGGTTTCGGCAGCTTCACCGTTTCTCATCGTGCCGCAACGAAGGGCCGTAATCCGTCAACGGGCGCTGAAGTCGACATTCCGGCTCGCAACGTGCCGAAATTCACGCCCGGCAAGGGCCTGAAGGACGCCGTCAACGGCTGATCTGAGATTATCCACCAGTCGGAAACGAGACCGGCTGTGCAGGATTTGAGAGGGGTTCGGCTTTGCCGGACCCCTTTTGCTTGGCGGTCGGTGCGAAGCGAGCGGACAATCGCCTGACGTGATCAGGTGCAAAATGCCGCATCTGTCATGCCTGTGTCATGCCGCTCCCCCAGAAAACCTATGTTTCGAATGTTCGATACATGGGGGATTTCATGACAATTTCATCGCGCAAGGCAGCGCTTGCTGCCGTGCTTCTCGCATCCGTTGCTTTTCCGGCCGCGGCCGAACCGGTTTTCAACCGCATCGCCTCCTTTCCGGTTGCGGCGAACCTGCCGGCCGACAAGGACAAGCTGTCGGCGAGCTCCGCAGAAATCATCACCGCGACCGACGACGGCAACACGCTGATCTATAGCGACAGCCCGCTCGGCGCGATCGGCTTCATCGACATTACCGACGCCAAGGCACCGAAGGCCGGCGGCGCGGTGATGATGGACGGCGAGCCGACATCGGTCACCTCCAGCGCCGGCAAGGCGCTCGTTGCTGTCAACACCTCCGAAAGCAAGGCGAAGCCCTCGGGCCGTCTCGCGATCGTCGACGTGGCGACCAAGAAGATCGAGAGCACCTGCGATCTCGGCGGCCAGCCGGATTCGATCGCCCTCAACAAGGACAAGACGCTCGGCGCCATCGCAATCGAAAACGAGCGCGACGAAGACGTCAATGACGGCAAGATCCCGCAAATGCCGGCCGGCGACCTCGTCGTCTTCCAGGTCAAGAACGGCACCGTCGACTGCGGTACCATCAAGCACGTGGCGCTGACCGGGCTTACCGGCGTCGCCCCTGAAGATCCGGAGCCGGAATTTGTCGCCTTCAACGGCCTGAACGAAATTGCCCTGACGCTGCAGGAGAACAATGAGATCGTCATCATCGACGCCAACACGGCTGACGTGAAGACGCATTTTTCCGCCGGCAGCGTCGATCTCTCCGGTATCGACACCAAGCGTGACGGCGCCCTGAAATTCTCGGGCGAAGCCAAGGGCGTGCTGCGCGAGCCCGACGCCGTGAAGTGGCTGGACGACAACCGCCTTGTCGTCGCCAATGAAGGCGACTACCAGGGCGGCTCGCGCGGCTTCACCATCTTCGACAAGACGGGCAAGCTTCTCTACGAATCAGGCGCATCTTTCGAACGCGCCGTTGCCCATATCGGCCACTATCCGGAAAGCCGTTCGGGATCGAAGGGTGTCGAGCCCGAAGGCCTTGAAGCCGCCAAGTTCGGCGATGATCAGTATTTCTTTCTGCTCGCCGAGCGTGCCTCGGTCGTCGGCGTCTACAAAGATACCGGCGCCGGTCCCGAGCTCGTCCAGTTGCTGCCGTCGGGCATTTCGCCGGAAGGCGCGATCGCCATTCCCGCGCGTAATCTTCTTGCGACTGCCAACGAACTCGACCTCGGCAAGGACGGCGGCGCGCGTTCGCATGTGATGATCTACGAGCGCTCGGAAGGCGAGAAGGCCTATCCGCAGATCGTCTCTGCCGAAAAGGACGGCAATCCGATCGGCTTCGCAGCCCTTTCGGGTCTCGCCGCCGTTCCGGGCGAGCCGGGCATGCTCTACGCGGTAAGCGACAGCGTTCTGGGCTCGCAGCCGACGATCTACACGATCGACGCCAGCAAGAAGCCGGCCGTCATCACCGACGCCCTCGTCGTCAAGCGTGACGGTGCCCCAGCCCAGAAGCTCGACATCGAAGGCATCGCGGCTGCCGCCGATGGCTCCTTCTGGCTCGCCTCGGAAGGCTACAGCGAGCGTCTCGTTCCGCACGCGCTCTACAACGTCAATGCCAAGGGTGGCATCAAGGCCGAGATCGCCCTGCCGAAGGAGCTCGTCGCCAACGAAATCCGCTACGGCTTCGAAGGCGTGACCATTATCGGCACCGGCGACGACACCACGCTCTGGATGGCGGTCCAGCGCGAGTGGAGCGACGATGAGAAGGGCTTCGTCAAGCTCGTCTCCTACAATCCGAAGAAGAAGGAATGGGGTGCCGTTCGCTATCCGCTCGACAAGACGGAAAGCGGCTGGGTCGGCCTGTCGGAAATCTCGGCTCAAGGCGACAGCGTCTACATCATCGGCGATGCCGCCAGGCTGAAGAAGCTCTACAAGATCGCGATATCGGACCTGAAGCCCGCCAAGCTCGGCGGTGAGTTGCCGGTCGTCAAGAAGACCGAAGCGCACGACTTCCTCGGCGAGCTGAAGTCTGCCACCAACGGCTATGTGCTGGACAAGCTTGAAGGCTTCACTTTCGACGCGTCGGGCAAGCCCTACGCGGTCACCGACAATGACGGCGTCAGCGACTCCTCCGGCGAGACCCTGTTCTTCCCGGTCGATCTGGTCGGCACCAACTGAGCCCACCAACAGACCTTGACGGATCGATAATATGCAAATGGCCGGGCGAAAACCCGGCCATTTGCATTTTGAAGTGTTGGACGCCTACCAGCGCTGATGCACATGCGGCGCGATCAGCCGCTCATAGATCTCGCGCGTTGCCGCCATGACGTCGGCCGACAGCGGCGCAAGGTCGGCGGCCGCCGCGTTGGCCTTGGCTTGCTCGCCATTGCGGGCACCGGGGATGACGACGATGACCGCATCGCTCATCAGGATCCATCGGAGCGCGAAGGCGGCCATGGTCGCGCCCTGGGGCACCAGCTTGCGCACCTCTTCCACCGCCTGCAGGCCGACCTCGAACGGCACGCCGGCAAATGTCTCGCCGACATCGAAGGCTTCGCCGTTGCGGTTGAAATTGCGGTGGTCGTCGCTGGCAAAATGTGTGTCCCGGGTGATCTTGCCGGAGAGAAGACCGCTTGCGAGCGGCACGCGGGCGACGATCGCCACATTCCTGCGGCGTGCTTCCTGGAAGAACAGGTGATTGGGGCGCTGGCGGAAGATGTTGTAGATGATCTGGATGCTGACGACGCCGGGATATTCGATCGCCTTCAGGCCGTCCTCGACCTTTTCGACGCTGACGCCGTAACCCTTGATCTTGCCGGCCTTCTGCAGCGCGTCCAGGCCCCCGAATACCTCCGGTTGGTAAAGCACGTCGCGCGGCGGGCAGTGGAGCTGTACGAGGTCGAGACTGTCGACGGCAAGATTCGTCAGGCTGCGGTCGATGAAGCCTTCGAGATTAGCCTTGGTGTAGCCTTCGGCGACATGCGGGTTGAGGCGACGGCCCGCCTTGGTGGCAACCATCGGCCGTTCGCCGCCGCGCGTCTTCAACACGTCGGCAATGATTTTTTCCGAGCGGCCGTCGCCATAGACATCCGCCGTGTCGATGAATGTCATGCCGGCATCGAGCGCGGCATTCAGCGCCGCGCGTCCGTCGGCCTCGCTGATGTCGCCCCAGGAGCCGCCGATCTGCCAGGCGCCGAAGCCGACGTTGGTGACGGTGAAGGGCATGCGGCCAAAAGCATGGTGTTTCATGAAAAATCCTCCCTACTGCATGTCGCCCGGAAGTGTGCGGGGACAACGACATGCATGAAAACAAAGAGCCAAAGCGCGTCGCATGATTCAAGCAAGATGCAACGCGCTGATGAAAGACACTGGCACTATCAGCCGGGCGACTCCGCGGCAATTGCCGATCAGGCTTTGATTGGTCGCCCCGATGAAATATCGTTCTGCTACAAGGCTTCAACCGCATGGATGGAAAAGGACAGATGATGGAGATCAAACCCGCCGGCTCTCGCCCCTCGACGAAGCCACCGGCCGACTATTTCACCGGCGCCGTTCGTCAGGATCCGCTGATGGAGACGCCGGCGCCAGCACGGGCGAGGGCGGTCTCCGTCACCTTCGAACCCGGCGCCCGCACGGCCTGGCATACGCATCCGCTCGGCCAGACGTTGATCGTGACATCAGGCAAAGGTCTCGCCCAGAGCTGGGGCGGGGAGATCCGCGAGATCCGCGCTGGCGATACCGTCTGGTTCGCGCCGGGCGAAAAACATTGGCATGGTGCTGCCCCCGACACGGCGATGACGCACATCGCCATCCATGAAGCGCTGGACGGCAGCCACGTCGACTGGATGGAAAAGGTCAGCGACGAGCAATATTCCGGCAAGGTCTGATTAGAGCCGCTTCAGGCAATAGGAAAAATGCGCGTGCGATCTGACCGTCAGGAACTCGAATTGCCAGCCGTAATCCTTGCAGAATTTGGTGACCGCCTCGACGACGCCATAGACGATCGGCTTGACCGTATTGCCGGTGCAGAAATCATGCCCGGCAATACGCCCCGTGCGCTTCACCTTCTTTTCGCAGAGCAGCAATTCCTGCCAGGTCAGCTCGAAGGAATGATCGGTATCGATATAGGCCCAGTCGAGGAAATCGTCCGCGAATTCGGCAAGCTTCTCAAGCGATGTGCCCTGCATCAGATGCAGCCGGCCGGCCTCGATCTCGGCCGCGAAATTCGTGTGGATCGCGTCGAGCCCGGAGCTGTAGCGATCCATCGACCAGGGATCGATGAGATAGAGCTCTGCCGGGCGATTCTTTTCCAGGATCTCCGCCGTATATTCGCCGAAGGCTGCTCCTACCTCGACGCCGATACCGCCGTTCGGAATCCGATAGAGCAGTTCGCCGCGATCCGGCAGCAGCCGGGCGTTTTCCATGTGGTAGGCGCTGAGCGGGGTGCGCGGCATGCTCGCCCGGAGCGCCTGCCTTTCTTCACGTGTCTTCATCTCTGATCCCGGGATTGCGGGCGACTGACGGCCCTGATGCGGTTTGACGGGAAGGTAGGAGCAGCCGGCACCGATGACAACCGCATGACAGGAATTTGCTTCTTTCGAACAAACCGCTAAGTTCCATCTGTGAACTGACGAAAAAGCCTCGGGAGGAGCGATTTCATGAGACGCATGTGGCCTGAAGAATTCAACGCCATCATCAGCGGAGCTGAGGAGGTGATGTTGGAAACACCAGCCGAGGCCGGCGAAGCGCCGCTGCAGCGCAAGGCGCTGAAGGCGCGAATCACCATGCAGGATTACGAGCGGATCTGGCCGCTCGCCGAGATGCGCTTCCGGCTTGGCGAAAGAGATGGCAAGGCCATCACGCTGATTACCACCAACCCCCACTATCATCCCTGGCACCCGAAGGACGGCGGCAGCGTCGATTCCGTGTCGGAAAGTGGCCGCCATTACAAGACGGATTATCTCGTCGTGCACTTCCTGCTCGACGACGTGAAGGAAACGTCTCCCGCCTGAGGTGCTGAGGCCCGGTGCGGCCGGAAGCCGCACCGGCGTCCTGTGGAAGCCAAGTTGATCCCGACGCTGATGACAACAGCGGCGATATCGCTAAGCTTGGCGAAACATATCCTTACGAAATTGGAGGTTCCCGTGACGGGCAATGCGCTGGATATCCCGGTCAAAACTGCGGATGGTCGCGAGACCACGCTCAACGAATACAAGGGCAGGGTGCTCTTGGTGGTCAATGTCGCCTCGAAATGCGGTCTCACGCCACAATATGAGGGGCTGGAAAAGCTCTATGGGGAAAAGCGCGAGCGCGGCTTCGTCATCGCCGCCTTTCCCGCTAACGACTTCAAGGGTCAGGAGCCCGGCACCGACGCCGAGATCCTCGATTTCTGCACCAGCACCTACGACGTCACCTTCCCGATCTTCTCGAAGATCTCGGTCAAGGGCGAAGCCCAGCATCCGCTTTACCGGCAACTGACCAAGTCGGGTGTCGCGACGACGGGCGACGGCCCGATGCGAGAACGCCTGAAATCCCATGGGCTGACAGGCGGAGATGAGGACGACATCCTCTGGAACTTCGAAAAATTCCTGATCGGCCGCGACGGCAAAGTCGCCGCCCGCTTCGCGCCTGACGTGACGGCGGATGATTCGCGGCTGGTTTCGGCGGTGGAGAAAGAACTGGCGAAGAGATGAAATGGTGGGCGATGAGTGCCTGTGGACGGCGAGGCATGCCCATCACCCCAAAAACATGGTCACATCTGCGTCAGAGAAAATGAGAAGGCGCATCGCGCGCCGCTCATAAATGAAACCCGGTTTTGGAAAAACGAAAATGTATATTCATCGCCACTTTGACCGCTGTCTCTGAAAGACGCGGGGAATCGGCTGATTGTGCTTAAGACGCCGCGCTGGCTGGCTTTGCTGATTTCCAGGCTGCAGGCTGAATTGTCGGCATCGACCGAAAAATTAATCGGCAGATCCGACGGCATTCTCAGGAGATAGGTCCTGGCTTCACGGGCCGGGGTTTCTCCCGAGGTCTTGATCGTCTGGTCCCCGGCAGACAGGAAAACCTCTTGGGCCGGCTCTTTGGCAATGCACGGGGGCGCAGCCACGCTGGCGATAAGCAGCGCAGAGATTTTGATAGCGATTTTCATGAAGTGTCTCCTGACGAAACACCTTGCGCAGATCGTGACCGGATTAGCGAACTAATTCGGAATCCCACTCTGATGGACAAGCAGCGGGAACTTTAGAAATGGTGGGCGATGACGGACTCGAACCGCCGACATCCTCGGTGTAAACGAGGCGCTCTACCAACTGAGCTAATCGCCCATCGCAAACGAAGCCGGATCGGCCTGCCGCGTTGGTGGCCGTGATCTATGCGGATCGAGGCAAAACCGCAAGAGTGTTTGTGAAGATTTTTTGATTTTTTTGGTGGTGGTCCCGTGTCTTGCAATGACCCTTAGGCTGGGCTCGGCTGTTGAAAAGTGAGGGGAGGGCGGCGAGCATTCCCGTTTCGAAGGCGTTGCGTCTGCGGCTGAGCATCGCTGCGGAAGACGGAAGTGCCGGCTTTTGTTCGTCTGGCGCCCAACCCGCCGAAACAATTCACCGACTGTCATTGTTTTGTCTCCAAACCTGCTTGACACTAAAAGGCGAACCCCGTAGTTAGCCGCTCATCGAAACGGGCAGCCGTTTTGGAGAGGGTGCGAAGGCATCCGGACTGCTTGAAATGAATTGCGGGTGTAGCTCAGTTGGTTAGAGTGCCGGCCTGTCACGCCGGAGGTCGCGGGTTCGAGCCCCGTCACTCGCGCCATTTCAAGTCTTGTAAAACGCAAATGCGATTTGTCGTTTGTCCGGATTTCCTAATCCTCGCGGCCGTAAAATGGCCGATCAATGCGCGGGTGTAGCTCAGTCGGTTAGAGTGCCGGCCTGTCACGCCGGAGGTCGCGGGTTCGAGCCCCGTCACTCGCGCCATTTCTTCCGAAAGCCATGCAGTTTCCAGTGGTCAGCCATGCGCGCTGAAGCGGCTTGCACGGATTTGTCGCGACATCGTTGCACCTGCTTGATAATGTCCGCGCGACACGCGTCGAATTGCCTCCGTAAAAGTCTTGCGCCGAGGCCTCGGCTGCGCTAACCACGGCTTGTTGCAACGCACATTCGCTTGCCGGGCATTTGCCCAAATGCGCCGCCTGGCGTCACCGGCAAGCAGGGATGAACATGATGACTGAACTGCTCAGTTCTTATATTCCGATCGCTATCTTCATTGCTATTGCGCTCGTTATCGGCCTGGCGCTGCTCATTGCGCCGTTCGCCGTGGCGTTCAAAGCGCCCGATTCGGAAAAGCTCTCGGCTTACGAGTGCGGCTTCAACGCTTTCGACGACGCCCGCATGAAGTTCGACATCCGTTTCTACCTCGTGTCGATCCTCTTCATCATCTTCGACCTCGAAGTCGCCTTCCTCTTTCCCTGGGCCGTGTCTTTCGGCGCCATCGGCTGGTTCGGCTTCTGGTCCATGATGGTCTTCCTTCTCGTGCTGACCATCGGCTTTATCTATGAATGGAAGAAGGGAGCCCTGGAATGGGAGTAGCCCCTGTGAGCAATCAGCCGCTTGTGGCACAGCAGCCGAAGGGGATCATTGATCCCTCGACCGGCAAGCCGATCGGCAGCAACGACCCGTTTTTTGGCGAGATCAACAACGAGCTTGCTGACAAAGGGTTTCTCGTCACCTCGACCGACGAACTGATCAACTGGGCCCGCACCGGCTCGCTGATGTGGATGACCTTCGGCCTTGCCTGTTGCGCCGTCGAGATGATGCAGCTGTCGATGCCGCGTTATGACGTCGAGCGCTTCGGTTTTGCGCCGCGCGCCTCGCCGCGCCAGTCCGACGTGATGATCGTCGCCGGCACGCTGACCAACAAGATGGCGCCGGCGCTGCGCAAGGTCTACGACCAGATGCCCGAGCCGCGCTATGTCATCTCGATGGGCTCCTGCGCCAATGGCGGCGGCTATTATCACTATTCCTATTCGGTGGTGCGCGGCTGCGACCGTATCGTGCCGATCGACATCTACGTGCCGGGCTGTCCCCCCACGGCAGAGGCGCTGCTTTATGGCGTGCTTCTGCTGCAGAAGAAGATCCGGCGTACCGGCACGATCGAACGCTAAGGGTTAAGGACAAGGCATATGAGTGAAGCCCTGACTGAGCTTGCGTCCTACCTTGGCGAAGCGCGCGTTAATCTGATTGCCGCATCGCAGATGAAGTATGGCGAACTGACGCTGACGACGACGGGTGAGAACCTGATCGCCCTGCTGACCTTCCTGCGCGACGACGCCAAATGCGGTTTCGTCAACCTGATCGATATTTGCGGGGTCGATTGGCCGCAGCGCGAGCTGCGTTTCGACGTCGTCTATCACCTGCTGTCGCCGAAGAAGAACCTGCGCATCCGCGTCAAGGTCGCGACCGACGAGGATACGCCGGTCCCGTCGGCCTGCCCGGTCTATCCGGGCGCCGACTGGTTCGAACGCGAGACCTGGGACATGTATGGCGTGCTCTTCACCGGCCATCCGGACCTGCGCCGCATTCTGACCGACTACGGATTCGAAGGCCACCCGCTGCGCAAGGACTTCCCGACGACCGGTTTCGTCGAGGTTCGCTATGACGATGCGGCAAAGCGCGTCGTTTACGAGCCGGTCGAACTGAAACAGGAATTCCGCAATTTCGACTTCATGTCTCCCTGGGAAGGCACGGAATATGTGCTGCCGGGCGATGAGAAGGCGAAGCCGTAGCGGCGAATAGTGAGTAGCGAATAGCGAATAGTTGGAAGGGGCGGGCAGACGATAAACTCCTACAAGGATCTTAAGGTCTGGCAGATTGCGATCGATCTCGCGGTGGATTGTTATCAACTGACCAGAAAATTTCCCAGGGAGGAGGTTTACGGTCTGACAGCTCAGATACGCAGGGCGGCGAGTTCGATCGCAGCCAATATTGCTGAAGGACACGGACGTGAGGTCACGGGAAGTTTCATTCAGTTTCTGCGTATCTCTCAAGGTTCGTTGAAGGAATTGGAAACGCATATGCTCATTTCTCATCGCATCGGCCTGATCGACGAGAGTGAGTTCAGGCAGATGACCGGAAAGTGCGACGAGATCGGACGAATGATTCGGGCGCTGATACGGAGTCTCCAGGAGAAGTAATGAGACCGAACGAAACTATTCGCTATTCGCCATTCGCTATTCGCTTGATTGGCAACGCGTTTGGCATGGAGCACGCAGCATGACCGAACATAACGTCCGCAACTTCAACATCAACTTCGACCGCAGCATCCGGCGGCGCACGGCGTTCTTCGTCTTGTCCTGGAGCTTGACGGCGAAATTGTGGAGCGTGTCGATCCGCATATCGGCCTTTTGCATCGCGGCACCGAGAAGCTGATCGAGACCAAAACTTATCTTCAGGCCGTGCCCTATTTCGATCGGCTCGATTACGTCGCGCCGATGAACCAGGAACATGCCTATGCGATGGCTGTCGAAAAGCTGCTCGGCATCGAGATCCCGATCTGCGGCCAGCTGATCCGCGTTCTCTATTCGGAAATCGGCCGCATCCTCTCGCATCTTCTGAACGTCACCACGCAGGCCATGGACGTTGGCGCGCTGACGCCGCCGCTCTGGGGCTTCGAAGAGCGTGAAAAGCTGATGGTGTTCTACGAGCGCGCCAGCGGCTCACGCATGCACGCCGCCTATTTCCGTCCGGGCGGCGTCCACCAGGATCTGCCCGAACAGCTTGTGCAGGATATCGGTAACTGGTGCGACCCGTTCCTGAAGGCGCTCGACGACATCGACAACCTATTGACCGGCAACCGCATCTTCAAGCAGCGCAACGTCGATATCGGCGTCGTCTCGCTGCAGGAATGCTGGGCCTGGGGCTTCTCCGGCGTCATGGTGCGTGGTTCGGGTGCGGCCTGGGATCTGCGTCGCGCCCAGCCCTATGAATGTTATTCCGATCTCGAATTCGACATCCCGATCGGCAAGAATGGCGACAACTACGACCGATATCTGATCCGCATGATCGAGATGCGCGAATCGGTCCGCATCATGAAGCAATGCGTCAACCGCCTGCTCTCGGATGCAAAGACCGGTCCCTTCTCGTCGATCGACGGCAAGGTCGTACCGCCGAAGCGCGGCGAGATGAAGCGCTCGATGGAAGCGCTAATCCACCACTTCAAACTCTATACCGAAGGCTACCATGTGCCGGCCGGCGAGGTTTATGCCGCCGTCGAGGCGCCGAAAGGTGAGTTCGGCGTCTATCTCGTCTCCGACGGCACCAACAAGCCCTATCGCTGCAAGATCCGCGCGCCGGGTTACGCCCATCTGCAGGCGATGGACTTCATGTGCCGCGGTCACCAGCTTGCCGACGTCGCGGCCGTGCTCGGCTCGCTCGACATCGTCTTCGGCGAGGTGGACCGCTGATGCAGCTTCTGCCGCTGGCCATCGCAATTCTTCTTTCGGCATCCGGGGTTTCGGCTCAGGACTCCGATAATCTCGGCACGCCGCTGGGCCGTAAGGAAGAGACGCCGCCGGCGCAGCAATCGTCCATGGGCGAGCTTTTGTCCAAGGGCTATCAGATCAAGGCTGCCATTCCGAACGGCAGCAAATTCGTAGTGTTTTTGCAAAAAGACCAGTCGGCCTATGCCTGCGAAATGCAGTCTTTGACCGCTTCGCGGTGTGGAACCCTAAACTGACAAGGCGTGAGGAAGAATGTCCGTTCGTCGATTAGCCGAAGATCAATTCCAGCCTGCCGCATTCGCATTCAGCGATGAGAATGCGGTCTGGGCGGACAAGACGATCCAGAAATACCCCGCCGGCCGCCAGCAATCGGCGGTCATCCCGCTGTTGATGCGGGCGCAGGAGCAGGACGGCTGGGTCACGCGCGCGGCGATCGAAAAGATCGCCGACATGCTCGACATGGCCTATATAAGAGTGCTCGAGGTCGCGACCTTCTATACGCAGTTCCAGCTGCATCCGGTCGGCACGCGCGCCCATGTCCAGGTGTGCGGCACGACGCCCTGCATGCTGCGCGGCTCCGAAGCGCTGATGTCGGTCTGCAAGAGCAAGATCCATGCCCATGCCTTCGAGCGCAATGCCGAAGGCACGCTGTCCTGGGAAGAGGTCGAATGTCTCGGGGCCTGCGTCAACGCGCCGATGGTGATGATCGGCAAGGACACCTATGAAGACCTGACGCCCGAGCGTCTCGAAGAGATCATCGACATCTTTGCCGCCGGCAATGGCGCCAGCATCAAGCCCGGCACCCAGATCGATCGGGTGTTTTCGGCGCCCGAAGGCGGCCTGACCTCGCTGACGACCGAAGAGCCGAAGGCAAGGACGCGCGCCAAGAAGGCCGACGTCGAAACCGTGTCGGCTCCGGTCGACCGCGCTCCCGTTCCGCCCTCCGAGGCCGGCCGCGCGAAAAGCACCGATGCCGAAACCAATGCCGCCCTGAAGACGCCGGCAACGGCGCCGAAGGCGGCTGCGAAAAACTCAAAGGCAGCCGAGCAGCAGCCGATATCGGGCACTGGGGCTGCCGAACCGGCGCCGAAAGCTGCCGTCAAAGCGGAAGCTGCCCCCGCGGCAAAGCCCGCTCTGACCGACAAGAATCGGCCGGTCGGCATCGAAAAGCCCGCCGCACCGGATGATTTGAAGATGATCTCGGGCGTCGGCCCGAAGATCGAGGCGACGTTGAACGAAATCGGCATCTTCACCTTCGCGCAGGTCGAAGGCTGGAAGAAGGCCGAACGCGAATGGGTCGACGGCTATCTGAATTTCCGCGGCCGCATCGAGCGCGACGACTGGGTCAAGCAGGCCAAGGCGCTCGCCAAGGGCGGGGAAGCGGAATATATCAAGGTCTTCGGCAAGAAGCCGCGGTAAGAGGTGAAGCATGTTACAAGATAAAGACCGCATCTTTACCAACATCTACGGCCTCAAGGACAAATCCCTGAAGGGCGCGATGAGCCGCGGCCATTGGGACGGCACCAAGCAGATCCTCGAAAAGGGCCGCGACTGGATCATCAACGAGATGAAGGCGTCAGGCCTTCGCGGTCGTGGCGGCGCCGGTTTCCCCACAGGCCTCAAATGGTCCTTCATGCCGAAGGAAAGCGACGGCCGCCCGCACTACCTCGTGGTCAACGCCGACGAGTCCGAGCCCGGCACCTGCAAAGACCGCGACATCATGCGCCACGATCCGCATACGCTGATCGAAGGCTGCGTCGTTGCGAGCTTCGCGATGGGCGCCAATGCGGCCTATATCTATGTGCGCGGCGAATATATCCGCGAGCGTGAAGCGCTGCAGGCGGCGATCGACGAATGCTATGATTATGGCCTGCTCGGCAAGAACAACAAGCTCGGCTGGGACATGGATATCTTCGTCCATCACGGCGCCGGCGCCTATATCTGCGGCGAAGAAACCGCGCTGCTCGAAAGCCTCGAAGGCAAGAAGGGCCAGCCGCGCCTGAAGCCGCCGTTCCCGGCCAATATGGGCCTCTACGGCTGCCCGACGACGGTCAACAATGTCGAATCGATCGCTGTCGCGCCGACGATCCTGCGCCGCGGCGCCGGCTGGTTCTCGGCCATCGGCCGTCCGAACAATGTCGGCACCAAGCTGTTCATGCTCTCCGGCCACGTCAACAAGCCGTGCACGGTCGAAGAGGAAATGGGCATCACCTTCCGCGAACTGGTCGACCGCCATGCCGGCGGCATCCGCGGCGGCTGGGACAACCTGCTCGCCGTCATTCCGGGCGGCGCATCCTGCCCGATCGTTCCGGCCAAGGACATCATCGACTGCCCGATGGATTTCGACGGCCTGCGCGGCGTCGGCTCTTCCTTCGGTACGGCCGCCGCGATCGTCATGGATAAGTCCACCGACGTCATCAAGGCGATCGCCCGTATCTCCGCCTTCTTCAAGCATGAGAGCTGCGGCCAGTGCACGCCCTGCCGCGAAGGCACCGGCTGGATGTGGCGCGTGATGGAGCGCATGGCCAAGGGCAATGCCCAGAAGCGCGAAATCGACATGCTGTTCCAGGTGACGAAGCAGATTGAAGGCCACACTATCTGTGCGCTGGGCGATGCCGCCGCATGGCCGGTGCAGGGTCTGATCCGTAACTTCCGTCCCGAGATCGAAAAGCGTATCGACCAGTATACGGCAAGCGCGCTTGATCACGGTGCGGTTCTGGAGGCGGCTGAATAATCATGGCGGACAACGCATCCAAGGATGGGAAGAAGGAAGAAGTCGCCGATTTCGCGGCCGGTTTCGGCCGTCTAGCCGCCGAGATGCTGGAAAATGCACGGGCGATGCCGGTGCATCCGCTGATGGCGCAGCCCGCGGCAGCCTTTGCCGCCGCAACGGCGATCGGATTCGGTATCTCGACCCAGATGGCCGGCGCTTTCTTCGGGGCCTGGCACAGCGCCCTGGAAACCACCGGCAAGGTCGCGGCCGCCCTCGATGACACGCCGCCGGACGAGCCGATGCCCGATGTCGATATCCGGCCGGAGAATATTCGCTCGCAGGTCAAGCCTTTCACCAAGCCGCCGGCCGAGAAGAAGGCAAAGCCGACACTGACTGTTGTCAGGTCGATCAGCGCGCCGATCCGTCAGCCAGCCAAAGCCGGCAGTGAAGGCAAAACCGGTTGCGCGGGCAGGAAAGGCAGACGATCTCAAGCTGATCGCCGGCATCGGCCCGAAGCTGGAGCAGGTGCTGAAGGCCAAGGGCATTCGTAGCTTCGCCGAGATTGCCGCCTGGACCGACGAGGAAATCGCCCGGCTCGACGTCGAACTCGGCTTCAACGGCCGCATCGGCCGTGACGACTGGACCGGTCAAGCAAAAGTTCTGGCAGGACGGGGCCGCAGGAAGAAATGAACTGTCCGGCCGTGTCGATCGGCCGGAAAGATGGGCAGGTCGGCGGACGGGCGGGGGCCTCAAGATGCCGGTGCGGGTTCCGGATCTGGAACGCGCGACAGAGAATTTGAGCGACATCAGCTGCCGGCAGGACGAAAGATCCGGCTTGGCAATGAGAGTGCTGCAAAAATAGGTTTGTTTGCCGTCATCAGGCAAACGGGAAACAGGACTGAGCGACGATGGCAAAACTGAAGATTGACGGCAACGAGATCGAAGTTCCGGATCATTACACGCTACTGCAGGCGTGCGAGGATGCCGGCGCTGAGGTTCCGCGCTTCTGCTTCCATGAGCGCCTGTCGGTTGCCGGCAACTGCCGCATGTGCCTTGTCGAGGTGAAGGGCGGCCCGCCGAAGCCGCAGGCTTCCTGCGCCATGAGCGTGCGCGATATCCGCGGCGGCCCGAACGGCGAACTGCCTGAGGTCTTCACCAACACCCCGATGGTCAAGAAGGCCCGCGAAGGTGTGATGGAATTCCTGCTGATCAACCATCCGCTGGATTGCCCGATCTGCGACCAGGGCGGCGAATGCGACCTGCAGGACCAGGCGATGGCCTTCGGCATCGACACCTCGCGCTACCAGGAAGACAAGCGCGCCGTCGAGGACAAGTATATCGGCCCGCTCGTCAAGACGGTGATGAACCGCTGTATCCACTGCACGCGCTGCGTCCGCTTCACCACCGAGGTCGCCGGCATTTCCGAGCTCGGCCTGATCGGCCGCGGCGAGGATGCCGAGATCACCACCTATCTCGAACAGGCGATGACCTCCGAGCTGCAGGGCAATGTCGTCGACCTTTGCCCGGTCGGTGCGCTTACCTCGAAGCCTTTCGCCTTCACCGCGCGCCCGTGGGAGCTGAACAAGACCGAATCGATCGACGTCATGGATGCCGTCGGTTCGGCGATCCGCGTCGACACCCGCGGCCGCGAAGTCATGCGCATCCTGCCGCGCGTCAATGAGGCGATCAATGAGGAGTGGATTTCCGACAAGAGCCGCTTCATCTGGGACGGCCTGAAGACCCAGCGCCTCGACCGGCCCTATGTTCGCCGCGACGGCCGCCTGCAGCCCGCCACTTGGGCCGAAGCCTTCGGCGCTATCAAGGCCGCCGTCGGCGCAACCTCGGGCGACAAGATCGGCGCGATATCAGGCGACCTCGCTTCCGTCGAGGAAATGTATGCGCTCTCCGAACTGGTGAAGTCGCTGGGGTCGGCCAATCTCGACTGTCGCCAGGATGGGGCGGCACTCGATCCTTCGCTCGGCCGTGCAAGCTATCTCTTCAACCCGACCATATCCGGCATCGACCAGGCCGATGCGCTATTGATCATCGGCGCCAATCCGCGCTTCGAGGCGGCCATCCTCAACGCCCGCATCCGCAAGCGCTGGCGCCGCGGCAAGTTCCCGATCGGCGTGATCGGCGAGCGTGCTGAACTGCGCTACAGCTATGATTACCTCGGCGGCGGTCCCGACACGCTGAAGGATCTGGTCGACGGCACCCACGCCTTCGCGGACGTGCTGAAGAACGCCGCCAAGCCGATGATCATCATCGGCCAGGGCGCGCTGTCGCGCACCGATGGCCCCGGCGTTCTCGCCAGTGCTGCCAAGCTCGCCGGCTCGGTCGGCGCGGTCGTCGAAGGCTGGAACGGCTTTGCCGTCCTCCATACTGCTGCCGCGCGTGTCGGCGGCCTCGATCTCGGCTTCGTGCCGGGCGCCAAGGGTGTCGATGCCGCCGAGATGCTGACGGCGATGGACGTGCTCTTCCTGCTCGGCGCCGACGAGCTCGACTTCACCGCCAAGAAGGCCAAGCTCACCATCTATATCGGCTCGCATGGTGATAATGGCGCGCATCATGCCGACGTCATCCTGCCGGCGGCAGCCTATACCGAAAAGTCCGGCACCTGGGTCAATACCGAAGGCCGCGTCCAGATGGGCAACCGCGCAGGTTTTGCGCCGGGTGACGCCCGCGAGGACTGGGCGATCATCCGTGCCCTTTCCGATGTGCTCGGCAAGAAGCTTCCCTTCGATTCGCTCAGCGAATTGCGTGTCCGGCTCTATACCGCTTTCCCGCATTTCGCCGCCATCGACGAGATCGCCGAAACCAATAGCGCCCAAATTGCCGCAGTTGCGAAAAAAGCCGGCAAGATGAACAAATCCGGGTTTGCGTCGCCGGTGAAAGACTTCTATTTGACGAACCCGATAGCGCGTGCCTCGGCTGTCATGGCGGAGTGCTCGGCATTGGCCCGCAACAACTTCAAAGTCGCGGCAGAGTAAGGGCAGGGGACTATGGATTCTTTCTTTTCAAGCTATGTCTTGCCGACGATCATCATGGTCGGCCAGTCGCTGCTGCTTCTCGTCTGCCTGCTCGTCTTCATCGCCTATGTGCTCCTCGCCGACCGCAAGATCTGGGCGGCCGTTCAGCTGCGCCGCGGCCCGAACGTCGTCGGTCCCTTCGGCCTGTTCCAGTCCTTCGCCGACCTTTTGAAGTTCGTCTTCAAGGAGCCGATCATTCCGGCCGGCGCCAACAAGGCGGTCTTCCTGCTTGCTCCGCTGGTGACGGTGCTTCTGGCACTGTCCACCTGGGCGGTGGTGCCGCTGGCCGATGGATGGGTAATCGCCAACATCAATGTCGGCATCCTCTATATTTTCGCGATCTCTTCGCTTGAGGTTTACGGCATCATCATGGGCGGCTGGGCTTCGAACTCGAAGTATCCGTTCCTCGGCGCGCTGCGCTCGGCGGCACAGATGGTGTCCTATGAAGTCTCGATCGGCTTCGTCATCGTCACCGTGCTTCTCTGCGTCGGCTCGCTGAACCTGACCGATATCGTCAATGCGCAGCATACCGGCCTCGGCACCATGCTCGGCCTGCCGGCGTCGTTCCTCGACTGGCACTGGCTGTCGCTCTTCCCGATGTTCATCATCTTCTTCATCTCGGCACTTGCCGAGACAAACCGCCCGCCCTTCGACCTTCCGGAAGCCGAATCGGAACTCGTCGCCGGCTTCATGGTCGAATACGGCTCGTCGCCATACATGATGTTCATGCTCGGCGAATATGCGGCCGTCTGCCTGATGTGTGCGCTGACGACGATCCTCTTCCTCGGCGGCTGGCTGCCCCCGGTTGATATCTGGATCCTCAACTGGGTCCCAGGCATCATCTGGTTCACGCTGAAGGCTTGCCTGGTGTTCTTCATGTTCGCGATGGTCAAGGCCTTCGTTCCACGCTACCGCTACGACCAGCTCATGCGCCTCGGCTGGAAGGTCTTCCTGCCGCTGTCGCTCGGCATGGTCGTCATCGTTGCATTCGTGCTGAAACTGATGGGTTGGGCATGATGGTGCCCGCTCTCGTTTCCGGCAAAATTGGAGGTTGAAGATGGCAAGCATGTCCGGCTCCATCAGCTCGCTGTTTCTCAAGGAATTCGTCGGCGCGTTCTTTCTGTCGATGCGCTATTTCTTCCGCCAGAAGGCGACGATCAACTATCCCTTCGAAAAGGGTCCAGTTTCCCCGCGTTTCCGCGGCGAGCATGCGCTGCGCCGTTATCCGAACGGCGAGGAACGCTGCATCGCCTGCAAGCTTTGCGAGGCGATCTGTCCTGCCCAGGCAATCACCATCGAGGCGGGGCCGCGCCGCAATGACGGTACGCGCCGCACGGTCCGTTATGACATCGACATGGTGAAGTGCATCTATTGCGGCTTCTGCCAGGAAGCCTGCCCGGTCGATGCGATTGTCGAAGGCCCGAATTTCGAATTTGCGACGGAAACCCGCGAAGAGCTCTATTTCGACAAGGCGCGGCTTCTGGACAACGGAGACCGGTGGGAGCGCGAAATCGCCCGCAACATCGCGATCGACTCGCCGTATCGCTGATTGAGATTTTGAAATGCCGCGATGGAGCTTAAGTGCTCCTGTCGTGGTCAACATGCACAGGAGCTTTGCCGGTTAGCACCAGCGAAAGCTCCATCGGGCAGGGAAACTCCCGGCTGCCCGGGGGAAGATGAAAAAGGCACCAACATGGGTCTGCAGGCTCTATTTTTCTATCTTTTCGCCTTTGTCGCGGTGGCGTCGGCGTTCATGGTCATCTGGGCGAAGAACCCGGTTCACTCGGTTCTCTTCCTGATCCTGGTGTTCTTCAACGCGGCCGGCCTCTTCCTGCTGGCCGGTGCCGAATTCCTGGCGATGATCCTGCTCGTCGTCTATGTCGGCGCCGTCGCCGTTCTCTTCCTCTTCGTGGTGATGATGCTGGATATCGACTTCACCGAACTGAGGGCCGGCGTTCTCGAATATGCGCCGATCGGCGGGCTGATTGGGGTGATCCTGGCGGCCGAACTGATCGTCGTCATCGGCGGCAGCGTCATCTCGCCTGAAATCGCCAAATCAGTCGCCATGCCGATTCCGGCGTTGAGCGAGCGCACCAATACCGCCGCCCTCGGTGACGTGCTCTACACCAACTACATCTATTTCTTCCAGATCGCCGGTCTGGTGCTCCTGGTCGCGATGATCGGCGCGATCGTGCTGACGTTGAGACACCGCACCAACATCAAGCGGCAGAATATTCCGAGGCAAGTTGCCCGCACGCCCGCCACCGCCGTCGAGGTGGTTTCGGTCAAGCCCGGGCAGGGCGTCTAAAGGCAGGTCAAGGAACAAAGAACATGGTCATCGGACTTTCCCACTACCTGACGGTCAGCGCCATCCTCTTCACGCTCGGCGTCTTCGGCATCTTCCTGAACCGGAAGAACGTTATCGTCATCCTGATGTCGATCGAACTGATCCTGCTTGCCGTCAACATCAACATGGTCGCCTTCTCCCACTTCCTGAACGACATCGTCGGCCAGGTCTTCGCGCTGTTCATCCTGACAGTGGCGGCTGCCGAAGCGGCGATCGGTCTTGCAATTCTCGTTGTCTTCTACCGCAACCGCGGCTCGATCGCGGTCGAAGACGTCAATATGATGAAGGGCTGAGTGGCTCATGTTCCTCTATAAGGCTATCGTCTTTCTTCCCTTGATCGGTGCGATCGTCGCCGGCCTGTTCGGCCGCGCGATCGGCGCCAAGGCTTCGGAATATGTCACCAGCGGCCTTATGATCATCGCCGCCATCTTGTCCTGGGTCGTCTTCTTCACCGTCGGCATGGGTCATGCCGAAGGCGGCCCGATCAAGGTCGAGGTGCTGCGCTGGATCCAGTCCGGCGGCATCGACGTTTCCTGGTCGCTGCGTGTTGATACGCTGACGTCGGTGATGTTGATCGTCGTCAACACGGTCTCGACTTTGGTGCATGTCTATTCGATCGGCTACATGCATACCGATCCGCATCGCCCGCGCTTCTTCGCCTATCTCTCGCTCTTCACCTTCGCCATGCTGATGCTGGTGACTGCTGATAACCTTGCCCAGATGTTCTGCGGCTGGGAAGGCGTCGGTCTCGCCTCCTATCTGCTGATCGGCTTCTGGTTCAAGAAGCCGTCGGCGACGGCTGCGGCGATGAAGGCCTTCATCGTCAACCGCGTCGGCGACTTCGGCTTCGTGCTCGGCATTGCCGGCGTCTTCGCGCTGTTCGGCTCGATCAACCTCGACACGATCTTTGCCAATGCCTCGAACTTCGCCCCGCATGAGGGCGGCGGCGAAGCGGGCGAGGTGATCCTCAATCTCTTCGGCATGCAACTCGACAAGGCGCATGCACTGACCGGTATCTGCCTGCTGCTCTTCATGGGCGCGATGGGCAAGTCGGCGCAGTTCCTGCTGCACACGTGGCTGCCGGACGCCATGGAAGGCCCGACTCCGGTCTCGGCCCTTATCCATGCCGCCACCATGGTCACCGCCGGCGTCTTTCTCGTCGCCCGCATGTCGCCGCTTTTCGAACTGTCGCCGGATGCGCTGGTTGTCGTCACCGTCATCGGCGCCATCACCGCCTTCTTTGCGGCAACCGTCGCTCTCGTGCAGAACGACATCAAGCGTGTCATCGCCTATTCCACCTGCTCGCAGCTCGGCTATATGTTCGTGGCACTGGGAGCCGGAGCCTATGGCGCAGCGATCTTCCATCTCTTCACGCACGCCTTCTTCAAGGCGCTACTCTTCCTCTGCGCCGGTTCGGTTATCCATGCCGTCGATGGCGAGCAAGACATGCGCTACATGGGCGGCCTGTGGCCGCATATTAAAGTTACCGCCGTGCTGATGATCATCGGCACGCTGGCAATCACCGGTTTTGGCATTCCCTTCACGCCGATCGGTTTTGCCGGATTCTTCTCCAAGGACGTGATCATCGAGGCGACCTATGCATCGCATTCGCCGGTCGCGGGCTTCGCCTTCGCGTTGCTGGTCATCGCGGCTCTCTTTACGAGCTTCTATTCCTGGCGCCTGATTTTCATGACCTTCTTCGGCAAGCCGCGCGCCTCGCACGAGGTGATGCACCACGTCCACGAGTCGCCGCAGGTCATGCTGGTGCCGCTCTATCTTCTGGCGATCGGCGCGGTAGTTGCCGGCGTGATCTTCGAAGGCCGGTTCTACGGCGAGGAATATGCCGAGTTCTGGAAGGGGGCGCTCTTCACAGGCGCAGAGAACGAACTCGTCGAAGAGTTCCACCATGTTCCGGCGCTCGTCGGCTTGAGCCCCTTCATCGCCATGGTTCTCGGCTTCGTCACCGCCTGGTACATGTATATCCGCTCGCCGCAGACGCCGCGCATCCTCGCGCAGCAGCACCGCGTGCTCTACCAGTTCCTGTTGAACAAGTGGTATTTCGACGAACTCTATGATTTCCTCTTCGTCCGCTCCGCCAAGGCGCTCGGTCGCTTCCTGTGGAAGAAGGGGGATGTCGGCGTCATCGACACCTACGGCCCGAACGGCGTCGCCGCTCGCGTTGTCGCCGTCACCGATCGCGTGGTTCGCCTGCAGACCGGTTACCTCTATCACTACGCCTTCGCCATGCTGATCGGCATTGCGGCGCTCGTTACCTGGATGATGCTCGGGAGTTCCTTCTGATGACCGATTGGCCTATTCTTTCAACGGTCACCTTCCTGCCGCTGGTCGGCGTGGTGCTCCTGCTATTGATGAACGGCGAGAGCGAAAGCGGTCGCAAGAACGTGCTGTGGATCTCGCTGATCACCACCGTCTTCACCTTCGTCGTTTCGCTCTTCGTCTGGACCAGGTTCGACAATGCCAATCCAGGCTTCCAGATGCTCGAGAAGCATGACTGGCTCGGCACCGGCATCGGCTACCACCTCGGCGTCGACGGCATCTCGATGCTGTTCGTCATCCTCTCGACCTTCCTCATGCCCTTCTGCGTGCTGGCGAGCTGGCTCTCGATCGAGAAGCGCCTGAAGGAATACATGATCGCCTTCCTCATCCTCGAAACGATGATGGTCGGCGTCTTCGTCTCGCTCGATATCGTGCTGTTCTACGTCTTCTTCGAGGCGGGCCTCATTCCGATGTTCCTGATCATCGGCGTCTGGGGCGGCAAGGACCGCGTCTATGCGAGCTACAAGTTCTTTCTCTATACGCTGCTCGGCTCGGTGCTGATGCTGCTCGCCATCATGGCGATGTACTGGCAGGCTGGCACGACCGATATCGCCGCGCTGCTCGACCACAAGTTCCCACCGGCGCTGCAGACCTGGTTATGGCTTGCCTTCTTCGCCTCCTTTGCGGTGAAGATGCCGATGTGGCCGGTCCATACCTGGCTTCCTGATGCCCACGTTCAGGCGCCGACGGCAGGCTCGGTGATCCTGGCCGGCGTGCTGCTGAAGCTCGGCGGCTACGGTCTCATCCGCTTCTCGCTCGGCATGTTCCCGGTCGCGTCCGATTATTTCGCGCCGCTCGTCTTCGCCATGTCCGTCATCGCCATCATCTACACCTCCCTGGTGGCGATGATGCAGGACGATATCAAAAAGCTGATCGCCTATTCCTCCGTGGCCCACATGGGCTACGTCACCATGGGCATCTTTGCCGCCAACATGCAGGGTGTTCAGGGGTCGATCTTCCAGATGCTGTCGCACGGCATCGTCTCCGGCGCGCTCTTCCTCTGCGTCGGCGTGGTCTACGACCGTACCCACACCCGCGAGATCAACGCCTATGGCGGCCTCGTCAACAATATGCCGAAATATGCCGTGGCGATGATGGTCTTCACCATGGCCAATGTCGGGCTTCCCGGCACGTCGGGGTTCATCGGCGAATTCCTGACGCTGATCGGCGTCTTCCGCGTCAACACCTGGGTAGCGCTCTTTGCCGCCACCGGCGTCATCCTCTCAGCCGCCTACGCGCTCTGGCTTTATCGCCGGGTGATCTTCGGCGCGCTGGAGAAGGAAAAGCTGAAGGCGCTGCTCGACCTTTCCAGGCGCGAACAGCTGATCCTCTACCCACTGGTCGCGCTGACCATCTTCTTCGGCGTTTATCCGGCTCCGGTCTTCGATGCGACGGCCGCCTCGGTGGATCTGCTGGTCAACAATTACACGGCCGCCGTGCACGCAGCGCAGAATGTTGCGCTGTCTATGAAATGATGACGGGACTTATTGGACATGACCGCTGAAACAATTCTCCTCAGTCTGCATCTTTCCGCGCCGGAGCTCATCCTCGCGGTCGGCGCCCTTGTCCTGTTGATGGTCGGCGTCTTCTCCGGCGAGCGGTCGGGCCTTGTCGTCACCGGCTTGGCGATCGTCCTGCTCCTGGCATCCGGCCTGTGGCTGCTCTTCGTGCCGGCAGAAGGCCTTGCCTATGGCGGCGTCTACATGGCCGACGGCTTCTCGCGCTTCATGAAGCTGGTGGCGTTGATCGGTTCGCTGGTCGCCATATTCATGTCGATCGGCCACGCCCGTGAAAATCAGCTCGACAAGTTCGAGTTCCCGGTTCTCCTGGTGCTTGCGACCCTTGGCATCCTGCTGATGATCTCGGCCAACGACCTGATCTCGCTCTATCTCGCGCTGGAACTGCAGTCGCTGGCGCTCTATGTCGTCGCAGCGATCAACCGTGACAGCCTGAAGTCGACCGAAGCCGGCCTGAAATATTTCGTCCTCGGCGCGCTTTCCTCCGGCATGCTGCTCTACGGCATGTCGCTGGTCTACGGCTTCACCGGCCATACCCACTTCTCCGAGATCGCCCAGGCGCTGTCCGTCGAGGGCGCGCGTTCGCTCGGCCTGATCTTCGGCCTGGTCTTCATCCTCGCCGGCATCGCCTTCAAGATCTCCGCCGTTCCCTTCCATATGTGGACGCCGGATGTTTATGAAGGCGCACCGACACCGGTCACCGCCTTCCTGGCCGCCGCACCCAAGGTCGCCGCCATGGCGATGATGACCCGCATCGTCATCACCGCCTTCCAGCCGGTTCTGGCGGACTGGCAGCAGGTCGTCGTCTTCATCTCGATCGCCTCAATGCTGCTCGGCTCGTTTGCCGCGATCGGCCAGAAGAACATCAAGCGACTGATGGCCTATTCCTCGATCGGCCACATGGGTTATGCCCTGGTCGGCCTCGCCGCCGGCAACCAGACCGGCGTCACCGGCGTGATGCTTTATATGGTCATCTATATGGTCATGACGCTCGGCAGCTTTGCGATCATCATGTCGATGCGCCGCAAGGACGGCACCATCGTCGAAAATGTCGATGATCTCGCCGGCCTCTCCACAACGAACCCGTTTATGGCCGTGGTGCTGACGGCGCTGATGTTCTCGCTTGCCGGCATCCCGCCGCTCGCCGGCTTCTTCGCGAAGTACTTCGTCTTCGTCGCCGCCATTGAAGCCAAGCTCTATGCGCTCGCCATCATTGGCGTTCTCGCCTCGGTCGTTGGCGCTTACTATTATCTGCGTGTCATCAAGCTGATGTGGTTCGATGAGGCCACCGGCGAATTCGCCCGTGTCTCCGGAGCGCTGCGTTTGGTCTTCGGCCTCTCCGGTCTCTTCGTCACCGCCTATGTCCTCATCGGCGGCCCGATCGGCGGCGCGGCAGAGCTTGCCGCCGCGACGCTCTTTTGATGGCTGCCGACGGACGGCGCCGGATATCGCTCGGCGATTTCAGGCACGAGGCTCTGTCGGAAACATCGTCTACCAACAGCGAATGCCTCGCCCGGGCTCGGGCGGGCGATGGCGGCAATCTCTGGGTGACCGCTGAGAGGCAGACGGGCGGCCGCGGCCGCCGCGGCAGGCTCTGGGTTTCCGAGCGCGGCAATCTCTACGCTTCCCTTCTTCTGATCGACCCCGCCCCGATGGAGCGCCTTGGCTCCCTGCCGTTGGCGATCGCCGTTGCCGTGCACCAGGCGATCCGCAGGGTGCTGCCGCTCGGTGCCGAACCGCTCGAGGTCAAATGGCCGAACGATATTCTCATCGGCCGAAAGAAGACCTGCGGCATTCTCGTCGAAGGCGAGGGGCTGCCGGACGGACGTTACGCGCTGATCGTCGGCATCGGCATCAATATCTCTGTGATGCCGGACAATCCGCTCTACCCCGCCACCTGCCTGCGCCAGCAGGGAAGTGCGGCTTCGCCGGAGGAGCTCTTCGCGCATCTCTTCGCCGCCACGGCGGAAGTGCTTGAAATATGGGACCAGGGCCGCGGCATCGGCGAGATCACGGCGCTCTGGCGCGCGATCGCCTGCGGCATCGGCGAAAAGATTACGGTGAATTTGCCGGACCGATCGATTTCCGGACAATTCGCCGGAATTGATGATAATGGCTTGTTGATGCTCGATACCGGCACTGGCAGGATAATGCCCATTGCTGCCGGTGATGTGTTTTTTGGATAGCGGAAAAAACAAAAATTATGGCGAAACAGGACGAACTGGTATTCCTGCCTCTGGGCGGTGTCGGTGAGATTGGCATGAATCTCGCTCTCTATGGCTACGGCCCGCCCGAGCATCGCCAGTGGATCATGGTCGATTGCGGCGTCACTTTTCCGGGGCCGGACCTGCCGGGCGTCGACCTCGTATTGCCCGATATCCGCTTCCTCGCCAGCGAGCGAAAGAACCTCAAGGCGATCATCATCACCCATGCGCATGAAGACCATTATGGTGCGCTCGCCGACCTTTGGCCCGGCCTCAACGTGCCGGTCTATGCCTCTGGTTTTACATCAGGTCTGCTCGAAGCCAAGCGCAATTTCGAGAAGGCCAAGATCGGCGAAGTGCCGGTGACGCCGTTCAAAGCCGGCGATACGATCAATGTCGGCCCCTTCAGCATCGAAGGCGTCGCCGTCAACCATTCGATCCCCGAGCCGATGTCGCTGATGATCCGCACGCCGGTCGGCAATGTCATCCATACCGGTGACTGGAAGATCGACCACGAGCCTTCGCTTGGACCCCTGACCGACGAGACACGTTTCCGCCAGCTCGGCGACGAGGGCGTTCTGGCGCTGATGTGCGATTCCACCAATGCGCTGCGCGACGGCGTCTCGCCCTCCGAAAAGGATGTGTCCGAAAGCCTGCGCAAGATCATCGAGGATGCCGAGGGCAGGGTGGCGATCACCACCTTCTCGTCGAATGTCGGGCGTATCCGCACCGTAGCCGAGGCTGCCGAGGCGGCAGGCCGCGAAGTGCTGCTGCTCGGCAGTTCGCTGAAGCGCGTCGTCGACGTCGCCCAGGATGTCGGCCTGATGGAAGGGGTGAAGCCCTTCATCTCCGAGGAGGAATACGGCTATATCCCGCGTGACAAGGTCGTCGTCATTCTCACCGGCAGCCAGGGCGAGGCGCGGGCAGCTCTTGCCAAGCTCTCCCGCGACGAGATGCGTAATGTGGCCTTTGCGGCGGGCGATATCGTCGTCTTTTCCTCGCGCGCCATTCCCGGCAACGAGAAGGCGATCCAGGACATCAAGAACGGCCTCGTCGAGCAAGGCGTGCACATCATCACGGATACCGAGGCGCTGGTCCACGTTTCCGGCCATCCGCGGCGCAACGAGCTGCAGCGGATGTATGAATGGACGCGGCCGAAGATCGTCGTGCCGGTGCATGGCGAGGCGATACATCTGACGGCCCACAAGGAGCTTGCCGAGCAATCCGGCATCGCGCTGGTGCCGCGGGTGCGCAACGGCGACATCCTGCGGCTGGCGCCCGGTCCGGTCGAGGTGATCGGCGAGGCGCCGCATGGTCGCATCTACAAGGACGGCACGCTGATCGGTGATTTCGACGAGATGGGGATCGGCGAGCGCAAGAAGCTCTCCTATGTCGGCCATGTCGCTGTTAACGTCGTGCTCGACGCCCGCTATGACATCGTCGGCGAACCCGACCTCATTTCGATCGGCCTGCCGACCTACGATGATGAGGGAGAGGATATGGAGGATATGCTCTTCGACGCGGCGGTCAGCGCCATCGAGAGCATTCCGCGCGCCCGCCGCAAGGATATCGACATGCTGCAGGAGGCCGTGCGCCGCGCCATCCGCTCGGCCGCGAACAACACCTGGGGCAAGAAACCCCTTGTCACCGCCTTCGTCACCAAGGTCTGACCATGCTCGGCCGGGTCAACCATATCGCCATCGCCGTGCCCGATCTGGCCGCGGCGACGGCGGCCTATCGCGATACGCTGGGTGCTGCCGTATCGCAGCCGCAGGCTCTGCCGGAGCATGGCGTCACCGTCGTCTTCGTCGAATTGCCGAACACCAAGGTCGAGTTGCTGCAGCCGCTCGGGGCTACCTCGCCGATCGCCGCCTTCCTCGAAAAGAACCCGTCCGGCGGCATGCACCACATCTGCTACGAGGTGGACGATATCCTTCTCGCCCGTGACCGACTGGTCGATGCGGGCGCAAGGGTGCTCGGCGACGGCCGGCCGAAGACCGGCGCGCACGGCAAGCCGGTGCTCTTTCTGCACCCCAAGGATTTCTTCGGCACGCTGATCGAACTCGAACAGGCCTGAGCCCTGCAACGGCAGAAATAGCCCTGCTGCGGCAGAGTGACCCGAAGACGGCTAAACCTTTCGTTCGCTTTGAGTTGGTCGCGATTCCGCCGTATAACGACGCGATATCAGCGCGGCATCAACGGGAACCATAATGCTCCAGATCTTTCTTCAGGGATTTGCCGTCTACTTCGTCATCTGGTGGATGACGCTTTTTGCCGTCCTGCCAATCGGCCTGCGCACCCAGGCGGAAGATGATAATGTCGTGCTCGGCACCGTCCCGAGCGCGCCCACCCGGTTTCGCGCCGCTTTCGTGTTTTCGCTGACGACGCTGATTTCGGCCTTGGTCTATGGCCTCTGGTACGTCTGCGACACCTATTTCGGCTGGGGCTTCGACGCCCTGCCGCAGCTCGGTCCTAGCTTCTATTGAATCGTAGCTTTTGCTCAAACTTTGAGCAGATGCAAGCTTATTGAAGGCGAGTTTCGTCATACCAGCGTCACGCTGTTGCGGCAAAGAGCTCGCCTAACGGAATGACGGCTATTCCCTTACGGAAGTCGGTCGGGTTTTTGGATGGGATGGATGACGAAAAGCCAAAAAAAAACAAGGCTAAAAGCCTTGTTTTAAGTATCGCGTGATCTGTAACCGTTGCCGGGGCTGCGACGAGCGCGCCTAAGATCTGATCCTCCCAAGACTTGACCGCGAATTCGACAAGAATTTAACTTCCTGCCTGTTTTGTGAGCTAAAACTAGCTCAAACATTGGGCTTTGTCATCAGCTTTTTTTGCATTTTTGCTACACTCTAGTAAAATTTTTCTGTTGACAAGATTTTCGTTCAAGTCCTTATAAACACGCGCTTTTTCATGCCCTTTTATTTTGCGGGTGCGAACATGCGCTTCCGGGAGGTTGCCGCCATCCGTTGCGGGTTTCCTTCCTGCCGCGAAGCGGCTATGAACGCTCCCGACATTAACAATGGTCTTTCGATTCCGCCTGCTGCGGGATCTCAACTGCTCCGGAATCCGCCATGCGTCTGTCCCGTTATTTCATGCCCATCCTTAAGGAAAACCCCAAGGAGGCGGAAATCGTCTCCCACCGGCTGATGCTGCGTGCCGGCATGATCCGCCAGCAATCGCAGGGCATTTATTCATGGCTGCCGCTGGGCAAGCGCGTGCTCGACAAGGTCAACGCCATTATCCGCGACGAGCAGAACCGCGCCGGCGCCATTGAGCTGTCGATGCCGACACTGCAATCGGCCGAACTCTGGCAGGAAAGCGGCCGCTACGACGCCTACGGCAAGGAGATGCTGCGCATCAAGGACCGTCAGGATCGGCCGATGCTCTACGGCCCAACCAACGAAGAGATGGTGACGGATATTTTCCGCTCCTCCGTCAAGTCCTACAAGGACCTGCCGCTTAATCTCTATCATATTCAGCTGAAGTTCCGTGACGAGATCCGTCCGCGCTTCGGTACCATGCGATCGCGTGAATTCATGATGAAGGATGCCTATTCCTTCGATCTGACGCGCGAAGCGGCGGAGCATTCCTATAACAAGATGTTCGCCGCCTATCTCAGAACCTTCGACCGGCTCGGCCTGCGCGCTATCCCGATGCGCGCCGATACCGGCCCGATCGGCGGCAAGCTCAGCCATGAATTCATCATCCTCGCCGACACCGGCGAATCCGAAGTCTTCTGCCACAAGGATTTCGTCGATTTCGATATTCCCGGTGCACACACCGATTTCGATAGCGTCGAGGGCCTGCAGGCGATCTTCGACAAATGGACCTCGCTCTATGCCGCGACCTCGGAAATGCACGACGAGGCGGTCTTCAACGCCGTTCCCGAAGGCAACCGCCTGTCGGCACGCGGCATCGAGGTCGGCCACATCTTCTATTTCGGCACGAAATATTCCGAGCCGATGGGCGCGAAAGTGCAGGGACCTGACGGCAAGGAACACTTCGTTCATATGGGTTCCTACGGTATCGGCCCGACACGCCTTGTTCCCGCCATCATCGAAGCATCGCATGATGATAACGGAATCATCTGGCCGGCATCCGTCGCGCCCTTCGATATCGTTGTGATCAACATGAAGGCGGGCGATCAGGCCTGTGACGATACCTGCGAGCTGATCTATGCCGCGCTGAGCAAGGCCGGCAAGGATGTGCTCTATGACGATACCGACGATCGGGCCGGCACGAAATTCGCGACCGCCGACCTGATCGGTATACCCGTCCAGATCATCGCCGGCCCGCGCGCGGTCGCAAACGGCGAAGTGGAAGTGAAGGACCGCAAGACCGGCGCCCGCGAAACGATGACCATCGAAGCGGCGATCAATCGGTTCGTGGCTTAAGGAAACGGAGGCGAAATGGCAGAGGCAGCAGTGGACCGGAGTTCAAAATCCGGCTTGGGTCCGGCTGGCAAGCCATTTTCCACCTTCGAACGACTCGTGGCGTGGCGTTATCTGCGCGCCCGCCGCAAGGAGGCCTTCATCTCGGTGATCGCCGGCTTCTCCTTCGTCGGCATCATGCTGGGCGTTGCGACACTGATCATCGTCATGGCCGTCATGAACGGCTTCCGAACCGAGCTCGTATCGCGCATCCTCGGCATTAATGGCCACATGATCGTCCAGCCGGTCGACGGCCCCTTCACCGATTATCCCGCTCTCAGCGGCAAGCTCGCCGCCGTGCCCGGCGTCAAGATGGCGCTGCCCCTGGTGGAAGGCCAGGTGCTCGCCTCCTCCCAGGCCGGCGGCAGCACCGGCGCTCTGGTGCGCGGCGCCCGCGCCGAGGACCTGACCAAGCTCAAGACGATCTCCGACAACATCAAATCCGGCGACATGGTGGGGTATGCCTCCGGCGACGGCGTCCTGATCGGCACCCGCATGGCCGACCAACTCGGTCTGCGCGTCGGCGACCTCATTACGCTGACGTCGCCAGATGGTGACATTACGCCGATGGGCGTCAGCCCGCGCATCAAGTCCTACAAGATTTCCGGCCTTTTCGAGATCGGCATGTCGGAATATGATTCCTCGATCATCTTCATGCCGCTCGAGGAAGCGCAGCTCTATTTCAATGCCGAGGGACTGGTGCAGTCGATCGAGCTCTTCGTCGACCACCCCGACGATATCGACAATCTGAAGCCCAAGGTGGAGGAGGCGGCCGGCCGCCAGATTGCCATCACCGACTGGCGCCAGCGCAACCAGACCTTTTTCTCGGCGCTGCAGGTCGAGCGCAACGTCATGTTCATGATCCTGACACTGATCGTGCTTGTCGCGGCGCTGAATATCATCTCCGGTCTCATCATGCTGGTGAAGGACAAGGGCAGCGATATTGCCATCCTGCGCACCATGGGTGCCAGCGCCGGCGCGATCATGCGCATCTTCTTCATGACCGGAGCGGCCATCGGCATCGTCGGCACCATTGCCGGTGTGCTGCTCGGTGTTCTCGTCTGCGTCAACATCGAATCCGTCCGCCAGTTCTTCTCCTGGATTTCGGGCACCGTGCTCTTCAGTCCGCAGGTCTATTTCCTCAGCCAACTGCCGGCCGAGATGGATCTCAGCGAAACGATCTCGATCGTCGTCATGGCGCTGACGCTCTCCTTCATCGCGACCATCTTCCCGGCCTGGCGAGCCTCCAGGCTCGATCCGGTGCAGGCCCTGCGCTACGAATAAGGAATGCCGCCTTCATGAAACGCAACGTCGTTCTCAAGCTTACCGGCGTCGAGCGCCATTATGGGCAGGGCGGTACGCTGCTCTCGATCCTCAAGGGCGCGGACTTTTCGATATCGAAGGGGGAGATTGTCGCTCTCGTCGCCCCTTCCGGTACCGGCAAGTCGACACTGCTGCATGTCGCCGGCCTGTTGGAGCATCCGGACGGCGGTGAAGTCAACATCAACGGCCATGCCTGTGACGGCTTGAGCGATGAGAAACGCACCGCAATCCGCCGCAGCGAAATCGGCTTCGTCTACCAGTTCCACCACTTGCTGCCGGAATTCTCGGCGCTCGAAAATATCATGATGCCGCAGCTGATCGCCGGGCTGTCTTGGAAGGAGGCCGGAGAGCGGGCCGGCCAGCTTCTCGATTATATGCGCATCGGCCATCGCGGCTCGCATCGCCCGGGCGAGCTTTCCGGCGGCGAGCAGCAGCGGGTTGCGATTGCCCGCGCCGTCGCCAATGCGCCGACCCTGCTTCTTGCCGACGAGCCGACCGGCAATCTCGACCCTGAGACGGCAAGCTATGTCTTCGACGCGCTGGAAGCGCTGGTGCGCCAGTCCGGCCTTGCGGCTCTTATCGCCACCCATAATCACGAGCTCGCCCGCCGCATGGATCGGCGCGTGACGATCTCCGACGGCAAGATCGTCGATTTCTGAGACTGCGGCTCACGGCTGTCCGGTTTGCGCCGATGGCTGCCCCTCACCCTCTCCCCGTAAAAAACGGGGCGAGGGGACGTGCCAAACGCAGCGTCGAGGGTAGGGAAAGCCGTTGCGGCATGTCCCTTCGCCCCGCGAGCGGGGAGAAGGTGGCGGCAGCCGGATGAGGGGCTGATCTCGTCGACCTCCTGGCCGGACAATATGCACTTTTGACAGAACAGCAGTGGGCAGCCGATCAAGGGATGATCAGTCCGCCGCGATAGTCGAGCATATAGGGCTTCTGGCCGTAGACCATGATGCATTCGTGCCCGGCGAACCGCGCGCAGTCGCCTTCGCTGCGATCGATATAGCGGCCGAACGGATGGTCGAATTCCATTCCGCCGAGAAACCGGCCCTCTCGATACATCGCCGAAAGGGCCGCCTTGATCACCGTTCCGGCTGCTGCGCCGTTGATGAGATCAGGCGCAATGACGCAGCCGAAATAATTCATCGCCCAGACGGGCTCGTCGGCAAACCATACCACTTCCTGTCCGGCGAAATCGGTGCCGCCGAAATAGCTGTCGAGATAGCGCCAGTTGCCGCGTTCGTAACCGATGTCGTGGGAGCTTGGCCGGCAGGGCGGGCGCGCCACGCCGCCGCCGACATAGGTTGCAGCCTTCGCCTCCACCACGAATGCGTTCAGCATCGCAATATCCAACATGCCATTCTCCTCTCCGCTAGATGCTGGCAAATACGCTGCGAAGTGTAAAGAACAAAAAGGGAACGATGGCCGGAATTAGACGGACGGCCGAGGAGGCTGGCCGTCTAGGCGCCGTGAGGATCCGGGACGGGCCGAGAAGGGGAAACCTGCTAGCCGTCACATTGGGCGCTGGCTCGCAGCGATTCACAGGTGCACATCCCGGCATTTTTCCAACACAAGAAAGAAGGAAAAGATTCCTGTTGACAACAGAACATACATAGAACAAACTGAAAACATAACGAGTAAAGGAGAGCCCGGTGACTGACATGATCCGTGATATCGCAGCATTCACCTCCATCGCAATGTTCGTTGCCAGCTTCTCGCTCATCGTCATGGCGTTCTAAAGTTTTCAGGGGATCGCATGGCAATCATGCGGTCCGGACGCGGGACTTCTTCTGGACATCATCGCCCTTTATGCCGACAATGCGTCCGATTCATTCGGGTGATTGGGAAGGCATGTCATGGCGGATACGGCAAAGGGTTCAACGGGTGAGGCGGCCGGCGGACGCCGGGCTTCATCCACCTGAGGGTCCATTCCGCCTATTCGCTTCTCGAGGGCGCTCTGCCGCTGAAGAAGATCCTCTACAAGGCGACCGGCGACAGCCAGCCGGCGATTGCGATTACCGACACCAACAATCTGTTCGTCGCCCTCGAATTCTCCCAGAAGGCGATGGAGGACGGCCTGCAGCCGATCATCGGCTGCCAGGTCTCGATCGACATGGAAGACGGGCTGGAAACCGAAAAGCGCGGCGGTCAGCAGGCTCTGGTCAAGCTGCCGGCGATCGTTCTTCTCGCTGCGACGGATGCCGGTTACGAACGGCTGGTCGATCTCGTCAGCCGGGCCTATCTCGGCGGCGAGAGCAACCAGGCTGTTCATATCAGCACCTCCTGGCTGGAGGAGGCAGGCACGGAAGGGCTGATCGCATTGAGCGGCGCCCTGACCGGGCCAGTCGACGTGGCGATCAAGGAGGGCCATCCCGCTCAGGCGGAAGCCCGGCTGCTCACGCTGAAGCGTCTCTTCGGCGACCGGCTCTATGTCGAACTGCAGCGGCACGGCACTTACGACAAGCGGCACGAGCAGAAGATTATCGGGCTCGCCTATGCTCACGACCTGCCGCTGGTTGCGACCAACGAGGCGTTCTTCCCGACGCGCGACGATTACGACGCCCATGATGCGCTGATGGCGGTCGCGCACAACGCCATCGTCTCCGACGACAGCCGCTTTCGCCTGACGCCGGATCACTATCTGAAGAGCCGGGCCGAAATGGCCAAGCTCTTCGCCGACCTGCCGGAAGCGCTTGAAAATACCATCGAGATCGCCAGGCGCTGCTCCTTCGTGCTGAAGACGCGAAAGCCGATCCTGCCGCGCTTCACCGGTGCGACCAACGATGCCGAGGAGGCCGAACGCGCCGAGGCGAGCGAGCTGCGCCGCCAAGCGGTCGAAGGGCTGGACATGCGGCTTGCGACGCTCGGCATGTCGCCGGGTTACGAGGAAAAGGATTATCGCGAACGGCTGGATTTCGAACTCAGCGTCATCGAGCGCATGCGTTTTCCCGGCTACTTCCTGATCGTTGCCGACTTCATCAAATGGGCCAAGCAGCATGACATTCCGGTCGGCCCCGGCCGTGGTTCGGGCGCCGGTTCGCTGGTCGCCTATGCCTTGACGATCACCGACGTCGATCCCTTGCGTTTTTCGCTGCTCTTCGAGCGCTTCCTCAATCCGGAACGCGTCTCGATGCCGGACTTCGACATCGACTTCTGCCAGGACCGCCGCGAAGAGGTGATCCGCTACGTCCAGGCCAAATATGGCCGTGAGCAGGTGGCGCAGATCATCACCTTCGGTTCGCTGCAGGCACGTGCCGCCCTTCGCGACGTCGGCCGCGTGCTTGAGATGCCCTACGGCCAGGTCGACAAGATCTGCAAACTCGTGCCGAACAACCCCGCCAATCCGACGCCGCTGTCCAAAGCGATCGAGGAGGAGCCGAAGCTGCAGGAGGAGGCGGCGAAGGAACCTGTTGTCGCGCGCCTGCTCGACATCGCCCAGAAGATCGAGGGGCTATACCGCCACGCCTCGACCCATGCCGCCGGCATCGTCATCGGCGACCGGCCGCTTTCCAAGCTGGTGCCGATGTATCGCGATCCGCGCTCCGATATGCCGGTTACTCAGTTCAACATGAAATGGGTCGAGCAGGCAGGCTTGGTCAAATTCGACTTCCTCGGCCTGAAGACCCTGACGGTGCTGAAGGTCGCGGTCGATTTCGTCGCCAAGCTCGGCGTCAAGGTCGATCTCGCGGCCATTCCTCTCGACGATAAGAAGACTTACGAGATGCTGTCGCGCGGCGAGACGGTCGGTGTGTTCCAGGTGGAAAGTGCCGGCATGCGCAAGGCGTTGATCGGCATGAAGCCGGACTGCATCGAGGACATCATCGCGCTGGTGGCGCTCTATCGTCCAGGCCCGATGGAGAACATCCCGACCTACAATGCTCGCAAGCACGGCGACGAAGAGCTGGAATCGATCCATCCGATGATCGACCACCTGCTCAAGGAAACGCAAGGGGTCATCGTCTATCAGGAACAGGTGATGCAGATCGCCCAGGTTCTATCAGGCTATTCGCTGGGGGAGGCCGACCTTCTGCGCCGCGCCATGGGTAAGAAGATCAAGGCCGAGATGGACCAGCAACGCGAGCGCTTCGTCGTTGGCGCCGTCAGGAACGGCGTATCGAAGCCGCAGGCCGACAATATCTTCGAACTGCTGGCGAAGTTCGCCAATTACGGCTTCAACAAATCGCATGCCGCCGCTTATGCCATTGTCTCTTACCAGACGGCCTACATGAAGGCGCACTACCCGGTCGAATTCCTGGCCGCTTCGATGACGCTCGACATGTCCAACACGGAAAAGGTCAATGATTTCCGTCAGGATGCTAAGCGCCTCGGCATCGAGGTGATCGCACCCTCGGTGCAGAGCTCCTTCCGTCATTTCGAGACCGGCGACAACCGCATCTACTACGCGCTCGCCGCCCTCAAGGGCGTCGGCGAATCCGCCGTCGACCATATTGTCGAGGTGCGTGGCGACAAGCCCTTTGCGAGCATCGAGGACTTCTGCCTGCGCATCGATCCGCGTCAGGTCAATCGTCGCGTGCTCGAAAGCCTGATCTATGCCGGCGCCTTCGATTGTTTCGACATGGACCGCGCCCAGCTAGCAGCCGGCCTTGATCGCATTCTCGGTTATGCCCAACGCGCCCAGGAGAACAAGCTGAGCGGCCAGTCGGACATCTTCGGCAGTACGTTGACGTCGGGGCCTGAGAAAATCTCACTGCCGCCGTTCTCGCCCTGGCTCCCCTCCGAGCGGCTGCTCAAGGAGTTCCAGGTGCTGGGCTTCTATCTCACAGCCCACCCGCTCGATTCCTACAACAATATCCTGCAGAAGATGCGGGTGCAGACCTTTGCCGAATTTTCCGCCGCCATCAAACAGGGCGCGGCCAATGCGCGCCTTGCCGGTACCGTCATCTCGAAGCAGGAGCGCAAGACCCGCACCGGCAACAAGATGGGCATCATCGTCTTCTCCGATTCTTCGGGCCAGTTCGAAGCGGTGCTGTTTTCGGAAATGCTGAACCAGTATCGCGACGTGCTTGAGTCTGGAAAATCCTTCGTGCTGACTGCGACCGGCGAGGAGCGGCCGGAGGGCATTGGCCTGCGCATCCAGACGATCCAGTCGCTGGAGGAAAAGTCGCTGCAGATGCAGAAGGCGCTACGCGTTTATGTCCGCGATTCCGGACCGCTGGGAATGGTTGCCGGCCATTTGAACGCCAAGGGCGATGGCCTCGTTTCCTTCATCGTCATCAAGGAAGAGGGCAAACGCGAGGTGGAGGTGGCGCTGCCGGAGAAATACCGCATCACGCCGGAGATCGCCGCCGCCCTTCGCGCCGCCCCCGGCGTCGTCGACGTCGAGCTTGTCTGATTAATGTATGTGCCTCGGAAGTGTGCAGCGGTTCCGGGATAACGACATGCATAAAACAAAGAGCGTGATGGCCATCATCCGCGGGTGATCGTGATGAAATCCGTGCCTTCGCCGGTCTCTCGGCCGAGGCCGGTATCGGAGATCGTCAGCGTCGAGCCGGGCGCGACGAGGGCGTCGATCTGGCGGCGGGTCTCGTCGGGGATGGTAATTCGGCTGAGCGATCGAGCGATCGGCTCGCCTGTGACGATCGAGCTTTCCTGATTGGTGATGCCGAGCCGTTTCATAGTCTCCCGCGAGAGATTGTTCTCGAGCGTGATACCGAGCCAGTCGGCGGTGCCGGCCTTTTCATCGACCGCATGCAGCGTGAAGAAATGTGTGCCGAGCGCCAGTCTCGGATCGGCGATCGTCACCGGCGCTTCGAAGATCGGCTTGAAGGCCTGCCGCACCATGATGACGCCGTTCGGCGGCTCGCCCTTGCCAGCCGCGGCATAGACTTCTCTGAGGAGCGTGTCGGAGACCAGGCTCCTGTCGCCGGCAAATTCCGCCGGCCGTAGCGTCTTGAAAGCCTTGATCGCCTGCATGGTCGACGAACCGAGCAAGCCGTCCGGATTGCCAGCGGAAAAACCGAGCTGGTTGAGCAGGCTCTGGATGTCAATCACCGTCTCGCGCAACGTCCGGCGCGTAATCAGCATGCTGATCGGCTCGGACGGCGGCTTGGGTTCGGGCGCTGCAATCGGCTGCACTGCCGGCATCGGCATCGCAGCGGTATCGTTCATCGCCACCTGCACCGGCTTCTCAGGGCTGTCGGGCATGGAGGGCCGCAGTTCCACATCCGAAAGTAGCGGCATCGCCGCCGGTGCATCCGGATGGAAAAGAGTCGGATGATCGATCGGTTGCGGCACCAGTTCACCGTCGCTGATAATGACGGGGACACCGGGATCGGTCATCCCATAGAGCATTTTTGCGAAGGCGCTGGGCATGCGCACGCAGCCATGCGAGGCCGGATAACGCGGCACCGAATTGGATTCGTGCAGCGCGATGCCGGACCAGGTCAGCCTTTGCATGAACGGCATCGGCGCCGCCGAATAGAGATTGGATTCGTGATATTTCTGCTTTTCCAGCACCGAGAAGATGCCGCTTGGCGTCGTGTGGCCGTCCTTGCCGGTCGAGACCTTCGAGGCCGCGACGACCTCGGTGCCGTCATAGACCACAAGCGACTGCTTATCCTTGGAAACGATGATCTGCAGCGTGCGCGCATCCGCGGCAAGAGCGGGGTGCACGAGTGCGGTGGCCGACAGCAAGCCGAGGCCGAAGACGAGACGCGAGAACATGAAACCCAACCATACGCAATACTTGCCCGGCACATTATGAGACGAAGTTTAAGGAAGATTTTATAGGCCGGATCGCCGGCTGCCCTCACGCGTTAGTGATCGCGCTTGCCGCTGCCGAAGGTATAGCCCGTCTCGACCGTTTTCTTGCCGAACTTGTCGCGCAGCTTGTCCATCGCCGCTTCGGCCGCCGCTCGCCGGCCCGATTGCTGGTCGATGAGATCGGGCGGATCGGCGCGGGCGGCATCGCCGAGATCGGTGACGCCGATGCCGATCAGGCGGAACTTCGTACCGTCAGTCTCTTTTTCGAGAAGCTCGAGCCCGGTGCGGAAGATCTTGTCGGCAAGCTGGGTCGGGTCTTCGAGCTTGCGGTTGCGGGTGCGCGATTTGAAATCGGCGCTCTTCATCTTCAGAACCACGGTCTGGCCGGCAATGCCGTTTTTCTTCAGCCGCCAGGAGACCTTTTCGGAGAGGTTGCGCAGGATCGGCACCAGATCGTCATAACGCGAGATGTCATCGAAGAAGGTGGTCTCGGACGACACGCTCTTGGCGGCATCATTGAGATGCACTTCGCGGTCGTCGATGCCGCGCGACAGCCGCGCGAGCCGTTGGCCGATGCTGCCATAGCGGCGCATCAGATCGTTTTCCTCCATCTGCTGCAATTGGCTGATGGTGCGGATGCCGTCCGCCTCCAGCGTTGCCGCAAAGGCCTTGCCGACGCCCCAGATCGTAGTGACGGGACGCGGTGCCAGGAACTCGACCGCTTCCTCGCGGCCGACGACGGAAAAGCCGCGCGGCTTCTGCAGATCGGAGGCGACCTTGGCGAGAAATTTGCAATAGGAAAGCCCTACCGAAACGGTGATGCCGATCTCCCTTTCGATGCGACGGGCAAATTTGGCCAGCGTGCGCGCTGGCGGATCGTGATGCAGCCTCTCGGTGCCGCCGAGCTCCAGGAAGGCCTCGTCGATCGACAGCGGCTGCACCAGCGGCGTCAGATCCTGCATCATTGCGCGCACCTGCCGCCCGACCCGGACATATTTTTCCATATCGGGAGGGATGACAATCGCCTCAGGGCAGGCCTCCAGCGCCTTGAACATCGGCATGGCCGAACGCACGCCGTGGATACGGGCGATATAGCAGGCGGTGGAAACCACACCGCGTTTGCCGCCGCCGATGATGACAGGCTTGTCGGCAAGCTTCGGATTGTCGCGTTTCTCCACCGCGGCGTAGAAGGCGTCGCAATCGATATGCGCAAGCGTCAATGCGTAGAGTTCGCGATGGCGCACGAGGCGCGGGCTGCCGCAGGAAACGCAACGGCGCGCCTCGCCTTTCTGCTCGGCAAGGCAGTCGCGACAGAAGCCGGGTGTCTTGTCAGGCGCGGGTGTCATGATGAGAACAAAGATTGAACGTCGCGAGGTTACGCCTTATGCTTCCGAGTCTCAAGAGAGGGCGGGAGCTTTGCCTTTGGATAACGATCTTCGTTTCGAGCCGGTGACGGCAGAACGCTGGGACGATTTCGAAATCGTGTTCGGGCCGCAGGGTGCCTTCTATAATTGCTGGTGCGTCGCGCTGCGCCTGCCGCATGCAGTCAGGACGAAGATGGCGGCCGACGAGCGCAAGGCGCATATGCGGGAGAGGATCAACGTGGGTCCGCCGCCTGGTATCCTCGGTTATGCCGACGGCGCGCCGGTCGCCTGGGTGCAGGTCGGGCCGCGCCATGACGTGCCGCAGTTCAATTCGCCGCGCACCGTCTCGCGACCGCTGGAGGAGGGCGATGCGCATGATCCATCCATTTGGGCCGTCAGTTGCTTCTTCCTGCTGCCCAAGCTACGCGGCAAGGGAATGAGCCATCGTCTGCTCGCCGGCGCGATCGATCATGCCCGGCGCCAGGGAGCACGGATGCTCGAAGCCTGTCCGATCGATCATGTCAAGCAGTCGAAATCAGTGACGCTCTGCGTCGGCTCGACCGCAGTTTTCGAAGCCGCCGGTTTCGAGACTGTGGCACGGCGCAAGGACGGCCGTCCGCTCATGCGGCTGGAACTGCGCACCTGACAGTGCCGGAGACAAAATGCGCCTCGATGAGAGCGGCCGCATGCGTCCAGTCGCTGGCGCGCGTGATGTCGTCAGCGGCGGCCGGTGCGAAACGATGGACGGGCGAGTTCGGCATCAGGTGAATCAGCAGGCAATCGGCGACGTGATCCCTGACGGAATGCAGATTGCGCGCCATATCATCGATGAAGACGACGGGAAGGGAGCGGCTGGCATGCAATGCGTGAACGATCGGCCCCTTGGGTTGTTCGGTGGCAAGCAGCGGAAAAAGCAGGCCCATCCTGTCGAGCAGGCGACGGCGCTGGTCTTGGAACCGCGGCGGCATGGCTGTCAGGAAAAGCACATCGGCCTCTTCCGAAAACCGGCCGAGCGTTTCGACGACGCGATCGAGCGGCGTCTGCCACAGTTCTTGGGCCTCGAAGAATTCCTCGATCAGCCGGCTGACCTCTTGATCCTCGATCTCCACGCCGTCGGCTTGCGAGACGATGTTGCCGTGAAGCCGGAACGATCGCGGCAGAAACGCGTGGCCCTGGCTCTGAAGGAAAAGCTGGAAGGGACCGATGAACTGCAGCACGACGTCGTCGACGTCGCAGACGATCAACGGCCGCTCGCCGAGGCGGATATGCGAGATGTCGAATTCCCCGGAGGTCACGGTCAGTCCTCTCCGGAATCGAGACCCGGCGAAGAGAAATGCTGCCAGGCCGCCGTCACCGTCTCCGGGCTGATACCGCTCGCCGCGCAGAAGGCCATCGCCGTTGGTTCATGGTTCATCAGGAAATCCATCATGCCGGCGAGGAATCCCGGATCGTTGACGGCGTTGCGCACCTGGCCGGGCGCCACACCCGTCAGGGCGAGAAAGCGGCCGAACATGTCGGAATCACCGGCAAGCCAGCCAAGCACGGCGATCGCCGTCTCGTGCGGGTCGGCAGCCTGTTGTTTCGAAGTCTTGAAGTTGCTTTGCATTTCGCGGGGTAAGTTACCTTTTCTTCAACCAAATACCGGTAGCGTGCGCTATCGGTTTCACGCAGCTTTTGTCCGCATGTGCCTTTCTCATGGGACGAACCGCTGCGCGAACGGACGTAGGGACAGCATGTCATGCCCAAACAGGTGATGATTGTAGAAGATAACGAGCTCAACATGAAGCTCTTTCGCGACCTCATCGAGGCGTCCGGCTATACGACAATCCAGACCAGAAACGGCATGGAGGCGCTCGACCTGGCGCGCAAGCATCGCCCCGACCTCATCCTTATGGATATTCAGCTTCCCGAGGTCTCTGGCCTCGAAGTTACGAAATGGCTGAAGGAAGATGACGAGTTGCACGTGATTCCCGTCATCGCCGTTACGGCTTTCGCGATGAAGGGCGACGAGGAGCGGATCCGCCAGGGCGGCTGCGAGGCCTATGTTTCCAAGCCGATCTCGGTTCCGAAATTCATCGAGACGATCAAGACCTATCTGGGCGATGCCTGACGCATCGGAAAGACGCTTATGACTGCGCGAATACTGGTGGTTGACGATATTCCGGCCAACGTGAAGCTGCTCGAGGCGCGGCTGCTTGCGGAGTACTTCGACGTGATGACCGCAGCGGACGGCTACACGGCACTGGCGATCTGCGAGCGCAACCAGGTCGATCTCATCCTGCTCGACATCATGATGCCCGGCATAGACGGTTTCGAGGTCTGCGAACGGCTGAAGGCCAACCAGAAGACCGCCCATATTCCAGTCGTCATGGTCACCGCGCTCGATCAGCCGACCGATCGCGTACGAGGCCTGAAGGCCGGCGCCGACGATTTTCTCACCAAGCCGGTCAACGATCTGCAACTGATCTCCCGGGTGAAGAGTCTGCTGCGGCTGAAGACGTTGAGCGATGAGCTGCGCATTCGCGCCGAAACCGCCCATACGATGGGTATCGACGACCTGACGCGGGCAGGCGAGGGCCGCGCCGACGAGACCGCTCAGGTCCTGCTCGTCGACGGCCGCGCCAATTCGCAGGAGCGCATCATCAAGGCGTTGAAGCCCGTCGCCGACGTGCTTGCCCTCTCAGATCCGCAGGCCGCCCTCTTCGAGGCGGCCGAAAGCGCGTTCGATCTCGTCATCGTCAACGCCAATTTCGACGATTACGATCCGCTTCGCCTCTGCTCACAGCTGCGCTCTCTGGAGCGCACGCGCTTCCTGCCGATCCTGATCATCACCGAGCAGGGCGCTGACGACATGGTCGTGCGCGCACTCGATCTCGGCGTCAATGACTACCTCATCCGCCCGGTCGATGCCAATGAACTGGTCGCCCGCAGCCTGACGCAAATCCGCCGCAAGCGCTACAACGACCGGCTGCGCGCCAGCGTCAAGCAGACGATCGAGCTTGCCGTGACCGATCCGCTGACCGGCCTTTATAACCGGCGCTATCTCGACAATCACCTGAACGTGCTCTTCAACCGTTCGATGGCGCGTGGCCGGCCGCTTTCGGTGCTGATCACCGATATCGACCGCTTCAAGCATGTGAACGACACCTACGGCCATGACGGCGGCGACGAGGTGTTGCGGGAATTTTCAAATCGCGTCCGTTCGACCATCCGCGGTGCCGATCTCGCCTGCCGCTACGGTGGAGAGGAATTCGTCGTCGTGATGCCCGACACCTCGCCGGAAATTGCCGCCGCCGTCGCCGAGCGCCTGCGCGCGGCGATCGAAAGCGCTCCCTTCATGCTGAAACACTCCGGGGAAGCGCTGAATGTCACTGCTTCCTTCGGCATCGCCTCGCGTATTGCGTCGGTGCTGACCCCCGGCCAGCTGATGAAACAGGCGGATCTGGCCCTTTACGAGGCCAAGAATACCGGCCGCAACCGTGTGGTCGCCGCGGCCGCGTGACGAATCACCTGCCGCCATATGTGCCATTTGCGAGTTTTCCACTGCGGTAAGCGAATTGTTACCGATTTTTAATCTTCGCCTGGGCAATGCGGGGCGAAAATTTCGCAACTCAATAGCCCAAAAATGGACTCGCCGCGTTGCTGCGGAGATGTGCGACGCGATAGTCTTGCGAGCATCAGGCCGTAGCTCAGAGTGAAATGGAGACTATAAAAAATGCCTGCCGCCGACAGTGTCAAATAGATTGCGGCGACGTCACCTCACGTAAGGGTAGGGCAGGCGTAAGTTGTTAAGCTATATTGTCGAATTTCTTCGAAGGGCGAGGCGCTACGCTTCAAGCTCAAGCAGAGCCGATCAATCTTTGTATGTCCCAAATCTGGACTTTTAACCATAGAATCAAGATAAGAAAATTCATCATTAAGAATTTGTTGATTTTCTTTCATTTTTGCGCAAATTATCGGCTCATAAGAGAAGCGCTCCCGTTGAGGAGTTGTCGATACCCCATGATGCTCAGGTCCGCCGCATCTCCTGGGTCGTGGGGTCGGTCGGCTAGTAGGCAAGTTATAGCGGTTCCTCGTGCCGTTTTGCATGCTGGCCGACCCCCTTTCAAGAAAACGCCGCCACTTCCCGAAGATGGAAGGGCGGCGTTTTGTCTGTTTGCGCTATCATTTTTCAAAGACCACAAACTGGCAATAAAAAACGCGCACCCGAAGGCGCGCGCTTTTTTGAAATCCGTCAGGCCAAGTGATTACTTGATCTTGGTTTCCTTGAACTCGACATGCTTCTTTGCAACCGGGTCGTACTTCGTCTTCGTCATCTTGTCCGTCATCGTACGGCTGTTTTTCGTCGTGACGTAGAAGAAACCGGTGTCGGCTGTCGACAGCAGCTTGATCTTGATTGTTGTAGCCTTGGCCATGGTCGTCCTGCCTTTAAGAAAATGAAAGCCGTGGAAGCCGGATGGGCTCCACGGCAAATTCTGGCGCGAAACTACGAATCCCGCCCGAAAAGTCAAGTCCGTTTTCGAATGAACATCAGTCTGATGCCGGAAAGTAGGGCGTAGAGACCGAAGAAAGCGGCAATCGCCCAGGCAAAACCGTTATTTCCAGCGACATCGATCGCCGCGCCGATCGCCTGCGGCCCGGCTACGGTTCCCATCGCATAACAGAAGACGAAGGCAGCATTGGCCGCCGCAAGATCGGAACCCGTCAACCGCGAGCCGAGATGGCTGAGGCCGACCGTATAGAGGCCTGAGACGCAGCCGCCCCAGAAAAGCAGGAGCCCGGCCATCAGCAGCCAATTGTCGAGCAGTAGCGGCAACATCATAGAGCCGATGAAGCCCATCAGCGCCATGCCGGCCAGAAGCGGCCGCTTATCGGCGATGCGGTCGGAAAGCAGGCCGAGCGGGATCTGAAAAATGACGTTGCCGACGCCCATCATGGTGAGCAGCAGTGCGGCCTGCGATTCGGTGAAATGGGCGCGCACGGCAAAGATCGGAAAGAGCGACAGTCCGCCCGCTTCGACCGCGCCGAAGATGAAGACCGCCGCCGTCGCCGTCGGCACCAGGAAAACATAGCGCATGAAATGCAGTTCCGGTTTTTCCTCGAGCACCGGGCTCTCGTCGCGGGCGATGAAGATCGGAATGGCCGCAAGCAGGATGGCGGCGGCGCCGATCAGGAAGGGGAAGATGCCGTCGCTGCCGAGGATTGAAAAGAGCAGTGGTCCGGCGGCGAAGCCGAGGGAAAGCACCGTCGCATAGATGCCGAGCACGAAACCGCGCTTGGACGGCGGCGAAGCGGCGTTGATCCAGAATTCGGAGAGGATGAAGAGCGTCGTCGTCGCGCCATGAAAGGCGAAACGCAGCGGAAACCACATCCAGAAATCTTGGGCGTAATAGAAACCGAGCGCGCTCAGCGCCGAAATCAGCACGGCCCAGAGCATTGTCGGCGCCACGCCGTATTTATGGGCAAGCTTGGTGGTGATCGGTGCGGCGGCCATCGCCGCGACGCCAGCCATCGCCGTGTTGAGCCCGATCAGGGTGGACGAGATGCCGCGTTTTTCGAGGATGATGCTGAGGAGGGGCAGACCGAGGCCGATTGCTATGCCAACGGCTGATATGGACGAGATGGCTGCCACCAGAGAAGGCCAATGGATTTCTTCGACATCGCCCGGTGTGCCGTTTCTCGGCTGAGACATTTATGCATCCTTAGAAAGCTGTGCGAGCGAGACGGCCGATCGCCTCGCATAGAAAGACACAGGCGTGCCAATTCCAGGTGACGGGCAGCGTTTCGCAGTATTTCCGATGTGAGTGACCACCTGCGGAATGTAAAGCTTGTTCAGACAAGAAAAGCTTACCTTGTCAAGTCGTTGAGGATCGCCGGCTACCCCGGCGGGTCGGTGGAGGGCTGGCACTACACGTTAAATATGTCTGGAAGGTGAAGGCGCTCAATCAGGCCGTTGGGGAATGTCATAATCGTCCGGGCCATCACTCTCGCCACCGAAGCCGTGCATGCGCAGCGCCCATTGCAGGCCGATGACCCCGCCCTTGATCGGCTGGATCGAGGCGAGCGCTGTCATGACGGTGATCGGCGCCCAGATGGCAAAATGGGCCCAGACCGGCAGCACGAAGGTCATGTCGGTCAGCATATAGCCGCCGACCACGACGTGTCCGAGGACGAGGATGACGATATAGGGCGGCAGGTCGTCCGCGCGCTGGTGATGCATCGCCTCGCCGCAGGCCGCGCAATGATCAACCGACTTCAGGAAGGCGCGAAAGAGTTTGCCGCTGCCGCAGGCCGGGCAACGATTCATCAGCCCGCGCATGATGGAGCGCCCAACTGGGCGCTCGACCTCGGGCGTGTCCCCGTAGCGGAGGGCCGGATCGGTCGGTGTGCTCATCGCATGTTCCTCTTCGGATCTAGTGGCGTCCGCGTGGCGGCCTTGTCCCAGGCTTCTTGCGGACCTGGCCCCTGTCGCGGCGACCTGCCTTGTGGAAGGAGCGCACTGCCGCCGGCATCTCGCGGCCCTCGCTGACCATTTCGAAACGCAGCGCGCCGGCAAGCGGGATCGCTTCGGCAAGTTTCACAGTGACGCTGTCGCCCAAGCGATAGCCGAGCCCCGTTCGTTCACCCGAGAGCGCTTGATGTGCCTCGTCGTAAATGAAGTAATCGGTGCCGAGCGTAGATATGGGGACGAAACCGTCGGCACCATAGTCCGGCAGGGCGACAAAAAGCCCCGATTTTGTCACGCCCGAGACCCGTCCGGCAAATTCCTCGCCGACCCGGCCGCTGAGGTGATGGGCGATGAGCCGGTCGACCGTCTCGCGCTCGGCTGCCATGGCTCGGCGCTCGAAGGTCGAGATTTCGGCGGCGATATCGTCGAGCGCCGCCTCTTCGTCGGGCGTGATGCCGCCTTCGCCGAAGCCTAGCGAGCCGACGAGGGCGCGATGCACGATGAGGTCGGCATAACGGCGGATCGGCGAGGTGAAGTGGGCGTATTTCATCAGGTTGAGGCCGAAATGGCCAATATTCTCCGGACCGTAGATCGCCTGGCTCTGCGAACGCAGCACCATCTCGCTCACCATGGTCTGATGCGGCGTGCCATCCGCCTTCGCCAGGATGCCGTTGAAGTTGTTGGCGCGCATGTTGCCGCCCTTGGCAAGCGAGATCCCCAGCGTGGCCAGAAACTCGCGCAGGATCTCCTGCTTGGCAAGCGTCGGGCCGTCATGAATGCGGTAGATCAGCGGCTGACGTTTCTTTTCCAGGGTCTCGGCAGCGCAGACGTTCGCCTGGATCATCATCTCCTCGATCAGCTTATGCGCGTCGAGCCGTGGCGGCACGACGACCCGGTCGACCGTGCCGTCGGGCTTCAGCAGGATCTTGCGCTCCGGCATGTCGAGTTCCAGCGGCTGGCGCCGGTCGCGTCCGCGCTTCATCACCTCATAGGCGTGCCAGAGCGGCTTCAGGATCGGCTCGAGCATCGGTCCGGTCTGATCGTCCGGTTTGCCGTCGATCGCCGCCTGCGCCTGCTGGTAGGACAGCTTGGCCGCGCTCTTCATCATGATGCGATGAAAGATGTGGCCGATCTTGCGGCCTTCGCCGGAAAAGCTCATGCGCACGGCGAGCGCCGGGCGGTCGACGCCCTCTTTCAGCGAGCAGAGATCGTTGGAGATGCGCTCGGGCAGCATCGGCACGACACGATCGGGGAAATAGACAGAGTTGCCGCGCTTCAGCGCCTCGCGGTCGAGCGGCGAATTCGGGCGGACATACCAGGAGACGTCGGCAATCGCGACGGTGACGATGACGCCGCCGGGATTGTCGGGCGAGGGATCGAGCTCGGCATAAACCGCGTCGTCATGGTCCTTGGCATCGGCCGGGTCGATGGTGATCAGCGGCACGTCGCGCCAGTCCTCGCGATGCGACATGGTGGCGGGCTTTGCGGCCTCCGCCTCGGCGATGACGGCAGGCGGGAAGACATGCGGGATGCCGTGCGCATGGATGGCGATCATCGAGATCGCCTTTTCCGAACCGACGGAACCGACGATGGAAAGCACCTTGGCACGCGGCAGGCCGAAACGACCGAGACGGGCGATTTCGACTTCGACCAGATCGCCGTCCGTGGCGCCGCCGGTGAAATCGGGATCGATCACCATCTCCTCGCCGCGCCGTTCGATCGGCAGCAGCCGCCCGCCGCCGCCCGGCGCAGTGCGGAAAACGCCCATCGAGGCGCCGCGGCGCCTGTCGATCACCTTGATGATCCGTGCCGTATAGGCCGGCCCACCGCGATCGACAGCCGGGAAGATCTTCGCCAGGATGCGATCGCCGAGGCCCGCGACCGGCGCCTTACCCTTGCCCTGGCGGCCTGCCGGCGATTGCTGGCGGATGGCGACGGCGGGTGCCACGCCCTGGTCCTCCGGCCACTCTGCCGGCCGGCCGATCAGATCGCCGTCCTTGTCGCGCGTCGTGATGTCGAGAACGGTGACGGGCGGCAGCGCACCGGGCCGGATCAGCGACTTGCGGTTCTTCTGCAGCATGCCTTCCTGCTCGAGCTCCTGCAGCATCTGCTTGAGCTCGACGCGGCTATCGCCTTTCAGGCCGAACGCCTTGGCGAGTTCACGCTTGGACGCTTTCTGCGGATGATCGGCGATGAAGCGCAGGATCACCTCGCGGGAAGGCAGCGCGCCGTGGACGATGTTCAGCGGCTCGACGGCGGGAGCATCCTTGCCGGCGCGGCCGGTCTTGCCCGGGCGCTTGCCCGCAGGGTTCGTTCTCTCGCGCGGTATTCTGCTCACGTCAGCCCTTTTTCGATTTCGCGGGCGCTTTCGCCTTCGTTATCTTCGGTTTGGCGGCCGTCTTGGTGCTCTTGGCTTCGGCGGCTGCGGCCTTTGGCTTGGCTTTCGCCTTGGCCGCCTTGCCCGCAGGGGTCTTGCCGGCCTTCTCGGCGATCAGCGCAAGCGCCTCTTCGACGGTGATCGCCTGCGGATCCTTGCCCTTCGGCAGCGTGGCGTTGACCTTGCCCCAGTTGACATAGGGGCCGTACTTACCGTCGCGAACGGTGATGGCGCCGCCACCAGGATGATCGCCGAGCGTCTTCAGCGCTGCCGGTGTCCCGCGCGAACCTCGGCCCGGGGCCTGGTTCGCCTTTTCGGCGATAACAGTCACGGCACGGTTGAGACCGACCGAAAACACGTCTTCGACGGTTTCCAGATTGGCATAGGAACCGTCATGCAGGAGGAACGGCCCGTAGCGGCCGATGCCCGACGAGATCATCTTGCCGGTTTCTGGATGTTTGCCGATATCGCGCGGTAGCGAGATCAGCGCCATCGCTTTTTCATAATCGATGTCCTCAGGCTTCCAGCCCTTCGGCAGCGAAGCGCGTTTGGCTTCCTTGCCGTCGCCGCGCTGGATATAGGGGCCGAAGCGGCCGGAACGCAGCGTCAGCTCCTCGCCGGTCGTCGGATCGGTGCCGAGGTTCTTCGGCTCGTTGAGGGCGGCACCGTCCGCTTCTCCGCCGTTTTCGGAGGAGAGTTGGCGGGTGTAGTTGCAGTCCGGATAGTTCGAGCAGCCGACGAAGGCGCCGTATTTGCCGAGCTTCAGCGACAGGTTGCCGGTGCCGCAGACCTGACAGATGCGCGGATCGCTACCGTCCTCTCGTTTCGGGAAGACGAGCGGTGCCAGCGCCTCGTTCAGCGAATCCAGCACGTTGGTGACGCGAAGTTCCTTGGTGTCCTCGATCTGGGCGAAGAAATCCTTCCAGAAATCGCGCAGCACCTGCTTCCAGTTCAACTCGCCGGCGGAAATCCGGTCAAGTTTCTCTTCGAGATCGGCGGTGAAGTCGTATTCGACATATTTGGTGAAGAAGCTCTCGAGGAATGCCGTCACCAGCCGGCCCTTGGCCTGCGGGATCAGCTTGCGTTTGTCGATCGTTACATAGTCGCGGTCGCGCAGCGTCGCGAGCGTCGCGGCATAGGTGGAGGGGCGGCCGATGCCGAGCTCTTCCATCTTCTTGATCAGCGAGGCTTCCGAATAACGCGGCGGCGGTTCGGTGAAATGCTGCGTCGAATTGATCTTCTGCTTGGCGAGCGCCTCGCGCGCATTGATCTCCGGCAGGCGGCCATCCTCGTCGCCGTCGTCGCTTTGCTCGCCATCTTCCTTCTGGTCGGTATAGGCGGCGATGAAACCATCGAAGCGTATGACCGAACCGACGGCACGCAGACCGGCCTTCTCGCCTTTGTTGTCAGCGGTGATTTCAGCCGTCGTGCGCTCGATCTCGGCCGATGCCATCTGGCTGGCGATGCCGCGCTTCCAGATCAGCTCGTAGAGTCGGATCTGGTCGGCATCGAGGAATTTGCGTACGCGGTCGGGCGAACGATAGAAATCGGTCGGCCGGATCGCCTCGTGCGCCTCCTGGGCGTTCTTCGCCTTGGTCGAGTAGAGGCGCGGCTTTTCCGGCATGTAGCGCTCGCCGAACTGGTCGACGATGGCGCTACGCGCAGCATCGATCGCCTCGGGCGCCATCTGCACGCCGTCGGTTCGCATATAGGTGATGAGACCAACCGTCTCGCCGCCGATATCGACGCCCTCATAGAGTCTTTGCGCGATTTGCATGGTGCGCGAAGCGGAGAAGCCGAGATTGGAGGAGGCCGCCTGCTGCAGCGTCGAGGTCGTAAACGGCGGTCCCGGGTTGCGCTTGACCGGTTTCGCCTCGACCGTGTCGACGACATAGCTCGCGCCTTCGAGCAATGCCTTCAGCCGGCCGGCATCTTCGCCGTTGCCGATTGCGCGCGGCTGCAGCCGTTTGCCGCTCGCCGAAACCAGTCTTGCCTCGAACTCGTCGCCGCGCGGCGTCTTCAGCAGCGCCGAGATGTTCCAGTACTCTTCCGAAATGAAGCGCTCGATCTCGGATTCGCGGTCGCAGACCAGGCGAAGCGCCACTGACTGAACGCGGCCGGCCGAACGCGCGCCGGGCAGCTTGCGCCACAGCACCGGCGAAAGATTGAAGCCAACGAGATAATCGAGCGCGCGGCGGGCGAGATAAGCGTCAACCAGCGGCACGTCGATGTCGCGCGGATCGGCCATCGCGTCGAGCACGGCTTTCTTGGTGATCGCATTGAAGACGACGCGCTTGACCGGTTTACCGTTCAGCACGCGCTTCTTGTTCAGCATGTCGAGAACATGCCAGGAAATCGCTTCGCCTTCGCGATCCGGGTCGGTCGCGAGAAACAGGCCATCGGCGGACTTCACCGCGTCGGCAATGTCCTTCATCCGCTTGGCGGAGGCGCTATCGACCTCCCAAAGCATTTCGAAATCCTGATCAGGAAGAACTGAGCCATCCTTGGCAGGCAGATCGCGCACATGGCCGAAGGAGGCGAGCACTTTGTATCCCGGACCGAGATACTTATTGATCGTCTTGGCCTTGGCAGGCGATTCCACCACTACAACATTCATGATGATTCTCTAAAAGGGAAACGACGCCAGCGTTGAAGCCAGCGCGACACACACCGCAACATGGATATCGGCCACCCGACATGGACAGGGAAATCGCCGCGGTCAAGGGGTTTGCTACAATTTTACCTCTTGTGTCTATTGCAACCAAAGGGCGGAAACCAGCAAAATACGATTATAGTATATGTCCTAAGATTTTCGACGCAGCGTTCGACAATGCGAAAAGCCGCCATCCGATGTCGTACCCAGGTTCAATCGGAGAGCGAGACGAGGCCGCCCTGATGCCGGTGCAGCCTGCCTGATATATCGAGTTCCAGAAGGATGAGATAGACCGCGGATGCCGACAGGCCGGTATGGCGGATGACGTCGTCGATCTCGACCGGCGTCGGCCCGAGCGCATCGATGATGCGGTATCGATCGGAATCGCCTGGTGGCACCGACATTGCTTTACCGCCAGGCGCCGGCTCCTCCGCCATCGATGACGGGAACAGGTCGAATTGCGCAAGCGGCGCCAGGGCCTCGACGACATCGGCGGGTGCGGTGACGATCGAAGCTCCGTCCTTCAGCAGGCCGTTGGTGCCATGGCAGCGCGGATCGAGCGGTGAGCCGGGCACGGCAAACACCAGGCGGCCGAAGTCGCCAGCCAGCCGTGCGGTGATCAGCGAGCCCGAACGCGCCGCCGCTTCGATGACGACGAGGCCGAGGCCGATGCCGGCGATCAGCCGGTTCCGGCGCGGGAAGTCGCGGGCGCGGGGCTCCCAGCCGAAGGGCATCTCGCTCACCGCCAAGCCGTTGCCGCCGGTTATCTCTTCGAGCAGGTCGATATTCTCCGGCGGGTAAGGTTGGTCGAGGCCGCCGGCGAGCGCCGCGATCGTTCCTGTGCCGAGGCTTGCCCGGTGGGCGGCAGTGTCTATGCCGCGCGCCAGGCCGGAGACCACGGTATATCCAGCCCGGCCGCAGTCGCGCGCCACCATCGCCGCGAATTTCGCGCCCGCGATCGAGGCGTTGCGCGAGCCGACGATGCCGACGGCCGGGCGTTTGGCAGCGGCAAGCGCACCCTTGACGGCGAGAAGCGGCGGCGCGCCGTCAATCTGCTTCAGCGCTTGCGGGTAGTCCGGCTCGCCGATGCCGACGAAGCGGGCGCCGAAGCGATGCGCCGCCTCCAGTTCCCGATGCGCCTCGGCCTCGCTGGCGATGCGGATTGCCCGCGTGGCGCCGCCACGCGCCGAAAGCTCCGGCAGTGCGGCAAGCGCTGCCTCGGCCGAGCCGAAATGATTGATGAGGTCGCGAAAGGTGGCAGGGCCGATATTGTCGGAACGGATAAGGCGCAGCCAGGCAATTCTTTGCCGTTCGGTCAGCACCACGCCTTTTGGTCCGGCGCTCAGCGCATCCATTATCCCTTTGCCCCGATCTTGCTTTCCGTCCCGCTCATCAGGCGGGAAATATTCGCCTTGTGCTTCCAGTAGGAGATGAGGGTCATGATCGCCATGACAGCCGCAACCTTTTCGTTACCCAGTATCCACAGCGCAACCGGAATGACAAGCATGGCGACAAGCGCCGATAGCGAGGAGTAGCGGGTGGTGAAGGCGACCGCCAGCCAGACGGCGGCGAAGAGCACGACCATGATCGGCGCGACGCCGAGCAGGGTGCCGATGTAGGTGGCGACACCCTTGCCACCCTTGAAGCCGATCCAGGCCGGGAAGAGATGGCCTATGAAGGCGAAGAAGCCGGCGATGATCGCGGCCTCCTCACCAAGGAAATAACCGACGATCCAGGCCGCCGCCGACGCCTTCAGCGCATCGAGCAGCAACGTCGCCGCGGCGAGCGATCGGTTTCCTGTTCTGAGTACATTGGTCGCGCCGATATTGCCGGAGCCGATGCTGCGCACGTCGCCGAGGCCGGCGGCACGCGTCAGGATCAGGCCGAACGGGATCGAGCCGAAGAGATAACCGATAACGGCGGCAGCAAGCGCGATCGGCAGCGTGATCTGCCATGACATGAGATTGGATAACATATGTCCCCTCAGCCCCTCCGTGGCCTATCCTCGAGTCAGCCTTCTCCCGCTGCGGGATGGACGGTGAGCGTGTCGATCCTAAATTGCGTGGACAACCTTTCCCGAGACGTATGTCGCGACCGCCCGCCCGCTGAAGCGCGCATCCTCGAACGGCGTATTCTTCGAGCGGGAGAGAAGCATGTCTTTGGCGACAAGCCAAGGCTCATCGAGATCGATCAGTGCGATATCGGCCGCAGCGCCCGGCTTCAACGTGCCGGCCGCGAGGCCGAAGATTTGCGCGGGGCGGGTGGACATGGCGTCGATCAGGCGCATCAGGCTCACCTGGCCGCCATGGTGAAGCCTGAGCGCTGCCGCCAGCATGGTTTCAAGGCCAATCGCGCCATCCTCCGCCTCGCCGAACGGCAGGCGCTTCGTATCGACATCCTGCGGGTCGTGTGAGGAAACGATGATATCGATCGCGCCGCTGGCAAGGGCGTCGGCCATGGCCACCCTGTCATCTTCCGGGCGCAGTGGCGGATAGAGCTTGAAAAAGGTGCGGTATTCGCCGATGTCGTTTTCGTTGAGCGCCAGATTGTTGATCGAGATGCCGCAGGTGACCTTGGCGCCGCGGCTGCGGGCGCGCTCGATCGCCTCGACCGATTCCGGCACCGAGATCGTCGCGGCGTGATAACGGCCGCGGGTCAGCTGCGCGATCCTGAGATCGCGTTCGAGCGGGATGAGCTCGGCTTCCTTTGGAATGCCGGAAAGCCCGAGCCAGCTGGCGAAAAGCCCCTCATGCATGACGCCGTTGGCGCCGAGATATTTGTCGCGCGTTTCGCAGCAGACGACGGCGCCGAATTCACGCGCATAGGTCATGATCCGGCGCAGCACCTGCGTGTCGTGGACGCTGGAATGGGCATCGGTAAACGCGACGGCGCCTGCCTGCATCAACAGGCCGATCTCCGTCATCTCCTCGCCGGCAAGGCCCTTGGTGATGGCGGCTGCCGGATAGACGTTGACGGCGGCCGTATCCCGCGCCGTCTTTTTGACGAATTCGACGAGCGCGATGTCGTCGATGATGGGATCGGTGTCCGGCATCATGATGATCGAGGTGACGCCGCCAGCCGCTGCCGCCCGGCTCGCCGAGGCGATCGTCTCACGGTGTTCGCCGCCGGGTTCGCCGACATGGACGCGCGCATCGACGAGCCCGGGCGTCGCGACAAGGCCCGTGCAGTCGCGGATGACGGCGCCATCAGGCGCGCCCTGGTTCTGCGCCTTGTGGCCGGCGGCGAGAATCACGCCGTTTTCGGCGATGATCGTCCCCACCTCGTCGAGATTGCGCGACGGGTCGATGATGCGGACGTTCTTGAGGACGATCGGGTTGCTCATGCCATCATTCCATCGCTTCGGGGACCCTGGTTCTGCGAGACGAGCAGCGTCTCCATCACAGCCATGCGCACCGCGACTCCCATTTCCACCTGTTCGGCGATCACGCTCTGCGGCCCGTCCGCCACTTCCGAGGCAATCTCGACGCCGCGGTTCATTGGGCCGGGATGCATGACCAGGGCATCGTCCTTCGCCGCTTTCAGCGTTTCGGCGTCAAGACCGTAGAAGTGAAAGTATTCGCGCACCGAAGGCACAAAGGCGCCGGACATGCGCTCGCGCTGCAGCCGCAGCATCATCACGACGTCGGCGTCCTTCAGCCCTTCCTGCATCGAATGGAAGACCTCGACGCCCATCTCGGCGATGCCGGCGGGCAGGAGGGTCGCCGGTGCGACGACGCGCACGCGGGCGCCCATCGCATTGAGCAGCAGGATATTGGAGCGCGCCACCCGCGAATGCAGCACGTCGCCGCAGATCGCCACGATGATGCGCGAAAGCTTGCCCTTGGCACGGCGGATCGTCAGCGCGTCGAGCAGCGCCTGGGTCGGATGTTCATGCTGCCCATCACCGGCATTGACGACAGAGCAGGAGACCTTCTGGGCGAGAAGGGCGGCCGCACCGGCGCTCGAATGGCGGATTACCAGCACGTCGGGGCGCATCGCATTCAGCGTCATCGCCGTGTCGATCAGCGTTTCGCCTTTCTTCACCGAGGAATTGCCGACCGACATGTTCATGACGTCGGCGCCGAGCCGCTTGCCGGCAAGCTCGAAGGAGGCCTGCGTGCGGGTCGATGCCTCGAAGAAGAGGTTGATCTGCGTCAATCCGCGCAGCGTCGACGTCTTCTTTTCTCTCTGGCGGCTGATCTTGACGGCCTCGTCCGCCTTGTCGAGAAGATAGGTGATATCCTGCTCGGTGAGGCCCTTGATGCCGATGAGGTGGCGGTGGGGGAAAAAGACCATGACCCTGCCTCTTGCTGTCTCTGGCGGGTCTATAAAGAGTGCGGCCCGCCGGGGCAAGCATGCGCTGTGGGCAAAGGCTTATGTCCCCATGCATTTTTGCCCGAATTCCGATAGAGCAGAATGAACCGAATCATAACTTCCGGTTTCCCTTTGCCGGGTTCTTACACTAGAAGCGAATTATGACCTCCGCCAACCGGATTGACGACAAACTCGCAGAACTCAACCAGCCGAGCCTGTGGTCCGGCATCAACGCCTATCGATCCGATCCGCTGATCGTCGATCTGACGGCGGCTCTGCCGCGCGGCATCCGCGAAGACCTGGAAAATATGGGCCGCTACGTCACCTCGCCGGAGGCGCAGGAGATGGCGCGCATGGCAAACCAGGGCGTGCCGCAGCTGCGCACTCATGGTCCACGCGGTGAGCGCCTCGACGTCGTCGAGTTTCACCCCGCCTGGCATGCATTGATGCGCCGCTCCATGTCGGTCGGCCTGCATTCCTCCGTCTGGGACCCCCAGGCCGATACCGAGGCCAAGGACGAGGCCCATAGAGTTCGCGCCGCGCGGTTTTACCTGACGTCGCAGTTGGAGTCCGGCCATCTCTGCCCGTTGACGATGACGAGCGCCTCCGTCGCGGCGCTCTCGGCCTCGCCCGCGGTCCAGAAGGACTGGGCGCCGAAAATTCTCTCGCGCAAATATGATTCGTCGAACAAGCCGGCCATGCAGAAATCGGCCGTGACCATCGGCATGGGCATGACGGAAAAGCAGGGCGGCACGGATGTGCGCGCCAACAGGAGCGCTGCCGAAAAGGTCAGCGAGGGCATCTACCGGCTGTCCGGGCATAAGTGGTTCATGTCCGCGCCGATGAGCGATGCCTTCATCATGCTGGCGCAGACGAAAGAGGGGATGGGCTGCTTTCTCGTGCCGCGCCTTCTGGAGGATGGTTCCGCCAACGGGCTGCAGTTCCAGCGGCTGAAGGACAAGGTCGGCAACCGCTCCAACGCCTCGGCCGAGGTCGAGTTCACCGATACGTTTGGTTTCCTGCTCGGTGGTCCGGATGCCGGCATCCGCACGATCCTCGACATGGTGACGCTGACCCGGCTCGACTGCGCGCTGGCCTCCTCAGGCATGATGCGCGGCTCGCTCGCCGAAGCCGTGCACCACACCCGCGGCCGCAGCGTCTTCGGCAAGATGCTCGTCAACCAGCCGATCATGACGCGCGTGCTCGCCGACATGGCGCTCGACGTCGCCGCCGCGACGGCGCTGTCCTTCCGTCTGGCCGACGCCTTCGACAAGGCGCGCGGCAATGCCGAGCAAGCGGCCTATGCCCGCGTCATGACGCCGGTCGCCAAATACTGGTGCTGCAAGATCGCGCCAGCGTTGATCTATGAGGCGATGGAATGTATCGGCGGCAACGGCTACATCGAAGAGCGCCCGATCGCCCGCCATTACCGCGAGGCTCCGGTCAACGCCATCTGGGAAGGCTCCGGCAACGTCATGGCGCTCGACGTGCTGCGTGTGCTCAACCGCGGCAAGGATCTGTTCGAGACGGTCTTTGCCGGCCTTGCCCGCGATCTCGGCCCTGCCGGCAAGAAGACCATCGACGTGCTGCGCGCCGCAATCGCGCTGTGCGAACAGGATGAGGGCGCCGCGCGCCTGCTCGTCGAGCAACTGGCGCTCGCCGCCGGTGCCGCCGAACTGTACCGGCTGGGGGCAGGGCGCATTGCCGATGCCTTCATCGAGACGCGTCTTGCCGGCGGCTGGCGCTCCACCTACGGCATGCTCGATTCCCGCTTCGACGCCAGCTACATCGTCGACCTGCTCTATCCCCCGGCCGCCTGATCATAAGCGGGGTCAGGCGATCCCGAGCACCGAGACGCTGAACTGTCGACGACGATCACTTTGTATCTTCAGACCGGTCGTGACGCCTCTCGTTGAGGTCGCCTTCCCAGCCTATCCGCGCGCGATCGCATTTTTCCGCCGGTATTTCTCGACAAGATTTCGCAAAGCCTGCTCGAACAGTGTCTTTTTTCGTCGCCAATCGCGCGGTGGTCATTGCCGCGTCGAGCAAGGCGTCATCGATATCGATATTCGTCCGCATGATCGCGCCCAATTTGTGATCATCATCAGAGATACACATCCACCTCACGACGGTTCAAGTTTGGCAACGATCTCCATCGGCATAAACAAAAATCCGGCCGCGTCGCCACGGCCGGATTTCAGTGTATACGTCCGAAAATCAGCGTTCAGAAGAAGCCACGGCGCTGCCACCAGCCGGCTTTCTTCGGCTTGCCGTCATCGCCTTCGCCATTCTCGACGCGGGTGGATTTCACCGTCGGCTCGGAGGAGGAGATGTTGGATTCACGGTTGGCGCGAAGCGGCTTTGCCTCTTCCTGGACTGGCGGTGCGAGATCGGCGGAGGCTTCCACCAATTCCGGTTCGGCCTCGACCGCAGGTACCGTCTCTGCAATCGGTTCCTCGACCGGCGATGCGGCCGGTTTGCGGCGGCCGCGACTGCGGGCGGGCTTCACCTCTTCGGTTATGACAGGTGCGCTCTCGACAGCTGCCATTGCGGGCTGGCCTTCGTCGGCCTGTTCGGCAATCGCCTCGACCGCCACGGCTTCGCTCGGAGCGCCGTCGTTCGAAACGTCGTCGCCTTCGTCCTCGTCGCCGCCATTGTCTTCACCGGCTTCACCGGCTTCGCCGGCCGTCAGTTCGGAACCATCTTCGGCGCGATTGCGACGGCCGCCACGCTTGCCGCGACGGCGCCGCTTGCGGCGCTGCGATTCCTCGCTTTCAGCGCGTGTCTCAGGCGTAGCTTCGGCGTTTTCATCACCTTCGCTGCCCTCGTCGTCACCGTCCTCATCCTCGTCGCCGGCTTCGCCTGCTGCCGATGCCGGCTGCTCGGCAGTGCCGTTGCGGCCACGGCGGCGCCTGCGGCGCTTGCGCTTGCGGTTGCCGTCAGCTTCGCCTTCCGAGCGTGCTGCGACGGGCCGTTCGGCAACGGCCGGCTTTTCCTCGAGTTCCTCGTCTTCCTCCTCATCCACTTCGATGACGATATCGTCGTCGTCATCCTCGGGAATGGCTGCGAAGTTGAAGAGCGTTTCGATCTTGACCGGGTTTTCCACCGGATCGCCGCGATCGATCGCGAAATGCTGTGCGCCGACCGAACCGTCTGCATCGATGACGATAGCGACGCCGAAACGGCTTTCGTAATCGATGATCGTCTGGCGCTTGTGGTTGAGCAGGTAGAGCGCGATGTCAGGCGTGGTGCGCACGGTGATGTTGTGCGTGGTGTTTTTCAGCAGATATTCCTCGATACCGCGCAGGACATGCAGGGCGACGGAGGACTGCGAGCGCACATGGCCGGTGCCGCCGCAATGCGAGCAGACCTGCGTGGTCGATTCGAGAACCGACGCGCGGATACGCTGTCGCGACATTTCGAGCAGGCCGAAATGCGAGATCCGGCCGACTTGGATGCGGGCGCGGTCGTTCTTCAGGCATTCCTTCAGCTTCTTCTCGACGGCGCGGTTGTTGCGCTTCTCTTCCATGTCGATGAAGTCGATGACGATCAGGCCGGCAAGGTCGCGAAGGCGAAGCTGGCGGGCGACTTCGTCTGCAGCCTCGAGATTCGTCTGCAGCGCGGTGTCTTCGATCGAATGTTCGCGGGTCGAGCGGCCGGAGTTGACGTCGATCGAAACCAGCGCTTCGGTCTGGTTCATGATCAGGTAGCCTCCGGACTTCAGCGTCACCTGCGGCTGCAGCATGCGGTCGAGCTGAGCCTCGATGCCGGAACGCGAAAAGATCGGATGGATGTCGCGGTACGGCTGAACCACCTTGGCATGGCTCGGCATCAGCATCTTCATGAAGTCTTTCGCTTCACGATAGCCTTCTTCACCTGAAACGATGACTTCGCTGATATCCTTGTTGTAGAGGTCGCGGATCGAGCGCTTGATCAGCGAGCCTTCCTCATAGACGAGGCAGGGAGCGGTAGACGCCAGCGTCAGGGTGCGCACGTTCTCCCACAGGCGCATCAGATATTCGAAGTCACGCTTGACCTCGACCTTGGTGCGGTTGGCACCGGCGGTGCGAAGGATGACGCCCATGCCCTGCGGCACCTCGAGCAGGCGCGCGATTTCCTTCAGGCGCTTGCGGTCGGCAGGATTGGTGATCTTGCGGGAAATGCCGCCGCCGCGCGCCGTGTTCGGCATTAGGACGGAATAGCGACCGGCGAGCGAGAGATAGGTGGTAAGGGCTGCGCCCTTATTGCCGCGCTCTTCCTTGGCGACCTGCACGAGCAGGATCTGGCGGCGCTTGATGACTTCCTGGATGCGGTACTGCTTGCGTGGCTTGCGCTGCACGCGGTCCGGCACCTCTTCCATCGCGTCTTCGGCGCCGACGGATTCGATGATTTCCTCTTCGCCGTGATCGTCATCATCGTCGTCATCGTCGTTGCGACGCTTGCTGGTATCGACGTCTTCGGAGATCGAGTCGGTTTCTACCATCGCGGCCATTGCGCCGCCGGTCGAGCCGTCATCCTCATTGTCGACGGTTGAAGCGCCTTCGGCTTCAACGTCTGTGGGAACAGCGTCTTCGGTCTCGGTCGTTTCGGCGGCCGGTTCTACGACCTTCTTGCGGCTGCGGCGCGGCCTTGCTTTCTTCGCAGGCGCTTCCTCGGCGGCCGCGGGCGACGCCGCGGTCTCTACCGCTGCCGTCTCTTCCGTTGCGGCATCGGTTTCTGGCGCCTCTGCCGGAACGATGCCGACATCCGGCTGATCCTGCTTGGAAAGATCGACCATCGGCGCGGTTTCGACATGCTCGACGTCTTCGTCGCGGCGATGCTCTTCGGCTTCGGCCCGAAGCAGCGCCTGACGGTCGGCAAGCGGTATCTGATAATAATCGGGATGGATTTCGGCGAAGGCCAGGAAGCCGTGCCGGTTGCCGCCGTAATCGACGAAGGCGGCTTGCAGCGAGGGCTCGACCCTCGTTACCTTTGCAAGATAGATGTTGCCGCGGATCTGCTTCTTGTGCTGGGACTCGAAGTCAAATTCTTCTATGCGGTTCCCGCGAACGACAACGACGCGCGTCTCTTCCTCGTGAGACGCATCGATAAGCATTTTGTCTGCCATGTAAGCTGTGCTCCTCGGCGTGGCCGCGAGAGCGCATTCCCGACTGCTGTTGAGACAGAAAGAATGCGGTCCGCAGTGGCCGCGCCGGATAATGAAAGTCGCGCCTGATGCGAGGGGGAGGGCAGCAGCCAGACCGCAGCCGGAACCATTTCGGTCCGGGGCCTGTACACTTCAGATAAAACCTGCTGCGAAACCATCAACAACCAAGCGTGATCGACAAATGTGAAGACCCGTTCGGGTCCGATGAGTTTGCTCCCTGAGAGCGTGGTGGCTGATCCACCAATGAATTCCGACAATAAGCCGGAAAATCAGGATCCAGTTTTAGGGATTAAGCGCATGAGACGGCGGACGATGACCGGTGTGGCGCCAGGTCCTGATCTGGCTGGCAGCCTTTGCGGCGACTCTATCCCGTCAACACTTTACCCTGAAATTCGTTGTATGTTTTCTGTGTCACAATAGCAAGGGAAAAGCCAAATGTGCCATAATATTGATGGATTTCGCAACGCATAGAAGCTGGGGATAAAGTGATCGCGATTCGGCAGGCTGCAGCGGGTGTTTCGTCACACCGACGTTCACTGCTGCGGCGTCGGGTCCATCGCATTACAAATAGGGTGTGGCGGTTTATTGTTTAAGAGGGCTCGGATCGCGACGAAATCCGCAGCGCGGCGATCGATAATCGCAAGGCGGGTTCTGGCGGCGCTTTTGGCCGCCAGTCTCCTGCCGGTCGCTGTCAGCTCCGTCGAGGCCAGGGATCCGCTGCTTGCCTATGGCGCGCGCATCGTCGGCGACGACGCAAGGACCCGCATCGTCATCGATTTCGATCGCGAGCCGCGTTTTTCGGTCCACTATATCGCCAATCCGGAACGCATCGTCGTCGACCTGCCGGCGACCGCCTTCGGTTTTCCGGCGAAGGATCTTGCCGCCCGCGGCCTGTTCAAGGATATCCGCTACGGCAAGATGGACGAGGAGAGCGCCCGCATCGTGCTGACGACGGCAGGGCCGGTGAAGCTGGCGCTTGCCAAGGTGCAGGCCGATGAGACGGGCAACGGCCATCGCCTCGTGCTCGATGCGGAGATGATCGACAAGAAGGCCTTTGCCGAACTGGTAAAGACGCAATCCTGGAGCGATCGGACTGAGGCGGAGCAGACGACGAGCGCCATTCCGGCACCGGAAAAAGCTGCCCCCGGCGATTTTGTCATCGCCGTCGACGCCGGCCATGGCGGCATCGATACCGGCGCCATCGGCGTCGACACCAAGACCGAGGAAAAGCAGGTGACGCTTGCTTTCGCCAAGGCTTTGACCGACCGGCTGAACAAGGAGCCGGGCATCAAGGCTTTCCTGACGCGCGAGGATGACGAGTTCCTGTCGCTTTCGCAGCGCGTGCTGATCGCCCGCCAGAACCATGCCGGCCTATTCATTTCGCTGCATGCCGACACGCTGAAGCAGAAGGATATCCGCGGCGCCACCGTCTACACGATCTCCGACAAGGCATCCGACAAGCTCGCCGCCGATCTCGCCGAACGTGAAAACCTCTCGGATCAGATCGCCGGCAAGGAGACGGTTGCCGAGCCGCCCGAGGTCGCCGACATCCTGCTCGATCTGACACGGCGCGAGACGCAGGCGTTCTCGATCTCGCTGGCCGAGAGTGTGCTGAATTCCTTCAAGGATCAGGTCGGCACCATCAACAATCCGCACCGTCATGCCGGCTTCCGCGTGCTGCAGGCCCCCGACGTGCCGTCGATCCTTCTCGAGATCGGGTTCCTCTCGAATGCCGAAGACGAGAAACTGCTGCTCGACGAGGCCTGGCGCGGCAAGATCGCCGGTCTCTTGACCGACGCAGTGAAGCGATACCGAGCCGCCGTCATGGCGAATGGCGGCTGACAGCCGCCGCCCAAAAATCTGTAGCGGTTGCGGCACGGCGGCCCGCATAAAAACAAAGATTCATAAAAACAAAGATTTAAGTCCGCCGCATGAATCAAATTCTGAGCAGGATACCCCAGATCGGCAGTTGGGACGGCGTTGCTTGGATGTGACAGTCCTAATGAAACGCGGCCGCAGCGGTGAATGCGGCGCAGACAGCCCTATTTTGCTCACATTCGCGCCGTTACTCCGGCTTATGTTTCGCAGCCTGAGGCGCGAAATCGGCTTGTGGCGGTTGCGCTCATAGAGTAAGCCGCGCAACGTGCAAATTGCCTTGATCTGTGCAATCGTTGCGGCTGCGCCGATTGAAGATCGAAGAGACCGGTAGCTGAAATATGGTTAGACTTTTTGGATATTTCTTCGGAATGGCCTGCGTCCTGTTTCTGGTCGCGGCGGCGGGTGTTGCCATCTATCTCGCCAATGTCGCGAAGGATCTCCCGGATTATGCCGTTCTGAACAGCTACGCGCCGCCGGTGACGACCCGCGTCCATGCCGGCAACGGCGCGCTTATGGCCGAATACGCCAAGGAAAAGCGTCTCTTCCTGCCGATCCAGGCCATTCCCGACCGCGTGAAGGCCGCTTTCCTGTCGGCCGAAGACAAGAATTTCTACAATCATCCGGGCGTTGATCTCACCGGCCTTGGCCGTGCAATCCTCGTCAACCTGCAGAATTTCGGTTCCGGCCGCCGCCCGGTCGGTGCCTCGACGATCACCCAGCAGGTGGCCAAAAACTTCCTTTTGAGTTCGGACCAGACGATCGACCGCAAGATCAAGGAAGCAATCCTCTCCTTTCGCATCGAGCAGGCCTACAGCAAGGACAAGATCCTCGAACTCTACCTGAACGAGATTTTCTTCGGTCTGAATTCCTACGGCATCGCTGGCGCGGCACTCACCTATTTCAACAAATCCGTCACCGAACTGACCGTCGCCGAAGCCGCCTATCTGGCATCGCTGCCGAAGGGACCTGCCAATTATCATCCTTTCCGCCATCCGGAAGCTGCGCTCGAGCGCCGCAACTGGGTGATCGACCGGATGGTCGAGAACGGCTATGTCAGCCAGCCTGACGGCGAGGAAGCCAAGAAACAGCCGCTTGGCGTCACCGCCCGCACCACCGGCCCCTCGCTCTTTGCTTCGGATTATTTCGCCGAAGCCGTGCGCCGCCAGTTGATCGACCAGTACGGGGAAAAAGTCCTCTATGAGGGCGGCCTTTCGGTACGGACGTCGCTCGATCCGCAGATGCAGCTCGCTGCTCGCAAGGCGCTGCAGGACGGTCTGGTTACCTATGACGAGCGCCGCGGTTTCCACGGCCCGATCAAGCAGATCGATGCAAGCGGCGATTGGGGTAAGGCGCTTGCCGATATCCCCGCACTGTCCGACGTACCGGAATGGCGGCTTGCCGTCGTACTCGCAGTTTCCGACTCGACCGTCGACATCGGCCTGCAGCCGGCCAAGGATGGAAGCGGCAAGGTTGCGGCCGACCGTCAACGCGGCACGATCGACGCCAAGAATATGCAATGGGCCTTCCGTTCGGCAGACGGCGCCCGCAAGTCCACGAAGTCGCCGGTCGGCGCCGTAGCTGCCGGTGACGTCGTCTATGTCGAGAAGCTCGGCGATAACACCTCGACCTCCTATCGCCTGCGTCAACCCCCGAAGGTGCAGGGTGGTCTCGTCGCGATGGACCCGAAGACGGGCCGCGTGCTCGCCATGGTCGGCGGCTTCTCCTACGGCCAGTCCGAATTCAACCGCGCCACTCAGGCGATGCGCCAGCCGGGCTCCTCCTTCAAGCCCTTCGTCTATGCGGCGGCGATGGACAATGGCTATACGCCGGCCTCGGTCATCATGGACGCTCCGATCGAAATCGTCTCGGGCGGCCAGGTCTGGAGGCCGGAAAACTACGGCGGCGAAGTAAGCGGCCCGTCGACGCTGCGCTCGGGCATCGAGCATTCGCGCAACCTGATGACGGTGCGCCTCGCCAACGATCTCGGCATGAACATCGTCGCCGAATATGCCGAGCGCTTTGGCATTTACGATCACATGCTGCCGGTTCTCTCCATGTCGCTCGGCGCCGGCGACACGACCGTGCTGCGGATGGTCTCGGCCTATTCGGTTATTGCCAATGGCGGCAAGCAGATCAAGCCGACATTGATCGACCGCATCCAGGACCGCTACGGCAAGACCATCTTCAGGCATGAGGAGCGTCTCTGCGAGGGCTGCAATGCCGGCGACTGGCAGAACCAGGAAGAGCCGAATATCGTCGACAACCGCGAAACCGTGCTCGACCCGATGACCGCCTACCAGATCACCTCGATGATGCAGGGCGTCATCCAGCGCGGCACCGCCGCCGGCAAGGTCGATCTCGGCGGTCGCGATGTCGCCGGAAAGACCGGCACCACCAACGACGAGAAAGATGCCTGGTTCGTCGGCTTCACGCCGGATCTGGTCGCCGGCCTCTATATGGGCTTCGATACGCCGGCCCCGCTCGGCCGCGGCGGCACCGGCGGTGTTCTCTCTGCCCCGATCTTCAACGAATTCATGCAGGCGGCCGTCAAGGACATGCCAGAATCGAAATTCGTCATTCCATCAGGCATGAATCTGATCCCGATCGACCGCAAGACCGGCATGGCGGCCGTCGACGGCGATCCGAACACCATCATCGAGGCCTTCAAGCCCGGCACCGGCCCGGCCGACAGCTTCTCTGTCATCGGCATGGACAGCACCATGGCGCCTGAAGAAATCCTGAAGACCTCGCCGCAGGCCAACCAGGCCGTCCAGACCGGCACGCCCGGCCTGTTCTGATCGAGGCCCGAATTTTGAACGCCCGCCGCGGCCCTTTACATCCGCGGCGGGCGTCTCTATGTCACCAGCACTTGAGAAGACCGAGATAGAGAAGCAGGATAATGCGAGCGGAAATCGAAAACGTGGTCGATGAAACCAAGCAGGCTATCACCCTGCTGAGGAGGCATCTTTGACTGGGACCAGGCAATAAGACGGCTGGATTGGTTGAACAACAAGGCTGAGGATCCGAACCTCTGGAACGACGCTTCCGAAGCGCAGAAGCTGATGCGCGAGCGCCAGCAGCTCGATGACGGCATCAATGGCGTCAAGCAGCTCGAACAGCAGCTGAACGACAATATCGAGCTGATCGAGCTTGGCGAGGAAGAGGGCGACCAGAGCGTCGTCAAGGAAGCCGAGGATACGCTGAAGGCCTTGAAGGCCGAGGCCGCGCGCCGCCAGGTGGAAGCCATGCTCTCCGGCGAAGCCGATGGCAACGATACCTATCTCGAAGTCCATTCCGGCGCCGGTGGCACCGAAAGCCAGGACTGGGCGAACATGCTGCTGCGCATGTACACCCGCTGGGCCGAGCGCCAGCGTTTCAAGGTCGAGCTTCTCGAAGTCCATGACGGCGAAGAAGCCGGCATCAAGTCCGCGACCTTGCTCGTCAAGGGCCACAATGCCTATGGCTGGCTGAAGACGGAATCGGGCGTGCACCGCCTGGTGCGCATCTCGCCCTACGACAGCAATGCGCGCCGCCATACCTCCTTTTCGTCGATCTGGGTCTACCCGGTTGTCGACGACTCGATCCAGATCGAGATCAACGAAAGCGACTGCCGCATCGACACCTACCGTTCCTCGGGTGCCGGCGGCCAGCACGTCAACACCACCGACTCGGCCGTGCGCATCACGCATATTCCGACGGGCATCGTCGTGCAGTGCCAGCAGGAGCGCTCGCAGCACAAGAACCGCGCCAAGGCGTGGGACATGCTGCGCGCCCGCATGTACGAAGCGGAACTGAAGAAGCGTGAGGATGCCGCCAGCGCCGAAGCCGCTTCCAAGACCGAGATCGGCTGGGGCCACCAGATTCGCTCCTATGTGTTGCAGCCCTATCAGTTGGTCAAGGACCTGCGCACCGGCGTCGCCAGCAGCGCGCCGGATGACGTGCTCGACGGCGACCTGAACGAGTTCATGGAAGCAGCACTCGCTCACCGCATCAGCGGCGCCGCCGACGCGGTTGTCGAGGATGTCGACTGATCGGATTGACGATGGATTGAGACAACAAAAGCTCCGGAGACCGGGTTTTTGTTTTGTTCAAGCCATCGCGGCTTTATCGACGTTTTGAAACAGCGCTGCCGAAAGATCGGCAATCTCTTCATGAACGGCTGCGCGTTCGATGCCCGGCGGATCGGTAAAGAGTTCTGCCGCAAAGGCGAGGCCGAGCGCTGTGCCCTCTGGCACGAAGACATAGTGTCCGAGGCCGCCGCCGAAGATTTTAAGGGCGCTGCGCCGGAGCCGCGCATGCAGCCACGACGAACATTCTTCGGCCGGAGCGGCCCTGTCGGCATCACCGACCAGGATAAGGGCAGGCGCATCGACAGCTTTCAGGCTTTTCTCGCTGAACCCGAGAACGGACCGGCCCGGCGCGCAGATGAGTGCGGCCTTGATTCTGTCATCTCGGTAGTACTTCGACATCCGGGACCACGAATCGCGAAATACATCGCTGGTGCGCAGCAATGCCGGGATATGATTGGCAAGGTCGGGAAACTCCCGTGGTCCGCGCGCGCCACCCGGCTTCAGCCTCGACGGTTCGAACTGCGAGAACTGGGCGACAGCCCCAAGCAGCAGCATCACGCTATAGGCTCCGGCCGAAAATCCGGCTGCGAAGACACTGTTCGTATCGATATGGCCTGAGAGATCGCTGAGCCAGTCGTCGCGATGGTCGAGCATGTAGCTTAGATCCGGCGCCCGCTCCCAAAGGCAGGCGAAGCCTTCAGCGCGATAGGGCTCGATGCCGGTATTGCCGTGATGGCTGACGCCGAGCGCTGCAAATCCGCGATCGACCAGGCGTCGAGCCAGCCACTCCAGTCCGGCCGCGGATCCGCCGGTGCCATGCGACAGAAGAACAAGGGGATAGGGCACGGCCTCCGGTCGGATCGGGGCATCGCGGGCGACGGCCGCTTTCTGGAACCAGCTTCTTTCCGGCATTTCGCTTTCTCGCGCGTCATCGGCGGCGGGATACCAGAGGGACCAACTAATGGGTCTGGGGCCGGCTGCGTCCCAGTTCGACCTTTTCTCGTCGGAGAGGACGCCGTCACGAAAGCCCAGTTTCATCTCTTGGATGCCTCGCTGAACACTTCCAAGCCCTTCAATTCGTCGCTTTCTCCACGGTGATGTCGCCGAATTCGTCGATCAGCACGGTCCAGCCATCCGGCTCCGCCGCAGGGTCGGTCTTCAGATAGACCGTGGCGAAGAGCCCTGGTTCCTTGATGATGCCGTTCGAATTCTCAGGGCGGATATCGGTCACGTAAGGCTTCAGTTCGCTGAACTCCTGCAACTCGATGGTCGAGGCGATCACCGGGCCGGTCTCGGTCTGGGCAATCTGCTGCAGGTAAACCTTCGAAGTCCTGTCCGGCTGGCGCACGGCAAAAAGTTTGTAATAGCCGTGGCGCTGCGCGGCCTTTCCTTCGGGGTCGGCAACGCTCTCGGTGCCCGTCGGCGCGCGCTCAATCGCCGGTGCGTTGCCGTCATCCTCCCAGTAGCCGGTGCTGGTCGCGAAAATCACCGATGCCGGCAGGATGGCATCCTGGCCGGAGCGGCCTCAGCTGCAATGCTCCATCCCGCAAGCAGGAGGCTCGTCATTAATACCCGTCGCATTGCCATCGTCTCAATCCTTGAACTGCTCGGCGAGGATACGGTCGGACCAGGAGCGGTCGGGATCAGAAAGGATGCGTGCCGTCATATGCTCCGACTGGGCGATGCGGACATGCAGCACCGATTTGACCTCGGTATTGTCGGCCACTGCGTTCACCGGCCGCTTCACCGGCTCGAGGACGTCGATATCGACGGTCACCTTATTTGGAAGCAGTGCGCCCCTCCAGCGCCGTGGCCTGAAAGCGCTCACCGGCGTCATGGCGAGCAGTGGCGCTTCGAGCGGCAGGATCGGGCCATGGGCGGAAAGATTATAGGCCGTCGATCCGGCAGGGGTCGCCACCATCAACCCATCGCAGATGAGTTCCTCCAGGCGAACACGCCCGTCTACCGTGACCCTCAGATTCGCCGCCTGATAGGATTGGCGGAAAAGATAGACCTCGTTGATGGCGAGCGCCGTCGAGTTGGTCCCGTCGGCATTGGCCGTCGTCATTTGCAATGGCCGGAAGACGTTTTCGACGGCAGCGCAGATGCGCTCCTGAAGTCGTTCGCTGCGATAGTCGTTCATCAGGAAGCCGACCGAGCCGCGGTTCATGCCGTAGACCAGCTTGCCCGAGTTCATGGTGTTGTGCAGCGTCTGCAGCATGAAACCGTCACCGCCGAGCGCGACGATGACGTCGGCTTCGTCAGCCGGGACGTCACCATAGATGCCAATCAACTCCTCGCGCGCGGCAAGCGCCTCCGTCGTTGGTGAAGCGAGAAAGGAAAGCGTCTGAAATGAACGGCCCATGCAATGCCCTTTATGATGCTGTCTTAGCTAAAGGATAAAGGCCTTGCGCGACAAGGACGTTTTCTATCGCGAAGCGTTTTGAGCTGCAGCATACCAGTCCGCGCGACCGCTGATTTTCCCTTTACAGAATCACAGAATCTGCTAGTTGGGGCAACTATCGCCCTTGTAGCTCAGTTGGTAGAGCACCTGATTTGTAATCAGGGGGTCGCGGGTTCGAACCCTGCCGGGGGCACCATAAATTCACAGTCAGATCAATGACTTAATGACGGACCCGCCCTCAGTTGGCGGGTTTTTCATGCGCCACTGATTTAACCAGAATTACCATGGTTTCCGGGCTTTTCCTTAGAGTAGCGGGGATTCCGTGGAACATGGATGGCGCATGATGGCTCATGCTACTGCCTTCCTGCGCAGCCAAGCCGCCTCGTTTCGACGTGCGCGCGGTCCCGATGGCGTGGCTGCAAGTACCTGCCGGACGGTCCTGTCAGCGAATCGGAAATCGATAATCAGATGTTTGCCCTCTCGGACAAGCTCCCAACTGATAGCGCCAGCCTCGGCGGCCAGTTCTTTGATTTCGAGAATAACGGCCCGCTTCATATGGCTGCCTCGCGGAAGCCGGGAAGTGCGATCTGCTCAATCAAGCCATCGAAGTCGGCTATTCCGTCTTCCGCTGGATCGAGCTCGATATCTGGATCGCCGTCGAGACGGTCCAGCACTTCAATCAATTGCTCAATGAGATTTTCAAGCCGTTCACGCAATGCCATGTTCCTTCAGTAAGGCCGAGCGAAGTCGGCCGGTTAAAAACCAGTTTCATCCTTCGTCTCCTACTGTGGTGGAATGCGCGCGGATGGTGAGTCCGCTTCGGTTGGTGACCGCGTGCAATCTGTGCTTGAACTCGCGGAAATAGTCAAGCGGGCCGCTAAGCCCGCTCGAAGATCGCATCTAGGTCGGATCGATCCCAAACCATCAGACCGAATAGGTCGCGTGGTTCGGGCACTTTGCCTTCCTTCCGCAGTCGGTCGAATAGCGATGGCGAGACGCCGATGTATTTGGCCGCATCCTCGCGGCGCAGCCCTCTAGGGGTATAGTCAACTAAGGACACGTCTAACCTCCTCTTGTTCAACACTGAGCGTCCGCGCAAGCCCTTCTACGGCTTCTGCGTCGCTCGCCTCGTCATGCACGGTGAAGCTGGCCGGGAAGACGCGCCGCTCGATCGGCTGCTGTTTTACCGGCAACGGCTCGGACGGGTTGACGCCACCAATGCCGCGCCACGCCTTCACTATGGCCTGAGCCAACGCCTTCCCGAAGTCCGACTGATGGTGCCAGGTGACGGCACGCGCCTTGCTTCTCGTCTCCGCGAACGGCGCGACTGCGATGTATCCCTCCGCCTCGCTCCACGTGAGCGTGACGTCGCGGATCTGCATCGAGATTTCCGGCAGGGTAACTTCAGCGAACGCCAACTTTCGAAATGGGCGCAAGCCGTCGTCATCATGGAAAAGTTTTACGCTCCGAATTTCAATTTTCACGTGGTCACTCCACTTTCGACGAGGATGTTTACGAAGGCGCGCCGTTCGTCCGGCTCGATGCTTCTGATATTGTAGATTGTGCCTGTCCGGCCATTCACGGCCCGCCAAGCAGCACTTGTAATAGTGGCAACCTCGGGCTGCCACCGGATGCTAATCGCGACTGTCTGCTTTCCGTCGAGGCGGCCAGCCATGACTGTTTCCGAGCCTCTGAGGATCTGGATGCGGGCCGGCGCAGCCCAGACAGTCGCGAACGGACCAGTCACGACATTGCCGAAACCGTCATCCGCCTCGGTGCGAGTCTGAAATTCGATGACTTCACGCAAATCGCCAGCGCCCGTCATGCCGCGTTATCCAGTTTGGAGCGATTATCGTTGGCGCCGAGAACGCCCATGTTGAGCGGTTCGGCATAGGTGTCACCGCCCGCGATCTTCGACATGTTCTCGAAACCGCGGATATCGTTTGCAGATAGCCAGCCGCCGTCACGTGCGGTGCGGTAGGCGCCGTAACGGGTCGCCAGATCGCCGCGTGTTAAGCCGTTGAGATCGTGCTCAATAAAGAGCGTCTTGCGAGCCTCCGGCGAAAGGAGCTGGATTGTCATGGCCATCTCGACACGCTTTGCCCATGGTGCCAGGCAGCGCATGACAAGAGCGCGGCTTTCCTCCCCGATGTTGCTGTAGGTCGCGTCATCGGTGATACCTGCCACAGAAGGCGGCACGCCGAAGACACGGCAGATGTCGAGGTTCGAAAGCTTGCGGCTATCGAGGAATTCGCTGTCCTTGCTGTTGAATTGGAACGTCTCGAACTTCGCGCCGCCGTCCAGCACCATGACTTCGTTCGCTTTCAGGGAACCTATGAATCGTTCCTTGAACTTGGCAATGACGCTATCTTTGCCGGTGCCCGCGAGCTTGTCGGGGAACACCAGAGCGCCAGCCGGACGGAAAGCGTTCTCCGCAGCCGCTCCAGCCTGATCCTGCTGCGCAAGAGCAAGCCCGAAAGCAGCGGCCGCAATCTGGATCGGAGACAGGCCGAGAATGCCGTCCTTGGTGCGGTAGCGGATGTGCAAGCACTCATCCTGCAGCAACACTTCGGTGCCGCCATCTGCCTTCGCCACCTTGTAGCGTAACCGGCCGGTCTTCAGCTTTTCGACGGTGACGCTTCCCGCAACCAGCGGAGAGAGAGACGTGACCTGGCCGCGACCATTCCGGCCGATCTTGGCATAGGCGTTGCCATAGGTCAGGGCGGACGACAGAAGCCATTCGCGCGCCTCGAAGGCAGTCAGGCCGGGGGCAGTCTCGTCATGCAGGACACCATAGAGCGGATGGTCGGTCGCCTTATCGCGGCCGCCGTCCTCGGTCTTGCGATAGACCGCTAGAGGAACGCTGGCGAGGTTCTCTGCAATGACGGAAATGCATCGATGAGCGACGGCATGGCCGCTGGCTTTCTCGATGTCTGCACGGCCCGTAGCACGTGCGCCGAGGAACTGGCCGAGGAACGGATCATCCGAAGCGATGCGCTTCTCTGTCTTAAAGGGCCACATGCGCAGCCTCCAATTCTAGAACTGCCAGCCGCCGATCGGCGTCGGTGCGATGCTGCCGGGCGCGCGCCTGAATGGACGTGCCGCCATAGGCGGGGAACGACTGCACAACGCTAATTTCGTGCAAGACGACGTTGCGGAGCGTCCGCTTATCGCCGCGCCATTCGTCGCCGCCTTCTGGCACGGTGAAGCCGAACGACATGCCTCCGAGGTCGGAACGGGTCGCCATCGCGAGAATGTCCCTGCCCAGTGACGTGTCGGGAATTTCGATTTCGAACCGCAGCCCGCGGGCATCTTCGGAAAGGCGAAGCGTGCCGGACTTCGTGCGGCCAAGAACCTTCCCGGGATCATGGTCGACCAATGCGAGGATATCCGGCTGGCCGCTAAGACTGACCGCGAACGCGCCGGGTGCGATTGTCTCATTGAAGTCGAGGATCCGCGTTTCCTGGCCGAATGTGGCCGCGTAACCGGATAGCTTTCGGCCTTCCGCGCGGACTTCCGTCGCGGTTCGTTTCTCAATCATAGTGTCTGTTCCCGGAATGGCTGGAGGAGGGCACTGACGCCGAACGCGATCGCCTGCGAGGGCTTCTCGCCGGCGGCTTCGCGCGCGTTGTACCAGTGCGAGATGAGGAGGAGGACGGCGTGCCTGACGGGCGCAGAAACCGGGCGGCAAGCGCCACCCCGATCTCCGACACATACCCTTCGGCAGCCTCAAGAAGTGAAGTCACATAAGCGTCGTCAGCCGTGAAGCTGATACGAAGATGCGCCTTCGCTTCTGCGAGGCTAACTTCGGTCAACTTAGATGGCCTTCCAAGCGAACGATTCCGCGTGGCGGATCGTAACGTCGGCGTCCAAGAACGCATGCAACTTGATGCCACCCTTAGAAGCGACGTCGGCCGAATACGGGTTCAACAGGATGTCGACGCCCGACCAGTAGCCGATTACAAGATCCGACCAGTTCGCCCAAATCAGCGGGTTTTTCGCCGAGACCTTCGGCACCTGGTTGGTTGTGACAACCTTCTCGCCGAAGAACGTTTCGCTCTAGGAATCTGCCGCGTGTTCGTATCGGTGCGCTTGCGAGCGAGGTTCATCAGATCCGGGTTCGTCAGGAAGCCCTGCGTGCCCGTCACGTTGTCGATCTCAAGAGCAGAGATCAAATCGGCCGCCAGCAACGCGATATCGATGTTGGTGGTGGTTTTCGCAGCGACCTGCGTGAGGATGCCGGTCGGCTGTCCGCCGAGTCCGGTTCCGGCAATCGCTGCCTTATCCAAGGCCTGCGCGAGGACGAAGCCGAGATCGGCGCGAAGCACGTTTTCGAGTGCGACTGCGTTCTGGAGCATGAGGCGGCGGCTAAGCTGCATTTCGCCAGAGACCGTCTTCGGCGACATGGAGACCATGCCAAAGGTCGAGGCAGATTCGGTCGTATTCTCGTCTTCGCCGATCCAGTATGCAGTCGGACCACCGGTCAGCTTCGGCAGATCGAGGAAGCCGGTAAGACCGGAAAGAACCGTCGCGCCCAGGCCCTGTACGGCCAGCGTAGGGCGAAGGCGATCGATGAGGCCGCCCAGGTTCGTGGCGACGGTATAACCGCCGGCGGTCGTCGTGCTAACAGTCTGGTCGCGCGTCTCCAGCAGGACCGACGTCGGGATCATCACGCCGCGCGATTCACGGCCCTTGGAAAGCTCGGCGTGCATCTCGCCTTCGACGCCGTCGAGCTTGCCGGAAAGCTGGCCCTGGATGGCGCGTGCGACCGAGTAGTTGCGCAGTTCGCGCTCGGCATTGGCGTCCGGCTGTACGTCGGCGTGGCGTTCGAATTCGGCCAGAGTGGCAGCACGCTTGATGTCTTTGTCCAGAGCGCGGACTTCGCCCTCCAGCTTGTCGAACTGTTCCGGGTTAGCGGTGGCGGTGCGCATCTCAGCGATCTTGGCGGCGCGGGTTTCCTGCAAATGAGCAAGGTTCATTATGTTGTAGTCTCCAATTGGAAGTAAGGTGGCGGTCTTGCCGCCGGTTTATGCCGGCCATGGTCCGGCGCTTTCCGCACGTGGTGCGAAAACGAAAACCCCACCGCATGGCGGCAGGGCTAAATGTTCAGATTGTAGGGCTCTCCACCCTTGGTGACTTGAATGCGCGTGGGAGACTGTCGCATTGGTTCGCAATGCGTCCCATACTTACCGCGCGGCGCGGCGTTTGAGGTATACCTCAGCTATCGGGGATTTGAGGCGGCGTGGGGGTCCTATCGGTCTCATGGAGATCAGCGCACGCGCTACCGCTTCAGTATACTCTCTTCGAAACTGCGAAAAGTCAGGTAAAGGGTCTCATTGCGTCTCATTGTTTCGCACACTTCTACATATCCTCCCATAAGGATACGCATTAACGCGCCACGAAAAGTCGCATTGGGTCACAATATTTCTCACCCCCTATACTTATAAGGGGAACGAGATGGCAGAAAGTAGCGTTTTCCGCCGAACAAAGTTGCCCTGCCGCCATCAAGTAGCGGCAGGGTGTTGCATTTATATTACAACTATTGCCGCAAAGCTTCCTTCAAGGCTGCCTGTGCGCCGTAGTAGTGGTCGCCTGCCAAGAACTCATCAACGGTATACCGCTGGGTTCCGGTGTTTTGAGCGAGGCCGTTGACTGTGACGTGATCCCACTCATGTTCGACGAATGTCACTCCGCCTTCTTCCACCAGATAGTACCAATCTTCGTACTGGCTGACGTGGCCTTTCACTCGCTTGAAAAATTGCTTCCTGCTCATATCGCTCTTCATTTCAGTCTGAAAGTGGGATCATTCCAAGGCGACTCATGATTGCCGACGCCCCGCTCGACTAAAACAGCATCAAGCGCCTGTATGGCAAGGTGAAGCCTGATCAATTCGGTCAAACCTTCCTTGTCGTTCTGATCTTTAACAGCGGTCGCAGCCGCGCCTCTCATCATAGCAAGTTGCCCGCGCGTGATAGCTATTCCCTGTGACATTCCCATCTCCCAGTTATGCCGCCATCAGACAGGCCGGCAGTGTTTCTTCCTCGTGGCCTTGCGCAGTCTTAAGAGCCATTGCAAGTGCCACGATACCATCTATGCGGCCACTCGCCTTTGACTTGTCAAGTTTTCTCGCGCCGGCCGGATCGACGGTGACCACCGCGTTGGCGGCGCACATTCTCATAAGCGGGTTTCCCGCATGATTCAGTTTCTGCTGGGCGACCGTCACTTCCAGAACGTCAACGGCCGGTGACATGTCTTTGTAGCCCTGGCCGAACGGCACGAGCGGCAGATCGACGGAGAGCTTTTCGAGCTCGCGCTTCAGGTCTTCTATTCGCCAGCGGTCGAAGGCTATTTCCTTGATATCGAAGCGGGCCGCGTCGTCTGCGATGTATTCTGCGACGAGGGCGGGATCGATCACCTTGCCAGGCAGCAACGTGAGGCGAGCGTCGGCTTGCCTTGCCCACACGTTATAAGGCACCCGGTCGGTGTCGCTCTTCCCGTCGATATCGAACTCCGGAAGGAAGAACCGCGGCAAGACCGTGTACCGGCCGCCATCCTCGGGGAACACAAGCAGGAAGCAGGTGAGGTCACGTGCCGCCGACAAGTCCAAGGCCCCGAAGCATTCGCGCCCTTCCAGATCCTTGTCATCGATCGGCCCGAGATTGCAGTCGTTCCATTCCCTGGCCGCGATGAAGCGCACGGTGCCGTCTATTCTCTGATTGAGAACCTTGTTCCGGAAGTCCGCTTCCTTCGAGGGGATGCGCTGCGCCTGCATGGCCTGCCGCTCGACCTGCTCAAGAGACAGGAAGTCGCCAAGCGCCGGGTTAGCTTTTGCCCATGTAGCTGGATCCCACGGATCGTCCGTCGTGCCGGCCGCAAACATGGTGAGGTGGAAAGATGCGTCCTCGACTTCGCCGGCATGGATTTTCAGGCCGTAGTCGATCATCTCCGAGAAGAAATGGGTATCGTCCTTGGCCTGCGTCGAGATGGCAACGATCAGCGGTTCGTCGCGCGCGCCAAGGGCGGAGTCCATCGCGTCGAATAGATCGCGCTTCGGCCAGTAGCCGATTTCATCGCAAAGCACGAATGAAGGTGACAGGCCGAGCTTGCTATCCGCATCTGCCGACAACGCCTTCAGGACCGAACCCTTGCCGGCGCCTTCGAGGACTTCGATTTCCTTGCTGAACCGTATGATGTTCACGCGCTGCGAAAGCTCAGCATGCCCTTCCAGCATGGCTTTGCACTCCGCCCAGGCTTTCGCGGCCTGGGCTTTATCCATGGCGCAGAAGTAGATCTCGCCGCGCTCTTCGGCTTCCGGCCCCACGAGGAAGCAGCAGGCCAGTGCAGCCGAGATACCGGTTTTCCCGTTCTTGCGGCCCATGGAAAGCGCAGCAGTTCGAACGCGCCGCTTTCCGTCATCATCCTCCGTAAAAATCGGATCGAGGAACTGCTCGACCTGCCAGGGCCGCAGTATCATCTTCGTGCCTGCCAGCTTGCCCTGGGTGACCGGCATATCCTCCATGAACGCAACGACGCGCTCTAGGCGAGACAGGCCCTCAGCCTCCCACGGAAGCTCTTTCCGAAGGTTATCGTTGGCTGCGACCTTGCCGGATTTGGGCTTTGCGCCGGGGCCTCTTAAACCCATCGGTCGGCCTCCTGTAAAACTAAGTCTTTATCATTGCCCATCGCCGGTTCCGCGCCCGTCGACTCCCGTCCCGCGAAGGCCCACCCTTCCGGGTCGATCGGGTTGCCGTCCACGTCATAGCCCTTCATGGCCCGCCTGAAGCCCGATGCATTCGGATGATCAACAGCATTGGTCTTCGTGTTGTGGCAGGGCTCGCACATGGACATGAGGCCGGACAGAGGCGGGAACGGATCGCCGCCCTTCGCTATGGCGATGATGTGGTCAACCACGGTCGCAGGCTCGACCACCTCTCTGCAAAGACATGCTTCGCAGAGAGGCTGGATTGATAGCTTGGCAGCACGCAGCCCACGCCATTGCGGGGTTCCATATGGCCATTCAGCCATCGGATGCACTTTGAGGTGTGCCCCCTCACAGTCCTCACACCCCTCACACTCTGTATTATTACACTGTGAGGGGGGAAGATAACGTTGGACTGTGAGGGGTGTGAGGGGTGAGGGGAGTACATAAAGACCGAATTCGGACTTCTCGCACTCGCCAGCCTTGACCATCTTGCCGAGGAGATAGCGAACGTTGGCTGCCGTCATGCCGGCCGCGGTTGCTATCTCGGATGGCCCGATAGGCTTCTCTGCTTCTGATAGGGCAGTCAGGATCTTCTGGCGCTGGTCGCTGCGCTTCACGTCGTCCACGTTGCCGAGCACAGACCACTTGCCGCCGTCAAACTTGAGCGCCTTCTCCACTTCCTCCACGTCACGGCCACGGCCATACAGTTTCAGGCCGTCCGCTGTCCTGTTGAGGATCATGATGGAGTCCGCTGCGCCGGTCAGGCCGTTGGTGCCGGATATCATCTCCAACGGATCTTCGGCTTCGGCTTTGCGCACGTGCGTCACTACGATGATTGCGAGCCGATGCGCGCTTGCGTAGCGCTGCAATGGCGACAGGGCTTCATAGTCCGCAGAATAGGAATCTTGGTTGCGCTTCTTCTCTGCACGGACCATTGCCAGGGTATCCACGATGATAAGGCGCGGGTTGCTGACGCGCGTGCGCCAGGCTTCGAGCGTGTCGATAAGCCCGGCATTGATCTTCGGCGCCTCTGTCAGAAGCGAAAGCCGCGACATGTCGGGCCGATGAAACTTCGGCAGAACCACGCGAAGCCGATCCTGCAAACGGCGCTGGTTGTCCTCCAAAGCCAGATAGAAAGCATCGCCTTGTTCGCACTCGACGCCGAGCGATAGCCCGCCACTGGCAACAGCAATGCCGAAATCGAGAGCGAGCCACGACTTGCCGAGTTTAGGCCTGCCGCCAAGCAGGGTCAGTCCTTCGGCCACATAACCGGGAATGACGTACTTGATGGGCGAGAATTCCATGCCGAGAAGCGTTTCCGCGTCGACGAATGCGGAGGGCTTTTCCGCCTTGGCAGGCTTGTTGTCATTCGCTGCAACGGGAGGGGCTTTCGGAGCGAATAGCTCCTGACCGAGCTTGGCTAAGCTTTCAGCAAATTTCGACGGTGGACGAACGACAGGCGCGGCGCCGATGTCGCGCGCGATGATAGCGTGGGCGATGTCGCGGTCAGCTTCAGGGCCGGCGATCTGGATCAAGGACGGCTCGTCGTTCTCGCGGAGGAAGACAAGCATGGATGTGTCGCCCGAACACCCGTCGATCTGATCGACAATAACTGCGGCGCGCATGGCGGCCTGCTCGTCTTGCGGCCATTCGTCAGCGGGCAGGGACTCAAGATTAGTTGGGTCGGCACGGTCCCAGTCTGGCGCACCGATCTCGTCGGCCGGCACAAGAACGACGTTGGCCACGCAATTTTCGTGGTCGGCGAGCCGATCGTAAATTCCGAAAATCATTGCCTCGCGGCTATCCGAGGCGGGGGTTTCCCGCGGGCTCATTGCCCTTAGGTCTTCGAGATTGGTTTCAAGCTGCGTCAATGTCGGTGTCGGCAATTGTTAGCCTCCGGTGGTATGCGGCCATGGCCGATTCTGCGATTTGGCGAGCGTAAGAAGGGTCCATCGTGGCGACCTTCCCGCCGCCGCCCGTGATGGCGGGGAAGTGGACTTTCGGGCCGTTGGGGGTCTCCAGGAGCCGCAGATTGTGCAGTTGAAGGTATGGAGTGAGCTTCACTGAGAAGCGGGCGACCATCATCGCTCCGCCGCCGCCATGTCCGCGGCACGGTTCTAGGTATAGGATTTCCATCAATGCTCCTGTTTGGGGGGTATGCGGCTATGCAGCCGCTTCTTGCTCCGCCATCCATTTGGACAGCGTGGACTTGCGGGCAGCGACGGTGCCGCCAAGTTTGAAGTGGGGGACGAGCTCGCCGTATGTGAGCCTGTAGACCTGCCGGGGAGTGACGCCGAGGAAGCGCGCGATTGCGTTCGCGCCCATGAGCAAATCGCCCTCAATCACATTATCATTCGCTGCCTGCATTTTTTTCTCCTATCGGGGTTGACACCGCTCAGTTTACAGGGTATCTGTATCACCGGACAACTGTGTCCGCTCCCTTACATCATTTTACATTGTTTGTCAAGGTTTACCTTGCTTGCCGCCGTGCGCCATGCTTTCATGCTCCATCCAAATCAGGAGGTCATTGAATGGCGACAATCACGAAACGGAAATGGAAGACAAGCAAGGGCGTTGAACGCGAGGCGTGGGTGCTCGCCTATACCGATGCAGGCGGCAAGCGGCATAAGGAGCAGTATGAAAAGAAGCGGGATGCCGAGGGTCGCCGCACTGAGGTCACGCACCAAGTTGTCACCGGCACGTATCGCGCCGAAGCGGCGAGCACCACGGTCGAGGATGCGGTCAAGGATTACCTGAAGAGCCTTGCCGCCCGTCGCGATCGAGGCGAACATGTCGGCGAGCACTACTACCGAACCGTCGAAGCGCAGCTACTCAACTACGTGGCGCCACAAGAGGGGCGCGCCGTTACCTTCGAGGGCGGTATCGGTTCAGTGAAGCTATCACTGTGCACCGCGAAGACAGTGACCGAATTCAAGGACAAACTGCGCGATGCTGGCGTTGGCGTCGTCACGACGCGCCGTATTATCGGGAGCTTGTCGAGATCCTTGCGGCATGCCGTCTCCCGCGATTTGATGGCAGCCAATCCAGCCGTGGGCATCAGAGTAACCGGCAAGCGAGGCGAGGGGCCGAAGAAGGTCGTGCCGCCATCCAAGGTAAACCTTGCCGCGGCTCTGGCAGAGGCAAAGGGAAGCCTTGCAGTTCGGATGAGGCTGTCCGCGTCGGCTGGCGTCCGCGCCTCTGAGCTTTACGCACTCCGATGGAGGCACGTGGCGTTTAATGCTGGCGAGCTCACAGTCGATGGCAGAGTTGATGCATATAAGAACGAAGACACCACCAAATCTCTAGCCGGTATCCGGCAGGTGCCTTTGTCATCGGCAATGCTTGCCGATCTGAGAGCATGGCGCGAGGCAGCAACCAAGAAAGAGGCTGATGACCTCATCTTTCCGAATGCGCGCGGCGGGTTCCTGAATCACAAGAACGTGCTGAAAACGCGAGTTCCGGCCGCTGCTGGCCGCTGCTACCAAGAAGGCAGAGACGGAAGGCAGGAAGTTCAAGGCATTCAACTGGCACGCTCTTCGCCACTTCGCTATCAGCACATGGATTGAAGCCGGAATGCAGCCGAAAACCGTGCAAACCTTCGCCGGTCATTCGTCACTTGCCGTCACGATGAGCCGATACGGGCACATGTTCCCTAGCGACAGCCACCGCAACGTCATGGACAGCATATCGTCATCGATTTTCGGTGTCGGGCCGCCCGGTGGCGCACAAATGGCGCATAACGCCGAAGAAGCACTGTGAAATAAGCCTTTCCATCCTGATTTGTAATCAGGGGGTCGCGGGTTCGAACCCTGCCGGGGGCACCATTCTTTTCCGGGCGATACGGCCTGCCAACTCATGACGTTGGTTCGACGCTGCTTCGCTCAATCTCGCACCGGCAGATCTTTTCAGATAGCACGCATCGCTTGATGAACCGCGCGTGAAGGGCTGCTTCAGCGCCAATTCAGGCGCGCCCGCATATCTTCGCCTCATCATCAATGAGGAAACAGCCATGAAGCTCGCTCATCTCTTTCTCGCCGCAACCATTTCCGTCGGTGCGGCTTTCGCGTCCGTCGCACCGGCGGCCGCCATGCCGGCCGAGCGGCCGGCGGTGTCGACGCAGGGCGATATCGTTCAAATTCGTGATGGCTGGCAAGGTGATCGCGACGGTGACGATCGTGGCTGGCGATATGATCGCGACCGTGACTATCGTGACTATCGTGACGACCGTGACTATCGTGACGACCGTGGCTGGCGCGATCAGCGCGACTGGCGCCGCTCCGACTGGCGCGATGATCGCCGTCACTGGCGGCGGTGGCGTGCCGAGCGTTGGCAGGAGCGCCGCGAGTGGCGCGATCGCGGCATGCCGTTCTGGCTCTACCGCAGCTGACGATAACGGCCCGGGTCATCCGGGCCTCTAGTCATTGAGTGATGCGTTCGTTGACGCTCGCCTCGATCCTGTCGCCATTGCCGGCCTGTCCGGCGCGAGAGGGCGACATCATCGCGATGCTGGGCACGGAGGCAGCCATGAGGGAGACGACGGCTATCATTATGCGCATAAGCGTTCAATCCTCGTTCGATTCCGGGATTAACGCATGATCGCAGTCCGCGTTCCTGCCAGTAATTATTGTACCTGTCCCGGCGTCGCGGGGCCGGGCGCCGTCGGCGACAGAGGATCGGGCTGGTGGATGGGGTGTGACGTGTCCACCCAGATGATGCTGATGATAATCACGACGAAGACCGCGATGAAGAGGATACCGAAAATCAGTGGTCGAATGGCCATGATAGAGATCGTTCCTTCTTGCTTCTGGGCCGGTTGCGGCAACCGATCATTGCTCGATCATAGTGCTCCGGGGCGTCATTCCAAGGCAAAAGTGGATTTTTCTGGCATCGGAGCCGACTGACTATGGGTTAGTGGCGAACGAGTGAAAGCGGCTTGCCGCCTTCCTCCTTCGATTTGTCGAAATTGCCGTCAGCGCGCATGTCGAAGCCAAGCGACGAACCGTCAAGGCTCATCAGCGTCAGCCCGAAACCCTCAATATGCCAGAGGGCGAGCTTCAGTCTGGCGACGTTGGCAGCGCAGTCTCCCGAAAGGGACAGCGGCGCGTTGCCCTCCGCATCGACGCGGCCGTTGAGCGTCGCGCCGCAAAGCCTTTCGCCGTCCGGTCTTTGCATCGCCCATGTCCCGGCAAGACTGGCGACAGTCGGCAGGCGATCGACGCCGTCAGGTGCGGCGATCAGCAACAGCGGCGCGCCATCCTCAGTCTTCATCGGCTGCCCTTCGTTCTCGACGAAACGGGCGAGCACCTTGCGTGTCGCATCGATCAGGATAACGCCGCCATTGCCGTCGAAATTCCAGGAGTAGGCTTCGGCAAGTGCAGGCAGCGGCATCATGCAAGAGTCCTGGCCGGAGAGCGAATGGCCGCCGATCGCTTCGCCGGTTTCCAGCGTCAACCGACATCCGGTCGCACCGTCTTCCGGGGCAACGAGATAGGTTCCGGCCTGTGCTTTGAGAATATCGGGATCGATACCCTGTCCATATGCAAGTCCACAGACAAGCAGCGCCGCTGCCGGAGCCACCAGTTTAGGGAGGAAACGGACCATGACAATTACCCTTTGCCGCAGCCAGCCTATACCTTCAAGTGGAGCCGCGCCGCATAAAGCGCGATCGCCGCCGCATTCGAGACATTGAGCGATTTGATCGCGCCCGGCATGTCGAGACGGGCAAGTGCGTTCACGGTTTCCCGCGTCTTCTGCCGAAGCCCCTTGCCTTCGGATCCCAGCACCAGCGCCACCTTCTCGCCGGAGAAGGTGCCTTCGAGCGGCGCCGGCCCTTCCGAATCGAGGCCGATGGTGGAGAAACCGAGCTTGTGCAATTCGCCGAGCGCATCGGCGAGATTGGTAACCTGTATATAAGGTATCAGCTCCAGCGCGCCCGAGGCAGACTTGGCGAGCACGCCCGATTCGGTCGGGCTGTGTCGCTGCGTGGTAATGACCGCACCCGCGTTGAAGGCGACGGCCGAGCGCATGATCGCGCCGACATTGTGCGGATCGGTCACCTGATCGAGGACGAGCAGGAGAGGGCTGTCCTTCAGCGCTTCGAGCCGGCGTACCGGAAGCGGCCGTGTTTCCAGCATAACGCCCTGATGAATCGCCTCGGGGCCGAGCACCTTGTCGATCTCCTGCGGCGAGACGATCTCGAAGGGAATGCCGAGCGCCTCGACATCGACTTCGAGGCGCGCGAGCGCATTCTGCGTCACGAACAGCTTGATCTTCTTGCGTTCGGAATTGTCGAGGGCCGCGCGCACGGTATGCAGGCCATAGAGATGCACCTGGTCGGGCGCAAGCGCCGGCGGCTTCCAGTCTTCGCCGCCGCGCTTGCGCTTTTGCGGCTGGGGTGTCGGAATCTCGCCGCGTTCGCGCTTGGCGTCACGGTGGGCGCGCCGCAGAGTGGCGTAATGCGTATCCTTGGCGGATGGGTCTGTCGCGGTCTTGCCGCCGGATTTGTTGTCTTTGCTCATGCAGCTTTATAGCCATGGCGCTCGCTGCCGCATAGGCTTTCTTTCATATGCCGGCTTTCGGTGGCGAATGAAATTTTTCGTGTTTTTTCCGTTGTCATCGTGTTGACAGACTGAAATGCTCCGGTCATATACGCGGCGCAGACGACGGGCGGCAACGCTTCGAAGTCTGACGAACTTGGTCTTGCGATCCGGACGAAAACTGGAGAGATGCCCGAGTGGTTAAAGGGGACGGACTGTAAATCCGTTGGCTCAGCCTACGTTGGTTCAAATCCAACTCTCTCCACCATTCGTCATCGGATCGGACCACCCCGCGGGTATAGCTCAATGGTAGAGCAGCAGCCTTCCAAGCTGAATACGCGGGTTCGATTCCCGCTACCCGCTCCATTTTCCGTTAAGCCACTTCATACGACAGCTGCCGCGGTCATCTCAAGATGTCTCCGGCGCTGGCGGAGACGCTGATGATTGCGGTTATCGGCTGGCAGGGAAGGGCGCTCGACGCCGAACGTCTATGGCGCGTCCCCGGTGTTCGATGCGATTTTCTTTAAGATTTCAGCGATTTTCAAGGGGGCTTTGGCAGATCGCCTTGCAGGCGGCAAATTGTCTCCCATATGCGCTCTCAGGCCAAGAATGGCGTCTGCAATTAAGTCTTGCGCAATCTCGCCGAAAGCCTTAAACGGCGGCACTAAACCGGTTCGCCGGGGCCACCATTTTCGTTCACAGGAAGCATTCAAATGGGAAAGAGTAAGTTTGAGCGCAACAAGCCGCACGTCAACATTGGCACGATTGGCCACGTTGACCACGGCAAGACGTCTCTGACGGCAGCGATCACGAAGTACTTCGGTGAGTACAAGGCGTACGACCAGATCGACGCGGCTCCGGAAGAAAAGGCCCGCGGCATCACGATCTCGACGGCGCACGTCGAGTATGAGACGCCGGCGCGCCACTATGCGCACGTCGACTGCCCCGGCCACGCCGACTACGTCAAGAACATGATCACCGGTGCTGCCCAGATGGACGGCGCGATCCTGGTGTGCTCGGCCGCTGACGGCCCGATGCCGCAGACGCGCGAACACATTCTGCTGGCCCGCCAGGTCGGCGTTCCGGCAATCGTGGTGTTCCTGAACAAGGTCGACCAGGTTGACGACGCCGAGCTCCTCGAACTGGTCGAGCTCGAAGTTCGCGAACTGCTGTCGTCCTACGACTTCCCGGGCGACGAAATCCCGATCGTCAAGGGTTCGGCGCTGGCTGCTCTTGAAGATTCCGACAAGAAGATCGGCGAAGACGCGATCCGCGAGCTGATGGCTGCGGTCGACGCCTACATCCCGACGCCTGAGCGTCCGATCAACCTGCCGTTCCTGCTGCCGATCGAAGACGTGTTCTCGATCTCTGGCCGCGGCACGGTTGTGACCGGCCGCGTCGAGCGTGGCATCGTCAAGGTTGGCGAAGAAGTCGAGATCGTCGGCATCCGCCCGACGACGAAGACGACGGTGACCGGCGTTGAAATGTTCCGCAAGCTGCTCGACCAGGGCCAGGCTGGCGACAACATCGGCGCGCTGATCCGCGGCGTTACCCGTGACGGCGTTGAGCGTGGCCAGATTCTGTGCAAGCCGGGTTCGGTCAAGCCGCACAAGAAGTTCATGGCTGAAGCCTACATCCTGACGAAGGAAGAGGGTGGCCGTCATACGCCGTTCTTCACCAACTACCGTCCGCAGTTCTACTTCCGCACGACCGATGTGACCGGCATCGTGACGCTGCCGGAAGGCACCGAGATGGTGATGCCGGGCGACAACGTCACGGTATCGGTCGAGCTGATCGTTCCGATCGCGATGGAAGAAAAGCTGCGCTTCGCCATCCGCGAAGGCGGCCGCACCGTCGGCGCCGGTATCGTCGCCTCCATCGTCGAGTAACTTTCGAGTTATCCGCAATTATGAAGACCCCGCTGGAAACAGCGGGGTTTTTGATTTTCATGGCTTCTTGTAGGTTTAACAGGTGTTGTAAAAATATCGTTAAATATGCCTGTCACAGTATTTTGTTCATCTCACGTTCAGAAACCGGTTTGTGATTGGACCATTTTAGTCCAGACTCCTCCTTGCAAAGAGGAGAGCCCGGATGATTCCCAAGGCCACATTCGCTGCGACGATATTCGCGATGTATGTTTTTACGATGTTTTTCATCGCTGCAATTCCGCAAGAGGTTGTTCAGTCAGCCGGAGTGCAGATCGACGAGGTAAGTGTCGTCAAGTAACGACCCTTACAGGCCATCGCAGGGTTCTGCGGTGACCGGAAATGATTGGCCAGGTGCTCCGGATAGGATGCTCCTGGCGACGCGGGGGTGAACCCCTGCCGGACGCTCGCTTGCTCTTCGCGCGGAAGCGTCTATCTATGCCTCCGATTTCATGACGCGGAGGATATTCCATGAAGAGACGTATTCTGTTCACGGGCGGTTCGGGCAAGGCAGGTCGCCATGCTGTGCCATGGCTCGTCAAATCAGGTTACGAGGTTCACAACCTCGATCTCGTGCCGCTGGATAGCCCCGGCGTCACCAATCTCATCGCCGACATCACCGATAGCGGTCAGGTCTTCAACGCGCTTTCGATGCATCGCGATTTTCCCGATCTCGACGCGGGCAGGGGCGTGCAGCCCTTCGACGCCGTCGTGCATTTCGCCGCCATCCCGCGCATCCTGATCAAGCCCGACAACGAAACCTTCCGCATCAACACGATGGGCACCTATAATGTCATCGAGGCGGCGGTGAAGCTCGGCATCCGGAAGATTATCGTGGCATCGAGCGAGACGACTTATGGAGTCTGCTTTGCCGAAGGCCATCGCGATTTCCACCAGTTCCCGCTGGAGGAGGACTACGACGTCAATCCGATGGATTCCTACGGCCTTTCGAAGGTGGTCAACGAAAAGACGGCGCGCGCCTTTGCCGAACGTTCGGGCTTCGACATCTATGCGCTGCGCATCGGCAACGTCATCGAGCCTGACGAATACGAGAAGTTCCCGACCTATTTCGCCCATCCCGAGATGCGCAAGCGTATCGCCTGGAGCTATATCGACGCCCGCGACCTCGGGCAGATCTGCCATCTTTGCGTCGAGAAGGACGGTCTCGGCTACCAGGTGTTCAATGCCGCCAACGACACCGTCTCGGCCAATACGCCATCGAAGGAGCTCGCAAAGCGATTCTTCCCGAACGTGCCCTTCACCCGCGAGATCGGCGAATATGAGGGCCTGCTCTCCAACCGCAAGATCCGCGAGGTGCTGGGCTTTAAGGAAGAGCACGATTGGCGGAAATATGTGAAGGTCTGAACCGACCTTGGTCGCGCGATTGAAAAGCCGATCGTTCGCATATCAGGAGAATGGCTTTGAAAATCGAAAATCGTGCTTGCCAATCCCTTGTCGCCGTCTTAAAGGGAGCGCCATGCTTTTCAGCAGCGATTTGCGGGCCTTGGCTCAGGCGCTGAATGATCGGTATGAAGGGGTATAGCTCAGTTGGTAGAGCGGCGGTCTCCAAAACCGCAGGTCGTAGGTTCGAGCCCTACTGCCCCTGCCATTTTCCTGGATGCGGGACAGCGCGCACATGCTCGCGGCATTTCCGGCCGGGGATTGATTGGTGGTAAGTAATTTCGTTAAACTTCGGTTTCCCTCTTGTGTATTCGGAAATCGGTGTTTATTTAGGGTTCAACAGACACGCGGTGCGTGGGGCTGATAGTTTCAGCTTTACGCGCCGTAATTGCGTGGGCAGTCGATGGCATCCAAATCCAATCCGTTTGCGTTTCTGCAGCAGGTTCGCTCCGAGACGTCGAAAGTTACATGGCCGTCGCGCCGCGAGACCATGATCTCGACGGTCATGGTGCTGGTGATGGTGGTTTTCGCCGCGCTGTTTTTCTTTGCCGCTGACCAGCTGATCGGCTGGGCTCTGAGCTTCGTGCTGAATACCGGCAACTGATACGGGTGGAGATGAAAATGGCGGCACGTTGGTACATCGTCCACGCATATTCCAATTTTGAAAAGAAGGTGGCTGAAGACATCGAGAATAAGGCTCGCCAGAAAGGGCTTGAGCACCTGTTCGAGAAGATCCTCGTGCCGACCGAAAAGGTGGTGGAAGTGCGTCGCGGCCGCAAGGTCGATTCCGAGCGCAAGTTTTTCCCGGGCTATGTCATGGTTCGTGCCAATCTGACGGACGAAGCCTACCACCTGATCAAGAATACGCCGAAGGTCACAGGTTTCCTCGGCTCCGACAATAAGCCCGTTCCGATTCCGGATTATGAAGCCGAGCGCATTCTCGGCCAGGTCCAGGAAGGTGTCGAGCGGCCGAAGGCCTCCATTACCTTCGAGATCGGCGAGCAGGTCCGCGTTTCCGACGGTCCGTTCGCTTCGTTCAACGGCACGGTTCAGGATGTGGACGAAGAGCGTTCGCGCCTGAAGGTGGAAGTGTCGATCTTCGGCCGAGCGACGCCAGTCGAGCTGGAATACGCTCAGGTTGAGAAGGTCTGATTGCAGAAATTGGAGGCTGGCTCTTGCGGCCTGTTTCCTGCGGACGTTGTCCGCACCCGCGTGGAAGGTGAGGGGTCTTAGCCGGACCCTAATGATCCGCACCACGCAACCGCAGCCGCCGGAGAGATCCGGCATCACGGGCCGGGCGACCGGCCGTTCATGAAAGGCAGAGAGATATGGCTAAGAAAGTTGCAGGCCAGCTCAAGCTTCAGGTCAAGGCAGGATCGGCAAACCCGTCCCCGCCGATTGGTCCGGCGCTTGGTCAGCGTGGCATTAACATCATGGAATTCTGCAAGGCGTTCAATGCCGCCACGCAGGAAATGGAAAAGGGCATGCCGATTCCGGTCGTCATCACCTATTACCAGGACAAGTCCTTCACCTTCGCGATGAAGCAGCCGCCGGTCAGCTACTGGCTGAAGAAGGAAGCGAAGATCACATCCGGTTCCAAGACGCCCGGCAAGGGCGCCAAGGCCGGCTCCCTCACCAAGGCTCAGATCAAGTCGATCGCAGAAGCCAAGATGAAGGATCTGAACGCAGCGGATATCGAAGGTGCAATGGCGATGATCGAGGGCTCCGCCCGCGCCATGGGCCTGGAAGTGGTGGGTTAAGATCATGGCTGGTAAGCGCACGCAGAAGATCAACGAAGGTGTTGATCCCACCAAGCTCTACGCTCTGACCCTGGCCATCGGCATGGTCAAGGAACGGGCTGTCGCCAAGTTCGACGAAACCATCGAAGTCTCGATGAACCTCGGCGTCGACCCGCGCCATGCGGACCAGATGGTTCGTGGCGTCGTCAACCTGCCGAACGGCACGGGCCGCACGGTTCGCGTCGCTGTTTTCGCTCGTGGCGCCAAGGCTGACGAAGCCAAGGCCGCTGGTGCCGATATCGTTGGCGCCGAAGACCTCGTCGAAATCGTCCAGGGCGGCAAGATCGAATTCGATCGCTGCATTGCCACCCCCGATATGATGCCGCTCGTCGGCCGTCTCGGTAAGGTTCTCGGCCCCCGCGGCATGATGCCGAACCCGAAGGTCGGCACCGTTACTATGGATGTCGCTGGTGCCGTCAAGGCTTCCAAGGGCGGCGCTGTCGAGTTCCGCGTCGAGAAGGCTGGCATCGTCCATGCCGGTATCGGCAAGGCCTCTTTCGAAGCCAAGGCTCTGGAAGAAAACATCCGCGCCTTTGCCGACGCCGTCATCAAGGCGAAGCCGGCTGGCGCCAAGGGCAACTACGTCAAACGCGTGGCGATTTCGTCGACCATGGGCCCGGGCGTCAAGATCGAGCCCGGCTCGGTCACCGGAGCGCCGACCGCATAAGTTTATGCCGGGCTTTAAGTCCGGCGACTGAATTTCCGGCCTCGCAAGGGGCCGGAATATTCCGGAGAAATCCGGAATCCTGTCCGAGATTGCAGGTGGTTTTCCCTTAATCACTGTGCCTGCATGAGACGGGTAAGACCCGAATTGCAAGAAGTTCGCTTCTAGGAACTCGGTTCGAGCCTTGGATGCCTTGTGCCTCTTTAGCCTTGATTGGCGCGAGAGCGCGGGGGGACAGGATCCTCAAGCGTCGCTTGGGATCTCGCTTGATCCCAGGAGGCAAAAGGCAACCGGCGGGCCCATTTTCGGTCCCGCCAACTGGAGATAGGCAGTGGAAAGAGCGGAAAAACGCGAATTCGTCACGGAACTGAACGAAGTCTTCAAGGCTTCGGGCTCAGTTGTCGTGGCCCACTATGCTGGTGCCACAGTCGCGCAGATGAACGATTTTCGTTCGAAGATGCGCGCAGCTGGCGGCACCGTCAAAGTCGCGAAGAACCGCCTGGCCAAGATTGCCCTTCAGGGTACGGAAGCGGAAGGGATGTCCAATCTCTTCAAGGGTCAGACGCTGATTGCATACAGCACCGATCCGATCACCGCTCCGAAGGTCGTCATGGATTTCGCCAAGACCAATGACAAGATCATTGTTCTGGGCGGCGCCATGGGAACAACCACGCTCAACGCCGATGCAGTCAAGTCGCTTGCGACCCTGCCTTCGCTCGATGAGTTGCGTGCGAAGCTGCTGGGCATGATCCAGACACCGGCTACCCGCATCGCTGGGGTTGTTGCAGCACCGGCAAGCCAGCTTGCTCGCGTGTTTGCGGCCTACGCCAAGAAGGACGAAGCCGCGTAAGGCGGTTTTTCGCTGTTTATAATCAACCGGTTCGAACCGAACAAAAGGAACTAGTAAAATGGCTGATCTCGCAAAGATCGTTGACGACCTCTCCTCGCTGACCGTTCTGGAAGCTGCAGAACTGTCGAAGCTTCTCGAAGAAAAGTGGGGCGTTTCCGCCGCTGCTCCGGTAGCTGTTGCTGCCGTTGGTGGCGGTGCTGCTGCTGCTGTCGTTGAAGAAGAAAAGACCGAATTCGACGTCATCCTCACGGATGTCGGCGCCAACAAGATCAACGTCATCAAGGAAGTCCGCGCCATCACCGGTCTCGGCCTCAAGGAAGCCAAGGATCTCGTTGAAGCCGCTCCGAAGGCTGTCAAGGAAGGCGTCAACAAGGCTGAAGCCGCTGACATCAAGAAGAAGCTTGAAGACGCTGGCGCCAAGGCCGACGTCAAGTAATCTTGAACTGCTTTTGGGAGGCAGTATTTCTACTGCCTCCCATTTGCCGTTTTTCTGAACGAATTACCCAAAAGCCGCGTCGAAACGGCTTTTGGGTAATGGGTTCTTCAAAAGGATGGTCTCCCACCGAGGGCAGCACAGCAATCCGAGCTGAGCGTTTTCCGGGGTCGGACGAGATTGAACTACTCATTGATTGACGGGATCGACTGGCCATCGGTTCCCGTCCGTTGCAGGCCCGGGTGCAAGATTTTGAAGGAGCGACGATGGCTCAGACCCTTTCGTTCAACGGTCGCAGGCGCGTACGCAAGTTTTTTGGTAAGATCCCCGAAGTCGCAGAAATGCCGAACCTCATCGAGGTTCAGAAGGCGTCCTACGACCAGTTTCTGATGGTTGAAGAGCCGAAGGGCGGCCGGCCCGACGAGGGCCTTCAGGCCGTCTTCAAGTCGGTTTTCCCGATCACCGATTTCTCCGGCGCATCGATGCTGGAATTCGTGTCCTACGAATTCGAACCGCCGAAGTTCGACGTTGACGAATGCCGTCAGCGCGACCTGACCTATGCGGCGCCGCTGAAGGTGACTCTGCGCCTCATCGTGTTCGATATCGACGAGGATACCGGCGCGAAGTCGATCAAGGACATCAAGGAACAGTCCGTCTACATGGGCGACATGCCGCTCATGACCAACAACGGCACGTTCATCGTCAACGGTACCGAGCGCGTCATCGTCTCTCAGATGCACCGTTCGCCGGGCGTCTTCTTCGACCACGACAAGGGCAAGAGCCATTCGTCCGGCAAGCTGCTCTTTGCTGCGCGCGTCATCCCTTATCGCGGTTCCTGGCTCGATATCGAATTCGACGCCAAGGACATCGTCTACGCCCGTATCGACCGCCGCCGCAAGATCCCTGTGACGTCGCTGCTGATGGCGCTCGGCATGGACGGCGAGGAAATCCTCGACACTTTCTACACGAAGTCGCTCTACAAGCGCGACGGCGAAGGCTGGCGTATTCCTTTCAAGCCGGAAACGCTGAAGGGTGCCAAGGCGATCACCGAGATGGTCGACGCCGATACCGGCGAAGTCGTCGTGGAAGCCGGCAAGAAGCTGACCCCGCGCCTGCTGCGCCAGCTTTCCGACAAGGGCCTGAAGGCACTCAAGGCCGCCGACGACGATCTTTACGGCAACTACCTTGCCGGTGACATCGTCAACTACTCGACGGGTGAAATCTACCTCGAGGCTGGCGACGAAATCGACGAGAAGACGCTTGGCATCATCCTGGCGAACGGCTTCGACGAGATCCCGGTTCTCGGCATCGACCACATCAATGTCGGCGCCTATATCCGCAACACACTGACAGCCGACAAGAACGAGAACCGTCAGGACGCTCTGTTCGACATCTACCGCGTCATGCGTCCGGGTGAGCCGCCGACCATGGAATCGGCGGAAGCCATGTTCAACTCGCTGTTCTTCGATGCGGAGCGTTACGACCTCTCCGCCGTCGGCCGCGTCAAGATGAACATGCGCCTCGACCTGACCGTCGAAGACACCGTCCGCATCCTGCGCAAGGACGACATCCTGGCCGTGGTCAGGATGCTGGTCGAACTGCGCGATGGCAAGGGCGAGATCGACGACATCGACAACCTCGGCAACCGCCGCGTCCGTTCGGTCGGCGAGCTGATGGAAAACCAGTACCGTCTCGGCCTGCTGCGTATGGAGCGCGCGATCAAGGAACGTATGTCCTCGATCGAGATCGACACGGTCATGCCGCAGGATCTGATCAACGCCAAGCCGGCAGCCGCCGCCGTGCGCGAATTCTTCGGTTCCTCGCAGCTCTCGCAGTTCATGGACCAGGTCAACCCGCTCTCGGAAATCACCCACAAGCGCCGTCTTTCGGCTCTTGGCCCGGGCGGTCTGACCCGTGAGCGCGCCGGCTTCGAAGTCCGCGACGTGCATCCGACCCACTATGGCCGCATTTGCCCGATCGAAACGCCGGAAGGCCCGAACATCGGTCTGATCAACTCGCTTGCGACCTTTGCCCGCGTCAACAAGTACGGCTTCATCGAAAGCCCGTACCGCCGAATCGTCGACGGCAAGGTGACGAGCGACGTGCTCTACCTCTCCGCCATGGAAGAGGCGAAGTACTACGTCGCCCAGGCCAACGCCGAGATGAACGCTGACGGGTCCTTCGTCGACGAATTCGTCGTCTGCCGTCATGCCGGTGAAGTTATGCTCGCTCCGCGCGACAGCATGAACCTGATGGACGTCTCGCCGAAGCAGGTTGTTTCGGTCGCAGCCGCGCTCATCCCGTTCCTGGAAAACGACGACGCCAACCGCGCGCTGATGGGCTCGAACATGCAGCGTCAGGCAGTGCCGCTGCTGCGTGCCGAAGCTCCGTTCGTCGGGACCGGCATGGAGCCGGTCGTCGCCCGTGACTCGGGTGCTGCCATCGGCGCCCGCCGCGGCGGCGTGGTCGACCAGGTCGACGCGACGCGTATCGTTATCCGCGCCACGGAAGACCTCGAAGCCGGCAAGTCCGGCGTCGATATCTACCGTCTGCAGAAGTTCCAGCGTTCGAACCAGAACACCTGCGTCAACCAGCGCCCGCTGGTCACCGTCGGTGACGAGGTCAACCGCGGCGACATCCTCGCCGACGGCCCATCGACCGATCTCGGCGACCTGGCGCTCGGCCGCAACGCGCTCGTCGCGTTCATGCCCTGGAACGGCTACAATTACGAAGACTCGATCCTGCTCTCCGAGCGTATCGTTGCCGACGACGTGTTCACCTCCATTCACATCGAGGAATTCGAAGTGATGGCACGCGACACCAAGCTTGGTCCTGAGGAAATCACCCGCGATATTCCGAACGTTTCGGAAGAAGCGCTGAAAAACCTCGACGAAGCCGGCATCGTCTATATCGGCGCCGAAGTTCAGCCGGGCGATATCCTCGTTGGCAAGATCACGCCGAAGGGCGAAAGCCCGATGACGCCGGAAGAAAAGCTTCTGCGCGCCATCTTCGGCGAAAAGGCCTCCGACGTGCGCGACACCTCCATGCGCATGCCGCCCGGCACCTACGGCACCATCGTCGAAGTTCGCGTCTTCAATCGCCACGGCGTTGAAAAGGACGAGCGCGCGATGGCGATCGAGCGCGAAGAGATCGAGCGTCTGGCAAAGGACCGTGACGACGAGCAGGCGATCCTCGACCGTAACGTCTACGGCCGTCTGATCGAAATGCTGCGCGGCCAGGCCTCTATTGCTGGCCCGAAGGGCTTCAAGAAGGGCAGCGAGCTTTCGAACGCCGTCGTCTCCGAATATCCCCGCTCGCAGTGGTGGATGTTCGCGGTCGAAGACGAAAAGGTCCAGAGCGAGCTCGAAGCGCTCCGCGGTCAGTACGACGAATCCAAGTCGCGCCTCGAACAGCGCTTCATGGACAAGGTCGAAAAGGTCCAGCGCGGCGATGAAATGCCCCCTGGCGTCATGAAGATGGTCAAGGTCTTCGTCGCCGTAAAGCGCAAGATCCAGCCTGGCGACAAGATGGCCGGCCGTCACGGGAACAAGGGCGTCGTCTCGCGCATTGTGCCGGTGGAGGACATGCCGTTCCTCGAAGACGGCACGCATGTCGACGTCGTTCTGAACCCGCTCGGCGTGCCTTCGCGTATGAACGTCGGCCAGATCCTGGAAACCCATCTGGGTTGGGCTTGCGCCGGCATGGGTCGCCAGATCGGCGAACTGATCGACGCATACAAGGCCAATGGCAACATTGAGCCGCTGCGCAAGACCATCGGCGATGTCGTCGGAGACGGCCCCAAGGCCGAGCAGGTGCACGAGTTCGACGACGACTCGGTTCTGCGTCTCGCCGACCAGTGGAAGCGCGGCGTTTCGATTGCGACGCCTGTTTTCGACGGCGCGAACGAAGCCGACGTCAACGACATGCTGCGTTTGGCAGGTCTTAAGGATAGCGGTCAGTCGACGCTCTATGACGGCCGTACCGGCGAGCAGTTCGACCGCCAGGTGACGGTGGGCTACATCTACATGCTGAAGCTCAACCATCTGGTCGACGACAAGATCCATGCTCGTTCGATCGGTCCTTACTCGCTCGTGACCCAGCAGCCGCTGGGCGGCAAGGCGCAGTTCGGCGGCCAGCGCTTCGGCGAAATGGAAGTCTGGGCGCTCGAAGCATACGGCGCGGCCTACACGCTGCAGGAAATGCTGACGGTGAAGTCGGATGACGTCGCCGGCCGTACCAAGGTCTACGAAGCCATCGTCCGCGGAGACGACACGTTCGAAGCCGGTATTCCGGAAAGCTTCAACGTTCTCGTCAAGGAAATGCGCTCGCTGGGCCTCAGCGTCGAGCTCGAGAACACCAAGCTTGACGAGGCGCAGGCAGCTCAGCTGCCCGACGCGGCCGAGTAAGCACTTGATAGGGCGTGCGCTGCCAATGCGGCGCACGCCGGTCCCGCCGGGCGCCGTATCCGTGTCGGCCCGGAAGGGAAGTTTCGCCGCATCCAGCGGTTATTCTCGTTTAAGCGAGGAAGGCGGCTCCCGGGAATTTGCCGCCGACCATCGCATTTTGAGGGCGCTTTAGCCCATGAAGGAGACAGGCATGAACCAAGAGGTCATGAATCTTTTCAATCCGCAGGTGCCTGCACAGAATTTCGATTCCATTCGGATTTCGATCGCGTCTCCGGAGAAGATCCTCTCCTGGTCTTACGGTGAGATCAAGAAGCCGGAAACCATCAACTACCGTACGTTCAAGCCGGAACGCGACGGTCTGTTCTGTGCGCGCATCTTCGGGCCGATCAAGGACTACGAATGCTTGTGCGGCAAGTACAAGCGTATGAAGTACAAGGGCATCATCTGCGAAAAGTGCGGCGTCGAAGTCACGCTGTCGCGCGTTCGCCGTGAGCGCATGGGCCATATCGAGCTCGCAGCTCCCGTTGCCCACATTTGGTTCCTGAAGTCGCTGCCATCACGCATTTCGACGCTGCTCGACATGACGCTGAAGGATGTCGAGCGCGTCCTCTACTTCGAAAACTACATCGTCACCGAGCCGGGCCTGACCGCCTTGAAGGAGCACCAGCTCCTCTCGGAAGAAGAGTACATGCTCGCTGTCGACGAATACGGCGAAGACCAGTTCACCGCGATGATCGGCGCTGAGGCGATCTACGAGATGCTGGCGTCGATGAACCTCGAAAAGATCGCTGGCGACCTGCGCGCAGAGCTTGCCGACACCACGTCGGATCTCAAGCAGAAGAAGCTGATGAAGCGCCTGAAGATCGTCGAGAACTTCATGGAGTCGGGAAACCGTCCGGAATGGATGATCATGAAGGTCGTTCCGGTCATCCCGCCGGATCTGCGCCCGCTGGTTCCGCTCGACGGCGGCCGTTTCGCGACGTCGGATCTGAATGATCTCTACCGCCGCGTCATCAACCGTAACAACCGTCTGAAGCGTCTGATCGAGCTTCGTGCGCCTGGCATCATCATCCGCAACGAAAAGCGCATGCTGCAGGAATCCGTTGACGCGCTGTTCGACAACGGCCGTCGCGGCCGTGTCATCACCGGCGCCAACAAGCGTCCGCTGAAGTCGCTCTCCGACATGCTGAAGGGCAAGCAGGGCCGCTTCCGTCAAAACCTGCTCGGCAAGCGCGTCGACTATTCCGGCCGTTCCGTTATCGTCACCGGTCCGGAACTGAAGTTGCATCAGTGCGGCCTGCCGAAGAAGATGGCGCTCGAGCTCTTCAAGCCGTTCATCTATGCCCGCCTTGACGCCAAGGGTTACTCCTCGACCGTCAAGCAGGCCAAGAAGCTGGTCGAGAAGGAAAAGCCGGAAGTCTGGGATATCCTCGACGAGGTCATCCGCGAGCATCCGGTTCTCTTGAACCGCGCACCGACGCTGCACCGCCTGGGTATCCAGGCCTTCGAACCTATCCTGGTCGAAGGCAAGGCGATCCAGCTGCATCCGCTCGTCTGCACGGCCTTCAACGCCGACTTCGACGGCGACCAGATGGCCGTTCACGTGCCGCTGTCGCTCGAAGCTCAGCTCGAAGCCCGCGTGCTGATGATGTCGACCAACAACATCTTGCATCCGGCCAACGGCGCGCCGATCATCGTTCCCTCGCAGGACATGGTTCTCGGCCTCTACTATCTGTCGATCCTCAATCAGAACGAGCCGGGCGAAGGCATGGCCTTCTCTGATCTCGGCGAGCTGCATCACGCCCTCGAAAGCAAGGTCGTGACGCTGCACACCAAGATCCGTGGCCGCTTCAAGTCGATCGACGAGGATGGCAAGCCTTACTCGAAGATCTATGAGACGACGCCTGGCCGTCTGCTCATCGGCGAACTGCTGCCGAAAAACGGCAAGGTGCCCTTCGATATCTGCAACCAGGAAATGACCAAGAAGAACATCTCGAAGATGATCGACACGGTCTATCGCCATTGCGGCCAGAAGGACACGGTCATTTTCTGCGACCGCATCATGCAGCTCGGCTTCGCCCACGCCTGCCGCGCCGGCATTTCGTTCGGCAAGGACGACATGGTCATTCCGGACGCCAAGGCCAAGATCGTTGCCGACACCGAAAACCTGGTGAAGGAATACGAGCAGCAGTACAATGACGGCCTCATCACCCAGGGCGAAAAGTACAACAAGGTTGTCGACGCCTGGGGCAAGGCGACCGAAAAGGTCGCCGAAGAGATGATGGCCCGCATTAAGGCGGTCGAATTCGACGAGAAGACCGGTCGCCAGAAGCCGATGAACTCGATCTACATGATGAGCCACTCCGGTGCCCGCGGTTCTCCGAACCAGATGCGCCAGCTGGGCGGCATGCGTGGCCTCATGGCCAAGCCGTCGGGCGAAATCATCGAGACCCCGATCATCTCGAACTTCAAGGAAGGCCTGACCGTCAACGAGTATTTCAACTCGACCCACGGCGCCCGCAAGGGTCTGGCAGACACCGCCCTGAAGACCGCCAACTCCGGCTACCTGACCCGCCGTCTCGTCGACGTCGCTCAGGATTGCATCGTCACGCACGTCGATTGTGGAACGCAGACGGGCCTCACCATGACCGCCATCGTCGATGCCGGCCAGGTGGTTGCCTCGATCGGCGCCCGTATCCTCGGCCGCACGGCGCTCGACGACATCGATCATCCGGTCACGGGTGAGCGGATCGTCGATGCGGGCAGGATGATTCTCGAGCCCGACGTCGTCGAAATCGAGAAGGCCGGCATCCAGTCGATCCGCATCCGCTCGGCGCTGACCTGCGAAATCCAGACGGGCGTCTGCTCGGTCTGCTACGGCCGCGACCTCGCGCGCGGTACGCCGGTCAATATGGGCGAAGCCGTCGGCGTCATCGCTGCTCAGTCGATCGGCGAGCCGGGTACCCAGCTCACCATGCGTACCTTCCACCTTGGCGGTACGGCAACCGTGGTCGACCAGTCGTTCCTCGAAGCCTCGTACGAAGGTACGGTGCAGATCAAGAACCGCAACATCCTGCGCAATTCCGATGGCAACCTCGTTGCCATGGGCCGCAACATGACCGTCCAGATCCTGGACGAACGTGGTGTCGAGCGGTCGTCGCAGCGTGTGGCCTACGGTTCGAAACTGCATGTCGACGAAGGCGACAAGGTCAAGCGCGGCCAGCGCCTGGCAGAGTGGGACCCCTACACCCGTCCGATGATGACGGAAGTGGCCGGTACCGTTCAGTTTGAAGATCTGGTCGACGGTCTCTCCGTTCTGGAAGCGACCGACGAATCGACCGGCATCACCAAGCGTCAGGTTATCGATTGGCGTTCGACCCCGCGCGGCTCGGACCTCAAGCCGGCGATCGTCATCAAGGATGCTAGCGGCAATATCGCGAAGCTGTCCCGTGGTGGTGACGCCCGCTTCTTCCTCTCGGTCGATGCGATTCTGTCGGTCGAGCCGGGCACGAAGGTCTCCCAGGGTGACGTTCTCGCCCGTTCGCCGCTCGAAAGCGCCAAGACCAAGGACATCACCGGCGGTCTGCCGCGTGTTGCCGAGCTGTTCGAAGCCCGCCGTCCGAAGGACCACGCCATCATCGCAGAGATCGATGGTACGATCCGCCTCGGCCGCGACTACAAGAACAAGCGTCGCGTCATCATCGAGCCGGCGGAAGACGGTGTCGAGCCTGTCGAATACCTGATCCCGAAGGGCAAGCCCTTCCACCTTCAGGAAGGCGACTATATCGAAAAGGGTGACTACATCCTCGACGGTAACCCGGCTCCGCACGACATCCTGGCGATCAAGGGTGTGGAGGCTCTGGCCTCCTACCTCGTCAACGAGATCCAGGAAGTCTACCGCCTGCAGGGTGTCGTCATCAACGACAAGCACATCGAGGTGATTGTCCGTCAGATGCTGCAGAAGGTGGAAATCACCGATGCAGGCGACTCGACCTATATCGTCGGCGACAATGTCGACCGGATCGAGCTCGAAGACGTCAACGATCACCTGATCGAGCAGGGCAAGAAGCCAGCCTATGGCGATCCGGTTCTTCTCGGCATCACCAAGGCGTCGCTGCAGACCCCGTCCTTCATCTCGGCCGCGTCCTTCCAGGAAACGACGAAGGTGCTGACGGAAGCTGCGATCGCCGGCAAGACCGACGGCCTGCAGGGTCTGAAGGAAAACGTCATCGTTGGCCGCCTCATCCCGGCCGGTACCGGCGGCACCATGACCCAGATCCGCCGCATCGCCACGTCGCGCGACGAGATGATCCTCGAAGAGCGCCGCAAGGGCACGGGTGCTGCCGTCGCCACGCCGATGCTGCAGGACATGGCCGAAAAGGCTCCGGCTGCGGAATAACCCGCGGCTGAAGTCGACGAATTGAAAAACCGCCCGGAGCGATCCGGGCGGTTTTTCATTTTTTGGTTGCTCTGAGGCTGCTTCCGCTTATGCTGCCTTGAAAGCGCCAGCGGCGGCTCCGTTCAGTTGAACCGGATGATCGCGACTTCGCCTTCGACGGCTCCCTGGTAGGCAGATGCGTGCGGCTCTTCGGCCGGGACCTCGGTCAGCATGCCGATCTGGTCGAGATCGGCCTCGATGAAGCCTTCCTCGGCAAGGGCGTTCAAGGCCTCGCGTACGGCAGTGTCGTCGTCAGGCGCCTTCAGCATGATGTGCAGGTCGATACCTTCGCTGGCGTCGGACTCGTAGCCCTTGCCGATGATGATGAAGATCATCGGGCCGTCGAAATTATTGTCGTTATCAGGTGTCGTGATCATCGCCTGTCCTTCGGCTCTTTGACGATTCGGTCGCTCGAATCCCGCTGTGAGGGCCGAACGTCGCAATTGCTGATTCCTTAACTGCTTTTGCTGCAATGCCCAAGTTTTTATGTTCGAGCACGGCCGTGATTTCGTCTAGAAGAATGAAACAGGGCGTTCGGCCGGCATATCAAGGCGATACGGCGAGTTTATTTCTTAACCGGCCTTGACGAGACGGGTGGAAACCAGTAGTACCCCGGCCATCAGATCCCATGTGAGGCTTGGCTGTTCGGGGCGACTCGCCCTGAAGTTCACCTCAAACAAGGTTCTAAACGCACGTTGAAGTCATGATGCTGCACGCACGACGCATGTTCTATGCGTCCTCTGCTCCTTGTGGTCCATCTGCGGAAGCGGATCGGGCCATATTTTGCGCATTGACGGAAAGCGTACGTCACTGCCGGAGACGGCGCGAGTTCAAGCCCGCAAGGGTACTGAGATAAAACGTAAGGGATGGTTGAATGCCTACCGTAAACCAGCTGATCCGCAAGCCTCGCCAGGCGAACGTAAAGCGTAACAAGGTTCCTGCACTCCAGGAGAACCCGCAGAAGCGCGGCGTTTGCACGCGCGTCTACACGACGACGCCGAAGAAGCCGAACTCGGCTCTGCGTAAGGTCGCAAAGATCCGCCTGACCAACGGCTTCGAAGTCATTGGTTACATCCCCGGCGAAGGTCACAACCTTCAGGAACACTCTGTCGTCATGATCCGTGGCGGCCGCGTCAAGGACCTTCCGGGTGTCCGTTATCATATCATCCGCGGCGTTCTCGATACCCAGGGTGTCAAGAACCGCAAGCAGCGCCGCTCCAAGTACGGCGCGAAGCGTCCGAAGTAATTCGGGTTTTGAATAATCCGGCGCTGCGCGAGGTCCTCCGCGTCATGAAGCGCCTTAACGGTTGAAGAGACAAAAGTATGTCCAGACGTCATAAAGCAGAAAAGCGCGAGATCAATCCGGACCCGAAGTTCGGCGATCTCGTCGTCACCAAGTTCATGAATGCCATCATGCTCGACGGCAAGAAGTCCGTTGCTGAAAACATCGTCTACGGTGCGTTCGACGTTGTCCAGGGCAAGGCCAAGCAGGAGCCGCTCACGGTTTTCCATTCTGCGCTTGAGAACATTGCCCCGCACGTTGAAGTTCGCTCGCGTCGTGTCGGTGGTGCGACCTATCAGGTCCCCGTCGATGTTCGTCCGGAGCGCCGCCAGGCTCTTGCTATTCGCTGGCTGATCGCTGCTGCCCGCAAGCGCAATGAAACGACTATGGTTGACCGCCTTTCCGGCGAGCTGCTCGATGCGTCCAACAACCGCGGCTCCGCCGTCAAGAAGCGCGAAGACACGCACAAGATGGCTGACGCCAACCGCGCGTTCTCGCACTATCGCTGGTAATTCCGAACGGTATCGAAAGGCAGTCCACCATGGCTCGCGAATATAAAATCGAAGACTACCGCAATTTCGGTATCATGGCGCATATCGACGCCGGCAAGACCACGACCACCGAGCGTATTCTTTATTACACCGGCAAGTCGCACAAGATCGGCGAAGTCCACGACGGCGCAGCCACCATGGACTGGATGGAGCAGGAGCAGGAGCGTGGCATCACGATCACCTCTGCTGCCACCACGACCTACTGGAAGGGCCGTGACGGCAAAATGCGCCGTTTCAACATCATCGACACTCCCGGCCACGTCGACTTCACCATTGAAGTCGAGCGTTCGCTGCGCGTTCTCGACGGCGCCATCGCGCTGCTCGACGCTAACGCCGGTGTTGAGCCGCAGACGGAAACCGTCTGGCGTCAGGCCGAGAAGTACAATGTCCCGCGGATGATCTTCTGCAACAAGATGGACAAGACCGGTGCGGACTTCTACCGCTCCGTCGAGATGATCAAGACCCGTCTCGGTGCAACGGCTGTTGTTATGCAGCTGCCGATCGGTGCGGAGACCGAATTCAAGGGCGTCATCGACCTGGTCGAGATGAACGCACTCATCTGGCGCGACGAGTCGCTCGGCGCCCAGTGGGATGTCGTCGAGATCCCCGAGGACATGAAGGCCAAGGCTGAGGAATATCGCGAAAAGCTGATCGAGACGGTCGTCGACATCGACGAAGCCGCCACCGAAGCTTACCTCGAAGGCATTCTGCCGAACAACGATCAGATCCGTGCGCTGGTTCGCCGCGGCACGATCGACGTCAAGTTCCACCCGATGTTCTGCGGCACCGCCTTCAAGAACAAGGGCGTGCAGCCGCTGCTCGACGCCGTCGTCGACTACCTGCCGTCGCCGATGGACATCCCGGCGATCAAGGGCATCGACTTCAAGACGGAAGCCGAAATCGAGCGTCATGCCGACGACAGCGAGCCGCTTTCCATGCTCGCCTTCAAGATCATGAACGACCCCTTCGTCGGTTCGCTGACCTTCGCCCGCATCTACTCCGGCAAGCTCGAAAAGGGCGCCTCGGTCATCAACACGGTCAAGGACAAGCGCGAGCGCGTCGGCCGCATGCTGCAGATGCACTCCAACTCGCGCGAAGACATTGAAGAAGCCTTCGCAGGTGACATCGTGGCTCTCGCCGGCCTCAAGGAAACCACGACGGGCGACACGCTCTGCGATCCGCTGAAGCCGGTTATCCTCGAGCGCATGGAATTCCCGGAGCCGGTCATCCAGATCGCCATCGAGCCGAAGACCAAGGGCGACCAGGAAAAGATGGGCCTTGCGCTCAACCGCCTGGCTGCTGAAGATCCGTCCTTCCGTGTCAAGACCGACCAGGAATCAGGCCAGACCATCATCGCCGGCATGGGCGAACTGCATCTCGACATCATCGTCGACCGCATGCGTCGTGAATTCAAGGTCGAAGCAACCGTTGGCGCGCCGCAGGTTGCCTACCGTGAAACCATCACCCGGAAGCATGAAGAAGACTACACCCACAAGAAGCAGTCCGGTGGTACCGGCCAGTTCGCGCGCGTCAAGATCGTCTTCGAACCGAACCCGGAAGGCGACGAATTCAAGTTCGAATCCAAGATCGTCGGCGGTTCCGTTCCGAAGGAATACATCCCCGGCGTTCAGAAGGGCATCGAAAGCGTTCTGTCTTCGGGTCCGCTCGCAGGCTTCCCGATGCTCGGCGTCAAGGCAACCCTCATCGATGGCGCCTTCCACGACGTCGACTCTTCGGTTCTCGCCTTCGAAATCGCATCGCGTGCTTGCTTCCGTGAAGCAGCCAAAAAGGCCGGCGCTCAGCTGCTCGAGCCGATGATGAGGGTCGAAGTCGTCACCCCGGAAGATTATGTCGGCGACGTTATCGGCGACCTGAACTCCCGTCGCGGTCAGATCCAGGGCCAGGAAAGCCGCGGTATCGCCGTTGTCATCAATGCGAACGTTCCTCTCGCGAACATGTTCAAGTACGTCGACAACCTGCGCTCCATGTCCCAGGGCCGCGCCCAGTACACGATGACCTTCGATCACTATTCGCCGGTACCGTCGAACGTCGCAACTGAAATCCAGGCAAAGTATTCCGGTCAGAAGTGACCGGAATACCAATTGACCGATAACAAGAATTAGATCCCTTCGGGGACTAGCAAAACGGAGACCCGAAAATGGGAAAGAGTAAGTTTGAGCGCAACAAGCCGCACGTCAACATTGGCACGATTGGCCACGTTGACCACGGCAAGACGTCTCTGACGGCAGCGATCACGAAGTACTTCGGTGAGTACAAGGCGTACGACCAGATCGACGCGGCTCCGGAAGAAAAGGCCCGCGGCATCACGATTTCGACGGCGCACGTCGAGTATGAGACGCCGGCGCGCCACTATGCGCACGTCGACTGCCCCGGCCACGCCGACTACGTCAAGAACATGATCACCGGTGCTGCCCAGATGGACGGCGCGATCCTGGTGTGCTCGGCCGCTGACGGCCCGATGCCGCAGACGCGCGAACACATTCTGCTGGCCCGCCAGGTCGGCGTTCCGGCAATCGTGGTGTTCCTGAACAAGGTCGACCAGGTTGACGACGCCGAGCTCCTCGAACTGGTCGAGCTCGAAGTTCGCGAACTGCTGTCGTCCTACGACTTCCCGGGCGACGAAATCCCGATCGTCAAGGGTTCGGCGCTGGCTGCTCTTGAAGATTCCGACAAGAAGATCGGCGAAGACGCGATCCGCGAGCTGATGGCTGCGGTCGACGCCTACATCCCGACGCCTGAGCGTCCGATCAACCTGCCGTTCCTGCTGCCGATCGAAGACGTGTTCTCGATCTCTGGCCGCGGCACGGTTGTGACCGGCCGCGTCGAGCGTGGCATCGTCAAGGTTGGCGAAGAAGTCGAGATCGTCGGCATCCGCCCGACGACGAAGACGACGGTGACCGGCGTTGAAATGTTCCGCAAGCTGCTCGACCAGGGCCAGGCTGGCGACAACATCGGCGCGCTGATCCGCGGCGTTACCCGTGACGGCGTTGAGCGTGGCCAGATTCTGTGCAAGCCGGGTTCGGTCAAGCCGCACAAGAAGTTCATGGCTGAAGCCTACATCCTGACGAAGGAAGAGGGTGGCCGTCATACGCCGTTCTTCACCAACTACCGTCCGCAGTTCTACTTCCGCACGACCGATGTGACCGGCATCGTGACGCTGCCGGAAGGCACCGAGATGGTGATGCCGGGCGACAACGTCACGGTATCGGTCGAGCTGATCGTTCCGATCGCGATGGAAGAAAAGCTGCGCTTCGCCATCCGCGAAGGCGGCCGCACCGTCGGCGCCGGTATCGTCGCCTCCATCGTCGAGTAATTAGCGGCTGGGCCACCTGGCCCAAGGAAAGGATAGGGACGCCGATCTCGGTGTCCCTCTCGATCTTTGAAACCGGTGGCCCGCTAACGTAACTGAAGGTAAGTCGTGTCCCTAAGTGGTGACACGCGGATAACAGACACAAGGATAAAGTCGAATGAACGGCCAGAATATCCGCATCCGCCTGAAGGCGTTCGATCACCGGATTCTCGATGCCTCCACGCGCGAGATCGTATCGACGGCTAAGCGCACCGGTGCAAGCGTCCGGGGCCCCGTTCCGCTTCCGACCCGCATCGAGAAGTTTACGGTCAACCGGTCCCCGCACATCGACAAGAAGAGCCGCGAACAGTTCGAGATGCGCACGCATAAGCGCCTTCTCGATATCGTTGACCCGACCCCGCAGACGGTAGACGCGCTGATGAAGCTCGATCTCGCCGCCGGTGTCGATGTTGAGATCAAGCTCTGAGACCTCGGGTCTTCGGGCTGAGTGAGAAGGATTGAACCGATGCGTTCAGGTGTGATTGCACAGAAGGTGGGAATGACCCGCGTCTATAACGACGCCGGCGAGCATGTCCCGGTAACGGTACTGCGTATGGAAGGCTGCCAGGTCGTAGCCACGCGCACTGTCGAAAAGAATGGCTATACCGCAGTTCAGCTCGGTGCCGGCCAGGCGAAGGTGAAGAACACGTCGAAGGCGATGCGCGGCAACTTTGCCATCGCCAACGTCGAGCCGAAGGCCAAGCTGACGGAATTCCGCGTGTCGGAAGATCAGCTGCTCGAGGTCGGCACTGAGATCAAGGCGGGTCACTTTGCAGCCGGTCAGCTCGTCGACGTGACGGGCACGACGATCGGTAAGGGTTTTGCCGGCGCCATGAAGCGCCACGGTTTCGGCGGTCTGCGTGCCACGCACGGTGTGTCGGTGTCTCACCGTTCGCACGGTTCGACCGGCTCGCGCCAGGATCCGGGCAAGGTTTTCAAGAACAAGAAGATGGCTGGTCACATGGGCCAGACGCGCGTCACGACGCAGAACCTGGAAGTGGTTTCGACCGACGAAGATCGTGGTCTGATCCTGATCAAGGGTGCTGTTCCTGGTTCCAAGGGTGCTTGGATCATCGTGCGCGACGCCGTCAAGTCGGCCGCGAAGTAAGGGAGCCAGATCAATGGAATTCAACGTCAAGACCCTCGAGGGAAAAGACGCCGGGAAGGTTTCCCTTTCGGACGCGATTTTCGGCCTCGAGCCCCGCGAAGACATTCTCGCCCGCGTCATCCGCTGGCAGCTTGCCAAGAAGCAGCAGGGCACGCACAAGGCTAAGGGCCGCGCGGAAGTTTCGCGCACCGGCGCCAAGATGTACAAGCAGAAGGGTACGGGCCGCGCCCGCCACCATTCGGCTCGCGCTCCGCAGTTCCGCGGCGGCGGCAAGGCTCATGGCCCGGTCGTCCGCAGCCACGAGCACGATCTTCCGAAGAAGGTTCGTGCACTCGGCCTTCGCCACGCCCTTTCGGCCAAGATCAAGGCCGATGACGTCATCGTCATCGACAACCTGATTGCCACCGAAGCCAAGACCAAGGCTCTCGCGTCCGTTTTCGAGACGCTCGGCCTGACCAACGCCCTCTTCATCGGCGGCGCAGAGCTTGACGGCAACTTCAAGCTCGCAGCTCAGAACATCCCAAACATCGATGTTCTGCCGATCCAGGGCATCAACGTTTACGACATCGTGCGCCGCGGCAAGCTCGTGCTTTCCAAGGCCGCGGTTGAAGCGCTAGAGGAGCGATTCAAGTGACCGATCTTCGCCACTACGATGTGATCGTCTCTCCGGCGATCACCGAAAAGTCCACGCTGGTATCCGAAAACAACCAGGTTGTTTTCAATGTCGCCAAGCAGGCGACGAAGCCGGAAATCAAGGCTGCGGTCGAGGCGCTGTTCGGCGTCAAGGTCACGGCTGTCAACACTCTGCTGCGCAAGGGCAAGACCAAGCGGTTCCGCGGTTTCGTCGGCAAGCAGAAGGACGTGAAGAAGGCTGTTGTGACGCTGGCTGAAGGCCAGACGATCGACGTCTCCACCGGTCTCTGAGGTATAAGAAAATGGCATTGAAAACTTTCAATCCGATCACCCCGAGCCAGCGCCAGCTGGTCATCGTCGACCGCTCGGCCCTCTACAAGGGCAAGCCGGTCAAGGCGCTGACGGAAGGTCTGACCAAGAGCGGCGGTCGTAACAACCTCGGCCGCATCACCGCCCGCTTCATCGGCGGTGGTCACAAGCGCACCTACCGTCTGATTGACTTCAAGCGTCGCAAGTTCGACGTCGAAGGCACGGTCGAGCGTATCGAATACGATCCGAACCGCACGGCTTTCATCGCGCTGGTGAACTATGCTGACGGCGAGAAGGCTTATATCCTCGCTCCCCAGCGTCTCGCTGCCGGTGACAAGGTTATCGCTTCCGAGAAGGCTGTCGACGTCAAGCCCGGCAACACCATGCCGCTGCAGTTCATCCCGGTCGGCTCCATCATCCACAACGTGGAAATGAAGCCGGGCAAGGGTGGTCAGATCGCTCGCTCCGCCGGTGGCTACGCACAGCTCGTCGGCCGCGACCAGGGCATGGCGATCCTTCGCCTGAACTCCGGTGAACAGCGTCTCGTTCATGGCTCCTGCCTTGCTTCGATCGGCGCCGTCTCCAACCCTGATCACGCCAACATCAACGACGGCAAGGCCGGTCGTACCGTTTGGCGCGGCAAGCGTCCGCATAACCGCGGTGTCGTCATGAACCCGGTCGACCATCCGCACGGCGGTGGCGAAGGCCGCACCTCCGGTGGTCGCCATCCGGTGACACCGTGGGGCAAGCCGACCAAGGGCAAGCGCACCCGGTCGAACAAGTCGACCGACAAGATGATCATGCGCTCGCGTCATCAGCGTAAGAAGTAAGAGAGGAAGTCTCCAATGGCTCGTTCAGTATGGAAAGGTCCGTTCGTTGACGGCTATCTTCTCAAGAAGGCTGAGAAGGTTCGTGAAGGCGGTCGCAGTGAAGTGATCAAGATCTGGAGCCGTCGCTCCACGATCCTGCCGCAGTTCGTCGGTCTCACCTTCGGCGTCTACAACGGCAGCAAGCATATCCCGGTCAGCGTCAATGAAGACATGGTCGGTCACAAATTCGGTGAATTCTCTCCGACCCGCACCTACTACGGTCACGGCGCGGACAAGAAGGCGAAGAGGAAGTAACAATGGGCAAGGCAAAAGCCGAACGCCGGCTGAAGGACAACGAGGCGCAAGCAGTCGCCCGCACGCTCCGCGTCAGCCCGCAGAAGCTCAACCTGGTTGCTGCGGCTATCCGCGGCAAGAAGGTCGAGCGCGCACTCGCTGAGCTGGAGTTCTCCCGCAAGCGCATCGCGGGCGCCGTCAAGAAGACGCTCGAATCTGCGATCGCCAACGCCGAGAACAACCACGATCTCGACGTCGACTCGCTGGTTGTCGCCGAGGCCTATGTCGGCAAGTCGATCGTCATGAAGCGTTTCCACGCTCGTGGCCGCGGTCGCGCGTCGCGCATTGAAAAGCCCTTCGCGCATTTGACGATCGTCGTTCGTGAAGTGCAGGCAGCAGAGGAGGCCGCATAATGGGTCAGAAAATCAATCCAATCGGTTTCCGTCTCGGAATCAACCGTACCTGGGATAGCCGCTGGTTTGCGGACAATGCCGAGTACGGCCAGCTGTTGCACGAAGACCTGAAGATGCGCAAGTTCGTCATGAGCGAACTGAAGCAGGCCGGGATCTCCAAGGTGGTCATCGAGCGTCCGCACAAGAAGTGCCGGGTCACGATCCACTCGGCACGTCCGGGCCTGATCATCGGCCGCAAGGGCGCAGACATCGACAAGCTCCGCAAGAAGCTGTCGGAGATGACGAATTCGGAGACGCACCTCAACATCGTCGAAGTGCGCAAGCCCGAAGTCGATGCGACGCTGGTCGCTCAGTCGATCGCCCAGCAGCTCGAGCGTCGCGTGGCTTTCCGCCGCGCCATGAAGCGCGCCGTCCAGTCGGCGATGCGTCTTGGCGCCGAAGGCATCAAGATCACCTGCGCCGGCCGTCTCGGCGGCGCTGAAATCGCCCGTACGGAATGGTACCGCGAAGGTCGTGTGCCGTTGCACACGCTGCGCGCCGACATCGACTACGGCACGGCTGAAGCAGAAACCGCATTCGGCATCTGCGGCATCAAGGTCTGGATCTTCAAGGGCGAAATCCTTGAGCATGATCCGATGGCTTCCGAGCGCCGCGCGATGGAAGGTGACGCCCAGGGTCCGGCAAGCCGTGATCGTGACCGCGACAGAGACCGTCGCCGCGACAACGCTTGATAGCGCGCGTGGCAGAGAAGTTCGGAGAATAAGAAAATGTTGCAGCCAAAGCGTACCAAGTACCGCAAGCAGTTCAAGGGCCGCATCAAGGGCGTCGCCAAGGGCGGTTCTGACCTGGCATTCGGCGAATTCGGCCTGAAGGCACAGGAACCCAACCGCGTCAATGCGCGTGAGATCGAAGCGGCCCGCCGCGCGATCACGCGTTATATGAAGCGCGCCGGCCGTGTATGGATCCGCGTGTTCCCGGACGTTCCGGTAACCAAAAAGCCGACCGAAGTCCGTATGGGTAAGGGTAAGGGCTCCGTTGAATACTGGGCATGCAAGGTCAAGCCCGGCCGTATGATGTTCGAGATCGACGGTGTCAGCGAAGAAATCGCCCGTGAGGCGCTTCGCCTCGGCTCTGCCAAGCTCTCGGTCAAGACGCGCTTCGTTCAGCGCATTGCAGAGTAAGGAATTGAGCTCATGAAAGCCTCAGATGTTCGCGCGTTCACCGCCGACCAACTCAAGGACGAGCTTGCCAAGCTGAAGAAGGAGCAGTTCAACCTGCGCTTTCAGAAGGCGACCGGCCAGCTCGAAAAGTCCTCGCGCATCAACGAAGTCCGCAAGGACATCGCCCGCGTGAAAACCATTGCCCGCCAGAAGGCGGCAGAAGTTAAGGCCTAAAGGAAGAAAAATATGCCGAAGCGCATCCTGCAGGGCGTCGTCGTTGGCGACAAGAACGAGAAGACGGTAGTGGTTCGCGTCGAGCGTCGTTTCGCTCACCCGCTGCTCCAGAAGACCGTTCGTCGTTCCAAGAAGTACAAGGCCCACGACGAGAATAACCAGTACAAGATCGGCGATACCGTATCCATCGAGGAATGCGCGCCGATCTCCAAGGACAAGCGCTGGACGGTGATTTCCGCCCAGGGCAAGTAACAGAATTTTGCGCGAGGCCTTGCGTCTCGCCGAAATATCTGTATGAAGCAGCGTCAGAACGCTCGAATGCCGGGCGTTCTTTTGCTTTGAGCGCACGGAAGGTCCCGTTCGGGAAACCACCCTGGCACGATCGACCCCGCGCTATTCAGCTATTGCCGCGTCAGTGCTGCCGTCACGGCAGCTCGGCCGGCGAAAATTTTCATAAGCCGGAGTAGGGGGCTAGCCCAACCATTCCGGTAAACCAAGAAGGCGACCTGATATGATTCAGATGCAAACAAACCTCGACGTCGCGGATAATTCCGGCGCACGTCGTGTCATGTGCATCAAGGTGCTGGGCGGCTCGAAGCGCAAGTATGCCTCGATCGGCGACGTCATCGTCGTTTCGATCAAGGAAGCGATCCCGCGCGGCCGCGTGAAGAAGGGTGACGTGATGAAGGCGGTTGTCGTTCGCACCGCCAAGGACATCCGTCGTGCAGATGGCTCCGTCATCCGCTTCGACACCAATGCAGCAGTCCTCATCGACAACAAGAAAGAGCCGATCGGCACCCGTATCTTCGGACCGGTTCCGCGCGAACTTCGCGCCAAGAACCACATGAAGATCATCTCGCTGGCTCCCGAAGTACTGTAAGGAGCGAAGCGATGCAGAAGATTCGTAAGGGCGACAAGGTCGTCATGCTCGCTGGCAAGGACAAGGGCCGTACTGGCGAAGTTGTTCAGGTCATGCCGAAGGAAGATCGTGCCGTTGTTCGTGGCGTCAACGTCGTCAAGCGCCACCAGCGCCAGACGCAGACCCAGGAAGCCGGCATCATCAACAAGGAAGCCCCGGTTCACCTGTCCAACGTTGCAATCATCGACAAGGACGGCAAGCCGACCCGCGTCGGTTTCAAGGTTGTTGACGGCAAGAAGGTCCGTGTGGCCAAGCGTTCTGGAGAAGTGATCGATGGCTGAGGCAAAATATGAGCCGCGGCTCAAGAAGGAATATGTCGAGCGCATCCGCAAGGCGTTGCAGGAGCAGTTCTCCTACGCCAACGAGATGATGATTCCGAAGCTCGACAAGATCGTGATCAACATGGGTGTCGGCGAAGCGACCGCTGACTCGAAGAAGCCGACGGTAGCTGCCGCCGACCTCGCAGCGATCGCCGGCCAGAAGCCGGTCATCACCCGCGCACGCAACTCTATCGCAGGCTTCAAGGTCCGCGAACAGATGCCGATCGGCGCGAAGGTTACCCTGCGCGGCGCCCGCATGTACGAGTTCATGGACCGTCTCGTGAACATCGCGCTCCCGCGCGTTCGCGACTTCCGCGGCCTGAACCCGAAAAGCTTTGACGGCCGTGGCAACTTCGCCATGGGCATCAAGGAGCACATTGTGTTCCCTGAGATCAACTACGACAAGGTTGATCAGATGTGGGGCATGGACATCATCGTTTGCACGACGGCGACGACCGACGACGAAGCACGGGCTCTTCTGAAAGAGTTCAGCTTCCCGTTCCGTCAATAACCGTAACGACGAGCGTAGAAAAGGAACCTGACATGGCGAAGACAAGCGCAGTTGAAAAGAACAAGCGCCGCCGTACTACGGTCGCTAACCAGGCCGCTAAGCGGGCTGGGTTGAAGGCGATCATCATGAACCAGGCTCTTCCGATCGAAGAGCGGTTCAAGGCCTCGATCAAGCTGGCATCCCTGCCGCGTGATGGATCGAAGACCCGTATTCGCAACCGTTGCGAAGTTTCGGGGCGTCCGCGCGCATATTACCGCAAACTGCGCATGTCGCGTATTGCGCTGCGTGAACTCGGCAATCTCGGCAAGGTGCCGGGTATCGTCAAGTCGAGCTGGTAAGGAGCAGGTTACATGACAATGACTGATCCGTTGGGCGATATGCTCACTCGCATCCGTAACGGCGCTTCCCGCCGCAAGTCGTCGGTCTCGACGCCTGCTTCGAAGCTCCGTGCACGTGTTCTCGATGTTCTGCAGTCCGAAGGCTACATCCGTGGCTACTCCGTTGTCGATTTCGGCAATGGCAAGTCGGAACTCAGCATCGAGCTGAAATATTATGAAGGCGCATCGGTGATCCGTGAGATCGGCCGTGTGTCCAAGCCGGGCCGCCGGGTTTATGTCTCGGTCAAGTCCATTCCGCAGGTCGCGAACGGTCTCGGCATCACTATCCTTTCGACTCCGAAGGGTGTGATGGCCGATCACCAGGCTCGCGAACAGAACGTTGGTGGCGAGGTTCTTTGCTCGGTCTTCTAAGATCGAGCAGGGATCTCCATAGCGAACAGACAGGATTGAAACATGTCTCGTATCGGTAAAAAGCCCGTTCAGGTGCCTGCTGGGATCACGGCTACGGTCGATGGCCAGAAGGTGACTGCAAAGGGCCCGAAGGGCGAGCTGTTTTTCGTTGCTAACGACGAAATCAGCCTCAAGCTTGAAAATAACGCCGTCGTCGTGACGCCGGTGAACCAGACCAAGGATGCGCGCGCAAAGTGGGGCATGTCCCGCACGATGATCGAAGGCATCTTCAAGGGCGTCAAGGACGGTTTCGAGCGCAAGCTTGAAATCAACGGCGTTGGTTACCGCGCCGCCATGCAGGGCAAGAACCTGCAGCTGGCCCTCGGTTTCAGCCATGACGTGATCTACGAGCCGCCGGTCGGTATCTCGATCGTTGTTCCGAAGCCGACGGAAATCGTCGTCAGCGGCATCAATAAGCAGCAGGTCGGTCAGGTTGCCGCCGAAATCCGCGAATATCGCGGTCCTGAGCCCTACAAGGGCAAGGGCGTCAAGTACGCTGACGAGCGGATCGTCCGCAAAGAAGGCAAGAAGAAGTAAGGATCACGCGAAATGGCTAGCAGGAAAGAAGCACTTGCACGTCGTGCCAACCGCGTGCGCCGTCATCTCAAGTCGGTGGCCAACGGCCGTCCGCGCCTGTCGGTTCATCGCTCCTCGAAGAACATCTACGCCCAGGTCATCGATGACGTGGCCGGCAAGACGCTTGCGTCTGCCTCCACCCTCGAGAAGGATCTGCGCGGTTCTCTGAAGACCGGTGCCGATACCGCCGCCGCTACCGTTGTGGGCAAGCTCCTCGCAGAGCGCGCCTCCAAGGCCGGTGTTACGGAAGTCGTGTTCGACCGTGGCGCCTTCATCTATCACGGCCGCATCAAGGCTCTCGCCGAAGCGGCCCGCGAAGGCGGTCTCACCTTCTGATCAGTTTCCGGCCGGATGCCTCAGGCGCCGGCCGGATTTTCGCCGGACCGCAGGCGCTCTCCGAAAGGGGAGGCTGATGCGGTCCACATTTGTTTGCCGATTGCACCCGGAAAAGAAAAAGGAAGAGGACAATGGCACAGGAAAGAAGGCCGCAGCGGGACGACCGCCAGAGCCGCGAAGAGCGCGATAGCGAATTCGTCGACAAGCTTGTCGCGATCAACCGCGTCGCCAAGGTCGTCAAGGGCGGCCGTCGTTTTGGTTTCGCAGCACTCGTCGTCGTTGGCGACCAGAAGGGCCGCGTCGGCTTCGGCCATGGCAAGGCACGTGAAGTGCCGGAAGCCATCCGCAAGGCAACCGAAGCCGCCAAGCGCGAACTGATCTTCGTACCGCTGCGTGACGGCCGTACGCTGCATCACGACGTCCATGGCCGCCATGGCGCCGGCAAGGTTCTGCTGCGCTCGGCCAAGGTTGGTACCGGCATCATCGCCGGTGGTCCGATGCGCGCCGTATTCGAGACGCTCGGCATGCATGACGTCGTCGCCAAGTCGACCGGTTCGTCGAACCCCTATAACATGGTTCGCGCCACCTTCGACGCTCTGAAGCACCAGGTTCACCCGAAGGACATCGCAGCTCAGCGCGGCATCAAGTATGCAACGCTGCAGGCTCGTCGTGGCGCCTCCGGCAACGCCTCTGAAGAATAAGAGGAGTTTGACAGATGGCCAAGGCTACTAAGAAGGCTGAAGCGAAGACTGTCACGATCGAACAGATCGGCAGCCCGATCCGCCGTCCGGATGTCCAGCAGCGCACGCTGATCGGTCTCGGACTGAACAAGATGCACCGTCGCCGCACGCTGGAGGATACCCCTTCCGTTCGTGGCATGATCCGTGCTGTCCAGCATCTCGTTCGCGTCGTCGACGAGAAGTGAGACGGAGGAAACGCTCATGAAACTCAATGAAATCAAGGACAATGAAGGCTCGACCCACAGCCGCAAGCGCCTCGGCCGCGGTATCGGCTCGGGCTCGGGCAAGACTGGTGGTCGCGGCGTGAAGGGTCAGAAGTCCCGTTCGGGCGTCGCCATCAATGGCTTCGAAGGCGGCCAGATGCCGATCTATCGTCGCCTGCCGAAGCGCGGTTTCAACAACATTTTCGCTTCCGATTTTGTTGTCGTGTCGCTGGCCCGTATCCAGACGGCGATCGACGCCGGCAAGCTCGATGCCAAGACGACCGTTGACGCAGCTGCCCTCAAGGCTGCTGGTGTCATCCGCCGCGTCAAGGATGGTGTTCGCGTTCTCGCCGACGGCGAGATCAAGGCCAAGATCACCATCGTCGTTGCAGGCGCCTCCAAGCCTGCCGTCGAGAAGATCGAAAAGGCCGGTGGCACAGTGACGCTGCTTTCGGCTCCGGCTGCAGCCGAATAATAATCTGATGATATATCGCCCGGGGTGCTTCACACCGGGCGATTTTGCTCCCATATGTGGGCCTCACAAAAACTTGGCTGGCGCGCCCGCGTCATGCCGGTAAGACTCGAAAACAAGGGTGAGGCATGGGGTTGCGCCGCAATCCGTCCTGAGCCCGGTTTTGAATAATTTCATACTGATTCCGGGTCCGGTCTGTCCCTCAGAGACGCCGGAATTGGTAGCGCGGAGAAACGCATGGCTTCTGCAGCGGAACAATTGGCATCCAACCTCAATTTTTCGACCTTCGCCAAAGCCGAGGATCTGAAGAAGCGCTTGTGGTTCACACTGGCCGCTCTCCTCGTCTACCGACTTGGCACGCATATTCCGCTTCCGGGTCTCAATCCCGAAGCCTATGCCCAGGCTTTCCGCGGCCAGGCAGGTGGCATTCTCGGCCTTTTCAACATGTTCTCGGGCGGCGCTGTTCAGCGCATGGCGATCTTCGCGCTCGGCATCATGCCCTATATCTCCGCTTCGATCATCGTGCAGCTCATGACCTCGGTCGTGCCGGCGCTCGAAAACCTCAAGAAGGAAGGCGAGCAGGGCCGTAAGATCATCAACCAGTATACCCGCTATGGTACCGTCATCCTCGGTGCGCTCCAGGCCTATGGCATTGCCGCCGGCCTTGAGAGTGGCCAGGGCCTCGTCGTCGAGCCGGGCTGGTTCTTCCGTGTTTCCACCGTTCTGACGCTGCTCGGCGGCACGATGTTCCTGATGTGGCTCGGCGAGCAGATCACCTCGCGCGGCATCGGCAACGGCATCTCGCTGATCATTTTCGCCGGCATTGCCGCCGGCCTTCCGACTGCCCTTGCCGGCACGCTCGAACTCGGCCGCACCGGTGCGCTGTCGACCTTCCTCATCCTGCTCGTCATCATCGTCGCGATCGCCGTCATCGGCATCATCGTCTTCGTCGAGCGCGCCCAGCGCCGGCTGCTGATTCAGTATCCGAAGCGTCAGGTTGGCAATCGGATGTTCCAGGGCGATACTTCGCACCTGCCGCTCAAGCTCAACACATCGGGTGTCATTCCGGCGATCTTCGCATCGTCGCTGCTGCTGCTGCCGGCAACGGTCGCGGGTTTCGCCAACACCTCGGCAATGCCCTCCTGGGTGACATCGATCGTCGCGGCTCTCGGCCATGGTCAGCCTCTCTACATGGTGCTGTACGGCGCGCTGATCGCCTTCTTCGCCTTCTTCTATACGGCCATCGTCTTCAATCCGAAGGACACGGCCGACAATCTGAAGAAGCATGGCGGCTTCATTCCCGGCATCCGTCCGGGCGAGCGCACCGCCGAATATATCGACTACGTGCTGACCCGCATCACGGTGATCGGCGCAATCTATCTCGTCTTCGTCTGCATCCTTCCGGAGATCTTGGTGTCGCAAACCGGCATCCCGTTATCCCTTGGTGGGACTTCGCTTTTGATCGTGGTTAGCGTAACTCTTGATACGGTTGCACAGATCCAGGGTCACCTGATCGCGCAGCAATACGAAGGCCTGATCAAGAAATCGAAGTTGCGTGGAGGAAAGAGGGGGCGATGAGACTTATCCTTTTGGGGCCGCCGGGCGCGGGTAAGGGAACCCAGGCCCAGCGGATCGTGGAAAAGCACGGCATTCCGCAGCTTTCCACGGGGGACATGCTGCGTGCAGCGGTTAACGCCGGCACGGATGTCGGCAAGCGCGCGAAGGCGGTCATGGACGCCGGCAAGCTCGTCTCGGATGAGATCGTCATTGCCATCGTTTCCGAGCGTATCGATCAACCCGATTGCGCCAACGGCTTCATTCTCGACGGCTTCCCCAGGACGCTCGTCCAGGCTGATGCTACCGAGGCGATGCTGAAGGCAAAGGGTCTCGGCCTCTCCGTCGTCATTGAATTCCGTGTCGATGATGATGAGTTGATTCGACGTGTTGCCGGTCGCTACTCCTGTGCACAGTGTGGCAGCGTCTATCACGATACCGATAAGGTTCCGGCTGCTGAGGGCGTGTGCGACAAGTGCGGTTCGACGCACTTCAAGCGCCGTCCTGATGACACTCCGGAGACCATGACGGCCCGGCTGCAGGTCTACTACAAGGAAACTTCGCCGCTGATCGGCTATTACCATGCCAAGGGCAAACTGAAGTCCGTGGACGGCATGGCCGAGATCGATCAGGTGACGGCCGAGGTCGAAAGCATTCTTTCCAAGCTTTAAGGCTTTGAAAATAAACTTGGCGGAACGGTTGCTTTTCAGCAGTGATTCCGCTAAACACCGCGCCAACTCGCGACATTCCATGCGATCGGCGCGGATTTCCCAAGGAAGTCCGGGTGCGGTCGTTTTGACATGTTACGGACGTAAATCTGAACGGGCGGTTCTCAAGAGCCGCATAACGAAGCCCACTTGCCGGATGGCAACTGGAATGCAAGGAGAACAGGCGTGGCACGTATCGCTGGCGTCAACATCCCGACTGCGAAGCGCGTTGTTATTGCGCTGACCTACATTCACGGGATTGGTCCGAAATTCGCACAGGAAATCGTCGAAAAGGTCGGTATCCCGGCCGAACGTCGTGTGCATCAGCTGACGGACGCAGAAGTCCTTCAGATCCGCGAAGCCATCGACCGCGACTATCAGGTCGAAGGCGATCTTCGTCGCGATACCGCGATGAACATCAAGCGCCTGATGGACCTCGGCTGCTACCGCGGCCTGCGTCATCGCCGCGGCCTTCCGGTCCGCGGTCAGCGCACGCACACCAATGCCCGCACCCGCAAGGGCCCGGCAAAGGCAATCGCTGGCAAGAAGAAGTAATTTCCGGGAAACCGGGGTAGGGAGGCTGGTGGTCTGCGCCGGCCTCTTTTGAGTTTGGAGCGGGACCATATAGGCGCCGTTCCGGTGTAGCCGCTGGCATTACGGCGGTGAAGAGATCAACGAAAGGAATACCATGGCTAAGGAAGCCGTCCGCGTTCGCCGTCGCGAGCGCAAGAATATCTCGTCGGGTGTCGCTCACGTCAACTCGACCTTCAACAACACGATGATCACCATCACCGATGCGCAGGGCAATGCGATCGCCTGGTCGTCGGCTGGCGCCAAGGGCTTCAAGGGCTCGCGCAAGTCGACCCCGTTCGCTGCCCAGATCGCTGCCGAAGACTGCGCCAAGAAGGCCCAGGAGCACGGCATGAAGTCGCTGGAAGTCGAAGTCTGCGGTCCGGGTTCGGGTCGTGAATCGGCTCTGCGCGCGCTCCAGGCTGCAGGTTTCATGATCACGTCCATCCGCGACGTGACCCCGATCCCGCACAATGGCTGCCGTCCGCGCAAGAAGCGCCGCGTCTGATCATCGCTCTCGTCACCGGTGAGCGCTTGCGCGTTCCCGGTGGTTTTCAAGCTCGGTTGCCACGATTGGATGGTGGCAACGAACGGAAGGCAAACTCATGATTCAGAAGAACTGGCAGGAACTGATCAAGCCGAACAAGGTGGAGTTCTCCTCGAGCTCGCGCACCAGGGCGACGCTTGTTGCCGAACCGCTGGAGCGCGGCTTCGGCCTCACCCTCGGCAACGCGCTTCGTCGCGTTCTGCTCTCCTCGCTGCGCGGTGCTGCCGTCACGGCGGTGCAGATCGATGGCGTGCTGCATGAATTCTCCTCGATTCCGGGCGTCCGCGAAGACGTGACGGACATCGTGCTCAACATCAAGGAAATCGCCATCAAGATGGATGGCGACGACGCGAAGCGCATGGTCGTGCGTAAGCAGGGCCCGGGCGTTGTCACGGCTGGCGACATTCAGACGGTCGGCGATATCGAAATCCTCAACCCCGAGCATGTCATTTGCACGCTCGACGAGGGTGCCGAGATCCGCATGGAATTCACCGTCAACAACGGCAAGGGCTACGTTCCGGCCGAACGCAATCGTGCGGAAGATGCTCCGATCGGTCTCATCCCGGTCGACAGCCTCTATTCGCCGGTCAAGAAGGTGTCCTACAAGGTTGAAAATACCCGCGAAGGACAGGTTCTCGACTACGACAAGCTGAACATGACCATCGAAACCGATGGCTCGATCACCGGCGAAGACGCCGTCGCTTTTGCGGCGCGCATCCTCCAGGATCAGCTTGGCGTCTTCGTCAACTTCGACGAGCCGCAGAAGGAAACCGAAGAGGAAGCAGTCACCGAACTCGCTTTCAACCCGGCTCTCCTGAAGAAGGTGGACGAACTCGAACTGTCGGTCCGTTCGGCAAACTGCCTGAAGAACGACAACATCGTCTACATCGGCGACCTCATTCAGAAGACCGAAGCAGAAATGCTCCGCACGCCGAATTTTGGTCGCAAGTCGCTGAACGAAATCAAGGAAGTTCTCGCTTCCATGGGCCTGCACCTCGGCATGGAAGTGCCGGCATGGCCGCCCGAGAACATCGAAGATCTCGCCAAGCGTTACGAAGACCAGTACTGAGCGGCGTGAGGAAAAGTGTAAAGCGGTTTTCCGCCCGCACGCCGATCGCAAGAACATAACAAAAGGCAGGCTCTTTCGGCTGCCTTTCCCCGTCAAACAGCAGGCCGATCGCCTGCATGTGCCAGGAAACGGCAGGCCCACTTAGTGTAAGGGCACCTGCATTAAAGGAGAATAGCAATGCGCCATGGTAAAGCCGGCCGCAAGCTGAATAGAACTGCAAGCCACCGCAAGGCGATGTTCGCCAACATGGCGGCTTCGCTGATTACCCACGAGCAGATCGTCACGACCCTGCCGAAGGCCAAGGAAATCCGTCCGATCGTCGAGAAGCTCGTCACGCTCGGCAAGCGCGGCGACCTGCATGCTCGCCGTCAGGCGATCTCGCAGATCCGCGATGCGGCCGTCGTTTCGAAGCTGTTCGACACGATCGCAACCCGCTACGCCACCCGCAACGGGGGCTACCTGCGCATCATGAAGGCGGGCTTCCGCCAGGGCGACAATGCCGCCATGGCTGTGATCGAATTCGTTGACCGCGATGCCTATGCCAAGGGCGCAGCCGACAAGGCCCGCGTCGCTGCCGAAGAGCAGGCCGTCGCTGCTTAAGTCTTCCGCTTCGGCGGAAACAAAACAGCCGGGCTGCAAAGCCCGGCTGTTTTTGTTTCTGATATAGTGACGGGACCGGCTCCATTGCGCAAAATCATTCAGGCTCGCTCACCGCAGTTCCTTCGTCTCGCCGCCCTGTTTCTCGTCATCGTTCTCGGGCTGGTGCTCCGCTGGTTTGGCTATGCAGCCGATCTGCCCTTCACCGTCGTCAAATATGGTGGATCCGCACTCTGGGGAGCGATGGTCTATTTGCTCGTGGCGCTCTTTGTCGCAAGGTTACGGCCGGCAGCAATTGCTGTCACGGCTCTGTTCACAGCAATCTCAGTTGAATTGTTCCGGCTCTATCACACGCCCTGGCTCGGCGCGTTTCGGCTGACCACGGCCGGTGCGCTGCTGCTTGGCCGAGTCTTTTCGCTTTGGAACATGCTGGCTTATGCAATCGGCATAGCTGCGGCCTGCGCCTTGGATCCGGCGCGCCGGACTGCGTTGCGTCCTCGTTAGAGCGCCGCGCGTCTTTTCAGACGCGCTAAGGACGCTCTATCGCTTTGAAACAGCGCATAACCCTTCCCGAAAATCGATTCCGATTTTCGGGGTTATGCGCCAAACCTGCCGTCTCACGAAGCCGACGCCATTGCGCGATTGCGCGTCCGCCCTTTGCCCTTCTGCCTGTTGCGTGCGATTGGCCGGTAGGAGCGATAGAGGATGAGCGCGATGATCAGCCCGACATAGATATATTGCTCGAGGTCGAGGATCTTGGTCGAGAGAGCGAAGTGCAGCGCCCCGCAGGCGGCGATGATGTAGACGAGGCGGTGCAGCCAGATCCAGTTCTTGCCGAGGCGGCGGATCGAGAGATTGTTGGATGTCACCGCCAGCGGAATGAGCATCGCAAGCCCGGCCATGCCGAACATGATGAAGGGGCGCTTCAGCACGTCGTTGATGACGGCGGAAATATCCATCGCCTGATCGAGGACCATGTAGACGGTGAAATGCATCAGCGCGTAATAGAAGGCCAGCAGGCCAAGCGCGCGGCGATAGCGGAGATAGTTCCAGCCGAAGAGCTCACGGGCAGGGGAAACGGCAAGTGTTGCGATCAGGAAACGGATCGTCCAGAGCCCAAGAAAACGCTCGAAGGTCTTGACCGGATCGGCGCCGAGCTGATCGGTTGCGCCGAGATAGAACGTCCACGCCGCAGGCAAGAGCCCAACGACATAAAGCAGCCAGACGGAGGCGGGTTGCCAGCGCTTCGGGATGGCGAGCGACAGTTCCGCCATCAGAAATTCGCCTTCAGGTCCATGCCGGCATAAAGGCTTGCCACTTCGTCGGCATAGCCGTTGAAGGGCAGGGTGGGATGGCGGCTCGCGCCGAAGAAGCCGCTCTCGCCGATGCGCCGTTCGCTGGCCTGGCTCCAACGCGGATGGTCGACCTCAGGGTTGACGTTGGCGTAGAAGCCATACTCCTGCGCGTTGGTGACCTGCCAGGTATTCTTCGGCTGCTGGTCGGTGAGTGTGATCCTGATGATCGACTTGATGCCCTTGAAACCGTATTTCCACGGCACGACGAGCCGGATCGGCGCGCCGTTCTGGTTCGGCAGCGTTTCGCCATAGAGCCCGACAGCCAGCAGTGTCAGCGGATGGCGCGCCTCATCCAGGCGCAGACCCTCGACATAGGGCCAGTCGAGTGACTGGAAGAAACCCTTCTGCCCAGGCATCTCCTCCGGCCGCACCACGGTTTCGAAGGCGACGTATTTGGCGCTGCCCAGCGGCTCGACCTTGTCGAGCAGCGATGCCAGCGGAAAGCCGTCCCAGGGGATGACCATCGACCAGGCCTCGACGCAGCGCATGCGATAGGTGCGCTCCTCGATCGGGAATTCTTTTATGAGCGCCTCGAGGTCGAAGGTGCCTGGCTTGTTGACCATGCCGTCGACCTTGATCGTCCAGGGCAGCGGCTTGAAATCGCCGGAAAGAGCTGCTGGATCGCCCTTGTCGAGGCCGAACTCGTAGAAATTATTGTAGGTTGTGACGTCCTTGATCGGCGTCGCCTTCTCGTCGACCTTGTACTTGCTCTCAACGGCGGAGAGCGCCGCAGCGCTTGCCTTGCCAGCGCCGTAGAGCGCCATGGCGCCAAGCGCTGCCGCGCCCAGGAATTCACGGCGGCGCACATAGATCTGGCGCGGCGTGATCTCCGACGACGCGATCTTCGGTGGGCAATAGTTTGGCATGTCGAAACCTCCTCGGCGGATATCCTGAAATATAGCCCTTAAACGAACCGCCGGCATGTCTATATTGCTGCATAATTCCTAATCAGAATCGATTTAGGAATTATGCAGCAATTCAACGTGCTACTGCGTCCTGTGCGCATCTGAAACGACGTGCGGCGCTATAGTGTCTAAGCCTTGAAGATTGCTGACGGGAAGCCAATTTTTTGTGTTCGGTCGTGATGGAATAGGCTGTAACAAAACGCCGTGTCGAAGCGTATATGATCGATGGGTCTCATGGCGCTTCTCCCCGGCGTACCGGATTTGGGCTTCCCGGTAGTGACAGCCCCTGTCGATTGGATTAGGACAATCCCAAAAAGCAGCGTTTGCCCGGCCCGCAGGCTCCATGCCGCCCGGCTTCGCCTGATAATTCCGACACGTTGAGGAAGACACCGATGCCAGCTTACCGTTCCAGAACCACGACCCATGGCCGCAACATGGCAGGCGCCCGCGGCCTTTGGCGCGCCACGGGCATGAAGGATTCGGATTTCGGCAAGCCGATCATCGCCGTGGTGAATTCCTTCACCCAGTTCGTGCCCGGCCACGTGCACCTGAAGGACCTTGGCCAGCTCGTTGCCCGCGAAATCGAGGCGGCCGGCGGTGTCGCCAAGGAATTCAACACGATCGCCGTTGATGACGGCATCGCCATGGGCCATGACGGCATGCTTTATTCGCTGCCCTCGCGTGAGCTCATCGCCGACAGCGTCGAATACATGGTCAATGCCCATTGCGCCGACGCCATGGTCTGCATCTCCAACTGCGACAAGATCACCCCTGGCATGTTGATGGCGTCGCTGCGCCTTAATATCCCGACCGTCTTCGTTTCGGGCGGTCCGATGGAAGCCGGCAAGGTCGTGCTGCACGGCAAGACGCATGCGCTCGACCTCGTCGATGCCATGGTCGCCGCAGCCGATGACAAGATCAGCGACGAGGACGTCCAGACCATCGAACGCTCTGCCTGTCCGACCTGCGGCTCCTGCTCCGGCATGTTCACCGCCAATTCGATGAACTGCCTGACGGAAGCGCTTGGCCTGTCGCTGCCTGGCAACGGCTCGACGCTTGCCACCCACGCCGACCGCAAGCGCCTCTTCGTCGAGGCCGGCCATCTGATCGTCGATCTCGCCCGCCGTTACTACGAGCAGGACGACGTCAAGGCGCTGCCGCGCACCATCGCCTCCAAGCAGGCCTTCGAGAATGCCATGGCGCTCGACATCGCCATGGGCGGCTCGACCAATACGGTCCTGCACATCCTTGCTGCCGCCCATGAAGGCGAGATCGATTTCACCATGACTGATATCGATGCGCTGTCGCGCCGGGTGCCATGCCTGTCGAAGGTCGCACCCGCCAAGAGCGATGTTCACATGGAAGACGTCCACCGCGCCGGCGGCATCATGTCGATCCTCGGCGAACTAGACAAGGGCGGTCTCTTGAACCGCGATTGCCCGACCGTCCATGCCGAGACGCTGGGCGATGCGATCGATCGCTGGGATATCACCCGCACCAACAGCGAGACCGTGCGCAACTTTTATCGCGCCGCTCCCGGTGGCATCCCGACCCAGGTCGCCTTCAGTCAGGAGGCCCGCTGGGATGAACTCGACACCGACCGCGAAAACGGCGTCATCCGCTCGGTCGAGCATCCCTTCTCCAAGGATGGTGGCCTTGCCGTGCTCAAGGGCAACCTTGCGATTGACGGCTGCATCGTCAAGACCGCCGGCGTCGATGAATCGATCCTGAAATTCTCCGGCCCCGCCCGCGTCTTCGAAAGCCAGGATGCGTCGGTCAAGGCGATCCTTGCCAACGAGGTGAACGCCGGCGACGTCGTCGTCATCCGCTACGAAGGTCCGAAGGGCGGCCCGGGCATGCAGGAAATGCTCTATCCGACGAGCTATCTGAAGTCGAAGGGCCTCGGCAAGGCTTGTGCGCTCATCACCGACGGCCGCTTCTCCGGCGGCACTTCCGGCCTCTCGATCGGCCACGCCTCGCCGGAAGCGGCAAATGGCGGCACGATCGGCCTGGTGCGCGAAGGCGACATGATCGACATCGACATCCCCAACCGCACGATCGGCCTGCGTGTCAGCGACACCGAACTCGCCGCCCGCCGCGCCGAGCAGGATGCCAAGGGCTGGTATCCCACAGAAGTCCGCAAGCGCAACGTCACCACCGCCCTGAAGGCCTATGCGGCCTTCGCAACGAGCGCCGATCGCGGCGCTGTGCGGGATCTGAACGCGCGGTAGGTCATCCACCTACGACCCGCTGATGAAGAGTCAGTTGCTCTTCCAATCGGTCGCTTTCAAAGCGGCCGGTTGATGTTTTTATAGGTCTCGCCAAGCTGCTTCAGCCGCTCGTCATAGGCTGCCTTGATACAGACGGCATCCGCCCCGCATTCCTGCCGTTTCTTCAGCCAGGCCGTCTGTTCGTCCTGCAATGTTCCGCGCGAACCCATCGCCAGCAGGCCGGAGAGCAGCTCGAAGGTCGTCACCATCTTCACGTCGGCATCGTTGAGCGCGCGGTTGTCGCAGATCGCTTTTTCATCCGGCTTCAATTCTTTCGCATCGCAATCGAAGCTTGCTGCCTGCGCCAGGTCCGATGCGATGAGCAGGATCACAAAGCCGAGGGCCACTATCGTCGTTCGTGTCGTGATCATTCCTATGTTCCTGTTGCCGCCGATCAGGCGAGCTTGCGCAGTGCCAGAGCCAGGAAGATGATGCAGATCAGCCAGACGGCAAGGATGAAGATCAATCCGACCCGGCTGGAGGGGCGCTCGATGCGCCTTGTCGCCTCCATACGAAGCTCGTTCATCACCTCTACTGGCACGAGCTGGATCGCCAGCATGATGCCGAGCGGAACGATCAGGAGATCGTCGAGATAGCCGAGGATGGGGATGAAATCGGGGATGAGATCGATAGGCGACAGCGCGTAGGCGGCAACGCCGCCGGCCACCGCTTTGGCATACCACGGCACGCGCGGATCGCGCGCGGCAAGCCACAGGGCCACGATGTCACGCTTCAGTGACTTCGCCCAGATTTTGGCTTTTGATATCAGTTGCATGGCCGTACTTCCTGAATCAAATTCGCAATCGCTTTAAGTGGCACTTCCGCGACGTTCCGTTGCCTTATTCTTCCATGCTTCCGCCCTCTTTCCTTTCTAGCGTCGGGCGCTACAACGTTCCTCAAGAGGATTCAAAAGGAATACCCATGCAAGGCTTTTTTAAGCGCGCCTTCGTCTCGCTGTTCGCTCTGATGCTCGTACTGCCGGCTGTCGCCCATGCGCAGACGGCAAAGACAGTGCCCGAAAGCCAGATGCAGATGCAGCTCTCCTTCGCGCCGCTCGTCAAACAGACGGCAGGCGCCATCGTCAATGTCTATGCGGAGAAGACCGTCCAGCGCCAGTCGCCCTTTGCCGGCGACCCCTTCTTCGAGCAGTTTTTCGGCCAGCAGATGCCGAACCGTTCGGAAAAGCAGTCTTCGCTCGGTTCCGGCGTCATCGTCGAGGCGAACGGCACTGTCGTGACCAACAATCACGTCATCGAGGGCGCCGACGACATCAAGATAGCGCTGTCGGATGGCCGCGAATTCCCCTGCAAGGTGGTGCTGCGCGATGATCGCGTCGATCTTGCCGTCCTGAAGATCGATACCAAGGAGAGCTTCCCGACGCTACCGATCGGCAATTCCGACACGGTTGAGGTCGGCGATCTCGTGCTGGCGGTCGGCAATCCCTTCGGCGTCGGCCAGACGGTGACCAGCGGCATCGTCTCCGCACTTGCTCGCAACCAGGTGGTCAGGAACGAGTTCGGCTTCTTCATCCAGACCGACGCCTCGATCAATCCCGGCAATTCCGGCGGCGCGCTGATGAACATGAAGGGCGAGCTGATCGGCATCAACACGGCGATCTTCTCACGCGGCGGCGGCTCGAACGGCATCGGCTTTGCCATCCCCGCCAATCTGGTCAAGGTCTTCCTCACTTCCGCCGATGCCGGCGTCAAATCCTTCGAGCGGCCCTATGTCGGCGCGAGCTTCGATGCCGTGACATCGGAGGTGGCCGAAGCGCTCGGCTTGAACAAGGCTCGCGGCGCCCTCGTCGTCAAGGTTTCGGAAGGCGGGCCGGCGGCCAAGGCCGGGCTGAAGGCTGGCGAGATCGTCACCGCCGTCGACGGAATTTCCGTCGAGCATCCGGATGCGCTGCTCTACCGCTTGACGACGGCCGGTCTCGGCAACTCGGTCAAGCTCACCGTCGTCGAGAATGGCCGCGAGCAGCAATTGCCGCTGGTGCTTGCCCGAGCCCCGGAAACCTCGCCACGCGACCAGCGCACGATCGGCGGACACACACCGTTTACCGGCGCCGTCGTCGAGAACCTGTCGCCGCGGGTCGCCGACGAACTGCGCATGCCACCGGAATCGGCAGGCGTCGTCGTATCCGAGGTGAAGGACGATTCGCCTGCTGCCCGTCTCGGTTTCGAACCGAAGGATATCATCGTTTCGATCAATGGCACGGACGTGAAGTCGACCAGCGAACTGTCCGAGATCGCCGATAGCGACCCCGGCCTCTGGCGGGTCGAGATAGAGCGCAACGGCCAGCGCATCCGGCAATTCTTCCGATGAGCAACGATCTCTTCGCGCCGCGTGTTCCGGAGGAGGTCGCTGCCAGGCGGCCGCTTGCCGACCGGCTGCGGCCGAAGACGCTTGCCGATGTCACCGGTCAGGAACACCTGACTGGTGAGGATGGCGTGCTGAAAAGGATGATCGAAAGCGGCTCGCTCGGCTCGATGATCTTCTGGGGTCCGCCCGGCACCGGCAAAACGACGGTGGCACGGCTGCTTTCGGGCGAGGCGGGCCTCGCCTTCGAGCAGATATCGGCGATCTTCTCCGGCGTCGCCGATCTGAAGAAGGTGTTCGAGACTGCCCGCTTGCGGCGTATGGACGGCCGTCAGACGCTGCTCTTCGTCGACGAGATCCATCGTTTCAACCGCGCCCAGCAGGACAGTTTCCTGCCCGTCATGGAGGATGGCACCGTCATCCTCGTCGGCGCCACCACCGAGAACCCATCCTTTGAGCTCAACGCCGCTCTGCTGTCGCGGGCCCGTGTGCTGACCTTCAAGTCGCATGACGAGGAGAGCCTTGAGGAACTGCTGAAGCGTGCTGAGGCGATCGAGCAGAAGCCGCTGCCGCTGGCGGAGGATGCCCGCGTCAGCCTGATCCGCATGGCCGACGGCGACGGCCGCGCGGTGCTGACGCTCGCCGAAGAAGTCTGGCGGGCGGCGCGCGAAGGCGAGAGCTTCGATACCGAAGGCCTGACACGCATCGTCCAGCGCCGTGCCCCGGTCTACGACAAGGCGCAGGACGGCCACTACAACCTGATCTCGGCGCTGCATAAATCCGTACGCGGCTCGGATCCCGATGCCGCGCTCTATTATCTCGCCCGCATGTTCGATGCCGGCGAGGACCCGCTCTATCTCGGCCGGCGGCTGGTGCGCATGGCGGTGGAGGATATCGGTCTTGCGGATCCGCAGGCGCTGGTGATCTGTAACGCCGCCAAGGATGCCTATGAGTATCTCGGCTCGCCGGAAGGCGAGCTGGCGCTGGCGCAGGCCTGCGTCTATCTCGCCACCGCCCCGAAATCGAATGCCGTCTACACCGCCTTCAAGGCGGCAAGCCAGGCGGCAAAGCAGAACGGCTCGCTGTTGCCGCCGAAGCATATCCTCAACGCGCCGACCAAGCTGATGAAGGGCGAGGGTTACGGCGACGGCTACCGATACGACCACGACGAGCCGGATGCCTTTTCCGGCCAGGACTATTTCCCGGAGAAGATGGGTCGCCAGATCTTCTACGATCCGCCGGAGCGCGGCTTCGAGCGCGATATCCGCAAGCGGCTGGAGTGGTGGGCAAAGCTTCGCAAGGAGCGCAATCCGCGCTGAAGCCCGGCGAACCTCAGGAGGCGCGCGGCGTCTTTTGATTTGCCGGCGCGGCGATCACTTTGACGGACGATTCCGCAAGCCCGTGATGCCCTTCCATATCGACGATGACATGCCAGTGGCCGCTTTCCGGAACGGCGATCTTGATCGGCGATTTGCGCGCCACGCCGCCGATATATTTGAAATCGAGAACCTCGGTGAACCGCTGGAAATTCGGCGCCGTCATCAGGCGGACATTGTTCACCGCATTCAACGACACCTCGATGATCGTTCCGGCGCGTTGTTCCTTAAGATCGTAATGGGTGAAGCGGAAATTCGGTTTCATCGGTCTCGTGGCGTCTGAAGTCTCTGCGACGCGATTTTACCAGTATGTCGGTTAAGGAAAAGTTGGAACTCGGCTTTTCAGCTCGTGTCTTCGCGCTCCGCCTCAGAGCACGCCGAAAATGACGTAGAGTTCGACACAGGCGAGCACTACGCCAAAGACGAGCAGCGCCTGGGCGGTGCGTTTCTCGCGCATCTGCTTACTGCCGCGAGTCATCCTGTGTGGGCGAGGGAACTGAAAACCTGAGGACATGACATTTCGCATGGCATTTGACCTTTGCAGTGATGGCGAAAGTCTACTGCTGCGGCCGATAGGAAATCCATTCGGAGCGGGGCATGAAAATATAGGAATGGCATAAAGGCCGAAGCGAGAAATCTCGAAGCGTGATGTCGGAAAGGCATGAGCACCGCCGTCCTTGCGGTATCGATGCAAACATGGAGCAAGGACATGTCGAAGATGACGCTGATTTCGATGATCGCAACCACTGCCGCATTCTTGGCCGCGCCCGATATGGCGGGTGCCGGCGGTGCCGCGCCTGTCACCGAGGAGAAGAAGGCCGCCGCGCCGATCGTCAGGAAAGGCAGCGTGCCGGTCAACGGTATCGACTATTATTACGAGATCCGTGGCGAGGGTGAACCGCTGCTGCTGCTGCACGGCGGCCTCGGGCAGATCGAGATGTTCGCGCCGGTCATGCCTGTTTTCACCGACCACCGGCAGGTGATCGCCGTCGATCTGCAGGGCCATGGCCGCACGCCCCTCGGCAAGCGGCCGATCGAGCTTCCGGCCATCGGCGCCGATCTCGCGATCCTGGTGAAGCAGCTCGGTTACGACAGGGTCGACGTCTTCGGCTATTCATTCGGCGGCGGGGTAGCGTTGAACATGGCGGCGAACGCGCCCGACCAGGTGCGTCGGCTGGTGATACTGTCGGCGCCTTATGCGCAGAACGGCTTCTTCCCGGAAATGCTGCCGCAGCAGGCGGCCGTCGGCGCCGGTATGGCCGACATGATGAAGGACACGCCGATGTTCCTCTCCTACAAGGCGGTAGCACCTGACGTTTCCGAATTTCCGAAGCTGCTCGATGCCATGGGCGCCCTGATGCGCGAACCTATCGACTATAGCGATGCCGTCGCCAAGCTCACCATGCCGGTTATGCTGATCTACGGCGATGCCGACATGATCCGGCCCGAGCATATGATCGACTTCTACCACAAGCTCGGCGGCGGTCTGCGCGATGCGGGCTGGATGCGGGAAAACATGTCGAAGAACCGGCTGGCGATCCTGCCCGATCTCACTCACTACGAGACCTTCGCCTCTCCCCTGATGGCGAATATGGCAGTGACCTTCCTCGATGGCGGCGGCAAGGCGCCGAACTGGGCCGAGCAGGTCGGAAAGTAAGGGAAGACGGCCGGGCTCTCCCCGGCCGCCCTTTCCTCTGCGATCAGTTACCGCGCTGGTTTTCCCGATCCAATTGCGTCACCAGCGCCAGGATCGTTTCCGAGACCGGGGTCGGCACGGCAGCGAGGCGTCCGAGCGCCACCACCATACCGACCAGCGGCGTGATTTCGAGCGCCTTGCCCCCGATCAGATCCTGCAGCATCGACGTGCGCACGGCGCCGATATGGCGCGATTGTTCGAGCCGCTGCTCGACGGTCATGCTGAAACGCGCGCCTAAGGCCTCGCCGACGGCGCGGACCTCGTTCATCACCGTGCCGACTGTGGTCGAAAGTGCTGGATCTGCCATGATGTCGGTCATCAGCGCCCTGGTCAGCGCACTGATCGGGTTGAAGGCGGTATTGCCCATCAGCTTGCTCCAGATCTCGTCGCGAATAACAGGCGTCGTCGTGATGTTGAGGCCGGCGTCGGTCAGCACCGCGGCGATCGCCTCGAGATCGGGCGAGATTTCGCCCGAGGGCTCGCCGAGCACGAAGCGGCCGTTGTTGGCAAGCTGGATCTCGCCGGGATTGATCACCTCTGCGCCCTGATAAGCGACGCAGCCGATGACGCGTTCCGGCCCGATCAGCCGCCAGAGCCTGCCGCCGGGATCGAGCTCGTCGAACTGCAGCTCGGCATGCCGGCTCTGGGTATCGCGGTGAAAATACCACCACGGAATGCCGTTGAGGATCATGACGACGCGGGTACCTTCCTTGAGGAGGCTTGCAATGCCTTCGGCAGCGGGTGCCAGCTGATGCCCCTTGAGGCCGGTGATGACGAGATCCTGCGGTGGCAATGTGCTGGGATCGTCGGTCGCAGTCAGGCGGACATTGAGCGGCCTTTCTGCATCGGCTTCGCGCAGGCTGAGACCGTTGTCGCGGATGGCGTCGAGGTGCGCTCCACGCGCGACGACGGAGATGGTGGCGTCGTTTGCGGCTTGGCTTGCAAGCTTGACGGCGATAGCGCCGCCGAGTGCGCCAGCGCCATAGATGCAGATGGACTTGATGGACATGCTCGCCTCTTTGCGGTGATGATCGAACCTAGATCTAGGTCATTCCAGACGTGAGGCGAATGCTAATTTGCCGCATGATGCGCTTTCCTGCGGTCACAGCGGCGCTGCCCGCCGGATCCCCGAGATATGGGATGCGACGGGTAATGCCCGGTCTTCAGGCCGAGGTCGTTGCATCGCTCGGAAAATCGGGATTCGTATCCGTCATCCTTTTGACTCCGACGCGTGAACTGGCCAAAGATGCCGCCATGGCCACCACAGCCAACATCATCGGGAGAGGTTGATGAACCGTCGGATTTTGCCAACTGCCAATCGAAGAGGACCAAAGTGGCCCAGCGGTCTGTTTTCCGCGTTGGCCGTGCTGATGCTGCTCGCCTCGGCTGCGGTCGGGCGGGACATTGGACCGCAAAGCCCAGCCTCGCACGAGCAGGTCGAAAAACTCGTCGGCCTCTGGAAAGATCACTTTGCCGGCGCCGATAGCCTGCAGGAGCGGCGGACTGCTTTCAGGGCGCTGATGGAGGCGACGCCGGGGCCGACGCGCATCCAGGTTCGGCAGGTCGATGCCGACGGCGTCGATGCCGAGTTGATGTGGCCCGCTCGTCTTCATCATCCGATCGGCCAAAGGGTGATCCTCTATATTCATGGCGGCGGCTTTTCCAGCGGCTCGATCCGCACGCACAGCCTGCTTGCCGGCTCGCTCGCCAAAGCCGCATCCAGCGACGTTTTTCTCATCAACTATCGGCTGATGCCCGAATATGGCTATCCCGCGCAGATCAACGACGCGCTGACGGCCTATCGCTGGCTTCTCGATAATGGCTATCGCAGCGAGAACGTGGTCGTGGCGGGTGACGGCGCCGGCGGCAATATCGCGATCGAGACGGTTCTACGGCAGATGCAGGCGGCAAAGCCGTTGCCGGCAGCTGTGATTGCTCTCAGCCCCATCACCGATCTTGCCGCGACGGGCGGATCGATGACAACAAATGCCGAAAGCGATCCGCTGGTCGACAAGGCCTGGATCGAGACCTTGCGCAAGACCTATCTCGGCAGCCGGTCTCCGGCCGATCCCCGGGTGTCTCCGCTCTATGCCGACATGACCGGCTTTCCACCGCTGCTGCTGCAGGTCGGCTCCGGTGAAGTCCTGCTGGACGACACGCTGCGGCTTGCCGACAAGGCGCGCCAGGCGGGCGTGGATGTCACCACCGAGGTCTGGCCGGGCATGCCCCATCAGTGGCAGCTGTTTCCATCGCTGCTCGACGATGCCGATCGGTCGAGCCAGAATATCGCCGAGTTTGCAATCCGGCATTTTGCGGACAAACCGCAGGAGTAGAGGCCGCAGGAATGGGGCCTGGAGGAGTTGGAGCCGCAAAAGAGCAGATGCGACGTCCTCAGGCATCACATCATTGCTGTGTGCCACGGGACGGTGAGGGCGCCAGAGGCCGCTCGACCTCCCGGCCGACGCTGAGCGCCTTTCGCACGTTCGGCTCCAGCCGCTCGATATAGGCGTGGTCGGGTGCAGCGCCCAGCGCATCCAGCATTTTCGAGAAGAAACACCGGGCCGCTGCCGCTGCCGTGACGTCGAAGATCTCGGCATCGCTCAGGCCGTGTTTCTTCAGCCCGTCTATATCCTGCTGCGTGACCGATGTCGCATCGCGCGCCACCTTGGCGCCAAAAGCCATGATCGCGCGTTCGCCGGCATCGATCGGCGCCTTCTCCGTCTCGTTGACAACAGCCGTCAAACTATCGCCGGTGAAACCCTCGCGCAACAGCACCGAGCCGTGCGCCAGCATGCAATATGAGGATTTCAGCTCCTTGGCCGCGGCCAGCGTCACCAGTTCGTAGCGCCGCAGGCTCATATGGCCGCGAATGCTCGAAAGCAGCGCCGCCCAGCTCTCCATCACCTCAGGTCGATGGCCGAAGGCTCGATACATGTTCGGCAGATAACCATAATTCGCCTCGGCCGACGCATACATCGACGTCGTCTTCTCGCTGGCGGGTGCATTGGGGGTGTGAATGAAAGCCATGGCATGATCCTCCTCTATTGTAAGAAGGATAGGGTAGATATGCAGGACAGCAATCCTGAAACATCAAGCGGCGTTATTGGCCGCGGAAGCGTCGCCGTTTCTCTTGATTGGAAGCGTTACGGTGAATGTCGATCCGCATCCTCTTGCGCTTCGAACCTCTATCGAGCCGTTGTGCATTTCGATGATCTGCTTCACCAGATTGAGGCCGATACCGGTTCCGGCAATCCCGGTCGAAGTCCGGGCCCGAAAATAGCGCTGGAAGAGCCGCGGCACGTCTTCGGCATCGATCCCCACTCCATCATCGCTGATCGAAACTTTGACGTTTCCCGTCTCTGCCCATGCCGTGACGCGAATTTCGGAGGTTCCGGGCGCGTATTTGACAGCATTGGAAAGCAGGTTGGTAAAGACCTGTGCCAACGTCCGAGGATCGGCATCGATGAACTCCGGCAGCCCATCGATATCCAACACAAACCTATGCGACTTTGCAATCGTCGACTGCCGCTCGCAACAGGTGTTTATCAATGATTTCAATGCGCAGGCGTCGTAATTGATATCGATCTTGCCGGTATCGAGGCGTCCGGCTGACAGGATGCTCTCCATGAGATCGACAATTCGGGTCACTGATGCGCGGATTTGATCGACCTTGTCGCTGAGAAATTCGGGCTCGACCGCCCCTCTTTTTCGCAGCAGCCGCTGGGCAGCAGCGTCGATGATTGCAAGCGGCGTCCTGAATTCATGGGATGCCATCGCCACGAACTGCCGCTGCAGTTCGTTGATGTTTCGCTCCTGCGCCAGCATTCGCTTGAGTTCGCGCGCCTGCCGCTCGACTTCCGCCGTGCGGCTCTTCACCGTCGCTTCGAGCTGATCGTGATGCCGGCGCAGCTCTTCCGCCAGCCGGACGGTCTTGGTGACGTCCTCATGGGGGGCCACGTATCCACCGTTTTGCATCGGATTGTGGGTGATCTTGATAATGCGCCCATCGGCCAGGACGATGTTCTGGCTGGCCGGCGCACCGCGGGTTGTCGCTTCGAAGACTACATCAAAATAGGTCGTGGTATCGGCCGGGCCATTTCCCTCGCGGCTGCGATAGGCCAGGATATCCACAAGTGGCGTTCCCGGTTGCGTCAGAAGGTCCGGCAGATTGTACATCCGTGCATAGGAGGCGTTGCACAGGATGAGATTCTTTGTCGAATCGAACATGCACAGCCCATGCGGCATATTGCTGAAGGCTGCGCCGAACCGGCGATGTTGCTCGGTCAGGCTGTCTTCGACGCGAATGAGAGTCGAGATGTCTTCATAGCTGAGGATCCAGCCTCCATCCCTCGACGGGGCACAGGTCAGTGAGACCATCCCTCCGTCGGAAAGGGCAAACTGAGACGTGGGCGGTCCACCGACCATCGACCGGCGGGATGCCACTGCACGGCAGTCTGCAGTGCCCGGCAATCCGTCGATATTCATGCCTTCGCGGATAGCTCCTTGCGGAAGGCCGAGAATGTCTAACGTGCGTGAATTGAAAGCCGTCACTGTACCGGCAGGATCAAGCAGAACTATGCCCTGAGGCAGGCTCTCCAGAATGGATTCAAACGAGTGTGACATCATCCGGCCCTGCTTCAGATCTGGCGCGTTGCACGTATCCGTAGCATTCGTCACAAACGATAAAGTTTCGCTAATGGCTATCGTCGGGAATTCCTCGACGGAATCCTGGAGACCCTCCTATCGTTTTGCGATAGGCGAACCAGCGTTCCGGGATGTTCGAGCTCGCATCGAGAGGCGTGGGATGACCCCCTCCCGACATGTCAACGAATTCGTGTAAAAGCCGATGTGTTTCGAGAGGGGATCGCGCGCTTGGTTTTAGCCGAGTTTGGCCAGTCGCTTGTCCAGAAGGTCAAGGCTGTCCTCTCCGACCTCGTTGACGTCACTCGGCATGGGCTCGCCGGTCTCCTGGTAAACAAGCCAGGCGACATACATGGTTGCCGTCGTCAGGGCGTTCCAGCCGTCTTCGCTGGGTTTTCCGGCTGCCTCGGAGAGCCGACGGAGCGTCCCGCGCTCATCGTCACTGTAGATAAGATCCGAGAAGTATCGGCCCATCAGGTGTGCGCCATCACCCCAAGTGCGGATTGCCCCCAAGGCGGCTTCGGCTTCGGGCGCGTGGGGTTCGGTGCGCTCGATTTGTGCGACCAAGGACGCGGCGACGGCTGCCAAGCGCCGTGCTTGTTCGCGTGGTGGCAGAACGGTCAACTCGGCGCGCAGTTTCATGTCGCCATGTCCTCCACTGGGTTTGTCGCAAAGTTTATCAACACAGAATAGAAGCCCCCCTGCTTTTCTCAGAAGGTCTTGTCGCTTTGACGGAAATAACGGACGAGCCCGAATTTTCCACATTTTTGCAGCCAACGCATCTGTCGGTCGTGCGCCACCTACGATTTTCCAGTCAAAAAACATCGACATAGGCTTCTCAGCCAAGGTCAATATTTAGATCGTTCCAATTTCTACGATGGGATTCCGGCGGTAGGAGAAGGCCAAAATTTGCCAAGGAATAGCTAGTTAATAACAATCCGTACAAATTTCTCTTGACAGAATTGGAACGTTCCAAATATCTAATGATCAGTCGACGTTGGCGTCGGGAGGGGAAATGACAAAGGCGCGGGTAACCGTCATCGACATTGCGAAAGCCGCAGGCGTCTCGAAATCGACGGTTTCGCTGGTGCTTCAGGGTTCCTCCCTGGTCAATGAGGGGACGCGTTCCAAGGTCAATGCGGTGATGCGCGAGCTGGGCTATGTCTACAATCGCGGCGCCGCCAATCTTCGGCAGGCCAGTGCCAAGTCGAGGATCATCGGGGTCGTCGTCAACGACCTGACGAACAGCTTCTTCGCGGAGCTGGCAGTCGGCGTCGATATGGTCGTTCAGTCGGCCGGATTCGTGCAGTTCCTGTCGAACACCAGCGAGAGCATCGATAGGCAGCGCGAGGTTGTCGCGTCGATGCGGGAACATGGCATTTCGGGGCTCATCGTGTCGCCGGCGCGCGCCACCGATGCCGCAGACTTCAAGCCGCTTGTCGCAGCAGGGATTCCGGTGGTGGTCGTCGTGCGAAACCTGCCTGGCGCCAAGGTCTCGTCCGTCGTCTCCGACAACCAGGCGGGCATGATGTCCGCGGTCAAGCACCTGGCGGAGCTCGGTCACCAGCGCATCGCTTTTCTCGGCGGCTTCCTAGATACCGCCGTCTTCGACGACCGCCTTGCCGGTTACCGAAGCGGCATGGAGGCAGCCGGGCTCGGCTATCACCAAGAGCTTGTCATCTCGTCCGCGCCTTCGCGAGCCGGCGGGGTAGAGGCGATCGGAAAAGCACTCGTTCTTGCCGACAAACCCACGGCAGCCGTCTGCTTCAACGATGCCGTCGCCTTCGGTGTTTGCGACGGATTGCGCGCGCGCCATCTGGAACCCGGCTCCGACTTCGCGGTCGTGGGTTTCGACGACGTCATAGAGGCTCAGGCGGCGGTTCCCGCGCTCACGACGGTCTCGGTCGATCCGCAGGGCATCGGGCGCCGAGGTGCGCAGCTGCTTCTGAAGCAGATCAACGCGGGAAAGGCCGAGGCGGAGGCGGTGACGACGGCGGTTCGGCTGGTTGTTCGCGAGAGCTGCGGAGCCCGCAGGAGCGTAAAAATTGAAACAGGACTCTGAGTAGCGCTGATGAAGAAGCATCTCACCCCCACCGAAGCGGCCGCGCTGATCCCGGATGGCGCTGTTGTAACGGTGTCTTCCTCGAGCGGTCTCGGCTGCCCGGACCTCATGCTGAAGGCGATTGGCGAACGTTTCGATGCGACCGGCCATCCCCGTGATATTACGACCCTTCATCCTATCGCTGCCGGCGACATGAGCGGCATCAAGGGCGTCGACCATATCGCCAAGAAGGGTCTGCTCAAGCGCATCATCGGTGGTTCCTATCCGTCCGGTCCGTCATCGTCAGAGCCGCCGCTGATCTGGAAAATGATCACCAACAACGAAATCCCGGCCTACAACATTCCGTCCGGCATCATGTTCGACATCCATCGCGAAGCCGCCGCGAAGCGGCCGGGTGTCCTGACCAAGATCGGCATCGACACATTCGTCGATCCAGAGCGGCAGGGTTGCGCGATGAACGGGCTGGCTTCGGAGCATCCGGTGGTCAAGCGCGTGCGTTTCGAGGGCGACGACTGGCTGTTCTTTCCCTCGATCGTCCCTGAGGTCGCCATCATCCGCGCCACCACCGCCGACGTGCGCGGCAACCTGACATACGAACATGAAGGCGCCTATCTCGGCGGCCTCGATCAGGCGCTGGCCGCACGCAACAACGGCGGCATCGTCATCGCACAGGTCAAACGGATCACCAAGGAAGGCTCGCTGAAGCCCCATGACGTCCGGGTGCCTGGAATGCTGGTCGATTATGTGGTCGTCGACCCGGAACAGAAGCAGACGACGCAAACGGGGTACGATCCGGCAATTTCCGGGGAGATCTTCCGTCCGCTCGATAGCTTCAGCGTTCCGGAATTCAATGTCCAAAAAGTCATCGCGCGTCGCGTCGCGCAGGAACTGCAAGCGGGAAGCTGCGTCAATCTCGGCTTCGGCATATCCGCCAACGTGCCGCGCATCCTGCTGGAGGAAGGGCTTCACGGGGCGGTCACCTGGGTCATCGAGCAGGGCGCGGTCGGTGGCGTGCCGCTACTCGACTTCGCCTTTGGCTGCGCCTCCAACGCCGACGCCTATATGCCGTCTCCCTATCAGTTCACCTATTTCCAGGGTGCAGGTTTCGATGCATCGCTGCTGTCCTTCCTCGAGATCGGCAAAGACGGTTCGGTCAACGTCTCCAAGCTCTCCTTCCGGCCGCATGTGACGGCCGGCGCCGGAGGTTTCGTCGACATCACGGCGCGGGCAAAGAAGATCGTCTTCTCCGGCATGTTCAACGCCGGAGCAATGCTTTCGATCGCCGATGGAGCTCTTCTGATTGAGAAGGAAGGCAAGCTGAAGAAGCTCGTGAATGAGGTCGAACATGTCACCTTCAGCGGCAGGCGCGCGATCGAGCAGGGGCAGGAGATCACCTATGTCACCGAGCGGTGCGTGATGAAGCTGACGCCTGGTGGTATCGTCCTCACCGAGATTGCGCCCGGCGTCGATCTCCAGTTCCACATCCTGGATCAGTCGGAGTTTCCGCTGATCGTGGCGCCCGACCTGAAGGTCATGGACGCGGCGCTCTTTGCGGAGGCAAACATCGGCCTGTCGCTTCCAGAAAAAAAGACACGGACGCTGGAGGGCAGCTTCCATGGCTAGCGGAACGGTCAGAATTGACGTCGATGGACATGTTGCGACGCTGACGATTTCTCGTCCGGAGAAGCTGAACGCGCTCGACCTGGACATGCTGAAAGCGCTGGCAGATGCAGCCGACGAGGTGGAGGCGAACGCCAATGTGCGCGCTGCCATTCTCACCGGCGAAGGAAAGGGCTTTTCCGCCGGCGGCGATATCAAGGCCTGGGGCGGAATGTTGCCTCAGGAGTTCGGTCATCTCTGGGTTCGCCACGGCCACCGTATCTTCGAAAGACTGGCGACGCTCCGGATGCCGCTGATCGCGGCTCTGAATGGCCATGCCCTCGGGGGAGGGCTTGAACTTGCAGGGGTCGCTGACATTCGCCTCGCAGAGGAACAGATTAAGATCGGTCTGCCGGAAACCGGCCTTGGAATGGTGCCGGGCTGGTCCGGAACCCAGCGTCTTGTCCGCCGGTTCGGGGCGCAGACCGTCCGGCGAATGGCCTTGGGCGGCGAGATATTCACCGCCGAGGAGGCACGCCTTCTCGGGATCGTCGACGCGGTTGTTCCCACAGGGAACGCGCTCGCCGCCGCCAGGGAATATGCTGGGCGGATTGCTGCAAGGGGGCCGGCTGCCATTGAGATCGCGAAGTTGATGATCGCATCGGCAAACGGCGAAGACAATGGAACCGCGGTCGAAGCCCTGGGCTCGATCCTCGCCGCCAAGACCGGCGATCTGAAGGAGGGCGTCGCATCATTCAGCGAGAAGCGCCCGGCAACGTTCAAGGGAGAATGGTAATGACGGTTCTCGTCAACCCCACCGCGCTCAGCGACCACAAAGCGCGTGATTTCAAGATGCTCATCGATGGTAAATGGGAGGCTGGTTCCTCCGATCCGATCGAGCGTGTCGCTCCAAGCCATGGTGTCGTGGTCAGCCGGTTTCCGACCGGCAGCAAGAGGGACGCCGAGCGTGCGATCGCTTCGGCACGCAAGGCGTTCGACCTCGGGCCGTGGCCCCGAATGACCGCTTCCGAACGTTCCGCCATCCTGCTCAAGGCTGCCGATTTGATCGCGGCACGTGCAGAGGAGCTGGCATATCTCGATGCGATCGAGGCGGGAAAGCCGATCACACAGGTGCGGGGAGAAATTGCAGGCTCCGTTGACATATGGCGCTACGCGGCGGCGCTTGCCCGTGACCTCCACGGAGAGAGCTACAACACGCTGGGCGACGGCACGCTTGGCGTCGTGCTGCGCGAAGCGATCGGCGTGGTGTCGATCATCACGCCTTGGAATTTTCCGTTCCTGATCGTCGGCCAGAAGCTGCCATTCGCCTTGGCGGCCGGTTGCACGACCGTCGTCAAGCCTTCGGAGCTGACCTCAGGATCGACGCTGGTGCTGGGAGAGATCCTGCAGGAGGCAGGCATTCCGGATGGCGTCGTCAACATTGTCACCGGTACGGGACCAGAGGTCGGCGCGATCACGACGTCGCATCCCGACGTCGACATGGTGTCCTTCACCGGCTCGACCGGCGTCGGCAAGCTGACGATGTCGAATGCCGCACAGACGCTGAAGAAGGTCTCGTTGGAACTGGGCGGGAAGAACCCGCAGATCGTGTTGCCGGATGCCGATCTCGATGCCTTCATCGATGCCGCGGTCTTCGGCGCATATTTCAATGCCGGCGAGTGCTGCAATGCCGGCTCACGGTTGATCCTTCACAAATCAATCGCTTCCGATGTCGTCAAGCGGATTGCCGAATTGTCGAAGGCAGTCAAGGTCGGCGACCCGCTCGATCCTTCGACGCAGGTCGGCGCGATCATCACGCCTGAGCATCTGGAGAAAATATCAGGATACGTTGCCGGCGCGAGGAGCAGCGGTGCCCGGGTCGCGCATGGCGGCGAGACGCTGGATCTCGGCATGGGGCAGTTCATGTCGCCGACGATCCTCGAAGCGGTCACCCCCGATATGGCCGTGGCGCGCGAGGAAGTCTTTGGGCCGGTGCTTTCGGTCCTGACATTCGAGACGTCAGCCGAAGCCATCAGGATTGCGAATTCCATCGACTACGGCCTGTCGGCCGGTGTCTGGAGCCGCGATTTCGACACGTGCCTGACGATCGGCCGGTCGGTGCGGGCGGGAACAGTCTGGATGAACACCTTCATGGACGGCGCCTCGGAACTTCCCTTCGGCGGTTACAAGCAAAGCGGCCTCGGCCGCGAGCTCGGCCGCCATGCGGTTGAGGATTACACCGAGACCAAGACACTCAACATGCATATCGGCAAGCGCACCAGCTGGTGGATGCCGCAGACGGAAAGCCGGCTTAGCCGGTAATCAAACTACGCCTGAGGAGGGCGGGTGATCGGTGCGGGAATAGGTCCCGCATCTTCCAAGATGGAACTGGGAGGTTCTTCGATGAATAGGTTTCTGACTACGACTGCCGTAATCGCATTGGCTCTGGCCGGCGCTGGTGTGTCCGCCCACGCCGCCGACGTCAAGGAAGTGCAGATGCTGCACTGGTGGACGTCAGGCGGCGAGGCAGCGGCGCTGAACGTCTTGAAGCAGGATCTTTCGAAGGAAGGTTTTGCCTGGAAGGACGTGCCGGTTGCCGGCGGTGGCGGCGATGCGGCGATGACGGCGCTGAAGGCGATGGTGGCGGCGGGTACTTATCCGACGGCCTCGCAGATGCTCGGTTATACCGTGCTCGATTATGCCCAGGCCGGCGTCATGGGCGATCTGACGGAGACGGCGAAGAAGGAAGGCTGGGACAAGTCGGTTCCGGCAGCCCTGCAGAAGTTCTCGGTCTATGACGGCAAGTGGGTCGCAGCCCCGGTCAACGTCCACTCGGTCAACTGGCTGTGGATCAACAAGGCGGTGATGGACAAGATCGGCGGCACCCAGCCGAAGACCTTCGACGAGCTGATCGCGCTGCTCGACAAGGCCAAGGCCGCCGGCGTCATCCCGCTGGCGCTTGGCGGCCAGAATTGGCAGGAAGCGACGATGTTCGATTCCATCGTGCTGTCGACCGGCGGGCCGGAGTTCTACAAGAAGGCCTTCAACGACCTCGACGAGGAATCGCTGAAGTCCGACACGATGAAGAAGTCGTTCGATAACCTCGCCACGATCATCAAGTATGTCGACCCGAACTTCTCGGGCCGCGACTGGAACCTGGCGACCGCCATGGTCATCAAGGGCGATGCGCTGGTGCAGGTGATGGGCGACTGGGCCAAGGGCGAATTCGTCGCCGCCAAGAAGACGCCTGACACCGACTTCCTGTGCTACCGCTTCCCCGGCACCGACGGCAGCGTGGTCTACAACTCCGACATGTTCGGCATGTTCAACGTTCCCGATGACCGCAAGGCGGCCCAGGTGGCGCTGGCGAAGGCAACGCTGTCGAAGAGCTTCCAGTCGGCCTTCAACGTCGTCAAGGGTTCGGTGCCGGCTCGTACCGACGTTCCCGATACCGACTTCGACGCTTGCGGCAAGAAGGGCATCGCCGATCTGAAGGCAGCCAACGAGGGCGGCACGCTGTTCGGTTCGCTGGCGCAAGGCTACGGCGCCCCGCCGGCGATTGCCAATGCCTACAAGGATGTCGTCTCGAAGTTCGTCCACGGCCAGATCAAGACCTCCGACGAAGCCGTCAAGCAGCTCGTCCAGGCGATCGACGACGCCCGCTGAGACCACGTGTGATGACAAATGCTTCCCCGCATGCTCGCGGGGAAGCTTCAGGCTCCGCGCCGATCATGCGGGATGATCATGCAGGGCGGATTGCCCGGACGATTATGCAGGGAGGAGATGATATTCCATGAGCACCGTTGCGACCACCGATCCGGTTCTGACGCCGCGGCAATCGACGGCGATCTCGTTGCGGGGCCGGCTGCAGGATGCGCTGCCGAAGATCGTCTTGGCGCCGAGCTTCGTCATCACCATCATCTTCGTCTACGGCTTCATCGTCTGGACGGCCTATCTCTCCTTCACCAATTCCAAGACCTTTCCCTCCTATGCGCTGACCGGGCCACGCGCCTATCAGCGGCTGTGGCGCTGGACCTTCGAGAGCGATCCGCCGTCCTCCTGGTATACTTCGATCACCAACATGGCGATCTTCGGCTTCCTCTATATCGGCATCTGCCTGGCGCTCGGCCTGCTCCTCGCCATCCTGCTCGATCAGAAGATCCGCGGCGAGGGTCTGCTCCGGCCGATCTTCCTCTACCCGATGGCGCTGTCGTTCATCGTCACCGGCGTTGCCTGGAAATGGTTCCTCGATCCCGGCCTCGGGCTGGAACAGACGCTGCACCATTTTGGCTGGACCAGCTTCCACTTCGACTGGATCAAGAACAAGGACTTCGTCATCTACACCGTCGTCATTGCCGGCGTCTGGCAGGCGTCGGGCTTCGTCATGGCGATGTTCCTGGCGGGCCTGCGCGGCATCGACGGCGAGATCATGAAGGCCGCCCAGATCGACGGCGCCTCGCCATTCCAGCTCTATCGGCGCATCGTCATTCCGCTGCTGCGGCCGATCTTCCTCTCCGCCTTCATCGTGCTCGCCCATATGGCAATCAAGTCCTACGACCTGGTGGTGGCGTTGACCTCCGGCGGCCCCGGCGGCTCGGCCTGGCTGCCGTCCAACTTCATGTATGAATACACCTTCAAGCGCAACGAAATGGCCGTCGGCTCGGCCAGCGCCATCATCATGCTGATGACGATCTCGGCGATCATCGTTCCCTATCTCTATTCCGAACTGAAGGAGAAGGCCCGATGAGCAGCGTGACCTCTTCAACCCAGACCTTGGCCGCAGCTTTGCCGCAGGGTGGCGATAACAGGACCAACAACACCCGCTGGATCGGCCGCACCGTCATCTATGGCCTGCTGCTGATCTTTGCCGTCCTTTATCTGATGCCGCTCTTCGTCATGCTGACGACCTCGTTCAAGACCATGGACGAGATCCAGAACGGCAACATGCTGGCGCTGCCGCAAGCGCCGACCTTCGATCCCTGGATCAAGGCCTGGGGCGAGACCTGCGTCGGGCTGACCTGCGCCGGCATCAAGGGCTACTTCTGGAACTCGATCAAGATGGTGGTGCCGGCCGTCGCAATCTCCACCATCATGGGGGCGCTGAACGGTTATGTGCTGACCAAATGGCGCTTTCCCGGCCATACGCTGGTGTTCGGGCTGATGCTGTTTGCCTGCTTCATCCCGTTCCAGTCGGTGCTGCTGCCGATGGCAACGATCCTCGGCTCGCTCGGCCGCTTCGGCGCCACACTGCAGAATTCCACGGGTTTGAGCTTCGGCTTCGGCAATCCGACGGTCAATCTGGTCTTCGTGCATGTCGTCTATGGCTTGGGCTTCACGACGCTGTTCTTCCGCAATTTCTACGAGGCCTTTCCGACCGAGCTGGTCAGGGCCGCCCAGGTCGATGGCGCCAGCTTCTTCCAGATCTTCCGCCGCATCATGCTGCCGAACTCGCTGCCGATCATCGTCGTCACGGTGATCTACCAGTTCACCAATATCTGGAACGACTTCCTGTTTGCCTCGGCCTATGCCGGCACCGGTGAATCCATGCCGATGACGGTGGCGCTGAACAATGTCGTCAACACCTCGACGGGCGTCGTCGAATACAATGTCAACATGGCGGCGGCGATGATCGCCGCCGTGCCGACGCTCATCGTCTATATCCTCGCCGGCCGCTACTTCGTGCGCGGTCTGATGGCGGGCGCTGTCAAAGGGTAATCCATGGCCTTCCTCGAAATCTCCGGTCTCAAAAAGCGTTTCGGCGCCGTCGACATTCTCAAGGGGATCGACCTCGAACTCGAAAAGGGCGGCTTTCTCGTGCTGGTCGGCCCGTCCGGCTGCGGCAAGTCGACCCTGCTCAACACCATTGCCGGGCTGGAGACGATCACCTCTGGCGATATCAGGATCGACGGGCGCGACATCAGCGGTCTGCATCCTTCCAAGCGCGACATTGCCATGGTGTTCCAGTCCTATGCGCTCTATCCGAACATGACGGTGGCGGGCAACATCGCCTTCGGCATGGAGATCCGCGGCGTGCCGAAGGAGGAGCGCGCCAAGGCGATCGCCCAGGTCTCCGACATGCTGCAGATCGGCCATCTGCTCGATCGCAAGCCGAGCCAGCTGTCCGGCGGCCAGCGCCAGCGTGTCGCCATGGGCCGGGCGCTGGTGCGCAATCCGCAGGTCTTCCTGTTCGACGAACCGCTCTCCAATCTCGACGCCAAGCTGCGCGTCGACATGCGCACCGAGATCAAGCGGCTGCATCAGCGCATGGGCACCACCTTCGTCTATGTCACCCATGACCAGATCGAGGCGATGACGCTGGCGACCAAGATCGCCGTGCTGAAGGATGGCGTGCTGCAGCAGTTCGGCACGCCGGCCGAGATCTATAACAGCCCCTCCAACATCTTCGTCGCCGACTTCATGGGATCGCCGGCGATGAACCTCTTGACCGCCACCGTCGAAAACGGCGCCGGCGGCCTCGAAGTCTCGCTGGAGCGGCCGAATGCCGCTCCGCTCAGGCTCCCGGTCATCTCAGGCAATCACGGCCTGACTGCCTATACCGGCAGACAGGTGATCTTCGGCATCCGCCCCGAGGCGCTGACCGATCCCGATGGCGCCGACCGCAAGGCGCGCTCGCTGACCGAGGGCGATTGCCTGATCGAGGTGGTCGAACCGGCCGGCTCCGACACCTTCGCCGTCACCAAGCTCGGCGGCAAATCCGTCGTCGCCCGCCTGCGCGCCGATACCGGCATCGCTCCAGGACAACAAACCCGCCTTGCCTTCAATCTCGATAAGGCCGTGTTCTTCGATCCAGCGAGCCAGGTCCGGATTGGGTGAGGGTCAGGCGCTAAGATGAGCAATTCACCGGACATCGTCATCATCGGTTCAGGCGTCGGCGGCGCCACGGTCGCGGCCGGCCTGGCCGCGACCGGCGCCCAGATATTGATCCTCGAAGCCGGCGATCATATCGCCGATCTCCCCGTCAATCGCGACCAGCGAGCCATCTTCCAGCGCGGACATTTCCGACCGAAAGAAATCTGGTACGAGGCGAACGGTAGGGCCTTCAACCCCGGCAATTATTACAATGTCGGCGGCAATTCGAAATTCTACGGCGCCGTCTTGTCGCGCTATCGCAAGGAAGATTTCGATGTCATCGAACATCGGGAAGGCGTGTCGCCGGCCTGGCCCTTTCCCTATGAAGAGCTGGAGCCATGGTATTCGAAGGCGGAGCTGATGTATCAAGTCCGCGGCAGTCTTGGCGAAGATCCGACCGAACCGTATCACTCGGTTGCCTACCAATTCCCGCCCGTGCCCGACGAGGCGCCGATCGCCGAAGTCAGGGCACGCCTCAAGGCGAAAGGCCTGTATCCTTTTTCGCTGCCGCTCGGCCTGGATCTCGACGCTTGGCTCTCCAAGGCGAGCACGCCCTGGGATGCTCATCCGAATTCACGGGACGGCAAGATGGATGCCGAGACCGCAGCGCTCGCGGTGGCGCTGAAGCACGAGAACGTGCGGCTCGAAACCAATGCGCGCGTGACGAGGCTCGACACGGGAGCGGCGAGCCGGATCGACCGGGTGACCTATGTCAAGAATGGGCAGACGGTGACTGTTTCACCTGAGATCGTGATCCTTTCTGCCGGGGCGGTCCAATCGTCCGTGCTTTTGCTGCGTTCGAAAAACGACCGCTTCCCAAGGGGCCTGGCGAATTCTTCCGACCAGGTGGGCCGCAACTTCATGAACCACAATGCTTCCGCCGTCATCGGGGTCTCGCCGCGATTCAGGAACACCTCCATCTACCAGAAGACCTTTGCCTTTAACGATTTCTATCTCTCCGACGGGGAGGGAGGGCCGCCCCTCGGCAACGTGCAGCTCCTGGGGCGCATCTCCGAAAAGGTTCTCAAGGGCTCTCTGCCGCGGGCTCCGGAGTGGCTTCTCCGTTTCATGACGGACCATGCCATCGACTTCTACGCGATGAGCGAGGACGTTCCCAATCCCGAAAGCCGGGTCATGGTCGATGACGATAGAATCGTTCTCAAATGGCAGCGAACCAACTGGGACGCTCATCTCGCACTTGTCGCCCGACTGAAGACTATCCTGCGATCGATTGGATTTCCGGTTGTGCTGTCGAGGCCGTTCGACAAACGCACGCCCTCTCATCAGTGCGGAACGATCCGCATCGGAAACGATCCCGCGACTGCGCCGTTGGACCCGTACTGCCGTTCCTACGATCACGAAAACCTCTTCGTCGTCGACGCCAGTTTCCTCGCTACATCGGCCGCGGTCAATCCTGCGCTCACCGTCGCCGCCCAGGCGCTGAGAGTGGCAGATCACATCGCGTCGAAGGATTTGCATGCATCAGGCGCGCGCTGGCGGACCGAACGGACAAAATAGGACAGAAAAATGGGTTTCGACTATATCATAACCGGCGCCGGGCCTGCAGGATGCGTGCTGGCAAATCGGCTGAGCGAAGATCCTGACGTCGGCGTGCTCCTGCTTGAGGCGGGCGGAGGCGACTGGAATCCGCTTTTTCACATGCCCGCGGGCTTCGCCAAGATGACCAAAGGCGTCGCCAGTTGGGGATGGGAAACCGTTCCCCAGAAACACATGAAAGGCCGGGTGCTTCGTTATACACAAGCGAAAGTCATCGGTGGCGGCTCGTCCATCAACGCGCAGCTCTACACGCGCGGAAACGCGGTGGATTATGACCTTTGGGCGCGTGAAGACGGTTGCGAGGGCTGGGACTACCGTTCGATCCTTCCCTATTTCAAACGCGCGGAGGACAATCAGCGCTTCGCTGACGACTATCACTCATATGGCGGTCCGCTTGGTGTCTCGATGCCTGCTGCACCGTTACCGATTTGCGACGCCTATATCCGTGCAGGGCAGGAGCTCGGCATTCCCTATAATCACGACTTCAACGGACGCCAGCAGGCGGGGGTCGGATTTTATCAGCTGACGCAGCGCAACCGCCGCCGGTCGTCGGCATCGCTCGCTTATCTCTCGCCGATCAAAGACCGGAAGAACCTGACGGTGCGGACCGGCGCGCGCGTCGCGCGTGTCATCGTGGAAGGAAGCCGTGCGACAGGCGTCGAGATCGTGACCTCGCACGGTTCCGAGATCGTTCGCGCCGACCGCGAAGTATTGGTTTCCTCCGGCGCCATCGGATCGCCGAAGCTGCTTTTGCAGTCCGGCATAGGACCGGCTGACCATCTCAAGTCGGTGGGCGTCAAGGTGCTCCACGATCTGCCGGGTGTCGGCGGCAACCTCCAGGATCATCTGGATCTTTTCGTCATTGCCGAATGCACCGGCGATCACACTTATGACGGCGTTGCAAAACTCCACCGCACGCTTTGGGCCGGGATACAATATGTCCTGTTCCGCACAGGACCGGTCGCCTCGTCGCTCTTCGAGACCGGCGGCTTCTGGTATGCCGATCCCGAGGCTCGTTCTCCTGATATCCAGTTCCACCTCGGCCTCGGATCGGGCATCGAAGCGGGTGTCGAGCGGCTCAAGAATGCCGGCGTGACCCTTAACTCCGCCTATCTGCATCCACGCTCGCGGGGGACAGTGCGTCTGTCATCCTCCGACTCGGCTGCCGCTCCATTGATCGATCCCAACTACTGGTCCGATCCCCATGACCGGACGATGTCCCTGGAAGGGCTGAAGATCGCGCGCGAGATCATGCAGCAGGCGGCACTGAAGCCTTATGTCATGGCCGAAAGGCTTCCCGGACCGAAGGTCATGACCGACGATCAGCTTTTCGACTACGGCTGCGCCAACGCAAAGACCGACCATCATCCGGTGGGCACCTGCAAGATGGGGATAGGGCCAAACGCGGTTGTCGGGCTTGATCTCAAGGTCCATGGCCTGGAAGGCCTTAGGGTCTGCGATTCATCCGTCATGCCGCGCGTGCCGTCATGCAATACCAACGCGCCGACGATCATGGTCGGCGAAAAAGGCTCGGACCTCGTTCGGGGCTTGCCGGCACTTGCCCCCACCATCTTCGCCTACGAACGCAACGATGCGAGGCCCAGGGCCCGCGCCGAAATCCGGTAAACCGTATCGAGAGGAGGGACGACAATGTCTGAAGTCAGAGTTGCAGTGCTTGGCGCCTCGGGCTGGATGGGAAAGGTCCACACGATGGCCTATCAGACCTTTCCGCATTTCTTTGGAGTGTCGGACGGAACGGCGCGGATCGTCGCTCTCGTCGAAGGCAATCCTAAGGTAGCCGAGGATCTTTCGCAGAGAGCGCCGGGCGCCAGGATTCTTCAGGACTGGAACCTCGCGGTCGCTGATCCTGGCGTCGATCTGATCGATATCTGCCTGCCCGACCATCTTCACTACCCCGTGGCCAAGGCGGCCTTGCTGGCCGGCAAACATGTCTACTGTGAGAAGCCATTGGCAAACACCGCCGCCGAAGCGCGGGAACTGGCCGAGATCGCCAGGGAAAAGGGTGTCATTACCCGCGTCGGACACGCCTTTCCGCGGAATCCCGTCCATGATCTGGCGAAAGACATCATTCAATCCGGCGAAATCGGCGAGATCAAGCTGTTCCGCGGCTGCCAGCACGTCGACATGTATGGCGATCCGAACGCGCCCTTCATGTGGCGAGCGGATGGAAAGCTCGCGCCGACCGGGATCGTCGGTGATACCGGCTCGCACATCTTCAGCTTCATGGATTTCCTGGTTGGCCGCGTCAGCTCCCTGATCGCCGACAATCTCATTGTTACGCCGCGCCGGCCTGTCGTCGAGGGCCTTGCCTATGGCGAGCAGGTGAAACTGTCAGGTAATGAGTCCTGGGCTGATATCACCAACCCCGATGCGACGAACCTGCTGTGCCGGTTCGAGAACGGTGCCGGCGGGATCGTCGATTTCAGCCGTGTCGCGACCGGCCGCAAGTTCATGCAGACCTACGAAATCTATGGAACGAAAGGCAGCATCGCCTATACCTATGACGAGATAAACCGGCTGCGCTTCTACTCCGACGACGACCGGACGGGGCGGCGCGGCTTTCGCGAGATCGACGTGGGTCCTGAGAACCCCACTTTCAGGGCTTTCCTTCCTCTGCCAAATTTCGGCCTGGGCTACAATGAAAGCAAGATCATCGAGGTAGCCGAGGTGATCCGCTCGATCGTTACCAACAGACCGATGTGGCCGACATTCGATACCGGCCACCATATCTGCCAGATCGTCGACGCGTGCATGGAGTCCTCCCGCCAGAAGCGCTGGGTCGACATCCCGCTGGATTGAACGCCGATGGCCATAGATGTTCCCCAGGAAATTCTTGACGCGCTGACCGATATCGACATGCCACGGCTCCCACCTGAGGCCGCCCCCTCGGAAGTGATCGGGCTCGCCGGCGTCGAGGTGCCGATCTATCGATCCGGCTGCGTCGTCGTCGGATCCGGCGCGGCGGGTCTGCGGGCGGCAGTGGAATTGAAGCGGCGCGGTGATGACGTCGTCATCATCAGCCAGAGCGCCTGGGGCGGAACCTCGGCCTGTTCAGGATCGGACAAGCAGACCCTGCACACGGCAAACACGGCGGATCAGGGCGACAATTACAAGGCGATGGCGCGCGCCATCCGCAGCGGCGGCGCCATGGACGAGGACACGGCTTATGTCGAGGCGGTGGGCTCGTCACGGATGATGGCGTCGCTCCAGTTCTTAGGCCTGCCGCTGCCTCAGGATCCGCTCGGCGGGACGCTTAGATATCAGACCGATCACGACGAGGTCGGCCGCGCCACCAGTTGCGGACCGCGCACCTCGCGCCTGATGGTCAAGGTGCTGGCCGAGGAGGCGATCCGGCTCGGAGTGCCGTTTTACAACCAGACGATCGCGGTAAAGATCCTCACCGAGGGCGATGGCGCAGACGGCCACGTCGTCGGGATAGTCGCGATGCGCGCCAGTGACCGCAGGGAGGAGAACCCGCTGGGCATCGCGCTGTTCGTCAGTGGGGTGATCGTGCTCGCCGCCGGCGGGCCGGGCGAACTCTATCGCGACAGCGTTTATCCCAACGGCTGCTTCGGCTCTCTCGGATTGGCGCTGGAGGCCGGCGTCGAGCTCGTCAACCTGACCGAAAGCCAGTTTGGCATCGGAACACGCAGGGAAGGGTTCCCATGGAATCTGTCAGGCACATACGTCCAGGCGATCCCGCATATCTACTCACTCGATTCCGAAGGTGCCGAGCACCATTTCCTGGCAGAATACTACCGCAGCACGCAGGAGCTGGCTTCGAACGTCTTTCGCAAGGGCTATCAGTGGCCATTTCACGCGACGCGCATGCTCGATTTCGGCTCGAGCCTGGTCGATCTGGCCATCTTCAGGGAGACCGCCGAGGGACGGCGCGTCTTCATGGACTTCAATCGCAATCCGCTGCCTGTGCCGGGGGACCTTTCGTTCAGCCTGGAAAGACTGGATGACGACGTCCGTCTCTATCTCGGCAAGGCCGGCGCCGGCCAGGACATGCCGATCGATCGGTTGAAGCATATGAACCCGCTCGCGATCGAGCTCTACCGCCGCTACAAGATCGATATCGCCGAGGAGCCGCTGGAATTCGCCGTCAACAATCAGCACATGAACGGCGGCATCATGGTTGACATCTGGGGCCGTAGCAATCTTAAGGGCTGCTACGCGGTCGGAGAAGCAGCGGGCACACATGGCGTGACGAGGCCAGGCGGAGCAGCGCTCAATGCCGGGCAGGTCTTCGGCACCCGAGCGGCCGAGCACATCGGCGCGAGCGGTCGGGCGAAGAGGGCCGCCACCGAGGATATAGGCGCCATGGCAGAGGCAGGCATTGCCGAAATCCTTGCCGGCCTTCGGACCGAGAGCCCGCTCACCGTCAAATCGATCCGTTCGCAAGTGCAGGCGCGAATGAGCGACAAGGCTGGCATCCTCTGTGATCAAGAAAGCGTAGGCCGGGGCTTGATCGAAGCGCGCAAGCTGAATGCTGAAATTCGCGATAACGGCGTCGCCTACGGTCGAGCAGCGGAGGCGGTTCGCGGCGTGCAGTGGCGGCATATGGCGCTTGCTTCGGAAGCGGTGCTCAGCGCGCTCGATTTCTTCATTCGCAATGGCGGCGGCAGCCGCGGGGCTCGGGCGATATGCGATCGGGAAGGCGAATCTCTTCCGCTGGCGCGCTCAGGGCCGTTACAGGACTATCGCTTCCGAAAGGAACGTCAGGCACACCGGGAAGAGCAGATTATCGTCCGGCTGAATGGCAGTGAGATCAGGCTTTCCACACGTCCAAACCGCAGCTTCGACGAGAACGCCAGATCCTTCTTCGAGCGGGACTGGCCAGCCTGGTTGACCGGCCGCATCTACGACCGCGGCACGGATGGATAAGGTTGTGCATCACCTTCGCGGGGTGTGTTGATCAATCGGGATTCGGCACCGGCGGCGGAACCCGGATACGTTCGGTGTCGTCGGAACCTTCGGCGACGGCTTCCTCGCTTTTGCGCACGTGCCGCGGCGGGTCCTTTCCCTCGACCGGCTTCGGCGACAACTGGTCGTCGGCCTGGATCTCGTCGGTGTTCAGGTAATTCTTGCTCTCGTTCATGGGAGTCACTTGCGATTGAAGAATTGCGGGGCAGGGATGCGGTCCTTCCGGTCGGCGCGGCCTGTTCCCGGGTTGGTATCGGTGACGCCGTCGCCCGCCTCGCGGCTGTTGCCCATGCTGATTGGCGGCTTGCGCTGGTCATCGACATTGGTCTCGGGCAGTTCGTCGTCCTGGGTGTCCTCATTCAGTGACTTCGGCGGAAGCTTTGCGGAATTGGGAATGGAATTTGTAGGCATTGGACAGTCTCCTTTACCAGCTAACTCCGACCGACATTCCAGGTTCCGTGGTTCCTCTGAGATCGGCATCGCAGCTTACATATCTGCTCCAGCTTCGGAAACGTTGAGCTCTATCATGACGGGCGCGTGGTCGCTCGTATGCTCCCAGCTGCGCGGCTTTCTCCTCACAGTTGCCGATCGAAGCAACGGGGCGACTGCCGGACTGAGCAGGAAGTGGTCGATCCGAAGCCCTGCATCACGTTCGAAGCTGTTCCGCCAGTATTTCCAGAAGGTGTAGATACGCTCTCCCGGATGCAGATGCCTAAGGGCATCGGTCCAGCCCTGAGCGACGAGATGAGCATAGGCGTCGCGCACTTCCGGTCTGAAGAGGGCGTCGTCCAGCCAGCGTTCCGGCTTGTATACGTCGATCTCCGTCGGCATGACGTTGAAGTCGCCGGCCAGGATCGACGGCACCTCGAGTTCGAGGAGTTCGGCGGCGTAATCCTGCAGACGGCGGAACCAGCGCAGCTTGTAATCGAACTTTGCTCCCGGAAACGGATTGCCGTTCGGAAGGTATAGGCATCCGACCAGGATGCCGTCGACGGCTGCTTCGATATACCGGCTATGGTTATCATCGGGATCGCCCGGAAGACCGCGACGCGTCAGGATCGGTGTCTTGCCCTTCGCCAGGATGGCCACCCCGTTCCAGGATCTCTGTCCGTGCCAGATCGCGCCGTAGCCGGCCCGCTCGATCTCCGTTCGCGGAAACCTGGCATCGTCTGTCTTCAGTTCCTGGAGGCAGACCACATCGGGCGCGTCCTCCCTGAGCCAGCGTAGCAGAATGTCGAGCCGGCCATTGATCCCGTTGACGTTGTAGGTTGCGATTTTCATGAGGCTCCCGAAAGTCGAGGCACTGTCAGCGGCTTGGCGCCCTAGAAACGCTCTTGTGTCTCTTCCTCCGGAAGCCCGCGACCGCAATCGGCCCAATGAAGGCGGCTCTCCACACCATAATGCCCGGCCGGCCGGATCCTCTCGGGGTGATCGAGCGAGCCGACCGTTACGCGGATCAGTTCGTCGCCGTCATATTGAAGATAGAGCGGCGTCCCGCATTTGCCGCAGAAGCCGCGAGTCGCGATCGGCGACGATCGGTATGAGGTGGGAGTGCCAGCCGTCCAGGCAAGATCGTCGATCCTGGCCTGGACCAGAACCGCGAAAGGGCCTCCGGTCGCTTTCTTACACATGTTGCAGTGGCAGTACCCCGAATGCGGCGGATCACTGTCAACTTCGTACCGGCAGGATCCGCAAAGACAGCCGCCAGTCCATCGCGCTGCCATAACTGGCTCCTCAACGCGTCGCACCGAAGACGAAGGCGAGGCCGGCAACGATCGCGACGGCTGTCAGTGGCTGCCGGCGTATGCGATCCTCGAGATCATGGACGAACGTACGGGCTTCCGCCTTTGCCAAGCGAGCCGATCCGGATGCCAGTTCAGATGCGGACTCGGCCACGCGGCTTGCTTCTCTCTGAAGAGATCGCATTCCTTGGCGATCGACATCGGAGGCTTCCGAGGAGCGGACGGTGTCGCCGGTCGAGCGTAGAGCTTGATCGACAAACGGATATTGCTCGTCAAGCCTAGTGGGATCCGGCTCCCGCTTGACACGTTCAGCCGCCTCGACGTCGCTGCGGCCGGCCGGAATAGAAGTGTGAGTGGCAGACACGGGGTCGGACGCAGGAAAAGTATCCTCGATTGCTTTGTCGAGTTCGCCTTTTCGCGCCTGCTTCCGCTGCTCTGCCTGTTCTTTTCGCATGGACTGGACTGCTGGGGATTCGTTTGGATCTGCCATGGAAGTTTCCTCTGTTGCACCTTGAACAAACAAAGCGGCGAAAAGCGGAGAAGTTCCATAGAATGCTTCCGCGCTTAGCAGCGATGCACGAACAGCCTCTCGCAGAAGTGCGCTTGAGGTGCCACCATGCGACGTTTTTCCGATGAAAAGCATTGCAATTTGCGTGGGGCGGACCAAAGTCTTGCCGCGCCTACTACCTAGGTCGGTTGCATTCTTTACTCGGAACAGCGAAAAGTCTCGTAGGTCGTATTGCATGGTAAGCGGAACGGACGAACGAGGCTGCGGTATGAGTATCCGGAAACGCGATTTTCTGAGATTGGGCGGCGGCGCGGCCGTCGCCCTCATCGCTGCCGCATTGCCAGCCAGTTTGAATTTCGACAGTTCCCTTCCTGTTCTGGCGGTGGACTTTGCGGAGGCAAAGGACGGCAATAACGGGAATGGTGGAGGAAATGGGAATGGTGGAGGGAATGGCAACGGCGGCGGTAATGGCAATGGCAACGGGGGAGGGAATGGCAACGGTGGCGGCAACGGCAGCAGCGGATCCGGGAATTCCTCCGGTGGGAATTCCTCCGGCGGCGGAGGGTCTTCTTCCTCGAGCACAGGATCGTCGGTAGGATCTGGAACGAAAGCGACAGCAGCGTCCGATGGCTCGATCGACGTCCGTCATTCAAATGGTATCACTGAAGTCCTGCAGCGCGGTCGCTACATTATGAAGGACTCGAAGGGTCGGACGATCATAAATCGGCTGGCGACGGCTAACGATGCCCGCAGGCTGAGCCGCTTTCTTCGTTGAAGTGGTAGTGGGACAATAAACTCTTTCAGCGCCGTTCGCGCCATTGTAGAGCCGCTTCAGTCCTATTCGAAGCGCCGAGCTTGCTCAGAATCTGGGTCATATGGTGCTTCACGGTCTTTTCCTGCAGGTCGAGACGCAGACCGATATGTTTGTTTGACAGGCCTTGAGCGACAAGATCCATCACCTCGCGTTCCCGTGGCGTCAGACTGTTTTTGTCGGAGGTTCCGCCATTCAAGGAATTTTCCATGACTTTCGCCGACATGGTCGGCGAGATATATCGTGAGCCACGCAGGACGGTTTGGATTGCTTCGGCGAGGCCACGCGAACCTACGCCTTTTAGAACATAACCCATCGCGCCCCGTTGCAGAGCTCCCAGTAAAGTGTCCACCTCCTCGGATACCGTCAACATCAGCACTTTTGTTGCGGGGCTACGCGCCAGGACGTCTTCGATCGCAGACAGTCCGCCGCCGGGCATCGAGACATCGAGGAGCATGATGTCGGGGCGATTGTCCGCAGCGATCATGGCGGCGTCGTCGCTGCTGGCGCCTTCACCGACGACGACGAAGTCGCTCATCTCCGATAGGCTGCGCGTGACGCCCTCGCGAAAAAGCGGATGATCGTCCACAACGCCGATGGTGATTGCTGTCATCCTACTCTCCCACTTCCATTGGCTCGAAGATCATGGTCACGGTCGTTCCTTCTTCGCCTGTCTTGATGTCGAAAGATCCTCCCAGGCTGTCGATCCGCTCCCGCAACCCCACGAGGCCGAGGCTCGTTGGCCTCACCTCGGTCGGATCGAAGCCGTCGCCGTGATCGCTGACCTCGATACGAACATGGCCGTCGCGCGAGACAGCCTTTACGGCCTGCTGAACGCCGCCGCCGTGGCGGTAAGCGTTATTCAACGCCTCTTGAATGAAGCGATAGATACAGATCTTCACGGCCGGGGCAAGATCCGGTCCATCCTCGTCGACGATCGTTTCGACATGGCTTTCGGTCTTGTGCTGATGCGCTTCGACAACCCGCGTGACGATCTCCGTGATCGAGGACTTCTCGATCTGCGGCAGCACCAGTCCTCTGCAGATATTGCGGATCTCCGTCATCGCTTCGGCCAGGCTCGAACGTATCCAGGCAAGTTCCTTCTCGCGCGCTTCGGGCTGGGTGGACGCATTGATCAACAGGTCGCTGTCCAGTCGCAGTGAGGCGTAGGCAATGTGCTGGGCCGGACCGTCGTGAAGATCGGCGCCGATGCTGCGCAGATATGTTTCGTTCAGCGCTGCCGCACGCTGGGAGGCGCGCTGCAGGCGTCGCTGGAGCCCACGGTTTTCCGCCAGCAGCGCAGACAGTTCGGTGACCCGTTCTTTGAGGTCCCTGCGCTGCGCCTCGATCGTGCGGCTACCCCGGAACACCAGAACGGAGAGAACAAGGAAAAAAGTCGCCGTGAGGGCGGCGACGGCGCCCCAACTCCGGAGCCTGGCATGCGCCAGACTATCGCCCAATCCTTCCGCTGTCTCGTAGAACTCAAGGACGGCGACCGCCTGGCCGGACCATGGCTGGAGCACCGGGTTATAGATCTCCATGAGCGGCTTGCCGAGCGCGCGCTCCTTGTCGCTTTCCGGATCGCTGGCGATTTCGTAGCGGGCGACAAGAGACCCTGCGAATGCTCTCTGCAGCTTGTCGTTGACCGCAAACTTCCTGCCCACCAGCTCCTTCTCGTTCGAATAGAGGATGGTGCCGTCGCTCCGCCACAGCTTGAACGAAACAAGCCGCTTGCCAAGCGCACCCTGCCCGAGTGTCTCGTCCAGAGCCTGAGTGCTCGCGTCGTCCAGCAGCGACTCTGTTTGCATATCGGGAAGCAGCGGCGCGATCACGCTGTCCACATAAAGCGCCGTCGCCGCGCCCGAATTGTGGATGACGGTCTCGTCTATGAGATGGCTTACAAACAAGCCCACCACGAACATGGCAGCAATCGAAATGAGCCCACCCGCGATAAAGAACTGGGAGGCGAGTGAGCGGGCATTCCAGCGGCGAAGCCAATTCATTTTTTGATACCGTAAGAGACTGCCCGAATAACCTACCGCGTCTTTAGCGATTTCCAAACAGGATCAGGGCACATTCCTGGTATCGAACACCTCGGCGCCTCTTATGCTTTGGGTTAACCCGACGGTATCGCCGGACATTGCTGCGCCGAAGACGTAGAGAAGGGCGGCCAGAACGATAACAAGTGCGAAGACGGACGCGTTGCAAGCGTCATTCACTCGGGATCTATGACTCTGGTGCATGTTCGGATCTCCTTCAATCTCCTTCGAAACGGCGGGAGTGCGACGCGCGTTCCACTCCGGGGACTTCGGTCGGAGAAGGTTGGGACCAAGGTCTGACCCCTGTAGACGTCAGCAGATTCAGGCATATTTCCTGGCCGACGAACCCAGGTTTGGAGGCTTGTGAGTGACTATTTCCATGGATATCGAAAGCGGCGTCCGCGCCGCATCGGCCTCTTCTCTCGCGCCCTTCGAGGAAGGCGTCGCCGAATTTTACGACAGCCTTCTCGTGCCGATCCTCTTCGAGCCCTATGCTTCGGAGATGGCCATCGTCGCCGAGCGATTGAAGCCGGGCAGCGTTCTCGAGGTCGCTGCGGGGACCGGCGCATTGACACGCGCTCTGCGGGCGACACTCGATCATGAAACAGAACTAGTTGCCACCGACCTCAGCCAGGCGATGATCGACGTCGGCGCACCGTCGCTGACGCTGTCGCGGACCCACTGGATGCACGCCGATGCGCAAAATCTGCCGTTCGCGCCTTCGATGTTCGACCTCGTCGTCTGCCAATTCGGCGTGATGTTCTTTCCGGATAAGCCGAAGGCCTATAGCGAGGCTGCAAGAGTGTTGCGGAGCGGAGGTCGCTTTTTGTTTTCGACGTGGGACTCACTCTCGGCCAATGACTTCGCAAGATCTGTGGACGAATGTCTGGCAAACCTTTTTCCGTTCGATCCACCGGATTTTCTCAGGCGCCTGCCATATTCCTACTTTGATATACCCTTGATCAAGGCACAGGTGTCTTCGGCCGGATTCGACGCAGTTTCTTGCGATCGGATCGAGTTGACCTCCGTTGCAGCCGCCCATGACATCGCAGTGGCCTTCTGCCAGGGCACTCCGCTCAGGGAAGAGATCGAAAGGCGGGCGCCGGCGCGCATCTCAGAAGTAGTCGATGCCGTGACTGAGCAATTGGAATCACGCCACGGGGTTCGTCCGTGCGGCGGCATGAGCGCGTTCGTCGTCGTCGGTCGCGTTTGATAGCGCCCTTTAGCGTAGGCTGTCGTGGCAATCACGTGATTCCTCTGGATCGAATGTCCAAAAGCTTTGTCCGCCAAGATGTACCAGCTTGCAGACTTAGCGAGTGCGCTGCGCGAAGGAAGGTTCCTGCATTGCGCGGATGACGTGTTGTTCGATCTCGAAGCAGGTCTCGTCGTATTCCCGCACCAGGTTCGAATTGAACGGCTGCCCTCGGACAGTATCGCGCGCTTCGACTGCCATCTGGTAGGCTTCGAAGAGTTCAAGCTGCAACGGGTCGCACGCTGCCATGATCAGCTTCCGCATATGCGGTAAACGCATCGCCAAGCGCCGGCGTCCAGCTTCCCGACGGTTGGATCGTGCCATCTCCTTCAGTCTCCCTGCCTATGGCCGTGTGTGCCGGGCCTTTTGATCGTGAACTAGCGCCGGCAACGGACATTAACATGGTTTTAGGGACCAAAGGCCGGGGTCTGTCGGACTGAGGTCCGGGCCGTGGAACGACCCCGTCTCCAGCTAGTTGGTTTGGCAGCGGTCACGAAGGCCGCCTCAAAAGAGAAGGAGTAGAAAATGATCTCCAAGCTTGTCGTCGGTGCGGCAACTGCCGCGACCCTCATGTCGGGCGTCGCATTCGCCCAGTCCTCGACGGTCAATGGTGCAGCCGGCGGAGCTGTGACCGGTGCGATTGTCGGCGGCCCCGTTGGTGCTGCTGTCGGCGGCGTTGCCGGCGCAGTCGTTGGCACGGCGATCGATCCGCCGCCGCAAAAGGTCGTCACCTATGTCCGCGAGGCTCCGGCACCATCGGCGCGCGTGGTCGTGAAGGAGAAGGTTGTCGTCGGCCAGCCCCTGCCGGAGACGGTCGTCGTGACGCCTGTTCCGGATGACCCGACCTATGCTTACGCGGTGGTCAATGATGAACGTGTCATCGTCGAGCCGTCGTCCCGCAAGGTGATCCAGGTTATCAAGTGACCTGATCCTACGCGGTCTCTGCCGCGTCTTGCCCCCCAATATCACCGTTAAAACCAGAGAACCGCCGCACGACGGACGACAGCGTCGTGCGGCCGAAAAAGCAGAGAGATTGTTACTGAAGACCAAGACACTCGCCGTGCTGAAGGCTCTAGCCGGCGCCCCGACGGCTCGGCGCCGTCGGGACAGGGGAGAGGAACATGATCTATTCCGAAGAGAAATCCGGTGGTCTGGCTTTGCCGCTGATCGTCATCCTGCTGGCAATCGCCGGCATTCTCGCCGTGCTTGTCGCCACTGGCGGCCGAGGTAGCAGCACTGCCGGCCGCGTCTGGGTTCCACAGGCTTACCAGCAGGAGTCGGGGCAATGAAAGCCATCGCATCCCTTGCCTTTGGCATCTTAAGCTCGGTCGGGGCTTGCGTGGCGGCTGCATCTGTCGCCTCCCACGTGGTGGCGGATTCGAAGTCTCATACCTTCAATGACCTTGCATCGCGCGATCTCTGGACCACGACGCCCGTGAAAGTCGATCTTCGGCAGCAGCACTATGAACGAATTCCGCCTCTCTACTCCAGCTATGTGACCGAAGCGCCGACGCTCGCGACGTCAAAGGCGACACCGGATTCTGGTCGCCCGTCGACCAAAGTTCAGACGCCACAACCAAGAGTCTCGGCCGAGCATCTTGCTTGGTGTGCGGACCGCTACCGCTCCTTTGATCCCGCGACCAACAGCTATCGATCCTATGGCGGCGAGACTCGCGAGTGCATTTCGCCGTTTCAACGGATCGTCGCCGAGGCCGATGAGGGCGTCGGCACGAAAGTGAATGCACAGGCGGCAGCCTGGTGCGCCGCTCGCTACAAGTCGTATCGACCGGAAGACAATACGTATCAACCATGGGAAGGACCGCGCCGCAGCTGCGACGTGTCGCATCTCGTTGCGACAAGCTACTGATGTGGTCGCACGCTACGTCCCCAATTGCACGACCTGGCCACGGACTAAAGTCCGTGTTGCAAACGCTACGGTTGTGATACCTGGTTGCATTCAGAGCTTGGAGATCGGGGATGGCAACGACGCTAATAACGGAAATCCAGCAGGCGCAGACGAGGCTTCCGCTCTTGAGCCGAGCGGACCGGGGAGCCCTTGTCGTTCGCATCCTGCGCGAGCTGAAGACGCATCGGCGGGAGGTTTTCGCAAATGTGCCCGCCGAGCGCTGTGTTTGGATCGACAGGCTCATCGCGTCCGTGTCCTCGACGATATCCGAAATCATCAACATGCAGGACGCTGAGTTCAATCGTGTCTTGAACGAGTTCGAAAAGCTTATCGCGACGCTCGATGGCATTTCGCATGCGGAGAACCCCTCGAAGACAATTCACTGAGAAGGTCGCCAGTGGGCAGCCAAATGAGCGCCTCAGCGGAAACCGATCGCTGCGCGTCAGCGTTTCCTTCCATGACCGAAACGAAATCCTCCGCCGATCAGGATGCGACGCCGCCCGGTGAAGACGGTTCGAAGCCCGGCGCGGACATTTCTTTCCCCTACGACAGGATGACCGTCGAGCAATTCCGAAGACGCTTCCCCCGTGCCCGCTGGAGCGATGCCCGCAAGGCCTGGTTCGTTCCCGGACGGACGGCGTCCCGTCGCATCGGGCGATGGCTTGCCGAGATCGAGGCCGAAGCCGACGCCCATGCGGATGCGAAGGGACGCGACGCCTTCGCCTTCGATCCCATCGACAGTCCATATCTTGAACTCGGCAAGGCAGGCTTTCGAATCCGCACGCCATATTCGAAAACCGTCGTCGACGAATTGCACGAGGTGCCATTCTCACGCTGGGACGGCGATCTCAGGATATGGCACGTTCCCTTCCGGTCCTATGAGGAACTCCGACGCAGATGGCCAGATATCGAGGCGGCGGCTCGCAGAAACGAGCCGGAAGAGAGACGACGTCGCGCCGAGGAGCGGAAGGGGACCGAACTGGATCTGCGCAACAAGCTCCGCTCTGCGGAACGAAAGCGTCATCGTTACGCGCTTCAGAGCGACGACTTGCCGCCGATCGGGCGTCCGGTGGCCACGATCTATGGAATCGTCGTCTTTACCGACATCTCAAGCGAACTGGTCGACCCGGACGTCGTTGTGGACTTCTATCCCGGTGTAACTGAGGATCACGTCTGGGGATATTGGCGGGTGCCCACACTTGAAGAACTCGTCCGCACCTGGCCCGCGAAAACGCTGCCGGTTGAGAACGCCGAGTGGTGGCTGCCGACGATCGAAGAACTGAGGCCGGCCCGTCGCACGGCAAGATCGCGTGAGGCCAGGAGATACGCGAAGACGCCGTGACCGCTGCTTGCCGTAGAAAAGAGGATGACTATGCCGGATTCCGATCGTCAGGCTCGGTGGCGCAGCGCGTCCACCAACGCCACGAAAGCTGGAGAGGACTGCCTTCTGCTGGCATAGTAGAGATGGTAGCCATCCCAGTATGGCGAAAAGGTTTCCAGGACGCGTCTCAGACGGCCTTCCGCGATATAGGGAAGAGCAACGTCTTCCGGTATGTAAGCCAATCCAAGCCCTTCCAGAGCCCCTTCCACGCCTTGATAGGAGTTGTTGAAGGCAAGCTGTCCCTCGACCCGGATTTTAATCTCTTTCCCGTTGTCTTCGAACTCCCATGCCCAGAAGCCCCCATAGGTGGGCAGGCGCTCATTGATGCAGTTGTGGCGGACAAGGTCCTGTGGATGCTCGGGAATCTCTTTGCCATCGAAATATGAGGGTGCGCCGACGACGGCAAAACGGAAATCAGGTCCGATGCGAGTCGAGATCATGTCTTTCGCCACCTGCTCGCCCATCCGGACGCCCCCGTCGAAGCGCTCCGTCACGATGTCGGACAGCCCGTTTTCGCGGATCAGCTCCACCTTGATGTCAGGGTTGTTCGGTAGGAAACGTTGGAGCTTCGGCCAGATGATCCACCTTATTGCGTGGTCTGATGCTGTGATGCGGATGTTCCCGGCTGGCTTTTCCCTGAACTCGGTGAGGGTTTCGAGTTGCGCCTCGATCTCATCGAAGTGAGGCCCCACGCCTTGGAACAATCGTTCTCCAGCGTCGGTGAGCGAAACGGCTCGCGTGGTACGGGTCAGCAGCCGGATTCCGAGCCGCGTCTCGAGCTGGCGGACAATATGGCTGAGCGCCGATTGAGATACGCCCAGCTTTGCCGCCGCCCGCGTAAAACTCTTCTCTCGGGCGACCGCCAGAAAGGCCATGAGGTCATTGACGCTCTCGCGCGGCATTCACCAGCTCCTTCGGATCAAATGGCGGTTGTACTGAATTTGCTGAGCTTGGACATTGAAATCATCGTGAACGGAAGCCGGCGGATCCGCTGAAGACGTAGCTGGCGCCGAAATTCTCCAGCCGCTCTCGCGCAGTGGAACAAGTTCCCGCTTTGGCCATTTGTCGTCCATGAAAACAGCCCTGCCGATGTCGCTGCTCGCTCTGGCCCTTTCCGTTGGCGGCGCCTCCGCGCGGGAATTCCGGCCTGAAGAAATCAACACGGCGTCGATCGCCTCCATTGGGACTGAGAAGCCTGCGCCGGGAGATCCAGACCCGGCGATCGTCCGCCTTCAGGTCCTGCTCGACCGTGCGGGCTCGTCTCCCGGCGTGATCGATGGCCACTACGGGGAGAACGTCAACAAGGCCGTGGCCGGCTTCGAGGCAATGAACAATCTGCCTGTCGATGGGAGGCTGGATCCGGAAGTCGTCTCCCGCCTGGAAGGCAATGCCCCGATCGTTGCCCCGATCGTTGAAAGCCATGTGGTCTCGGCGGATGATGCCGCGGATCTCGTTGATAAGATCCCCGAAGATTATGGCGAGAAGGCAAAGATGCAGAGCTTGGGATATACGAGCGTTGCCGAGAAGTTATCCGAGCGGTTCCACATGGGGATCGATCTCGTGCATGCGCTTAACCCAGCTTCGCAGTTTGCTCCTGGCGATACGGTGTGGGTCGTGGAACCCGGCCCTCCAAGGCAAGGAAAGGTCAAGAGGATCGAGGCTGACAGGAAGACGGGACAGGTTCTCGCCTATGCCGCGGATGGATCGCTGCTTGCAGTCTATCCTGCAACGATCGGAAGCGAAGACAATCCGGCGCCGTCAGGCAAGCACAAGGTCAAGGGCGTGGCCCGGATGCCGGTCTACAGATATGACCCGAAGCGCAACTTCAAGCAGGGAAAGAACGACAAGGTCCTGACAATTCCAAAGGGACCAAATGGTCCGGTCGGCACGGTCTGGATCGACCTGACCGAGCCGACTTATGGGATACATGGAACACCGGAGCCGAAGCTCATCGATAAGGTGGGATCGCATGGCTGTGTGCGGCTGACGAACTGGGATGCCGAAGAGTTGGCTGGCATGGTCAAGCCAGGGGTCTTCGTGGACTTCGTCACAGGCAGCCCCGCCGCCCCGAAGTGAGGCGGAATTATTTCTGTTCCGATCCCTTCTCGTGCTTGCTGCCGATAGGATGTCGGGCGCTCCCCGGCATCCCGGCTATCTGTCAGACCGCAAACTAATGCAGGGATCCCACACCGATATCGAGCTTCGCTGCCATATTCACCAGATGCGGCAACGTTCGGGCGTTCATCTTCCTCATGACCTGACCGCGATGAGCCTTCACGGTGATCTCGCTAATCTTCAGTTTGAACGCCACCTGCTTGTTTAGGAGCCCTTCTGCCACGAACTTCATGACTTCTCGTTCCCGCGGCGTGAGCGTCCGGTAGTTTCCCTCCAGGCGACCTATCTCCATCGTGGCCTGAATGGCCGCGTGGATCTTCTCCATCAGAGCGTTTAAGTCGAAGGGCTGGGGTATGAAGCTGACATGAAATTTCGTTGCGTTCACGGTCATCGCTTGCCCGCCATGGCCGGTGAGGACGATCACCGGGCAACGGATTGCATGCGAACATATCAGATGTGTCAGATCAGACGCGGTCAGATCGGGGAGTCTCGCATCAAGAACAACGCAACCGAGAACATCCGCCTCGGGGCATGTCAGAAATTCCGTTCTGGATTTATAAAGGTGCGGCCGCCAACCCTGTAAGCAGATGTTTGCGTTCAACGCCGAGGAAATAGTATCGTCGTCACTCAAGATGACGACGATTGCGTCTTCTGGTGAGAGTTTCTGCTCTCTGCGCGTTGTTGCATGCGCGTTGCCAGTGTACATTGCCATTCTCCTTTGAATCGTGTCGAGAATTCTGCGGGCAAAGATATTGGAAATGAATTGTACTCGCGTCCGAGTGTTGATCGTCGCGATCGCTGCTGGAATTTCTTTTAGCGGATAGCGATTCAAAATGGCACTTAAGTGCTATGAGAGTTTCTGAAAAAATCTGAATCGCTGCTTTGGAGCGCGGCCCTGTGCCCTTGGAATAGGGGGCGTTCCTGTGGCTTTATGGTCCTAAATACCATTGCCTGGATGGATGAGAGAGCGCTTTGGGACAGATCGAGCTAGGCCTTTTCGAGTTCTGCGGTTGGGAGCTTGACCTCGCGAAGCGAGAGCTGCGTGCCATGGGAGCGCCAGTACCCATTGGCAGTCGGGCCTTCGAAATCCTGGAAACACTTGTGGTTTCGGAAGGCGATATTGTATCCAAAGACGACCTTATGAAGCGTGTCTGGCCCGGACTCATCGTCGAAGACAATACGATTCAAGTTCACATATCGGCAATTCGCAAGGCGCTCGGAAAAGATAGGAATTTGCTGAAGACCATTTCTGGTCGAGGCTATCGTATCCTTGGCGAGTGGACGTGCCATCGTAAACCGGCACACGCGCCGATGCCGACGCCCGCTATCCAACCGCGGTCGACTGAGAATTCGTTCTTTACGAATATTCCGGCCTCGACGTCTGATCTGGTAGGCCGCGAGACGACGATTACCCAAGTCCTGAACCTGACTTCTGCCTACCGAGTTGTGACGCTGACCGGCCCCGGCGGTATCGGAAAGACCGTACTTGCATCGGAAATCGCCCGTCGTTTGCTGCCATCGCTGGACGGCAACGCCTTCTTCGTCGAACTTGTATCCCTGTCGGATCCGGGCCTCGTTCCCACAACGCTGGCTCAAGCCCTCGATTTGCATCTTCAGGGAGACGACATTTCCGCAGAGCTGGTGGCCCGCGCCATCGGCACGAAGAAGATGTTGTTGGTGATCGACAATTGCGAACACGTCATCGACGCCGCCGCCGCTATGGTCGAGGCGATCGTGCGTGCTTGCCAGAACGTATCGGTGCTCGCGACAAGCCGAGAGCTTCTCCGTATCGAGGGCGAATTCGCTTATCGCGTGCCCCCGCTCGAGGTTCCGGCGAGCGAGGATCTCGGCAACGCTCTGGAACATAGTGCGGTCCAGCTCTTCATTGCTCGCACCCGGGCCTTGCTATGGGATTTTTCGCCAAGCGAGGAAAGGCTGTCTGCCATCGCGTCGATATGTCGGCATCTCGATGGAATTCCCCTTGCCATCGAATTTGCCGCAGCTCGCGCTGCGACCTTGGGCCTCCAACAGATCGCTGGTCGGTTGGATGACCGATTTGTACTTCTCACCGGCGGACGTAGGACCGCTCTGCCTCGCCATCAGACACTCCGCGCGGCGCTGGACTGGAGCTATGAATTGCTGCCGGAAGCCGAACGCCAGCTGCTTTGCAATCTGGCGATCTTCCCGGCCGGCTTTACACTGGATGCCGCCGTGGCGGTGAGTGGGGAAACCGAGGCGGAAACGGCTCTGGCTATTTCTAATCTCGTCTCGAAGTCTCTGGTGACATTCGAAGGAGCGGAAACAGGTCCTCGCTGGCGTCTCCTCGAAACCGTGCGAGTCTACGCGCGCGAAAAGCTCGGGGTCCGCGACCACTACCAACGCGCCATGCGTCGGCTGGCGAAGTACTTTCTGTCGTTCTTTCAGCCGTTTTCAGAGGAAAGCCATCTTCAGGCTGCGATCGAAGATATTGCTCGCTATCGCCGGGAGATCGACAATCTGCGTGCCGCGCTGAGATGGGCTCTCTCGCCCGATGGGGACGGAATTCTGGGCGCAAGGCTCGCCGCCACCACGAGCGACTTCTGGACTGCCATGTCGCTCGTTTCCGAGGCGGGCGACTGGGCGGAAAAAGCGCTCGAACAGATCGGCGAGGAGAGCGGAAGCCGCACCGAGATGGTCCTGCGATGCGCTCTCGGATCTGCGCTGATTTACACCCGGGGCATGAGCCATCGCGGCAGGGACGTGCTGACCGGTGCCTTGTCGCTGGCAAAGGCATTCGATGACTTTGATTACCAGCAGCGCGTGACATGCGCACTTTGGCTGTTCTCCGCCCGATCGATGGAATTGGAAGACGCGCTGGTGTTTGCGCGTGAATACGAGCACGTCGTCAAGGGACGAGACATACAGTCCCGGGCTACGGCCGCATGGCTGGTGGGAATCCCTCAAACTTATCAGGCGGAGCACCAGGAAGCTGGCGAACGGCTTGATTGGGCGGCGAGGCATTTCCCCTTCGACAATCGCCGCAAAGATATGCTGAGGCTGGGTGCCGACGTTCGGACGTCCGCCATGGCCCACAACACGGTGAACCTGATCTCACGCGGTCAGTTGGACGCGGCGGTTCGAACGGCTGAGGAGTCGATCCGGGAAGCACGCGAAACAAGGCAGCCATTCGTCGTATGTGTTGCTCTCGCGTGGTCGGCTGCCTTCGTTTCACTAAGCCTTGACGAGGTGCATCGAGCCAAGGAATACGGCGAAGAGTTGCTCGACCACGCGTTGCAGCATGGCCTGCGCCCTTTTCACGCGGTTGGCCTATGCGTGAAGGGAAGTCTGGCGGCTCGATCGGGCGATCCTATGAATGGAATTGACGCGCTTCGATCCGGCATTGGTGAAATGCGTGAAGCCGCCTACCTGCTTTTTTATCCTTTTTTCTTATGCGAGCTGGCGTCTGCGTTGCAGGCAGCCGGTCGTTTCGATGAGGCGCTTCAGGAAATCGGAAATGCTCTGCATTTTTCAGAGCAAAAAGGCTATCGGTGGATGGTGCCCGAGATTTTGAGAAAGAAGGGCGAGATATTAGCCACCCAGGATATCAGCAACGCCTCTGATGTCCAAAGCTTGTACCAACAGGCAATGCACCAGGCCTCTACGCAAGGCGGAATTTACTGGCAAATTTCAGCAGGAACCAGCCTGGTCGAGTTCCTCGATCGCAATGGTGGAGGTGGATCGGCTCGCAATATCCTCCTTCCGATCTACCAGCAGTTCACGGAAGGATTTTCCAGCGTCAAACTGTCACGAGCAAAGATGCTGATCGACGGTCTGGGCTGAAACGAAAGCCGAAAATCGCTGCACGACAGTCCCTGCGTCGCAACCGAAATCAGATATGGACCCACGTCCATGTTCAACACATGGAGCAAGGCCGCCGGAAAACCGGCGACCAGGCAGGCGTCTGAAATGGGTTTACGTTCTGACTGAACGGAACGCAGTGCGAAGCTCTTGGCAGAACACCGCCGTCTGCTCCCAAGCTGCGAAGTGCCCGCCCTTCGCGAGCCTGTTGTAGTGTATCAGGTTCGGGTAGGCCCGCTCGGTCCAGCTCCGGGGCGCCGCATAGATTTCGTCGGGAAATACGCTGACCGCCACTGGAATCTTGACATTCTTCACAGCGAAGAATTCAAGCTTGTTCTCCCAGTAAAGGCGTGCCGACGAGACGGCCGTGTTCGTGAGCCAGTAGAGGGTCACGTTGTCAAGGATATCCTCTCGTGTCAGGCCTTCCGTCTCGCCGTCGAAGACGCGGGCGATCACCTCGTAGCTCCGGATATCGTGATCGATCATCCACGCGGCAAGGCCGACGGGTGAATCCGCGATCCCGACCAAGGTCTGCGGACGGTTTGCCATTTCGATCGCGTAGCCGAGCCCATGCTTGTAGAAGTCATCGAGCTGGTTGTAGGCGTGTTCCTCGTCGGCCGACAGTCCTGCAGGCTTGGTGCCTCCCGGCCCGAGCGCGGCGGCGATATCTTCCGGAACGGTGGCCGGCATATTAACGTGGATGCCGACCAGTTCCGGCGGGGCGATCAGTGCCATCTGCTCAGTCACGGCGTCGCCCCAGTCGCCGCCTTGAGCGACATATTTCGAGTAGCCGAGGCGTTTCATGAGTTCGATCCAGGCATGCGCGATCCGGATGGGATCCCAGCCCCTTTCGGTCGGCTTTCCGGAAAAGCCGTAGCCCGGAATTGAAGGGATGACGACGTCGAAAGCGTCCGACGCCGAGCCGCCGTGTGCAGTCGGATTGGTAAGGGGCTCGATGATCTTCATCTGCTCGATGATCGACCCCGGCCATCCATGTGTCACTATGATGGGCAAGGTGCCGTCGCGCTTGGCCTTCACATGGATGAAGTGGATGTCCACTCCGTCGATCTTGGTGGTGAACTGGGGCAGGGCGTTCAGCCTGGCTTCGACCTTTCGCCAGTCATAGTCCTTGGCCCAATACCTGGCGAGCTTTTCGATGGTCGCGGACTGAACGCCCTGGGTATTGTCATTGACGATCTCGCGCTCCGGAAAGCGCGTTGCTTCGATGCGGCGACGGAGATCGTCGAGTTGGGCATCGGTTGCCTTGTATGTGAAGGGACGAATTTCCTCTCCACCGGCTTTGGCTAGGGCGATTGAGGCTGGAAGGATGCTGAGCGCGCCCGCGGCCGCGGCGGTTGCCAAAAGAGTGCGGCGAGTGACTGGGGATGAGATGGATGACATGGGGGTCTCCTGGGTTCAGAATTTCGACGCGCCAAAGCTCTCATGTGCGGAAGTGAGGTTCTATTGCACCAAGGTGTTGCCGATACCATTGGATCGGTTCCGAATACGGATGGCAAAAAGGGCCTTTGGAGCGTGTCGAACAGGCCGACATTGGGAGCAACGAGGCTCGTTGATGTCGTCATCAAAGCGGGCATCTCTCGCTCGTCCGGTCGGCTAAAATTCGAGCGAACTGGGCGAGGCCGCGCCCGATGTTCCATTGGAACGGGGAGTTCGAACATGGCAAAAGAAAAGGCCGCCATCATCGCAGATGGCGGCCCCAATCCAGGTTCGATCGCAACAGTTGCTGCGGCCTTGCTCTCAGCAGCCGGAAGCACTCTTCGAAGGCTCCCATGGCACATGTCGGCAGTACAAAATGAGCCATCAGTCGGGCAACGGCCGTCCTGAGCGCTCGGCGATCATGTACTGCGCATACCAGTCCGGCCAGTTCTCATCATGATTGCCGCCGGTGCGCTTCTCGTGTTCGCCGTGGGCAGCCGCGGCACGGCGCAAGGCGCTTGCAAGGTCGCTCTCCGATGAGAATGCCGCGCCGGTGGCGTCGATGCGCCCTGGCAGCCTGGCCGTCACCTCCTGGAAGAGCCAGCCGTTTCCATCGGGATCGCTGAACGATGCGAAAGATGAGTAGCTCCCGCGAGTTGGATGCGGTCCAGCAAGACGACCCTCGTCGTCCTGATGATGGAAAACGCCGCCGACATCATGAAAGACACCGCTCATCGCGGCACCTCGGGCGGCCAGCGCCGCGTGAGCCATCTCGATGTCGGAAACGATCAGATGAAGGCCTTGCGCGGAACCCGGCTTGGCGGAAGTGACGCCGCTGCCGAAGATCACCGAGCACGGCGAGCCAGGCGGCGTCACCTGAACCACCCGGAACCCGCTCGCGCCGGAAACGTCGGCGTCCAGCCTCCAGCCAAGCCCGGTGTAGAAGGCCTTTGCGCGATCGACGTCGGAAACCGGAATAACCACGACTTCGAGCTTCATGTCGACGTCATGCACCTTCTCTGCGGCAGTCCTGTTGGGTTCCTGGATGGACATTTTCAATTCTCCCGTAATGAGCGTGATGGGCATTGCCCTTGACGCAGCGAACGATGCGTCAGCCCAGTGCGGCCGTCCATTGTCCCATGGTGTCGGTTCGATCGTTGCTGCGATAATCGGCGATGGTCGATGAAGGCCGTGCCGAACGCCTGTGATGTCCGCACGCAAGAAACGCCTTCGTTTGTCCGACAGAACAGACCAAGCGCCTTTGTTCACACTTAAGGCGTGCGCTCGCCCTCGGCGGAGTGTGTCCGCAGAGGGCCGCTTTGGCGCCGCGCGACGTGCCTGTCACGCTGCAAGCGCTTCAACAACATCGCTCGTATTCACGATGGCGCTGGCGTAGTTGGGCATGTTGATTTCCAACGCCGCGTGCATCATCTCGTGCGAGTAGTCGGCAACGGCGTCCCTTACCACCGTGACGTCGTAGCCGAGTTCGGCGGCAAAGCGGACCGTGGCTTCGATGCAGGTGTGAGCGACCAGCCCGATGACGATGATCCTCTCGATGCCGTGTCGCTTCAGCTGCAAATCGAGATCGGTGTTGGCAAATCCGCTTGAACACCAGTGCTCCGAGGCGACGATCTCGCCTTTGGCCGGAACGAACTCGGCACGGAATTCTCCGCCCCAGGTCCCTAACTCGAAACTTTTACGGTGCCACGCAGCGCGCTGGATCGGCGCCACGAATTTCCAGTTCTCATAATCGCCTTCCCGGTACCGGCGATGCATGGCGAAAAAGATGCGAAGCTTCGCAGCACGCGCTGCGGACAGGACCTGCTGCATGTGTGGCACGCAGTTGTTCGCTTCCGCCACGTCCTTGATCCGAGGCCAGATCTTTCCGCCCTCGGAAATGAAGTCATTGTAGGGGTCGACGACCACGAGGCCGGTATTATTTGGATCATATGATAGAGGTTTCATGGTGCTCTCCGTGCGGCAACTGGATTTAGGTGATCAGTCGTTGCGAAGCGCGGCGCGCTCTATGCTTGCGGCGAAAAGCGGCGTCTCGCCCTTGTTATGGGCAATGGACATCGGCTGGCGTTGCGTCCGGAAGATGTCGAATGGAATCCCCTGGCGGTCGAGGAAGGCAAGCATCTCGTCAGTAGCGTAGGACCTGACGCGGTTGGTGAACTCGCATTTCGCGTCATCGAGCCTCTTGGCGCTTAGTTCCCAGGTCACATGGATGGTTGTACGTCCCGACGGTGTGAACACGTCCGAGTCGGAGTCGAGGATCAGATGATCCCTCTCGCCGAGCGTCTCGACATAATGCTGGACCATCAGACTGCCGCCGATGGTCTCGACATTGATCGACATCCGTCTGCCGTCCGGCGTCGTGGTGAAGCCAGCCGTGATGTGGGCTGGAGAGCAACCCTGATAGTCCTTCTCGGATAAGGCGAAGCACCATTGAGGAATGTCGATCTTCTCGATCGGGGCATTGATGATGGCGGAAAAGCTTGAATCGACGATCTGGTTCTCAACGCTGCGCATGTCATTTCTCCGTTGTTCATGGTGATGTGCAGGCTCGCGAGCCAAGGCCTGCGATGCCCGTGAAGTGGATTCTGTGGCATCACAGGGACACCGTTACCGAATATTGCGGTCTCTTCAGCCTACTTGTCGGCCAAAGTCTGCGTGTAATGGCCGAGCCTGGACTCGACGTCGGGGTTCGTCTGCAGGCCCATCTCCATCAACCTGCCGATGTTCTTTTGCGCGATGGGGCGCTGGACCGAAGAAATGAAGGCGTCCCAGCCGGCACCGATTTCCGGGTCGGTCGGCAGGCTGGCGAAATCGACCAGCCGTTTCGTATCCGCGATGGCTCCCCGGTCAAATCCAGAGATGCGCGCTGCAAGCGAGTTGACGAAGGGATCGAGCTTGTCGTCTGCGAACGAGCGGTTCACGTAACCATACTGCTCGGCCAGTTCGCCGTTGATGTCGTCGGATCCGAGCAGGACTTCAAGCGCGCGCCCTCGGCCCATCAGCCTGGGAAGCCGTGCCATGGGGCCGCCGCCCGGGACGAAGCCGGCGCCGACCTCCCATTGTGATAGAATGGCCTTTTCCCGGCTCGCAAAGCGCATGTCGCTTGCCAGGGCGAGCTCGCTTCCGACCCCGGTGGCGCGCCCACGGATCAAAGCGATCGATACGACCGGCGCCTTGCTCAATCGCACCAGCATGTCGGGAAGCGGATGAAGGCCGGTGCGCCCTGAGGGAAGGCTCGTCGACTCCTCCAGAGGCGGCGTGAAATTGTAATGGGTCAGAAAGAAGCCCGGCACGTCGCTGTCGAACACGACGACCCTGAGTTTCGGATCGGTCTCGATGTCGGCGATAACCTTCTCGAGCTGCGGAATGGTCTCCGGACCGAATATATTGAACGGAGGGTTGTCGAATGTCACCCGCCAATAGGCAGGCGTCCGCCTGTCCACTTTGATCTGGGATTTGTGTGGTGTTTCGGACCCGGGCTTTGATTGTAGCGTGCTGTCCGGCTTGAGTGGCGACTGGCCGGAGAGCGCAAGCGCCGGCAGCATCAGGACCGCCGAGGCTGTCAGAAACGTGGATGACGCGGCGACGACGGCGAGAGCGCGTCGGGGCCGCAACCTTTTCGATGATGTGAGTGTCATGATTGTCTCCATGTCTGGGCTTGGTCAGCGAATTCCTCCGCTAGGGCTCAATTTCAAGAATGAGTTCGATTTCGACGGGCATTCCGAGCGGGATGCTGGTGACGCCGAGAACGATACGCGGCGGAATCCTTTCCGCTCCGAAGATGTCGAGCAGAAGCTCGGAGGCGCCGTCTGCCACCTTCGGATGTTCGCGGAACGCGTGGGATGTCGCGATATAGACGCCGAGCTTGGAAATACGACGAACCGAGTTCAACGATCCCAGGTGCGACCTCGCGGCCGCGATGCCGCTGAGGCAGGCGGTGCGCGCGGCATCATAGCCTTGAAGGGTCGATAGCTCCTCGCCGACCCGCCCGAAGTAGACGGGATCGTGGCCAATCACCGGAAGCATGCCGCTCAGGAACAGCAGCGGCCCTGACTGGATCGCCTCGACATAGGCGCCGAAAGGCGTCGGCGGGGGAGGCAGCACGATCCCCAGTTCCTGCAGGCGCCCCTCCGGGTCGCGGCCTACCATTTTCCCAAATGTGCGCCGTTGTCGACGTGCAGCACCTCCCCGGTGATATTCGCTGACTCGGTCAGATACACGACGCCGTCGACGATCTCCTGGACGGCCGTGATCGTTCCCATCGGCGAAAGCGATTTGAGATAATCTTTTGGGTTCGTCGCATGCAGCGGCGTATCGACCACACCCGGCGACACCGCATTGACCCGGATGTTATCTCTGGCAAATTCCAGCGCCAGGCTCTTGGTGATGGCATTGAGGCCGCCTTTCGTGATCATCGGCACGGACGCCGTCACGCCGGCGATCGGATGATCCGTCAACGACGACGTGATGGTGACGACGCTTCCTCCCGACTTCTGGCGAAGCATCTGCCTGACAGCGGACTTGGTGAAGTGAAGGAAGCCTTCGACGTTGGTCGCTGTGAGGCGCCGAAAGTCATCGATCGTGTAGTCGAGGAAAGGCTTGGTGACGAAGATGCCGGCGTTATTGACCAGCGCGTCGATCGACCCGAACCGCTCGACGGCCCGCTGCGCCACACGCTCGGCGGTCTCCGGATCGGCGACATCGCCGTCGATCAACGCCAGCCTGTCATTGCGCTCCAACGCGCTCGTCTCGCTGATGCGTCTCGACGTCCCGACGACATTGTATCCCTTATCGAGGAAGGTCTTCACGAGGCCGGCGCCGATCCCTTGGGATGCGCCGGTGATCACCACTGTCTTGTGCAGGCTCATTTTCGCCTCCGTTACTGGGACGCATCGATCAGCCGCCCACCACCAATGGCCGGGCGCTGCCTCGATCGCGAGTTGTGTGCTGATCCGGCCTTCAGCCGGGAACGGTTTCGACGTCTCCGTTGCCGTTCTGCCAGGAGCATCTCGCCAAAAACGGTCGCCGCCTATTGTACCAAGGTGTCGCCGATACCTTTGGGTGGGATGGCGAGACCGAGCGCTGATCACCGGAGGAAACCGACTCCGCGCGTTGACGACACCATCGTCTAATGGAATCCGCTTTTTTCTTTCCGCATTCTCAGCAAGCCAGCCCAGGCCGGCGCTCCTTTGAAACCAAACGGAAAGAGGTTCTGACATGCAGAGGCATCTTCGAGAGATAACGGGAAACGAGGCGAAGACCGGCGACGGTTCTCTAGACGCGCTCATAGAGTTCTACAGGGCGTTCAACGCTGCCGACATGAGGGCGCTGGAAGCCGTCTGGGTCGAGGGCGAAGCTCCGAGCATGGACAATCCCATCGGCGGAATCCGACACGGCTGGGGCGCGATTGCCGAGGGGTATTCCAGGCTCTTTCAAGGTCAGGCGAAGGTGCAGGTGGTATTCCACGACTTCACGAGCCAGGGCGGAGAAGACTGGCACCTCTTTGTCGGCCGAGAAAGAGGCCGATGCGAGACACCCGAGGAGGGGCTCGATGTCGCCTTTCGCACGACACGCTGGTTCGTTCGAAGGAACGACGTCTGGCGGCAACTCCACCACCACGGTTCGGTCGAAGACCCCAAGATGCTTGCCGACTACCAACGCTTGATTTTTGGGGGCAGGGCGAAGGGAAGCCAATACCAAGGTATCGCCGATACCAAGGTGTAACTGTTGTACGAGCGGAAACTTGCCATACTTCTCCTCACGCAGCCGGTTCTGACTGCGGTCGAACAAGAAGGAGTCGACAGATGAAGATCCTGATGGTGTTTACGTCCCATGACATTCTTGGCAGCACCGGCCGAAAGACGGGCTTCTGGCTCGAAGAAGGAGCTGCACCCTACTATGTCTTTCGCGATGCCGGCGTTGAACTCGTCCTCGCCTCGCCCAAAGCCGGTCAGCCGCCGGTCGATCCGAAGAGCGATCTGCCGGAAAACCAGACGGAGGCGATGACTCGCTTCAAGCAGGACGCAGCGGCGCAGAAGGATTTCGCCAACACCTTGAAGCTGGCGGACATGCGCTCGGAGGACTTCGACGCGGTATTCTATCCGGGCGGCCACGGACCGATGTGGGATCTGGTCGACAACCCGGATCCGATCTCCCTGATCGAGTCCTTCTATAATTCCGGTAAGCCGGTTGCCGCCGTCTGCCATGCACCTGGGGTGCTGCATCGGGTGACATATAACGGCGCGCCGATCGTCAAAGGTAAACGCGTCACAGGGTTTGCGAACAGCGAAGAGGAAGAGGTTCAACTCACCGACGTTGTGCCGTTCCTGGTCGAAGATGAATTGAAGCGGCTCGGCGGACTCTATGAAAAAGCGCCGAACTGGCAGAGCTTCGCCATTACGGACGGCCGGTTGATCACCGGACAGAACCCGGCTTCTTCGACTGCCGGGGCGCAGGCCCTGGTCAAACTACTCGCCAAGCAGTCTACGGCCGGTTCGAATGCTGCGTGAGTGACGACTGAGGTGGCCAGGCTGACAAATTCAGGTCGTGGTCGCAAGCCCTTTGATTTGCGACCACGAAACGCTTCTTATGTAGGGATCCCGGCCTATCATCCGAACTCACGACGCTTTGGCTTCAAAAGCGGGGGCGAAATCACCCAGCGATTTTGCCTTGAGGACGGTGGCCTCGATATCCTGCTCCACGATCGCTTCAAGATCGGCGAAGCCGTCGATTACATAATAGATCGGCTGGAGGATATCGATCCGGTAGGGCGTCCGGAGCACGCTCAGCAGATCGAACGGCCGGAATTCGCATGCCTTGCCGTCCATGGCCGCCTTCGCTTCGCTAGGAGATGAGACGATGCCTGCGCCGAAGCAGCGGCGGCCCTGCGGCGTGTTGATCAGGCCGAATTCGACGGTGAACCAGAAGATCCGGAACAGATGCCATGAATAGCCCTTGCCGAGGCGGACGGCGGTTTCGCCAAAATGCCGGACGAAATTGGCATAGCTCTGGTTGGTCAGCATGGGGCAGTGGCCGAAAACCTCGTGGAACAGGTCCGGTTCCTCGATATAGTCGATATGCTCGCGACGGCGCAGGAAGGTTGCGAGCGGGAATTTGCCTTGCGACAGAAGCTCATAAAAGCGCGAGGGCGGAATGAGCGCCGGCACGCCTTCGACGCCGAAGCCGGTGGTCTCGTTCAGGCGCCTGTTCACGTCGAGAAGCTGAGGCACCTTGTCGGGCTTCAGCCCCAGCATTTTGACGCCGTCCAGATATTCGCGGCAGGCGGTATCGGAAAGCAGCGTCATTTGACGCCGGTAGAGTTCGCCCCAGATCGCATCTTCATCCGGTGTGTAGTCATACAAACCGTCCGGGCCGGGCAGTTTGGCGGTGTAGCTGCTTTCCTTGGTCATGTGCTGATCCTCCTATGCACGGCGCTATTGCTGCCATTATGATCCGAGTTTGGAGGATTTTCTTTCCTTTCATGCTGCCTATCGCCATAATGGTGGCAAATATTCCCGAATGAGGTGCAGAAAATGAAAGAACCTGGGAATTTTCGCCGCAAGCTTCTGCAACTCGTCCAGGCCGACGGCAGCCTGTCGCTGGCCGACCTGGCGGAAAAGGCCGGCATGTCGCAGAGTTCGGCCTGGCGGAAGATCCAGGAGCTGGAGGCCGACGGCGTCATCCGCAAGCGGGTGACGCTGCTCGATCCTGGAAAACTCGATCTCAAACTCTGCGTCATCGCGCATGTGACGCTGGAGGATCACCACGAAGAGGCGGTCGCCTCTTTCGCTTCGATGGTGCTGGAGCGGCCGGAGATCATGGAGTGCTACGCCTTGTCCGGCGCTTTCGACTACATGCTGAAGATAAGGGCAAGCGATGTGGAAAGCTACGAAGCCTTCATGACCCGCTATCTCATGCGCAACCCGCATGTGCGCACGGTGGTCTCGAGCTTCGTGCTGCGCGAGCTGAAATTCTCGACCGAACTGCCGCTCTGATTTAGATATTTACGCAGGGCGATGCCGTCGACATCAATGTCGTGTTGTCGCCATCAATGTCCCGGCATCAGCACCGGAAAGCCCTCGAATGTCTTCAGCGTGTCGAGCACGATCGATGTCTTCACGTGCTGCACCGACTCGTGCGGCAACAGCACGTCGTTGACGAATTTCGAGAGGTCGGCGAGGCCGCGGGTCGCCACCGTCAGGTGATAATCCATTTCACCGGTCAGCGCATAGGCCTCAAGAACTTCCGGCAGTCCATTGATCAGCTGCGAAAATCGGCGGGCATTGTCTCTGTTGTGGGTCGCAAGCGTCACGGAAATGACCACCAGCATATCGAGACCCAGCCTCTGCCGATCAAGGTAAGCGCGGTAGCTGCGGATATATCCTTCAGCCTCCAATCTTGTGCGCCGGCGCGAGCATTGCGACGGTGAAAGCGCAATCCGCTCTCCTAGCTCGTTGTTCGTCAGCCTGCCGTCCTTTTGAAGTTCCTGAAGCAGGCGCAGGTCCAATCTGTCGAGCGGTTCATCCATTGCGCGAAATCCCTAGAACACTCACGGATCGTGCAGAATATCTTCCTGAAGCATAAAGAATGCAAGAACTTTGCACGCGTTTTGGGCCACACTTTGCATATCAAATGCCATCTCCTCTGGAGGAAAGAAAATGGGTCCTTTCCCGCATGATGCGCCGCCCTCGGAAATCACCGCCGACAATCCGGCCGGTACCGACGGCTTCGAATTTGTCGAATTCGCCCATCCCGAGCCCGAGACGCTGCGCGAGCTCTTTACACGCATGGGCTACGTTGCCGTTGCCAAACACAAGACGAAAGACATCAGCGTCTGGCGACAGGGTGACATCAACTATATCCTGAACGCCGAACCACGCAGCCATGCCGCGCGTTTCGTCGCAAATCATGGTCCCTGCGCCCCATCGATGGCCTGGCGTGTCGTCGACGCCAAGCACGCTTTCGACCATGCTGTGTCAAAGGGCGCCGTTCCCTATGAAGGGCACGACAAGACGCTCGACGTCCCGGCGATCGTCGGCATCGGCGGCTCGCTGCTCTATTTCGTCGAGACCTATGGTGCCAAGGGATCGGCTTACGAGGCCGAGTTCGATTGGCTCGGCGAGCGCAACCCGCATCCTGAAGGCATCGGCTTCTATTATCTCGACCATCTGACGCACAACGTCTTCCGCGGCAACATGGACAAGTGGTGGGATTTTTACCGCAACCTGTTCAATTTCAAGCAGATCCACTTCTTCGATATCGATGGCCGCATCACCGGCCTGGTGAGCCGCGCCATCACCTCGCCCTGTGGCAAAATCCGCATTCCGCTGAATGAATCGAAGGACGACACCAGCCAGATCGAGGAATATCTTAAGAAGTACAAGGGCGAGGGCATTCAGCACATCGCCGTTGGAACGGAGGATATTTACGACGCCACCGACAGGCTTGCCGACAACGGCCTGCGCTTCATGCCGGGTCCGCCGGAGACCTATTACGACATGTCCTATGAACGCGTGAACGGCCACAGCGAACCGGTCGAACGCATGAAGAAGCACGGCATCCTCATCGATGGCGAAGGTGTGGTGAATGGCGGCATGACGAAAATCCTGCTGCAGATTTTCTCCAAGACGGTCATCGGCCCGATCTTCTTCGAATTCATCCAGCGCAAGGGCGACGAAGGATTCGGTGAAGGCAATTTCCGAGCTCTTTTCGAGTCGATCGAGGCCGATCAGATCAAGCGTGGTGTCATCGGGACCGCAGCGGAGTAAACTCTAAAGCGTTGCGCGCCTTGTCAGACGTGCAGCGCTGCGGGTTGTCGGGGAGGAGTGAGCATGGACCAGACATCGATCCAGACGTCGGATGGTGAAGCCACGGCGGCAAACAAGCTGAAATATATGCCGGGGTTCGGCAATGACTTCGAAACCGAGTCACTTCCCGGCGCCTTGCCGCAAGGCCAGAACAGCCCGCAGAAATGCAATTACGGTCTCTATGCGGAGCAGCTTTCCGGCTCGCCGTTTACCGCTCCACGCGGGACCAACGAAAGGTCCTGGCTTTACCGCATCCGCCCGAGCGTGCGTCACACCCGCCGCTTCTCCAACGCGTCCTATCCGCTTTGGAAAACCGCGCCGTGTCTCGACGAACATTCGCTCCCGCTCGGCCAGCTTCGCTGGGATCCCATTCCCGCACCCGCGGAGAGACTGACATTCCTCGAGGGGGTGCGGACCATCACGTCGGCAGGCGATGCCACCACCCAGGTGGGCATGTCAGCCCATGCCTATGTCTTCAATGAGGACATGGTCGACGATTACTTCTTCAATGCCGATGGTGAATTGCTGATCGTGCCGCAGCTCGGCGCCATCAGAGTGTTCACCGAAATGGGCATCATGGATGTCGAGCCCCTGGAAATATGCCTCATCCCCCGCGGCATGATGTTCAAGATTATCAAGGGCGGCGGGCAGACGGTCTGGCGTGGCTATATCTGCGAGAACTACGGCGCGAAATTCACACTGCCGGACCGCGGGCCGATCGGCGCCAACTGCCTGGCAAACCCGCGCGATTTCAAGACGCCTGTCGCCGCATTCGAGGACAAGGAAACGCCGTGCCGCGTCCATGTGAAGTGGTGCGGAAAGTTCTATGTCACGGAGATCGGCCACTCGCCGCTGGATGTGGTGGCCTGGCACGGCAACTACGCCCCGTTCAAATACGACCTGCGGACATTTTCTCCGGTCGGCGCCATCCGCTTCGATCATCCCGATCCGTCGATCTTTTCGGTACTGACCGCGCCCACCGAAGATGCCGGCACCGCGAATGTCGATTTCGTGATCTTTCCGCCGCGCTGGCTGGTCGCCGAGCACACGTTTCGTCCGCCCTGGTACCACCGCAACATCATGAGCGAATTCATGGGCCTGATCCACGGCCAGTATGACGCCAAGGAGGAGGGCTTCGTACCGGGCGGCATGAGCCTGCACAACATGATGCTTCCCCACGGTCCGGATGCGCTCGCCTTCGAAAAGGCATCCAATACCGAGCTCAAACCCGTGAAGCTCGATCACACCATGGCCTTCATGTTCGAAACCCGGTACCCGCAGCAACTGACGAGATACGCAGCCGAGCTTGAAACGCTACAGGATGATTACCTCGAATGCTGGGATGGCCTGGAACGCAAGTTCGACGGAACGCCCGGTCTCAAATAATGCATCAAGTGAAGTCATCCTCCGGCACGGGATTTCGGACATGAAGCTTGCAACGTTAAAAGACTCCACGCGGGACGGCCGGCTCGTCGTCGTGTCCCGCGACCTGACCCGCTGTTCCGAAGTCGGCCACATCGCCCGCACATTGCAGGCAGCACTCGACGACTGGGAGCATGTGGCTCCGAGACTCCAGCTCATTGCCGAAGGCGTCGAGACCGGCGCCCAGCCGACGATCCGGTTTCACGAACATGACGCTACGTCACCTTTGCCGCGGGCCTATCAATGGGCCGATGGCTCCGCTTACGTCAACCATGTCGAGCTGGTGCGCAAGGCGCGCGGCGCCGAAATGCCGGCGAGTTTCTGGACCGATCCGCTGATCTATCAGGGCGGCTCGGACGCTTTCCTTGCGCCGCGCGACCCGATCGTGATGGCTGACGAGGCTTACGGGATCGACATGGAAGGCGAGGTCGCCGTCATTACCGGCGACGTCGCCATGGGTTGCAGCCCGGAGGCCGCACGCGACGCCATCCGCCTGCTGATGCTCGTCAACGACGTGTCGCTGCGCGGTCTGATCCCGGACGAATTGGCCAAGGGATTTGGTTTTTCCAGTCGAAGCCGGCATCGGCATTTTCCCCGGTCGCGGTGACGCCGGACGAGTTCGGAGAGGCCTGGGATGGCGGTAAGCTGCATCTCCCGCTGCTGGTGAGCTTGAACGGCAAGCTGTTCGGCAAGGCCAATGCCGGCATCGACATGACGTTCGATTTTGGCCAACTGATCGCTCATGCCGCCAAAACCCGTAACCTCCTGGCCGGAACAATCATCGGCTCGGGGACGGTGTCCAACAAGCTCAATGGCGGCCCGGGCAGATCGGTAGAAGAGGGAGGAGACGGCTACTCCTGCATTGCCGAAATCAGGATGATCGAGACGATCGAGACCGGATCACCGAAGACCCCCTTCATGAAGTTCGGGGATCAGGTTCGCATCGAGATGAAGGATAGGGCCGGCCATTCGATCTTCGGGGCGATCGAGCAGACTGTCGAGAAATACCAAGGGGCCGAACCGCAATGAGCGAGGTGGTCCTTTACGACTACTGGCGATCATCGGCGAGCTATCGCGTCCGCATCGCGCTCAATCTTTTGGGTATCGATTATCAGACCGGGCCCATCAACCTGTTGGAAGGGGCACACAAGACTCCGGAATATCTGGCGCTCAATCCGCAGGGCTTCGTGCCGACACTGGTGGTCGACGGGAAAACACTGACGCAGTCGCTGGCGATCATCGAATATCTCGCCGAGACCCGGCCGGAATGCGGATTGCTGCCACCGGATATTGTCGATCGCCAGAAAGTCCGCGCCCTCGCATATGTGGTCGCCATGGACATCCATCCGATCTGCAACCTGCATGTCGTGTCGCATCTGATGAGCATGACGGATAAGCCCGATGCTCGCGAGGAATGGATGAAACATTTCATCTCCGACGGGCTGGGCAAACTGGAAGCGATGATCGGCGAAGCCGATGGCGCGTTCAGCTTTGGAGATGCGCCGACGATGGCGGACCTCTGTCTCGTTCCCCAAGTCTACAACGCTCGCCGCTGGGGAGTAGATATGACCGCTTTCAGGCGCATCACCGACATCGACGCCAGATGCGCCGAACTGCCCGCCTTCCAGGCGGCGCATCCCAGCCGCGTGAAACCGTAGAAACTACGCATCGCGCCATGAAGAGAATATCGCAGCCTGGCCCAACCGCTTGCCCGCGTCATCGATCAGCTGCCAGACGGTGAAGTTGTCGACCCAGAAACGGCGGCCCGATTTCGCGACCCTGACACCGCGGCCATTATCGATAAAACCATCACGCGTGACGGCATCGAGCAGCCGCTGGCGCTCGGCGAGATCGGGCTGTTCAGCCGAAAGCCGCGACGGCAGCGTGATGAATTCATCCCAGCTGTATTCGAAGCAGGTCTGCGCCGTGCAGTTGGCATAGATAAAGCGCGGGTCGGGCAGGGTATTGTGGGCAAGGACCACGAAAGGCGCGTCGTTATAGAGCCAGTCCGGCCCTTGCCCGTCCTGGACAAGTCGACGGCCGGTGACGCGCAGGTAACTTCCGGTGAGGAGGAAGAAGAAATCGGCATCGCTCCTCAGGTCGAGGGCGTGATTGTCATAGGCAAAAGTCACGAACTGCCTCACGGGTCAAATGCTTCGATGCAGGCGACATAGTCGATATTCATCGCATCGGTCTACAGCGCAAAGAATGGCGGTCGCAGCGAGTAGTCTGCAATCTTGAATCCGGTGCCTGCAATCCAAATGAGATCGAGGAGCTGAAAAAGCTGGGAGGCAAGGTCGAGGTTCTCTCCGACCCCAAGCTTCACGGCAAGGTGTATTTGACGGACAGGCAGCTCGTTCTGGATTCGTCGAACGCCTCCAGCAACGGTCTCGTTGTCGAGGGGCCGGCGATTGGAGGCTGGGCGGAGGCGAATATCTCTACGAATGACAGGGGTCTTCTCGGCCAGTTACGCACTTGGTGCGACGAGCGTGTGCTTGCCGCGGACACTGTCACTGCGGAGAAGCTTGCGCTTGCCCGCGTAGTCTGGATGGCGAGACGAGCGGCGTCACCGGCGAACGGCGGATTATCTACCGACCTGGTCCTTGGCGTGTACGCCGATGATGCATACATTCCTGTCCCACTCACCACCGGAGCCGCTGCGAATGAACGAGCATGCCCTCAAAGTCCTGGATGCATATCTCGATGCCGATACGCTGTCTGTTCCGCATGCAGTACTGATAGAGGGCCGCTGGGGCAGCGGCAAAACGTTTTTCCTGCAAAACGTCTACGAGCCCGCGCGGATGCGAGAGATGAATGCCAAGCGTCTCCATCACACTCCGTTTCTGTTCGTGAGCCTGTTCGGCGCGACCTCGGCCGCCGACGTCGAAATGCGCATCTACAAGGCGGCCTGCCCCGGGGAGGCGATCGCGGCCGGGATCGCTGGCACCATAGCACTGGGGGTCGGGGAGTTCTTTCGTGTCAAGGATGCGACCAAGGGTGCGATGGACAAGCTCGGAAAGAAGGCGATCAAGCGTCTCAACGACTTTGTCTTCGTCTTCGACGATCTCGAGCGGATGGAAAAGACCGCTTTCGGGGAAGTGATGGGACTGGTCAACTCCCTCGTTGCAGAACACGGACGACGAGTCCTGCTCGTCACCGACGAGACCAAGCTGGAGGAATTTGTTGGAGGCGACATGTGGAAGGACCAGAACGAGAAGATCGTCGGCCGACGTGCGCATATCGAAGCGGACTACGAGAGTGTGATCCACAGCACAATAGGGAACATGCCGAACGGTTCTGCCAAGTCGTTCATGGGCGACCGTATCGACGACCTCCTCGAAATCGCGATGGCCTCGGAGATCCAGAACCTCCGCAATCTGACATGGGCCATGCACAACGCCTCCGCTTTCGTGGACTGCCTCATCGGAGACGGCGAGATACCGGAGCGACACGTCGCCTCGACGATGGGCGTCGTACTCGCGACGACTCTGGGGATGCGCGGCGGCCTTCTCAATGCGGAAACGCTCGAGCGTCTTCCCGGGCTGGCGACGACGCTTGCCTTCCGGTCAGTTGGGAACAACCACGCGCCGTTGGATCCTCAGCTTCTGCAGGCCAAGACGTTTTCGGATAAGTTCGGCTCGCTCTCCCTCGACACGCCACCGATCGATTACGGTTTCATCAATGGCTTCGAACGCAGTGGGGTTATGGACCCGCTGCAAGTCAATTCTTGGATAAAGACCCAGTTCGGCTTTGGCAAAGAGCACGCCGAGCCGTCATGGCGGAGATTGTGGCTCAGCCACGAGCGACCGATGAAGGACACAGACGAGGCTGTTGCCATACTTGCCGATGAACTGGCCAAGCGGGTTCACACGGATAACGGGCCAATCCTTCATTCCGCGGGGCTTGCGATCCGGCAATGGGGAATGAACGACCAACGCCTGACCGCAGGAGAGGATGTCGTTGCCTACTTCGAAAAGTACATCGACGAGGTTGCCGCGGCAGGACTTTTGGAGGCGATGAAGTTCGACCATTTTCCCGCAGGATTCGATAGCCATGGCGGACTCGGCTTCAGCTCCACTGAGACTGGGGAATTTCAGCACATAGCTACCTACTTGCGCGCAAAGTCCTTGGAAAAAGCTGCGGCGAAACGCCATGAGCGAGCAGTTTCGATCTTCGCCGAAGCGGAAGCAGGTGATTTCGAGGCGCTGTTCAAGTTCATCCGAACCGACGACCCAGAGCTTTCCCAGACCCCGGTACTGTTGGACATTCCGGTCGATCATGTCGCGGAATTCATGAGCCGGGGCGTCCCGGAGCTATCCGCAGGTTCGAAGCTGCTTGCGTATCGATATCACCGAACGATGCCCGGGGATCCTGTGCTTGAGGAACTGCAATGGGCCCGCGATGTTTATGCTGCCGTTGTCGGAAAGCTTGCCCAGTGGCCGGAACCTCACCGGGCGATGGCGCTGCATTCGATGAACAGCCTCATTCGATACTACGAGCGGGACAAGCAACCTGAAGACAGGATCATCCCGCCACCGAAAGAGGCCGAGGCGGAAACGGAAATGCAGGACGCATAGTCGCCTCCCGTGCACAGAACTCGTGCCTCAAAATCTCGCAGCCTAGTTTGCAGCCGGACCCGCGCCGCACGTCCGACTATAGCTCTCCAGGGCGTCGGACACATAGGTTATCAGTAAGCGCTGCTTGCATCGCACCTTGACCACGCGCATTGAGCCGTTTTGAAATCCAGCGCTATGGGTCCGCTTCGGGTCGACATCAGCCGTGCGTTCGCTCCGAATAGTTCCAAGGCATTTAGGTCGTCGACCCGGCTCTGCTTGTGACCATTGACGATGGAGCTGAGCGTGGCGGTCAGGTATGCGAACGGTTCGACAGCGTTGATCCTACAGGTCTCAATAAGTGAGGCGATAGTCGCCCAATTCTCCGCTCCGCACCCTCGCTCGAAGTCTGATAGTTGGGGAGATCCGTTTTCGACGGCGACCGACAGCCGATTCACTAGCGAAGAATAGATATCTCTATTCCGATGGAACCGTTCTGTAATCTGGATGGGAACGCCTTCCTCATCAAGGCTCTTGAGCCTGCCCGCGCCGGTGAACCATTGAGGTTTTCCGAGATAACGGAGGTGTTCAGTGATCCTGGAATGATGCCGCACAACATCGAGTTCCGGCTTCGGCCGTGAAAATTTTGGCGGCTGCCGTCCGTGCGGTGTCATCCTTCTGGTGCGGACCTCACCTGAAACGGCGTCCGCAAATCAGGCATTGGTAGCGCGTGGGCGTGGGCATGACTACTCGATCTCCGCTCGCGCCGGGTTGACCCCTCACGCCAACGTTGAACGTGCCACCAGCTCCGCCAGACGAGTCCGTGCTTCGCGTTCCGTTCGGTAGCTCTGGCAATCCGGGCGACGGCGACGACCTCCGACCGTGTATTCGACGGACGGTTTGATGCCGGATTGGAAGAAGGCGCGTTCCGCCCTTCCATCGAAGGTGCAGGTCCATTCGTTGTCGTTCAAGCGGATCCACCGCCGGGCCGGCCGCAGCCGCTCCAGCTCCTGCCGAAGGGCGGCAGCCGTCGGGTACCTGTCGGCAACGACGGGGTTTATCGCCTTCTTGATGATGCGCTTCAGCTTCGGCGGCATGTGATCGGCGAAGCCCAACAGGTTCACGAGCTTGCCTTCCTTCACGAGAGCAGGCCACGCCGCGCTGCTCAATATTACGTCCCATCCCGTCATGTTGTTCACAGCACGGAGCAGCGTCATGCCTGCGGCGAACACGTCGCTGGCGGCGGAGAACTCCCTGTTATTGATGGCCTCCGGCGAGGCGTGCGGACGGTAGAACAAGTCCGTGACCCTCACGCCGCTCTCCGGATGGATAACGGTGCCAAAGTCCGACAGCTTGGCGATCCCGCCCGTCAGCATGATGTTGCCTGGCTTGACGTCGCGGTGAACGATCCCGCGGTTGTGGGCGTGCTCGAGGGCGAACAGGATCTGCTTCAGGTAGCCGATGGTTTCGATGACGGGCACGAATTCCTGATGCAGCCGATCGGCCAGCGAGCCGCCTTCCAGGTACTCCATTTCAATGAGCACGGCACCATCGAAGACGTCGGCGGTGAGCACCTTCACGACGTGGTCGTGGCCGCAAAGGCTCTGCGCCTGCGCCTCGACGACGGCGCGGTGCTCGACGGGATTGGCGACGCGGATCAACTTCAGGGCGGACTCGCGACCAAGGTTCCGATTGATCACGTGGAAGACGTCGCCGAACTGGCCGCTCCCGAGCGGCCGGACGATCTCGTACTTGTTCAGCACGATCTCGCCGGGCTGGAACGTCAGGGGGGCGACGGCCGACATCAGAGGCTCATCCAAGCGGCAAGGGCAGCCAGTTTGGCCGCGTTCGGCCAAGTCGCAGGGCGATCCACAATGCGCTCGTCGCAAGCCGTGAACTTGTCACCCGGATGCGCCAGCGCCTTCTTCGTGAAGGTGTGGATGGTCGACTGGTCAGCGGCCAGCCCCCGCTCGTGCGCAACCAGGGCAAGGATCCCGAAGGGGAACGTCAGGTAGGCGATCTGATCGGCCTTCTTTCCGTCCATCGACAGGCGGTATGCGAGGCCTTGCGGCTGCCGCGCCTCGATCAGCTCGTTGAACGTCTGTTTGAAGAAGTTTGCCATCTCCGGCTTCGGCTGGTCTACGTCGAATCGGTGGCGGTCGTGTACGACGTACCGCGGATCGGCTCTCGTGCCTTCCATCAGGCAGAAGTGCAACTCGCCCTTCTGAAGATTAAACCCAAGGATAGCCATCAGCCTGCCTTTCGATGGGAGGGTCGCCTTCTGCGCGAGCCCTGAACCAAAGGGCCCGAGCGAATGGCGGCCGGGCCCTTTTCTGGGATTTTATAAACTTAGGCGTTAGCGGCCAAGCTTCACGTCTCCTGGTCCAGCCATTGGCAAACCTAGTGGCGCGCTACAACGCCCGCTCAACTAGGTTGGATAATCCAGTTTAGTTGAGCGGGCGCTCGCATTTGGTTGGACACGACGCCGATCTATTTGAGATCTATTGACCCTCTGTGCGATGGAACTCAGAGAGTCTTTAGCTGCACCCGCTCGTCGCACCGCACGTGTCGCACTTCTCGCAGGTGCCGTTCCGCACCATCGTGAAGTTCTGGCACTCCGAGCACATGTTGCCGGTATAGCCCTGCATGATCGAGCGCTGGCGGCGTTCGGCTTCGCGCTTCTTGGCCTCGGATTTCGCCGTTGCCGCGTCTGCCGCCGCCTTGTCGGAGAAGAGTGCCGTTGCGTCGCTGGTGAGTTCCTCGGTCACCTCTTCGGCGATCTCTTCCGCCAGTTCCTTGGCGCGCTCTTCGTAATCACGCTTGAAGGCGACGATTTCGGAGGTGGAGACGGCAATCGTCGGCTCCAGCTTGCGGGCAGCCGCGCCTGCAAAGGCGGTCACGGTGCCGGTGGAAGCGGCGCGGGCAGGGGCGGCGGTGGCCGCACCCTTGGGTTCGCCTGCCTGGCGTTCGCCGCCGGTGCCGGACACCAGCGTCGGCTTGTAGCCGCGGGTCCAGCCGGTGGAGAGCAGGTTGGTCTTGCCCTCCTGGATGCCCTTGCCGAGCGCCGTGTTCGAGAAATCAGACGTATCGACATGCGCGAGGTCATGGCGGCCGAGATAGGAGACGGCAAGCTCGCGGAAGACATAGTCGAGGATCGAGGTGGCGTTCTTGATCGCGTCATTGCCGATGACCATGCCGGCCGGCTCGAACTTGGTGAAGGTGAAGGCTTCGACATATTCCTCGAGCGGCACGCCATATTGCAGGCCGAGCGAGATGGCGATGGCGAAATTGTTCATCATCGCACGGAAGGCGGCACCTTCCTTGTGCATGTCGATGAAGATCTCGCCGAGGCGGCCGTCGCCGAATTCGCCGGTCCGGAGATAGACCTTATGTCCGCCGACGGCGGCCTTCTGGGTATAGCCCTGGCGGCGGTTCGGCAGCTTCTCGCGTTCGCGCGAAACACGCTCGATCACCCGTTCGATGATCTTCTCGGTGACGGTAACGGCCTGGGCGGCCAGCGGCGCCTGCAGCAGTTCCTCCAGCGCATCCTCGTCGTCCTCGTCCTCGATCAGCGAGGAGTTGAGCGGCTGCGACAGTTTCGAGCCGTCGCGATAGAGCGCGTTGGCCTTGAGGCCAAGCTTCCAGGAGAGCATGTAGGCGTTCTTGCAATCCTCGACGGTCGCCTCGTTCGGCATGTTGATCGTCTTGGAAATCGCACCCGAGATGAACGGCTGGGCAGCCGCCATCATGCGGATATGGCTTTCGACCGAGAGGTAGCGCTTGCCGATCTTGCCGCAGGGATTGGCGCAATCGAAGACCGGCAGGTGTTCCGCCTTCAGGAAGGGCGCGCCTTCCAGCGTCATCGCGCCGCAGACATGGATGTTGGCGGCTTCGATGTCCTTCTTCGAGAAGCCGATATGGTCGAGCAGGCTGAAGCTCATGTCGGCGAGCTGTTCGTCGGAAACCTTCAGCGTCTCCTTCAGGAAGTCGGCGCCGAGCGTCCACTGGTTGAAGACGAACTTGATGTCGAAGGCGCTCTTCAGGGCGGCGTTGACGGCTTCGACCTTCTCGTCGGTGAAGCCCTTGGTCTTCAGCGTCGACGGATTGATCGCCGGTGCCTGGTTCAGGTTGCCTTGGCCGACGGCATAGGCCTCGATCTCGGCGATCTGGCTTTCCGAATAGCCGAGCGTGCGCAGCGCGTCGGGCACGGCACGGTTGATGATCTTGAAGTAGCCGCCGCCGGCGAGCTTCTTGAACTTGACGAGGGCAAAGTCGGGCTCGATGCCGGTCGTGTCGCAATCCATGACCAGACCGATCGTGCCGGTGGGCGCGATGACCGAAACCTGGGCATTGCGGTAGCCATGCTGTTCACCAAGCTCGAGCGCCTTGTCCCAGGCCGATTTGGCGTGGGCGACGAGATCCTGCTCCGGGTTTTCCGAATGGATCAGCGCGACCGGGTTGATCGACAGCGCCTCATAGCCGGAGCTCTCGCCATGCGCCGCACGGCGATGGTTGCGAATGACCTTAAGCATGCTCTCGCGGTTCGGCGCAAAGTTCGGGAACGGGCCGAGCTCGGCAGCCATTTCGGCCGAGGTCGCATAGCAGATGCCGGTCATGATCGCGGTCAGCGAACCTGCGATGGCGCGGGCTTCAGCCGAGTCATAGGGAATGCCTGTCGACATCAGCAGGCCGCCGATATTGGCGTAGCCGAGGCCGAGCGTGCGGTATTCGTAGGAGAGTTCGGCAATGCGCTTCGACGGGAACTGCGCCATCATCACCGAGACTTCGAGCACGACGGTCCACAGGCGAACCGCATGTTCGTAATCGGCGATGTTGATGCGCTTGGTGGCCTTGTCCTTGAACTGCAGCAGGTTCAGCGAGGCAAGGTTGCAGGCCGTATCGTCGAGGAACATGTATTCCGAGCACGGGTTCGAGCCGCGGATCGGGCCGCCGGCCGGCGAAGTGTGCCAGTCGTTCATCGTCGTGTTGAAGTGGATGCCGGGATCGGCCGAAGCCCAGGCAGCGTAGGAAATGGTTTCCCAGAGATCGCGCGCCTTCAGCGTCTTCATCACCCGGCCGTCCTTGCGGGCGGTCAGGTGCCATTCGCCATCATTCTCGACGGCGCGCAGGAAGTCGTCCTTGATCGAGACGGAGTTGTTGGAGTTCTGGCCGGATACCGTGAGGTAGGCTTCCGAATCCCAATCCGTGTCGTAGGTCTTGAATTGGAGATCCTTGTAGCCCTGGCGGGCAAACTGGATGACGCGCTGGACGTAGTTCTCGGGAACCTGGTCCTTCTTGGCGGCGCGGATTTCGCGCTTCAGGGCAGGGTTCTTGTTGGGGTCGTAGCAATCGCCATTGTCGCCGCCTTCGCAATTGAAGCAGGCCTTCATGATCGCCTTCAGATGCTTGGCGACAACCTTGGAGCCGGTCACGAGAGCCGCGACCTTCTGCTCTTCCTTGACCTTCCAGTTGATATATTCCTCGATATCGGGATGGTCGATATCGACGACCACCATCTTGGCGGCGCGGCGCGTCGTGCCGCCCGATTTGATGGCGCCGGCCGCACGGTCGCCGATCTTCAGGAAGCTCATCAAGCCGGAGGAGCGACCGCCGCCGGAAAGCTTTTCGCCTTCGCCGCGCAACATCGAGAAGTTGGAGCCGGTACCGGAGCCGTATTTGAACAGGCGCGCCTCACGCACCCAGAGATCCATGATGCCGCCTTCGTTGACGAGATCGTCCTCGACCGACTGGATGAAGCAGGCATGCGGCTGCGGGTGTTCGTAGGCCGACTTGGATTTGGTCAGCTTGCCGGTGAAGGGGTCGACGTAGAAATGGCCCTGGCCGGGACCGTCGATGCCATAGGCCCAGTGCAGGCCGGTGTTGAACCACTGCGGCGAGTTCGGGGCAACGCGCTGGGTGGCGAGCATATAGGCAAGCTCGTCCTTGAAGGCCGAGGCATCTTCCTCGGAGGAGAAATAGCCGCCCTTCCAGCCCCAATAGGTCCAGGTGCCGGCAAGACGGTCGAAGACCTGGCGCGCATCGATTTCGGAGCCGGTCTGCTCATCCTTCGGCAGGGTCTTCAGCGCAGCATCGTCGGGAACGGAGCGCCACAGGAAGGAAGGAACATCGTTTTCCTCGACCTTCTTCAGCCGGGTGGGAACGCCGGCCTTGCGAAAATACTTCTGCGCCAGCACGTCGGTCGCGACCTGGGAGAACTGCGCGGGAACGTCGATGTTCTCGAGGCGGAACACGATCGAACCGTCGGGGTTCTTGATCTCGCTCGTCGCCTTGCGGAATTCGATATCCGCATAGGCGCCTTGGCCGGCCTTCGTGAAACGACGTTCGATGCGCATTGTCTTGACCTCGCGTTGGCGCCCGGTCCCCGTGACCTCGGCGCAAAATTCCTATCCGGCAGCACTTTGTCGTCGCGCAGCCAGTCTCGTTTCCGTATTGTGACAGGGGTGTCATCCGGAGATGTCCTTCCTGTATCTTGTGGTGATGGTGGCTGCAAACGCTAAATATAGTATTAACAGCTTATTATCGCCAGTCCCGATGTCACTTTTTTTGGAGGCTGAAAATCGCGCAAAAATCCTGTCAGGCCCGAACCGTTTCCGGTCCATCGCCCTGATTCCGCGTCCTAATTTTCAAAAGGGAACCGGGCTCGTTACCTCCGGTCCTGTCGCCGCCGCAACATCAGGATCAGTAAAGTTTGAAACAGCTGATTCCGTCAAGGGCTGGCTTTTAATTGATTGCTAACCACAACATGTTGTGGATGCGCCTGTGGAGATTGGGGAAAGCCGGGGAGCGCTGATATTACAATGGCTTGCAGGCGTTGCCGGCTAAGGAAAACCTCTGAATGGCAAAAAACAGTCCTGCGGCAAATCTTATGATGGCATTTCCGGCGCAAATGAGCATGCCGATCTGCCGGTGAAATCAGCGCTCTTGTTCTTAGTCATGTCGTTGTCGCAAACCGCTGCACAGTTTTGCGCGACATGCTTTTAAAGCGCATCGATGGCGATGGTGATGATAGCAACGCCGATCGGCCTATTCTCTTCGTCCATGACGACAAAGCTCGCTTGCGTCTCGAGATTCTGGGTGGATTCATTGCGTTCCGCCCGGTCGATGAAGATCTCGCGGGAACCGTTAGCGAAGGTTTGGAGATATTTCTCCTCGTCGCCCTGCCAGAAGTCGGCGGTGATGGTGCTCTGCCCGACATTCAGCCCATGGCTGTCGGTGACGAAAAATTCGATGACCACCCCTTGCGAGGCGTCCTGCTCGGCTTTGAGGTAATGCGATATGGATTTATCGAGCAGCAGCTTGACCATCTGCAGGTGGTGCTGATCGACCTCCGACCGGTAGGTCTCGTCTAGCACCCGCATATCCATTTCACTGACATCGCCGAATTTCGCGTTTTGCTCGGCAATAGCTTTCAGCACCAAGGGCGTTTCCACCATCGGTCGGATCCGCTTCTCGACGTAATCGCGCACGAGGGGAACATAGGCAGGCTCAGCGAGGACGGGCGCCAGCGGCAACAGAAAGGCCGCCAGCCCGACGGTCACAACCGCTCTTATATGCCCCCATCGAGCCATCGTGCTTCCTTATACCGCATTGTTCGCTGCACGCTTTGGGCGCAACCCGACGCGATTCACAGTCGTCGAGTTTATGAGCAAAAGATAAAATAGATGTGCAGATCCTGAAAACCTCGCCGACAAAATCTGGAACAATTTCAAGTGGTAAATGCGATGGTTGCGCGCTTTGATCAGTGGCGATCAGCCCGCGCCCTTGGCGATCGGCTCCTGATAGGTGAAGCCCATGTCCCACGGGAAGTAGATCCAGGTATCCTGGCTCACCTCGGTAATGAAGGTGTCGACGGTCGGCACGCCCATCGGCTTGGCGTAGACGCAGGCGAAATGTGCCTTCGGCAGCATGGCGCGCACCTGTGCGGCGGTCTTGCCGGTATCGGTCAGATCGTCGACGACGAGCACGCCTTCGCCGCCATTTTCCATAAGTTCGGGTGCTATTCCCTTGAGCAGCACCATGTCGCCCTGGTTCACATAGTCATGATAGGAAGCGACGCAGACGGTCTCGATCAGCCGGATATTCAGTTCGCGCGAAATGATCGCAGCCGGAACCAGGCCGCCGCGGGTAATGCAGACGATGGTCTTGAATGTTTGATCAAGACCGGCAAGCCGCCAGGCAAGGGCGCGCGCATCGCGGTGGAACTGATCCCAGGAAACGGGAAAGGCTTTATCGGGAAGGGACATCGGGCTGCTCCGCGGCAAGAAAAAACGACACGCCGTTTGTCGGCGACCGGACGGGCTTGAAGCGGCGATCGGCAAAATGCAAATCGCGCAGCCGGAACTGCGCGAGATGGGGCCGAGCACGAAGCTGTCATCGGTCGCCGCAATTAGCGGGATTTGCCGGCAAAAGGCAAGAGCAGCCAATCAACGTGATAGCAGGGTCAGCGCCGTCATCGATTGCAGCAGGGTCTTGGTCGTGCCGCCGAAGATCATCTGCCAGAGCCAGGAATGGGTATAGGCGCCCATGACGAGAAGATCGATGCTGCTGTCCGAAAGCCGGTTCTCGATGACATGCGATGCGCTCTTATCCACACTTTGTGCCGTCGAAAGCGTCGTCTTCACGCCATGACGTGCCAACGTAGCGGCGATGTCGGCGCCAGCCGTCAGCGGCGATTGCAGCGCCGTGTCGGCCGGATCGACCGAAAAGATCTCCACCTCGTCGGCGGCTTTGAGGATCGGTAGCGAGTCGAAGGTCGCCCGCGCCGCCTCCTTCGAGCCGTTCCAGGCGACCAGCACGCGCTTGATCGGCTTCGGCTGGCGAATGATATAGGGGATCATCAGCACCGGCCGGCCGCTTTCGAAGAGAAAGCTGTCAACGTCGACGTGGCTGTCGGAAGGCCTGGCCGGGTCGGCCTGTGAGGCGATCAAGAGGTCGGCGCTGCGGGCACTTTCGATCAGCGGCGCGGAGCCGTATCCGGTGGATGTGGCAAAGCTGCGCCACTCGGAGGAGGAGCCTGATGCCTCCGCTTTCGCCCTGAAGATGCGCTCAACCGCAATCGTTTCGCTGTGCGCCATGTCCTGCAGCGCCTGCACGGCGACGGGATCGGGGATCTCCATCGGTGCCACCAGCGGTACGGCGGAGATGATTTCGGCATGCAGGCCGATCACATGGGCGCCGCTCTGCGCAGCAATGGCAAAGGCGAAATCGGCAACCGCAGCACTATTGTCTGATGTATCGAGAATGGCGAGAATGGTTTTGTAAGACATGTCAATTCTCCTTGCGCTGAAATGGCGTGCGCGAGGGAAGGAATGCGCCGGGCCGTTCTCCTGTTCCTTGATAGGGATCAAGGATGGCCTTTGAGTTCCGGCGTTTCCCTCATGCCTCCGCGGAATGGTTTTCGGCGATGTCCTTCTTTTGGCGGATGGCGTCGATCATCGCCTGCACCTCGGCGCCGGCTGCATCGATTGCCGCCTGCGAGCGGCCGCGTACGACGATCTCCGTCGAGAATTTCTGGCCGATATAGCGCGGGTAGGAACCGATGCTGGTTTCCGGATGTGCTTTCTGGATAGCGGTCAAGGGCGTGCCGATCTCGCCTTCGCCGTAAGGGCAGGCGATGGCGAGCGAAAGCACCGGCGTGCCGGTTCGAAGCGTCGGCAGCACATTGTCGACCATCGCCTGGAAGACCTGCGGCACACCGGCCATGACATGGACGTTGCCAATGATGAAGCCGGGCGCCGTCGAGACCGGATTGGCGATATGCGCGGCCCCGCGCGGCATGCGCGCCATGCGCTGGCGCGCCTCGGTGAATTCCATCTCGCGGCGCCGGTACATCTCGGCAAGCAGGGTCATTGCCGTCTCGTCATATTCGCAGGGCACGCCGAAAGCCTTGGAGATGGCATCAGCGGTGATGTCGTCATGCGTCGGCCCGATACCGCCCGAGGTGAAGACGTAATCATATTTGCCGCGAAGCGCGTTCAGCGCCTCGACAATCGCGTCCTCGTCGTCGGCGACGATGCGCACCTCCTTGAGGTCGATGCCGGAAAGTGTCAGCAAATCGGCGAGGTGGCCGATATTTTTATCCTTGGTGCGGCCGGAAAGAAGTTCGTCGCCAATGGCGAGCATGGCGGCGGTGACGACGATGTCTTGGCTCATGGGATGTTCCGTGATCTGAGGCTGGTGAATAGGTAGTGCCGTTCGGCCGCTTTGCAAACAGCCAGCGCATGATGCCGAAAAGTGCAAGCGGTTCGGCGCATACGTTCATTTTTGCTGAAATGAAAACGCAAGTGAATTTTCGTCTACGGATGTTGAACACTGAGTTCTTCAAGGCATGGCTGTGTTCCGAAACAGGCGCTGATAGAACTCTCTCAGTCAGAAATTCAACCAGTGCTCCAAGGGAGATTGAAGATGGCGAAGGTTCTCGTTCTTTATTATTCGGCTTACGGCCATATCGAAACCATGGCCTATGCTGTTGCCGAAGGCGCGAAGTCGGCCGGTGCCGACGTCACCGTCAAGCGCGTTCCGGAACTGGTTCCGGAAGATGTCGCCAAGGCTTCCTACTACAAGGTCGACCAGGCGGCTCCGATCGCCACCGTCGACGAACTGGCCGACTATGACGCGATCATCGTCGGCGCCGGCACCCGCTTCGGCACGGTCGCCTCGCAGATGCGCAATTTCTGGGATCAGACGGGCGGCCACTGGTTCGCCGGCAAACTCGTCGGCAAGCTCGGTTCGGTCTTCACCTCTTCGGCAACCCAGCACGGCGGCCAGGAATCGACCATCCTCGGCTTCATCCCGACCTTCCTGCACCAGGGCATGGTTGTTGCAGGGTTGCCTTATGCCTTCCAAGGCCAGATGGGCACCGAGGAAGTCAAGGGCGGCTCGCCTTACGGCGCCTCCACCATCACCAATGGCGACGGCTCCCGCCAGCCTTCCGAGATCGAGCTGGAAGGCGCGAAATACCAGGGCGCCCACGTCGCCAAGCTTGCCGCCAAGCTCGCCTGATCGTCGACGCTGAAATGATAAAGGCGCGGCGGGCGTGAGGCTCGCCGCGTCTTTTCCGTTTCTCTCGCGACAGACCGAGTGCCCCTTGATCGGCCGCGGCTTTTGGGCCGAAAATGTGTGACGGATCAATCGGCGGTGCAACTGGCCAAAACAAGCATGATTTTTACGGCTTGCGGCTCTTCCCATCGCCCATGACGCAAGATATTGAAAACGCCGCAAGCGGGCGTGGCGAAACTGGTAGACGCAAGGGACTTAAAATCCCTCGGCCTTGGCTGTACGGGTTCGATCCCCGTCGCCCGCACCACCTTCATAATCCCGTTCGAATATGCTTGTATTATGCGTGTATATTGTGGATAAAAGCGCTCTATTGCTTGCATATGACATTTTCGGTGCAAGGATTGCGCCGCGGCGGTTGAGTAAGTGTTGTCTTGTGGGAGTAAGACGATGGTTTACGATTGGAGTGGAGCAAGAACTAGGCGCATCCGGGTCTTCAAGACCAGTGTCGCGCTTGTTCTCGGAACTGCACTGGCCGCGATACCACTGTTCTTCTGGGCCGTGCAGTTGGGCGATTTCTAATTCGAGATAATCAGCGTTCTGCGAACGGAAGGGCGTTTGGCGCCTTCGTATCGCGCCATTTGTTGATCACCCAGCCGGCAAGCAGCCCGAGGGCTGTACCCATCGCCTTGACGCTCGCGTCATGCAGGCGCGGATGGCGGGTCGGCGCGAAATATTGTAGCCCTTCGATGGCGAATGCGCCGACGATCAGCAGCACGGCCACCGTTTTCCATTGTTTCGGATAGGCAAGCGCGAAGGCGAGGCCGAGAAGTAGATAGGCAACCGCGCGGTCAACATCGACCATCGTGACTGTATTCGGCCTCTCTCCGATCGGCGAAACCGTGACGAAGATGATGAAGGCGAGCAGCAGCCAGGCGAGCGGTTTTGCGAATTTAAAGATCATCATGACTTCATATAAGTGGCCGCCCTTTTCATTGACAGTTAAAATCAGTTCATGTGCCGCCAATTTCGCGATTGGCTTAAGAAAGCCTTCCTCGGAGCGAACCGGTATGGGAGCGAACCGGAAACGGCCGAAACGGGCTTTCTTTTGCCGGCCGGCCTGTGCAATAGCGGCGGTGGCTAGTTGAGAGAATGGACCACGCCCGTGACGAGACTTGATGTCGAAAGCGCCGAAGAGGCGATGCGCAGCCTTTTTCCGGCAACGCCGCTGCAGCTCAATGATCACCTTTCGGCCCGCTATGGGGCCGATATCTGGCTGAAGCGCGAGGACCTGTCGCCGGTGCGCTCCTACAAGATCCGCGGCGCCTTCAATTTCTTCCGCAAGGCGATCGGGCAGGGTGCTGCCGGCAAGACCTTCGTCTGCGCCTCGGCTGGCAATCACGCCCAGGGCTTTGCCTTCGTCTGCCGCCATTTCGGCGTGCCGGGCGTCGTCTTCATGCCGGTGACGACACCGCAGCAGAAGATCGACAAGACCCGTATGTTCGGCGCCGAATTCATCACCATCCGGCTGTTCGGCGACTTCTTCGACCAATGCTACCAAGCCGCCCGCGAACACGTGGAGGCGGTCGGTGGAGTCATGGTGCCGCCCTTCGACCACGCCGACATCATCGAGGGGCAGGCGACCGTCGCCGCCGAAATCATGCAGCAGCTGCCGGAAGGAACGGTGCCCGACATGGTCGTCCTGCCGGTTGGCGGCGGCGGACTTGCCGCCGGCATCACCGGCTATCTCGACGGCACCGTGCCGAAATCGGCTTTCGTCTTCACTGAGCCGGCCGGCGCGCCGAGCCTCAAGCGCAGCATCGAGGCGGGCAAGGTGACGACGCTTCCCAAGGTCGACAATTTCGTCGATGGCGCTGCTGTGGCGCGCATCGGCGACCTGAATTTCGCCGCTCTTCGCGATTTTCCGGCCGACCAGGTGCAACTCATGCCGGAGAACGCCATCTGCGTCACCATTCAGGAGATGCTGAATGTCGAGGGCGTCGTGCTGGAGCCGGCCGGCGCCCTGTCGCTGACGGCGATCGCCGCGATGGACGGCCAAGCGATCCGCGGCAAGACCATCGTTGCCGTCGTCTCCGGCGGCAATTTCGATTTCGAGCGTCTGCCTGACGTAAAGGAAAGAGCCATGCGTTACGCAGGGCTGAAGAAATACTTCATCCTGCGGCTCGCCCAGCGCCCTGGTGCGCTCCGGGATTTCCTCAATCTGCTCGGCCCCGACGACGATATCGCCCGCTTCGAATATCTAAAGAAATCGGCGCGCAACTTCGGTTCCATCCTGATCGGCATCGAAACCAAAGCGCCTGAGAATTTCGCCCGGCTGATCGGAAATTTCGAAGCAGCCGGCATGGGTTACGAGGATATCACCGAAAACGAGATCCTCGCCAACCTGATCATTTGACTTGGCGACAGCGATATCGCCGTGCTAAAGGCGGAGCATGGCTTCGTTCATTTCAAATATCTTTTCGATGTTCTCCGGCGGCGGCAAACCGGCGACGGAGGCGGCAGGTCCTTCGGGCGAGCCGCAGCTTTACGGCGACTGCACGATCTATGCCGAGCCGCGTAAGGAAGGTGGCCAGTATCGCCTTGCCGGCCGCATCGAAAAGAAGGTCGGCGACGAGGTGCTGGTGCGCAATTTCATCCGCGCCGATCTGTTTTCCTCCTCCGATGATGCGATCGAATGCACGGTGCGCAAGGCGCAGCAGATCATCGATCAGCATGGTTCGTCGCTCTTTGGTGACGGCGAGAAGCTTCGTCAGGTCTGAATCAGGATCCGGGCATAGCTCCTAAATACCGGCTGCAACTATTCCTGTGTATGACCGGTGTGCGCTCCAGCGAGCGCCTTCTCACTCACGCAATCTTAAAGGATTGCGGTGAAAGGTATCGCCTGCAGAATTTGCAGGACACCCCCCGTGTTTGACTGTTTCGGACGATTGACCAGAAGATTCGCTGTCGTGATCGCCGCGCCAGCCGGAGGCCGAGCGTCCGGAGCCGAGGTCTCATGATGGAGACACTCAACCTCGTTCTCTTCGTCGTCGAAGCCATTGCCTATTTCGTGCTGATGGTGACGCTTCTGCATTTCCGTCATCGGCTTGGTCTCGGGGTTTTCCTGACGGCGCTGGGCGTCATGCATTTCATGGAGACCTATCTGGCGGCGGTCTTCTACGTCTCGCTGCCGTTCGGGGATGTGTCGCCGGGCTCATCCATCTTCTTCTCCGGCAAGCTGATGATGATCCTGATGCTTTACCTGCAGGAAGATGCCGCGACGGTGCGCCAACCGATCTACGGCCTGTTCCTCGGCAACCTGCTCACCGTTGCTATTGCCTGGGTGCTTCAGTTGCACCAGCCGCTGCAGATATCGGCCAACCACACACCCGACGTCGATTTCCTCAAGGAGATGGGCTGGCTGATGGTCTGGGGCACGGCACTGCTCTATGTCGATTCGCTCGGCATCATCCTGCTTTACGAAAAACTCGGCGATTTCTTTCGCCGCCGCGTCGTCCTGCGCTTCCTGATTTCGGGCTTCGTGCTGCTGACCTTCGACCAGATCGGCTTCTTCGCCGCACTGCATTACTTCCTGGATGTGCCGATCGCCGCATTCTGGGGCGGATGGAAGGCGAAAATGCTTGCCGTCTGCCTCTACGCGGCGATGTTCGCGTTCTATGAATATCGTATTCGCCGCGTCGGTGCGGGCGGGTCCGCACGCTCCATCAGCGACGTGTTCGGCGACCTGACGTTCCGCGAGCGTTACAACGATCTTCTGGAGCGCACCGGCCGCGACATGCTCACTGGCGTCTATGATCGGACGCGCATGGAAATGGAAGCGCCGCTGATGCTGCTCGAGGCACTGAAGCAGGGGTCATTCGCCACCGTCCTCATTATCGACGCCGATCACTTCAAGGATGTCAATGACGGCTACGGCCATCTCCAGGGCGACGAGGTGCTGAAGGCGATCGCCGCCCGATTGGGCACGACGTTGCGCTCGAGTGATCGTGTCTTCCGCTTCGGCGGCGAGGAGTTCGTGGCCGTCTGTCCAGGCACCGATCACGAAGAAGGTCTGCTGCTTGCCGAGCGGCTGCGCTGGACGATCGCAACCAGCGTCAAGACGCCGGATGACAGGCCGATCACGGTCAGCATCGGCGTTGCGACTGCCGACGAGGACGGCATCGATTTCACCGCCGTGCTGACGGCTGCCGACGGCAGGCTCTACGCCGCCAAGAAGAGCGGCCGCAACTGCGTCGTCGGCCGCTCCGGTGTGGTGAAACTCAGTTAGAACGAAAGAAAGCGTCCGTAGGAGACAATAGCGACGGGCCTTAGGCGTAATTTCGCGTCACTGGCGAGCAAGGCTGCGGGAGCGGACGAAGGAGAAAGACGTCGCAAGGCGATCATGGCCTTCGCGATGATGGCCGGCGGCGTCGGCCTTGCCGGGATTTCGTCCGATGAAGAACTCTCGGCCGGAAACCTGGCGAGGTCCGAGGTCTCGCCGCCGATATCAACAAATGAAAAACGGCCGGCAGAAGCCGGCCGTTCCATCGAGCGTCGACGAGCCGATCAGGCGGCCAGTGCGATTTCCTGGACGCGCGACTTGGCGGCGTCGATGGCCTTTTCGGCAGCTTCCGGACCGAAGGCCAGGCCTTCGACATAGATGGTCTCGATATCGCTGATGCCGAGGAAGCCGAGAACCGACTTCAGGTACGGCACGGCATGGTTCAAGGCGGCGGCCGGGCCCTGCGAGTAGACGCCACCCGAGGCGAGCACCACATAGACCTTCTTGCCGGTTGCGAGGCCGACCGGGCCGCTTTCGGTGTACTTGAAGGTCAGGCCGGCGCGAGCGACGTTGTCGATCCAGGTCTTCAGCGACGAATAGATGTTGAAATTGATGAGGCCGGTGCTGATGACGATCTTGTCGGCGGCGAGCAGTTCGTTGACAAGCTCGTCGGAGGTCTTGACGGCCGCGGCTTCCTCAGCGGTGCGGGCCTCGGCTGGCTTGCGGATCGCGCCGGTGAAGAGGTCATCGATGTGCGGCAGCGGGTTGGCGGCAAGGTCGCGGCGAACGACGACGCTGCCCGGGTTCTGGCTTTTCAGCTTTTCGGCGAGATCGACGGCGATCGGCGTCGAGAGCGATTCGGCACGCGGGCTGGACGTCAGAAGAAGGATGGACGACATGGTGCATTTCCTTTCGAATGGGATTTGACGGCCCCTTGCTGGGAGGTGAGCCGCAGTCTCGATGAGGAAAATAGGTCTGGCCTGCTATCGAAAAAACGGTGATAATGTCGATCGAAACTATCGATGGAATGGATAGAAGATGCTGCCGAACCCGACTCTGGACCAATTGCAGGTGTTTTTGACCGTTGCCGAGACCGGCAGCTTTTCGGCCGCCTCGCGGGCGCTGAACCGTGCACAGTCAGTCGTGAGCTATACGATCGCCAATCTCGAAGCGCAGCTCGAAGTGCCGCTTTTCGAGCGCTTCGGCGCACGCCAGCCAAAGCTGACGGAGGCGGGCAAGGCGATGCTGGAGGATGCGCGGCGCATTCTCGGCGACCTGCAGCTTATGCGGGCGCGCGTCAAAAGCCTGAGGGAAGGGCTCGAAGCGGAGGTTTCCGTCGCCATCAGCGTCATGGTGCCTTCGCGAGCCCTGGTGGAGGTTCTGCGCGAATTTCGCGAGATGTTTCCATCCGTTTCGTTGAGCCTCAACGTCGGCGAGCTCGGAATGGTCATGGATCTCGTCCTGAGCGGCAAGGCGACCGTCGGAATTGGTGGCGCGGTCGTCAAGCAGGACGATCTGATCGTCACGGAACGGATCGGTCATTCCTTCATGTTGCCCGTTGCCGCGCGCAACCACCCGCTTGCCGGGATCGGTCGGCCGCTGACGCTGGGCGACGTGCGCGAGGAAGTGCAACTCGTCGTCACCGATGCGTCGGGCCGGACGAAGGGGCGCGATTTCAACGTTCTGTCCTACAAGACATGGCGCGTCAGCGATATTGCAACGAAGCACCAGCTCATCAAGGCCGGCCTTGGCTGGGGCGGCCTTCCGGCTTCTGTGATCCATGACGATCTCGTCAGTGGCACGCTCGTCCATCTCGATCTGGATGCCTACGAACAGGGGGAGTATCCGATATATTCGGTGCGCCAACTCGCCAACCCGCCCGGACCAGCCGCCACCTGGATGATCGACGCATTTCGCACGCGGCTTTCCGCCTGCCCGAGCCAGGCCGATTTCCATGCTCGGATGGCGGAACTGTCTGAACCCGCTACGCCGCTTGCGGCAGAATGACGAAGGCGCGGGTGCCGCGCCTTCGCTGATATTGTCTTCCGCAATTTAGAGCGGTTCCGCTTTTCCTGGAAATTGCTCTAAAGAACCAGCCTGAACTTCGAGAAACCGTCGGCCCCTTCGCCGGCATCCTCGATCTTCACGCTTTTGACCTCGGCGAGGAACTGCTTCGCCTTCGGGCCGCTTTCGAAGGTTGCGGTCGTACCCGGGAGCGGCTTGAAGGTCCAGTTTGCGTCGGCCGACGGATTGATCGTGCCCTGATCATGGATATAGCGGACGATGACGTCGCGGTTGGTATCAGGCGCCTGGAAGATTACCTTGTCCGCCTTGATCTCAGGGAAATTGCCGCCGCCGGCGGCGCGGTAGTTGTTCGAGACGACGACGAACTTCTGAGCCGGATCGATCGGCTTGCCGTTGAAGGCGAGGTTCTGGATGCGGTTGGCGTCCGGATGGATCGGTTTGCCTGATGAATCATATTTCGGCGGCTGCGACAGGTCGATCTGGTAGGTGACGCCGTCGATCACGTCGAAATTGTAGGACGGGAAATCGGTGTTGAGAAGCGCCGCATCCTTCGAGCCGGCCTCGATGTGATTGAACATGCCGGCCGACATTTCGAGCCAGTTCTTCACCTGGGCGCCGGTGACGGCAACGGCCTGCACCGTGTTCGGGTAGAGATAGAGGTCGGCGACGTTCTTGATGGCGATGTCGCCGGCCGGAACGTCGGTGTAATAGTCGGCGCCACCGCGACCGCCGGCCTTGAAGGGGGCCGCCGCCGAAAGCACCGGCAGGTCCTTGAACTCGGTATCGGCGAGCATTTGCTTGATGTACCAGGTCTGGGCCTGGCTGACGACCTGCACTGAGGGATCGTCGGCAACCAGCGCGAAATAGGAATAGAGCGGCGCGGACGTCTTGCCGACCGGGGTGCGGACATAGGCAAGTGTCGCCTCGTGCTCGGCCTTGGCGGCTTCGATCACGTCCTTCTTGTCGGCGTAGTCGGCAACCACCTTCTTCTTGTCGTCGCGATGATAGATCGGCCGTGCTTCCGAGGTGAAATCGACGATCTTCCAGCTGTTGCCGTCCTTTTCGAGCAGCAGGTCAATAAGACCGAGATGCGAGCCCCAGAAGCCGGCCATCACGGCGGGCTTGCCGTGCAGCGTGCCCTTGACGGGGTCGGCATTGGCCACGCCGTCCCAGCTCTTCGGGCCGGGGAAGACGAGATGCTGGTGGCCGGTGAAGATCGCGTCGATCCCGTCGACGGCGGCGAGATGCAGCGAGGCGTTCTCCATCCTTTCGGACGGTGCGCTGCCGTCGATGCCGGAATGCGAGAGCGCAATGACGATATCGGCGCCGGCTTCCTTCATGGCCGGAACCCAGGCCTTGGCGGCCTCGACGATATCACGCGTCTGCGCCTTGCCTTCGAGGTTCTTGATGTCCCAGAGCATGATCTGCGGCGGTACGAAGCCGATGAAGCCGATCTTGACGGGGCTCTCATTGCCGGCGCCGTCTTTGATCTGCTTTTCCAGAATGATGTAGGGCTTGAAGAAGAGATCGTCCTGCTTCGGGTCCGAGGCGAGCTGACCCTTGGTCAGGTTGGCGCAGACGAAGGGGAAGTTCGCGCCTGCTAGGACCTTGAACATGAAGTCGAGGCCGTAGTTGAACTCATGATTGCCGAGCGTGCCCACAGTATAGCCGAGTGTGTTCATCGCCTTGATCACCGGATGGACGTCGCCGTCCTTCATGCCGTGCTGATAGGCCATGTAGTCACCCATTGGATTGCCCTGCAGCACGTCGCCATTGTCGATCAGCAGCGAGTTGACGGCCTCTGCACGGATCGTGTCGATGATCGTCCCGGTGCGCGACAGGCCCATCGTGTCGTTCGGCTTGTCGGCATAATAGTCATAGGGGAAGACGTTGACGTGAATGTCGGTCGTTTCCATGAGCCTCAGATGCGCCTGGTTGGCGCTGGCGCGGGCGCTGAAAGGGTGCAGCAGCACCAGGGCGGAAGTGGCGGCGAGGCCGCCGAGCAGGGAACGGCGGCTCATCACGCCAACATCGAAAATGGAAGACATGGAAACTCTCCTTTAAAGATGATGCATCGTCCGGCCCGTCAGAGTTAGGACGATTTGGCGAGGAGTACACTGCGAAAATGACAGGACGTCAAAACAATCCGCCGGAAAAGCATCATGGCTCCAAAATGCAATTTATGGTGCAGTCACCCGGCGTCAGGCTGCCGCAAACGCAAGGCGAGGTCATCCTCGGCGTCAGTGTCAACCGCAGCCGCTGGAGCATCTCAGCCGCTCCTTGGACGCAAAGGCCGGGCAACCTTACGAGTTTGGCGTCGATGTTGTTGACTGAGGCGTCCGCTCGACGTTGACGGCGGTTCTAACCAGCGGGCGTACTGCCAATACCGGCCGCATCTCCTTATGGAAAAAGCGGAAATATGAGGAGATCTGCGCCCGCGCATTCGAATTCACGTCGAACTGGATGCCGACGCGGCCATTGTGCTTCCAGCGGATGATGCCTTCGAGCAGCCCGAGGTTGTCGGCCTCGATGCGCACCTTGCTGCCGGAAGCGGCGTGGAGCGGCCCCTTCATCTCCAGGGCCGCACCGGTAGGCGATAGGTTGAGGATGCGGGCATCCACCTGGCTGTTCAGGTATTTGACCTGGCCGAACACGCGGCAGTTTTTCCGGTCGGCCTTCCGGGCCGTGATTTTCAAGTTGCGGGTCATACTGTCTCCCTTGGTATTGCCGGGGAGCATAGCGCCGGAAAATTGAAATGGTTTTAGGGGCTTGGCTAAAATTGCAGTGAAACGTCAATTGGCAGCCGGGGCTCTGCGTCCCACCACATGTTCGCGCCAGACCGTAAAGATGCCGGCGGCGACCACGATCGCCGAGCCGACGATCATGTTGAAGCTGAGCGTTTCGCCATAGATCACCATGCCGAAGATAGAAGCGTAGACAAGTGACAGATAGGTCAGCGGCTGGACGGCGGCGGCATCGAGAACATCGTAGGCGCGGATCAGGAAATAATGGCTGGAAATGCTGGTAATGCAGACGAGCGCCATCCAGCCCCAGTCGCCCGGCGCCATCCAGCTCCAGTAGAACGGTCCGACCAGCGTCATCGTGACGCCGCCGACGACGCCGGTATAGAAGAAGCTGGTCATCGACGAATCGTCGCGGCTGACCAGACGGGTGGCGATGACGTAGAAGGCGAAGTTGAAGCAGGAAATGACGGCGAGAAGCAGCTTCACGTCGAAAAATTCGCCTTCCGGCTTCAGGATCAGCAGCACCCCGAACAGTCCGGCGCCGATCGCTGACCACCGCCGCCAGCCGACCCGCTCGCCGAGGATCGGCATCGCCAGCAGCGCGATCAGGATCGGCGTCGCGGAAAAGATCGCTTGTGAACGGGCAAGGCCGATTACGGCAAAGCAGGTGATGGCGAGAACCACCTGGACTGCAAGCAGAACGCCGCGCGTCACCTGCAGGAAGGGGCGTTTGGTGCGGGCCGTCGCCCTGATACCGCCGCGCATCTTCGAAGCGAGGATGATCGTGAAAAACGCAAAGGCCCAATAGCGGATCATCGTCACGAAGATCGGCGGATAGGCCGTCGCCAGATGTTTCGAGATGGCGTCCTGCAGTGAAAAGATGGTGAGCGCCAGCAGAACGAAAATATAGCCTTGGGTCTTCGAAGTCATGACGTGCCAATGAGCGGGAAACGCCCGCGAGCGTGAAAAGTCTGGGCAGGCTTTCGGCGAAGATGCAAGGCCTCAAAGCCCGACATTCGGCTTGTCGATGATTTCTCTGAGCGCGAAGCTGGAATTGATCTTGACGACGTGGGGCAGGGCCGACAGCCAGTCGCGGTGGATCCGCTCATAGTCCTCAAGGTCGCGGGCGGCGACGCGCAAGATATAGTCGTATTCGCCCGACATCAGGTAACAGACGAGCACGTTCGGGCAGAGCTTCACTGCTGCCTCGAATTCCGCCAGCGTCTTGGCGAACTGGCCGGAGAGCGAGATATGCACGATGGCGATCATCTTGTAGTCGAGCGCCTTGTGTGAAAGCCGCGCATGGTAGCCGCCGATGACGCCGCTTCTTTCCAAGATGTCGAGCCGGCGCGAACAGGCCGAAGGTGACAATCCGATCCTTTCGGCAAGCTCGGCATTGGTGATGCGGGCATTGGTCTGCAATGCCCGCAGAATCGCAAGATCGATGGTGTCGAGATCAGCCATTCGAAGAACCTTCGAAAAAAGATAGGATGAATGCAATAATCGCCGAAAAATCGCGCCTTCGCAAATCGTCTTTGCAAGGACATTTCACTGTCTTGATGGTTGGATTCCTCATCTGAAAAAATCCGCGGCCGCGGAGATAAAATGAGAGGAACGCGCATGCGTGTCGGTTGCCCGAAGGAAATCAAGAATCATGAATATCGCGTCGGCCTGACGCCGGCTTCGGTGCGAGAATATGTTGCCCACGGCCACGAGGTCTGGGTGGAGACCAAGGCAGGCGTCGGTATCGGCGCTGATGATGCTGCCTATGCCGCGGCCGGCGCGAAGATCGCCGCCTCCGCCAAGGATATCTTCGAAAAGTGCGACATGATCGTCAAGGTGAAGGAGCCGCAGCCTGGCGAATGGGCGCAGCTCCGTGACGGCCAGCTTCTCTACACCTATCTGCATTTGGCGCCGGATCCCGAACAGACCAAGGGTCTCATCGCCTCCGGCGTCACCGCGATCGCCTATGAGACGGTGACTGACGAGCGCGGCGGCCTGCCGTTGCTGGCGCCGATGTCGGAGGTCGCCGGACGCCTGTCGATCCAGGCGGGAGCGACCGCGCTGCAGAAGGCCAATGGTGGCCTCGGCGTCCTGCTCGGCGGCGTACCCGGCGTGTTGCCGGCCAAGGTCGCGGTCATCGGCGGCGGCGTCGTCGGCTTGCATGCGGCCAGGATGGCCGCCGGCCTCGGAGCCGATGTCAGCATCCTCGACAAGTCGCTGCCGCGGCTGCGCCAGCTCGACGATATCTTCGCAGGCCGCATCCACACGCGTTATTCCAGCATCCAGGCGCTGGAGGAGGAAGTCTTCTCGGCCGATCTCATTATCGGCGCCGTGCTGATTCCAGGCGCTGCCGCTCCGAAGCTCGTCACCCGCGAGATGCTTTCCGGCATGAAGAAGGGCTCCGTCATCGTCGACGTCGCCATCGACCAGGGCGGCTGCTTCGAGACCTCGCATGCGACGACCCATTCCGATCCGACTTACGAAGTCGACGGCGTCGTGCATTATTGCGTCGCCAACATGCCGGGTGCTGTACCGGTCACCTCGGCGCACGCGCTGAACAATGCCACATTGGTTCATGGCCTGGCGCTTGCCGATCGCGGTCTGCGCGCCATCGCCGAAGACAAGCATCTGAGGAACGGCCTCAACGTCCATAGGGGCCGCATCACCAGCAAGCCGGTCGCCGACGCGCTAGGCTACGAGGCCTTCGCGCCGGAGAGCGTGCTGAACGTAGCGTAAGTACCTGGCTATAGGTCAGAAGGCGCCGTTCTCCGCTAGGGCCGGCGCCTTTTCCTTGTCGATCCGGCACTGGAAACAGTTGTTGCGTGCAGAGCGCACATGCACATAGGCGATATCAGGCCGGGCCAGCAGCTCCTCGCCATAGGCTGGAATATCGCCGATCTCAGTCACCGCGCCGGTGCCGTAGACGATGCGGTCGTTCTCGCTATAGCCGCGGACGATGAAGTCGCGGCTCGTCGTCAACACCGGCGGTATGATCTCTTCGGCGCCGTAGCGTGCGCAACGCTGCTTGTGCAGGAAGACCGGGCCGGTTTCGGCATAGGGCTGCAGCTCCGGGAAGGGCCGGTAGGCGAAGACCAGCAACTCCTCGCCGGCATCGATATTCTGAAGGCAATGGCGGCAGGGATGACCGGGACCATCGGAGACGATCGTCTCGGGCAGCCTGTCATAGGCGTCGCGGCCGCCGCTCCAGAGGCGTTCGGCGTCGGTCGTCGGCATGGCAACAAAACGAATGGCGGTCATGATAGATCTCCTTTGTATTGCCATGAAATGCACTTGGACGAGCGCGCGAGCCACCCGATTCTTGCCTGCTTCTCGATATGAGATCGCCGAAGAGCGAAAATCCGGGTATCTTCTGTCCGAACGCTGCAGGCGAAAGGAGAAGCCCCTTGGCCGACGTCGATCTCGCGCTGCTGGCGCAACAGAATGCGGAAATACTGGAAGAGCTCAGGGCTCTGCGGCGGGACGTGGCGGAACTGAAGGAACAGTCGGCCGCACGCTCGATTTCGAGCGCCGCAGCGACCCGCGCCGCCCGAACAGCCTGACGCAGCGTTAGTCGTCTCCACTTACGTCGGGAAAGAAGCCGTCAGCTTTTCCGCGCAATCTCCAGAAGTTCCTTGTCGCTGAGAGGCCGGACGATGCCGGTGCCGGTCGAGACGGGGGAGAAGCCGTACATCTGGTAGAGCTGCAGCGCGCGCGGATGGTCGAGATTGTTGGTGGTGGTGGTGACCCGCTTCGGATTGAGCGACCAGATGGCATAGAGCGCCTGCAGCAGGAACCATTTGCCGATGCCCAGACCGAGCGCATGTTCGATCAGCCCGAAATGGCTGAGCTCGATCATATCCTCGTCTTCGCAGAAATATTCGTAGAAGCCGGCGGGCGCGCCGTTCACGTAGAGAACGCTGATATTGTTGCGCTTGTCGTTCAGTGTCTCGGCAAGCTGCTCGTCGCTCATGCGCAACCGATCCACCCATTGCCATCGCGCACCCACCTGCCGGTAGAGATACCGGTAGAAGGGCAATGGGATCTCGGGAGCGCGCATGATCGCCGTCTGGATATTGACGGGCACCGGCATGCTCGCCTTCGGCGGCGCCGTCATTTCGAGCCGGGTGATGTGAGCTTTCAGCGAAGCGGGTGTCTTCCCCATGGCGATCAGGCTTTGACCGGCGTCGGCGGACCGGTGACGATGGGCGTATCGTCACGGCTGCCCCATTCGCTCCACGAGCCGTCATAAAGCTTGTTATCGTGATGGCCGAGCGATTCCAGCGCCAGCGTGATGATTGCGGCGGTGATTCCCGAGCCGCAGGAGGTGACTACGGGCTTGGAAAGATCGATGCCGGAATCCTCGATCGTCTGCTTGAGTTCGGGCAGCGACTTGAAACGGCCCTGGCTGGCAAAGACGCCGGAGGGCAGGCTGCGGGCGCCGGGCATATGACCGGAACGCATGCCGGCGCGCGGCTCGGGTTCGACGGCGGCGAAGCGGCCGGTGCTGCGGGCATCGGCGATCTGCATCGCGCCGCTGGAGACGATATCGCGCATCCTATCGAGCGTCACCACGCGGCTTTCGTCGAAATTCGGCGTAAAGGTCGCCGATGCAAGATTGGGTGCTGCGGTTTCCAGCGGACGGCCCTCGGCCTTCCATCCGTCGAGACCGCCATCGAGCACGAAGACGTTTTTCGCGCCCATCACCCGGAACAGCCACCAGACGCGCGGCGAGGCGAACAGGCCGATACCGTCATAGACGACGATCCGATCATTCTCGCTGATGCCGAGCCGGCCGACTTCGGCGGCGAAATAATCGGGCGAGGGGATCGTGTGCGGCAGCGATGTGGAATGGTCGGCGATCTTGTCCTGATCGAAGCGGATGGCGCCGGGAATATGGCCGGCCGCATATTCGGCATCGGCATCGCGCTTCTGCGCCGGCAGATAGAAGGAGGCGTCCAGCACGCGCAGGTCGGCTTTGCCGAGCTCGGACTGCAGCCAGTCGGCCGAAACGACGAAACGGCTCTTGGTCTCACTCATGATGGTCTCCCTTGATGGTCAGGCTTCGTCGCCGGGCGTGCCGAAGCGGATGCGGAAGCGCCGGTTCTCTTTGCCCTTCTTCTCGATTTTGGCGATATGGATCTGGCCGACTTCCTGAGTCTCGGAAACATGTGTGCCGCCGCAGGGTTGGCTGTCAATCGAGGAGTTCTCGCCGATGCAGACGAGGCTGACGCGCCCAAGGCCCATCGGCGGGCGCACGTTCTTCGATTTGACGATGTCGGGATTGGCCACAAGCTCCTCGTCGGTGATCCATTGCAGAGTGACCGGATGGTTCTGCTCGACCAGTTCCATCAGCTTGGCCGTCACCGCGTCCTTGTCGATCGTCTCGATCATGTCGAAGTCGACGCGGCTTTCCTCCTCGCCGACAGCAGCCCCGGTGATCGGATAGGAGCAGACGACGGAAAGCAGGTGGCAGGCCGTGTGCATGCGCATCAGCCTGTAGCGGCGCGGCCAGTCGACGTGCAGCACCAGCGCCTCGCCGACCACGGGCCGCAGCTCGTTTTTGAGTGGCACATGGATGATGACATCTTTGCTTGGACCATGCTTCGTCTGGCCGAGCGCGATCTTGGTGCCGTCGGCCCGTTCGAGCAGGCCGGTGTCGCCAGGTTGGCCGCCCGATGTCGCATAGAAGCAGGTCTGGTCCAGTTCGATGCCCCCGTCTTCGTGAACGGCGGTGACGATCGCCTCGCACGTCGAGAGATAGAAGTCGTCGCGGTAGAGGGCATTGACGGGCATGGGGTCTCACACGGGCTCGTAGGGAACGTGGATATCGGGCGACTTGGCCATCCAGCCCGGAACGGGCAGTCCCTTCGACCTCAGGAAATCCGGGTTAAAGAGTTTTGACTGATAGCGGTTGCCGTAATCGCAGAGGATCGTCACCACCGTGTGACCAGGTCCGAGATCCCGGGCGAGATTGACCGCACCGGCAATGTTGATCGCTGTCGAGCCGCCGAGGCAGAGGCCCTCGTTCTCGACGAGGTCGAAGAGATAGGGAAGCGCTTCGGCATCCGGGATCCGGTAGGCATAGTCAGGCGTGAAACCCTCGAGATTGGCGGTGATGCGACCCTGGCCGATGCCCTCGGTGATCGAGGATCCCTCGGATTTCAGCGCGCCGTTCTGATAGAATTCGTAGAGTGCGGCGCCGTCGGGATCGGCGATGCCGATTTTGACGTCTGCCTTGAAAGCCTTGAGGCCGGCAGCCACTCCTGCCAGCGTGCCGCCGGAGCCGACGGAGCAGATGAAGCCGTCGACCTTGCCGTCGGTGTCTTTCCAGATTTCCTTGGCGGTCGTTTCGACATGCGCCTGACGGTTGGCGACGTTGTCGAACTGGTTTGCCCAGATCGCCCCGTTCGGCTCGGTCTTCGCCAGCTGCTCTGCCAGCCGCCCGGATACCTTCACGTAGTTGTTCGGGTTCTTGTAGGGAACGGCGGGCACTTCGACGAGTTCGGCGCCGAGCAGCTTCAGGGCGTCTTTCTTTTCCTGGCTCTGCGTTTCCGGGATGACGATGACGGTGCGATAACCGAGCGCCTTGGCGACCAACGTCAGCCCGATGCCGGTATTGCCGGCCGTACCCTCGACGATGACGCCGCCCGGGCGAAGCAATCCCTTCCGCTCTGCGTCGCGGATGATGTAGAGCGCGGCGCGATCCTTTACCGACTGGCCGGGGTTCAGGAACTCCGCCTTGCCGAGAATGGTGCAGCCGGTCATCTCTGAGGCGCCCTTGAGTTTGATCAGGGGCGTGTTGCCGATGGCTTCGAGGACGGAAGGGTGGAAGGTCATGGAATCTGCCTCTATTCGAACTCTTACTTTAGGAACGGTCTTTTCCCTTCACAAGGCTGAGTTGGCAAGAAATGCTATTCCACGCCTCTGGCGGACACGATAAAATTTGCTTTCCTCCCCCGAAATGACGCACAGCCCGCAATCCCGTCGTGTGAGGGGTGATCCGAAGATTGACTTTCCCCGTACGGATGACGACAAAGCGAAAACGGAGCGCGGCAACAGGGCGTGACCGAAACCGACATGGTTCACGAGCAAATCGACACGATTGATGCATTGATGGCGCATTATGTTGCCGGCTCCTTGCCCGAGCCGGCGCGTGTGCTGGTCCAGGCTCATCTCGAAATGAAACCGGACAATCGCAGCCTGGTGAACAGCCTCGAGCTGCTGGCAGGCGAAGCTCTGGAAAACGCGCCCGAAGCCGCCATTGCCGATCGCGACGGGCGGCTTGCGGCGATCTTTTCCTCTGCGTCTTCCATCCCGGCGCCACGGACGGCCGCGCGACCGGAAAACGCGTTGTTTCCGCAAGCGTTGCGCGCCCTCTTGGGTTTCGAGGCCGAGGATGTGCCCTGGCGCCGGCGGTTGCCCGGTTTTAAGGAATATTCGCTCGACATGGACGGCTGCGAGGTCAGCCTGATGTGGATCCGGCCTGGCCGCGCCTTGCCGGCGCACACCCATAAAGGCATGGAACTGATCCTTATTCTCGACGGCGCCTTCAACGATGAACGCGGCCATTTCGGTCCCGGCGACATCTCCATCGCCGACGAGATGGTCGACCACCGGCCGATTGCCGAAAAGGACAGGCCGTGCATCGCCTTTGCGGTCTCGGACGGACCGGTCAAGCTCACCGGATCCTTTCGTCAGATGATCGGCGACCTGATCGGCTGAAAGCAGCCACAATGATGTGATAGAGCCGTAAATCCGGAGGGGTTGAGGAACTTCCGGACCTGTTTTCGCATTGATCAGGCAGCCCGGAGGAACATGTCATGCGTGATTTCATTGCCCATCCCGAACATGGAATCGTCTGGCTTTCGGGCGCAAGTTCAGGCATCGGCAGGGCGCTTGCGTTAAAGCTCGCCGGCGAAGGATACAAAGTCGCCGTCACCGCCAGAAGCCACGAAAAGCTGGTCGAACTGCAAGCCGAGGCCAATGGCCTTTCGGGCAGTATCATTGTGCTCGACGGCGACGTCACCGATGCCGAGGACATGGAACATGTCATGGCCTCGATCGAATACGAGCACGGCACGCTCGCCATGGCGATCCTCAATGCCGACGTCTACCTGCCTGTTCATGCCGAGGATCTGAACCGCGCCGATTTCGAGAAGAGCTTTGCCGTCAACCTCTCCGGCGTCGTCAACTGCCTGCTGCCGGCGATCCGCCATATGAAGGCGAAAGGGCAGGGACAGATCGCCATCGTTTCCTCCGTCACCGGCTATGGCGGCTTGCCGACGGGGGCCGCCTATGGCGCGACCAAGGCGGCGCTGATCAACATGGCCGAAAGCCTGAAATTCGATCTCGACAAGATGGGCATCCGCATCCAGCTCGTCAGTCCGGGCTTCATCGATACGCCGGCGACGCGTAAAAATGCCTTTCCGATGCCGGCTCTGGTATCGGTGGAGGAGGCCGCCCGGGAGATTGCCGCCGGGTTGAAATCTCAGGCCTTCGAGATCACGTTTCCGAAGCGCTTCACCACCATGCTCAAGCTCGCACGCCTGCTCCCCTATGGCGCTTATTTCACGCTGGTGAACCGCGTGACCGGCTGGCGGGAGCGGCCGCCATTGGCGGGTCACCATCCGGTGACACCGCATGCGGCGGAATGATCAACGGCGCGAGAATACGACCTGGCGCACATCGACATTGCGGGCACGGAGGCCGGCCTCGTTTCCTCCGGCGGGTGTCGGCGACATGAAAAAGGCCGGCGTGAACCGGCCTTTTCTGAGAGCAGCAGTCTGTCGCTTAGTTGTCGTATTCGCGGCAGGCTTCGCTGATCGATGCGCCGCTCTGGCCGCCGCGCGTGTCGACACCGGACATCTGTTGCGGCATGCCGGGGCATTCCATCGTCTGCGGTCGTCCAATGCTCTGTGTCGTCGTTGGATCGACCGGCGAGACAGGTACCGGACGAAAGCCGTTGTCATCGTTGGTGTAGTCGGATGAATAGGTACCCGATCTCGGATCGGTCGAGCCGCCATTCGTCGGCCCGATTGGATCGGGGTTCGACTGGGCAAAGGCTGACGACGCCATGCCGATCGCAAGCAGCGAAGCGGCGATAAGGGACTTAGACATGGGATATCCTCCTTGGATTTTCATCTTGGATGACCCAGGGGTAACTGCCTGATGGAATCATTGTTCCGAAAAAACCTGCATTCAAGCCTCGCGGCATTCCAGCATGGTTATGCGTAAACCTTAACGGGCGATGTCGCTGGATCGGCGCCAGCGCATGTCTTACTTGCATGCGGAGATACTAAAAAACCGTGGCATGAGGCCGCTATGTTCATCTCCTTTCGCGAAGCCGCAGATCTCGGTTTCCAGATCGTACTTGCACTCACGTTGACGATGACTGGCATTGCGGTCTCCTCCTACGCCGTCAGGAATGACAAGGCTAAAATTTCAGCGATCGACGTCAGCCGTCCCTTGCTCTGGACTGCGGCTCCGATGCGCGTCGATCCGGCTACGCAGGCCTACCTGCGCGCCGATGCTTCGGCCGCACTGGAACTCGCCGGGGCTGCCGATGACCTGTGCAACGACCCGATCGGCCTCCGGCTTTCCTGCGACTTGATCATCACCTCCGGTACTGCGGCTTTCTAGGCAAAGGCGGTCGTGAGGCGTCACCGCCATTCCCGAAAGCTTGCAAAACCCAATGATTTGCCGTTTGATCGCGATAGCGACCACCATCCGACTCTTTCCCTGAAGGATTCAGCCTTTTGCCTATGCCGATGCCCCGCGGCTTCGAGAAGCCCTATGCCGCCTTCCTGTTCGATATGGACGGCACTATCCTCAATTCGATCCTTGCAGCCGATCGCGTTTGGAGCGACTGGGCAAGGCGTCATGGGCTCGACGTCGCCACCTTTTTGCCCAAGATGCATGGATCGCGCGGCATTGACACGATCGCCCGGCTGAACCTGCCGGGAGTTGATCCCGAACATGAATCGAAGCTGGTGACCGAGGCCGAAATCGCCGATGTCAGCGACGTCGTGGCCATTCCCGGCGCCGCGACGTTCCTGAGCTCGCTGCCCCCGGATCGCTGGGCGATCGTCACCTCCTCGCCGTTGCGCCTTGCTCGCCGGCGGCTGGAGGCGGCAGGCCTGCCGGTGCCGAGATTCATGGTAACGGCGGAGGACGTGAAGGTCGGAAAACCCGACCCGCAATGTTATATTCTGGGCGCCGAGCGCCTCGGCGTCAGCACGCAGGATTGCCTGGTGTTCGAGGATGTCGCAGCCGGCATCACCGCGGGCGAGGCGGCGGGTGCCGATGTCATGGTCATCACGGCAACACATCACCAAAAAATGGAGACGCCGCACCCGACCCTCTCATCCTATGACGAGATCTCGGTCCGCATCTCCTCCGATCACAGGATGCTGATCGTCCCGAACGCGGCCTGAAGGTGCCCCGATCGCGTCCTGCTTGCTTTTGCGCGGTTCACTCCGCGGCTGCGGCAAGACAGCGATCGATGATGCTGCCGATTTCGCTGCGGCAGGAGCCGCAATTGGTTCCAGCGCTGGTTTCCTTGCCGACCGCCTCGACGCTATGACATCCGCCGCGCACGGCAGCGGCGATCTGGTTGACCCCGACACTGAAGCAGGAGCAGACGGTGGCGCCTGGATCCGGCCTGCCTGCGCCGGGACGACCCGCAACGAGCGCAAAGCGCTTCCTGAGGTCGCCATGCGAGGCGGAGAGCTGCGAGATCGCCCAGTTGCGCGCGACGGCAACGGGCTGGCGTGCCAGAAATAGCGCCGCAAGCAGGACCTCGCCATCGAAGAAGGCGAGCCTGAGGTCGCCGGATCGCCGGTCGGCATAACCAAGCGGTTCGATCTCGGCCGGAATGGCGAAAACCGCGCGGCACCAGGCCGTCCAGTCTTCGACGTTTTCGCCGAAGGCAAGCTCCAGCCGCCAGCCGCCGGCGGCTTTTGCCAGCGCCCAATAGGCGGCGTCAGGTGTGGCAGGTTTTGTGGCGGAGACGGCGAAACCGTAGTGGGTGGCGCGAAACGGCCGGACGGCGACGGCAACGTTCTTCGACGCCGGTTGACCGGAAATCGGGTCCGTTACCGGCGCGACCACGGCGTCGATCCGTGCTCTTGCGGCGAACTGGTCGTTCCAGTGCATCGGCGCAAAGATGCCGCCGCGGGCCTGGCGATCGGTGACCAGCGCCCTGACGATTACCTTGCCGTGCGGGCTGTCGATTTCGACGAGGCCCGCACTTGATATACCGGTCTCGATCGCGTCGCGCGGATGGATCTCGGCAAAGGGTTCGGCGATATGGGCGGAAAGCCGCGCGCTCTTTCCGGTTCGCGTCATCGTGTGCCACTGGTCGCGGATGCGCCCGGTATTCAGTATGAAGGGGTACTCGGCATTGGTGCGATCGGTTGCGGGCGGTTTGACCGCGACGAAGCGGGCCTTGCGATCGGGATGGAAGAAACCGCCCTCGGCGAAGAAGCGGGTGATGCTCGGTTCTGTCCCTGCCGCCTGTGGCCACTGGAACGGCGACAGTTCGTCATAGGCGCCGCCGCTCATGCCGGCGCGCGCGCCGATGTCGAAATCGCGGCTGCCGTTATTTTCGAAGGCGGAAAGCGCGGCGTGTTCGTCGAAGATTGCGGCCGGCGCATCAAAATTGAAGGCCTCGGCAAATCCCATGCGGCGTCCGACTTCCGCAAGCTGCCACCAGTCGGCCCTTGCATCGCCGGGAATGTCGAGAAACGGTCGTTGCCTTGAAATGCGCCGTTCGGAATTGGTGACGGTACCGTCCTTCTCGCCCCAGCCGAGTGAGGGCAGAAGCACATCTGCGTGCCGGGTCGTATCCGTCTCTTTCAGGATGTCGGAGACGACGACGAAGGGACAGGCGGCGATCGCGCTTTCGACGCTGTCGGCATCCGGCATCGAGACGACGGGATTGGTCGCCATGATCCAGAGCGCCTTGATGCGTCCGTCGGCCACGGCTTGGAACATGTCGACCGCCTTCAGGCCGGGCTTCGCGGCGATGACGGGCGAATTCCAGAAGCGCTGCACGCGATCCCGGTCTTCGGCATTCTCGATCGCCATATGGGCGGCAAGCATATTGGCAAGACCGCCGACCTCGCGCCCGCCCATGGCGTTCGGCTGGCCGGTCAGCGAAAACGGTCCCATGCCGGGGCGGCCGATGCGGCCGGTCGCCAGGTGGCAGTTGAGGATGGCATTGACCTTGTCTGTGCCGGAGGAGGATTGGTTGACGCCCTGGCTGTAGCAGGTCACGACCTTCGGCGTCGTCTCGAACAGGCGGAAGAACTCCCTGATCTGCATGGCCGGCAGGCCGGTCCGTTCCAGAAGATCGTTGATATCAAGCGCGGCGGCGGCCGCAAAAGCGTCGCCGAAACCTTCGGTATGAGCGCCGATATAATTCTGGTCGATTGCCGGACTGGTCGCGAGATGGGCAAGCAGTCCCATGAACAGCGCAACGTCGCCGTCCGGACGGATGGCGAGATGCAGGTCGGCGATATCGCAGGTCATCGTCCGGCGCGGATCGATGACGACGATCCGCATGTTTGGCCGTGCCGTCTTTGCGGCGGCAAGCCGCTGGTAGATGACGGGATGACACCAGGCGAGGTTGGAGCCGGTCAGGACCACCAGATCCGCAAGTTCGATATCCTCATAGGTCCCGGGCACCGTATCGGCGCCAAAGGCGCGGCGATGCCCCGCCACGGAAGACGACATGCAGAGCCTTGAATTGGTGTCGATATTGCCGGAGCCGATGAAGCCCTTCATCAGCTTGTTGGCGACATAGTAATCCTCGGTCAGCAACTGGCCGGAGACGTAGAAGGCAACGGCGTCAGGCCCGTGTTCGGCGATCGTTTCAGAAAAACGGCGGGCGACCAGATCAAGCGCCTCGTCCCAGCCGCTCCGTTCGCCTTCGATTTCGGGATGGAGAAGCCGGCCATCGAGATCGATGGTTTCGGCGAGGGCTGAACCCTTCGAGCAGAGCCGGCCGAAATTCGACGGATGCTCCGAATCTCCTTTGACGCTGACTGCGCCTGCCTCGTCGACCGAGGCGAGAACGCCGCAGCCGACACCGCAATAGGGACAGGTGGTCTTGACCTCAACCGCCATCTATTCCGCCGCCATCATCAGGCTTTCCACGGCGATGAACAGCCTGCCGTCTTCGTTCAGCACCGGTATCGTCCGGACTTCGCCTTCGTCGGCGCCGAGCGCTTTGCCGGTTTCCAGTGAGATCACCCAGTTGTGCAGCGGGCAGGTAACTGACTTGGCATGGACGATGCCCTGGGAGAGCGGGCCGCCCTTGTGCGGGCAATGATCCTCGATGGCGAAGACCTCGTTTTCGGCCGTGCGGAAGACGGCGATCTTGCCCTGCGGCGTCTTCACGCAGCGCGCCCCGCGCAGCGGGATGTCGGAGATGTCACCGATTGCGATGCCAGTTTTCATTGGGCCAGTTCATGTCCATCTCCTTATTCTGCAGCCTGGGGATAGCCGATTGTCGCCATCGGCTTGAACTCATGCTTGTCCTTACCGGAAACACGCTCCGACCAGGGATCGACCTGGGCAAATTTCTGGGAGAAGACGAAGCGGTCGTAATAGGCTTTGCGCTTTTCGGCATCGCCCATGATGTGGCGGCGAATTTCCTCCAGGCCGATGCGCTTTGCCCATTTGTAGATGCGCTCGAGATAACGGGCCTGCTCGCGGTACATCTGCGTCAGGGCCACGATATGCTCCAGTGCCTCGTCCTCGGTTCGGACAAGCCCAAGGACCTCCGTGCCCTTGATGTCGAGGCCGGCCGCACCGGCGAAATGGATCTCGAAGCCGGAATCCACGCAGATCACGCCGATGTCCTTGCAGGTTGCTTCCGCGCAGTTGCGCGGGCAGCCGGAGACGGCCATTTTCAGCTTGGCCGGCGTCCAGGAGCCCCACATGAACCTTTCGATCCGGATACCGAGGCCGGTGGAATCCTGCGTGCCGAAGCGACACCAGTCCGAGCCGACACAGGTCTTCACGGTGCGCAGACCCTTGGCATAAGCCTGGCCGGAGACGAAGCCGGCTTTGCCGAGGTCGGCCCAGACGGCGGGTAGGTCTTCCTTTTCGATGCCGAGCAGGTCGATGCGCTGGCCGCCGGTGACCTTCACCATTGGGATCTCGAACTTGTCGACGACATCGGCGATGGCGCGCAGCTCGTTCGAATTGGTGACGCCGCCCCACATGCGCGGAACGACGGAGTAGGTGCCGTCCTTCTGGATGTTGGCGTGCACGCGCTCATTGATGAACCGCGACTGGTAGTCATCGGCATATTCATCCGGCCAGTCGCAAACGAGGTAATAGTTGAGCGCCGGCCGACATTTGGCGCAGCCGCAGGAGGTCTTCCATTCGAGCTCCTGCATGACGGCAGGAATGCTCTTCAGCCCCTTGGCTTTGATCAGCCGGCGAACATCGTCATGGCCGAGTTCGGTGCAGGTGCACATCGGCTGGACCGCAGCCGGATTGTAGCTGTCGCCGAGCGTCAGCGCCATGAGTTGTTCGACGAGGCCGGTGCAGGAGCCGCACGAGGCGGACGCCTTCGTGTGGGCGCGCACGTCGTCGAGCGACGTTAGCCCCTTGCCTGATATCGTCGAGGTAATTTTGCCCTTGCATACGCCGTTGCAGCCACAGATCTCCGCGTCATCCGGCAAGGCTGCAACGGCCGCCATAGGGTCCAGCGGCGACCCTCCCTGATAGGCCTGTCCGAAGATCAGCGTCTCGCGCATCTCCGAAATATCGGTTGCCTTCTTTTTCAGGTCATTGAACCAGGCGCCGTCGGCGGTCTCGCCGTAAAGCACGGTGCCGATGATCTTGTTGTCTTTCAGCACCAAGCGCTTGTAGACGCCGGCGCTGGCATCGCGCAGCACGATCTCCTCGCGGTCGTCGCCGTCGGCGAAATCGCCGAGTGAATAAAGCTCGATGCCGGTGACCTTGAGCTTGGTCGGCGTATCCGCATGAACGAAGGCAGGCGAGCGATCGCCGGAGAGATGCGAGGCGGCGATACGGGCCATTTCATAGAGCGGCGCAACGAGGCCATAGACCATGCCGCCGACTTCGGCGCACTCGCCGAGTGCAAGAATATCGCCATCCGAGGTCTGCATGCCGGAATCGACGACGATGCCGCGGTTGACGGCAAGGCCGGCGTCTTTCGCCAGACCGACGCTGGGGCGAATGCCGACGGCCATCACGACCAGCGTTGCCGGGATGATGCGGCCGTCGTCAAGTTCGATGCCTTCGACCTTGCCATTCCCGACGATCGCCTTGGTATTGGCCTTGCAGATGACCTTGATGCCGCGCTCCTCGACGGCCTTCTGCAGCAGATAGCCGGCGGCGGGGTCGAGCTGGCGCTCCATCAGTGTCGGCATGACATGCAGCACGGTGACGTCCATGCCGCGCTGGGCAAGGCCGGCCGCTGCTTCGAGGCCAAGCAGGCCGCCGCCGATGACGACAAGCTTTTCGCGCGACTGAGCGGCAAGCAGCATCGCTTGCACGTCGTCGAGATCGCGGTAGGTGATGACGCCGGGCAGATCCTTGCCGGGAACAGGAATGATGAAGGGCACGGAACCGGTTGCGATCACCAGCTTGTCGTAGCTTTCGGTGACGCCGTGGTCGGAGGTCACGGTCTTTGCGGCGCGATCGATGTTGACGATCTTGTGGCCCTTGTAGAGCATGATGCCATGCTTGATGTACCAGCCGTCGCCGTGAATGATGATCTGCTCGTAGTCCTTTTCTCCTGAGAGAACCGGCGACAGCATGATGCGGTCGTAGTTGACGCGCGGCTCGGCATTGAAGATCGTAACTTCATAGCGACCCGGCGCCTGCTCGAAGAGGTGCTCCAGCATGCGCCCGGGCGCCATGCCATTGCCGATGATGACAAGTTTTTCGGTCATATTTCCAGGTCCTTGGATCAGGTTGCAGCCACGGGCGCCGAGTGCCCTTGGCGCGACAGTTGCTTGACGGACAGGTGCATCCAGATGAGAGAGATCACAACGATTGCAAAGAGCAGCAGGAAACAGCTGGACCAAAGGCCGGTCATGTCCTTGAGGAGGCCGAAGGCGATCGGAAGGATGAAGCCGCCAAGGCCGCCCATCATCCCGACGATGCCGCCGACGGCGCCGACGTTTTCGGGGTAGTAGGCCGGAATGTGCTTGTAGACGGCAGCCTTGCCGAGGCTCATGAAGAATCCGAGCACGAAGATGACGACGATGAAGATGACGGGGGTGATGCCGAACGCGGGACCCGTCCCGGTCCCAGAGGCAGCCGGCAGCGAAAGAATGAGGGTGGCGACGGCCGACACGGCAAGCATCGTGTACATCACGCTGCGGGCGCCTTTCTTGTCCGACAGTACGCCGCCGAAGGCGCGGAAGATGCTGCCCGGGATGGAGTAGGCGGCCGCGATCATGCCGGCAGTTTCCAGGTTGAAGCCATAGACGCCGACCAGGTAGCGCGGCAGCCACAGCGACAGGGCGACGAAGCCTCCGAAGGCGAAGAAATAGTAGAGCGAAAAGCGCCAGACCTGAACGTTCTGCAGCGGCGCGAATTCCTCGGCAAAACTCTTGCTGGCGGCGCGGCGTTCGCGGCGGAGACGGTAGGCCGGATCATCGGTCGTGGTGAACCAGAAGACGATTGCCATCAGTGCCAGACAGACGGCCCAGATCTCGGCAACCGCCTGCCAGCCCCATGCGAGCAGCACGAAGGGGGCGGCGAATTTGGTCACAGCCGCGCCGACATTGCCGGCACCGAAGATGCCGAGCGCGGTTCCCTGCTTCTCCGCCGGGAAGAAAGGCGAGACATAGGCGACACCGACCGCAAAGGAGCCGCCGGCGAGGCCGACGCCGAGCCCGGCGATCAACATTTGCGTATAGGTCTGGGCGTAGGAGAGCAGGAAGGTCGCCAATGCGGCGGCCAGCATGGTGAGCGTGTAAACGAGACGCCCGCCGTAGCGCCCGGTCCAGATGCCAAGAACGATGCGCACGAGCGAACCGGTAAGGACGGGGGTGCCGACCAGCAATCCGAACTCGGCCTCGTTCAGCCCGAGATCCTGCTTGATGCGAATGCCGATGATCGCGAAGATCGTCCACACGGCAAAACAGAGGGTGAAGGCTACAGTGGAGATCCACAATGCTTTGGCTGGTTCGCCGGCCGACATGGGCTGTGCTTTCTCGATGACAGACATAACTTCTCCGGGGCCCGACAAGGTCGTGCCGATCCATCGCTGAGGGTTAAAACAAAAAGCCGCTGGTCAGGACGCGCATAAACGAGGTGCGCGAAATATCCTGATCAGCGGCTTTGCTGGTGGCGCCCGCCGTTGGACGCCGAATATGTGGCCTTCTGGCCCATTTGCCTGGACGCAATCCTTACGCCAGATTGCTCAGGCTAAAACCTACCTCTTCAATCTGAAGAGTAATCTCTGTGTCTTCCGTGAGCGTCTATCGCACGCTCATTCTGCGCTGATCGCCATTGACCGGTGCAATAGAGGCAATGCAAACTGCGTGCCAGTTTGGTGTCCCTCATGCAAGTTGCTGAATATAAATGACGTTTTCTGAAATGTGTCGGCTGCTTGTTTTTCAGGCCGCCACCCAATCATGCAAATATTTTGTGCGCTTGTCGTGAGGCGGGCAGATGCGTGCTGGCGTTTTGTGCAGGCCGGCATCGGTTATACCTCGTCGCGACAATCGAAGGGGAGGGCGCTTTTGACGGCAAAACCTGCGACATAGTCCGGCAGCCTCGCGGGGTCGAAGACGTGGCCGTCCATGAAACGGTCGCCCTCGTCACTGCCTTCGATGCGGATATCGGCATCTTGCGGTGCGTTGTCGTCGCCGAGAGCCGTGCGATAGAGATCCGGGCGGTAGGCGGATGCTGCGGCCCTGGCCATGTTAAGGCTGACCTCGGCCTGTCCCCAGCGGATCATCTGGCTGTAAATCCACAGCGCATGGCTTGGTCGGGGATAATTGGCGAAGCCGGAATGGAACATGAAATAATCGGTGATGATGCGGCGGTTACCTTTTGCGTCGAGGCTGAATTCGCCGGCGAGTACACGCCGAATGATCTCGACGGGGGCAGCGATATAGCGCGGGTCGGCAAGAGCTGCCGCCAGCGCGTCATGATTTTCCGGCCGGTCGCACCAGCGGGCTGCCGCGTCGAGCGCCACGATTAGCCTGGAAACGGTTTCCGGATGGCTTTCCGCCCAATCCGGCCGCATGCCGATTACCTTTTCCGGCGCCGACGGCCAGATGTCCTGCTTGGCGGCGACGATGCGGCCGACGCCGCGCTCCGAAGCGACCATGTTCCACGGCGCGCCGACGCAGAAACCGTCGATCGCACCGGCTGCCAGTGCATCCGAAGTCATGGGCGGCGGCACGACCACGAGCTTGACGTCCTTGTCGGGATCGATGCCGCCGGCTGCCAGCCAGTAGCGGAATTCGTAATTGTGCGAGGAGAAGGGATAGGTGACCCCGAAAGTCGGCAGCGGCTCGCCGCGCGCCCTCATTGCCGCCAATGTTTTTGCCAGGGCGCGGGCATTGTCGAGCGCGCTTGCCGTTTCCTGCAATCCCGCGTCATCCCGCATCCTGTCGAAGAGCCGCGTCGACAGCGTGATCGCATTGCCGCCGCGCCCCAGCGAAAACGGCGTGATCGTCGGCGAGGGATTGGAGCCGAGACCGAGCATGGAGGCCACCGGCATCGGCGACAGCATGTGGGCAATGTCGAACTGGCGGAATGCCAGGCGGTCGCGCACATTCGCCCAGGAGACGTCCTTGACGAGATCGAGCGTCAGGCCTTCCTTCCGCGCGAAGCCGAATTCCGCCGCCGCAATCAGCACCGATGCATCGACGAGCGGAATGAAACCGGCCCGCAGTACTTTCGGCCCTTCGTTGTTCACCCGCACGGGCGAGGGCATGTCGCCGCCGGAGTTGGAGGTCGTTGTCATCATATCCACTCCGGTTTCCTCCGGAAATTCATCAGGTCGGCCATTACATCAACAGCCCCGCGGCAGTGACGACGCTCTGGGCGATTTCCGACATCTTCTTCTTTTCGTTCATCGCTGTCTGGCGCAGCAGGGCGAAAGCCTCTTCCTCCGACAGGCCGCGCATCTTCATCAATATGCCTTTGGCGCGCTCGATGAGCTTGCGTTCCTCGAGCGCGGAGCGGGCATCGGCAAGCTCCCGCCGTAGGCGGTTGAAGGCATTGAAGCGGCTGACGGCCATGTCGAGGATTGGTTTGACGCGTTCCTTCTTCAATCCGTCGACGATATAGGCCGAGACCCCGGCATCGACAGCTGCCTCGATCGAGGCTGTGTCGGAGCGATCGACGAACATGGCGATCGGGCGGCTGACCGTGCGCGTCAGCTGGAACAGATGCTCCATCATGTCGCGGTTGGGATTCTCGATATCGATGATGATCACGTCGGGCATCAGCGTTTCGATGATCTGCGCGATGCCGTTGACCTCATGAACCACGGTGACGCGCGTATGCCCTGCCTCGCGCAGTCCTTCTTCGATGATGGAGGCGCGAATGGCATTTTCGTCGATCACCAGAATTGTCAGATCGAGATGCGTCATTGTTCTATTCATGACGCACTGCAGCAATATTGGCAAGCGCGCCAGCCTGATAAGTGTGCAAAAACTAAGTATGCACAATATATGATCAGATTGCCGTGCTTTCGCGCGGAATCAAGGCGAAGCCGAGGTCGATCTGCTCGGACCTTGATACCACGGAGGAATTCAACGCGGCAAGCACCCTTTCGGCCGCGAGTTTTCCGGTTTCGAAACGCCTAGTCGCGATCGAGGAGAGGGAGGGTGCGGCGCAGGCGGCGAATTCCAGGTCGTGAAATCCGATGATCGAGATGTCATCGGGCACACGGATGCCGCGTTTGCGGCATTCCTGCATGGCACCGAGCGCCAGATTGTCGTCAGTGCAGAAGATCGCCTCGGGCACGTCGCCACGTTCATGCGTCATGGCGAAGAGGTCGGAGCCGAGTGCCACGTAGCTATGGCGTGGCCTCTCGGCGATGATCTCCAGATTCAGCAGCTCCGCCTCCTGCATCGCCAGCCGGTAGCCGTCGAAACGCGACTGGGCGCGGTGGTCGAGATTGCCGGTCAGGAAGGCGATCCGGCGGAAACCCCGTTCGATCAGGTGCTGCGTCGCCGTCTGCCCGGCATGCTCCTGCGACATGCCGATGTTGAGGTCGATCGGGTTTGGAGAAAGCTCGAAGGTCTCGACAACGGGCAGACGAGCCTGGGCGAGAAGCTGACGAGAGAGCGGCGTGTGATGAGTGCCGGCGATGATGATCGCCTCCACCCTTTGCCCGAGTAATGCCTTGATGGCGTTTTCCTCCTCGATCTCGGAATAGCGGCTGTTGACGACGATCACCTGGAAGCCGGCGGCGACCAGCACCTCGTGAAGCGCAAACAGATATTCTGCGAAGATAACGTTGTAGAGGGTCGGAACGATGACGCCGATCGCATGCGTGCGCGAGGAGGCGAGGCGGCTCGCGGCAATATTCGGCACATAGCCGAGTTCCTTGACGGCGGCATCGACGCGCAGCCGCAGGCCTGGCGAGACCGCATCGGGCTTGCGCAGCACCCTCGAAACCGTGATCGGGCTGACCCCGGCAAGACTTGCCACGTCATCAAGTGTTATCCGCCGCATGCAAGTCCCGCCACTCGTCCCAGAATATTGATTGTCATATTCTTTAAAAACAGAGAATATTTTCTCATTGCTGTTGCTGATAGCGCTAGAACATACGATTTGACAGCGCTGTCAACTATGTTAACCTAAAATTGTACCGGAAAGGGACGGGGTGGAACCTTCCGGGACCAAGTATGCAAATCAAAGCATAGGAGAGGCGGCTCGGACCGCCTGAGGAGGAGAACATTCATGTTTAAGGTGAAAGAAGCCAAGTCGGCTCGCATTGCCGCGTTTTCCGTGTCCGCGCTTGCCCTGCTCTGCGGCGCGGCCAGCGCGGAACCGAAGGTCGTGTCCGGCCCGGCCGCCGAGCCCGGCTGCATGGTGCCGTGGTCCGCCGACACGCAGTTCCTGCAATATCCAAAGAAGGACGGCCCCTATCGCATCGCGCTCGCCAACGGTTACATCGCCAATACCTGGCGAATCCAGATGGTGCAGACAGCCAAGGCCTATGCCGCCCAGCCCGACGTCGCAGCCAAGCTGAAGGAGTTCAAGGTCGTCTCGACAGGCGAGGATGTGCCGGCGCAGATTTCCGCCATCAACAACTTCATCGATGCCGGTTATGATGCCATCGTCGTCAATGCGCAGAACCCGACCGCTTTCGGGCCGGTGATCAAGCGCGCCAAGGAGGCCGGTGTCATTCTCGTCGCCTTCGACAACATCCTCGATACCAAGGACGCGATCAACGTCAACGTCGACCAGAAGGGTCTCGGCGTCCTCTGGGCCGACTGGCTGGTGAAACATCTGCCGAGCGGCGGCAAGGTGCTGGAAGTGCGTGGCGTCGCCGGCACCTCGGTCGATACGGATCGCCACAACGGCATCCACGAAACCCTGGACGCCTCGGGGAAGAAGTTCACGGTAACCGAGGTCGTCGGAAAATGGGATGACGGTGTTGCCCAGAAGGCGACGGCTGACGCGATCGCCACCAACGGCCCGTTCGATGGCATCACTGCGCAGGGCGGCGATACCGGCGTCGTGCAGGCGATGATCGATGCCAAACATCCCTTCGTGCCCTTCGGCGGTGAGACGGAAAATGGCTTCCGCAAATTCTGCGCTGCCCATGCCGCCGACGGCCTGAAGTGCTCGTCCGCCGGCACTGGCCCGGCCCAGGTCGCCGTCGCCATCAAGACGGCGATCGCAGCACTCGAGGGTCAGGTCGTGCCGCAGGCCGTCAAGCTGCCGACCGCGATTGTTTCGGATCCTGATTTCAAGGAAGGTGAGGATTACTATCCCACCCAGTCCGACAACTTCTTCGTAGGCAATTCCTTCCCCACCTGCGGCATCAATTTCAGCGCTCAGGAAATCATGGGGCAGTCCAAAGAGAACCAATAGCAGCCGTCCTCCGGATCTGATTGCGGGTGTTTGCACCCGCAATCTCCAAGGTGATAGACCGAATGGAGGGTGGACGCATGACCTTGTCCGAACCGCTTTTCCGCACGGAAGGCATATCGAAACGCTATGGCGGTGCTGTCGCGCTTAAGGATGCCGATATCGCCATCCGGCCGGGAGCGATCCATGCCGTCCTTGGCGAGAACGGCGCCGGCAAATCGACGCTGATCAAGATCATGGCGGGCGTCGTGGCGCCAGATGAAGGACGCATGCTGCTCGACGGCAAGGAGATCGCCTTCGCCTCGCCGGCCGCCGCCAATGCGGCGGGCATCGTCTGCGTCTTCCAGGAGCTTTCGCTGATCCCCGACCTCTCCGTCGCCGACAACATCGTCATCAGCAATCCGCCGCTGAGATTCGGCATGATAGACCGGCGCCGGCAACGGCGGATCGCCGAGGAAGCGCTGGCGCGCGCCGGTGCCTCCGACATTCATCCGTCCGCCTTGGTCAAGGATCTACCCCTGTCCCGGCGGCAGATGGTCGAGATTGCCAAGGCGCTTGCCCGCAAGCCACGGCTGATGATCCTCGACGAGGCGACCTCGGCGCTGACGCAATCGGATGTCGAAAAGGTCTTTGCCGTGTTGAAGCGCCTGCGCGCCGAGGGAATGGCGCTGATCTACATCTCCCACCGCATGCACGAAATTGCCCAGCTGGCGGATGAGTGCACGGTCTTCCGCAACGGCCGCAGCATCGAATCCTATCCGGCCGGCACGAAGACCGACCAGCAGGTGGTTGAACTGATGATCGGCCGCGAATACAGCAATGTCTTTCCGCCGAAGCCGGCCCATCGCGGAGAGCAAAAACCGGTCCTTTCCTGCCTCGACCTTTCCTGGGGTGACCGGCTTTCTGGCATCACTTTCGATATCAGGCCCGGCGAGATCATCGGCGTCGGCGGGCTAGACGGGCAGGGGCAGCGCGAATTGCTGCTGGCCCTCTTCGGCGTGCTGCGCGACGTGAAGGGCGAAGTCGCGATCGACGGCAGGCCGGTGACGCTGAAAAGCCCCCGTGATGCCAAGTCCGGCGGCATATCCATGGCGCTGATCCCCGAGGACCGGAAGACCGAGGGGCTGATGCTGCCGATGACGGTGCGCGAGAACCTGTCGATTGCAGCCCTCGACCGCGTCTCGCGCAACGGCGTCATCGATCGGGCGGCCGAACGACGCGAGATCGACGATCTGTTCAAGCTGTTGGCGATCAAGGCCGCGACGATCGACATGCCCGTTGCCGCACTATCCGGCGGTAACCAGCAGAAGGTGGTTATCGCCAAATGGCTGATGAACCGGCCGCGTATCATCCTGCTCAACGATCCGACGCGCGGCATCGACGTCGGCACCAAGCAGGAAATCTATCTGCTGCTGCACAAGCTTGCCGATGCGGGCGCGGCGATCATCTTCTATTCCACCGACTACGATGAACTGATCGGCTGCTGCGACCGCGTGCTCGTCATGTACGACGGCCGCATCATCCGCGAGCTCGAAGGCGCCGAGATCAACGAGCACGAACTGATCGGCGCAGCTCTCAACATCGCCGGCGACCACGTAGCGCAAAGGATTGCCCCATGAACAAGCATGCTTCCGGCAACCGGCGGTTCTGGTATGCGCAGCAGAAGGGAACGCTGTTTGCCGCACTCCTCTTCGTCGCCATGTTCGCCCTCTATGTCTCGAACCACCCGGCGGGCTTCACGCCCAACGTCGTGCAGACGGCTTCGAACAAGGCGACGCTGCTCGCCTTCGTCGCCATGGCGCAGTGCTTGGTCGTCATCACCGCCGGCATCGATCTCTCAGCCGGCATGGTTCTTGTGCTCTGCAATTGCCTTGCCTCCTGGCTGGTCGTTGGCACGCCGTTGCAAACCGGAGCGGGTGTCGTCGTCGTGCTGCTCGCCGGGCTCGGCTGCGGCATGCTGAACGGGCTCATCATCATCTTCGGCCGGCTGCAGCCTATCGTGGCGACGATCGCGACCAGCGCGATCTTCTACGGGCTGGCGCTCCTGCTGCGACCGACACCCGGCGGTTCTGTCAACGAGGATCTGGCCGATGCCTTTACCTCGAAACTCCTAGGAGTCGTTCCGGCAAGCCTCGTCGTGCTTCTCGCCGTGATTGTCGTCATCTGGGTGCCGTTCAGCCGCTCGGCGATCGGCAGGGCGGCCTATGCGGTGGGGTCGGCTGAGAACGCCGCCTATATGTCGGCAATGCCCGTCAAGCGGGCGAAATTGACGGCCTATGCGCTGGGCGGACTACTGTCGGCGATCGGCGGGCTTTATCTCACCTTTTTCTCCTATACCGGCGAAGCGGCGTTTGCGAGCGGCAACGCCTACACGCTCTATTCGATCGCGGCGGTGGTGCTCGGCGGCGTTTCCCTTGCGGGGGGCAAGGGAAGCGCCGTCGGCGCTGTCTTCGGAGCTTTGGCCTTTCGTACGATCGGCGACCTGCTCTTCGTCTTCGATTTCGATCCGCTTTGGCAGCCGCTGTTCCAGGGTGTGGTTTTGATGCTGGCGATCGGCATCGGCTGCATCGGTCTTTCCAGGGTCCGCAATCGATTGGAGTGGTTTCAATGAGCGAGGACGCATCCTCCATGCGGCAGCTTCGAATTCCCACGCGCCTGCGCGGCATCGATCCGGCGGTGGCGACCGCCTTCGGATGCATCATTCTGCTTCTGCTCGCCGGATCGATCTATTCGCCGAATTTCCTGTCGCCGGATTATCTGCTGCAGCAGCTGAAGGTGGCCTCGTTCCTCGGCGTCATCGCCACCGGCATGATGGCGGTCATCCTGCTCGGCCAGATCGACCTGTCGGTGCCTTGGGTAGTGACGTCAGGCGCGATGATGGCCTGCGCCGCGACCGCTTACGGCACGACCGGCTCGGTTCTGGCGATCCCCTTCGGCATCTTCTGCGGCGCTGCGATCGGTCTCGTCAACGGCCTGGCGGTCGCCTATCTCCGCATTCCCTCGATGATCATCACGCTGGCGACCAATGCCGTCGCGCAAGGACTGATGGTCGTCTACACCGGCGGCTTCTCCCCGCAAGATTCGGCCTCGCCGGCCATGCGGTTCCTGGCCACCGGCTACACCATTCCGGGACTTCCGAACGGCGTTCTCGTCTGGCTCTGCGTCGGCTTGGCTGCGGTCTTCACGTTGACGCGCACGACCTTCGGCCGATCCCTTTACGCCATCGGAAACCGCGAGCGCGCCGCTTACATGTCCGGTATCGACACCCGCCGGATCACGCTTCTGGCCTTCGTCATCTCAGGAGGGTTGAGCGCGCTCGGCGGCGTTCTGTTGGCGGGTTATGCGTCGAAGGCATCGCAGTCCATGGGCGACGCCTATCTGCTGCCGTCGATCGCGGCCGTCGTTCTCGGTGGCACGCATGTGCTCGGCGGCAAGGGTTCCTACCTCGGAACGGTGGCGGGCGTCATCCTGATCACGCTACTGCAATCCATCCTCTCGGTGATGCAGATCGAGGAGGCCGGCCGCCAGCTCATCTACGGCGCCGTCATCATCGGCATGCTCCTGCTCTATGGCCGCCAGAAGCCGGCCTGATCGGCCGTTGTCGATACTTTCATCTTTTCCAGCATCCGCTGCTTGAGGAAACCTATCGTTTCGGCGAAAAGGAGCTGCCGCGGCTCGATGTCAGCAGGGAAGTCAGAAGGTACGTTTTGTGGCCACCAGCGAATTTCATCCGATCGAACGGACTGCTCTGGATGACGGACTTGCCGCGCGCGCCTTGAGGGTGATCGAAGCGGTTCTCGGCATTGCCGCGGCACTCGTTCTCGCGGTGCTGCTCTCCATGGTCCTGGTCACCGTCTGCCTGCGTTATTTCTTCAGCGCCGGCTTCATCGGCGCCGAGGATCTCGGTATCTGGCTGCATGTGGGTCTGATCGCGCTCGGCGCGCCGATGAGCCTCAACAGCGCGCTTGCCATGCGCCTCGACGTCTTCGTCAAAATGCTGCCGGAAAGCCTGCAGAAGGTCACGCCGATCGGCGCCGATGTCTTCACCGTGCTTTCGGCGCTGATCCTGAGCTTCGGCGGCACCGAGATCATGACGATGCTCGGCGGCGTCTCGCCGACGCTCGGCGTGCCGGAATGGATCCGCTTCGGTTTCCTCGGCGTCGGCGGCGCGCTGATCCTCGTCGTGCTGCTTCTACAGCGCATCGCGGAAGGCAGGATCCTGCCGGTTTTGCTCTCGCTTTCCGTCGGTGTCGCGCTCTATGCCGGCATCCCACATGTCGCGCTCGATCTCGACTGGCCGCCAAGCATCTTCCTCGGACTGATCGCCGCGGTCGGGCTTGTGCTCGCCGCGCCGCTGCCGCACGCCTTTCTTGCCGCAGCCTATGTCGTCATCGCCTTCGGCAGCAGCCTGCCGGAGCCGGCGATCGTTTCCGCGACCGTCACCGGCATCTCGAAATTCCTGCTGCTCGCCATCCCCTTCTTCCTGCTCGCCGGCGGCCTGCTGACGGCCTCCGGTGTCGCCAACCAGCTCGTGCGCTTCGCCGCCGCCATGGTCGGTCATCGCCGGGCCGGGTTGGCGCAGACGACTCTGCTCACCAGCGTTCTCTTTTCCGGCGCCTCCGGCTCTTCGGTCGCAAATGCCGCTTTCGGCGCATCGACCTTCCAGCCCGAGTTGGTCAAACACGGCTATCCCAAGGCGCAGGCGGCGGCGATCATCGCGTCGACATCGGTTCTCGACAACGTCATCCCGCCGTCGATCGCCTTTCTCATCCTTGCGACGGCCACCAATCTTTCCGTCGGCTCGCTCCTCGTCGGCGGCTTCTTTGCCGGCGGGTTGATGGCCATATGCCTGGCGGTCGCAATCCATCTGACGCTCAGCGAACAGGTGCCATTGCCACGCCCAAATGCGAGACAGCGCTGGCAATCGGCGGTCCAGGCAATCCCGGCCTTCGGGCTCGGCGTCATCGTCGTCGTCGGCATCCGTATCGGTATCGTCACCACCACGGAAGCCGCAGCAGTTGCTGCTTTCTACACGTTGCTGCTCGGCATCGGCGCGCGGCTCGGCATTGTCTCACTCTATACCGCCTTCCGTCAGGCAGCCGTTGAAGCGGCGGCGATCGGCCTCCTCATCGGCACGGCCGGCCCCTTTGCTTTCCTACTGGCGGTCGACGACGTGTCGGGGCTGATCTCGCATTTGACGACGGTGCTCGGCGGCAGTGCGCTTGCGGTCATCCTGCTGTCGAACGTCATCCTGCTGGTGGTCGGCCTCGTTCTCGACATCGGCGCAGCGATCCTGCTCTTCGGTCCGATCCTGCTGCCGGCAGCGGTTGCCGCCGGCATCGATCCCATCCACTTCGGGGTGATCATCGTCGTCAACCTGATGATCCACGGGCTGACGCCGCCGCTCGGCATGCTGATCTTCGTCGTCAGCGGCGTCACGCGCGTTCCCGCCTCGGAGCTCTTTCGGGCGGTGGTTCCCTATCTGCTCGCTCTCCTGGTCTCGCTCGCAATCCTCTGCGTCTGGGCCATCATCTTCTCGTAAACGGGACAACCCCATGGACAATCTCAACCGACGCAATTTCCTGAAGACCGCAGCTCTCGCCGGAACGGCGCTTGCAGCGCCCGCCTTCGTCCGCACGGCTGCCGCCCGTACGACAACGATCACGATCGCCTCGTTGCTCGGCGACGACAAGCCGGAAACGAAAATCTGGGTGAAGATCGGCGAATTGGTCGAAGCGAAGCTTCCCGGCCAGTTTAAGTTCAATATCGTCAGGAACGGTGCGCTCGGCGGCGAGAAGGAAGTGGCTGAAGGGGTGCGCCTCGGCTCCATCCAGGCCGGCCTTTCCACGGTCTCGTCGCTCTCCGGTTGGGCGCCGGAACTGCAGATCCTCGATCTGCCCTTCCTCTTCCGCGATGCCGACCATGTCCGCAAAACCGTCGCCGGCGACGTCGGCGCCGATCTCAAGCAGAAACTGCAGACGCAGAATTTCGTCGTCGGCGATTTCATCAATTTCGGCGCCCGCCATCTCCTGACCAAGGAACCGGTGACGCGGCCAGAGCAGCTCAAGGGCAAGCGCATCCGTGTCATCCAGAGCCCGTTGCACACCAAGCTCTGGAGCGCATTCGGCACGACGCCGATCGGCATTCCGATCACCGAGACCTATAATGCGCTCGCAACTGGTGTCGCCGACGCGATGGACCTGACCAAATCGGCCTATGCCGGCTTCAAGCTCTATGAGGTCGTGCCCGATATGACCGAGACCGGCCACATCTGGGCATCCGGCGTCATTTATTATGCCTCGACCTTCTGGGCCGGCCTCGACGACGAGCAGAAGGCGGTGTTCCAGCAGGCTTCCAGCGAAGGGGCTGCCTATTTCAACCAGTTGATCGTCGACGACGAATCCAAATCCGTCGAAACGGCGCTTGGCCATGGCGGAAAGCTGTTGAAGCCGGAAGCCTTCGACGAATGGCAGAAGGGCGCCCAGGGTGTGTGGGACGATTTCGCGCCTGTTCTCGGCGGCATCGACAGGATCAAATCGATCCAGGCCGCTTGAGCGAGCGGGCGGTCCTCCTGCAGCTTGAACGAGACCTAATGGAAAAACCCTCGGTCTTGTCGTCCCGCGGACTTGCCGGAAAAATAATGCCAGAGCAGGCCGGAAATCGAAAGAGCATGCCTTCGGTGATCGTGGTATATGACTTACTGAAAATCCTGGGATGGGACGTTTTTACCTTAAGCCGGCGCGATCCTGATGACTGCAATCTAGCAACCGTTTCCGGCGGACGGATCCCATGACCTCGATTGGGATGAACAACATTTAACACAAGGCTTTGGAGGGCCGACTATGAGCTTACGTATCAACGACATTGCCCCCGATTTCACTGCCGACACCACACAGGGACCGATCAGCTTCCATGATTGGATCGGCAACGGCTGGGCCGTATTGTTCTCGCATCCAAAGAATTTCACGCCGGTTTGCACGACCGAGCTCGGCGCCATGGCCGGCCTGGCCGGGGAGTTTTCCAAGCGCGGCGCCAAGATCATCGGCATCTCCGTCGATCCTGTGGAAAGCCATGCCAAGTGGAAGAACGACATCAAGACCGCCACCGGCTTCGACGTCGAATATCCCTTGATCGGTGACAAGGACCTCAAGGTCGCCAAGCTCTACGACATGCTGCCGGCCGGCGCCGGCGAGAGCTCGGAAGGCCGCACGCCTGCCGACAACGCGACGGTGCGTTCGGTCTTCATCATCGGTCCCGATAAGAAGATCAAGCTGATCCTGACCTATCCAATGACGACGGGCCGCAATTTCAATGAGATCCTGCGCGCCATCGATTCCATCCAGCTGACGGCCAAGCACCAGGTGGCGACACCGGCGAACTGGAACCAGGGCGAGGACGTCATCATCACTGCCGCGGTTTCCAACGAAGACGCGATCACGCGTTTCGGTTCCTTCGATACGGTTCTGCCCTATCTCAGGAAGACCAAGCAGCCGACGGCCTGACGACTGCTTTCAAGCCATCCCCAAGCCGCCGCGAAAGCACTTCGCGGCGGCTTTTTACTGATCAGACTAGGCGATGGCTTGATGGGCTCTCACCGCATCGCCGAATGCTTGAAACAGCGCACGATTAACAGGGTTGGTTTGCGGATCGTATTCGGCATGCCATTGCACACCCAGAGCAAATCCCGGCGCGTCCTTGAACCTTATCGCCTCGATCGTCCCGTCCTCGGCAATGCCTTCGGCAACGACCCTCTCGCCGAGTTCGAGGATGCCCTGTCCATGCAGGGAATTCACCCGGATCGTCTCCCGGCCGAGGATACGCGCAAACATCCCATCCGCAACGAGCTGAACGTCGTGTCGATCGCCGAAAACGATGGCTGGGTCGGGATGGATCTCACCTGTTTCCAGGCGCGGCATTCGGTGGTTCATGCGTCCGGGCAATTCCCGGATTTCGGGATGCAGCGAGCCGCCGGCGGCGACATTCATTTCCTGAAAACCGCGGCATATGCCGAAAACAGGAACGCCTTGCGCAACACAGGCTTCGATCAATGGCAGCGCCAGCCCGTCACGATCCTCATCATATGGCTCATGCTTGGGATCCGGCACCATGTTGAATCGGCTGGGATGGACATTGGCTCTGGCACCCGTCAGCAGAATGCCGTCGACGACAGCCAGCAGATCCGCGATATCGGCCAGTTTAGGATTGCCGGCAAACATCAGCGGCAACGCTTCGGCGACATCGGCCACGGCTCGCAAATTGTTTTCTCCGACAAGCTGGGTCGAGAAGCGGCTTTCGACGATGCGGGCGTTCCCGATGATGCCGATTACAGGTCTTGCCATTGCTTGTCACACCCCAAGTCGCAACGCCAGCTGCTGCCCAAGCCGCCTGGCCCCTCGGGCAGGTGATTTGCAACGCCGCGAAACCGGAACCGGCCTCGGGCTGACTGCCGGCTCGGTTGTCACCATATGGTTATCCTTGGTCGCGATGCAGGTGCAAGAGCTTTTGCGACCGCCAAGGCATCTGGGCCGGTGCTCAATCCGGAACGGGAAGGGCGCGCTGGTTGTAGAGGATCTTGCGGATGCGCGCCTGTTCCTCTTCGGAGAGCTTGCTGTTGTCGGTGCCGAGATCGGCGCCGACCGCAAGGCCGCGCTGGACGCCGGGCCTTGCGCCGACTTCCTCGAACCATCGCTTGAAATGCTTGAACTCGTCGATGTCCTGACCCTGTGCCTGCCAGCTGACGGTCCAGGGATAGCTGGCGATGTCGGCGATGGTGAATTCGTCACCGGCAAGGTAGCGCCGGTCGCGAAGCCGCATGTTGAGAACGCCGTAGAGGCGGTTGGCTTCGTCGGTGAAACGCCGCACCGCATAGGACTGATCGCCTTCGCGATCGCCAAGGCGACGGAAATGACCGGCCTCGCCGAGTTTCGGCCCTTGGTTCGCCATCTGCCAGATCACCCATTGCGTGACCTCGTATTTGCCACGCAGATCCTGCGGCCAGAATTTTCCAGTCTTCTCGGCGAGGTAGAAGAGGATCGCGCCGGATTCGAAGACGCTCAACGGACCGCCGCCGTCGGCAGGCGCGTGATCGACGATGGCAGGCATGCGGTGATTGGGGTTGAGTTTGAGATAATCAGGCTTGAACTGGTCGCCACGGCCGATATTAACCGGCACCAGCCGGTAGGGCGTGCCCGTTTCCTCCAGGAAGATCGAAACCTTCTTGCCGTTCGGCGTCGGCCAGTAGTGGAGATCAATCATCTGCTTATCCTCGTTCGCTCGGGATTTCCTGGCAAACAGGATGACGCTACGACCATGGCAGGTCGAATATGTTTGTTCCAAAATCGGTAGCGAAATTAGAAACCTGTGGCCGTCCCCGGCACCAATTCGGGTGCAGGTATGGAAATGGGGGAGGCGTCGCGCCTTCATCAATGGTATCTAAAATCCAGCGTTGCGATGGAAGTTCGAACCCGCCGAGATCCGATGATACGTCGAAAGCGTCAGTCCGACATTGCGAGGAGATCGACGAAGGCCATGCTTTCGCTCTGTCTTCTGTTTCCCGCCGTGGACACAATAAAGGCCCAGCCTGAAGGGAGCGCCGGGTCGCCGGCCTGCTTGTATTCGGGACCTTCGGCGGCGGGATCGGGTGAGACGCTCTGCATCCGGAAAGACAGTTTCAACTACGACCTTTGCATCGCGATCGAGCATTTCGCCAGCGCCAACCAATTGCCGGCGGATTATTTCGCCCGTCTCATCTGGCGAGAAAGCACCTTTCGCCCCGATGCAGTCAGCTTCAAGGGAGCCCAGGGGATTGCGCAGTTCATGCCCGGAACGGCCAAACTGCGCGGTCTCGAAGACAGCTACCAGGTGTTGGAAGCCCTGCGGAAATCGGCGCAGTATCTCGAAGAATTGCGCAATCGTTTCGGCAATCTCGGCCTTGCCGCCGCCGCCTATAATGCCGGGGAAAACGGCCTTGCCACTTACCTTTCGTCAGGCAGATTACCTTACGAGACGCGCAGCTATGTGATGGCAATCACCGCGCATACGGTCGAGGAATGGAAGGATAACCCACCTGAAGATGCGGCCGCCCCGCTCGACAAGGACAAGTCCTTCCTCGATGGCTGCGTGGCGCTTGCGGAGAGACGGACGTTGAAGGATACGCCCTGGCGGCAGGAGGGTGAATGGGCGCCCTGGGGCGTCCAGCTTGCGGCGAATGCAAATGTCACGGTCGCCCGGCGCATGTTTCTCGATGCCGTGCAGGATCTGCCTGCGCCCCTGAATGCGGAGCAGCCGCTGATCCTGCGCCAGCGCGATCGCAGCTTCGGTTTTCGGCCGCGTTATGCTGTTCGCATCGGCCGGCAGACGCGCATGGAAGCCAACGACCTCTGCAACCAGATTCGCAAACACGGCGGCACCTGTCTGGTTTTCAAGAATCGATAGCAGCCCCGGTCCAGCCTCTTGATCACGAAAAGTCTGCTTGCAGGATCACCTGAACGCAACATATTCGACACGGAAATGCCAAGGGAGGAACGATAATGCGGGTTTTGGTAATCGGGGCAACGGGCCATGTCGGGACCTATCTCGTCCCCCGTCTGGTGGAAGCCGGTCACGACGTCGTCACGATCAGCCGCGGCACGGCAAAGCCTTATACGGCAAACCACGCCTGGGCTGCCGTCGATCAGCGTCAGATGGATCGGGCAGCCATGGAGCGGACGGGTGATTTCGGCCCGGCCGTGCGTACATTGGAAGCCAACATCGTCATCGACATGATTTGCTTCACGCTGGAAAGTGCCGAGCATCTGGTGACGGCGCTGTCGGGGCATGTCGGTCACTTCCTGCATACCGGCACGATCTGGACGCATGGCCATTCGACGGTCGTACCCACGCTGGAGGAGACGCCGAAATTTCCCTTCGGCGACTATGGGACGCAGAAGGCGGCAATCGAAACCTATCTGCTGCAGCAGGCAAGGCTTCGCGGATTTCCGGCAACCATCATCCATCCCGGGCACATTGTCGGTCCCGGTTGGGCGCCGCTCAATCCGGCCGGCAATTTCAACCTGCAGGCCTTTTCAACCCTTGCCCGCGGAGAGACCCTGGCGCTGCCCCATTTCGGCTTGGAGACCGTTCATCACGTCCATGCCGACGACGTGGCGGCGATGTTCATGGATGCGATCGCCAACTGGAATGCGTCGACCGGCGAAAGTTTCCACGCGGTTTCGGAGCAGGCATTGACCCTTCGCGGTTATGCCGAATCCATGTCTCGCTGGTTCGGGCACGAGCCGAAGCTCAGCTTCGCCCCATTCGACGCCTGGGCCGAAAGTCAGACGGCTGAGGATGCAAAGGCGACCTGGGAACATATTGCCCGCAGCCCGAATTGCTCGATCGCCAAAGCCAAACGCCTGCTCGGTTACACTCCGAGATACACCTCCCTGCAGGCGGTGCAGGAATCCGTGGGTTGGCTGGTCGGGCAGGGGCGGATCGAGACCTGATCCGCCACCACCGCGCGTAGCGGGCGGCTGCTTTTGTTTTACGCAATTCCGGACGGAAAACCGCTTCGCACTTTTCCTGAAATTGCTCTAACGGATCAGGATAGCCCTGAAATCATTGACATTGGTTCCAGTCGGGCCGGTTTCGAAGAGATCGCTGGTGGCCGCAAAGCCCGAATAACTGTCATTGCCGTCGAGCAGCCGGCGCGGATCGAGCCCGGCGGCGCGCAAGCGCCTCACCGTGCCGCCATCGGCAAAGGCGCCGGCATTATCCTCCGAGCCGTCGATCCCGTCGGTATCGGCAGCGAGGACATGAATGCCCTCCTGTCCGTCGATCGCAAGCGCCATGGCGAGCGCGAATTCGCCGTTGCGTCCGCCCTTGCCACCCTTGGTTCTCAGCGTCACCGTCGTCTCTCCGCCGGAAAGGATGACGACCGGCTTCGGAAACGGCCTGTTCCGGCCCGACACTTCGCGGGCGATGGCCGCATGCACCAGCGCCACGTCGCGCGATTCTCCCTCGATCGCATCGGAAAGGATCGCCGGCTCGATCCCCTGCGACGTCGCCAGGGCAGCGGCCGCCGCCAGCGAAACGCCGGCGGAGGCGATGATGTGATGCGCGTGGCGCAAGAAGACCGGATCATCCGGCCGCGGTGCATCGGCCTTCGGCGAGTTCAGATGGTCGAGTGCTGCCTGCGGCAGCTGTAATCCGTATTGCCTGATGATCTCGAGCGTATCGTGTCGTGTCGAACCGTCAGGGACTGTCGGCCCGGAGGCGACATGGGCCGGGTTGTCGCCGGGAATATCGGAGACGATCAGACTGACGACTCTCGCTTCGGTCGCTGCCGCAAGTCTGCCGCCCTTGATAGTGGAGAGATGTTTGCGCACGACATTCATCGCCGAAATCGGCGCGCCCGAGGCAAGCAGCATTTCGTTGAGCGCGATCTCGTCTTCAAGGGTCAGCCCGTCCGGTGGGGCGGGCAGCAGCGCCGAGCCGCCACCGCAGATCAGCGCGATCACCAGGTCGTCTTCCGTCAGCCCGTTCACCGTCTCCATCAGCCGCTTTGCGGCGGCAAGGCCAGCCGCATCCGGCACCGGATGCGCTGCCTCGAGGATCTCGATGCAGCGTGTCTCGCAGCCATAGCCGTAACGGGTGACCACCACACCTTCGAGCGGTCCGTCCCAGACGCTTTCGAGTGCCCGCGCCATCTGCGCCGCGCCCTTGCCGGCGCCGATCACCACGGTCCTTCCCTTCGGCCTTTCAGGCAGATGCGCCTTGATGCCGGTCAGCGGATCGGCGGCGCGAACCGCCGCGTCAAACAGGCCTTTCAGGAAATCGCGGGGAGCGCTTATTGTCATCGGTGGTCTCTGCTGCCTCGGTATCGATGGTAATGTGGGGCGCTTGCTGCACCATAGCCTACTGCATAATGCAGCAATTCAAAGTGTTACAGCGCCCTTTGCGGCTCCCGAAAAGCTGCCCGGCGCGGTACACTCGCGTCAGTCGGCGAGGGCCGCCAGGATGCGGACCCAGGATCGTATGCCTTTATGAAAGCTGGAGAGATCGTATTTTTCGTTCGGGCTATGGACGCGGTTGTCAAAGCGGGCGAAGCCGACCAGCAGGGCATCGCATCCGAGCCGGCGTTTGAATTCCCCGATGATGGGGATCGAGCCTCCGGTGCCGGCAAGGGCCGCTTCGCATTGCCATTCTGTCGAAAGCGCCTGAAGCGTTCTGGTGAGAAACGGACTGTCGATCGGCATGACCGTTGCCGGCGAGAGCCCGTAATCCCTGAAGCTGACCGAACAATCCCTGGGGATACATGCACGCACGTGCCGCTGGAAGGCATCGCGGATCGCCTGGGGATCCTGTCCTTCCACCAGGCGAAAGGAAATCTTGGCGCTCGCCTTGGCCGGAATGACCGTCTTGAAGCCTTCGCCCGTATAGCCGCCGCTCATGCCGTTGATCTCGCAGCTCGGCCGCGCCCAGATCTGTTCGAGGACGGAACGACCCGCCTCGCCGGCCGGATCTCTGAGGCCGATATCGCCGAGAAAGGCCGCCTCATCGAAGGGCAGCCTTTTCCACAGCGCCTTGATGGCGTCCGGGAGCTCTTTGACGCCATCATAAAAACCCTCGACCGCGACGCCGCCATCGGCGCGCCGCAGGCTCGAAACAACGTCTGACAGCACCTGCAGCGGATTGCGCGCGGCATTGCCGAACATGCCGGAATGCAGGTCTTGATCGGCGCAGATGACTTCGATTTCCGTACTAAAGATACCGCGCAGCATCGTCGTGACGGCAGGCGTTTCGCGATCCCACATATCCGTGTCGCAGACGAAAACCGCATCGGCCTTCAACTCGTCTGCCGTGGCATCCAGAAAGGGCGCGAGGCTCGGGCTGCCGGCCTCTTCCTCGCCTTCGAACAGCACGCTTACCTGCACCGGCAGTTTTCCGGTGACGCTCCTCCAGGCGCGACAGGCTTCGACGAAAGTCATCAACTGTCCCTTGTCGTCGGACGCGCCGCGCGCCACGATCGCGGTATCGCCGTTCGGCAAGGCTTCCATGCGCGGCTCGAACGGATCGCTCGTCCACAGCGCCAGCGGATCGACCGGCTGGACATCGTAATGGCCGTAAAACAGCAGATGCGGTCCGGATGCCGCCTTTTCATGGGCGACGACCATTGGATGGCCGGTCGTTTTGCGCACCGATGGTTCGAAGCCGATGGCAGCCAGATCCCGGCTCAGCCACTCGGCAGCGGCGCGGCAGTGATCGCGATAGGCCGGGTCGGTCGAGATGCTCGGAATGCGGATCAGCTGGAACAGCCGCGCCAAGCTGCCATCGAGGCTTTTGTCCACATAGGCAAGAACGGCATCGATATCTTGGTCCATGGCACTATTCATCGTCTCTCCTCAGCGTTTCAATCTTCCGGATCGAGAATGCAGCATTGCTCTGCTAGAGGCGTCAGCACCGCGGACGCCCCTGTTTCCATCGGATCGGACAACGCCCCATTGGCGGTGATCTCTCCCGCTGATGTCATGCATTTGTACTGATAGGCTCGGCCGAGATAGGTGCGCGTGCCGAGCACGGCCGCGATGCCATCGCCGTCACGGCTGACGGCAAGACCGTCTGCGCGGCAGGCCAGCACGAAGTCATCCTTGATCGGCCCGAATGTGTCCTGTGACAGCTGCAGGCTGGCTCCGCCCGTCGTTTCGGTGGTCACAAGCGCGCCGTTGCGCGCGGTCACCTTCATACGGATCAGGTTCTCGAAGCCGACGAAACGGGCGACGAAGGCGTTGGCCGGCTGACGATACAGCACCTCCGGCGCGTCGAGCTGCATGATGCGCCCGGCATTCATGATCGCCACTCTGTCGGAGATCGAGAATGCCTCCTCCTGGTCGTGGGTGACGTAAAGTGATGTCGTGCCATTGGCGCGCTGGAGCTGCCTGATCTCGACGCGCATGTCGATCCTGAGTTTTGCATCCAGGTTGGAAAGCGGCTCGTCGAACATCAGAAGCGGTGGCTCGATGACCAAGGCCCGGGCGAGAGCCACGCGCTGTTTCTGACCGCCTGACAGAGCCGACGGCAGGCGGTCGGCGAGGGCGGAAAGGCCGACACGCTCCAGCATGGCCATCGTTCTTTTCGTCCGTTCCGGCGGAGGAATACGACGCTGCCTCAAGCCGAAGGCGACATTGTCCTGTACGCTCAGGTGAGGAAAAAGCGCGTAGTTCTGAAAGACCAGGCCGATGTCGCGCGCATGTGCGGGAAGGCCGGTCAGGTTGCGCTCACCGAGCTTGATGCTGCCGCTGCTCGGCTGCAGAAAACCGGCCACGAGGCGCAATGTCGTCGTCTTGCCGCAGCCGCTGGAGCCGAGCAAGGAGACCAGTTCCCCGGCCATGATTGAGATCGACAGGTCCTTGAGCACTTGCGTGCTGCCGTAATGGGCGGAGATGGAATCGATGGTGAGGGATACGGTCAAGAGCGTTCTACTTTGTCAGGAAGGTGAGGCCGAGCGTGGCCTCGACGACGGCCATGACGCCGACTGTCACGAACATCAGCAGCACCGAGACCGACGCGATCGTCGGATCGAAGAACTGTTCCATATGCGCGAGGATCTGGATCGGCAGCGTCGAGATGCCCGGCCCAGTCAGGAAAACCGAAACCGACACGTCGTTGATGGAGGTGATAAAGGCGAGGATGAAGGCGGCAATGACCCCGGCACGGATATTCGGCAGGACCACGGTCAGGAAGGTTTTCAGCGGTGGGCAACCCAGGCTGATCGCCGCCTCCTCAACCGAAAAATCGAAGGCCGCCAGGCTGGCGCCGACGACACGCACCGAATAGGGCAGGATCAGCAAGGCATGGCCGACTAACAGGCTGATGAAGATCGGCAGCCCGAGGCCGATCGTGACCGATTTCATCAGCGAGAAGCCGAAGACGATCTCCGGCACCAGGATCGGCAGCACGAAAATGGTGGACAGCCAGCGCGGCAATTCCACCCGATAGCGGTTGATCGCATAGGCTGCCGGGACACCAATCAGCAGGGAGAGCGCGGTGCCGAGAAAGGCGACCTGCAGGCTGGTGATCGCGGTCGTGCGGAAGGCCTCGATCTGGAAGATATTGACGAACCAGCGCAATGTCAGGCCCTGCGGCGGGAAGGTCAGATAGGTCGTGTCGCTGACGGCCGCACCGATGATGATGACGAGCGGTGCGAGCAGGAAGAAGAAAACGCAGGCCGCAAAGGCGGCGAGGATCGGGTGAACGCGCCTGTCCATCACACCGCCATCGGATTGAGCCGGCGTGCGATGCGGCTCATGATGAGGACAAGGCCGAGCGTCAGCACAACCATGATGGCGGCAATCGTCGATGCACCGACCCAATCGAAGGTCACCATGGCGCGCTGGTAGAGGAATGTTCCCATCATCATCTGCTTTTCTCCGCCGAGTAGTTGCGGTGTCGCATAGGAGGTGAAGCTGCCGGTGAAGACCAGGACCGCGCCGACGATGAGGCCGGGTGTCGCAAGCGGCAAGATTACCTGAAAGAATGTCATCAGCGGTTTCGCGCCGAGCGACGCGGCCGCATCGATCAGATCGCGCGGGATGCCTTCAAGCACCCCGACGAGAGTCAGGATCATCAGGGGAACGAAGAGATAGACCATGGCAACGATCACCGAACCTTCGGTATAGAGCATCGAAAGCGGTTCACTGAGGATGCCGGTCGAGATCAGCATGGCGTTCAGAATGCCGTTCTTTCCGAGAATGATCAGCCATGCGAAGGACCGGACGACGACACCTGTCAGCAGCGGAAAAACCGCTGCGATGATCATGATGCTCTTCGCGCGACCGGGCATCTGCGCGATCACATAGGCGGTGATGAAACCGACGGTGAGCGAAATCGCCGTCGTGATCAGGGCGATTTCCAACGTGCGATAGAGAACCGCCCGCCGAAAACCGCTGTTGAAGAACGTCACATAGGGCGCAAACACACCCTTCGGTTCCGCAAACGTCGCCGCAATGGTGATGGCGACAGGAATGATGAGAAGCAAAATGACGGCAATCGTCGCCGGCATCGTCAATCCCCATCTGGCAAAATGCTTCATCTCAAAACTCGTGGCATGTCCTGCCTGATATCAGGAGCGCCGCATCTCGGATCTGAATGTGCGGCGCTTCCATGTCTGGCAGTCAACCGGCTTCAGGTCAGGCCGGGATATCGCGCACCTTACTGACCGAAGACTTCGTTCCAGCGGTCGATCCAGTCGGCCTTGGCAGCATTCATCTTGGCATAGTCGATGCGGGTGAGGCTGGCGACCATATCCGGGCCATAGGTCCAGATCTTCGCCTGGTCCGGCGTCAGGCTGACCTTTGTCGAGATCGGCGCATCGACGCCTTGTTCGGCTTCAGCCTGCTGGACGTCCTTGGACAGGATGAAGTTGATGAATTGATGGGCGAGTTCGACATTTTCCGAACCCTTCGGGATGTTCACGGTGTTCAGCGTGGCGATGTCGCCGTCCGTAAGCTTGGCCCATGTCATCGTCGGAACGGCCGCCTGCATCGACGCCAGGGTAAAGTCCTGGGCTAGCGCAACGCGCACTTCGCCTGTTGATATCAGGTTCACCAGCTCCGAGCCGGTGTTGTAGTTCTTGACGACGTTGGGCTTGAGTGCCTCGATTTCCGAGAAGGCCTTGTCGGTGTCTTCATAGGCATCGGCGCCACCATGCTTGCCGGCTTCCAGAACGACCAGCGGGCCGGCCGTAGTGGTGATTCCGGGCAAGGAGACGGAGCTTTTCAGATCGTCGCGCCACAGGTCGCCCCAGGCGGTGATCGGCGGGTTGACCTTGGCGGAATCATAGACGATGCCGACGCGCCCTATCGTATAGGCCGGGCCGTATTTGCCCTGAGGCGCCTTGCCCAGTTCGTAGATATCCGCGAGGTTGGGAATCTTCGACGCATCGATCTCCTGGAACAGCCCCTGCTCGATGCCGAGCTGCGAGAAACTGTCTGTGAGGTAGATGACATCGACGCCCTTGCCATCGCGCAATTTCAGCTTGTTGAGCCGGTCGGCATTGTTGCCGGTTTCGAATACGATCTCGCAGCCGCAGATCTTCTTGAACGGCGTGATGATGTTCGCATTCATCTTCTCGCCATTATAGCCCCACCAGGAGATGGTCAGCGTCTTCGATTGCGCATGTGCCGCTGCGGTGCCACCGACGGTGGCAAGCAGCGCCAGAGACAGGATTCGGGCAAAACGTCTGACCTTCATGAGCAATGTCCTTCTGTGAAAAGCGGCGTTGGCAATCGGGATGATACCCCCAGGATTTGGGGGATACTATTTTTTGATCGATCAGCTCGCAAGCTCAATAATTGAGCAAATACGCTCTTGTGCGAGGAATTTTCCAAGACCGGAGCATCGCTTTACACTTCGGCCTGTGGTCTTTACGGTCCGGCGGTTCCAGCTTCTCACGGGCATTTCATTCATGGCCACTTCGCGTACTGCCCTTCCCGACGATCTGCTGATCAACGCGTCCGACGAGGTGCTGACGCGCCAGGATCTCGTGCTGACGGCGCTCGGACGCCGGCCCGCCGACAGGCTGTTGCGGGTCGGCAGGTTGCTCGATGTCCATTCGAGGACATGGCTCGACGATCAGGAGATCGTCATCAAGGGCCGCCGCATCGCCTATGTCGGCCCCGCCGGCAGTTACGCAGGCGAGGTGAACGAGCGGTTCTCCGAGCCGGATCTTGCGGCCGTGCCGGGCTTCGGCGAGGCGCACAAACATATCGAAAGCTCCCATCTGACGCCGGAATGGGAGGCGGCTTTGGTGATGCCGCATGGCGTGACCTGGACATGCGAGGCGAGCCACGAATTTTCCAACGTCAACGGCGCCCGCAATCTGGAATTCTGGCTGGAAGCGCGCCGGCGCGGATCGCCGATGAAAATCTTTCCCCTGCCTGGCTCAGCCGTGCCGCCGACCGCCTACGAGTGGGGCGGCGGCTGGTTCGGCTACGACGAACAGAAAGCCTTTCTTTCCGAGAGCCTGATGGTCGCCGGGCTGGACGAGGTCATGGACTGGCCGTCCATTTCAGATCCCGGCAATCCTTCCTACGATCGCCTATGGGGCATGATCGGCGCGACCTTCGAGCAGCGCGGCGTCGTCGAAGGCCACGGTGCGGGACTGCGCGACATGGCCTCGATCAACGCCTTTGCCGCAGCGGGTCTCGCTTCGGATCATGAAGGCTGGTTTCTCGATGAGATCTGGCAGAAGCTGCTCCACGGTCTTTTCATCGAGCTCCGGCCGCATTCCCTGCCGGAGGTCATCCGCGGACTGATCGACAAGGGGCTGACGGATTGGTCGCAGATCGCCCTGGTCACCGATGACCGCAGCGCCTCGGACACACTGAAAATCGGTGCGACCGACCACAATGTCCGCCTCGCCATTGAAAACGGCCTTGCGCCGGAGATCGCCATCCAGTGCGTCACCCTCAATCCGGCGCGCCATATGCGGCTGACACCTTGGGTCGGATCGATCGCGCCGGGCCGCTTCGCCGATTTCGTTCTTCTCAGCGACATCGCCAGCCTCTCGATCGATAAAGTGTGGGCCGACGGGCGTCCCGTTTCCGAGGGTGCGACATTCATTGACGTGCGCCCTGAAATCGACTGGCCGCAATGGGCGACGCGGACCGTGAAAATAGACAGGACGATCACGGCTGACGATTTCCGCATCGAGGCGCCACCGAACCGGGCCACGGTCAACGCTGCACTTTTGCGGCCGTTTCACTGGCACGACGATTTCATCACCATGGAATTGCCGGTGGAAGAGGGCGCCGTGCAGCGGGATCCCGCGCGTAATGTCACCAAATTCGCAATTGTCGACCGGTTTTCCGGAGAGGCGAAGGTCTCCAGGATGTTCTGGCTGGGCACCGGACCGCGCACGCCGGAGACGGCACTCGCCTCTACGCTGGGGCACGACAAGCACAATATCTGGACGGTCGGCTCATCCGACGAGGCGATGGCGATATCAGTCAATGCCCTGAACGAGCAGCAGGGCGGCTGGGTGCTGGTATCCGCCGGCAAGATTCTCGCCCGCGTCCGCTACGAGGTTGGCGGCCTGATGACGGCGCGTCCGGCCGAAGTGCTCGATGCGGAGATGCAGGCTCTTTATACAGCCGGCGCCGGGATCGACTGGATGTACGAGCCGACCTTTTCGCCTCGATGGTGGCCGGGCTTTCCCGAACGCCTGTCATTTGCAACGCTGACCTGCTCGCCCTGGCGTTGGGTCCTAGTCGCGCCGTCGGAACTGGCGCCGGAGGGGTTCGTGAACGTGCTCAACGGCAAAACCCATCCGATCGTCTGGTGACGTTGCTGCCCGCTAAAATTCCACCTGATCGATCTTCTTACTGCAGCAAATAGAAAGCATTAACCATAGTCCCGTAGACAACGAACAGGATCAAAGGAACCTGTGTTCGATGGCTACTGAAATGACCCGCCGGCCTGCCGGCGACAATGAAGGCAGGATTATTGCCTTCCCCGCTGGAACCGGAACTGCCAATGTCGAGCGTTGCGCTCGCGAACTCGGCCGGCGGCATGGCGCAGATGCGATAGAATTCTGGAAGGCCGAATGCCGCAGGATTGCCGATCAGCTTTTGGCGGCAGGTATGCCGGAGAGCGATGTCGGTCAGCGGGTGCTGCAGTTTCAGCAAGACGTCCAGAGCGAACTCGTCTTCAGCCATCAAAACGGACCATTGCCCAAGTCTCAAAACCGATAGCGGCGATCTCGCGGGTTCTGACGGCCGTCATATGCCTTGCGACTATCGCAGCAGTCCGGCGGACCGAAGGGCGTCTTCAATGATTTTTTGGATGCCGCCACGATCGCTACCTGTGCCGTATGGATCTGCCGCGCTTTCCGGTTGAGCAGCAGAGACTTTCGCGTTGCGCCGTTTTTCAAACGAGGGGACGAGACCCCAGGACCTGGCAATTTCGACGGTCGAGGAAATTCCGACGTCAAGCATGAAGGGACCGCTTGCCCCATAGCCGGTGCCGACATCAAGCGGCGTGCCATGACCCATCCCGGCAATCGTATAGAGCTCGATCACCTCGACGCCGTCAGCGTCGGTCCAGACCTTTCGCTGATGCTGTCCGATCTCTTCGACACGCCCCGGGAATGCGTCGACGCCGTGGACATGTGTCCATTGCTCGACCATCGTATTTGCGTTGGACGGCACGACGGTTCTGTCTGCGCTTCCCTGCCAGATCGATAATGTCGGCCACGGTCCGTTGTGCTCTGAAGCATTTCTCAACCGCTGTTGAAGCTCTTTGCTGGTCGGACCGCCCTGGCCGCGCATTCGGTCGAACGCCTCGGGAATGGTTGCGGCACTGGCATATGGCAGGCCTGCGATGATTGCGCCGCCGGCAAAGACCTCGGGATAGGTGGCGAGCATGGCGGCGGCCATCGCACCGCCAGCCGAAAGTCCGGTCACGAACACGCGCCTGCCGTCGATGCTGTGTTCCGCAACCACCTTCGCAATCATCTGACGAATGGAAAAGACCTCGCCGTGATCCCGGCTTATGTCCTCCGGGTTAAACCAATTGAAGCAGAGGTTTGGATTGTTTGCCCGCCGTTGCTCGGGAAACAGCAGTGCGAAGCCGTAGTCCTCGGCCAATCGCGACCAGCCGGACCCGATATCATAGCCGGCGGCAGTCTGGGTGCAGCCATGCAGGACGACGACCAGGGCCATGTTCTTCCCGCGCTGTGACGGCAGATACGTATAGCCTCCCAAAGCCCCGGGATTAGAACCGAACGTTTCCAGGGAGACGAGGTCGGTGTTGTCCTGCGTGGGGCGGGTGCGAAGCATTCCTCGCAGCGCAGCAAGGCGTGCAAGCGTGTCTGACATGGATCTCATGAAAATTCTCCGCCAATCAGCAGCCGGGACGGCGGTGATGCTTACATAAACGCGTCAGTGAGCGAATGGTTGCTGCAGTGCACAATATTCTGGGGTGGCTGCACTTCCAAGCGCGTGGGCATGGTGCGCCGGCTCCCGCGACGAACCGGCTCCGGGCAAGTTCCATGACGTAGGCTCAAACCTACGGCAAACCACTCTCTCACCGAGTGACGAGGAAAACGGTCAATTCAATTTGACCGATGGCTCCCGGCCCCAGACACGCAGTTTGCCAAGCGCCTTGATAAAAGCTGTAACGTCCTTCGTCGCTCCTAGCGCAATCACGCCTCATCGGGTGAATTGGCGATTCCGGCCTTCTGCATCAGCGTCTGTGCTGATTCCACATAGCCGATGAACTTGCAGTGCACGAAGGCATCCGCCACGAAATCGCGGGCCGTTGCCTCCTTTAGCAAGTCGCCGGTTCCCTCGGCTGAGGGGAGGAGTGCGGTCCGCCGTACTCCGGTGAGATTTTGACCTCACCGAAGCATCACCACGGCCGCATGTTCCGCTCGATGCAAAATAAATCGCCAATTGGGAAAGAGGCTGGCGGCGGAGAGCCGCGATGGCGCCGGTTAAAAGGGGACGCGTTGCCCTTCGACCCCGCGCCCGGTTTCCGTCGATTCTTAAATCCGAGGTGTGACGAGGAGATCCTCCTCTTCATCGCGCTGCGACCCGCCGAACGCTGCGGCGGCAGAGGCGATGAAAGCCCCGACCAGAAGCGACAACGCGCCGAGCAATGCCGTGGTGGAGGCCGCCTTGCGTGCCTTATCGGCGGCGTTCTGGGCGGCGACCTTGGCGTCGTCGATCCGCTTCAGCACGGTGTCGACGCGGGTACGCGCATCGGCTTCGGAAAGACCGGTCCGCGCAGAGACGATGGTGGCGAGATAGGCCTTGTCATCATCAGGAATTTGGCCTTCAGCGGCGCCGTTCAGGAGGATGCGGGATACTTCCGCCGTTGCCGCGGCGTCATTCGACGGTGCCGCTGCGCGAGTCTGATCAGGACGCAGCAACGCGTCGGTAAAATAGGCAGTGGGCAAATCCATCGGCGATGCTGTCGACGATGCGGCTGCCGTGCCGGCTGCAGTGGCGGTCGAACCCACAGCTTGTGCGGCGGAGCCTACGGCTTGTGCGCCTGCGCCGGCAAGCGAAGTCAGCGACGACGCCAGAAATCCGGCGACGAAGATCGTCGCCAGCGCCCAGCTGATGAAGCCATGCGCCGTATCGCGGAAGAACACCTCATCGGTGTGGACGGCCGCCCACTTCGTGCGCAGCCGACCGGTGATGTAGCCTCCGAGCCCGGAGGAGAGCCATTGCACGACAACGAGCCAGATCGCTGCCGTCACCCCCACCGTGCCGAGCGAACTGCTTTGCCCCGACCAGGGCGACACCATCGTCAACCCAACCCCGGATCCAAGCAACAGAAGAATGAGCGTCACCCCGATGGCAGCCGCGGCGCCTGCGAAGATAGGCCCCCATGTGATGGCGGATTTGGACGATTCGACCGGAGTAGCAATCTCTCCGGAACCTGTCATTGAAACCGACATGATCTGTTCCTATCGCATAAACAGAGCAAGAAGGATGATGATCGGCAGTGGAACACCAAGCAGCCAAAGAAGAATACCGCGACCCATGAGAGACCTCCTGTCAGGAACTGACGTTACGTGGTTGATGCCACTCAACTTTTATCCACGGCGTTTGTTCCCGGCCGGCTTCTCTCGCGCGGGTTCAGCCGAAACCCGACATGATCTGCCGCGCAATCTCTTCAATCACGCGGCAGCTTATAAAGTAACAACAGATTGTCGGATCGGTTGCCGCATCCTTGACATTTGAGGCGCTTGGCAACCTCGGCGAGAGATATGTCACGGCCGCAACGGCGAGCAATCTCCCACCGGTCGATGGATGTTTCGTGATGGCATATGCGGCAACGGGCATGGAGGACGTACCACTGCGGCAAGGTCGCCAGCGTTTCTTTTTCGATTTCGACGGCATGGCGACCAGGAGATGCGAGTTCAATACTGCGGCGATGTTTCATGCCCGTTCAACGGTCTGTGTCCGTCCACGTGTGATGTCGCAACCCATCCCTCTTTCCGCGAAGGCAAGCTGAAGTCGCAGGTGATGGCAGTCCAGCAGCAATGTCGTGATGGCGGCACGGACGTCACCATCATGAAAGGCGACAACTGCATCGACTTCAACTTTCAGCGCTTCTTCTGCCAGCTTTTCAGCTATCTGCGGACGCACGATCTCGATCTCCTTCAGAGTTTCCACCGCAAGTTTTCAGATTGGCGGCCATTACGCCGATGTTCCTATTATGTTCCGATGGACTGACGAGTCAAGAGAGGTCGACGCTGAGGTTTCCGCAGCTTTCGAACGGAAACAATCTCGAGAGCCCTTGGTTGACGTTGCAGAGTTTATGGAGGTCGCAAGAGAATCTTGCGCGTTCGGAGCTAACGCCAATCGGGGAGTGCGCCTATATCATCCAGATGATCTGGAAGGAGATGAGTTCTGGGAAAATTTCTCCCAGTATTCCAAAAGGGGAGAGGCTCTCATCGCTTCGTAAACTGGAGAAGCATCGATGAACAGACTTCAGACATTTGTAGCAGCCGCGGCAATCAGCCTTGCCGCCATGACCTCGGCCTGCTCGACACCACCGAATTCATATGGCTCGGCATCAGGATATCAGCCGGGCGATTCAATGAACCCGGCCTGTGCGGATGGATTTCGGCCAGGCGACGGCCGTTCATGCAGCTATTAGAGCCAGGCGTCTAAAGGCGGGCGTCCCTTTGTCAGTACAACAGGCGGTGGCTGGCCGCTTCAGCGCTAGGTTCCTGGAGCGCCAACCGGCACCGTGGCGGACTATTTCGCCGGCCGGCCGGCTGCAATACAAGCGCGCCGTCAGGTCGCTTTTATCGAGCATGCTTACTTGTTTGTGCGGCCGCGCTGTTTAGGGTTTATGCCGCCAAATCTGTTGGTGTCGTTGGCCACATCGCCTTCTTCGGTGTTCTCCCCGGCAATATCGTCGGCGCCCGTGTCACGATGCAGCCCCTTCGATTGTCCGATACCCGGATCTCGCTCGAGATCTGCGTCGGTAGGGCGAGATGACTTGGGATGTTTGGAAGTCATGATTTTCCTCCGTTTCGTTGCCTAATGCAAAACAGCGGCCGGCTGCGAGAGTTCCAGTGAAAACGGGATTAAGCGGGCATATTGGTGCTTTAATTAGAACACGTAGGGGCGGCTGATCGCCTCCTTGACGGCGTCGCCCTTGCCGGGGGCGGCGACCGCTCCAAATCAGGTGCCAATGTTGTCAGAGGCGGAACGATGCTCATTCAGCCAATTGATTACTTTCTGCTTGTTTGGTTTGCACTTGCCCTTACGTCCACCTTGTACGTTGCTTGGGACCAGTACACCAACAATCCCGAACCGGTGGTGATGAAGTGGGGCTTCATCCTCGTCACGCTCTACCTCGGTCCCTTCGGGTTGCTGATCTATGTGCTCGCCGACAAGGAGCCGCGGCCGGGCACGCACGAAGAGTTCGTCAAACCGCTATGGAAGCAGGGCATCGGCTCCACGATCCACTGTGTGGCGGGAGATGCTACCGGTATCATCATCGCCGCGGTGATCGTCGCGCTACTGGGTCTGCCAATGTGGCTCGACCTGATCGTCGAGTACATCGCCGGGTTCGTGGTCGGCCTCTTCATCTTCCAGTCCCTCTTCATGAAGAACATGATGGGCGGCACCTACCAAGAGAACGTTCGCAAGTCCTTCCTGCCTGAGTTCATCTCCATGAATTTCATGATGGCCGGCATGGCGCCTGTCATGAGCTTCCTGATGATGGGCCGCGATATGCGCGCCATGGAACCGACCGAACTGCTATTCTGGGGCGTCATGTCGTTGGGCGTCATGGTCGGGTTCGCGCTCGCCTATCCGTCCAATGTCTGGATGGTCGCCCATGGTCTCAAGCACGGTTTGATGACCGACCGCGGAGACACTGACCATGCCGAGCGTGCGCACGAAAGCCGTTCGGAGCCCTCGCCACCAGCGCATGAGCACAAGGAAAACCATCGACACGCCGTGATGGAAGCTCCGCGGTCGCCGCGTCGCGGGAGCGCGCTCCATCATGATGGCCACGGTTCCGGCCACGACATGGCCCCGGATACGCCTGTGCCACAGCTCGCTGCCGTTGGTGGCATCTCACTGATGTTGTTGCTGTTCGGCATGGTCGCCCCTGCCAACTGGGTCAATATGACGTTGAGCGCGCGCGATGTCGAGGGCGCCATCATGCCGCCGGGCATGATCATGGATCGCGACACTCCGGCCGAGGCGATGCTGGATATGGCGGCGATCCATCCACGCTATATCACCGCTACCTATGGCCTCGACACGCGCGGCGACCGTGTGCTCGAACCTCGCATTGAGGGCGGCGTCAAGGTCTTCGACATGGAGACCAAGGTCGTTCGCTGGACGATTCTGCCAGGAATCACGGTCGACGCCTACACTTTCAATGGTCAGCTACCCGGTCCGCGGCTTCAGATCCGTGAAGGTGATCGCGTCCGCATCAAGGTGAAAAACAGCCTGCCCGAAAGCACGTCAGTGCATTGGCACGGTTTGGTCCTTCCCAACGAGATGGACGGACCGGCAGAAATTACCCAGCCGCCGATCAATCCGGGCGAGACCTACGTGTACGAATTTACTGCGGGGCAGTCGGGTTCATATTTCTATCACTCGCACGACCACGTTGACCGGCAGCAGGCTCTGGGCCTCTATGGCGCGTTGATGATCGATCCGGCGCAAGCCGATCCGACCACGATCGCAGACCACGAGTATGTCATTCTCTTGCAGGAGTGGCTGAAGCGCGAGGGCCTCACCTATCCAGCCATGCCGATGGATGGCGGGCAGCCCAACTACTTTACCATCAACGGCCGTGCCTATCCCGAGACAGACACCATCAAAATGAAGGTCGGCGAAACCCTGAAGGTGCGCTTTGTCGGGTCGAACAATGGCTTCATCCATCCCATGCACATTCATGGTGGACCATTTACCGTCGTTGCCCGTGACGGCATCAATCTCTCGCCAACAGCGCGCTTTCAGGCGGACACCGTCAATGTCGGCCCAGGACAGCGCTACGACGTTATTTGGAAGGCGCTCAATCCCGGCAAATGGCTCATTCACTGCCACATCGGGCACCACACGACCAACAATAATACCGAAACCGAAGGGGGCGGCGGCCTGATGATGGTCATCGAGGTTGAGGTCTAACAAACACCGCCGCAAATCACACCGCGTCGGTCACCCCGGTCACGGCAACGCTTGATGCGACGTGCTGCAGCGGTCAGGAATGTCTCAGCTCACTGGTGCGGTCAACCTTCCCCTTCCGCCGCGATCTGGCCGGCACCGGCGACCCCGATCCCACTCGTCCTCCCGTTGCCAACACCAGCAGCGAGCCGGTTGGTTGGTTTGACTGCCAATTCACTTCGCTACCGCTTTTTCCGGAGGTCACCGGGCAAAGCGTCAATAAGTTGATGCACTTTTCCGGTGGCGAAGGCGATGTCCTCGCGCGGCAGATGGACTGTTATCTCGATCTCTTGCCACCTGCCGCCATGGTCTTTTGCGAACCTGACGGCGGCTTCCAAAGAGGTGAATTGCACCGCCGGTGCATTGGCGGTCCAGAACTGCACGCTGCAGTCCGCCATACTGTAATCTAAGAATGCTTTTTCGGGATCTAGCGCCATGGCATTTGCTGTACACCGCCGGCAGTTTTTTGGCCAGCGGTTACCTGCTCGCAGTAAAAAGCGCGTTGTCAGCCGTGACCACCGAAGCCATCACCAGCGCGCAGTTGGTCTCACCAGCCGGCCGGTTTTCATCGTGTCGCAAAGCAGGAGGGAATAGGAAAGAAAGCGCCTGCTTTCGGATTTATCAACGACAACAGGCGCTTACTTGAAAATGGCTCCCCGGGCCGGATTCGAACCGGCGACCTGTCGATTAACAGTCGAATGCTCTACCGCTGAGCTACCAGGGATCACTGCTTGGCGCGGTGTGAGTGGGCTAATACAAATGCTTTCCCGATTTGCCAAGCGGTTTTTTCAAAAAAATGAAATGAACTTGTATTTGAGTTGCCTGCGCCCATCTCAGGGGAATGACAAACGTGAATGATCGTGGTGAGACAAACAGCGGCGAAAAGCGCAAGGCGCGGGCAGGGCGCTTCGGCATCGATCATGCAAGCGGCAAGCTTGTGCTCGGCTCCTTCAGCATCGGCATGCCGCGCTCGCGCATCGCGCGGATGGCGCTCGGCGTGGCCCTCATTTTCTGCGGATTACTGGGTTTCCTGCCCATCCTGGGCTTCTGGATGCTGCCGCTCGGTTTCCTCGTGCTCTCACACGATCTGCCGTTCGCGCGCCGGCTGCGACGGCGTCTGGCGGTCTGGTGGCACAGACGCCGGAGACCCGCTGACTGACGGCCACCCCAGAACGGGTCTTGTGGAACAGTGGATCGCCTTTCGCATTCGTGGTTTATGGAACGTAAAATGCGAAAACGCGCCACAATGATCCAGGTGAGGAAATGAAGGCATTTTTTGTTTTCGTCCTGTCGGCAGCTGTCCTCTCAGGCATTTCCGCCGAGGCCCAAGTAGACAGCCGCGGCTTTGACGCTCGTGGTATCTGTCGCCGTCCCGAAGGCTGCGTGGTCGACCAAGGTCAAGGCGGCAGCTACAACGGACCTCGCAACTATCGCAATTTTAACGGTCGGAACGAGCGTGATGGGAGGAACGACCGCGAGCGGAACGACCGCCGCTATCGTTCTCAGAACAGAAGTGACAATTTCAGCGCGGGAACTAGCCGCGGTGTCGCGAGCCCTGTGATTGAGCTGGGCGTGCAGCCTATGCACATCTAGTTCGATCTGAGTTCGCTTTCCTCGAAAGTCCCGCCATGGTCCGGATCAAGACCTGTCGCCAGCAACAAGCTGCAGGCGGCAAGGAGGAGGACGAGCTTGACTGCATAGGACGCCACGGAGACCGGTTGTCGACGGCCCGGTGATACGCGACACGGTGCTACATAATATTTGTAATAGAAGTGCGGATCATCGGTTTCCAGCAGGTTATGGTAGACGTGCAACGGAATATCCGCATGCTTCAAAGGCGGAGAACCGGGGAACTTTACATAGAGATCCCGGGTTTCGGCATCGTATGCCGCATGTACGTGCTTCGATTTGAGGGCAGCCCAATCCATCGCAAGCTCCTATACCCTCCCGAAAATAATTGAGTCCCGGAGGAGGATCGAAGTCAAGTCAAGAATTTGTTTCAAATGCCATTATTGGCAGGAAATGGGGCATCGTCATGGCCGTGGAAATTCCAGCCCGCGCGCGTGCTGTTTCGGGATGACAAAATGGTCGTTTCGGCAGCAGCGGAATGGCGTTTTTCCGAAATGCCCTCTTGCGATTTCCTTACGATCATTCTAAACGCTCGCCACGGCTCAGATAACGAGCGCGTGAGGCCTCGTGGCGGAGTGGTGACGCAGAGGACTGCAAATCCTTGTACCCCGGTTCAATTCCGGGCGAGGCCTCCAACATCTTTTCACCGCATCGATAAGCATTTGCAAAACCTTGGTAATTTCCGAGGTGTGGTAGTTCGAACTTGAACCGTTCCGCCACACCAAAAGCCAGGTGTGGCAGTGTGTTCCCGGTTTATCCGTTCGCCACGTCGCTTTCGTCGGTCAGCGCCAGCAGTTTCGTACCGACGCCGTCCCAGTTGATTCGTGCGACCGTCTGCCGGCCAGGCGGGCGTGATCGGCATTTTTCGTATAAATTTTGAGGTCTTTCCATCGCGCCAGGCGAACGTCGCCTCGAGCATGCTGTCGGTTGTGGGCAACGTCGGCCGCCAGTCCCTTGCGGACTGAATGGGCGGTGAGGTGGCCGAGGCCGGCCCGACAGAACCAATCCGAGATTCTGTTTCCGAGACTTTTGATGGAGAACGGCCTGCCGAAATCGGTAGCGATGTAGGTGAGGTCCGTCACCTTGTGCATGGCGAGCACAGCCTCGATGATGGGGTGGAGGGCAATCTCGATGTCGTGTGGATTGCGGTTGCAGTTCTTGAATAGGCGAAGCTTGAACATGTCCCTGCGGCGATGCTGCGGGCCGAGCTGCGAGACATCTGACACTCGGAACATCATGATAGCGACACACAGGAGGGACTTGGAGCGCATCCCATGGTTTCGATGCACTTCGGCCAGCTCCTCGGGCGTCGCGGTCGCGTGGCCGTCTGTATGGACGGCGAAGGGCTCGACGAGGCGGGCGATGTTCGGAGCGATTGCCTTGCCGTCCTTCCTGGTGTCGAACAATTGCGCGGCACCGTCAGGCGTTCGCCGGCTGCGAAGGGCGTTTCCTTCTTGCTATCGCGCAAGACCTCGAGTGTGGTCGACGTGGCAGGACAATGCGGCGTTTTATGAGGTCGAATAGAGTTTGAGGCGGGTGAAGAGTGCGAGAAGGCGCGATAGGATGCCAAGCTTGACCGGGATTCCTATTGTTTCTTTGCCGAGCTTTGTGAGCCGCCAGCCGGTGACGTAACTCCATCCGCCACCAGGACTATGAATGGTGACGAGGCCAAGATCACATGCACGATTTACAACCGTTTTGTCGTAATCTTCCCATTCCCCATCAGTCATGAGACAGCAGAGATCGACTTCCTTCGCTGTCATATACAGAAGCTGAATAACATCTTCGTCCAGTGACGCTATGGCAGCCGCAGAGGACATGCCTGCGTGATTAATTATGTTCATTGATTCTCCCCACCCAAGTAATTAGCTTCAGCCCACGCGAGTAATTTGCACAAGCACTATTTCTGGACTTTTGTGACGTGGTTACCAAGTGCGCGGTTATTCAACAGGGTTTAGGAGATATGCACCGGCGGGGGACCGTGCTGCTTTCAGACGGCATCTTGGCGAGTTTTGCATTCCTCTGAGGTGTGGCAGGGTGTGGCAGCCGCCTTTGATTTCTCAAGGGAAATATTTCAGCTAAGGTGTGGCCGAAAACTCGCTAACCATTTGACGCCGCCCGCTTGCGAATTTCTGGACCTCAAACATCTCCACATGACAGAATCTATGTGAAACGCTACTGGCTCAGCGGTGCAGCATCGCTGTTTGCTAAGCTACCAAACCCGCTGGCTCGGCGAAAAATCGAACTGTGACGGATTAATTCCCGTGAGGCGGTAGAGCGCCTTCAGGCCGCCCTTGCGAATTTCAGCCTGATATTCCAGATCGCTCAATTCAGGCCAGTCATCGATTTCGGGGCCGGCGCCAAGCAGCCGCCGCATGCCCTGCGGCGAAACGCAAGTGAAGCTGCGAATGTCGCCGCTGCTGTATTTGATCAGCAGCAGGCGGGCATCGGCGTTGTAGTGAAGCGCTTCTATGTAGCGCGATTGGATTAGGAAGGTTTGCATGCGCACACCCATAGCGGAAGGCGAGGGCGGCGCAACAAAATGGTTGACGTAACGTTAATGCGCATGCGGCTGTTGGTGCTGGATTGCAAATGAAACAGACGCATATCAGGCCTGCGCCCGCCGGCATGAGATTGCCGCAGGCGCCACGCAGGAGATATCCGAGCTCGCTTCGGTGCCCTATCGTCTCCAGGTCGTTTCGCCGTCTAGCAACCCGCAGCAGAATATGCCGACGAGCGCTGCGACGATGAAGAAATCGAACAGCGTGAAATATTCGAAAATCGCAGACATGGCCTGCTCCTCCTATTTCCTCCGATGCAGATCATAACATGAAGGGGCGGAAGGTTCCACGCTGGGGTTGCAGCGTCCATCCTGCCCTCTGTGGCGCGGATGAGGCGCCGGCCGGATTCTTTTCGCCGGCGGCTGCCAAGCCTTGAAAGCATCCGTGGCGGAGATTAAGAGACGAGGGACAGGAACCGCTTTTTAAGAGCGAGAGGACATGATGGATTTCGAAGCAGCGCGCGCAAAGATGGTCGATACCCAGGTTCGCACGACGGACGTTACCTCGCATTCCGTGCTGACGGCGTTTCTCACGGTGCCGCGTGAGGCTTTTGTGCCGGAGAAGGCGAAACTGCTGGCTTATATCGACAACGATATCGAGATCTCCGCCGCCGCACCGGGAAAGCCGGCCCGCTTCCTGATGGAAGCGTCGCCGCTCGCCAAGCTGCTGCAGCTGGCCGCGATCACCAAGGATGATTTCGTGCTCGAAGTCGGTTGCGGCACCGGTTACACATCGGCGCTGCTATCGATCATTGCCGGCTCCGTCATCGCGCTTGAATGTGACGAGACCCTAGCCACTGAAGCGAAGGCGCAACTGGCTGGCTACGCCAAAGTCGAGGTCGTGACCGGGCCGCTCGAACAGGGCTACGCTGCCGGCGCTCCCTATGATCTGATCTTCATCAACGGCGCAGTCGAAGAGGTTCCGGCCGCCCTTCTCGGGCAATTGCGCGATGGTGGCCGTCTGGTCACCGTCGAAGGTTACGGCAATGCCGCCCGCGCCAAGGTCTTCGTCGCCGAGCGCGGCGCCATTTCGGAAAACGTCTTCTTCAATGCCTCGGTCAAGCCGTTGCCGGGCTTCGCCAAGGCGCGCGAATTCGTTTTCTGACATCGTTCTTGTCGATGACATTCAGCGACGGGCGCCATCGGCGCCCGTTTTTTATCAGCGCCGCTGGAAAGCCTTCACAAACATCATCTACCCTGACGCCGCCACGGCCGATCGGACGGATGTTATGCGCTTCAAATTCTTTTTCATCGGATGTCGCCGCCGCAAAATTGCAACAGGCTTTGCGGGTGGCAAAGATCAGGTAACAAAACTGTGCATGGCCGCATTCATTTGATTCGCGATGATTTTTTTCACGCCTGGGGTATTCTAAGGTCGTGGTGATTCGGATGAACGCTCCACACCATCCGGTCGTTGTTTTGGAATAACGGGGATAGAAATGGCTCAGCCAAGTGTAGCGCGTGAACCGTCCATGGAAGAAATTCTGGCGTCCATCCGTCAGATCATCGAAAGCAATGAGCCTGGCGCCGGCAAGGCGATTTCCGCCTCCCTGCCACCGGTCTACGGCGCCGACGAGGATGACAACAGCTCCGAAATTCATCTGACGGTCGACGACACCTATGCCGGCGTGGAGTTCCCCGAACCGGTCATGCGCTCCTCCGATCCGCGTTTCGTCGCCGCCAATTCGGCAGGCACCGCTCCCGAAGCCGAAGTGCCGGCCCGCGCGCTGTCGCTTGCCGATGTCGCCGCCCGCGTGCGCGCTGCCTCCGAGCGCAGCGCCGTGCAAGCCGGTCAGGCGTTGCGCGAAATTCCGAGCGGTTTCCGCCAGCCCGAACCGCAGCCGGCCGTGACGCCTGAAGCGCCGCGCGCCGCGGCACCACAGCCGCAGCAGTCGCAGCCTGTTTTCGCGGCTGCCGCAGCGCCCGTTCAGCATGTTGCAATCCAGCAGCCGGCCGAGCCGGTTGTTATGGAAACGCCTGAGGTGGCCGTCGCCGAGCCAGCGCCTGCTATCGAAACAGCGCCGCCGGCCATGGGACCCGCTCAATCGTCGACTGACCGTTTCCTGCCGAGCGTTATGGACGAGGTCCAGCCGACGCTGCTTTCGGAGGATGCCGGCCTGCAGATCAGCCGCTCTTTCGAGGAGCTCGCCGCCGCGATCGACGGTGCCGAGCGCCGCTCGCTGGACGAGATCGCGGAGGACATGCTGCGCCCGATGCTGCGCGAGTGGCTGGATGATAATCTGCCGACACTGGTCGAGCGGTTGGTGCGCGAGGAAATCGAGCGCGTGGCCCGCGGCCCGCGCCGCTGATCGGATTGCTTTTTCCTGAAAAGCCGCTCCGGTCTCCGGGGCGGCTTTTTTATTGACTTGGCCGAGACCATCCTATTTACAAACGCCCATCCTCGAACCTCGAAATTGGTCAGAAAATGCTCGACAAGACCTATGATTCCGCCGCCGTCGAACCGAAAATCGCCGCGATATGGGATGAGGCGGACGCTTTCCGCGCCGGCGCGAACGCCAAAGCCGGGGCCGAGACCTTCACCATCGTGATCCCGCCGCCGAATGTCACCGGTTCGCTGCACATGGGCCATGCGCTGAACAACACGCTGCAGGACATCCTGGTGCGCTTCGAGCGCATGCGCGGCAAGGACGTGCTCTGGCAGCCGGGCATGGACCACGCCGGCATCGCCACGCAGATGGTCGTCGAGCGCAAGCTGATGGAACAGCAGCTGCCGGGACGCCGCGACATGGGCCGCGAAGCCTTCATCGACAAGATCTGGGAATGGAAGGCTGAATCGGGCGGCCTGATCTTCAACCAGCTGAAACGCCTGGGTGCGTCGTGCGACTGGTCGCGCGAACGTTTCACCATGGACGAGGGCCTGTCGAAGGCCGTTCTCGAGGTTTTCGTCACGCTCTACAAGCAAGGCCTGATCTATCGTGACAAGCGCCTGGTCAATTGGGACCCGAAGCTCTTGACGGCGATTTCCGATATCGAAGTCGAGCAGCACGAGGTCAAGGGCCATCTCTGGCACCTGCGCTATCCGCTGGAAAAGGGTGTAACCTACCAGTACCCGATCGCTTTCGATGAAGAAGGCAAGCCGACCGAATTCGAGACGCGCGATTATGTGGTCGTCGCAACGACACGACCGGAGACCATGCTGGGCGATACCGGTGTGGCCGTCAATCCGAAGGATGAACGCTATCAGGGCATTGTCGGCAAGCATGTCATTCTGCCGATCGTCGGCCGCAGGATTCCGATCGTTGCCGACGATTATGCCGATCCGGCTGCCGGCACCGGCGCGGTGAAGATAACGCCCGCGCACGATTTCAACGACTTCGACGTCGGCAAGCGCGCAGGTCTTCGCGTCATCAATATCATGAATGGCGACGGCACGATCACCATCAAGGACAATGAGGACTTTCTCGAAGGTCTCGACAATCCGGCGGCGCTGCACGGCGCCTGGGACCGGCTGGAAGGGCAGGACCGCTTCTATGCGCGCAAGGTCATCGTCGAGATTTTCGAAGAGGCGGGCCTGGTCGACAAGATCGAGCCGCACAAGCACATGGTCCCGCACGGCGACCGCGGCGGCGTGCCGATCGAGCCGCGGCTGACCGAACAATGGTATGTCGATGCCAAGACGCTCGCCGAACCGGCGATTGCTTCGGTGCGCGAAGGCAGAACCAGGATGGTGCCGAAGAGCTGGGACAAGACCTATTACGAATGGATGGAGAATATCCAGCCCTGGTGCGTCTCCCGCCAGCTCTGGTGGGGTCACCAGATTCCCGCCTGGTACGGCCCGGACGGCCAGGTTTTCGTTGAAAAGACCGAGGAAGAGGCGCTGCAGGCGGCGATCCAGCATTACCTCTCACACGAGGGGCCGATGAAGGCCTATGTCGAGGACCTGCTCGAAAACTTCAAGCCGGGCGAGATCCTGACGCGTGACGAGGACGTGCTCGACACTTGGTTCTCCTCAGCACTCTGGCCCTTCTCGACGCTCGGCTGGCCGGACGAGACGCCGGAGCTGGCGCGTTATTACCCGACCAATGTTCTCGTTACCGGCTTCGACATCATCTTCTTCTGGGTTGCCCGCATGATGATGATGGGCCTGCACTTCATGAAGGACGAGGACGGCGAACCCGTCGAGCCCTTCCAGACCGTCTATGTCCACGCGCTGGTGCGCGACAAGAATGGGCAGAAGATGTCGAAATCGAAGGGCAACGTCATCGATCCCCTGGAACTGATCGATGAATACGGCGCCGACGCGCTGCGGTTTACCTTGGCAATCATGGCGGCGCAGGGCCGCGACGTGAAGCTCGATCCGGCCCGCATCGCCGGCTACCGCAATTTCGGCACCAAGCTCTGGAACGCCACGCGCTTCGCTGAGATGAATGGTGCGAAGAGCGACCCGCACTTCGTGCCGGAGGCCGCCGAACTCACCATCAACCGCTGGATCCTGACGGAACTTGCCCGTACGGAACGTGACGTTACGGAAGCGCTCGAAGCGTTCCGCTTCAACGATGCCGCCGGCGCGCTCTATCGCTTCGTCTGGAACGAGGTCTGCGACTGGTATCTCGAGCTCTTGAAGCCGGTCTTCAATGGCGAAGACGAGGGCGCCAAGGCTGAAGCCCAGGCTTGTAGCGCTTATGTTCTCGAAGAGATTTACAAGCTGCTGCATCCCTTCATGCCCTTCATGACCGAGGAGCTCTGGGCGCATACGGCAGGCGAAGGTAAAGAGCGCGACACATTGGTCTGCCATGCCGAATGGCCGGCGCCGTCCTATGCCGACGACGGAGCGGCCGACGAGATCAACTGGCTGATCGACCTCGTTTCCGGCATCCGCTCGGTGCGCGCCGAAATGAATGTGCCGCCGTCGGCGACAGCGCCGCTCGTCGTCGTCAAGGCCAATAACCTGACACGCGAAAGGCTGTTCCGCCACGACGCCGCCATCAAGCGGCTTGCGCGCGTCGAGGCGATATCGCTGGCTGAGGATGCGCCCAAGGGTGCCGCTCAGATCGTCGTCGCCGAAGCTACCATCTGCCTGCCGCTCGGCAAACTGATCGACCTTTCCGCCGAAAAGGCTCGCTTGGAAAAGGCGATTGCCAAGATGGAAGGCGAGATCTCCCGCATCGACGGCAAGCTCTCCAATGAGAAGTTCGTCGCCAACGCCAATCCCGACGTGGTCGATGCCGAACGCGATCGTCTCGAGGAACTGAAGGGTCAGATCGCAAGCTTGAGGATCGCTCTTTCCAGGGTGAGCGAAGCCGGTTAAGTTTCACCAACCCATTTTGGTAAGTTATTTCAAGGACGCGCCCTCTGCCGGCGCGTCTTTTTGTCGTTCTGGGCACACGCGATTCGGTCGTGAATTCGGCTAGTTTCGGGCGCTGAGCCTGTGGATTGAGACTGAACGGGCGTCCAGATGGCGAAAACTGCCACTGTTGTGGGATTGATACAGCTTCGGCAATATTTGGAATGAAAACCCAAAAGCCCATCTGAAATTAGGCAAGTCTGGAATAGAATTTTATTAACCAGGTTTTTTGACGTGTCCGTCAATTTCTTTACGTAAGTTGGTCGTTGCAATGCCCGGGAGCGCTGCCGTAGGCGCGTTGCCATATCACGCGAACACTTACTAGAGTGGGGTCACATCAATTGCTGGAGTGGGGGAGACACAATGGCATCTCGTAGGTTTTCCAAGGGCATAACGGCGCTCGTTCTTCTTTCGTCGCTTGCCTCTCCGTCCTTCGCCGGGGGGCTGGAGCGTGGCGGATACAACATCGATCAGTTGTTCGACACGTCGCCTTTCACGTTTCAGTCCGGTGTGACCTACGTCACACCGCAACGCAGGCTGAAGGATGTCCGAGATACGGATACGTCGATATTCTCAGGCGGCGGCAATCTGAACAGCCGTCCAAACACAGCTGACGATACCTCAAATTATACCATCCCATATATTGGCTTTAAGGCTGGATTTGGCGACGCAATCGACTGCTTGGTCGACTATTCAGAGCCCTTCGGCGGGCATAACGACCCCGGTGTGAACTGGGCTGGCGCCAACAACAACATTGAGACAGAGATCAAAACCCGCAACTATGGCGGCACCTGCTCCTATCGTTTTGATGTCGGCCCTGGGCAGCTTCGCTTCATCGGCGGCGCTTTCTATCAGGAAGTCGAAGGCTTCAAGGAGCGTCTGGTTTCAACGCTTCCGCTTCTGCTCGGTACCGGAACTGGCGTCGGTCGCCTCGATATCGACGATAGCGGCTGGGGCTGGCGCGCCGGTCTCGCCTACGAGATCCCCGAATATGCGATGCGTGCGAGCCTCGTCTATAACAGCCGTGTCAACTACGATAACCTGACCGGGACTGTTGATCTGCGTCAGGTTCCAATTGTGCCGCTATATGGGGGCCAGGTAACACCTGTTTCCGGTTCCGCCGAAGCGCCGGATTCGCTGGAGCTGAAGTTACAAAGCGGCATCGCTCCGGATTGGCTTGCATTCGGATCGGTTAAATGGACGAATTGGAGCGTCCTGCAGTCGGTAGCATTCTGCCCGACCAACGGGTTGCCTTGCCCAGCGGGCGGTCTAACTTCGCTCGACCTTCTTTACCAGGACGGTTGGACGATCTCCGGTGGTGTCGGCCATAAGTTCAACGACCAGTGGGCAGGTGCAGTCAGTCTCACCTGGGACCGTGGCACCAGCCAGGGCTATGGCGCGCAGACCGATAGCTGGACGCTGGGGCTCGGTGCAGCCTTCACCCCGACCGAACATATCGAATGGCGCGTCGCCGGTGCCGTGGGCGTATTGACGAGCGGTTCGTCCGGCGCCGTGACCCAGAACGGCGTCACGTTTGGAGATGATGTCTCCTATTCTTTTGGCAACGATCTGGTCGCCGCGCTGTCGACGAGCCTAAAGATCAAGTTCTAATTTTCCCACTTGAAGAATTGAGGAGCCCGGCGGTGCCGGGCTCTACTTTATTCGCGGCCGTTAATCATGCCATTTCCCGGTCCCAATTTGTGACGATTCAGCAACACATTTTTACGACGTTTGGCGTATGGTGGTGGCGGGGCGAATTTGTCCATTTCCCGCCACAAAGAGGGCGCAGCGATATTTGCGGGTGAGGAAATGGCAGGCATACGGTGCGTGTAAATAGTAGCATGGGTCGATTTTTTTCCGGGTACATCAGATCGTGCGGCGCGATTGGCAACAATCGTTTGATTGCGGTCGTTTCGCTTTTCGAACAAGGCTGTTCCAGCCGCCAATCCGGCCTCGCGACGAAGTCGTCGATCCATTCATTGTCGTTATTTTCGACCCGCTCAGCTGAGCGGCCCGGCTTTGCCGAAAGGTCGATACCGGTTTCGTCACATTTGCCGTTTACGAATGCGATAAAGGCGGGAAGGCGGGATGCCGCGCCTGCCGAAAGAGTGCCACGGAGATTGCAGTCGGGCCATGCCGGGAGCCGGGTGGCTCTGAAGGATGTGCTGAGAATATCGCCTTTGAGAAAAGGCCAGTGGGCTGGATGCGACGCGGGCAAAGGAGCCATGGAGCTCGCCGCGGGATCGCTCGCCTCGAAGGAATACATCCGCGGGATGCACGGCATGAGCGCCGTTGCCGCCTGCCTTGGATGAACGAAAGAAATCGGTTGAAATGGTGACGTCCGAGTTCAAACTGTTCAAATTCATGCTGGTGGGCATGTCGATAGCCATAGCGCTGCTCCGGTCCGTGCCGCGCATTCGATATCAAAGGCGGCGTCAGTAAGGAATCCGGACCCTTCGATCTCTTCAAGTTCGGCTTCAAAGCCTATAAGAACGGCCAGAAGGAAGAGGCGGTCGAAGCTTATAAATACGCCGCCGAAAAGGGCCACACCGGCTCGCGCTGGGCGCTCGCCAACATGTATGCCGACGGCGACGGTGTCACGCAGGATGATTTTGAAGCCTTCAAGATCTATAGCGAGATCGCCCAGCAGGGCGTCGAGCCTGGTTCGGAAGATACGGGTTTCTTCGTCAACGCGCTGCTCTCGCTCGCCAGTTATTACAAGCATGGCATTGCCGGCAGCCCGGTCAGGATCGATCTCAGCCAGGCGCGCCAGCTTTATTTTCAGGTGGCCTCCACCTTTGGCGTGCCCGAGGCGCAGTTCCAGCTGGCGCAGATGATGCTGGCCGGCGAGGGCGGCAATGCCAGCCCGCAGCAAGCCAAGAAATGGCTAAACCAGGCCCGCAAGAGTGGCCATCCTGGCGCCATGGCAGTCTTCGGCAATATTCTGTTCGACGAAGGCCAGACGGCTCGCGGCCTGGCGCTGATGACGGCAGCACTCGACCGCTGCAAGCCGAAGGACTGCGGCTGGATGGAAGCGCTGCAGGAGCAGGCCTTCTCGGTTGCCAACGAATCCGACCGACGCACGGCGGTATCACTGTCGCACACCATCGCGAGCGGGACCGACGACTAGAACAATTCCAGGAAAAGTGCGAAGCGGTTTTCCGTCCGGAATTGCGTAAAGACAAAAGGCTAGAGCGGTCCTGCGCCCGTAAAAGCTGAACCGCTCTAAGCGCCGATCGGACGCTCAGCCCGCCAAATCGAAATAGGCGATGACAGGCACGTGGTCGGACGGCTTTTCCCAGGCCCGCACATGTTTTTCGATCGCAGCCGATGTCATTCGGTCGGCAGCTTCCGGCGATAGCAGCAGATGATCGATGCGGATGCCGTTGTTTTTCGGCCAGGCGCCGGCCTGATAATCCCAGAAGGAATAGAACTGCGTCGCATCCGTCGTCGCGCGCACCGCATCCGTCAGCCCGAGATTTTCGAGCCTGCGGAACGCCTCCCGGGTCTGTGGCAGAAACAGTGCGTCGTTTTCCCAGACCTTGGGATCGAAGCAGTCGTGCGGTTCCGGGATGACATTGTAATCGCCGGCAAGAACCAGCATCTCCTCATAGGCCAGCCGTTCAGCAGCGAACGTCCTTAGACGCTCCATCCAGGCGAGCTTGTAGGGATATTTCTCCGTTTCGACAGGATTGCCGTTTGGTAGGTAGATGCAGCAGACGCGCAGGATGCGGGTATCGGACAGCGTGAACGCCGCTTCGAGGAAACGCGCCTGTTCGTCCAGCGGATCGCCGGGCAGGCCGCGGTTCACTTCGAAAGGTGCACTCTTGGAGAGGATCGCCACGCCGTTGAAGCCTTTCTGGCCGTGCGTCTCGACATGATAGCCGAGCGCCTCGATCTCCAGTCGCGGGAAAGCTTCGTCGACCGTCTTGATCTCCTGCAGGCAGACGATATCCGGATCGGAATCTTTCAGCCATTGCGTGAGATTGTCGATGCGCGCCTTGACGCCGTTGATGTTCCAGGTCGCGATCTTCATGGCTCTGTCCCGTTCCGCATACTGCATGTCGCCCAGAAGTGTGCAGCGGTTCTGGGATAACGACAGGCATAAAAAACAAAGGGCTAAAGCGCACCGCATGAAGCAGCGTCGATGCAGCGCACTTTAGTGCGCTTCTTTTATCGCGGTCTTTCACCGGCGGACAAGACGATAAACCGGCCGGAAGGAATTCTTCGGCCGGTTTGATGGGGAGTCCGTGCGTTTAGACGTTCAGATCGAGAAACTGGTGCCGCAGCCGCAGCTTGCCACTGCATTCGGGTTCTTGATCTGGAAGGATTGGCCAAGCAGATTGTCGACGAAGTCGATCTCTGAGCCCGCCATGTAGACGATCGACAGGCTGTCGATCAGCACCTTGGCATTGTTCTTCTCGACGATAATGTCGTCGTCCGCTGCGCTGTCGGCAAGATCGAACTTGTAGGAAAAGCCCGAACAGCCGCCGCCTTCTACGGAAACGCGCAAGGCGCTCTTGCCGGCTTCGGCGCCGACGATGGCTGCGATACGCTTTGCCGCGGCATCTGAAAGGGTTACACTTGTATCCGTCATATTTCCTCCTGCCGGGGTCAAGATCCGGAGAGAATGGGTTTGGGCACTTGAATGTTCAAATGCCTGATATCAAAGAAACTTACCATGATCTTCGCGAAAAGGCGATGATGCGCCGAAGCGATTAGGAAAGAGCCTCTTTGCCGTTTCATCGACCTATAGGTATGAAGAGCACAAAGCGGCGTCAATGGGCGGAAGCGGCAACATGCAGGATGACGGTGAAGAATGACGATCGATACGCGTGCTTTGGGTTTCGGCAGCAGTGAAAGGGCGGTTTATGCGGCCGACCCCTGGACGACGCGCGGACGGCTCTATCAGGAGGACGGAAGCCCGACGCGCTCCGATTTCCAGCGTGACCGCGACCGCATCGTCCACACCACCGCCTTCCGCCGGCTGAAGCACAAGACCCAGGTCTTCATCGCCCAGGACGGCGATCATTACCGCACCCGGCTGACGCATACGATCGAAGTGGCGCAGATCGCCCGCGCTCTTGCCCGCGCGCTGAAGCTCGACGAGGATCTGGCCGAAGGTGTGGCGCTCGTGCACGATTTCGGCCACACGCCGTTCGGCCATACCGGCGAGGATGCGCTGCACGAGGTGCTGCTGCCCTATGGCGGCTTCGACCATAATGCACAATCGCTACGCATCGTGACCAAGCTGGAGAGGCGTTATGCCGAATTTGACGGCATCAATCTGACATGGGAAAGCCTGGAAGGTCTCGTCAAGCACAATGGTCCGCTTCTGACGCCTGATGGAGTGGGTACGCACGGTCCCGTTCCGCAGCCGATCCTCGATTATTGCGAGCTGCACGATCTCGAGCTTGCAAGCTATGCCAGCCTCGAAGCCCAGGTCGCGGCGATCGCCGACGACATCGCCTATAATACCCATGATATCGACGATGGCCTGCGTTCCGGCTACCTGACTTTCGACATGCTGGAGGAAATCCCGTTTCTTGCTGGGCTAATGGCCGAGGTGAGGGAGCGATATCCGCACCTGGAGCCGAGCCGCTTCACCCATGAGATCATGCGCCGCCAGATCACCCGCATGGTCGAAGACGTGATCGGCGTCGCGCAGCAGCGCCTGTCCCTCTTGCGCCCTGAGAGTGCAGACGATATTCGCGGCGCCGGCCAGGTTATCGCCACCTTTTCCGAGGGGATGGCCGAGACCGACAGGCAGATCAAGGCGATGCTCTTCAAACGCATCTACCGCAATCCCGATATCATGCGCATCCGTGCCGGTGCTGCCCAGATCGTCACCGATCTCTTTGCCGCCTACATGGCCAATCCGAAAGAGATGCAAAGCCATTACTGGGTCGATCATATCGCCGGCCTATCCGATGCGCCGAAGGCCCGCCATGTCGGCGATTATCTCGCCGGCATGACCGACACCTATGCGATCAGCGCCCACAGGCGGTTGTTTGACCACACTCCTGATTTGCGATAGGCAGCGGTCGCCCACGCCGAGGGCCGATTTGAGCCTTTGGCACAGCCTATGCATGGAAGAGTGCGATGAACCTTTTTACCGACTTCGAAGCCAGGATCAAAACCGCCCTTGAACAGATCGATCAGGTCAGGGAAAAGCGATCCGAGCTCGATTTCGGCCGCATCACCGTCGAGCCGCCGCGTGACGCGAGCCATGGCGATGTCGCGACCAATGCCGCGATGGTGCTGGCAAAACCGCTCGGAACCAACCCGCGCGCGCTGGCCGATGTCATCATCGCCAAGCTGAAAGAGGATTCCGACGTCGCCGATGTCTCGGTCGCGGGTCCGGGCTTCATCAACATCCGTCTCGCCGTCGGCTACTGGCAGCGGCTGCTCGCCTCGATGATCGGTGCCGGTACCGATTACGGTCGCTCGACGCTTGGAAACGGCAGGAAGGTCAACGTCGAATATGTCTCGGCCAACCCGACCGGCCCGATGCATGTCGGCCATTGCAGGGGTGCCGTCGTCGGCGACGCGCTTGCCAACCTGCTCGCTTTTGCCGGTTACGGTGTCGAGAAGGAATATTACATCAACGACGCCGGCTCGCAGATCGATGTGCTCGCCCGCTCCGTCTTCCTGCGCTATCGCGAAGCGCTCGGCGAAAAGATCGGCGAAATCCCCTCGGGTCTCTATCCCGGCGACTATCTCGTGCCCGTCGGCCAGTCGCTTGCCGCCGATTACGGCGTGCGGCTGCACAACATGCCGGAAGAACAATGGATGCCGGTCGTCAAGGACCGCACGATCGATGCGATGATGGTGATGATCCGCGACGATCTGGCGGCGCTGAACGTCCATCACGACGTCTTCTTCTCCGAACGCACCCTGCATGCCAATGGCGCGGCCGCGATCCGCACCGCGATCAACGACCTGACCTTCAAGGGCTATGTCTACAAGGGCACGCTGCCACCGCCGAAGGGCCAGCTTCCCGAGGACTGGGAGGATCGCGAACAGACCCTGTTCCGTTCGACCGAGGTGGGCGACGATATCGACCGGCCGCTGATCAAGTCGGATGGCTCCTACACCTATTTCGCCGCCGACGTCGCCTACTTCAAGAACAAGTTCGACCGTGGTTTCGACGAGATGATCTATGTGCTTGGCGCTGACCATGGCGGTTACGTCAAACGCCTGGAAGCGGTTGCACGCGGCGTTTCGGACGGTAAGGCGAAGCTGACTGTGCTGCTCTGTCAGCTCGTCAAGCTCTATCGCAACGGCGAACCGGTGAAGATGTCGAAGCGCTCGGGCGATTTCGTCACGCTTCGGGACGTCGTCGAAGAAGTCGGCCGTGATTCGGTCCGGTTCATGATGCTTTACCGCAAGAATTCCGAACCGCTCGACTTCGATTTCGCCAAAGTGACGGAACAATCGAAAGATAATCCAGTCTTCTACGTGCAATATGCGCATGCTCGCTGCATGTCGGTCTTCCGGCAGGCGAGGGAGGCTTTTCCCGACCTCGATGTCTCGCCCGAGAAACTCGCGAAAACCGTTGCAGGCATTGGCGATCCGGCCGAATTGCAGCTCGTCGCCAAGCTTGCTGAATTCCCGCGTGTCGTCGAGGCAGCGGCCCAGTCGCAGGAGCCGCATCGCATCGCTTTTTACCTCTACGACGTCGCCAGTTCCTTCCACGCGCACTGGAACAAAGGTAAAGATCAGACGGAATTACGATTTGTTAATGATAAAAACCGAGAATCAAGTATTGCCAGACTTGGGCTGGTGTACGCCGTCGCGTCGGTTTTGAAGTCGGGACTCGCCATTACAGGCACTGCCGCACCGGACGAAATGCGATAACGTCACCATTTCCCCACAATGCGCTGGCATTTGAGCGTTGGCGTTTGCGAGTGGGAATAGGCATGGCTGATAAACAACTTGCGTATGATACGCGCGGAAAAAACGATCTGTTTGACGACGATGATCCGTTGGCTGAACTTGCCCGTATCGTCGGCTTCGAGCCGCGTGTTGCAGCGAATACGGTGACCGAGGCCGAACGCCGCGAGCCCGCCCTTGATCTCGAGGACGAGTTGGGGCGTGAGTTCGACCGTTACGATTCGCCCCGTCCGCTCGCAGAGCTCGACCGGCCCGCCGAGCCGATCTCTGATGATATGCTTGAAGATTACGTCGAGCCGGTTCTCGATACTTCTCCGGCTGCCGAAAATGCGGAGGTTCCTGAGCCGGTTTCCGTCGCCGCGGTTGAGGCTGAAGAAGCAGCTGTGCCTGCGGCCGCCGACTGGGCGGAGCATCTTTCCCCCGAGCCCGAGGCATCGCTGCAATCAGCATTCGGCGGTGCACGCGATCTGATCGAGGAGCTTGAGCTGTCGATCGGCGCCGCACCCGTCTCTTCGCTGGCGCAGCCCGCCAAGGCGCCGCAATGGTCGGCTGCCAGCATCCGGCTACCGCTTGCCAATTTCCATGCTCCGAAACGCGAAGAAGCGGTTGTTTTGCCGGAGGCTGTGGCCGAAATGGTCGTGGCACCGGCAGCTGAAGTGCCGTCTGTCGATCTTCCTGTCCTGGAGCCTGAACCTGTCATCGAACCGCCGGCGCCTGTCGCCGCTATAGAGCCTTCCGAGGAATTCGAATCCGCTTCACCGTCGCTTGGCTTCCCCGCTGAACTCGACCGCCATGATGAGGTGATCGCGCCGGAAGAGACTGCGGAGGCCGAAGAATTCATCGAAGTCGAGGAGGAACCGGAGGATTTCGGGTCCGATGCCGGTTTCGATCTGATCGCCGCCGCCGTCGAGGGCGAGATCCAGGCCGATGCCGCGCTGACCGAGGTCGTGCCTGATGTTCCGCACACCGCCGGCACTTTCGATCTTGACGATCTGCTTGCCGACGTCTCGCGTTATCCGGTGCCGCAACGTGCCAATCCGGCGCCCGTCACGCCGCCGCCCGCATCGATCGAGGCCGCGCCCATTCCTGCCGCCCCCGTGGCAGACGCACCTGTCCAGACCGAGGTGATCGCCCCCCCACCAGTCGCCGGCCCAGTGTCCGTCCGGCCTGCTCCGGTCTATGCAGCCGAAGCCGCACGGCCAGTCGCGCCGCAGCTTGCAGAGGTCGTTGCGCCAGAGCCTGCTGCAACGGCATATTCGCGGGCGCCGCAGCCGATACCGGAAGCCGAAGACCCCTTCGCCGGCCATGATTTCGAGTTGGATCTTGCCGGCATCGAGCTGGAGCTCGCCGATCTCGATTTCTCCGAGCCGTCCGAGCCCGCGCCGCAGCCTGAGGTGCCGGCGCCTGCTCCCCAGCAGGCCGCGGCCGTCCCGCCTCGGTCCGCCCCCGTTTTTGCTCCTGAGCCGCAAACTCCGGCTTACCAGCAGGATGCTGCCCCCTCACGGCCGGCTCCGGCCTACGTTCCCGAGCCGCAGGCTCCAGCACCGGCTCCGTCTTTCAACTGGGCGTCAGCCGGCGACTCAACCGAAGACCTGCCATTCGATCCGGCGATGATCTCTGACCCGGAGGATCGTCCCGAGACCGTCGACGACATGCACGTGCCGGCGCTGCCGCCAGTGGAGCAGCCCGCCCCGATCGCGAAAACCGCAGATTACGAGTTCGATCTCGACGCAGAGATCGCCAGCTTCTTTGAACCGGCCAAGCCGCGGGAAACACCGGCGCCTGCCCGGGATACGGCTGCCGCCGCGGCAAAGCCTGTCAAGCCTACCATCGCCGATGGCCTCGATGATTTCGAACGGGCGCTGGAGGAGGATTTCCGCCGCAGCGTGCGTGAACCGGTCGAGCGCCGTGAGACCTCCGAAGTTCGGATCAAATCGGCAAGCCAGGCCGCTGATTTCAGCCGCGCCCGGTCGATGCGTCGGCTGCTCGCCGGGGCCGTCGTGCTCGTGGTCTTTGGCGGCGTCGGTTATGGCGTCTATTCCTCCGTCTGGAACGGCGAGGGGCTCGGCATTGTCGCGTCCGGTGAGCCGCGTGTGATCACCGCCGACAAGGAGCCGGTCAAGGTCGTTCCGGAAAATCCTGGCGGCAAGACCGTGCCGAACCAGGATAAGGCCGTTTACGACCGCGTTGCGGGTTCTGCCGAAGAGCCGAAGCAGAAGGCGCTCGTTTCTTCCGACGAGGCGCCCGTCGATGTCGTCCAGCGCACGCTGACACCGGAAGCGCTGCCTGAGGACGACGAGAACGCCAACGCCGACGATCAGGTCACGCCGACTGCGGTCGGTGAGACGGAGGATCCGCGTCTGCTGCCGGACCAGGACAACACCGACAAGGCTCTCGCAAGCGACGCCGACAAGACGCCGTCGGTTTCGCCGCGCAAGGTCCGCACGATGATCGTCAAGCCTGACGGTACGTTGGTCGCCCGCGAGGAGCCTGCGCCCGTCGATCAGCCTGCGGCGTCTGCCCCGGCGACGCAATCTGCCCGGGTGACACAGTCTGCCCAGGCGACACAGTCTGCCCAGCCGACGCCGCCGGCTCAGCCACCGTTGACGGCTCAGTCGACCCCGCCCGTGCCGCCAGTCGGTGGAACGGCTGCGAGCTTCCCGGCAAGCGCCGAGATCGCTTCTGCCGATGCTCGTTCTGCAGCCCCGGTCGAAACCGCGCCGGTACAGCCGTCGCTCGCCGGCAGTGCGGATGCGCAGGCCGCAAACCCGGCCCCGGTCGCTCCACCGGTGCGCCCGGTCAAGAGCTCGGCGATCACCGATACCGCTCCGATCCCCACCGCCCGTCCGGCCGATCAGCCCGTCACCGTCGTCGGCACCGTGACCGAGAAGGGCAATGTCCGCCCGCCCGCGCAGCAGCCGAAGACGACTGAGGTCGCGGCCGCAGCGCCAGTCGCCGCAAAGCCACAGCAGGCTGCATCCGCCGGCGGCTACGGCATCCAGATCGCCTCGCTGCCTTCGGAAGACGAGGCGACCAAATCCTATGCCAACCTGTCGAAGAAATTCGCCAGCGTGCTTAGTGGCCGCAATCATGAGATCCGCAGGGCCGATATCGCCGGCAAGGGCACTTTCTATCGTGTCCGCATTCCGGCCGGTTCCAAGGACGAGGCCGCAGCACTCTGCGAACAGTATCGCGCAGCGGGCGGAAGCTGCCTGATCTCCAAGTAGATCGGTTTTTTTGGATAGAATATAAGGGCGGCGGGCCGGATCGGTCCGCGGCTCTTTTCTGTGCATCGCGCCCGACCTTGCTCGCATTTGGCCGGGCGCCGTCTATGATTCCGATATGACCGAATCAAAAGCGATGATCCTTGGCTGTAGCGGCCTTGCCCTCACATCCGAAGAGAAGGCCTTTTACCGGGGCGAACGACCCTGGGGCTTCATCCTCTTCGGGCGCAACATCTCCGAAGCGCCGCAGATCGCCGATCTCGTCGCCGAATTGCGCGACAGCGTCGGCTGGCATGCGCCGGTGCTGATCGACCAGGAGGGCGGCCGCGTCCAGCGCATCCGTCCGCCCGTTCTGGCGCGTTATCCTTCCGGCCAGGCGCTCGGCGATCTCTATCGCCGCGATCGCGCGCTCGGCCTGCGCGCCGCCTGGCTGATGTCGCGGCTGCACGCCTTCGACCTTTCGAGCCTCGGCATCGATGTCGATTGCCTGCCGGTGCTCGATGTGCCGGTCGAGGGCAGCAGCAACGTCATCGGCGACCGCGCCTATGGCGGCGATCCCGAAACCGTCATCGCGATGGGAAAAGCGGCTGCCGCAGGGCTGAAGGCCGGCGGCCTGTTGCCTGTAATGAAGCATATGCCCGGCCACGGTCGCGGCTTTGCGGATTCACATCTGGAGCTGCCTGTCGTCACTGTCTCGCGCCATGAGCTGGAACTCCATGATTTTCCACCCTTTGTCGCGATGAAGGACGAGTTGATGGCGATGACCTGTCACGTCGTTTTCGCCGCCATCGATCCGGACAATCCAGCGACGACCTCGCGCAAGGTGATCGATGGCATCATCCGCGAACACATCGGCTTTAATGGTCTGCTGCTCTCCGACGACAGCTCGATGAACGCTCTTTCCGGTGCGATCGGTGAACGTGCGGCGAATATCATTGCAGGTGGATGCGATATCGTGCTGCATTGCAACGGCAATATGGACGAGATGCTCGATGTCGTGGCAAATGTTCCGCCGCTCGCAGGCATATCGCTTGCCCGCGCAAAAGCGGTGGAAGCGGGCTTCGGGGCGCCGGATACTTCAGATGAAGCGGAATTGAGGATGGAATTCGAGGCGATGTTTGCGACGGTTTGATCGTAAGGGAACAGCTAGGTGAACACGGTCAAGGGCACGGAACGTCCGCAGGCGGCAACGCCAATGGACAAGCTGTGGCAGGATAACGGTGCCGAGCGCGCCAGCCACGAGCCGGCGCTGGTGATCGACGTTGCCGGCTTCGAAGGCCCGCTCGACCTGTTGCTCTATCTCGCCCGCAACCAGAAGGTCGACCTCTCGCGCATTTCGGTGCTGGCGCTCGCCGAGCAATATCTGCTGTTTATCGAAAGTGCCCGGCGTATTCGCATCGAGCTTGCCGCCGATTACCTCGTCATGGCAGCCTGGCTTGCCTATCTCAAGTCGAAGCTGCTCATTCCCCAGCAAGCCAAGGATGACGGCCCTTCCGGCGAGGAGCTGGCGGCAACACTCGCCTTCCGCCTGAAACGTCTCGAAGCCATGCGACAGGCGGCGGACGGCCTCGTCAACCGCAACCGCCTCGGCCGCGATATCTTCGTGCGCGGCGCGCCCGAGCATATTCCCGACCGACAGCAATCCGCTTATGCGGCAAGCCTCTACGATCTCCTGACCGCCTATGCGGCGCTGCGCCAGCGCCATGCCGTCACCCAGGTGACGATCGAGCGGCGTACCGTCTGGTCGCTGACCGACGCCCGCGAGCTGCTGACCCAGATGATCGGCGAGATCGGCGACTGGACAGCGATGGAGCATTATCTGCTGCGTTATCTCGCCGCGCCCGAGGAGCGCGTCACCGCAATCGCCAGCGCCTTTGCCGCCTCGCTGGAGCTGGTGCGCGAGGGCAAGCTCGAAATCCGCCAGGACGGCGCCTTTCAGCCGATATACATGCGCCGCGGTCCGAAACATGCCACACTGCAGGTGGTCGAACAGGAGCAGCCGGCTTGATCGATCCGAGGAGCGAAGAGGAATTCGACGGCAATTTCGAAGACCAGGGCCGCGACCTGCAGGCCGAGATCGAGGCCGAGCGCATCGCCGAGGCGCTGGTTTTCGCCTCCTCGCAGCCGGTCTCCGAAGGCTTCCTCGCCGAGCGCCTGCCTGAGAAGACCGACGTGCAGGCGATCATGCTGCGGCTGAAGGAGCAATATGCGCCGCGCGGCGTCAATCTCGTGCAGGTCGAAGGCGCCTGGGCCTTCCGCACCGCCGCCGACCTGTCCTTTGTCATCCGGCGTGATGACAATGAGGTGAAGAAGCTTTCGCGCGCCGCGCTGGAAGTGCTGGCGATCATCGCCTATCACCAGCCGGTGACGCGTGCCGAAATCGAGGATATCCGCGGCGTTCAGACCTCGCGCGGCACGCTCGACGTGCTGATGGAAGCCGGCTGGGTACGGTTTCGCGGCCGCCGGCGCACGCCGGGCCGGCCGGTGACATTGGGCACGACGCGCGATTTTCTCGACCATTTCGGCCTGGAAGAGTTGCGCGATCTGCCTGGCCTCGAAGAATTGAAGGGGGCGGGCCTGCTGTCGGGCCGCATCCCGGCGAACTTCAATATTCCCTCGCCGTTGATGAACGACGAATTGACCGAGGACGAAGATCCGATCACCCAGATGGATCTCGAAGAACTGGGGTTGCTGGCCCCGCGTTCTACCTCCGAAGATTGAAGGACTTCGTCTTGCTTTTGCCACGCATGACGAAAACATTAGTGCTCACCATTTTTCGACGGATCTGTGGCTTGTCACAAAGGGCGATACCGTGACATTAAGCACAGTTCAAAGGGCTTGATGTTGGAAACGGTGTGGGAAATTCTTACATTAGGGAACATCACAACAGGGAGTAAGCGTAATGGGTTCTTTTGGCATCTACCACTGGCTGATCGTTCTGGCGGTCGTGCTGTTGTTGTTCGGTCGCGGCAAGATTCCGGAACTGATGGGCGATGTCGCCAAGGGCATCAAAAGCTTCAAGAAGGGCATGACGGACGAGGACGCGCCGGACACGGCAAAGACCGTCGATCACAAGGCCGACGAAACGAAGTAACCAAGTCCGGGAAAAAGCGCAGCCCCCGCGCTTCCCGTCCAGGAGCCTTGCATGTTCGATATTGGCTGGACCGAGCTTTTGGTCATCGCGGTTGTACTGATCGTGGTGGTCGGTCCCAAGGATTTGCCGCCGATGCTGCGCGCTTTCGGCAAGATGACGCAGCGCGCCCGCAAGGTGGCGGGTGAATTTCGTGCGCAGTTCGACGAAGCGTTGCGCGAAGCCGAGCTTGACGACGTCCGGCAGACGATCAGCGACGCCCAGAAACTGAACCCGGTCAACAGCCTGCGCGAGGCGATGAACCCGCTTCGCCAGATGGGCAACGAGATCAAGGCCGACCTGCAGAAGTCGTCCACGATCACGGAAAACAAGACCGAGGTGCCGCCCAAGTGCTGTCGCAGCCCCGACGCCGTCGATGAGCCTGCCGGAAACGCCGCCATTGGTAGCGACGCCTGCGCCGTCGGAACCCGTCGCAGCAGCGATTGTTCAGGCCGATACAGTTGCCGCCAAGCCGAAACCCGTGCGCAAGCCGCGCGTGAAGGCTGCTGACAGGGTCGATGCTGCGGCCGCTATCGCCGTGCCTGTGGAAAAACCCAAACGCACGACGGCAGCCAGGAAGCCTGCAACGCCGAAGAAGCCGGCGCAGACGAAGAAGGACGAGGCATGAGCGGTGATATCGAAGACAAGCCGCAGCCGTTGATCGAGCACTTGATGGAGCTGCGCAAGCGGCTGATATGGTCGATCGGCGCGTTTTTCGTCGCCTTCATCGCATGCTTCTTTTTTGCCAAGCATCTCTTCAACTATCTGGTCATTCCCTACAAGACAGCCGTCGTGTGGGCGCATCTCGACGTCGAGAAGGCCCAGCTCATCTACACCGCGCCGCAGGAATTCTTCTTCACGCAGGTCAAGGTGGCGATGTTCGGCGGCCTTGTGGTCGCGTTCCCGATCATTGCCGCCCAGGTCTACAAGTTCGTGGCGCCCGGTCTCTACAAGAACGAGCGCCAGGCTTTCTTGCCGTTCCTGATCGCCTCACCGGTCCTGTTCCTGATGGGCGGCGCGCTCGTCTATTTCTTCTTCACGCCGATGGTCATGTGGTTCTTCCTGTCGATGCAGCAGGCGCCGGGTCATGACGAGATAGCGATCTCGCTGATGCCGAAGGTCTCGGAATATCTGAGCCTGATCATGACGCTGGTCTTCTCCTTCGGTCTGGTCTTCCAGCTTCCCGTCGTCACCACGCTGCTCGCCCGTGTCGGTCTTCTGACGTCGCAATGGCTCGCCGAAAAGCGCAAGTTTGCCATCGTCCTCGCCTTTGTCGTCGCTGCCGTGCTGACGCCGCCGGACCCGATGTCCCAGATCGGCCTTGCGATCCCGACGATCCTTCTCTACGAGATTTCCATCTATGCGGCGCGACTCGTGGAGCGCCAGCGTGCCCGGCAGGCGGTCGAAGAGGACACCGGATCCGCGGACGTTGCCAAGACGGACAGCGTCTGAGCGGCGATCCCAATCCCCCTTTGTGAACGCCGTTTCACATCCGGTCGAGGCCCGATCAGGCTTTGGCTGGGCCATCTCTGTTGCAACGACCTGGAACGACGATGCTCGATATCAAATGGATCCGTGAGAATCCCGAAGCGCTCGATGCCGCCCTTGCCAAGCGCGGCGCGGAGCCTCTGGCCCAAAGCCTCGTTGCCCTCGATGAAAAGCGGCGCTCCGCCGTGCAGAAGGCGCAGGATTTGCTGTCTCGCCGCAACCTCGCCTCCAAGGAGATTGGTGCGGCGATGGCTCAAAAGAATAGCGAGCTTGCCGAGAAGCTAAAGGCCGAGGTCGCCGAACTCAAGACCCTGCTGCCGGCGATCGAGGAAGAGGATCGGCAACTGACGGCCGAACTCAACGACGCTTTGTCGCGCATCCCGAACATCCCCTTCGACGATGTCCCGGTTGGCAAGGACGAGCATGACAATGTCGTCACCCGCACCGTCGGCGAAAAGCCGCGCTGGAACCACACGCCGAAGGAGCACTTCGAAATCGGCGAGGCGCTCGGCTATATGGATTTCGAGCGCGCCGCCAAGCTCTCCGGCTCGCGCTTCACGGTTCTGACCGGGCCGCTCGCCAAGCTCGAGCGCGCGCTCGGCCAGTTCATGATCGATCTCCACACCAGCGAGCACGGCTATACCGAGGTCAGCTCGCCACTGATGGTGCGCGACGAGGCTGTTTATGGCACCGCCCAGCTGCCGAAATTCGCCGAGGATCTGTTCAGGACGACGGACGGCCGCTGGTTGATCCCGACGGCCGAAGTGACGCTGACCAATCTGGTGCGCGAGGAAATCCTCGATCAGGAAAAGCTGCCGCTCCGCTTCACCGCGCTGACGCCGTCCTTCCGCTCGGAAGCAGGCTCTGCCGGCCGTGATACGCGCGGCATGCTGCGCCAGCACCAGTTCTGGAAATGCGAACTCGTCTCGATCACCGATGCCGAGAGCGCCGTTGCCGAGCATGAACGCATGACCGCCTGCGCCGAGGAAGTGTTGAAACGCCTCGGCCTGCATTTCCGCACCATGACGCTTTGCACCGGCGATATGGGCTTCGGCTCGCGCAAGACCTACGATCTCGAAGTGTGGCTGCCGGGACAGAATGCCTTCCGTGAAATCTCCTCCTGCTCGATCTGCGGCGATTTTCAGGGCCGCCGAATGAACGCGCGGTATCGCGGCAAGGAAGACAAGAGCAACAGGTTCGTCCACACGCTGAACGGTTCCGGCACGGCCGTCGGCCGCTGCCTGATCGCCGTCCTCGAAAATTATCTGAATGAGGACGGTTCCGTCACGATTCCGGACGTTTTGCTGCCTTATATGGGCGGATTGACCAAGATCGAACGGGCGGCCTGAGGCGATGCGCATCCTGCTTACGAATGACGACGGCATTCATGCCGAAGGCCTTGCCGCGCTGGAGCGGATCGCGCGCACGCTGTCCGACGATGTCTGGATCGTGGCGCCGGAGACCGACCAGAGCGGTCTTGCCCATTCGCTGAGCCTCTCCGAACCTCTGCGGCTGCGCAAGATTTCCGAAAAGCACTTCGCCCTGCGCGGCACGCCGACCGATTGCGTCATCATGGGCATCAGGCAGGTGATGGACATCAAGCCGGACCTTGTCCTCTCCGGCGTCAATTCAGGCTCGAACGTTGCCGACGACGTGACCTATTCCGGCACGATTGCCGGCGCCATCGAGGGCACCATGCAGGGCGTGCGCTCCTTCGCGCTCAGCCAAGCCTATCTCTATGAGGACGGCGCGCGCATCGTGCCCTGGGAGGTCTGTGAGACGCATGCCCCGGCTCTTTTGGAAAAGCTGATGGTCCTGGACCTGCCGGAGGGCACGTTCCTCAATCTCAACTTCCCGAACTGCCGTCCCGACGAAGTCGATGGCGCCGAGGTGACCATGCAAGGCAAGCTGGCCTTCAATGTGCAGGTCGACGCCCGCTCCGACGGCCGGGGATTTCCTTACTACTGGCTGAAGTTTGGCGAACGCGCCGGCGCCTTCATCGAAGGCACCGATATTCACGCCCTGAAGCATAATAAGATTTCGGTAACGCCTTTGAAACTGGATCTGACCGATTATTCCGTGACGGACCGCGTGGCGCGGGCCTTGGAATACGGAGCACAAGTTTGACGGCAAGACTGGCGGAGAAGGAGGGCTTTGCTGCGCTGGTCCTTAGATTGCGTGCCGAAGGCATCTCCGATCTCGATCTGCTGACGGCGGTCGAGCAGACGCAGCGCTCACAGTTTGTGCCGCCGCAATTTGCCGACGACGCCTATTCGAGCCGGACGATCCCGATCGAATGCGGCTCTTTTCTCGAAGGCATCGATTTTGCCGTCCGCATCCTGCATCACCTGAAGCTCAAGCCCGGCCAACGCGTCCTGGAGATCGGCACCGGAAGTGGCTTTACCGCCGCCGTCATGGGCCGCGTGGCCGAGCGTGTCCTGTCCATCGACCGCTACAAGACGCTGACGACGGCAGCGCAACGGCGCATGGAATCGCTTGGCCTGCGCAGCGTCATCATCCGCCACGCCGACGGCAGCGCCGGCATGCAGGGTGAGGGCACCTTCGACCGCATCCTGGTGACGGCCGCCTTCAACGCGATGCCGCGCTTCTATACCGACCAGCTCGTTTCCGGCGGCTCGATGATCGCGCCGCTGATGATTTCCGAGAATGAGTGTCGCATGGTGCGGCTGACGAAAACCGGCAGCCGTTTCGAACGCGAGGAACTGTTCGACGCTCCATATCTGCCGATCGTTCCGCGCCTTGCCTCACTGCTGTAGATGTCGACGACTTCAGGCCGCATCGGCCTGAAATCCGACCAACAAAAAACCAGAGGATGAGGTTGTGCGAAAGCCACTCAGGCTTTTTGGGATCATGCTCGGCACACTGCGATTTTTCACCCGTAAGCTATGGTTATCAACTTCTCAAAAATATCGCACTGATTCCAGCATCTTAACCGCGTGGTAATACTAACGCGTTTTAATAGACTCACAAATGGTTGCGTTCTCAGTGGGTCGAGTCATGCGTTTCAATCTTTCGCCAAAGTTCGGGAAGTCGGCCGGTAACCTTCTGGTTGTTGGCCTGCTGGCAAGTGCCGCAACGGGCTGTAGTTCCGATGTGACACGGTTTGGCGGCTTGTTTTCCTCCTCCGGGCAGGACCAGATCACCACAAGTTCCATTCCGCGCAGGAATATGAACGGTTCTCAGGGCGATCCGGTGCCGCGCGCCGATCTCGGCGGTTCGGCCGTTGCCAGCCAGTCGGGCTACGGCGGCGGCAATGACGCGCTGAACCAGCCTTATCCCGCACGCCAGGGTTACGATCCGACCCGCACGTCGAGCTCGAGCGCGCGTCTCGCTTCGGCGCCGGTCTCGGTGCAGCGTTCCGAGTTGGCGGCGCCGACGGCTGTTGCCCCCTCCCGGCAGCGGGAAAAGGAAGTCGCGCTCGCCCAGCCTTTCCCGTCTGCGCCGCAGGCTGAAAAGCCGCGATTGGTCGCGCCGGCTGCGCCGAAGATGACGCCCGATACGCTGACGACCGGCACGACGCCGAAGGTTTCCGGCTGGTCCGCGACCAACGCGCCTTCCGTGACGCTGCGTCCGGGTGAAAGCATCGCCACGCTCTCCAGGCGTTTCGGCGTCCCGGAAAAAGAAATTCTGCGCGTCAATGCTCTGAGGACGGCATCTGCCGCCCAGCCTGGCCAGGCGATCCTGATCCCGACCTTCAACGGCGGCAATGCCGCCAAGGCGGCATCGCAAGCGGCTGACCTTTCCAAGCCCGCCAAGATGCCGGAGGCGCCGAAGACGCCTGAGCAGAACGTTGCCGTCATTCCAGGCGCCAATTCAGCCCGCGACAAGACGCTGGCGAGTGCCGATACCACCGGCAAAATTCCCGCCGGCACCGGCAAGGATCCGAAGGCGCCTGCCGGCACCTATGTCGTCAAGCAAGGTGATTCCCTGGCGAAGATTGCCAAGGCGACTGGCAGCAATGTCGACGACCTCAAGGCCGCCAATAATCTATCGGCCAACTCGCTCCGCATCGGTCAGGCCCTGAAGATCCCGAACGGCACCGCCGACAATATCAAGACCGCGTCGATCCCGGCCGAGAAGGTCGATTCGAAGCAGACCCAGCCGGCGGCTGCCCAGCAGACGGCGTCCGTTCAGCCCGCGCCCTATAAGGCGCCGGCCGCTACCCAGACCGTCGACGATGCCGAGAAGAAGTCGGACGTCAGCTCCGCCGCACCGGAATCAACCGGCATCGGCAAATACCGCTGGCCGGTGCGCGGCCAGGTCATTGCTTCATACGGCGCCAACGTCAACGGCAACCGCAATGACGGCATCGACATCTCGGTACCGCAGGGCACGCCGATCAAGGCCGCTGAAAACGGCGTCGTCATTTATGCCGGCAACGGCCTGAAGGAACTCGGCAACACCGTTCTCGTCCGTCACGACGACGGCACTGTCACCGTCTACGGCAACGCCGATACGCTGAGCGTCACCCGCGGCCAGAAGATCCAGCGCGGCCAGACCGTCGCCGTCTCCGGTATGAGCGGCGACGTCAAGCAGCCGCAGGTCCATTTCGAGGTGCGCAAGGACGCGTCCCCGGTCAACCCGATGACTTTCCTGGAATAGGTACTGCGTACCAGGAAGCGCAAAAGCCCGGCCAACAGCCGGGCTTTTGTTATTTCAGGCTCTGTCGATGTGAACGCGCATGCGCCCGGCCAAGTCCTGGATATACTGCCAGGCGACACGGCCGGAGCGGGCGCCGCGGGTCGTTGCCCATTCCAGCGCCTCGGCATGCATCTTGTCGCGTTCGAGCCCGAGCTTGAAATGATCGGCATAGCCATCGATCATGCCGAGATAATCCTCCTGGCTGCATTTGTGGAAGCCGAGCCAGAGGCCGAAGCGGTCGGAAAGCGAAACCTTCTCCTCGACCGCCTCCGATGGATTGATCGCCGTCGACTGCTCGTTTTCCATCATGTGGCGCGGCAGAAGGTGGCGCCGGTTGGAGGTGGCGTAGAACAGCACATTGTCCGGCCGCCCTTCGACGCCGCCGTCGAGTGCCGCCTTCAGCGACTTGTAGGCAGTGTCGTCGTGATCGAAGGAAAGATCGTCGCAGAAGACGATCACGCGGTAGGGCGTGTCCTTCAGGAGGTCGAGCAGATGGGGAAGGCTGGCGATATCCTCGCGATGGACTTCGACCAGCTTCAGCAAGATGCTGCTTTCGCGCCTGACATCTTCGTGGACGGCTTTGACCAGCGAGGATTTGCCCATGCCGCGCGCGCCCCAGAGCAGCACATTGTTGGCGGGATACCCCTCGGCGAAACGCACCGTATTTTCATGCAGGATGTCGCGCACATGATCGACGCCGCGGATGAGCGTCAACGCCACCCGGTTCGGCTTCTTGACCGGCTGCAGATGCTGGCGCAATGGCACCCAGACGAAACAGTCGGCAGCGTCCCAATCGTTGAGGGCAGGTGCCGGTCCGGCAAGACGTTCGACGGCGTCAGCGAGCCGTCTCAGTTCGGCGAGCAGGGCTGTGTTGATTTCCTCGGTCATCGGTGGCCTCCTGATTTCTCACTGCGGCAATCCGCTTTGATCTTTCGATGCCGCTAATGCATGTCGCCCGGAAGTGTGGAGCGGTTCCGGGATAACGACATGCTTGAAAACAAAAGATCTAAAGCGCGTCGCATCGATCAAGTTCGATGCGACGCGCTTTAGCATGGCGTTTTGACGGCGGAAAGGTTATGAGGCAGCGGAATCGGTACTGTTTCCGGCTGTTTCTGTTGCATTCATCGAAGCCGTAACTATAGTCCGGCAACCTGAAAAGAGAGGCGGAGCTCCGCCGCCCAAGCCTGAGGAGTTTAGCATGTTCATCACCCCGGCATTCGCCCAGAGCGCGACCGATACCGCAACGGGATTCGGCGGCTCCGGTTTCGAAATGATCATCCTGTTCGTGCCGCTGATGGTCGTCTGGTACTTCCTGCTGATCCGTCCGCAGCGCGCACAGGCAAAGAAGCGTGAGGAAACCCTGAAGGCGATCCGTCGCGGCGACCAGGTCGTCACCGGCGGCGGTCTCGTTGGCAAGGTCACCAAGGTCGTTGACGAAAAGGAAGTCGAAGTCGAGATCGCTGATGGCGTGCGTGTGCGCATTGTCCGCAGCGGCATCTCCGAAATTCGCGTCAAGGGTGAACCGGTCAAGGCCGACGCGGCGTAACAAGCGATAACGGCAGGACCGCCGGATCGGAAGATCGTCGAGAGAATGTTGCATTTTTCCCGCTGGAAAACACTTCTGATTTGGCTGGTCGCGTTTGCGGCCATCGTCATCGCTGCGCCCAATCTGCTGACTGAGGCGCAGCGATCCTCCCTGCCGGACTGGTTGGGGCACGACCGCTTGACGCTCGGTCTCGACCTGCAGGGCGGCTCGCATATCGTTCTGAAGGTCGAGCGTTCCGATGTCGTCAAGGACCGCCTGGAGGAGTTGGTCGCCAATGTGCGTAACGCGCTACGCGGCGCCGGCATCCGCTATACTGGGCTGACCGGCAATGACCAGACCGTCACCGTCCGCATCACCGATCCGGCCCAGACACAGGCGGCGGTCGATCTCCTGAAGCCGTTGACGACGGTTGGTGGACATTCCGGATCTGAGGTCGCGCTTCGGCAGGGCGAGGAGGGGCAACTCTCACTGCAGATTTCCGACGCCGGCATTACCGCTGATGTCGCTTCCGCCCGGAGCCGCTCGCTCGATATCGTTGGCCGCCGCATCGCCGGATTCGGCTATGAAAATTTCCTCGTTCGCCCCGATGGCGCCGACCGCATCGTCATGCAGGTGCTGGGATCGGTCGACGCCGAGCGGCTGAAGAACATCCTGAACCAGCCCGCCAAGCTTTCCTTTCATCTGATTGACGAAAGCATGTCGGGGCAGGAGGCGCTGAACGGCCGCTGGCCTGCAACGTCGCAAGTCCTTTATTCCCTCGACGATCCGCCGATTCCCTATCTCGTCGACCGCACGGCTTTTGTCACCGGCAGCAACATGATCGATATCGAGCCCATCGTCGATCCGCAGACGCAGGAGACCTCGATTGCCTACCGTCTCGATGCGGAAGGCACACAGCGGCTGGCGCAGGCGACGGAGCAGAATATCGGCAAGCACCTTGCCATCGTCTTCGACGACCAGGTGATGTCGTCACCGGTCATCGATGCGGCGATCACTGGCGGCGAGGGCCGGATTTCGGCAAACTTCTCCGAGGACGGCGTCCGCGACCTTGCGATCATGCTGCGCGCCGGCGCCTTGCCGGCGACGCTGACGAGCGTTGAGGAACGCAGCGTCAGCCCGAGCTTCGGCGCCGATTCCATCTTCAACGGTCTCGTTGCCGGCCTTGTCGCCGTCGTGCTGGTCGCAGCACTGATGATCGCCCTCTATCGTATTCTCGGCATCATCGCCGTCGTCTCGCTCTTCCTCAACCTGATCCTCATCGTCGCGGTGCTCAGTCTTGTCGGTGCGACGCTCACCTTGCCCGGGATTGCCGGCATCGTGCTGATCGTCGGCATGGCGGTCGATTCGAACGTACTGATCTACGAGCGCATCCGCGAAGAGGAAAAAACCACCCATTTCTTTGCCGAGGCCGTCGGCCGCGGTTTCTCGCGCGCATTTGCAACGATCGTCGACGCGAATGTGACGATCTTCATCGCCGCCATCATCCTCTTTTTCCTTGGCAGCGAATCCATCCGCGGTTTCGCGGTGACGCTGGCGGTCGGCATCCTGACGACCGTTTTCACGGCTTTCACGCTGACGCGCTCGATCGTTGCCGTCTGGCTGAGAAGGCGCCATCCCCGGCATCTGCCGAAGAGCGTGCTGACCCATCTTTTCGAACACGCCAATATCCGTTTCATGGGGATCCGCCGTTATGTCTTTACGGCGTCGGCGGTCATCTCGCTGATCGCCATGGCCGCCTTTGCTACCGTCGGACTGCATCTCGGCATTGATTTCACCGGCGGCTCGCTCATCGAGGTGACGGCAAAGCAGGGCAATGCCGACATCGCCGATCTCCACGAGCGCCTCAACGATCTCAATCTCGGTGAGATCCGTGTCGAACGCACGGGCGGGCCGTCGAATGCGCGGATCCGCATCGCTTCCCAGGGCGGCGGCGAAAATGCCGAGCAGTCGTCGGCGACGCTGGTGCGCGGCGAGCTCCAGGAAGATTATGATTTTCGCCGCGTCGAAGTCGTCGGCCCCGCCATCTCGGGCGAATTGACGATGATGGCGACGCTCGGCGTGCTGGCAGCACTTGCGGCGATCCTGATCTACATCTGGATCCGCTTCGAATGGCAATTCGCGGTCGGCGCCATCGTCGCAACGCTGCACGACGTCATCATCATGCTCGGTCTCTTCGTCCTCACCGGCATCGAGTTCAACCTGACGAGCATCGCCGCCGTGCTGACCATCGTCGGTTATTCCCTGAACGATACGGTCGTGGTCTACGACCGAATGCGCGAGAATCTGAAGCGATACAAGAAGATGCCGCTGCCGATCCTGATCGATGCATCGATCAACCAGACGCTGTCGCGCACCGTTTTGACCGCGGCGACGACGCTGATCGCCTTGCTGGCGCTCTTTCTCTTCGGCGGCGAAGTCATCCGTTCCTTCACCTTTGCGATGCTCTTCGGCGTCGCTCTCGGCACCTTCTCTTCGATCTATATCGCCGCTCCCGTGTTGATCGTCTTCCGGCTGCGGCCGGAGGCTTCCGACGGGGAAGAGAGCAACAAGACGGATGCTGGTGTAAAATCCGGCACGGTGGTTTGAAAACATGGCAAAAGGCATAGAAATCCGCGCCGCGCATTTCCCCGGGCGCGCTCCGATCGATGCTTATGGCAATGGCGGCTTTCGTTTTGCCGACATGTCGCATCGCGGCTCGATCCTTTGCCTGCCCTCCGGCATTCATGGCTGGGACATGGACATGTCGAAACCGCTGTCGCCTGAAAATTTTCGCCGGGTGCTGGATGAGGCCGCCGATATCGAGGTTCTGCTCGTCGGTACCGGAACCGAGCTTCGCCGTCTGCCCGAGGAATTGAGGCTGGCGCTGAAGTCGCGCGGCATCTCCTCCGATCCGATGAGCACCGGCGCTGCAGTCCGCACCTTCAATATCATGCTCGCCGAGCAACGCGCCGTCGCCGCGGCATTGATTGCGGTCTGACGATGACTGAAGCGCATATTGCGATGAACCAGGAGATCTGCCTGGCGATGCTGCGTGACAGCGATCGCGACCGCTATCTCGCCTGTCTGCTGTCGCCGGAGGAAAAGCGCGGCGCGCTTGCAGCTCTTTATGCCTTCAATGCCGAGCTTGCCCGCATCCGCGATCTCGTGCACGAGCCGTTGCCCGGCGAGGTGCGGCTACAATATTGGCACGACCTGCTGGAAGGCAGCGCACACGGCTCGACGGCAGCCAATCCCGTCGCAGCAGCCCTTCTGACCGCGATCGAAACGCACCGCCTGCCGCGCAAGACGCTGATCGACATGATCGAGGCCCGCACCTTCGATCTCTATGACGATCCGATGGAGACACGCCTTTCGCTTGAAGGCTATGCCGGTGAAACGGCATCGGCCCTAATCCAGCTCGCAAGTCTCGTGCTGTCGCCGGAGGAAGCCGCACGATCGGCCGACGCCGCCGGCCATGCCGGCGTCGCCCAGGCGGTCGCCGGATTGCTGCTGCTGATGCCGCTGCATCGCCGCCGCGGCCAGGTGTATATTCCGCTGCAGATCCTTTCCGCCACCGGTCTCGATCGCGATGCCTTCCTTGCTGGAAAAGACAGGCCGCGCATCTCTGCTGCCATCGAGGCCTTAGCCGGTCTTGGTCGCGAACATCTGGTGAAGGCGAGGGCGGCGGGGCCGATTGCGCCGGCCGTCTTTCCAGCCTTCCTGCCGGCGACGCTTGCCGAACCGGTGCTCGTCAAAGCGCAGAAGCGAGGCGCGTTGCTGTTCGACCGACCGCTGCAGCCGCCGCAATGGCGCCGCCAGCTGCGAATGGGACTGGCAGCAACCCGCCGGAAAATCTGATATCGGTCAAATTCGCGCAAGTCTCGCGCGTTACAAGGCTTCCACCGCTACCCTTTGAACGGAGACTCGGCGTGGGCATTATCGTCTGGTGCGTTCTTTTCGCCATCGTCATTTTCATTGCTTTTGTGGCAACGCGCATGGCCGCGCAGAACAAGGAAGACGGCCTGCATGACACGGGCCTCGCCATCATCGAATTCGGTCGCGCCTTTCCGAACGAGGCGATCCGTCAGTTGCAGGCGACGGAAAACGGTCAGGCGGTCTTCGTGCGCCTGCATGACAACAAGGCGGGCTTCATGCGCAACATGTCGCGCCACTTCGCCTGCCATCTGATCGAGCCGGGTCGGGTGCGCGTGGTGGGCTCGGAAACGGGCCGGGGACTGGTGATCGACTTCCTCGATGCACCCTATCACAACGCTGATTTCGAATTCGCTTCCGCCAAGGAAGCTTCGGAGGTTTCGCTTTGGCTGCTCGGCAATTATATCGCAGAGCCGGATAAAGATCTGCCGACAGGCAATATTTCGGCGGCGAACAAGCAGTAATGCATGTCGCCCAAAAGTGTGCAGCGGTTTTGGGAGGACGACATGCATAAAGGCAAAGACTTCGAGCGGGTCGCATGAACCGGTTCGATGCGACGCGTTTGAAAACGCCGGTCAGGCGCTTTCGGCAAGCGTCGATTCTTGACCCAGCCAGGCGGCGCAATCTGTAAGAGCGCGCCGGGCGATCAACTGCCGCTTCATGATCGTCTTGTCCTTGCCACGAAAGCGCTTGACGCCTTCAGGCTTGACGATCGAACCCGGCTGGAGCTCCGGAAACAGCCCGAAATTGATGTTCATCGGCTGGAACGATCGTTTGCCCGGCTCTTCGTCGGTGACCAGGTGTCCGCCGGTGATATGACCGAGCAGCGAGCCGAGCGCTGTCGTCGCCGGCGGCGGCGAGATCGCCTCACCCTTGCGTTCGGCGGCGGCGAAACGCCCGGCCAACAGCCCGACGCTGGCGCTTTCCACATAACCCTCGCAGCCGGTGATCTGGCCGGCGAAACGCAGGCCGGGCCGCGATTTCAGCGTCAGCGACGGGTCGAGCAAGGTAGGGGAGTTGATATAGGTATTGCGGTGAAGCCCGCCGAGACGGGCGAATTCCGCATTTTCCAGACCCGGGATCATCCGGAAGATGTCAGCCTGTGCGCCATATTTCAGCTTCGTCTGGAAGCCAACCATATTGTAGAGCGTGCCAAGTGCATTGTCCTGCCGCAGTTGCACGACGGCATAGGCCTTGACCGTCGGATTATGCGCGTTCGTCAGCCCCATCGGCTTCATCGGTCCGTGGCGCAGTGTCTCGCGGCCGCGTTCGGCCATCACCTCGATCGGCAGGCAGCCGTCGAAATAAGGCGTACCCTCCCATTCCTTGAAGCCGACCGTGTCGCCTGATATCAGCGCGTCAACGAAGGCATTGTACTGCGCCTCGTCCATCGGGCAGTTGATGTAATCCTTGCCGGTGCCGCCAGGCCGACCTTGTCGTAGCGCGACTGATACCAGCAGATATCCATGTCGATGCTCTCGCGGTAGACGATCGGCGCGATGGCGTCGAAAAAGGCGAGCAGATCCTCGCCGGTTTCCGCCTGGATGGCACTCGCGAGCGACGGCGCCGTCAACGGTCCGGTGGCGACGATGGCAAGATCCCAATCCTTCGGCGGCAGGCCGGTGACCTCTTCACGCACGACGGTGATCAGCGGGTGGTCATGGACCGCTTTGGTCACTGCCTCGGAGAAACCGTCGCGATCGACGGCGAGCGCACCACCGGCCGGTACCTGGCATCGATCGGCAGCGGCCATGATCAGCGAGCCCGCCATGCGCATCTCAGCATGGATGACGCCGACGGCATTGCTGGTCGCATCATCGGACCGGAAAGAATTGGAGCAGACAAGTTCGGCAAGACCATCGGTCTTGTGCGCATCCGTGCCGCGCACCCCGCGCATTTCATGCAGGAGGACCGGAACGCCGGAATTGGCGATCTGCCAGGCGGCTTCCGAACCTGCAAGCCCACCGCCGACGACGTGGATAGGGGAATAGGAGGAGATCGTGTTCATTCCGGGCTGATATCATGTCGGCCGGTGCGATCCAACACCCCGAAATCAAAAACGGCGCCCTGGGGCGCCGTCTTGGAAGCATCGTACTCGCTATTAGCGGAACGAGCGGGATGCGATATTCCGGATGTCGTAGCGGCTAACGCCGATATCGGACAGGGTCTGGTTCGAAAGGCCGCCGAGTTCATTGAGCGTGCGACGGTAGCTGAGCCAGCTTCTTGCAATGCGGATCGGGTTCATTGTCTTCTTCCTATGTCCGCGGGACGGCGGGATCGCCTGTCTCTCTGCGGTTGATGTTTATATAGGCGAGAACCGTCCGATTGTGCAGTGCAAATAAAAGGCGTCTGCCATGCAATTGTGCACTATGATGCTCTTCAATTAAGCAGAGGATATTTTTTGAGCGGGCTAAACAAGCGGAAAAACATGCAACCACCGCGGCCACCACGTGCAGACAAAAGAAAACGCCCGCTGCGGATACAGCGGGCGTTTCAATCGAGAATAATCCTGCTTGGGAGGAGCAGCGGATCGCCTGGAATTAGCGGTGAGAAGCCTCACGGGCAACGCGATGGATGTCCGAACGGTCGATGCCGAGATCGTGCAATTCGCGGTTGGTCATGCGGCCGAGTTCCGTGACGGTCTGACGATACTTGCGCCAGTTATTGAAAGAGCGAGAGAAGTTCATGTTAAGCCCCTTTCCGAGGGTTTTATTCGCCAGCAGCCACCGATCGGCGCTGACCTCTATTTGATAACTGGAATATATGTTGCGATGCGAAAGACTAAAACAGCCAAGTTTTCAGATCACCTATGCGAGATATGCAATGCTCAAAAGGTATTTGACGCAGACTTACCATTTTTTGGCCAACGAATAGGCAGAATGACTTTTGAGAAAGCAGTTCGATTTGGAGAGGCGAATGAAGTGCCATAGCAGAAAACGCTGCTTCCTCCGGTGATTCCGCTCGTCCTTCCGCTGCAAAGAGGCGTTCCGCTTCGGATTGGAAGTCGCCCACCCCTTCGCGGGGTTGGTGGTGCGGCGTGACGACAATGTGGCATGACGGCGCCCTGCGACGAAAATCCTCTCACCGCCAAGGCCTTAATGAAGCTTTGGCTATACAAAAACGCCCGCCGGGGGAGGATCCGGCGGGCGTGTTATGGTGACTGACAACTGGGAGGAGGAGTGTTGCCAGTCTATCGCAGCGCGCTGGGAGGAGGAGTGCGCGACTGCAGATCTCGTCACGGACAAAGCATCCGCGGGCCTCCGGCTAGTGCCGGGCCGGGGCGCCATCCCCGTGCTTTGATGTGTTGTTCAATAGTATGGCTAATGAATATTGTGCAGCGCAATAAATTCATGCCGGATATGCGAAATACGCATATCTCTCCGTCCATAGGCTTATATTAGCGCTTCTGGCGTTAGCGGCTGGTTAACACTCGGTACTATTTAGACCAGTGAGGAACTTGTATGTTTGTTGCAGAGCGTTTGCGGACACCGGTCCTGCGTCTATAACGGCGTGAGCCGCAGGCCGCAGTCGGCGTTGCAGAAATAAGGGGTAGGGCATGTATCGCGGCAGATTGGAGCGGGATCTCTCGCTCTGGGTAGGCAAAGGCCTGCTCAGGCAGGAAACGGCGGGCGCGCTTCTCGCCGAATATGATAGCCGCCCGGCAAGCTTCAGCCTCGGCCGGGTGCTGATGGCGCTGGCGGCGGTGCTGCTTGCCGCCGCCATCCTGCTGGTCGTCGCCTCCAATTGGGAGGCCATCCCGCGCCTCGTCCGCGTCGGCGCCATCCTTGCCCTGATCTGGGTCGTGCACATCGCCGCTGCCCGTCTGCTCGCCCGCGGTGCGACGGCGGCGGCAGGAGGGTTGCTGGTCATCGGCGCGATGAGCTTCGGCGGCGCCATCTCGCTGGTCGGCCAGATGTATCATCTCTCCGGCGATGAACAGACGGTAATGTATCTCTGGTTCGCCATCGCGACGATCTCGGCGATCCTGTTCCGTTCGGGCGCAGTGGCCGTCGTCGCGGGCGTCCTCTCCTGGGCGTCGTTTGCCCTCTATCTTGAGAACCACGACACGCATTGGATAGGCTTCGATCCCTGGATGGCGCCTCTCATGGCGGCAATCGTCATCGGGTTGGTGCGTTATACCGGCGCCGAGCGGGCCCGCCATCTCGCCTATCTGCTGCTGATCGGCTGGCTCGCCTGGCTCTACACTCTTTATGAGGAGATCGCCGTGGCGCTTGCCTTCGCGATCGGCGGCATGGCGGCGTTCGTGCTGACGGCGTTGCCGCTCCGGCCTATTGCCTCCCTGGTCAGGAGCGCCGGCGCGGCCCCGGCCTTCTACAGCTTCCTTGTCGCCGGGATCGGCTTGCTGCTGCTGCATATCGAGATCGAGGACGGCTGGCGGCTGGTGGTGCTCGGAGTGGCGACACTTGCCGCTTCGGTGCTGGCGATTGCCCTGCATGGCAGGGATAATGGCGCGGTGCGTTATCTCGCTTATACGATTTTTGCCGCGGAGATGCTCTATCTCGCCTCCGTCACCGTCGGCTCGATCCTCGGCACGTCGAGCCTCTTCCTCTTCTCCGGTCTCGTGGTGGCACTTGTCGCCTGGATCGTCATCCGTCTCGAGCGGCGTTTTTCGGCGAATGCACAGGGGGAGGGCGCATGAACTCGTTCATGGCAAGGCTGCCATCCGGCAAGGGCTATCTGCTTTCGGCGATTATCGTCGCCGGTCTGCAGACCCTGATCCTCGGCACAATCATCCAGAGCCGGGCGTCGATCCTCAGCGATGGCGCAGAAGTGCTGCTGAAGACGGCGCCCGTCGATCCGCGTGATTTCCTGCGCGGCGATTATGTCGTCTTGAACTACGACATTTCCTCTGTGCCGGTGCAGACGGTCTCCGGTGGCATTCCGGCAGAGCCAGGCGAACGCGTGCTATGGGTCCGGTTGAAGAAGCAGGAAGACGGTTTCTGGACGGTGATCGAATCGTCCTTTCACGAACTGCCTCTGCAGCCGGAGACCGTGATCCTGCGCAGCCAGCCATTTTATAGTGGCGGACTTGCCGCCGGCGACAGCATGCGTGTCGAATACGGCATCGAGCGCTACTACGTTCCAGAAGGCGAGGGCAAGCCGATCGAGGAGGCCCGCAATGACGGCAACGTCGCCATCGCAGTGCGTGTCTCGCCGGATGGAAGCGCACAGATCTGCAGCCTTCTCGTTGACGGCAAGCCGGTTTACGACGAGCCGCTTTACTGATCGGGCGGCACTTCGGAGGAGTGCGGCTCCAGGGCCGCAAATCCCCTGTCATTTGCCGTTCATTTTTCCTTTGCCTCGACCAAATCGGGTGATATAGAGACGCCGCGCTCCGGAAGGCCTCATGCGCAGGCATAGGCATGCGGTTTTGTGAACGCGGGTATGGTGAAATTGGTAGACACGCCAGATTTAGGTTCTGGTGCCGCAAGGCGTGGGAGTTCAAGTCTCTCTACCCGCACCAAGCTGTTTGCAGGCGGGAGACTGAAATCGGTCGGCTTAGGGCAGCCGAGAGTTGTCCCGAATAGCCCGCGAGTGCCGTTCCCCTTTGGGCGGAATGATACAGGAATTGGGAAAAGCCACGCGCGGCAGGATCGCCGGCGTCGTGCTCATCGAAACGAACGGCGTCTGGGCACGGCCGCCACGAAATGAAGGTAGGAAGACATGCAGGTTATCGAAACGCTCGCTGAAGGGCTGAAGCGCGAAATCAAGGTCGTTATCCCGGCCAAGGACATGCAAGACAAGATGAATGAGCGTCTTGCCGATGTGAAGGACAAGGTTCGCATCAACGGCTTCCGTCCGGGCAAGGTCCCCGCCGCTCACCTGAAGAAGGTCTACGGCAAGTCGATCATGGCCGACCTCGTCAACGAGATCGTCCGCGAGCAGCCGGCCGCCATCCTGTCCAGCCGCGGCGAGAAGTCGGCCACGCAGCCGGAAATCGCCATGACGGAAGACAAGGACGAAGCCGACAAGATCCTCGCTGCCGAGCAGGATTTCGAATTCACGCTTTCCTATGAAGTGCTGCCGCCGATCGAACTGAAGTCGGTCAAGGGCATCAAGGTCACGCGCGAAGTCATCGACATCTCGGACGACGAAGTCAACGAGCAGGTCCTGAAGGTCGCCGAAAGCGCTCGCGCCTACGAGACCAAGACCGGCAAGGCCGCGAACGGCGACCGCATCACCATGGATTATGTCGGCAAGGTCGACGGCGAAGCCTTCGAAGGCGGCACCGATCAGGGCGCTGAACTGGTGCTCGGCTCCGGCCGCTTCATCCCGGGCTTTGAAGACCAGCTCGTCGGCGTCAAGGCCGGCGATGAGAAGACCATCACCGTGACCTTCCCGGCCGACTATCCGGCCAAGAACCTCGCCGGCAAGGAAGCGACCTTCGACGTCACAGTCAAGGAAGTCGCCGCACCTGCCGATGTCGAGATCAACGACGAACTCGCTTCCAAGCTCGGCATCGAATCCGCCGATCGCCTGAAGGAAATCGTCCGTGGCCAGATCGAATCGCAGTACGGCTCGCTGACCCGCCAGAAGCTGAAGCGCCAGATCCTCGACCAGCTGGACGAGATGTACAAGTTCGACACCCCGAACTCGCTCGTCGACGCCGAATATAACGGCATCTGGAGCCAGGTGAACAACGACCTCGCCCAGTCCGGCAAGACCTTCGAGGACGAAGACACGACCGAGGAGAAGGCTCGCGAGGAATACAAGACGCTTGCCGAGCGCCGCGTTCGCCTCGGCCTCGTTCTCTCCGAAATCGGCGAAAAGGCCGGCGTCGAAGTCAGCGAAGACGAAATGCAGCGCGCCATCTACGATCAGCTGCGCCAGTATCCGGGCCAGGAAAAGCAGATCCTCGAATTCTTCCGCAGCCAGCCGGGTGCCGCCGCTTCGATCCGCGCACCGATCTTCGAAGAGAAGGTCATCGATCACCTGCTGACCGAAATCGATGTCACCGACAAGAAGGTGACCAAGGAAGAGCTGCTCGCCGAGGAAGAAGGCGAAGCGAAGGCCGAGACCAAGAAGGCCGCGCCAAAGAAGAAGGCTGCCGCCAAGGCCGAAGCAGCGGACGCCGGTGAAGGCGAAGAAGCCGCACCGAAGAAGAAGGCTGCTCCGAAGAAGAAGGCGGCTGACGAAAGCGCCGAATAGTCGCTTTTCAGTTCTACAGCGCCGCGCGTCTTTTCAGACGCGCAAAGGACGCTGTAACACTTTGAGTTGCTGCATGATTTTGTCCTTAAATCGGATTCCGATTTAAGGAATCATGCAGTAAAGTTTGAGAGGCCTCGCCGTCGTGCGGGGCCTTTTTTATTGTCCAGGGCAGTTCATTTCTCGCCGGCTACCCCATTGTGTTTATGCATTCGAAACAACAAAGAGTTGCGCGAAAGTACAATTCGATGCAGATTTCCTGATGGTGGAGGGACCTGAAAATGACTGCAAAGCATGACATGAAGAAGCTGGTGGAAGAAATCTATGCCGTGCGTGACCGTGGCGATGTCGAAGCTACGCTGGCGCTGATCGGCGAGGTTTGCACCTTTCGCATGGTCGGCAATACACGGCTGGCGCCTTTTTCGACTGAATCAAGCGGGCATGATTTTCGCCAAGCGATGACGCAGCTTATCACGGTATGGGATCTATCGAATATCAGGACAGCTATCTATGTGGACGAGGATGAGCATATGGTCTTTGCCCACCGTGAAGGCGAGGTTAGGCACATCCCATCGGGCGTGAGCTTCCATACGGAATTCATCGACAAGATCCATTTCCGGGATGGGAAACTGGTCAAGATCGTCGAATTCGTCGACACGCTGCAAGTGGCCGAGACGGCCAAGATGATCCAAGTCGCTTAAACGGCCACCAAGGTCGGAGCCTTCGAAGCGTTGTCAAACTTGATTCATGTGACGCGCTTTAGAGTTTGATGCCGCTCATGTTTTCGGGCGTCAGCCGCCGTTCAAGAATTGCCGCTCAATGCGCTGTCAGTTGCGCGACTTTCCTGACATGGCTCACGGCTGCGGCGCCGCCTGCGGTCTGTGTGAAGAGGTGGAGCGTTTCCTCTTCGTCGTCGGCGACTGGCGTCAAAGCCTGATCCACATAGGTCTTCGACTTCGCATCGCGTGAAATCAGGAACGCCGAAATCGTCAGGCCAATGATCGTGCCGGCGAGCGAAGCATGTTTGCGGAAGGTTTCCCAAGCAAAGCGCGGCCAGAAAACCAGCGGATTCTCGCGCGGCAGGTCCGGGCGCCGTTCCGACGGCGTCTTCAGGCGCAGCAGGCCGCTTTGCAGCGGATGCACGTTTTCCAGCGGCACGGTGGTGGCGAAGGAGACCAGAACCTTGACGAGCCTTGCCAGCGGTACCCCGGTCGCCACGGCGCGGCGCAGCAGCGTCTTCATGTGATCGGGCGAATAATAGAGCGACCAGGCCTCGTGGTAGATGTCTTCCCATTCCTGCTTGCTCATTTTGGGATGCGCGGTGCAGACGTGCTCGACGTCGTAGATGTTGAGATCGGCATCCATCTCGATGCCCTTCTTCCACAGGACCTGATGGTCCTCGGAGCCGGGCAGCGGCGTCAGGATGAAAAATTCGATGACGTCGAGCGGCAGCTCTTCCTGGATGATCGCGATGTCGCGGCGGATCGATTCCGGCGTATCGGCCGGGAAGCCCAGGATATAACCGGCGAGCGTCATGATGCCTTGCGCCTTCCAGGCGAGCAGCATCTTGCGGTATTCAGTGATCTTGTTCTGGTTCTTCTTGGCGGCCGTCAGATTGTCCGGATTGACGTTTTCGAGGCCGATGAAGACGCGGGTGACGCCGGCGCGTCTGGATTTCTCGATGAAGTTAGGGATCTTGTGGCAGAGCGTGTCGACCTGGATCATCAGGCCGAGTGGAATGCCGTCCCGTTCCTTAAGTTCGATCAACCGGTCGAAGATCGCTTCCCAATCCTTGTTACGGGCGAAATTGTCGTCGGTGATGAAGAATTTGTGGATGCCCTGTGCCCAGTTCATCCGCACGAGCTTTTCGACGTCGTCGGCCGAACGGAAGCGTGACTTGCGTCCCTGGACGTTGATGATGGTGCAGAACGAGCACTGATAGGGACAGCCACGTCCGGCATCGAAGCTGGTGCTGAGCCCGAGCGTGCGCTGGATATTGTCCTTCGGCAGGAAGGGAACCGGCGTGCCGCCGATGCCGGGAAGGTCGTTCATGAAATTGTAGAGCGGCTTCAGCTCGCCGGCGGCGGCGTCGCGCAGCACCATGTCGAGCCGGCCCTCGGCTTCGCCGGCAAACATCGAGATGCCCATGTCGCGGCAGGCGTCGAGCCCGACCGCCTTGCCATCCAGCATCGACAGGCAGCCGGAAACATGAAAGCCGCCGATCGAAACCGGCAGGCCGGCATCGCGGAAGGGACGGGCGATATCGAGGGCGCGCGGATACTGGTTAGTCTGGACGCCGACGAGCGCGATCATGCCGAAATTGTCGTGACGCTTGAACTGCGCCAGCAGTCCGGCGATATCGATCCGCGTATTGGTTTCGTCGATCACGGTGATGTCGATCGCCGTATCGTCGCCGAGCACCTTGCGCTCGGCACATTCGGCGGCGATGCCGTAAAGAGCCGCAAGCGAATTGGAGGGGATCATCGCCCGCCACCAGCGGATGACGTAGCCGTCATCGTCATAATGCGACGGCTTGATCAGGATCAGCTGAAAACGTCGGCGCGCAGCTTCCAAGACATGGGACAAGGGTATCTATCTTTCTTTAGAAGCTTTTGCCCGAAGGCAAAATGGCGTTGAAGGCATATATCAGGCACCGCGTATCAATGCCATTTGTGAGGTCAAACTAAGGCGTAAAAAACGGCACGGCGCGCGAACGCTTCGCGACGTGTATCATTCCTCAATATACTACCCGATATCGAGCAGCAATGCGCGATGGTCGGAGACTTCAGGCGCCTCGACCACCTCGAATTTGGCTACCTTGACCCCCGGCGTCACCAGCATGTAGTCGGCAAAGCGGCCCTGCTTCAGATAGTAGGAGGTTCGCGTGTCTACAAGGCCGTTTCCGGTGACGAGATCGGAAAGCCCGAGTGTGGCGAGAATCGCAAAGGTCGCGCTGTCAGGCAGCACGTTGAAATCGCCGCAGAGGACGAGCCCTTCGTCGCCGGGCCAGACGCGCTCGATGAGCCTGACCAGCGCCTCGGCCTGCTCCTCGCGCGCTGCGGTATCGCCCTTGCCCGCGGGATCGCGCAGGCCATGCATGTGGGCGACCGTCACGGTAGATGCGTGCTCAGGGCTGAAGAGACGGAAACAATGGGCGTTTCGCGGCCGCGGATGCTCGCCCCAGCCATTGGCGGAAAAACCGCCAAGCACGAAGTCCAGCCCTTGGGCGATGACGGAATGCGTTTTGCGCACGAAGGTCGCCAGCCCGAATTCGGCGACAATGGCGGTATCGCCGTCGAAGAGTTCGCCTCTCGAGGTCGGGCAGAAGAAGCCGTCGTGGCAGGGCAGGGCGGTGCTGATCTCAGTAAACAGATTGGCGCGCTGCGGCAGTTCCAGCCCTGCGTCCCGATAGATCGACCATCCGCCGCCAGTACCTGGCGCCCGCAGCACTTCCTGCAGGCACAGCACATCCGGATCGGCTTGCCTGATATAGCCGATCAAGGCCTCATGCAGCCTGCCGCCCCATGCATTCAGCGAAATGATGCGCAATGTCATTGGGCTCCGTTTGGCGGCCGGATTTAGACGACAGCTCCGCCGTCTACATGATGCGTTTTAAAGTTCTGACTTGATGTCGCCCATCCGGTTCCAGGCATCGAGCCCAGCGATCTTGTAGGCTTCGGCAAGCGTCGGGTAGTTGAAGGTGTTCTCGACGAAATATTCGACCGTGCCTTTGAGATTGAGCACCGCCTGGCCGATATGGACCAGCTCGGTGGCGCCTTCGCCGACGATATGCACGCCGAGCAGGCGGCGGGTCTTCAGCGAGAAGATCAGCTTCAAAAGCCCGGTGTCGAGGCCCATGATATGACCGCGCGACGTCTCGCGGAAGCGGGCGATGCCGCATTCATAGGGAATACCGCGCTCCTTCATCTCTTCTTCGGTCAGGCCGCAGGTCGAAATCTCCGGCACGGCATAGATGCCGTAGGGGAAATATTTCGGCGGCTCCTTGGCGACCGCGCCGACCGCGACGCGGGCAGCGATGCGGCCCTGTTCCATCGAGGTCGAGGCAAGGCTCGGAAAGCCGACGACGTCGCCGGCGGCATAGATGTTGGCAACCGATGTCTGGAAGGTTTCCGGATTGACCTTGAGACGGCCGCGGCTGTCGGCGTCGAGGCCGATGGCCTGAAGGTTCAGCGCATCGGTTGCCCCCATGCGGCCGGCGGCGAAAAGCACCATGTCGGTCGTAAGGCGTCGGCCGCTGTCGAGCGTCAGTTCGACCTTGCCGTTTTCGAGCCTCTCCACCTTGTCGGCCTTCTGGCCGAGCAGCAGCTTCATGTTGCGGTCACGCAGCTGGTAGGTAAAATCCTCGATGATTTCCTTGTCGATGAAGTCGAGCATCGTCGCCTTCGGATCGATGACGGTGACGGCGGTGTCGAGCGCGCTGAAGATCGTCGCATATTCGATTCCGATGACGCCGGCGCCGATGACGACCATTGATCGCGGCAGGTCCTGGATGTCGAGCAGTTCGTCGCTGTCGAGAACGGTCTTGCCGTCGAAGGGTATGTAATCTGGGCGGAAAGGCTTTGTGCCGACGGCAAGCAGCACGCTGGCGCCGGTGACCTGCGTGGTCTCGCCATCATCCTTGATCACCTGCAGCGTCGACGCATCGATGAAGCTCGCCTTGCCGCGAATATGCTGCACGCGGTTGCGGGCGAACTGGTGTTCCAGCACCTCGACCTCGTGGTTGAGCGTAATCAGCAGGCGGCGGCGCAGGTCATCTGCACTGATCTCTTCCTTGACGCGGTAAGACCGGCCGTAGAAGCCGCGTTCGCGCCAGCCGGAAAGATTAAGCGCCGTCTCGCGCAGCGTTTTGGAAGGGATGGTGCCGGTATGCACGGACACGCCGCCGACGCGTTTGCCCTGCTCGATGACAAGCACTTTCTTGCCGAGTTTTGCCGCCTGGATCGCGCCGCGGCGCCCTGCTGGACCGCTGCCCACCACAACGAGATCGTACTGAAGCATCATCAAGCCCCGGATTGGAAAGGAATCATATTGCGACGCAAAATGTCACCCGTCCATCGTTAGCCGGTCAATGTTACAGATTGTTTTACGACCGCCGGTTCCGCCGGGCCTGTGCCTTTCAGATCAACTTCAGCCCCTTCAGGCTGACATGGCCATCCTTGCCGATGATGACGTGGTCGTGGACAGTGATATCGAGCGCCTTGGCGGCATCGATGATCACCTTCGTCATGTCGATGTCGGCGCGCGATGGCGTAGGATCGCCGGAGGGATGGTTGTGGACTAGAATCATCGCCGTTGCCGAAAGCTCGAGCGCGCGTTTGACCACCTCGCGCGGATAGACCGGCGTATGGTCGACCGTGCCGCGGCCCTGCACCTCATCGGCGATCAGCACATTGCGCTTGTCGAGGAAGAGGATGCGGAACTGTTCGCGGGTCTCGTGCGCCATGGCGGCATGGCAATACTGGATGACCGAAGACCACGAAGACAGAACCTGTTTGCTCCTGAGCTCGCTCTTCAGCGTCCGGTGGGCGACAGTCGAGATCAGCTTCAGGTCGAGCGCCACGGCCTCGCCGACGCCCTTGACTTCCATCAGCAGCGCCTGGGGCGCACCGAAGACGCCGGAGAGCGAGCCGAACCGTTCGATCAGCGCCTTGGCGATCGGTTTGGTGTCACGCCGCGGGATCAGCCGGAAAAGCAGCAGTTCGAGGATTTCATAGTCGGCAAGGGCGATGTCGCCCTGTTCGCGGAAGCGGTCACGCAGCCGCTCGCGATGGCCATGATAATGCTCCTGAGCGGCGAGCGAGGCGGGCAGGGCGGCCTTGGCATTCGGCCCGGCCGGTTTTTGCGGGTGTCCGCCGAAAAACGAGCGTTCGTCGGCGGCAAGGGACTCTTGCGTTGGGAAAGGCAGCTCGTCGTCGGAAGATGTCGAAACGGGGCCCTTCGCCATCGAAGCGTCACCCGTTGTGTGACGGCAGGCCGGGGCGGTCGAGCCCGCCAGGCGACAGCGTGAAGATCTCGCAGCCGTCGGAGGTGACGCCGACGGTGTGTTCGTACTGCGCCGAGAGCGAGCGGTCGCGGGTGACCGCCGTCCAGCCGTCGGCCAGCACCTTCACATGCGGCCGACCGAGGTTGATCATCGGCTCGATGGTGAAGATCATGCCTTCGCGCAGCTCCGGCCCCTCGTTGGCACGGCCGTAATGCAGGATATTCGGCGAATCGTGGAACAGCCGGCCAACGCCATGGCCGCAGAAATCGCGCACCACCGAACAGCGTTCGGCCTCCGCATAGGTCTGGATCGCCTCGCCGATCGCGCCGGTGCGGGCGCCGGGCCTGACGGCGGCAATGCCGCGCATCAGCGATTCATAGGTGACTTCGAGCAGCCGCTCGGCAGCACGCTTGACGACGCCGACGGGGTACATCCGGCTGGAATCGCCGTGCCAGCCGTCGAGCACGAAGGTGACGTCGATATTCACGATGTCGCCGTCACGCAGCGGCTTGTCGTTGGGAATGCCGTGGCAGACGACGTGGTTGATCGAGGTGCAGGTCGATTTGGTGTAGCCGCGATAGTTCAGCGTCGCCGGATAGGCGCCGTGATCCATGCCGAAATCGAAGACGAACCTGTCGATCTCATCGGTCAGCAGGCCGGGTTTGACGATGTCGGCAAGCGCATCGAGGCAGCGCGCGGTCAGCTGACACGCCCTGCGCATACCCTCGAATGCTTCAGCATCATAAAGCCGGATGGCGCCCGTATTCTTCGGGGGCGCGGTAGAGGCTTCGATATAGTTCACCATTGCAGGGCCTTAGCAGAGATTGTTAGATTTGTTCATAATGCAGCTATGCCGGGTTCGTCCATCACGATCAACCGCCAGGACGAGATTTCTGGACGGATCCGATCAGTCCAGCGTGTCGCTTTCCACCTCCGTTCGACCGACAATCAACGATCCGGCTGGAATATCCACAATCTTCCCAAGGGGATAGGATTGATTGCATGAAGCCTCCCCGCTACTCACCGATTGGTGACAGCGGGGAAGGGTCGATCATGCTGAACGAAGCCGTAAATCTTGAAAATTCACCCGGGGCCGGCGGCGAGCCCGAACGGCGGGTGCGTGATCGCGGCGCCACCGAGCGCGCAATCCTTGCAGCCGCCAAGGGGCTGCTCGCCGAGGAAGGCTTCCAGAATTTCGGCATCAATGCGGTTGCCCGCCGCGCCGGTTGCGACAAGCAGTTGATCTATCGCTACTATGGCGGCCTCGACGGCTTGGTCGAGGCGATCGGCACCGATCTCGGCACATGGGTAAAGGATCGCATCCCGGAAGACGCCGGCGGCATGTTCCTGCTCACCTATGGCGACCTGATGGAGCGGCTGTCGCTTCTCCTCCTCGACGCCTTGAGGGCCGATCCGCTGATGCGCCGCATCCTCGCCTGGGAGATTTCTGAAAACACCGAACAGGTGAGGCGGTTGTCCGAAGCGCGTTCGAAGGCGCTCGCTCTCTGGCTGGAGCGCATGCGCGGCTCGCTGGCGCCGCCGAAGGGCGTGGATGCGGCTGCCGTCAACGCCGTCGTCATCGCCGCGATCCAGCACCTCGTGCTGGCCGCCGCAGCCGGCGGGCAGTGCGCCGGCCTGTCGCTGAAGACATCCAAGGATTGGGAGAAGGCGGCACTAGCGCTGAAGCGCATCGTGCGCGGCGTCTACGGCTGATGCCTGCCTCATCCACAGGGGGCGGGGCCACGTTAACCTTAACGAATGGTTTACGTTGCGGGGGCCCTGGTTAACCCGACAGTGTGGCGGTGAGCAGAGATGTACGAGTAGAAGCCCCGAGTTGACGCCCATGAGAATCAAGATCGCTAAAGCCGCGTTCCTGGTGACGGCGATGATGTTTTTCGCAGTCCTGGCGCTGGATATCGCAATTCCGGCGCTGGTGCTTTGTATCATGGCATCGTCGACTTGGTTGGTCACCCTCGATCTGCCCGTGACGCGCAAGCATGGAGGAGAGGCCGCATGAAGTGGTTTCTGGTCTTCTGGGCCGGCCCCATCGTCTTTCTGGGCGGATGGTACTGGCTCTCCTATTACGATATGAGTTTCGGCATCTTCATGTTCACGCGGCAGGTCCATGACCTGACATTCCAGCTTTACGGCAAGGCGCTCGGCATTCCGCCGGAGTCTATCCCGCCGCTCGTTGCCCGCGCGATCGCGGTCGACAGCCTCGTCGTCTTCACCATCCTGGCCTTCCGCAAGCGCAAGTCGATCATCGCCTGGTGGAAGGCGCGTCAGGCGCTGAATTCGTCTCCGTCAGACCTTGCCAGCAAGGAAAGCCTGTCGAGCGCGCCCTGAAGAATGAAGCTTGCCGCGGCCGAATCGATCCGTTCGGCCCGCTTGGCGCGCGAAACGTCCATTTCGAGCAGCGTCCGTTCGGCGGCAACCGTCGAAAGCCGCTCATCCCAATAGACGAAGGGCAGCGCCGTCTTCTGCTCCATATTACGCACGAAGGCGCGCGTCGCCTGTACGCGCGGACCCACCGATCCGTCCATATTCATCGGCAGGCCGATGACGAAGCCTGCGACCTTTTCCGCTACTGCGAAGTCGAGCAGCGCCTGCGCATCGATGGTGAACTTGACGCGGCGGATCACCGTGCGCGGCGTGGCGAAACGCCGCCCGAGATCGGACATCGAAAGCCCGATCGTCTTGGTGCCGAGATCGAGGCCGGCAATTGCCTGTCGCGGGGCAAGCGTCTCGGCCATTTCCTCGATCGTCAGCACCGTCATCGCCGTCTCATCCCGTCAAAACAAATTGAAGTCGCCGCCGCTTTTCTTTGCGGCCGCATAAGATATGTCCTTAGCATCTAAACTAGCTTTGCATCACGTAATAAAGGAGACATTTCATGAAGATCACCTGGCTCGGCCATTCCGCCTTCCGCATCGAGACATCAAAGGCGAAGATCCTGCTCGACCCATTCCTCAGCTATAACGCCTCCTTTTCCGGCCAGGATATCAAGGATGTTTCCGCCGGCATCACCCACATCCTGCTGACGCATGGCCATGGCGATCATGTCGGCGATACCGTGGCACTCGCCAAGGAAACCGGCGCCGTCGTTCTCGCCAATGCCGATCTCGCCGCCTGGCTCGGCTCCAAGGGCGTCGACAAGATCGAGATGGGCAATACCGGCGGCACGATCGCGCTCGGCAGTTTCTCGGCAACCTTCACCAACGCGCTGCACTCTTCCGCCCAGATCACCGAGGACGGTGTCTCGCACGCGCTCGGCAACGCCAACGGCCTGATGCTGCATTTCGACGACGAAGCCTCGATCCTTGCCATGGGCGATACCGACATCTTCTCCGACATGGCGCTGATCAATGAATTGCACCAGCCCGATATCGGCTTCGTGCCGGTCGGCGACCGCTTTACCATGGGCGGCGCTGTGGCAGCCCTTGCCTGCCGGCGCTATTTCAACTTCAAGACCGCGATCCCCTGCCACTACGGCACCTTCCCGATCATCGACCAGACGGCGGAAAAATTCGCTGCCGGCATGGAAGGATCGAAGACCGAAGTGAAGGCGATCAGGCCTTCCGAGAGCCTGTCGATCTGACGAAACCCCGTTGCGTCAGGCGGACAGGGCCTTTATAGCGGGTAGGAAAAATCCTACCCGGAGAATGCCATGTCCGTCGATCTTGCCACCGTGAAGCGCGTCGCCCGCCTTGCCCGTATTGCCGTCTCCGAGGACGAAGCAAATCGCATGGTCGGCGAGCTGAACGGCATCCTCGGCTTCGTCGAGCAACTCTCCGAAGTGAATGTCGACGGCGTCGAGGCGATGACCTCGGTGACCCCAATGGCGATGAAGAAGCGGACTGACGTGGTGACCGACGGCAGCAAGGCAGCCGATATCGTCGCCAATGCGCCCGTCACCGACCACAATTTTTTCCTGGTGCCGAAAGTCGTCGAATAAGGCTTCGAAGCCTCTTTCCGACCCTGTTGCCATTTCCAGATCTGAAGCGAAAACACGATGAGCGAACTCACCAGCCTGACCATTGCCGAAGCCCGCCAGAAGCTGCGCGGCAAGGAAATCACCGCGATCGAACTGACTGATTCCTATATCTCGGCGATCGATGCGGCCAATGATCGGTTGAATGCCTATATCAAGGTCACGCCGGATCTCGCCCGCGTCATGGCGAAGAACTCCGACGAGCGCATCGCCGCCGGCAAGGCCGGTGACCTCGAAGGCATTCCGCTCGGCATCAAGGATCTCTTCGCCACCGTCGGTGTCCACACCCAGGCCTGCAGCCATATACTCGACGGTTTCGAGCCGCGTTATGAATCGACGGTCACGCAGAACCTCTGGGATGACGGCGCCGTCATGCTCGGCAAGCTCAACATGGACGAATTCGCCATGGGCTCGTCGAATGAAACATCCTATTACGGCCCAGTGATCAATCCCTGGCGCGCCGCAGGCTCCAATCAGCAGCTCGTGCCCGGCGGCTCCTCCGGCGGCTCGGCCGCCGCTGTCGCCGCGCATCTTTGCGCCGGCGCGACCGCAACCGATACCGGCGGCTCGATCCGCCAGCCGGCCGCTTTCACCGGCACCGTCGGCATCAAGCCGACCTATGGCCGCTGCTCGCGCTGGGGCACCGTCGCCTTTGCCTCCTCGCTCGACCAGGCAGGCCCGATCGCCCGCGACGTCCGCGATGCCGCCATCCTTTTGAAGTCGATGGCAAGCGTCGACGCCAAGGACACGACATCGGTCGATTTGCCGGTGCCGGATTACGAAGCGGCCCTCGGCCAGTCGCTGAAGGGCATGAAGATCGGTATTCCGAACGAATATCGTGTCGACGGCATGCCGGATGAGATCGAAACCCTCTGGCGCCAAGGCATCGCCTGGCTGAAGGATGCCGGCGCCGAAATCCTCGACATCTCGCTGCCGCACACCAAATACGCCCTTCCGGCCTATTACATCGTCGCTCCCGCCGAAGCATCCTCGAACCTCGCGCGTTACGACGGCGTGCGCTACGGCCTGCGCGTCGACGGCAAGGATATCGTCGACATGTATGAGAAGACGCGCGCCGCGGGCTTCGGCAAGGAAGTCAAGCGCCGCATCATGATCGGCACCTATGTGCTGTCGGCCGGTTATTACGATGCCTATTACATCCGCGCCCAGAAGGTGCGTACGCTGATCAAGCGCGATTTCGAACTCGCCTTCGACGCCGGTGTCGATGCTATCCTGACGCCGGCGACACCGTCGTCTGCCTTTGGCGTCGCCGATGAGAACCTCGCCGCCGATCCGGTGAAGATGTATCTGAACGACATCTTCACGGTGACCGTCAACATGGCGGGCCTGCCCGGCATCGCCGTGCCGGCCGGCCTCGACCACAAGGGCCTGCCGCTCGGCCTGCAGTTGATCGGCAAACCCTTCGATGAGGAAACCCTCTTCAAGACCGCCCACGTCATCGAACAGGCAGCCGGCCGGTTTACGCCGGCCAAGTGGTGGTAACGGATCTAACGATCCGAATGATAGCGGCTGCCGACCACGAAGCGGTCGGCGCCGTCGGCTTTGCCGCATGGTTGACTGATTGATAGCCGGAACCAGGAGAAGGTTTTATGGCCAGCAATGATATTGCGCAATTGATCGAGGCATTCGATCGCCTCTCTGCCGGTGGTTTCACCAAGGGCGCGGATTGGCAGGCCGTCCACGACATCTGCCAGCGCCACGAAGGCGAACAGCCGTTCGACTGGGGGCACGCCCTTTGCCATCGCATCGAGGGCGATGCCTGGAACGCCGATTACTGGTATCGCCGCGCCGGTAAGGCGCGGGGCACGGGCACGATGGCCGACGAGTGGTCGGCGATGCGGACGGAACTTTCTGCAAAGGCCTGAGACGATCTCCCGAGCGCGCCCCTTCGAGACGCGATCAGGGGTGCCACGATTACCTGTTGTTCAGCTGCGACCTGACCAACCTCAGCCCTCTTTCGGTGATCCGGTAGGGCTGGCCACCTGAGGACTTGATTGCCCTCAGCCGCTTCAGCCGGCGGAAGAGATCGAGGTCGACGCCGGGATAGAGCCAGCCGTCGCGGGTGAAGCAACTGACCGTCCCGATTTTCCTGTCGTCGTCGCGGGTAATTTCAATGCGGCCGCCTTGGGCCATGAGATGCAGGATGCGCTGCTCCGTGCGAGAAATATCCATGTGTTGAGATCCGGTATCGCGCCCCGCAGGGCGCACAAAAACGATCTGGCGCTCATTCGAACGTCAGGGCTTCGTTTTTTTCGGGCCCATGCGCGCAAGCAAACTTGCGGGCAGGGCCTTTACCGGGTCTCAGGAAGGCTCAACATAAAACACCTCGATAAGACCTATTATTCAGCCCGGAAAATTCGGTCAAGGGCGTGTTCTCAGGTCAAAACCAGTCGAAAACCGCGGTTTCGGTGGATCATCCCGTTGGAGCTACTGGTAAAATCCGCGACTCAATGGTCTAGTTCACGGGTAACGCGGAGGTGTCGTTGATCCACATTCGCAATGCCCGCGACGGTGAAGCGGAGTTATTGAGCGAGATCGGGCTGAGGGCCTGGCAAAAGGCGATGGCGTCGATCGGCGAATCGGACGCGATGATCGACGCAGCGCGCAACGCCTTTCGGAACTTCGTGGAAAACGACTGGCTGACCATCACCGTCGTCGAGCAGAACGGCCAGGTCGCAGGCTGGGCGGCGCGCGAGGGATTAGACGAAACCATCTCGGATTTCTGGATCGATCCCGTCTTCACCCGCCAGGGCCTTGGTTCGGCCCTTCTCGTCCGCATCGAAAAGGAGATCGCCGATCAGGGCCTCGAAAAGGCGGCGATGCAGACCCACTCCGGCAATAGCGAGGCGATCGGCTTCTTCCGGAAGCACGGCTACAGCATCCATTGGCTCTCGGTCGCCTACAATCCGAAGCTTGATCGCGACGTGCCCTCCGTTGGGCTGACGAAACAGCTCGTTTCGGATGGCCAAGGCGTATGGGCAGGAATTCTGATGCTTCAAAAATCCTGAAGAAGGAAAACGCGCCATTTTGGCGCAAAGATCAGCACCGCGGCCAATGCGCTGTGCAACATCAGGATCGCCGCCAGGATCGACCGGAACGGCTCCTTTCTCGTTTTGTGCCGCAGGAATTGCTGTGCAGCCACCGCGCCGAGGCTGCCGCCAATCAGCGCAAGCGTCAGAAGCGTACGCTCGCTGATCCGCCACCTGCCATCGCGCGCCGCCTGCTTGTCGAGGAAATAGATCGAGAAGACGAGGAGGTTCAGCGCCAGAAACGGTGCGGCCCACTTGGTGATATCGATTATCGTCATGCGACAACTCTACCGTGCCTTGGTTAACACACGACAAATGTCGCCGCCCGCCGTCAAACCGTGATGCGCGCCATGGCGAAAGCCTTGCACCGGTACGCCATTTCCTTTACCTCACCAGTGGAAAAGAACAGCCTGCAAAGAGCATCAGATGACCCTTGTCGACGTCCGCACGCCTGATCCGAAACGCTTCATCCCCGGCGCCACCGGCGACTGGGAAGTCATCGTCGGTATGGAAGTCCATGCCCAGGTGCTGTCCAATTCGAAGCTCTTCTCCGGCGCCTCGACGGAATTCGGCAAGCCGCAGAATTCGAACGTCTCGATGGTCGACGCCGCCATGCCCGGCATGCTGCCCGTGATCAACGAAGAATGCGTCAAGCAGGCGGTTCGCACCGGCCTCGGCCTGAAAGCGCAGATCAACAAGCGCTCCCTCTTTGATCGCAAGAACTATTTTTATCCCGACCTGCCGCAGGGCTATCAGATCTCGCAGTTCAAGGATCCGATCGTCGGCGAAGGCAAGATCGTCATTTCGCTCGGGCCGGACCGCCAGGGTCAGTTCGAGGACATCGAGATCGGCATCGAGCGCCTGCATCTGGAACAGGATGCCGGCAAGTCGATGCATGACCAGCACGCGACCATGTCCTATGTCGATCTCAACCGTTCCGGCGTTGCCCTGATGGAGATCGTCTCCAAGCCCGACATGCGCTCGTCCGACGAGGCCAAGGCCTATATGACCAAGCTGCGCTCGATCGTGCGCTATCTCGGCACCTGCGACGGCAACATGGACGAGGGCTCCATGCGCGCCGACGTCAACGTCTCCGTCCGCCGGCCGGGCGAAGATTTTGGCACGCGCTGCGAGATCAAGAACGTCAACTCCATCCGCTTCATCGGCCAGGCGATCGAATATGAAGCCCGCCGCCAGATCGGAATTCTGGAGGAGGGCGGCAAGATCGATCAGGAGACCCGCCTTTTCGATCCGAACAAGGGCGAGACGCGCTCGATGCGCTCCAAGGAGGATGCGCACGACTATCGTTATTTCCCCGATCCGGATCTGCTGCCGCTCGAATTCGACGACGCCTTCATCAAGGCGCTCGAAGCCGATCTGCCGGAACTGCCTGACGACAAGAAGGAGCGCTTCGTGCGCGAGCTCGGCCTGTCGATCTACGACGCCTCGGTGCTCGTTTCCGAAAAGGCGATCGCCGATTATTACGAAGCAGTCGCCGCCGGCCGTGACGGCAAGATGGCCGCCAATTGGGTGATCAACGATCTGCTCGGCGCGCTGAACCGCACCGGCAAGGACATCGAGCAGACGCCGGTTTCGCCGGCCCAGCTCGGCGCCATCATCGACCTCATCAAGGCCGAAACCATCTCCGGCAAGATCGCCAAGGATCTGTTCGAGATCGTTCTGACCGAAGGCGGCGATCCCGCCGAGATCGTCGAAGTGCGCGGCATGAAGCAGGTGACGGATACCGGCGCCATCGAAAAGGCCGTGGACGAGATCATCGCCGCCAATCCCGATCAGGTCGAAAAGGTCAAGGCGAAGCCGACCATGGCGGCATGGTTCGTCGGTCAGGTGATGAAGGCGACCGGCGGCAAGGCCAATCCGCAGGCTGTCCAGGCCCTCGTCAAGGCGAAGCTCGGCATCGAGGAATAAGCGGTGTATTTCGTCCGCACGGCCGGCGAGCGCGACCTGGAGAAGGTGCACGCCCTGCTCGTGGAGAGCTTTCATGCCAGCTATGACGGCCTGTATGGCCGAGCCAGGGTAGATGAACTGGTCGCCCATCTCTTTTCGCCGGCGGCGCTGAAGGCGCGCCTGGTGCGAAAGGATGCCGAATTCCTCGTTGCCGATGACGGCCGCAATATCGGCGGCATGGGGTATGCGGCAATGTCGCAGCAATTGACGAAAACGGTCATGCTGCATCTCCTCTATGTCAGGCCGGCGCTACAGCGCCAGGGTATCGGCCGCGATATCTTCGCCGAACTCGAAACCTGCTTTCCGGATGCCGAGATCATACGTCTCGAAGTTGAACCGCAAAACGCTGCGGCGATCGCCTTCTATCTCTCGCACGGCTTCATCGAGGTCGGACGCAACGAAAATAGCGGGGCCGGGCAATCCGGCATTCCGGCATTGATCCTCGAAAAACCGCTCGAAGGACATTGAAGCCGTGGCCGTTGAGTTATCCGACATTCTCATTCGTCAGGCGCGCAAGGACGACCTGTCGGCGCTGGTGGCTATGTTTGCCGCCGATGCGCTCGGCGGTCACGGCGATACGACCGATCCCGAAGCCTTTCCCGATTATATCAGGGCCTTCGCCGCCATTGAGGCTTCGCCCGACCAGACGCTTTACGTCGCAGAGCGCGGCGGCGAGGTCGTCGGCACGTTCCAGACGATGGTGACGACGTCGCTCACCAGCCGCGGCTCCCCGGCGATGATTATCGAGGCGGTGCAGACGCGCGCCGATATGCGCGGGCAGGGGGTCGGGGACTGATGATCGAATTCGCCATTGCAGAGGCAAAAGGCCGCGGTATCGGGCGGGTAGCGTTGACCTCGAATGCAGTACGCAAGGATGCCCATCGTTTCTATGAAAGGCTGGGCTTCAAGCCCTCGCATCTGGGCTTCAAGATGGCTTTGAAATGACCCGTGTCCGTCGTGGAATCGCTGGACAATTCGGCTTGGCGACGGCATAAGCGAGGAAACGAATTCTGGTTTGGCTCGCATCTGGCGGGCACAAGGAAAAGACATGTGGAATCTTCTGGTTCAGACCTTTACCTGGTGGAACAGTCAGACGATGGGCACGCGTTTTGCGACCTGGCGTTTTGGCAAGCGCGTCGGCGAGGATGAATTCGGCAACGTCTACTACGAAGGCGGCATGTCTTCCTACGGTCTGCCGAAGCGTTGGGTGATCTACAAGGGTTATGCCGAAGCCTCCGCCATTCCGCCGGGTTGGCATGGCTGGATGCATCATCGCACCGATGTTCCTCCGTCCAAGGAGAGCTACGTCGCCAAGGAATGGCAGAAGCCGCACCGTCCCAACCATACCGGTTCGTCGCAGGCCTATCGTCCGCCGGGTTCCATCGCCGTTCCGGGCGAGCGTCCACGCGTCACCGGCGATTACGACGCCTGGACGCCAGGCAACTGAGACGGCCCGACCGGGCGATCCCAAGACCCGGCTTTTGGCCACAATTGACCTTTACCCGCAGGTTGGCAGCGCTTGACCGCGGCCGTGAACTGAAAATGTCTGGAGACGGGTACACATGAAGCTCTTCACGCGGAACATGGTGCTGCGTGCCGCCGGATCGCTGCTGGCGCTTTCGGCCCTGCTTCCGCCAGTTGCGGCAAATGCCGCACGCATCGAAAATCCGGTTGCCGTCTTCTCCGGCCTCGACAAGATCACCGGCCGCATCACGACCTTCGACGTCTATGTCAATGAGACGGTACAGTTCGGCGCGCTGCAAGTGACACCGAAGGCCTGTTATTCGCGCGACCAGGCAGAAGCCCAGAAGATCGACGGTTTCGTCGAGGTCGACGAGATCACCCTCGACCGCAAGATCCGCCGGATTTTCACCGGCTGGATGTTCGCCGCCAGCCCCGGCCTCAATGCCGTCGAGCACCCGATCTACGACGTCTGGCTGAAAGACTGCAAGGCAAACTCGGATGTCCCGGCGCCTGACGGCGCCAAGGCGAAGTAACTGCGTCTTCGCTGGTCTTCCGCACCCTCCACAACCCGACGCGTGGAACGAGGTGATCCACGACGGGCAAGGACGATATTGTCTGCCGAATTTTACTCTGAAAACGATCCTCAGAATTCCAGATGCGGCGATTCCACCGCCGCCGCAAGCATCACGGCATAATCGGCCTTCGGAACGTCGATCGCTCCGAACGTCTTCAGGTGCTCGGTGGTGAACTGCGTGTCGAGCAGTGTGAAGCCCTTTTCCCGCAGCCGGTCGACCAGATGAACGAGACAGATCTTCGAGGCATCCGTCCGGCGCGAAAACATGCTTTCGCCGAAGAAGGCCGAGCCGAGCGAGACGCCATAGAGGCCGCCGACCAGTTCATTGCCCTCCCAGGCTTCGACGGTATGGGCATGGCCCATGTCGAAGAGCGTCGCGTAAAGCGATCTGATCGTCTTGTTGATCCAGGTGCTCGGGCGCCCGGATGTCTCCTCCGCACAGGCGGCGATGACCTGATCGAAAGCGTGATCGAAACGGATCTTGAAGCGTTTCTTGCGCACTGCCTTGGCAAGGCTTTTCGACACATGGAAACGGTCGAACGGCAGCACGCCGCGGAGTTCCGGTTCGACCCAGAAAATCTCCGGATCGTCGGCGGATTCGGCCATCGGGAAGAGCCCGATGGAATAGGCGCGCAGGAGAATGTCAGGGGTTATGCCTGGTGACTTCCTGCGCGATCCTGCCATTCCTGTCCTATGCCGCCGGTGTGTTGGCGAGGTAGTCTTCCAGCCAGTGGATGTCGTAGTCGCCGTTGGCGATATCCTGGTTGGAGACGAGATCCTGGAATAGTGGCAGCGTCGTATTGATGCCGTCAACGACGAATTCGTCGAGCGCCCGGCGCAGGCGCATCATGCATTCGACGCGGGTACGGCCATGCACGATCAGCTTGCCGATGAGGCTGTCGTAATAGGGCGGGATCTTGTAGCCCTGATAGGCGCCGGAATCGATGCGTACGCCGAGGCCACCCGGCGCGTGGAAATGCGTGATCGTACCGGGTGAGGGCACGAAGGTGCGCGGGTGCTCGGCATTGATACGGCACTCGATGGCGTGACCGGAAAAATGCACTTCATCCTGCGTCACCGAGAGACCGCCGCCGGAAGCGACGCGGATCTGTTCGTGCACGAGGTCGATGCCGGTGATCGCTTCGGTGATCGGATGCTCCACCTGCAGACGGGTGTTCATTTCGATGAAATAGAACTCGCCGTTCTCGTAGAGAAATTCGATCGTGCCGGCGCCGCGATATTTCAGCTTCTTCATGGCATCGGCACAGATTTGGCCGATCTTCATGCGCTGCTCGACGTTGAGAGCCGGCGAATTCGCCTCTTCCCAGACCTTCTGATGGCGGCGCTGCAGCGAGCAGTCGCGCTCGCCGAGATGGATTGCATTGCCTTCGCCGTCGCCGAACACCTGGATTTCGATGTGCCGCGGCTTGCCGAGATATTTTTCCATGTAGACGGCATCATTGCCGAAGGCAGCTGCCGCTTCGCTGCGCGCCGTCGACCAGGCCTCGATCAGGTCGGCCTCGCTCTTGGCGACCTTCATGCCGCGTCCGCCGCCGCCGGCCGTGGCCTTGATCAGTACGGGATAGCCGATTTCGGCGGCCGTCTTCAGCGCATCCTCTTCGGTCTTCACTTCGCCGTCCGAGCCCGGAACGACGGGAATGCCGAGTTCCAGCGCCGTCGTCTTGGCGGTGATCTTGTCGCCCATGATGCGGATGTGGTCCGCCGTCGGCCCGATAAAGGTGATGCCGTGGGCGTCGAGGATATCGGCGAACTTGGCATTCTCCGACAGAAAGCCGTAGCCCGGATGCACGGCGTCGGCGCCGGTGATCTCGCAGGCGGCGACGATCTGGTGGATGTTGAGATAGCTCTCGCGCGACGAGGGCGGGCCGATGCACACACTTTCGTCGGCAAGGCGCACATGCATGGCATCGGCATCGGCGGTGGAATGAACCACGACGCAGGCGATGCCGAGCTCTTTGCAGGCCCGGAGCACGCGAAGGGCAATTTCCCCGCGATTGGCGATGAGGATTTTCGAAATCATGGGCATCGGCCTATTCGATGACGACGAGGGCTTGGCCGTACTCAACGGGATGTCCGTCATCGACGAGGATCTCGGTCACCTTGCCTGACTTCGGCGAAGGGATCTGGTTCATCGTCTTCATCGCTTCGATGATGATGAGCGTCTGGCCTTCCTTGACGATTGCGCCGACTTCGATGAACGGACGCGCGCCTGGAGCCGGCGCCATGTAGACGGTGCCCACCATCGGTGCATTGACGACATTGGCCGGGTTGCGGCTGGGAGCTGCGGCAGGCGCGGCAATTGCCGCCGCAGCGGCTGCTGCGGGCGCGGCATAACCAGGTGCTGCGATCGGCGCCTGGACATATTGCGGCGTGCCGGCGCGCGAAACGCGGATACGCAGATCGTCCTGCTCGACCTCGATCTCCGTCAGATCCGTTTCGTTGAGAATATTGGCGAGATCGCGGATCAGTGCCTGGTCGATACCCGATTTCTTTTCAGCCATGGTGTTGCCCTGTCTTCTTCTTATGCCGTGATGTTCTTCAGCGCGTGGAGCGCCAGGATGTAGCTGTGAGGCCCGAAGCCATAGATCACGCCTTTGCATGCCGGCGCGATCATCGACTTGTGGCGGAATTCTTCCCGTGCATGCACGTTGGATATGTGGAGCTCGACGACGGGAATGGAAATGGCGCGGATCGCATCATGCAGCGCGACCGACGTATGCGTATAGGCGCCTGCATTGATGGCAACGCCGACGGCATTTTCGTCGGCCTCATGGAACCAGTCGACGAGCGTTCCTTCGTGGTTGCTCTGACGGAAGTCGATATCGATGCCGAGTTCGCGGCCTGCGGCCTTGCAGTCCGCCTCGATGTCCTTGAGCGTCTTGCCGCCATAAATGCCGGGCTCTCGTTTACCCAGCATGTTCAGGTTGGGGCCGTTCAGGACAAAAATCGTTTGCGTCATCGAATGTTCCGTAAAATGTACGACGGCAACCTATAGACTCCGCGAGAGCTGAATGAAAGCCCTTACGGATTGGCCAGCGGCAATCGCGCCACATTTGTCCACATGGTTGAAACGCTTCGATTTTGGCGATTTGATGGGCTATCGTTTGGCGGTTGATTGCTCAGCAGGCGGTCTTGCCGCAGCTGCGCATATTCTTGACCTTGGCTTCGAGATCGTCGAGCCCGACGGCACCCGGCACCAGTTCGTTGCCGATCACATAGGAGGGCGTGCCGCTGATGCCGAGACTGGAGGCGAGCTGGTAGGTCGCCTGGACGATACCGTCATTCGGGCTCTTTGCCATCTCCGCGCGGATCTTGTCCTCGCTGACGCCGAGCGAAGCGGCGACCGCTATCGCTGTTTCGTCAGAGGCGCGGCCTTCGGTGCCGAGAAGGGCGACGTGGAAATCGGCATATTTCTCCGGTGCCAGCTTGCGGAAAGCGTCGGCCACCTTGTGGGCGGCAACCGAATCCGGCCCGAGGATCGGGAATTCCTTGAGGACGAAACGGACGTTCTTGTCCTTCTTAAGCATCGCCTGCATGTCGGGCAGCGCATGCCGGCAGTAGCTGCAATTATAATCGAAGAACTCGACGACCGTCACGTCGCCCTTGGGATTGCCGAGCGTAACGTCGTTCTTCGATTCGAAGATGTCGGTAGTGTTCTCTTCGATCGCCATATTGGCCTTCACCAACCGCTGGGCTTCCTGCTTCTTCTGCAGCGCATCCTGGACTTCGAGCATGATCTCAGGATTTTCGATCAGGTATTGCTTGATGAATTCACCGAACTCCTTCTTCTGCTGGTCGTCGAGCGCTGCCGCCGGAAGCGGAAGGGCGATCGATGCGGCAAGCACCAGAGCGGTGAAGGTCTTCGGGAAGAATGCCATGATATCCTCGTCATCGGCGGTATGGTCGTCTCTTTGTCGAGAAGACGCTCGCCGGGTTAATGGACTTGAATGCCTCGCGTCAAGGTACGGTGCGTTCGGTTCTGCTCAAACCAGAATTTTTCATCCCCGCGTGGCCCTCGCGGGATTGTGATCAGCCGATTAATGCGGCAATTGTCGGGCCGTCATTGCAGAAGCTGAGCGAGAAACGATCTTGTTTTCCATATCGAAACGCAGCGAAGTCGAGCCTTTTCATGCCATGGACGTTTTGGCGGAGGCAACGAAGCGGCGCGCGAGCGGCCATCCGGTGATCTCGATGGCGGTCGGTCAGCCCTCGCATCCGGCACCTCAAGCGGCCCTCGAAGCGGCGCGCGCAGCCCTTGCCGAAGGCCGGATCGGCTATACCGATGCGCTGGGGACGGCACGGCTGAAATCGGCGCTCGCCTGGCACTACAAGGATCGCCACGGCCTGGAGATCGATCCAAAGCGCATCGCCATCACCACCGGTTCCTCGGCCGGCTTCAATCTCGCCTTCCTGTCGCTCTTCGATGCCGGCGATGCGGTGGCGATCGCAAGACCCGGTTATCCCGCCTATCGCAATATCCTCGGTGCGCTCGGCCTGAAGGTTCTCGAAGTGCCCGTAACGGCCGAGACCCACTTCACCCTGACGCCGCAAAGCCTGGAAGCGGCGCAGAAGGAAAGCGGCATCACGCTGAAAGGCGTGCTGCTCGCCAGTCCCGCCAATCCGACCGGCACGGTGACCGGCCGCGAGGGGCTGAAGGCGCTTTCGGATTACTGCGCGGCCCATTCCATCGCCTTCATCTCCGATGAAATCTACCACGGGCTGACCTTCGCAGGCGAGGAGGCGAGCGCGCTGGAACTGACTGACGAGGCGATCGTCATCAATTCCTTCTCCAAATATTATTGCATGACCGGCTGGCGAATCGGCTGGATGGTGCTTCCCGACCGCCTGGTTCGGCCGATCGAGCGGGTGGCGCAGAGCCTCTACATCTCCCCGCCCGAGCTCTCCCAGATCGCCGCCACGGCTGCTCTTGGCGCTGGCGCCGAACTCGATCGTTACAAGGCAAGCTATGCCGCTAACCGCGACCTGCTGATGCGGCGTCTACCGCAGATCGGCCTTTCGATCGCCTCGCCGATGGACGGGGCCTTCTACGCCTATCTCGACGTCACCCGCTTCAGCAATGACAGCATGGGCTTTGCCAAACGCATGCTCGCGGAAATCGACGTCGCCGCAACGCCCGGTCTCGATTTCGATCCGCTGGAGGGAAATCGAACGCTGCGCCTGTCCTATGCGGGCTCGCAGGCAGAGATCGCCGAGGCGGTGGAGCGAATCGCAGCCTGGTTGAAGTAGCGCTCACGACCGGGCAAGCGGCAATGCACTCTCCTGTCGTCAGCTGCGCGACGAAAACAGCGAAGCGAACGTCGAAGACGGTTTGTTGTTCAGCCTTGGCACCACCACGAGCTGCTTGATGTCGCCGCGCTTATAGGCAGCGAGGAAGCGGCGGTAGTCCTTGAAGGAGACGCAGCCGTTGGAATCGCCGTTCTTGCCGAGCATATAGGTATGGGCGAGAAGGCCGACACGGTCATAGATGGCGTCCGAACCCTGGACCGGCGTCAGCCGCAGCGCCTCGACCCCATGGAAAAGGCTCTCGCGCATGGTGAGGACATAGGTGTGCGGCGGTGTTGGCCCGCGCATCTTCTTGTTCACATAACGCGGATTGTCGCGCATCTTGCCGAGCCCGGAATGGGCCTCGAGCCGTTCGCCGTTCGGCAGATAGACGGTGCTGTTTTCGATGTCGTAGATCGCCACGCCAGCGCGCAGCTTCGGCGAGAACACCGGCTTGTCGTAGCGCGGCACTGCGTCGTCCTCGTCATCCTCGATCGGCGAGTTCGGCTGGGCATAGGCAAGTGCAGGCTCGCCAGCGCGCTGCGAACCCTTGGAAGCCAGTGCCGGTTTGCCGATGAGGCCATCAGGACGTGCCATCGGCAGCGGCACGGAACCTTCGTCCGGCGCCAGCACGAGATCGAAGGGTGGCGCGTCGTCCGCGGCGGCAACGACCACCGGTGCAGGTTCCGAGGCGGGAATTGAGGCCGTTTTGACGGGAGATGCGGTCGGCTCGACCGGAGCCGGCGCGATTTGCCCGGATCCTGCATCGGCAAGCGCAAGCAGGGCTGTCAGTTCGGCTGCAGCGACCGCCTCCTTCGACGGAACGATGATCCGATTGCCGTCGTCTTCATCAGTCTCTGCCGAGGCGAGCTCGACCGGCGGCGCGATGACATCGTCCTTGCGGAATTTGGCGCTGTCGGAAATCGCGGCCACGACCGGTTGCTCCGCGGCCATGGTGAGCCGATTGTTTTTTGTAAGAGCCGCCAGCGCCGTTGCTGCGGCGGCGGTCTTTTCGGCATGGGATTGAATGAGGCTCGCCGTCAGCAGGACCTTCGGCTTCGCATCGAAGGCGGTTAGCCGGTCGGCCTTGCCGACATGAATCAGCCTCTCATGGCGCGGTGTAGGCGCCACCTTCGGCGCAGCCGCCACCTGTGCCGGGCGATCCGGCGGAGAATAGGGAGCGGCGATCGAATGCATCGTCGCGAAGGTCGCGATCAGCCATGTCGAGGTCAGAAATCCGGCGCCGACAACACTGTAAAGGAAACCGCGAGATCTGCGCCAACGGAAAGCAGATCCGCCAAGAGGGGTGACGTCATCGAACGTCCCGACCACACACGCCATACTACACTCGTCTTTCAAACTCGCTACGCAGGCCGGCGGCACTGACTGACTACACTTCGCCGGGGGCCGGTACAGGCGCAAATGGGCCGAATTTAGACCACCCACGACGTCCGACTGTCTCGCAAGGATGACGAATTATGGTTTCTAATTTGTTTACGCGGCGTTGCAGTTTCTCACGACGTCTCAAAAAGAGATGCGTTGGGCGTCTCAGGCGCGCTCCATCACATAACTTCCCGGCGCTTCCTCGATGGCGTTCAAGGCGTCGCCGCCGGGTTTGCGGGCCGGCACACGCCTGCCGTCATGCGTCTCGATCCAGGCCTGCCAATGTGGCCACCATGATCCCGGGGTCTCGGTCGCCTGCTCGAGCCAAGTCTCGTAGTCCCCCTTGGCCGGGCCGCCCGTCCAGAATTGATACTTCTTCCTGTCGGGCGGGTTGACGACGCCGGCGATATGTCCCGAGCCGGTCACGACGAATTCCACCTTGCCGCCGAAGAACCGGCTGCCGAGGAAGACGGACTTGGCAGGTGCGATGTGATCCTCGCGGGTGGCGAGATTATAGATCGGGATCTTCACATCCTTCAGCGACACGGACTTGCCGTCGAGGATCATCTCGTTCCGCGTCAGCGCATTCTTGAGATAGCAATTGCGCAGGTAGAAGGCATGGTTTGCCGCCGCCATGCGGGTCGAGTCGGCGTTCCAGAACAACAGGTCGAAGGGCAGGGGATCCTGGCCCTTGAGGTAGTTGTTGACGAAATAAGGCCAGATCAGCTCGGAGGCGCGCAGCATGTTGAAGGCCATCGACATCTTCGTGCCGTCGAGATAGCCGGTCGCCTGCATATGCTCTTCGAGCGCTTCAAGCTGCTCCTCGTCGACGAAGACCTTGAGGTCGCCGGCATGGGTGAAATCGACCTGGGTGGTGAACAGCGTCGCTGTCTTGATGCGCTTGTTCTTCTCCTTGGCATGCAGCGCCAGCGTTGCGGCCAGCAGCGTGCCGCCGACGCAGTAGCCGACGGCGTTGACGTCCTTTTCGCCGGTCGCCTTCTCGATTGTAACAAGCGCGAAATCGATTCCCTCTCGGGCATAGGCCGCCCAGTCCTTGTCGGCGTGGCGCGCATCCGGGTTGACCCAGGAAATGACGAAGACCGTCTGACCCTGGTCGACGCACCATTTGATGAAGGATTTTTGCGGGTTGAGGTCGAGAATATAGAATTTGTTGATCCAGGGCGGGCAGATCAAAAGCGGCCGCTTCAGCACCGTTTCGGTCGAAGCCTCGTACTGGATGATCTGGCAGATGTCGTTCTGGGCGATCACTTTGCCTGGCGTCAGCGCCATGTCGCGGCCGACGGCGAATTTCGTCATGTCGGTCTGGCGAAGGCGAAGATCACCATGTCCGGCAGCGATATCCTCGGCCAGCATCTTCATCCCGCGCACCAGATTGGCGCCGCTGGTTGCGATCGTCTCGCGGTAGAGCTGCGGATTGGTGGCGATGAAGTTGGTCGGCGAAAGCGCTGCCGTGATCTGCTTCACGTAGAAGCCGGCCTTGTGCTTGGTATGCTCGTCGAGGCCATCGGTCTCCGACACCAGCTTTTCCACCCAGTCGGTGGTGACGAAATAGACTTGGCGGAGAAAATCGAAGAACGGATTCTTCTGCCAGTCCTCGTCCGAGAAGCGCTTGTCCTTGCGGGTGTCCGGTTCCGGCTCCGTGGGTTCGCCTTGCATGCCGCGCGTGCCTTGCATGCGCTGCATTGAGCGCATCCAGATGCCGAAGAACGAGGACATCAGCTGCGTCTGCGCCTCGAAGGTGCGGCGCGGATCGGAAATCCAGTATTCGGTCACCTTGGAAAGCGTCTTGACCATGTCGGTCATCGGATCGACGGCGGTTTCGGTGATCTCACCGCGTTCGCGCGGCGCGAGCCAGGCAGACGCTGCTTGTCCGAGATTTTCGAGCGCTCGGGCGAAATTCATCGCCATGGCCTCGGGATCCTTCAACAGATAGGGATCGAGATCGGTCGCGTCGAAGCCGGCCTTTTCGCCATTTTTTGGCCGCCATTCTCCTGCTTGCTGTCGGTCACCATTTCCTCCGGCGGCAGCACCACTCTTTTTATCCATTCGTTGTACATCGTGATCGAACGAGAAAACAAGTTCCACCCGCATCGGCTCATGCTATTGCTTTGTGGCTGCGACAAATTTAACAGTCGACGCAGTCAGAACTGGATTTTTGAGGCATGACAAAGAACGGCATTCGGCGCATCGCAATCCTCAACCGCACCGCACTGATCTGCGCCGCGGCGGCGATGGCGCTTGCCGGATGCAATCTGACGGCGGAACAAAAGGCCGCAGCTGCCGCTAAGCGGGCGGCGCCGACCGCCGTCGTCATGCCGGCCACCAAGGGCGAGGCGGCTGAGGGCGGCCTGGCAAAATACCCGGACGGCTATCCGAGTTTCGGTGCGCCGCTGACCGCCGCCAATGTCCAGATGAGTGACGAGCAGGCGGCTGAACTGCAGCATCAGCTGACGGCACTTGCCGCTCGGCGTAAGGCCGGCACGATCTCGGAAGCCGAATATCAGGCCAAGGTCGCCGAAATGCGGCGTCTCGCCGCCGAGCACGGCACCGATACACTCTCCGAAATCTCCAAATAGACCTTGCCTTTCAGGCAATTTGGACGCAAAGCCATTCCGAATGCATCGGAAGATACAATTTTTCCGATAAAGCGCGTTACGCGGCCTTTCCGTCAAAGATTCGCCGCGTCACTTGGGTCTGATGAACACGGCGTTGCGATTCTGAAGTTCGTGTCGCAGCCGCCGGAAGACGGAACGAACTTCGACTGCGGCCCGAAATGCCGCCTTTCCATGGGGAATGAGATGGAAGAGTTTCACAAAGTCCGGCGTTTGCCGCCTTACGTTTTCGAACAGGTCAACCGTTTGAAAGCAAGCGCGCGAGCGGGCGGCGCCGATATCATCGATCTCGGCATGGGAAACCCAGACCTCCCCACTCCTCAGTCGATCGTCGACAAGCTGTGCGAGGTCGTGCAGGATCCGCGCACGCACCGCTATTCCTCTTCCAAGGGCATTCCGGGCCTGCGCCGCGCCCAGGCCGCCTATTATGCCCGTCGTTTTGGCGTCAAGCTCAACCCGGATACCCAGGTGGTCGCCACCTTGGGCTCCAAGGAAGGGTTCGCCAATATGGCGCAGGCGATTACGGCGCCGGGCGACGTGATCCTCTGCCCGAACCCCACCTATCCGATCCACGCCTTCGGCTTCCTGATGGCGGGCGGCGTGATCCGTTCCATGTCGGTGGAGCCGGATGCGAGCTTCTTCGAACCGCTGGAACGTGCCGTCCGGCATTCGATCCCGAAGCCCTTGGCGCTGATCCTCAACTACCCCTCGAATCCGACGGCCTTTGTCGCGACGCTCGATTTCTACAAGGACGTCATCGCCTTCGCGAAAAAGCACGACATCATCGTGCTTTCCGACCTTGCCTATTCGGAAATCTACTTCGACGGCTCCCCGCCGCCGTCGGTTCTCGAAGTGCCGGGCGCAATGGACGTGACGGTCGAGTTCACCTCGATGTCGAAGACCTTCTCCATGCCCGGCTGGCGCATGGGCTTTGCCGTCGGCAACGAGCGGCTGATCGCGGCGCTCACCCGCGTCAAGTCCTATCTCGACTACGGCGCCTTCACGCCGATCCAGGTGGCGGCGACGCATGCGTTGAACGGCGATGGTTCCGACATTGCGGAAGTCCGCAACGTCTATAAACGCCGCCGCGACGTCATGGTCGAAAGTTTCGGCAAGGCCGGGTTCGAGGTGCCGCCGCCGGCCGCGACGATGTTCGCCTGGGCGAAGATCCCGGAAAAGTTCCGTCATCTCGGTTCGCTGGAGTTCTCCAAGCTGCTGGTCGAGAAGGCCGACGTCGCCGTTGCCCCGGGCATCGGCTTCGGCGAAATGGGCGACGACTACGTCCGTCTGGCGCTTGTCGAGAACGAACACCGCATCCGTCAGGCTGCGCGCAACATCAAGAAGTTCATGTCGACGGCAGACGAGACGATGCACAACGTCATCTCGCTGAACGCCCACCGCTAATCCAACCGTTGGGCAGCTGCGTTCGGCGGCTGCCGCCACACAGACACTTCAGGATCGATCCATGGCAGATGCCCTCAAAATCGGCATTGCGGGCTTGGGCACCGTTGGCGCCTCGCTTGTCCGTATCATTCAGCAGAAAAGCAACGAGCTTGCCGTCACCTGCGGGCGTCCGATCACCATCACGGCGGTCTCCGCGCGTGACAAGGCGAGGGATCGCGGCATCGATCTTTCCACCGTTACCTGGTTCGACCGGCCGGAAGAGCTTGCCGAAAAAGGCGATATCGACGTCTTCGTCGAGCTGATGGGTGGCGCCGAAGGGGCGGCCAACGTCTCGGTGCGTACGGCACTCCAACGTGGTCTCCATGTGGTGACAGCCAACAAGGCGCTGCTTGCCTATCACGGCGTCGAGCTTGCGAAGATCGCCGAGGAGAAGGGTTCGCTGCTGAACTTCGAGGCGGCAGTCGCCGGCGGCATTCCGGTCATCAAGGCGCTGCGTGAATCGCTGACGGGCAATTCCGTCTCGCGCATCTATGGCATCATGAACGGCACCTGCAATTACATCCTGACCAAGATGGAGAAGGAGGGGCTTTCCTTCGCCGAATGCCTCAAGGAAGCGCAGCGGCTGGGTTATGCCGAGGCCGATCCAGCCTTCGATGTCGAGGGCAACGACACGGCCCATAAGCTTTCCATCCTGACGACGCTCGCCTTCGGCAATCAGATCGCGGCCGACGACATCTATCTCGAAGGCATCACCAACATTTCGATCGAGGATATCCACGCTGCCGCCGAGCTCGGCTATCGCATCAAACTCTTGGGCGTTGCCCAGCGCACCGATACCGGCATCGAGCAGCGCGTCCATCCCACAATGGTGCCGGTCGATTCGGTCATCGCCCAGGTCGACGGCGTCACCAATGCGGTGGCGATCGAATCCGACGTGCTCGGCGAACTGCTGATGGTCGGCCCGGGCGCCGGCGGCAACGCGACGGCCTCGTCCGTGCTCGGCGATATCGCCGATATTGCCAAGAGCCAGCCAGGCGCCCAGCGCGTGCCGGTGCTCGGCCATCCCGCAGCGACGCTGGAACCCTACCGCAAGGCGCAGATGCAGAGCCACGAGGGCGGCTATTTCATCCGCCTGACCGTGCTCGACCGCACCGGCGTCTTTGCCAGCGTCGCAACCCGCATGGCGGAAAACAACATCTCGCTGGAATCGATCGTCCAGCGCTCCAAGCAGCACCTGGCGCCATCGCACCACCAGACGATCATTCTCGTCACCCATGCGACGATGGAAGAGTCGGTGCGCAAGGCGGTCGCCTCGATCAAGTCGGAAGGTTACCTCTTCGGCGAACCGCAGGTGATTCGCATCGAGCGGCCAAAAGAAGAAGGCTGAACTCTTTTTTGCCACAATCCGGGATGGCTGACCCGCTCTGTGCACGCAGGGCGGGTTTTTTTATTGCCTGTTTAACCGCTCTCACGAAAACTTATATTAACAGGTACCGAAACATTGATATAAATAAGCCGGGAGAGGGAGTCGCCGGCTTTGGAGAACACCGTGAACAAGGACAGCCATGCCGGGAAGGGGTATGGTCGCCCGGAAGAGGAACCTCCCGATCATCCTGGTCTGTTTGAGGAAGTTCCCGAGACGAACCGTGATGAGGTTCGTTACCACCCCTCCGATGGGGCCTATGACGACGAAAGCCCGGAAGGCCGCAACTGGGCCATTCTTCTCACTCTCTTCTCCGTCATCCTGGTGCAACTGGCCGGCATCGCCCTGGTCGTCTGGGCGGTATTCTAAAGCGTGTCGCGATCTTTCAGATTCGCTCTCGCGCTTTAGGTCTTTATTTTTACGCATGTCGTTGTCGCAAAATCGCTGCACGCTTTTGCGCGACATGCTTTGGTAAAAAACCGTGTCTGCAAATCCATCGCTATGTTATCTCCGCTGCTCCTGTAGAAAGAGCAGATGAAGTCAGCGGAGTGTGGCATGGCAGATCTCGTCGACCCCGTACAGCGCGCGTTTCTCGGCGTGGAGAAATCCGCGCTCGACAATCGCTGGGTGGCGCGGCTCGACCGGGCCGGGCAGAACCGCGCGCTGGCCATGTCGCAGATCCATGGATTGCCGGATCTGATCGCCCGGGTGCTCGCTGGGCGCGGCGTGACGGTAGACGAGGCGATCGAATTCCTCGATCCGACGATCCGAAGCCTGATGCCCGATCCCCATAGACTGACTGATTGCGAAAAGGCCGCGACCCGCCTCCTGCGCGCGATCGAGCGAGGCGAGAGCGTCGCCATCTTCGGCGACTACGACGTCGACGGCGCAGCCTCCTCGGCGCTGATGTTTCGTTTTCTCCGCCATTTCGGCGTCAGGGCGACCATCTATATTCCCGACCGCGTCTTCGAAGGCTACGGCCCCAATCCGGCGGCCATCAACCAGTTGATCGACAACGGCGCTGAGCTGATCATCACCGTCGATTGCGGCTCCACCAGCCACGAGGCACTGGCCGCTGCCGCGGCGCGCAACATCGATGTCGTCGTCATCGATCACCACCAGGTGACACATGAGTTGCCGCCCTGCCATGCGCTGGTCAACCCGAACCGCGAGGACGATCTCTCGGGGCAGGGGCATCTTTGCGCCGCCGGCGTCGTCTTCATGGTGCTGGTCGCGACACTCAGGCTGCTGCGCGCGGCCGGCAACAAGCGCATCCTGGCGCTCGACCTGCTGCAATGGCTGGATATCGTGGCACTTGCGACGGTCTGCGATGTCGTGCCGCTGAAGGGTCTCAACCGCGCCTATGTGGTAAAGGGGCTGGTTGCTGCCCGCCACCAGAGCAATGCCGGACTGGCAGCACTCTTCCGCAAGGCGGGGCTCGCCGGCCCGGTGACGCCCTATCATTTCGGCTTCCTGATCGGCCCGCGCATCAATGCCGGCGGGCGGATCGGCGACGCCGCACTCGGAAGCCGGCTGCTGACGCTCGATGACGCCGGAGAGGCGGATGTGATCGCGCAGCGCCTGGACGAGCTCAATCGCGAACGCCAGGCGATGGAGGCGATCATGCTGCAGGAGGCCGAAGCCGAGGCGCTTGCCGAATATGGCGACGGCGAGGGCGCCTCCGTCATCGTCACCGCCCATGAGAAATGGCATCCCGGTATCGTCGGGCTGATCGCGGCGCGGCTGAAGGAGAAATTCAAACGGCCGGCCTTTGCGATCGCCTTCGATCCCTCCGGCCGCGGCACCGGCTCGGGCCGCTCCATCAACGGCTTCGACATGGGCAGGATGGTCCGGGCCGCAGTCGACGAGGGGCTGCTCGTCAAAGGCGGCGGCCACGCAATGGCCGCGGGACTGACGGTCGAGCGCGCTGATCTCGGCAGGCTGAGGACCTTCTTCACGGAGAAGGCCGAGAGGACGGTGGCTAGCCTCGTCGCCAACGAAACGCTGAAGATCGACGGTGCGATCGGCGCAAGTGGCGCCACCCTCGAACTCATCGACCGCCTGGAGGCCGCCGGCCCCTACGGCTCCGGCCACGCACTGCCGCTCTTTGCCATACCGGCGCATCGTCTGCGCGACGCCCGCCTGGTCGGCGAGAAACATGTGAAGGTGACGCTGGAGGCTATGGACGGATCGCGGCTCGACGGCATCGCCTTCCGCGCCGCCGACACGCCGCTTGGCAATCTTCTCATCAATTCACGCGGTGCCAGCCTGCATGTCGCGGGTTCGCTCGGTGCCGACCACTACCAGGGCGCACGCCGCATCCAGCTGCGCGTCTGCGATGCTGCACCGGCGAAATAGAACGGTCGCGCAAGAGCGCTGACGATGTGAAATGCAAGGGAGAGAAAGTGGTACGCCCTAGGGGAGTCGAACCCCTCTTCCCAGAATGAAAATCTGGTGTCCTAACCGATAGACGAAGGGCGCTTCCTTCGTGGTGGCGCCCTTATAGTCAGCGCCTTCGAAGGCCGCAAGCGCCAAGGCGCGAAAAAATCATCGTTTTCGCCGATTTATTTCGGCTGTGGAAAATCGCGGCACAGTCTACGCGGAATGGAGGTCAAGCCGGCGGGCTGGGATGAGCAGCGGCGCGCGAACCCAGAGGGTTCTACACGAGGGGACTCATAGGGCCGGTGGCCTATCATCAGGAATTGGTACGCCCTAGGGGAGTCGAACCCCTCTTTACAGAATGAGAATCTGTCGTCCTAACCGATAGACGAAGGGCGCAGGCAGCCTCGTTAAAATAGGAGCGTGCGCCGGCTTCTGCAAGCGGAAGTGATGGCTTCTATATAGGGAGAAAGTGGTACGCCCTAGGGGAGTCGAACCCCTCTTCCCAGAATGAAAATCTGGTGTCCTAACCGATAGACGAAGGGCGCGTCCTTCGTGGTGGCGCCCTTATAGTCAGGCGTATTGAATCCCGCAAGCGGCAATTGCGGTTTCTTTCAAAAAAATGACAGGAAATCCGAGCGCGTTCGAGAAGCCGATTATTGAAGCCGAATCAACAGGCTGCCGGTTGTTTCTTTAATGAGACCAGGTGGTGCTGCCGTAACGTAATGCCAAAATCGCGCGGCCGTCAGATCGCTCGTGCGGTCGTCATCGGCGCGCGTTTGCCGCCGCAGCCCCAGTTCCAGTCACGACTTTTGCCGGTATCGAGGTGGACCGAATCCGTATGGCAATAGGTGCCGACGCCGCCGCGGTCCGGCAACGAGCGGATATAGGCGGCGATATCCCATTTCGTAACACCGTCGATCTGGATGTCGGCCGCCTCGCAGCTCTTGTGCATCGATTCGTCAGCCCCGCCGGCCAGGCGGTTGTGCTCTTCGTCTCGATAGCCGGAGGTGACGATGACCGGTCGCCCGAAATGGTTTTCGACCGTCTTGATCACTTTCAGCAGGTCGGGCTTGAAGCAACCGACCTCGACCTTGTCGTTCTGGAGATGCAGCCCGTTCGGCGCGATGCGCGTCATGCCGGGCAGGGCCGCCTTGTGCAGGAGGCCCGAGAGGCTGCCGAGCAGGTTCTGCTTCGGCGCGCTGTAGAGCGCATTCATCGTCGAGGTCGGAATGCTGCCCGTCGCCAGCGACGCAGTCTGCACAGGCGCAAGCTGCGTGCTGTTATTCTGCGAGGATTGCTGCGGCAGCACCGGCTCTGCCGGCTGTGTAGGCACGGGCGACTGGCTATAGACGCTGCTCCGCGCCGGTGCTGCACCTTCCACCGGCACATAGGCCTGCGGCTGAATGACGGTGGAGGTGCTATTGTTCTGCGGCGCCGGCTGGCGATCTGAAAAGATGCTCATCGACTGCGCGTTGATCCTGGTCGACTGCAGGACCAACCCGCCGATATTGGCAGGCGCCGCCGTTGCCGAGCCGGCGGGCGGAGCGGCGGCATTTGGATCTTGTGCCACGACCTGAGGCGCGCCCTGGACGCCGGAGACGTTGACGAGCCGTGGGTCCGTATAGACCGAACGTGGGGCAGGGCCCCCAGGCGCTGCGGTGGCAAGCTGCGGTGCTGCGGCTTGTGCTGGAACAACTGCGGCGGAATCGAGCGCCTTCTTGTCCGACGCGCAACTGGACAGCGCCAGCACCGAGGTGGCGATCAGCAAAGCGCCCGTCACGGGCATCCGCATCTGCATCTTACGCAAGCGACAGTCTCCAGTTGCTCCGGAAAATAAGCGAAAACCGCTTCTCTTCCGCTTCGAGTCGTTAGGAGATTGCCTGCGGGGCCGGATCGCGGCAAGCGCCGAAGCGTCGGCCGGACCCGAAATCGGAAAAGCCGCAAGCCTCGCAAAAGCCTTGCGCCGAAAAGCCTTACCAGGCGCCGGTATTGCCCATCGAGAGCCAGGGCTCAGTGGCCGGAAGCGGGCTGCCCTTTTGCAGGATTTCGATCGAGATACCGTCGGGCGAGCGCACGAACGCCATGTTCCCGTCGCGCGGCGGCCGGTTGATGGTGACGCCGTTGTCCATCAGATTCTGGCAGGTCGCGTAAATATCGTCGACCTCATAAGCGAGGTGGCCGAAATTGCGACCTCCGCTATAATCTTCCGTGTCCCAATTGTAGGTAAGCTCGAGGCAGGGGCCTTTTCGCTGCGCGCACGGTCGAGATCGTCGCGAGCAGCCAGGAAAACCAGGGTGAAGCGGCCCTTCTCGTTTTCGTGGCGGCGAATCTCCTCCAGCCCGAAAAGCGTGGTGTAAAAGGCAAGCGAGGCGTCCAGGTCTTTGACGCGCACCATTGTATGAAGATAACGCATTCTATTTACTCCTTTATTGGGGCTAGCTTTTTTCGGCGAGCCGAGGTCAGCTTCGGGCAAGTCATCTTTATAAAATGTGCACCTGGGAATAACCGAAAACTAGGACTTGCGCTTATCCGTTACCAAGATGTTAATCTTGATTTCAAGAATCAGTTAACCGTAACAGTGTGACGCGTATTCGAGGGGCTGGCGACAATGGCTGACAGGATTTCATCGAACGAATACTCCGACCTCGACGAGCTATCGGGAGAGGCGGTCGATCTTGTTGAAATCACCGGCGTCGTCAAGTGGTTCGACGTTGCCAAGGGTTTCGGCTTCATCGTGCCAGACAACGGCATGCAGGATGTACTCCTGCACGTGACCTGCCTGCGCCGCGACGGCTACCAGACGATCCTCGAGGGAACGCGCATCGTCGCCCTCATCCAGCGCCGCGAGCGCGGCTATCAGGCTTTCAAGATCCTCTCGATGGACCAGTCGACCGCGGTTCATCCCTCGCAGCTGCCGCCGGTGCGCACCCATGTGCAGGTCACCGCAACGAGCGGACTCGAGCGTGCACTTGTCAAATGGTTCAACCGCACCAAGGGCTTCGGCTTCCTGACGCGCGGCGAGGGCACCGAAGACATCTTCGTGCACATGGAAACGCTCCGCCGCTTCGGCCTGACGGAACTGCGCCCCGGCCAGGTGGTGCTCGTCCGCTTCGGCGACGGAGAAAAGGGCTTGATGGCCGCAGAGATCCATCCCGACGTTCCGAGCCCGGCAAGCCGGTCGCACTGAACATGCGCGGCCTAATCCTATTTGATGCTATCAGAAGCGCCATCCTGGCGCTTTTTTTCATGGTTGGGCTGCCGGCCTTCGCTGACGAGCAGATGCGGTTCGACAAGGAGCCGCTGCTCATCCAGACTGCTGCGGGCAAGGTGTTGCATTTTACTGTCGAGATCGCCGCGACCCCGGATCAGCGCGCCCGCGGCCTGATGTTTCGCAAGGTGATGGCCGATGATGCCGGCATGATCTTCGATTTCGACGAGCCAAGGCGCGTCACCATGTGGATGGAAAACACCATCCTGCCGCTCGACATGCTCTTTGCCGACGACGCCGGTACGATTCGCCACATCAAGGAAAAGGCAGTGCCCTATTCGCGCGACATCATCGATTCGATGGTTGCGGTGAAATACGTCGTCGAACTCAACGCCGGCATTGTTGCCAAACTCGGAATCAAGCCTGGCGACAGGATCGTCAGCGCCACGACGACGAAAAAGATGAAGTAACGGCGCGCATAACCGCAAGCTGCGCTGCGCCTGTCAAGGAATTCAACAATATCGGGATATTTGAATGGTCGGAGTGGAGAGATTCGAACTCCCGACCCTCTGGTCCCAAACCAGATGCGCTACCAGGCTGCGCTACACTCCGTGCCGTGAATGGCAGGGGAGATACACGGTTCACTTCGCCGTCGCAACCCATAAATCCAGCTCTGGCCGAAGATTCCTCGCCGGACCTGTGGATGCAAGATAGAAAAATCTTGATGGGCGGTCAGTCTGCTTACCAGCGCACTAATCCGTTTGCCTGGCACTATTGGCGTCAGGGCAATTCTGCCTTAGCCGTGAGCGATCAGGCCGATATATTGAGCGTAGCTGATCGCAAGGTAGAAGAACGCCGTGATACCAGCCCCTATCACAATGGCATTGAACTCCGCCGAACGTCTCATCATGAGTGCGAATCCACTGAAACCAACCGAGCCGTAGAAATAGTGCCGAGGGCTGGCTGCGGCAATCAGGTTGCAATCACAACATGCGACAATCGGTAACATTGCGCAATCCGGCCGGTGTCGCTTGGCCATCAAGAGATGGCTGGTCCGTCACGAGGGGAAGAATGCCCACCGCCGCCTGTCCGCGGATATTCTTTGCTTCCTAACGCATCGGCTTGTCATGGGATGGAGTCGGCAGCGTCGTCGTGCACCGCCTTTTTCCTTGAAAAAGCGGGGATTCGCCGCTAAGCAAAATTCATCTCTTTGCGTTATCCTCAGCGATGATGCAAAAGGCCCGGCACGGGCCGGCAACGGGATTGAGACCATAAATGGCGGGCATTGTCCCGCATAGTCGGAGACGCTGCAGTCATGTCTGCCAAGATCTATCGTCCAGCCAAGACCGCCATGCAGTCCGGCAAGGCCAAGACCAATCTCTGGGTGCTTGAGTTCGATCAGGAGTCTCCGCTTAAGATCGATCCGATCATGGGCTACACCTCTTCGGGTGACATGCGCCAGCAGGTGAAGCTCACCTTCGAAACGCAGGAACTCGCCGAAGCCTATGCCCAACGCAACGGTATCGAATACCGCGTCATCGCGCCGAAGGACCCGACACGCCAGGTTGTCGCCTATCCGGACAATTTCCGCTATACCCGCACGCAGCCCTGGACGCATTGAGATTTCTGGTCCAGATATGCCGCATCCGGTCGCGCTCGTGAGACGCGGCCGCCGGACGGCCCCTTAGCTCAGCTGGATAGAGCACCTGCCTTCTAAGCAGGTTGTCGCAGGTTCGATTCCTGCAGGGGTCGCCACAAATTCAATGACTTGAAGCCGCCCGTGACCAGCCCGAAGGAGCCTGGTCACCGGGCGCTCACATTTGGACCGCCGCCCGGCGAATCCCGCGTACGGCGGCCGGACGGGCGTCCCAGACCGGTGCGGAATTATTGTTTGAACTGATCTCGCAAGACGTCGACGAGTGCCATCTGATCACCAGCAACCTTGCGTTCGAGGAATCCTGGGATCCGAGTGCCTGACCGGCGCTCTGCTGGACCGCGTCACCCGCCACGTCGACATCCGCGAGATGAACGGCGACAGTTATCGCCTCGCGCAAGTCCGCACTCGAAAGGCCGGCTGACAGCCGTCAAAAAATCGCAGCGCGCGGATGGGATCGCCGTTCGGGCTACGCCCTCCCAGCTTGCTCATCCACGCGCTGAAGTAGTCGAATTTTGCGCGCCGCGTGGCGGGTTTTACTCCGCCGTCGACACATTTTGTTAGCACGATTGTTGCGGCGATCAGACGACCGCCGCAACAGGTATAGTTACAGGATCAAATCGCCTGCCCCCAGGTGGACGAGGCCCTGCAGCTGAATCTCGAAGTCATGAACGCCGTCGCCGTTCAGGTCGGCCTGGACAACGGTAATATCGTGATCGGATCCAGCATTGTCTTGATAGTGCCAAGCGAGCGCGCCAGCCTTCTTATCGAACAAGGCATTCTCTTGCGCCTGGAAATGGAAGGCTGCATCGCCCTGCGCAGAGCCATTCGCATCGATCGCCGAGAGGTTGATCTTGTCGACCCCATGCTGGAAGTCGGTGATGACGTCGCGGTTCCAGCCGGATCCGGTCTCCGTCGCCGTCTTGAAGGTAAACGTATCCGAGCCGATACCACCGCTCATGATGTCCTTTCCGGCACCACCAATGATGACGTCCGAGCCGGCGCCGCCCTTCAACACGTCATTGCCGCCGAGACCCTTGTAGGTTTCGTTGCCGCCGTTGGACTGACCGGTGTGTGGCAGGTAGTCGTTACCCTCGGTGCCGGTATATACCTTCGTCGATGTGGTCGGCGTGGTCGGCTCTGTCGGTTGCGTCGGCGTGGTCGGCGTTCCCGAGCCGGAGCTCGGCTGCGTCGGCGTGGTTGGCTCTGTCGGCGTGGTCGGCGTTGTCGGCGTTGTCGGTTGCGTCGGCGTGGTTGGCGTTCCCGGTGCCGCGCTGGAGCCCGATTCGTAGGCACCCATATCGACAGTTCCAACGACGCGAGCGTGGCCGTCCAGATCGGTCGAGCCGACGCCGTACTTGGTGGTTCCACCGTCGATCGCCGACGAGCCGGAGCCGAGGTGGAAGTTGTCGGTCGCTGCCCCCGCGAAATGCGGGTCGACACCGAGCTTGTTGCCGTTCGTCGCACTCGGCATCGCGTTGCCACCGTCGGTCCTGACCGAGTCCTGGCCGGCCGTGCCGTTGTAAGTGATGTTGTTGGCCCAGACAGTGTTGGCGTTGGTGTAGCCACCGTACGACGTGTTATCGACAGCGGTGTTGTTCTTGTTCACCGATGGGTCGGCTACGGCGACGTTGTTGACCCAGGTGTTGTTGCTCGACTGCGCGTTGCTGAGCTCGCCGCGCCAGGTGCCGTCGTTCAGCGGGTCCTGGTTGTTGTGGTATGCCGTGTTGTTCTGCACCGTGACGGAGTCGCTCCAGGCAACCTGGACGCCTTTGCCGCCGTTCTCGTAGACCAGGTTGTTGTCGACGAGGGTCTTAAACGTATAGTTCGGATGACCATCCGCCTGTGTGCTCTGAAAATCGTCGATGATGATGCCGTTGCCATCGGTGTGCGCACCCGTCTTCGTGACGTTGTCGTGCGAGATGTTGTTTTGTACGATATTCCGGTAGCCGGTCGTCGAGGTATCGCCGGTGATGTTCCGGTTCTCGTAGATCGAGATGCCCGAGAACCAGCCCGTGGACGCGTTATGGTAGGTCTCGTTCCCGACGATCTTGACGAAGTCAGAATAGTTGAACTGAATGCCCGACTCCCCGCTGTCGTGGACCTTGTTGTTGAGAATTGAGACGTGATGGACGTTGTTCGCTTCGATGCCGTCACCGTTGCCGCCCTTGATGTCGAAGCCGTCGATTGTCACGTAGTTGGCGTTGACACTGATCCCGGTGTACGAGCCCGCGGGCGGCCGGATCAGCGCTGCGCCAGGCACTTCCGAGCGTAGCGTGATGTCGCCTGCCGCCGAGCCGTCCTTGTCGATGTTGATGCTCTCGTTGTAGGTTCCTGGCTTCACCACCACCTCGTCGCCGGGCTTAAGGTTCGCCGACATTGCCTCGCCAATCGTGCGAAAGGGAGTGGAGGCACTTCCGTTACCACCGCCGCTGCCGGTCGTCGCTACATAGTATGTCGTCATGTTCTTGTTCCTCAACCTTAGCGTTGTCTTTGCCGGTACTAATTTTGGTTAATCAGGCGTTACGGCGAGGGGTTATAGGGTGACATCCTGGAGGGCGCAACAGTAGAGCGATAGTAAGTGCTTGACAAACATAGCCATATTGCTGCCACATTATCAAAATCGATCCGAAGTTACGTTTTGAAATATTTAGTGAAATTTGAGTCGCCCAAATTGAGGCAGTATAAAGGTCTCGCTTTCCGCGAATTATTCTTTCTGCAACTGCCGCGATATGCGTCCCTTGAAAACATTAGAAAAACCTGACGGGCGTGAGCGGATTCCTCCCGCGAAGGGCGGAATCGACATTTTTTCTGTATTTAGCGATTTTAGGCAGCGCCGCTTTACCGATTGGGACAAATCGAGAGGGTAATGGGAGGGCATGACCGCAGCAGATTCGGCCAAACCCATTGCGCAGCATTTCAAGCGCCGCCGATTCCCCGCCGAGATCATTGGGCATGCGGTACGACTGTACTTTCGGTTTCCGCTGCGCCTGCGTCATATCGAGAATCTGCGTGCCGAGCGTGGTATCGATGTCTCGTTCCAGCGGCGAATCTCCTCGTTGAAGCGCTCGAGCATGTTGGTGCTCTTGAGATGCTTGTGGTGGGTGCGCGGCAGGCGGAAGAAGGTCAGCGTCTGCTCGATGGCTTCCTCGAGCCAGCCGGTCAGCCGTGGGTATTTTCCCGACCATTTACCAAGCCAGGCGGACAGATCGGCCTTCGCCTCGGCGAGGTCGCGCCGGTCGTAGATCCATCGCAGTTCCTGCAGGCAATCGTCGCCGTGCTTGCGCGGCAGATGGTCGAGCGCATTGCGCAGGAAGTGCACATAGCAGCGCTGCCAGGCGGCTTCCGGAATGACCTCGCCGATGGCCGCGACGAGGCCGGCATGATCGTCGGAGACGACGAATTCGACACCCTTGAGGCCGCGGGCTTTCAATCCCAGCAGGAAGTCCTTCCAGGCCGAGCGGCTCTCGCGGCTGGCCATCTCGACGGACAGGATTTGCCGCCGGCCATCCCAATCGATGCCGACGGCGATCAGCACCGCTTGGCTCCTGACGACGCCGGCCTCTCTGACCTTCTCATAACGGGCATCGAGGATGAGGTAGGGAAAGGGCTCTTGAAGCGGGCGGCAGGCAAAGGCCTTCAGGCTTTCATCGAGCCGCTTGTTGATCGCCGAGATCGATGAGGCCGAGAACGCATGCCCACACAGTTCTTCGGTGATCGCCTTGACCTTGCGCGTCGACACCCCCTGCACATACATCTCGGCCAGCGTGGCGACCAGCGCCCGCTCCGAGCGCTGGTAGCGTTCGAACAGCTCGGTGGAGAAGTGCCCCGAGCGGTCCTGCGGCACCCTGAGCTCCAATTTACCCATCCGCGTCATCAGCGTGCGGCCGTAATGGCCGGAGCGGTAGCCGAGCCGTTCGGGCGTTCGTTCGGCTTTCGCGGCTCCTAAAGCCTCGTCCATCTCGGCTTCAAGGACCTCCTGCATCCCGCGCGCAGCACCTCGTGCAGCCCATCGGGATCTGAAAGCAGAATATCTTTGACGGCGGCAACAGCAGTCTTATCTTCAGTCTTGGTCATGGTGGCGTTCCTTCCAGGGAATCAGGTGACGTTGAACATCACCAGCCTGCCATGACCGCCCCTCTTAGTGAATTTGCAGAACCTTCCGCACACTACCTACCGATATACGAGGTGGCAGGATTGGCGAGTTCGATCGACCGCAGTTTCACCATTTCAAATATCTCTCGACTCAGTCACTGGAGTTCCGCCGCTGGAGGGTAAGGGCGTGACGGTTATCGACTGGTTGCTGTCGGACCGGTCCGGCTCGACTTCTGGATGCAAATATGGTCAAGATCACCCTTCCTGCCCGAGGAGGTCAATATGGCGAGTGACCCTGCATTGGTGCTGTTGACCGCCGAGGAATATCGGCGGGCCTCAATTATTCTTGAAGGGGTGCCAGGAACTGCGGCTCATCTGGACCCTCGATCGCTTGTTCCAGGCATGACCTATGTTGCCTTTGCGACGGAACTTTACTTCAAGTTCCTCTTCCTTAGAGATAAGGGAAAAGACGCCCCAAACGAGCACGATCTGAGAAAACTCTTCAGAATGCTGCGACGCGATATTCAAAAAAGGATCAAAACGAAATGGGAAAGCCCTGTTGCAGGCGTTTTGATAATACGCAATCCCATAGCCGCCGCGACAAGGAAGCCTCACCCGGATTTTGACGAAACACTGCGTTTGTCAGCCAACGCATTCATTAGGCTGCGTTATGCCTACCAATATCCTCGTAGTGCACTTAATTATATCGGTGGAGATATCATGGAATGCGCGCGCGACGTAATCTATGAGGATTATCCGACTGAATATGCAGCATCGAGACTGCCACTGCCGCCCGGCGCAATCAATAAGAGCCAGATAACAGGCGTGGTCGACAAGTTGGACACCCACCCGCTTCGGCAGCCACCGAAAAAATGCGTCAAATGCGATCCACACCCAGCAAGCGCGCGGTCTTTGTGCCTCCGCTTCCAAACCGCCAGCCGCGCCTTGAACAATGGAGCGAGGCCAAAAATAGCCACGCGACCATGGAAATTTGATAAACCTAAGTAATACAAAGTCACCGGTAGAGAATTGGTCGTGTAAACTTGGCAATAATACGAGCGAATGTGCTGGCAGCTGAAGTCCATGTGTGTGGAGTGACTACATCTATTCCAAGATGCTGGCGTCCCTTATTCGTCAATGCCAGCGTTTCCGTAAAGCCTAGGTCCCCGCCATGATACTCTTTGGAAATGAGGCCGAGCAACTCGGCTTCCACGTCCAAGGGATAATAGTGGTCTTCTACGACTTCCATCGCCCCGCCCTTGTCGGCAATCTCCTTAAGCATACCGTCAATATCCATGCGAAGGCCCTATTAACTTATCGAGTTTCGGACGGCGCGATCATTGTTGTGATACTCGCGAAATCCTTACTCCTCTTGCATTTAAACAAGAGTGAATCAACTGGTGAGTATTGGTCCGGGATCAGGGGCAAGCGCACGATCAGCGCAGGATGAATGACGCCGCTGCTCACTATCGGCAGATTGCCGGCTGCGTCGCATGCACGCCAGCTCCGATCCACGCGCTGTCAGTGTAGAGCCCCGCAGTTTCCGATGCCGATGCAATATCAAAGACGCGCGCCAGTGGTGCCGGAACTGCCCGCTGCGCAGAACTGAAGGTCTGTCGGACGCCGTTTGTCGGTTTGTCGCGGCCACAACGGTGTTGTTGCTACCAATGATCGGCGTCTGATTTCTATTTCGATTCGCGTGACGCGAAAGACCATGCGGCGGCTTTCACGTATTTCATGCCTTTGACGAGGTCCAACGGGTAGCGTATTGCAGCTAGTCACTACAGGTGGGATGTCGTTTCGCCCGATATGATCCACTCACGCCCGCAGCTTGATCTGGGAGGGCTCACAGGACCAGTGCTATCCGGCATTTCCTCAGCATAGCAGGCAGGCTGCAGCTCTCCGCCATCCATCCTACCTAGCCCCAGAATTCGGCCTCGGCGATCAGCGTGGCTGCGCGCCGTTTCTGCCCGATCCAGGCGGTGATCTCAGTGAACGACCGAGAGGTAGCGGATGCCGGCTTCATCAGCCGCTCTCATCAGCGCTTCCCGCGCGGCGTTTGCGGGCGTGGTGCCGCGGATCGCGTCGAGGCATGTCTTCACCGCTACGATATACTCCTCGCCATCATCTCCAGGCCATTCGGAAATGAGCATGATGGCTGCGTCGCCGAGGGTTCTGACGACGCTGTATTTATCTTGGCCGCTCATGAGCATCCTCAGGGCGGGAAACTGATGCGATGTGTACCGATTCATGACATTTGGTCCTTGCATCATCAACATATTAGTAACCCTGCAAAAAGCGTTCCAACGGGAGCTGCTGCATGATCATCCGCGGATGGTTCCGCAACAACGGCCGGCAACGGAACGGGGAGATTCGATGCAGTCGCAGAGCGGTCAAACCGATCAAACCGATCTGGGTCAAAGCGCGGCCGAGCAGATCCGAACTGGTCTTGGGATGCTTCTCGGACGGATGACAGGCTCCAATGAGGGCTGCCGTTACCATGACCGCACCGGAGTACACCGAGAACACGAGGTTCATCACTCCGCGATGAGGGCCACCGATCCCATCAAAAACCGTGAGATGTCGTTTTACTGTTGAAATCGTAAGTTGTTGTTTTGTCAGGCGCAGCTTTCGATCGGACTATCTGGATTGTTAAAATGCTTAGGGCTATTGCCCTTGTCCGATTGGGCAGAAATTCGAGGCAATGCCTAGACAACCAAGTGGCCGGGAACTTGTTTTAAACACATTGCCGTCCTATTGATTCTTCTATCGAAATTGCTTGTCGAGCTTGGTTTGCGCCCTTGGCGTCCCAGCTGATCTTTCCTTTCAAAATCGATTTCTGCGCCGTCCGGCAGCCGCCGGAGGGTGATTGTCATGCCGGTTGAGGGGGATCGTCATGAACGCAGGCAATTCTTTGATCGACGCAAGCCTCCGCCAAACACCCATCGTCGCTGCCTGATATGCCTTCGGTCTTTGCCCGCGGATGTCAACGGCGCCATTCAGGCTGGGTTTTCCAGCCATTGAGGAGAATTTCATGAGCAAGACCAATGCAGAAGCACTGTTGCGCAAAATGCAGCGCCAGGTCGCCAATACCAGTGGCGGTGGCCATCTCGGCGGCACCAACTTCGGTCAGGGCAATGACGCCAAGACCTCGTCCGGAAGCGGCAATCGACCGGCAGGCAAGGGCAGGCCGCCAAGTGGCGGCAAACGCTGACGACAGCGCCGCGCGTCTTTTAAGCCGCGCAAAGGACGCTGTAGCATTTTGAAGGGCTGCATCGCGATCGAAGACAACCCCGCCATAATGGTGGGGTTTTTGTTTGATGCGCCTCTGAAGGCCTACGGCGGATTGGATCTGCTCGGCTCTTCTCAGCGATCCAGGAAATGATCGAAGTAGACCTGGGGGATGGGGTAGGCGTAGACGCCCCTGTCGACGAAACTGTACCTATAGAGGCAACTTCTGAGAGCCGCGTTGTAATAGAGGCTGTGCGGGTCCGTTGAGCCGCGTCGCCATGAGCCAGCCTCCGGCACGCACTGCTGAAGCACTTTATCGTATCGAGCCAGGAGCGCCGGGTCGGTATCGACCCGAATGCCGCTGTAGGACTGATAGTTTGAAGGAGATTCTGCGGCCGATATACAGCCCAGGCTAAGTGCAAGACCAACGACTGCCATCAATCTCATTGGATTTATTCCCCCCTGATCGATTATCGAAGTATCGAGCAGAACGTTATTAGTTCCAGTGCCTGCGGGCAAGGCCCGCTTGTTGCGGCATCTACATCGGCGGCGTGATCTTCCGGATGGCCGACCGTGAGAAATGAGCGAGATCATCTCGCGAAGCGCACCGGCGGCTTGAGAGCTGCCGCCACAGGATGGCGGCAGCAATTCTGTACCGATCAATCCAAGAGATCGGCGGGAACCTTGCCGCCATTTTCCGAAAGCCGCTTCATCAGCGCCTTGTGCAGCCACACATTCATTTTTGCGGAATCGTTGGCGTCGCCGGTATAGCCGAGTTCAGCGGCAAGTTCCTTGCGCTCGGTTAGGCTTGCATCCATCCCAACGGCTTTCATCAAGTCCACGATCGAGTGGCGCCAATCGAGTTTCTGGCCGCTCTTCTTCACAGCCGCGTCAAGGATCGGGACGATATCGACTGTGGCTGTCGCGGTGGCAGGCTTGCTCTGCGGGGCAGGGGCAGCAGGCCTTGGACTGGGCGCTGCCGACGGTGAGGCAGGCGCTTGCGCCGGCTCCATCTTCGGCGCGCCGGCAGCAACGGGTTCGGCTGCTTTCGCCTCTCCGAAGATTGCATGTTTGATTTTGTCGAAAATGCCCATTCTAAACCTCCAGTTCCATCAGATGAGAACATGCTGAAACATGGACTTCCCGCCTGATATATCCAGGCGGGAAGGGAGTTATTTTTAACACGTTCAATCTTTGGTAGAAAAGCCAATGCGGCGTGTGATCGATCTCGAGGAAGAGCTCCGATCGGATTATTCGCCGCCTCCCGCTGAACATGCAAAACCCGCCGAGCCAGCGGCTCGGCAGGTCTTTTCAAAGGATGCTTCGATCTAAAGCATGCAAAAGTGAGCAGCGGTTTGCGACAACATGCGTAAAAACAAGGGCCTAAAGCGCGGGGAGAGAAACCGAAAGATCGTGACCCGCTTTAGTGCAGGATCTGGCTGAGGAACAGCTTGGTGCGTTCGTGCTGCGGATTGTCGAAGAACTCGGCCGGTGAATTCTGCTCGACGATCTGGCCCTGGTCCATGAAGATGACGCGGTTGGCGACCTGGCGGGCAAAGCCCATTTCATGCGTGACGCAGAGCATGGTCATGCCTTCCTCGGCAAGACCCACCATGGTGTCGAGCACTTCCTTGATCATTTCGGGATCGAGCGCCGAGGTCGGCTCGTCGAACAGCATGATCTTCGGGTTCATACACAGCGACCGGGCGATCGCCACGCGCTGCTGCTGGCCGCCGGAGAGCTGGCCCGGATATTTGTTGGCCTGCTCCGGGATCTTGACCCGCTTGAGGAAGTGCATGGCCACTTCTTCGGCTTGCTTCTTCGGCATCTTGCGGACCCAGATCGGCGCCAGCGTGCAGTTTTCGAGGATCGTCAGGTGCGGGAAGAGGTTGAAGTGCTGGAACACCATGCCGACTTCGCGCCGCACTTCGTCGATCTTCTTCAGGTCGTTGGTGAGCTCGGTGCCATCGACGATGATTTTGCCCTTCTGATGCTCTTCCAGGCGATTGATGCAGCGGATCATCGTCGACTTGCCCGAGCCCGACGGACCGGCGATGACGATACGCTCGCCACGCATGACCTTCAGGTTGATGTCGCGTAGCACGTGGAAATCGCCGTACCACTTGTTCATGTTGACGATCTCGACCGCCACTTCCGTCGCGGAAACGGTGAGCTTTTTCGCTGGAGCTTCAGCCATGACTATTTTCCCTCATTTTTATCGTTTTAGCGTTCTTATCGTTTGTGGCCGGTATCGAGATGGCGTTCCATGAAACCTGAATAGCGCGACATGCCGAAGCAGAACAGCCAGAAGATGAAGCCCGCGAAGATCAGACCCGTGATCGGCGTGACAGCGCTTGCCCAGTTGGCATCTGAGAAGTTCAGCTTGACGATGCCAAGCAGATCGAACATGCCGATAATGGTGACCAGCGACGTGTCCTTGAACGTTCCGATGAAGGTGTTCACGATGCTCGGGATCACCAGCTTGATGGCCTGCGGCATGATGATCAGCCGGGTTTTTTGCCAATAGCCGAGGCCAAGTGAATCGGCGCCTTCGAACTGGCCCTTCGGGATCGCCTGAAGGCCGCCGCGGATCACTTCCGCCATATAGGCCGACGTGAAGATCGACACACCGATCAGCGCCCGAAGCAGTTTGTCCACGTTCCAGCCTGTGGGAAGGAAGAGCGGCAGCATGACACTTGCCATGAACAGAACGGTGATCAGCGGAACGCCTCGAATGACCTCGATGAAGGTAACGCAAAGCATCCGGATGACGGGCATCTTCGAGCGGCGTCCCAGCGCGAGCAGAATGCCGCAGGGTAAAGAGACGGCAATACCGACAAAGGATAGAACGAGCGTCACCATCAACCCGCCCCAGAGCGGAGTATCCACCACTTCGAGGCCGAAGCCGCCGTGAAGAAGCCAGAAGGCGAGGACCGGCAGGACGGCGAACAGAAGAATGGCGTTCATGCCCTTGCGCGGCGCCGACGGGATCAACATCGGGACCAGCAGCAGAATGAACAGGATCCCGACGATCGCCGGCCTCCAACGCTCACCGAGCGGATAGCGGCCGAAAATAAACTGATCGTACTTGGCGCTGATGAAGGCCCAGCATGCACCGCTCCAGCCGTCAGGCTGGATGCCGCCCTGGATCGTCGTCGCGCAGAATGTGCGGTCCGGGCCTGACCATACGGCCTGGATGAACAGCCAGTTGACGAGATGCGGCACGGCCCATGCGATGAGCGCAAGAGCCAGGATCGTCAGGATCACGTCCTTCGGAGTTGCCAGGAGATTGCGGCGTATCCAGGCGACGGCCCCCGTCTCGCCGGGGGGCGGCGGTTCGGCGGCAAGGATGGACGTTCTGACAAAGGGTTTATCGGCGACCGACATCTTATCTCTCCACCAGTGCCATCTTGGCATTGAACCAATTCATGAACAGCGACGTGAGAATGCTCAAGCTGAGATAGACGATACCCCAGATGCAGACGATCTCGATCGCTTGACCGCTCTGATTGAGGATCGTGCCACCGACGGCAACGAGATCCGAGAAACCGATCGCGATGGCGAGTGAGGAGTTCTTGGTCAGGTTCAGGTACTGGCTCGTCAGCGGCGGGATGATGATACGTAGCGCCTGCGGCACCACGACAAGTCTCGTCACGCTCGATGGATGCAGTCCCAGCGCGCCGGCTGCTTCGGATTGTCCCTTTGCAACGCCGCGAATGCCGCCGCGAACGATCTCGGCGATGAACGAGGCGGTATAGAAGGACAGAGCGAGAAACAGCGACATGAATTCGGGGCCGACGACGGAGCCGCCCGTGAGGTTGAATTTTCCGGCAATCGGAACGTCGAAGGTGAGCGGAAAGCCGGAGACAACGAAGACCAGCAATGGCATGCCGACGATCAGCGCGATCGACGTCCATACGGTGTGGAACGGCTGGCCGGTTGCGGCTTGGCGCTTGTGGGCCCAGCGCACGATGATGATGGTGGCGACAATCGCAATCAGCAGGGCGATGGCGACCGCTATCATGCCTGTCTCAAAGATCGGCTTCGGGAAGGCTAGTCCTCTGTTGTTGAGGAACATGCTGAACGGCAGACCCACCGACTCGCGCGGCTGCGGCAAGACGGAGAGAACGCCGAGATACCAGAAAAAGATGACGAGCAGCGGCGGAATGTTGCGGAAAACCTCGACATAGACCGTGCAGAGCTTGGCAACCAACCAATTGCGCGACAGCCGGCCGATCCCGATCAGGAAACCGATGATGGTCGCCGTGAAGATCCCGGTCACCGCCACCAGCAAGGTATTCAGAATGCCGACGAGAAGTGCGCGCGCATAAGTCGAGTCACTCGAAAAGCTGATCAGCGACTGGCCGATTTCGAAACCGGCGCGACCGCGAAGAAAGCCGAAACCCGATGCCGTATTGCTGCGGGCAAGGTTCGCGGCCGTGTTGTGGGCCACCCACCACACAAAGCCCACGAGGACAACGATTGTTAGAACCTGGTAAAATATGCTCCGGTATTTCGGGTCGTACATTGCCGACCGGAAACTCCAGCCGGTGCCATGCAAAGGTGTCGAATCCACAGCCTCATGCGTCATGCCGCGCCAATCCCCTTGTGCCCGTTTTCGGGCTTTCTTTTTAGCTTTTTGGAAGCGGGAAGGCGGCTTGGCCGCCTTCCCGGTATTTCATGCCAGGGCTCGATTAACGAACCGGCGGTGCGTACTGGATGCCGCCCTTGTTCCACAGGGCATTCAAGCCGCGTGCGATCTTGAGGGGGCTACCCTGACCGATGTTGCGTTCGAAGATTTCGCCATAATTGCCGACGCCCTTGATGACATTGGCGGCCCAATCATTGGTCAGGCCGAGGTCGGTGCCGATCTTGGTATCGGCCTCGCTGCCGAGGAAGCGCTTGATATCCGGGTTCGGCGAGTTCTTCATCTCGTCGACATTTGCCTGGGTAATGCCGAACTCTTCGGCATTGATCAGCGCATAAGCCGTCCAGGAAACGATGTCGAACCACTGGTCGTCACCCTGACGGACGGCCGGGCCAAGCGGCTCCTTGGAGATGATCTCAGGAAGGATGACGTGTTCGTCGGGATTCTTCAGCGTCAGACGCAACGAATAGAGACCGGATTGGTCGGTCGTGTAAACGTCGCAACGACCGGCGTCATAGGCGGCGTTGACCTCAGGAAGATTTTCGAAGACGACCGGATTGTACTGCAGATTGTTCGTCTTGAAGTAATCGGCGAGGTTCAGTTCGGTAGTCGTGCCTGACTGTACGCACACTGCGGCGCCGGAGAGTTCGAGAGCCGACTTCACGTTCAGACCCTTGCGCACCATGAAGCCCTGGCCGTCGTAATAGGTGACAGGACGGAAGTTGAAGCCGAGAGCGGTGTCGCGATTGATCGTCCAGGTCGTATTGCGCGAGAGAACGTCGATTTCGCCGGACTGCAGAGCGGTGAAGCGTTCCTTCGCATTTGTCGGCGTGTATTTGACCTTGGTGGGGTCGCCGAACACGGCCGAAGCGACGGCCTTGCAGAAGTCGACGTCGAAGCCGGCCCAATTGCCGGAAGCGTCAGGTGCGGCAAAGCCGGTAAGGCCGGTATTGACGCCGCACTGAACGAAACCCTTTGCCTTGACGTCTGAGAGTGTGGTGGCGGAGGCGGCCGAGGCGCCAGCTGCCAAAACTGCTGCGCCGATGGCGGCCGACAGGAGCTTATTTTTCATTTTCCCAACCTTTTCCGTTGTCTTATCTTTTCTTGTGGAGAGTGCGTGCGAACAATCCGTGCCGCCTCCCCATTGTCTCGACACCCTCCCGGCGCGAGTGACCCTATCACAGTCGCAAATGTCACTATGGTCAAGTGTCGCGCCCAATAATTGCCGCAAAATTCAGAATTTTGGTAGATTGCGCTGCATTCGTGGGCGGCTGGCTATGAAATAGGCGTCCGGTTGCGGAAAAATAACGCGAAAATCGAAATTTCCATCATTTCGGATCGTCGCCTGCAACCGATCTTCAAGGGGTTGACCCGAAACGGCGGGGCGTCCAAAAGTCTGGTTTCGCGACCCTTCGCCAAAGGCTATTCCCGACATGAAAGACAAAGACAGCTTGCTGCAGAATGCCGGCATCAACACCCGCCTGACCCATATCGGCAACGACCCGTTCGACTATCACGGCTTCATCAATCCGCCGGTCGTGCATGCCTCGACTGTGTTGTTTCCGAATGCACGGGCGATGGAGACGCGCACGCAGAAATACACCTACGGAACGCGCGGCACACCGACGACGGATGCGCTCTGCGAGGCGATCGACGCGCTCGAAGGCTCGGCCGGCACGATCCTCGTCCCCTCGGGCCTTGCGGCCGTCACAATTCCGTTCCTGGGTTTCGTCGCTGCCGGCGATCATGCGCTGGTGGTCGATTCGGTCTATGGTCCGACGCGCCATTTCTGCGACACGATGCTGAAGCGCCTCGGCGTCGAGGTGGAATATTACGATCCGGAGATCGGCGCCGGCATCGAGACGTTGTTCCGGTCGAACACGAAGCTCGTCCATACCGAGGCCCCCGGCTCGAATACGTTCGAAATGCAGGATATTCCGGCAATCTCGGCGGTTGCGCACCGCCATGGCGCCGTCGTCATGATGGACAATACCTGGGCAACGCCGCTCTATTTCAGGCCGCTCCATCACGGCGTCGACATCTCGATCCACGCATCGACGAAATATCCGTCCGGCCATTCCGATATTCTGCTCGGAACGGTTTCGGCCAATGCCGAGCATTGGGAGCGGCTGAAGGAGGCAAACGGTGTGCTCGGCATCTGCGGCGCACCCGATGATGCCTACCAGATCCTACGCGGATTGCGCACCATGGGCCTGCGCCTCGAGCGGCATTATGAAAGCGCGCTCGATATCGCGGAATGGCTGGAGGGCAGGGAGGATGTCGCCCGCGTGCTGCATCCGGCCCTGCCGAGTTTCCCCTCCCACCATCTCTGGAAGCGCGATTTCAAAGGTGCCAGCGGCATCTTTTCCTTCGTGCTTGCCGCCGATGGTCCCGAGAAGTCCAGAGCAAAGGCGCATGCCTTCCTCGACGCGCTCAGGATTTTTGGTCTCGGTTATTCCTGGGGCGGCTATGAAAGCCTCGCCTTGCACGCCTATCTCAACGATCGCACGGTCGCCAAGGCTCCGACGGACGGTCCGGTCATCCGCCTGCAGATCGGCATCGAGGACGTGGCCGATCTCAAGGCCGATATCGAGCGGGGTTTTGCCGCCGCAAGCGCCATCTGATCGGACACGCTTTGTCGTCGCTGGCAGCGGCTCACGGCAGATCTGCAGCCCGATAGCCGTAGATCCAGTCGAGATCTGCCGCCAGGCTTAGCGGCGGCTTGAGGCCGAGCACGAGATCGCGGCCGATCCGGATCGGCCCTTTCGCATGATAGGCAAACCGGTTGAAGGCGCCGCGCTGGCGAAGCTTCGCGATGCGCGGCGCGCGATGTCGTTCGAAGAGCGCCAGTGCTTCCGCCACGGGACGGTTCGAAAGAAATGCGGCCAGTTCATAGCCGTCTTCGATCGCCATCGCCGCTCCCTGGGCGGCAAACGGCATCATCGCATGTGCGGCGTCGCCGATCAGAACCGTCTTTCGGCCGTCCTGCCATGCGCCTGATGTGGTTTCGAACAGTGGCCAGAACGTCAGCTTCCGGTGTATTTCGAGTAGTGAGACGATCGAGGCGTTCCAGCCGGAAAGGCGCGCCCGCAGCTGCACCCGCTGCTCGGCCGTCGGCTCGCTTTGCCAGGCCTGCGGCGCGATATTGCCGGCGGTGATCGCCACCATGTTGAAGCTGCCGGTCTCCCTGAGCGGATAGCAGACGAGATGTGCCGAGCCGCCGAGAAAAGCCGAAACGCTTGCCCGGTCGAGGAAACCAGGCGCCTCATTTTCGGGAATGGTAAAGCGGTAGGCGATATTGCCGGAAAAGCGCGGCGAGGGGCTGCCCGGAACGGATTGCCGAAGCTTCGACCAGACGCCGTCGGCGCCGATGATAACATCGGGCGCCCGCTCGAAAGGCGGTAGGATCGAGACCATCCGCACGCCGAGGTGAAGCCGGCAGAGCGGATCGGCCGTAACCGCATCCAGAAGGGCTTTTTGCAATGTGGTGCGGTGCAGGACGCCATAGGGAGCGCCCCAGCGTTCCCGCGCGAATTTGCCGGCCGGCACCGTCGCGAGTTGGCGAAGCGAACTGCCTGATATCAGCCGGATCGCATCCGGCTCGAGCCAGACCTTTGACAGTCCCTCAAGGATACCGAATTCGGCAAGGATGCGAGAGGCGTTCGGCGAAACCTGCAATCCGGCGCCGATGTCGGTGAGTTCGCCCGCCTGCTCGAAGATCTCCGAACTGATACCCCGGCGCGAAAGCGCAAGGGCAGCGGTCAGCCCTGATATGCCGGCGCCGATGATGGCGGCATGTTCGATCGGCATTGTCCGTCCGATCCGGATCTGGACTGACTACGCCGCCTTCACGTGGAAAACGCAACCGGCCGGATTGGTCTGGCTGGGCTTGAGCGCGGAATTGAAACGATAGAGCGTCGAGCAATAGGAACAGACCTTCTCGTTGTCGTCGCCCATGTCGATGAAGATATGCGGATGATCGAAGGGAGCCGAAGCGCCGGTGCACATGAATTCCTTGACGCCAACTTCGATAACGCTGTGACCGCCGTCGTTCTGGAAGTGGGGAATGTTGTGGCCGGCCATGTCGCTCTCCGAATGCTTTGAAATGTGCGCGAACCTTATAAGCCTTCGCCGCAAATGTGTAGAGCCAAACCGCCGCGCCAGGCACAGTTTTTAGCCACAGTTTTTGGCTTCACGATGAAAGGCCGCTCGACTATGGTCGCGCCAAAAAGGAAGGCCCGATGAATTTAAATACACCCGCATTTTCAAGCTTTACCCATGATGGATTGCAGCTCGCCTTCTTCGATGAGGGCGATCCGGCCGGTGTGCCCGTGTTGTTGATCCACGGCTTTGCCTCGACCGCTAACGTCAACTGGGTGCATCCGGGCTGGCTGAAGACGCTGGGCGATGCCGGCTACCGGGTGATCGCCATGGACAATCGCGGCCATGGCGCAAGCGACAAGCCGCACGATGCCGAAGCCTATCGTCCATGGATCATGGCCGGCGATGCGGTCGCGCTGCTCGACCATCTTGGCATCCCCAAAGCCAATGTCATGGGCTATTCGATGGGCGCGCGTATTTCCGTCTTTGCCGCACTTGCCAATCCCCATCGGGTCCGTTCGCTGGTGCTCGGCGGCCTCGGCATCGGCATGACCGACGGCGTCGGCGATTGGGACCCGATCGCCGATGCGCTGCTGGCGCCCTCGCTCGACGCGGTGACGCATGCCCGCGGACGCGTGTTCCGCGCCTTCGCCGAGCAGACGAAGAGTGACCGCGTCGCCCTTGCCGACTGTATCCGCGGCTCGCGCGATCTCGTTGCCCGCTCCGATATGGCCAAGCTCGACATGCCGACGCTGATCGGCGTCGGCACCAAGGATGATATTGCCGGCTCGCCGCAGGAATTGGCGGCGCTGATGCAAAATGCCGAGGCGCTGGATATTCCGGGCCGCGATCATATGCTCGCCGTCGGCGACAGGGTTTTCAAGCAGGCGGTGCTGGCCTTCTATGCAAGGGTCGCCCATCGCTGACAACATCGTGATGCCGAAAAACCATGCTAAAAAACCATGGCGACGGCACCCATTTATGTTATTGGCGTTTTCCTTTATATATTGGCATTCCGAAAACGGCATTCCTTCCGGCAACGAGGAGAGCGGCGATGGTCGCAAAGACTGACATCCGTGCTTTTGAGACAGGCCATCCGCTGAAGGTGATGGACCCCATCTGGGACAGCCTGCGCGAGGAAGCCCGGCTCGCCGCCGAACGGGATCCGGTTCTCGCCGCCTTCCTCTATTCTACGGTGATCAACTACCATTCGCTCGAGGAATGCGTCATCCACCGCATCTGCGAACGTCTCGATCATCCCGACATGCAGGCGAACCTCCTGCGCCAGACCTTCGAGGAAATGCTTCTCGACTGGCCTGACTGGAGTTCCATCCTGCGCGTCGATATCCAGGCGATCTATGACCGCGATCCCGCATGCCTGCGCTTCATGGAGGCGGTGCTTTATTTCAAGGGCTTCCATGCGCTGCAGACACACCGTCTCGCCCATTGGCTGCTGAACCGCGGCCGGCGTGATTTCGCCCTCTATCTGCAGAGCCGCTCTTCCAGCGTCTTCCAGACCGACATCAATCCGGCCGCCCGGATCGGCAAGGGCATCTTCCTCGATCACGCCACCGGCCTCGTCGTCGGCGAGACGGCTGTCATCGGCGACAACGTCTCGATCCTGCACGGCGTCACACTCGGCGGCACCGGCAAGGAGGGCGCCGACCGTCATCCGAAGATCGGCTCCGGCGTCATGATCGGCGCCGGCGCCAAGATCCTTGGCAATATCGAGATCGGCTACTGCTCACGTGTCGCAGCCGGCTCCGTTGTCTTGAAGGCGGTGCCTCCCAAGAAGACGGTGGCGGGCGTTCCGGCTAAGGTCGTCGGCGAGGCCGGTTGTTCCGAGCCGTCGCGCAACATGGACCAGGTGATCGGCGCCGATATCTGAGCGCCCGTTGGAAACAGGGATAGGAGAAATCGGCGGGATCCGAGCGAGGAGGGCCATGAGCAGACGGCAACCTTGCCTTTACACCGCTGCATTTCCTGTGCAAGAAGCGGCCAATCAAGACCGCTTACGGAGATGACAGAGTGAAGCCAGAAGAAATCAAGAAGCTCGACGCCTATTTCAAGCGCATGTTCAATCCGCAGATGATCGTCAAGGCGCGTCCGCGCAAGGATGATTCTGCGGAAGTCTATCTCGGCGAAGAATTTCTGGGCGTCGTCTATATCGATGACGAGGACGGTGACCGCTCCTACAACTTTTCGATGGCGATCCTCGACGTCGATCTCTGATCGCGTTCGACCAATTTAGCTGAGCCGGGCGGCACGATCCGCCCGGTTTTTTTTGTCTTTTGTGCTCACGAGTAAAATTTTTTTTAAAGCTTATAGTTGCAGCATCGGCCTATATATTAGCGAAATCCGTTAAAGACGTACGTGCCCCGGGACATCGGCTTTGTTTTATTATTGTCATGCAACCCAAAGATGTGTTGCATCGCACAAGACTACTTGACTATTTGTGCATTGCAGCTACCCTGCGGCCATCAACAGCCCAACGGAGGATGGCTTATGTTCAACTTTGACGATGCTAACAAGAAGAGCAAGGAAGCCGTCGACACGGCCTTGAAAACCTATTCCGACACGACCAAGGGCTTTCAGGCGATCGCCGCCGAAGCCACTGAATATTCTAAGAAATCCTTCCAGGACGCAGTGACGCATTTCGAAACGCTGGCCGGCGTCAAGAGCTTCGAGGCGGCCTTCGAGTTGCAGACGAGCTACGTCAAGGCGTATTTCGAAGGCTTTGTCTCCGAGACGACGAAGCTCAGTGAGATGTATGCCGATCTCGCCAAATCAGCCTACAAGCCCTATGAAGCACCGATCGCCGCTGCCGTGGTCAAGAGCGCCAAGTCGGCGGCGGCGACGCCTGCTGCTGCATGAACTGATTTTGACGGCGCAACCTGCGCTACATATTGAAAAATGAGGACCGGCTACGCATCTGTAGCCGGTCTTTTTGTTTCCACTTTCGCTGCAGCGCCCGCATGGGATCGACCGGGGACTTTTTTGGTCTTTCCCGTGCATGCCGGCCATTTCTTGATTGCAGTGTCTGACAGGGGGCTTAAAATCAGCCTATTATGAACTAAGTTAGTGTTTCAGATATTCGGCGGGAAAAGCACCCTCCCATGCTCCGCTGGATTGCTTGAGGAATGAATGACAATGATCGCAAAGCCGATCCGGATGCAGAACGACAGCGAAAGGAACGGGGACAACGCAAATCGAACCTCGGTCATCACGCGCACCAAGCCGAAGACCAAGAAGCCCAATCTTTATCGTGTGCTGCTTTTGAATGACGACTACACTCCCATGGAATTCGTCATCCATATTCTGGAGCGTTTTTTTCAGAAGGATCGTGAAAGTGCCACCCGCATCATGCTCCATGTCCATAACCACGGCGTCGGCGAATGCGGAATATTCACATACGAGGTAGCGGAAACGAAGGTCAGCCAGGTGATGGACTTCGCCCGGCAGCACCAGCATCCGCTGCAATGCGTCATGGAAAAGAAGTGAGGATCTGAACGTGCCAACATTTTCGCCTAGTTTAGAGAAGGCGCTCCATCAGGCACTGACCTTTGCCAACGAGCGGCACCACGAATACGCGACGCTCGAGCATTTGCTGCTTGCCCTGATCGACGATGCCGATGCGGCCGCGGTCATGGGTGCCTGCAATGTCGATCTCGACGCGCTGCGCAAGACGCTCGTCGAATATGTCGATAACGAACTTTCTAACCTGATCACCGGTTATGACGAGGATTCGAAGCCGACCTCCGGATTCCAGCGCGTCATTCAGCGTGCGGTCATCCACGTGCAGTCGTCCGGCCGCGAAGAGGTGACCGGCGCCAATGTGCTCGTCGCGATCTTCGCCGAGCGCGAAAGCCATGCCGCCTATTTCCTGCAGGAGCAGGAGATGACCCGCTACGATGCCGTCAACTACATCTCGCACGGCATCGGCAAGCGCCCCGGCGTTTCGGAAGCGCGTCCCCCGCGCGGCGCCGAAGACGAAGCCGAAAGCAGCAAGCCGACGGCGCGCGGCGGCGAGGAAGAGGGCGGCCCCAAGAAACAGCAGGACGCGCTCAAGGCCTACTGCGTCAATCTCAACGAGAAGGCCAAGGGCGGCAAGATCGATCCGCTGATCGGCCGTCACGCTGAGGTGAGCCGCACGATCCAGATCCTGTGCCGCCGTTCGAAGAACAATCCGCTCTACGTCGGTGATCCCGGCGTCGGCAAGACGGCGATCGCCGAAGGCCTTGCCAAGCGCATCGTCGAAGGCAAGGTGCCGGAAGCGCTCGCCGATGCGACGATCTTCTCGCTCGACATGGGCACGCTCTTGGCCGGCACGCGCTACCGCGGCGATTTCGAGGAGCGCCTGAAGCAGGTCGTCAAGGAACTGGAAGAATATCCGGGCGCCGTGCTCTTCATCGACGAGATCCACACGGTGATCGGCGCCGGCGCCACCTCGGGCGGCGCGATGGATGCATCGAACCTCCTGAAGCCGGCCCTGTCATCGGGCGCGATTCGCTGCATCGGTTCGACAACGTACAAGGAATACCGCCAGTTCTTCGAGAAGGACAGGGCGCTGGTCCGTCGTTTCCAGAAGATCGACGTCAGCGAGCCGTCGATCGATGATGCGATCGAGATCATGAAGGGCCTGAAGCCCTATTTCGAAGAGTATCACCACCTGCGTTATTCGAACGACGCCATCAAGTCGGCCGTCGAATTGTCGGCCCGCTACATCTCCGACCGCAAGCTGCCCGACAAGGCGATCGACGTGATCGACGAAACCGGTGCGGCCCAGATGCTGCTGCCGCCGTCGAAGCGCCGCAAGCTGATCACCGAAAAGGAGATCGAGGCGACGGTCGCCACGATGGCGCGCATTCCGCCGAAGACCGTCTCCAAGGACGATGAAGCCGTGCTCGCCAATCTCGAGCAGGAACTGCGTTCGGTGGTCTACGGCCAGGATATCGCGATCGAAGCTCTTTCGACCTCGATCAAGCTGGCGCGTGCCGGTCTTCGCGAGCCGAACAAACCGATCGGCGCCTATGTCTTCTCCGGTCCGACCGGCGTCGGCAAGACCGAGGTGGCAAAACAGCTGGCATCGTCGCTCGGCGTCGAACTCCTGCGCTTCGACATGTCGGAATATATGGAGCGGCACACGGTTTCGCGTCTTCTCGGTGCACCTCCCGGCTATGTCGGCTTCGACCAGGGCGGCCTCCTCACAGATGGCGTCGACCAGCACCCGCATTGCGTGGTCCTGCTCGACGAAATCGAGAAGGCGCATCCCGACATCTACAATATCCTGTTGCAGGTCATGGACCACGGCACGCTGACCGACCATAACGGCAAGAAGATCGACTTCCGCAACGTCATCCTGATCATGACGACCAATGCGGGCGCATCCGAAATGGCCAAGGCTGCAATCGGTTTCGGTTCGTCCAAGCGCACCGGCGAAGACGAGGAGGCGCTGACCCGTCTCTTCACGCCGGAATTCCGCAACCGTCTCGACGCGATCATTCCCTTCGCGGCGTTGCCGACGGCGGTCATCCACAAGGTCGTGCAGAAGTTCATCATGCAGCTGGAGGCCCAGCTTTCCGAAAGGAACGTCACCTTCGACCTGCACGAGGATGCGATCGCCTGGCTGGCGGAAAAGGGTTACGACGAGAAGATGGGCGCCCGCCCGCTTGCGCGCGTCATCCAGGATACGATCAAGAAGCCGCTCGCCAACGAAATCCTCTTCGGCAAGCTGAAGAAGGGCGGCGTCGTCAATGTCACCGTCGGCCCCAAGGAAGACGGCAAGCCCGGCATCGTGCTCGAAGCCATTTCGGAAACGGCGCCGATCAAGCCGAAGCCCGAAGCCGAGGTCGCCCACCCCGAAGTCGACGGCGAGGATGACGGTGAGCTGAAGACGAAGGCGGCCCGCAAGGCGCGCGCCAAGACAGCCCCGCGGGCCGAGCCTGAGGTTCGCGACGCTCCGAAGAAGGGAAGCGCGGTTCCGAAGGTTCCACGCAAGAAGTAAGATAGTGTCACCGAATTGGAAAAAGGCCGCGTCACCGCGGCCTTTTTTGGTTTTCGGCTCGTTCCATCGCTTTGGCTGATATCGACCTTACGCCAGCGCTGCCCTGATCTTTTCGGCATTGGCGGCCAGCACGGCACCGTCCTCCATCTTGCCGGAATGCGGCTTGAGGGCGGTGCCCTCAAGCCGCGGGATGACGTGGAAATGCAGATGGAACACCGTTTGCCCGGCGGCCGGTTCGTTGAACTGGGCGACGAAAACGCCGTCGGCGTCGAAAACATCCTTGACCGCATTGGCGACCTTCTGGACGACCGTAATCGCACGGGTGAGGGTGGCGGGATCGGCATCGAAGATATTGCGCGACGCCGCCTTCGGAACGACGAGCACGTGGCCCGGCGCCTGCGGCATCACATCCATGATCGCGACGGTATGCTCGTCTTCATAAACCCGGTGCGAAGGGATTTCGCCGCGCAGGATCTTGGCGAAGATGTTGCTGTCGTCATAGGCGGCTGGGCTGGTCATCACGAAAATCTCCTCGTTTCCAGATTATTCGGGTAGCGCGACCGTTGCGGCGGCGTCAATCCTCCTGCTGACGCTCGCCCTTGCGGAACGGACTGTGCTCGCTCAGCAACTCGCTCATCTGTTCGACGTCGGTGCGCTCGCGGGCGAGATAGTCGCCGATCGCCCGGCGAAGGCCGGCATGGGCGACATAATGGGCGGAATGCGTTGTCACCGGCAGGTAACCGCGGGCGAGCTTGTGTTCGCCCTGCGCGCCGGCCTCGACCCGTTTCAACCCTTTCGAAAGGGCGAAGTCGATCGCCTGGTGATAGCAGACCTCGAAATGGAGGAAGGGGTGATCCTCGACGCAGCCCCAGTGACGGCCGTAGAGCGTATCGCCGCCGATGAAGTTGATCGCGCCGGCGACATAGCGCCCGTCGCGCTTGGCCATGACGAGCAGGACGTCGTCGGCCATGCGTTCGCCGATCAGCGAATAGAACTTACGGGTGAGGTAGGGCCGACCCCACTTGCGCCCGCCGGTATCCATGTAGAACTTGAAGAATTGATCCCAGATGCGTTCTGTCAGGTCGCTGCCGGTCAGCCAGTCGATGCTGATACCGTTTTCGAGTGCGGCGCGACGCTCCTTGCGCAACGCCTTGCGTTTGCGCGAGGCAAGCGTTTCGAGGAATTCCTCGTGATTGGCATAGCCGTCATTGATGAAATGGAACTGCTGGTCGGTGCGGTGCAGATAGCCGTCCATCTCGAAGACGCCGATCTCATCATCTGGCACGAAGGTGATATGGGCCGAGGAGATGCCGAGCCGGCGCACGACCTCCTTCAGGCTTTCGGCGATAGCGCTCTGGATCGGAAGCCGCTGCAGCCCCTCGGCGACAAGAAGACGCGGGCCTGTCGCCGGGGTGAACGGGATCGAGCACTGAAGTTTGGGATAATAACGCCCGCCGGCCCGCTCGAAGGCGTCGGCCCAGCCATGGTCGAAGACATATTCGCCCTGGCTGTGGTTCTTGAGATAGCCGGGCAGGGCGCCGACCAGTTCGCCGCGATCGGTCTCGAGCAGCAGGTGGTGGCCGAGCCAGCCGGTCTCGGCGTCGGCCGAACCGGATTCCTCCAGCGATGATAAAAAGGCGTGCGAAACGAAGGGGTTGTAAGCAAGCGTACTGCAGGACTTCGATGCCCCGGAAAGCCTGGACCAGCTCTCCGGGGAAATCGCGGTGAAGGAGCGTTCTACGCGAATGGATAGTTCTTCATTCATGGGGCAAATGGAAGCCTGTGGGAGGATAGTCTCAGCTCTGCCTCACGGCGCCGCACGTCTTTCACACGCGCAAAGGACGCTGTAACACTTTGAGTTGCTGCATAATTTTATCCCCAATTCGATCCGATTTAAGGAATTATGCAGCAGTCTGCGCATGATCTTGGCCAAAAAGCGAGCGTCAAGCAGCCACGCGCGGATCGAAGCCCTCGAAGGTCATCTGGTCTGCATTGGCGAATGTGCGTCGGCGCCCCTCGTCGTCACGCACCGTCCAGGTGATGACGGGAATGCCCTTTTCGCGTTCGCCCGTGATGAAGGCATTCGGCAGGTCGTCATAATAATAGGAGATGAAATCGAGACCGATCGCCATCGCCTTCGCATGCGTGTTGAACGCTTCCGGCGTGTTGCCGTTGGCGGTCAGCCCGAGCGGGTAGGGCGAGCCAAGCGCCTTCAGATCGCGCAGCAGCCAGTGATCGAAGCTCATCAGCGCCACTTTGCCCTGATAGTTTTCAAGCACCTCGAGCACGTCTTCGGCGAAACCTTCGTCATCGGCCTCGCGGCCCTTGAGCTCCAGCACCAGCGGCACCTTGCCCTTGACGAGGTCGAGGAGCTGGCGCAGCGTCGGCACCTTGTCGCTGGTGCCGCCGACGGCGATCAGTCCGAGTTCCCTGGAGGTGCGCTCGCGGATGTCGCCGCTGAGATTGCACAGGCGCTGCAAGTCCTCGTCGTGAAAGATGACCGGCACGCCGTCGGAGGCGTAATGCAGGTCGCATTCGATCGCAAAGCCCGCTTCGACGGCACGCGAGAATGCCGAAAGCGTATTTTCCCAGATATGGGTGTTGAGATCGTGATAGCCGCGATGGGCGACCGGCAGGTCCCTGATCCAGGCAGCATTGGTCATTCGGCGATTTCCATGATAGCGTCTATCTCGACGGCGGCGTTCAACGGCAGGGCGGCCATGCCGACAGCAGCACGCGCATGTTTGCCGGCTTCGCCGAGCACGCCGGCAATCAGGTTCGAAGCGCCATTGATAACGAGATGCTGCTCAATGAAGTCGGGCGCCGAGGCGACGAAGCCGTTCAGCTTGACGACGCGCCGGATACGGCTGAGATCACCGCCAAGTGCCGCCTTCGCCTGGGCAAGGATGTTGATGGCGCAGAGTTCGGCGCCGCGCTGGCCCGTTGCAACGTCGACGGTCTTGCCGAGATGGCCCGATACGGCCACCTTGCCGCCTTCGAGCGGTAGCTGGCCGGAGATGTAGAGGAGATTGCCGCTGATGACATAGGGAACGTAATTTGCAGCAGGTGCTGCGGCTTCGGGCAGGGTTATCCCCATCTCAATCAGGCGCGCTGCTATTTCATCGGACATTTTCGTCTCCGCTTTTATTGTCAATTCTTCTAAAATTATGCATCAAGACTAGAATCTTTAATATGACAGTTTCGAGCCTCGATTTGGCCGAAAGCGTTCTTATAACATCGCGAGCGAGTCCAACAGGAGTTAGTGAATGTTCCGATCGAGTCTTGTCGCTCTGCTTCTTGCCAGCGTTTCCGCCAATGCATGGGCGGCTGCGCCCGCGGTAAGCGCTGCGATCGCGACCGGCCTCGTCGCACATCGTGCGGTCTACGATCTGGAATTGAAGGACGCCTCGGACCGCTCTGGCATCGCCGCCATGTATGGTCGCATGGTCTATGAGTTCGATGGCAGCTATTGCCAGGGCTTCACCACCAATTTCCGCTTCGTGACGCAGATCGACACCGGCGACAACGTTCGCGTCAGCGACCAGCAGACGAAGACCTTCGAGAACCTGAAGGACGGCAAGTTCACCTTCGACACCAAGTCCTTCACTGACGACCAGCTCGACAAGGAGGTCAACGGTGCGGCTCAGGATCAGCCGGATGGTGTCAAGGTCGATCTGACGCAGCCGGCGAGCCGCGAGCTGCAGCTTTTAGAAAGCCGTTTTCCCACAGAACATATGCTCGACGTGATCCAGCACGCCAAGGACGGCAAGCGCTTCTTCGAGGCGCGCGTCTTCGACGGTTCGGACGACGGCGACAAGTCGCTGGTGACGACGACGATCGTCGGCAAGCAGGAGACGCCGATCGCCGAGGAAACCGATGCCGGTAACGCCGGCGCTTTCTCCAAGACGGCCTTCTGGCCGGTAACGATCGCCTATTTCAACGAGAGTGCGAAATCCGATGCTTTGCCGGTCTACCGCATGTCGTTCAAGCTTTATGAGAACGGCATCACCCGCGACCTGACGATGGACTACGGCGATTTCGTCCTGACCGGCAAGCTCGCCAAGCTGGAGCTGCTCGACCGCAAGGCCGAGGTTTGCAAATAGGCGACGAGATCTCGCCTGTCATAAAACTGTATCATAAAATTCACTATGGTTCGGCGATCAGCGATGACTGAGTCGCCGTCTGTCGTCCTGCTTTTCGGGTCGGTGCGATCCGAGCGGCCAAGCCATTGCGATGACGTCTATCTGTCAGACCGCGTAGACCATTACGCATCGCAAGCTTGAAAGCCCGAACCATGGCCGATACCGATCTCGCGACTGTTCAAAATGCTGCCCTGCCGGTTGTCGTCGGCGATCCGGCGGAAATTGCCCGCATTTCCGATAGCATCGACATCACCGACCGCGCCGGCATCTCGGTCTATGGTGACCGCGCCCAGCAGGCGGTCAGCGATTATGCCGACAGGATCCTGCGCGAAGTTCGCAACAAGGACGTCGGCGATGTCGGCCGCCTGCTGACCGACATCATCCTCAAATCGAAGAGCCTCGATCCGGCGTCATTGAAGGACAAGGGTTTCCTTAGCCGCATGTTTTTCTCAGCCAAGGCCCGACTCGAACGCTTAAAGGCGGAATTCGAGGACGTAGCCGGCCAGATCGACCGGATCGGCCTGGAGCTCGACCGTCACAAGGATACGCTGAGGCGCGACATTGCGCTGCTCGACGACCTGCATGAAGAAACCCGGCAATCGATCATGCGGCTCGAGGCCTATGTCCAGGCCGGCAAGACTTTCGCCGAGCGTTTTCGCAGCGTCGAGCTGCCGAGGCTGAAGGCGCAAGCCGAGGCGGCAGCGACAGGCCCCGGCGGCGGCATGCTGGAGGCGCAGACCTATCAGGACAGCCTGCAGGCGCTCGACCGGCTGGAAAAGCGGGTCTTCTACCTGCAGCAGGCCCGCCAGCTCGGTATCCAGCAATTACCGCAGATCCGCATCGTTCAGGCGGGCGACGAAACGCTGATCGAGAACCTGCAGGCGACTTCGGCGCTGACGGTGCCGGCCTGGAAGCAGAAGATGGTGATCCTGCTCGGCCTGACGCGGCAGAAATCGGCGCTCGACCTGCAGAAGGCGGTGACCGACGCCACCAACGACATGATCCGCCAGGCATCCGAGATGATGAAGGATCAGGCGATATCAATCGAGCAGCAGTCGCAGCGCGGCATCGTCGATATCGACACGCTTGCCAAGGCGAACAGGGATCTGATCGATACGATATCCGGCGTGCTGCAGGTTCAGGAGGAGGGTCGGCGAAAGCGGGCGCTCGCCGAGCAGCAGATGGAGCAGATGACGATCGAACTCAAGAAGGCGATGACCCAGGCGTGATCGGCAAGATGGCGATGCGAGCACTGCTTTCAGGCTTGGCACTTCTTGCAGCTCTGCCCCTTGCCGGCTGCAATCCCTTCGGCCAGGGGCCGGATTTCTCGATCGTATCGGGATCGGAGAATACCATTCTGCAGCCGATCGTTGAGGAATTCTGCAAGCAGAAGAACGCCACCTGCACCTTCAAATATGAAGGCACGCTCGATATCGGCCTGGCGTTGCAGAGCGACGAGGGCGTCGCGCAGGATGCGGTCTGGCCGGCTTCCAGCGTCTGGGTCGACATGTTCGACACCAAGCGCCGCGTCAAGAGCTTGACCTCGATCGCTCAAACGCCGGTGGTCTTGGGTGTGCGCAGATCGAAGGCGCAGCAGCTTGGCTGGATCGGCAAGGATGTATTCATGAAAGACATTCTCGCTGCTGTCGAGAGCGGATCACTGAAGTTCCTGATGACCTCGGCGACGCAATCCAATTCGGGCGCCAGCGCCTATCTTGCCATGCTGTCGAGCGCACTCGGCAACAAACCGGTAATCGAACCCGGCGATCTCGACGACAGACACGTCCAGGAAAGCGTCCGGTCGCTGCTGTCAGGTGTCGTGCGCTCTTCCGGTTCTTCGGGCTGGCTCGCCGATCTCTATGTCGAATCCGCCGGCAAGGGCACCGTCTATGACGCGATGTGGAATTACGAAGCGGTGCTGAAGGAAACCAACGACAAGCTCGCTGCCCTGTCGCAGGAACCGCTTTACGCCATCTATCCGGCTGATGGTGTGGCCATGGCGGATTCGCCGATCGGTTTCGTCGATCATGGCCGCGGGCCAGAAGTCCAGACCTTCTTCAAGGATCTGCTCGCCTATCTGAGCTCTGCCCCCGTGCAGCAGCGCATCGCCGATAGCGGCCGGCGCATTCCGCTGACCGGCGTTGCCGCAAAACCGGAGCCGAGCTGGAATTTCGATCCCGCCCGGCTGGTGACGGCGATCCGCATGCCGGAGGCGAGCGTCATCCGCCAGGCGCTCAACCTTTATCAGGCGGCGCTGCGCAAACCGTCGTTGACCGCGCTCTGCCTCGATTTTTCCGGCTCGATGCAAGGTGACGGCGAGGACCAGTTGCAGAAGGCGATGCGTTTCCTGTTGACGCCCGACGAAGCGAGCAAGGTGCTGGTGCAATGGTCGCCCGCCGATCAGATTATCGTCATTCCCTTCGACGGCAACGTGCGCAGCACGTTCGTGGCGAGTGGAAACCCGCTGGAGCAGGAAGGGCTGCTGAACGAGATTTCCCGCCAGAAGGCCGATGGCGGCACGAACATGTATGCCTGCGCCGAACGAGCTCTGCAGCAGATTGCCCGAACCGACAGGCTCTCGACTTATCTGCCTGCCATCGTCATCATGACCGACGGCAAGTCCGATGATCAAAGCCAAGCTTTCATGCGTTCATGGAACGCGATGGAGCCACATGTGCCGATCTTCGGCATCACATTCGGCGATGCCGACAAGACGCAGCTCGACAGCCTCGCCAAGCTGAGCTCAGCGCGCGTGTTCGACGGCGGCTCGGATCTCGCCACCGCCTTTCGTACGGCGCGGGGCTATAATTAGGACAGGCATGCGCAACTGGCTCGGCAATGACGGCAACTGGATCGTAGCGGGACTGGCGGCGGCAATCACCGTGCCGTTCTTGAGCTTTGCCGCCGGCATGCCGTTCTGGATCGCTGCCATCATCGCCCTCCTGGTCTTTGCCGGCCTTGTCATTCTGCTTGCACCGCGCCGGCTGTTCGAAGGCCTCGATATCAAGCGCATCGGCAGTGGACGCGTCGCCTTTGCCCGCGACCTGCTGGAGGCCGCCGTTCCCTTTGCCGAACGCCTGGAGACTGCCGCGGATGTGATCGGCGACAAACAGATGGCGGCCGCAGTCCGGCATCTCGCTGAAATCGCCGCCGATGTCTTTCGAAAGGTCGAAGCCAAGCCCGAAAGTGCCAATGCCGTGCGGCGGTTCCTCTCCTATTATCTGCCGCGTTCTGCCGAGCTGGCGGAAGGGTTTGCCGTCATCGAGGCCAAGCGCGTTCCCGACCTCAAGCAGCTGGAGGAAGTGCGCGGCGTGCTGGTGAAGCTCGAAGAGGCCTTCGTCCATTATGCCGACAGTCTGGTTGATGAGGAACTCGGCACGCTCGACACCGATCTGCGCCTCATCCAGGCATCGCTCAAAGAGGATATCGGACGCTGATGGCCCTTTCTCGTCGCGCCTTTGGAGTGGGACTGCTCGGAGCCGGCGTCGCGGGCACCGGCGGTTATTTCGCCGTCCGGGATCGGCCGGAATTGCAGGGCCTGCTCGGCAGCCGCACGACGTTGTTCGGCTTCATCGGCGGCGAGAAGGAGGCCTTCCTGGCCGATCCTGACGTCATCAGGGCGCTCGGCGGATACGGGTTGACGGTGGACAGCCGCGTCGCGGGCTCCGTGGAGATGGTCCGCGAACAGGCGCTGCTGTCGCAGCGTCCGCAATTCCTCTGGCCGTCCTCCTCGATCATGGTCGATATCGCCAGGCAAAACGGCATCAATATCCGCGACGACCGCGTCGTGCTGAACACACCGATCGTCGTCTATTCCTGGCAGCCCGTCGTCGACGGACTGATGAAAGCGGGATTGGTGACGGTGACGAACGAAGGTCATCATCAGCTCGACCTCAAGGCGTTGCTTGATGCGATTCTTGCCGGATCCGACTGGTCGAAGCTCGGCGTCAATTCGCTCTACGGCCGCGCCCGCATCGTCTCGACCGATCCGAACCGCTCGAATTCCGGCTTCATGTTCGCCGGCCTCGCGCTCAGCCTTTTCAGCGGCAATGTCGCGACATCAGGTGACCTTGGCACCTTTGGCGGCAAAGTGCAGGCGATCTTCCGCAACATGGGCTTCAAGTCACCATCCTCAGGCAAGCTTTTCGACCAGTATCTGGCAGGCGGCCTCGGCGGCGAGCCGATGATCGTCGGCTATGAGAACCAGCTGGTCGAATGGATCCTCGCCGATCCCGCGCGATGGCAACGCATCAAGGCGAGCGCCGGCGCAAAGCCCGTGGTGCTCTATCCGCGCCCGACCGTTTATTCGGCACATCCGCTGATCGTCGTCGACGAGAGCGCCAACCGGCTGATCGAAGCGCTGGTGAGCGCGAAGCTCCAGGAACTTGCCTGGACGAGACACGGCTTCCGTGGTCCGCTGGGAACTGCCACCGGTAATGCCGACAGCGCGATCGGCTCTCTGCTGCCGGCCGAGGTCGATGCCATCCTGCCGATGCCGGATGCGGGCGTCATGCTGTCGCTGCTGCCGACACTGCTAAGCTAAGCGGCCAGGTTTTTCCGCATAAGCCTTGCTTTTGCGCCAAATCGAATGTATGGGCACCGGCATTCCACACGTAAGGCATGGGATCGTCCGGGAGAAATCCGGGCTGTTCCGCCCGGTGGCATTCTCGAAGAGGATGCTGTTCGCCTTGCGGAGGTTCAACCGGAAAAGGAGTAACAAGGCATGGCATTGCCTGATTTTTCTATGCGCCAGCTTCTTGAGGCAGGCGTCCACTTCGGCCACCAGACGCATCGCTGGAACCCGAAGATGAAGCCGTACATCTTCGGCGATCGCAATAACATCCACATCATCGACCTGGCTCAGACCGTTCCGATGCTGTCGCGCGCCCTTCAGGTCGTCAGCGACACCGTTGCCCGCGGCGGCCGTGTTCTCTTCGTCGGCACCAAGCGCCAGGCGTCTGAGATCATCGCCGACAGCGCCAAGCGCTCGGCCCAGTACTACGTCAACTCGCGCTGGCTCGGCGGCATGATGACGAACTGGAAGACGATCTCCAACTCGATCCAGCGCCTGCGCAAGCTCGACGAGATCCTGAACGGCGAAGCCCAGGGCTTCACAAAGAAGGAACGCCTGAACCTCGAGCGCGAGCGTGAAAAGCTCGACAAGGCTCTCGGCGGTATCCGCGATATGGGCGGCACGCCCGACCTGATGTTCATCATCGACACCAACAAGGAAAAGATCGCGATCGACGAAGCCAAGCGCCTCGGCATTCCGGTTGTCGCCATCATCGATTCGAACTGCGATCCGGACCTGATCGACTATCCGATCCCGGGTAACGACGACGCATCGCGCGCGATCGCCCTTTACTGCGAGCTGATCTCCCGCGCCGCCATCGACGGCATCGCGCGTCAGCAGGGCTCTTCCGGCCGCGATCTCGGCGCATCCTTCGAAGTTCCGGTCGAGCCGGCTCTCGAGGAATCAGCCGAAGGCTGATGAAAGCAGGCGGATCGAAAAGGTCCGCCGATGCTTGCAGAGACTGGGCTTGCAGAGACTGGGAAAGGCCGCTCGCGACTCATCGAAGTTCGGCGGCCTTGCCTGTTTCGAGGGGAGGGCATCAGGCTCTCCGCCCGATAAGTTTCGTTATGACGCGTCTTCATCACGCTGTCATACACACAGGTACATTTCGTGCCTCAATCCGGTGCCGAGCCGCGCTTTGCGGTCCACCGTATGAACCGACAAGAGGAAGCTAATGAGCGAGATTACGGCTGCAATGGTGAAGGAACTGCGCGAAAAGACCGGCGCAGGCATGATGGACTGCAAGAAGGCTCTTGCTGAAACCGGTGGCGACATGGAAGCGGCGATCGACTGGCTGCGCGCCAAGGGCATCGCCAAGGCCGACAAGAAGTCCGGCCGCACCGCTGCCGAAGGCCTCATCGGCGTTGCGAGCCAGGGCACCAAGGCCGTCGTCGTCGAAGTCAATTCCGAAACCGACTTCGTTGCCCGTAACGATGCCTTCCAGGAACTCGTCCGCGGCATCGCCAAGGTCGCTGTCTCGACCGACGGCACTGTCGAGGCTGTTGCCGCTGCGGCCTACCCGGCATCCGGCAAGTCGGTTTCCGACACGATCAAGGACGCGATCGCAACGATCGGCGAGAACATGAACCTGCGTCGTTCAACCGCTCTCTCCGTCGAGGACGGCGTCGTCGCCACCTATATCCACAATGCTGTTTCCGACGGCCTCGGCAAGCTCGGCGTTCTGGTCGCGCTGAAGTCGACCGGCGACAAGGAAGCCCTGAACGCCATCGGCCGTCAGGTCGCCATGCACATCGCCGCGACCGCGCCGCTGGCGATCCGCCCGGAAGAAGTCGATGCCGCCGTCGCCGAGCGCGAGCGCAATGTCTTCATCGAGCAGTCGCGTGCTTCCGGCAAGCCTGACAACATCATCGAAAAGATGGTCGAAGGCCGCATGCGCAAGTTCTTCGAGGAAGTCGCCCTTCTCTCGCAGGCTTTCGTTATCAATCCGGATCTGACCGTCGCCGCTGCCATCAAGGAAGCTGAAAAGGCCGTCGGCGCGCCGATCGAGGTTGCCGGCATGGCCCGTCTGCTCCTCGGCGAAGGCGTCGAGAAGGAAGAAACCGACTTCGCAGCCGAAGTCGCTGCTGCCGTCAAGGGTTGATCTTCCAGCCATAATTGGGAAAACACGAAGGGCATCGCGTGACAACGCGGTGCCCTTCGTGTATCGGGCATTCACGGCAATTTACGAGGAGCCAAGATGTCTTTAGAGCCTGTCTATAAACGTGTTCTACTCAAGGCTTCCGGCGAAGCGCTGATGGGTGGCCAGGGTTTCGGGATCGATGTGACGGTGGCGGACCGCATTGCATCCGACATCGCCGAGGCAAGGCATATGGGCGTGGAAGTCGGCGTTGTCGTCGGTGGCGGCAATATCTTCCGCGGAGTCGCGGTAGCGTCCAAGGGCGGCGACCGGGTCACCGGCGACCATATGGGCATGCTCGGCACCATCATCAACGCGCTGGCGCTGGCGACGTCGTTGCGCAAGCTGAACATCGATACGGTGGTGCTCTCGGCCATCTCCATGCCGGAGATTTGTGAAAGTTTCTCGCAGCGCGCGACCCTCTACCATCTGTCGATGGGACGCGTGGTGATCTTTGCCGGCGGCACCGGCAATCCCTTCTTCACCACCGATTCCGCTGCGGCACTGCGCGCCGCCGAAATGGGTGCGGAAGCGATCTTCAAGGGCACGCAGGTCGACGGCATCTACACCGCCGACCCCAAGAAATATCCCGATGCGACCCGCCTCGACCGGCTGACGCACCAGGAAGTGCTGGACAGAGGGCTGGCGGTGATGGACGTTGCCGCCGTGGCGCTCGCCAGAGAAAATTCCATTCCGATCATCGTCTTTTCGATCCACGAAAAAGGCGGTTTTGCTGAAATCTTGACGGGCGGTGGCCTCAAGACCATCGTCTCCGACAACTGATATAAGCTGCGCCGCGGTTTCGGCGCAGCCCTCGCTAGAACATGATGATTTTAGGCCCGACGGGCCTAAATCTGAATCATGTTCTACATTAGATAGTTAGAGCATGATGTCGCCCGAAAACCGCTGACACTTTTCGGCATCATGCTCTGGACGGGAGCATCGACATGAGTGAAGGTATAGATATCAAGGAACTGAAGCGCCGCATGGATGGCGCGATTTCCGCATTCAAGGGCGACATCGCATCGCTGCGCACCGGCCGTGCTTCGGCCAACATCCTCGACCCGGTCACGGTCGAGGCCTATGGTTCGCGCATGCCGCTGAACCAGGTCGCCAACATCACCGTGCCTGAGCCGCGCATGCTGTCGGTCTCCGTCTGGGACAAGTCGATGGTCAGCGCCGTCGAGCGCGGCATCCGCGAATCCAATCTCGGCCTCAACCCGATCATCGACGGCCAGAACCTGCGCATTCCGCTGCCGGAACTGAACGAGGAGCGCCGCAAGTCGCTCGTCAAGGTGGCGCACGACTATGCCGAAAAGAGCAAGGTGGCGATTCGCCATGTCCGCCGCGATGGCATGGACGGCCTGAAGAAGGCCGAAAAGGACGGCGTCATCGGCCAGGACGAGAGCCGGGCGCAGTCGGAACGTGTACAGAAGATGACGGACGAGACGATTTCCGAAGTCGACCGCTTGCTTGGCGAGAAGGAAAAGGAAATCATGCAGGTCTAGTGGATCTGTGCCTTTGCCTGGAAAGACCGGACGGGAAATGTCGGAATCTGTATTTGTAACTGTGCCAGAGCATGTTGCCATCATCATGGACGGCAATGGCCGTTGGGCCAAGCAGCGTGGTCTGCCGCGCACGATGGGCCATCGCAAGGGTGTGGAGGCGGTACGCGAGACAGTACGCGCCGCCGGCGCCGTCGGGATAAAATATCTGACCCTCTTTGCCTTCTCCTCGGAGAACTGGCGTCGGCCCGAAGCCGAGGTCTCCGATCTGCTCGGTCTCCTCAAGGCTTTCATCCGCCGCGACCTCGCCGAGCTCCATCGCCAGAACGTGCGGATCAAGGTGATCGGCGACCGCCACAGCCTGCGCAGCGATATTCTCGGCCTGCTGCTCGAAGCCGAGGAAACGACCAAGGACAACACGGCGCTGACGCTGGTCATCGCCTTCAATTATGGTTCTCGCGACGAGATCGCCCGCGCCGCAGTGAGCCTTGCCAGGGATGTCGAGGCTGGCCGCTTGAGGGCGCAGGACATCACCCCGGCGCTGATCAACGCCCGTCTTGACACGGCAGGTATCCCCGATCCGGATCTCATCATCCGCACCAGCGGCGAGGAGCGGCTTTCCAACTTCCTCCTCTGGCAGGCGGCCTATTCGGAATTCATCTTCCTTCCGGAATACTGGCCGGATTTCACCGCCGAGATCTTCCGTTCGGCGCTCGAGACATTCGCCTCTCGCGACCGGCGCTTCGGCGGCCTCTCGTCGCCGGCAGCCGCGGTCGGCACCTGATGCAGAGGGAATTGAAGCTCCGCATTGTTTCAGGGCTGATTCTTGCGGCCATCGTTCTCGCCGCCACCTGGTATGGCGGCCTTGCCTTCCGCATCCTGGCGGTCGTCATTGGCCTGCTGATCTATTATGAATGGTCGAAGATCACGGGTATCGCCCGTGATTGGGTTGCCAATGCCGTCGGCTGGATCGGCGAGGCGGCGATAGCCTTCCTCGTGCTTGTCGGCAATTTCGAATTCGCCGCCGGCATGCTGGCCGGCGTCACCGCCGTCGGCATCGCCCTGATCATCTTGCAGGGCACGAGCCGCTGGTTTCCGACTGGCCTGTTTTATTCCGGCGCTACCGGCCTGGCTCTTGCCGCGATCAGAAGCGATGACCGGCCCGGCCTTTACGCCATGCTCTTCGTCTTTGCCGTCGTCTGGGCAACCGATATCCTTGCCTATTTCGTCGGCAGGGCGCTCGGCGGACCGAAGCTTGCCCCTTCGATCTCGCCTGGAAAGACTTGGTCTGGCGCAATCGGCGGCGCCGTCTCGGCAGTCGCCGCCGGCGTCGTTCTCGTCCATTTTCTCCTTCCGGGCGCTGAAATCATCGCCGCCTTCGTGGCGCTCGTTCTATCGGTTTGCAGCCAGTCCGGCGATCTTTTCGAATCGTTCATCAAGCGGAAATTCGGCGTCAAGGATTCCAGCCGTCTCATTCCGGGCCATGGCGGCGTCATGGACCGTGTCGACGGACTGATTTTTGCCTGTTTTTCGGCGTTCTTGCTTGCAGGGCTTTTTTCCCTGATAAAGGGGACCGGAATGACGTCGCTCGGCGCGGCATTGTTCGGACTCTGACAACGCGGCAGTCTGACGGAAGGCACCCATGGAAACCCTGAGCGGAATATACGCATTTTTGATGGGGAATATCGTCACCTTCATCCTCGTGCTGTCACTGCTCGTCTTCGTGCATGAGATGGGCCATTACCTTGTCGGGCGTTGGAGCGGCATTCGCATCCTTGCCTTTTCCGTCGGTTTCGGTCCGGAGATATTCGGCTTCACCGACCGCCATGGAACGCGCTGGAAGATCTCTGTGATCCCACTTGGCGGCTACGTCCGGTTCTTCGGCGACGAGGATGCCTCGAGCAAGCCCGACACCGACAAGATCGCCGCCATGTCCGAAGAGGACAGGGCGCGCTCCTTTGCCGGCGCCAAGCTATGGAAACGAGCTGTAACCGTCGCGGCTGGCCCGATTGCCAATTTTCTGCTGGCGATCGCCATCTTCACCATTCTTTTCTCAGTCTATGGCCGCATGATCGCCGATCCTGTCGTTGCCGAAGTCAAGCCTGATGGCGCTGCCGCCGCCGCCGGCATCCTTCCAGGCGATCTATTGGTCGCCATCGATGGCGGTAAGGTCGAGACCTTCGACGACGTGCGCCGCTATGTCAGCATCCGGCCGAGCCAGCAGATCGTCGTGACGATCGAGCGCGCCGGCCAGAAGCTCGACGTGCCGATGGTGCCGCAACGCACCGACACGACTGACCAGTTCGGTAACAAGGCTGAGGTCGGCCAGATCGGCATCGTCACGAACCAGCAGGCCGGCAATTTCCGCCTGCAGACCTATACGCCGCTCCAGGCGCTGCGTGAGTCTGTGCTCCAGACCCGGGATATCGTCACCGGCACCTTCAAATATATCGGTAACATCTTCAGCGGAACGATGCGCGCCGACCAATTGGGCGGGCCGATCCGCGTCGCGCAAGCCTCGGGCCAGATGGCGTCGCTTGGGATAGGCGCAGTGTTGCAGCTTGCGGCGGTGCTTTCTGTTTCGATAGGATTGCTTAACCTGATGCCGGTTCCGGTACTTGATGGCGGCCACTTGATGTTCTATGCGGTGGAAGCGGTGAGGGGAAAGCCGCTCGGCTCTTCGGCCCAGGAAATTGCATTTCGCATCGGCTTGGCGATGATCCTGACATTGATGGTTTTCACGACCTGGAACGACATTGGCTCGTTGAGAGGGTAAACGCGCAAGGCGGGGCCAATTACTATTTATTTACGATGTTTCAAGGCTGTAGTGGCGAATGGGTCACGCTTGCAAATGAAGTAAACAGAAATTAACGACCTGCCTTGCTTGTATGTCAAAAGCGGGTAAAACGACACACGTGACCGGAATCGGGTTCTCCCGGAACCGGGGACGAGGGAAACAAAGGTAATAGGTGAAATGAAGGCTGGTTCAAAGTTTTTGAACGCAGTATCGGCGGTTGCGCTGTCTGCTAGTGTTGTTGCTTCGGGCGCAGGTGCTTTGACGTTCGTTTCCGCTACGGCCGCTGAGGCCGCGGTTATCCAGCGCATCGATGTGCGCGGCGCAAGCCGTGTCGGCGCGGAAGCCGTCCGGTCGAACCTTACCATCGCTCCCGGCAAGAGTTTTTCCAACAGCGATATCGATGCCTCGGTCAAGCAGCTCTACGGGACGGGCTACTTCTCCGACGTCAAGATCTCGGTCTCCGGAAGCACGCTCGTCGTCAACGTCCAGGAAGCCCAGCTCGTCAATCAGGTTGTCTTCAACGGCAACCGCAAGATCAAGGACGACAAGCTCGCGACTGTCGTCCAGACCCATGCAGCCGGCCCTTATAGCGACGCCCAGATTCAAGCTGACATCCAGTCGATCAAGGACGCCTACGCCGCCACCGGCCGCAGCGAGGTCGAAGTTACGACGCAGGTGGTGCCGCTCGGCGAAGGCCGCGTCAACCTTGCCTTCGTCATCAACGAGGGGGACCGCACCAAGATCGATTCGATCAACTTCGTCGGCAACAATGCCTACAGCGCCGGCCGCCTGGCTGCCGTCATCGCCACCAAGCGTTCGAACTTCCTGTCGTTCCTGACCCGCAAGGACGTCTATAACGAAGACAAGCTCCACGCTGACGAAGAAGCGCTGCGCCAGTTCTATTACAATCGCGGCTACGCCGACATGCGCATCGTCTCTTCCGATGCAACGTTCGACGATGCGACCAACAAATACACGCTCACCTTCAACATCGAGGAAGGCCAGCGTTACGACTTCGGACCAGTGACCGTTCAGTCGACCGTCGAAGGCGTCGGCTCCGACCAGCTGCAGCCGCTCGTGCGCACTCGCGAAGGCCAGGTCTACAGCGCCAAGGAAGTGCAGAAGTCGATCGAGGCGATCTCCGATCAGGTGGCGTCTGCCGGTTATCCCTTTGCACGTGTCACGCCGCGCGGTAACCGCGACCTTAACAACAACACGATCGGTGTTGAATATCTGGTCGACCAGGGCGAGCGCGCCTATGTCGAGCGCATCGAGATCCGCGGCAACAGCCGTACGCGCGACTACGTCATCCGCCGCGAATTCGACATGAGCGAAGGCGACGCCTTCAACCAGCAGATGATCACCAAGGCCAAGCGTCGTCTCGAAGCGCTCGGTTATTTCTCCTCGGTCAACATCTCCACCCAACCGGGCAGTTCCCCGGACCGTGTCGTGGTGGTCGTCGACGTGCAGGATCAGTCGACCGGTTCGTTCGGTGTCGGCGCGGGTTATGCCGCCGGCGGCGACGGCTTGCTGCTCGAAGCATCGATCGAGGAAAAGAACTTCCTCGGCCGCGGCCAGTACATCCGCATCTCGGCCGGTGGCGGCCAGGAAGGCTCGCGCGCTTACGGCGTCAGCTTCACCGAACCCTATTTCCTCGGCTACCGTCTGGCGGCAGGCTTCGACGTCAATCGCAGCGAAACGTCGAGCAACAGCAATTACGATTACGAGGAAACCAGCGTTGTCCTGCGCGTCACTGCGCCGATTACCGAAGATCTGGCGACGACCTTCCGCTATAACTACAAGCAGATGAAGTACGATGGCGATACCTCGGACCTGTCGGCGACCTACGCCAATCTGGTCGATGAGAGCCCGTGGACACGCTCTTCCGTCTCGCAGACGCTGACCTACAACACGCTTGACGACACCGTCCTGCCGCGTGAAGGCATCTATGCGACGGCGACGCAGGAAATTGCCGGCCTCGGCGGCGACTCGCAGTTCTACAAGATCTACGGCAAGGCCCGCTACTACCATCTGCTTGCCGACGATGCCGATATCATCGGCTCGGTCTCGGGTTCGGCTGGTTATGTCGTCCCCTTCGGCGACCATCTGAACGTCTTCGACCAGTTCACGCTGACCAACGGCGATATTCGCGGCTTCGAGAACAAGGGTATCGGCCCGCGCATCACCGGGGACCACGATGACCCGCTCGGTGGCACGACCTATTTCACGGCGTCTGCTGAAGCGACCTTCCCAATGCCGGGCTTCCCGCGTGACTTCAATCTGCGCGGCGCAGTCTTTGCCGATGCCGGCACGCTGTTTGGCAATGATGTCGAGCTTCTCGGGGCCGACCAGGCCGAGGGCACCAGCGCTTCGCTGCGTGCTTCCGTCGGTGTCGGTGTCGTCTGGCAGTCTCCCTTCGGTGCATTGCGTCTGGATTACGCGATCCCGGTCCTCAAGGAAGACTTCGACAAGACGCAGAACTTCAAGTTTGGCATCAACAACCAATTCTGATATCGGCAGTCCGGAACTGTAAGACTCAATTCCGTTCTGGAGCATTGCCGATGGAGCAAAACGTTTTTTTTCTGCCCCATGAAGGTCTGAGGCTCGCTGAGCTGGCAGAGTTTCTTGGGGCGGAGCTTGTCAATTCCGACCATGCCGATGTTATCGTCAGGTCCGTTGCCCCCATCAGCCGGGCACGGGCAGGCGATATCTGTTATATCCTGTCGCGCCGCAGCCGCGATGAACTGGCGACATGCGAAGCCTCGGCGGTGATCTGCGACAAGGCGCTCGCCGATCTCGTCCCCCAACATCTCCCTGTCATGCTGTCGTCCAATCCGCATGCGGCCTTCGCGATGGCAGGCGGCCTGTTCTATCCCACGGCATTGCGCCCGGTCGCCTTTTCCGGTGAAAGCGAGATCGCGCCAAGCGCGGTGATCAATCCGAGCGCCAAGCTTGAAAAGGGCGTGATCGTCGAGCCGATGGCCGTCATCGGGGCGCATGCCGAGATCGGCGAAGGGACGCGTATCGGCGCGCACAGTGTGATCGGCCCGAATGTCAAGATTGGCCGGGATTGTTCGATTGCGGCCGGCGCGAGCATTCTCTGCGCTCTGCTCGGCAACGGCGTCATTATCCACAACGGCGTCCGCATCGGCCAGGATGGTTTCGGTTATGCGCCGGGTCCGCGCGGCATGATCAAGATCGTCCAGATCGGCCGGGTGATCATCCAGGATAATGTCGAGATCGGCGCCAACACCACGATCGACCGTGGCGCCATGGACGATACGGTGATCGGTGAAGGCACCAAGATCGACAACCAGGTACAGATCGGCCACAACGTTCAGATCGGCCGCCATTGCGCCATCGTCGCGCAGGTCGGCATTGCCGGCAGCGCGAAGATCGGCAATGGCGTGCAGATCGGCGGCCAGGTCGGCATCAAGGGGCATGTGACGATCGGCGACGGCGTGCAGATCGCCGCCCAAAGCGGTATCATGACCGATCTTGCCGCCGGCGGACAATATGGTGGTACACCTGCGCGTCCGCTGAATGACTATCTGAGAGATGTTGCACAACTGATGTCCAAGACCAGGGTGCGCGGAAAGAAACCTGGAGGCGAGAAAAATGACTGAGGAAGCCACGACAACGCTTTCTTCGGCTGACATCATCGAGATCATGAAGCTGCTGCCGCATCGTTACCCGTTTCTCATGGTCGACAAGATCATCGAGATCGACGGCGATAACACGGCGATCGGCATCAAGAACGTCACAGTGAATGAACCGCATTTCACCGGCCATTTTCCGGAATCTCCAATCATGCCCGGCGTGCTCTTGATCGAGGGCATGGCTCAGACCGCGGGTGCGATCTGTGCCAAGAAGGATGGCCAGCCGGGCAACCTCGTCTATTTCATGACCATCGAGAATGCGCGCTTCCGCAAGCCCGTCGTGCCCGGCGATCGTGTTGAATTCCATGTCAGGAAGCAGAAGCAGCGTGGTAATATCTGGAAATTCCATTGTGATGCCAAGGTCGACGGCGCGCTTGTTGCCGAGGCCGATATCGGCGCGATGATCGTTCGTAAGGATCAGGCATGAGCACTATCGCCGAAAGCGCCCGCATTCATCCGATGGCTGTCGTTGAAGACGGCGCGACCATCGGTGAGGGCGTCAAGATCGGTCCCTTCTGCCATGTCGGCTCGCACGTCATCCTGCATGCGAACGTCGAGCTTTTGTCGCATGCGGTCGTGACCGGCCGCACCGTGATCGGCAAGGGCACGCGCATCTTTCCGATGGCGGTCGTCGGCGGCGATCCGCAGAGCGTGCATCATGGCGGCGAGGAGACGACGCTGACGGTGGGCGCCAACTGCACGATCCGCGAAGGCGTGACGATGAACACCGGCACGGCCGATTTTGGTGGCCAGACAATCGTCGGCGACAATAACCTCTTCCTTGCCAATTCGCATGTCGCGCACGACTGCCGGGTCGGCAATCATGTGATCATGTCGAACAACGTCATGCTCGCCGGCCATGTCGTCATCGAGGATCGCGTCATCCTGGGCGGCGGTTCGGCCGTTCACCAGTTCACCCGCGTAGGCCGTCAGGCCTTCGTCGGCGGGCTCTCGGCAGTGAGTTACGACGTCATTCCCTATGGCATGCTGAACGGCAATCCCGGGCTGCTGAGCGGCCTCAACGTCGTCGGCATGACGCGCGCCGGCGTCGACCGCGCCGTCATTCACAGGGTACGTCGCGCCTACAAGTCGATCTTCGAAGGAACGGGCTCCGTTCGTGAAAACGCCGCCGCCATCCGCGAAGAATATGCCGATTGCGAGCCGGTGGTCCACATCCTCGACTTCATTGCCGCCGACAGCGACCGTGCCTTGTCCTCGCCGACCCGGGGGCAGAAGGGTTAGTCCGTGGCTTTATCAGGCGACACCGCTGCGGGCCGGCTGGCGATCATCGCCGGCGGCGGCCTTCTGCCTTCCTATGTCGCCGAAGCCGCGCGCGCGGCGGGCGAAAATCCCGTCATCGTCGCGCTGAAGGATGAAAGCGACCGGCGTTGGGAAGCGTATGACCATGCCGTCATCGGCATCGGCGATTTTGCAGCTCTCGAGGGCCTCTTGAACCGCTACGGCATCGGCCGTGTGGTCATGTCCGGCAGCGTGCGGCGCCGGCCGGAATGGCGCGAGGTGCGCCCGACGCTGCGCACTCTGATGAAGATGCCGGCCGTGATCCGCACCTTGTTGTCAGGCGGCGACGATAAGGTGCTGCAGATGGTGATCCGGCTGATCGAGGGAAACGGCAGGCGTGTCGTCGGTGCCCATGAGATCGCCCCCGACCTTCTTGCCGCCGTCGGCCCGCTCGGCACGGCGATACCGGGCGAAGAAGACCGGCGCGATATCAACCGTGCAGCGGAAGCCGCCGAAATGCTCGGCCGGCTCGATGTCGGCCAAGGCGCCGTCGCCATCGGCGGGCGTATCGTCGCGCTGGAGGGTCTTGAGGGCACGGACGAGATGTTGGAGCGCGTCGCCGGTCTCAGAGCCGCCGGGCGCATCTCGCCGCGCCGCCGCGGCGCGCTTGTCAAGCTCTGCAAGCCGCAACAGGACATCCGTGCCGACCTGCCGGCGATCGGCGTTTCCACGGTCTTGAACGCGAAGCAAGCCGGCCTTGCCGGCGTGGCCGTCGAGGCCGGCCGCGCGCTGGTGCTCGATCGCGCCGCCGTCATCAAGGCCGCCGATGAGGCCGGGCTTTTCGTCTGCGGCATCGATCGCGGCCTGCCGGCATGGGGGCTCGAATGAACGGGGCGCCACTGAAGATCGCCGTCATTGCCGGCGAGGTGTCGGGCGACCTGCTCGGCGCCGATCTGGTTGCGGCTCTGAAGCGGATCCATGCCGGACCGATCGAACTCGTCGGCGTTGGCGGCGAGGGGCTTCAGGCCCAAGGTTTGAAATCGCTGTTCGATTTTTCCGAGCTGTCGATCATGGGCATCACCCAGGTGCTGAGCCGGCTGCCAAGGCTCTATACGCTGATCCGGAAGACAACGGCTGCCGTCGTCGCCGCAAGGCCGGACATACTTCTCATTATCGATAGCCCAGACTTCACCCACCGAGTCGCTAAGCGTGTCCGGACCGCACTGCCTGATCTGCCTGTCGTCAATTATGTCTGTCCGAGCGTCTGGGCCTGGAAGGAATATCGCGCCACGCGCATGCTGCCCTATGTCGATCATGTGCTCGCCGTCCTGCCCTTCGAGCCGGCGACGATGCGTGCGCTCGGCGGGCCTGAGACCACCTATGTCGGCCATCGCCTGATCGCTGATCCGGCGCTGCTCGAAGCGCGGCGGCTGCGCGCCGGGAGGGCATCCGTCGGGGAAGCGGGCAAGACCATCCTGATGCTTCCGGGGTCAAGATCCTCCGAAATCGCCAAACTCCTGCCGTTCTTCGAGGATGCGGCCAATGAACTCGTCGCCCGCAACGGCCCGATGCGATTCCTGCTGCCGACCGTGCCGCACAACGAAGCGCTGGTGAAGGGTCTGGTTGCCGGTTGGGCTACACCGCCGGAGGTGGCGGTCGGGCCGGCGCAGAAATGGAAGGCCTTTGCCGAAGCGGATGCGGCGATGGCAGCCTCCGGCACGGTGATCCTCGAACTCGCCCTTGCCGGCGTGCCGACGGTGTCCGTCTACAAGACGGATTGGATCATCCGCCTGCTCGCTCCGCGCATCAAGGTGTGGACGGGCGCATTGCCCAATATCATCGCCGATTATGCCGTCGTGCCGGAATATCTGAACGAGATCGTCCGCGGCGCCAGCCTGGCGCGCTGGATGGAGCGGCTGTCGGCCGACACGTTCCAACTGAAGGCGATGAACGAGGGTTATGATCTCGTCTGGCAACGCATGCAGACCGAAAAGCCGCCCGGCGAGCACGCTGCCGAGATCCTTCTCGACGTCTTGAAAAAGAAAAAACCCGGTCGTTTCTGACCGGGTTTTCTTTTGGGTTCCTTTGAAGCGATCAGCGCTTTGAAACCGGGATGTAATCGCGCTTCGGTTCGCCGACATAGAGCTGGCGCGGACGGCCGATGCGCTGTTCCGGATCCTCGATCATCTCGTTCCACTGCGCAATCCAGCCGACGGTGCGGGCGAGCGCGAAGAGCACGGTGAACATGGTCGTGGGGAAGCCCAGCGCCTTCAGCGTGATTCCGGAATAGAAGTCGATGTTCGGATAGAGCTTCTTCTCGATGAAATATTCGTCGGTGAGCGCGATGCGCTCCAACTCCATGGCCACTTCGAGCAATGGATCGTCCTTGATGCCGAGTTCGCCGAGCACTTCATGCGTCGTTTTCTGCATGATCTTGGCGCGCGGATCATAGTTCTTGTAGACACGGTGACCGAAGCCCATCAGGCGGAACGGATCGTTCTTGTCCTTGGCGCGAGCGACATATTCCGGAATGTGGTCGACCGTGCCGATTTCCGTCAGCATGTTGAGGGCTGCTTCGTTGGCGCCGCCGTGGGCGGGGCCCCAGAGGCAGGCGATGCCGGCGGCGATGCAGGCGAACGGGTTGGCGCCCGACGAACCGGCGAGACGGACGGTCGAGGTCGAGGCGTTTTGCTCGTGATCGGCATGCAGGATGAAGATGCGGTCCATGGCGCGGGCAAGCACCGGATTGACCACATATTCCTCGCAAGGCACGGCAAAGCACATGCGCAGGAAGTTCGAGGCATAGTCGAGGTCGTTCTTCGGATAAACGAAGGGCTGGCCGATATGGTACTTGTAGGCCATGGCGGCAAGCGTCGGCATCTTGGCGATCATGCGCAGGCTGGCGACCATGCGCTGGTGCGGATCGGTGATGTCGGTGGAGTCGTGATAGAAGGCCGACAGCGCGCCGACGCAGCCGCACATGACGGCCATCGGATGCGCATCGCGGCGGAAGCCGGTGAAGAAGCGGCTCATCTGCTCGTGCACCATGGTGTGGTGCGTGACGCGATAATCGAAATCCTTCTTCTGCACGGTGGTCGGCAGTTCGCCGTAAAGCAGCAGGTAGCAGACCTCGAGGAAGTCGCCATGCTCGGCGAGCTGCTCGATCGGATAGCCGCGGTGCAACAGGACACCTTCGTCGCCGTCGATGTAAGTGATTTTCGATTCACAGGATGCCGTCGAGGTGAAACCCGGATCGTAGGTGAAGGAAGCCGTATTCTTGTAGAGGGCACCGATATCGATGACGCTCGGGCCGATCGTGCCGCTTTTGACAGCAAGGTCGACAGACTTGTCACCGATTTTTATTGTAGCGCTTTGATCCGTCATGCTGATCCTCCGAAATGGCGGTGGCGCCATAAAAGCGCCATAGGGGTTAAGCGTCCTCACCGATAGCTATATGATCGCGAAGCTAATGCCAAGTTACCGTGACGGCATTTTGTGCATTGCGGTATCACCTTTTAGGCACTGCAGCGATGAGCCGCACGCATATCGGAAGCCGATGATTCAACTCGTCTTTTGGCGCTTGCGATTTTCCCTCGTATTTCAATCGATTATGCTTGCCGGATTTGATCGGAGGTTGCATTCTGGCCGCCTTCGCAGCTGGGCTTGGGCGGCACATGCAGGAGTTGACCACAGTCGAATTGCGGCCGGAAGCAGGCGAAGGCCTCGCCGACTCCGCCGGTTTTTCTCCACCTGTCATGGTGACGCGCCCGACAAGAACGCAGTCGACGAGCCCCTTGCGGCACCGGCTGCCGGCAGCAGCCTCGCAATCGCTGCGTATCGGCATGCGGATGCTGAGCGAAGAGGCGGACCACGGCCGTCTGCTGCTTGTCTCGCCTGTCTTCCTCGGTGCCGGGTCAGCCTTCTGGTTTCTCGCGGCATCGGACTTTCCGCTCGTTGCATCGCTGCTCTGCCTGTTGCTGCTGATCGTCGCCGTTCTCATCGCCAGCCGCAGCCGGGCGGCATTGCGGGCAACGCTGCTGGCGCTTGCACTTGTGGCCTGCGGCATGGCCTCCGCGCAGCTCGAGAGCTGGCGGGCTTCGACCGTGATCCTCGATTCCGCCGTCACGACGACGGTGACCGGCCGTGTGGAACGGCGCGAAGGCGACGGTCGCGGCCGGTGGCGCTACATTCTTGCCGTCACCGGTACGGAGGCGCCGGAAGTGAAGCGGTCGCCCGAACGCATAACTGCGATCACCCGCGGCGCAGACGCGCCCATCGAGATCGGTGATATCATAACCGGCAGGGCGCGGCTGACGCCGCCGGCAGGTCCAGCACTTCCTGAGCTCAACGACTTCTCCTTCGGTGCCTATTTCGATGGAATCGGCGCGAACGGCTTCTTCTACGGCGCGCCGTCGAAGGTCGACTGGCAGGCAGGTCCGCAGGCGGCAAGATCGACGTGGGAAGCTCTGCTCGAAGGGCTCTACCGGCTGCGCAGCGGCATTGGCGACCGCATAAGGTCGATCTTGCCTGGCGACACCGGCGCTTTCGCCGCTGCTCTGGTGACGGACGAGCGGCGCGCCATCTCGAATGAGACGACGGAAGCGCTGCGCCAGTCCGGCCTGGCTCATATCGTCGCCATCTCCGGCCTCAACATGGCGCTGTCGGCCGGTATCTTCTTCGTTGGGTTCCGGATGTTGCTCAGCCTCTTTCCCGGCGTCGCTGAGGCCTATCCGACGAAGAAGATCGCTGCCGCCGGCGCGCTCATCGCCGTGACCGCCTATTTCCTGATCTCGGGCTTTGGGGTCTCTGCCGAACGCGCCTTCATCATGATGGCCATCATGTTGATTGCCGTCTTCTTCGACCGGCCGTCGATCAGCCTGCGCAATGTCGCGCTCTCCGCGCTCGTCATCATCGCCATTTCGCCGTCCGAGGTCTTGGGTCCGAGCTTCCAGATGTCCTTTGCCGCGACATTGGCGCTGGTCTCGGGCTATCAGCTGTGGAAGGACCGGCGCGTCCGCGAAAACGCCTTCCTCAAGCTGCCGATCATCAGGCCGGTCGTTACGGTTGCGGGTTTCTTCGGCGGCGTCTTCCTGACGTCGCTGATCGGCGGCTTTTCAACCGCGCTGTTTTCGATCGAGCATTTTCATCGCCTGACCGCCTATGGCCTGCCGGCAAACCTCGCGACGATGCCGATCATCTCCTTTATCGTCATGCCGGCCGGGCTGCTGGCGATGCTGCTCATGCCTTTCGGTCTGGATGTTTGGGCCTGGAAGGTCGTCGGATTCGGCCTCGATCTGGTGATCGCGGTCGCAAAGACGGTATCCGGCTGGGGCGGCAATATCGACGTTGGCCGTTTGCCCGGCTGGTATTTCGCGGTCGCCGTGGCAGGCTTTCTTCTGCTGACGCTGCTCCGGACGCGACTGCGCCATTCCGGCACATCGATCATCGCAGTCTCGACGCTCATCCTGTTCCTTCTACCGGTTCCCCGGCCGCCGGATCTGGTGATTTCGGAGGATGGCAATCTCGTCGCGGTCGTCGAGGCGGCAGCAATGGCGTCCAACCGTGAACGACCGCCGGATTTCATCTTCGACCAATGGCAGAGAGCGCTGGTCCTGCCGACGCATGATCCGCCGAAGATGCTGGATGGTCCTGCTATCCCGCCGGAGGGAGAAGACCGCCGCGTCAGGCTTTCCCGCGATCAGCAGACCGAAGCGAGGACCGCGATGCGTGCAGCCGCAGCGGCCGGTGAAGCAAACCGCTTTTCCTGCGTCAAAAAGGCCTGGTGCACATCAAGGCTTGGCAATGGCCAGGTCGTGGCCGTCATCGACAATGCCGCCTATCTCGGCCCCGCATGCGACGCCGCCGATATCGTCGTGACGTCGGTCCGCCTGCGCTTCAACAGCTGCCGCTCAGGTGCGACGCTCTTCACCGGTGAAACGCTGCGCAGGACCGGTTCCGTCGAGTTGCGCTTCACGAACGCCGGCCTGGAGGTGGCAACCGCATTCGATGCATTGTCGCGGCCATGGATGCGCCATCGCGCCTATGACTGGCGCAGCAATAGTTTTACCGAGCCCGGTCTAGCCAAGGTCAGTGATAGCGGCGAATAAGACCGACGAGCTTGCCCTGAACCTTGACACGGTCCGGCCCGAAAATCCGGGTCTCGTAAGCCGGGTTGGCGGCTTCGAGCGCAATCGAGGCGCCCTTGCGGCGGAAGCGTTTGAGTGTCGCTTCCTCGTCGTCGACGAGAGCAACGACGATGTCGCCAGGACTTGCGGTGCTGCCGTTGCGGATGATCACGGTGTCGCCGTCAAAGATGCCGGCGTCGATCATCGAATCGCCCTTGACCTCCAGCGCATAATGTTCACCGGAACCGAGCATGTCGGCCGGAACGACGATGTCGTGGGTGTTGTTCTGGATCGCCGAGATCGGAACACCGGCGGCGATGCGGCCCATGACCGGCACGGAGACCGAGTTGCCGTTGTCGGCGACGGGTTTTGCAGGGGCAGGAGCGGCGACCGGCTGTGGCTTGCCGAGGCTGCCCTCGATGACGCTCGGCGAAAAGCCACGCCGCGGCTGGATGCTGGGGCTGTAGGCCTCCGGAAGCTTGATGACCTCGATCGCGCGGGCCCGGTTCGGTAGGCGGCGAATGAAGCCACGTTCCTCGAGCGCTGTAATCAAGCGATGAATCCCGGACTTCGAAGCGAGGTCCAGGGCATCCTTCATTTCGTCGAAAGATGGCGGAACGCCGGATTCCTTCATGCGCTCATGAATGAAAAGGAGAAGCTCCTGTTGTTTGCGCGTGAGCATCGACGTTGTGACCTCGTGATTGAAACAAATCCAGAACAGACACTATATGTTCCATATGTGTTCCGCAAGTAGCTAAATTTCCGTAAAACTTGGCACCAACTCGTCGAGATTCTTATTTTCATTCGCCGGATTGGACACATGTCTTGCATTGAGGGTGGCGCTGTCGCACATCTCTTGCCGATTTGAGGAGGGATATGATGAACACGCATTCCACCAAACCGTACCCGCTGGATCATGTCGTGCTGCCGGTCGTCGACATCGATCTGGCGCGCGAAAGGCTCGGCAAGCTCGGCTTCACCGTTGCCGCCGATGCGCGCCATCCCTTCGGAACGGAGAATGCCTGCGTCTTCTTTGCCGACAAGACCTATCTGGAGCCGCTCGGGATCGCGAGCGTCGAGGAGAGCGAGGCATCGGCGCGACGAGGCAATGTCTTCACCGCTCGCAACCGGGCTTTCCGCTTCCGTTGCGGCGCGGAGGGGCTTTCGGCGGTGGCCTTCGGCAGCAAGGATGCCGGCATCGATCATCAGGATTTCGTCGGCAACGGGTCGAGCGCCGGGGAGATGCTGCAGTTCAACCGGCCGATGACGATGCCGGACGGCTCCGAGACGATTGCCGGCTTCAAGCTGGCTTTTGCCGGCGACCTGCGCGCGCCTGATCTCTTGCTCTTCACCGTCGAGCGTATCAATCCGCTGCCGGCCGACCGCGCCGCGCTGGAGACGCATGCCAATGGCGTGACCGGCATAACGGAGATCGCGCTTTGCGCGCCGGAACCGGCCGCATTCGCTGCCTTCGTCGGCCTTGCAGCGGCGCAATCGGCAGTCGAGAAAACCGGTTTCGGCGTCAATGTCGCGGCGTCAAATGCGAAAATCGGTCTGATGACGCCGGAAGGGCTGGAGGCCTATTTCGACATCGCCGGCTCATCCGCAGATCGCGGCCTGCGCGGCCGGGCAATCCTCTTTGCTGTTGCCGATCTTGCCGTGACAGAAGCGCATTTGGCTGCTAACGGGGTGACATACACGCGCAAGAACAATCGCATTCTGGTGAAGCCCGCGCCCGGGCAGGGCACGCTCTTCGCCTTCGAGGAAACACGATGAGCACTGATACGAATTCCGACGTCAGGGTCGGCGAAGGCCAAGGCCAGGTCACCTTTTCCAATACCGGCCGCCTGTCGCTAATTGCCGGTCCCTGCCAGATGGAGAGCCGCGACCACGCCTTCATGGTCGCCGGCACGCTGAAGGAGCTTTGCGGAAGGCTCGGCATCGGCCTCGTCTACAAGAGTTCCTTCGACAAGGCGAACCGGACCTCGCTCTCGGCCGAACGCGGTATCGGGATCGAAAAGGGCATGGAGGTCTTTGCCGACCTCAAGAAGGAATTCGGCTTTCCCGTCCTGACCGACGTTCATACCGCCGAACAATGCGCCGAGGTGGCAAAGATCGTCGACGTCCTGCAGATCCCGGCCTTCCTTTGCCGCCAGACCGACCTTCTTATTGCCGCGGCCAAGACCGGCCGCGTCGTCAACGTCAAGAAGGGCCAGTTCCTCGCTCCCTGGGATATGAAGAACGTTCTGAAGAAGCTCAATGCCAGTGGCAATCCGAACGTGCTGCTGTGCGAGCGCGGCGCCTCTTTCGGTTACAACACGCTGGTTTCCGACATGCGTTCGCTGCCGATCATGGCGGCGATGGGCGCCCCCGTTATCTTCGATGCGACCCATTCCGTGGCGCAGCCGGGCGGGCAGGGCGAATCCTCCGGCGGTCAGCGGGAATTCGTGGAAACGCTGGCGCGCGCAGCGGTGGCTACCGGTATCGCCGGCGTGTTCGTCGAAACCCACCAGGACCCCGACAATGCACCTTCCGACGGCCCCAACATGGTCTATCTCAAGGACATGCCGCGGCTGCTTGAAAAGCTACTCGCCTTCGATGCGGTCGCCAAGGCTTGACGTTCAACAGCCTGACATGATCGTGCTATAGGCGAGATCCGAACACGGTCCGAAGGCTGGAAATTGCAGCATTGTAATTTGCACGCCTTCGACTAAGACAGGTTTCGAACCGACTTATCACCCACCGAGCAGGAAGAACCCATGACTGCAATCACCGATATCATCGCCCGCGAGATTCTCGATAGCCGTGGCAACCCCACCGTCGAAGTCGATGTCTATCTCGAAGATGGCAGCATGGGCCGCGCGGCCGTTCCCTCGGGTGCCTCGACGGGCGCGCATGAGGCGGTCGAACTGCGCGACGGCGGCAAGCGCTACTTGGGCAAGGGCGTCGAAAAGGCGGTCGAAGCCGCCAACACCGAGATCTTCGACGCGATCGGCGGCATCGACGCCGAAAACCAGATCCAGATCGACAACATCATGATCGAGCTGGACGGCACGCCGAACAAGTCGCGCCTCGGCGCCAACGCCATCCTCGGCGTGTCGCTCGCCGTCGCCAAGGCTGCCGCCCAGGCGTCCGGCCTGCCGCTCTACCGCTACGTCGGCGGTGCTTCCGCCAGCCTGCTGCCGGTGCCGATGATGAACATCATCAACGGCGGCGCCCACGCGGACAACCCGATCGATTTCCAGGAGTTCATGATCCTGCCGGTCGGCGCCGATTCGATCGCCGAAGCCGTGCGCATGGGTTCGGAAGTCTTCCATACGCTGCGCAAGGAACTTGCTAGCCAGGGCCACAACACCAATGTCGGCGACGAAGGCGGTTTCGCACCGGGTCTGAAGAGCGCGCCGGAAGCCCTCGACTTCATCATGAAGTCGATCGAGAAAGCCGGCTACAAGCCGGGCGACGACATGTGCCTCGGCCTAGACTGCGCCTCGACCGAATTCTTCAAGGATGGCAAATACGTTCTCGAGGGTGAAGGCCGCACGCTGGAATCGGGCGCCATGGCCGAATATCTGGCCGAGCTCGCCGGCAAGTATCCGATCATCTCGATCGAGGACGGCATGGCCGAAGACGATTGGGACGGCTGGAAGACGCTGACCGACCTGGCTGGCAAAAAGACCCAGCTCGTCGGCGACGATCTCTTCGTCACCAACTCCGCCCGTCTTCGCGACGGCATCCGCATGGGTGTTGCCAACTCGATCCTCGTCAAGGTCAACCAGATCGGCACGCTGACGGAGACGCTCGATGCCGTCAACACGGCGCACAAGGCGGCCTATACCGCCGTCATGTCGCACCGCTCCGGCGAAACCGAAGATCCGACCATCGCCGATCTCGCGGTCGCCACCAACTGCGGTCAGATCAAGACCGGCTCGCTGTCGCGCTCCGACCGTCTTGCCAAGTACAACCAGCTGATCCGCATCGAAGAGGGCCTCGGCCCGCAGGCCCAGTATGCCGGCCGCTCGATCATTCGCGGCTGATCGGATCTGATTTCCAATGGCTTGACCCGCGCCTTCCCGTGAACTGACCCCCGAAGGTTGGATGTCCAACTTTCGGGGGTCAGTTCACCGGCGCGGGTTTTTTATTGCCCGATTTTTTGAGTCAACGAACGGTTAATCTCTGCGCGCTAGATTGAACGAATTGGTAATGCGTTCAAGAGCATGCGTGTATGTGGACAAAGCATCATAAGAAGAGAAAGATCGGTCGCTTCGTCATTCCGGCCATGACGGTCGCCTTCCTTTCCTATTTCGGTTATCATTGCATCCATGGCGATTACGGCCTGCGCGCGACGGAGACGTTCGAGCATCAGCGTGTTGCGCGTGAAAAAGAGCTTGCAGTCTTGAAGGCGAAGCGCGAACATCTGGAAAATCAGGTCGCGCTGCTGAGTGACGGTTCGCTCGACAAGGATATGCTGGACGAAAAAGCGCGTTATCAGCTCAACATGTCGCGTGCGGACGAGATCGTCGTCTTCAACCATTATTCCAATTAACCGAAAACAGGTTAATTGGAATTTTCATACTTTTTCCAGTAGCTTAGCACCGAATACGAGCCATGCAATTATGGCATTGCTGTGGTCATGTTTCTTCCCTATGGTACGCGCCACCAAGAAACGACAAACCCATAGGGAGGGTTGAATGGCGCCGCGAAAGACCGCGACCGTTTCCAGCCGCAAAACTGCAGCAAAACCGGCAGCCAAAGCATCGAATGGCGGCCCGGTAGCCGACTTCGATCGCAATGAAGAGCTGAAGGCCTATCGCGAGATGCTGCTGATCCGCCGCTTCGAGGAGAAGGCCGGTCAGCTTTACGGCATGGGCTTCATCGGCGGCTTTTGTCACCTCTACATCGGTCAGGAAGCTGTCGTCGTCGGCATGCAGATGGCGCAGAAGGAAGGCGACCAGGTCATCACCGCCTATCGCGACCACGGCCATATGCTGGCAACCGGCATGGAAGCGCGCGGCGTCATGGCGGAACTGACCGGGCGTCGCAGCGGCTATTCCCACGGCAAGGGCGGCTCGATGCACATGTTCTCGAAAGAGAAGCATTTCTACGGCGGTCACGGCATCGTCGGCGCCCAGGTCTCGCTCGGAACGGGTCTTGCCTTCGCAAACCGCTACCGCGGCAACGACAATGTTTCCATTGCCTATTTCGGCGACGGCGCTGCCAACCAGGGCCAGGTCTACGAGAGCTTCAACATGGCGGCTCTGTGGAAGCTGCCGATCGTCTATATCGTCGAGAACAACCGTTACGCCATGGGCACCTCGACCGCCCGCGCCACCGCGCAGTCGAACTATTCGCTTCGCGGATCCGGCTTCGGCATCCCCGGCATTCAGGTCGACGGCATGGACGTCCGCGCCGTCAAGGCGGCCGCCGACGAAGCGCTCGAACATTGCCGTTCCGGCAAGGGCCCGATCATTCTCGAAATGCTGACCTATCGTTATCGCGGTCACTCCATGTCCGACCCGGCGAAGTATCGCTCCAAGGACGAGGTGCAGAAGATGCGCTCCGAGCATGACCCGATCGAACAGGTGAAGGCACGCCTCGTCGAAAAGGGCTGGGCTTCCGAAGACGATCTGAAGGCGATCGACAAGGATGTCCGCGACATCGTCGCCGACAGCGCCGACTTCGCCCAGGCCGATCCGGAGCCGGATGTATCCGAGCTCTATACCGACATTCTGCTCTAATCGGGGAGGGAACCCATGCCTATCGATATCCTCATGCCCGCCCTCTCTCCGACCATGGAAGAAGGCACACTGTCCAAATGGCTGAAGCAGGAAGGTGACAAGGTCACCTCAGGCGACGTGATCGCCGAAATCGAAACCGACAAGGCGACGATGGAAGTCGAAGCCGTCGACGAAGGCGTCATCGGCAAGCTTCTGGTTCCTGCCGGAACCGAAGGCGTCAAGGTGAACGCCAAGATCGCCGTTCTCCTGCAGGACGGTGAATCCGCATCCGACATGTCTGCGTCCGCTCCGGCAGCAGCGCCGGCTGCTGCACCGCAGGCCGCGCAAGAGGAAAAGCCGGCTGCCGCAACTCCGGCATCCGCACCCGTTCCGGCCGAGCCGAAAGCCCAGGTGCAGAACGATCCGGAAATCCCGGCCGGCACCGAAATGGTGTCGACGACCGTGCGCGAAGCGCTGCGCGACGCCATGGCCGAGGAAATGCGCGCCGACGAAAGCGTCTTCGTCATGGGCGAGGAAGTCGCCGAATACCAGGGCGCTTACAAGGTCACGCAGGGGCTGCTGCAGGAATTTGGACCCCGCCGCGTCGTCGATACGCCGATCACCGAGCATGGCTTTGCCGGCGTCGGCGTCGGTGCAGCCATGGCCGGCCTTCGGCCGATCGTCGAGTTCATGACCTTCAACTTCGCCATGCAGGCGATCGACCAGATCATCAACTCCGCCGCCAAGACGCTTTATATGTCCGGCGGCCAGATGGGCGCTCCGATCGTCTTCCGCGGTCCGAATGGTGCAGCCGCTCGCGTCGGCGCCCAGCACAGCCAGGATTATGCTGCCTGGTATAGCGCCATCCCCGGCCTGAAGGTCGTCATGCCCTATACGGCATCCGACGCCAAGGGCCTGCTGAAGGCTGCGATCCGCGATCCGAACCCGGTCATCTTCCTCGAAAACGAAATTCTCTACGGTCAGCACTTCGACGTGCCGAAGCTCGACAATTTCGTGCTGCCGATCGGCAAGGCCCGCGTCCATCGTCCGGGCAAGGACGTCACGGTCGTCTCCTTCGGCATCGGCATGAGCTATGCCACCAAGGCTGTCGCCGAACTCGAGAAGATCGGCATCGACGTCGAGCTGATCGACCTTCGCACCATCCGCCCGATGGACCTGCCGACTGTCATCGAATCGGTGAAGAAGACCGGCCGTCTGGTCACCGTCGAGGAGGGTTATCCCCAGTCCTCCGTCGGCACCGAAATCGCCACCCGCGTCATGCAGCAGGCCTTCGACTATCTCGATGCGCCGATCCTGACGATCGCAGGCAAGGACGTTCCGATGCCTTACGCCGCCAATCTCGAAAAACTCGCCCTTCCGAACGTCGTCGAAGTGGTCGATGCGGTGAAGGCTGTTTGCTACAAATAAGGGGAGGGTGTTTCGATGCCGATCAATATCACGATGCCCGCCCTCTCTCCGACCATGGAGGAAGGCAATCTTTCCAAATGGCTGGTCAAGGAAGGCGACAAGGTCAAGTCTGGCGATGTGATCGCCGAGATCGAGACCGACAAGGCGACGATGGAAGTCGAAGCCGTCGATGAAGGCACGGTCGCCAAGCTCGTCGTTGCCGCCGGCACCGAAGGCGTCAAGGTCAATGCGCTGATCGCGGTTCTCGCCGCCGATGGCGAGGATGTCTCCGCTGCCGCAAGCAGTGCGGGTTCCGCCGCTCCGGCACCGAAAACTGACGGTGCAGCCGCACCGAAAGCCGAGGCTGCACCGGCTCCGGCCCAGTCTGCTCCGGCTGCGGCACCTGTAACCACCGCCGCACCCGCCTCGGTTTCGTCCGATGGCAACCGCACCTTCTCTTCGCCGCTCGCTCGCAGGCTGGCCAAGGAAGCCGGTATCGACCTTTCGGCAGTCGCGGGCTCCGGCCCGCATGGCCGCGTCGTCAAGAGCGACATCGAAGCCGCCGTCGCCGGCGGTGGCGCCAAGGCTGCTGCTGCGCCCGTATCCGCGCCCGCCGCGCCGGCTCCGGCCGCCGCTGCACCGAAAGGCGCGTCCGAAGAAGGCGTGCTCAAGCTCTTCGAACCAGGCTCCTACGAGCTCGTGCCGCATGACGGCATGCGCAAGACGATCGCCAGGCGCCTGGTCGAATCCAAGCAGACGATCCCGCATTTCTACGTCAGCCTCGATTGCGAGCTCGATGCGTTGCTGGCGCTACGCGCCCAGCTGAACGATGCGGCTCCGCGCAAGGACAACGCTCCGGCCTACAAGCTCTCGGTCAACGACATGGTCATCAAGGCCATGGCGCTGGCGCTGCGCGACGTTCCGGATGCCAACGTCTCCTGGACCGACAGCAACATGGTCAAGCACAAGCACGCCGATGTCGGCGTTGCTGTCTCGATCCCCGGCGGCCTGATCACGCCGATCATCCGCAAGGCCGAGGAAAAGACCCTGTCGACGATCTCCAACGAGATGCGCGATCTCGGCAAGCGGGCCAAGGACCGCAAGCTGAAGCCTGAGGAATATCAGGGCGGCACCAGCTCCGTCTCCAACATGGGCATGATGGGCGTGAAGAACTTCGCAGCCGTCGTCAACCCGCCGCATGCGACGATCCTCGCGGTCGGTGCCGGCGAACAGCGGGTTGTCGTCAAGAAGGGCGAAATGGCGATCGCCACCGTGATGTCAGTCACGCTCTCGACCGACCATCGCTGTGTCGACGGCGCGCTCGGCGCCGAGCTGCTCCAAGCCTTCAAGGGCTACATCGAGAACCCGATGGGCATGCTTGTCTGATAGCGACGCGGAGACGGAAATGACCAAGACCGTTCTTTGCTATGGTGACTCGCTGACCTGGGGTTATGACGCCGAGACGATCGGCCGTCATGACTACAAGAATCGCTGGCCGAGCGTGCTTCAGGCAGCGCTCGGCGGTGAGGCCCGCGTCATCGCCGAAGGCCTGAACGGTCGCACCACCGCTTTCGACGACCATCTCGCCGATTGCGACCGCAACGGTGCGCGCATCCTGCCGACGATCCTGCAGTCGCATGCGCCGCTCGACCTCGTTGTCCTTCTGCTCGGCACCAACGACATGAAGCCGGTTGTGGCGGGTTCGGCCTTTGCCGCATGCCAGGGCATCAGCCGGCTCGTGCGGCTGATCCGCAATCACGCCTGGCCCTTCGAATTCGATGGGCCGGAGATTCTGATCGTGGCGCCGCCGGCGATCCGCGCGACGGGCAATGTGCCTTTCGCCGCGTCGTTCCCCGGCGGCATCGAGGAATCGGCAAAACTTGCAACGCTTTATCGTGATCTTGCCGACGAACTCGGTTGTGGTTTCTTCGACGGCAATTCCGTCGCCAAGACCACACCGATCGATGGCATCCATCTCGATGCGGAGAATACGCGTGCGCTCGGCCGTGGGCTGGAATCGATCGTGCGGATGATGCTGGGGATCTGAGCATGACCTCCTTCATCGCCCTCCGGCAGGCCTCACGGCGGGATGCCTCGGAGCTGGCGATTCTGGCGGATATCGCGTCGCGCGGTTTTGCCTCCTGGCTTTGGTTTGCCGGTGTGGAAAACGGCGTGAGCGACACGCCGCTGGAGCGGGGCCGGCTGAAGATGGGCGAGGAGGAAGCTGTCGGCGGCTGGCGGGATGCCGTCATTGCCGAGGCCTATGGCGAGGTCGCTGGTGTGGCGATCGGCCATGCGCTGAGTGAGGGGATAGGTGATATCGAGGCGACGATTCCGGCGACCGCACCGATGCTCGCCTTGCAGAAAACGGTTGTGGGAAGCTGGTTCATCGGCAGTCTCGGCGTCTATCGCCATCTGCGTGGCATCGGCATCGGACGCAGGCTGCTGGACGACCAGATCGAAAGGGCCGATCGGCGGCCCGTCAGCCTGATCACCGCCAGCGACAACGAAGCGGCTTTGTCGCTTTATGAAAGAAACGGATTCCTGGAGGCTGCGCGCGCCGATGCCGTGCCGCTCTTCGAAAACAGCAAGAGACACGCGTGGGTGCTCATGACCCGCAGCGCAGCGTAACAAAGGCAGGAAATACATGGCTGAATCCTACGACGTCATCATCATCGGCTCGGGTCCCGGCGGCTATGTCGCCGCCATCCGTTCCAGCCAGCTCGGCCTCAAGACCGCGATCGTCGAGCGCGAGCATATGGGCGGCATCTGCCTGAACTGGGGCTGCATACCCACAAAGGCGCTGCTGCGCTCGGCCGAGGTGCTCGACCATGCCAATCATTTCAAGGATTACGGCCTCGTTCTCGAAGGCACGGTCAAGCCGGATGCCAAGGCCGTCGTCGGCCGCTCGCGCGCAGTCTCCGCCCGTCTGAATGCCGGCGTCGGCTTCCTGATGAAGAAGAACAAGATCGACATCATCTGGGGCGAGGCGAAAATCACCAAGGCTTCGACCGGGACCCAGGCGGGCGAGGTGGTCGTCGGCAAGTCGTCGAAGCCGGTTGTCGAGCCGCAGCATCCGTTGCCGAAGAACGTCAAGGGCGGCGAGGGAACCTATAGCGCAAAGCACATCATCATCGCCACCGGCGCCCGTCCCCGCGCGTTGCCCGGCATCGAGCCGGATGGCAAGTTGATCTGGACCTATTTCGAGGCTCTGAAGCCGGATGTTCTGCCGAAGTCGCTGATCGTCATGGGCTCTGGCGCGATCGGCATCGAATTCGCCAGCTTCTATCGCTCGATGGGCGTCGACGTCACGGTCGTCGAAGTCATGCCGACCATCATGCCGGTCGAGGATGCCGAGATCACCGCGATCGCCCGCAAGCAGCTTGAAAAGCGCGGGCTCAAGATCTTCACCAGCGCCAAGGTCACCAAGGTCGAGAAGGCCGCCGACAGCGTCACCGCTCACGTCGAGACGGCTGATGGCAAGGTGCAGCAGATCACCGCGGACCGGTTGATTTCGGCCGTCGGCGTTCAGGGCAATATCGAAAACCTCGGTCTCGAGGCGCTCGGCGTCAAGACCGACCGCGGCTGCGTCGTCATCGATGGCTATGGCAAGACCAATGTCGCCGGCATCTATGCGATCGGCGATGTCGCCGGCCCACCGATGCTGGCCCACAAGGCAGAGCATGAGGGCGTCGTCTGCGTCGAAAAGATCGCCGGCCTCCCGAACGTTCATCCCACAGACAAGGGCAAGGTGCCGGGCTGCACCTATTGCCAGCCGCAGGTCGCCTCCGTCGGTGTCACCGAAGCAAAAGCCAAGGAACTGGGCCGCGACATCCGCGTCGGCCGCTTCCCCTTCTCTGCAAACGGCAAGGCGATCGCGCTCGGCGAGGATCAGGGCCTCTGCAAGGTGATCTTCGACAAGAAGACCGGCGAGCTGCTCGGCGCCCACATGGTCGGCGCCGAAGTCACCGAGCTCATCCAAGGCTTCGTCGTCGCGATGAATCTCGAGACGACCGAGGAAGAACTGATGCACACGATCTTCCCTCATCCGACCGTGTCGGAATCGATGAAGGAAGCGGTGCTCGATGCTTACGGTCGCGTCCTGAACGCTTGATAATTTCCCATCCCGCCCTCAATGTCCGGAGTGGAAAGCCACGCTGAGGATGGAAAAAACGAAAGGAAATCATCATGTCTATGGAGACGCAGGCGTTGCTGGTGTTTTTGCTGATCGGCCTGGTTGCAGGCTTCCTCGCAAGCCTGGTCGTCGGTGGCGGCGGGCTGATAAGATGCCTGCTGAGCGGCATCATTGGCGCCTTCGTCGGCGGCTATCTGTTCAGCGCGCTCGGCATTTCGCTGGGCATTGAAAACGCGCTGGTGGTGCAGATCATCCACGCCACGGTCGGCGCCATCATCGTGGTTCTGATCGCGAGGGCGGTCGCTTGAAGCGCAACTGAGGGGCAGAGTAAGAATGGAAAGCGTCGGCTGGATTTCGGCAATCATCATCGGCGGACTTGCGGGCTGGCTCGCCGGCAAGCTGATGGAAGCGCGATACGGGATTTTCCTGAATATCGTGCTCGGCATTGTCGGCTCGGTCGTCGCAAGCGCCGTCCTTGCACAGTTCCACGTTGAGGTGGTCGGCGGACGGCTCGGCTATTTCGTGACGGGTTTCCTCGGCGCCTGCTTGTTGATATTCCTTGCGCGGCTGGTGCGGCGCTAGATCTGGATTTGCCGCATAGGGGCGGTAGAAAGCTGAAACTGCAATGGTGACCATCCTCGATACGATCAATCCCGACGCCAAGCGCGTCCGGCATCCGGAGAAGGCGCATCGGCCGGACACGGAAGTCATGCGCAAGCCGGACTGGATTCGCGTCAAGGCGCCGACCTCCAAGGGTTATGCCGAGACGCGCGCGATCGTGAAGGAGCATAAGCTTGTCACCGTCTGCGAGGAGGCCGGCTGCCCGAATATCGGCGAGTGCTGGGACAAGAAGCACGCGACGTTCATGATCATGGGCGAGATCTGTACCCGCGCCTGTGCCTTCTGCAACGTCGCCACCGGCAAGCCGAATGCGCTCGATATGGCCGAGCCCGAGAATGTCGCCAAGGCGGTCAAGCAGATGGGCCTCAGCCACGTCGTCATCACCTCGGTCGACCGTGACGACCTGGAGGACGGCGGCGCCGAACACTTCGAAAAGGTGATCTGGGCAATCCGTGCCGCCTCGCCGATGACGACGATCGAGATCCTGACGCCCGATTTCCTGAAAAAGCCGGGTGCGCTGGAACGCGTCGTCGCTGCCAAACCCGACGTCTTCAACCACAATATGGAAACGGTGCCCGGCAACTATCTGACGGTTCGTCCTGGCGCCCGCTACTTCCATTCCGTCCGCCTGCTGCAGCGGGTGAAGGAACTCGATCCCACCATGTTCACCAAATCGGGCATCATGGTTGGTCTCGGCGAAGAGCGAAACGAAGTCCTGCAGCTGATGGACGATCTACGCACCGCCGATGTCGACTTTCTGACGATCGGCCAGTACCTGCAGCCGACCCGCAAGCACCACAAAGTCGAAAGCTTCGTCACTCCCGACGAGTTCAAGTCGTACGAGACGGTCGCCTACAGCAAGGGCTTCCTGATGGTCGCCTCCAGCCCGCTGACCCGCTCTTCCCACCATGCCGGCGACGACTTCGCCCGGCTGCGGGCGGCGCGCGAAAAGAAGCTGCTGATCGCCGCTGAGTGAGATTTGGCGCTTGCTTTATCAGACTGCTGATAAAGTCGACCAACCATGCTTCGGCTGCTCGAGCTGGTGCCGCGGTTGCCCTGTTCGCGCCAATGGCTGCCCCTCACCCTAACCCTCTCCCCGTAAACGGGGCGAGGGGACGTGCCCTGCGAGAAGTGGGCGAGGGACGGAGAGGTCGCGGCATAATCCCTTCGCCCCGCAAGCGGGGAGAAGGTGCCGGCAGGCGGATGAGGGGCCGGCCTCGCCGTTCTCCTCGGCCGAGGTGTCGTATCTTGAGGGCGATGATGAAGGTCAAATTCGGTTTGAAGTCGACGCTGATCGAAGCCGACCGCATCCTGGTGATTGGCTGCCCCGGTAGCGGCAAGAGCACGCTCGCAAAGCGGCTTTCGCGAGCGCTCGGCCTTGGCTATATCTCCATGGACCGCGACTTTTACTGGCTGCCGGGCTGGAGAAAGAGGCCGCGCGACGAGATCGACCGCCTGATCGCCAAGGCCGTGGCGGAAGAGCGCTGGATCATGGATGGAACCGGGCTGAACTCCTTCGATCTTCGCCTGCCACGCGCCGACGCCGTCATTTGGCTTCGGCTACCGAGATATGCATGCCTTTACGGCGCCATATCGAGAGCGTTCCGTTATTTCGGGCGCAACCGCCCCGAACTGCCTGTCGGGTGTCCCGAACGCCTCTCGCTGGAGGCGCTCGCCTATATCTGGAATTTCGAGCGGGATGCCGCCCCCTTGATCGAAGCAGCGCTTCTGGATCATGTCGCCGGCATCGCCGAGCACGGCCCCGACGTGCCGGTTCTTCAGCTAAAATCCCGCCGCCAGATGCGCGAACTTCTTGATCTTCTCGACCGGCCCGCTTAATTGCCGACTATGCCGCAATTCGAAACACACCGTCCCGTCCCGCATTCGCCCGAGCAGATGTTCGACCTCGTCGCCGACGTCGAGCGCTATCCGGAATTCCTGCCGCTTTGCGAAGCGCTCGCCATCAGGAGCCGCAAGGAGCGCGACGGCAAGATCCTGCTCGTCGCCGACATGACGGTCGGCTATAAGGCGATCCGCGAGACCTTCACGACCCAGGTGCTGCTGAACCGGGCCGAGCACGTCATTGAGGTCAAATATATCGATGGCCCGTTCAAATATCTCGACAATCGCTGGCATTTCGCCGAGACGCCGTCCGGCGGCTGCACCGTCGATTTCTTCATCGATTACGAGTTCAAGAGCCGTATTCTCGGCGCGTTGATGGGCTCAATGTTCGACCGCGCCTTCCGCATGTTCACCGAAGCCTTCGAGACCAGGGCAAACAGGATCTACACACCGGCTTGATGAGCGAACCGGCCTCAGGCAGCAAGAAGCGAGCGCACCATCTCCAGCGCCGTCCTGATCGTCGCTAGTCGAATCTCGCTGCGGCCGATATCGCCATAGTGCATTTTCCGATGGATGAGCGCGCCGGCGCGCGATTTGGCGGCGAGGTGCACGAGGCCGACCGGCTTTTCGGCGGATCCGCCGCCGGGGCCGGCAATGCCTGTGACGGCGACGGCGATCTCGGCGCGTGAGCGGAAGAGGGCGCCATGCACCATCTGTCGCGCCGTTTCCTCCGAGACCGCGCCGAAGCGCGAGAGCGTTTCCGCCTGCACGCCGAGCATCTCGATCTTTGCGCTATTCGTATAGGTGACGAAGCCGCGGTCGACGACGGCGGACGAACCCGAAATCTCCGTCAGCGCCCCGGCGATCAGCCCGCCGGTGCAGGATTCGGCGGTCGAGATCATCAGGCCTGCAGCCGTGAAGTCACGGATGATCGCCTCCGCCGTCGAAATAATATCTTGAGGAAAAAGGTTCATCATTTCCTTCCGCGATAGACGACGGTGGCAGTCGCGATCGCCGCGATGCCTTCGCGCCGGCCGACGAAGCCGATCGTCTCGTTGGTTGTCGCCTTGACCGAGCAACGCTCGATATCGATGCCGAGATAGTCCGACAGTTTCGCCCGCATGGCGTCGCGATGCGGGCCGACCTTCGGCGCCTCGGCGATCAGCGAGACGTCGGCATTCATGATCGTGCCGCCGCGCTCTCGCACGATCCGGGCGGCATGCTCGATGAAGATCCGCGAAGCTGCTCCCTTCCATTGCGGGTCGGACGGCGGGAAATGATCGCCGATATCGCCGGCGCCGCACGTGGCGAGCAGCGCGTCCGTCAGCGCATGCAGTGCGACGTCGGCATCCGAGTGCCCTTTGAGCTTCTGGTCATGCGGAATGAACACGCCGCAAAGTGTCACGCCATCGCCGGCTACGAGCTGGTGCACGTCGTAGCCGTTGCCGGTGCGCACGTCTGGAAGCAGCGACGTCGACAGCTTGTCGTCGGCCATGGCAATATCGTTCCTGACCGTTAGCTTGACGTTGTCGGCCGTGCCCTCGACGATCGTCACCGGAATGCCCATCCATTCGGCGATCGAGGCGTCGTCGGTGAAATCGCTTCGTCCGCCTGCGGCCGCCTTCTCATGCGCCTCGAGGATCTTGTCGAAGGCGAAGGATTGCGGCGTCTGCGCCGCGTAAAGATGCTCGCGGGAAACCGTTGTCAGCACGATGCCGGCGTTGTCGGTGCGTTTCAGCGTATCGGTGACCGGGATCGCCGGCAGCACCGCCTGCGCGCCGGCGCCAAGGCTCTCGGCAATGCGATCGAGAAGCACATGGTCGAAGAACGGGCGCACGGCATCGTGGATCAGCACATGACTGATTTGCTTGTCCTTGAGATATCTGAGGCCGGCAAGCACGGATTGCTGCCTGGTCGCGCCCCCATGCACCGTTTCGATCGGCGTTGCCGAGATGATGTTGCGGAAGGCTCTCGCAAACAGCGCCTCGTCATCGGGATGAATGACGACGACGATCTCAGTTGCCGCTTCCCATGTCATGAAGTTTTCAAGCGTATGCGCGATAACCGGCTTGCCGCCGATCATGCGATACTGCTTGGGTCCTTCCTTGGATGATCCCGCGCGCTCGCCGCGGCCGGCGGCCACGATGACAATTCCAGCCGATATCGGTTGCTTAGAAGGCATTTGCAGCATAAATCCCCTAAAATATGCGGAATTGACCGGAGTGCTCTAACGTCTTGCTTGGGCCTTTTCCAGCATCTGCCCGAAAAATATCAATTCCGGTGCCAGCCCCCTTGGCAAGCCAGGGAATAGTGGCTAAAAATAATGCAGTTCTATTGTATGCCCGAAAGATAATCATTTGATTTCCCAGGACCTCGCAGCGCCTTTCCGAATCGGACCCGTGTCCGTGCGGAACCGCGTTGTGCTGGCGCCGATGTCCGGCGTCACCGATATGCCCTTCCGCGAGTTGGCGTGGCGCTTCGGTGCCGGCCTCGTCGTCACCGAAATGGTGGCGAGCCGCGAACTGGTCAACGACACGGCCGAATCCTGGTCGCGGCTCAGCGCTGCCGGCTTCCGGCCGCATATGGTGCAGCTTGCCGGCCGTGAGGCGCACTGGATGGCGGAGGCGGCAAAGATCGCCGCCGATCATGGCGCCGATATCATCGACATCAACATGGGCTGCCCGGCAAAGAAGGTGATCGGCGGTTATTCCGGCTCGGCGCTGATGCGCGATCCCGATCACGCGCTCGGCCTCATCGAGGCGACGGTCAAGGCTGTCGACATTCCAGTGACGCTGAAGATGCGCCTCGGCTGGGACGAGAATTCGATCAATGCGCCAGACATCGCGCGCCGCGCCGAAGCCGCCGGCATCCAGCTTGTGACCATTCATGGGCGCACCCGCATGCAATTCTATGAAGGCCGCGCCGATTGGGATGCTATCCGCGCCGTCCGCGAGGTGATCTCCATTCCGCTGATCGCCAATGGCGATGTCGAAACCGCTGGCGACGCGCAGGAAATATTGCGTCGCTCCGGCGCCGATGCCGTGATGATTGGCAGGGGCTGTCAGGGCAGACCGTGGCATGCCGGCGTCCTTGCCGGTGCGCCCGAGCCGCGACGCCAGGAGATCGCCGATATCGCCGTCGAACATTACCGGATGATGCTGGATTTCTACGGCGAAGCGGTGGCGATCCGCCACGCCCGCAAGCATCTTGGCTGGTATCTCCAGCGTTTCGCCCCAGCTCTGTCAGGCGCTGAAAAGGCGGAGATCATGACCTCGCGCGATCCGCGCGAGGTGGCCGCGCGCCTTTATGATGCGCTGGCTGTGAATATTGTCGACAGCCGGGAGGCGGCATGACGAAGGATATGATATCTCCGTCCGATCACGCCGGCGGGACCGTCGCCATGGCCGTACTGAACGCCATCCAGAACCCGGTCATCATGGTCGACGAATCCGGTTTCGTCGTTTTCGCCAATTGGGAGGCGGAGGCCTTCTTCGGTGCCAGCGCCTCGCATCTGGCGCGTTACCGCATCTCGACCTTCATCCCTTTCGGCAGCCCGCTGCTTGCCCTCATCGACCAGGTGCGCGAGCGCAAGGCGCCGGTCAACGAATATCGCGTCGACCTGAGTTCGCCCCGCCTCGGACAGGACAAGCTCGTCGATCTCTACGTCGCCCCGGTGCTCAGCGAGCCCGGCGCCGTCGTCATCGTCTTCCAGGAACGCTCGATGGCCGACAAGATCGACCGGCAGCTGACGCATCGCGCCGCCGCCCGCTCGGTGACCGGTCTTGCCTCGATGCTGGCGCATGAGATCAAGAACCCGCTCTCCGGCATACGCGGTGCTGCCCAGCTGCTTGAACAGTCTGCGGTCGACGACGATCGGGCGCTGACCCGGCTGATCTGCGACGAGACCGACCGCATCGTCTCGCTGGTCGACCGCATGGAAGTCTTTTCCGACGAACGCCCTGTCGACCGCATGCCGGTCAACATCCATTCCGTGCTCGATCATGTGAAGGCGGTCGCCAAGGCGGGGTTTGCCCGCAACATCCGGGTCACGGAGAGTTACGACCCGTCGCTGCCGGCCGTCTATGCCAATCGCGACCAGCTCGTCCAGGTCTTCCTCAATCTGGTGAAGAACGCCGCTGAAGCGGTCGGCGATCGGCCGGACGGCGAGATCATGCTGACGACGGCCTATCGCCCCGGCATCCGTCTTTCGGTCGCCGGCACGCGTGAAAAGATCTCGCTGCCGCTGGAATTCTGCGTCCACGACAACGGCCCCGGCGTTCCCCTCGATCTGTTGCCGCATCTCTTCGATCCCTTCATCACCACCAAGCCGAACGGCAGCGGCCTCGGCCTGGCCCTGGTCGCCAAGATCATCGGCGATCACGGCGGCATCATCGAATGCGACAGCCAGAACAACCGCACGACATTCCGCGTTCTCATGCCGGCGTCGAAGGACGCCTCGCTTGAAGACGCCTCTATTGCAAGCTCGACAGGACCTTCTCGATGACAGCCACGATCCTCGTTGCAGATGATGATGCGGCCATCCGGACCGTGCTCAACCAGGCTTTGAGCCGCGCCGGTTATGACGTCCGCATTACCTCCAACGCCGCTACCCTCTGGCGCTGGATTTCCGCGGGCGAGGGCGATCTGGTCGTCACCGATGTGGTGATGCCCGACGAGAACGCCTTCGATCTGCTGCCGCGTATAAAGAAGGCGCGTCCCGACCTGCCGGTCCTCGTCATGAGCGCACAGAACACCTTCATGACCGCCATCAAAGCCTCGGAGAAGGGCGCCTACGACTATCTGCCGAAGCCCTTCGACCTCACCGAGCTGATCGGCATCATCGGCCGGGCGCTGGCGGAACCGAAGCGCAAGCCCGCCAAACTTGAAGACGACATGCAGGACGGCATGCCGCTCGTCGGCCGGTCGGCGGCGATGCAGGAAATCTATCGCGTGCTCGCCCGCCTGATGCAGACGGACCTGACGCTGATGATCACCGGCGAATCCGGCACGGGCAAGGAACTCGTCGCCCGCGCGCTGCATGATTATGGCAAGCGCCGCAACGGCCCGTTCGTCGCAATCAACATGGCGGCGATCCCGCGCGACCTGATCGAATCCGAACTTTTCGGCCATGAGAAGGGCGCCTTTACCGGCGCGCAGACCCGCTCGACCGGCCGTTTCGAACAGGCCGAAGGCGGCACGCTCTTCCTCGACGAGATCGGCGACATGCCGATGGACGCCCAGACACGGCTCTTACGCGTCCTGCAGCAGGGCGAATATACCACCGTCGGCGGTCGCACGCCGATCCGCACCGACGTGCGCATCGTTGCCGCCACCAACAAGGACCTGAAGCAGGCGATCAACCAGGGTCTCTTCCGCGAGGACCTCTATTACCGCCTCAATGTCGTGCCGCTGCGCCTGCCGCCGCTGCGCGATCGCGCCGAGGACATTCCCGATCTGGTGCGCCATTTCATCCAGCAGGCCGAAAAGGAAGGCCTCGGCTCCAAGCGCTTCGATCAGGAAGCGCTCGAACTGATGAAGGCCTATGCCTGGCCGGGCAACGTCCGCGAACTGGAAAACCTCATCCGCCGTCTGATGGCGCTCTATCCGCAGGATGTCATCACCCGCGAGATCATCGACGCCGAACTGCGTTCCGATGTGCCCGACAGCCCGATCGACAAGGGACCGATCCGCAGCGGCTCGATGACGATCGCGCAAGCCGTCGAGGAGAACATGCGCAGCTACTTCGCCGGGTTCGGGGACAATCTGCCGCCGCCCGGCCTCTATGACCGCGTGCTGACGGAAATGGAGTATCCGCTGATCCTCGCAGCCCTGACGGCGACGCGCGGCAACCAGATCAAGGCCGCCGATCTTCTCGGTCTCAACCGCAACACCTTGCGCAAAAAGATCAGGGAACTTGGCGTTTCGGTCTACAGAAGTTCCCGCACTGCCTGAGTGTGTTCGCGCTCGCATCGGGCCGGCATGCGGCCTGATGCCAGAATTGGCGCCGCGGCGGGCTATATGAGTCGAGAAGTCGTGGGTTTCATGGACGACTTCATCGTTCAAACCCAGTCTGCTGTTCCAGACGTCGTACTCAGAAGTGGATAACGACGCCGAGGATCGGACCCTGCTGGACGACGTCGAAGACAAAGCCGTCATTGTCGTAGTCGACGCCGAGTGCGCGGTATCCCGCAACGGCCGAGATCGTATCGGTGAACTTTTACCCGACCGCGAGCGCCACATCCCAGTCGAGATCCGCGCCGCCGGCACCGACGTTTGTCGAATGCGTTCGTCGGGTTTCTGTGGCAGTTATCCTGACGGTAGCGCTACCGCGGCTGAAGGGCCTTGGAGTCGTCGATCGGCAGCGACATGGTCGCCAGCACCTCGTCCCTCACAAGCAGCTCGGCCGTTTGCAGATCGGCAATCATCCGCGACCGGTCCTGTGGCTGGAAATTGCGCACCTTGAGTTCGGCCACGATGTTCGGAATGAAGTCGGGTCTCATTTCGTTGAACCGCGCGGCCTCTCTGCGGGCGTCCTCGATCATTCCAGCGTCGACGTAGATGACGGCAGCCACCGCATGGAATAGCGGGAACTTCTGCAGGTCCGCCTGCCTGATCTCGGTGACTGCGGTCTTGTCGTCGTGCAACATGTAGGCTGCGAGTGCGCGCGTTCCGCGATAGTAGCCGCCGCCGGCAGGGTTGAGATCAATGGCACGATCCAGCAGCGCTGCCCCGCGCTGCCACTCCCCGCTCATCGCCACCCGGGTACCAAATTCTGCCAGCAATTCGGTGTCGTTCGGATTGGTCGCCAGTGCCCGTTCGCCGATCTGAAGTGCCTCCGAAACCCGCTGGCTGAAAAACAACGCCGTCATCAGCGCCTGAAGGGCGCGGGTGTTGCCGGGATCCAGTTGAACGGCACGGCGGGCGGCTTGAAAGCTGCGATCTATCGGCGTGGACGAAATGGGCTTCCGGTTGAACCTGAAATGATCCTCGTCAAGATAGATTATCGACAACATCGCCCAGGCGGTCGCAAAGGATGGATAGCGGGCGACAGCACTTTCGAGGCAGTTTCGAACCTCTCCGTGCCGCTCGCTGCTTAACTCGGCACGGTAAGCATAAAAGCTAAGCGTGCAGCCGTAGATGCCGAGATCATCGGGCGGCGGATTGGAAACATCGGCCTGGGCCATGATGCCATAGGGCTGCGCCACAGCGGTCGCAACCTTGTTTGCAACGTCGGACTGGATGGTGAACAGGTCGCGGACGCCGATGTCGTCGTCGTAGGTCTGCGACCAGAGGATCTCATCGGTCTGCGTGTCGAGCAGACGTGCCGTCACACGCACTCGGCTTCCGGAGACGCGAACCCCGCCTGCCAGCAGGAAGCGTGCGCCAAGTTCCCCGCAGATCCTCGATGTCTCCACTTCTGGCGGCAACGATTTGGACGTCTCGCGACCGAAGACCTTGATCTCCTTGAAGCGGGGAAGGGCAGTGAGGAGTTCCTCGGTCAGGCCCGTCGTGTAGAGTTCAGCCTGAGGACCATCACCGAGATTGGCAAATGGAGCGATCACCAATGTCGGTCCGTCAGATCGCGTTATGTGGGCAGTCGCAAACGGCCAGATCGAGCCAAATCCAACGGAGGTCAAGCCAGCCAGCGCTGCAGCGCCGCCCGCGATCACGATCAATCCAAGGACCACTGCCCATCTATATCCTCGTAAGCCGGGAAAGAGGGAATAGGCGCGCTCCGGTGGCAGACTTTGGTCTTCAGCATCGGGATTGTCATCGCTCGGGCAAGTCCAGGCAAAGGTCGGCACGTAACCGCCTTTCGGAATGTCTATTCGGATCGGATCGTGTTGACCTCCTGTAAAATAATAGCGCTCGAGCACCCGCCTGAGCCTTCCGGCCTCGATCCGCACAACCGGATCATCCTGTGTGAAGCCGTTGGAGCGCTTGAAGACTTCGACGGCGATGGAGTAACCCTTGATCCGGTCTGCGCGGCCTGCAAGCGTCTCCTCCACGGCATAGGTGAGAAATGCCGCACTCCGGCCGACATGCGGAAATTGCGGGCTGGTGATGATTCGCTCAAGCTGAGCCCGAACATCATCGTGGGTCGGTAGTGGTCGCGTCGAAACCGGCGCGATATCGCGCCTTGATGGCAATGAATCCTGCACGACTTGCTCCTCACCCGCTCTTGAGGGACGTGACTACCGGAGATTTTATTAACTATCCCTTTTGTAACCTACCGCAGAAACCGATCCTCGTCCATCAAAGGCGGCGCATCGAGCCTGTTCGACGACTACGCAGATCGAGGGAAGGAGACTCCAGGCGCGTGAACCGCGGAAGCGGACATCGCCTCTTCGCCGCCTCTTAGCAGCCCGCGACCCGAAGCGGCCAAAGCCGTTAGTGACCACGCAAGGGGCCACGACGACTCGGTCTAACGCGCCCGCCAGATAGCGAGCAAGCACCACAGGGAAGTCGCCGCGTGATAGAGGATCGCGGGCCACAACAGGATGCCGATCATCTCCGGAACGAGAGCGGAATAGGTCAGGACCGCCGTGGTCAGGAAATTATAGAGCGCCACGCCGACGAGGAGTCCCAGCGTGCCTCGCCTGTCTTCGGCGTCACGCCCGCCCCAGCTTGCTGCGGCAAGAGCGAGCAGCGCCGCACCGCAGATCCGCGCAATCAGTGGTGCCTCCGAAGCGACCGGCCTTGCCTCAAACAGCAGAACGAAGAGGATCGATGGCGCCACGACAAGCCCCAGTCCCGTTGCACCTTCGGCGATTGCGAACAGGGTCAGAAGCGTGTGTCGGTGAGCTGTGTTCATGGCGCAGGACCCCCGTGCCCAGGTCAACGTCACTTTCGGCACGGGCCGCCTTGGCGACGGGCCGCTCTGCGCAGAACCTCTTGCATCAAGGTTGCGGCTGAAGTTCTATCTTCAAGCTGCTCAGCTTGCCGTCGAAGGCGAACGGTGCCTGGTAGTCGTTATCGTCGACACCGGTTCCCGTGTCGGAGCCGATATCAAAGGTTTCACTCGCCTCGAGAGCAAATGGAATGGTGTTTGGGAAGGTCCCGCTTGCCGCCTCGGCGCCGTCGATCGTGATTGTCCCCTTGCCACCTTTGCCGAGGCCGGGCCCATCGGACTTGAAGGAGAAGCCGAGATTGTGCTTTCCAGGCGTCAATGCCGCTGCGCCCTCCACCCTCGGCCGGGCGAGATCCAATAGGTCATAGACAAAGATTGGCTTCCCTTTGAGCAGGTAGAAGCCCCATCCCCCGAAGCGCCCGCCTGCAGTCACAAGCATGCCGTTGCCGCCGCCCGCGGGCACATCGATATCGGCCGTGATCGTGAAGGACTTGTTGAGGATGCTCGGTGCCGTCCCAAGGGGCACGCCGACGATGGGTTTCGTGTAGATGAAATCATTACGTCCGGCGACGATGCTCGGTCGCGGGAGAATGAAGCGCGTCAAGGCCGAGGCGTCCAACGGCAGAACCTGGTACTTCGCAGCCTCGATCCAGAACAAATCCTGCAACTCCTTCAGCTTGCCGGGATTGGCGGCCGCCAGATCGTTGTTTTGCGTCCAGTCCTTGGACAGGTCGAACAGCTCCCAGGTCACGCCGTTGACGATGTCTTTCGGGATCGGAGCCGTTCCGTTCCAAGGTTCCCGATAGGGCAACGTGGAGGCGATCCACCCATCGTGATAGATCGCGCGATTGCCGAACATCTCGAAATATTGGGTCGAATGTTTCGATGGCGCATCGGCGTTTGCCTTGTCGAATGTGTAGGCCAGGCTCACGCCTTCGATCGGCGTCTGGGTGATCCCGTTAACTGCATCAGGAGCACGGATGCCCGTCACTTCCAAGATCGTCGGGACGATGTCGATGACATGGTGGAACTGGTTACGCACCCCACCCGGATCTTTGATGTGGCCTGGCCACGCAATGGCCATACCGTTACGAATGCCCCCAAAATAGGAAGCGACCTGCTTGGTCCACTTGAAGGGCGTATCGAAAGCCCAAGCCCAGCCGACCGAATAGTGCGGATAGGTCAACGCCGACCCCCAGGCGTCGTAGAATTTGAGCTGGTCCTGGACGGGCACGTCGACGCCGTTGAAGAAAGTCATCTCGTTTGGCGTTCCAGCCGGGGAGCCTTCCGCGCTCGCGCCATTGTCGCCGCTGATAAAGATAATCAGCGTGTCGTCGAGCTTGCCCATGTCCTCGACCGCTTTGACGACCCGGCCGATTTCATTGTCGGTATAGGCGAGGTAGGCTCCGTAGACATCGGCCTGGTGGATGAAGAGCTTCTTCTCATCAGCCGAAAGGACGTCCCACGGCTTGATGAGCTTATCTGGCCAGGCTGTCAGTTGCGCATCCTGAGGGATAACCCCCAGCCTCTTCTGGTTGGCGAAGATTTGCTCGCGCAGCGCATTCCATCCCTTGTCGAACAGATGCAAGTCGCTGATCTTCTTGATCCATTCGGGGGTCGGGTGATGAGGCGCATGAGTCCCGCCCGGTGCATAGTAGAGGAAGAATGGCTTCTTGGGATCGAGCTGATTGAGTTGGTTGAGATAGTTGATGGCGTCGTCCGCCATATCCGTCGTCAGGTTGTAGGTAGGATTGTTCAGATAGGGATAGACACGCGTGGTATTGCGGTAGAGGTCCGGTTGCCACTGGTTGGTCTCGCCGCTGACAAAGCCATAGAAATATTCAAATCCCATTCCGATGGGCCATTGATCGAAGGGGCCGGCCTGACTGGTTTGGAAAGATGGCGTGTTGTGATTCTTGCCGAACCACGATGTTGCATAACCATTCGCCTTGAGGATCGTGCCGATCGTATCCTTGTCCGCGGTAATGACGCTGTCGTAGCCCGGATAACCGGTCGACGCCTCGCTGATCACACCGAAGCCGACTGAATGATGATTGCGGCCCGTGATCAGAGCGGCGCGTGTCGGGGAACACAGCGATGTCGTTTGGAAGTTCGTGTAGCGCAGGCCTATGTTGGCAATCCGGTCGAGCGTTGGCGTCGGAATGACCCCGCCGAACGTGCTCGGGGCCGCAAATCCGACGTCATCGGTCAAGATCAGCAAGACGTTTGGCGCACCCTTGGGCGGCACAACTTGCGGCTGCCAGTATGGCGTCGACTGAAGCGCGTCGAGATTTGTCGTGCCGCCAAACTGCCCTGGCGGCGGCGGGATCTGTCGGCCGTCGATTGTGATCGTCGCACTCGGCGTGCCGGGTGTTCCATTGATGACTTGAGCTGACGCACTCGTCCCGCCAATGGAAAAAAATGTAAGCGCAGTGCCGCCTAATAGGGCAGCCAAAGTCAGGATACTGCTTTTCATCTCGATTCCCCCCCGGCAATCGATCCCGCGTGATGTGGACCGTTTTATTCGGGGAGGGTATGGCGAGTACCGCGAGCGCGCCAGTAACATACAGTATGCACTGTTGATCCGCGTTCGCTCCGACAGTCACACTCGAGAACACGTTGCGGACCTTATTTCCGGGCAACGGCCGAAGGAGTGATCGTCCCGCTGCAGCTGCGCCGGATTGACAGATACTACCGTATGATACGGGCAAACCTCTCTTCGAGCGAATATTGTTGCGGACGGGCGCTGGTCACACCGAAGCCGAGCGCGAATTTGCTTATGAAGGAAGTTCAGCATCGGCCAGCTCGACCAGGGCTTGGAAGAAGCACAGGCTCACGCGTGGACTATTGTCGGCACAGAGTTCGCGGAAGTTATCGTCACGGGCGGCGAGTGAATCGATGGTTTTGGCGCTGGCTGGAAAGACGCGCTTGGCGAACCGTGTGTCGTAATCCATCCATCCAACCTCCAGGCGGCCTCTGCAGGTGCGGCTGCCGCATCGGATTATAAGTTGTGCATTATGATCCGGAATAGGGTGGAAGCAACGTAGTTTACAGTAAGGAACGGGAACGAAATCGGAAACCGCAATCCACGGGAGTACGCCCATAACCTGCGGATCACGAAGGACACGTCATGAAAGGTCTTGTCACCACCGGTGGCTTATTCCGCCGACGCGACATGTGGCCATGACGCCGCCTCACGCGCGCTTGACACATCTGAAGCCGACATGACTTGTGGACGTGTCCTCAGGCTCGGCATGTCTGGCGGCCGGACGATAGCGCCTGCAGTAGTTCGGCGCGCAAAGGTGGGACCCGCCCTTGAGGACGCGCCGCGGGATCCTGATGTCAGGCAGCCGCGGATCGTAGCTGGCGTCGGCGTCGCCTCCGCGGGGATTGCTGGGGATGCAGCATGAATGGCTGGCAGGCTCGGGATGGCGTGTCGACCAGAAGTCGGAGGTCCATTCCCAGACATTGCCGATCATGTCAAAGATGCCGTAGCCGTTTGATGGAAAGGATCCGACCGGCGACGTTCTGTCCGCACTGGCTGGCTTTGTGCTCAGCGTAGGGAAGGTACCCTGCCAGATATTGGCCATGAGCTTTCCTTCCGGGTGCAACGCGTCGCCCCAGGCAAATTCCGCTTCATCAAGGCCGCCGCGCGCAGCCAGCTCCCACTCTGCCTCGGTCGGCAGATCTTTTCCCGCCCAAGCAGCATAGGCCTTGGCGTCGCTATGGGCGATATGAACGACGGGATGATCGAGCTTACCGCGGATGTCGGTGCGACCGCCGTAAGGGTGTCGCCAGTCCGCGCCGAACTTGAACGACCACCACTGGGTAATGTCGGGGCCGACGACGGCTTTCGGCGGCGTGAACACCAGAGATCCGGCTCGCAGCATTTTGGGAAGCGCTCCGGGATAGTCCTCGGCACGGGGAGCCCTTTCGGCGACGGTTATATATCCGGTGGCGTTGACGAATGAGGCGAACTGTCGGTTGGTGACAGGGGTGGCGTCGATCCAGAAGCCGTCGACCGTCACCGGATGGGCAGGGGCCTCCTCCACATAATGCTCGTTCGATCCCATGGTGAAGGTACGGCCGGCTACCCGGACCAGACCCTGAAATCCCGCGTCGTCCACCGCGCGCCGGCCAGGCATCATTTTCATCACCCTCGCAGCTTATCGCTGTTTATCCAACAGTGCATGTTCCCGATCTTCCATCAAGATGACTATCCCTCAGAGCCGCGTTCTTGAAGTAGGTTACAGTAAAATACGCGACCCCGCCGAATTCTATCGAGCGAAATAGAAGTCGCGGAGATGATATCGCGTCAGCACGGATGTCGCCTTTCACGCTATGGGCGGTTTTGCCCATAGGTTGCAGTAAGATACCTGCTCTCCTTATATTCGCATGTCTTATGTACGCGTCCAGGCAAGCCGAGAGGCGGATATCCCAGAGAATTCGAGAACCTCATCGGACCGTATCCAGCAGTCGATTGCAGCGTTGAGCTTTGCACTGCCAAGCTCGCCCCCCGATCAGGAACAAGCCGGCGTCTGCCAAATGAAATACCCGCCGCGGGAACGCCGAAGAAGCTTGGAATTGCGATAGAGGATGGGCATCGGACTCAAAGCTTAAGGGCAGGGCGTTATCCTTTCTAGCGCCAAATTCGCCCGAAGATCACCCCCAAAGCGCCCACGACCGCGACTTACGATCGGAGCGCGACGAAATCGACGCGCGGTATTGACGTCTGCTTGGAGGCGACGGCTAGATGTTGCACCACTCGCCCGGAAGGCAGCCCAAAATAGTCTGCGTTGCGGGCGTTCCGGGAGTGCGATGAACAGCCGATCCTGCCAGCTTCATCGCCGGACCAAGGGCTTGCCGAACCGGCCTTCGAACTGAAGGCGCTCATTGTGGCGGACGAGGTCAGCGCAGCTTGACAATGTCCGAGATGCGTTGCATTTTCGCCACAATGCGTTGCTTAAAGGTCACGCAAGGGTTTAGACATTCGCTCCCGATCGAGTCGTTGCAACGCTGGCTTCTTTAAGCCGGCGTTTCCTTGGTTTCGATCGGATGGCGAGGGCGGCAAGTGCCGTCTGAAGAGAGGCCGAATGACGCAGGATGGGGTATCGCCGGCGGCGGCGGGCGAGACGGTGACGACGGTGACCGATCGCCGCGCCCTTTTTGCCGTGCCCGGCCTCGTGCTCGCCGGCGGCGCGCTTCTCTGCGCCACGGCCACACTTTTCGTGCTGCTCGGTCTGACGCCGATCGCGCCGACGTCACATGTCGTCATCACCTCGGTGATCGTCAATTCCTTCTTTGTCCTGACGCTGCTGGCCTTGATCGCTCGCGAGGTGGCAAGGCTGCTGAAAGCCCGCACCCGCGGCCGTGCGGCAGCCCGCCTGCATATCCGCATCGTCGTGCTTTTTTCGATCGTCGCCATTACGCCGGCGATCCTCGTCGCCATCTTCGCCAGCATCACGCTGAATGCCGGTCTCGATCGCTGGTTTGCCCTGCGCACCCAGTCGATCGTCAGCTCGTCGCGGAATATCGGTCAGGCCTACATGATGGAGAATGCCAGCTATCTGCAGGGGCAGACGGTCTCCATGGCCAACGACCTGGAGCGCAACCGCGCGCTCTACAGTCTCGACAGGACGGGTTTTGCCGACCTGATGACCCGCCAGGCGAGGGGCCGCGGCCTGCTCGGCGCCTTCCTCGTCGAGCGCGACGGCTCGGTGATCGTCCAGGCCGATATCGCCACTGAAAAGCCGCTGCCGGCCATTCCACAGGACGCGCTGGAAAAGGCGGCTGCCGGCCAGCCGACACTGATCCCGCCCGGCGTCACCAATCTCGTCGGCGCCATTATCAAGCTCGATGCCATCCAGGGCACCTTCCTTTACACGGTGCGCGCCGTCGATCCCAAGGTCATGGGCGCCATGCGCATGATGGAGGAGAACGCCACCGAATACCGCTCGATGGAGGCCAACCGCTTCTCGCTGCAGGTCGCCTTCGCCGTGCTCTATATTGGCTTCGCGCTGATCGTGCTCTTGGCGGCGATCTGGACCGCGATCGCCGTCGCCGACCGCATCGTCCGGCCGATCCGCCTGCTGATCACGGCGGCCGACAGTGTCGCATCGGGCAATATGGACATCGTCGTGCCGGTGCATGCCGTTGACGGCGATGTCGCCAATCTCTCGCGCACCTTCAACAAGATGATCTCGGAAATCCGCACCCAGCGCGACGAGATCCTGGAGGCCAAGGACGAGGTCGACGACCGCCGCCGCTTCATCGAAGCGGTGCTGTCGGGCGTCACCGCCGCCGTCATCGGCGTCGAGCAGGACCGCCGCATCGCCATCGTCAACAGTTCGGCCGAGACGCTGATGTCGCTATCGGCGGGCGAGATGCTCGGAAAGCAGCTGGTCGACATTGCGCCCGAGGTCGATCACGTGCTGACCGAGGCGGCGGTGCGTTATCGCGGCGATTTCCGCAAGCAGATCGCGCTGGTACGCGGCGGCACCGTGAGGACATTGAGTGTGCAGGTCACTCGCGAAGAAGTGCGCGACATGAGCGAATCCTACGTGATTACGCTCGACGACATCACCGACCTCGTCATCGCCCAGCGCTCGACCGCCTGGGGCGACGTGGCCAGGCGCATCGCCCATGAGATCAAGAACCCGCTGACGCCGATCCAGCTGTCCGCCGAGCGCATCCAGCGCCGCTACGGCAAGCAGATCGACCAGGGCGACCGAACCGTCTTCGACCAGTGCACGGATACGATCATCCGCCAGGTCGGCGATATCGGTCGCATGGTCGACGAATTCTCCGCCTTTGCCCGCATGCCGAAGCCGACCAAGGAGCCGAGCGATCTGCGCAATATCCTGCGCGACGCGATCTTCCTGCGTGAGATGGGCAACCATCACGTCACCTTCGAGCAGGATTTCGGCGACCAGCCTCTGGAGGGCCTGTTCGACAGTCGCATGCTCGGCCAGGCTTTTGGAAATCTCATCAAGAATGCCGTCGAATCGATCGAGGCCGTTCCGAGCGACGAGCGGGACGAACGCAAGGTTCTCGTCCGCGCTGCCCTCGATACCGGCCGCGACCGCTTCACCGTCGACGTGATCGACAATGGCCGCGGCCTGCCGGTGGAGAACCGCCACAGCATTCTGGAACCCTATATGACGATGCGTGAGAAGGGCACCGGCCTCGGCCTCGCCATCGTCAAGAAGATCATCGAGGAACATGGCGGGCAGCTGGAGCTGCATGATGCGCCCGCCGATTTTGACCGGGGAAGAGGGGCCATGATCCGCGTGCATCTGCCACGCCTGGATCCGACGCCTGCTGCCCCGCAGCCAATGACAAGGAAAGCGTTTATGGCCTCTGATATTCTCGTCGTCGACGATGAGCACGATATTCGCGAGATCGTTTCCGGCATTCTCTCCGACGAGGGACACGAGACGCGCACGGCCCATGACAGCGACAGCGCGCTGGCGGCGATTTCCGATCGCGTACCGCGGCTGATCTTCCTCGATATATGGATGCAGGGCAGCAAGCTCGATGGCCTGTCGCTGCTTGACGAGATCAAGACGCGCCATCCGGAACTGCCGATTGTGATGATCTCCGGCCACGGCAACATCGAGACCGCTGTCTCGGCGATCAAGCGCGGCGCCTTCGATTTCATCGAGAAACCCTTCAAGGCCGACCGGCTGATCCTGATCGCCGAACGGGCGCTGGAGAATTCCAAACTGAAGCGCGAGGTTTCCGACCTGAAGCGCCGCACTGGCGATGCGCTGGAGTTGATCGGCACCTCGGTTGCCGTTTCGCAGCTGCGCCAGACGATCGAGAAGGTTGCACCGACCAACAGCCGCATCATGATCCTCGGCGCCTCCGGCTCCGGCAAGGAACTGGTGGCGCGGATGATCCACAAGAAGTCGGCCCGCGCCAACGGCCCCTTCGTCGCGATCAACGCCGCCAACATCACGCCCGAACGCATGGAAGTGGCGCTGTTCGGCACCGAGGGCACGCCCGGCCAGGCGCGAAAGATCGGCGCGCTCGAAGAAGCCCATCGTGGCATCCTCTATCTCGACGAAGTCGGCGAAATGCCGCGCGAGACGCAGAACAAGATCCTGCGCGTGCTGGTCGATCAGCAGTTCGAGCGGGTTGGTGGTTCCAAGCGAGTCAAGGTCGATGTCCGCATCATCTCCTCGACCGCCTATAATCTTGAGAGCCGCATCGCTGAAGGATGGTTCCGCGAGGATCTCTATCATCGCCTCGCTGTCGTGCCGGTGCGTGTGCCGGCCCTTGCCGAGCGACGCGAGGACATTCCCTTCCTCGTCGACCAACTGATGCGCCAGATATCCGAGCAGGCCGGCATCCGTCCGCGCCGCATCGGCGACGACGCCATGGCCGTGCTGCAGGCGCATGATTGGCCCGGCAACATCCGCCAGCTGCGCAACAACATCGAGCGGCTGATGATCCTTGCCCGCACCGACGGCCCGGATGCGCCGATTACCGCCGACATGCTGCCGACCGATCTCGGCGACATGCTGCCGAAGGTTTCCGCCAAGAACGACTATCACATCATGACGCTGCCGCTGCGCGAAGCCCGCGAGATGTTCGAGAAGGATTACCTGATCGCCCAGATCAACCGCTTCGGCGGCAATATCTCGCGCACCGCGGAATTCGTCGGCATGGAGCGTTCGGCGCTGCATCGCAAGCTGAAGTCGCTCGGCGTCTGATCCTTTCCGGCGCGGCCGACGCTGCGCCGCGCCCATATTGCTTTCCGGAAGACCAGGTTTCCCATGCCGAGAATTGCCTATGTGAATGGCCGTTACGTCAAGCATTCCGATGCGAGCGTGCATATCGAGGATCGCGGCTACCAGTTCGCCGATGGCGTCTACGAGGTCTGCGAAGTGCGCCACGGCTATATCGTCGATCTCACACGCCATCTGAACCGTCTCGACCGTTCGCTCGGTGAGTTGCGCATCGCCTGGCCGATGGGCCGGGCGGCGCTGACGCAGGTCATTCGCGAGACGCTGCGCCGCAACCATGTCCGCAACGGGCTTTTCTACATGCAGGTGACACGCGGCGTCGCCCGCCGCGATCATGTTTTTCCGGCCGAGGGAACGCCGCCATCGCTTGTCATCACCGCCAAGAGCACCGATGCCAAGATCATCGCCGCCAAGAACGCCAACGGCATCAAGGCGATCACCCTTATCGACAACCGCTGGGACCGTGTCGACATCAAGTCCGTCGGTCTGCTGCCGAATGCCATGGCCCGCCAGCAGGCCAAGGAGGCCGGCGCCCAGGAAGCGATCTATGTCGATGGCGACGGCATGGTGAAGGAAGGGGCGGCGACCAATGTCTGGATCGTCGATCCGGACGGAACGCTGGTGACGCGCCCGGCCGAACACGGAATCCTGCGCGGCATTACCCGCACCACCTTGATGGATGTCGGTGCCAGGCTGGGGTTGACGATCACTGAGCGGAACTTCTCCATTTCGGAGATGCTCGCGGCCCGCGAGGTCTTCCTCACTGCAGCCACAAGCATTTGTTTTCCGGTCGTTTCCGTCGATGGCCAGGCCATTGCCAACGGTCATCCAGGCAGCGTTTCGCAGAAAGTCCGCGAGGCCTTTTTCGACGTTGCGGAAAAGATTGCGATTTGATACCAAGATTTGCTGGACAGGCGGAATGAGGATGCCGCCGGTCTTCGTATGGTGAGGTTGATTGATATTCTACCGGCCAGATCAGGTCGGCAATAAAGAAAGAAGCGGCGCGATGGCGGAACGTTCTCAGAATCTTCAGGACTTATTTCTCAATACTGTTCGCAAGCAAAAGATTTCCCTGACAATCTTTCTGATCAACGGCGTGAAACTCACGGGCGTTGTTACGTCTTTTGACAATTTCTGTGTTCTTCTTCGCCGTGACGGCCACTCGCAGCTCGTGTATAAGCATGCGATATCGACGATCATGCCGGGCCAGCCCATGCAGATGTTCGAGAGCGAAGAAGCCGCGTCCTAACAGGATCAGCCGTCATTTCGACACGCGATACCAAGAACGATTCGATCATCCCTGAGGCCGCCAAGCACAGGGACGACATGCGCGCGACTGTCGTCGTGCCGGTTCTGAAATCGCGCAGTCGCGGCGGCCAGAGCGAATCGGCATCGACCCGCACGCCGGAAAGCCGGCTCGAAGAGGCGACCGGTCTTGCCCAGGCGATCGATCTCGATGTCGTCAACGGCTCGATCGTCCCGGTCAACGATCCGAGACCGGCCACACTGCTCGGCACCGGCAAGATCGAGGAGATCAAGGCGCTGCTCGATGAGCGCGATTCTGGTCTCGTCATCGTCGATCATCCGTTGACGCCGGTGCAGCAGCGCAATCTCGAAAAGGAATGGAACGCCAAGGTCATCGACCGGACGGGCCTCATCCTCGAAATCTTCGGCCGCCGCGCCTCCACCAAGGAAGGCACGCTGCAGGTCGATCTCGCCCATCTGAATTATCAGAAGGGCCGACTGGTCCGAAGCTGGACCCACCTTGAACGCCAGCGCGGCGGCGGCGGCTTCATGGGCGGCCCCGGCGAAACCCAGATCGAAGCCGACCGGCGGATGCTGCAGGACCGCATCATCAAGCTCGAGCGCGAGCTGGAGCAGGTCGTGCGCACCCGCCAGCTCCACCGCGCCAAGCGCCGCAAGGTGCCGCACCCGATCGTAGCACTCGTCGGCTACACCAATGCCGGCAAATCGACGCTGTTCAACCGTATCACCGGCGCCGGTGTGCTGGCCGAAGACATGCTGTTTGCCACGCTCGACCCGACCCTTCGGCGCATGAAGCTGCCGCACGGCCGCACCGTCATCCTGTCCGACACCGTCGGCTTCATCTCCGACCTGCCGACCCATCTGGTCGCCGCCTTCCGGGCGACGCTGGAAGAGGTGCTGGAAGCCGATCTCATCCTGCATGTCCGCGACATGTCCGATGCCGACAACCAGGCGCAGAGCTCCGACGTGATGCGCATCCTGAACGATCTCGGCATCGACGAGGCCGAAGCCGACAAGCGGCTGATCGAAGTATGGAACAAGATCGACCGGCTGGAACCCGAGGTGCACGATGCCATGGTGCAGAAATCGGCCAGCGCCAGCAACGTGGTGGCGGTTTCGGCCGTCAGCGGCGAGGGCGTCGGCACGCTGATGGAAGAGATCAGCCGCAGACTGTCCGGCGTGATGACTGTGGCGACGATCCGCCTTCCGGTCGACAAGCTGGCACTGCTGCCCTGGCTTTACGACCACGCGATCGTTGACGGCCGCGAGGATAATGAAGATGGCTCGATCACGCTGGATCTGCGCCTCTCCGAAACCGAAGCGACTGAACTCGAACGCCGCATCGGCAATGGAGCGAAGTCTTCAAAGGAAGATTGGGAGCGGTAAGGCGCGCGCCTGGCGTAGCGCCACTGCTGTCGGGTTCGCGCTAATGGCTGCCCCTCACCCTAACCCTCTCCCCGTAAAAACGGGGCGAGGGGACGTGCCCTGCGAAAGGTTGGTGGGGCACGGTGAGGCTGCGGCATAACCCGTTCTCCCCGCAGGCGGGGAGAAGGTGGCGGCAGCCGGATGAGGGGCTGGCTTCGACGATCAATAGAAATCGCCGGCGATAACTCACTCCGCCACGATCGCTCTTTCAATCGCCTTCGCCGCCTGCCAGATTTCCTCCATCCGCTCCAGCGTCGCTGCTTCCAGCGTCTCGCCTTCTGCTTCAAGAACCTGTTCTATATGGCTGAAACGGCGCCGGAATTTCGTATTCGTTCCGCGCACTGCCTGCTCCGGATCGGCCTTGACATGCCGGCCGATATTGACGACCGCGAAGATCAGGTCGCCGAGTTCGTCGCTGACCTTTGCCTGATCGCCCTCCCGAAGGGCTGCCCGCAATTCACCGATCTCTTCCTCGATCTTGTCGAGGATCGGCTCGGGTGCCGCCCAGTCGAAGCCGACCTTGGCGGCGCGTTCCTGCAGCTTCAGGGCTTCCGTCAAAGCTGGAAAACTGCGCTGCACGGAGCCGAGGAAGCCGCTGTTGAAATCCTCGGTGATGCCGCGCCGTGACCGCCGCTCAGTGCGCTCGCGTTTCTCCGCCTGCTTGATCTCGTCCCATTGTCTCTTCACCGCGTCCGGCGTATCTGCCGGCGAGCGGGCAAAGACGTGCGGATGGCGGCGGATCATCTTGGCGGTGATGGCGTTGACCACGTCGCCGAAGGAAAATTCGCCGGCCTCCTCGGCCATGCGGGCGTGGAAGACCACCTGCAGCAGCAGGTCGCCCAACTCGTCACAGAGATCGTCCATATCGCCGCGCTCGATCGCGTCGGAGACCTCATAGGCTTCCTCGATGGTATAGGGCTTGATCGTCTCGAAGTTCTGCACGATGTCCCAGGGGCAGCCGGTTTCGGGATGGCGCAGCGCCGCCATGATCTCGATCAGCCGCGAAATGTCTTTAGAAGGTTGCATGTTGCCTCGGTTCAGCGGGCTTTAGTTCAGAGCCCCTCAGTTCAATGGAATGTCGTTGGCGCTCTTCGACGACTGGTAGCTGGTCGACAGGGCGTCGTAGCGCGCCTTGATGCGGGCGGTCTGCGCCTTCAGCGCGTTTTTCAGCGTAGCCTCTTCGGTCTCGATGAGATCGGCGATAGCAAAGCTGTTCCAGAAGGCGTTTTGCCTGCGGTAGCCGCCGGGTTCAAGCCCGAAGACTTCCTTGAGGATCTTCAAATCGTGCGGAATGGCGAAGGCGTCGCGGGAATCCTCATGGCTGAAGAAATAGTAGAAATTGTCGAAGCCCGCCCAGGTGATCGCCGACATGCACATGGTGCAGGGCTCGTGCGTCGACAGGAAGATCAGATCCTTGGTCGGCGGCTTGTCGCCAAGCTCGTAGAAGCGCTTCAGCGTATGGACCTCGCCGTGCCAGAGCGGATTGTCCAGCTCGTTATTGGTCTCGGCGACGACAAGCGAAAGATCGGATTTCCTTAAGATCGCCGCACCGAACAGCTTGTTGCCAAGCGAAACGCCACGCTCCGTCAGCGGCAGGATATTGTCTTCGATGACCGAAAGCAGGCGGGAGGCAATGGTCTTATCAGGCATGAGGGCCCTCCGGTTTTCCTCAGTCTATCGCCTTGGCGGCGCCAGTGAAATGCGTCAAGCGCCGGTGGACGTCTTTTGTCACAGGCTTTATACTGCACCGCAGCAAGCGGGCTGGGAATATGCGGCTTTTCGGCAGCACGGGTGACTTTTCTCAAATCACTGACGGCGCGAGCAAAAGAATACCCGCTTGCCTGGGCTTTCGAATTTCTGTTCCTTCAATCCCTTGTCGATCAAGGGCATATTCCGGCAACCTCGAAGTGGATTGATGATGCCTCCCAAGACTGAACAGCTTTCGGTATTTCCCGCCTTCTTTCGCGTGGAAGGCCAGAAGACGGCTGTCTTCGGCAATGGCGACGAGGCTTTCGCCAAGGTGCGGCTGCTGCTGAACACGAGGGCGCGGATTGTCGCCTATGCCGACCGGCCGGAAGCCGATTACCACGCTTTCCTGATCGCCAGCCGGATCGAGACCGTGCGCGCTGCCTTCTCAGCCGAACAGGTCGAGGGTTCGGCGCTCGTCTTCGCCGCAACCGGCAATGAAGCTGATGACCGCAGCATCGTCGATGCCGCCCGCGCTGCCAGAATTCCGGCCAATGCCGTCGATCAGCCCGATTACTGCGATTTCTTTACGCCGGCGCTGGTCAACCGCGCGCCCGTTGCCGTTGCGATCGGCACCGAAGGGGCAGGGCCGGTTCTGGCGCAGATGATCCGCGCGCAGATCGACCAGCTTCTTTCGCCCTCGCTCGGCCGCCTTGCCGGTCTGGCGACGAGCTACCGCAAGGCAGTCGAACAACTGATTCCGAAAGGCGTCTCGCGCCGGGTCTTCTGGCGCCGTTTCTTCTCCGGCGCCGTTGCCGATGCGGTCGCCAACGGCAACCTGCCGCAGGCCCGCCATGCCGCCGACCGGCTGCTGCATGCGATGGACAAGGTTGCCGGTCACGTCTGGCTGGTCGGCGCCGGTCCCGGTGCCGAGGATCTGCTGACGCTGCGCGCCCAGCGCGTGATGATGGAAGCCGATGTCATCGTCTATGACGCGCTGGTGCCGCAGGCGATCGTCGATATGGGCCGCCGCGATGCAGAACGGCTTTCCGTCGGCAAACGCAAGGGCTGCCATTCGAAATCCCAGGAAGAGATCAATGAACTGCTGGTCGAACTCGGCCGCCAGGGCAAGCGTGTCGTCCGCCTGAAATCCGGCGATCCCCTGGTCTATGGCCGGGCAGGGGAAGAGATGGCGGCACTGCGCGCTGCCGGAATCACCTATGAGGTCGTGCCCGGTATCACCTCGGCTTTCGCCGCCGCTGCCGATTTCGAGCTGCCGCTGACGCTGCGCGGCGTCGCCTCGTCGCTGGTGTTCACGACAGGCCATGATCTCACCGGCGACGTGCTGCCCGATTGGGCAAGCCTCGCCGTTTCCGGCGCCACGATCGCCGTCTATATGGGCCGCACGGTTGCCGCCTCCGTCGCCGAGCGGCTGATGCAGGCGGGCATTCCGCCTGAGACCACCGTCGCCGTCATCGAAAATGCCAGCCGCGCTGAGCGCCGCCTGCTGCATGGCACGCTTGCCGATCTGCCCGATCTGCAGCACCGCGACGAATTGACCGGGCCTGTCATGGTCATCATCGGCGATGCGGTCGCCGGCGCCAATTTCGAACTGTCCGAGCCCCTGGTGCGCGCAAACGCCCGGCTCGAGGAACTTGCAAGGAGCTGAATATGGGTGACAAGGTTCTGACCGCCAACCGGCTGACGGACGGCATTGCCGTCTGGCTGGATGCGAATGGGAAGTGGTCGACCTCGCTGCAGGAGGCGCTCGTTGCCCGTCATGCCGAGGCCGTTGCGGCGCTTGAGGCGATCGGCAAGAAATCCTATGCCGACAACGAGGTCGTTGACGTCGCCGTCGTTGACGTTCAGGAAACCAACGGCATTCTCTGGCCGCTTCGCCTTCGCGAGCGCATCCGCGCACAAGGCCCGACCATGGAATATGCCCCGGGCTACGCTCCTGCCGATCCCGAATTCATTGCAGTCTGAGGAAGACGATGTACCGTTACGACGAATTTGACCATGCCTTTGTTACCGAGCGCGTCGAGCAGTTTCGCGATCAGGTTCAGCGCCGCCTTTCCGGCGAGCTCGCCGAGGACGCGTTCAAGCCGCTGCGCCTGATGAACGGCGTCTACCTGCAGCTCCACGCCTACATGCTGCGCATTGCCATTCCCTATGGCACGCTGAGCGCCCGCCAGCTACGTATGCTCGCTCATATCGCTCGCACCTATGACCGCGGCTATGGCCACTTCACCACGCGCCAGAACCTGCAGTTCAACTGGCCGAAACTGTCCGACATTCCTGATGCGCTGGCCGACCTCGCGAGCGTCGAAATGCATGCCCTGCAGACCTCGGGCAATTGCATCAGAAACGTCACGGCCGATCACTTCGCCGGTGCCGCCGCCGATGAGATCGCCGATCCGCGTCCTTACGCCGAAATCCTGCGCCAGTGGTCGTCGGTACACCCGGAATTTTCCTTCCTGCCGCGCAAGTTCAAGATCGCCGTCACCGGCGCCGAGCGCGACCGCGCGGCAATCCAGGTCCATGATATCGGCCTGCACGTGAAGAAGAACGACAAGGGCGAAATCGGCTTTGCCGTCTATGTCGGCGGCGGCCAGGGCCGTACGCCGATGATCGCCAAGCTGATCCGCGACTTCCTGCCCGAGGAAGACCTGCTCTCCTACACCACGGCCATCGTGCGCGTGTACAATCTGCACGGCCGCCGCGACAACAAATACAAGGCCCGCATCAAGATCCTCGTGCACGAAACCGGCACCGAGGAGCTGACGCGCCAGGTGGAAACCGAATTCGCCGCGCTGAAGGATACCGAGCTCAGGCTGCCGGAAAAGGACGTCCAGGCGATCGCTGCCTATTTCGCGCCGCCGGATCTGCCCGAACGCGCCGAAGGCTGGGAAAACCTTGCCCGCTGGAAGAAAGCTGATTCCGGTTTTTCCCGCTGGGTCCAGCAGAACGTGCAGCCGCACAAGAACCCCGATTACGGCATGGTGACGATCTCGCTGAAGCCGATCGGCGGCATTCCGGGCGACGCCTCGGATGCGCAGATGGATGCGATCGCCGATCTTGCCGAGGAATATGCCTTCGACGAAATCCGCGTCAGCCATGAGCAGAACCTGATCCTGCCGCATGTGGCGCTTGCCGATCTCGAAGCCGTCTATCGCGGCCTCGTCGCCATAAATCTGGCGGAAGCCAATGCCGGCCTGATCACCGATATCATTGCCTGTCCCGGGTTGGACTACTGCGCGCTCGCCAATGCGCGCTCGATTCCGCTGGCGCAGGAAATCTCCCGGCGTTTCGGCAATGCCGAACGCCAGGCAGAGATCGGCGAGCTGAAGATCAAGATCTCCGGCTGCATCAATGCCTGCGGCCATCACCATGTCGGCCATATCGGCTTGCTCGGTGTGGAAAAGAAGGGTGCCGAACTCTACCAGATCACGCTCGGCGGCTCCGGCGACGAACATACCTCGATCGGCGAGATCATCGGCCGCGGCTTCGAGCCGGACCGGGTGACGGACGCAATCGAGACGATCGTCGACACCTATCTCGGCCTGCGCCTCGATCAGTCCGAGAACTTCCTCGCCGCCTATCGCCGTGTCGGACCTCAGCCGTTCAAGACTGCGCTCTACGGCTCGGCCGCCGAAGCGGCATAAGGAGGGGATGATGACGAAGATCTGGAAAGAAACCGGTTTTGTCGAAAACGATCCCTGGGTGATTGAAACCGAGGAGGTCAAGGCGACCGGGGAGCAGAAGCCGCTGCTCGGCCTCGACGAATTGATCGCCAAGGCCGACCAAAGCAACGATGTCGGCTTCGGCGTGCTGATCAAGCCGGCCGACGATGTGCGCCGGCTGGCGCCCTATCTCGATCGCCTGGAAATCGTCGCCGTCGCCTTTCCCGCTTTCAACGACGGCCGCGCCTTCAGCCATGCTTCGCTGCTGCGCCAGCGGCTCGGCTACACCAATGAACTGCGCGCCGTCGGCGATGTACTGATCGACCAGGTTCCGCTTATGCTGCGCGTCGGCATCGACAGCTTTTCCGTCAGCAACGCCACGGCGCTGAAGCGGCTGAGCGAAAACCGTCTTCCCGCCATTCCCCATCATTATCAGCCGGCGGTGCGTGACGCCGAAGCCGGCAAGGGCTATAGTTGGCGCCGACAGGCGAAGCCGGCCGCATAAGCGGTCGCTCCGTCCTTATTACTATGGCGGAACGATAGCATGAAGACATTCGAAGTGGCTGTGATCGGTGGCGGTCTCACCGGCATGATCGCCGCAATCGCGCTGGCGCGCGGCGGTCGCAACGTCGCGTTGGTAGCGCCTCTCGCTCCGAAAGAAGACCGGCGCACCACGGCGCTGATGGATCAGTCGATCCGCTTCCTCGACCGCCTGGCGCTCTGGGAAAAGCTCCGCCCCGCAGCCGCCCCTCTCTCCAGCATGCGCATAGTCGACGGCACGGACAGGCTGCTGCGCGCGCCTACCACCACCTTCCGCGCGGCCGATGTCGGCCTGGATGCCTTTGGCTACAATTTCCCTAATAGGGCGCTGATCGATATCCTCGAAGAGGCCGCTGCCGGCGAGGGCAATATCACCCGCTTCACCGATATGGCCGAATCGATCGACATATCAGCCGAAGTGGTCTCGATCACACTTGCCGGCGGCGAGATGCTGTCGTCCGATTTTGCCGTCGGCGCCGATGGCCGCGGCTCGAAGCTGCGCGAAACATCAGGCATTACCGTGCGCAACTGGTCCTATCCGCAATCGGCCATGGTGCTGAATTTCGCCCATTCGCTGCCGCACCAGAACATCTCGACCGAGTTCCACACCAAACACGGTCCCTTCACCCAGGTGCCGCTGCCGGGAAGCCGCTCCAGCCTCGTCTGGGTGCAGGATCCCGCTGAGGCGACGAGCCGGATGGAATTGCCGCTTGCCGAGCTCGGCGCTCTTGTCGAGGCACGCATGCAGTCCATGCTCGGTAAGGTAAGCGTCGAGGAGGGTGTCCAGGTCTGGCCGCTCTCCGGCATGATGGCGCATCGTTTCGGCAAGGGGCGCGTCGCGCTGATCGGCGAGGCCGCCCATGTCTTCCCGCCGATCGGCGCGCAGGGGCTGAACCTCAGCCTGCGCGATATCATGGCGCTTGCCGATATCCTTTGCGACAGGGCGGAATTGCCGGTGTCGGCCGATGCCGGCGAAAGCTTCGACCGCAGGCGCCGCGCCGACATCATGACGCGCACGGCCAGTGTCGATCTTCTCAACCGCTCGCTGCTCTCGGATTTCCTGCCCGTGCAGATGCTGCGCGCTACCGGCCTGCATATCCTCTCGGCGATACCGCCGCTGCGCAACATCGTCATGCGCGAGGGCATCGAGCCCGGCCGCGGTTTCCGCGATATTCCGGATGCGCTACGGGAAAAGCTGAAGCGGAAGAAGGCCTGATCGGATCACGATCAGCCAGAGCGGAACCGTCACCACCGAAAGCAGCATCGTGATCAGGATCGTCGCTGAGGCGCGCTCCTGCCAGACGCCGTATTGCTGGCCGATGACGAAGACATTAGTCGCTGACGATTTCGGCCAAGAGATCTTCCAGGAAGCGAGAATGATCGGTGGGTCAGGATCTGACTTAAGCAATTCCAGCAAAAGTGTGTCGCGGTTTTGCGTCCGGAATTGCGCAGAAACAAGAGCAATTCCAGCAAAAGTGTGTAGCGGTTTTTGCGTTCGGAATTGCTCAAAAAACAAACCAGTAGAGCGTGGACTCATTCACGCGATGAGTACCCGCTCCAAGATCCCAACCCGACAATCGATCAGTAGTCCCAGAAGGCCGCTACCCAGCGAAAGGCGTCGCCGTCGACAGCTACCCGGCCGACGGACGGGAACGGCAGGTGAGTGGCCACCAGCTGCTCGCCGGTCTCCGCCAGTTCCCGCAGTAGACGGACCCGAACGCGCGCCGCCTCCTCGGGGTCGTGTTCGAAGCCGTTGAACCAGTCGGGGTGTTCGAACCCGACCGCGAACACGGCGTCACCGGCAAACATCAGCCGGTCGCCGCCGGACGCTACGCGGATCACGCTGTGCCCGGGGGTGTGGCCGCCGGTGCGATGGACGACCACGCCCGGCGCGACCTCATACTCATCATCGAACAGCCTGAAATGGCTGCGATACTCTTTGGCGAACCGCTCGGCGGTCGCCCGAAGCGCGTCCGGGAAGCCCGGCGGCATGGAGACACGGGAAAAATCAGGCGCCTCCCAGAACTTGACCTCGGCCGCCGCCACGTGGATCCGCAGGTCCGGACGCAACTGGTCCTTCACCCCATCGACCAGCAGCCCGCCAATGTGGTCCATGTGCATGTGGGTCAGGACCACATCGGTCACCGACGCAAGATCGATACCGGCGGCTTCCAGCCGCTTGATCAGCTGCCCGGCCCGCGGCAGGTGCAGGTCCGGGTCGATCCCCAGCCCGGCGTCGAGGAGTATGGTCTGGTCGCCGCTGCGCACCACGACCACGTTCAGCGCCCAGTCGAAAGCGTCCGGCGGCAGGAACATCTCTTTCAGCCAGGCCGCTCGGACGGACGGATCGGCGTTGTGTCCCAGCATCGCGGTTGGGAGCGGTAGCACTCCATCGCTGACCACCAGCACCTCGATCTCGCCGACCTGCACCGCGTAGCGCGACGGAACCAATTCGTCGAGCCGAGGTCTGCCGGGGTGTACGGTGTTTTCCAGGCTCATCTTTGTCTCAAGGTTCATGTTCGTCTCCTTCTGACCGCCGCCTTAAACACGGCACGGACGACGCTACAGGGAGCTGAGTTTGCGATCGATTGGTCGAGGGATAAGGACGAGTGGGGCCGAGGGACAGGACAAGCCATACCAGGGCATAGGTGCAGGCCTCGCTTTGTGCTGCCGGCGGCGTGCTGATGGGGCGGCGTCGATCAGATCGGCGAATGCGGCAAGCCTGCTACCGCCATTTCTCGATGAGAAATCCCGATGGTCCTTGAACGGGATCGGTGTGGGGTAGGGGAACTGACGAGATTTTCGTCAGCGTCTCACTTGAAGCAGCCGAAGTCTGAATGTCGGCATGCTGTCCCTTAGGATAAGCGCCGATAACCTGGAAGTCCGACGTGCAACCGAGATTTCGGTGCCCTGTCCCGGCTGGAAGCACCAGACAGTCTCCGGCCGCAACCGCGATTGCTTGACCGCCGGGACCACCAATCAGCAGCGTGGCGCTACCACGTGCAATTCCCAGCACTTCATGGGCACCGGAATGGTAGTGCTGGTAATCGAAGACACCGTTTGTCCAGATGCCTGTCCAACCGTTTGCCGCGAAGCGACGCTCGAAATCGATCGGTCCGCCGTCGGCAAACAGCCCTCTGTAAAGCAATACAGGAAGATGCGGGTTGTTTGGGACCCAGTCGCTCGGCCCGAAAATGATCGTCTCGGTGTTCATGCTGAATTCCCAAGCTAGTCGTCGATTGCCTCGACGCGTCGGCCATCGAGCCGTCGACGTTGTTCGCCCAAGTCTTTCGCCGCGTTCTACATTGAACTCATCTGCGCTGATGTTCTTGAAGCTAAACCTTGGCGGTCGCCAACGGTTCCTTGACGTGCCGTGTTTTCGATAAGCGACTGGTCTGCGAAAGGGTGAGAATTGGACGGCTTTGGAAAGGCCGCCCAATGCCCGCCACCGCAGCGCATCGCGGAGACAACTTCCGGCGAGACGGTGCAGTGGACGGTCGGTGGCGTCCGTCAGAGCGTGTCGATCAGGCCTCCGTCCACGCGCATCGAAGCCCCAGTCGTTGCGGACGCCAAAGGGGAGGCCAGATAGGTGACGAGATTGGCAATTTCCTCGACGCTCGCGGCGCGTTGGATGATCGAACCGGCGCGGTACTTCTTGACGAAGTCCGCCGCCACCTCCTCGATCGGTTTCCCCGTCTTCGCACGTTCCTCTGCGAGCATCGCCTCGACACCCTCGGACAGCGTGGGGCCGGGAAGGACGGAGTTCACGGTGACGCCGGTGCCAGCCATGCGCTTGGCAAGGCCGCGGGCAACCGCGATGTCTGCGGTCTTGCTGACACCGTAGTGGATCATCTCGACCGGTATGTTAAAGCCGGATTCCGACGCGATGAAGATGACGCGGCCCCAGTCGAGCTTCTGCATGCCCGGAAGATATGCGCGCGAAAGCCTGACGGCGGACATGACGTTCACCTGCCAGTGGCGGTCCCATACCTCGTCGTTCGCATCGAAGAAGTCTAGCGGCTGGAAGATGCCCGCGTTGTTGATGAGGATGTCGACGTGGGGAACTTGGGCGACAAGAGCGTCACATCCGCCAGCGGTTGCGAGATCCGCTGCCGCCGCGGCCACGCTTCCCTTGGCGCCTTCGCCTTTCAGGCGGTCGGCGGCCTTCGCGGTCTTTTCCTTGGACCGGCCGTTGACAACCACGTCCGCACCCGCCCTCGCGAGCTGGCGGGCGATTGCGTATCCAATGCCTTCAGTGGATCCGGTAACCAGAGCGGTCTTGCCTGTGAGGTCGATCTGCATCTTCTGCTCCTGTGAGGTTGGATGAGAGAACGTATGAACTGGCGACCGATCGCGCAACAGCCTATGATGCGGATAATCCTTCCCCTTCCATTGGGGCGGCCGCGGGGCCTAGAACCGAAGTAGCTCTCGCCAGGTTTATCGAAGTCGCCGATCCGGCCCGCCTGGAAGACAATGATCGCACCTTCTTCACTACGGCGGGCTTTTTTGGCGCTTCACGACGAGAATGCCAGCCAACCCCTGGTCACAAACACCGCGCAGATCATCGCGGGTGGTGGCGGGCAAAAAGCTACGATGGTCGCCAGAACAGCGGTATTCTGACCTGCGTCGTGGATGCGTCGATCGCATCCACGACGTTCTGTTGCCCGAGGCTAAACGCGCTTAGAATGGTTTGAGCGGCTCGGGAAGCAGATCTATCGGAAAGTCCTGATAGGAGACCGGGCGTAGGAAGCGATAGATCGCCAAGGTCCCGACCGAGGTCGATCGTCCGTCCGATGTGGCTGGATAGGGTCCGCCATGGACCATCGCCGGGGATACCTCGACCCCCGTTCCGAAGCCGTTGACGAGAAGTCGGCCGGCCAGAAGCTCCAACTGCGAGATCATCGGCGAGGCGGCCCCGAAATCTCCGGCGTCCACGTGCAGGGCGATGGTCAACTGACCTTCCAGGGATCCCACAACCCTTCGCAACTCCTCATCGTCACGGCAGCGGACGATCAGTCCTGAGGCGCCGAAAACCTCTTCTTGAAATTCCGGATTCGCGAGGAACGCAGCCGCGGTCGTCTCAAAGAGCGCCGCCGCGGCCTGATGGGGCGTCCCCTCCTTCCCAACGGCCACTTGCGAAACGGAAGACGATGACGACAGCCTTGCGACGCCATTGCGATATGCATCACAGATGCCACCAGTGAGCATTGTTTGAGCCTGCGATTCCGAAAGCGCTGCGGCGGCACTCCCGATGAAGGCATCGAGGCCCGCACCCTCGACGGCGATGATCAGGCCAGGATTGGTGCAGAACTGGCCAGCGCCGAGGATCAGAGAGGAGACGAACGATTTTCCGATCTCCGCTCCTCTGCTGCGAAGTGCATTGGGATAGAGGATGACAGGGTTGATGCTGCTCATTTCGGCGTAGACAGGTATCGGCTGCTTCCGCTCCGAGGCAATCTTCATCAGCGCGGTGCCGCCACGGCGCGAGCCCGTGAAGCCGACGGCGCGTATGCGGTGGTCGGCGACCAGGGTCTGGCCGACCTCGAATCCCGAGTCGAACAAAAGCCCAAACGTCCCCGGCGGGAGGCCGCATGCTGCGACCGCGTCCGCGACGGCTCTGCCGACCAGCTCGGACGTGCCGGGATGGGCGGAGTGCGCCTTGACGACAACCGGGCAGCCGGCGGCGAGGGCGGAGGCGGTGTCACCGCCAGCCACAGAGAAAGCGAGGGGAAAATTCGATGCCCCGAACACCGCGACAGGGCCGAGAGCAACGTTTCGCAGCCGAAGGTCCGGCTTTGCAACTGGCCTGCGCTCCGTATCAGCCGGATCGAAGCGAAGTTCCTGAAACCTTCCGTCGCGAACCTCCTTGGCGAACAGGCGAAGCTGCCCGACGGTCCTGGCGCGCTCTCCTTCGATGCGGCCGCGTGGCAGGCCAGTCTCGTCAACCGCTCGCAGGACGAGATCGTCGCCGATTGCGTCGATGCCTTCGGCGATCGCTTCCAGGAACCGAGCTCGATCGTCGAGCGACGTCTCCTTGTAGATCGGGAAGGCGTCCCACGCCAAACTCGTGGCCGCTTCCACCTGCTCCTTCGTCGCGCCGGCAAAGCGCGGTTCCATCGGGTTGCCGTTGGCGGGATTGATTGCGGAGAATGCCGCGGCCGCGCCGCGCACGTTTGCGCCGCCGATAATCAGGTCGCCGGAGAGTGTCATCGTGGGTCCTTTCAAAATGAGAAGCCATGGCCGCCCTCGCATGCTGAATGGAGGCTTTGCGTAACCGTGGGAGTATGGCTGTCGAACTCACATAGGCATGCATGGCCGGTATGCCAAGCCTTCGCTCATCAAAAGTATTACTTTTTAAGTCGTGCTAGTTCGGCGCGCGCATTTGCGACCGCGGAATGCTGATGATCCTTGATCACGGTTTTGAGCACGCTCCTGCCTGCCTCCGTTTAGGCGGGTAGCCCTTGTTCGCCTTGCGGCGCGCGCTCCCTTCGGTTTCCGATTGATGCGTTGGCTCGGCTCGTGCGCGAGCTCGGGCCCATCTCGGAAGGCGTTCCTGCATTTCCAACTCGCTCCTATCAGAGCGAGGGCGGAGGCGGCTTCGCGCGACGATTTCACGAACCTGTGGCCGGGACGGGCCGTGAAATTCGCTTCGAGGACCGGCGAGGAAACGCTGACTCGTGAGCTAGCCGAGACGGTGTCCGCGAATGATCGGTGCGACATCGGTGCCAAGGAGTTCGATCGACCGGCGCATTGCCTCGGTCTCCAAGGCGGCGGTGCTCATCTGGAAGGTGAAGCGAGAAACTCCACCCAATGTCCTGTTAACGTGCTCAATCTTCGCCGCAACTGTCTGCGGGCTGCCAACCAGAAACGCCCCGTTCGGGCCGCACATGAAGTCGAATTGCGCCTGCGTTGGCGGTGGCCAGCCCCGTTCCCGTCCAGCGTCCGTGAACATCTGGAACCAGCCGGGGAAGAACGCTTCCCTGGCCGCTTTGTCAGTCTCCCCGACAAAGCCGAGAGCGTGCACGCCGACCCTCTGCTCCTCTCTGGGATGGCCCGCGGCAAGCCATGCACGTCGATAGAGTTCGACCAACGGCAGAAAACGCTCGAAACTGCCGCCGATGATCGCGACCATCAAAGGCAAGCCAAGCGTTCCGGCGCGGATGAAGGATTCAGGCGTCCCGCCGACACCCAGCCAGATTGGCAAGGTTGGCTGGTGCGGACGGGGAAAGACACCCTGGCCGCCGATGGGCGGTCGAAAGCGCCCTTGCCACTCGATCCTGGGCTTTTCCCTGATCTTGAGCAACAGGTCCAGCTTCTCCGCGAAGAGGGCATCGTAGTCCCGAAGGTCGAATCCGAACAGGGGATAGGCCTCAACGGACGAGCCGCGGCCAACTACGATTTCCGCTCGTCCGCGCGATATCAGATCCAATGTGGCGAATTCCTGAAAGAGCCGCACGGGGTCGGCGGCGCTGAGGACAGCGACAGCGCTTGTCAGCCTGATCGACTTCGTGCGCGCCGTAGCGGCCGCAAGGATCACGGCTGGCGCTGAATCAAGCGCGTTCTCTCGATGATGTTCGCCCATGCCAAAGACATCGAGGCCGACTTGATCGGCCAGCTCGACCTCTGCAAGTACGCTCTCCATGCGATCGATGGCTGACTGCAGTCGTCCCGTAGCGGGGTCGTTCAGCAGCATCGCAAAACTATCGATACCGATTTCCAACGAAGGATCCTTTCGAGGCACTGTTGCCACCCAACCACGGTGGTCGCTGTTTCGGCGCTTCCAGCTTCTCATGACTCGCCCCGGATGGAGCGGACACGTCTATCTGGCAGACGCGCCTTCCGCTTCATCACACGATGACAGGCGTCCTACTACCCGTCATTTTCTGATGAATACTATCCAAATATCCGATAGGGGCGTTCGCTTGCCCTCCGTCAGTCCGAGCCGATGAGATAATCGTAGACGGAGACCAAGCCCTTGCATCGTTCCGGCCAGAGCGCGGCGACAATGTCAGCGGTCCGCGCGCCGGTCGAAAGCCGCGACAGTGGTTTGCTCGATGTTCAGAGAGTCCATCAGTTTGATGGCATCGACTGCCAGCGCCGATTGTTGGCCGTTGCGCATCTACCGCTGGCGGCATGCTGATGAGCGGATGATCGAGCAATCGATCAGATGCAGCGCATGCGACGAGCCGCTGCCATCGCCTCGAAAATCTGCGACCGGTAGCTGGGTGGGGAATCTAGCCGATCTGCATCAGGATCGGAAAGGTCTGCTGGAACCAGATCGCCACATTGCTGACCCATCCGAACAGGAAGGCGAGGCCGGTCAGCACGAGGAAGAGACCCATCACCTTTTCAACCGTGCCGAGATGGCGGCGGAAGCGCGACAGGAAGCGCATGAAGGCGCCGGAAAAGCCGGCGGCGATCCAGAAGGGGATGGCAAGGCCAAGCGAATAGACGGCGAGCAGTTCGGCGCCGGAGCCGACCGTCTCGCGCGAGGCGGCAACGCCGAGGATGGCGCCGAGCACGGGACCTATGCAGGGCGTCCAGCCGAAGGCGAAGGCAAGCCCCATGACATAGGCGCCCGTCAGCGTCCCCGGCTTGCCGCCGTCCTGGAAGCGAGCCTCGCGGGTCAGCAGTCCGATTCGGAAGAGGCCGAGGAAATTCAGCCCCATGACGATGATGATCAGCCCGCCGATCTTCGACAGGAGGTCGAGATGCTGGCGAAGCGCCATGCCGATGCTGGAAGCACCGGCGCCGAGCGCCACAAAGACGGTGGCAAAGCCGAGCGTGAAGAAGAGGGCAGAGAGGAAGACGCCGCGCCTGATACCGGGCGCGACCGCAATCGCACCGCCGCCGCGGAACTGCTCGACTGAGATTCCGGCCATATAGCAGAGATAGGGCGGGACGAGGGGAAGCACGCAGGGCGACAGAAACGAAAGCGCTCCGGCAATCAGCGCGCTCCACAGGGAAATATCGGCAATCGACACGCATTCTCTCCGGCTGCAATTTGCGTGATGTTCCTAGCTTTGCAGGCAAGCGATTGCCAATCACCTTTTTGCGCGCGCAGGAAATCTGTCTTTGCACGCGAGACATCTGTCTTGCGCTTGGCAAGAAAGGTGCCGACCGCTGGAAAAAGGCAAATTTTTCGGTTGACCGCAATGAGTCGCCTGCCTATGTTCCGCCCACTTCCAGCCGGGGTGGTCACACCCGCGGAGAGGGAGAGCGTAGCTCAGCTGGTAGAGCAACTGACTTTTAATCAGTAGGTCTCGGGTTCGAACCCCGACGCTCTCACCAACTGTCATCCGGGAGGCAGGCGTAGGTTTGTAGGCACCCGCGCGACGGATACTTGAAGAAGTTCACTGGACAGACGTTGCCCTTGCCCCGCCGATGGCGCCGCGGCAAGCGTTCGCGCCAACGGGGCGGCATGTTTCCTGCGTCGATGCTGCCATTGTCATCTTCTGAAATGCGCCCAGACGCCTGTTCATCAAGCGGAACAGGATGTCGTCGGTTTCAGACCGGCAGCCCGAGTTGTTTTCGGAGGCTCTTGTCGAATGCAAATGCAGGGACGAAACGGCGCAGAAAACTGACCTGGCGTGCCATTTTTCCGGCCGCATAACGCCTTTTTGGAGCGGGGTCAGTCGCAGCGGCAATAATTGCCTTTGCCACCACGTCGGGCGCGTCGCCTATTTTCATTGCTTTCTGCACGACTACATTCATGCCAGCGCGCGCAGAGTTATCTATATCGAGCACCTGATCCGGCTTGGCGAGATTGTCTTCGAACGACGTCCGGGTGTAGGCTGGCTCGACCAGCGAAACGCGAATGCCGAAGGCGCGCAATTCGTGATCGAGTGATTCGGAATAACCCTCGATGGCATGTTTGGTCGACGAGTAGAGCGCGAAATAGGGAGCGGGGATGAACCCCTGTACCGAGCTCAAATTCACGATTCTGCCCTTCCCTTGGCGTCGCATTACCGGCAACACCGCATTGGTCACACGGAAAACGCCGAAGACGTTCACGTCGAACAACGACTTGGCCTGGGCCATTGAGGACTCCTCCGCGCCACCAAGCAGCCCCACGCCAGCATTATTGACAAGAAGATCGATGCGGCCGGCCTCTGCGAGCACGTAGTCAACCAGTTTCGCCACCGACGCGTCGTCGGTCACGTCGCATGTCAGCATGGATACACCGTCGCTCCTTTGGGTTGCGGGGCGGCGGCTGGTTCCGAACACGCGAAAGCCCGCGTTCTGCAGGGCTGCGGCCGTTGCATACCCGATGCCGGTGGATGCCCCAGTCACCAAGGCTACGCCAAGATTGTTCTCGTTCATGGAAATCACTTCTTTCTGTGTGATGAACTGCTGCTTGTAAAACTCGGGTAGGCTGTCTGCGACTGACGTGCAAAAGGGAGGTATCCGTCTCAGGCAGTCGACGGATACCGCTTTGGCCTGTTCTCTAAACTTGCGGCTTATGCAGGAGCCTTAGGACACACTCACCTTGCCGGGCGGGAGCTAAACTTCGGCACTTTTCGGCGCCAGCTCATTGAACCCGGCTTAGCCTTCAGCGACATCGTCGCCGCGCGCAATGCGCCTGACTTCGCCAGCCGCTGCGTTAAGGATGCCTCGTGAAAGGTCCTCGTCTTCCATGATCCGCGACAGCGTAACGGCGCCCACCATGAGAGACAGTATGGCCATCGCCCCGCCGCTGGGACTAGAGCTCGTGTCGCTGGCCATCAGTTCATCCAGAACCTCGAAGTGAGCCCGGATCCCGTCTTCAAATGGGCGCCTGACCTCTTTGCTCTGGCGAGCCGCGTCCGATCCCAGCGCCACAAGTGGGCAGCCTTCTGACTTTTCACCTCTGTGGTCCGATGAAAGATAGAACGCCATGACTGCCTCAAGGGGATCGGAGCTGTTTGCCGCCGCTGCAGACCATCTCCGTGTGGCGCTTTCCATCGCACGCCGCGATGCTAGTGCGGCAAGGTCGTCCTTCGACGCGAACTGCTTGTAGAAACCGCCCTGGGTCAGGCCGGCCCCTTTCATCAGATCTTTTAGCCCAATTCCATCGAAGCCATGTTCTCGGAACAGACGGCTTGCGACGTTGATCACAGTTTCGCGATTCTCTTCAGCCTGTGCCCGGCTCACTCTCATATCGACCTCCGGTTAGATTTTGTTTGACATCTATAACAAAAATAGATTTAGATCGCAATCTAAATTATCCGTGTCGTCCGTCAAGAAGAGAAACTCAAAATGAAACGCAAACTTGTCCTGACTTTCGTAGGTCTCGTGGCAGCGGCCGGCGCAGCCGGGGCCTTTTTCGTGGTTTTTGAACCCAGCAAGCAGGAAGCGGTGGCCGCTGATCCAAGAACAGCGTCACCGCTCGTAAGAGTGGTGGAGGCAACGACCACCGGTGCGGCTGAGCGCTCTTTCACAGGCACTGTCGCTTCCCGGGTGCAAAGCAACCTTGGTTTTCGTGTTCCCGGCAAAATCGTCGAGCGGATGGTCGACGTCGGGCAGCAGGTGAGGCAAGGCCAGGCGCTGATGCGCATTGACGAGACCGATCTCCAACTCGCGCTGACAGCAAAGCGTAATACCGTTACCGCAGCACGTGCTGTCTTGGTTCAGGCGCAAGCAGACGAAAAGCGCTATGCGGCGTTGGTAAAAAATGGCTTGGCAGCTACTCCGCAGCGTTATGAACAGGCAAAAGCAGCACTCGACACAGCCTCTGCTCAGCTTGCTGCGGCAGAAGCCGACGCCAAGGTGGCCGAAAATGGGACTGCATACACGCTTCTTGTTGCCGACGCTGATGGAACCATAACCCAGACCCTTGGAGATCCGGGACAAGTCGTGGCAGCGGGCCAGACGGTCGTCCAACTGGCGCAGGCGGGCCCGCGCGAGGCTGTTATCTGGCTTCCGGAGACCCTGCGGCCCAAGATTGGCTCCGAAGCGCAGACCAGCGTCTATGCAGGCGGAAGTTTAAGCGGAAAGGCCAAACTTCGGCAGATCTCGGATTCCGCCGATCCGCAAACCCGTACCTACGAGGCGCGTTATGTTCTCGAAGGCGATGCGGCTTCCGCCCCGCTTGGCTCGACAGTGACGATTGGAATTCTCGATGCTGACCGCCAGTCGGAGGTTGCTATACCAGTGGGCGCAATTCTGGATGACGGTAGTCGCACTGGAGTGTGGGTCGTCAACGGCACAACATCAACGGTGAAGTTCACTCCGGTCAAAGTTCAGCAGATTGGCGAGGAGATGGCATTCGTCACGGGAATTGGAACTGGAGAGCAAGTTGTCGCGCTGGGCGCGCATCTCCTCGCCGACGGCGCGGTCATCAGGATTGCCTCGCAGCAAGAGGTAAAAAAGTAATGAACTTCAATCTGTCAGCCATCGCCGTTCGCGAACGTGCCATCACCCTGTTCTTTATTGTGCTGCTGGCCGCCGCTGGCGCCTACGCCTTCGTCAAGCTGGGGCGCGCCGAAGATCCGTCTTTTACAATCAAGACCCTAACTGTTACTTCGGTCTGGCCAGGTGCCACTGCCCGTGAAATGCAGGACCTTGTCGCCGAGCCGCTTGAAAAGCGCATTCAGGAACTCACATGGTACGACCGCGTCGAGACGACAACCCGACCGGGCTACGCTTTCCTGACGGTCACCCTCAAGGATAACACCCCGGCAAGTGCCGTGGCAGAAGAATTCTATCAGGCGCGCAAGAAGCTTAGTGACGAAGCCCGCAATCTCCCTCCGGGCGTCATCGGGCCATTTGTCAACGATGAATACTCCGATGTGAGTTTCGGTCTCTATGCATTGAAGGCAAAGGGACTGCCAATGCGCGATCTCGTGCGGCAGGCAGAGGTCATCCGGCAGGACCTGCTGCATGTTCCTGGTATCAAGAAAATCAACATCGTCGGGGAACGTCCCGAACAGATTTTCGTCGAGTTCTCCTACGCGAAGCTCGCGACACTCGGCATATCGGCGCAAGATATCGCTGCTGCTTTGCAGCGACAGAACACGGTCACACCCGCCGGCTCGATCGACACCAGGGGGCCACAGGTATTCATCCGGTTCGACGGAGCTTACAACAGTGTGCAGGCCGTTGCCGACACGCCGATCGTGGCCGCTGGCCGTACTTTGAAACTCTCCGATATCGCGGATGTACGGCGCGGTTATCAAGATCCTGCCACCTACCTTATCCGCCATGAAGGCGAGCCGACAATTATGTTGGGTGCCGTAATGCAGGCGGGATGGAACGGACTCGATCTCGGAAAAGCGCTTGAGGCTCGATCCGCCACGATCGCGGAGACACTGCCGCTGGGGATGACGCTCACCAAGGTCAGCGATCAGGCTGTCAACATCGAGGAGGCCGTCGGCGAGTTCATGCTCAAGTTCGCCATGGCGCTTGGCGTCGTGCTGTTCGTAAGTCTAGTCGCACTCGGCTGGCGCGTTGGCATTGTCGTCGCGCTTGCCGTGCCGCTCACACTTGCCGTGGTCTTTCTCATCATGCTGGAAACCGGGCGCTTCTTCGACCGCATCACGCTCGGCGCTTTGATCCTTGCGCTGGGCCTTCTTGTGGACGATGCCATCATCGCCATTGAGGTGATGGTCGTGAAGATGGAAGAGGGCATGGACCGCATCAAGGCGGCCGCCTATGCCTGGAGCCATACTGCGGCGCCAATGCTGTCGGGCACGCTGGTGACGATCATCGGGCTGATGCCCGTGGGGTTCGCAAAATCAACGGCCGGCGAGTATGCCGGTAACATCTTCTGGGTCGTCGGTTTTGCCCTGACCGTATCCTGGATCGTGGCTGTTACCTTCACGCCCTACCTTGGCGTCAAGATGCTGCCGAACATCAAGCCGGTCGAGGGCGGTCATCACGCCATCTACGACACGCCGAACTACCGTCGTCTGCGTTCCGGCATCGAGTTCGCTGTCCGCCATAAGTTCATGGTCTGCGCCGTGGTAGGCATCACCATGGCCGTTTCGGTTGTTGGGATGGGCGGCGTGAAGCAGCAATTCTTCCCGACATCGGATCGCCCGGAGGTCCTGGTTGAAGTGCGCATGCCCGAGGGCACCAGCATCGAGGCGACGACATCCGCGGTGAAGAAGGTTGAAGACTGGCTACAGACCCAGCCGGAGACCAATATCGTCACAAGTTACGTAGGGCAGGGCGCACCCCGGTTCTTCTTTGCTATGGCACCGGAATTGCCGGATCCCGCCTTCGCCAAGGTCGTCGTTCTCACGCCCGACGCCCATGCGCGCGAAGAACTGAAACACCGCCTTCGTGCCGCTATTTCGGAGGGTCTTGTTCCCGAAGCTTCTGTGCGCGTCACTCAACTCGTGTTTGGTCCGTACACGCCGTTCCCGGTCGAGTTCCGGATCATGGGGCCTGATCAGGATGAACTCTATAAGATTTCCGAGCAGGCTCTGGCGATCATGAAGACCGTTCCCGATGTCCGCCAAGCCAACCGTGACTGGGGCAACCGAACACCTGTTCTGCGATTTGTCCCCGACCAGGAGAGGCTCAATCTGATTGGTCTTTCTCCATCGGAGGCTGCCCAGCAGCTGCAGATGCTGCTCACGGGCATCCCTGTCACGCAGGTGCGCGACAACATCCGCAACGTGCCTGTCGTTGCTCGAAGTGCTGGCGAAAACCGCCTCGACCCGTCACGACTTGCCGACTTTTCGCTGATGAGCCGGGATGGCCGCCAGGTTCCCCTCGATCAGATCGGGCATTCCGAGATCAGGTTCGAAGAGCCGATCTTGAAGCGTCGTGACCGGACCCCGGTCATCACTATAAGGTCTGATATCAACGAGGCGACGCAGCCACCGGAGGTGTCGCAACAGGTAATGAAGGCCCTCCAGCCGCTGATCGCATCGCTTCCCGTTGGATACCGTATCGAGATGGGCGGCAACATCGAGGAGTCATTGAAAGCCAATGTTGCGCTTGCGCAGGTTTTCCCGCTGATGATTGCTGCCATGTTGATCATCATCATCCTGCAGGTTCGCAGTCTCTCGACAATGACAATGGTGATGCTGACCGCACCGCTTGGTCTTGCCGGGGTGGTTCCGACCTTGCTGCTGTTCAATCAACCCTTCGGTTTCAACGCCATCCTCGGCTTGATCGGGCTCGCAGGCATACTGATGCGAAACACGCTTATCCTGACAGAGCAGATCAAGGAGAACCAGGCGGCAGGGCTCGACGACTACCATGCCGTGATCGAAGCGACCGTCCAGCGAACAAGACCTGTTATCCTGACTGCACTCGCGGCGATCCTGGCATTCATACCTCTAACCCACTCAGTGTTCTGGGGGTCGATGGCCTATACCCTGATCGGCGGAACGGCGGCAGGCACCGTGATGATCCTGCTCTTCCTTCCGGCCCTCTATGCTGTGTGGTTTCGGATCAAACCACCCAAAGCAGTTGAGAAAGAGGAAGCGGCCGAACATCAGGCGCGGCCGATAGCGCTGGCGGCAGAATAGGGGCGTCCGTGCCACGTATCGTGATCCCACAGGGCCGCTCGGGCACTGAAGTCGAAATGTGGCGCGAGCGTATCCTCGATGTGGCGGAAGAGCATTTTCGCCGCATCGGTTACCAGAAGACATCTGTCGCAGATATCGCATCTTGCCTCGGGATGAGCAGTGCCAACATCTACCGGTTCTTCCCGTCGAGGGCAGCGATCAACAAGTCGATCTGCGGCCGGTTCATCGAGAAAGCTGCTCGGTTGGCGGATGCAGTCGCCCGGCAAGAGGCGCCGGCTCACGAGAAGCTCGAAAGTCTTTTCAAGCTGCTCCATGAGGAGAGAAGAAAGAACTTCGTTGAAGAGAAGCCGGTCCATGACTTGATCGTCGCTGCAACGGTGGAGAGCTGGCCAGTTATTAGCGCCCATAGCGCTCGTCTTGTGGCGATCATCGAAAATATTATCGAAGAAGGGGCAGACGCCGGCAATTTTAATGTCATCGATGCAGCCATAGCTGCCCGAAGTGCGATGAATGCGTTCGTGCCTTTTTACCACCCGGTCCTCGTCGAGGAGCGGGTTCGAAACGCCGGGAATGCTGAAGAGGGCCTTGGTGAACAGATCTCGTTTATCCTGCAAGCACTTGGTGGGAATGACGAAAGTCGCTGCTCGCGCGACCAACAAAGGCGACCTACATGCGCAGCATCGCACGAGGGAATACGTCGCTCAGGCGATGTGCCTGGTGGGACTGCACACCTCGTTTGAAGCAATCGCCAATGGCGAACGCATCACCTTGAATACACCTGCCACTGGCGATATCGAGCACCCCACGACCAAGCCGAGGCATCCGCGGTCAAGTCGAGAGTATGAACCGAACCATCAAGGCCTCACCCCTACGAGTTCATTTGCAAAGCACGGGCTTCACAACTCCAGCGCTTCACCTTCGATCCGCGCCATCAAATGCCGGGACACTAAACATCTAGGAAATTTTTTGGGGTTCGAACCCCGACGCTTCCACCTTTTCTAGTCATCAAGATAGTTGCCGCAATCTCAGATTAACAGTCGTAGCAACGCGCCCTCGTCCTTCACCCCATGCTGGTACGAATGGATCACCCGCCGAGCCAGATCTTCGCGCTCGGTATCCGTTGTGATTTGTCGCACCGAGCTGATGTGGTCAAATACTCTCTGGCAGAGGGCTATTTCTTCGTCGCTCAACACGGTTTGTGCGTCGGCTATCTGGGATCGGATCATGATCGCTCTCACTTCTTTCGGAACGATAATGGGATGGAACATCTCCTTTTAAAGGGCATGAAGGGAGACACAAGCTCGTGAGGTCTCATCTCTATTTTCCGGATAGGTCTTTGTTCCCATCCGACAACCAGTGTTCGTTCGGGCCGCTCCACACATATGCAGAAGCCGGCTTTCTCCAGGCATTCCAGATCACTTCGTACCCTATCATCTCAAGCGAGAGTAACGCGCCAAGGCCTTCTTCATCCGACAGGCTCCGCAGAGAAACGTTAAGCGGGTCCAGGCCGTGGGTATTTTTGACGTGGGCAGCGGCCTTGCGTCTTTGCCGCAGCAATTGAGCTTCCCTCTGTCCTATACCGCACATTGAAGTCTCCGGAAGTTGGCATAAAATCAGTTCGTTGTTACGTGTCACGTCAGCATCTGGGAGGATTGCGATGTTTCAAGGTATGCACGGCTCCAAGTCGGCGCTGGGTCCAGAAGACCTCGCAATGATCGAGGACATCTATGACGAATGGTGCGCCGCACGCTGCTGCCCCAAGGATAGCCTAAGTGCGATCAAAGCAGCTCAAGAGTTGATCTCCATGTTCGAACATGGAGTACGATCAAAAGATGATCTCCGCATTATGGTCGGCACCATAGGTACCCATTTGCTCAAACACTGAAGTGGAGGAGGCTGAAAGGCATCTCAGGGGAAGACCAGTGAAGGATCGATGATCAGTCACACCAGTTGTCCCGCTGCTTCGGAAGGCCCTCGGAAGAGATTGAAGCCGCCGGCGATCAGCCGCTGGCGAGCGCTTGCGAGCATGGCCTGGAATGTCGTTTACGTGCGTCGGTGCAGGATAACGCGACGCTTGATGAAGTCGGCTAAGACACAGGAACCAACTTCCACGTGGCAATGCCTGAACAAAAACCCGGTGAAAGCCGGGTTTTTGTTGTCGAAGAAACTAAGGCGCTTCCAGCCACCTCGGGTGCTCCTGGTACGGCCAAGCGCCGTCGGATGCCATGAATATCGACCACTTGAAGCCTCGTTCCAGCGTGCTGCCGCCCTCCAGCCTCACGCCGCTAAGGTTATCGGCGTTCAGCCATCATAATGGCCCGAAAGTGCTGCCTCCGCAGATTTGACAACCACGGCGATATTCACGCCCTTCGTCAAGGTTGTCCCGGTCGCGCGAAGATCGGTCACCACTTTCAGGCCGCCTGATTTGGGCTCCGGGAGCGGCACGACGGTGCCGTTGTCCAGATCAGCGATCCAGAGTTCGTCTCGGCCGTCAACACTAATAATAACAACTGTAGCCATGGTTTTCCCTCCAACGATTGATGTTTAAAATCCAGCTTTCTTCAGGCCTTCACGATAAAGATCTTTATGCCACTGCTCTTTACTTGGAACAGCAGACAACCACTTGTCCACATCGAAGGCCGGGTTGCCTTCGCGAAACCTCCTGACGAAGACCCGCGCCTTGTCCTGACGGCCCAGCATAGCCCAGCTTGCGGCAGATAGCCTATCCGCGAGACTCGGATCGGCCATCTGCCCGATGTAATCCAGGGACTCTTCAAAAGCTCCGAGGGCGTAGTTCGCTCCCGCGGCGGTCCAAAAATAAGTGTCGGGAGCAAGCGGGTTCAACTCGATTGCCCGCTCGATCTTTCGCAAGGCCATCGCGGGGAGCGAACAATGAACCAAGGTGTCTGCATAGTCGGCAATCACGTCGGCATAGTGTGGAGCAAGGCTCTCGGCCACTTCCATTGCCTCGGCGCTTTCGTCAAATGCCCCCTGTAACAGTTTGGCGACCCCGAACTCGCGATATCCATCAGCGAAGTCCGGACGCGTTTCGGTGGCCTGCTTTGCCAAAATCTCCGCCGATTGCAAAAGATCGGCATCACCCCTGGCCGTCAACAACCATTCCTTCGAGTAGGTCCGGGCCATCGAACTCAGCGCCGGCGCGAAATCGGGGCTGACGCTGAGTGCGGCTTTCATTTCCTTGCGCGCACGCCGCAGATTCGGAAGCGTCAATCGCGCCAGGTGCCGCCTGCCGACAAGATATCGATGGTAAGCGATCGGGTTCAGATCTTCGCGCAACGTCTCATGGCGCTCGATTTCACTGGACACCGAGAGAGCGATCCGTCGGGCGACAGTTCTCCGATCTTTGACGAGATCCATATGATCAAGGCTGAATCTTTCCGCCCAAACTATTTGATTTTGGTCGAAAAAGATCAGTTGGGCGAACAGGGTGACGTCATCGTCCGTGTTGCTGATCCGGGTATCGAGAATATAATTGACGCGATGCCGTTCAAAGAAGGCTTTCTGCGTCTCCATGTGGTGGCCGATTTGAACCGCCGAATAGGGGGCTATGACCTCCAGGCTGTTGAAGGCGCAAAATCCGATTGTGATATCTTCCACCAAAGATGCGGCTAAAAAACCGGCTTGGGGTCGCGCGGATTGGTTCTTGGGCGGAAGCAGCACCAGGCGGGGAATTGCAATCCGGATATCTTCGGGCTCAACGGGAAGAGCGGCCTCGAGTTTCGGCTTTGCAGGCGCTGATGTCGGACGGAGGGATTTTGCGTCATCGTCACCGGATCTGGCGCGCGCGGCGATTCCTCGCAAAATCGAATTCCGCCGCTGTTCAAAATGGTTCCGAAGGGACGCAACTTCCTCTTCCGCCTGGAATATCTGTATGAGCATTTGCAGTGTATCGGGATCCTTCGGCTCCGTCCGAAAGAGGATAACTGCAGCCTTCCTCAGGAGTTCGGATTCCTTCTGCGACTGCGGCAGTCGGGACGCCGTTCTCAATGTATTACCGAGAAGCTCGATATGGCAAATTTCTCGCTCGGCGAGCCACCGTTGAAACTGACGGCTATGACTGTGAACCGGCCCCAGAAAAGGCTGGTTCATGAGCTTCACGAGATGCTTGAGCCGGGAGAACGGTTCAACCTCTTCCTCTGTCCCGGATAGCAGAATGTCGGAAGACAGAGACTCCCGGTCGAGGGTGACCATGTTGCCCTGGGATGAAAGGATATTTATCCCGAGTTCAATTTGACGGGCCTTCATTCTCGAAATCAACTTACGCAAAGTCGCAAGCGTATCGTCCCTATCGGCGTCGCCCCACAGAAAGCTCACTAATGTTGTTCGATCCGCCGAACCTTGGTCGGTGGTGAGCAAATAGGCGAGAAGCAGCAGGCCCTTCTCCGGAAACGCGACCCCATTCCCGTCCTCGTCAACGAGCTGCAACCTACCGAAGGTCTTCAGAACAAGCGCCATTTTGCCCTTCAAGTCATCACATCTCTGCGTCTGCACGAAAGCGCAGTGTGTGTATTGCGCCAGCAGAAGTCGCACTCGCGGCGGACGTTTTCCCAATGCGCCATGAAATTCAATAGTACCTGGAAAACGTATGCTACGTTTTCCAAGTTAACGGCAGAAACGAATTTCGCAATCGGCTTGGCCAAATTATCTTTAAAGAGAATTCCATATAAGATGATGATTATAGATGCACTCACTGGCACCGCGATGGCTGGAAAACGCGAATCGGAGGGCTCCTGCGCTGGGCCCCTGGATTGCCCAATGGCGGGTCAAAGCGACAGCCTGAGCCGAGGGACTTTCTTGCCTGCTACGGCTTTCGCCGCCGCGGTCAAAAGATGATCTCCGCATTAGAGTCGGCACGATAGGTCCCATTTGCTCAAACGCCGAAGTGCAACAGGATAAAAGGCGTCGCAGGGCGGCGGCAAGTGAAGGATCTATAATCAGTTAGGCAGTCGTCCCGCTGCTTCGGGAGGCTCTCGGAATAGATTGAGGCCGATGGCGATCAACTGTTGGCGAGCATGGCCTTGGATGTCGTCTACGAGCGTCGATGCAGATAGCGCGATGGTTTATGAAATCGACTATGACACAGGAACCAAATTCCGCTGCGCTCCGTTTTCTCCTCATCAACAGACGGGAGAAATCGACCATGGATTGGAATCGTGTCGAAGGAAACTGGAAGCAGGCGAAGGGCAAGATCAAGGAGCAGTGGGGCAAACTCACTGACGATGATCTCGACCAGATCGCGGGCAAGCGCGAGCAGCTGGAAGGCAAGATCCAGGAGCGGTATGGCCTCCAAAAGGATCGTGTCAGACGCGACATCGATGACTGGACCAGTCGCCAGACTTGGTAGTGCCTGAACAAAAACCCGGTGAAAGCCGGGTTTTTGCTGTGGAAGGAGCTAGTGCCGTCAAGGGTTGTCGGATGTCATGAATATCCGCCAAAAGCCAGAAGAAGTGCGCCGATCGCGATTATGGCCAGCGCTGGCCAGTTTTGCGACACGCCGAGGAATCTGAGGCCCTGGCGTCGTGGTTCCAGCGTGGTGCCGCCTTGCGGCATTTGATGCGGATTACTCGGTCTTCGACCAAGCGCCGACGTAAAGAGAAAAAGAAGTCCGCCGATGATGAGTGCGGCTCCGGTCAGGATTGCCCACATGATGGCCTCCGCTAGCGATGAGCATATTGGTTAAACCAGATCCGGACCTGATCGTTCCGTGAGTGGCTACTCACCTGAACAACCTCCACCTCGGAACCAACAGCGCCCGCATTGAATTTGACCGTTGAGTAATCCTGGAGATCCCCAATGGACGAGACACCAAAGACGGCAATCCGTAGCATGATGTTGTACGTAGCCGCGCTCCTCCTTTTGGGGGTGCTGGCGGGGGCCGTGTACACAATCTATGGCCATCCCGCTGATCCGTCTGAGCGACCAGCGGCCGATACGATTCCGCAAAAAGCTCCGGCTCCGCAGTAAGATACGTCGTTCCGCAATTGATTGATCCCCTTCGAGAGGAACGACCCCGGGTGGGCGCCTGCCAGATCCGGCGCCCACCCGGTCAGGTCGTATTGAAAAGCTCAAGCTCCACAGCAAGAGACCTGCAAGTGGCAAAGAACATGGCTTTAGAGAGCAAGCCAGGAATCCTGTCGCAAGTCCTTCCAACCAGTATGAGGTTTATAATTATAGGTAGAACAACCTGCGACAGAGAAAATCGCCAGCTGCGCAGGACCGATGAGATCGGGGTGGTGCAGTGAGATGAGGTCTCATTAGACCCTGAGAGATCGCATTGGAACAATTGAAATAAGGGAGTCTGCGGATGAGGGAACATGCAGTCGTGGTATCAGGGGCAGGGCCGACGGGCCTGATGCTGGCAGGCGAGCTTGCCTTGGCAGGCGTCGACGTCGCCATTGTCGAGCGCCGACCCAACCAGGAGCTTGCCGGTACGCGTGCCGGCGGTCTGAGTGCGCGCACGCTCGAGGTTCTCGATCAGCGTGGCGTTGTCGACCGGTTCCTTGCGGAAGGGCAGATAGCCCAGGTCACGGGGTTCGCGGTCACACGTCTGGACATCAGCGATTTTCCGACCCGGCACAATTACGGGCTGGCGTTGAGGCAGAAGCATATCGAGCGCATTCTGGCCGGCTGGGTCGGCGAGCTCGAGGTGCCGATCCATCGCGGCCTTGAGGTAACGGGTTTTGCGCAGCACGACACCAGCGTCACCATTGAGCTATCCAATGGCGCTTCGCTCAAGGCACGCTATCTCGTCGGCTGCGATGGGGGCCGCAGTCTAGTTCGCAAGGCTGCCGGCATTGCGTTTGAAGGATGGGATCCGACGACCAGCAACATTCTCGCCGAAGTGGAGATGGAAGAGGAGCCGCCATTGGGCATCCATCGCACGGCCCTTGGCATTTATGCCTTTGGCAGGGAGGAGTATGAAATCCACGACGGCAAGATCATCTTTGCCAAGGAAGGTCCGGTCGGCGTGATGGTGCCGGAGAAGAATGCCGGCGCCAGGACCGAGCCGACCCTCGGGGATCTCAGGGACGCACTTATCGCCGCCTTCGGAACGGATTACGGACTCCATCGCGTCAACTGGATTTCCAGGTTCACCGACATGTCCAGGCAGGCAACGGCCTACCGCAAGGGCCGGGTACTCCTCGCCGGCGATGCCGCCCATGTGCATTCTCCGGTCGGCGGACAAGGCCTGAATACCGGTGTGCAGGATGCCGTCAATCTCGGTTGGAAGTTGGCCCAGGTGGTAAAAGGCACGTCGCCCGAAGCCTTGCTCGACACCTATCACGCCGAGCGGCATCCGGTTGCCGCCCGCCTGTTGCGCACGACGATGGCGCAGGTCGCGTTGCAGCGGACCGACGATCGCACCGAAGCCTTGCGAGACATCGTGACGGAGCTGCTTGGCATGGAGGAACCGCGCAAACGGATCGCGGCCGAAATGTCGGGACTTGGTATCCATTACGACCTCGGTGAGGGGCATCCGCTGCTCGGCCGCCGCATGCCTGACCTTGACCTCACCACACCTGATGGTCCTCTGCGTCTCTTTACGCTGCTCCAAGATGCGCGGCCTGTGTTCTTGAACCTCGACGCGCCCGGCAGCTTCGACATCGCGCCGTGGTCTGACCGCATCAAGCTGGTCGACGCCGGATATGACGGTGCATGGGAGCTGCCTGCGCTGGGTGCGGTCTCCGCGCCCACCGCAGTGTTGATCCGGCCCGATGGATATGTGGCGTGGGCGGGTAACGGGATGCAGGATGGATTGCAAGAGGCTGTGAATAGCTGGTTCGGACCACCCTGCTAAAGGCCGAGAAGCTCCGACCTAGGCGGCGAGCGAGATCGAACCGCAATCCGATATCGTCGCAGGATCCGGCATCGGTTTGCCGCGACGTTCCCACGTCCGGCGGCTGATGCCGAAAGCCTCCCCGGGGCGCGCTGCACTCAAAGAATGGGCGAGATAATCGGCTCTGGAACGCGCGCCGACGGCACGGCGCTGCTCCTCTTTCCGGCTTCGGTCTCGCTGCCGCCGCTTTTCCTTTTGCAATTTTTCTCGCTTCCGCTTCGGCACATCGAAGGCACCGATGGTGCGGATATTGAGGGCGCTCCGTTCTACGTAGCTTAGGTGCAGAGCATGACCGAGAGCGTCGGCGGACAACGGGGAAAAGCGCACCTTTGTCCGCTCGTAGATGACCTCCTCAATGTCGCCTTTCCCAGCCCAGGGAAGCCATCGGGCCGCCCAGCCGAGCACGACGTCGACGAATTCTTCCTTGAATTCGACGAGGGCGAGCCCGGCGATCACCTCGACATAGATCAATGCGTCGTCGGCCTCGGGCACAATGTCTCCGTGACGATGCCTGATCAGTTTTTCGATCTCGCGCATCCGGCCGCGGAAATGGTTCCAACGGCTGGCCCGCATGCGGCGCTGGACGGCCTTGTAACCCAGCAGACAGTCGCCGATCTTGATGGCCGCAACATCCCGCGCCAAGCCCTCCGGCCGATCCGCTTTCTCAGCCCGCTTCTCCGATTGCGTCGCTTCATCTGTGCCAACAAGGCGATCCATCGATTTTCCTTCACGATCTGCCTCGGGAGGCCGAAACGACTAATGATAAAGGAAGGCCGCGGGGGTGATCATCTACTTTTGGCGCTGCTTACACGTCATTCTGTGGATTTTCGAAATGGCGGTTCGTCGCGGGTTGCGCCGGCCGTGTCGGTCAATTTGCCAGGGGTGTCGGGTGTGTCGCGGCGACCGGCATTGCTTTGCCGATGGCCTGTTCCACGCTTATGATGCGGTGCGTCCGCGGACTGCTCATCGGACTATACGGAACGGAGAAAGAGATGCGTAATTGGCTGGGCCTGCTTGCGGCAGGTGCTCTTGTCTTGCAACCGCTCACAGTCTCACAAGCGCAAGCAGCAAATGCGCTGGAGCGGGCGATCGCAGAAGCGCAACCTTGCAGGTCGCTCAAGGCGAAGGTCTCGAGTTTTGGGATTACCGTGCAGGTCGGCGTCGACAAGCTCGATTCCGTGAAGATCGAAAACCTCCAGGTGTCGGTGAATGGCGACGCTGCGGAGGCCAGTGCCCGAGGCACGCTGGCCTGCAAGACATCGGACGAAGCTCTCGTCAAAGGCGGGTTCTCGGCGACCGCGGAAGTCCATCTGCAGGTCGACCTTGCGACTTGCAAGACCGCCGAGAGTTCGATCGAGATCGTGCAGACTGGCGGTCGCTTCGGCGATGTTGTCAAAGGACTCCAGACCGAGATTTCCGACGCGCTGCGCCGAAGTCTCGAGAAGAACATCGCGAAGATCTGCGAGAGGTAATCGACGACTTTGACGCCGCTCAAGCCTTCCGCGGTTTGAGGCGCTCCCACTCCCTGTCGATCATCGGCGCGGAGGAGTTCGTCGTCCATCCGATCGCCGGGTAGGGAAGGCGCGGTTCAGTCGCCACATTCCATCAGCACGTCTGCATTTAGCGGAATCCGAAGAAACTCAAAATCGCGAGCACGATAACGACAGCGCCGACGAGCCAGATCAAATTGTTCATGGGAAACCGTTCTCCTGTTTGAGATCGGGCCAACTGTGGCCCGATCACATAACGGTGAAGCAGGTTAGGAGTTCCCGAACGGCCCATTGCTGTCGCGTGCCGCCCCTGGTGCAAAACCAATTTCGGTTCTAAATCTTTCAATAGCTGCACGAGCGAGCATTGCCGGGTCTGAACCCATCCGCGCATGCCGGGTTTACCGATGTATTCCGCTGATATTGATAATCCTGGTGATCCTGCCTTGCAGGCGACGTACAGGAAGACGTGATCGCGGATACGCCGATCAGCACTCCCGCTACCAACGTAAAAAATTGGTTCATCTGAACGTCTCCTCGCAAGGTTGTCATGGTGGCAATCTACCATGCCAACACGAGCCTATGCGAAAACTTCTGGGGCGCTAGACGCACGCTCAGCTGAGCCGAAACATTCGTATGATTGATCAACCAATCTCAAATCGTGATGGGTCGAACCTCAGCCGATGATCAACTTCGCTTCAGTCTAGTCTGATCGGGCTATTCTGCCGTTATGGAAGTAGTTGCGTGGCCGTTAATAGTCAGGCGAATTTGATTTTGACTTGAATAAATCGGGGTTCTTCAGTAGAATTACGCCATAAAATAGTAATATAAATGGGAGGATACTATGTCGTCAACTCGGTTTGATCCGATTCTGCTGCATCGTCAACATTTCATCGATGAGGTCACGTGCCTCGATGAAATCTTCGATGTTCTGGAGGAGTGGCCGGAGGACAAACGGGGTTTGGCATATGAAACGCTGTTGAAGGCGTGCAGAGATACCGCCAACGGGCGTTTCCCGCTGAGCGCTGCACGCGAGAATTTCCGTCGGTTCCTCAAGATGTCGGGCGTGCTGGCGAAGGTCGAGGGTGGCCCCAAATTCGAGCGGCTGATGAACGAGCATATGGGCAATGCTTAGCAAGACAGGCTTTTGACGAGGCTATCCGATAGCAGACGAGAACGCGCCGCCACTTTGCGGTGCGTTCTCGTCTCAACGTCTGCTGGCCTGAAGTGGTCGCAAACTCCAGATTCGCTCTTCGTCTTCAGCTCTTTGTTTTCACGCATGTCGCTGTCGCAAAATCGCGGCACAGTTTTGCGCCCTGTGCTTTGATGATCGCCTATTTCTTCGCCACCAAGCGCGCGGCGCGGCAAGCCCTGCCAAGAGGCAGATGCCTGTTCGGGTGTTGGATCTCGACAAATCTTAGCCAAGGCCGGCGCTGGCCCAATCGCATCGGAAGACCAGCATGGGCTTCGAAAACCCCTTGAACCGTCGGCGAGCTACGTGAGCGAAGAGATCGGCGGCGCCGTATTCGCGAAAAATGTTCTCCGAGACGAGGATCTGGTCGCTGGAGGCTGCCGCACAGAGACGCGCGGCAAGTTGCACGGTCGAGCCGAAGAGGTCGTTGCTGTCCTCGACCGGTTCGCCGCAGTCCAGTCCAATGCGGATGTGGATCGGTTCGGTGTTACCGCCGTTGTAACGCTTGAATTCCCGCTGGATCGCCATTGCGCATTCGACGGCTGCTGTTGTCGCGGCGAAGGCCGCCATGATGCCGTCGCCGGTGTGTTTCACTTCGCGGCCCGAATTCTGGCTGAGGCATCGGCGCACGATGGCATCATGGGCTCTGACCATTTCGGTCGCAATCCGGTCGCCGAGGCGCGATGTCATCGCTGTCGATCCGACGATGTCGGTAAAGAGGATTGCTCGGTGGCCGGGATCGACGTCGCTGGACGACTGACCGGGTGCCGGCTCAGGATCGTGAATTCGGCCGAGAAAAGCCTCGACCGCCGACAAGGCAACCTCGACGATCTCGGCGGCGACGAAGCCGTGCGCTTCGCGATGCACACATTGCGCGGTTTCGGCATCCGGTGCATCCACGAGGCAAAAGGCGGTCCCGCGCCGCTGATCGAACCAGTAGGTCAGGAATTTGACGCCGTACTTGTCCTGGATATCGAGATCCATGCGATGCGCCCTGGCAACGTCGGCGGCTGACGTTCCTTCAAGAAAGTGCCGGTCCATGAAGATAGGCATCGCGCGCTCCTCCCAGATCCGCCGCGTGCAGGATAGATGGCATTGTACGACCCGGATGAAACTCCGTCCACCTCTGGGACAATCCATGAATGATTATAGGGGTTTTTGCTTCCGGCAATGCATATGAGTTGCTGTAATCCTTGTAGAGTATAAAAGGAAAGACTGAGTTTTAATCAGCAGGCCTGGGAGGGGAAGCCCGATATTTACCATAATCAGTCGCTTAATGACTGATCGCAGGATCCCAGTTCAGGCTCCATGTTCTCAAAAGCAGCGGCTGCAGGGGATCTGGAGGGGACGAAAGGAACGCCTACACTGCGAGCATCGCTGACCAAGATCAAATCCCGTGAAGCCACCCTTCGGCTGGTGACGCGGCCTACCAACGGCACGCAACTTGCATCGTACCCATGAGCTCCACTGAAATTGGGAAAAGCTGTAGCAAAGTGAGACAGACGGCACATTTTCGACCGGTTGGCTTGGCCTCAATGGGGATCGGCCATTATGCCGTTATTAACTCCGTGTGGGACGCCGCGCGCACGCTGCTGCGCGACTGGCCGGTAGACGACGGTGAAGAGTATTTCGAGGCCGTCAAGTCGTGCCTAGATGCGATCATCGGCGATCTCCCACCGGAACACGTGCGGGCGGCCTTCATCAGGGCAGCACAGGAGGCCGGCATCGCCGTCATAGAAGCGGCCGACTGAGTATCTGGCTCGCCTCGACCCCAGCCTCCGCCTGACCACACCCGTCCTCAAAGCCATATCATCCAAACGCTTGACTTTTCCTGCCGAAGTTCTAACGTAGAACAAAACAGGAACATTGGAGATGATCATGACGCACACGGAACAGGTGATCGCCAACGCCCTCGCGCTCGTCGAAGCGTCCCGCGCAGCCCGCGAGCGGGATCAACAGCGGCGCGCCGCCTGGCAGAGAAAGGTCGAACTCAGCCGGCCGCTGCCGCCATTGCCGCGCCCTGTGCAATTGCCGTTGGCGCTGAACTGATGCAGCCGGCAAAAGTCTTGGAACCCCATCGGCCTCGACCCGAACAAACTGGACCTGATCAAACCTGGCCCGATCAAGCCTGGCCAGATCAAGCTTGGGAAGTCGAAGCCGTGCTTGCCTGGCATGACGACAATGCCAAGGCGGCGATACGCTCGCTGCTCGATGACTGCAAACATCTCCGCCAGCAATTGGCGCTGGCGGAAAGCGTGATGAGCCGCGGGATGGCCCGCGGATGGGCGCCGCGATACGAGCGGGATGCCCTCTAAAGATCCGTGTGCCCCGTTTATAGCGCGGCACCTCTAACGCTCCTCATCCTTATACGTTGCCCATCGGGCGGAGCCTCGAAGGATCTGCCGCAACGCTTTCGAACGGACGCGTCGGCTGGCCGGCGACAGCTTTGAGCGGCGCATCGGGCGCACGGTCGCCCGCAAGCAGGCCGGCGTTCCGCTCCGGCTTTTCCAGCGCGAGGGAGGAATTGGGATAGCCGATATCGAGTTGATGCACATCACGGCCGCGCCCGCATATTGCCGCGCTTCATGGCGTCGAGAAGATTGGTCGCCAGACCGAGCACGGCGGCGGCGCTCTTCCTCATAGCTGTCGAGCAGCGCGTCAGGGGCGCTGGCAGCAACCGCCGCCAGTTTCCATCCGAGATTATAGGCGTCCTGAACGCTGGTATTCAGGCCCTGTCCGCCGACCGCCGCGTGCGCGAGGCGGTCATCAGCCCGAAGGGCAAGGCAATGACCGATCGCATCGATATCGCCCGCGAGCGGATGGGCGAGGGCGAACCGCAGGCGGATTAGCCTCTGAATCACTCCGGAATGTGGCCTTTGAATTCATCGGAGCCATTGCGCCGGCGCGTCGGCGATGATCTTGTAGCGTCGTGCAATCGCAACGTTTTCCGGTGATTCCCAATGTTCGACATTCTGTGGCGCGGCCTGGTGATCGGCGCCGGCGCAACCATCCTGATGGACCTCTGGGCGATCCTGCTCACCCGGTTCGGCCAGGCGGCGCCCAACTGGGCACCTGTGGGACGCTGGTTCTGGCACCTTGGCCGCGGCAAGGTCTTTCACGAGAGCATTGCCGATGCCGAGCCCTATGCCCAAGAACTGGCGCTCGGCTGGATCAGCCACTACGCCGTCGGCATCCTCTATGGGGTGATCTTCGCCATCATCATGGGCTCGGCCTGGCTGGCCGCCCCGGCATTTCTACCCGCCTGGATCTTCGGCATTATCACCGTCGGGGCAGGGTGGTTCCTATTGCAGCCGGGCCTGGGCATCGGCTGGGCCGCTTCCAAACATCCGACCCCGAACAAGGTCCGGTGCTTCAATCTGCTGGCTCACACTGTTTTCGCGCTGGGGCTTTATGGGACGGCGTTGATCATCGGCTGAGATCAGCCAAAACCCCTCCCCAACCCCTCCCCACAAGGGGGAGGGGCTAAGACTGCCGCACCCGCTTTCTAGATCTGCGACGTTTCAAGAAGAACGAGGTGGGCGCTCCGGGTTAGTCCCTCCCCCTTGTGGGGAGGGGTTGGGGAGGGGCCTTTCTTGGATACCCACGAACCGAACAGCCTCGCCTCACCGCGCCGCCCAGTTGGCGCCGCGGCGGAAGATGGTCTTCATCTGGGGAACGTCGAATTCCTTGGCCTGATGGCCGAGCGAGGAATAGAAGACCCGGCCCTTGCCGTATTTCCGCTTCCAGACGACGGGCATGACGACGCCGTCGATCCAGTAGGCATGTTCGCCGGTGAACTTCGTCGTCGCCAGAACCTCATTCGAGGGGTCGACATGCATGTAATATTGCTCTGATGTATAGGGGAAATCGGCGATACCCTCCATCAGCGGATCGTCAGCCCGGGTGATGTTGACGGTATAGTCGATGATGTTGCCGGGGTGAGCCACCCACTGGCCGCCGATGATGAACTGGTAGTCGACGGAATCGCGGAAGGCATCGCCCGCGCCGCCGTGATAGCCGGCGATGCCGACGCCGCTTTCGATCGCCGTGGCGAGGTTCTTGACCTCCTCCTTCTCGATCTTCGACATCGTCATGATCGGCACGACGAGGCTGAGATCATGGACGGAAGGGTCGGCAAGCGCCTCGGTGCCGTGTTCGAGATAGACCTTGAAACCGTCTTCCTCGAGCATGGTCTTGATGATTTCGGCGCACTCCTGCGGCTCATGCCCGCTCCAGCCGCCCCAGACGATCAGTGCTTCACGCATAGTCTTTCCTCCTGAAACTTATTTCGCCAGCCGTCCGTCGACGATGGAATCGGACAGCGGGGCAGGGCGCTCCGTCGCCGTGGTGATCGCGACCGTTCGGCCGGTCGCGGCGGCGATGTGGAACGCTTCCATGACTTCGAGCACATGCAGCGCCAGGTCGCCATTGGCGCGGTGCGGCCGGTTGGAGCGGATCGCATGCGCCATGTCGGCGACGCCGAGCGAGCGGTAGTTGCCGTCGGCATAGGGCGCGGTGACCGGTTGGTCCTCGAACGGCCCACCCTTCTTCAGATATTCCACCGGGCCGGCGAACTTGTTGGGATCGGGAACGATCAGCGTGCCTTCGGTGCCGTAGACCTCAAGCGGCACATGCTTGTGGCCGGCGACATCGAAGCTCATGGCGATCTGGACGACGGCGCCGTTGGCAAAGGCCATCATGCCGGCGACATGGGTCGGCACATGCACGGGAATGCGCTCGCCATTGCGCGGTTCGCTGGTGATCAGCCGTTCGGCGCGCGGCGTCGTCGCAAAACCCGCAACTTGCGAAACCGGTCCGAGAAGATTGACGAGATCGGTGATGTAATAGGGACCCATGTCGAGCATCGGCCCGCCGCCGACTTCGTAATAGAAGTCCGGGTTCGGATGCCAGCGCTCATGGCCCGGGCACATGAAGCTCGCCGAGCCGCCGACCGGCTGGCCGATGACGCCCTGGTCGATCAGCGCGCGGGCCGTCTGGTGGCCACCGCCGAGGAAGGTGTCGGGGGCAGCACCAATGCGCAGATTCCTCGCCTTGGCGGCATCCGCCAATTTTTTCCCTTCCGCGAAATTAATCCCGAGCGGCTTTTCCGAATAGGTATGTTTGCCGGCCTCGAGCGCCTGCAGCGCGACCGCGACATGGGCTTTCGGGATCGTCAGATTGACGATGATCTCGACCTTCGGATCGGCGAAAAGCTCTTCGATCGATCGGGCGGGAACGTTGAATTCCTTAGCCTTCGCCTCGGCCAGCTCCCGATTGAGATCGGCAACGCCGCGAATATCGAGAATGGGAAAGGATGCCATCGCCGTGAGATAGGCGCCTGAAATATTGCCGCATCCGACGATGCCGATACCGACTCTCTCCATGAATTCCTCCATTGATTGTGATTGTGGCGCCCGTCAGAGCGCCGGCCCGGTCGTGCTCCAGGGCGATTCGTAAAGCTCGTAGAGCGCCACGGCAGCCGCGCCCTGCGCCCAGAAATCATCGCTCGAATCGTCGAAGACGAGTTCGCTCACCCCCTTCAGCGACGGCGGAATGGCGAGCGCATAGGCATCGCGCAGGCTGTTCAGAAAGGGTTCGCCAAGCGCCAGGCTCGAGCCCACAAGGATGACGCGGGGCGGCGCAAACAGCGTGACGATGTTGGCGATGGTCAATCCCACCGCTTCGCCGGCGCGGATGGCGGCGCTTATCAGCCGGTCGTCATCGGCCTTGATCAGCGCCTGCGCATGGTTCATGCCGCGGCCGAGCCGGATCGCTTCGGCAAAACGCCCGTCGGCTGGTTGTTCGCCGAGGATGGCGCTTTCGCCGGCCTGGCTGAAAAGCCGGATGACGCCGTTCGGCCCCATGCCGAGCACGAGGTCGCCGAGATTGTGGCTGAGGCCGCCGGCGCCGCGAAACAGGCCGTTGCCGTGCAGCACGCCGAGCCCCAACGTTTGTTCCAGCGAAATCAATACCATATCCTCGAGATCACGCGCCTTTCCGAACCAGTGATGGCCAAGCGTGATGGCGTGCGCATCACTTTCGACGATGGTCGGCGTTGCCAGCCGCGTCGACATCTCGGCGGCGAAATCGACGTTGGTGTCGCGAAAGATCGGGCTGCTTCTGATATAGCCGGTGCGGTGCTCGATGACGCCGGGAAAGCCGAGGCAGACGCTGTCGACATCCTCGAGCGACAGCCCGGCATCGACGACGCAACGCCTGACGCCGTCCTCGACGAGATCGGCGATGACGCCGATCGGCTGCCGGTCGATGCGGATCGGCAAGGCGAGCTTCGACAGCACGTCGCCGCGGAAATTGGTGACGACGAAGACCATCCTGTTGGCGGCGATCTTGGCGCCCACCACGCGGGCGGCATCCGGATTGAGCTCCAGCGCCACGCGCGGCCTGCCGCGCACCGCCTCGTTGCGGATGTCGCCTTCATGGCGCGGCAGGATCAGCCCGTCGTCGAGCAGCGACGCGGTGATGGCGGAAACGGTGGTGGTGGAAAGCTCGGTGCGTTCGCTGATCTCGATGCGCGAGATCGGACCATGGCGCCGGATGGTATCGAGCACGTTCAAGCGATTGATCGCGCGCATCAATTCTGGATCTGCGGTCTTCATAAAAACTAGCCGGCATCGTTTGTTGGGCGGAACCCAATATTTTTAACGGGTTACGAAATAAATAGCAGGCAATCCCGTGGGCCTGTCAAGCGTATTTGGTAAAAATAGCAGCGATTGGGTTGACATCCGGGCAAAGCTCCGCTGAATTAATCCGCATAGGGGAAAAATTGTGAGGATAGACCCCTGGGAGGAAAATCAATGAATTTTATGCTGAAGAACGCCGCTTTCGGCGGCAGGCGCATTGTATCCATGGCTGCGGCAGCCGGCCTGTTGTTGGCGGGAGCGGGCGCCGCCTCGGCGACGACGGTGGTGAAATGGCTGCATCTCGAGCTCGACCCGAAAAACGTCGCGGCCTGGGAAGACATCGTCAAGAAATACGAAGCCCAGCATCCCGACGTCGACATCCAGATGCAGTTCCTCGAAAACGAGGCCTTCAAGGCCAAGCTTCCGACATTGCTCCAGTCCGACGACGTGCCGGATTTCTTTTTCAGCTGGGGCGGCGGCGTGTTGAAGCAGCAGTCCGAGACCGGCGCGCTCCAGGATGTGACGGCAGCGCTTGATGGCGATGGCGGCAAGCTGCGCAGCGCCTATACCCCGTCTTCGGTCGATGGCCTGACTTTCGACGGCAAGACCTGGGCCATTCCCTACAAGGTCGGTCTCGTCAGCTTCTTCTACAACAAGACGCTGTTTGCCAAGGCGGGCGTCAAAGCCGAAGACATCAAGACCTGGAGCGATTTTCTCGCCACGGTTCAGAAGATCAAGGCGGCCGGCATCGTGCCGATCGCCGGCGGCGGTGGTGAGAAATGGCCTATCCATTTCTACTGGAGCTATCTCGTCATGCGCGAGGGCGGCCAGAAGGTGTTCGAAGCGGCCAAGAACGGCGAGGGCGAAGGTTTCCTTGATCCGGCTATCATCAAGGCCGGCGACGACCTCGCCGAACTCGGCAAGCTCGAGCCGTTCCAGCCCGGCTATCTCGGTGCGACCTGGCCGCAAACGCTCGGCGTTTTCGGCGACGGCAAGGCTGCGATGATCCTCGGCTTTGAAGCGACCGAGGCCAACCAGCGCAAGAATGCCGGCGACGGCAAGGGGCTTTCATCAGACAATATCGGCCGTTTCGTCTTCCCGACGGTCGAAGGCGGCGCCGGCAAACCGACCGATACGCTTGGCGGCCTGAACGGCTGGGCCGTCACCAAGAAGGCCTCCAAGGAAGCGCTCGATTTCCTCGCCTTCCTCACCAATGCGGAAAACGAGCGGGCAATGGCCAAGGCCGGCATGTTGCTTCCCGTTGCCGTCGGCGCCGATGACGGCGTCGTCAATCCGCTGCTGGCCGAATCGGCCAAACAGCTTGCCGGTTCGACCTGGCATCAGAACTTCTTCGACCAGGATCTCGGCGCGGCCGTCGGCCGTGTCGTCAACGACGTCTCCGTGGAAATCGTCTCCGGCCAGATGAATTCCAAGGACGGTGCCCAGATGATCCAGGACGCTTTCGAGCTGGAACAATAACCAGCGCCCGCAGAGCCTTCCCGGCGCTCTCGATCAAGTGGAGCGCCGGCATTGCTGCCGACGAACGAAAGCAGGACCCATGGCCAATATTTCAGTACCCTCGGTAACATCGGCCGCGAGGCCGGCAAGACGGGCCGCAAACCGGAAAAGCTCGGTCGCCCACGACCGGCTGACGGTGCTGCTCATCTTTCTGCCGCCAGCGCTGCTGCTCTTCACGCTCTTCGTCATCATGCCGATGGGCGAGGCGGCCTGGTATAGCCTGTACAAGTGGAACGGCTATGGCACGCCGACCGAGTTCATCGCGCTGCGTAATTTCCAAGTTCTGTTCCGCAATGCGGCCTTCACCCAGGCGCTGGTCAATAACGGCCTGATCATCGTGATCTCGATCTGCATCCAGGTGCCGCTCGCCATCTGGCTGGCCACCATGCTGGCGCACCGCATTCCGGGTGTCGTCGGTTACCGCCTGATCTTCTTCCTGCCCTATGTGCTGGCGGACGTTGCCGCGGGCCTCATCTGGCGCTTTGTCTATGATGGCGACTATGGCCTGTTTGCCGCCGTTTCCAACTTCTTCGGCTTCGCCAACCCTTACGTGCTCGCCGACAAGGACGTGGCGATCTATGCCGTGCTTGGCGTTATCGTCTGGAAATATTTCGGTTTCCACATGATGCTGTTCATCGCCGGCCTGCAATCCGTCGACAAGAGCGTGCTGGAGGCAGCCGAAATCGACGGCGCCACCGGCTGGCAGAAGTTCCGTTATGTCACCCTGCCGCTGCTCGGCTCGACCTTGCGTCTTTCGATCTTCTTTGCCGTCGTCGGCTCGCTGCAGCTCTTCGACATGATCATGCCGCTGACCGGCGGCGGGCCGTCCAACTCCACCCAGACGATGGTCACCTTCCTCTACACCTACGGCGTCATGCGCATGCAGGTCGGCCTCGGCAGCGCCGTCGGCGTGGTGCTCTTCATCATCTGCGTGACGCTCGCCTTCGGTTACAAAAGGATATTCATGCGCCATGACTGATATGAGCTCCTCCATCCGCATGAGCACGTCAACACGCGTCTATCTCTACGCGTCGCTGAGCCTGATTGCCGCGATCGTGCTCGTACCGCTGCTGACGACCGCACTCGGTGGCTTCAAGACGCTGGGCGACCTGCGCACCAATCCCTTCGGCCTGCCGACGGAGTGGCAATGGGCGAACTACACAGATATTCTCTTCGGTGAACGCTACTGGCTGCAGATCGGCAATTCGCTGGTGATCGCGTCGCTCACCGTCCTCCTGACGCTGATCGTCTCGTCGATGGCGGCTTTCGCCTTTGCCCATGTCCGCTTTTTCGGATCGTCCTTCCTGCTCAATTATTTCCTGCTCGGCCTGATGTTTCCGGCGGCGACCGCGATCCTGCCGCTGTTCATTCGCATCCGCGATCTCGGCCTGCTCGATACCTATTGGGGCGTGGTGCTGCCGCAGGTGGCTTTCGGTCTCGGCATGAGCATCCTGCTGTTTCGAAACTATTTCCGCAATCTTCCGGAAGAATTGTTTCAGGCGGCCTTCGTCGACGGCTGCGGTTATCTCCGCTTCTTCTGGCATATCTCGCTGCCGCTCTCCCGCCCGATCGTCGCCACCGTCAGCATCATTTCCTTCGTCGGCAGCTGGAACAGCTACATCCTGCCGCTGATCATGCTGAACTCGGAATCGAAATATCCCTGGCCGCTCGGCATCATGGTCTATCGCGGCGAGTACGGCACGGAATGGCAGCTGGTGCTGGCCTTCATCACGCTGACCATCCTTCCCACCATCATCGTCTTTTTCGTCGCCCAGAGACACATCATCGCCGGTCTGACCGCCGGCGCCGTGAAGTCCTGAGCCGAACCGTTGGAGTGCAATCATGGCATCCGTTGAACTCACCGATATCAGCAAGACCTATGGCGCCGTCGACGTTATTCACGGCATCTCGCTTCATATTGAGGATGGCGAATTCGTCGCCCTCGTCGGGCCGTCCGGTTGCGGAAAATCGACACTGCTCAGAATGATCGCCGGCCTTGGGGAGATCACCGATGGTGAGATCGCCATCGGCGGCAAGGTCGTCAACGCCATGACGCCGCGGGAACGCAACATCGCCATGGTCTTCCAATCCTACGCGCTCTATCCGCACATGACGGTGGCGGAAAACATGGGCTTCAATCTGAAGCTCGCCGGCGTTGCCAAACCGCAGATCGAAGCCCGGGTGGCCGAAGCCGCCCGCATGCTGGATCTCGGCAATCTGCTCGACCGCAAGCCGGCCCAGCTCTCCGGCGGCCAGCGCCAGCGCGTCGCCATGGGCCGTGCCGTCGTGCGCAATCCCGCCGTCTTCCTGTTCGACGAGCCGCTGTCCAACCTCGATGCCAAGCTGCGCGTACAGATGCGCTCGGAAATCAAGACGCTGCACCAGAAGGTCAGGACGACCTCGATCTATGTCACCCACGACCAGATCGAAGCGATGACGCTTGCGGACCGCATCGTCGTGCTCAATCAGGGCAGGGTGGAGCAAGAGGGAACACCGCTCGAACTCTACAGGAAACCCGCCAATCTCTTCGTCGCCGCCTTCATCGGATCGCCGGCGATGAACATGCTCGAAGGCACGGTCGACGGCGAAAATGGTGAACCCGCCGCCCGCCTCGGGGACGGTACGGCAATCCGCATCGCGCCCGACCGCAAGGTCAAGGCCGGCCAGGCCATCACCATCGGCCTGCGCCCCGAACATCTCGTTCCCGGTGTTGCCGCCGGCACGGCGCTTGCCGGCCGGACGATGCTGGTGGAACCGACAGGCGCCCAGACCCATGTCGTCTTCGACCTCGCCGGACAGCAGGTGACCGCCATCGTCGACGGCGAATACCCCGCCCGTTACGGCGCCGTCTTCGAGGCAAGCATCACCAGCGATCAGGTGCACGTCTTCGACCGCGGTACTGGTGTGGCGCTTTAGGCACAAGAACCGCTAGGGCATGCGAATCCTCGGTCCAGGAGATCGTCGACACCAGTCCCTCATCCGGTTTGCTGCCACCTTTGCCGTGGGTGATCGCGACCATTTCTGGGATGAACAAATCCGATGGTTTCGCGCATACAGGTGATGCCGATAGGGCCGCCGGGGGAATCGGCCGCGTTGCTCCCTACTGGGGCCAATGAATAGGGCGGATAGCCAGCACCTACCTGCTCAAAAGACCGAAACAGCCGCCGCCGCCGGACGTTGCCAATGCCACAAGTTGCACTATTGTCTGTCCGGCACGCGAAAACCTGATGGTGGTTAATGCCGGTAGTAACTCGACATCTCATTGACCGGGGGGACGGAGCCACGGTCGAGCTTTTTCAAGCTCAAGCCGCAAGCGAAACGCCCGCAGGAGCAATCCTATTTGTCCACGGCAATCAGGGTGGCCGTCTGCTTGGAGGGATAGAGACGGTCAACAGCGGCGCGTTGCTTCGGTTCTGTTCTGGTTTGAATATTACTGCTGCGGCAGTCTCGCAGCCCGGTTTTGGGGCGTCAGATGGCCCTTCAGATTTCTGCGGTCCCAAAACCCAGCAAGCGATCATAGCTGCTCTCGCCTTCCTGCGGGACCAGCCTTCCGTCGATCCTAACCGAATTGTTCTCTGTGGAAACAGTCGTGGTGCCGTTGCATCGGCAATGGTCGCCACCCAGGTTTCTGATCTGCGAGCAGTCATTCTATCCAGCGGCGTCTACGATCTTGAAGTCGCTTATCACGAGAGTTCAGACGGTTTGCGGTGGGCTATCGAGAAAGAGGCGGGCCTATCGAGAGAGGCCTTTCTGGCTCGCTCTGCTTTGCATTGTGCGCCCGAAGTTCGGTCTGAGACGCTATTGCTGCATGGAAAGCATGACGACCGTGCTCCGGTTGCCCATGCCGAACTCTTCTCAAAAGCTCTGTCCAATGCCGGAGTCCTGGCGACGCTTCACGTCTTTGAGTGTGGACATCAAATTCCGAGGAACCACATGCAGGCAGCTCTCAGGCCCTTCCTGCAAAGGGTGTTCAATCCCGTCGTGACGTACCACTAAGGCCGCAAGACAGCTTCGGGCAGCGGGAAAGTGACGAAAACCTAAAAGAGGTAAGCCCAAACCCGCCTCTTGAAGGAGGAGAAAAAATGAAACGCATCGAGATGGAGGTGAGCGGCGGCTGCCAGTGTGGTGCCGTGCGCTACCACGCAACCGCTATGCTTGACAATTCGCATCTCTGCCATTGCCGCATGTGCCAGAAAGCCTCGGGCAACATCTTTGCCGCGCTCGTCGCCGCGCCCGATGATGCGCTCAGCTGGACACGCGGCAAGCCAAGCATCTGGAAGAGTTCGGAGATTGTCGAGCGCGGCTTCTGCGCCAATTGCGGCACGCCATTGTTCTTCCACCACCTCGAAAACGGTCGCACCAACCTGATGATCGGTTCGCTTGACGATCCGCACGCCTTCGCGCCGCTTGCCAGTACCTGCACCGAGAACATGGTGGCATGGTTCGATACGATCACGGGCATAGAAAATACCGGTGCGACCGAAAACAACGGCGCCGACTGGGCCGCGGCGATCAAGGAGAGCAACAACCAGCACCCCGATCATGATACCGCCTCATGGGCGGTGAGGGGGCGTGATGGCTGAGTCCTGATCCGGCGGTCGCCAGTGCGGCGCTGTCCCTTGCCGCTATTTCGAAAGGCCCTCGTGCCGGAAACCAACGACAGCGGCAACAGCTTACTTTCAAGATTATGCACGCAGGGCGCCTAAAGATTTGCTCTTTAGCTATTTCGGGCCTCGACGCAGCCCGTCAGTTCCGGCCCTGTAGCGGTCGTCCATCCGAGCCGAGCCGATGTCCGTTGTTGGTGCGAACGGGACAGCCGCCGGGCCATCCCGGCGGCCGATTGCCGCGATATATTATTCCGCCGCGACACGTGTGACGCCGTTGGCCTGGATGATCTTTTCCAGCAGCGCCAGTTCTTCCTGGGTAAGATCCGTCAAAGGCGGGCGCACGGGGCCGGGATTCTGCCCGAGGACGCGAAGGCCGGCCTTGATGATCGAGACGGCATATCCCTTCTTGCGGTTGCGCAAGGCGACGAAGGGGAAGAAGAAGCCTTTGAGGATCTCATCGACGGTTGCCTGATCGCCGGTGCGTAGGGCACCGTAAAAGCGCTGGGCAAGCGCGGGCACGAAGTTGAACACGGCCGATGAATAGGTCGTCACGCCGGCGGCAAAATAGGCCTGGGCATAAACCTCATGGGTCGGCATGCCGCCGACATAGACGAGACGATCGCCAAGCAGGGTGGTGATCTCGATCACCTTGTCGACATCGCCGACGCCGTCCTTGAAGCCGATCAGGTTCGGGCATTCCTCCGCCAGGCGCGCGATGCTGTCGGCGGTCAGGACGGCGTTGTCGCGGTTATAGACGATGACGCCGATGCCGACCGATTGGCAGACCGCCTTGACGTGGGCGATGAGACCCGCCTGCTCGGCAAACATCAGATAGGGCGGCAGCAGCAGCAGCCCGTCCGCGCCGGCCTTCTCGGCCGCGACTGCGATCTCGATGGCGAGCGAGGTGCCGTAGCCGGTTCCCGAAATGATCGGCGTCTTGCCCGCCGACGCCTTGGCCGCCCGGATCACCTGCGGAATCTCGGCAGGATTAAGCGAGAAGAATTCACCGGTGCCGCCGGCGGCAAACAGTGCAGCAGCGTCATAACCGGAAAGCCACTCGACATGACGGCGGTACTTCGCTTCGTCAAATTTCAGTTGGTCGTCGAAATGCGTAATGGGGAACGACAGGAGACCACTACCGACGGCCTTCTTCAATTCAATCGGGTTCATCATGAAGTCCTATTCTTGACGTGTTGAAAACCGGCTCACTCGCTGTCGAGCACTTGCAGAAGTGCGGCGATATAGCCGTAGCAGAAGGCAAATGCGGTGGCGGTTGGATCCTTGCCGCTGACGGTCGGCACATGGTCGGGCATCAGCATGTATTTGAAGCCCACCTCCTTGTAGATCCTGGCGGAGCGGACCATGTCCATGTCGCCTTCTTCAGGGAAGGTCTCCATGAAGGACAGCTTGCCGCCGCGAATATTGCGGAAGTGAACATTGAAGATCTTGCCGCGCTGGCCGAACCAGCGGATGACATCGTCGATTTCCTTGCCGGGATTTTCCAGCATCTCGCCGATCGAACCCTGGCAGAAATTGAGGCCGTGATACGGGTTTTCACGCATCAGCACGAATTTCTTCAGACCTTCCACCGTACCCAGCACCCGCGTGACGCCGCGATAACCCGGCGGCGTATAAGGATCGTGCGGATGGCAGGCGAGCCGGACGCGGTTGCTTGCAGCGACAGGAACGACGCGTTCCAGGAAATAGTCGATCCGCTCCCAGTTTTCGTCCTCGGAAAGCACGCCGGCAAGGCCGGGCTCGGCCTGCTGATCCGTCTTGTCCCAGCGGAAGCTGGCATTCAGCGATCCGCCGCGTCCCGGTTCATCCGGCGTGCGGGGAATGCCGATCAGGTTGAGATTGTACTTCACCGCAGGAATGCCGGCGGCTGCGACATTCTCGATCAGCTTGCAGACGGCGTCGATCTGTCTGTCGCGCTCGGGGCCGGCAAGCAGGATATCGGGATAGGAAGCCTTCTCGATTGGCTGCGAGGGCAGCGGCAACTGGATCATGTCGAGAATCAGGCCGAAGCTTTCGACCTTGTCGCGATGCTGTTCGAGATCGGAGAGCGTCCAACTGCTCGGCTTTCCCGGCGGGTCGGCGTTGATATGCTTCACACCCAGTTGCGCGAAGATACGATAGTCGTCGTCATCCCGCGCTGCGACCTGTGTTCCCAGATACATTTGAGTCTCTTTCGAAATTATCCAACGTCATATGACATAATATGAATTTTGAAGGGTGTCGAGCCCTATTGCTGCTCCGCGAGCATGCGGTAGCGGCGCTGGCTGGCCAGCATATGGGCGCGCATCGCCTGGCGGGCGCGTTCGGGATCCTGATCGGCGATTGCCGAGAGGATTTCGACATGTTCGGCATAAACCTTCTGAAGATAGTCGCGGTCATTGGCTTCCGGCAGCGTCGGAAATTGGCCGCGGGGGATAGCTCTGGGGCCGAAATGGCGTAGGACATCGACATAGAATCGGTTGTTCGTAGCGGCGGCAATCGCCATGTGGAAGGCGTAATCCGCTTCCACCGTTTGCTGTCCGGTTTCGATCAGGTTCGCCATTCTGCGGTTGGCGTCGCGGATTGTCGCCTCTTGCTCGGCGGTGCGGCGATAGGCGGCGATCGCCGCCGCTTCACCCTCGGCGGCCATGCGAAACTCCAGCAATTCCAGGGTTTCCGGAATGCTTTTGATTTCCACCGGCGTCAGCGACAGGACCGAATGCGCCTTCGGATCCGCGACAAAGACGCCTTTGCCCTGGATCGGCTTGACGAAGCCTGCCGATCTCAGATCGGCAATGGCCTCGCGCACCACGGTGCGGCTGACGCCGAATGTCGCTTCAAGCTGCGGCTCGGTCGGCAGCTGGTCGCCGACGCGCAGCTTTCCCGTCTCGATTTGCGCCCGCAGCTGATCGATAACCTGTTGCGCCAGTCTTTGCCGGCCACGGCTGAGTGTCGTCATTTCGGCTCCCCCAATCCCCTCGGACCAAGTCTCTGCCGCCCGGGTCTTGTCAATCTTATCGGACTTCGTTAAATCATAATACGACATACGGGCGACATAATATGTTTCCTATAGTAATCCAGGGAGGAGTGACAATGAAGCATTTTTCTAAGAGCTTGTTCGTCGGTGCCGTCATCGGCGCCCTGACGATCGCTGCACCGCAAATGCAGGCCGCCACGCCGCAAGACCAGCTGGTGGTCGGCACTTCGCTGGCGCAGGTTCTGTCGCTTGATCCGCAGCAGGCGACCGAAGGCAAGGCGGTCGAGATCATGTCGAATCTGTACGATCGGCTGGTCGCCAGCACGGCTGATGGCAAGATCCTTCCGCAGCTGGCGGAAAGCTGGAAGATCGACGACAAGGGCATCACCTTTACGCTGCGCAAGGCCAATTTCGCCTCCGGCAACCCGGTCACCTCGACGGATGTCGTCTACTCGCTGGCGCGGCTCCTGAAGATGGACCAGGCCGCCGCCGCCAACCTTAAGCGCGTCGGCTACGACAAGGACAATGTCGAAAAGCTCGTCAAGGCCGTCGACGATCAGACGGTGCGGATCGATCTCTCCGACCAGGTGACGGCAGAGCTTCTGCTCTACCGGCTGACAACGACGACCACCAGCGTGGTCGACAGCGTCGAGGTCGAGAGCCACGCCGTCGACAACGACTACGGAAACGCCTGGATGCGAACGCATTCTGCCGGCTCCGGTCCGTTCACCCTCAATCGCTGGTCTCCGAACGAACTGGTGATCCTCGACGCCAACAAGGATTATGTGACCGGCGCGCCAAAAATGCGTCGCGTCATCGTCCGGCATGTGCCCGAAAGCCAGGTCGAGCGGCTGATGCTCGAGCGCGGCGATATCGATATTGCCAGCGCCTTGACCGCATCGGATCTCGCGACCTTCCAGAGCAAGAAGGGATTTGCCATCCAGCGTATTCCGACGGGCGGCTTCTACGTGCTGTCGATGAATGCCGGCAACAAATACCTCGCCAATCCGAAGGTTCGCGAAGCCATCGCCTACGGCATCGACTACAAGGGCATCGAAAAGACCATCATGGGCCCTTACGGCCGGGCGAGAAACGTTCCCGTTCCGGAGAATTTCGACTACGCCATCCCCAACCCCGATTGGCATCTCGATGTCGAAAAGTCCAAGCAGCTGCTGAGCGAGGCAGGCTTCAAGGACGGCTTTTCGCTGACGCTGAAGACCATCGCGCAAACGCCGCGCATCGATCTGGCTACCGCCATCCAGGCATCGCTGGCCCAGATCGGCATCAAGGTCGACATCCAGCAGGGCAACGGTTCGGAAATCATCGCCGCCCATCGCGCCAGGGATTTCGATCTGCTGATTCCGCAGACCAGCGCCTACATGCCGAACGTGCTCGGCTCGATGGAGCAGTTTTCCTCCAATCCCGACAACTCGAAGGAAGCCAACAATGCCGGCAATTTTGTCTGGCGCTCGGCCTGGGACATCCCGGAACTCACGGCCCTGACGGCCAAAGCATCGATGGAGCCGGACGCCAAGAAGCGTGGCGAACTCTATGTTCAGATGCAGAAGATGTTCGTCGAACAGAAGCCCGCGGTGCTTCCGCTCTTCGAGCGCTTTGAGCCGATCGTCCTCAACGGCAAGGTCGAGGGATATGTGGGGCATCCGTCTCAGCTGACGCGTCTCGAGAACGTGACCAAGGTCGAAACCCAGTAATACTCCCAGGACAGCCGATCATGAAGGAACTCTCCGTAGCCGAATTTGGCCGACGCCTGGCGCATTTGCTGGTCAGCCTGTTCATCCTCTTATGTGTGACCTTCGTGATCGGCCGCGTCTTGCCCACCGATCCGGTCGGCGCAATCGTCGGCGAGCTCGCCGATCCCGCTGCCTATGCGGCGATGCGGGCGCGCCTGGGGCTCGATCTGCCGATCTACCAGCAGTTTTTCCTCTACTTGAACGGCTTGGCGCATGGCGATTTCGGCACGGCCGTCCTCACCGGCAATCCCGTCTCTTCGGACCTTGCCCAGGCGTTTCCGGCAACATTCGAACTGGCGACGTTGGCGGTGATCATTTCGACCTTCGTCGGTGTCCCGCTCGGGCTGGTCGCAGCACTCTTTCGCGACAGCTTCATCGACAAGACGGCCCGCGTTGTCGCGCTCGTCGGTCATTCGATCCCGGTTTTCTGGTTCGGCATCGTCGGGCTCGTCATCTTCTACGCCGGCCTCAATTGGGTCGGTGGGCCGGGTAGGATCGATGTCTTTTACGAAGGCCTCGTCATGCCGCAAACCGGGCTGTTGTTGATCGACAGCCTGCTGCAGGGCGAGACGGAAATCTTCTGGAATGCGCTCGGCCATATCATTCTGCCAGCCGTCATCCTTGCCTATGCGGCGATGGCCTACATCACCCGCATGACGCGCAGCTTCACCCTGGAGCAGTTGAGCCAGGATTATGTCATCGCGGCCCGAGCCAAGGGTGTGAGCCCGCTCGGCACGATCTGGCGCCATGTGCTACCGAACATTGCGGTGCAGCTGATCACCATTCTCGCCATTTCCTATGGCGGTCTGCTCGAAGGCGCTGTCGTGACCGAGATCGTTTTCTCCTGGCCGGGCATTGGCCAGTACATGACCAATGCGCTGATGATCGGCGATATGAACGCCATCGTCGCCGGCACCATCATTGTGGGATTTATCTTCATGTTGTTGAACTTCCTGGCCGACGTCGCTTACGCCGTCTTTGATCCGCGCATGCGGGAGGCGGTGCGATGAGCGACGTTATCCGCAGCGAAATTCAGATCCGCCCTCCAAGTGTGTCGACCCGTATCGCGGCGTCGTTTGCGCGCGCCGGCCGCAAATTGGCGGCCGAGCCGCTTGGTCTTGGAGGGTTTGTCATCCTCGGTCTGCTTTGCTTGATCGCGATCTTCGCGCCGCTGCTGGCGCCTTACGATCCGGCGATACAGGCGCTTGGCGATGCGTTGCAGCCGCCGAGCCTCGCGCACTTGGCAGGCACGGACGAATTCGGCCGCGACATCTTGAGCCGGCTCATCTTCGGCACGCGCATCACCATCCAGACCGTGCTGTCGATCTCGTTGATCGTTGGGCCGATCGGCCTGTTGATCGGCGTTGTCGCCGGCTTCTTCGGCGGGCGCACCGATGCGCTGCTGATGCGCGCCACCGATATCGTCCTGTCGTTCCCGTCACTGATCCTGGCTCTGGCTTTTGCTGCGGCACTCGGTGCGGGCTTGACCACCGCAATCATCGCGATCTCGCTGACCGCATGGCCGCCGATTGCCAGACTCGCGCGCGCCGAGGCGCTTGTCGTCAGAAACGCCGATTATGTGGTCGCCGCCCGCCTTTATGGCGCCTCGCCGATGCGCATTCTTCTCCTCTATATCGCCCCGATGTGCGTCCCGTCCGTCATCGTTCGCCTGACGCTCAACATGGCGGGTATCATTCTGACGGCCGCTTCGCTTGGCTTTCTCGGGCTTGGCGCCCAGCCGCCGGCGCCGGAATGGGGCGCGATGATCTCCAGCGGCCGCAAGTTCATGCTCGATTATTGGTGGGTTGCCGTGATGCCGGGTATCGCCATCCTCCTCACCAGCCTTGCCTTCAACATCGCCGGAGATGCTCTGCGCGACATTCTGGATCCTCGCCATGCAAGATCGTGATCTGCAGCCCGTTCTTTCCGTCGAAGGTTTGAGCGTCCGTTTCGGCCGAGGCGCCGTGCCCGCCGTCTCCAATGTCAGTTTCGACGTCGGGCGCGAACGTGTCGGGATTGTCGGAGAATCCGGTTCCGGCAAATCGACGACCGGTCGCGCCATCATGCGCCTTCTGCCGCCGGCTGCAGTGGTCTCGGCCGAGCGTCTGGATCTCGCCGGCAGTTCGTTGCTTGCAAAGAGCGAGCGTCAGATGGGAGCGCTTCGCGGCAAGGACATCGCGCTGATCATGCAGGATCCGCGCTATTCGCTGAATCCGGTGCTCTCGATCGGTAAGCAGATCGCCGAAGCCGCCCGCCTTCACCTCGGTCTTCACAAGAAACAGGCGCATGAGGCTGCCCGCGCCATGCTGGAGCGCGTGCGCATCAGCGATCCGGATCGGGTCATGGCGCTTTATCCGCATCAGATCTCGGGCGGCATGGGCCAGCGCGTGATGATCGCCATGATGCTGCTGGCGCGGCCGAAGCTTGTCATCGCCGACGAGCCGACCTCGGCGCTTGATGTCAGCGTCCGCAAGGACGTGCTGCTGTTGCTCGATGAACTGGTCCGCGAGAACAATTCCGGGCTGCTGTTGATCAGCCATGACATACGCATGGTGGCAGCCTTTTGCGAGCGCATCATCGTCATGTATGCCGGCCGGATCGTGGAAACGCTGACCAGTCTCGAGGACGCCAGTCATCCCTATACCCGTGGGTTGATCGCTGCGCTGCCCGACCCAAGGAATCCGGCTCGCCGGCTCGCGGTCCTCGACAGGACGAAACTCGATCTGGAGATGGCGCAATGATCAATGTGCGTGACCTCGATGTCGTCTTTGCCTCCGGCAAATCAAGCAACCATGTCGTCAGGGGCATCACTTTTCAGGTTGGCCAGGGGGAGACCCTTGGCATTGTCGGTGAATCCGGATGCGGCAAATCGACGGTGCTGCGTTGCCTTGCCGGCATGGAGGCCGGTTGGACCGGTCACATCGAGCTTGGCGGCAAACCGATCGGCAAGAAGCGCTCCCGCGAGGAGCTGAAATTCGCGCAGATGGTGTTTCAGGACCCTTACGGATCCCTGCATCCGCGCCATCGTATCGGCACCGCCCTGGCGGAACCGCTGCGCGCCATGGGCCATTCCGAGATCTGGTCCAAGGTCGAAAAGGCATTGATCCAGGTCGGTTTGCCGGCGAGCTTCGCAAACCGTTTTCCGCACGAGCTTTCCGGCGGTCAGCGGCAGAGGGTGGCAATCGCCCGGGCTCTCATCCTGTCGCCGCCCATCCTGTTGCTCGACGAGCCGACCTCGGCGCTCGATGTCTCGGTCCAGGCCGAAATCCTCAACCTGCTGGCCGATCAACGCGAGGAAAAGGGCCTGACCTATCTGCTTGTCAGCCACGACCTCGCAGTCATCGCCCATATGTGCGACCGGGTGCTGATCATGAAGAACGGTTGCTTTGTGGATGAGCTCACTAAAGCGGATCTGCAGGCCGGCACCACGCATGATGCCTATGCGCGCGAACTGTTCGAAGCGAGCTTTATCGAGGCTTGATATCCTCGATCGCGGTGGCGTGGAATTGCCCGGTTTGCGCTAATGGTTGCCCCTCACCCTAACCTTAGCGGGGTCGAGCCACTGGTCTCGACCCGTCCTGCGGACCCCCGTAAAAACGGGGCGAGGGGACGTGCCCTGCGAGAGCGAGGAGGGAGCGGAGAGGTCGCGGCATGGTCCCTTCGCCCCGTTTACGGGGAGAAGGTGGCGGCAGCCGGATGAGGGGCTGCCATCGACAATCTCCAGAGCAGACTATCCTCCGGCATAGAATCCTCAGCGCTCTTCCGTCACGGCACCGACATGCCTGACCGCCGCGACGCTGCCCCTTTCGACGAGATGGCAGGCAAGCTCGACCCGCCGCCGTGGGGCCGCAAGGCCGAGCATCATGTCGCGCAGCAGATCGAGCGCGGTGGCGCCGAGTTCGCGCATCGGAATATGCACCGTCGAGAGCGGCGGATTGAGAAAGGCCGACTGTGGCAGGTCGTCTATGCCCATCACCGAGATGTCCTGCGGCACGGCATAACCCATCGCCTGCAGTCCGCGCACCGCGCCGTTGGCCAGACTGTCGCCAGCCGTCAGGATGGCGGTGAAGGAGAGGCCTTTCTCGCGGATAAGACGGGTGACCGCTTCGGCGCCGAGTTCCGGCAACCAGTCTTCAACCTCGAGCACCAGATCGGCATCGGCGGCCAGCCCATGATGCTGCAGGGCATCGCGCCAGCCTTCGAGGCGCCGCTCGATCGTCCGCCGTCCCGGCCTCAGCATGAACAGGATGCGTTCATGCCCGGCCTTGATCAGCCGCTCGGCGGCGATGAAGGCGGCCGAGCGATTGCAGGGCGTCACACTCGAAAGCCGCATATAGGGATCGTCGCTGTTGACCAGCACGACGGGCTTTCCGAGATCAGCGGCCGCCGCCAGCATCTCCTCTTCGTCGACGGTCAGGATCAGCATGCCGCCGAAGCTGGGATCATCCCGCATCTCGGCGAGGACGCGGACCTCATCCCCGTTGTCGGCGACCGGCCGTATCGCCAGTTCGACGCCGAGGACGGCGGCACGCGCGTTCAATCCTTCGAGCACATAGAGCGTGAACTGGTTGCGGACATAGTCGATCATCGCCGCGCCGGAGGCGACGAGCATGACCTTCTTGCCGGCAACGCTCGCCGGCAGCGCGTAGCTGACGGCGCTTGCCGTTTCCAGCACCAGCTTGCGGATCTCCGGCCTGACGCCCTTTTCGCCGGCCAGCGCACGAGACACCGTGCTGATCGAGACGCCGCATCTGGCCGCAATGTCGTCGAGGCGTGTCCGCCTGCCTTTTTTCTCTTCCGCCGCCATGTCGTCTCCTCGCTCCCAGCTACTATGCAAAAATCTTTCAGATTGCGCAAATGGAATGCCTATGCACAATTGTCCTTGAGGAGTCCGCGACAAGCGGCAGAGCAGGGAGGCTTTGAAATGTGGCAAGACGGCCAGTCCAAGCGTCGGTGTTTTACCCGGCGTCCCAAGGCTTGAGCGGGCTGAAATATGACCGCTGAGCAGCAATCCCATCTCCGCCGTTCAACGGCGAAGGCCAGCCCGATCGTCTACTGGCAGCTCGCCCATCTGTGGCAGCAGCGCTACGACGTCGCCGATCGTCCGATGGAAGGCAGCATGGATCCGTTCTTCTTCGTCACCAAGACGAAGAATTTCATCCCGCATGAATATCCCTGCCGCACCGAATTCAAAAAATCCTTCTCCGGCCGACGGCCGCAGCCGGCTGCCGAATTCGAGGCCGTCCGCTGGTGGCTTCCTTTTGCCTCCCCGCGCGTCGATCTTTCCGGCTTCTGGTTTCGCCCGACACGCATCGGCTGCTGGGCGCGCACCTTCCTCGATGCCCGCTCGGCGGGGTCTGCCACGCTTCGCCTGTCGACCTGCGGCGGCGCGATCCTCTTCGTCAATGGCCGCGAGCAGGGCTTCATGGCGCCTTATGCGCGCAATCTCGAAGCCCAGCAGCTCTTCGAGGTCGATCTGGTCGCCGGCCTCAACGAGATCCGCGTCTATTTCGACGATCTCGCCGAGCGCGACGCCCGTTTCTATTTCCAGCTGGATTATGTCGAAGGGCCGGAAGTTGAAACTGCCCTGCCTGTTCCCGTTGCCGCCGGTAATGCGGATGTGCTGGAGGCGATCCTCGAAGGCATGCGCTTCGACCGCACCGCCTATCTCGGCGAAGACGTGACGATCCTTTTCCCCGCGCCGCTGCCGGTGGCGCTAAGCAGCCATGTCGAGATCGAAGGCGACTTCATGTCGATCGAGCGCTTCGATTATGATTTCGAGCTGGAAGCGGGAGCAACGAAACTGACGCTCGGAACCTCGGCTGATATGCCCGCCGATTTCCGCCATTTCCGCATCACCTTCACAACAGGCGCGCTTTCGCTCAGTCGCACGCTCGGCGTCGAGATCTGTCATCCCGAGCGCCAGGGGGAGGCACCCGCCGCCCTTGAGGACCGCGTCGCCGAGGCGCTGGCCGAGGTTGCCGCCCATTCCGAACCCGATACGGTCTGTGCTTTCGCCCGTCTTGCGCTGGGGCAGGGCGGCGAGGAAACCGAGGCGATGATCTCGGCCATGCTGCCGGTCATCGAGGATTGTCACGACTGCGCCGATTTCGTGCTGGTGCCGCTGCTCTTTGCCTATACCCGCTGGAGCGATCTGCTATCACCGGCGCTGCGCGACAGGATCGAGCACGCCGTCCTCAATTACCGCTACTGGATGGATGAGCCCGGCAACGACGTTCAGTGGTATTTCTCGGAAAACCACGCGCTTCTCTTCCATACGGCCGCCTATCTCGGCGGCAGGTTGTTCCCCGATGCCGTCTTCGTCCGTTCCGGCCGCACCGGCGCCGAGCAGATGCGGGTCGGCGAAGAACGTGTCCGCGCCTGGCTCGATCACTTCGAGCGCTGGGAAATGGCCGAGTGGAATTCCGTTCCCTATTTCCCGATCGATCTCAAGGGGCTGACGGCGCTCGCCGCCTGCGCGTCGGATGAGACGATCCGCAACCGGGCAAGTTCCAGCATCGTCCGCCTGATGGAGATCGTTGCCCGCTCGGCCCATCACGGCATGCTGACCGGCAGCCAGGGCCGTTCCTACGAACATACGCTGCGCCCCGGCCGATCGGTCGAACTCTCCGCCATCGCCCGGCTGCTCTGGGGCCGCGGCTGGTACGGCCGGCGTGTCCACGCTTTGCCGCAGCTGGCCGTCTGCATTCGCGATCATGGCCTGCGTTTTCCAGAAGCGCTGGCCGAAATCGCCGCGCATCAGTCGGACGATGCGCAGGAATGGACCTTTTCCCAGGGCGAGAACCGTTTCGCCGCCCTCTACCACTATAAGACCCGCGACACCGCGCTCGGCACGATCGCCTATTATCGTCCCGGCGCCTGGGGCTACCAGGAGACGGTGCTGCATCTGCGTCTGGGAACCCGGCCGGAAGCGCAGATCTGGATTAATCATCCCGGCGAAACCATCCAGTTCGGGTATGGCCGGCCGAGCTTCTGGGGCGGCTGTGGAACACTGCCGCGCGTGCATCAGTATCGCGATCTGGCGATCCTCGATTTCGAGATCCATGAGGGCCAGCCGGATTTCACCCATGCCTGGTTCCCGCTCGAGGCTTTCGACGACACGGTGGTTGACGGCAATCTGGCGCTCGCTCGGTCGGGCGACGGCATTGCGATGCTGATCGGCAACGGCGCGCTGGAGCCGGTAAGGCAAGGGCCGACGACGGATATCGAGCTGCGGCTGTCCGGCCGCAAGGGCCGCTGGATCGTCCGTCTCTCCGATCTCGGGCGCGAGGCTGATCTTGACGGCATGCAGGCGCGTTTCGCCACGCTCTCGGCCCGCCGCGACGACGAGGGCGCCTTGATCGTTATCGATCCGGATTATGGCCCGGTCGTCTTCGAAGAGAACGGCACCGTGCGCGCCGAAGGCCGCATTCTTCGTCCGACGGACTGGCCGGTGCGGGGAGACGCGGTACATCTGAAGATACCGGGCAGGCAGCCTCGGCGCGCGGCCTCGTAGACGACGTGTCCGGCAGGTGGAGGACCGGCCGGACACAGGAATTCATCGGTCAAGAGGAGGAGAAAATGACCAGAATGAAATCGATCGGCGCGGCTTTTGCTGCAGTTCTCTTGAGTTCCGTTGCCGCCCATGCCGGCGACGTGCGCATCATGTGGTATTCCGACGGCGGCGAAGGCGAGGTGATCAAGGATCTGCTTTCGCGCTTCTCGAAGGCCAACCCCGACGTCAACGTCATCCTCGACGAAGTCTCCTACAATGTCGTCAAGGAACAGCTGCCGGTGCAGCTTGAAGCCAGGCAGGGGCCGGATATCGCCCGTGTCACCAACCTGAAGGCGCCGGCGCAGCACTGGCTCGATCTGCGCCCCTACCTCACCGACGCGAAATATTGGGACGATAATTTCGGCGCCCAAGCTGACTGGATGCGTCCCGATGGCTCAAATGCCATTACCGGCTTCATGACGCAGCTGACGCTGACCGGGGGCTTCGCCAACAAGACACTGTTCGAGCAGGCCGGCGTTGAAATTCCCGGTCCGAAGGCCACCTGGGACGACTGGGCGGCAGCAGCCAAGAAGGTCGCCGACAGCCAGAAGGTCTTCGCCATGGCGATCGACCGCTCCGGCCACCGCGTCTCCGGCCCGAACATCTCCTACGGCGCCAACTACATCGCCGCCGACGGCAAGCCCGCGCCGCTCGATCAGGGCGCCAAGGACTTCCTCAGCCGCTTCGTCAAGTGGAACGAGGAGGGCATCATCAACAAGGACGTCTGGGTGAGTGCTGCCGGCTCAACCTACCGCTCTGCTGCCGAGGACTTCATCAATGGTGGCCTCGCCTATCTTTATTCCGGCAGCTGGCAGGTTTCGGGCTTCGCCCAGAAGATCGGCGATAATTTCGACTGGGTCGTGACGGGAAGCCCCTGCGGCCCGGTGGCATGCTCCGGCATGCAGGGTGGTGCGGGTCTGGTGGCCGTCAAGTACACGAAGAACCCGAAAGATGTCGCCAAGGTGATGGATTACCTGGCAAGCGCCGATGTGCAGAAGGAATTTGCCGAGCGCAGCCTGTTCATCCCGGCGCACAAAGGCGTCGCCTCCGGCCAGCTGGACTTCAAGACCGACAATCCGCATGTGCAGGCGGCGCTGAAGGCCTTCGTCGAAGCGGCCGGCCAGACGGCGGCACCGGCCATGAAGCTGCCGGGCTGGAAGTGGTCGGATGCCTATTACAGCGCCATCGTCGCACGCATCAGCCAGGTGATCGCCGGTGAAATGAAGCTCGACGACGCCTATGCCCGCATCGACGAAGACATCAAGGCCAAGGTCGCCGGCAACTGACGGAAAAGCAGATGACGGCGAAGACGGTTTCTTCCGAACCACCGGTGAAAACCGGTCTACAGCAGGCACTCTCGGCGTCTGTCCGGCTTGTCATGGGGCTCATCGACATTCCCATGCGCGCCTGGCAGAAGCTGACGGGGCTGAATGGCATGGCGGGCGTCTTTTTGGCGCCCAACATGCTGATCTTTTCTGTTTTCGTGCTCTTGCCGCTGGTCATCAACTTCATCTATTCGACGACGGGCGGCAGCGCCATCTTCCTGCCGAACAGGACCTATGTCGGCGCCGACCAGTACCGCATTCTCTTCGATTGCCGTTCGTATCTCGATCCCTCGACCTGCGCGGCCGACACTTTCTGGGCGGCCGTGCGCAACACCGCCGTCTTCGTCGTTTTCCAGGTGACAGCGATGCTGATTGCGGCGCTCGCCACAGCTTTGATTCTCAACCGCGAGCTTTCCAATCGCGGCTTCTGGCGCGCCGTCTTCTTCTTCCCGGTGCTGCTGTCGCCCGTCGTCGTCGGCCTGATCTGGAAATGGATCCTGCAGCGCGAGGGCCTGTTGAACTATGCGTTGAGCCCCTTCGGCTTCGAACCCATCTCCTGGCTCAGCGATCGTTTCTGGGCCTTCTTCTTCGCCGTCTTCGTCTCGGTCTGGGCGCATATGGGTTTTTATGCGCTGATCCTGCTCGCCGGCCTGCAGGCAATCCCGCGGGACCTCTACGAAGCGGCGGCAATGGACAAGGCGAGCCCCACCCGCATCTTCCGGCGGATCACCCTGCCGCTGCTGATGCCGAACCTCATCGTCGTCCTGGTGCTGGCGCTGATCCGCGCCGTGCAGATCTTCGACGAGGTCTTCGTGTTGACCGGCGGCGGGCCGGGCACCAGCACCATGTACATCACCCAATATATCTACGAGACCGGCTTTGCGAGTTCGCTGCGCAATCCGGGACTGGCTTCTGCCGCCTCGATCCTGATGGGCATCGTGCTCGTCATCCTGACGCTGGTTCAGCTCGGCGTCAGTAGCCGCAACGAGAAGAAGGGAGCACGCCAATGAGCGCTGTCTCTGCATTTCTGCTCCGCCGCCGCGGCCGAGGCTGGCATTGGACCGATGTCGTCACCTGGATCTGGCTGGTCTCAGGCGTCTTCCTGATGTTCGGGCCCGCCGTTTGGCTGGTCTTCTCTTCCTTCAAGACGCCGGCCGCCCTTGCCGAGTTCCCGCCGTCCTTCCTGCCCTACGTCACCGAACAGGCGGTGGTGCCGGGCTACGACAAGCCGTTGCCGCTCTATAATGTCGCAATGCCGGATGGCAGCACGCGTGTGCTCGCCGAAGTGCGCCGCATCGGCATCATGGGGCAGATGGTCGATCCGAAACAGCCGGGTGAAATCGTCAAGGTCAATATCAAGGACCGCACGCCGGTCCGTGAGGTCGAATTCGCCGGCGGCAACTACACCGAACCTTTCCAGCGCTTCGATTTCTTCCTGTTCCTACGCAACTCCGTCTTCGTCACCGTCATGGCGACGGCGATTACGCTGCTCGTCAATTCCATGGCCGCCTTCGCGCTGTCGAAATACCAGTTCCCCGGCCGCACCGCCGTCATGCTGATGATCCTGGCAACGCTGATGGTGCCGCTCTCGGTCATCGTCGTACCGCTCTATTCCGTCATCGGCACGTTGAACCTCTTCGACAGCCTCTGGGGCGTCATCCTGCCGACCGTCGCCACCCCGACGGGCGTCTTCCTGCTCAGGCAATACATGCTGACGATCCCCGACGAATTGCTCGACGCTGCGCGCATGGACAAGGCCAGCGAATGGCAGATCTACTGGCGCATCATCCTGCCGCTGTCGGCGCCGGCTCTCGCCGTGCTGGCGATCTTCTCGGTGGTCTGGCGCTGGAACGACTTCCTCTGGCCGCTGATCGTGCTCTCGCGCAAGGAACTCTATACGCTGCAGGTCGGCCTCAACGTCTATGCCGGCGAACTCAATGTGCAATGGCACTATATCCTCGCCATGACCGTCGTCTCGATGATCCCGGTCGTGCTGATCTTCGTCTTCCTGCAGCGCTTCATCACCACGGGCATTGCCGGCTCGGGGCTCAAATAGGCCAGCTATAATGAAAGAGGCCAGCTTCCATATGAAACAGGAGAATGCATGAGCGGGCTCGAGCTCAGGAACATCGTCAAGAATTTCGGCGCCGTCGAGGTCATTCGCGATGTCTCGCTTGAGGTCAACGACGGCGAGTTCGTCGCTTTCGTCGGCCCTTCCGGCTGCGGGAAATCGACGCTGCTGCGCCTGATTGCCGGCCTCGACAAGCCCACGGGCGGCAGCATCGCCATTGACGGCAAGGATGTTACCGCTATCAGCGCCGCCGATCGCGGCTTGGCCATGGTCTTCCAGTCCTATGCGCTCTATCCGCATATGAGCGTCAGGGAAAACCTCGCCTTCGGTCTCGAAAACACCAAGGTGGCGAAAGCCGAGATCGAAGCGCGCATTACCGACGCCGCGCGCATGCTGGAGATCGAGCCTTTCCTGCAGCGCCGCCCGGGCCAGCTCTCCGGCGGCCAGCGCCAGCGCGTCGCCATCGGCCGTGCCATCGTGCGGCGGCCGGATGCCTTCCTGCTCGACGAGCCGCTGTCCAATCTCGACGCCGAACTCAGGGTCAGCATGCGCGCTGAGCTGGCCGCCCTTCACGCCCGCCTGAAGGCGACGATGATCTACGTCACCCATGATCAGGTCGAGGCAATGACGCTGGCCGACCGCATCGTCGTGTTGAGAAGCGGCAAGATCGAGCAGGTAGGAACACCGCTGGAACTGTACAATAGGCCGGCCAACCGCTTCGTCGCCGGCTTCATCGGCGCGCCGCACATGAATTTCCTCGAAGGCGCGGTTGTCGGTCACGAGGACGGTTTGGCCGAGGTCGAAACTGCCGGCGGCCATCGCCTTTCCGTCATTGCCAAGGAGGCACGCCCGGCGGGCGAAAGGGTCAGCATCGGCATCCGCCCGCAGCATATCACCCTTGCCGATGCGGCCTCAGCAAGCCGGCTGGATACAAGCGTCACTCTTGTCGAGGAACTGGGCTCGGAGACCGTCGTCCACGCCGACGCAGGCGGGAAAAAGCTGATTGCGGTCTTTGCCGGCCAGCAGCGGATGAAATCGGGCGACAGCCTGCCGCTGCATCTCGACCCCGAGGTACTCCACCTCTTCGGCGAGGACGGCAGGCGTTTATCCTAAAGCATGGCGCGCAAAAGTGTGCAGCGGTTATGCGATAACGACATGCGTGGAACAATGAGCCGGACAAACAAAGGCCCGCGCCGCAGCGCGGGCCGAATTTCATATCAGCACAACGTTATTGGCTGTTCTTATGGCTTTGTTGACCAGCCTTTACATGCTGCTCATGGCTGCCGCCGCGGGTTCCGCTGGACTGCGCGTCGCGGCCGCTTGAAGAGGCGCTGCGGGTATTGGAGTCATTCTTGTGACTCTGCTGTCCAGCCTTGACGTGCTGTTCGTGGGTTCCACCTTGGTTTGCCATTTGGTTTCTCCTTGGATTTTGAACTGAGGCCACGTCGACCTCGGGTGGACAACCTCGCTCTGGTACATGCGTTCCGCATTTTAACATTTCGTGATCGCCGCTCGAGCCGAGGAGCGAGGAAGCAGGCCGGGCGGGCAGGGAGCTCGCCTGCCATTTCGTTGGCCATCGGGAGAAAGCGGAAAAATCCCGATGTTCTCCAGCACCGCCGCGTCCGCTTGGCGCGGCCCGCAACCTCGATCTGAAATGCGCATATCGGCGAAAAGGTTCCAGGAAAACAACCGCATCCACCCGCGCCGGAAGCTTCGATGCGGCTCGCCGGCTCTTTTCAAATCGACAGCTCGCTCTACCTTAAAAGGGACGTGACGAAAGGAGAAAACCATGACCGACGCACCGAATACGGCGACCCCGGCGCGAAGAGTGTTGCGTGGCCGCCCCTACAGCATCGGCGAATTTGCCAGGAAATACCGGTTGGATGACAAGGAGGCAAGGCGCCTCTACGACAAGTTCGGCCCGTCGGCTACCGAACTCGACCTGTTGATGGCGGCAAAGCGGCGCCCGCCTCGCCTGCCGACCAATCTCGACGCCTGACGGTCCGACATGAAGATCCGAACCGGAAGCTGCCTTTGCGGGGCGGTGGCCTACAGGGTGGAAGGCGAACCGCTTCGCACGGGCCTTTGCCACTGCGCCGATTGCCGCAAATCGAGTGGCTCCGCCTTCACCTTCTTCGCGGTCTGGCCGCGCCAGGCTTTCTCCCACAGCGGCGAGGTCGCCACTTTCTCCGGCCGCAGCTTCTGCTCCGTCTGCGGCAGCAGGCTTTTCTGCCTTAGGGATGACGAGGCGGAAATCCGTCTGGGCTCGCTTGACAGCCCGCCGACGGATCTTGCGCCTGGCTATGAAGTCTGGATCAAGCGGCGCGAACTGTGGCTGCATCCCTTGCCCGGCGCGGGCCAATTTGCCGAGGATGCGAACTGACGGGCGCTAAAGCGCGTCGCCATCGAGATCAAACGCACCGAAACTTGACTTTCCTTACCAATATTTCATTTCACCCATCTGCAATTCCGTGCCAGTTCGGCGGCAACGCTAATCGCCGGTTCATCTGCGCTATGATTATTTCGCCGCAGAGGCCGCAAGCGGTCACTGACGGATCGAGGACGACATGAACAAAATCGTAAGCGGCAGCGAGACCGGAGAAAAGACAGGCGCAGCGTCCGATCTCGCAGCGGTCCTTGCCGCATCGGGACGGCAAGGCAAGCGCAGCCGCTGGCGCGGACGCCTGATCATCCTGCTGATCCTCATCGCTGCCGCAGCGGTTGCTGCCTATTTCTATGTGGGCCGCGGGCAAAGCGAAGTGAACTATGCTACCCAGCCGGCAAGACGCGGCGATCTGACGGTGCTTGTCACCGCCACCGGTTCCGTGCAGCCGACCGAGCAGGTGGATATATCGAGCGAGCTGTCCGGCACGGTCCGCGACGTCAACGTCGATTACAACAGCACGGTCAAGTCAGGCGAAGTGCTCGCCCTTCTCGATACGAACAAGCTCGAGGCCGATGTGAAGAGCTCGCGCGCCAAGCTCAATTCGGCCAAGGCGAACGTCGTCAAGGCCGATGCCGATATGCAATCGGCAAGCACCTCGCTCGAGCGGTTGAAGAGCCTGGTCAGGAGCAACGTCTCCACCCAGCAGAGCCTTGATGATGCCAGCTACAAATATGATTCCGCCGTCGCCGCCAAACAGATCAACGAGGCCGAGGTCCTCGCCTCGGAGGCCGACCTGCAGCTTGCCGAAGTCAATCTCGCCAAGGCGAAGATTATCTCGCCGATCGACGGCGTCATCCTCACCCGCTCCGTCAATCCGGGCGCCACGGTCGCAGCCTCGCTTTCGGCACCGATCCTTTTCACCATCGCCGGCGACCTGAAGAAGATGGAACTGCAGGTGGATGTCGACGAGGCCGATGTCGGCCAGATCGCCGTCGGCCAGAAGGCGAAGTTCACGGTCGACGCCTATCCCGACCGGACATTTCCCGCCGAGATCGAGCAGATCCGCTTCGCCTCCGAAGTGGTCAACAATGTCGTGACCTATAAGGCGGTCCTGTCGGTCGACAATGCCGATCTGCTGCTGCGTCCCGGCATGACGGCGACGGCCGACGTCACCGTCGAGGCTGTCAAGGATACTCTGATGGTGCCGAACGCCGCGCTACGCTATGCGCCTGCGCAGGCGGAAAGGCGCGGCCGCGGCATTTTCGGTATCTTCGGCCCGCCCCGCCAGCGGAACAACAATGCCGGTTCGGCGCTGACGGGCACGCAGCGCCGCGTCTGGGTGCTGCGCAACGGCCGCCCGGTGCCTGTTGTCATCCAGATCGGTTCATCCGACGGCCAGTTCACTCAGGTCGTCTCCGGCGACATCAAGCAAGACGACGCTTTGGTGATCGACGCCACGGCGCGTGCGAACTAGGCGGAGAGACGGATGGCAAGCCCGCCGCTCATCGAATTCAGACAGGTCTCGAAAGTCTATGGCGAGGGCGAGGCGGCGATCCGCGCGCTCGACCACGTCGATCTCGCGATCAACGCCCATGAATTCGTCGCGATCATGGGCCCATCAGGCTCCGGCAAGTCGACGGCGATGAACATTCTCGGCTGTCTCGACGTGCCGAGCGCCGGCGACTATATCTTCGAGGGCATTCCGACCAGCGGCTTCGACCGCAGCCAACTGACGCTGCTGCGCCGCCACATGCTCGGCTTCGTTTTCCAAGGCTTCAACCTCCTGTCGCGCACCTCGGCCGTCGAGAATGTCGAACTGCCGCTGATCTATCGCGGCATGGCGGTGCGCGAGCGGCGCGAAAGGGCCCGCGAAGCCCTGGCGCTGGTCGGGCTGTCCGGTCGCGAACATCACAAGACGCAGGAGCTGTCAGGCGGCCAGCAGCAGCGCGTCGCCATTGCCCGCGCCATCGTCACCGAGCCGGCCTTGCTGCTTGCCGACGAGCCCACCGGCAATCTCGACACGAAGACCAGCGTCGAAATCATGAATCTGATGACACGGCTGAACCGCGAGCAAGGCATCACCATCGTCATGGTCACCCACGAGCCAGATATTGCCGCTTATGCGCAGCGGCTTCTGCGTTTCGTCGACGGCAAGCTGGAGACTGAGGTCGAGCATCGGAGGAGGTCGGATCATGTTCTTTGAGACGCTGAAGCTGGCGCTGCGCGCCATCAGCCGCAACATGCTGCGCTCGTTCCTGACCGTGCTCGGCGTCGTCATCGGCGTTGCCGCCGTCATCGCGCTGGTGACGATTGGCAATGGCACGACCGCGGAAGTCTCGACCGAGCTGTCGCGGCTCGGCACCAACATGCTGTTCGTCCGTCCCGGCCAGTTCGGCCCCGGCCGGGCGAGTTCCGAGGCCAAACGCTTCGGCATCAAGGACGTCGCGGCGATCCGCGACCAGATCACCGGGTTGAGGGCGGTGGCACCGCTCAACCAGTCCACCGCGACTGTGATTTTCGGCGGCCAGAACCATTCGACAAGCGTCTCCGGCACCACTAATGATTATTTCATCGCGCAGGACTGGAACCTGGCGCTTGGACGCAATTTCACCCCTGCCGAGGAACGCGGCCAGGCGCGCTGCATCATTGGCGAAACGGTGCGGTCGCAGCTCTTCGGCAGCGCCGACCCCACCGGCCAGCAGATCCGCGTCGGCAAGGTCTCGTGCCCCGTCATCGGCGTGCTTGCCAAGCGCGGCCAGTCCGGCATGGGCAACGACCAGGACGATGTCGTCATCATGCCGGTCAAGGTGTTCCAGCGGCGCATCAGCGGTAACAGCAACGTGCCGCAGATCATCATCTCGGCGCGCGACGGCGTCTCCACAGCCAAGGTGCAGTCCGATGTCGAAAATCTCCTGCGCGAGCGCCGCAAGATCGTGCCCGGCCGCCAAGACGATTTCAACGTCAACGACATGACGCAGATCGCTGAGGCGATGACCGGCACGACGACGCTGCTGACTGGCCTGCTTGGCGCCGTCGCTGCGATCAGCCTGCTCGTCGGCGGCATCGGCATCATGAACATCATGCTGGTCTCCGTCACCGAGCGGACCCGCGAGATCGGCATCCGCCTGGCGATCGGCGCGCTCGAAAACCAGGTGCTCACCCAGTTCCTGGTCGAGGCGGTGGCGCTGTCGCTGTTCGGCGGCGTCACGGGCATCGTGCTGGGCTTGAGCCTCGGCTTCGGCGCCGTGACGCTGCTGAAAGTCCCCTTCGTCTTCAGCCCCCTGATGGTCGCCGTCGCCTTCCTCTTCTCCGCGGCGATCGGCATGATCTTCGGCTATTTCCCGGCGAGAAGGGCAGCGCAGTTGAACCCCATCGAGGCGCTGCGGCACGAGTAAGAGACGCCGCAAGCGCTATAGCGCTGCGAGGGCGCGTGCCATGCGTCCGAGCGCTTCCTTGAGGATTGAGCGCGGACAACCGACGTTTAGGCGGATGAATCCTTCTCCACCCGGCCCATAGACGCGCCCGTCATAGAGGTTGACCCCGGCCCGTTCGACGAAGAATCGATGGATTCCTTCCACCTTTTCGTCCAACTCTCGCGCGTCGAGCCAGACCAGATATGACGCGTCGGGTCGCATCGGTGTGATACCCGGAAGATTGTTGCCGGCTACGCTCGAGACGAGATCGACGTTCTCGCGAACATAAGGTGTAAGGCTGTCGAGCCATTGATCGCCCGAGCTATATGCGACTTCAAGAGCCAGCCGTCCGAAATAATGAGCGTTCAGCATGAACGATGCTTGCATGACCTGGAACAGCTCCTCCCGACGTTTCCGGTCAGCGACGGAAACTGTAGCCGCAGGTACACCGGCCAAATTAAATGTCTTGGTCGGTGCTGTGCAGATGAAGGATTTTGCCGCCGCGGCGTCACCGAGAGAGGAGAATACGATATGAGGACGATCGCTTAGTCGAATGTCGCAGTGAATGTCGTCGGAGATGACCAGGATGCCGTAGTGCTCACATATGGCGTCAAGGCTCTTCAGCTCCTCACGTGTCCAGGCCTTTCCGGCAGGGTTGTGCGGATTGCACAATAAAAACGCGCGGGCGCCGTTCGCAGCTTGCCGTTCGAAATCCTCCAGATCGAGCTCGTAGGCACCGTTCGCAAGTCTCAGGCGGTTGATCAGGAGCTTCCTGCCATTCTCGCGGACGACTTGGAAATATGGAGAATAGACTGGTGCCTGGACGATGACGCTGTCACCAGCTTGGGTAAAGGTCCGCAAGATAGCTGCGACGGAGGGCATGATTGCCGGAGCAGGAAGCAGCGTCTCGACATCCACATTCCAGCCGTGGCGGCGCTTGAACCAGGACTTTATGATTTCGTAATGGTGCGGATCGCGCTTGGTATAGCCATAGATGCCGTGATCAACGGCCTCGCGCAGGCGTGCAATCACCGGTTCCGGCGCACGAAAATCCATGTCGGCCGTCCAGAGCGATATCAATCCGTCGCCCTGGACGCGGGGAGAGAATTCGTCCCACTGATTGGCCCATTTCGCCGAACCGAATTGGCTGCGGTCATGAACAACGTCAAAATTCGTCTCCTCGGCGCCCAGTTTCCTGGTCGCCGGTGCATGGAACTGTGTCATCGTTTGAGTCCTAGTATTTGTGTGCGCGAGCCGCGCATTGAAAGAGCGGGACAATCACCTCAGGATTTGTCGCAGGAACTGCCCGGCGGCGGCTGTGATGTCGCCAGCGGCGTTTACTTCGGATTGTTCAACATCCGCACTTCCTATGATTTGTGAGCGCGCGCGAGATGACTTTCCACGGACATGGAATAGCGAGACATCCCGAAACAGAAGATCCAGTAGATAACCGCCGCAAAAAGATAACCGGTTGACGAGATAGTCGGTCCCGCCCAGTTCGGATCGATACGGGCGGTTTCGACTGCTCGCAGAAAGTCTGCTATGCCGACGATTGCGACGAGCGTCGTGTCCTTGAAAAGTCCAATGAACGTCGAAACAATGCCGGGAATGACGATCGCGAGCGCTTGAGGCAGGATGACGAGCCTCATGCTCGTGAAGTACCCGACGCCCAGGGCCTGAGCCCCTTCATATTGGCCGTTGGGGATAGCCTGCAGCCCGGCACGAATTACTTCCGCCATGTAAGCCGCCGAGAAGAGGGCAGTGCCGATCATTGGGCGCAAAAGTCTATCGGGCGTTAGTGCCTCAGGCACAAACAGAGGCATCATGAAGTTCGCCATGAAGAGCACGGTGATAAAGGGTACGCCTCGGACAATCTCGATATAGAAGACACAGACGGCCTTGACGATTGGAAGCTCAGAACGTCTGCCGAGTGCGAGGATGATCCCAAGCGGGAGCGAAAACACGATCCCTACAACGGACATCAAGAGCGTGATCATCATTCCGCCCCATAGCGTTGTGTCTATGACCGTCAGACCAATCGTTTCCACACCACGAAGCAGCGCAAACGCAACAATGGGATAAATTCCGAAGAACAGCAGTGCTGCGATGTTGCGACATGGGGCGCTCCGCCATAGGAGCCACCCGACCAAGGCAGCACCAATCAGCTGCGTTACGTCGACCCGCCAGCGCTCGGTTGCCGGATATGCGCCGTACCTTAGATAGTTCAGTTTAGCGGCGACAAACGACCAGCATGCGCCGTCTGGATTGGCACGGCAGGTTTCGCTGTCACCGCTCCACACGGCATTTATCAAGGCAAAGCTCAGGAATTGCCAAACGAGCCAAACCGCCAGCCCGGTGAAACACACGGTTAAAAGGCATGAGAAGGGACTGGAGAACAGGTTCTTCTGCGCCCAAGTCATAGGGCCGGGCTGGATTCCGGGCGGCGGAGCGACAGCAGGAATGTATTCATATCGATATGCAGCCGGCACATGAAGAGTTTCATTCATCTTATCGCTCCACGAGCGCAAAACGTTGGTTGAAGCCGTTCATGGCGGCCGATGTGCTCAAGGAGATGACGAGATAGACCCCGAGCGTTATGGCCATCACCTGCACCGCCGCCCCCGTTTGGTTGAGTACGGAGCCGGCAAAGACCTGAACGAGATCGGGATAACCAATGAAAACGGCAAGCGACGAGTTTTTGATCAAGTTCAGATATTGACTGGTCAAAGGCGGGATGATGATCCGCAAAGCCTGCGGGATGACAATCAGTCGCAATGTTTTGCCCTGTGGGAGACCGAGCGCGTGGGCCGCTTCTGTCTGTCCTTTGGAAACGGCTTGAATGCCACCGCGAACGATTTCCGCGATAAATGACGCCGTGTAGACAGAAAGGCCGATGAGCAGGGCCGCGAACTCAGGGTAGATCTGCTGGCCCCCACGGAAGTTGAAACCCCTCAGCTCCGGATAGGTGAAGGTCCAGGGGCTGCCCACGGCTACACAAGCAAGCAGTGGCGGCCCGACGAGAGCGAGTATCGTGACAAGGAGGACCGGAAGCTGCTTGCCTGTTCGCTTCTGGAGCGTCAGCGCGCAGGCTCCGAACGCAATCGCGACAGCCACCCCGGCGACGATTGCCACACCTACCCAGCCGGCGCCCGCCTGAAGCTCAATCGTGGGCATTATGATCCCACGATTGTTGAGGTAGATTCCCCCGGGAAGGGAGATCGATGCCTTTGGCGCAGGCAGCGGCTTCAGGACTGCGTTGTACCAGAACAGAAGCTGAAGCAGCAGCGGGATATTTCGAATGACTTCGACATAGGAGGTCGCGACCTTGGCGGCTATCCAGTTTTTGGAAAGGCGTGAAATGCCGATCAGGAAACCAATGATTGTGGCAAGTACGATTCCCACTACGCTGACCAGGAGTGTGTTTGCCACGCCAACCCAAAATGCCTGTCCATAGGTGGACAGGGTGTCGTAGGGGATCAGCGTCTGATTGATCTGGAAGCCTGCAGTCTGTTTCCAGAAGTCGAAGCTAAGAGGAATGCCGCGCCGTTTCATGTTCGAAACAGTTTGGGTTGTAACCGCCGCGAGCACCACCGCCAAGCTTACAGCCAAAGCAGCTTGATAGACGATCCCGCGAAGCTTTTTGTCATAGATAGAGAAGGTGCTACGCACATGCATAGGCAGAGAAATGTCAACCATTGGTTCCTCCCAACTACGAAGAGGCCGCCGATTCTCCTAGCGGCCTCGTATCAACGGATGGGAGGTGCGTATTGAAGGCCGCCGGCATTCCAGAGCGCATTCACACCACGTTCTATCTTCAAGGGAGATTCCTTGCCGATCGAACGCTCGAAAACGTCGGAATAATTGCCAACCTGCTTGATGATGTCCTGAGACCAGGTCTCTCCGAGCCCGACGTCTTTGCCGAAGCTTCCTTCGACGCCCAGGAGGCGGCGAATATTCGGATCGGCGGAATTTTTCTTCTCGTCGACGTTTTTCGAGGTGATGCCGAACTCTTCTGCGGCAAGCATGACATTGAGAGTCCACTTGGCGATGTTCAGCCACTGGTCGTCACCTTGGCGGACGGCGGGCCCCAGCGGCTCCTTCGAAATGATTTCCGGGAGCACGACGTTCTCGTCGGGCTTCGCCATACGGATACGCGCAGCGTTCAGGCTCGAAGTGTCTGCGGAGAAAACGTCACAACGTCCTTCCTCATAAGCCTTGATGACAGCCTCTTCATCAGCAAAACCGACGGCACTATAGGTCATGCCGTTGATGCGGAAATAGTCGGCCAGATTCAATTCGGCGGTAGTCCCCTGCGAAACGCAAATTGATGCGCCGTCCAGACCCTTGGCGGACTGAATATTCTCCGACTTGCGAACCATGAAGCCCTGGCCATCATAAAAATAAGTGCCAGCGAAGATGATGCCGAGGGAAGTGTCTCGCGAGGACGTCCACGTCGCATTATGAGCCAGGATGTCGATCTCGCCGGATTGGAGCGCGGTAAACCGGTCCTTGGCGTTGAGCGGGATAAACTTGACCTTCGTTGCATCGCCGAGAACGCCAGCGGCCACGGCGCGGCAGTAGTCGACGACGAAGCCTGTCCACTTCCCATCGTTGTCAGGAACGCTGAAACCCGCCGTTGCCGGATTCGTTCCGCATGTGAGGAAGCCCTTTGCTTTGACATCGTCCAAAGTTCCCGCCCAAACGGGATATGCAGAAGCGGCAATTGCCGCGCCGAGAATACCGGCGATTAAATTTCGCATTGAAGGATCCCCTTTTTTGAATTCTGCCAAAGAGGGTGACTGGCTGAAGGCCAATCTGTCAAATTGATTGTCGACATCCAATTTATGAATGAAATTCATACAATATCAGAGCACTGGAATCCGGATGAATGCGTCAAAACTGACTGCCTAGTTGGCATTCCTCGTCACGCGATTACGTTGGTTGCCAATATGGCTTCATTTTTGCTGATCTGGGCCGCGTGATACAGTTCAGTTATAAGGCGACGCAGCCAAAGGATTCCCTGATCGGCAGCCATCTGCCGGTGAACCACGAGATTTGCGCTGACGGAAGGAATGGGTATGGGCGGCGAGAGAAGTGTAATCTCGTTTGCTTCGTCAAGAATCTGAAAAATGCCGTCGCCACAATGCGTGATCAGGTCCGTCCCCCTGAGCGCCAACGGCATCACTAAGTAGTTTGAAATGGTTGCGACGACCTTTCGCCTAAGCCCACGCTCTTTAAGTGCACCATCTGCCAAACCCTCAGATAGACCATCGGCGGAAATTTGAAGGTGAGATGCCGAAAGATACTGCTCCAAACCTAATGGAGACCTGGCGATCTGGCTACCACTCCAAACAGCGCACAGGATTCTGTCCTGTCCGAGCTCGGTTTTAGTCAGGTTGGGGTCGTCCTTCAGACTCGCGCCCGTCAAAGTGCAGTCGACTTGGCGGAAGTAGTCTGCGCTTTCAGCTTCAGCCCGGTTGGCGGGTATGACATTCAGGGTCGCATATGGCGCCTGTCTGGAGAATTCTCGAATAAGGCCTGGGATGAAGATCATCGCATGATAGTCAGTGAGCCCCACGCGAAACTTTCGTTCTGTCGTTGCAGGGTCGAAGACATTATACCGCCCAATCAAACTGCGAATTTTTCCGAGAGAGTCAGATAGGTCCCCGATAAGCTCCAATGCGCGAGGCGTGGGCCTCATCAATCCGCCGTCGCGTGTGAACAGCTCGTCCTTAAATATGATGCGCAACTTCGAGAGCGAGTGACTGACCGCGGATTGGGTCCGGCCCAATTGATCGGCAGCGCGCGTAACGCTCCTCTCCCGCATCAGCACATCCAAGACGCGCAGGAGATTAAGGTCAACGTTGTCGGGAGACATTGCGAGCTCCATGAAACCGGTTCATGAGGAGCATCGAAGCATTTCGCCAGGCGCATGACAACCGTAAGGTGACAAGGGGTCAAATTCTGTTCGAGATTCAATGGCGCGGACCGCCGATCCGCGCTGCCACGAAGAACTCCCCTTCCTCGGAGCACTCAATCTTGAGACCCTCCATTCATTTATCAGTACGGCTTGCCGTGCGGTTTCCAGCATGCCAGGATTTGATATATCAGTGGGGGAGCGGTTGTTTGCATGCAGACGTCACAGAGCCATCTTGCCTATCTGGCGCTGGAGCATCTGATCGTGACGCTGGCGTTGAAGCCCGGCGCGCTGGTCACTGAGAAGCAGCTGATCGATATGGCGGGCCATGGGCGTACGCCGGTGCGCGAGGCGATCCAAAAGCTCGCTTGGCAGGGGCTGATCCTGGTCAAGCCGCGCGTCGGGCTGCAGGTGGCCGAGATCGCGCCTGAGGATCATCGCAATGTCATGCAGGTGCGCCGCGAGTTGGAGCCGATCGCGGCAAGACTCGTCGCCGAACATGCGAGCGACGAGCAGCGCGCGCGCCTCCTCGACTGCGCCCGCGCGATGGAGGAATGCGCTGTCAGCGCCGATCTCGCCGGCTTCTTTGCCGCCGACAAGGCCTTCGACGAAGTCCTCGAAGATGCCTGCCCGAACGGCTTCATCACGGCAGCGCTCGGCCCGGTGCAGACGCATTCGCGTCGCCTCTGGTACTCCAAGGCAAACCCGGAGCGCATGGATCGTGCCATCGCGCTGCATGTCGCCGTCATTCGCGCCATCCATCAGGGCAGGCCGGATGAGGCGCGCGCTACCACGGCGCTGCTGATCGATTATCTCAGCCACGCGTAGAAACGGCTCCGTTTCCGGAGCCGTTGACAGATCAGATTGTTAGAAATGCTTTAGCCGACGAAAGCGCGCTCGATGACGAATTCGGCGGGCTTGCTGTTGGCGCCTTCATTGAGGCCGGCCTTCTCGAGCAGTTCCTTGGTGTCCTTCAGCATGGCCGAGGAGCCGCAGATCATGCCGCGGTCGATCGCCGGGTCGAGCGGCGGCACGCCGAGATCGGTGAACAGCTTGCCGGAAGAGATCAGATCGGTGATGCGGCCGCGATATTCGAAATCCTCGCGCGTGACGGTCGCATAGTGGCGCAGCTTGTCGCCGACGACTTCCTTCAGCAACTCGTCGTTCTGGATCTCGTGCACAAGGTCGAAGCCGTATTTCAGCTCGGCGACATCACGCGTCGTATGGGTGAGGATCACTTCCTCGAACTTCTCATAGGTCTCGGGATCGCGGATCAGGCTGGCGAAAGGCGCAATGCCCGTTCCCGTCGAGAACATGTAGAGACGACGGCCGGGCGTCAGCGCATCGAGCACCAGCGTGCCCGTCGGCTTCTTGCGCATCAGCACCTGGTCGCCCGGCTTGATCGCCTGCAGATGGGAGGTGAGCGGACCGTCCGGCACCTTGATCGAGAAGAATTCAAGCTCTTCGGCCCAGGCGGGGCTGGCGATCGAATAGGCGCGGAACACCGGCTTGCCCTCGACCATCAGGCCGATCATCGCGAATTCGCCGGAACGGAAACGGAAGCCCTGCGGCCGGGTCATCGTGAAGCGGAAGAGCCGGTCGGTATAGTGCGTGACATCGAGCACCGTCTCGGCATAGACGCCGGCGGGGATGGACGAGGCGAAGTCTTCGGTCTTTGCAGGCGCGTTCATTTCGGTAGCGGATCCCGTTTCGTCGGATGAACTTTCGAATGCGAGCGAGATATTACAAATCCGGCCGGAATTAAAGGCATTCCATTCCACGCGACGCTTCTAAAGGGAAATATGCATGTCATGGTCAGGATTCAATGGCCGGGAGGCGGGCGGAGAATGTCGTATTTCCCGCTGGCGAAGCCCGGCAAAGGATGCATATTAGAGCAGCACGCCGGAAACGGATGCCGGTTTTCGGCAAAAATGATGCGACAACAAACACCTACGACGTCGAACCCGTCAGCAACAGGGTCCGGCGATGGTGGTGAAAAAAAGATGCTTGCCGGGGCGAGCGCGATAGGGCGGTCGGGGGAATATGAAGATTTTCAACTACAAGCGTGTTCCTTATGCGGAGATGCGCGCTTTTTCCGTCCATATTCTGACGGCCTCCGGCTCCTTCCTTGCCTTTCTCGGCGTCGTTGCCGCCGCCGAGCACCGCTTCATCGACATGTTCTGGTGGCTGGGTCTCGCCCTTCTCGTCGACGGCATAGACGGGCCGATCGCCCGCAAGGTGCGTGTCAAGGAAGTGCTGCCGAACTGGTCGGGCGATACGCTCGACAATATCATCGATTACGTCACCTATGTGCTTCTGCCGGCCTTCGCGCTCTATCAGAGCGGCATGATCGGCGAGCCCTGGTCCTTCGTCGCCGCCGGCATGATCGTCGTCTCCAGCGCCATCTACTATGCCGATATTGGCATGAAGACGGATGAGTATTTCTTCTCCGGTTTCCCCGTCGTCTGGAACATGATCGTCTTCACGCTGTTCGTCATCGATGCCAGCGCCACGACGGCGCTCACTGTTGTCATCGTCTCGGTGGTGCTGACCTTCCTGCCGATCAATTTCCTTCACCCAGTCCGGGTCAAAAGGCTGCGCCCGCTCAATCTTGGCGTCTTTTTCCTGTGGTCTGCGCTCGGCATTTTTTCGCTGCTGATGCATTTCGACACGCCCGAATGGGCGCTCATTCTCTTTATCGTGACCGGAGCCTATCTTTACGTCATCGGCGCGGTGCTGCAATTCTTCCCCGCCCTTGGACGCGAAGCATAGGACAGGCAAGATGACCAAAACGCAGGCTGTTTCATTTTCGAAGACGGGCGGGCCGGAGGTTTTCGACTATGTCGAGATCGACCTTCCGCCGCCGTCGGCGGGCGAAGTGCAGATCAGACAGGCGGCGGTCGGGCTTAATTTCATCGACGTCTATTTCCGCAACGGCACCTACAAGACCCCGCATCTGCCCTTCGTCACCGGCAAGGAGGGCGCCGGCACCGTGACGTCGGTCGGCCCCGGCGTCGAGGATTTCAAGGTTGGCGACCGTGTCGCCTATGCCGGCGCCGACGGTGCCTATAGCGCTGAACGCAATATCGAGGCGCGTCATCTGGTGCATGTGCCGGACGGCATAGAACTTAAAACGGCGGCGGCGATGATGCTGAAGGGCATGACCACCGAATATCTCTTGAACCGCACCTTCAAGGTCGGCTCTGAGACGGTGCTGCTGTTCCATGCGGCTGCCGGCGGGGTCGGCTTGATCGCCGGCCAGTGGGCAAAGGCGCTCGGCGCCACCGTCATCGGCACGGCAGGCTCTGAAGACAAGATCGAGCTGGCGCTCGCCCATGGCTACGACCACGTGATCAACTACAAGAGCGACAGCTTCGTCGACCGTGTTCGTGAGATCACCGGCGGCAAGGGCGTCGATGTCGTCTACGATCTGATCGGCCGGGATACTTTTCCACAGTCGCTCGATTGTCTGAAGCCGCGCGGCCTTTTTGCCTCCTTCGGCCAATCCTCCGGCCCGATCGAGAATTTCACCCTGGCGATGTTGGCGCAGAGGGGTTCGCTCTTTGCGACGCGGCCGACACTCTTCACCTACATCGCCGCGCGCCAGGAGCTGATCGACAGTGCGAAAGCGCTATTTGATATTGTGCAAAGCAACAAAGTGCGTATCAATATCAATCAAACCTATCCGCTGCGTGACGTTGGGCAGGCTCACGCGGATCTGGAAACAAGAAAAACAACAGGAACGACGCTGCTGATTCCATGAGATCCGAACGGACCGGTTGGCAGAAGAAATGAGGGGAACGTGTCGCCATTGAATGTGCCGGATTCCGGTGCGTTATTATCGGTTCAGAAGCTGACGAAGTTCTTCGGTGGCTTTGCTGCCTGCAATGAAATCGATCTCGATATCGCGCCGGGCGAAATTCATGCGCTTCTCGGCGAAAATGGTGCGGGCAAATCCACCCTGGTGAAGATGCTGTTCGGCGTTCTCGAGCCGACGGACGGGCATATCCTCTGGCAGGGCCAGCCGGTGGCGATCACATCGCCTGGGGAAGCCCGCAAGCTCGGCATCGGCATGGTCTTCCAGCATTTCTCGCTGTTTGAGGCGCTGACGGTTGCCGAAAACATCGCCCTGTCGCTCGATGACGCCATCCCGATCGACAAAATCGCCGAGGAGGCGAGAGCGCTGTCGGTCGCCTACGGCCTGCCTCTCGATCCGCATGCCCATGTCGCCGATCTCTCGGTCGGCGAGCGCCAGCGTATCGAGATCGTCCGTGCGCTGCTGCAGAACCCGAAGCTCATCATCCTCGACGAGCCGACCTCGGTGCTGACGCCGCAGGAGGCCGACAAGCTGTTCGAGACGCTGTTCAAGCTGCGCGCCGAGGGGCGTTCGGTTCTTTATATCAGCCACCGCTTGGAAGAAGTGCAGCGTATCTGCGATCGCGCCACCGTGCTGCGCCATGGCCGCGTGACCGGCGCCTGCGATCCGAAGCGGGAAACGCCGGCTTCGCTCGCTCGCATGATGGTCGGCAGCGAGGTGGCGACCGTCACGCATCCGGAGCGCAGCGACAAAGGCGAGGTGCAGCTTGCCGTCGCCAACCTTTCCGTCGCGCCGCGCACCCCTTCGCCATGCCCCTGCGTGATGTGTCGATGGCGGTGCGCTCCGGCGAGATCCTCGCCATATCAGGTGTCGCGGGCAACGGGCAGAGCGAGCTTTTCGACGCACTGTCAGGCGAATATCCCGTCGCCTCGGCCGAGGCGATCGTCATCCGCAAGAAGCACGTGGGCAATCAGGGTATTACCGCCCGCCGTCTTCTCGGCGCCGGCTTCGTGCCGGAGGAGCGCCATGGCCATGCCGCCGTCTCCGCCATGAAACTGTCGGACAATCTCGTCCTTGCCCGCAGCCAGTCGGACCGCAAGGCGTTTCTGGGCCTGCTCGGCATCATCCGCCACGCTGCGGTGAAATCCGCCGCAAGACGCATTTCCGAGGCGATGGATGTCCGCAAGAGCGGCGATGACCCGGCCGCCGGCTCCTTATCAGGCGGCAACCTGCAGAAGTTCATCGTCGGCCGCGAGCTCGACCGCCAGCCGGCGGTGCTCGTCGTCAACCAGCCGACCTGGGGCGTCGATGCCGGGGCGGCAAGCCGCATCCGCCAGGCGCTCGTCGATCTCGCAAGAGCTGGTTCGGCCGTCGTCGTCATCAGCCAGGATCTCGACGAGATCTTCGAGGTGGCGACCGATATTGCCGTCATCTGCGAAGGCCGCCTTTCCCGCCCGTTCCCGGCGGGCGAACTGACACGGGAAAGGATCGGCCTGCTGATGGGCGGCCTGCACGAGAGCGGCTCTGCTCCGGAGGCGCCCCATGCGCATTGAACTCGAAAAACGTCCCGACGTCTCGAAGCTCTTCGCCTTCGTCTCGCCGCTCTTGGCCCTTGTCCTGACGCTGGTGTTCGGCGCCATCATGTTCGCCATGCTCGGCAAGGACCCGATCGCCGCACTCGACGCCTTCTTCGTCGAGCCGCTGCTCGAGGTCTGGTCGCTGCACGAACTGGCGATCAAGGCCGCGCCCCTGATCCTGATCGCCGTCGGCCTGGCCGTCTGTTATCGCTCGAACAACTGGAATATCGGCGCCGAAGGCCAGTTCACCATCGGTGCCATCACCGGCTCCTATCTGCCGATTGTCTTCTACGACTGGCATTCGCCGCTCGTGCTGCCGCTGATGCTGATATTGGGCGCGCTTGGCGGTGCGCTTTTTGCCGCCATTCCGGCGCTGCTGAAGGCGCATTTCAACACCAACGAGATCCTGACGTCCCTGATGCTTGTCTATATCGCCCAGCTCTTCCTCGACTGGCTGATCCGCGGCGCCTGGCGCGATCCGAAGGGCTTCAACTTTCCGGTTTCCCATGATTTCGCACCGGAGGCCGTGCTGCCGGCGATATGGGAAGAGTCCGGCCGCGCCCATTGGGCCTTCATCTTCGCCATTGTCGCCGCATTCGGCGTCTGGTTCATGCTGCGCTATACGCTGAAAGGCTTCGAGATCGTCGTGCTCGGCCAATCGGAGCGGGCAGGGCGCTTTGCCGGCTTCTCGTCGAAGAAGATGATCTGGTTCAGCTTTCTCTTCTCGGGCGCTCTTGCCGGCCTTGCCGGGATAGCCGAGGTCTCGGGCTCGATTGGCCATTTGCAGCCGGCGATCTCGCCGGGCTACGGCTTCACCGCCATCATCGTCGCCTTCCTCGGCCGCCTCAATCCGCTCGGCATCATCGCATCAGGCCTGGTGCTGGCGCTGACCTATCTCGGCGGCGAAGCGGCCCAGCTTTCGCTCGGCGTTTCCGACAAGGTCACCCGCGTCTTCCAGGGCCTGCTGCTCTTCTTCGTGCTCTCCTGCGATACGCTGATCTATTACAAAATCCGCATTGTCTGGTCGCGGCTAAGGGGCAGGGTGGCATGAGCATCTTCGAAGCGATTCTGCTGACTGTCATCACCGCCTCGACGCCGCTCGTCATCGCCGCACTCGGTGAACTCGTGGCCGAGCGTTCCGGCGTTCTCAATCTCGGTGTCGAGGGCATGATGATCATGGGCGCTGTTGCCGCCTTTGCCGGCGCGCAGATCTCGGGCTCGCCCTATGTCGGCATCGTCTGCGGCATTGCGGCAGGCGCGCTTTTCTCTCTTCTGTTTGCCTTCCTGACGCTGACCCTGGTGGCGAACCAGGTGGCGACCGGTCTGGCGCTCACCCTTCTCGGCCTCGGCGCCTCAGGCATGCTTGGCGAAGCCTATGTCGGCATGCCCGGCATCCGGCTGGGAGAGATCGTCATTCCGGTCCTGTCGGATCTTCCGGTCGTTGGCCATGTTCTCTTCAGGCAGGACCTGATCTTCTACCTGTCGATCGCGCTCGTGGTCGGCGTCAGCTGGTTTCTGTTTCGCAGCCGGACCGGGCTGAAGCTCAGGGCGATCGGCGATAATCACGGTTCGGCTCACGCGCTCGGCATTCATGTCATCCGCACGCGATATCTGGCGGTGATGTTCGGCGGTGCCTGCGCCGGTCTTGCCGGCGCGCAGCTTTCGCTCGTCTACACCCCGCAATGGGCCGAGAACATGTCGGCCGGCCGCGGCTGGATCACGCTGGCCCTGGTGGTCTTCGCCTCCTGGCGGCCGTGGCGGGTCTTTGCCGGCGGTTATCTCTTCGGCGCAGTCACCATCCTGCAGCTTCACGCGCAGGCCTTCGGTCTCGGCATTCCCTCGCAGTTTCTTTCGATGCTGCCCTACGCCGCGACTATTGTGGTTCTCATCATCATTTCCCATAATCGCCGCACGACGTTGATCAATACGCCCGCGTCGCTCGGAAAAGCCTTCGTTCCGGAGCGATAAAGCAACAACAAAAACGGGTTTCCGCAATAACTTCAAACCAACAGGGGTTCCCATGAAGAAGTTAGCATTCACACTTGCCGCCTCGGCTGCCGCCGTGATCGGCATCTCATCCGCCGCTCACGCCGCGGACAAGACGAAGGTCTGCTTCGTCTATGTCGGTTCGCATACCGACGGCGGTTATTCGCAGGCCCACGATCTCGGCCGCCAGCAGGTCCAGGCCGAGTTCGGCGACAAGATCGATACGCCTTATCTCGAAAACGTGCCGGAAGGCCCGGATGCCGAGCGCGCCATCGAGCGCCTTGCCCGTTCCGGCTGCAAGCTGATCTTCACGACGTCCTTCGGCTTTATGGATGCGACGGTGAAGGTCGCCGCCAAGTTCCCAAAGGTCAAGTTCGAACATGGCACCGGTTACAAGACCGGCCCTAACCTCGCGACCTATAATTCGCGCTTCTATGAAGGCCGCTACATCCTCGGCCAGATCGCCGCGAAAACCTCGAAGAATCACGGGGCAGCCTATATCGCCTCCTTCCCGATTCCTGAAGTCGTCATGGGCATCAACTCCTTCGAGCAGGGCGCCAAGTCGGTCGATCCGAGCTTCAAGCTGAAGGTCATCTGGGTCAACACCTGGTTCGACCCCGGCAAGGAAGCCGACGCCGCCAAAGCAATGGTCGACCAGGGCGTCGACGTCTTGACGCAGCACACCGACACGACCGCGCCGATGCAGGTTGCCGAAGAACGCGGCATCCACGCCTTCGGCCAGGCGTCCGACATGATCGCAGCAGGCCCGAAGGCTCAGCTGACGGCAATCGTTGACACTTGGGGGGCCTACTACTCCAAGCGCGTTCATGCTCTTCTGGATGGCACCTGGAAGTCCGAGCAGAGCTGGGACGGCCTGAAGGACGGCATCCTGAAGATGGCGCCCTATACCAACATGCCCGATGACGTGAAGAAGATGGCCGAGGAAACCGAAGCCAAGATCAAATCAGGCGAACTGCATCCCTTCACCGGACCGATCAACAAGCAGGACGGAACGCCCTGGCTGAAGGCCGGCGAGAAGGCCGATGACGGCACCCTGCTCGGCATGAACTTTTATGTCGAAGGCGTCGACGATAAGCTGCCGGGTAAATAGTCCCGTAGCCATCTCGCAAATGCGAAGAGCGCCCTCGTGGGCGCTCTTTTTTTGCTGCAATGCATCCCAAGATTCCGATTTACAAAAGTAATACTATATGATTTTTTGACCCTGCGCCGCGAGATGCGGCATTGGGAGGAAATCATGAAATTGAAGACTGCACTTTTGAGTGCCACGATTCTGGCTGCCTGCATGTTCGGTTCGGCTTCGGCCGGTGGTTTGACTGTCGGCTTTTCGCAGATCGGCTCGGAATCGGGCTGGCGTGCGGCTGAAACGACCGTGACCAAGGAGCAGGCCAAGAAGCGCGGCATCGATCTGAAGTTTGCCGATGCGCAGCAGAAGCAGGAAAACCAGATCAAGGCTTTGCGCTCCTTCATTGCTCAGGGCGTCGATGCCATTCTCATTGCTCCGGTCGTCGAAACCGGCTGGGACGACGTTCTCAAGGAAGCCAAGGAAGCCAAGATTCCGGTCATCCTTCTCGACCGTACCATCAAGGCTCCCGACGATCTCTACCTGACGGCTGTTACGTCGGATCTGGTCCATGAAGGCAAGGTCGCAGGCGACTTCCTGGTCAAGACCGTCGGCGACAAGAAGTGCAATGTCGTTGAACTTCAGGGCACCACCGGTTCATCGCCGGCCATCGCCCGCAAGAAGGGCTTCGAAGAGGCCCTTGCCGGCCACGACAACCTCAAGATCGTTCGCAGCCAGACCGGTGACTTCACCCGCACCAAGGGCAAGGAAGTCATGGAAAGCTTCCTAAAGGCCGAGAATGGCGGCAAGGATATCTGCGCTCTCTACGCCCATAACGACGACATGGCCGTCGGCGCCATCCAGGCGATCAAGGAAGCCGGCCTGAAGCCCGGCAAGGATATCCTCGTCGTCTCGATCGACGCCGTGCCCGATATCTTCAAAGCCATGTCCGAAGGCGAGTCCAATGCCACGGTCGAGCTGACGCCGAATATGGCAGGTCCGGCCTTCGATGCGCTCGAAGCCTATCTGAAGGACAAGAAGGCTCCGGCGAAGTGGATCCAGACCGAGTCGAAGCTCTACACGCCTGCCGACGACCCGATGAAGGTCTACGAAGAGAAGAAGGGCCAGGGCTACTGATCTGATTTGACACTGCGCATAATTCCTGAGGTCTGAATCGATTTCAGGATAGATCATGCAGCAATTCAAAGCGCTACAGCGTCGGTGCGCGTCTGAAAAGACGAGGGGCGCTGTAGAACCGCACCGGCCCGTCATGGACCGGTGCGGAACTGCCTCGCCGCCTTGGGACATCATGTCCGGCCGCGGCGCGGCTTTTGCCGTCAATATCAGGAAAACTGACCCTTATGACTCACGATTTCGAGAACGTTCTCGCGGCCTCCGGAATATCGAAATTCTTTCCCGGCGCGGTGGCGCTGGATAAGGTCGATTTCACGCTCCGCAGAGGCGAGGTGCACGCATTGCTGGGCGAGAACGGCGCCGGCAAGTCGACGCTGATCAAGTGCATCACCGGCGCCTATCATCGTGACGAGGGCAGCCTGGCGCTCGACGGCCAGGAAATCAATCCGGCCAATACGCTCGCCGCCCAGAAGCTCGGCATCGGCACCGTCTACCAGGAGGTCAACCTGCTGGCCAATTTAAGCGTCGCCGAAAATCTCTTTCTCGGACGCCAGCCAAGACGGTTCGGCATGACCGACATGCGCGCGATGAACCGCCAGGCGCGCGATCTGCTCACCGGTTACGGCATCGATATCGACGTTACCGCCGAACTTGGCCGTTTTTCCGTCGCCGTCCAGCAGGTGGTTGCCATCGCCCGCGCCGTCGATCTCTCAGGCAAGGTGCTGATCCTCGACGAGCCCACGGCAAGTCTCGACAACCAGGAGGTCGCGCTGCTCTTCCGCATCATCGAAGACCTGAAGAAGCGCGGCCTGGGCATCGTCTTCATCACCCATTTTCTTGAGCAGGTCTATGCGATCAGCGACCGCATTACCGTGCTGCGCAACGGCAAGCTCGTCGGCACCCGTGATGCCGTCGATCTGCCGCGCCAGGGCCTGATCGCCATGATGCTCGGCCGCGAACTGGCGCATGTCGAAGAGACTGTCAGGGAACGCAGCCTTGCGGCAGGCGAGGTTCGATATCGTTTTTCAGGCTACGGCAAACGCGGCAAGGTCAAGCCTTTCGACCTTGAGGTGCGCGCCGGAGAGGTGGTCGGCGTCGCCGGGCTGCTCGGCTCCGGCCGTACCGAAACCGCCGAACTGCTCTTCGGCGTTGAACACGCCGACAGCGGCAGCGCCACGATCAACGGCCGGCCGGTGACGCTCTCCAGCCCGCGCGCCGCGATCGGAAAGGGTTTCGGCTTCTGCCCCGAGGACCGCAAGACCGATGGCATCATCGGCGACCTGTCGATCAGGGAGAACATCGCCCTTGCCCTGCAGGCGCGCCGCGGCTGGACCCGGCCGCTCTCGCGCGCCGAGCAGAATGCCCTTGCCGACCGCTACATCAAGGCGCTCGATATCCGCACCACGGACCGCGAAAAGCCGATCCGGCTGCTCTCCGGCGGCAACCAGCAGAAGGCGATCCTCGCCCGCTGGCTGGCGACCAATCCCAAGTTTCTGATCCTCGACGAGCCGACCCGTGGCATCGATGTCGGCGCCCATGCCGAGATCATCCGGCTCATCGAACAGCTCTGCGCCGAAGGCATGTCATTGATCGTAATTTCATCGGAACTTGAAGAGCTTGTCGCCTATAGCTCACGTATCATCGTGCTTCGCGACCGGCAGCATATCGCCGAATTGACGGGCGAACGTATCACCGCCGCCGGCATCGTCGATGCCATCGCTGCCGCCGAGCACAAGACGGAGGAAGCATGAAGTCCTCCCGGAATGCGCTGGCCTATCGCCTGGCGCCGCAATTGATCGCGCTCGTTGTCATTCTCTTGTTGAATTTCATAACGTCGCCGCAGTTTTTTAATGTCGTGGTTCAAAACGGGCGCCTCTATGGCAGCCTCATCGACGTGCTGAATCGCGGCGCGCCGGTGGCGCTGCTGGCGATCGGCATGACGCTGGTCATTGCCACCAAGGGCATCGACCTGTCCGTCGGGGCGGTCGTGGCTATCTGCGGCGCCGTCGCTGCATCGTCGATTGTTTCAGGAAATTCAGTGGCCTACACTATTTTCCTGACATTGGCGATCGGTATCGCCTGCGGCGTCTGGAACGGTTTCCTGGTGGCCGTGCTCAATATCCAGCCGATTATCGCCACGCTGGTGCTGATGGTCGCCGGTCGCGGCATCGCCCAGCTGATCACCGAGGGCGCTATCCTGACCTTCAACGATGATGGGCTGACCTTCTTCGGCAGCGGTTCCATGGCCCTGCTGCCGATGCCTGTCGTCATCTGGTTTCTCGTCGGCCTGCTCGTCATCCTGCTCGTCCGCCGCACCGCACTCGGCATGCTGATCGAGGCCGTCGGCATCAATCGCCGCGCCAGCACGCTGTCTGGAATTCAAACGCCGGTGCTGCTGATGGCCGTCTATATGCTGAGCGGGCTGTGTGCCGCGATCGCGGGCATCATCGTCGCCGCCGACATCAAGGGCGCCGATGCCAACAATGCCGGTCTCTGGCTGGAACTCGACGCGATCCTCGCCGTCGTCGTTGGCGGCAATTCGCTGCTCGGCGGCCGCTTCAGCATTCTCGGATCGCTGATCGGCGCAATGATCATCCAGGCTGTGAATACCGGCATCCTGTCTTCCGGTTTCCCGCCTGAATTCAACCTGATCATCAAGGCAGTCATCATTATCGTCATCCTCGTCATCCAGTCGCCGGCGGTGCAATCGCTGGCCATCTTCGCCAGCCGCCGGCAGGGCGGAAGGGAGTAGCCGAAATGAACTCCAAATACCTGCCGCTGCTGGCGACCGTCGTCATCTTCGTGCTCGCCTATGCCGGCTGCACGCTGCAATATCCGAACATGCTGTCGACGCGCGTCATCGGCAATCTGTTGACCGACAATGCCTTTCTCGGCATCGCCGCCGTCGGCATGACCTTCGTCATCATCTCCGGCGGTATCGATCTGTCGATCGGATCGGTCATTGCCTTCACCGGCGTCTTCCTGGCGGTCATCCTGCAGAAGACCTCGATCCATCCGCTGCTTGCCTTTACGATTGTGCTCGTCATCACCACCGCCTTCGGCGCGGTCATGGGCGCAATCATCCACTATCTCGAAATGCCGGCCTTCATCGTCACACTCGCCGGCATGTTCCTGGCGCGCGGCATGGCCTTCGTGCTCTCGATCGACAGCATCCCGATCGATCACGAATATTATTCGACGTTGACGAGCCTCTATTGGCGTCTGCCCGGCGGCGGGCGGCTGACGCTGATCGGCGGTATCATGCTTCTGGTTTTTGCGGTCGGCATCTTCATCGCCCAGCGCACCCGCTTCGGCACCAACGTCTATGCACTCGGCGGCGGCGCGCAGACGGCGCGGCTGATGGGTGTGCCGGTCGGTCGCACGACAATCCAGATCTATGCGCTGTCGGGATTTCTTGCAGGCCTATCCGGGATCGTTTTTTCGCTGTACACCTCTGCTGGATATTCTCTTGCAGCAGTCGGCGTCGAACTCGATGCTATCGCGGCGGTGGTTATTGGGGGGACGCTGCTGACCGGAGGAGCGGGATTCGTGGCGGGAACTTTGATCGGTATCCTGATCCAGGGGCTCATTCAGACCTACATCACCTTTGACGGCACGCTGTCGAGCTGGTGGACCAAGATCCTGATTGGCCTTCTGCTGTTTGCATTCATCCTGATGCAGAAAGCCATCCTGTTCGTTTCCAGTCTGAACAAGAGGTACGCCTGAGGGGGAGACGGATCGCTTGCGCTACAAATTGGACGAGACACGCAAGACGGGGCGCAGAACCCGGACGAGCCACGCCCAGGTCGTCGACGAACTCGGCAAGGCGATCGTCGCCGGCACCTATCCCGTTGGCTCGATCCTGCCGGGCGATACGGAACTGGCGCAGCGTTTCAAAGTGTCCCGCACCGTCTTGCGTGAGACGATGAAGACGCTTGCCGCCAAGGGCATGGTCGTCGCCAAGGCGCGGGTCGGCACGCGTGTGACCGAGAAGAACCTCTGGAACATGTTCGACAGCGAGATCATCGCCTGGCACTTCGACAACGGCGTGACGGAAGAGTTTCTGCTGCAGCTCTACGATATTCGTCTCGCATTCGAACCCTTCGCCGCCGGGCTCGTCGCCGAGCGGGCGAATGCCGAGGATATCGAGATGCTGCGCGGGCTGGCGCTCGAGATGGCGGCGGCTGGTCATACGGCCGACAGCCTGGCACTCGCCGACCTTCGTTTTCACCTGGCGATCGCCGAAGCCTCGCATAATCCCTTCATGCGGACACTGGGCAGCCTCATTGAAGCAGCCCTCGTCGGCATGTTCCGGATGAGCACGCCGCCAACCGAAAACGGCTTCGCCAATATCGCCGACACCCATATGCGCATCGTCGATGCGATCGTGTCCGGCGATAGCAGTGCTGCGCGCCGCGCGATGGAGGACGTCATCCTGGACGGCCGCCATCATGTGCATGAAGCCTTCGCGGCCCGCGGCTCCGAGCCCGTCACAGGGTCGATTTCGAGCGCAATTTCACCTTTGTGAAGGCTGTTCTTGTCTGCAGCGCCGCGCATCTTTTCGAGAGGCGCAAAGGACGCTGCAGCGCTTCGAATGGCTGCATAATTTATCCTTAAATCGATTCCGATTTAGGGAATTATGCAGTATGAGGCGATAAAGCCGCCTCGTGGCGCGGATTCGCGGAGCAAATCATGGAACGCACTTGTCTTGCCGTCATCCTTGCCGCCGGTGACAGCACGCGGATGAAATCCTCGAAATCGAAGGTGCTGCATCCGGTCGCCGGACGGCCGATGATCGCCCACGTGGTCGAGGCAGTCGCCTCTGCCGGCATCTCGTCCGTTGCCCTTGTCGTCGGCCGTGACGCCGAGGACGTGGCAAAGGCGGCAAGCGTCGCCGGCATCAGCATCGAATCCTACCTGCAGAAGGAACGCCTCGGCACCGGCCACGCGGTGCTGGCGGCGCGCCAAGCGATTGCCAAGGGCTATGACGATATCCTCGTCACCTATGGCGACGTGCCGCTGCAGACCGACGCACCGCTGAAGGCCGCCCGCCAGGCCCTTGCCGATGGCAGCGATGTCGTCGTCATCGGTTTCCACACCGACCGGCCGAGCGGCTACGGCCGCGTGCTCGTCAAGGACGGCGAACTCATTGCCATCCGCGAGGAAAAAGACGCGACCGATGCCGAGCGCACCGTCACATGGTGCAACAGCGGGCTGATGGCGATTAGCGGTAGCAAGGCGCTCGATCTTCTCTCGCGCATCGGCAACGCTAACGCCAAGGGTGAATTCTATCTGACCGACCTCGTCGAGATCGCTCGTTCGCTCGGCGGACGCGTCACCGCGGTCGATGCGCCTGAGATCGAGATGACCGGCTGCAACACCCGGGCCGAACTCGCCGTCATCGAGCGCTTCTGGCAGGAGCGCCGCCGCCACCAGATGATGCTTTCAGGCGTCACCATGATCGCACCGGAAACGGTGTTTCTCTCCTACGATACCGTCATCGGCCAGGACACGCTGATCGAGCCGAATGTCGTCTTCGGTCCGGGTGCTGTGATCGACAGCGGCGCCGTCATTCACGCCTTCTCGCATATCGAAGGCGCCCATGTCAGCCAGGGCGCGACTGTCGGTCCCTTCGCGCGGCTGCGGCCGGGCGCCGATCTCGCCAGCGGCGCCAAAGTCGGCAATTTCTGCGAGGTCAAGAACGGCCGGCTGGGCGAGGGCGCCAAGGTCAACCACCTGACTTATATCGGCGATGCCGACATCGGCGCCGGCAGCAATATCGGCGCCGGCACGATCACCTGCAATTATGACGGCGTCAACAAGAGCGAGACGGTGATCGGCGAAAACGCCTTCATCGGTTCCAATTCCTCGCTGGTCGCGCCGGTGACGATCGGCGACGGCGCCTATATCGCCTCCGGCAGCGTCATCACCGTCGATGTTCCGGCCGACGCGCTGGCGCTCGGCCGCGCTCGGCAGGAGATCAAGCCCGGCCGTGCGACGCTGCTGCGCGAGCGTGCGCTTGCCACCAAGGCGGCGAAGAAGGCGAAAGCCTGACCGGCCTTGCGTAACCGGCGGAAATTGAAAGTGACCGCCGAGGTGATTGAGAAATAAGCAGGAATCGTTAGGACTGGCCTCGTCATCGAAGCCTTCATGGGGATACTATATGTGCGGCATTGTGGGGATCGTCGGAACTGCGCCTGTTGCCGGGCGCCTGGTCGATGCGCTGAAGCGTCTCGAATATCGTGGTTACGATTCCGCCGGTGTCGCCACCATCCATGACGGCGTGATGGATCGCCGCCGCGCCGAGGGCAAGCTGTTCAATCTGGAAAAGCGCCTCGACAGCGAACCGCTGCCCGGCACCGTCGGCATCGCCCACACGCGCTGGGCGACCCATGGCGTTCCGAACGAGACCAATGCCCATCCGCATTTCGTCGAGGGCGTCGCGGTCGTCCATAACGGCATCATCGAGAACTTCTCCGAGCTTCGCGACGAACTGACGGAAGAGGGCTCGGTCTTCGAAACCCAGACCGATACCGAAGTGGTCGCCCATCTGATGGCGAAATACCTGCGCGAAGGCCTGGAGCCGCGCGCCGCCATGCTGAAGATGCTGAACCGGGTAACCGGCGCCTATGCATTGGCCATCATGCTCAAGGCCGATCCCGGCACGATCATGGCCGCCCGTTCCGGCCCGCCGCTTGCCGTCGGCTATGGCCGCGGCGAGATGTTCCTCGGCTCGGATGCGATCGCGCTCTCGCCCTTCACCAACGAGATCACCTATCTGGTCGACGGCGATTGCGCTGTCCTCACCCGGGATGGTGTCTCGGTGCTCGATTTTGCCGGCAAGCCGGTCAAGCGCGCCCGGCAGACCTCGCAGGCGACCGCCTATGTTGTCGACAAGGGCAACCACCGCCACTTCATGGAAAAGGAAATCTACGAGCAGCCGGAGGTGATCTCTCACGCGCTCAGTCACTATGTCGATTTCGCCGAGAACACCATCGGCGCCAACGCCGCCGGGATCGACTTCAAGGCGGCGACCGGCCTTGCCATCTCTGCCTGCGGTACTGCCTATCTCGCCGGCCTCGTCGGCAAATACTGGTTCGAGCGTTATGCCCGCCTGCCGGTCGAGATCGACGTCGCTTCCGAATTCCGCTACCGCGAAATGCCGCTGTCGCCGTCGCAGGCTGCGCTCTTCATCTCGCAGTCCGGCGAGACCGCCGATACGCTGGCATGCTTGCGCTATTGCCGCGAGAACGGCTTGAAGATCGGCGCCGTCGTCAATGTCCGCAAATCGACGATCGCGCGTGAATCCGACGCCGTCTTCCCGATCATGGCCGGCCCCGAAATCGGCGTCGCCTCGACCAAGGCATTCACCTGCCAGCTTGCCGTGCTGGCAGCGCTGGCGATCGGCGCCGGCAAGGCGCGCGGCACGGTGAGTGCCGAGGAGGAGAGGGCGCTGGTGCGCCATCTCGCCGAAATGCCGCGCATCATGAGCCGGGTGCTGAACCTGATCCAGCCGCAGATGGAAAGTCTGTCGCGTGAGCTGTCGAAGTGCAAGGACGTGCTCTATCTCGGCCGCGGCACCAGTTTCCCGCTCGCCATGGAAGGCGCGCTGAAGCTCAAGGAAATTTCCTATATCCACGCCGAAGGTTATGCCGCCGGCGAATTGAAGCATGGACCGATCGCGCTGATCGACGAGAACATGCCCGTCATCGTTATTGCCCCCTACGACCGTTTCTTCGAAAAGACCGTCTCGAATATGCAGGAGGTCGCAGCCCGCGGCGGCCGCATCATCTTCATCACCGACGAGGCCGGTGCGGCTGCCTCGAAACTGCCGACGATGGCGACGATCGCCCTGCCTGTGGTCGACGAAATCATCGCGCCGATGATCTTCTCGCTGCCGATCCAGCTGCTCGCCTATCACACCGCTGTCTTCATGGGCACCGATGTCGATCAGCCGCGCAACCTGGCGAAATCGGTGACTGTGGAATAAGCCTGTAACGCAGCGACCGTGCCGCCGAAACATATTGTGCGACGCCCAGAATTCTGGCAGTTTTGGTCTGCGGACAAGGGGGAAGGGCCGGCGTTCCGGCCCGTCCAGGACTGAGATGGAGTTCATCTGGAAACGATGGCCGACAACGCCCCCAGAATGCCGGTCGCGACCCGGCTGAGGAATAATTTTCTCGCAGGTTTGATCATCTGCGCCCCGATCGCGATCACTATCTGGCTGACCTGGACCTTCATCCATTGGTCGGACAGTTGGGTCCGGCCCTATATTCCGGCACGTTGGAATCCGGAAAGCTATCTCAATTTCGCTATTCCCGGTTTCGGCCTGCTGACAGCCGTTATCCTGATCACCGTCGTCGGCTTTCTCGGCAAGAACCTCATCGGCCAGAGCATCGTCGGTTTCGGCGAATCCGTCGTCCAGCGCATGCCGCTCGTACGGACGATCTACAGAAGCGTGAAGCAGATTTTCGAAACCGTGTTGAAGGAGCAGTCGAACTCCTTCAAGAAAGTCGGGCTCATCGAATATCCAAGTCCCGGTCTCTGGGCGCTGGTTTTCGTCGCCACCGACGCCAAAGGCGAAATCGCTTCGAAGTTCAATGCGATGAGCCAGGATATGGTCGCGGTCTTCCTGCCGCCAACGCCGGTGCCGACGGCTGGTTTCCTCGTCTTCGTACCGCGTGAGAAGATCGTGGTGCTCGACATGTCGCCGGAGGATGCCGCCAAGTTCCTGATTTCGGGCGGTCTCGTGGCTCCTGAAATCCCCCAGCCAGAGCCGAAGCAGAAGCACTTGCCGCGGCCGAAGCCGGTGGCGGTTTCCAAGGCCGAATGATGCATGTCGCCCAAAAGTGTTCAGCGGTTTTGGGATAACAACATGCATGGAAGGAAGACTTAAAGCGCGCCGCGGCGCGCTTTATCCCGCTCTAAGAAAACGGATCGCCTCGTCGCGGCGGAAAAGATAGAGCAGGGTGCGGATCGCCGTGCCTCTCTCGGTGGTCAATTCCGGATCGCGCTCGACGAGGTAAGCCGCATCCTTGCGGGCAATCTCCAGCAGGTCGGCATGCGCCTCCAGGCTGGCGATGCGGAAACCCGGCGTGCCGGATTGCCTTGTGCCGAGCAATTCGCCTTCACCGCGCAGCTTCAGGTCCTCCTCGGCAATGCGGAAGCCGTCCTCCGTCTCCCGCATGATCGAAAGCCTGGCATGGCCGGTCTCGCCGAGCGGTCCCTTGTAGAGCAGGATGCAGGTTGAGGCCTCGTCGCCGCGCCCGACGCGGCCGCGCAGCTGATGCAATTGCGCCAGGCCGAAGCGTTCGGCATGTTCGATCACCATGATCGTCGCATCCGGCACGTCGACACCGACCTCGACGACGGTGGTGGCGACGAGCAGCCGGGTCTCGCCGTTCTTGAACGCCATCATCGCCGCGTCCTTCTCCGGTCCGCTCATGCGGCCGTGGATCAGGCCGACATCAGGGCCAAGCGCTGAGACCAGCGTCGCATGCCGCTCCTCGGCCGACATCAGGTCGAGCTCTTCGGATTCTTCGACCAGCGGGCAGATCCAGTAGGCCTTCTTGCCCTCGGCAATCGCGCTTTGCAGCCGCCCGACGATTTCGCCGGTCCGCTCCATCGGCACGGTGATCGTCTGGATCGGCTTGCGACCGGCCGGTTTTTCGGTGAGCTTGGAGACGTCCATGTCGCCGAAGGCGGCGAGCACCAGCGTGCGCGGGATCGGCGTCGCCGTCATGACAAGCATGTGCGGCGAGAGGCCCTTGGCGGTCAGCCGCAGGCGCTGATGCACGCCGAAACGGTGCTGCTCGTCGACGACGGCAAGCATCAGATTGGCGTAGGCGACGCTATCCTGGAACAGCGCATGCGTGCCGATGATGATCTGGGCAGCACCCGAGCCGATGCGCTCCAGGATTTCCTCCCTTTCGCGTCCCTTGGTGCGCCCGGTCAGCACCTCGATGCCGAGCCCGGCGCCTGCGGTGAATTTCGAGATCGTCGCGTGATGTTGCCGCGCCAGGATTTCGGTCGGCGCCATCAGCACGGCCTGGCCGCCGCTCTCGATCACCGCTGCCATCGCCATCAGCGCCACCAGCGTCTTGCCGGAACCGACATCGCCCTGCAGCAGCCGCAGCATGCGCTCGTTGCCGGCCATATCCTTCAAAACCTCGGTGATTGCCTCGTTCTGGCTTGATGTGAGCGAGAAGGGCAAAGTCTTCAGGATCTTGCTGCTGATGGCGCCGGTGGCATGCACCGGCTGGCCCGCCACCTTGCGCAGCCTCTGCCGCACCAGGCTCAGCGACAGCTGGCCGGCGAGGAATTCGTCATAGGCAAGCCGCCGCCGGGCAGGGGCCTGCGGGTCGATATCGGTGGGATCGCGCGGCTCGTGCAGCATGTGGAAGCTGTCGCGGATCGACGGCAGGCCCTGTTTCTCTGTCAACGCCAGGTCGATCCATTCCGGCAGCTCGGGAAAACGCGGCAGGCCGGCGTCGATGATCTTGCGCAGCGTCTTCGGTGAAAGTCCTGCCGTCAGCGGATAGATCGGCTCGACCAGCGGCAGGCTCTCCGTCTCGTCGGCCCTGACGATATAGTCGGGATGCACCATCGAGGCGCGGCCGTTGAACCAGTCGATCTTGCCGCTGACGGTCACCTCCGCGTCAACGGGCAGCTGCTTTTCCAGCCAGGCCGCCTGTCCGCGGAAAAACACCAGCGTCAGCTCGCCGGTCTCATCATGCAGGAAGACGCGGTAAGGGATATTGCTTTTGCCGCGCGGCGGCACTTGGTGCCGGTCGACGCGCGCCGTGATCGTTACGATCGCACCCTGTGGCGCGCGGGCGATGCCCGGCTGGTTGCGCCGGTCGATCAGCGAGAAGGGCGCGTGGAAAAGCAGATCGATGACCCGGCAATCCTCCAGCGTCTCGCGCCCGAGCAGCTTGACCAGCAGGTCGGCGATCTTCGGTCCGACGCCCGGAAGGCCCGAAATAGGGGAGAACAGCGGATCGAGAATGGCGGGGCGCATGCGGCCAAAATGCGATGAACAATGCGGCCTTGGCAAGGCTGACAAGCCGCTTTCCAGGGTCTATAGAGGCGCATCAACAGGAAGGTAATGCCATGACAGGTGTCACGCTCACCAGTGCCGGTCTCGACCCGCGCCGCCGCCGGATCCTTTTCCGCTGCTGGCATCGCGGCATCCGCGAGATGGATCTGGTCTTCGGCCAATTCGCCGAAGCCGAGGTCGCCAGACTGTCGGAAGCCGAGCTCGACGAGTTCGAGACGATCATGGCGGAAGAGGACAATGATCTCGTCCGCTGGATCATGGGAACATGGCCGGTGCCTGAGCGTTTCCAGACCCCGATGTTTGCCCGCATCGCCGCCTACAAGCCCGATTTTGACAAGCCCCTCAGGACGCCGGAATGATCCCTGGTTTCGATGCGAAGAAGCTTGCGGCCATTGCCGAGCCGCTGACGATCGGCAATGTGCCGGCAGGCCTTGAAACGCTGCTGCTCGCCGAGCTCGCGCGAACGGGAGAGCCGGTCGCCTATGTCATGTCCGACGGCCACCGCATGGCCGATCTCGAACAGATGCTGGGCTTCGTCGCCCCCGACATTCCGGTTCTCACCTTGCCGGCCTGGGACTGTCTGCCATATGACCGCGTCTCGCCGAGCGCCGATACCTCGGCTCGCCGGCTGGCCGCACTCGGCGGCCTCATCGCCCATCGCAAGAAGCCGCATGCGGCAATCGTGCTCGTCACCGCCAATGCCATGCTGCAGAAGGTGGCGCCGCAGGATGTCATCGAAAGCCTGAGTTTTTCGGCCCGACCCGGTAACCAGCTGCGCATGGACGATCTCGCCGGCCGCCTGGAGCGCAACGGCTTCGAGCGGGTCGCCACCGTTCGCGAAGTCGGCGAATATGCCGTGCGCGGCGGCATTCTCGACGTCTTCGTGCCGGGTTCCGAAGAGCCGGTCCGCCTCGATTTCTTCGGCGACACGCTGGAAAGCATCCGCAGCTTCGATCCGGCCAGCCAGCGCACGATCGGGCAGGTGCGCTCCCTCGATCTCAACCCGATGAGCGAGGTGACGCTGACCCCGGATACGATCAGCCGTTTTCGCAAGAATTACCTCTCTGCTTTCGGTGCGACCACGCGTGACGACGCGCTGTATCTCGCCGTCTCCGAAGGCCGCCGTTACCCCGGCATGGAGCACTGGCTGCCGCTTTTCTACGAGAAGCTCGATACCGTCTTTGATTATTTGAGCGGCTTCCGGTTCGTCATCGATCATACGGTCCGCGAAGCAGCCGAAGAGCGCTCCAAGCTCGTTTTTGACTATTACGACGCCCGCCTGAATTCCGGCCAGCCGGTCAAGGGGATGACGCAGGGCACGCCTTACAAGCCGGTGACGCCGGGCCAGCTCTATCTCGACAGCAAGCTTTTCGTCAAAACCCTCGATGCGCTCGGCGCGATCCGCATCAGCCCCTTTAACGAGCACGAGGGCGAGGCGCGGCGGGTCGTCAACATCGACGCCCGCCAGGGCCAGCGCTGGGCTCGTTCGAATGCCGAAGGCGGCGGCGATGCCGAACGCATCAATATCTTCGACGTCGTCGTCAAGCATATTGCCGATCGCCGCGCCGCCGGCGCGAAAGTGCTCGTCACCGCCTGGACCGAAGGCTCGCTGGAACGCCTGCTGCAGGTGCTGAACGAACATGGCCTGGAAAAGGTCAAGTCGATCGAGGCGCTGAAGGATGTCGGCTCGCTGGCGAGAGGTGAGGCGGCTGCTGCCGTGCTCAGCCTCGAAGCCGGCTTCGAGGCCGGCGACCTCGTCGTCATCGGCGAGCAGGATATATTAGGCGACCGCATGGTGCGCCGCTCCAAGCGCCGCAAGCGCGCCGCCGATTTCATCTCGGAAGTCGCGGGCCTCGACGAAGGCTCGATCGTCGTCCATGCCGAACATGGTATCGGCCGCTTCATCGGGCTCAGGACCATCGAGGCCGCAGGCGCGCCGCATGCCTGCCTCGAGCTGCAGTATGCCGACGAGGCCAAGCTCTTCCTGCCGGTCGAAAACATCGATCTTCTCTCCCGTTACGGCGGCGAGGGCACCGAAGCCCAGCTCGACAAGCTCGGCGGCGGCGCCTGGCAGATGCGCAAGGCCAAGCTCAAGAAGCGCCTGCTCGATATGGCCGATGCGCTGATCCGCATCGCCGCCGAGCGCCTGACGCGCCATGCGCCGATGCTGACGACGCCGGAAGGCCTTTACGACGAATTCGCCGCCCGCTTCCCCTATGACGAGACCGAGGACCAGGAAAACGCCATCGAGGCGGTGCGCTCCGATCTCGGCGCCGGCCGGCCGATGGATCGCCTCGTCTGCGGCGACGTCGGCTTCGGCAAGACCGAAGTGGCGTTGCGCGCCGCCTTCGTCGCAGCGATGAACGGCGCCCAGGTCGCCATCGTCGTGCCGACGACGCTGCTGTCCCGCCAGCATTTCAAAACCTTTTCCGATCGTTTCCGCGGTCTGCCGGTGCGCATCCAGCAGGCCTCGCGCCTCGTCGGCGCCAAGGAGCTGGCGCTGACCAAGAAGGAGGTGGCGGAAGGCAAGACCGATATCGTCGTCGGCACCCATGCGCTGCTCGGCGCCGGCATTAAATTCGCCAACCTCGGCCTGCTCGTCATCGACGAGGAGCAGCATTTCGGCGTCAAGCACAAGGAGCGGCTGAAGGAGCTGAAGAGCGACGTGCACGTGCTGACGCTGTCGGCAACGCCGATCCCGCGCACGCTGCAGCTTGCCATGACCGGCGTGCGCGAACTGTCGCTGATCACCACACCGCCGGTCGACCGCATGGCGGTGCGCACCTTCATCTCGCCCTTCGACAGCCTGGTCATCCGCGAGACGCTGATGCGCGAGCATTATCGCGGCGGCCAGAGCTTCTATGTTTGCCCTAGGCTTGCCGACCTCGAGGATGTGCATGCCTTCCTGCAGTCGGATGTGCCGGAGCTGAAGGTCGCCGTCGCCCATGGCCAGATGCCGGCCGGCGAACTCGAAGACATCATGAACGCCTTCTATGAAGGCCGCTACGACGTGCTGTTGTCCACAACCATCGTCGAATCCGGCCTCGACGTGCCTACAGCCAACACGCTGATCGTCCACCGCGCCGACATGTTCGGCCTTGCCCAGCTCTATCAGCTGCGCGGCCGCGTCGGCCGCTCGAAGGTGCGCGCTTTCGCGCTCTTCACCCTGCCGGTCAACAAGGTGCTGACGGCCACCGCCGAACGCCGGTTGAAGGTGCTGCAGTCGCTGGATACGCTCGGTGCCGGCTTCCAGTTGGCAAGCCACGACCTCGATATCCGCGGCGCCGGCAACCTGCTTGGCGAGGAGCAGTCCGGCCACATCAAGGAGGTCGGTTTCGAGCTTTACCAGCAGATGCTGGAAGAGGCGGTCGCCGAGGTCAAGGGTGTCGACGAGATCCACGACACCGGCTGGTCGCCGCAGATCTCCGTCGGCACGACGGTAATGATCCCGGAAGGATACGTTCCCGATCTGCACCTGCGCATGGCGCTCTACCGCCGCCTCGGCGAAATCACCGAGCTCAAGGAGATCGACGGCTTCGGCGCCGAGATGATCGACCGCTTCGGCCCGATGCCGATCGAAGTCCAGCATCTGCTGAAGATCGTCTACATCAAGTCGCTCTGCCGCACCGCCAATGTCGAAAAACTCGATGCCGGCCCGAAGGGTGTCGTCGTGCAGTTCCGCAACAAGGAATTCCCCAATCCGGCCAACCTCGTCGGTTATATCGGCAAACAGGGCACGATGGCGAAGATCCGTCCCGACCACAGCCTGTTCCTGACCCGAGACCTGCCGACGCCGGAAAAACGCCTGCAGGGGGCAGCGGTCATCATGACGCAACTGGCCGAACTCGCGAAATAGGGCAATTCGAGTAAAAGCGTCCGGAACTGCGTGGAAAAGGGAGATTGAGAATGGCGACATACGGCGCAACGATCGCCTGGCAGCGCAAGGGCGAGACCTTCACCGACAACCGCTACAGCCGCGCCCACCGCTGGAGTTTCGACGGTGGCATCGAGGTGAGGGCATCCTCTTCCGCGCATGTCGTTCCGCTGCCCTATTCCGCCGAAGATGCCGTCGATCCGGAAGAGGCTTTCGTCGCCTCGCTCTCCAGCTGCCACATGCTCTGGTTCCTGTCGCTCGCCGCCAAACAGCGCTTTTGCGTCGACAGCTACACCGATGCCGCCGAAGGCGTGATGGAAAAGAACGCCGACGGCCGCCTCGCCATGACCGTCGTGACGCTCCGTCCGCATGTCGTCTTCATCGGCGAGAAGCAGCCTTCATTCAGCGAGCTCGAAGCCCTGCATCATCGCGCCCACGACGAATGCTTCATCGCCAATTCGGTGAAGACCGAGGTGCGATGTGTTCCGGTTCCGGGCTGATTGCAGCGGAAAGGTGCCTCGACAATGAAATATATTAAGGTGAAGTGGTGCACTCGTCGCCGGATACACCCGTGCTGCTCTACAGCGAATTGGACTCTGATATGTGGGAGGTTCGAAAGGTCGAGGCCTACGCCGATGGCAGGAAGGACTTTGCAGACCGCAATGAGATGTCGGGCAGCACTAGGCTGGGTATCGAACCTTTCCCTTCCTTGGAGATCATTGCGGCTGACCCCGAGTTCAAACCAGAGGTGATATCGAGAGAAGAGTTCGATACGATCTGGCAACACGCAAAAGGGACGGCAAGATAAAGGAGTGCCTCCCTGTCTGCACATCTATGGAGACAAGCGGCACCGTTGCTAAGAGTTTAGTGCGCCATTTAGACTCATAAAATCCACCCGATGTCCTAGTTGAGGCCGGATCGCGCCTCGGCTTTCGCCTTGGCGATATCGCGCAATGCATTCGCGAGCACATCAGGCGTCTGGGCGCCGCTGACGGCATATTGCTGGTCGAAGATGAAGAACGGCACGCCGTTGACGCCCATCTCCTGGGCCGCCTTGATCTCGGCGACGATCAGATCGCGGTCGGCATCGGAGGCAAGCAGCGAGGCGATGACTGAGCGGTCGAGGCCTGATTTTTCGGCGATATCGAGCAGCACCGCATGATCGCCGACATTGCGGCCTTCCTCGAAATTCGCCTTGAACAGCGCGTCAACGACCTTGTCCTGCTTCTCGCGGCCTTCGATCATCGCCCAGTGGATCAGTCGATGCGCATCGAGCGTGTTCGGGCCGATCTTGATCGCCTCGAAATTAAAGGCAATGCCGACCTCGCGGCCATAATCGCTGAGCATCTTGTGCGCTTGCGCCACGCGCTCCTCGCCGCCGAGCTTCTCGGCCAGCGCCTTCTTCTGGTCGACGCCTTCCTTGGGATAGTCGGGATTGAGCCGGTAAGGCCGCCAGTTGATGTCGACGCCGATTTGGTCCTGCACCTCGGCGATGGCGAGTTCCAGCCGCGCCTTGCCGAGATAGCACCAGGGGCAGACGACATCCGAGACGACGTCGATGGTGATACGCTCCATGATGATTTTCCTTATTCTATGGGTCTCCAAGGGAGACATGTAAGCCGGGCGGTTCGGCTGCTTCTTATTGGGCGCTCGTATCCCACCAGAGCGGCAGCTGGTAGCCATAGAGTGGCACCGTGTCGGGATGGCCGATGCGTTTGCTGCGCGCCACCCATTGCTGATCCATATGATAGAGCGGCAGCACGTAATGGCTGGACAGCAGCAGCCGGTCATAGGAGCGCACCGCTGCGGTGAAATCCTCGGCCGAGCGCGCCCGGAGCAGGTGATCGATCAGCGTATCGAGATCGGGGTCGGCAGCGCCGGCGAAGCTGTCGCTGCCCTCGCGGGTCTTCGCGGCCGAAGACCAACGGCCGAGCTGTTCGTTTCCTGGCGATAGCGACGACGTGTAGGACTTCATGATCATGTCGTAGTCGAAGCTGTTCGTCCGGCTCTGATACTGCAAATCATCGACCGTGCAGATCGAAGCGGCGATGCCGATCGTCTGCAGCGAACGCTGGTAGGCGACGGCGAGCTTCTCCTGGTCGGCATTCTGCGTCATGATCTCGAAGGCGAGCTGGCGGCCGGAGGCATCGAGCATCTTGCCGCCCTGAATCGTATAGCCGCCCTGTTTCAGCAGCTCGACGCCCTGTTTCAGCACATTGCGGTCGCGGCCGGAGCCGTCGGTGACTGGCAGCTTGTAGGTGCCGTCGAGAATCTCCGGGGCAATTTTGTCCTTGATCGGCCCGAGCAGGGCAAGCTCGGCCGCATTGGCGGGGACGCCAAAACTCGACAGCTCGGAATTCTGCCAGAAACTCTGCGTGCGCTTGTAGGCGCCGGAATAGAGGTTCTTGTTCGCCCATTCGAAATCGAACACCAGCGACAGGCCTTCGCGCACCTTGAGATCGGCAAAGATCGGCCGGCGCGTATTGAACACGAAGCCGAGCATGCCGCTCGGCAATTTCGGCGTGAACACGTCCTTGACCACGGCCCCCGAGGTGGCGGCGGGGAAATTATAGGCATTGGCCCAATGGCCGGGATTGCCATCCGGATAGATGTCGACATCGCCCTTCTTGAAGGCCTCGAACAGCGTCGTATCCTGCAGGAAATACTGGACGGTGATCTGGTCGTAATTGTCGGTGCCGACCTTGGCGGGAATGTCCTTGCCCCAGTAGTTGGGGTCGCGCTCATAGGTGATGCTCTCGCCGGGCTTCACCGTCTTCACCTTGTAGGGACCGGACCCGACCGGCGGCGTCAGCGATGAACGGTCGAAGGTTGCCGGATCGATCGCATGTTTCGGCAGCACCGGAAACAGACCGAAAATCAACGGCGTCTCGCGGTCGGCCTTGTCGTTGAAGGTGAAGCGCACGCTGTGCTCGCCGACCTTCTCCATCTTGGCGACGACGTTGAGGCGGTTGGCGAAGGGCACGCGGCCCTTGTCGCGCATCAGCTCGAAGGTGAACATCACGTCTTCCGGCGTCACCGGCTGGCCATCGGCCCATCTCGCCTTCGGATTGAGGTTGAACTGAATGAAGCTCCGATCGTCGTCCCATTCGACCGACTCGGCAAGCAGGCCGTAGAGGGTGAAAGGCTCGTCCCTGGAGCGCTGCATCAGCGATTCGTAGACGAGATTGCCATAGTCCGGATCCCACATGCCGCGCGCCGTCGTGCGCATGCTCTTCAGGATGAACGGGTTGAGGCTGTCGAAGGTGCCGACCACGCCATAGGTGATCTTGCCACCCTTTTTCACGTCGGGATTGACGTAAGGGAAGTGCTTGTAATCAGCCGGCAGGGCAGGCTCGCCGTGCATCGCGATGCCGTGCAGCGGCTCGGCGGCGACCGTGCCGCACAGCAGCGAGAGGACGAGGGGGACGACGATACGGAGCATTCGGCAATCCTTGATCCGTGAAAACGGGGCATGATTCACCGCCAAGATTATCATGGGGTCGACCGATTCCAACACGGAGCGGCGATTTCTTTGGCATCGCGACGAAATGCGCGTCAAATTGCCAAAGAAGTGCTGGATATCTTGCACGCTGCGATGTAACAGGTGAACCCGAAGTTTAGGGGTCATGCATTTGCCTTATTTTTTTAAGAGGTGGAGTGCCGAACGACCCGATGGTTGGGGCGGCAAGACGTTGCCCCGAACGGATATCAGGAGACGGAATTCGTTATGATGTTCAAGTCTGAAAAGAAAATGCGGGCAGCACTGTCCGTTCTGGCAGTGGTGTTCGGCGCTTCGGCTCCGGTCTCCTCCTTCGCGCAGAATGCGGCGGCACAGGCTCCGGCCGATGCCCCGGCACAGGCCGCAGGAGCGCCGAAGCTCGGCTGGTACAAGACCTGCAGCAAGCAGGAAGACAACGACATCTGTGTTGTCCAGAACCTGATCCTCGCCAATGGCGGCCAGCTCGTCACGGCCGTCGGCCTGATCTCGGTTTCCGGCAAGATTAACCGCAAGCTCCTGCAGGTCTCGGTTCCCACGGCACGCCTCGTCCCTCCCGGCGTCCTCATGCAGATCGACGGCGGCAAAGGCCAGAAGCTCGACTACGCCGTCTGCCTGCCGGACAAGTGCACCGCTGAAATCCCGCTGACCGACGCGATGATCGCCAGCCTCAAGAAGGGCAGCGACGTGATCTTCACCTCGATCAACTTCCGCCGCGCCCCGAACCCGATCAAGATTTCGCTTGAAGGCTTCACCGGCGCTTATGACGGCGAACCGGTTTCCGAATCCAAGCTCGTTGAAAGCCAGCGCAGCCTCCAGGAAGGCATGCAGAAGAAGGCCGAAGAAGCCCGCAAGAAGCTGGAAGACGCCCAGAAGGCAGCCAAGGCGCAGTAATTCTGTCACCTCCTTTGAAACAGAAACCCGGCTTCACGCCGGGTTTTTTGTTGCGTAAAGAAAAGGCCTCGCCGGGAGAAGCGAGGCCTTGATTCAACGATCGGCACCAGTGAGTTAGTGGGCGAAGCTCATCTTGGGTTTGAACTGCCCTGACGGGGCCTGATCGAAAATCTGGTAGATCTGCGGGTTGCGAAGCGGCGTGCCGCTTTCGTCGTTCATCAGGTTTTGCTCGGAGACATAAGCGACATATTCGCTTTCGTCATTCTCGGCGAGCAGGTGATAGAAGGGCTGGTCCCTGCTCGGGCGCACCTCGGCGGGAATGGAATTCCACCATTCCTCCGTATTCGCGAACTCCGGATCAACGTCGAAGATGACGCCGCGAAACGGAAAAACCTTGTGCCGAACCACTTCGCCGATACTGAACTTTGCTGTTCTTTCTTTCATGGTACGACTTCCTTTCATCACCGAATTTGGTGATTGGTGTCGCGCAAATCAAGATTTTTGCGCGAGTTCGTCACATGAACGTCACATCCTCACCATTTGCCGTTCATGACCAGGGAGGCGAAAGCCCCGGCAAGCCGGGACTTTCCATGTTCTGAGCCGATCAGGCCGAATAGTACATGTCGTATTCGACCGGATGCGGCGTCATTTCGAAACGCATCACCTCAGCCATCTTCAGCTCGATGAAGGCATCGATCTGATCGTCGTCGAAGACGCCGCCGGCCGTCAGGAACTTGCGGTCCTTGTCGAGGCTTTCAAGCGCTTCGCGCAGGCTGCCGCAGACGGTCGGGATCTTCTTCAGTTCCTTCGGCGGCAGGTCGTAAAGATCCTTGTCCATGGCCTTGCCGGGATGGATCTTGTTCTTGATGCCGTCGAGGCCGGCCATCAGCATGGCGGCGAAGGCGAGATAGGGGTTGGCGGTCGGATCCGGGAAGCGGACTTCGACGCGTTTGGCCTTCGGGTTGGATCCGAACGGAATGCGGCAGGAAGCCGAGCGGTTACGCGCCGAATAGGCGAGCAGCACAGGGGCTTCGTAACCCGGGACGAGACGCTTGTAGGAGTTCGTCGACGGATTGGTGAAAGCGTTGATCGCCTTGGCATGCTTGATGATGCCGCCGATATAAAACAGGCAGCTCTCGGAAAGGCCGGCATATTCGTCGCCGGCAAAGGTCGGCTTGCCGCCCTTCCAGATCGATTGGTGCACGTGCATGCCCGAGCCGTTGTCGCCGAAGATCGGCTTCGGCATGAAGGTCGCCGTCTTGCCGTAGGCGTTGGCCACTTGGTGGACGACATATTTGTAGATCTGCATCTTGTCGGCGTTGCGCACCAGCGTATCGAACTTGATACCGAGTTCGTGCTGGGCGGCCGCGACTTCATGGTGATGCTTTTCGACGACGACGCCCATCTCGGAGAGCACAGTCAGCATTTCCGAACGCATGTCCTGGGCGCTGTCGACGGGGGGAACCGGGAAATAACCGCCCTTGATGCGCGGGCGATGGCCGAGGTTGCCGGTCTCGTAATCGGTGTCGTCGTTCGACGGCAGTTCGGTCGAATCGAGCTTGAAGCCGGTATTGTAAGGATCGGCCTTGTACTTGACGTCGTCGAAGACGAAGAATTCGGCTTCCGGCCCGACAAAAACCGTATCGCCGATGCCGGATGCCTTGAGGTAGGCTTCGGCCTTCTTGGCGGTGCCGCGCGGATCGCGGTTATAGGCCTCGCCGGAGACCGGATCGAGGATGTCGCAGACGATGACCATGGTCGACTGGGCGAAGAAAGGGTCCATATGCACCGTTTCGGTGTCGGGCATCAGCACCATGTCGGACTCGTTGATGGCCTTCCAGCCGCCGATCGAGGAGCCGTCGAACATCACGCCGTCAGCGAACATGTCTTCATCGACGCAGACGACGTCCATCGTCACATGCTGCAGCTTGCCCTTCGGGTCGGTGAAACGCAGATCGACGAACTTAACGTCGTTCTCCTTGATCTGCTTCAGAATTTCGCTTGCGGTCGCCATTAAGTAGTTTCCTCCGATTTGCTATGACGGTGTGGCTCGGCGATGACGGTAACGGACTTTGCGCGATTGGCAAAGTGGTCAGATGGCATCAATGCCGGTCTCGCCGGTGCGGATGCGGATAACCTCTTCGACGTTGGAAACGAAGATCTTTCCGTCGCCGATGCGGCCGGTCTGCGCCGCCTTGCGGATCGCTTCGATGACGGCTTCCGCGTTCTCGTCGGCCAGTACAACCTCGACTTTTACCTTCGGCAGGAAATCGACGACGTACTCGGCTCCGCGGTAGAGTTCCGTGTGGCCCTTCTGACGGCCGAAACCCTTGGCTTCCGTGACCGTGATACCCTGCAGGCCGACTTCCTGAAGGGCTTCCTTCACTTCGTCCAGCTTGAAAGGCTTAATGATCGCTTCGATCTTTTTCATGAGAAAATGTCTCTCCGCTTCTCCTGTTATGGCAGGAATTTTCCCGCTCGCCGAATATGATGCAGATATCGTGCCAGTTTGAAATCCATCTTATCGAAAAAAGACGTCGATTCTGTCAAAACCGGCACGTTTGCCGGGAATTCTATGTGGTTTTGGTGGCAGAACGGATGAAAAAACATTGTCTCCGATCAAAATCACACCCGAAACGGAAAAAGTCAGGTATTTTCGCAACTGCGAATACACCTCTCGCGATGATGAAAAGATAGGCAAATGCTTAAATGTCGTTCTTCTCTTTGGTATTTCAGGCGGTTGTTTTTTAGGCGTTTTTTGATTGAATAGGGTGATGATCAAAAACCTGTCCGACCTTCTTCTCACGCCGGCCGAAATGGCCGCCGTCGATACGGCCGCAGCCGCGTCCGGCATCGATTCCTTCGCCCTGATGGAAAGGGCAGGCGCCGCGGTTGCCGCCGCGGCTCTGCGCCTCCATCCCGGAGCGCTGCGCTTCGTCGCGCTTTGCGGGCCCGGCAACAATGGCGGCGACGCCTATGTCGCAGCACGTCATCTGCAGCAGAGCGGGGCGAGGGTGGCGCTCTTCCACCTCGGCGATCCCGTGAGGCTGAAGGGCGATGCCGCCCGCGCCCGCAGGAGCTGCGCATTGGAGGGACAAGGACTCGACCTCTATCGGCCCGAAACCGGCGACGTCGTCATCGATGGCCTGTTCGGGGCGGGGCTTGGTCGCGCGGTGTCGGCCGATGTGCGCGCGCTGATCGGCCGCGTCACGCAGGCCGCTATTCCCGTGCTCGCCATCGATCTGCCCTCCGGCCTCGATGGCCGCACCGGCAAGGTGCTGGGTGCCGCCTTCCGGGCCTGCAACACCATCACCTTCATGACCCGCAAGCCCGGCCATCTGCTGATGCCAGGCAGGGAGCTTTGCGGTGAATTGGAGGTCTTCGACATCGGTATCCCCGCTCGTATCGTCAGGGCTGAAGCGGGCGGTGCCATCGCCGAGAACACGCCGGATGCCTGGAAGCGCGTGTTGCCGGTCGAGCAGTTGGAAACCCACAAATACAAGCGCGGTCATCTGGTCGTCTTCTCAGGCGAGGCCGACAAGACGGGTGCCGCGCGCATGTCGGCGATCTCGGGTCTGAAGGCCGGCGCCGGCCTGGTGACGATCGCCGCCCCCCGCGCGGCGATGACCGCCAATGCGGCGCATCTCACCGCCGTCATGCTGCATGCCATCGACGACGAGGCCGACCTTGGCGACTGGCTCTCCGACAAGCGGCTGCAGACCTTCGTCCTCGGCCCCGGTTTCGGCATCGGCGCCAGGGCGCGCGGCTTCGTCTCGGCCCTTGCCGATCGCCATCTGGTGCTTGATGCCGACGGCATCTCTTCGTTCAAGGACGATCCGCAACAGCTGTTTGATCTTTTCGAGGGTGAGCCGCGGCTGGTGCTGACGCCGCACGAAGGCGAATTCGCGCGGCTCTTTCCCGATATCGGCGGCGACGAAGCGCTCGGCAAGGTGGCCAAGGCCTTGGCCGCCGCCCGCCGCGCCAATGCCGCGATTATCTACAAAGGCGCCGATACCGTCATCGCCGCGCCAGACGGCCGTGCGCTCATCAATACCAACGCTCCCGTCTGGCTTGCCACCGCCGGTTCCGGCGACGTACTTGCCGGCATCATCGGCGGATTGCTCGCCCAGGGCCTGCCGGCCTTCGAGGCCGCGGCTGCCGGCGTCTGGCTGCATGGAGAGGCAGGTCAACGCGCCGGCAAAGGGCTGACGGCAGAGGAGCTTGCTGCCGAAGTATTGCCGTTTTAAAACGTCGCTGCGCGTCCTTTCGGAGGGCGGATGCCGCCATCCGGCGGCGGATCTGCCCGCTGCTGGTCTTCTGCACCTTGAACGCAGAATCTGGACCGTCATCCGACATGTCTGACTGTGGCACAGTCTGAATGCCGGCTGAATGACGGCCATTGTCGTCGCGACCCTTGCGTGGCATCTTCCGGCCGGAGGATTCCGCGTCTCGTTGACGGGCTTTCCGTTTTTTGCGTAAGTCTGTCTTTCGACGGAGGCTCGAATGAGTATTGGCCTGATCGCCCTACTTGATGATATCGCGGCATTGGCCAAGGTGGCTGCGGCGTCGCTCGACGATATTGCCGGCCAGGCTGCCAAGGCGGGCGCGAAAGCGGCCGGCGTCGTCATTGATGATGCGGCCGTCACACCCCGCTACGTCACCGGATTTTCGGCAGCACGCGAATTGCCGATCATCGGCAAGATCACGCTCGGCTCGCTGAAGAACAAGCTTCTGATCCTGCTTCCGGCAGCACTGATCCTGAGCCTTGTCGCACCGCAGTCGATCACGCCGCTGCTGATGATTGGCGGGCTTTATCTCTGCTACGAGGGTGTGGAAAAAGTCTACGAACTGGTGCTGCCGCATGCAGCCCATGCCCATGAATCGGCACTCGAGACGACAAGCCTCGATGCCAAATCGCTAGAAGACGAGAAGGTTGCTGGCGCAATCAAGACGGATTTCATCCTGTCGGCCGAAATCATGGCGATTACGCTCGCCGCGGTGCCCTCAGGCAGCATGTTCACGCAAGCCGTCATCCTTGCCGTTGTTGGACTGGGTATCACGATCATGGTCTATGGCGGCGTGGCGCTTATCGTGAAAGCCGATGATCTGGGTCTGATGCTGGCGCGTGTGCGGACGGCATCTCCGATGGGCGCCGCCTTGCGTTCGATCGGGGAGGGGCTTGTCACAGGCATGCCTTATTTTCTGAAAGTGCTCGGCATCGTCGGAACGGCCGCCATGATCTGGGTCGGCGGCGGCATCATCGTTCATGGCCTCGAAGCCTATGGCATCAGCGGCCTTGCGCATCTGATCCACGAGGCCGGCGAGGCGACTGCGCATGCGGTTCCCGTTCTGGCATCGGTGCTGCGCTGGGTCGTCGAGGCCGCAGGCGCGGGTATCGTCGGTAGCGTCGCCGGCTTGATCGCGATTCCGGTCACAGGCTACGCCGTCTCGCCGATATGGCGGTACCTCAAATCGCTCCTGCCGCGCCGACGGCGGAAAGAGGCGCTGGCGAACGGGAAGAAATGAAGCTTGCGGCTATCGGCGGGCAAGCCTCGCCTATTTCGCCAGCGCCTGCTGCAGGGCGATTGCTCCATGCGGTGCATTGACCTTGCCCTCATGGATCATGAAGGCGAAGACGTCGCGCGGCTCGACCTTCACCTTGCGATCTCCATCGATCAGCGGCAGGTCGTCAGGAACCTTGCCCTCGGCCCAGGTCTCCAGCCGGTCTGCCCAGGCCTTCAGGTCCTTTTCCGGATAGCAGGTCGGGATATCGTCCGATCCCTTCTGCAGCCGCGCATAGACGAAATCGGCCGTGACGTCGGCGATCATCGGATATTCGAAATGTTCGGCGCAAACAGGCGCCACGCCGTATTTTGCCAGCAGCGCGACGAACTCCGGCACCTTGAAGGAATCGTGCCGCACCTCGACCACGTGGCGGAGCGTCAACCCGTCCTGCTTTGCAGGCAGCAGCTTCAGGAAGGCTTCGAAATCTTGCGGATCGAACCTCTTGGTCGGCGCGAACTGCCAGAGCAGCGGCCCGAGATGATCGCCGAGTTCGCTAATGCCCGATGACAGAAACCGCTCCATCGATTCACCGGCTTCGGCAAGCACCCGCCGGTTGGTGACGAAACGTGTCGCCTTCAGCGAAAAGATGAAACCGTCCGGCACGTCAGCCGCCCATTTGGCAAAGACCGCGGGCTTCTGCGTGCTGTAATAGGTGCCGTTGACCTCGATAACCTTCAGCTGGCGGCTGGCATAATTCAGCTCGTCCTTCTGCTTCAGGCTCTCGGGAAAGAAATGCCCGCGCCAGGGCTCGAAGGTCCAGCCGCCGATGCCGGTGCGGATAGTGCCGGATTTCGTCATGTCGTCCTCCCCATTCGCAGCCGCTCAGGCCGCATTGATCTCTTTCGTCATGTAGACGAGCGTCCATCCTGGCCGATAAGGGTTCGGTCGGCGACCCGTTTCCTGAAATCCGAAGGCGCTGTAGAGCGCGATATTCGGCTCCATCCGCGCATTCGTGTAGAGCCGGATCTCCGGCACGGCCAATTCCCGCGCCTTGCCCTCCAGCCAGCGCAGCATCGCCAGCCCATGTCCGGCACCCTGAAAGGCCGGCGAAACGGCGATGATGAACAGCATGAGGTGATCGGAATGCCGTTCGACGACCGCCAGACCGGCCGTTTGCCCGCCGATCTCGCGCAGCCAGACCTCGCCGCGTTCGATCCGCGGCGCGTAATCCTCCGTCACCGGGATCGGCGGAGCGCCGAAGAGTTCGGTATAGGGCCGATAGGCGGCTGTTGTCAGCGTCGCGATCGTTTCCAGATCATCGGGCGACGCTGGCCTCATCGTCATTCCGCCGCAACCGCCTTCTTCACCGGGCGCCGTTCCAGCAATTCCTTCAGGAACTGTCCGGTATAGGACCGCTTTTCCCTGACGATTGCTTCCGGCGTGCCGGTCGCGACGATCTCGCCGCCGCCATCGCCGCCTTCGGGGCCGAAATCGAGCACCCAGTCGGCCGTCTTGATGACTTCGAGATTGTGTTCGATCACCACCACCGAATTGCCCTGGTTGACCAGTTCGTGCAGCATTTCGAGCAGCTTGGCGACGTCGTGGAAATGCAGGCCGGTTGTCGGTTCGTCGAGAATGTAGAGCGTGCGTCCCGTCGAGCGTTTCGACAGTTCCTTGGCAAGCTTGACGCGCTGCGCCTCGCCGCCCGAAAGCGTATTCGCCTGCTGGCCGACCTTGATATAACCGAGGCCGACATCCTTCAATGATTGCAGCTTGTCGCGCACGGCAGGCACCGCCGTGAAGAAATCGACGCCTTCCTCCACCGTCATGTCGAGCACGTCGGCGATAGACCTCTGTTTGAAGGTGACGTCGAGTGTCTCGCGATTGTAGCGCTTGCCGTGGCAGACGTCGCAGGTGACGTAGACATCGGGCAGGAAGTGCATCTCGATCTTGATGACGCCGTCTCCCTGGCAGGCCTCGCAGCGTCCGCCCTTGACGTTGAAGGAGAAGCGGCCCGGCTGGTAGCCGCGGGCCTTTGCCTCCGGCAGACCGGCGAACCAATCTCGGATCGGCGTGAAGGCGCCGGTATAGGTCGCCGGGTTCGAGCGCGGGGTGCGGCCGATCGGCGATTGGTCGATATCGATCACCTTGTCGATATGCTCGAAGCCGTCGATGCGGTCGTGATCGGCTGGGTTTTCACGCGCGCCCATGACGCGCCTTGCCGCCGATTTATAGAGCGTTTCGACCAGGAAGGTGGATTTGCCGCCGCCGGAAACGCCGGTTACCGCCGTAAACACCCCGAGCGGGATCGACGCCGTGACGTTCTTGAGATTGTTGCCACGCGCCCCGACTACCTTGATCTCGCGGCCCTTCTTCGGCTTGCGGCGCTCATTGGGAACCGGAACGCCGAGCTCGCCCGACAGATATTTGCCGGTCAGCGAGTTTGGATTGTCCATGATATCCTGCGGCGTGCCGTGGGCGATCACCTGGCCGCCGTGAATGCCGGCTGCCGGGCCGATATCGACCACGTCGTCGGCCGATAGGATCGCATCCTCGTCATGTTCGACGACGATGACGGTGTTGCCGATGTCGCGCAAGTGCTTCAGCGTGTCGAGCAGCCGGGCGTTGTCGCGCTGATGCAGGCCGATCGACGGCTCGTCGAGCACGTAAAGCACGCCTGTCAGCCCCGAGCCGATCTGCGAGGCAAGCCGGATGCGCTGGCTTTCGCCGCCCGACAGCGTGCCGGAATTGCGCGACAGGCTGAGATATTCCAGGCCGACGTCATTGAGGAAGCGCAGCCGGTCGCGGATTTCCTTGAGGATGCGCACGGCGATCTCGTTCTGCTTGGCGTTGAAGCTTGCCGGCAGCGTCTCGAACCAGTCACGGGCGACGCGGATCGACATCGCGGTCACTTCGCCGATATGCAGCGTGTCGATCTTCACCGCCAACGCCTCCGGCTTCAGGCGGAATCCGTTGCAGGAAGGGCAGGGGGCAGCCGACATGAAGCGTTCGATATCCTCGCGCGCCCAAGCGGAATCGGTCTCCTTCCAGCGGCGCTCGAGGTTGGTGATGATGCCTTCGAAATTCTTCTGCGTCGTATAGGAGCGGGCGCCATCGGCATAATGGAATTCGATCTTGTCGTTGGTGCCGTTGAGGATGACGTCCTTGGCCTCGTCGGAGAGATCGTTCCAGCGGGTGCCGAGCTTGAAGCCGTAATGTTTGCCGAGCGCTTCCAGCGTCTGGTTGTAATAGGGCGAGGTCGACTTGGCCCAGGGCGCGATCGCCCCGTCGCGCAGCGTCCGTTCGGGCTCGGGCACGATCAGATCCGCATCGATCTTCTGTTGGGCGCCGAGGCCGTCGCAGGTCGGGCAGGCGCCGAACGGGTTGTTGAAGGAGAAGAGCCTGGGTTCGATCTCGGGAATGGTAAAGCCCGAGACTGGGCAGGCGAATTTCTCCGAAAACAGCACGCGTTCATGCGTCTCGTTCAGCGACTTGTTGGCCGAACCGCCGGCCGACGTCTCTTCCGGCGGCAGCGGCTTGTCGGCGAATTCGGCAACCGCCAGCCCGTCGGCGAGCTTCAGGCAGGTCTCCAGACTATCCGCCAGGCGTGCCGAGACATCCGAACGCACGACGATGCGGTCGACCACCACGTCGATGTCGTGCTTGTATTTCTTGTCGAGCACCGGCGCCTCGGCGATCTCGTAGAACTGGCCGTCGACCTTGACGCGCTGGAAGCCCTTCTTCATCAGCTCCGCCAGTTCCTTCTTGTATTCGCCCTTGCGCCCGCGCACGAGCGGCGCAAGGATATAAAGCCGGGTGCCCTCGCCGAAATCGAGGATACGGTCGACCATCTGGCTGACGGTCTGGCTCTCGATCGGCAGGCCGGTTGCCGGCGAATAGGGAACGCCGACGCGGGCAAAGAGCAGGCGCATATAGTCGTAGATCTCGGTGACGGTGCCGACCGTCGAGCGCGGGTTACGCGAGGTGGTCTTCTGCTCGATCGAGATCGCCGGCGACAGCCCGTCGATCTGGTCGACATCGGGCTTCTGCATCATCTCGAGGAACTGCCGGGCATAGGCCGACAGGCTCTCGACATAGCGCCGTTGGCCCTCGGCATAGATCGTGTCGAAAGCAAGCGAGGATTTGCCGGAACCCGAAAGCCCGGTCATGACGATCAGCTTGTTACGCGGCAGATCGAGATCGATGCTCTTGAGATTATGCTCGCGCGCGCCGCGGATGGAGATCGTCTTCAGTTCGCTCATCGTCTCTGCTTTGGTTTTCTGGATAACAGCCCTTATTTAGTGATGCCGACGGGCGAGTCGAGGCTGAATATCCGCAAGGGCTCAAGGTTTTCGATTCTGTTGACAGGATCATACGGATAACCTAGAACAAATAAAGAACAAAAATCCTGATGGATGCATGCGGCGTTCTGATGGATAAACATGTGGATTAAATGCCGCCCATGCGCATCGGCGGTCCGTGATGGTTTAAGGTGCGCCGATCGATTAAACGCCGCCGGGCAGGGCGGCAGGCAGGGTGAGAAGCATGGCTGGTAGTGTGAATAAGGTAATTCTGATTGGAAACGTCGGCGCGGACCCGGAAATCCGCCGCACTCAGGATGGCCGGCCGATCGCCAATATCCGTCTTGCAACCTCGGAGACCTGGCGCGACCGCAATTCCGGCGAGCGCCGCGAAAAGACCGAATGGCACGCGATCGTCGTCTTCAACGAAGGCCTCTGCAAGGTCGTCGAGCAATATGTGAAGAAGGGCGCCAAGCTCTATATCGAAGGCCAGCTGCAGACCCGCAAATGGCAGGACCAGCAGGGCCAGGACCGTTACAGCACGGAAGTGGTGCTGCAGGGTTTCGGTTCGACGCTGACGATGCTCGACGGCCGCGGCGAAGGCGGCGGTGCGAGCGGCGGCCGTGGCAGCGCCGGTGGCGGCAACGATTATGGCGACGACTACGGCGCCCCGGCTCCCTCCTCATCACCCAGCCGCGGCGGTGGCGGCGGCGGCAACTTCTCGCGGGATCTCGACGACGACATCCCGTTCTGATCGTTAGGCTTTCGCAGTTTTGTGAAAGACTGGAGAGCATGACGTCCATAACGGCGTCATGCTCTTCTTTGTTCTCGCGGCAGATCGTTCAGACCGCGGCCTCAATCGTCTACGGCCGTTTCAGTGCGGCGTCGCGCTGATCAGATTGAACGCCGACTTAGCCCCGTCGACGACGAACTGTGCGGCAAGGGCGGCCAGAATGACGCCGAGGAGCCGTGTCAGGATGGCCCGGCCGGTGACGCCGAGGAAACGGTCCAGCCTTTCGGCGATGAGCAGCATGACGAAGGTCAGCAGCAGATTGGCGGCAAGGACGCCGATCAGCTGGGCTTTCCCGATCGAGGTGGCGAGCGTGCCGGCTAGCAGGATCGTCGCCGAGATCGCACCCGGACCTGATATCAGCGGCAAGGCGAGGGGAAAGACGGCGATATTCTCGATATGATCCTTGGTGATCGCCGCCTCGGTCGCCTTCTCCTTGCGCTCCTGCCGCCTCTCGAACACCATCTCGAAGGCGATCCAGAACAGCAGCAGGCCGCCGGCGATGCGGAAGGCGCCGATCGAAATTCCGAGCACGCCTAGCACGCCGGCGCCAAACAGCGCGAAGACGGCAAGGATGATGAAGGCGATGACCGAGCCGCGCAGCGCCACCTGCTTGCGCTCGGTCCGGCTCATGCCTGTCGTCAGGCCCAGAAAGATCGGCGCAAGCCCCGGTGGATCGATGGTGACGAGCAGCGTCGTGAAGGCGTTGATCAATTGGTCGGCGCTTGCCATCGGCTCTCCGGAACCCCATATGGGTGCGTGGTTCAAATGATTGTGAAGCGGGGATTTCGATTTGGCAAATATCCCGCGGCGGCCCGCGGCGGATTTGTCCGGTCCGGCCGCGAAACTTGCATGTTTTACCCTCTTTAAGCCGCAAAAGCCTGTTCAAAACGCGCTGTGAAATTGGCGCGGCAACAGGCTTTCCGCTATAAATCTTCCAGTGATTCTAGAAGAGATCGTGATCTGTTTTGACTGAGCAAACACCCCCCGGCGGCGGGAAGCTCCCGCCAGGCATCGAGCCCATCTCCATCATGGAGGAAATGCAGCGGTCGTATCTCGATTACGCCATGAGCGTCATCGTCAGCCGCGCGTTGCCCGACGTGCGCGACGGCCTGAAGCCCGTGCACCGGCGCATCCTCTACGGCATGTCCGAGCTCGGCATCGACTGGAACAAGAAATACGTCAAATGCGCCCGCGTCACCGGTGACGTGATGGGTAAATTCCATCCGCACGGCAACTCCGCGATCTATGATGCGCTCGCCCGCATGGCGCAGCCCTGGTCGCTGCGGCTGCCGCTGATCGACGGTCAGGGCAATTTCGGCTCAGTCGATGGTGATCCGCCAGCGGCCGAACGTTACACAGAATGCCGCCTCGAAAAGGCTGCTCATTCGCTGCTCGACGATCTCGACAAGGAAACCGTCGATTTCCGCGACAACTACGACGGCACGCTGTCCGAACCGGTCGTGGTCCCTGCCAAGTTCCCGAACCTGCTCGTCAACGGCGCCGGCGGCATCGCCGTCGGCATGGCGACCAACATCCCGCCGCACAATCTCTCCGAGGTCATCGACGGCTGCGTCGCGCTGATCGACGATCCGGCCATCGAACTGCCGGAACTGATGCAGATCATTCCCGGCCCCGATTTCCCCACAGGTGCGAAGATCCTCGGCCGTGCCGGCATCCGCTCCGCCTATGAGACCGGCCGCGGATCCGTCATCATGCGCGGCGTCGCCGCTATCGAGCCGATGCGCGGTGACCGCGAGCAAATCATCATCACCGAGATTCCCTATCAGGTGAATAAGGCAACGATGATCGAGAAGATGGCCGAGCTGGTGCGCGACAAGCGCATCGAAGGCATCTCCGACCTGCGCGACGAATCCGACCGCCAGGGGTATCGCGTCGTCGTCGAGCTGAAGCGCGATGCCAATGCCGAGGTCATCCTCAACCAGCTTTATCGCTATACGCCGCTGCAGACCTCCTTCGGCTGCAACATGGTGGCGCTGAACGGCGGCAAGCCCGAACAGCTGACGCTGCTCGACATGCTGCGCGCTTTCGTCTCCTTCCGCGAAGAAGTCGTTAGCCGGAGAACAAAGTTCCTGCTGCGCAAGGCGCGTGACCGCGCTCATGTGTTGGTTGGTCTCGCCATTGCGGTCGCCAATATCGACGAGGTCATCCGCGTCATCCGCCAGGCGCCCGATCCGCAGTCGGCTCGTGAGGAGCTGATGACCCGCCGCTGGCCGGCGGAAGATGTCGAAAGCCTGATCCGTCTGATCGACGATCCGCGCCATCGCATTAACGAGGATCTCACCTACAACCTCTCGGAAGAGCAGGCCCGGGCCATCCTCGAACTGCGCCTTGCCCGCCTGACGGCCCTTGGCCGCGACGAAATCGGCGACGAACTCAACAAGATCGGCGAGGAAATCAAGGATTACCTCGATATCCTCTCCTCGCGCGTCCGTATCCAGACTATCGTCAAGGACGAACTTATCGCTGTCCGCGACGAGTTCGGCACACCGCGCCGCACCGAGATCGTCGATGGCGGTCTCGAAATGGACGACGAGGATCTGATCGCCCGCGAAGACATGGTCGTCACCGTCTCGCATCTCGGTTACATCAAGCGCGTGCCGCTGACCACCTACCGCGCCCAGCGCCGCGGCGGCAAGGGCCGCTCCGGCATGACGACCCGCGACGAAGATTTTGTTAGCCGGCTATTCGTCGTCAACACCCATACGCCGGTGCTGTTCTTCTCCTCGCGTGGCATCGTCTACAAGGAGAAGGTCTGGCGCCTGCCGATCGGCACGCCGACCTCACGCGGCAAGGCGCTGATCAACATGCTGCCGCTCGCACCCGGCGAACGCATTACCACCATCCTGCCTTTGCCCGAGGACGAGGCGAGCTGGGACAATCTCGACGTCATGTTCTCGACGACGCGCGGCACGGTCCGCCGCAACAAGCTGTCGGACTTCGTCCAGGTCAACCGCAACGGCAAGATCGCTATGAAGCTCGAGGAGGAGGGCGACGAAATCCTCTCCGTCGAGACCTGCACCGAACATGACGACGTGCTGCTGACGACCGCACTCGGTCAGTGCATCCGCTTCTCCGTGGACGATGTCCGGGTCTTTGCCGGCCGCAACTCGATCGGCGTGCGAGGCATCAATCTCGGCGATCGCGACCGCATCATCTCCATGACGATCGTTGGTCATGTCGATGCCGAGCCGTGGGAGCGCGCTGCCTATCTCAAGCGTTCCGCCACTGAACGCCGGGCGACGGGCGTGGATGAAGAGGATATTGCGCTGGTCGGTGAAGAAGTCACCGAGGAGGGACAGCTCTCCGACGAGCGCTATGAAGAGCTGAGAGCACGCGAACAATTCGTGCTCACCGTCTCCGAAAAGGGCTTCGGCAAGCGTTCGTCCTCCTACGACTTCCGTATCTCCGGCCGCGGCGGCAAGGGCATCCGCGCCACCGATACGTCCAAGACCGCCGAGATCGGCGAGCTGGTCGCGGCCTTCCCGGTCGATGACGGCGACCAGATCATGCTGGTCTCCGATGGCGGCCAGCTGATCCGTGTGCCGGTCGGCGGCATCCGCATCGCCAGCCGCGCCACCAAGGGCGTCACCATCTTCTCGACGGCCAAGGACGAGAAGGTCGTCTCGGTCGAGCGCATCAGCGAGCCGGAGGAGGAGGAGACGGAGGAGGCTGTCGAGGTCGCCGGAAGCGCCCCTACTACCGACGAAGGTGCTGCCGGCAAAGTGGCGGCGGCGAGGCGCCGATTGCCGATGGCGATCCGGCCGGGCCTGCCGAGGAATGATCAAGTGAACGGGGCGGCTTCGAGCCGCCCTTTTCTTTTCACGCGGGCCATTTTCTTTTCAAGTCGGATAGTGGTTTAGGACTACGCCCAATGAAAAAGCCGGACGCTGGTGCATCCGGCTTTGACTGGCCCTGGCGACGGAAGGGTGTCGCTCAAGGTGGGAAGAGAGGAATGTCAGAACGCTCTATGTTTTTCGTTCAGCGCCTTCACCTCTTCGCCTTCGCGCCGGAGCGCTGAAATCGTCGAGGCCACAGACACGATGAACATGACGCTGATAAGGGCTGTGAGCATTGTCAAGATCGTGAACATAGGCATTCCTTTCCTGGGGAGTTGCGTTCTCGCCCCTCAGTATTGGCCCAGCACGGCCGTCCGGGCCGAAGCATAGGGACCATAAACCTTGGACGTATCAACCTTCTGATCATAGAGAGCGACAGTTGCGGTCAGCATGCCCGTGACCATTACCATCCACAGCACGTTAATCATCGTAATCTTGCCGGGCATTTTTATTCCTTCCGCGCCGCATCTATGTATCGGTTGAATGAACGCATCCGTCTGAAAATGGTTCCGCCGGATGTTGATCGGGTGTTTACCAATGGCGATCTGAAGCGACCTTGAATGTCGCGTTCATCTGGCGTTCAGATTCGAAGCTTCGCGCAGCCGACCCTGGGCGCGCACGATCGCCGCATGCTCGGCGAGCTCCGGCCGTACCCAGCTCACCTCGTATTGATCGGCGAAATAGCCATAGACCATCTCGGCGGCGAGAGAGAAAACGACGGCAAGTGCAACGAGCACGATCAGCATGGACTTGGTCTTTCGGGGAGCGCCGGATGCCGGAATGGCAGCGGCTGCCTTGATGATCCAAGTTAAGCAGATCCCGTCTGAAACCGCCTTGAACGGCACATTCATCCGCCGTTCAGTCGTCCGGAACGACTGGCCAAATCACTTGCGGCAAGCCGGCATCCGTGACAAAAGGCGTCAAACCAACGGCCGGACCAGATGACGACAGCTTTTTATCCGGGGTCCTTCGACCCGATCACCAATGGGCATGTGGATGTTCTGGTCCAGGCGCTGAACGTCGCCGAGAAGGTCATCGTCGCGATCGGCATCCATCCCGGCAAGGCGCCGCTCTTCTCCTTCGAAGAGAGAGCAGAGCTGATCCGCCGTTCGCTGGCCGAGGCGCTGCCCGGCAAGACCGGCGACATCGCCGTCGTCGCCTTCGACAATCTGGTCGTCGATGCCGCCCGCACCCATGGCGCGACGCTGTTGATCCGCGGTCTTCGCGACGGCACCGATCTTGATTATGAAATGCAGATGGCCGGCATGAACCGGACGATGGCGCCCGATATCCAGACCATCTTTTTGCCGGCGGGCACGGCCTCGCGGCCCATTACCGCCACATTGGTCCGCCAGATCGCCGCCATGGGCGGCGATGTCAGCGCTTTCGTGCCGGCCGCCGTCTTGCAGGCCCTCACATCCAAGCGCTCAAACTAGTAAGAACAAAGCAAAGACTAGGCGGAACCCGCCGCAATGGAGCTCACATGAAACTCTTTTATCTCGCATTTGCCGGCGTGTTGTATCTCGCCTCCTTCGCGGGGGATGCTTTTGCCCAGTCGGCCGATCACTATCTCACCATCCAGCTGAAGAACGGCCCTGTCGTCATCCAGCTCATGCCTGAGGTGGCGCCGAAGCATGTCGCCCAGATCGAGGCGCTGGCTAAGAAGGGCGAATATGACAACGTCGCCTTCCACCGCGTCATCGACGGCTTCATGGCTCAGACAGGCGACGTCAAATACGGCAATATGGAAAAGGGCTTCGATGCGAGCCTCGCCGGCACCGGCTCCTCGGATATGCCCGATATCCCGGCCGAATTCTCCAAGACCCCGTTCGTGCGCGGCACGGTCGGCATGGCCCGCTCGCAGGATCCGAATTCCGCCAATTCGCAGTTCTTCATCATGTTCGCCGACGGTTCCTTCCTGAACGGCCAGTACACCGTCGTCGGCAAGGTCGTCTCCGGCATGGAAAACGTCGACAAGATCAAGAAGGGCGAAGGCCAGAACGGCGAAGTCAAAAGCCCAGACCGGATGATCAAGGTCACCCTGGGCAAGAAGTAAGTTACGAGAGAAACAAGAGGAGAAGGCAAATGGCCGAGATCAAGGATCCCGAAAACACCGTCATTCTGGAAACCACCAAGGGCAAGGTTGTCATTCAGCTTTTGCCACAGGTCGCCCCGGAACATGTCGCCCGCATCAAGGAACTCGCCCGCGAGAAGGCCTATGACGGCGTCGTCTTCCACCGCGTCATCCAGGATTTCATGGCCCAGACGGGAGATGTCGAATTCGGCAAAAAGGGCTCGGAAACCTTCAATCCCGGCCGCGCCGGCATGGGCGGCTCTTCGAAGCCGGACCTGAAGGCTGAATTCTCGGCGACCACGCATACGCGCGGCACCTGCTCGATGGCCCGTTCGCAGAACCCGAACTCGGCCAATTCGCAGTTCTTCATCTGCTTCACCGACGCGCCCTGGCTGAACAAGCAGTATTCGGTCTGGGGTCAGGTCATCGAAGGCATGGACAATGTCGACAAGATCAAGCGCGGCGAGCCGGTTTCCGATCCGGACTCGATCGTCTCCATGCGGGTTGCCGCCGACGTCTGATTGTGATTTCTGCTGAAACCCGCCCTTGCGCATTGCTGCGCGGGGGCGGGTTTCGCTTTGCCTGAAAGTGCCCTGATGCGCGTAGACCTTTTCGATTTCGACCTGCCCGATGAACGCATCGCGTTGAGGCCCGCTGAACCGCGCGACGGCGCGCGCCTGCTCGTCGTCGATCCGAATGCGGAAAGCCGCCTGTCTGATCATCGCGTCGGCGATCTCATGTCGTTCCTGCGGGCCGGCGACGCGTTGGTTTTTAACGATACCAAGGTCATTCCCGCCCAACTCGAGGGCATCCGCCATCGCGACGGCGCCGGCGGCCAGCAGGTTTCCGCAACGCTGCACATGCGCGTGGGCGCCAGCCGCTGGAAGGCGTTCGCCAAGCCGGGCAAGCGTATCAAACAGGGCGATCGCATCTCCTTCGGCCATTCCGGCGAAAGCTGTTTCCTCGGTTCGCTCGATGCCACCGTCGAGGAAAAGGGCGAGGCCGGCGAGGTGACGCTGCTGTTCGATCTCTCAGGACCTGCGCTCGACGAGGCGATCGCCGCCGTCGGCCATATTCCGCTGCCGCCCTATATCGCCGCCAAGCGCCCCGAGGACGAGCGCGACCGCGAGGACTACCAGACGATCTATGCCCGTGAGGAAGGCGCCGTCGCCGCGCCGACAGCCGGCCTGCATTTCACGCCCAGGCTGTTCGATGCGCTCGATAGCGCCGGCATCGAACGCCATTTCGTCACGTTGCACGTCGGCGCCGGCACCTTCCTGCCCGTCAAGGCCGACGATACCGCCGATCACAAGATGCATCTCGAAAGCGGTTATGTAAGCGCCGAGATTGCGGCCCAGTTGAATGCCGTGCGGGAAAGAGGCGGGCGCATCGTCTGTGTCGGCACGACCTCATTGCGGCTCATCGAGAGTGCCGCCGAGGAAAGCGGAGAGATTATGCCCTGGGCCGGCGCTACCGGCATCTTCATCACGCCTGGTTACCGCTTCAAGGCGGTCGATATGCTGATGACCAATTTCCACCTGCCGCGTTCGACGCTCTTCATGCTGGTCTCGGCCTTTTCGGGCCTCGATACGATGCGTGCCGCCTATGACCACGCCATTCAGGCGGGCTACCGCTTCTATTCCTATGGCGATGCCAGCCTTCTCTTCCGGAAAGCCTAGATGACCAACACCTTCCAATTCACGCTTGACAAGACCGATGCCGGCGCACGCCTCGGCCAGATCTCCATGCCGCGCGGCGAGATCCGCACGCCGGCCTTCATGCCGGTCGGCACCGTCGGCACGGTTAAGGCCATGTATCTCGACCAGGTGCGCGAGACCGGCGCCGATATCATCCTCGGCAATACCTATCACCTGATGCTGCGCCCGACGGCCGAGCGCGTCGCCCGTCTCGGCGGTCTGCATAAGCTCATTCGCTGGGAGCATCCGATCCTGACGGACTCGGGCGGTTTCCAGGTGATGTCGCTATCCGGCCTGCGCAAGCTCGACGAGCAGGGCGTCACCTTCAAGTCGCATGTCGATGGCAGCCTGCACCATATGTCGCCGGAGCGCTCCATCGAAATCCAGGGGCTGCTCGGCTCCGACATCCAGATGCAGCTCGATGAATGCGTGGCGCTGCCGGCCGAGCCGAAGGAGATCGAGCGCGCCATGGAAATGTCGTTGCGCTGGGCCGAGCGCTGCAGGGTCGCCTTCGGCGAGCAGCCCGGCAAAGCGATGTTCGGCATCGTCCAGGGCGGCGATATCCCGGCGCTGCGCATCCGCTCGGCCGAGGCGTTGAGCCAGCTTGACCTCAAGGGTTATGCGATCGGCGGCCTGGCGGTCGGCGAACCGCAGGACGTCATGCTGGAGATGCTGGAAACGACACTGCCGGTACTTCCTCTGGAAAAGCCACGTTACCTCATGGGTGTCGGCACGCCGGACGATATCCTGAAATCGGTCGCCCGCGGCATCGACATGTTCGACTGCGTCATGCCGACCCGTTCAGGCCGTCACGGTCTGGCTTTTACCCGCCGCGGCAAGGTCAATATCCGCAATGCCCGCCATGCCGAAGATATGCGCCCGCTCGACGAACAGTCGAACTGCCCGGCCTCGCGCGATTATTCGCGTGCCTATCTGCACCATCTCGTCCGCTCCAACGAGGCGCTCGGCGGCATGCTGCTCTCCTGGCACAATCTCGCTTATTACCAGGAACTGATGCAGGGCATCCGCAAGGCGATCGCCGAAGGCCGCTTCGCCGATTTCATGGCGGAAACACAGGAGGAATGGGCGAGGGGTGATCTCGAACCGGTGTAAGCTACTCCGCTCCCGCGTTGCTTGCCGAGGGGACCGCAGACGCCGGGTTTGGTGCAACCATCGTCTTGAGCTTTTTGCGCGCTGGCTCGTCGAAGCGAATGGCAACGATCCCAGCCGCAATGAAAATCGCTATCACGACGACCATACCTGATGCCGGAGAGGCCGGAAGGTCAAAGCCCTTTTGCCGCAGTGACTGCAGCAGGCTGAAGATTGGCCCGTGTAGAATATAAATCGGATAGGAAAGCCTCCCCAGCCAACGGAATAGCAGCTCGACCAAACCGGTCTGCCTTGTGCGCATCGCGAGCCAGACAATGGCCGGAAAGACCACGAGGCATATTGAGAAATCAAAATACGGGAAACCGAAGAACGTGCTGGCCGATATGCCTGTGATGAAGATCAGACATCCACACAGACAAAGGCCGACAATGTTGCCGTTATTGGCCGTAGTCGGGTTCTGGATATCATAGAGCCTGTAGAGGCAGATCCCGAGCGAGAACGAGAACAGCACCCTTGAAAAGCCAAATATGAAGTAGCCAGGCTGGTGGCCGATGTCGAGGTTGCCTCCGACCAATGCCCCGCACATGGTGATGCCCGCAGTCCCCAGGGCGATGGCGAGCAAGCTGCTGAGTGACAGTCGTGTCAGAAGGACGGAGAACAACATCCCCGCCCAGAGCTCGAAGAAGAGCGACCAGCTAGGCCCATTGAAAGGAAAGAGACTTTCAAGATTTGTGCTTGGAACGAACAGGATCGCCTTCAGCAGAAGGCCTGCCAGGGTGAAGTAGTCCAACCCGTTTTGAAGTGCATAGTTGAAAAGGCCAATCGGAAGCGAAAGAAGATAAAGAGGATAAAGCCGAATGATACGCTGCAGCAGAAATCCGGCGGGCGAAATCTGTCCCGTCGTCAGTTGCCTCTCATATGAATTTGCAAGAACGACGCCGCTCAATAGAAAGAAGAGGTCAACGGCAAGGTAACCGATATTCGCCGGCATCGGACCCAGCGTGCCACCGGTATGAAGGAACATGACCACGACGGCCGCAATTCCTCGCAACGCCTCAAGAGCTGTGAAAAATTGTTTGCCAGCGTTCAATATAACAACCCTCCGTTGGTAGTTTGTTACTCCAGGAGGATTTCTAAATCGTTAGCGCAACGAGGCCGTGTAATCAATTGGGTCCCGTCGAAGAGAGGAGACAGCGCGTTAGATGCCCTTGCTGTCCGCGTCCGACATGATCTGCACGCCATTGATCCTGTAGCTGCCGTCCGGCTGGCGGGTGATCTGGTAGATCGCCGTCCAGTCCTTGCCGTCGCGGCCCGAAATCAGCACCTCGTGATAGATCAGCGCGCCGTTGTCGATCGAGCGGCAGCGCCCGAAGGCATAATTGCCTGGGTGATAGACCGGCTCGTAGCTCTTCTTCACCATGGCGAAAAACAGGTTCTTATCGGGATACATCGCCCTGATGCCGGGCGCGGCGAAGGAATAGGCGGTCTCGGCATCGTCCTTGAGGAAGGCCTTGATCTGTTCCTCGATCATAGTCCGCGTCGTGTCGATCGGATCTTCGGCGCGGGCCGATACGGAGGAGAGGGCGGATGCGGCACACAGGATGAGAACTGCGAAGAAGGCGCGCATGGATTGATCTCCGGCTCTGTCAGGGAAACGATCCCCCGACAGGCAGAAGTGTAGGCGATTTCTGGCGCAAGAAAAGCGGACTTTACGACCAGCGCCGGAAGAGGGCGCTGGCATTCACCCCGCCGAAGCCGAAACCGTTGGTGATCGCATAGTCCATTGCCAGCGGCCGCGCCGTCTTGCCGACGATATCGATGCCGTCGGCGGCTGGATCGGCCTGATCCAGGTTGCGGGTCGGCGGCGCGATCTGGTCGCGCAGCGCAAGGATGGTGAAGATCGCCTCCAGCCCGCCGGCGGCACCGAGCAGATGCCCCGTCGCCGATTTGGTCGCACTGACGGCAATGCCGCCATTGCGGCCGAAGATTGTGCCGATCGCCGCGATCTCGCCTCTGTCACCGACCGGCGTCGAGGTCGCATGCGCGTTGAGATGCTTGACCTCGGAGGCGGGGATCTTTGCCTGCCGCAGTGCCGCGTCAATCGCCCGGCGGGCGCCGTCGCCATCTTCAGGTCCTGAGGTCATGTGGTAGGCGTCTGCCGCCGTGCCGTAGCCGACGAGCTCGGCGAGTGGTGTGGCGCCGCGGGCAAGCGCGTGCTCGAGCGTCTCAATGACCAGGATGCCGGCGCCTTCGCCCATGACGAAACCGTCGCGGGCCGTGTCGAAGGGCCGTGACGCCAGCTCCGGCGTCTCGTTGAAGCCGGTGGAAAGGGCACGTGCAGCGGCAAAGCCGCCGAGGCTCACCTTGTCGATGCAGGCCTCGGCACCGCCGCAGATCGCCACATCCGCTTCGCCGGAGCGGATCAGCCGCGCCGCGTCGCCGATTGCCTGGACGCTGGCCGCACACGCCGTCACCGGGGCCCCGAGCGGCCCCTTGAAGCCGTAGCGGATGCTGACCTGGCCGGCGGCGAGGTTGACGAGGAAGGCGGGCACGGTGAAGGGCGACAGCCGCCGCACGCCGCGCGTTTCGCCGATCCGCACCGCTTCGGCGATCGCCGGAAAGCCGCCAACCCCCGACGCGATTATCGTTGCCGTGCGCTGGCGCTCGGCTTCGTCGGTCGGCATCCAGCCGGCCTGTTTTACTGCTTCCTCCGTCGCCGCCATGGCGAAGTGGATGAAACGGTCCATCTTCTTCTGGTCTTTCGGCGGGATGTAACGATCGGGATCGAAGCCGGCCTCAGCATCTTCTGCGATACCGGGAACGATGCCGCCGACCTTGGCCGAGAGCTCGCCGACGATATCCTCCGCCAGCACCCTCAGCCCCGAACCGCCGTCGAGAAGGCGCTTCCAGGCCGGATCGACGCCGGTGCCGAGTGGCGAGACCAGTCCCATGCCGGTGACAACGATACGGTCCATTTCGCTTTCCTTTCTATGCGTCGATGCCGAGATACCAGGCGCGCATGCGGGCGATCCGCTCATGCACTTCGTCATCGGCGGCGGGGCCTGCAAGCAGGCTGGTGTTCTCGGGTGTCACCTGTTCGCCAGTCTGCGCATCGACCAGCATCGTCTCGCGCTCCCTGCCGGAAGCGGCATCGCCCAAGAGAAAGGCGAGATCCTCTTCCGGGATGTGCCGGTTTCCCCAGGAAAACAGCGTCATCAGAACAGGAAAGAAATCACGGCCCTTGTCCGTCAGCAGATATTCGTAGCGGGCAGGGCGTTGCTGGTAGAGCCGCCGTTCGAACAGTCCCTTTTCCGTCAGGTGTTTGAGGCGCCGCGTCAGGATGTTCGGCGCCACGCCGAGGCTTTTCTGGAATTCGTCGAAGCGTGAAAGCCCCTGGAAGGCGTCGCGCAGGATCAGCATGCTCCACCAGTCGCCGACGCTGTCGAGCGCGCGCGCCGCCGGGCATTTGAAATCGCTGAAGCTGGTTCGTTGCATGATCGATGTAACTATAGCAGTGACTATCATCATGCAAGTTACTTTTGGCAGTGTAGCAAAAAGTGCGCAGCGGCTTTGCGTCCGGAATGCGTATCAAGAAATGCGCTAAACGGCGTCGCTCTCGAAAATCCGGGCGAGCAGCATGCCAGTGACGAGCATGCCGACTACTACGAAGATCGTATCGCCCGGCGTGCCGATATAGAGCGGCCCGACATTGGCAAACAACAGGAAGGCGATGAGGAAGTTCGCCCAGCCCCAGACGACATTCGCCGTCGGCGAGCCGAGCTTCGCCCGCGGCGCGAAAGGGATGCGGAACGGCCTGCCGCTGACGCCGTTGACGAAATGTGGGACGCCGTTGGTCAAAAATGCCGCGGCGATGAAATGGGCGATATAGGCGATCCAGGGCAAAGGCTTCTCCGTTGCGGCACGGGTGGCGTCAACGGAGAATGTGGCCGGGATTTTCATGCCGGCAAGAGGAGGCTAAAGCATGTCGCGCAAAAGTGTGCAGCGGTTTTGCGGCAACGACATGCGTAAAAACAAAGAGTTAAAGCGCAAGGAGCGAATCTGAAAGATCGCGACGCGCTTTAGAAACGCACCTGGTGCGGCAGCCCGCCGTCGAATAGCGACGGGCCTGCCAGGGTCAGATCAGCACGAAATCCTTGAAGTGAAGCGCCGGAGAATTGTCGAGATCGGCGACATGGATTGCCGCACCCGCGGCACTTCCATCCGCATCAAAGGATAGAATGCCGCTGGCCTGGTCGTAGATCAGTCTATCGTCTGCTTCGAGCGCTTTCGTTCCGACAACGAAATTCTCATCCGAAAATCCGGATAGGCTCAGTGCGGCGAAAATCGAATGGTCGAGCAGCAGCTTGTCGCCGGCCGCCGAGGAGAAATCCCGGATCTTGTCGACGCTCACATTGTCGGGCTTAACGTCGAAAACGAAGGAATCGGCCCCTCCGCCGCCGGTCAGAATGTCTGCGCCGGCTTTACCGATCAGCTTGTCGTTGCCGAGCCCGCCGCTCATCTGGTCGGCGCCCTTGCCGCCATTGAGACTGTTGCTGCCGTCGTTGCCTGTCAGCACGTTGGACGTGTTGTTGCCCGTCGCGCTGAGATTGGCCGTCCCGGTCAAGGCAAGGTTCTCGATCGTCCCGGCCGTGCGCTTCAGATCGGCCAGGCTGAAGGAAGTCGAAGCCTTGACGGTATCCTTGCCGGATCCGCCTGTCTCATCGGCAAAATCGCCGGCATTGTCGACCACATATGTATCGTTGCCGGCGCGCCCCGCCATGTGGTCGGCGCCGGTGCTTCCATCGAGGATATTGTTGCCGGAATTGCCGACGAGAACATTCACCAGGCCATTTCCGGTGCCGTTCAGATTGGCGGTGCCGGTCAACGTCAGATTCTCGACATTTCCGATCGTATGCGCCGTATCCTTGAGGCTGAAGCTGATCGACGACATGACGGTATCCGTTCCGCCGCCCCGGCTTTCGTCGACGATTTGATTCGCATTGGTCACGGTGAAGGTGTCGTTGCCGGTGCCGCCGTAAAGATGGTCGGTGGCCGGCGGCGGTGTGCTGGCGCCGGTGCCTGCTACCTCGACGATAACGGGATGGTCGACGACATCGAGCGTCAGCGATGAGACGTTGCTGAGGCTTTTGATCGCCGTCGTTCCGGTCAGCGGGTCGAAGACCTTCACGGAGCCGAACGAGGCGCCGAGATTGACTTTGACGGCCGTGTCCGCAGCCTGAATGGCGGTATCAGTGGACTGGTTCCAGATATCGGGCTCATTCCAGATGGCGATCTGGTAGCTTCCGTCCGATTTTTCCGTCAGCAGGCTGCCGGCCGAGGACGGCAGACCGTCGATCGAATAATTGAGGGTCCCCGGGCTGAAGCTCGCCTTCGCGGCGCCGTCGTCCGCAAGGATTTCGGTCAGATTGTGGATCGCCGTCGCGGCCGGCTTGGCGGAATAGTCGAGATGAAAAAGGCCGAAATGCTTTTCCTGATTGGCGCCCTGCGGATCGGAATAGGCGTCCAGCAGCTCGTAGATGAATGTCTGTTTCGATCCGAGTGCGGCGCCGTCCATCAGCGTATTGAGCAGGAGTTTTGCCTGCGTCGCTTCACTGACGCCTTCCCAGCCGCCATTGGTATCGGCGGTGAGCGAGGTGTGGTAACCGGTCTCGGTGATCGCCAGTGGCTTGCCCGGATCGGCAGCGCGCTGAACGCCGGATTCTCGGGAAAGCCATGAATATGGCTGGTCGCCATCCTTCGCATAGGTGTGGATCGTCGTGTAGTCGGAGGCCGACGCGACCGTATATCCGGTAAAGCCGAGAACGGGGATATTCTTCAGCAAGGGATCGGCGTTGACCGCGGCAGACAGGTCCTTCTGATAGGCGACCGCTGCGGCCTGGCCGCTCAGGCCGTGATAGCTGACCGGCCAGTTGTTGACTTCGTTCGGTCCTTCGATGCCGACGACCGATCCAGGATGGGCCTGCACGAAATCATGCAGCCGCTGGGCCACGGTGGCGGGGTCGACTTCCCGCTGGGCGCTGAAGACGAATTGTACGCCGGCTTCGGCGGCATCGCCGAGATGCATTTGGCCGTTAGGATCGGAGGCGGAGTTGGGGGCGTGATCGCGAACTGTATCAAGGCCAAGATAGTCGAGAGCCTTAACCACTTCTACGACGTTGGAATATTTTCCGTCGGTGTAGTCGATATGCGTGTCAATTCCAAAGGAACGAATAATATCGTTTATTCTAACGGCTTGAACCATAAGCTTTTCTCCCGGTTTACGAGGGAAGTGGCAATGGAAATGAATCCCCATTTATTGGTGCCAATTCGATTTAATACACGAGGAGGATCGTGCGGCGATGACTCGTTATCCATGATATATTGTTGCGAATGTGGCTCAATTCGGATTGTATTTATTATGTAATCTGCGCTTGCATTTTTTCGTTCGGCCGGCTGATCATGCCCGAGTGGGACGGCCCATAGTCAGAGTCTGGCGAAATCCGACATGGTTTTGGAGGATCCGATGACCGTCAATGTTCAATTCCGGTTTCGCAGCGGCCTGCCCTCGATGGCGTTCGACAATGTCCGCCTTCGCGGCAGTTGGGACGAGCAAGGCCGCCCCTCGAACGAGTGGACGTCTGTTCCTATGCAGCGCTCTCGTGACGAGGATGGCTATGATGTCTTTGTCATCAGGGTTCCCTTTCCCGATGACGCGATCGGCACGCATTTTCGCTGGGGGATCGAACTCGATCGACCCGGCGTTTCAAGCCTTTGGGCGATCGCCGCCGAATTGGAGGACGAGGCCTCGGCGCTTCGCGAACGCTCCTTCGATCTCCAGCAGGACTTGGCGCCGCAGACCTATTATCTGACATGGATCGGCCGTCTGGGGGCGAACCGGGTTGAAAGGCGCGACGGTGGAGACGGCATTCGTTTTTCGGTCTGGGCGCCGAACGCCAGGGCCGTTTCGCTCGTGCTTGCCGATCCCGCCGTCGGTTACATCGCCGATGACGGGACCGGAGCGGTCGCAACCATCAGGATGCGAAGGACCGTTGACGGATTCTGGAGCGTTGAAACCGGCGAGGACCACGGACTTTCCGATTTCGACCGCATGGTCGGCACGCCCTATATGTACCGCGTCACCAGGGATGACGGATCGCTCGCCTACCGCACCGATATCTGGTCCCTCATGCAGATCGGCGCGGGAGACTTCGATCCCGATGGAGCGATCTATCACGGATCGCCGGCGGCATTGGACGGACCGCAAAGCTGTTCGGTGGTCTGCGACCCGAAGCGGGTGGTGCTGCCGTCGGGGGAGGAGCTTGCCGCCGAGGCGTTCTGGGCCGACGAATTCGCCGGCGGTCGAAAGCTTCCGGATCGGCTCGAGGATCTGGTGATCTATGAACTGCATGTCGGTGCCCTCGGTTTCGGTAAGGCCGCGCCCGGCACGCTTGATGATGCCATTGCCTTCGTCGAGCATCTTACCGAGCTCGGCGTCAACGCTGTGGAACTGCTGCCGATTGCGGAATTCGAGACGCGGGCCAACTGGGGTTACGGCACGTCGCATTTCTTTGCCGCCGATCAGGGGGCTGGCGGTACCGACCGGCTGAAGATGTTCGTCAAGGTCTGCCACCAGCGCGGCATCGCCGTCATCCTCGATGTCTGTTACAACCACTTCGATCCGGATGGCGAGCGGGCGCAATGGGCCTATGATTCCAACGATCACACCCGCAATGTCTATTATTGGTACGAGGGACGCCCCCGCGATTACGCCGACCCGACAGGCGGCTATATCGACAACATCTCCACGGGATGGGCGCCCCGCTTCGACGAGGAGGCCGTGCGCCAGCTTTTCATTTCGAGCGCGGCATTTCTCGTCTCCGTCTGCCATATCGATGGTTTCCGGCTCGATCAGACAAGTTCGATCCATCAATATCCGGTGCTGCATGCCGATGGCCGGCGCGCCGATCGCGCCGCTGCCTTCGGGGCCAAGTTTCTGAAGCAGTGGACCCGCACGATGCGGCTGATCAAGCCGCAGCTTTTCCTGACGGCCGAGGATTATTCGGACTGGTCGGCGATGACGGAGCCAAGCCTGACCGGCAACGGGCTCGGCTTCGATGCGACCTGGTACGGTGATTTTCATCACAACCTCGTCGAATACCACGGCGGCGCACAGGCGCAGCTGTTGAAGAATGCCGGTTTCGGGGACAAGCGGGCGCTGACCATGTCGTCTCTTGCCGGCGCATTGCAGACGAGCGCGCGATCCAAGGTGGTCTACAACCAGTCGCATGACGATTGCGGCAATCGTGAAGGATCGGCACGGACCGCTGTTATCGCCGTCAATTTCGCGCCTGTTGTCGGCGAGACCAGGGCGTGGGCAGAGGCGAGATCCCGTTTCGCGGCTGCGATGACGCTGCTATCGCCGGGGACGCCGATGTTTTTCATGGGCGAGGAAATCGGAGCCCAGAAGCCCTATCGCTACAATGATTTCCTCGAGAACCGGGAGAATATTCTCGGCGAAGCTGATGGCAGTGGGGCAGGGATGCTCAGCTGTTATCGCGATCTGATCGCGCTCAGCATCCGCCAGGATGCCATTCGCTCCCGCAACATCTCCATTCCCCTGGTTCATGATGAAAATCGAGTGATCGCGTTTCATCGATGGAATGACGGCGAGGATTTCCTTGTCGTGGGGTCGCTGAACGACGCTCCCTTCGAACACGGCTATCGGTTGCACAGCGAACGGCTGGAGGACGACCTCTGGGAGGAGATCTTCAATAGCGATGCTCGCACATATGGCGGTTGGAACGTCGGCAATGGCGGCGGGAGAATCAGAGCCACGGCCGGAGTGCTGAATGCCGTGCTGCCGGCATCGGGCGTTCTGGTCTTTCGTAGGCTATGACGCTTCCGACGTCCGGTATGGTCAGGCAAAGCCGAGCGGCAGGTTTTCCACTTTCCTGTCATTGCCGTAGTCGCGCTCATGCGGCGAGCGACTGCGGCCGTCGCGGCGAGCGGAAAGATCGATCCGGTTTTCGGCAAAGATCCCATCGGGATAGGTGCCGGTGTCATGGCAATCGGCGTCGATCTTGGGTGCAAGGATTTTCAGGATCATCGGGGTTCCTCCACGGCGCAGCATCAACAGTTGGAAAGGTTGTCTGGTTCCATTCATAATCCCGCAATTATTAATAAATTAACCATAAATGCCGGTCTTCGGCAAAGGAGATCGCCATCGGCCTAGCCGGACAGCCGCGATCGTTCTCAGGAACGTTCAATGGACGTTTGACGACGAGGACATCGACGCCAGCATTCCCTCGGTCGTGCGGACCAGCCGCACTGTGTGCGCCAGCACTTCGGCGCCGGCCTTTGTCTCGCATGCTCTCCAATCCGTCCGCCATCTCAATCAGCGCTGGCAGCATGTCGGCCCGTCCGATCACTTCGGCCGATCTGGCGAGTTTGCGCAACGCCTCCGAATAGCTCGATATCATTGTGCGTTTCCGATCTGCCGGAATATCGCAGAACGAGCGTTTTTCAGCAGGCGACAGTAGTGACATCGACATGGACGCGACCTGTTGAACCTCGAACGAGCTCGCATCCGCATTATTTGTTCCCGAGCCGGTCAATCGTCGCGAGGGCCGGCCGCTTGCATTGAAATGGAACTCCGGACCTGGATGGCCGTTGAGGTGCATGAACACAGGAGGTTTCCATGCAGCTGATCGATACTCGGGTGACACAAGCCGGCGACATCTTCACCGTGGAATTCTTGGGCGAGGGAGGAGAATCGATTTCCGTCAAATTCGACAACTCCCATGGCGAGCTCGACGATACGACGGCGGTCGAGCACGCCAAGGTCATGATGGTTCAGCTGACCGCCTTTGCCGGCGGCGGAGCCGACGGCAGCATCAACCGTTACGATGCCTTGAGCAACGGCAATTTCGACGAAGGCAGCAAGGGCTTGATCGGCCAGCCGAGCGCGCGTTCGGCCGGCGACAGGCAAACGCTGGAAGAGGAACTCGACGAAGGCCTCGAGGACAGCTTTCCTGCAAGCGACCCTGTATCGGCAACGGTATCGTCCATTCCCGCAAACGCGCCACGGCACTGATTGCAACGCAATGTTGCAGGCGCCCGCATGTTCTTAATTCCAAACACCGGCCAAGGCTGCTCCGGTTTCCACGCGCTGCCTTGGTCTGCATGACAGATTGATGTCAAAACTGAGAAACAGCTGAAAACCTCAGCTGTGTGATTGACATGGGAGCCTTCTAGAGAGGGCAGGAGAAGGGAGCGCGGGTGACGCGCTGCCGAGGTCTCGGAGACGCGCCCATGAAAATCATTCAGATCACCGACACCCATTTCAGTCCCGGCAAGCCGCATTTCAACGGCAACTGGGCACCGCTTCTGAGCTGGATCGAAGCGACCGGCGCCGACCTGATCGTCCATACCGGCGATCTCACCGTCGACGGCGCCGATAAGGACGACGACATCACCTTTTCGATGGATCTGATGCGCCAGGTGTCGATCCCGATGCTGATCGTCCCCGGCAATCACGATGTCGGCCACCTCAAGGGATCGGATCAGCCCGTCAATGCCGAGCGGCTGTCCCGCTGGCGCAGCCTTGCCGGCGACGACCGCTGGCTGGAGGATGCGGCCGGCTGGCGCTTCATCGGGTTGAATTCGCTGCTTCTCGGTCATGAGGATGACGAGGAGGACGCCCAGTTCGAATGGCTAGCTCAGGCGCTTTCCGACAGGGCAGGGCGACGCGTTGCGCTTTTTGCGCACAAGCCGCTATTCGTAGACGCGCCAGATGAAGGCGATACCGGATATTGGAGTGTTCGCCCGTCTGAGCGCCGGCGGCTCTACGATCTGATCGCTGCCCATGACGTGGCGCTGTTTGCAAGCGGCCATCTCCACTGGGCCTGGCAGGGGCGCTTTGACAATACCCAGCTGACATGGGGTCCGTCGGCCGCCTTCATTATCGACAAGATGGAGCGCGAGATGCCGGGTGAACGCCTGATCGGCGCGGTCGTCCACGAGTTCGATACTGCTGTCGAAAGCACGATCATCGCCGTTCCCGGCATGACTGCGCATGTGCTCGACCATGTCGTGCACGAGGTCTATCCCCAGGCGCTCAAGCAGCGGGAACCCGCCGAATGAGCGCGCTCTCGCTTCGCGGCATCAGCAAGGCTTTCGGCGGCAACCAGATCCTCAATGGCGTCAGCCTGGATGTCGCCGCAGGCGAATTCATCGCGCTGGTCGGCCCTTCCGGCTGCGGCAAGAGCACGCTGTTGCGCGTCCTTGCCGGCCTCGATCACGCCGACCGGGGCGAGATCCTGATCGGCGGACGAGATATGTCCGGCGTTGCGGCCGCCGACCGCAACATCGCCATGGTCTTTCAGTCCTACGCGCTTTATCCGCATCTGACGGCCTCTGAAAATATCGCCGTGCCCTTGGCGATGCGCCGGCTGTCGAGAATGCAGCGGCTGCCCTTCATCGGGTCGCTGATACCGGGCCAGCGCGCCACCCGCAGGGCGATCGCCCGCGACGTTAGGGATATGGCGACGTCGCTGAAGATCGACCACCTGCTTGACCGCAAGCCCGGTCAGATGTCGGGCGGCCAGCGTCAGCGCGTGGCGCTGGCCCGTGCCATGGTGCGCCAGCCGAGCATCTTCCTGATGGACGAGCCGCTCTCCAACCTAGACGCCAACCTGCGCGTCCACGCCCGCGGCGAGATCGTCGATCTGCATCGCCGCGCCGGCGTGCCGACACTCTATGTGACCCATGATCAGGCGGAAGCGCTGTCGATGGCCGATCGTGTCGCCGTGATGATGGGCGGAAAGCTGCTGCAGATCGCCAGCCCTGAGGTCATCTACGATGATCCCGCCCATATCGAGGTCGCTCGCTTCATCGGCCAGCCGCGCATCAATCTGCTGCCGGCCTTTGCCGAAGGCGGCGTCATTCTCTGCGGCGGCCTGCGCCTGATGCTTGAAAACGCAGCCGACGGGAAGACGCCGGTCACGCTCGCTATTCGCCCGGAATTCGTTTTTCTCTCCAAGAGCCGGCATGACGGCCTTGCCGCCCGGATTGAACGCGTCGAATTCCTGGGCTCCGAGGTCATTCTCCATTGCCGGCTCGACGCGATCGGCGAGACTATCGTCGCCAAGGTTCAGCCCTCCGAAGCCTCGGGCCTCGCGGCCGGCGATCCGGTCGGGCTGCGGCTTTCGCCCGGTCGCACGCTGATCTTTGCCGAGGACGGCAGCCGGCTGGCCGGCAGCGTTGCAACAGGCGATGCCGGGCTGATTGCGGGCGACTCTCAACGGGAGAGGGCGCATGGCTAGCATCGTTTCCATGGCCGTGGGGTACGATGCCGCCGTTGCGCATCGGCGCAGCGAGGCCCGTATCGCCTGGATGCTGGTGATGCCGGCGATGATCCTGCTGTCTCTCTTCGTTCTTTTGCCGGTTGTATCAGTCATCGTGCTCGGCTTTACCGATTTCGAACTCGGCTACGGCAAGTTTCGTTTCGTCGGCTTCGAGAATTACGCGCACTTGATCACCGACCGCACGTTTCGCAAGTCGCTGTGGAATACGACGGTCTATACGGCGATCGTCGCACCAATTTCGATCCTTCTCGGCCTTGGCATCGCCATGCTGATCGAGAGCGAGACGAAGGCGCGCAGCTTCTTCCGCACTGCCTATTTCCTCCCGGTCGCCTCGCTGATCGTCGCCATGGCGACCGTCTGGCAATACATGTTCCACCCCACAATCGGGCCGCTCAACGCACTGCTCGCCCTCGTCGGGATTCCCGGCCCGAACTGGCTCGGCAGCTCCGGCACGGTGCTTTACAGCCTGTCGATCATCGGCGTCTGGCAATCGGCCGGCTTCAACATGGTGCTGTTCCTGGCCGGGCTGACGGCGATCCCGCGCGAGCTCTATGCGGCCGCCGAGGTGGACGGCGCCAGATCCTCCCTCGACCGTTTTCTGCTGGTGACCTGGCCGATGCTCGGGCCGACGACGCTCTTCGTCGTCACCATCAGCATCACCAATTCAGTCAAGGTCTTCGAGACCGTGAAGACGCTGACCGAGGGCGGTCCGAACAAGGCGTCGGAAGTGCTGCTCTTCACGATCTACCAGGAAGGCTTCGTCTATCTGCGCGTCGGTTATGCCTCGGCGATGACGGTGGTCTTTCTGCTGATCCTGGTGGTGCTGATGTTCCTGCAGTACCGCATTCTCGATCGCCGGATGCATTACACATGATGACGAGCGCTTTTTCCCTCGGCAGGATGATCCGCCTGACCCTGCTTTCGCTCGGCGCGATCATCTTTCTGTCGCCCTACGTCTTCATGATCTCGACGGTAGGCAAGGCCCAGAGCGACATCTTCACCTCGTCGCTGTCGCTGATCCCGGCGCACTTCACCTATGCCGAGAATTTCGCCAAGGCCTTGAGCCGGGTGCCGATGGCGCAGCTGTTGTGGAACGGCGTCGTCGTCTGCGGGCTGATCTTCTTCTTCCAGGTGCTGGTGGCGATCCCTTGTGCCTACGCCATGGCAAAGCTGCGCTTCGCCGCCGCCCGCGCCATGATGGTGCTGGTCATGCTCGGCCTTCTGGTGCCGATCCATGCGACCGCGCTGCCGCTCTATGTTGCCTTCGACCGCGCCGCGCTGCTCAACAGCTATGCCGCCCTTGTCGCGCCCTTCACCATTTCGGTTTTCGCGATCTTCATGTTCCTGCAGTTCTTCCGCGCCATGCCGGATGATCTGATCCATGCCGCGCGTCTCGACGGCATGTCGGAACTCGGCATCGTCGCCCGCGTCATCCTGCCGAATGCCTGGCCGGCGGTTACCGCCTTCGCCATCTTCTCGGTCGTCGCCCATTGGAACGATCTCTACTGGCCGCTGATCGTCATCAGCAAGCAGGACTATGCCACACCGCCGCTTGGTCTGATGTATTTCCGCGCCGCCGAGGCCGGCGACGATTACGGCGCGCTGATGGCGGCGACCCTCATCATTACCCTTCCCCTCGTCATCGCCTTCCTGCTTGCGCAGAAGCGCTTCGTCGAGGGCATCACCATGACCGGTCTCAAAGGCTGACCGGTTTCAACCCAGGAGAACGAGCGATGAAACATATCACCCAGCTTCTCGCCGCAGCGGCCGTCTCGATGGCAATCGCGCTTCCCGCGCACGCCGAGACGACGTTGACGGTTCACTACCCGATGCCGGGCTTCTTCAAGGACGTGATGGACACGATCTCGAAGAAGTTCATGGAAGAAAATCCCGACATCAAGATCCAGTTCGCCAGCCCGTCGGCCACCTATGAAGAAGGCATCCAGACGATCCTTCGCCAGGTCGGCACCAGCGAAATGCCTGATATCACCTTCATCGGCCTCAACCGCCTGCGCATGCTCGATGAGCGCGACGTCGCCGTCGATCTCGGCCCGCTCGTCCAGAAGGATGGCAACATGGCCGAGCAGGGCTTTTCCGACACGATCCTCAAGCTCGCCCAGGTCAAGGGCAAGCAGGTGGGCCTCGCTTTCGCCACCTCCAACCCGATCATGTATTACAACGCCGATCTCGTGAAGGCGGCCGGCGGCGATCCTGAAAATCCGCCGAAGACCTGGGACGAGGTCATCGCGCTCGGCGGCAAGATCAAGGCGCTCGGCAACGGTGTCGACGGCATCGATTTCCGCTGGCAGGGCGACGACTGGATGTTTTCGGCACTGCTCTTCGGCGCCGGCGGCAAGATGCTGAGCGACGACGAAAGCAAGGTCGCCTTCAACGGTCCGGAAGGCCAGAAGGCCTTGCGGTCGCCAGCGAGCATCCTGCCCGGAATGCGACCTGCTCCAACGTCGCCATCGAAAGCGCCTCCTGGTGACAGCATCGAAGCGCAATCCTTTAGGCGGGTTCGATGACATTGGTCTGACACTCAGAGCATGATGCCGAAAAGTGTGAGCGGTTTTCGGACGACATCATGCTCTAACTCTTTAATTGAGAACAGGATTCAGATTTTAGGCCGACCGGGCCTAAAATCATCCTGTTCTAAGCAGAGTTATCTACTTCTTATTCATTTCATTTGTTCACACACATGGAAGTTGCTGGGGAATGCAACCTGTGGAATAGTAAGGTTGACGCCATCTACCCTCTTCATTCTCATCACTTGGACAAGAATGTCTCACAAAAAAATGGAATGCTCCACGGCGTGGTGGTTTTTTGCGACGGCCTCGCTCGTTGCAAACTTCGCGTTGCCAGCCTATGCGGACACCCCGTCCGTGCCCTGGCCACAAACGCAAAGCGACATCCAAGCCGAGTCCGATGTGCATTTCGGCACGCTCGCCAACGGTATGCGGTTTGCGATCACGCGCAATGCCACGCCGCCCGGACAGGCAGCTATCCGCTTTCGCATTGGCTCCGGTTCGCTCGACGAAAACGACGACCAGCAGGGCCTGGCGCATGTTCTCTAGCACATGGCCTTCAAGGGTTCGACACATGTCGCCGAAGGGGAGATGATCCGTATCTTGCAGCGCAAGGGCTTGGCCTTTGGACCGGACACCAACGCCCATACCTCTTATGACGAGACCGTCTATGCGCTCGATCTGCCCGAGGTCGATGCAGACACGATTTCGACGGGCCTGATGCTGATGCGAGAAACGGCGAGCGAGCTGACCCTCGATGCCAGCGCTTTTGATCGCGAACGCGGCGTCATTCTGTCGGAGGAGCGGCTGCGCGACACGCCGCAGTATCGCGCGTCACTCGGAATCATGAATTCGCTGCTCGCCGGCCAGCGCGCGACCATACGCGCGCCGATCGGTAAAGCCGACATCATCAGCAATGCGCCCGTGGACCTCGTCCGTGATTATTACCGGACCAATTACCGACCTGACCGGGCAACGCTGATAGTGGTGGGCGATATCGACCCCGCTGCCATGGAAGTCGAAATCCGGCAGCGCTTCGGCGACTGGAAGGCCGTGGGTCCGGCGCCGACAAAAGCGGATCTTGGCGCGCTGGTGACGAAGGGCGAAAGCGCCGAGGTCATCGTCGTTCCCGGCGGCATGACCAGCATACAGATCGCCTGGACGCGTCCCTATGACGCCGCGCCTGACACCTTCGCCAAGCGCCGCGCTGGGCTTATTGAGGATCTCGGTTTTCTGGTGCTCAAACGTCGGGTGAGCGCCGTGGCCAGCAAGGCGGATGCCCCTTTCATCAGTGCGGACGTCGGCTCCCAGGATCTCCTCGATTCCGCCCATATCGTCCTGATCGCGGCGAATTCGGAGCCGGACAAATGGCAGGCGGCGCTCACGGCCATTGACCAGGAACAGCGCCGAATCCAGGAGTTCGGCGTTGCGCAGGCGGAGATCGATCGCGAAATCCGCGAATATCGCTCGGCCCTGCAGGCTGCTGCGGCCGGAGCCGCGACGCGGATGACCACCGACATTGCTTCCATGTTGGCTCGCAGCGTCGATGACGATCAAGTCTTCACCTCGCCCGCCGAAGACCTCTCAATGTTCGAGACCATGACGAGCGGCGTCACGGCGGACGAGGTCAATCGGGCCTTGCAGCCTGCTTTCTCCGGCAACGGTCCGCAGGTCGTGCTACAGACCGACCAATCACCTAAGGGCGGGGCCGAAACGGTTCGGCAAGTCTATGACGCTTCAAATGCCATTGCCGTCTCGGCACCATCCGGTGCAACTGACGTCGCCTGGCCCTACACCCATTTCGGCGAACCGGGCGCTGTGGTCGAACGCCGTGCGGTTGAAGATCTCGGCTTGACCATGGTGCGCTTTTCCAACGGCGCACGGCTTACCGTCAAGCCAACCAGGCTGCGTGCCAACGAAGTGCTGGTGCGCGAAGATATCGGCCGCGGTCGGCTGGACCTGCCGCACGACCGTTCCGCCGCGATCTGGGCATCTCCGGCCGTCGTGCTGTCTGGCGTAAAGGCCATGGATTACCAGGATATACAGAAAGCGCTGACGGCCAACATTGTCGGCGTCGACTTCTCGGTCGGCGACAGTTCCTTTAGGTTCGACGGTCGTACACGGACTGAAGATCTTGCGACGCAGCTGCAGCTGATGAGCGCATATACCTCCGATCCCGCCTATCGCCCCGAGGCGTTCAAGCGTGTGCAGCAGGCCTATTTGAGCGGCCTCGATCAGTATGACGCGTCGCCTAGCGGCGTTTTCAGCCGCGATTTCGCAGGTCTCGTGCATTCCGGCGACCCACGCTGGACCTTCCCCGACCGCGCGCAGTTGTCCGCCGCCAAGCCAGACGAATTCGAGGCGCTCTTCCGGCCTATGGTTTCCAATGGTCCCATCGACATCACCATCGTTGGCGACGTGACGGTGGACGACGCAATCCAGCTGACGGCTGAAACCTTTGGCGCTTTGCCGCCGCGCCCGGAGACGGGGTCGAGCAACGCTCGGGACGACGTGCATTTTCCGGCAACGACCGAGAAACCCGTTTTACAGACCCATAGCGGCAGGGCAGATAATGCCGCCGCCGCCGTAGGGGCTTCCATCGGCGATTTGCTCTCCGATCTGCCGCGATCCTTCACCGCCAATATTGCCACCCAGATTTTCCAAAACAGATTGATCGACCAGTTTCGCATTGCGGAAGGAGCAAGCTATGCCATGCAGGGCGATGTTGAACTTTCAAGAGAAGTTCCCGGCTACGGCTACGCATATTTCTACGTCGAGACCGACCCGGCAAAGGTTGCGCGCTTCTATGCACTTGTCGACGAGACCGCCAATGATCTGCGGTCGCATGACATTTCCGAAGACGAACTCGCGCGTGCCCGGAAACCCATCATCGAGACATTGAAGCATCAGCAGCAGAGCAACGAATATTGGATCGCATATCTGCACCACGCCCAGACGGACTCGCGTCGTTTGGACCGGATACGCGATAGTCTCAGCGGCTACGGCAAGGTCACCGCCGGGGATATCCGCGCGTTTGCCGCGGCCTTTTTCAGCCCGGAAAAATTCTGGAAATTCGAAGTGCTGCCGGTGGCTGTACGATAGGTGGTGAGCACCGCTCAGGACCGGCGTTTGACCACACGCATGTTCATCTCGGAGCGAAGCGCGAAGCCGTGTGTCTTGTAAAGCGAAATGGCGGATGTGTTCGCCGCATAGGCATGCAGATAGGCCGTGTCGCCGCTGGATGCGATTTCGCTGGCGACGAAACGGAAGAGCAGGGTGCCGAGGCCGCATCCCTGGAAATCGGGATGGGTGCAAAGCCCGCTGAGCTCGATGAAGCCAGTCTGCCGCATCCGCTGCCCGGCCATCGCCACCAGGCGGCCCTCGCTTCTGATCCCCCAGAAGCTGCCGAGGCTCTGGGCTCGCAACGTGAACGGCCCGGGTTTGGTCAGTGTCGCCAAATCAAGCATGTCGGCGGCATCGGCCTCGGTGAGCGGCTGGATGCGGGAATCCGAAAGCCTCTCATGGGGCCGCTCGGCTACCATCTGGACCAGCGATGCTTCTGTGACGACGGCAAGACCCGGTGGAATGGCGATCGGACCTGATTCGACGAGGATCATGCTCTCCTCAGGTAAAGGAAGGTCCTCCAATGCGTCGAGGCTCTCCGGCGTATCGTCGGCGGACGCCGCGAAGGGAACGATGGAAGGTGGGTAGCGCCGCGCGGACTTGCCGCCTTCGGCAAGATCGGTATGCGCGGTCTCCAGCGCGGTCCAGATCGGCCGGTCGAGGATATGAGGCATTATCGTTCCTCCTTGGCGGCGTTGCGGCGCGCAAGCGATGCCACCGCAAGCCCGTCCTCGATAGCGGCCAGCTGTTCGAGGATCGGTCCGTCGAGATCGCCGCAGAGATCGGCAACGGCGGCGGCGATGCGCGGCCAGATCACCTTCTTTGAATGATCGATGAGATCCTGTCCCTTGTCGGTCAGCGAGACCAATCTGCGACGCTGATCATCCGGTGCCGGCTGCATGTCGACGTAACCGAGTTCGAGAAGCTGGCCGATGGTTCGGGTTGCGCCGGGCTGGGTAATGCCCACCGCCCGCGCAAGCTCGCCGATCGTCAGCGGCCCGGCCCGGTCGATCGCCGCAAGGAACGGATACTGGCCCGCTTGGATGCTGAGACCGGCCTCGTCGATGACCTGCTGCGTATCGGCCTGCAACCTCTCACCGATGCGCCGCAGCCGGCTGCCCATGCACAGAAACCCAAGCGTTCGGACCACATCCTCGACCATGCCGATCTCCATTTGTATGGGATGTTATATAACATGTTATGGATTAAATCGCAATTGTTCTGCGGAAGGGGCCGGCATATGAAGCCGGGGGCAGGGCGGCACGAACAAGTGCCTCGATCAGCCTCGCCATCTCCTCGCCATCAGCAGCACCACCAGCACACAGCTGAGCAGGCCAAGGGATAATGGCAGGCCCTGATGTCCGATCAGTTGCATCGCCAGTCCTGTTGCCGGCGAGCCGACGATGCCGCCGATACCCCATACCAAGGCGAAGGCCGCGTTACCGGCGATCAGAGCTTGGCCGGTGAACCGCTCGCCGAGTTGGATCAGCGACAGGGTGTAGATCCCGAACGAGACTCCGCCCCAGGCGAAAACCAGTGGCCAGATCAGCCAGGTGGTGAAGACCGGCGGCAGCAGCAGGCAGCCGGTGAGACAACCCAGGACGCAGAATGACATCGTCCGCGTCGAGCCGAACCGTTCGGCGATGCGCCCGAGCAAAATCTGCAGCACGGCATTGCCCGCGATGAAGCAGGTGATGAGCGACGCGATGCGCTCTTCGGCGCTGCCGAGCGCTGCGCCATAGACCGCGAACAGGGAAAGCAGGATCTGCTCGAAGGCGGCAGCCGTGAAAACCGCAAACAACAGCAGCGGCGCCAGTGGGAAGAAACCGCCGACCGATGTTGCCTCGCCTTCATCAGGCATGCCGGGCAGACGAGGGGCGACCGCAAGCACGATCAGGCCGCAGAAAAGGAAGGCCGCAATACCGATCATGAAGGGCGGCCAACCCTCGGCGCCGGTAAGGCCGAGCGACAGTGGGCCGATGGCAAAGCCACCCGAAACGATCGATGAATAGAGGCCCATGATACGGCCCCGGCGTGGCGCCGGCGTGAGCGTGATCAGCCAGGTCTCGCTGATCACGTAAAGCGGATTGGCGAAGAAGCCGAGCAGGAAGCGCAGCAGCATCCAGGCCCATACGTCCTGCATCCATGCAATTGCAAACAGGGTGAGAGCGGCCAGGATCGAACACAGGATCGCAAGCCGCCCTCCGCCGACACGCCGCGAAAGCGCCGGAATGAACGACGCTGATATAATGAAACCCAGCGGCGTCATCGCCGCCGACAAGCCGATCAGGCCCGATGTTGTTTCCTGCCGCTCCAGGATGAAACTCAGCAGCGGATAGGTCAGCCCCTGTGCCACGGCGAACACCGTGACGGTCGCGATGATCCCCGCCATTGCGGCCCAGGGGATCCGATCCACGCGCGGTGATGTGACGCTTTCGGCAGCCATGCAGATGTCCTCGTCAGACCGTATGGTTGAAGGTCCGGGTAAACCTCAACCTCAATGAGGATGAATTCTGCAGGAGGCGGGGAGCGTCGTACTTAAGTTTTTCCAAAAAGTTCTCAAAAACGTCCAAAGGGACTAAACAGGTCAGCATCAAATTTTGCCCCGACCGCAAGCCATCACCACGAAAATTCCGCCGGACATCATCAGGACCATCTGGAATGACCGCTTCACCTTTCTTTCTCGGCCTACCCTGTCACCTTGCCGATGGGCGTTTGCCCCGTGTGGTGATCTTCGCAGCCGCTCACGGCAGCACCTATCCCGGCAAGGACAGCAGCGGCTACGCCCTGGCCGCTCATGCGATCCGCGCTGCGAGCCAGGACGATGCCCCGCTCGTCGAGCACTGGGATTTCGATCTCGGAGGGCCGCTGTTCGACGGTGGGCCGGTCTCATGCATCGACGCCGGCGACATTCAGACCACCATGCACGATAATGCCGGCAACCGGGCCCGGATCGAGGCGAAGACGCGCGAGGTGCTGGAGTTGCCGGCTATCCCGATCCTGCTCGGTGGCGACTGTTCCGTGACCTTTCCCTTCCTCGCCGGCTTTGCGGATCAAGGGCCGGTCTGGGTCCTGCAGATCGACGCCCATATCGACTGGCGCGATGACGTGCATGGCGAGCGCTACGGCTATTCAAGTCCGATGCGTCGGGCGAGCGAGATGCCGCATGTCGCCGGCATGGTGCAAGTCGGTCTTCGTAGTGTCGGCAGCGCGCGCGCCACCGACGTCGAGGCGGCTCAGCACTATGGCAGCCGCTTCGTGACCGCTCGTGAGGTTCACGCTGAGGGCGTCGAAGCTGCCCTCCAGCATATTCCGGAAGGAGCCCAGGTCGTCGTCACCCTCGATTGCGACAGCATCGATCCCAGCATCATGCCGGGCGTGGCGGCGCGTACTCCCGGCGGCCTCACCTACACTGAGGTGATCGATCTGATCGCTGGCCTCGGCAGGCGGGCGAGGATTGCGGGATTCGACCTTGTCGAGCTCTATCCTCCCGCCGACATAGACGGCCTGTCGGCGCTAACCGCCGCGCGCATTCTCGTCAATGCGGTCGGCGCCATCGTCCGGCAATATTGAAACCCTGCTTCCTCTGAGCAAGCAGTGCATGGTGCTGCATTTCGCCTCTAGGCGACCTTGCTAAGAGGTGGCTCCGTCCCAGCCAGAAGCCGCCGAATGTTGGCGCAATGTAGTGCAATCACGTAAATGCCGTCGATACCATGCGACCTAAGCGGACGAACAGTTCCATCCAAGCTTTAAAGACTCTAGGATGCGCCCTATGCAGGGGTCACGCTTTGCTTTTGGTCCGTTTGTGCTTGATCCGGCTGCGGGAACGCTTCTTCGGAATGATGATCCCGTTGCCGTTGGCCACCGCGGGGTAAAGCTGCTTGCAGCACTCGTCGCGCGGCCCGGCGAAATCCTCGGCAAGGCCGAGTTGATGGATGCGGCCTGGCCGGGCAGGATCGTCGAGGAAGGCAACCTCACGGTCCAGATCGCGCAGCTGCGCAAGCTGCTCGGTCCGGCTACCGATGGCGGTGAATGGATATCCACAGTGCCGCGCGTCGGCTACCGCTTCGTAGGCGCCGTCATTCAGCTCAGCGGCGTGAAGCGAAAAGCTTTGGCGTTGCCCGACAAACCATCGATATCAGTGCTGCCCTTCCTCAATATCAGCAACGATCCCGAACAGGAATCCTTCGCCGATGGGCTGACTGAAGACCTGGTCACAGACCTCTCCAGGATACCGGGCCTGTTCGTCATCGCCCGCAACTCGGCCTTCGCCTACAAGGGAAAGGCGATGGATGTGCGCGAGATCGCCGAGGAGCTTGGCGTGCGCTACCTGCTGCAGGGCAGCGCAAGACGCGTCGAAGCGCGCGTGCGCATCAACGCTCAGCTGGTCGATGCGGCAAGTGGCGATCATCTATGGGCGGAACGCTTCGACCGCAGCCTGGACGATATCTTTGCCGTTCAGGACGAGGTGACGGCCAAGATCGTCGAGGCGCTGCTCGGCCGGCTGCGCGCACCGCCGCCGCGCAACCGGCCTAAAAATCTCGAGGCTTACGATCTCTGTGTGCGGGCGCGCAGGCTGATGGATGACACGCGGCAGGCGGCGCGGGAAGCGCATCTGATGCTGACGCGCGCGATTTCGCTCGATCCCGACTATGCCGAGGCCTATCGCTGGCTTGCCATGAACCACTGGATGGGAGAGGTGCATTCCGCCGGACCAACGCAACCCACCCGAAGCCTTGGTTTGGAGCTGGCGCGCAAGGCCGTCGCGATCGACCCCAATGACGCCGGCTGTCGCTGGGTCCTGGCTTATCTGCTCGCCTATGAGCGCAGCTTTGCCGAGGCGGATGCGGGATTCGCCAAGGCGATCGAGCTCGACCCGAACGAGGCCGATACCTTTGCGGCATTATCCGACATCACGGTCCTGGCTGGGCGGGTCGGGGAGGGTCTCGAGCATATCGCCAAGGCCTTCCGGCTGAACCCGTTTCCGGCAAGTTGGTACTATCTGGCGCTCGGCCAGGCGCAATATGCCGCCGGCCAATACCAAGCCGCTGTCGAGACGCTGCGCAGCGACGAGACCTATCGCACGAGCTCACGCCGTTTCCTGGCAGCAAGCCTTGCCCAGCTCGGCCGGCTCGACGAGGCGCGCGCCGAGGTCGAACTGTTCCTTGTTGCCAACCCGCGTTTTTCAATCCGCCATTGGGCTGCGACCGAGCCATTTCGTGAAGCTCGGACGCTTGCACATTTCATTGACGGCTACCGCAAGGCCGGGCTCCCAGAGTGATGCCGGCGCGCCTCAAAGACGGCCGGCCGGTCGACTTCCGCGTCACCGATAAAGACCTGCCCGCGAGGCTCTGCATCGTCGCAGAGCCTCCGCGCATATGATGGGATCGGGATGCGTTGACCACGGGAGGGGAAATGCGCCGAGTCCTTCTGTCTCTGATCCTTTGCGCGCAGTCCGCATCCATGTCGGCGGCGTCTGGGCATGTCGTCTTCCACACCACTTCGTTCGGCAGCGGCCGCTCGGTCAGTCTCGGTCTGGCCGGGGGCGGGCCTGCCCGCGATCCCGCCTTTGATTTCGACGTCGTCATCACACTCTCGGAATTCGACGGTGGCGGGACAGTGATCTATCGGGACGGAGGAAGACACGAGGCGAGCGTGCGCTGCGGTTCGCCCGCCATGGTGCGGATCAATTCAGCCGACTATAGGGTTGACGTGTCGGCGCGGGCAGGAACGGACTGGAAGCATGATCTCTGGGCGGCGCTCTGTGCCGCTCCAGTTTCCTGAGCGCCATCTCGGCCTTGATTGATCGAGGGCATCAGCCCTTCCGGGGACGAACCTCCATGAACACGTATGGCGCGCCGGTTCCCGAGGGGACCGCATACACCGCATAGAATGCCTGCGGATCGTCGCCCATTCCCAAGGAGCCAGGTGGCATGCCCGGCACGGCCAGCCCTCGGACTGGCGGCCGCTCCTGCAAAAGGCGTCGGACGGCCTCGAGCGGCACGTGTCCCTCAAGGTAGTATTTCTCGATGACGGCGGTGTGGCATCCCTGCACGTCGGCCGGCACGCCCAACTGCGCCTTCAGCGCTGCAAGATCGTCGGTGTCGCGGGCTTCAACCGAAAATCCCGCTGCCGCCATTGCCTTCGACCATTTATGGCAGCAGCCGCAGCTGGGATCCTTGTAGACCGTCATCTTCGCCGGCGCGGCGGCGTGTGCCTCTCTGCCAAAGAACGCCAGGGCGAATGCCGCCATTGTAATGAAGCTTCTCCTGTACATCGTCTCCACTCCGTGATGTCCTGCCGCCCGGATCGGGGCCGGGCGGCAGGAGCCCACTATTTTACTTCAGTGACGGTGAGCTTGCCATTCACGCGCTCTGCGACAAACTCAATATTCGAACCTTCCTTCAGTCTTTCCAGCAGGGCCGGGTCTTCGACCCGGAAGACCATCGTCATCGCAGGCATGTCGAGGTTCTTCAGATCCTCATGTTTGATAGTGACCTTGTTCGCCTTGGTGTCGACCTTGTTGACGACACCCTTGGTGAATTCCTGGGCAAACGCGCCGAAGGCCGCGCTGGCAGAGAGCAGGGCGGCTAGGCTGATTTTGATCATGGCAGTTTTCATGTTCTTGGCTCCTTTTTCGCGGATTATTTCCCGGCGACGGTGACGTCGCCGTGCATGCCGGCTTCATAGTGGCCGGGGATCAGGCAGGCGAACTTGAACTCGCCGTCGGTGGTGAACTTCCAGACGATCTCGCCGGATTGACCGGCCGGAAGGCGGATGGAATTGGCGTCGGCATGTTCCATCTCCGGAAACTTCTCCATGACCTTCTTGTGCTCCAGAATCTTGTCTTCCTGATCGAGCACGAATTCGTGGTCGACAGTTCCGGCATTCTTGATCGCGATCTTGACCGTCTGCCCCTTGCGGACATTGAAGACGGCAGGGGTGAATATCATCCTCCCGTCTTCGGTTTCCTTCATCGTGACGCGGACCGTCTGCGTCGCCTTGGCCTTGTCGCCGGGTTCTCCAACAGCCATTTTTTCACCGTGGCCGCCGGCGTGATTGCCGGAAGCCAGGGCAGGGGTTGCGAGGGCGAACAGCGCTAGTGCCAATACATAATTCTTCATGCGTAAATCCTTTTTTGGATGTGGGAGGTTGAGCCTCAGCCGTTTTTCGGTTTCGGCGTGATTTGCGTTTTCGCGTCTTTGGCCTTGGTCGCGTCCGGCAATTCGCCGGTCCATTCCCAAGCCTGGGTCCCGGGTGGGTTTTCGTACCAACCCGGATCTGAGTAATCGTCCGCCGAGATACCCTCGCGGACCTTCACGACCGAGAACATGCCGCCCATTTCGATCGGACCATGCGGCCCCCAGCCGGTCATCATGGCAACCGTGTTCTCGGGGATGGGCATTTCCATCTCGCCCATGTCGGCCATGCCCTTGGTGCCCATGGGCATGTATTCCGGCTGCAGCTTCCTGATCTTCTCGGCGACCTTCGATTTGTCCGCACCGATAAAAGTCGGGATGTCGTGACCCATGGCATTCATCGTGTGGTGCGACTTGTGGCAATGGATCGCCCAGTCGCCGAGATACTTGGCATCGAACTCGTAAGCACGCATCGCGCCGACCGGGATGTCGATGCTCACCTCGGGCCACCGCGCCTCCGGCCGTACCCAGCCGCCGTCGGTACATGTCACTTCGAAATCGTAGCCGTGCATGTGGATCGGATGGTTCGTCATGGTGAGGTTGCCGACCCGCACCCGCACCCTGTCGTTCCTGGAAACGACCAGCGGGCTGATGTCCGGAAACACGCGGCTGTTCCAGCACCACATGTTGAAGTCGGTCATCTCCATGATCCGCGGCACATAGGAGCCGGGATCGATGTCGTAGGCGTTGAGCAGGAAGACAAAGTCGCGATCGACGCGCATGAACGTCGGATCCTTGGGATGGACAACGAAGAAGCCCATCATGCCCATGGCCATCTGCACCATCTCGTCGGAATGCGGGTGGTACATGAAGGTGCCGGATTTCACGAGGTCGAACTCGTAGACGTAGGTCTTGCCGACCGGAATGTGCGGCTGCGTCAGCCCGCCGACGCCGTCCATGCCCGATGGCACGAGCATCCCGTGCCAGTGGATCGTCGTGTGCTCCGGCAGCTTGTTCGTCACGAAGATGCGGACGCGGTCGCCTTCGACCGCCTCGATGGTCGGCCCCGGAGACTGTCCGTTGTAGCCCCAGAGATAGGCGGTCATGCCGTCGGCCATCTCGCGCTCGACTGGTTCGGCGACGAGGTGAAACTCCTTGACGCCGTTGTTCATCCTGTGGGGCAGGGTCCAGCCATTGAGGGTGACCACCGGCTGATAGTCCGGACCTGAGGCCGGGTGGAGTGGCGGCTGCATGTCCGCGGATTCCATTGTCGGTGCGTCGGGCAGCCCCATCGCCGACGTCTTCGTCCAGGCGGCTGTGGTGAGCAGAGCGGCGCTGGCTCCAAAAAGTTGTCGTCTGTTGAACATGATGTGTCCTTTCTTAATGACCGCCGCCAGCGCTGCCTTCGGAAGCAGCGGCGACCTCGGTCTCTGCCGACACCTTCGTCGCGCCGCCGCCGTAGATCGCAGGCGCGAGGTTGGCTTCGGCCAGCCAGAACTCGCGCTTTGCGTTGACGGAGAGCAGGATGGAGTTGATCTTGTCACGGGTGTCGGTGAGCAGCTCGAACGTGTTCGAGATCATGCCATTGTAGGTCAGCAGGGATTCTTCCTCGACCTTGGTGCGAAGCGGTACGACGTCGTTGCGGTAGTGCCGCGCGATATCGTAGTTCGAGCGGTAGGCTTCGTATGCCGATCTCGCCTCCGAACGGACATTGACGGCCTTCTCCGCCAGCAGATTCGCGGCCCGCATATATGCGACTTCTGCCTTGCGCATCCGGGCCTTGCCCGTATCGAAGATCGGGATTGCGAACTCCAGTTCGACCTGAGCGGTCGTCCTGGTCTTCTTCTCGTCGTCCTCGATTTCCCGTTCCGTTTCGAAGCCCGTCAGGATTTCGAGGTCGGTGACATAGCGCGTTGCTTCGGTCAGGCCATACGACCTGGCAGTGGCTTCGAGTTCGAGCTTTGCGACCTGGAGGTCTATCCGATTTCGGAGTGCTTCGGCCTCGATGGTGTCTCGCCTGGCGACGGACTTGGGTAGCGGGGGCAGGCCGTTGGGAACCTGGTAGTCCAGGTCAGTGCCCCAGAGGCCCATCAGCCGCGTCAACTCCTCCTTGGCGAGACGGGCCGCCAGCCGGGCCTTCGCTGTCTCTCCGGCGAGTTCAGCAACAAACACATGTTCGCGGGCCTGGGCGCCCTTGGTCATCGCACCGGTCTCGCCCAGCTTCTCCGCGAGCTCGGAAGCGGCGTCCGCCGCGGCCTGGGCACGCTGGAGCTGCGCGACGTTCTCCCAGGCCGCGACCGCGCCGATCCAGGCCCGCCGGGTGTCGGCAGCGACCTGAAGCGTCTTCACGGCCGCGGTCAGTTGCGACTGCCGAAAGCGAGTGTCGGCGATCGCGATATCCCTGTTTCTCGTGGCAAGCGCCAGGATGTTCGTCGTGATCATTCCCTCGATCGTCTTGAACGCCCCCAGCTCCGGCGTCCCCATGCCGGTCGTGCCGATGGAGACGGTCGGGTTGAGGAACATCGTCGACTGCCAGGCGTCGGCGGCGCTGTCGCCAAGATCGGCGTAGGCGGCCTGCAGACCCTTGTTGTTGAGCAGCGCGATCTGGACGGATGTTTCGACGTCGAGGGTCTTCCTTCGCGCGAGCAGGCTTCTGACCTGCGCGGCCGCCGACCGGGCTTGGTTCTGGTTCTGGATCCAGACGGTCTCTTTCGCCGTGACAGTGGCGGTCTTGTTGAAAACGGCGGTGAAGCCCGCTTCCTTGCTGGAATACTCGGCGTCTGTGGCGCAGCCGCTCAACACCATCGGGAATATCAGCGCCACCAATGTTCTTCTTGGCTCGATCATGAGGCGTCTCCATTCGCTGGAGACTGCAGATCGTTCTGTCTACGCCATGGCTTGGGATCGACGGGCTGCCTGGTGACGTAGCCCGAGATCGGCGACCGGTATGCGGCCGGGCGCGCGGTTGGCTGTTCGACCGCTGCGGGGGACGCCACCACGTCGGGAGGAAGCGTGGATGCGCAGCCGCCGACAAGAAGCGGCAGCCCCACCACGAAAAGCGAGGGTTTCATTATGAAATTTCCGAATAAGAGATAGCCTACGGTGCGCCCGCCCGAATGCGGGGCAGGCGACCGACTGGACCCGATCGAGCGGGCGCGTCTCTATTCAGATATTGGGGGGACGGTGGAGAGTCGGAAGTTCCCCAAGTGTCGTCCGGTCGTCAATAAATTCCCGGATGGAATTCACGATGGGTCCGCCGACTTCGGGACCTTCACAAATGATGCCAAGCCCGCCGCAGAAATCCTTGCAGCATTCCTGCTTGACCAGCTTCGATACGCCATCTGCATCATCACCGACGTCGCCCTGCGAATGGTCATGAGCAGCCATCTTCGTCATGTCATGGCCATCGTGATGCTGCATTGCATCGGACTCGGACAGTACCGCTGCCACCTCGGGGAAGGAGGAGCCATGCATCGCGGCGCTGGCGTTCGACAGCGAGTACCCTGCCAGTGATACGACGATCACCAGCCGCATCATCACGAGCAGCCTGCTCATTGCGATTCGGTACATCTTGCCCATGCTCCTCGAACTACATGCAAAGCAGATCGATTTCAATTGCGACTCATCTGTCGTCGATGTTCGCGTCCTTTATGTGGCACGGAACCGCCCGTCCCGTTCAGTCCTGGTGTTCTCAGCCATGAGCGGCCGCTGCGTCGTGCTGATATTCGCCACGTTACAGATCCTCGGCTGACCGCTTCCGGCGCGGGAACACCATCCGGTCGACTGTCTCGTCACGGACGACGAGCGTGTGCCAGATCGCCGCGGCGAGATGCAGCGCCACCATCGCCAGGATGATCTTCGACCCGACGACGTGGTACGGCGCGATCTCGAACCAGAAGTAGCTCGCGACAAATCCCATGCAGGCCTGTCCGATGATTGCGGCGTAGAAGGCGTGATGAAGCGTCGCGGCGGCTCGCCCGGTCCATGTGCCGGGCGCGCCGGTCTCGGGCGGGTGAAGGACACGAAGAGCCAGCCGCAGGCCCATCAGCAGGCCAATCGCCATTCCCGCGTAGTTGTGGAGCTGGTGCTGGACGACGTCCCAAGGCGATGGCGTCATGCCCATGTGGACGGCGTGGTGGGTTCTCTCGATGCTGCCGCCCGTCAGATACTGGACCGGCACCAGGAGGGCGATCAGCCAGTGAAGTCCTATCTGGGCTAGCGAATAACCAGGTTTCATCGAATTTTTCCGAGCGAGAGGCGCAGACTAGCCGGCGATCGTTAATGCTTCCTCATAGGCCGTTGCCAAAACGCAAGGCCGCCACAGATCACTGGTACTGTGGAACATTACCGCTGCCGCACAGTTCGGCGCCCGAAGGAAACCCAGCCGAATGAGACTTGGAAGCATCTTCCGGTACGCTCAGCTTTTGGTCGTCGCTCTCCTGGTGACGGCAAATCCTTTCGGCATGGCCACGGCGCGAAGCGTTCCAAGCCAGCACTGTGCCGTCGTGGGTGAGCGTGATCACCATGTGCGGCACGCCCACGGCATGCAGGCCGGGTGCTGCTCGGCGATGCACTGCTGTCCGATCCTTCCGGAACTTGCCAAGGTCGCGGCTCCGCGCTTTGAACCGGGGAAGCATGAAGCGACGCAGTCCGTCGACAGGCCGCTCCTGCTGATCCGTGCGATCGATCCGCCGCCCCGATTTCAGACGGGCTGACACGGACCAAACAATCAACCAGATTTCGGAGATCGAAACATGAAGACGTTCACCAAGCTTGCCTTGTGCTCGGCAGTCGCCGCCTCCTTCGCAATCCTGCCGTCGGGCGCTTCCGCCCAGTCGACGATGGCCTATCCGGAGAAATGCAAGTCCGAAAGCATGAACACCGACATGTCGAAGATGGACATGTCGGGCGGCATGCCGATGGGCGACATGACCGAGTACCAGAAGGCGTCGATGGACGGCATGAAGGACATGCACATGAACATGATGCAGGGGATGATGAAGAAGGACGCCGACGTTTCCTTCGTCTGCGGCATGATCGCCCACCATATGGGCGCGATCAGCATGTCGGAGGTCGAACTCAAATACGGCGACAATGAAGAGGCCAAGCAGATGGCCAAAAAGGTCATCGAAGCCCAGAAAAAGGAGATCGAAGAGATGTCCAAGTGGGTGGACAAGGAAGCCAAATAGGAGATTGAGCCATGCATCGCATGTCGACCGAGATGAAAGCCTGCATCGACAACTGCCTCGCCTGCTACAGCGAATGCCTGTCGATGGCCATGGGCCACTGCCTGGAACTGGGCGGGGAGCACACCAAGCCTCCGCACTTCAAGCTGATGATGGCATGCGCGGAGATCTGCCGGACCTCTGCGCACTTCATGCTGATCGGCTCGGAGCACCACAAGCATTTCTGCCGGGAATGCGCAGAAATCTGCGGCCAGTGCGCCGAAGACTGCGCGCGGGTGGGCGACATGCAAAGCTGCGTCCACGCCTGCCGCCGTTGCGCCGATAGCTGCCGCAAGATGGCGGCGTGATCGGGGAAGGCGGTCTCCGTCCGCCCTCTTCCTGCCCAAATGAGAACGGATATCCGGTGAAGCCACGGATATCCGAAGCAAGCGGCATGGCCCGGTTAGGAGCGCAGCGTTTATGAAACAGGCCGCTTACATGAAGAAGGTTGGACTGCTCTCCGTCGTGGGAGCAGTCCTGATGGCGAGGGTTCCGTCGCCAGCCGCGGAGGACCTCGTCTCCCGTCGACAGGCGGACATGAAAGCCATGGCCGCCGCGGCGAAGACGATCTCCGGCATGTTCAAGGATCCGGCCGCCTATAAGGCCAGCGAGTTCAAATGGGCGGCCGACACCATCCGTGACAAGTCCGGGAGCGTTCTCTCCGCACATTTCGCCTCCGAGGCCGCCAATCTGCAGTCGAAGGCCGGGCCGCAGTCGAAGGCCAGGCCGAACATCCTCGAAGAGCGCGACCGGTTCGACCGCATCGCCAACGATCTGCGCGACTACGCCGTCGCACTGGATGCCGCCGCGCAGAACAACCCCGGGCCGATGACTGCCAGCATGCGCATGAAGCCCGGAGAGGCCATGGGCGGCGGTCCTTTCGGCACTCATGTTCGCAACGAGCAGGAGCTGCTGGCAATGCCGGCGGAACACGCGTTCCACCTCATGCTTCAGACCTGCACGACCTGCCACGCCAGGTTCAGGATGGAATAAGGGCGATCATGCGGGACCGGGAATGGCTCGCCTTGTTCAAGCGCCCGACCTTTCAAGCACGGCCTCATTCGCTTCAAACAGCCATGTTCGACGCTGCCGACATCACTTCCCGAGGGGCGGGACCGCCGAACATATGGCGGCCATCCTCCTCGACTTCCGTGAAACACCAGCGCACGACGCCATCTCGATCGAGCAGGAATTCGCCGACGAGTTGGCCGTGGCCGGTGGCGATCATCTGCTTGTCATCCTCGGTAAACTCATAGCCGTCCGCCTTGTCGAGGAATTCCGACGCCGCCATCGGGTCCATAGGCGCTGGAAGCTCGCCCGGCATGTCGATGCGCATCGACATCACCGTGTTCATGCTGACTTTGCGCGGCCACTCATTCTCATCTTCGGTGAACTGCAGATTCGGCAGGCCGAAGGCCCTGTGCGATACCCGTTCCGGGTCCGAGGCCGCCAGCAGATTGGGAAGCGGATGGTAGCGGAAATAAAGGCGGGCGCGCTCGATCGGCGTGTTGACGACGGTCAGGCTATCGATGCCCTTCTCCTGCAATGCGCCGGTGAGTTCGGCCATGGCGGCGATTTGCCGGCGGCAGAAGGGGCAATGCAATCCGCGGAACAACCCGACGAGCACCGGCTTCTGGCCGCGAAAATCGTCGATGGCGACCTTGCCCTGGCGGGTGATCGCATCCAGCACCACGTTCGGCGCGCGATCTCCCGGCTGCAATGGTCTTGCGGCGTGGTTCTCCTGCATGTTTCGTTCCTCCCTTTATGTTTTTGAATCGATTTGCCAAATCGATCTCCGGCGATCACTGCAACGAGGACAGGTCAGTCGAGAAACGGCAAGACGACGAGCGTGCCTGGATCGAGGTTGTGGCGGATGCACACATCCTGCGCCAGCGTGAAATACCGTTCCGCCTCGTCCATGTCGTCATGCTCAAGGCTGAGTGTCGCCAAGCCATCATAGCACGGAAAGAGCAGTTGCGGTTCATCAATTTCCTTCGCAACCTCAAGGGCTTCCTCGTAATACTTATGAGCTAGCTTCGGCTGCCCGTGGCACTGATGAATCTGGCCCAGCACGATCAGCGGCACGGAGAGATGGTCGCGTTGATCAAGCGCCCGGTCGATTTCGACGGCCTTCTCCGCCGCCGGTACACCTTCGGCGGCGCAGCGATCGGTGAAGGTACAGCATGCAACCGCGAGGTTGGCGAGAAGGCGCGCCTGGAAGCTGAGATCGCCGATACGGGTCGCAACCTCCAGACCGCGCCGGCAGATTCTGATGGCGTTGGCAGGATCGACAATCGTGTAGAGAACACCGAGATTGGAATAGGCGCGACAGGCGGCACTTTGCAGATCGGCCTTTTCGGCAACCGAGAGGCTGCGCTCCACTTCCTGTACGGCCTCGCGGCGACGTCCGAGTCGCGCAAAGGCCGCACCCTTGGTATTCAGCGCCTCCGCCATCGCTCGCGCTGTCTCCCGTCCGGCCTCGGTCGTCCCGTCGATCGGCAGCGTCTGCAGGCATTGCAGCGCCTGCGTCGCCCACTCGGCGGCAGCGGCCTGATCCCCCATGCGGAAAGCCAGATGGCCGCGCTCCTGCAGGACATGGGCACGTTCGACCGGCGCATCGATCGTTGCGATCATCACTTCGGCTTCGGCCAAATGTGTCTCCGCTAGATCGCGGCGTCCTGCATCGAGATGCAAACGGCCGATCTTGCGCAATATCCTCGCTGCGGCAATAGGATCGTCTTTGGTGCGGTGGATCGCCAGCGCTCGCTGATAATGGTTCAAGGCGGCGTCGCGCAGGCCCGCCGGGCCGCAGAGATCGGCAAGACGCTCCAACAGCGCCAATTGCTCCGATGTCACCTCCGCCTCGTTCGCGAAGGCCGCAAGGGCCTGACGGTAGAGGCGCATTGCGTCGTCATTGGCGTAGGCCTTGCGCGCCAGATCGCCCGCCGCCATCAGATAGGTAGCGCCCTTGGCCTTTTCGGTGGTCATGCTGAAGTGATGGCCGAGCTGCGCCAGATGCTCGGGCCGGTCGGGCGCCGCACCATATTGACGTTCCAGAACCCGGCCGATCCGTTGATGAAGCTCCATGCGCCGTTGCAGCAGGAGATTGTGATAGATGACGTCATGCATCAGCGTCTGGCTGAAGCGATAGCCCGGCGGCCCGCCGGCATCCGGCCCACGCAATTCCTCTATGATATTCGCATCGCAGAGATGATCCAATGCGGCATCGATGGCGGCTGGGTCGGTGGCGATGGTGCGGAGCAGGGCGGTATCGAATTTCGGGCCGACCACCGCCGCTTCTTGCGCCAGCCGTCTGATCTCCTGTGGCAGACGATCGACGCGGGCAAGCAACAGGGCTTGCAGGTTCACCGGTATATCGACATCCGTGTCTTCCGCTGCGACATGCCAGCGCTGGCCGTCATTGTGCAACGTGCCCATGTCGATCAGCACCCGAAGGATTTCTTCGATGAAAAGCGGATTGCCGCCGGCGCGGTCGAGGATGCGCTTGCGCATCGTCGCCGGCAACTTGGCATAGCTCTCGCCAAAAAATGCAGCAAGCAGCTTCTGCCCGTCGGCCGCAAAGAGAGGGGCAAGACGCTGCACGGTGACGCTCACACGATTGGAGTCCAGTGGGTCGGTCTGCGATGTCGGCCGGTAGATCGCAAGCAGCATCAACCGGCTGCGCTCCAGCCGGTCCATCATGAAGCGAAGGACTTCCAGCGAGGCAGCGTCCGCCCAGTGCAGATCCTCGATGACAAGCAGCAGGGGACCTTGCGCCAGCCGCCGCTCGAAGACGGTGCGGACGGCATAGAAGATCTGCCGCCGCAGCTGCTCCGGCTCGATGTGCCGCAACGCGCCATCGGGATCGCCGAGGCCGAGGACATGCAGAAAGAGCGGCAAAAGTCCCTCGACCTCCTCCTGCGTCAGATCGAGCGCGCGGAACCCTGTTGCCAGCAATTGCCGCGCCCTGTCGAGATCGTCTCGCTCGCCGATGCCATAGGCGCTGCGCACGACCGCGCCGAGCGTTCCATAGGATTGTTCGCCGAGGGGAGAGCAAGTCGCTTTGCGGATGGCGAGGCCCTGGAAACGAGCGGCATTGCTGGCTATCGCGACGAATTCGTTGACCAGCCGCGACTTGCCGATGCCCGCTTCGCCGATCAGGCGGACAAGCTGCGCAGCACCACCGCAGGCAAGATCGAGGCATGTCAGCAACCGCGATATTTCCGTATCCCGTCCGATCATTGGCGCCTGAAGGCCGAGACTCTCGAGCCCGCGCGCCGTGTGCGGCGCTTCCGACAGCCCTGTCAGCCGATGGACAAGGACGTTTCCGCTTTTGCCGCGCAACGCCTGCGCACCGAGACTCTCGAAGGCGAAGGCATGGCGGGTGAGGCGATAGGTCAGCGGCCCGACAAGGATGTCGTTTTCGCCGGCCATGGATTGCAGGCGTTGGGCGGTGTTTACCGTGTCGCCGGTCACCGAATAGGATTTTGCACTGACCGCGCCGAAGCCGCCGGTAACGACAGGGCCGCTATTGATGCCGATATGCAGACGCAGCGGCACGCCGGCGCGGGCGTGCCAGCGCTCGCCGACCTGCGTCGCCCGACCGATCATATCGAGTGCGGCACCGAGCGCCCGGACCGGATCGTCCTCATGAGCGACCGGCGCGCCGAACAGCGCCAGCAGCGCATCGCCGACGAACTTGTCGACGAAGCCGCCATAGGCCTCGACTGCCTGGGTCATCTCTTCGAACAATTCGTTCTGCAGCACGCGCATGACTTCGGGGTCGATCTGCTCGCTCAGCGTCGTGAAGCCGCAGAGATCGGCGAAGAGCACGGTTACCGGCCGCCGGTCGGCGTCGCCCTCCGATTTAGACAGTGCCGTCTCGATCTTAGGCTTCGTTGCGGGTTGGACTTTACCGGAAATCGGCGCGCCACATTGGGGGCAGAAGGCGAAATCGGGCTGACAGGGATTGCCGCAGGCGGCGCAGGAAAACGGCTGCCTTGCGCCGCATCGCGGACAGAAAGCAAAACCGCTCTGAATATCGAAACCGCAGCCGGCGCACTCCATCGCACGCTTCTCACGAAAGCCCAAACTGTTACGGCTATTTCAGCCGCAATCAGCGGGCCTCAAAACAGGGACAAGCATGAACCTGCTGCCCCAGGCCCGCAAGCGCTAAACAAGCGGCGGACCGACGATGATGATCTTGTTCAAATGATCCCTGAGACAGCCAGGCTGCCGAGCGGGTTCGAAAGACCATATCGCGATCAAATTCTTTGTGATGAATATTGACGATATATGCTACGCTTCCCACGATAGAAGAAGAGCAAAAGGGTAAGCCGATGGCATCAGGCAGCATTCATGTGAAGGTCAGCGGCGCGCTGCAAGACCACATTCAACAGCAGATCGGTGACGACGGCCTCTATGAGAATGCGAGCGAGTACATTCGCGCCCTAATCCGACGCGATTTGCAAACGCGCGACGAGGCATGGGATGGCCTGCAAAAGGAACTTGCACCTGCGATGCGTGCCGACGACAGCGAGTTTGTCGCCGTTTCCGCTGAAGACGTTATCCGCCGCAACAAGCGCCGCTGAGCATGGCAGCTTATCGGTTTTATCCACGCGCTGATGCCGCGCAAGACAAGATTTGGCGCGACACTTTCGAGGCGTGGGGAGAAAAGCAGGCAGATGCGTACATTCTCGGACTGCATGTTTATTTGCAGCGTTTATGCGAAGATCGGCTGATCTGGCGACAGCTTCCGCAACGCCTGGCGGTTCCCGCAGACATCAGGCGTCGGGCCTATTTCAGCCGCTATGAGCATCACTACCTATTCTTTCGGGAGCTTGAGAACGGTGATCTCGGCGTCATGAGCATTCTTCACGAACGGATGGATTTACCGGTGCGGCTTAAAGAGGACTTGGCCGCGCTTTCAAACAAAGAGTCATGACACAGTATCTTTGATCGGAGGGCGGGTATCTGGAATTTCTCGGGCAGCAATTCGGCGTGTCTGCGGGCTGAAGAAAATCGATCCCATCAAACGGTACAAAGACATGATCGAGACGCCAGTCTCGATCATGAGGTCCTTGGCCAGCATCGATGATGACTGCGGTTCGCAGGATCGCACGGCTTGCTTTTGGCCTGTTCGATCACCGGCCCTTACAGCCGATCGGTGCCGGCGCACCTCGCAACCCGGCAGTGAAGGAGCACCGGCCGGTCCGCGTCGATCATCTCCTCGATCCTGCCGTCGAGTTCGCTCGGGCTCTGGCAACGAAGGCCGACGGCGCCATAGGCTTCCGCGAGCTTGGTGAAATCGGGCAGTGAGGCCGAATAAGAGCGCGCTCGACTGTTACCATCCGGCATCGGATCCCATTCTTGCGCCATGCCCGGATACTCGTTGCTCAAGACGAAAATCTTGATCGGCGCTTGATGCTGTATGGCCGTCGACAGCTCTTTCATCGTCGTTTGCACCGAAGCGTCGCCGGCAATGTCGATGACAAGGCGCCCGGGATGTGCGATCTGCGCGCCCAGCGCGGCGGGAAGACCGAAGCCCATCGTCCCCAATCCACCGGAGGTAATCCAGCGATTGGGTTTGTCGAAGCCGAAGAACTGCGCCACCCACATCTGCTGACCGATCTCCGTGGCGATGATGGGGTCGTGCGGCTTTGTCAGTGCATGCAGGCGCTCCAGGGCATGTTGCGGCATGATTGCATGGTCCAGCCGCTCGTAGGAAATCGAATGGGGAGCTCGCCAATGATCGATCTGTGTCCACCACGCACGCAACCGCTTCTGGTCGGGCACGGTGGAAAGCGACCGCCAGGCATGGATCATATCCGCCAGCACATGCGCGGCGTCGCCCTGAATGCCGATGTCAACGAGAACGCGTTTGTTGATCGACGAGGCATCGATATCGATCTGGATTTTCTTCGAACGAGGCCAAAACTCATGGACGCGCGAGATCGCAAGATCGTCAAACCGCGCGCCGATGGCGACCATCAGATCGCAATCGCCAATTGCCATATTCGCTTCGTGCGATCCGTCCTGTCCGGCGACCCGTAGCCAGTTCGGCCCGGTAGCCGGATAGGCCCCAAGCCCCATGATGGTGGACGTTACCGGAAAGCCGGTGAGGTCGATAAACTCGCGCAACAATCTCGACGCCTCCGGTCCGGAGTTGATGATGCCGCCGCCCGTATAGATGATGGGTCGTCGGGCTTCGGCCATCAATGCGACAGCTGCCCGGATCGCGTTCTGATCGCCATGCATTGCCGGCTGATAGCTCGGCGGGGGAGCTACCTTGTCAGGTGCGACGTAGGTTCCGCTGGCAAACAGCACGTCCTTCGGCATGTCGACGAGAACAGGGCCGGGCCGACCGGCCGCCGCGATCCGGAAAGCCAGGTGGATCGTTTTGGCCAGATCGTCGACGTGTTTGACCAGGAAATTGTGCTTCGTGCAGGGACGAGTGATGCCGACCGTATCGCATTCCTGAAAAGCATCCGTGCCGAACATCCGTGCCGATCAGACTAGTCGGCACCTGGCCAGCGAGGCAGACGATCGGAATGGAGTCCATAAGGGCATTCTGCAGTGCGGTAACCGCATTTGTAACGCCCGGTCCCGATGTCACCAGCATGACGCCAACTCTTCCGGTCGAGCGGGCATAGCCTTCGGCCGCGTGTCCGGCGCCTTGTTCATGGCGTACCAGGAAATGTTTGATGTCCTCCTGTTGGAAGATTTCGTCATAGATCGGCAGCACCGCTGCGCCGGGGTAACCGAAAATATGTTCGACACTATTGTCGCGCAGCGCTTGCAGAACGATCTCGCCGCCGTTCATGCGACGATCAGAAGGGGTGTTAAGGGAAGAGTTGGCTTTCTCGCCGGTCATATCTGGGTTCCGTCGTGAGTGAGGTGATGGGTGCGACGGGGCATAAAAAAAGGCCCCGTCAGGGACCAGTTTTCGGCGCATGGGTGGCTATTGCCGGACGATCAGACCGTCCTGCCCATGCGCGATATCACCACTACGAGAACCATTGCGATTTTCATGGCGCTAGAGCTAGCTCCAAATCTACACGTCGTCAACGTCGCCTCTGCGCAGATTGTATCTGTGGTTGAGATTATTTGAGATCGGTGGTTCGTCAGTGACGACGCAAGGGCAGGGCGATCCGTTCGCCAGCCTATTGACCAAAGGCAAGCTCTGCCCGTTCTATCGCTCGGGAAGTGATTTCGACCACTTCCTCCAATGTGCGCCGGTCAGGGGTTCCGAGCGAGCTGGGCTCCACTCAGCGGATGAGTGGCCCGGCGCGAACGCTATGGCGACGTATATGCGCCATCGAGGATCTGCCGCGCCTCGGCTCGCGGCGCGGCGACGGAATGACGCTTGACGAGCGAGCATTCGAGCTTCGCAATGGGATAGCGCTTGCCGGGCGTATTATCCGGGTTGAGATGTTCGATTGCCCATTGCCCCATGGCAAGATGTGGAAGGACCGAGGTCGTCAGAGGGGGTACGAGATGTCGCGCAATTTCTTCGTCGTCATAACCCACCACCGACATGTCCTGGGGAATGCGAAGCCCTGCATCCTTGAGCGCTTCGTAACACCCGATGGCAGTGCGGTCGTTCTGGCAGAAGATCGCGGTGGCCGGCTCTTTCAGAGCAAGCAGTTTCATCGTGGAGGCATAGCCGGCACCGGCCGACCAGTCGCCTTCAATAACCAATTCCGGATCGAAAGGTATATCGGCGGTCGCTAGCGCGCGGCGATATCCCGTCAGCCGGTCCTGCGCCGCCTGCATCCAGATTTCGCCGGTGATCGTCGCGATACGATGGTGTCCGTGCATGATCAGATGGCGGGTGGAGCTCTGCCCCCCGCGATCTCGCTCGGCACCACGGCGGGAAAGGCATGGTCCGCCGTATAACAGTTCAGCAGGACCGTCGGGATATTAAGCTTGCGGACATAGGAAGGAAGCTCCACCTGGCGGGTATAGATTGTCATATATATGAGCGCCGATATGCCTCCGCTCGTCAACGCCTCGATTGCTTTCGGCTCCATCACGGGATCACTGAGCGTTTGGGTTACCAGAAGGACGTTGCCGGCGTTCCAGGAGGCTTGCCGCGCGCCTTCGATCGCAACGATCGCTTCCGGGCTGGTGGCCAGTTGATCCACGGCGAAACCGATGACGTTGTCCAGTCCCGAATAAGAGGCCTTCGTCGTATAGGTCTTCTCCATATAGCCGAGCGCGCGCGCCGCCTCCAATACGCGATCACGCGTCTGCTGTGAGATGCGGGTGCCGGGTGTGTCGTTGAGGACGAAGGAGACGGCCGCCTGCGAGCAGCCAGCCGCCGCCGCGATGTCCATCATCGTCACGCGCACAGGCTTATTTTCGGTCTTGGGCTTTCGCATTCGTGGAAACTGTCTCTGCTTGGGATAACCGTTCAGGGTTGTTGATCGTCGTTTTTGCTAATTAATATTAGCATCTATCTGAAAGCGCTGGCAATTGCATGAATTGTTGCAACACTATCGATTGTTGGCAATGCCATTACAAAATTACCATCCCAGCCATTGCCCGATGAAATGTTTTGATCTGCATTGATAATACTATTTACTAATTAAATTTCTTGTATACCGTCAGGGAGCGATCGGAACCTATGCCACTCGTCGCTTTGCGACGGCCCTGGGAGGGGGCGCGCATCCGGCCGGCCGTAAATCGGAAACGGGCCCGTGCAACTGCGGCCCCTCGGGAGGTGTATTATGAAACAGCTGAAACGCAATGCAGCCTTGTTTTTCGCCGGGTTGATGCTGAGCGCGGCGCCGATTGCCGTATCGCATGCTGCCGACAAGCCGACACTCGCATTTGTCGTCAACGGTGCATCCGACTTCTGGAAAGCCGCAGAGGCGGGCGTGAAGAAGGCGCAGGGCGAGATGCCCGACTACCAGATGGAGCTGAAGTACCCTGAGCAGGCATCTGTCGCCGTTCAGCAACGGCTTATGGAAGACTTGGTCAGTGCCGGCGTCAAGGGGATCATGGTTTCCGCAGTCGATCCCAAGACCCAGACGGACGGCTTGAACAAGATCGGATCGCAGACTGCTCTCTTCACCACAGATAGCGACGCGCCGCAGACCAACCGCGTCGCCTATATCGGCTCATCGAATATCGACGCCGGCATGCAGGCCGCCGAAATCGCCAAGAAAGCGATGCCGGACGGCGGCAAATGCATCGGCTTCGTTGGCCTGCTCGGCGCCGACAATGCCAAGGAACGCATCCAGGGCATGAAGGACGGCCTGAAGGGCACGAAGATCGAGCTGACAGATGTACGCGGCGACGATATCGACCAGACGCGCGCAAAGAAGAACGTCGAGGACGCGCTGGTGGCCAGCCCCGACGTCACCTGCATGGTCGGTTTCTATTCCTACAATACGCCGCGCATCTATGAGGCGTTGCGCGACGCCGGTAAACTCGGCCAGATCACCGTCGTCGGCTTTGATGACGATCCGATCACGCTCGGCGGCGTCAAGGAAGGCACGGTCGCAGCGACCGTCGTGCAACAGCCGTTCGAATGGGCCTATCAGGGCATGAAGCTGATGGCGGCCTACCTCAAGGGCGACAAGTCAGGCGTTCCTAGCAACGGCTTGATCATCATACCGACGGTAATCATCGGCAAGGATGACGTTGACAAATATGCCGCCAGCCTGAAGGCCATGGCTGGAAAATAACTCTCCGTCGCGGCGGCGGCACTCGCCGCTGCCGCGAGGGACGTCCCATGCCGACAGCATTAGCAGCTATGGACAGGCGATGAACCACAGCTCCGACTTCCCGTCACCGGACGCGCTTGCAACGCCGTTCCTTTCGCTTTCCGGCGTTGGCAAGACCTATCCGGGCGTCGTTGCGCTTGAGGGCCTGTCGATCGACATCATACCGGGCGAGGTCATCGGCCTCGTCGGCGAGAACGGAGCTGGAAAATCGACGTTGATGAAGATTCTCGGCGGCGTGATCGCACCCGACCGAGGCACGATTCTGCTCGACGGAGCAGAGCTTCGTTTCCTCACTGTGGAATCGAGCATCGCATCCGGCATCGCCTTCGTTCACCAAGAACTCAATCTCTTTGAGAATCTCGACGTTGCTGCCAATATCTTCCTGGGCCGCGAACCGCTGAAGGCGGGACCTTTCAAGCTCGTCGATCGCAATCGGCTGCGAGACATGGTGAAGCCGCTCTTGAAGCGGGTAGGGGCTCATTTTTCCGCCGACACACCCGTGGCATCGCTTTCCCTTGCCGAGCAGCAGATGGTGGAAATCGCCAAGGCGCTGTCCATCAACGCCAGGCTCGTCATCTTCGACGAACCCACGTCCAGCCTGCCGCTGGCCGAAACCGAGCGTCTCCTGAGCATTATCAAATCGCTGAAAGCCGACGGCATCAGCGTGGTTTTCATCTCGCATCGCCTCCACGAGGTTGAGCGCGTCGCAGACCGGGTCGTAGTCCTGCGCGACGGCACGCTTGTGGGCACGCTTGCCAAGAAAGACATCGGTCACGACCAGATGGTCAAGCTGATGATCGGCCGGGTGCTTGCGGCCCGGACCGCAAAACCGCAGCGCTCGCCCGGCTCGGTTGCGCTGAAGGCTAGCGGCGTGCGCACCGAGGCCTATCCCGGCCGTCCCGTTGATCTGGAAATCCGGTATGGAGAAATCATGGGACTTGCAGGGCTCGTGGGGTCGGGCCGCACCGAGCTTGCAAGGGTACTCTTCGGCATTGACCGCAGCTACGGCGGAGCCATTCTGCAGGACGGGCGGCAAATTGCGATCAGGTCTGCCCGGGACGCCGTTGCTCGTGGCATTTTCCTGGTACCGGAGGATCGCAAGCGCAACGGCATTCTTCTTGATTTCCCGATCGCCCAGAACATAACCCTTGCCGATCTCCCCAAGCTCTCCAGCCGCTTCATGCTTTCTGCTGAGCGGGAGAGGGCGGCCGCCGAAAAGCAACGCGTTCGCCTCGGTATCAAGGCACCCTCCGTTTCGTCGCGAACCGGCACCCTGTCCGGCGGCAACCAGCAGAAGGTGGTGCTTGCCAAATGGTTGTCGATGAGCCCGAGGGTGATGATCTTCGACGAGCCGACACGCGGCATCGATATTGGCGCGAAGAACGAGATCTATGGCCTGATGCGAGCGCTTGCCGATGCCGGAGTGGCGGTCCTGATGATCTCCAGCGACATGGAAGAGGTGATCGGCGTTTCTGACCGCATTGCCGTCATGCACGAGGGCCAGATCGCCGGCATATTGGAAGAGGACGAAATCAGCCAGGAAAGCGTCCTTTTGCTTGCCGTCGGCAAAAGGGTAAAATAGCGAATGCGGCCAGCATAAATAAGTATCGGGGGATGGATTTCGAATGATCAAAAAAGATCTCGGACTGCTGCTTTTGATCGTCGTCGTCGGTATCGTCGTCGCCATCATCAACCCGCGCTTCCTGCTGCCGATCAACCTGGCCAACACCGCCAACCTGATCGGCCTGTTCGGCATCCTGTCGATCGGCCAAGCCTTTGTCATCATCACCGGCGGTATCGAGCTTTCCGTGGGTTCGCTCGTAGCACTTCTCGGCGTGCTGTTCGTCGATTTCATCGCGGTCCAGGATATGTCATGGATGCTGGCGCTACCGCTCATTCTCGCGCTCGGCGCGGTCATCGGCGCCGTCCACGGCTGGCTGATCACCAGGCTCAGCCTGCAGCCCTTCGTCGTCACCCTCTGCGGCCTCCTGATCTATCGTGGGGCAGCGCGCTTCTATACGGCCGACGGAACGGCGGGCTTTGCTTTCGGCCAAAATTTCCCGGACCTCGAATTCCTGACCGCCGGACGGTTTTACGGCGTTCCCAACACCTTCATCGCACTCGTCATCATTGCCGTTGTCATGTGGGTCATGCTGCATCGCTCTGTCTTCGGGCGTTATCTTTACGCGATCGGGAAGAACGAGGAGGCGGCCCGCTATTCCGGTATCCGTACCGGCCGCATGGTCATGTCGGCCTATGTCATCTGCGGGCTGCTGACGGCGCTATCGGCGATTTATTTCGCCATGTACACGCGCTCGATCTCGCCGGCGAGCCATGGCCAGTTCTACGAACTCTACGCGATTGCCGCTGCCGTGCTTGGCGGCTTTTCGCTCCGCGGCGGCGAGGGGTCGATCGTCGGCGTCGTGCTGGGAACGGTCCTGCTCCAGGAGTTGCAGAATCTCGTGAATCTACTGGGTATACCCTCGTCGTTGAATTTCGCTGTCATGGGTGGCGTGATCCTCATCGGCGTCCTGATCGACCAACAATGGCACGCGATCCGCGCAAAGCGCCGCCTCGTCTTTGCCGCCCGGCAGGCCGAAACCCGTCTTTCGAACGAAAGCAGTTTGCCAGTGGTTGCGAATCAGGACTAGGTCAGTGGATGGGGGCAATGCGTGTCGTGACCTTGCCCCGTTGAAATAATCCGATTTGCAAGATCAGATCGAGCGGGTGAGGGGCACTGCCGCTTTCACGGACATGAATCCGTGATCGGCCGCAAAGGAAAAGGCCTTTTTTGTGAGCGATAACGGACAAAAGATGCGAAGATATCTACTTAGCTTGATAAAAATCCTTATGATAAATTAGAAGAAATATGGATTTTATGCCATTCTATCCGGGCTTTTAATTTCCGTATTTGCGTGGATTCCTCTTGTAATTGTGGCGACAACTTTGTCCTCTGAGTTCGCAATCGGGCCGGTGCTTGCGAATTTGTGTGTCCTTCTTGTATTTGCGCCTGTTGTTATATTATTTTATGTTTCATTTGCTTTGTTAGTTGATGAGGTTTCCGGATATTTAACGAGGCGAACCGTGATTGGAAAAGAACATGGTTCTCTTAAACGCAAAATTCGGCAGATGGTGGGGTCGGAAAGAGATGCGTAAAGCAGACGGCAAAAGCAGAAACGGAACATCGTCACCTGCCAGGAAGCGATGAACGCCCGCGACGGCCGCTGGCTCATGACGGCCGGCCTCGTCCTTGTCCGCCAGAAGCCCGGCTCCGCCAAGGGCGTCATGTTCCTGACGATCGAGGACGAAACCGGCCCGGCGAATGTCGTCGTCTGGCCATCGCTTTTGGAAAAGAGACGCTGCGCTGTGCTCGGCTCGTCGATGATCGCGATCAACGGAAAGATTCAACGAGAAGGCGACGTCGTTCATCTGGTCGCTCAGCAGTTCTTCGATCTGAGCGGTGACCTATCGGGTTTGGCGGATCGCGGCATCGCGCCGGCCGAGTGGCTGGAAAACCCGCTTCTTGCGCTCGCGTCGCGAGACTCAGATGCTGGCCTCGGTCATCCATTGCCGCAGCGTCTCCTTGGCGACCGAGATCTAATGCGGCTCGATCAGCTTCTCGCGCGCCAGCGCCGGACCGAAATCCAGATAGCGTTCGCGGATGAGATCCAGCGCCGCATTGCGAAACTCCTCGCTATGGCGCCGATTGCTCGGCTGCGATCGCTTCTTGGAAACAAGGCCGGCTGGACCATCCAGGTCATAGGCCTGCAGCAGCCGATGAACCTGACTTCGACTGAGGTCGAGCAGTTCGGCGGCCTGGACGACGCTCAGGCGCTGATCACGGATCTTCTGGATGACTTCGAGGCGATGCAGTTCTTTCTGCGACATGGTGATCATAAAGGACATGGCGACTCCGAACGCTCATGGTCTCGACCAGGCTGAAGGTCGTCATCCTTGCTCCCGACGTTGGCATTGACCAGAGCGTCGAGAGGCGAGACTGTCGCATCTCTAACTGGCCCAACTGTCGCATTACTAAATAGCCTCTACATACATTGTGGCGGCAGGATTGAAATGTCCGCCGTTGCGCAAAGTTAAAATGTCACTTTGGGCGCGGTGTCAGCCATTTAGAAATGCGACAGCCGAGCGCCGCCGACCAGCCCCCGACCGGACCGGCTGGACCGGGTTGCAAGGGAAGGGAGGGGGCGGGTGAGATGCTCCCCTTCGGCTTTAGCTTTGACAATTGGAGCAGCCAGTCATTCCGCCGCATCGAGGTCAGAGAGCGCTTGTCGCCGTCGGGCAATGACGGCGGGATCGTTCATGAAATCCTTCCGGCGTCCGGGCCCACGAGCACGCGGCACATAGCCGTTCTTCTCGCTGTTGGTCTTCACCTTCGGCGTTGGCAACTGATCCTGCCGCTCCTTGATGTAGGCCAGCACATCGCCGAGCCGCTTGTTCTCGGTGATCGCCGCATGCGTCACCCGCTGGTCCTTGTCGAACGTCCTGTAGGGCAGGGAATGCCCCTTCCACCGGACATCCAAGCGACCATCCGCATAGGCATAGGTCTCGACATAGCGACCAGCCAAACCACGCGTCACCTCGGTCTCCTCCAGCATGATCCGCTTGCGTTCAAACGAAAACGTCAACTGCGCCCCGACATAACGCTGCTCACGCTTGCACAGAATGTCCTTCAGCCGGTCCGACGCAAGATTCATCGGCCGATGCAGATTATCGGGCCGGGTAGGGACAATCGCAAATCGCGCATTGTAGCGCTCGATGAAACCGGACAGGAAAGCGTTGCCGTCGTCCATGCCGGAAATCCCCGCCAGCCGCAGTTCTTTGACCAGCCGATCCTGCAGCGTCCGGTTCATCCGCTCGACGCGACCTTTCGCCTGGCTCGAATTTGCGCAAAGAATCTCGATGTTTAGCTCACAAAGCGCCCGCCCGAACTGGGTCATGCCCTGGCCGCCCTTGGCATCCTTCTTCGCCACCCGGAACACCGAATGCTTGTCGGAATAGAAGGCGATTGGGGCGCCGTGATGCTTCAGATAAAGCGCCAGCGCCTCAAAGTAGCTGAAGGCGCTTTCCGAGCGCACAAAGCGCAACTGCATCAGCTTGCCCGTCGCATCGTCGACGAACACCAGCAGCGAGCATGGGTCGCCGCGATCCTCGAACCAGCGATGTTCGGACCCGTCGATCTGCACGAGTTCGCCATAAGCCTCGCGGCGCAGCCGCGGCTGATGAAACGTCCGGCGCTGCTTGCGCGACAGCCAAAGCCCAGCCTCCGTCATCCATTGCCGCAGCGTCTCACGCGACACCGTCAGCCCATCGAGCTCGGCAAGCTTCTCGGCGGCCAGCGTCGGACCGAAGTCGGCATAGCATTCGCGAACCAACGTCACGGCGTAATCGCGAACCCCGTCACTGATCCGATTATTCGACGGCCGGCCGATCGCTTTGTGCCGGATCGACGCCGCACCACCCGTGTTGATCCGCTCCAGCAGACGACGCACCTGGCGCGTACTCAGATCAAGCACATGTGCCGCCGACACCATCGTCATCCGGCCGGCGATCACTTTCGATAGAATCTCGATCCGTTGCAGGTCGCGCTCGCTCATCGTAATCAGTCCCATCCGCAATCTCCCAGGTCATCAAACCCGGGGAGAGTGACATTCCAACTTTGCAGAAACAGGACGCTTCAACTTTGCGGCTACATACATATATCGCATAAGATAGATTATGGAACCACCGAATGCCTTTTGATTACAATGTCATACCTTCGTCATCCATCTCATGCACCCACTCTTTTAAAATCGGCCTGCTCGAATTTGCATCTTGACGATCCAGCACATCGACGAGTTCATCTGCGGACGTGCCCTCATGGAACAGCTGATCCCAGCCAGCAGACTCTTTCGAAACCCGTGTCTCGGACGACGCCCACTTGGTGACAACGTCCGGATCAGACTGTTGGGCATTGACGGGATTCGACGGAAAGCTCGCCGTTGCTACTCCTCAAGTGTCGGGATGGCTTTCGATGGTCTTTGCAGCTCCGAGGCGGCAGCGGTTGCCGCTGCATCGGCGGGACCGCCGGAAACATGGACGGTCGGCGTTGCAAACTGGATGCCTTTTTCTGCGAATGTCTTCTTGAGCATGGCGAGCGCCTTTCGGCGAACGCCGAACTGTTCGCCGGGTTTCGTCATGAACTTCAGCCGTATCTGCACACCATAATCCGCCATCTGCTCGATCCCCTGCATTTTCAAGGGCTCGATGATGTTGGGGCCGAGTTCGGCATCCTCCAGAAGCTCAACGCCGATGCGTTTAATGGTCTTGCGGACCTCCTCAAGGTCGCTGTCATAATTCAGGGTGAGCGTGATGATGTCGATGACCCAGTCACGGCTGAGGTTTTGCACCGCTCCGAGTTCGCCGAAGGGAACGATGGTGACCGGACCGCGGTGATGGCGCAAGCGGATCGATCGCAGCGAGAAACCTTCGACCGTGCCTTTATATTTCGCCGCCTGGATGTATTCGCCGATGCGAAAGGCATCGTCGAACAGATAAAAGACGCCGGAGATGATGTCCTTGACGAGTGTCTGCGCACCGAAGCCGACGGCTATACCGACGACGCCAGCGCCCGCCAGCAGTGGTCCGATCTGGATGCCAACGGCATCCAGGATCATCAGGAAGCCGACAGCGCCGATCGCCAGGAACAGCACATTGCGAAGAATGGGAAGGAGGGTATTCAACCGCTGACGCCGGCGCGCGTCGGGTCCGTCCTGATGTCCCCCCTGCTCGCTTCGCGACGCCACCGCCATCTGGCTGTCGATCAGCGTGCTTGCGAGCTTCCAGATAACGTCGGTCACGAGCAGCACGATAACAATGCGGATTCCTGCGCGGATCAAACGCGTGGTCACCGTTTCGGCTGCGGCGAGATCACTGAGATTGACATTCCACGCGCGGGCAATGAGCAGCGCGGCGACCACAATGAGGCCGTTCCGCAGCGTTTGCATGATGACAGCAGACCATCCGACGATGGCCGGATCTTCCACCGCCTGCTCGTCGCCGGATTGTATGATGCGACGAATGATATCATGAGCCACCGAAACGGTGAGCGGCAGAAGCGTGACGACGACCACTGTCCAGAATGCCCCGCGGAGCCCGGATACCCATAACAGCCACGATAGCAGGATGCTCGCGCTGAAGCCGACACAGACAAGCCGGTTGACGGGCGGCCCGTCAGAACGAAAGTGCCGCAGCCAGATCATAACGATCAAAGCGATTGAAACGACAACAAGCCATACTGCGGCAAAGAGATCGGCCAAGATCGGTGAAGCGCCGATCGTCCCGATCACTTCAATGGTGGCCCAGCCAGCCGCCAGCACTGCGACGATTCCGAGGAGCCAGTAGTACCAGAACCAGGCAAGCGAGGTAACAAGCGTCAGAAGCCGCATATGCGGCAGGCGGGCGCCTGGCGCGATGACAATGCGGCCCACAAGCACGCCAAGGCGCACCATGAGCGCGGCTGATAGCAGAATGAGCGCGATATCGCGAAATACGGCAGGCCATGGAAAGAGGATAAACGCGCCGAGGCTTCCGATCAGGTAACCGACCAAGGCGAGAAGACCCATTGAAAGCCGGGCGGCGTGGAGCTTGATCCGCTGCCGGACGGTTCCGGCAGGTGCGTTCAGCACGAAATGGAGCAGCCCTCGCCCTGACCACCAGGCAAGGCGCTGGGCTACGAACCCGCCCGCGACGAAGAGTATGACCGCCAAGATCAGGCCGAGAGGTTCGATACGATCATCCGTTTGGAAGACCCGGATCGCCGACTGTATCTGCCCGGGAAGGGTCGGAACGGCATCGACGAGTGTGATCAACCTCTGGCGCAAATCCTGTAGCGATGTTGCAATCGACGTCGGTGCCGCCTCTTGCGAGACTGCTACCGACTGCGCCGGTTCCTGATTGCCCGGAACGATCCGATTGACCAGCGCTCGTCCGGAATCATCATTCGGCAATTCGATAATAACCCGGATTGGCGCCGAGGAATTGGTCGGCTCAGCCGCCGAGGCGGGGTTTGCGCTCGCGAGCAGAAGCGTTGAAAGTACTAGCGTCAGAAACGCGCACACTCTGCGGAGGGGATGACGGTCGTCGATGATGCGCATGTGGCCGTGGTCCCCGCGACGGTATCGTCGCTTTTGCCGGGTTGGTCGAAACTTCGGACTTTGTGAAGCGTTGCACGACCAACGTCAATCGACGAACCGGTCTCTAATCAAGCAGCTTCCGTATGGCCATATTCCCTTTTGCAGCATCCGACCAGGATTGACGCCAGATCAACACGCCGACGCTGAGGATGGTGGCAACAGCGAAGGGGATTGGCCCGATAAACCAGAAGGCGGCTGCGATGGTGAAATAGTAAGACCGGACACCGGCAGCTCCAAGTGTCTATCGCCGCCCTGCCCGTCAGATCGACAGGCCTATGTTCGGTCGTCCTATGGTCCGTCGTGGATTGCCGCGAGGTAACGGGACATAGTCGAAGCCCGAAGCCGAATGTGCTCGATCGCCTGCTGCGGCGTCACGGCCAGGAAACCGACATGGTCGCGTGGGCGCAGCTGAACGAAGGCGTCCAGATCGCAATCCACCACCGTGGCGATCTTGGGATATCCTCCGGTCGTCTGGTGGTCGGCCAGCAGAACGGTGGGAACACCGTCTCCGGCGACCTGTACCGAGCCCCGCACGATCGCTTCCGATGGCATGTCCAGCGCCGCACTTGGCGCAAGCGACGGACCTTGGAGGCGTACGCCCATGCGGTCATAGGCGTCGCTCAGGCGGAAAGGCGACGAAAGGAAATTCGACAAGATTTCTTTCGAGAAGAACCGATCCTGCGGACCGACCACCACATGCAGCTCGGATCGCGGTCTTGCGATGACCGGACATGTGATCGGACCATGTCGATCATCCCGCACGTCCGGATCGGCTATAGTGAGCGTCTGTCCGGCTGCAAGGCGCCCGCCGCCGAGCCCGGACAGGCTGTGCGTCGACATGCTGCCCAGCCAGGTCTTCGCCTCGATATGACCGGCGAAGGCCAGATACGTCCAGCTTCCCCAGTATCCCGGACGGATCGCCAGCCGCTCCCCTGCCCTCAAGGTGGCGACCATCCATGCGCCGCGCTTGTCGCCGGCATGCTCGACGATGAAGCCTCCTCCGGCGACGGCGAATGTAACCTCCCCCGACAGGCAGTCGAGAACCAGGCCGCCCATGGAGACTTCGATTGCCGGCTGACCGGCAGGATTGCCGACGGCGGCGTTGGCGGCGGCAAACGAGGTCCTGTCCATCGGACCGGAGGCCGGGACGCCATAGCGCATCAATCCGTGACGTCCTTCGTCCTGGACAGCGACGTGAGGACCCGCGAAGTTGATTGCAAGGACAGCTTCGCTCATGCGGGGCACCTCGCGTCGAATTCGGCCCTCGATATGCGGCGGAAACGCACCGCGTCGCCGACGTCGAAAAGGAACGGACGGTCGTCGGAAGCGGCGTCGAGAATCTTCGTCGGAGAGCGGCCGATGATCCACCAGCCGGTCGGCATGGTGAGCGTGCTCACCAAGCATTGCGGACCGGCGATCAGCACGCTTCCGGCGGCGATGCCGCGAATAGGCGCAGGCTTCCTCGGCTGCTGAATGGCTTTGGGCACGCCTGCGAGGTAGGCGTATCCTGGAGCGAAGCCGTACATGAAGACGCTGTAGTCGCCAGAGAGATGGGCGGATATGACGTCTTCCAGCGATAATCCGCTCGCCTCGGCGACGGCGGCAAGATCGGGCGCAAGATCAGGGTCGTAGCAGACTTCGATTTCGCGCATCGCTCCAATCGTCTCTGGAACCTCAGCCGCCAGAAGCTCGGCAATGGCCGCTTCCGTCGTCCGGTGATCAGCCACGAGCGGATCGAAGCATACGAGAATGCTGGCATAGGCCGGAACGGCTTCGACGAATCCTTCAAAGGGTGCCGCCTTCAAGGCGGCATCCAGCTTGACGACCTGATCGTGGATCCGCTTATCGATGGTCGCGCCGAATTCGACGAGCACCGCGTGGCCGCCCACAGGACGATAGTTCGGAACGCTGCAGGGGGATGCGGACGGCTCCTGTGACAAATCAGCCGGCGCCTTCGATCAGAATGAAATCCGCATCCGCTGCCTGCGCGCAGGTCCCATAGGCGTCCGGATCGGTGACGGTAACCTCGGCAATAAGATAGCCTTTTGCCATCACCTGTTTTCCTTTGTCGGTTGGAGGAATGGTGCCACCTCGATGCCAGCCTTTTGCAATTCCCTGCGCACGTGGACGGCCATGGCGAGCGCTCCTGGGCTGTCCCCGTGAACGCAGATCGAGTGCGCATCGAGAGTGATCGGAACGCCGTCGACCGTCGGCATGAGGCCGCTGGACAGGTACTCGATCAATCTCGAAGCTGCCTCCGCGGGATCATGGATCATCGCTCCCGGCAAGTTGCGCGGGACGAGCCGACCGGTGGAGAGGTAGCCGCGGTCGGCAAAAATCTCGCTGAACACGGTCATTCCTGCATCGCGGGCCGCATGCTCAAGCTCTGTCCCGGAGATCGCCAGTATAGCAAGTTCCGGCGAAATCGCTCGGGTTGCGCGGATGATGGCGTCGGCGACCGGCCGTTCGTCGGCCGCCCAATTGGCGAGTGCCCCGTGCGCCTTGATGTAACGGACTCGGGCGCCTGCCAGAGCCGCAGCTCCCATCAGCGCCCCTATCTGCGTCGCCACAAGCTGCTCCACTTCCCGGATGCTCAAGGGGATGAGGCGTCGTCCGAAACCTTCGCGATCTGCAAAGCCCGGATGAGCACCGGCGACGACACCCCGCTCGCTTGCAAGGGTAAGCGTCTCCACCATGGTTGCCGGATCTCCTGCGTGCCCGCCACAGGCGATGTTCGCACTGGTGACGACGTCAAGGATCGCCTTGTCGTCGCCCATGCGCCAGGGTCCAAATCCCTCCCCCAGATCAGAATTGAGATCGATTTTTGTCATGATTTCCGTCAACCCTTCGCGCCGGTCTTGTCAGCTTCGTCGCATTCTGGAGCGTCGAAGCCGAGGTGGAGCACACCTTCGCCCTGCGCGTCAAGAAAACGACGGCTGCTGGCTGCGCGTGGCGAGCTTATGTGGCGGTCTCGGGCCGCCTTTCGCGTGGGGCTTCGGTGGCAAGCTTACCATTGATCCGGCACAGATCGAACCCATCAAGCGTGGGTTCCTTCCAAGCGAGGAATCCTTAAATCGATTCCGATTTGAAGAATTATGCAGTAAGATCGGCGGCGAAATGGTCGAGCACGTCGTATTCTCTCAAGAGCCGATTTGATCGACGAGCAGCAGTGGCGCGCAGAATGTGGATGCGGAATGAACCTTGTCGACAGCATCGGCACGTCCGAATTTTCCGTTGCCGAAGAGCCTGGCATATTCACCTGGGAATTGGCGACCGACAAGGTTTATGCGGATTCGGCGCTGGCAAACCTCTTTGGGCTCGATCCGGAACAGACCCTCACGGGGCTGCCGGTCATACGATACCTCGACCGGATTCACCCGGACGACAAGCCATCTGTGGCCAAGGCGATTTCAGAATCGGTGATCACAGGAAATCCGTATCGCTGTGATTATCGTGTATTTGATCGAAGCGGGCAAATAGTAGCCGTGGCTGCCTTCGGCCGCTGCTTCAGGGATGAAGCCGGAAACCCGTCGCAATATGCGGGCATCGTATTTCCGACGAATGATCACGGGGAGCAGGACGAATTATCTGCTCACTGCAGGGCGGCACTGAAAATTGCGCGGTCATCCGGCCTGCAGGCGACAGCCGATGCGCTAGAAGCGATTCTCAAAGAGCTTGCCAAGCCGATGCCTTCGGACACCGTGCAGGTTCATTGATTCCTTCGGCGCACTGGTAGCTTTTAAAGCATGTCACGCTGAAGGGCGGCGTTGGCAATCGGGCACTCACGTCCGTCACTGCCGTCTCATCTCCTGGATATTACCGGCAAATCCTGCAAGCAGCACGCCGAGCGGAAGACGCCGAACCAGCCTGGCGGCAATGAAGGTTGCACCGATCGCCGCGGCAAGTTTAAGCCAGGGATAGTCGCCGAGCTGGACATGGGCGCTTGCATCGACCGATGTCGCCTTGGCTTTCAGCGCCGCTTCTGCATCCTCGCGCAGCACGCCGATGCGGGCATTCAGCAGCCTGACTTCATGCTGCAGGGCGTTCAGGCTCTCGTCGGCCTTTTCACGCGCGGTCTGCTCCGCGGCATCGGCAAAGGGCGGATCGCCTTCCTCGATCAGTTCGTCGGGGTCAGGCGGAAGGCCGTGGCGGTTGATGGACGATTGCATCGACATGTCCTCGAATAGGTGAGCGAGGGAAATGAGGCCCGGCATTGCAGCCGGCCCCTGATATCAATGGTCGCGCTGGAAACCCTGGCTCTGGTGAGATCCGCCTTGCGATTGAGTTTGGGATTGGCCTTGGGATTGGCGATTGGCTTCGTCCGTTGACGTGGTGCCAGGGTCGGGGAAGGTATAGGCGCGCACCTTGGCACTTCCATGCGCGGTGTCCCGCATTGCCACCGGGCGCGCATCGTCGAATGCGCTCTCGGACACGGCGAGGTCTTCCGAGGCTTTGCCGCCATGCGTCGATCCGGCAAAGCCGGTATTGGACGCGCCTTGCTGTCTGTCCTCCAACGACCAGAGATCCGCCCGCTCATCCATATCGATACTGCCTTCGTCGTCCAGAATATCGTGGACGGTCTCATAAAGTGCGTCATCGATATCATTGACCTGGACGAGGAAGCCGCCTCGCCGTAGCCCTTCTGCATAGACCGCACGATCTTCATCGGGGAAGAAGAAGTCTGCCAGCGCGTCGAAGAAGCCGCTGCGGTTGTCGCTCATGCCGCCGGCATTTTTTCTGTCCGCCTCATATCCGGGCATCAGCCTTATTCTCGCAACCGGCACGCCCGCGTCTTCAAGACGGGAGACGGCGGATTCGGCGTCCGATCGGCTGTCGAAGAATGCGGCAAGACTGCTGCGCCCCGTCGGGCTTGAAAAGGCCGGGTTGGTATCATTGTAAATGCTGCCCATTTGGCTCTCCTCTCGGTGTGCAGATCCAGCCGCCAATCCGAAGTCTGGCCAATATCTGGCCGAAGGCTGGCTGACGCCTGGTTTCCTGACCTGAAGAACCGGTGGCTGAGGTGAATGTTCCACGGGAATTGCGATGCTCTGCCATATCGCCTGCGGTTCCATTACGTCGCCTGCCATCAGATGCGCAGAGCCATAAATTGCGCCGGCTGCGAAATCCCTCAGCGGTTGACGTCAAACCTTCGAAACGCTAGCACGGCTTTGACGCATTGGGGACAATTCATATGGATATCTTTACGGCAGCCGGTCTGACGGCTTTGCTGCAGGTCATCGCTATCGACCTCGTTCTCGCCGGCGACAACGCCGTGGTTATCGGCCTTGCCGCTGCCGGCCTGGAGGCCACGCAACGCCGCAAGGCGATCATCGTCGGCATTTTGGCCGCGACCGTACTGCGTATTCTCTTTGCCAGCGTTGCTGTCTATCTGCTGGCGATCGTCGGTCTGCTGCTGGCCGGCGGCCTGCTGCTGCTCTGGGTCTGCTGGAAGATGTGGCGCGAACTTCGCGCCGGTCACGGCGAGAACCACGAAGCGGCGGGTGCCGAAGGCGCGCCGAGAAAGACCTTCTTGCAGGCGGCGACCCAGATCGTCATCGCCGATGTCTCGATGTCGCTCGACAACGTTCTGGCCGTTGCGGGTGCTGCACGCGAACATCCGAGCGTGCTGGTCATCGGTCTTGCCCTGTCGATCGCGCTGATGGGTATCGCCGCAAACCTGATCGCCCGCTTGCTCAACAACCATCGCTGGATCGCCTATGTCGGTCTGCTGATCATCCTCTATGTCTCGCTTGACATGATCCACCGCGGCGCGGTCGAGGTTCTGCCTTATATGCAGTGACCCTGCACTCAGTGCCGGGGCTCAGGCCCTGGCTCTGCCCTCGATCTCGAAGCTCATCTGGTCATACGCCGGCACCACATGATCCGGCGTCTCAGCCATCACCGCGTCGTAATCGAGCGGCGTGTGCATATGGGTGAGGATCGCCTGTTTCGGCTTCAGCCGGCCGATCCAGTCGAGCGACTGTTCCAGCGACAGATGGCTCGGATGATAGCTATATTGCAGCGCGTCGATGATCAGCACGTCGAGATCTTTAAGCTTCTCGACAGTTTGCGGCGGGAAGTCATTGATATCGCTGCAATAAGCCACATCGCCGATGCGGAAGCCGAGAGAGTGGATATCCCCGTGCTGCTGGATATGCGGATGAAACGGGATCGTGCCTCCAGGGCCGTGGATTTCCAGAGGTTCATCGAGATTTTCGATGACGATCGGCAGCACGATCGGCGGATAATTGCTGCCCGGCGGCGTCTCCAAACAATAGCCGAATGCTTCCCGCAGCCTGTCCATCGTAAATTGGTCGGCAAAGATCGGCACCCGGCGGCGCGTATTGTGAAAATAACCGCGCAAATCGTCGATGCCATGAATATGGTCGGCGTGCGGATGGGTGTAGAGCACCGCATCGACATGATCGACACCTGCCCTGATCATCTGCTCGCGGAAATCCGGCCCTGTATCGATGACGACGGTCGTCACCTCGCCATCCGGTGCGAATTGCTGCACCATGAAGGCGGCGCGCGTGCGCCGGTTCTTCGGATTGTTGGGATTGCAGGCGCCCCAGTCGCCGGTGATGCGCGGCACGCCCGGTGACGACGAACAGCCGAGAATGGTGAAACGCCGCCGGTAGAGCACGCCGCTAGATCCTCGGCATCTTCGAGAACAGGCGGAAAGCGTTCTCCGTCGTAATCCGCGCGACCTCTTCATGGGAAAGGCCGATCGTATCGGCGAGCACCTCGGCCGTGTTAACAACATAGGACGGCTCATTGCGCTTGCCGCGCCAGCGCTTCGGCGCCAGATAGGGCGCGTCCGTTTCCACAAGCAGCCGCTCATGCGGGAGCGTCTTGGCGATCTCTCGCAGCTCTTCCGATTTCGGGAAGGTCAAAATGCCGGAGAAGGAGATGTATCCGCCGAGCGCGACTCCGGTCTTGGCAAGTTCGGGGCCTGCCGAGAAGCAGTGCAGGATAAAGGGGAAGGCCCCCTTCCCGCTTTCCTCGGTCAGGATCTCAGCCATGTCCTCGTCGGCGCTGCGGCTGTGGATGACGAGCGGCAGCTGAGTCTCGCGCGCCGCCGCAATATGGCGCCGAAAGCCGGTCTGCTGGTCCTCAGGCTTTTGCGTGTCATAGAAATAGTCGAGACCGGCCTCGCCGATCGCCACCACCTTTTGATGGGCATTGGCGAGACGCACCAGCTCTTCCGTCTGGATATCCAGCTCTTCGTCGGCATTGTTCGGATGCGTACCCACGGAGCAGAATACCGAGGGATATTTCTCCGTGATGGCAAGCAATGTATCGAGCTTTCGCACCCGCGTCGAGATCGTCACCATCTGCGCAACACCAGCCGAATGGGCGCGCGCGACGATCTCGTCCCGCTCCGCCTCGAAGTCGGCGAAATCAAGATGGCAATGCGTGTCGATCAGCACGGCCTTAAGCCTCCGGAGCCACGTAGCGCGGGAAGACCGGCGTCGGCGCTTCGAGGGCCGTTCCGGCAACCAGACGACCGGCTTCGCCGAGGGCAGCAAAATCGCGCTTGTCTGCAGCTGCCGCGACAAGATCGAGCAGCTTGGCCGAGGATTCAGGCATGAAGGGCTGAAGCAGGATGGCGATCTGGCGCACGACTTCGGCGGTGACGTAAAGCACGGTGCCCATACGCTCCGGATCGGTCTTCTTCAGCGCCCACGGCGCCTGGCCGGCGAAATAACGATCGGTCTCGGAAACGACCGAAATGATCGAGGCAAGCGCCCGATGGATCTGCTGCTTGCCCATGTCTTCGCGGGTCGAAGCGTGCAGCGCGTCGACCTCAGCCAGCATCGCTCTGTCCTCGTCGCTGAGCGCGCCGCATTGCGGGATCTTGCTGTCGCAATTCTTGACGATCATCGACAGCGACCGGCTGGCGAGATTGCCGATGCCGTTGGCGAGGTCGGAGTTGATGCGGGTGCCGATCGCCTCTTCGCTATAGCTGCCGTCCTGGCCGAAGGAGACTTCGCGCAGGAAGAAGTAACGCACCTGGTCGAGGCCGAAATGGTTCACCAGATTGACCGGATCGACGACGTTGCCGAGCGACTTCGACATCTTCTCGCCCTTGTTGAGCAGGAAGCCGTGGGCAAAGACCCGCTTCGGCAGCGGCAGCTTCGCCGACATCAGGAAAGCCGGCCAGTAGACGGCGTGGAAGCGGATGATGTCCTTGCCGATGATGTGCACGTCGGCCGGCCAGTATTTCGCCCGAGGGCCGTTCCTGTCCTCGATATAGCCGGTCGCGGTGATGTAGTTGGTCAGCGCGTCGACCCAGACATACATGACATGGGCCGGATCGTTCGGCACCTTGATGCCCCAGTCAAAGGTCGTGCGTGAGACCGAGAGGTCCTTGAGGCCCGACTTGACGAAGGAGATCACCTCGTTGCGGCGCTCGGCCGGACCGATGAAATCGGGGTTCGCCTCGTAATGCGCAAGCAGCTTCTCCTGGTATTCGGAGAGCTTGAAGAAATAGCTTGCCTCTTCCACCCACTCGACAGGCGTGCCCTGCGGCCCGTAGCGCACGCCGTCGGCGCGCTGCTCCGTCTCGTTTTCCTGGTAATAGGCCTCGTCGCGCACCGAATACCAGCCGGCATAGCTGTCCTTGTAAATGTCGCCATTGTCGGCCATCAGCTTCCAGATGTTGCGCGACGTCTCGTGATGGCGCTCCTGCGTGGTGCGGATGAAATCATCGTTCGAAGCGTTGAGCAGCGTCGCCATCGCCTGGAATTCGCCAGAGTTGCGGTCGGCGAGCGCCTGCGCGCTGATGCCCTCGGCGCGTGCCGTCTGCTGCATCTTCTGGCCGTGTTCGTCGGTGCCTGTGAGGAAAAACACATCCTTGCCGTCGAGGCGCTGGTAGCGTGCCATCGCATCCGTCGCGATCAGCTCATAGGCATGACCGATATGCGGCTTGCCGTTAGGGTAGGAAATCGCGGTGGTGATGTAGAAGGGTGTTCTGTCTGTCATGGCGGCCAATGTCCGGCTAACTCTATAAAAATGGTCAGCCGCTCTTAGCGCATGTCACCGTCAAGCGAAACCTCAACTTTCCAGTTGCCGATGTTTTCCGGGACGGCGAAGGCATGAACTTGACTCAGCTTCTCACCCAATCTACCCGTCATAAGACAGAGGGCGGGACAGGAACGAAGTGCCAGTTTTCATTTGCCGGGTTTGTGGTGGCCGCGCGCCGTCAGGGGCGCTTGTTTGACATTCGAGCCGCTCTATTCGCTGTCAGGTCTGTTCGTGGGCGCGCTCGTCGGCATCACCGGCGTTGGTGGCGGTTCGCTGATGACGCCCCTGCTGGTGCTGCTCTTCGGCGTCCATCCCGCCACCGCCGTCGGCACCGATCTTCTTTATGCGGCGATCACCAAGACGGCCGGCACCGCCGTTCACGGCATGCATGGGCGCGTCAACTGGAAGATCGTCGGCAGCCTCGCAGCCGGCAGCCTGCCGGCCGCCCTGCTGATGCTATGGCTGCTGGCTGGCGTCGATCGCAAAAGCATCGGCGTAACCAATACCATCACCACCGCGCTCGGCTGGCTTCTGGTCATGACCGCGATCATGCTGGTCTTCCGGGGCCCGATCCTCGAATTGGCGCGCCGCGCCATCGGCGATCGCACGCCGCCGAAGCCGACGACCATCCTCATCCTCACCGTCGTTCTCGGATCCGTTCTCGGCGTCCTCGTCACCTTGACCTCTGTCGGCGCCGGCGCGTTGGGGGTGACGATCCTGCTGATCCTTTATCCCAGGCTCGATGTGCGCCAGATCGTCGGTTCCGATATCGTCCATGCGGTACCGCTAACCTTGATCGGCGGCACGGGCTATTGGCTGATCGGCGAGATCGACTGGCCGATGCTGCTTGCCCTGTTGATCGGCTCCATCCCCGGCATCATCATCGGAAGCCTTCTGGCGCCGAGGCTGCACGAACGCACTATCCGCATCGTCCTTGCCGCCACGCTTGCCGTCGTCGCAGGTAAGCTGCTGACTGGCTGACAATGCATGTCGCCCAAAAGTGTGCAGCGGTTTTGGGATAACGACATGCATAAATCAGAGAATTAAAGCGGTTTCGCGCTTTAAACGCCCGGCTGCTTGATATCGGCGAGAATGCTGATGATCGTCTGCTTGCGGTCGAGATTGTAGCCATCTGAAATGGTGAGCCGCTCGGTGATCTCGGAATAGAGCCGCGCCAGCCGCTCTGCCGCGGCGATCTGCCCCGCGCCTGCCGCCGCGCGCGCGCGGTTCATGATGTCGTCGCCCACATGGCTGACGAAGAAATCGAAGATCGTGTCGCTTTCCCGACCCGAAAGTGCGTCGGCCAGCCGATGCATCGCCTTGCGAGCCGTCGGCCCTTCGGCGGCAAGCATCTCGTCATAGGCGGCGATGATGTCGCCGCCGCCATAGTTCAACAGTTTCAGCGCCTCGCCGACGCTGCCTTTGGCGGCCGAAAGCACCGTTCCGCCCTCGCCTGATATGCCGAGATGGGCAAGGGCCGCGACGAGTGCTTCGTCGGTAAGCGGCGCCAGTTTCAGCGGCAGGCACCGCGAGCGGATCGTCGGCAGCAGCCGTCCCGGCGCGTGCGAGAGCACCAGGAACAGCGCCCGCTTCGGCGGTTCTTCCAGGATCTTCAGGATAGCGTTGGCTGCATTGCGGTTCATGTCGTCGGCAGGATCGATGATTACGATCCGCCAGTTGCCGGTGCCAGACGTCTGCGAGAAGAACTTGCCGGCGCGGCGCACCTCGTCGACGGTGATTGCCGATTTCACCTTGCCGGTCTTTTCGTCTACCGGCCGAGCAAGGTGTAGCAGATTATGCGAGGCACCAGAGGCGATCTGCCGGCTGACGGGAGAGGCAGGATCGGGATCGCCGATCGTCTCCGGCGCTGTCTCGGGATCGGGATGCGAGAGCACGTGATTGGCGAAACGGAAGGCGAGCGTCGCCTTGCCGATGCCTTCCGGCCCCTCGATCAGGATGGCGTGGTGGCCCTTGCCGGACCGGTAGGACTGGGCAAGGAACACCTCCGCCTCTTCATGGCCGAACAGTCTGGTATTTTCCCCCGGCCAGATGGCGCCGTCGAGCAGTCCGGGCCTTTCCTCACTCATAATGGGCTTCACTCATGATGGGCGGCTTCCGGCATTCGCAAACGGCCCGCGGGCGACAACAGCTGTTTGACGATCGCCAGGATCTCGGCGGCGATCGCCTCCTCCGTCTGCATGGCGTTGACCACGTGGCAGCGCTCGGGCTCGCGGGCGGCGATATCGAGAAAGGCCTCGCGCCGTTTCTCGTGCGTTTCCAGCCGCTCTTTTTCGTAGCGATCGGGACCGTCAGCGGCAGCGCGCTTCTGCGCCCGCTCCAGCCCGACCCTGGCGGGGATGTCGAGGATCACGGTGCAATCCGGCATGACGCCGTTGATGGCGATGCGCTGCAGCGTCTCAATGAAATCGGGCTCGAGATTGCCGGTGATGCCCTGGTAAACGCGGGAGGAATCCATGAAGCGGTCGCAGAGCACGACCTTGCCTGATGCAAGGGCTGGCCGGATCACTTCTTCGACATGGTCGTTGCGCGCCGCCGCAAAGAGGATCGCCTCCATCCGCGTGCCGAAGGCCTCGGCAGCGCCCGACAGCAACACGTGGCGCACGGCCTCGGCACCCGGCGAACCGCCGGGTTCGCGCGTCACCAGCACGTCGTGACCTTCGCCCTTCAGCGCCTCGGCGAGGCGACGGATTTGCGTGGATTTCCCAGCGCCTTCCCCGCCTTCAAACGTAACGAACAATCCCGTACCGGATGACAATGACAACTTCCCGCATTCCAGGCGCCGCACGCGCCCCGCTCCTTCTATCTATCCGAAGATATCATGGAGGAAAACCTTTCGCCGCGGCGACATATTCACCTTTCCCGGCAAATTGCATTGGAAACCGAATGTTCAGCCGGGCGCGGACTTGTCCCAGAGCCAGGAGAAGAACAGCGATTCGCCGAGTTCCAGCATGGCGTCGACCGCCCGGCTGCTGAGCGAGCCCTCGCCGACTGCCTGCACCGTATAAAGCGGCACCTCCCTGAGCAGCCGGCTGCCGGCGAAAATCCTCAGCGTGCCCGCCTGGGTATCCGGCATGACTGGCGCCGTCAGCGGCCAGTGATAGATGATGCGCGCCGACAGCCGGTCGGGATTGCTGATCGGAATATAGACGCTGACCGGCGCCTTGGCGACGAGATCGACGGTGCGCGACGTGCCACCATAGACGCTGGCGGCACCGATCACTTCCTTCTCAGCGAAGATCTGCCGGTTCTCGAAGGCCGTCAGTCCCCACTCGAGCACCCGCTTGGTCTCCTCCGTCCGCTCCTTGTCGGAGGCGATGCCTGCGAGTGCCAGAAACAGCCGCCTGCCGTCGCGCTCGACCGAAGCGACGATCGAGTAGCCCTCGCCCTCGGTGAAGCCGGTTGCCAGCCCGTCGGCGCCGAGATCAAGCCCGAGCAGCGGGTTGCGGTTACGCTGGAAGATCTTGTTCCACTCGAAATCCGGTTGCGCAAAATAGGGATAGAGATTCGGATAGGATTGCTGAAGGGCGGCAGCGAGCGTCACCATCTCGCGTGCGGTCACCTTGCTCTTGCCATCGGGAAGGCCGGTGGAATTGCCGAACTCGGCCTTCTCCATGCCGAGTTCGCGGGCACGCCGGGTCATCGACGCGGCAAATTGCTGCTCGCTTCCGGCCATGCCCTCGGCGAGGATGATGCAGCTATCATTGGCGCCCTGGATGGCGACGCCCTTGATCAGGTCCTCGACGCGCACGCGTGATTTGAGGCTGGCAAACATCGTTGCCGTCCGCGACGGCGCGCCGCCCGTCCGCCAGGCATATTCGGATACGGGATATTCGGTATCGAGCGTGATCTGGCCCTTGGTCACCGCCTCGAAAACCAGATCCATCGTCATCAGCTTGGCGAGCGAAGCCGGCGAAAAGCCCTGGTCCTCGTTCTTGGCGAGAAGCACCGTGCCGGTGGCGGCCTCGATCATATAGGCCTGCGCCGCCTTGGTGGCGAAGCCGGAGGCACCGCCATCGGCTGCAAAGGCGCCGGTGGCGAACGGCATCAGGCATGCAAGCAGGCGAAGCACGGGCTTCAGCATCGCAATTTCCATTGATCGAGCGGCGTATTTCAGGAGGTTAGAACGCGAGGAAATCCGATGCAATTGCCAGTTCAGCGCGCGGCGAACTTTGCCTGATGACGCTTGGCCGCGGCAAGGATGGACTCTTGCGTCAGCCCGTCATTGCGCACCATCACCGCATCGAAGGCGAGATCGACGGTCACCGTCTTCACCTCTTCGCTCTGATAGCCGAGCGCCAGCGAATTCTCGGGCCGCTCGTAGGGCATCGGACCGATCTCCGGCAGCACGACCAACTGGTCCATCGCCTGAGCGCCATTGTTGAACGACGGCGCCGATGGGGCCACCAGAACATGGGCAGCCGGCGCCAGAGCGGGTGCTGCGGCCGGTGCCGCATTGTAGCGTGCGCTGGGCGTCGAACCGGCATAGGAGGTCGCCGACATCGGCACCGGCACGTTGGCCGGCGCCTCGTAGTCTTCCGAACTCTGCAGCTGGTCGCGAGTGATCTTGCGGCTGTTGGAGGCGACCATCACGCCGGTTGCGATTTGGCCTTCAGGATTGACGCCGGGAATGCGGCTGCCCTTCGGCGAATATGAGGCCATCAGATAGGGCATGTCGTGGCCGTCCATGCGGGCGCGGCCGACATATTGCACGCGCACCTTACCGGTGCCGCTGTGCTGCAGGTCGAGCATGTCGGCCGTCTTGTTGGAAAGATCGATGATGCGGCCCTCGTGATAGGGGCCGCGATCGTTGACACGCACGATGACCGAGGAACCGCTTTCGAGATTGGTAACGCGCGCATAGCTCGGCAGCGGGAAGGTCGGATGCGCAGCGGAAAGATGCATCTGGTCGTAGACTTCGCCATTCGCCGTCAAGCGCCCGTGAAAGGCCGAACCATACCAGGAGGCGACGCCGACCTTGTTATAGGCGAAGTCTTCCTTCGGATAATACCACTTGCCCTTCACCTCGTAAGGGTTGCCGACGAGGTAGCGGCCGCCGCCCTTGGGGATGTTGTTGCCGGTGGCGACCCGCGGGCTCGCCTTGACGCCATATTCGGATTCAGAGAAATATTCTTTGCCGTGGGCTTTTTTCTTCGGCACCGCCTGCGTCGTGCCACACGCCGCAACCGTCGCACACATCGCCGAGATCGCCAGCCACCGTGCTGTCGTTGCGAAAGACGCCGCCCCGTATTCCAGTTTCATGTGCCCCACGCCGCTCAAAGATCGTTATGGTTAAGGAACCTTGCCCTATCTTGGGCCAACAACGCCTTATTCCCGCCCGCCTAATGAGGCTTTAATCTTGCTAGGTTCGTGGCAATTTTACGAACAATTTCGCGGCGATAGCGACAATTCTAATGATTATGGTTTACAAATTACTAACGCGAACCCTCCCCGCCTGCCATTCCATCGCCGTAATAGGGCCAGAAATCAACGTGCCGATGCGGGGCATATGGTGAACGTCCAGGTGCTTCCGAACGCCCCAGAAGCTCCATATTGGAACAAGGCCTGCGCGTATTTGACGAGCGGCAGGGGGTCGGCGCTTCCTTCCGTGTGGGAACGAATTGTCCGCCGCGGGCTTTGAGCGTGTAGACCTTTGGAGGATCACCATGAACGATAAAACCATGACGCAGCTCGACACGATCAGCCAGCAGTTGCACGCCCGATCTCGCGCGCTTTCCCAGCTGGATAAAGACAACGACATCGCAATCCTGATGTCGGCACTCGCCGTGACGATGGAGGCGGTTCGATCTCTCGGCGAGGATATGAACCAACTCAACGGTCCGAAGGGCCTTGGATCTGACGGAAGCTAGATCTCATGTCTCCGGCGTATTTTACAGAGAGCTTGCGCCGGGAATGAGACACGCGAAACGTTATCTTCAACATGGATGGAAACGGTGGGCGCACCACCTTTGCTGCAGGTGGACGATATCGAATCGTCTTCGCCTTTTCCAAGGCTTCGATCGTATCCTCGACGCTGAGGAGGACGGTGGTCTCCATAGAACTGAGCGCGCCTCCTGCGCCGATCGCAAGTGCGACGGCCGCCATCGATACGTTATCAGGCGCCTCTCACAGATTCCAACCATCGTGCTCGCCGAAGGCGTACCAGAACCCATGCAGCTTTCCGCCGACGGATTCGATGTAACTACGCGCCGCCTCTCGGCGATCCTCAGGGTTTTCGATCATTCGCGCCCAGGTTTCGGGCGTGTAGCTGAAGCGTGTGAGATACATGGCCATGGCTTGTTTCCTCCGCCGGAACGATACAGTTAACGCTCAAGCCTTGGAGAACGCGATTCATTTCCAATATGCGGAATAGGCCTGCCTCGGCTCACGCTCGAATTTGTTCGCACGTCGCGCCAGGGATGCCGGCAAATGCTGCAGAGCAAGTTGACGCTGCTTTCAAAGCTGCTAGAAAGCCAGCCATCGAATGATTGGGTAGCAAATCGGCAGCAACGGCCGGTTCACAGACATCAACAGAATGTTGGTGTCTCGACCTTTTCAATCAGATGGAAGAGTGTCCGAGTGGTTTAAGGAACCGGTCTTGAAAACCGGCGTGCGGGAAACCGTACCGTGGGTTCGAATCCCACCTCTTCCGCCACATCACATTGAGTTTGTTGAGTAATTTCCGATTTCTGCCCGGAAACTACAGCTTATCATAACGGCAGGTTCCATCTCAGTGGCATCGCGGTGATGTGGTAGGGCTTCCGTTTTGCTGTCGCCCCGATGATCGACTGGACGGATCGGCATTGAAGCTGGAGCCCTCAGAGCGCGTGTCGTACTCCTCGTCGTCCCGTGGTTATTGCGCCTCCCTCATCTAGCCCTAATTCAGCACCCCCTAATCCTTGCGAAAATTCACGAGGCGCATAAATTCAATCTATCAGATGGCTTTTGCTGGTGACCACGGATGTACTGGCACCGTGCTGACGCAATCAGAGAAGGGTCGGCGCGAGCATTCGCCCGGCCCTTCTTTTATGCAAGACCGTTCTGTGGCTACTGTCGATAATGCCCATCCCTGCCCGACGCCCGTTCATCTCATGGCAGCGGAACTCGTGAAGGCCGAAGGCGCGCTGTGGGGCGCCAACGTTGGTGTCCGTGGCACTGCCGACTAAAAATCGAAGTACACGGTCACACCTGACCGACGACGATAGGGGTAATCGTCGCGATAGCCGTAATAGTCGCGGCTGCCGTAATACCGCGGACGATAGCACGAGCCGTAATACCGGCAGTCGCGGTAAGCGTATCGCTGTTTCTTCCAGTGGCCATACGCATGTCCATTATCGTGGCGACGGTGTTTGATCTGCTCGACGTCGGGGGTATGTATATGTACTGCGTTCGGCACGACGATCGGCGCGGCGCTTAGCGGCAGGGCGAAAGATGCAGCCAATACCGTGGCTGCAAGTGAGGCAAAAAGCATCTTCATCGGCGCATCCTTTCTGGCTGCGATTCTGGGTTAATCCGCATTAACCTGCGATGAACATCTGCGCGCTCCAGAATAACCGCCGGCGCCGCTGGTATGGTTGCGGGTGGTCATTCCTTCAGGATTCATAAGCCCGACACCTTCGAATGCGTTCGCAAGTTCTGCTCCAAACACAAGAGGGGCTGGAAGGGACTGCAAAGCCCTAGTTCTTGAGTCGATCATGCCCGCCGCGAGAATCCAGGGACGGACGGCCTTCCGATTGAGAGGGGATGAAGAGGCTCGATAAGCAATCAGCCTTCGCAACGCGTCGCTCGAAAATCTCTGCATCCCCGCTTAGATCAGCCTGCGTTGCCAGGCACAGGCGTGTTGAGCAGCTGCTGCTCCCACAGGTACGCGATACCGCTGCCAGCGGCATGCTGCTTGAGCACCTCCGTCAACTCTGCGGCGTGCTCGGTCCGGGCCCAGTCGCGCTGCCATTCGGACGCCAACGCCAGCCAGGTCATCATGTTCGCGCCGGCCGCGGTCATGCGCTGGATGGCGACCTCATGGGCTTCGACCGAAGTCCCTCCCGATGCGTCAGCGATAACAGTCACATCCCAGCCTTCGCCGAGCGCCTGGATCACCGGCATTGCGACGCAGACCTCGGTCCACAGGCCGGCGATGATCAGCTGCTTGCGGCCGGTCGCCTTGACTGCGTCCACGACCTTCCGATCCTCCCAGGTATTGATGAACGTCCGGTCGATCACCTCCCGGCCGGGGAACACATCGGTGATTTGCGGAGAGATCAGACCGCCCCGATCGGCGATCACGCTCGTCAGGATGGTGGGGACATCGAAGGCCTTGGCGGCCTTCGCCAGGGCGGTCGAGTTGTTGACCACTGCGTGCGGATCGTGGCTGTTTAGGTTCGCGAGCTGGTATGGCTGGTGGTCGATCAGAACGAGTACCGAATCTTCGGGGCGAAGAAGCGAAGCAAGGCCATTACGAAAGGTCATTATTACATCCTTTGCTGCCGCCCACGAGCGGCATTGGTTTTGCGGGAGACATGCGCCGGGGGCGGCGTTGCCTGGAAGCAGTATTGCCGTTCCTATTCGAGATGCGGTAGCACCCTCCTATGGCAGGCTGTGTCGCGGAAAGGGGAACGCTATATGGACATCGAAGAACTGCAGACCTTCGTCGAAGTGGCTGATGCCGGGGGTGTTTCGCCAGCTGCGCTCCGGCTCGGCGTCTCCAAGTCAATCGTCAGTCGGCGGCTCTTCCGGCTTGAAGCGGAACTTGGTGTCCAGCTTCTTGCACGGACCACCCGGGGCGCCGCTCTCACGGAAGCAGGGGCCACGTTCCGAGATTATGCCGCGAGAGTCTGCGCCGAGATCGACGTGGCCAGGGAAACGATCCTACCCGCCGGTGACCTTCGCGGCCGCTTGCGAGTTGCCGTGCCACTTTCCTTCGGCCAGAGTCACTTCGCGCCTATCCTCGCGGAAATGGCGCGCCGCCACCCCCAGCTCCACATCCACACGTGCTACAGTGATCGCTTCGTCGATCTCATCACAGAGGGTTATGATTGTGCGATACGCGTTGGATATCTTCAGGACTCCAACTTGATCGCAAGACGCGTCGGACCGATCTATGGGAAGCTCGTCGCGAGCCCGGACTACATCAAGGCGCATGGGTCTCCCGAAGCGCCGGAGGAACTCGTCGTTCATGAGGCCCTCATGCAGGGTACCGAAGCCTGGCAACTTATGGATGGCGACAAGATCATCACGGTTCGTCCGCAGGGGCGATTTAAGGCCGACAACGGCCCTGCTCTAGTCGCTGCCGCGGCAGCAGGACTAGGGATCGCTTACCTGCCTGATTGCCTTACCCATGAATTTATAGCCTCCGGCGCGCTTGTGCCGGTCATGACGCATTATCCACCACCCCCGGCGGCTGCATATGTCATCCGCCCGCCAGGTCAGCATCCCGCACGGAAGATACGGGTCCTCACCGAATTGCTGATTGAGTATTGCGAACCCGCTCCGCACCTCACGCCTGCTCCTTTCCGTTGACAACGAGATGATATACAGGCTGAAGCAGGACGCGACCGCCATTAACTTAAGAATGGGGTCGGGCGGCAGATTGACGTCACGTCGCTGCCACGAGATCACGTGGCCGTCCTCTCGTCGGCGTCGCGAAGACGTCCCGGTGCCGTTCCTGGCGGGGATGAAGTCTGGTGTTATCCTTGCGGGAAACAGCGCGCGTCCTCAGCGCCGTCACTCAGATAGGCAGATAAGCAGGACGCGACCGACCTCAGTCGATGATTCGCCGGGCAGCCCTCACGAGAAGTACGCGTAGATCAGGACGCCAATAGAACCCCAGAAGATAAGCGGCGTCAGTATCATCCCCGCAACGATTATTTTAGTCATAGCAAAAACTCCGAACACCTCCGCACATGGCGCAGGAAGCTATCGCATTAACCGAGAGTCGCTATGGGCATGAAGTCCGGGATGGATTGGACCTTGGTCTGAGCTGCGCTCGCGCGGTCTGAGCTGCGCTCGCGCGGGCTAGCCGAAAGCGTTCAGCCGCTCGATGAAGCGCCCCTTCTGAGCGTGGCGTTCACGGATCGAATGTAGGCGGCGGGTGAAATCGGCAGTGCCGCCATTTTGTTCGGCGATCGTCTTCAGGTCGGCGAGCAGGCTGGCGGCGTTGTCATAGCCGGAGGCGTTGCGGCGCTCGATCTCGGTCTCAATCTCGCGCCAGACTGCATCGCCCCGTTGGATGATCGCGTTGAGCCGCGCGCGGCGGGCGCGGGCCTCTTCTGCCTCCCGCTTTTTTCGTTCCGCCGCCAGCCGCTCGTTTTCCTTGCGCTCGCGGATATGGCGAATCTCGCCGGCATGGGCTCGCAGTTCCGCGACCGTGGGCGGGGCGGCGTCCGGTTTGGCTGCGGAGGCCGCGGCGAAGAAGCTGCGGGCGCTTTTCTGCAACTCGCTTGCCACATACGGATCGCCCTCGATCAGACGGACGAGCATCATCGTCTTCTCTTTGTCGGGCAAGGCGGCGACAAAGCTTTGGACGGCATCCGATGCCTTGGAGCCGGCCAATGTCGTCTCGGCCGCGCGTTCGGCGGCCGCGGCAACGAGGTCGGCATCGAGACCGAAGAATTGCGCGAAGGCTTCAAGCGCATCGGTCATCGGGCCTAGCCCCGGCAGTGGCGCCACCTCCTCCGGCCCGAGCGTCCCCGCCTGAACAGCCATCAGCCACAAGAGATAGAAAAGCCTGAGATCACCGCTCAGCACCGCCGCGCGCAATGGCGCCAGCGCCGTGAGCCAGCCCGGCCCCTCTTCCCAATCAGCGTCGGATTCCACTTCCTCGCATATTATGTCGAGGATCAGGTTTTCGCCTGAGGTCGTGAGATCGGCGCCATCGACCGCGCTGAGAAATCCGTCGAGGCGTTGCTGGTCGACAAGCCGCTTTGGCAAGCGGATCATCAGGCGCCTCGTACCCCAATTGGCGAGATAGAGGTGCAAGTCGAACCAGCGCTCCTTGAGGTTGGCCGGGTCACCCTTGAAGTCGCCCCATTCGTAGGAATTGGTGAAGCTCGTGGAGGTGATCCGCGCCCGGGTCGATAGCTCCCGCAGAGAGTGGCGATCCGCGCCGCTGAGGGGGCGGTCGATCGTTTGGAATTCGTAATATTGATATTCGCTCATGGCCGTGGTGGTCGAGATTTCATCGTGGACGAAGGCGGTTGCAGTCTGCGGCGCCGTTCTGTCTTGATCAGACCGGATGCAGCACGCCGTCAGTTTCGAGGATCTGCAGAGCCTCGGCAAGCGTTACGCCGGAATGAAGCCGCCACCATTTGCCTGTGTGCCGCATCCAATAGATATCGAACCGATCGGGTCCCATGCGGTCGATGCGGGCGAAGGGAGCATCGAACTCCTCGCCGCGATTGTTCTCAAAGCCGGATCTGTAGCGCTGCATGAACCGATACCGATTTCCCGCCCACGAGCCTCTGATATCGACGACGTAGTTCCATTCGGTTGGCCGGATCTCAGGCAGGAAACGCGGCTTCAGAACAGCTCGAATGAAGGCCTCGCAGGCCGCGATAATCGCCTGCTTCTCAAGATTGTCGGCCGGAGCCGGCTTCTCGCTCCGTGTCCTGATCCATTGTCTCTTGCCCGCCATATCCTCGGCCCATTTTCATTGCTACCGAACTTTACCCTGCGAATTAGGATGGATAATAGAATAACAAACCACTGAAAAAGCGAGCAGCGACGATGAAATTAGGCTGGCAACCACGGAAATGGCTCGAGAAAAAGAGCAAGCGCGGTAACCGCGGTTACCCCATGGGCACGATCGCCTTTTATGGGCCCGACAACCGCCGCGCCAGCAAGGCCGCCGTCAGCATCATGCCGGCGCTGCATGCGGATCCCCTCGATCTGCGCCAATGGTTTGCCGAAACCGGCGATCTCAGGATGGACGAGACCGTTATCACCGAGATCGCGGCATTCCTGCGCGAGAATGAGGTGAAATCGGTGGTGATGGCGGAAGGAATCATCGGGTGCCCCCACGAGGAGGGAATCGACTATCCGGTCGGCGAGCCCTGCCCGGAATGCTCATATTGGAAGGGGCGAAACCGCTGGACCGGCAAGCTCGAGTCCAATTGACTTCCGGGCATCTGGTACTCGCATGTTCATACCGGGCGCCGATCATGCGCCTTCGGAATTGGTTCGGCGGCCCGCCTGCTTGAAGAAGGCATAGAATTTCCCTCGCCCGCGATCCCGCGATCAGTCGGCCTTCACCGCCTCCTGCGGTACTTCCTCGGTGATCACCTCGAAGCGGGAAAGCGTTGCCGGGCCGAAGGCCGTCGACATGGCGACGTCGGTGGCGTCGCGGCCGGTCGCCATCAGGATCCGGCCGATGCGCGGCGTGTTGTGGCGGGCATCGACCGTATGCCAGTGACCGCCGAGAAACACCTCGAACCAGGCGCTGAAATCCATCGGATTGGGATCGATCGGAACGCCGATATCGCCGAGATAGCCCGTGCAATATCGGGCCGGGATATTCATGCATCGGCAAAGCGCGATGGCGAGATGGGCAAAGTCGCGACAGACGCCCGCCTTGTCGGTGAAGCCGCCATGCGCGGTCCTGAGGACGTCGGCCTTCAGGTAATCGAAGGTGATATGATCATGGACGAAATCGCAGATCGCCTTGACGCGCGCCCAGCCAAGCGGCGTTGACGAGAACCTGGCCCACGCGAAATCAGCAAGCCTGTCGGTGTCGCAATAGCGGCTGCCGAGCAGGAAGACCAGCACATCGTCGGGCAGGTCATTGATTGCGTGCTGGACAGCATCGTCGGGAACGATGTCGGGTTGGCCGCTGTCGTAGATCTCGAATTCCGTAGAGATCGTTGTCAGTCCCGGCGGGGCGACGATCCGGCTGCAGGCATTGCCGAACACATCGGTATAGCTCCAGGCCTCGATCGGCCGGTCGAATGTCAGGATCTGGTCGCTGAGAAGATCGGCACGACGGGAGGGGTGAATATTGAGGACGAGCAGCATCGGCGTTGGCTGCGTGCATTCGTAGCCCAGATGAAACCCTGCGCGTATCTTCATTGTGGCTTCCTTGTCGCGTCTCTGCTTTGGCAGAGGTGAGTAGGGAACGCTGATCGCGCGACCCGGTTCCCGCAAGCCCGGGACCGTCACCGCATGGCTAGCCATATGGCCTTGTGGTGACGTTCACCTGCACCGTCATGCTGTCGAAATCCTTCCCATGCCCGTCATAACTGCCGCTCAACGGGACTGCCTGGCGCGGATCGCGGGCAACGGCGACACGAATGAGATCGCGGTTACCGACGATCCCGTTGGTCGGATCGAACTCCGTCCAGCCGGCGCCTGGAAGATAAATCTGGCACCATGCATGCGTGGAGCCGCCCCCGAGCACGGTGGAGCCGTCCCGGTCGGGAACATAAACATAGCCCGTGACGAACCGTGCCGCGAGGCCGAGGACGCGTGCGGCCTCCATCATCAGAAGCGCGAAATCCCGGCAGGTGCCGGAACGAAGCCGCAAGGTCTGGACCGGCGTCTGCGTCCCATGTTCCTGGCGCCGCGCATAGACGAAGCTTTCCCGAATGGCGTAACAGAGCGTCATCAGCAGATGCCCGGTCTCGGTTGGACGCCCAAGGCGCACGAACTGGCGCGCCCAGCGTCCGACCTCGTCGTTCGGATCTGGATAATGGCGCTGCATCGCCGGCGTCAGATCGGCAATCTCATCCTTTTCGTATGAGAATGGATAGGTCAGCGCCTCGTCGTCCACCTTAAGATCCAGCGCGACCTGGGGCGTATGATCAAGCGTGATCCAGGTTTCGAAACGAAGCTCGGACGCCGGCCTCGAAATATCGACGAGCGCCACGCAATTGCCGAAAACATCGTGGATCCAGCGCACATGACTTTCCTCAGGATAGATCGTCAACGACGCTTCGATCAGCCGCTGGTCGAAACTGTCGCGCGGTCGAAACATCAAGCGATGCTCGCCGAAACCGACCTCCCTGACGTAACGATAGGACGTGATGTGGCGGACGGTGAAAATCGTCATGAGCCGCCGTCCGGTAATCTGTTCACTTTGCTGCTCCAAGGCGGCGATGCCGCCTCTCCCTTGCGGAAGCGCCCTGCCCGCTTCTCCGCTCATCCCGATTTCTTGTCATATAAGCACATCCGAAAGATTGCTATTATATCTTCACCGATCGGCGGCGGGACCGTCCAACCTAAGAGGGCACCATGCATATCTTCTGGGACGTCCTGACACTTCTGCTGACAATCGGCTCGCTCTATGGCGGTCGCGAATACCGGATTATCCGCGCCCGTGCCCGCGCCCAAAACTGGGGCAACTTCTGATCCGATCCAATATCATTGATTCGATCCCGGTATCTCTGATTCGATTCCGAATCATGGTCGCATCGGGTCGTTGCCGGTCGCAGTTACGTCGAATGACGTAAAGCCACACGATTAAGGAAGTGCTTTATTAGTGGAGGCGGAGTCTATCCGTCCATTCTCCCTGTTATCCTAAGCCCGCCTCACCCCAGGCGGGCTTTTTTATTCCGTCGCCTGCATCACTTCTTGGCGCCGGCGGAAAGCACCCGATGTGTCGCGTCGTCCATTGCGTGGCTCGCTTCCTGTCCATCCTTCTTCAGCCCGTATGCGGTATTGCCGCAGCCCGAAAGTGTCAGCAGGCAGATGCAGGCGATGGCGATTGCAGCTTTTGACATCAAATGTTTTCCCCGGATTGGATGGCGTTTCAGAGCATGATGCCAAAAGTGTCAGCCGTTTCGGACGACATCATGCTCTAACTCTCAATTTAGATCAGGATTTTAGACTGACTGGACCTAAAATCATCCTGTTCTAGGGAAGATGACGCATTCTTCGGCAAAATCAATCCGCAGGTAACAGGCGCGAACTGGCGGCATGGAACCCCGCGACGCCGCAGGCGTTAACGGGAGCTGTCCAAACCGGGGTTAATGACATGGATTATCAGATTGCCTTCGCCGCAACGGTCGCAACGGCATCTTTCCTCTTCTTCATGCTGATCGTTCACCGAACCTGATTGCCCGCCGGCGGCGTGTGATCACCGGAACAGCGCCGGCTGTTTCCGGCCCGCTTGCCTGCGATCCGCAGAAGCAGTTGCATCTTCGGGTGCAACTGTTTCTGTAGTCAATGTCGACGAGCCGTCGCAGACCGGAAGGCCTGGAGCGCAAAGATCGCAGATGATCGTCAGCTAACACGGCAAGGCTGCAGAAGAAACGTTTCGCCACCCGAAAGTATTACAACAACCGTGAATGTATTGAATATTAATTAATTGCCAGCCTTAACTATCCGTTAACAATATTGTTGCGCTCAGTCAGCTTCCGCTTATGCTTTACGCAAAACGGGAGAGGAAAGATGTTTAGCAAAAGCTTGATTATGCCGTTCAGCTTCGCAATGCTGGCCATTGCCGGCCTCCTGTTCCAGATTGCCGCCCACGCGCTGCACTCTCCGGTCACCCTGCTGCCGTGAGTCACATAAGTTACTGAGCCTGCAAGCGGTCTCAGTAACTGGGAGTGGAACTTCCTGTCGTTTCGTGCATTCTGTGACTCGTTTTGCCAGGAGGGAGATAACCATGGAAAACGCAGGCGTGGGTTGGATTGCAGCCATCATCATCGGTGGCATCGCCGGATGGCTGGCGGAAAAGGTCATGAGCAGCAGCATGGGCTTGCTCATGAACATATTGCTCGGCATCGTCGGCGCCATCGTCGCCAACTGGGTCCTGGGCCTGTTGCACATCCAGCCGCTTGCCGGTTGGCTGGGCTATCTGATCACCGGTTTCGTCGGTGCTTGCATCCTGATCGCGATCGGGCGCGTCATCCGCCGTTGAACCGGTCGCAAAAGCTGGCCTCTGTGGCTTTTGCTGTCCTCGGAAATATTGAAAGCCGGGCGTCCATGACGTCCGGCCTTTCCTCAGCCTGAATTCCCGTTCAGCGGCGGCTGAGCATGCCGAACACGTAGGCAATGCCTGCCGTCACCGCGAGTGCCATGAGCGGTTCTTCGCGCACCTTATCGCGCAGCCGTTCCGTCATCAGCGAAGCCTCGTCGGTCACGGCCGACTTCGCCCCCTGTCCCAGCGCCACCACGCTTTCCGTCAGGCGTGAAAGATCGTTGCGAAGGGCTGCGACCTGCGCCGACAGATCGTCTGCTGCTATATCAGCCTTGACGCGCGCGGCGGTGGATTCGGCGGAAGCGGTTTTCAATTCTGCCATGGTCTGCTCCTGTTTCATGGGATGCCGCTTCAACGAAATGGTGGCCCGAAAGGTTCCGTCGGAGCCGATCTTTTGTTCGCCGCAACGCCGCGGCGGCGGAGCGGCCGCCTTGTGCAGCTTTTCGCGCGACAAACCCTTCATTTCCTGTCGGGTTTGTTTTAAGGAACGTCGAATGTCCGCCCGCGCGCGGGTCAATGATACTGCGAGGTTTGCGTTTCTATGTTCCACATCCTGAGAAGAGCTGCTCAGACCTGGGTCGCCAAGCTGCTGATGCTTCTGCTGGTCGCGTCCTTCGGCATCTGGGGCGTCTCCCGGTCGCTGATCACGGGCAGCAACAGCACCACGGTCGTGACCGTCGGCGATCAGCATGTGGACGTCAACGAATTCCACCTCGCCTATCAGCGCCAGGTGGCAAGCGTCAGCCAGCAGTTCGGCACCCGCCTCACCCCCGAGCAGGCCCGCGCCTTCGGCATCGAGCAGCAGGTGCTCGCCCAGCTCGTCGCCGGCGCCTCGCTCGACCAACTCGCCGAAGACATGAACCTCGGCCTGTCGCAGGATCGCCTCGCCCAGCTGATTGCCGACGATCCGGCTTTCAAGGCCGTCAACGGCCAGTTCGACCGCGAACTCTTCGTCTCGCGTCTTCGCAATGCCGGCATCCGCCAGGACGATTACATCAAGGAGCGTAGCAAGGTCGCAGTCCGTAGCCAGGTCGTCGATGCCATCTCCAACGGCTTCACGGCGCCGAAGACGCTGGTCGACGCGCTGAAGCTCTATGGCGATGAAAGCCGCAGTATCGATTACCTGCTGCTCACCAACGCCAATATCGAGCCGATCAAGGCGCCCGCCGACGACGTACTGGCGACGTGGTTCGAGGGTGTCAAGCAGCGCTACCGTGCGCCGGAATACCGCAAGCTCGTCTACCTCAAGCTGCAGCCCGCCGATATCGCCGATGCGGCGACCGTCACCGACGACCAGATCCACGAAGCCTTCGATAAGAGCAAGGATACCTATCGCACACCGGAAAGCCGCACCATCGAACAGCTGACCTTCGCCAGCAAGGATCTCGCCGCCGCCGCCGAAACCGCACTGAAGAGCGGCACCAGCTTCGACCAACTGGTCTCCGACCAGGGCAAGACGGCAAGCGACGTGCTGCTCGGCGAATTCACCAAAGACAAGGTTCCCGACCAGGCCGTTGCCGATGCCGCCTTTGCGGTTTCGCGCGACGGCGGTACGACGCCTGTCGTCGACGGCTCCTTCGGACCCGTCATCCTGCGCGTCACCAACATCAAGCCTGAAACGACGAAGAATTTCGACGAGGTGAAGGAAGATATCCGCAAGCAGTTGGCGCTCTCCAACGCCTCTCAGGAAGTAATCAACATTCACGATCGCATCGAGGATCTGCGCGCGGGCGGTTCCACGCTCGAGGATATTGCCGGCCAGCTGAAGCTCACCGCAGTGGCCGTCGACGCCGTCGATATGACCGGCGCCGACAAGGACGGCAAGGAGGTCAAGGATCTCCCCGCCAAGCAGCAACTGCTCGGCGAAGCCTTCAAGACCGAGGTCGGCGTCGATGCGCCGCCGCTTTCGATCGGCAATGACGGCTATGTCTGGTTCAATGTCCGCGAAATCACGCCGGATCGCGAGCGCCCGGTGGCCGAGGTGCGCGAAAAAGCCATCGAGGACTGGACGGCGGAGCAGCAGAAGGCCGAACTCGCCAAAAAGGCCGCTGAATTGAAGGCCGAGGCGCAAAAGGGCAAGACACTTGCAGATATCGCTACGCCGCTCGGTATTGCCGTCGAAAGCAAGAGTGGCATCACCCGCTCCACCGATGATGCGGTCCTCGGCCGCGCCGGCGTCACCGCCACCTTTTCCGGCCCGGTCGATACGGTCGCAAGTGCTGTCGGCGCCAATCCCTCGACCCAGATCCTGCTGAAGGTCACCGAGGTCAACACCCAGCCGACCGGCGATGTACTGAACAACCGCGATGCCCAGATCACCGCCATGGCCAATGCCGCCGGCGACGATATTCTCGATCAGATGGTCAACCTGCTGCAGACGCAGTACGGGGCACAGATCAACCAGACGCTCGCCGAAAAGGCGACGGTCCGCTAGGAGGCTTTATGACCGATCTGAAGCCGTTCCTGGCCAAGGCCGCAAGCCGCGAGCCGCTGACGCGTGACGAGGCCCGTGCCGCCTTCGACATCCTGATGTCGGGCCAGGCGACCCCCTCGCAGATCGGCGGCTTCCTGATGGCGCTGCGTGTGCGCGGCGAAACGGTCGATGAGATCGTCGGCGCGGTGACCGCGATGCGCTCGAAGATGCTGACCGTCGAGGCGCCGGCCGATGCGATCGACATCGTCGGCACCGGCGGCGATGCCAGCGGCACCTATAACATCTCGACGCTGGCAGCGCTGATCGTCGCCGGCGCCGGTGTTCCCGTCGCCAAACACGGCAACCGGGCGCTGAGTTCGAAATCGGGCGCGGCCGACAATCTGGCGGCACTCGGCGTCAAGCTCGATGTCGGTCCCGAGCTCATCTCCCGTTGTATCGCCGAAGCCGGCGTCGGCTTCATGTTCGCGCAGCTGCATCATTCCGCCATGCGCCATGTCGGCCCCTCGCGGGTGGAGCTTGGCACGCGGACGATCTTCAATCTGCTCGGGCCACTTTCCAGTCCGGCGGGCGTCCGCCGCCAGCTGCTCGGCGTCTTCTCGCCGCAATGGCTGGTGCCGCTTGCCGAAGTCATGCGCGATCTCGGCTCCGAATGCGTCTGGGTGGTCCATGGCGACGGCCTCGACGAGATCACCACGACCGGCATTACAAAAGTCGCGGCACTCGAAGACGGCAAGATCCGCACCTTTGAACTCTCGCCCGCCGATTTCGGCGTCAGCCCTTGCGTGCTCGCCGACATCAAGGGCGGTGACGGTGTCGCCAACGCCGCAGCCCTTCGCGAGGTGCTCGGCGGCGCCAAGAATGCCTATCGCGATATCTCGCTCGCCAATGCCGCCGCCTCGCTCGTCATCGCGGGTAAGGTCGAAACGATCCGCGACGGCATGACGCTGGCCACGCAGTCGCTGGATAGTGGCTCCACCGCGCTCGCCCTCGACAAACTCATCGCCGTTTCCAACGATATCGACTAGGATTGCCCGATGACCGATATCCTGAAGAAGATCGAACTCTACAAGCGCGAGGAGATCGCCGCTGCCAAGGCGACAGTGTCGCTTGCCGATCTCAAGGCGATGCAAGCCGGCCAGTCCGCGCCGCGCGGCTTCCACAAGGCGCTCATTGCCAAGCGTGATGCCGGCGGCTTCGGCCTGATCGCCGAGATCAAGAAGGCGAGCCCCTCGAAGGGTCTCATTCGCCCGGACTTCGATCCGCCGTCGCTGGCGAGCGCCTATGAGGCCGGCGGTGCCGCCTGCCTTTCGGTGCTCACCGACACGCCGAGCTTTCAGGGGGCGCCGGAATTTCTGACAGCCGCCCGTGCTGCCTGCGCGCTGCCGGCGCTGCGCAAGGATTTCATGTTCGAAACCTATCAGGTGCACGAGGCCCGCGCCTGGGGCGCAGACTGCATCCTGCTGATCATGGCCTCGCTGTCCGACGATGAAGCCGAACGCCTGCAAGACGAAGCTCTCGGCCTCGGCATGGACGTGCTGGTCGAGGTCCACGACGCCGAGGAGATGGAGCGGGCACTGAAACTTTCTTCGCCGCTCATCGGCATCAACAACCGCAATCTGCGCACTTTCGAGGTCAGCCTGACGGTCAGCGAGGCGCTTGCGCCCATGGTGCCTGACGACCGGCTGCTGGTCGGCGAAAGCGGCATCTTCACCCACGCCGATTGCAAGCGCTTGCAGGCCGTCGACATCAATACCTTCCTCGTCGGCGAGAGCCTGATGCGCAAGGACGACGTCGCCGCTGCCACCCGCGCGCTGCTCTTTGGCGAAGCCGCTATCGCGGCCGAATGATATGAGCGGCCAAAAGCCAAAGCTAACTCATATCGGGGCCTCGGGCGAGGCGCATATGGTCGATGTCTCCGAGAAGGCCGAGACGGTGCGCATCGCCACTGCCGAGGGACATGTGAAGATGGCGGCGGAAACGCTCGCTCTCATCCGCCAAGGCGATGCCAGGAAGGGCGATGTCATCGGCACGGCGCGCCTTGCCGGCATCATGGCGGCAAAACGCACCGCCGATCTCATCCCGCTCTGCCATCCGCTGATGCTGACGAAGGTCACGGTCGAGATCGAGGAAGATACCACCCTGCCCGGTCTGCGCGTTACGGCAACCGCCAAGCTGACCGGCAAGACCGGTGTGGAGATGGAGGCGCTGACCGCCGTCTCGGTCGCTTGTCTGACGATCTACGACATGGCCAAGGCGGTCGACAAGACAATGGAGATCGGCGGCATCAGACTTCTTGAAAAGTCCGGCGGAAAATCCGGCGATTTCCGTCATCCGGAGGCAAGATGAATCTTCTCCCGGTTGCCGAGGCCCTGAACCGCTTGCTCTCCAGCGCGAAGCCCATTGCTGCGTCCGAGACGCTGCCGCTTGCCGAGGCTGAGGGCCGCGTCCTGGCCGTCGACTTGACGGCCGGCCTGACCCAACCGCCCTTCAATGCCTCCGCCATGGATGGCTATGCGCTGCGCCGCGAAGACGCGCCGGAGCCGGGCGCCGAGCTGAAGGTCATCGGCATGTCTTCCGCCGGCCATGGCTTCGAGGGAAGCGTCAGCCAGGGTGAAGCCGTCCGCGTCTTCACCGGCGCGCCTGTTCCGCCGGGCGCCGATAGCGTCTTGCTGCAGGAGGATGCCGAGAAGATCGAAGGCGGCATCAGAACCAATTTCCCTGTGCGGCAGGGCCAGCATGTGCGTCCCAGGGGCCAGGATTTCGCCGAAGGCGAAGCCGTGTTGTCGGCCGGCACCGTGCTTGATTTCTCGCGGCTGACGGTCGCCGCCGGCATGAACCGGCCTGATGTCGAGGTGCTGCGCCGCCCGCTGATCGCCATCCTTGCAACCGGCGACGAACTGCTGCCGCCTGGAAGCACGCCCGGCCCTTCACAGATCATCGCATCCAATACGTTTGGTATTGCAGCCCTTGCCCGCAAAGCCGGCGCTGATGTACTCGATCTCGGCATCGTGCCTGACGACAAGACCAAGATCAGCGCGGCGATCGACATGGCGCGGGGCGCCAAGGTCGATGTGATCGTCACGCTCGGCGGCGCTTCGGTCGGCGACCATGATCTGGTGCAGGCCACGCTGATCGAAGCCGGCATGCAGCTTGATTTCTGGCGCATCGCCATGCGCCCCGGCAAACCGCTGATGGTCGGCAGCTTCGGCGAGACGCATGTGCTCGGCCTGCCCGGCAATCCGGTCTCGAGCCTCGTCTGTTCGCTGCTCTTCCTGGAGCCGCTGATCCGCAAGCTCGCCTTCCTGCCGCCGGTGCGGCGCGAGGCAACGGTGGAGGCGGCTGTCACGCTGCGCGCCAACGACCACCGGCAGGACTATATCAGGGCGAAGCTCTCGAAATCCGCCGCCGATCATTGGCTCGCCGAACCTTTCGGCAAGCAGGATTCCTCGATGATGAAGGTCTTCGCCGCAGCCGATTGCCTCGTCATCCGCCCGCCGCATGCGCCGGAATTGCCAGCCGGAGCGCCCTGCCCGGTCATGCTGTTGCGGCCCGACCTCCTGGCATAATCTCGCCTTCAGCTTTGCCGGAGGGCGCAAAGACGCCCGCCGGCACGGCACGACCGCCAGTGCCCCCGCCGAAATCCGCAACCGCATGGGTGGCGATCCGGCTGAGTTCGCCCTGCGGCAGGTAGTCGCGCGCGGGATCGCCGATCAGCACCTCGATACCGGCGGCCTGGCAACGCCGCAAGAAGGCCATCACCCGCAAGGCTAGCGAGGGATCGTAGAACAGGTCGCCGACCACGAGAAGGTCAGTCGCTGGTGGCTGAGCCTCGATGATATCGGCGGCGACGGTCGCGATATCCACGCCGTTGATCGCCGCGTTGAGACAGATCGCGGCAACGGCATTGGCATCGATGTCGATAGCGGTCACCGTGGCTGCGCCGACCTTGGCCACGGCAATGGCTACGAGCCCGGAGCCGGCGCCGAGATCGAGCACCCGGCGGCCGCGCACAATTTCCGGCCGGTCGAGCAGATGGCGGGCAAGCACCGCGCCGCCGGCCCAGGGATAGGCCCAGTAAGGCGGCGGATCGGCCTCTCCACGACCGGCAAGCCGCCAGAGCCCGCTCGCAGGTCCTGCCGTATGGAGCCGGATCTCGGGGATGGATGGAACGGGTGATATCGGCAGGTTGGCCTGAATGAAGGCGGCGGGATCGGGTTGCGGCGTGCCCGGGCGTTTCATGGTCGTCCGCTCCTGCCGACGAAGCTCAGTAGTTCTTCATGGCAAGATGCGGCATGCCACCGTCAAGAAATTCCGCGCCATAGGCAAAGAAGCCGAAACGCTCGTAAAGCGGCAGCTTGTCGGCCTGCGCTGTGAGATAGAAGCGATTGTGGCGCGCGCCGCGATGCAGTTCCATCGCTCGCCCGATCATTGCTGCTGCAATGCCCTGGCCGCGCCATCGGCCGGCAACCGCAACCCGGCCGATCTTCACATGTTCTTCGGCGTAGATGACTCGCAGCGTGCCGGATACTTCGCCCGCGATGACGGCGACGAGATGATGGGCGCTGAGATCGTCGGCATCGAATTCCTCGGCTTCGGGAACCTTCTGCTCATGCACGAAAACGGCGCGCCGCAGCCGGAAGGCCTCATTGCAGAGCGCACTGAAAACCGGAACGCTGAGAATCGCCGTTTCCATCACCATCCTTGCCTCCCTCAGGGATAAGACCCAAAGCCCTCCGCCGGACCAGCGAAGGGCTGCCGGCAAAATCAGCCGGGCTTCTTCTTTGAAGACTTATTCTTCGGTGCGCCGCCGCCCTTGCCCTCATATTTGGGGCCTTCGGATCTGGGGCCTTCGAATTTCGGCTTGTCGTATTTCGGCTTGTCGGACGTCGGGCCATCGAAGGCGGGTTTGCCCGGCTTCTTGCTCCAGGGCTTGCTATCCCGTTTGTCCCCGCCGCTATTGTCGGCTGCAGCATATCCGCCGCCCGGACCCTTGCCGAACTTGTTCTTCGGCCGCTCGCCACGGAACGAATCGTCCGGCCGGTCGTCACGGGATGGCTTGCCGGCATAGGGTTTTGACGCAGGCGCCCGGCTGAAATCCGGCGTGCCTGAAAGCCTGGTCACGCGGATGCCGCGTTCGAGCGCCTTGTTCGGACCGATCGCCGCCAGGAAGCTTTCGGCACTCGCCGCGGCGATCTCCACATAGGTTTCCTCGGGCTGCATCTTGATCGCGCCGATTTCGCGCTTCGTTACATTGCCGTTGCGGCAGAGCATCGGGATCAGCCAGCGCGGCTCGGCATTCTGCTTGCGCCCGACCGAGACGGAGAACCAGACGCTGGCGCCGAAATCCTCGCGCGGTCCCTTCTGCGCCGGCTCGTAGGGCTCGGCATTGTCGCGGCGCTTGCGGCTGCGCTCGTCCTGTACGGTAACCTCGATGAGGTCCTCCGGCGCCGAATGATTGGTGCGGTAAAGCCGTAAGAAAGCGGCGGCGAGCTTTTCGGCGCCGTGGCTGGCGAGAAGCTGCTGTACCAGCCCCTGCTCTTCCTCTTGCGGCGTTTCGTTGAAGATCGGATCGGCAAGCAGCCGCTCGTCGTCGCGCTCGCTGACCTCCTCGGCCGAGGGCGGTCGCGCCCAGGCAGCCGAAATACCGGCATTCTCGAGCAGGCGCTCGGCCTTGCGCCGTGCATTCAGCGGCACGATCATGGCGCTGATGCCCTTGCGTCCGGCCCGGCCGGTGCGGCCGCTGCGGTGCAGCAGCGTGTCCGGATTGGTCGGCAGGTCGGCATGGATGACGAGATCGAGTCCCGGCAGGTCGATGCCGCGGGCGGCAACGTCGGTCGCGATGCAGACACGGGCGCGCCCGTCGCGCATCGCCTGCAGCGCGTGAGTGCGCTCGTTCTGCGTCAGCTCGCCGGACAGTGCCACCACGGCGAAATTGCGGTTGTTGAACCGCGCCGTCAGATGGTTGACGGCAGCACGCGTCGAGCAGAAGACGATGGCATTGGTCGCCTCGTAATAGCGCAGCACGTTGATGATCGCATTCTCGCGGTCGCTCGGGGCAACCATCAGCGCGCGATATTCAATGTCGATATGCTGCTTTTCCTCGGCCGCGGTGCTGATGCGCACGGCATTGCGCTGGTAGCTCTTGGCAAGCTTAGCGATCGCCGCCGGCACGGTTGCCGAAAACATCAGCGTCCGGCGTTCGTCCGGCGCCGCGTCGAGGATGAATTCGAGGTCTTCGCGGAAGCCGAGATCGAGCATCTCGTCGGCCTCGTCGAGCACGGCAGCCTTCAGTTCCGACATGTCGAGCGCCCTGCGGCGAATATGGTCGCAGAGCCGGCCAGGCGTGCCGACGACAATATGGGCGCCGCGTTCGAGCGTCCGGCGCTCGCTGCGGATGTCCATGCCGCCGACGCAGCTGGCGATCACCGCGCCGGTCATCTCAAAGAGCCACTCGAGCTCGCGCTTCACCTGCAGGGCAAGTTCGCGCGTCGGGGCGATGACGAGGGCGAGCGGAGCTCCAGCATTGCCGAAGCGCTCCCTGCCTTCGAGCAGCGTCGGCGCCAGCGCCAGTCCGAAGGCGACGGTCTTGCCCGAGCCGGTCTGGGCCGAGACCAGCGCGTCGGAAGCGGCGAGCGCCGGATCGAGCATCGCCTTCTGCACCGGGGTAAGTTCGGCGTAACCGCGCTTCTGCAACGCCTTGGCGATCGCCGGAACGACGCCGTTGAATTCTGTCATGAGTTCGATCTTTCGGAGCTGTCAGGCGCGTTGCTGCGCCATGGCCGGAGCCAGCCGGCGGGGTATTTGCGCCGTTCCTAGCCCCTCCCGCGGCGATTGTCAAAGTGTGCGGCTGCGCCACAGCCAGGCGTCGATGCGGCTTGCCCGGCCGCGCAGCGCCGTTTCCAACGGTCCCTCCATGCGGCCGGACTGCGTGAGCACGCTATCGGGACCGGCGGCGCGGACGATTTCGGCGCTCAGCGCCAGTTCGACGCCATGGCGGGCGGCGACCTCCATCAGCCGGCTGCCGACATTGATGGTGTCGCCCGCCGCCGTGATCTGCTGCCGGTCGCCGGTGCCCAATCGCGATGCGACGATCGGGCCGCAATGGGCGCCGACCTTGAAGCCAATCTTCTTCGGGGCAAAGCCAGCATGCGCCTGAAGCCAGGCTCGTGTGCGCTCGCAGAGGCTGACCGCGCAGGCAGCGGCGCGTGCGGCGTCGTCATCGGCAGGCTCCGGCAGGCCGAACAGGATCATCGCCCCGTCGCCCATGAAGCTGGTGATGGCGCCGCCATGGGCCCGCGCCTCCTCGTCAACCAGTTCGAAGAAGCCGCTCAGCATCTCGCTCACCGCTACTGGCCCGACATTTTCGCTGAGGCCGGTGAAACCCGAGAGATCGATGAAGATGACGGCGGCGTTCTGGCGCACAGGCGCGGCGAGGAAATTCGGATCGCGCGCCAACCACTCGCCGAGGCCGGGTGCCTCGATGCGCTGCAGCAGCGCGCTCTGCTCGGCAAAATGGCGGGCGCGGCCGCGGTCGAGCCAGAGCTCGGCCGCCCCGAAGATCAGCGCCGGCGGCAGCGCTGCGGCGATCGGCAGCGCCGCACTCAGCCAGTAGCCATGTGCATAGGCCGACAGATTGAGCATCGCCCAGAGGACCAGCGTCAGCACGATGATGAGATAGCCTGCCGCACTCCGGCGCCAGGCGACCAGCGACACGAGCACGATCGGCAGTCCGACGGCGGTGGCGGCATCGATCAGCCGCATCCTGTGGTCACGCACCATGCCATCGCCGGTGACGAGATGGGTGATCGCCGTCGACATTACCTCGACGCCGGGCATGACGGGATCGAACGGCGTCGGGTAGACGTCGCCGCCGCCGGTGACAGTCGAACCGATGACGACGATCCGGCCTGCCACCGCATCCGCCGAAAGCTTGCCGTCCAGCGCATCGGCGGCGCTGAAGGTGGCGATGCTGCCGTGCCCGCCATAGAAGGTCACCGGCAGACGCTGGCCGATATCGGTGGGAATACGCAGCTTTCCGAGCATGATGGCGTCATGTTCGATCCTGGGATCAACGCCGAGCGCCACCGATGCGGCACGCAGCGGAAAAGCCGGATCCAGCCGGTCTGCGGCACGCGAGATCAGCGGAATGAAGCGCGGTGTGCCGGTCTGGTCGGTTGCGACATTGACGATCCCGACCGCGGCAGCCTCGGCAAAGCGGGGAAGCGGCAATAGCAGCTGGTTTGCCTCCGGGATCGCGGCAAGCGGATCCTCGGCCACATCGGTGACCCGCTGGCTGCTTTGCGCAAAAGTGGCCGCGGCTGCAATCACGCTCGGCCCCTGGCGAAGGGCTAATGTCAGCGCCGCATCACCCGCCTCCGGACCCGGATCGACCAGCAGAATATCGATCGCCAGGACCTTCGGCTTCAACGCGGTGATCGCGTCGGCGAGGCGCGCGAGTGTCGCCCGATCGAGCGGATAGCCGTGCGCCCCAGCGGTGCGGTCGTCGATCGCGACGATCGAGACGACGGGAGGCGGTGTCTTCGCACCGACAATGGCGCTGCGGATATCGGCAAGCGAGGCCTCCATCCGGTCGAGAAGGCCGCTTCCGGCATCGAGATTGGTATAGCCGAGCGCAGCTCCCCAAAGACCGGCGAGCAGCAGCGCGATCACGGTCAGCGGGCGATGGTTCATGGGATTTATTGGCCGAGCCGGGCAAGAAGGGCGGCGGCGCGCGGCGCTGGCCAGCGACGCACGACGAGAGGTTCGGTCCCGCCGATGACGTCGACGCCCTCGCCGGGCGACAGCACCACTGCCTCGCCGGCCGGCCGGCGGACCGCGACGCTGCCCCTGACGACCAGCACAGAGGTCTTGCCGCCCGCGACATCGACAGCCCATTGTGTGCCGCGCACGGCGGCGATCGCCTGCGGCGTCACGACCTGGAAACCACCGGCGTGCTGGGTGTTATCGACATCGACGAGGATGGCCTTGCGGCGCAGCGATGCCGAATCGGGGCTGCCGTCACGGTTGCTGTCGACGAGGCTATAGGCAGCGCCGGCCTCTGCCGTCACAGTGACGCCGCCTGGACAACTCAGCACCTGGCGGGCGCCGGCATCACGCAATACCGTGCAGCCGGCAGACTGCGCAAAGGCCGACCCATGCGGAATGAGGCCGACAGCGAGTATGGCGGCAAGCTGGCTGCGAAACGTCATATTCATGGAAAGTCCCCTTGACCGTGCGGACGGCTCTTGTCGAAAGCGTCCGCCAACCGTCTTCTTCCATGTGAAGCATGATAGCCGAATTCGGATATTTCCCTAGGCAAAAAAAGCTAACCAGCGCAATCGGAGGCGGAATTCTTAAGTTTTGGTGCCCGTTTCAGGCGTCGGTCCTGCATAACGCGCCCGCGGCCGGATCAATTCGCCGCTGTCGATCTGCTCCATAGCATGCGCCAGCCAACCCACGGAACGGGCGAGCGAAAAGATGATGATCGGCGCCTCCCTCGGGAGATCGAAGGCGGCGGCCATTGCGGCAAGCGCAAAATCGACGTTGACCTTCTCGCCGACCATCTCCTCGCCCACTTTCCGGACCTCGGCAAATTGCGGCGGCAGGGGGAAGTGCGACAGCAGCGCCAAGGCCCTGGCATCGCCATCCGGATAGAGCGGATGGCCGAAGGCCGAAAGGCGATTGCCCTGGGCAAGCGTGCGGCGGATCGCCTTCTCCGCCCCAATGGTGGAAGCGGTCTCTATCAAGGCGTCGACGCCTTGCCAGGCGGCACCATGCAGCGGCCCTGTCAGCGTCGCCAGACCGGACAGCACGGCGGCCGAAAGGGCCGCCCCCGCCGATGCCGTGACCCGCGCCGCAAAGGTCGAGGCGTTGAGTTCGTGATCGGCAAGCAGCACCAGCGCGCGGCGCAGGCAATCGGCGGCATCCGGCCGCTGCCAGCTTATCGCAAGCCTGAGATGCAGCGGCTGGTCGAAAGGCCCCGGCGCCAGTGCATCGGCGATGGTGCGGAGGACGCCGCTTGCTTCGCGGCGAAGTGCTGCCTGCGAGCGGCCGAGCGATGGCAGATCCGATGTCACCCGCCCTGCCAGCGCCTGGAATGCCGCCTGAAGCGACGGCGAGGCATGGCGGGTCTCGTTGCCACCAGGGAGTGTTTCCGCGCCGTTCCAGAGCAGTTCCGCCGTCTGCTCGAGCGTCGCGGCTTCCACGAAACCGGCCGCATCCTTTCCGCGATAGAAAAGCCGTCCGCCGATGATGGTGGAGATTGCCGACGACAGAACCGGATCGCCCCAGCGGATCGCCTCGGCGGCGACCGTTTCGGTCTTGCGGCGGCCGGCATGGCGTTCGGCAAGCCGCTGTACATCGGTAGCTTGATAGAGGCTGCGGCGCGGGTCGGCGGGATCGGGCTTGGCGCGGATTCGTCCGCGGCTGACGTTGGCATACAGCGTTTGCGGCTTGGTCTTCAGCGCCTGCAGCACCTCCTCGGCGGTCAGCCACGGCATCGGAGCCTCACATTGATCAATTGCGTCAAGATTGACGTCAATGAAACTAGGTCGGATCATCCCGGTCGTAAAGGAGAAACAACATGAAAAACGGCTTGGAAGATGTCATTGCCGCCGAAACGCAGCTTTCGGATGTCGATGGCGAAGGGGGACGACTGATCATCCGTGGCGTATCGCTGGATCACCTGATTGCAAACGGCACCTATGAAGGCGTCGCCGCCCTATTGCTCGATGGGCTGATGGAAAAAAGCTTCGACGAAGCGGAATTGCGCGACTGGTTGGCGCAGGCGCGAACGAGGATTTTCGGCCACATCAAGGCCGCTGACGCCGCCCTGCTCGCTTTGCCTCCGGTCGATGCGATGCGGGCGCTGATCGCCCGCCTTCCCGACGGCGAGGATTTCGATACCGCTCTCAGCCTTCTGGCTGCGCCCGCAGTTTTCCTGCCGGCGATCCTTCGCAAGCAACGCGGCAAAAGACCGATCGCGCCGGACGCCTCGCTGCCGCAGGCGGCCGATATCCTGCGCATGCTGACTGGAAAATTGCCGACCAGGGAGCAGACAGCGGCACTCGACACCTATCTCGTGACGATATCGGACCATGGCCTCAATGCCTCGACCTTCGCATCGCGCGTCATTGCCTCGACGCAGGCCGGCCTCACCTCTTCCGTACTCGCGGCGGTGAGCGCGCTGAAAGGGCCGCTGCATGGCGGCGCGCCCGGTCCCGTGCTCGACATGCTGGATGCGATCGGAACGGCGGAGAATGCTTATCCGTGGATCGAGGAAGCGCTCGACCGCGGCGAAAGGCTGATGGGCTTCGGCCACCGCATCTATCGCGTCCGCGATCCGCGCGCTGATGCGCTGAAGGGCGCGCTGAAGCCGTTGATCTCAACGGGCCAGGTGAACAGCGCCCGCGGCGCTCTGGCGGAAGCCGTGGAGACCACTGCACTGGCGATCCTGAAGGCGCGCAAGCCGAACCGGCCGCTTGACGTCAATGTCGAATTTTATACCGCGCTGTTGCTCGAAGCGCTCGGCTTTCCGCGTGAGGCCTTCACCGGCGTCTTCGCGGTCGGCCGCACCGTCGGATGGCTGGCGCATGCGCGCGAACAGGCGCTCGACGGTCGGCTGATCCGGCCACGCTCGGTCTATATCGGGCCGCTGCCGGCGGCTGCGTGAAAGTTGAATTCGGCGGCAGCATATCCTGCCGCCGATCCTCAACCGCCGACGAAGGCGGCCAGCTTGCCGAGCGTCGAGCGGCACCCTTCCTCATTGTCTTCGAGGCGGATCCCGGACGGAATATTGTCGCAGACCATCGTCACATCGGTGCCTCCATCCACAGGCGACAACATCGTGCTGACGGTCATCTCGCCGGAAAAACCCTCGTCCTCGGAATCGAAGACCGTTGCCCAGACGATTCGTTCATCCGGCACGAGCTTGGCAAAGCGGCCTTCGAACTTGTCTGTCTTGTCGGAGGTCTTGCCCGGCTGCGATGCCTCGTCGTCGGGATAGACGAGCGACATGCTGAAGGCACCGCCTTCCCTGCCCTCGAAGGCATGGACGATGCCCTTCATCGTACCGGGCGGAAGCCAGGTGGCGACCGCATCTGCATCGAGGAAGGCGCGGTAGATGCGCTCGCGCGGCGCTGCGATGAAGCGTGAGAGGGTGGTGCTGCGTGAAGGGGTCATGCCGGCAAGTTAGCGCAGGCACGGATGTTATCCAGATCGCGCCTGAAACAACGCGATCTGGGGCTGTCAGTCGTCAGACGAGGCGGCTCTGTTCCGTCGCTGCTTCGATGAAGCTGGCAAACAGCGGATGCGGGTCGAGCGGCCGGCTCTTCAGTTCCGGGTGGTACTGTACGCCGATGAACCAGGGATGATCGGGATATTCGATCGTCTCCGGCAGCACGCCGTCCGGCGACATGCCGGAGAAGACGAGGCCGCAGTTTTCGAGCCGGTCCTTGTAGTCGATATTGACCTCGTAGCGGTGGCGGTGACGCTCGGAAATATCGGTGGAACCGTAGATATCCGAGATCTTCGTGCCCTTCTTCAGCGCCGCCTTGTAGGCGCCGAGGCGCATCGTGCCGCCGAGATCCCCGGCTGCCGTGCGCTTCTGCAACTCGTTGCCCTTGACCCATTCGGTCATCAGGCCGACCACCGGCTCTTTCGTCGGGCCGAATTCGGTCGAGGAGGCACCGGACACGTCGGCGAGATTGCGCGCCGCCTCGATGACCGCCATCTGCATGCCGAAGCAGATGCCGAAATACGGCACCTTGCGCTCGCGGGCAAAGCGGGCAGCGTGGATCTTGCCTTCCGAACCGCGTTCACCGAAGCCGCCCGGCACGAGGATACCGTGCACCTTTTCGAGATAGGGCGCCGGATCTTCTTTTTCGAAGACCTCGGACTCGATCCATTCAAGGTTGACCTTGACGCGATTGGCGATGCCGCCGTGATGCAGCGCCTCGATCAGCGACTTATAGGCATCCTTGAGGCCGGTATATTTGCCGACGATCGCGATCGTCACCGCGCCCTCTGGCGTGCGGATGCGGTTGCAGACCTCTTCCCACGGGTCGAGCCGCGGCTTCGGCGCCGGCTCGATACCGAAGGCCGCGAGCACCTCGTCGTCGAGGCCTTCCTTGTGGTAGGCTATCGGTACATCGTAGATGTTGGCGACGTCGAGCGCCTGGATGACGGCAGACGGGCGAACGTTGCAGAACAGCGAGAGCTTGCGGCGTTCGGCTTCCGGAATTTCGCGGTCGGCCCGCACCAGCAGGATATCGGGATGAATGCCGAGCGCCTGCAGTTCCTTCACCGAATGCTGCGTCGGCTTGGTCTTGAGCTCGCCGGCCGCCGGAATGTAGGGCATCAGCGTCAGGTGAACGTAGACGGCGGTGCCGCGCGGCAGGTCGTTGCCGAGCTGGCGGATCGCCTCCATGAACGGCATCGCTTCGATGTCGCCGACCGTGCCGCCGATCTCGCAGATGACGAAGTCGTAGTCGTCATTGCCCTCGACGACGAAATCCTTGATCTCGTTGGTGACGTGCGGGATGACCTGCACCGTCGCGCCGAGATAATCGCCGCGCCGTTCTTTGTCGATGATATTCTTGTAGATGCGGCCGGTGGTGATGTTGTCCGTCTTGGTCGCCGAACGCCCCGTGAAGCGTTCGTAGTGACCGAGATCGAGATCGGTTTCCGCCCCGTCGTCGGTGACGAAGACCTCGCCATGCTGGGTCGGGCTCATCGTGCCCGGATCCACGTTCAGATAGGGGTCGAGTTTGCGAAGCCGAACCCGATATCCACGGGCCTGCAGCAACGCTCCGAGAGCCGCGGCCGCAATTCCTTTTCCGAGAGAGGAAACCACGCCGCCAGTGATGAATACGTATCGCGCCATGGGAGTCACCGGATACCTTTTCAAAAACGATTCCACCAGCCCAAAAATTCTTTTCCAGAACTTTCGATGCGTGGCGCAGGAATCTGAACAAAAGAAAACCGGCAGACCCGAGGGCCTGCCGGCGGTTTATGTCGAAGACCGGCTTACTGTCCCGTCGGGACGCCGGAGGGCTGAGCCGGTGCCGGCGCGGCCGGAGCTGCGGGCGTTGCCGGGGCAGTCGTTGCCGGAGCGGTCGTTGAAGGCGCGGTGGCCGCCGGGGCCTGAGTGCCAGTTGCCGGCGCCCCAGTTGCTGGCGCCTGAGCGGCGGGAGCCTGCGGTGCGGGTGCTGCCGCGCCGCTGCTCGGAACGCCGTTGCCGGCCGGCGGGGTTGCCGGAGCCTGCGCGCCGCCGAGCGAATCGAGAATACCGTTGCCCTGGCCGCCTGTTGCCGGAATGCGGTCGAGAATGTCGCTCGGACGGCCCTCGTAACGCGTCAGGATGCCGAGGCCGAGCGAGGTCAGGAAAAACAGGGTCGCAAGGATCGCGGTCGTGCGCGTCAGCGCATTGGCCGTGCCGCGGGCCGACATGAAGCCCGAACCGCCGCCGATGCCGAGGCCGCCGCCTTCGGAGCGCTGGATGAGCACGACGCCGACAAGGGCGAGCACGATCATGAGATGGATGACAATCAATACGGTCTGCATGGGTCCAGTCCTGCCCGCCTGGAGACGGACAAAGTTAAGAATTCTGGCGGCTCTTTACATGAGGCTTTCATCTATTCCAAGCCCTTCGGCCAGGAATAAACTCGGGAATAAACCCAGGAATAAAAAATGCCTCAGGCGAGCAGCGCCTCATAGGCCCGGTAGATGGCGAGGAAGTCGGCCGCTTTCAAGCTCGCTCCGCCGATCAGCGCGCCGTCGACATTGGCAATGCCCATCAGCTCATGGGCATTGGCCGGCTTGACCGAGCCGCCATAGAGAAGACGCATCTTCCGGCCTTCGTCGCCGAAGCGGGCCGCAAGCTCTGCCCGCATGAAGGCATGCGCCTTTTCGACATCACCTGATGTCGGCGTCACGCCGGTGCCGATCGCCCAGATCGGCTCGTAGGCGATGACTGTGCTCTCAGCGGTGGCGCCGTCCGGAACCGAGGCGGAAAGCTGGCGCTTGATGACGTCGAGCGCCTGGCCTGTCCGGCGTTCATCCGCCGTCTCGCCGATGCAGATGATCGCCGTCAGCCCTGCGGCGAAGGCAGCCTCCGCCTTGGCGCGCACCAGATGATCCGTTTCGGCATGGTCGGTGCGCCGCTCGGAATGGCCGACGATGACATAGGTGCCGAAACAATCGGCAATCATCTCGGCCGAGATGTCGCCGGTATGTGCGCCTGATGGGTTCTGATGGCAGTCCTGAGCGCCGATCGCCAGCGGGCTGTCGGTGCACAGCGCCGTCGCCACATAGAGCAGCGTCGCCGGCGGGCAGATCAGCGCTTCGACCTTGTCGGCCAGCGGCGGGCGAACACCCTCGGCGATCGTCTTGATCTGATCCAGGGAGGCACGCATGCCATTCATTTTCCAATTTCCCGCCACAAGCGGGCGCACGTCAGGGGTCATGCCGGCCTTCCACAATCTGCTTATGCCTTGGGCAATATCAAAAGCTTGCAGCAAAGAAAAGCATCATGCCCTTGACGTAAGGGGAATCTCTGCGATCCCGCGCATATTTCTGCCGAAAATCGTCCGCTATAGCGCCGCGCGTCTTATCAGGCACGCTGAGGTAGCATTTTGAATTCACGCATCGGCCCGCTGCGCTCTAGCCGGCGAGAATCCAGTTCAACACCCTGCGCCAGTCGATCATCCGGATTGGCGTCCCGTGATTGCCGGTCTGAAACAGCGTGAAACGCGCCGGATATTTTGCCTTGTGCAGGCTTTCGAACAGCGCTTGCTGGGCGGCGGCGGCATAGACAGGATCGCGGCTGCCATGGGCGAACCAGAGCGGCAGCTTCGCCTTGTAGAGGGCGCTCCTGGTGAAATCGGGATCGGTCACGCCGCTCATGATCAGCATGCCCTTCAGCCGCTTGACGCTGTCGCTGTCACGCGCAATGCCCCAGCAGACCTGGCTGCCCATCGAGGCGCAGGAAAGGATGATCGGCCGACCGGGTGATTGCGCACTGGCATATCGGATGAGGCCGGCGATCGCCGCAACGCCGTTGCTGTCGAAGCCCTTGACCGTCGGCGAATAATAAACGCCGCCATTGCCGGCGACGAGGTTCTTCAGCCGGTTGAAATTGCCGCCGAAGCTATAGTCATTGGCGCCGAGCCGCCGGTCACCGTCGCGCCCATGGACGAAAATCACAGTGAAGGCGGCATTCGCGGCCGGTCCCACCCTGGTGACATCGAGCTTGATACCGTCGACAGACAGCGTCTCGTCCGCTTGGGTCTTGCGGATGGCGAGCGCCACATATTTCTGCTGCACCCGCTTCTGCGGGACCTGATCGCGGCCGTTGATATCTCGCATCTCGTCATAGTCGATGACCTCGAAGGCGCCGTCATCGCCCGTCTGCAGCACGGCCTGCTTCGAAAACAGGTCGTCCTTGAAAGGCGGCAAAGCATCGGCTGCCTGCGCCGGGCCAACAGCGGACAGGATGGCCGCGGACAAGAAAAACGCCGCAATTGCCGTCAAGATGGTGCAATGACTTGTGGACATTCGCATTCGGATGGTTCCTGAAGCCTGCTGCCGCTTGCCATTCCGCACCCGGCAACGCAAATCATTTGGGAAAAGCCCGCCAAAACAGGCGGTGTCGCGTATAGATGTGCTTTCTGGCAAAATCTGCCTGATTCGCAAACGTGGCATGAAATGCGGTGATTTTGGGTCGGCGGCGGATGCCCGCCCAAGCCAGACCTAAGACAGGATGAAGATCTGAACGGCTCCATGGACGATAGCAACGACCTCTTTTCCGGAATGCCCCTCTCTGAAAAACGCGAGGAGGCGCAGAAGCCTGCGGCGCCCGCCGAACGGCCGTCGGCTCCGGCTGCGCCGGTCGCCGCAGCACCCCCTGCTGCCGGAGCCTCAGCACGTCCCGCGCCCGCCGCCTCGAACTCGGATGATTACGGCGCCTCGTCGATCCGCGTCCTTGAAGGCCTCGAGCCGGTGCGCATGCGCCCTGGCATGTATATCGGCGGCACCGATGAAAAGGCGCTGCACCACCTCTTTGCCGAAGTCATCGACAATGCGATGGACGAGGCGGTCGCCGGCCACGCCAATTTCATCGAGGTCTATCTCGACCTCGAGGGTTATCTCACCGTCTCCGACAACGGCCGCGGCATTCCGGTCGAGAACCATCCGCAGGTGCCGGGCAAGTCGACGCTCGAAGTCATCATGACCAAGCTGCATGCCGGCGGCAAATTCGACGGTAAGGCCTATGAGACCTCGGGCGGCCTGCACGGCGTCGGCGTTTCGGTCGTCAACGCGCTCTCCGACGACCTCGAGGTCGAGGTGGCGCGAAATCGCAAGCTCTATCGCCAGCGCTTCTCCCGCGGCCTGCCGCAGGGCGGTCTCGAAGAGTTGGGCGACGTCCACAATCGCCGCGGCACCCGCGTGCGCTTCCATCCCGACCCCCAGATCTTTGGGGATCATATGAAGTTCGATGCCGCCCGCGTCTTTCGCATGGCGCGCTCGAAGGCCTATCTGTTCGGCGGCGTCGAAATCCGCTGGAGCTGCGAGACGGGCGTGCTGCCCGAAGGTTCCGAGGTGCCTGACAAGGCCGTCTTCCACTTCCCCGGCGGCCTGAAGGACTATCTCCAGGCGACGATGGGCAAGGAGTTCACCGTTACCCGCGAGATCTTTGCCGGCAAGACCGAGAAGACCAGCGGCCACGGCTCGATGGAATGGGCGATCACCTGGTATGGCGGCGATCCGCAGGTGCATTCCTATTGCAACACTATCCCGACGCCCGAAGGCGGCACGCATGAGGCGGGGCTGCGCATCGCGCTGACCAAGGGCCTGAAAGCCTATGCCGAGCTGACGCAGAACAAGCGCGCCGCGCAGATCACCACCGACGACGTGATGATCTCGGCCGTCGGCATGCTGTCGGTCTTCATCCGCGAGCCGGAATTCGTCGGCCAGACCAAAGACAAGCTTGCGACCGTCGAGGCCCAGCGTATCGTCGAGAACGCGCTGCGCGATCCCTTCGACCATTACCTTGCCGATAACCCGAACGAGTCGGCCAAGCTGCTCGACTGGGTGATCGAACGCGCCGAGGAGCGCCTGCGCCGCCGCAAGGAAAAGGAAGTCAACCGCAAGACTGCGGTGCGCAAATTGCGCCTGCCCGGCAAGCTCGCCGACTGCTCGCAGAACACTGCCGAGGGTGCCGAGCTCTTCATCGTCGAGGGCGATTCGGCAGGCGGTTCGGCCAAGCAGGCGCGTAACCGCGCCAACCAGGCCATTCTGCCGCTGCGCGGCAAGATCCTCAATGTTGCCAGCGCCGGCCGCGAAAAACTCGGCGCCAACCAGCAGCTCGCCGATCTCGTCCAGGCGCTCGGCTGCGGCACGCGGTCGAAATACCGCAACGAAGACCTGCGTTACGAGCGCATCATCGTCATGACCGATGCCGACGTCGACGGCGCCCACATCGCCTCGCTGCTCATCACCTTCTTCTATCAGGAGATGCCGGAACTGGTGCGTGGCGGCCATCTTTTCCTCGCCGTGCCGCCGCTCTACAAAATCACCCAAGGCTCGAAATCCGCCTATGCCCGCGACGACAATCATCGCGCCGAGTTGATGCAGACGGAGTTCAATGGCAAGGCCAAGGTCGAGATCAGCCGTTTCAAAGGCCTCGGCGAAATGATGCCCGCTCAGCTCAAGGAAACCACGATGGATCCGTCCAAGCGCACCCTGCTCAAGGTGCTGATCGACGAGATCGATTTCGAAGGCACGCGCGCCGCCGTCGACGATCTGATGGGCACCAAGCCCGAAGCCCGCTTCCGCTTCATCCAGGATCGCGCGGCTTTCGCGGAGAATCTCGATATCTAGCGTATGCCATCGAGCGCGCCGAGCGGTCGGACAGACACGGGTTCGTCGCCACGCATTTTAGTATTCACGATTTCACGGAACTGACGAAGAACCGTAACAACTCCGTCAAACAACCGGCGCATGAAGCGGTCGGCGCGCCTTCCCCTGGGAGCATTTGCGCCGGTCGAACCGTTTTCAACCCTTGCCGGATATTTGTCATGACCAAGCGTTTTCTCGCGGCTGCCGCTTTCATTCTCCTGTCCAGCACCGTCACCGCCAGCACCACAGATATTGGGGCCACCTTCGCGACCGCCTGCCCCTTCGGCGATTGTGCCGCCGGCATTTCGCTCTCCTATCTCGGTGAATTCGTCATTCCCACCGGCCACATGGAAAACGGCGTCGAATTCGGCGGCATTTCCGGCCTCGATTTCGATGCCGCCACCGGCCACTATCTCGCCATCAGCGACGACCGCTCGGAAAGAGGCCCGGCCCGCTTCTACGAACTCGACGTCGATCTCGATGCCTCGGGCCTCAAGGGCGTTTCGGTCGTCAAGCAGGTGACGCTGAAAGATAAGAACGGCGAGCCCTTCGCTGCCCGGACCGTCGATCCGGAATCGATCCGCCGCGGCAAGGACGGCATCTATTGGGGCAGCGAAGGCGACGGCAAGGCGCTGCTTCCGCCCTTCGTCCGCGTCGCTTCGCCGGACGGTTCCTTTGTCCGCGAATTCAAGCTGCCGGAGGGCTTTGCGCCGACCGCGGACAAGTCGACCGGCATCCGTGACAACCTCGCCTTCGAGGATCTTGCCATCGCGCCCTCAGGCGACGTTTTTGTCGGTGTCGAAGCGGCCCTTTACCAGGATGGCCCGAACCCTTCGCTGACGTCAGGCAGCCTGTCGCGCATCGTCCGTTACGACAGCGCCACCGGCGAGCCGAAGGCCGAGTACGTCTATCCGGTCTCGCCGATCCCGCAGGCCGCCACCAAGGCCGACAGCGGCAATGACAACGGCATGTCGGAGATGCTCGCCGTCGAGCGCAGTTATGCCCAGGGCTTCGGCAACAGCATCAAGATCATGATGATGGATCTGACTGACGCCACCGATGTATCCGCCATCGCGTCCCTCGCCAAAAACGACCAGCGCGTCGTCCCCGCCCGCAAGAGCCAGGTCCTCGATTTGAGGGCGATCGGCCTCGTTCCCGACAATATCGAGGCCATGTCGCTCGGCAAGGCCAAGGACGGCACCGATGTTCTCATTCTCGGCTCCGATAATAATTTTTCGACCAGCCAGAAGACGCAATTCTACGCCTTCAAGATTCTCAGCCGCCCGCAGCAGTAAGACGCCCGGGTCTGAGGGTCGAATAGCGACGCTTTGTATACGCTTTCATGGTGCGGACCTTGAAACCGCCGGGTTGATGGCCCATAACCAGAGTACAAGAAAAAGAAGAGGCGCGCGTGGGTGTGTTCGACCGTCAGAAAAGCAATCATGAACCGCGATGGCTCGGATCGTCGGCGCAGACGCGCACGCCGCTGATTCCCTCCATTTCGGCGGCGCGCTGGCTGCTGGTCCTGGTCGTCGCTGCCGGCGTCTATTTCTTCTACGGCTTCCTCGTGCCGGTGCTCGCAGCCCTCGTCATCGGCTTCGCCAGTTGGCCACTCTACCGCAAGCTTCTTGCCCGCGTCGGCGGTAATACGACGATCGCCGCGACCATCGCCATCATCATGATCATCACTTTCCTGGTCATCCCGATCGGGCTTGCTGTGACCTATACGACGGGCGAAGTACGCACCTGGGTCACTTGGGCAATCCACGCCAACCGCGCCGGCGCCCCAACGCCTGACTGGATCGTCGCATTGCCTTGGGCCGGCGCCTATCTCGATGAAGTCTGGACAAAATATATCGGCAGTCCCGGCGCGCTCGGCGAAGTCATCCAGGCGGTCAGCGGCGCTAATATCGGCAACATTTACCGCGCCGTACTTGCGGCCGGCGGCGGCGCCTTCCACCTGCTGCTGACGCTGCTCTTCATGCTGATCGCGTTGTTCTTCGTCTATCGCGACGGTTTCTCCTTCTCCAAGCAGATCGATATGCTCGGCGAGCGCATCCTGCCGAACCGCTGGGAGCGCATTTCCCGCGTCGTGCCGGCGACGATCAGTTCCACCGTCATGGGCATGACGCTGATCGCGATCGGCGAAGGCATAGTGCTCGGCCTTGCCTACTGGATTGCCGGCGTGCCCTCGCCGGTGACGCTCGGTGTGCTGACCGGCGTGATGGCGCTGATACCGGGCGGTGCGCCACTCTCCTTCTCGCTGGTCTCCATCTATCTGTTGGCGAGCGGCTCGCATGTCGCCGGCATCGGTCTCTTCGTCTGGGGCACGGTCGAGCTCTTCATCGTCGACAAGACGCTGCGGCCGAAACTCGTCGGCGGTCCGATCAAGCTGCCCTTCCTGCCGACCTTCTTCGGCCTTGTCGGCGGCGTCAAGACGATGGGTTTTCTCGGCATCTTCATCGGCCCGGTGCTGATGGCGCTGATCGTCGCCATCTGGCGCGAATGGATCCACGAAGCCCGCAATGCCGACAAGAGCGAAAGCGGACCGCAGATCATTATCGACGATCAGGCCCCGCCGCCAGTCCCCGGTTCGCCGAAGGCCATGCCGCGCGTCGCCGAAGGCTGAACATAGCTTCGCAGATGGGTTACCCCAGCCGCTTTTCCATAAACAGGCTGAGCGGATCCGGCAGATAGCTGCCGAAAGGCTCGATTTCCCGATATCCGTATTTGCGGTAGAGCGCGATTGCCTCCGGCTGGTAGATGCCGGTTTCGAGCCGGATCGCCGTCAGCCCCTTTTCCCCGGCGATTGCTTCGAGCGCATTCATCAGGCCACTGGCGATCCTCAGCCCCCTCGCCTCGGGATCGACGAACATGCGCTTGATTTCCGCCGTGCCATCGCCGGCCTCGACCAGCGCGCAGCAGCCGACGATCGCATCGCCGTTACGCGCAACGAGGAAGCTCACCGAAGGTTTCTCCAGTAAGGAGAGGTCGACCAGATGGTTGCTTTCTGCCGGATAGAGCGATTGCGCATAGGCATCGGAAAGATCGAGAAGCCGGATGACGCCCTCCTGGCGCGGCGGCTCCAGGGCAATGGTGACAGACATGCTGGCTCCTTCTACTGGCGCGGGGCACAATTTCCCCGATATGACGAAGAGTTAATGTCGTTGCCTTCATTCGGTTGGAATTGCTCCCTCTAAGACGATGAAGTGCTCAATAATCAAGGAAGCAGAAGATGCAAGCGTTGCTGATCGCGATGACCATTCTCGGCTGCGACGATTCCATCAGCCAGTGCAATTATGTCGCGACGGTCGATAAACGCTGGGAAACCGTTGCCGCCTGCGATGCCGAGGCCGAACGACGGCTGAAGACTTATGTGAACGTCAACTATCCCTCGGTGATCGCAGTGTGCGAGGCGCCGAAAGCCATCGCCGTCGCCGAGCCGCCGAAGCCGGCGCCCATGCCCGCCGCGGCGCCCGAGGTCGCTGTCGCAGCGCCCGAGGAACCAGCAGGAAGGATCGCCGGTTTTGCTGAAGGCATCGCCGGCGAGGTCCGCGCCCATCTGCCCTCGGGCAGAAGCGTCAGAGACACACTCAGCAAGCCATTGCATTTCGTCTCCGCCAGCTATTCCTGGGTGGCGACGCGGCTAGCTGATTAGGCCGCCGCAAGCGCCGCATAGATGCGGGCCGATTGTCGCTGCTCGATGACACTAAGCTTTTCCACCATGTCGAGCAGTTCGCCGATCGCGCCATGCGCGTCGTGATGGCGGAATTTTTCGAGAAGACGGCCGCAGACATTGCCGAGCACGCTCGCCGGCGCTTTTCTGGCGGCGTCGCGCCACAGCATCGTCGCCTCGACGAAGACGACGCTGATATCCCTGGGCAGGCCGGCGGACTCATAGAGCGCACGCACGGCATGCATGCGCCCGGTTGCCAGGATCGAACGCACGCGGCGCTCGCTGCACGCGGTCAGGTCGACGATCGCGCCGGCGAAGAAATCCACCTTGCCGGCGCAGAGCGTATGCATCAGGAAGGACGGCGTCAGCCGGCCGCTAAGGCGCAGATGCGTCACGAGATCGGGTATTTCGCGCGGCGCGACGTCGCCGGCTATCGAAACGATGGCAGCCTCGGTCGCCTCGCGGCTGATCCGTTCCAGCCTTTGCAGGCCGATCGCCGCCTGCGCCAGCGGCAGGTTAACCAGCGCATTGCTGACATGCTGGGTGAGCAGCTGGCGGGCATCGGCCGGAAGATCGCTGCGGTCCAGAAGCAGGTTACGGATGTCACAGCAGTCGCCAAGCCGCTCCGCGATGCGTTTCAGCGACGGAGTGGAGATCGCCGCCCCGTCGTTCTCGAGCAGGCAGAGCAGCTCTTCTTCGTCGCCGACCTCGGCAAGGGCGGCGGAAACCGGGCGAGTCACATGCGCCCTCGCCGCGATCAGCATGCGGGTAGCGCCGTTGCCGCGCGCGGCAAGGTCGACCAGATCGGCATCGCTCAAAAGCGGCGAACAGGTCACCGCGTGGCAGGCAACCTCGGGCTGGTCCTCGGCAAGCGAAAGGATCAGACTGCGCGGCGCATTGGGCGACCAGGCGATCGCCTCGGCAAGCGCAAGCCGCACGCGCGGCGACGGATCGTCGAGAAGAAAGGTCATCGCCATCTCGGCCGCCACCCGTTCGTCGCCGGACATTTCGGACTGCAGATAGGCTCGCCCGAGAGCGCTTGCGGCCCGGGCCCGGTCGCCTGTCTTGGCCGTTTCGACCCAACGAAGAAAAGCTTCTACGATCACGCGACGCCCCAGCACTTCAACGCGATTCTTTCGCGCTCTTTTCAATGCTGCGACCGTAGCGGCAAAAGGTTTAAGATTGGTTCACCATATTTCTTAAGCCTTTGTATGCCTTGCGATTAGCCTTCAATTGGTGGAAGTTGCGGCCGGACCATCTCGAAAACATCGCTGCCATCGCTGTAATCCATATAGCCCATGCGGGCGAGAGGCCGGGCAATCGACATGTCGAGGCGGCCGTTCCTGACGATCGCTTCGTCGATGCGGATGCCGATCACTTCGCCGAAGACCAGGACGTTTTCGGACGGCGCGCCCGACAGCGTCTTCGGCTCGATGATTTCGGTCACCTTGCATTCGAGCACCGCGAAAGCCTCGCCGACATAGGGCGCGTCGATCAGTTCGGCCTGCTTCGGCGTCAGGCCGGCGAAATCGAATTCGCTGTCGCCGTAGGCCAGCGCCGCCGAGGAAAGGTTCATCTTCTCGGCGAGATCGCGGCTGACGAAATTGCAGGTGAAGACGCCGGTCTCGGCCGCATTGCGCTGGCTGTGCTTGCTTCCGGCGGAAGAAAACATCACCAGCTTCGGCCGATCGGCAACGGCATTGAAAAAAGAATAAGGCGCGAGATTGATCGAGCCGTCCCTGCCCTTGCTACCGATCCAGCCGATCGGGCGCGGCGACACGATCGCCTTGAAAGGATCATGCGCAAGCCCATGCCGGTTGCTATCGGTGGTATAGAACATCAATCGTCTCCGCCGACCCAGGTCACGGTGTCGCCAAGCTCCGGCCGAGGCCGCTCGATTGCCGGAAATGTCGTCGAGCCGATATGGATGAAGCCCGCCACCCTTTCATCAGGCCGGACGCCAAGCAGCGGATAGGCGCGCTTGTCATAGGCGAACCACTCCGTCAGCCAGTTGGCGACATAACCGTTGGCGTTGGCGGCGAGAATGACATTGAAGCAAAGCGCGCCTGCCGACATCAACTGCTCCCATTCCGGGATCTTGATATGCGGCCCCGCCTTGCTGACGACGGCGACGACCACGGGCGCGCGGGTGAAACGGCTGCGCTCGACCTCGATCATCTCTTCGGAAAGGTCGGGTTTTGAATGAAGTGCCAGCGTCAGAAGCTCCTCGCCGAGACGCACGCGCTGCTCTCCGCGATAGACGATGAAGCGCCAGGGGGCGATCTTGCCGTGATCGGGAACACGCGAGGCAAGACGCAGGATTTCCTCGATCTCGGCCTTCTCGGGGCCTGGTTCGCACATCTGGAAAGCGGGGATGGAGCGGCGCACGGCGAGGTAGTCGATCAGCTTGATATCGGATTTCATGCGGGAGAGGCTCTCATTATTTATGCTGCTGCAAAGGGTGGGTCTTGAATTTGCCACCGCGTTGGTCTTGAAGTGGCCTTTGCGATTTCAGAAGTCAATCGGTTCACGAAACAGATGTTTGGCATTTTGCCTTTTGCACGCATCGGCCTTGCCATTGCCCTGATGGTATTGATGCCCCTCGGCGCCGGCGCTCAAGATGCCTTCAAGGGATTCAAACAGCTTGAATCGACGCCGAAGATGCCGAAGCTCGATGCCTTCATCGCGCCCGGCACGGTGCCCGAAGGGGTCAAGCTGCACGACGTCCCGATGGAGGCCAAGCTGACGGCGGACGGCGCGCCGGTTGAGGAAGGCCTCTCCTGGTACGTCTTCAGCCCGATCGCCGGAGCCGACGGCAAGCTGCCGCTGATCGCCAGCGCCAAGGGCGGACCTGCCGCCTTCCAGCTCGCCCCCGGTGATTATTTCGTCAACGTCTCTTTCGGCCGCGCCGGCGTCACCAAGAAATTGACCGTGCCCGCTGAAGGCGAGGTCGACAAGCAGGTGATGGTGCTCGATGCCGGCGGCCTGCTGCTCAATGCCGTCTCCGGCACCGACGCCCGCATCCGCCCCGACCAGTTGAGCTTCTCGATCTATTCTTCGGAAGTGCGCGACGATGGCGAGCGCGGCCTCGTCATGGCCGATGTCTCGCCGAATACCATCGTCCGCCTCAATGCCGGCACCTATCACATCGTTTCCGAATATGGCAGCGTCAACGCCGTGATCCGCGCCGACATCCAGGTCGAGGCCGGCAAGCTGACCGAGGCGACGATTCAGCATCGCGCCGCGCAGATCACCTTCAAGCTGGTCTCCGATGCCGGCGGCGAGGCGATCGCCGATACGGCATGGTCAATTCTGACCGCGGCCGGCGACAGCGTCGGCGAAAGTGTCAGTGCCTTCCCGACCATGGTCCTCGCCGAAGGCGGATATTCCGCCGTCGCCCGCAACAAGGACAAGATCTACCAGCGCGATTTCACCGTCGTCGCCGGCAGGAACACCGATGTCGAGGTTCTGATGAAGGACCAGCAGCCGCAGCCACCGGTGGATGCTGCCCGCACGGTGCAACAAGTGCCAGTCGGCACGCCGCCCCCGCCAGGCGTCCAGCCGGCCCCGGTGGCGCCACTGCCCTCCTACGAACAGCTCGTGCCGCAGGGCGGCGACGACACCAGCCTCGATTGATTTTAGCTTTACTGGTTTCGTTTGATCAGCTGCGTCTCATGACGACGCAGCACGGCGACACCATCGAGAAGACGGCGTCGTACGTTCACGGTGGCTATATTGCGGTTGCATATCGGATTTCTGACAGCGCCACGCCCGGCGCTGTCAAATCCGGCTTATTTCAGGCCGCCTTGGCTTTTTTCTTCGGCCTTGCGACGAATGTCGGGCGGTGTCGCTTCAAGGGCAAGGCTCTCGACGGCAGCGTCAAGCTCCATCGAAACCTGTTCCTGGCTGCCGAGGCGACGGATGTTGACCGTGCGCTCCTCGGCTTCCTTCCTGCCGCAGACGATGATGACAGGAACCTTGGTGACCGAATGCTCGCGGACCTTGTAGTTGATCTTCTCGTTACGGAAGTCGGTCTCGACGTTGAGACCGGCCTCGCGCAGCGCCTCGGCCACTTCAAGCCCGTAGGCATCGGCTTCCGAGGTAATCGTTGCGACCACCACCTGAAGCGGTGATACCCAGAGCGGCATGTGGCCGGCGAAGTTCTCGATCAGGATGCCGAGGAAGCGTTCCATCGAGCCGCAGATGGCGCGGTGGATCATCACCGGCTGCGTCTTTTCGGAGTTGCTGTCGATGTAGAAGGCGCCAAAACGTTCCGGTAGGTTGAAGTCGACCTGCGTCGTGCCGCACTGCCATTCACGGCCGATCGCATCCTTCAGCGTATATTCGAACTTCGGCCCGTAGAAAGCGCCCTCGCCCGGCAGGATGCCGGTTTTGATGTTGTTGGACTGCTGCTGGATCGTCTCCAGCACGCCCATCATCACGTCTTCGGCACGGTCCCAGAGCTCGTCCGAACCGACGCGCTTGTCCGGCCTTGTCGAGAGCTTGATGGTGACTTCGTCGAAGCCGAAATCCTTGTAGACCGAAAGGATCAGATCGTTGATCTTCAGGCATTCGGCGGCCATCTGCTCGTCGGTGCAGAAGATGTGGGCATCGTCCTGCGTGAAGCCGCGCACGCGCATCAGCCCGTGCAACGCGCCCGACGGTTCGTAACGGTGGACATTGCCGAATTCGGCAAGCCGGATCGGCAGCTCGCGGTAGGATTTCAGCCCGTGCTTGAAGATCTGGATATGGCCGGGGCAGTTCATCGGCTTCAGTGCGAAGACGCGGTCGTCGTCGGTGTCGTCGCCGGCGACCGTCACCTTGAACATGTTGTCGCGGTACCAGCCCCAGTGACCGGAGGTCTCCCACAACGACTTGTCGAGCACCTGCGGCGCGTTGACTTCCTGATAATCACCGGCAAGCCGGCGGCGCATATAGGCGACCAGCGTCTGGAATACACGCCAACCCTTGCCGTGCCAGAACACGACGCCCGGCCCCTCTTCCTGGAAATGGAAGAGATCCATCTCGCGGCCGAGGCGGCGGTGATCGCGCTTTTCGGCTTCGGCAAGCATATGCAGATAGTTGTCGAGCTCCGACTGTTCGGCGAAGGCCGTGCCGTAGATGCGGCTCAGCATCGGATTGTTGCTGTCGCCGCGCCAATAGGCGCCGGCCACCTTCAAGAGCTTGAAGGCGTTGCCGATCTGACCGGTCGAGGCCATGTGCGGACCGCGGCAGAGGTCGAACCAGTCACCCTGGTAATAGATCTTGAGATCCTGCCCTTCCGGGATCGCGTCGACGAGTTCGACCTTGTACTGCTCGCCCTTGTCGGCGAAGACCTGTTTCGCCTTTTCGCGCGACCAGACCTGCTTGGTGAAGGCGGCGTTGCGGGCGATGATCTCCTTCATCTTCTTTTCGATCTTCGGCAGATCGTCGAGTGTGAAGGGCTCGTTCTTGGCGAAGTCGTAGTAGAAACCGTTTTCGATGACCGGGCCGATCGTCACCTGGGTGCCGGGCCACAGCTCCTGAACGGCTTCCGCCATGACATGCGCCGCGTCGTGGCGGATGAGTTCCAGCGCGCGGTCGTCATTGCGGGTGATGATCTCAATTCTGCCCGTCGTCACGGGGTCGGAAAGGTCGCGCACGGTGCCGTCGATAGCAACGGCCACTGCCTTCTTGGCGAGCGACTTGGAAATGGATTCAGCGACATCCCGGCCGGTTGCGCCGGCATCGTAGCCGCGCACGGAACCATCGGGAAATGTCAGGGAAATAGCTTGGGACATCGAAATTCTCCTTGTCCAGTCCCGCCAACGAATGCGGGTGGTTGACATGAAAGCGCCTCCGCGGAGCTGAATGCGCAGCCGCCTGATAGCCAGATTTGCTGTCTGAGTAAAGACGAAGCCCGGGCTATATGATCATTTCAGTCAGCCCACGCACGGTGTTCCAGTTGCGCATCGTACCGACGCCGAGCCGCTTGGTGGTCAGCGCCGAAAGCAGCTTGGACTGGCTCGGCTTGCCGGCGAAATCGATCCAGAGATCGCCGCCGACGACGGCGATGCGCTGTCCCTCCGTCATCAGCGGTTTCAGCGCCTCCACCTTCTTGGGGTCGACCGGCAGGCGCATCACCCGGACGATGACCTGGTCACCATTGCCGTCCTTGAAGGGATTGGTGCTGCAAAGCGCCATCCAGGTGCAGTCGCTGCGCACGATGATATCGACATGTTTGCCGAACTTTTCTTCAAACCCCTCCTCGAGCTGGTCTCGAGTTCGTGCGGCCGCATCTCGTCGGCCTCGAAGACGAGATTGCCTGTGGAAACCAGCGTGCGCGGCTCGCGATAACCGAGCTCTTCGGCAAGTGCGCGCAAATCCTGCATGACGACGCGGCGGTCGGGCGCCAGGACAATGCTGTGCAGAAGGGCGATGAAGGTGCTCATGGCTGCCAGAACTCCTCTGCGCCGTCGGGCAAGGTCGTCAGCACTCTGTCGAATGCGGCGGCGTCGACATGTTTTCGCACAGCCATCGCCACGTCTCGGATGGCTGTGTCGGGGGAAAAGTTATGGTCACCGCGCAGTGACTGCACCTCCCGCGTCATCGGCGCACGATCCTCGAAGGACCGTTTGGCCTCGTCGGGATTCCAGTCGGCGACGAAGATCGCACGCAGCACCGGCGGCAGCACATCGGCGAACCGGAGCGCGTCTGCCACATCGAGGCGGCGGCGGAACGTCTGAAAGACCCCTTGGGTCATGATGTAGACCACATTTCGGCTGTCGATCAGCGTATCGGCTCTGATATCATCGAGATAATGGTCAAAGTCTTCCGATGCACGCCTGTATTCGCCGGGCATCGTCACGGCGGTCAGCCTCTCTTGCGTCCGAGGGCGAGATAACGCCACGGCGTCCACCAGCGGAAGCTGTCGCCGAGCATCTCCGGCACCTGGTCGAGGCCGCTGGTGCCGCCCGGGCCGCAGCGGCCGACGCGAAACAGCGTCATCCAGCCGCCGGCCCAAAGGCCGTGGCGGGCGATCGACTCGTAGCCATATTCGGAGCAGGTCGGGATATGGCGGCAGGAATTGCCGATGAAGCCGGACAGCGTCAGCTGGTAGAGGCGGACGAGCCCCATGCCGAGCAGACGGTCGGGGGTCTTGCGGAACGGACCGGCATAGTTGCGGGAGGTGCGTGCGGCCTTTTCGCGCGGCTTTTCGGGTCCGGCGGCGCCGCCGTCATCCTCATCGTCAGCCTGCGGGGCGCAGAATTCGCACATCTCGGTTATGCCTCGACAACTTCCGCCCGTTTCGCCTCGATCTGCCCGATCGCATCGACGACCGCATCGAAGGTCAGCATCGTCGAGGCATGGCGGGCCCTGTAGTCGCGCACCGGCAGCAGATAACGCATGTCTTCGAAGCGTCCCTGAGGCCCGGCCCCGTCCGCCTTCAACATGGCAAGCATGTCCTGGCGCGCCTGGCGCAATTCGCCCGATGTGGCGCCGACGACATGGCGGGCCATGATCGAGGACGAGGCCTGTCCGAGCGCGCAGGCCTTCACCTCATGGGCAAAGCCGGTCACGGTATCCCCGTCCATCTTCAGCCAGATCCGCACCTTCGAGCCGCAGAGCTTGGAATGGGCCTGGGCGCTCGCATCGGCATCATCAAGCGTTCCGGTCAGCGGAATATTGCCGGCGAATTCGAGGATTTTGCTGTTGTAGATGTCATCCATACTGGATTTCCGCTCCAAGATCGCTGCGGATCGGCCTCTGCAGGGGTGTTATTGTCGTCAAAACAAAAAACACACCGTGTCGTCTGAGGATACTTACATATAATGGCCGTCTTCCTATATGTATGTCGTTCGAAGGCCATGAAAATGCAATGGCCTCGTGTAAGTTTGATTGGGAAACCGTGCCGGACGGGCTGAATGTGCCCTGAAAGCCCCGGAGCCTGCCAAAGGTGCATGAATTCCCGCATGGGATTGACCAGTGGCGATTCCGACAGATGGGTCCGCGGTGCGGACCAGGAGACCATTGTTCATGGACGCAATCGTAAAAAACTTTCCGCAGACGAACCGCGACTCGGATCGCCCCTCCCAGCAGGAGGCGGAGGAAGCCGTTCGCGTTCTGTTGCGCTGGGCCGGCGACGACCCGACGCGTGAAGGCCTGCTCGAAACGCCGGCCCGCGTCGTCAAATCGTACCGCGAGCTTTTTTCCGGTTACGACATGGCGGCGGAAGACGTGCTCGGCCGCACCTTCGAGGAGGTCGCCGGTTACGACGACATGGTCCTCGTCAAGGATATTCCGTTCTACTCGCATTGCGAACACCACATGGTGCCGATCATCGGCAAGGCCCACGTTGCCTACATGCCGGACGGGCGTGTGCTCGGCCTGTCGAAGATTGCCCGTGTCGTCGAGATCTATGGCCGTCGGTTGCAGACCCAGGAAACGATGACCGCCCAGATCGCCCGGGCAATCGACGATACGCTGAATCCGCGCGGTGTCGCAGTGCTGATCGAGGCCGAACATATGTGCATGGCGATGCGCGGCGTTCAGAAGCAGGGCTCGACCACGTTGACGACGATGTTTACGGGAACGTTCAAGACTGAGCCGGCCGATCAGGCCCGTTTCATGACCATGGTGCGGAGCCGCTGATACCGGCTCCCTCAGGAGGGCCGCGATGAGTCAACTGATCTTCAATCAACCATCCGAGGACAAGTCGGCGCTGGAAGACGCCGGCGATTTCACGCCGCGTTTCGACGACCGTGGCCTGATCACCGCGATCGTCACCGACGCCGGCGATGGCGAGCTGTTGATGGTGGCGCATATGAATGCCCAGGCGCTGGCGCTGACCATCCAGACCGGCACGGCGCATTATTTCAGCCGTTCGCGCGGCAAGCTCTGGAAGAAGGGCGAGACCTCGGGCAATTTCCAGACGGTCAAAGAAATCCGCACAGATTGCGATCAGGACGCTATCTGGCTGAAGGTCGAGGTCGCCGGCCACGACGCCACCTGTCACACCGGCCGCCGCTCCTGTTTCTACCGGACGATCACGCTTCGAGACGGAAAGCCGATGCTTGATATCGTCGACGACGAGCTTCATTTCGATCCGCAGGATGTCTACGGAAAATAGCCAGAATTTCCCGGCATTTGCTCCTTATTGCGCCAGAAACAGCTTCTATATACCATTTGGAAACTGATCGGGCACACTATCGGGAACCAAGTGTTCTGCTGGGAGGGGAGAGCGCCATGCTGAGCTGGAGTCTGCATCGTCAAAGCTCTGAAGGCGAGGGTTCCGGTTCCGATATGTCGACGACGCTCGAGATGCTCCCACCTCCGGCGCCTCAAAAGAAAATCAAGATCGCGCTGGCACTCGGCGGCGGCGCTGCCCGCGGCTGGGCCCATATCGGTGTGCTGCGCGCACTCGACGAGGCAAGGGTCGAGATCGGCATGATTGCCGGCACCTCGATCGGCGCGCTGGTCGGTGGCTGTTATCTCGCCGGCAAACTCGATGAACTCGAAAGCTTCGCGCGCTCGCTGACAATGCGCCGCATCGCAAGTCTCCTTGATCTCACCATCGGCGGCAGTGGCCTGTTCGGCGGCATGCGGCTGACCAAGCGCATGCAGGAACATCTCGAAGGCCTGAACGTCGAGGATCTCGATCGGCCGTTCGTTGCGGTCGCGGCCGAGGTCAATACCGGTCACGAGGTCTGGATCGCCAATGGTTCGCTGATTACGGCGCTGCGCGCCTCCTATGCCCTGCCTGGCATTTTCGAGCCGGTGCGCAGCAATCACCGCACGCTGGTCGACGGCGCACTCGTCAATCCCGTCCCCGTCTCCGTCTGCCGCGCCTACGAGCAGCCGCTCGTCGTCGCCGTCAATCTCAATTACGATCTCTACGGCCGCTCGGCCGTCGTCCGGCACAATGCCAGCCTGTCGGCCCAGGAAGTGCAGAAACAGGAAGAAGCGCCCTATGCGCGCCTCGGCATGACCGGCGTCATGGTGCAGGCCTTCAACATCATCCAGGACAGGATTGCCCGCGCCCGCCTTGCCGGCGACCCGCCTGATATTTCGCTGCAGCCGCGTCTCAGCTATATCGGCCTTTCCGAATTTCACCGGGCTGGCGAGGCGATCGAACGCGGCTACGAGGAAGCCAGAGCCAGGCTCCCCGAGATCAAGCGCATGCAGGAAGTCTACGCCAGCCACCCCTGATGCAGGCCGTCCACAAGCCTGCAGCGGTTTTGCGACAACGACATCGGTCGAGCATGGCCGGCGAAAACCTCAGCCGGCGATATAGGCCTTGATTTCCTCGGCCTCACGCTCGACTTCGGCGATGCGCGATTTCACCACGTCGCCAATCGAAATGATGCCGGCAAGCTTGCCGTTGCTTTCCACCGGCACGTGACGGAAACGGCGGCTGGTCATCAGCTCCATAAGCTCGTTGACGGTCGTCTCCTCATGGCAGCGGTAGACCTTCGCGGTCATGACCTTGGCCAGCGCCTGGTCCAAGCCGTCCTTGCCGTGTTTGGCGATCGCATGCACGAGATCGCGCTCGGTGAACATGCCTGAAATCCGGTTCTCCATGCCGACGACGACGATGGCGCCGATCTTCTTCTTGCTGAGGATGGCGGCCGCCTCGGCGACGGTGGCGTTCGGCCCGGCGGTGACGACGTCCCTGCCCTTCAGGTCGAGGATTGCTTTGACTGAACTGGTCATTCGAACCTCCTATGTCCGTGAAACACTTGTCACAGGCATCCGCGGCGGTTTCTCCCCCCATCGCGGATATGTAGATCGTGCACTGCCCGGCTCAGGATTGCAACATATCCTTCTCCATTCCGGCGGGTTCCATCACAGGCGGGCGCGGCGCCCGATCGAACAGCGAAAACAGCAGGAAGCCGAAGACGAAGCCGCCGATATGTGCGTCCCAGGCAATCGGCTGGTCGCTATCGCCGACGAGAGGGATGCCGACGGCGATCAGCGCATTGCCGACCAGCCAGAGCAGCATGAAGATGATGACGGTGCGGCTCTTCAGCGCCTCGACGATGGAAAGCCGGGGATTGAGATGCGCCGGTGCCATCGGCCGTCGTTCGGCCGGAAAGGCGAATCGGCAGGCGGCGCCCATCAGCCCGGAGATGACGCCCGACGCGCCGATCAGCAGCGACACGTCCCCCCAGTTCAGGACCGCGTGCAGGGCGGCTGATGCAATGGCGGAAAAGACCCAGAAGAGCACGAAGCGTAGCGTCCCGATGCGGCGCACGACCGGCGCGCCGAAGGCCATCAGCCAGAAAGCGTTGAAGAGGATATGCTGGACGCTGCCGTGCAGCAGCGAATAGGTGACCGGCGTCCAGAACAGCTCCGGTCCCTGCTGCGACAGCGGAATCACATAACGGGCGGGAACGAAGCCGAAGGTGAAGAACAGCCAGTTCAGCGCATCGTCGGACAGCAGGAGCTCCTGCACCGCATAGATGATACCAAGCAGGCAAAGGCTGAAGAGCAGTGCCGGTGGAAGATTAAAGACCGGTTCGCGCGGTGGCCGTGCCGGTGGCTGGACCTCGGGAGGTTCTGGCGCCTTATGCGGCTCGGCCGTCTGCTCATTCATCTGTGTTTTGCCTCGTTGAGGCCACAGCCATACAGGAGCGCCTGTTAAAAAAAAAGCCGCCCGAAGTGCCGGGCGGCGGACCGGGAGCTCAAGGAAAGACCTTGGGCCCGGGCAGGTTGTGCTGAACTCCGAAAGTCGAAGCGATGCGGGACAATGTCACGACAGGCACTGCATCTCAACCGAAACCATCTCTTAACCTTAACCGCCGTGATTTGGCATGAAATCCGCAAGGTAGAGTCTGTACGGGCAATGACTGCCCGAAAATGCTCCGGAATGAGACAGGTTGGTGTGAAATGCGTGTGCAAACGACCATCGAAATTTTTGACTACTGGAACCGTATCCGCGGCGCTGCCGATGCGCCGCTGAAATCACAGGTCGAGCCCTCCGCCGTCCCCCACCTGCTCCAGAATCTGTTCATTCTTGAGAGGCGCGACGGCGGAGACATCGGTTTCCGGCTGGCCGGCACCCGCATCTGCGATCTCTTCGGGCGTGATCTGCGCAGCGAACGTTTTTCGTCTCTCTGGGCAAATGGTCAGCACAAGGACATCGAACGCACGGCGATGGGCGTCATGGATCATGCCATGCCGGCCCTGTTCAACGCCACCGGCTATAGCACCGTCGGTCATCAGGCCTCCTTCGAGATTATCATGATGCCGCTGCGTTCGCCGGACGGGGCCTGCGACCGGCTGCTCGGCGCGATCGCGCCGACAGCGGCGGCGAGCTGGCTGGAGATCGTACCGCTCGAATTCCTGGCGCTCGACCGCAGCCGCCTGCTCCCCGGAAAGTTCGCCAATGCAGCACCGGCCGAGCTGCGACCGATCAACAAGATCGTCGCTGGCAAAAGCATCCATTTCGGCCAGGTCATGCGCCGCATGGTGTCGCAGCTGCTGAGCGTGGAGGCGCGCTGAGGGTCCCATTTTAGGACACCGGATATACTCGTTTTCCGCTATGTCGGGACGGCGCGAAACAACCTTCTGTTAATGGATTGCAGGTAAAGATCGGTCTCTGCGATTTTCATGAAGAAGCCCTTTGATGCACTCGTTCCAGCCAGCTCAGACGCAACGACCTGCGCCGCGCCCTGAACAGGGCGTTTTCCAGCGCGTGCCCATCAATATGCAGGGCCGGCTGATGCTTGCGAACTACGAGGAATTCGAATGCATGGTGATCGACATGTCGCCTGGCGACATGTACGTCACCTGCCCCGGCCGGCCGCGCGCCAACGAACGCGTCGTCGCCTATATCGACCATCTCGGCCGTGTCGAAGGTTATGTCCAGACGATCGATGGCCGCGGCTTCACCATGTCGATCAACGCCACCGACCGGAAACGCGAGAAGCTCGCGGCCCAGCTCACCTGGCTTGCCAACAAGCATGAACTCGGCCTGCCGGAAGATCGGCGCCACGACCGCCTGACCCCACGTGACACGAAGACCGAGCTGACGCTCGAGGACGGCACGCGTTATTTCTGCCGCATCATGGACCTTTCGCTGTCGGGCGCTGCCGTCGACGTCGAAATGCGCCCTTCGATCGGAACGGCGGTGCGGCTCGGCAACATGCGCGGTCGCGTCGTACGCCACTTCGTCGAAGGTGTGGCAATCGAATTCCTGTCGATCCAGTCCCGCGAGACGCTGCGCGAATTCCTTTAAAAGCTGCGGAAGATGGCGCTGCCTTTCCGGGGGTTCCGCGGCGGGGCGCAATTTTCGACGGACGTTCATCGAACGCGATTGCCAGGTCCGGCGCACACTCTGTCAGGTCGTGTTGAAAGGCCTGCACGTCACGGCAAGAGATTTGCAAGCGGCAACGAATCTGGCTTTGGAAAGCAGGCGCGAAATCCTGTCGCAAGTCGTTCCACCCAGTCGGCAGATAGTATTATGAGTGGAACAAGCTGCGACACCGATCTGCACTCGGTGAGGTTGCCCAAAATGTGCAGTGATTTTGCGTTCGAAAATGCCTCGCCCTCGCTCGTCATTCGTTCGTCACGGATATGACGGATAAGGCCCGGCTCGATCGCAGGTGGCCCATGTCAGTTCTCTATCCCGAAATCGAAACCTATGATCACGGCTTGCTTGATACGGGCGACGGCAATCTGATCTATTGGGAGGCCTGCGGCAATCCGACGGGCCGCCCGGCACTGGTGCTGCACGGCGGCCCTGGCTCCGGCTGTTCGACCATGGCGAGGTGCTATTTCGATCCCGATGCCTATCGAATCATTCTGTTCGATCAGCGCAATTGCGGCCGCAGCCTGCCGAGCGCTGCCGATCCGCAAACCGATCTCTCCCTCAACACCACCTGGCATCTCGTTGCCGATATCGAACGGCTGCGCGCCGGTCTCGGCATCGACACCTGGCTCCTTTTCGGCAATTCCTGGGGCTCGACGCTGGCGCTCGCCTATGCCGAAACTCATCCGGAGCGGGTCGCGGCGATCGTCATCGCAGGCGTGACCACCACTCGCCTCTCGGAAATCGACTGGCTCTATCGGCGCATGGCGCCGCTCTTTCCGGAAGAATGGCACCGTTTCCGCCAGGCGGCTGCCCCAGCGATTCAGGGAGTAGACGAGGACATGGTGGCCGCCTATCATCGTCTCCTCAACGATCCGGACCCGGAAACGCGCCTCAAGGCGGCGCGCGACTGGCATGATTGGGAGGCGGCCTCGATTCTGCTCGCCGATCCCCAAGGCCTACCGCGCCGCTGGGCCGACCCCACCTATTTACTGACGCGCGCCCGCATCATCACCCACTACTTCAGCAACGGCGCCTGGCTGGAGGACGCCCAACTTTTGAAGAATGCCACGCGGCTCACCGGCATTCCCGGCATCCTGCTGCAGGGAAGGTTCGACATCGAGGCGCCGCTTGTCACTGCCTGGGAACTCGCCCGCGCCTGGCCGCAAAGCGAGCTCAGCATCCTTCCGCATGCTGCCCATTCCACCGGAAATCCCGATATGAGCGCGGCGATCGTCGCCGCCACCGATCGATTTCGCGATTTTCCTCAAAAATAATTTTCCCGTCGGAATCGGCGATCTGAGCGACATTCTGCTTTTGAACCGGTCGAATCGGTCGATTCCGGCTGCGTCGACGGTCGACCGCACGTCGCCGGCCGGCCGCCGGAAGTTATCCGGCTTAACGAAAATCCTTAACATGAGGACGGCAACGCAACCTTTTCGCGGGCGAAAGCCTTGTTGCGTGCATTACAGTTTTAATCGAATTCGAGACAAATCCGCATCGAATTTTACTCGCATTCAAGTTTGTTTTTAGCCAAGTTTTATCGGCATTTGAATCAACTAAGCCTTTAATTCTATTGCGTAATTTTCCGTGAGATAAAAACGTCTGTGCCATTGTCACCTCAACTTACGGGGAGACGGCAATGACAAGCGCGAATATCCTGAAAGGCGGCCTTCTGGCCGGTGCCATTATGACGGCTATGGTGGGCTCGGGACAGGCGATGCCCGCCAGCATGGCCCTGGCAGGCAATGCCAGCCCGCCGATCGGGCATTACGAATTCTGCAAGGCGAATCCGACAGAATGTGTCGAAGTCGGCGGCGATGCCGGACCGGCCATCCTCACCGAGGATCGCTGGAAGGAAATTCTCAAGGTCAACTACACCGTCAATTCGACGATCCAGCCGATGACGGACGAGCAGATCTACGGTGTCGAGGAGCACTGGGCCTATCCGCGCACCGTCGGCGATTGCGAGGATTACGCCCTGCTGAAGCGCAAGATGCTGATCGACGACGGTTTCTCGCCGTCCGATACGCTGATCACCGTCGTGCTGCAGCCGAATGGCGAAGGCCATGCCGTACTGACGGTTCGCACCGATCACGGCGACTTCATCCTCGACAACATGCGCAACAAGGTGCTGCTGTGGTCGGATACAGAATACACCTATTTGAAGCGCCAGTCCGCCGACGATCCGGCCCGCTGGTCAAAGCTTCAAGACGGCCGCGCTGTCGCGGTCGGTAGCGTCAAGTAAGAACAGCCTGCCGGCATGCTAGATCATGATGCCGAAAAGCGTGAGCGGTTTTCGGACGACATCATGCTCAAGAACAGGATTCAGATTTTTCGGCCGAGCGGCCTAAAATCATCCTGTTCTAGTCGGCTGCAGCCTGCGGCCCGGTCAGTCCCCGCATCCCGTCCCCGACCGGTGCCCAAGAGCCGTTCCCGCTGTCCCGGGAACGGCTCGCCCTCTTTTAAAGCCTTACCTCACCAGTATCTTAGCGAATTGTTAACCTTGCCGGCTCGATCATGGCGGTGAGATTCATCATCGGCACCGGCGGCTCATGTTCTTCCTGCGGCGGACCGAAACGCGAAGAACCGCCATGAGCCATGCCGCGCACAGCGCACCCGACGAGCAGCCGCTTTTTTCCATGGGATTTCTCCTCCGCACGATGGCGGCGATCGCTGTTCTGGCGGTCCTGACAGTTGCCATCAGCATCGGCGGCCGTTGGTTCGGCCGCCACATCTCGCTTGCCGGCAACACCGACAGCACGGTTGAAATCATGCTGGCCATCGGCCGCGACACCGTGAAATTCCCCGAGAACGCCATCCGCTTTCCTAGCCAGAGGCATGAAGGCGCCGCCGAACGCGTCGATCTCTACCTCGCCTGGCCTGAGATGCAGGGTTACGGCAAGGAAAACCACCTTCGATTCGACGATGTCGCCCAATCCTCCGGGCTGATCTTCCTGCAGGTTACCCAGAGCACCATGTCGCGCGACATGTCCGGGCGGCTGGAACCGATCTATTCGCATCTGATCGAAGGACCGGCCGAGCCCTTCCGCAACCGCCTGACGCTGCATCGTCTTCGCGCCGATGCGGGTTATGGCGACGAGGTACTGCTGACGGCGCCCGTCGAGGGCGGGCCGAATTACGTCGTGCGCTGCATTTTGCCTTCAGCCCCGGACAAGGCGGCGAGCGGAGATTGTCAACGCGATATCAAGGTCGGCAGGGATCTCAGCGTTCTCTACCGCTTTTCGAGCAGCCATCTCGACGACTGGGAACATATTGATGCCGCTATCCGCACCTTTGTGGAAACGCGTCTTGTGAACCGTTCTGCGACAACACCCTAAAATGCTCCCCTGACAGCGAAATAAACGATTCATCATAAACGGATTGGTAACGCCCAACCGGTAATTTTAGAAGACGAGCTGTGCGGCGGGAGGTGTGCGGTTCCTGCCAAAATCTGAAATGCAAAATATCTGAAATGCAAGAGAAGAGTGGAATAGTGTCAAGGTCAGCCTCCTCCGTATCATCGTCCCGATCCGGCAATTTTCTGGCAAAGCTGCTGGCGATCCTTTCGGTGGCCGTCACGATCGTCCTGGTCGATTCGGTAAATGCCGACGCAGAAGCGGCGAATTCGAAATATGCAGGCATCGTCGTCGACGCCAAGACCGGCAACGTTCTCTACAGCGAGAATGCCGACCGGCTGCAATACCCCGCCTCCCTGACCAAGATGATGACCATCTACATGACCTTCGAGGCATTGGAGCAGGGCCGCATTCGCCTCGATACGCCCGTCCCCTTCTCCGCTCATGCGGCAGCCCAGGCGCCCACCAAGCTCGGCGTCCGCGCCGGCGGCACGATCACCGTCGAGCAGGGCATTCTCGGTCTCGTTACCCTGTCGGCCAATGATGCCGCAACCGCGCTCGGCGAAATGCTGGGCGGCGGCAGCGAGGATCGTTTCGCCCAGCTGATGACCGCCAAGGCGCATGCGCTTGGCATGACGCGCACCACCTATCGCAACGCCAACGGCCTGCCGAATACGGCGCAGATGACGACGGCGCGCGATCAGGCTCGCCTCGGCATCGCCCTTCGCCAGCATTTCCCGCAATATTACGGCTATTTCTCCACTCGCGCCTTCAAGTTCGGCAGCCGCACGATCCGCAGCCACAACCGCCTGGTCGGTTCGGTGCGCGGCGTCGACGGGATCAAGACTGGTTACACGCGCGCTGCCGGTTTCAATTTGGTGAGCTCGGTGCAGGTAGACGGCAAGTCGATCGTCGGCGTCGTGCTCGGCGGCGCCTCGACGCCCGCCCGCGATGCCCAGATGCGCAATCTGATCGCCACCTATCTGCCGAAGGCATCGAGCCGCGGCGGGTCGTCGGCGCTGATTGCCCAGGCAGCCCCTGCCCCGGCGATGATCGAGACACCCGCTCCGGTCCAGCCGCAGAAGGTCCAGCAGAAAGTTCAGCCGCAAATGGCCCAACAGCAGATCGCAAAGACGATCACCGCAACGCAGCCGCCGATTTCGGCCGCAGCCGCCGATCTCAGCCTGCCGCACAAAGGCCCGCTGCCGGATGCGCGTTATCAGGTCGCCGAGACCGAGGTTGCCTATGCCGAGACCGCTCAGTCGAAATCCGACAATCCACTGGTAGCCCAGCCGATGCCGGCGCCGACCAAAGTCAAGACCATGACCTTCAAGCAGCAGGCATCGGTCGCCGTGCCGACGCCGGCGCCCGCCTATATGCCGCCGGAACAGGGCGATACCTCGGTCGATGAGGTCACCACCGCCTCGACCACTCCCACTTCTCCCACTTCGACTGGCGCCGTTTCAACCAGCGATGGTCCCAGCGGCTGGGTCGTGCAGGTCGGCGTCTCGCCGAACCGGCAGATGGCCATGGATCTCCTGGAGAGCGCCAAGAGCAAGGGCGGCAGAGCGCTGGCCTCGGCGAAGCCCTTCGCGGTCGCCTACGCCGCTGGTGGTGATCAGCTTTACCGCGCCCGCTTTGGCGGCTTCGACGATCAGCGCGATGCCGTCAACGCCTGCAAGGCCTTGAAAAAGGCCGGCATCAAGTGCTGGGCGGCTGCCCAATGAGCTATTCGATGCTGCCTGCAAGATGGCCGGCGGCATTGGCGACGGCCGGAATCGGTGTTTGCGTTTCCGGCCACCATTCTTGAACTCGATCAGTATTGCGTACGGGGAAAACAATGGCGATTAATGAGAACTTTCCAGGAATGCCTTCAGACCGCCGCATGGCCAAGGGGCGCTCATCTCTGCATCCGCTGCACGAGGCGGCTTTGCGCCTTGCCGAGATTGGCCTGCAACGACCGAAGGCGAAGTCTCCGAAGACCCGGGATCTTATCAATCTGCTGCTGTGCCATGGTGCGCGCGCCTGGCGCTATTCCCAACCCGAAGCCCGCATCCATCTGCATGTGACATCCCCCGGCGGCAGCGCGCCGGTGCAGCTGCGCCTGCGCTGAGCTGCGGAGTGCCGCGTGCCCGAACGGGGCACGCCGTCACCTTCAACCCACGCATAAACCTTTCCGGAAGTCGGCTTCGATTTCCGGGATTAGAGCAGACCAAGGTCCGTGAGTTCGCGGCGAAGATCAGCGGGCATTTCGGCAATGCCGGCGCCAAGACTTGTCAGGTCGCGCGGCACGTCGTCTTCAGTGTAATAACGCCAGCCTTGGAAGGGACGTTTCGGCTGCACGGCCGTCTCGATGACCTCCGGGCCGAGCATCAGGCGGCAGCGCGAGATGCCCTCGCCGTCCGTGAAGGTCTCGATGCCGAGCAGCTTCTGCCTGGCCTGCACCTGCCCCTTGATCACCCAGTAGAGCGAGCCGCCGTCAAGCAGTTCCTCCATGCGTTTCGGCGCCATGCGCGTCGTATGCACCGAATGCGGCTCGAGGCCGGCTGCAATGGCGCGCAGCGAGCGTTCCGCCACCCATTCGCGCAGATCGTCGATCGAGTCGGCGCCGACGCAGAGTTTGATGAGATGCAATGCCATGCCGCCGTTGAAATCCTTTTGGCAGCGAGCGTCAAGCACCTCCAGCATAATTTTATTCTCAGACCGGAATCGATCTAAGGATGAAATTATGCAGCAGTTCAAAGTGTTACAAGCGTCCTTTGCGCGTCTGAAAGGACACATGGTGCTGTAACGTCAGGCGTCCACAAACTCAGCATTCAACGACGTTGACCGCAAGACCTCCGGTCGAGGTCTCCTTGTATTTCTCGCTCATGTCGTGGCCGGTCTGGCGCATCGTCTCGATACAGGCATCGAGCGGCACGAAATGCTGGCCGTCGCCCTTGACGGCAAGCGATGCCGCGGTGACCGCCTTGACCGCGCCGAGCGCGTTGCGCTCGATGCAGGGAACCTGCACCAGGCCCGCGACCGGATCGCAGGTCATGCCGAGATGATGTTCGAGCGCAATCTCGGCAGCGTTTTCGATCTGCTCCGGCGTGCCCCCCATGACGGCGGCAAGGCCAGCGGCGGCCATCGCCGCAGCCGAGCCGACCTCGCCCTGACAGCCGACCTCGGCGCCCGAGATCGAGGCATTGTGCTTGATGATGCCGCCGATGGCAGCAGCCGTCAGCAGGTAGTCGCGGATGCCGTTCTGGTCCCAGTCCTCGTGGAAATGCTCATAGTAGCGGATCGTCGCCGGAATGACGCCGGCCGCTCCGTTGGTCGGCGCCGTGACGACGCGCCCGCCGGCTGCATTCTCCTCGTTGACGGCCATCGCATAGACGCTCAGCCAATCGTTGGCGAGCAGCGGATTGACGCGGTTGCTGCGCCACTCCTCCTCCAGCTTGTCGTGAATCCTGCGGGCGCGACGCTTGACGTTGAGGCCGCCGGGCATGATGCCATCGACCTTGAGGCCACGCTCGATGCAGGACCGCATCGCCTCCCAGATGCGGTCGAGCCCCTGATCGAGCTCCTCGCGTGAGCGCTGGCTCTCCTCGTTCGCCCGCTTCATCTGCGCGATCGACAGCCCAGAGCGCTCCGCCATTTCGAGCATCTGCTTGGCGGTGGAGAAGGGATAGGGTACGCGCGTGCCGCCGGCCGCGTTCTTCTTCGCCCGCATCTGTTCCAGTTCGGTGTCGGTGACGACGAAGCCGCCGCCGACCGAATAATAGACGCGCTTGACGAGCAGCCGGCCGTCCCTGTCATAGGCGGAAAAAACCATGCCGTTTGCATGGCCTGGCAATGGCTGTTTCTTGTCGAAGACCAAATCGGTTTTCGGCTGGAACTGATAGGCGGGATGCCCATCCGGCGTGATGCGGCCGGTGCGCTCCACCGTGTCGACGATGCCGTCCATCCGGTCGGGATCGACGCTGTCGGGCGCCTCGCCCATCAACCCGAGAATGACAGCCCTGCCCGTGCCGTGGCCGATGCCGGTATGGGCGAGCGAGCCGTGCAGGCTGACTTTGATGGCTGTGACCTGTGCGCCCGATGACGGGCGCGGCCATTCGTTCGACAGGATCAGCTCCAGGAACCGGTTGGCGGCCGACATCGGACCCATCGTGTGTGAACTCGACGGCCCGACACCGATCTTGAAGACATCGAATACCGAGAGAAACATGGGTGCGCCTTCTGTATATGAGGATGCAAGCTTAAGCGAGGTCGGTTTCAGATCCGTGCAGCACACCGACATCGCATGGAGCCGGTGCGACATTCCGGCTGCCCACTGGAGCGCCGCGTGTCCCATAAGACGCGCTGGCACTTTGAGTGTGCGCATAATCCCTTCCGAAAATCGAATCCGATTTTCGGGGTCATGCGTTAAGCCAAGCGGTCCGCCTTACCAATGATTGCTGCATTCAATGAAGCCTAGGCGGAGGAAGAACTGGTTGCCTTATCTTGACAGTCTGCACCGACTCCCAATGTCCTGCTGACGTCGATGCTAGAACCTTGCAGATTGGGAGATTGGACACATGGCGCTCAAACGGATGGACAACGTAGGAATCGTCGTCGAAGACCTCGGAGTGACGATTGATTTCTTTCGCGAGCTCGGCCTCGAGCTCGAAGGGCGGGCCACGATCGAAGGAGAATGGGCCGGACGTGTCACTGGACTGGGCAATCAGCATGTCGAGATTGCCATGATGCGCACACCGGATGGCCATAGCCGGCTCGAGCTCTCCCGCTTCCTCACGCCGCCCGTCGTCGCAGATCACCGCAACGCCCCGGTCAACGCGCTCGGCTACCTCCGCGTCATGTTCACGGTTGATGACATCAATGAGACGCTTGACAGGCTGCGTAAGCGCGGCGCGCAGCTCGAAGGCGAAGTCGTGGACTATCAAGACACGTATCGGCTCTGCTACATCCGCGGGCCTGAAGGGCTTCTCATCGGACTGGCCCAAGAACTCTGAGCGCGATACGAAGTCAATGACGACGAACGGCAACTGCGCTATGCGCGAAGCTTTTCGTTACGATCATCTTGAATGACCGTGCCGTCGGCTCCATCCGGTGGGGTGGACGTCGTCGAGATCTGTCGTTGATCGACCATGGTTGACGTTGCCCCGTTCAGCAGGCGTTTTTCGATCTCCTGCAGGTCGAGGATCGCGCGGTTCATTTGGCCAACTGGAGTTTCGCGCCAAACCAGACGCGAGCGATTATCCTGCCATAGCTGGATCAGCCACCGTCGGCCTGGAACCTCGATCGTCTCGTGGATGAACCATGCCCCGACTGCCGCAACGAAAAGCGTCACCATGATGAGCGCCGGTTTCGGCATCAATGCATCAAAAGTCAGACGCGCCAGGAACATGATGGGGACATGGAAAAGGTAAAGTGAAAAGCTGATCTTTCCGAAAAACCGTACCGGCCCAGCTGCCAGGACACGGGCTGCGATGGGAGGCTGTCGAGCGACGAGCCCGACAATGACGGCCGCGGCCACCGCACTTTGCAGGCTCCAAAATACCGGGGAAAAGCCGGGCAAGATATGCCGGTAAGTGAAAAACACCGCCAGAGCGAAGAGCGTTAAAATGCCTGTAAGGGCAGATGGAATCCAGCTGTTCCAGTAGGAATGCATCATTCCGGCAAGTGCGCCGAACAGAAAGTAAGGGAGCTTGGAGACGAGCAGGATTCCCGGGCCTGGCAATTCGACCAGGCCATCCACGACGACGGCCACGGTCAGGCCCACAATTATGCCGCTATAGCGGTGCGGCTGGGCCAAGCAAAGCCACAGGACAGGAAAGAACAGATAGAACTGGATCTCGGGTGGTATCGACCAGAAAACACCACTCGAGCCGAGAAGAAAGATATGACGTACAAAGTCCGTGCCGCTAACGATCGGCTGAATAAAATCCAGATTTTGCATGCTCGACAGCATCGCCACGAGAATGACGGCCGCCAGGTAAACCGGATAGATGCGGGCAAAGCGGCTCACCAGAAAATCCAGCACGTTTTCTCTCGTGACCGGCCGTGAGCCATAGAGATGGGCCATCAGGAAGCCGCTGAGCGCAAAAAACAAACCGACGGCTTCGTCGCCCATCGTCACGAGATGCGGAGCTGTGATCGGAAAGATAAGGCCAATATGGGCTCCAACGACCAGAAGCGCAGCGACACCGCGCAGGCCATCGAGACTCGGGATGTAATCCGGCCGACTCATGGGTCACTTTTGAATTCGGAGTTCAGGTTCAGTCCTGAACAATTGGCCATCACGACTTTACAAGCGGTTAACACGGCGCCCTGCTCGCGCACCTCTAGACTGGTGTGGCGCTAGCATGCATCGTCAAGACGGCAAATTGCTTTGGAAAACGGAACCACTTCTCCATGACAGCCACCAACCGCATCGCCCTCTCCAGCGACCACGCCGCCATTCAACTCCGGCAGGCCATTGCCGGTCATATCGCGGCGCAAGGCTGGATAGCGGTCGACATCGGACCGACAACGCCGGAGAGCACACACTATCCTCACCACGGCCAAGCGGCGGCGCGTCTCGTCGCCTCCGGCGATTGCCGGTTTGGCATCATCCTATGCGGCACCGGCCAGGGCATCATGATGGCGGCGAACAAGGTAAAGGGCATCCGTTGCGGCGTCTGCGCAGACACATTCTCCGCCCGTATGATCCGCCAGCACAACGATGCCAACATGCTTTCGATTGGCGTGCGCGTCGTGGGCGAAGGGCTGGCGCTCGATATCGTCGATGCATTCCTGACCGCTCGCTTCGAGGGCGGCCGGCATGCGACGCGGGTGGGGATGATTGAGGCGGGAGGGGTAGCGCCGTCCTTTTCTCCTTCTTTGGGTTCCATCCCTAATCCCCAGGCTGACGGATCACCGCATTGCTCCATTTAGGCCCAGAAGATGCCGGTCGGCTATCCGCCAAGCCTTGTCGTTTCCCGACGGCTCGATTATGCCGAACTGCCGCATGGCCAAAAGCTCGCGTAAAGCCGCCGAACTCGGCCATGCAGCATAATCCGACTTGCGGCATAGTGGTCGCGTTCATGCGGAGACCGAATCACTGATGACGACGGCGGATTATATCGCTCTGACTTTCTTTGCCTTTGTCTGGATGGGCTATTCCTGGCTGCTGCACGGCCGCACCTTCTTCGGACGCACCAGCCTGACCCATGCGATGACCGAACGGCGCCGGGAGTGGATCTACAATTCGCTGCGCCGCGACCTGAAGATGATCGACACGCAAATCATGGCCGGCCTGCAGAACGGCACCGCCTTCTTTGCCTCGACGTCGATCTTCGCGATCGGCAGCTGCTTTGCTTTGCTCGGAGCGACGGAGAAGGTCGATGCCGTCTTCGCCGACCTGCCCTTCGTCTTCCATGGCGGCCATGCCGTCTTCGAGATGAAGGTCGGTGGGCTGGCAGCGCTTTTCGGCTACGCCTTCTTCAAATTCGGCTGGTCCTATCGGCTGTTCAACTACTGCACCATTCTTTTCGGCTCGATCCCGATGATGCGCGACAGCGAGCGCGACGTCATCGCCGCCGAGCGGGCGGCCGAACGCGTCATCCGCATGAACGTCATTGCCGGCAGCAATTTCAACGAGGGGCTCAGGGCGATCTTCCTGTCGATCGGCTATCTCGGCTGGTTCATCAACCCCTATGTCTTCATGATGACGACGGCGATCGTCATCTTCGTGCTGACACGCCGGCAATTTTTCTCGCAGGCGCGACTGGCGATCATGGATGCCGGTCCGCCATCAAATCTCCACCTTTCTGCTATTGGCCGCGATAGTCCGTCGAGCGGCGGAAATGATTTGCCCGAGGGACTTTGATGATATTGCCGGCAACGAAAGCCGATGCGGCGGTAAAACCGCCGCGCATCGGTCTATTGGATACGGCGCGCGGCGTCGCGCTGATCGCCATGGCGAGCTACCATTTCAGCTGGGACATGGAGTTCATGGGCTATCTCGCGCCGGGCACGGCCGAAACCGGCTGGCTGAAGATCTATGCCCGGGCGATCGCCACGACCTTTCTCTTCATCGTCGGCATCAGCCTGGTGCTCTCAAGCACGCCCGAGATTCGCTGGCCCTCCTACTGGAAGCGCTTCGGCATGATCGCCGCGGCTGCCGCGCTCATCTCGATCGCCACGCGCATCGCGATGCCGAACGAGTGGATCTATTTCGGCATCCTGCACTGTATCGCGGTGCTCACGCTCATCGGCGTCGTTTTTTTGAGGCTGCCGCTCGCCTTCACGCTCATCGCCACGCTCGCGCTCTTTGCCGCCTGGATCACCGATAATTTCGGGCCACCCGGCCTGCTTCGCTCATCCTTCTTCGATCCCAGATATCTCGCCTGGATCGGCCTTGCCGTGACGCCGGAACGCTCTAACGACTACGTCCCGCTGTTTCCCTGGGCCGTGCCCTTCTTCGCTGGATTGAGTATTGCCTCGATCGCCATCAAAACCGGGCTGCCGCAGCGGCTTGCCGCCATTGGCACCGGTTCCTGGTGGCCGGCAAGGCTCGGCCGCCACAGCCTTGCTTTCTATCTCATCCATCAGCCGGTGTTGATCGGCATCGCCTACGGGCTTTCCCTCGTCGCCCCGCCGCAGGCGCCGGATCCGCTCGCGACTTACCTAAGGCAATGCAACGCCTCTTGCGTCATGCAGCAAGGCGAAGCGCTTTGCCGTGGCTTCTGCCAGTGCACGCTGGACAAATTGCAGGCTCAAGCCCTGTTCACGCCGCTGCAGGCGGGAGAGATCGATATTCGGAACGACGAGCGGGTCCAGACGATCGCCGCCGAATGCAGCGTCGAGGCACGATAGAGGTTGGCAGCCCGGTAGCCGCTTTTCAGGTGGTGACGCCGATTTCGGCGAGGCGGCCGAGGCAGGTCTCTTCGATAGCGTCAAGTTCCGCCAGCGTGTCGTCGATATCCTTGCGCTTCTGGCGCAGGTCGTCGCGCTTCTCGTCGACGCGCTTCATCAGGAGCTTCAGCTGGCCGAGTTCGCCCGGCGGCTCCTTGTAGACCTGTATGATCTCGCGGATTTCTGCGATGGTGAAACCGATGCGCCGGCCACGGAGGATTTCCCCGATGAGGCGCCGGTCGGCCTGCCGGAACAGACGGGTGCGCCCGCGCCGCTCCGGATGGATCAGTCCCTCGTCCTCGTAGAAGCGGAGCGTGCGCGTCGAGACCCCGAATTCGCGCGTCAGTTCCGTTATGCTATAATATTTGTTCACCGGCATGTGTTCCCCGTCGTCGGACAGACGATAATATTGACTTTTACGTAATAGTCAATTTTTGGCCGTTCAGATGCCGAACCACCAGGTAGCGATGCCGAGAAAGGCGAAGAAGCCGGTACAATCGGTCACTGTCGTGACGAAGACGGAAGAGGCGATCGCCGGGTCGGCGCCCATCTTGTCGAGCAGCAGCGGCAGAAGGATGCCGGCAAGAGCGGCTGCCATCAGGTTGATGACCATCGCCGCTGCGATCACCGCACCGAGCTGGTAACTTTGGAACCAGATCCCGGCGATGGCGCCCATGATCGTCGCGAAGACGATGCCGTTCAGGATGCCGACGCCCGCCTCCCTGCGGATGATGCGGCCGGCATTGTAGATGTCGAGATCGCGGGTCGCGAGCGCGCGCACCGTCACCGTCATCGTCTGCGTGCCGGCATTGCCGCCCATCGAGGCGACGATCGGCATCAGCACGGCAAGCGCAATCATCTTCTCGATCGAGCCGTCAAACAGCCCGATGACACTGGCCGACAGCATCGCCGTGCCAAGGTTGATCAAAAGCCACAGGAAGCGCGAACGCACCGTCGAGAGCACATTGTCCGAAAGCTCTTCGTCGCCGACGCCGCCGAGGCGCTTGATGTCCTCGTCCGCCTCCTCGTGGATGACGTCGACGACGTCGTCGATGGTCAACACGCCGACCAGCCGGCCGTTCTCATCAACGACGGCGGCCGAGAGAAGGTCGTACTGCTCGAAGAGCTGGGCAGCCTCCTCCTGATCCATCTCGGCTGGAACCGGATGGTTCGTCTCGCGCATGATCTGCTCGATTTTCGTCTGCCGCTTGGTGCGCAGGATCTGATCGAGATCAACGGCGCCGAGCAGCTTGAAGGTCGGGTCGATGACGAAGATCTGCGAGAAGGAATAGGGCAGATCCTCCTCGTCGCGCATGTAGTCGATCGTCTGTCCCACAGTCCAGAACGGCGGCACGGCGACGAATTCCGTCTGCATGCGGCGCCCGGCCGAACTTTCGGGATAATCGAGCGCCCGGCGCAGCCGCACCCGCTCGGTGAACGGCAGCTGGGCGAGAATTTCTTCCCGGTCTTCCTTATCGAGGTCTTCGAGAATGTAGACGGCGTCGTCCGAATCGAGCTCGCCGATCGCGGCGGCGATCTGGTCGTTCGGCATCTGGTCGACGATCTCGCGGCGGATCGCCTCGTCGACTTCGGTCAGCGCCGTCATGTCGAAATCGTCGCCGAGCAGGCGTACCAGCGCCAGGCGCTGATCCGGCTGGATCGCCTCCAGCAGATCGCCTATTTCGGATTCGTGCAGCCGGGCGACATTCTGGCGCAGGAACAGCGTGTCGCGATCGGCGATTGCGGCGCCGACAAGCGCCAGGAAATCGCCGCGGACATTGCCGTCCTCGTCGTAGATATCGGCTTCCTCGTCATCAGGACGCCTGCGAATGCGGTCTTCCCCATCGGTCGTCGTCATCTGCCGCCCTCGCATCTGGTTCGAATTTCAACGACTGCCGCGCCGCATTCGCAAATGTTGGCCGAAAACACATTATCAACAAGCGGATAAGTGAATCCAGCGCGAGGCTCCCGCGGCCGGAATTCTTGGCCCCTGCTAGCCCAAAGCACCGGTGTCGTAAAGCGGCAAACCGCGCTTCGTAATGACAAGGCCCGCGGCCGGCGATAGTTTCCTCACCCGTCCAAGCAGAGGAAGCCTGCCCCATGCCCATCCGTCCGATTCTGCGCTATCCACATCCGGGCCTGAAGACTGTCTGCGCGCCGGTGACGGCCTTCGATTCCTCGCTCGCCACGCTTGCCGACGATCTGCTGGCGACGATGCGCGCAGCCCCCGGCGTCGGCATCACTGCCGCCCATATCGGTGTCTTCAGCCGTGTCACGGTGCTGGAACTCGACAAGGCCGACGGCGTGCGCCTCTATGTCAATCCTCATATCACCTGGTTTTCGAAGGAGACGGTGAGCCATACCGAAGGCAGCGTATCCATGCCTGGCGCGACCGACGAGGTGACGCGCCCGCGAGCAATCCGCTTCCGCTATCAGGATGCCGAGGGCGCCGTGCACGAGGACGGTGCCGAAGATTTCCTTGCCATCTGCATCCAGCACGAAGTCGACCAGCTCGATGGCATTTTCTGGCTGCAGCGCCTCTCGCGGCTGAAGCGCGACCGTCTCGTGAAGAAATGGGAGAGGGCCGAGAGTTAACAATCACAACTGACAATCACGGCTGACAAATCGCCGTCCGCACCGAACCATTCGCCGCTGCCGGCGTTTCCAGCAAAAGCAAGAAGGAGCGACTGCAATGGCAAGGATCGGTGACAAAACCCCGATTTCCCGGGAAAAGCCTGAGCTTTCCCGTGAAGAGGATTATCGCGACCTCGAAGAACGCAACCTCGATGACGGCTGGCCCTATGCCGATGACAGCGGCGCCGGCACCGGCGGCCCGGATAATGGCCCTTACGGCGAGACTGCGGCCAATTTCGACAGCGATCCCAACAAGGGCTTCCGGATAGACGGCACGGATGAGGACGGCAACGAGAACCGCCTGAAGGATTCGCTGCGCGCCGATACGATCGAACGCGATGAAAGTGACGAGCTGGAAGCGCGGGTGAACGACAATCTCGAAAACATCCCTGATGTCGATATCGACAGCATCGAGGTTCATGCAGACGGTCACGTCGTCACCCTGGAAGGTTCGGTGGAAACGATCGGCATCGCCCGCAAGGTCGAACTCGCCGCGCTTTCGGTCGACGGTGTCCATCATGTGCGCAACAAACTGCAGCTGACCGGTGTCGACGCGCATATCCCGAACGAGGACTAGCGTCACGCATACGGACAATCGGCGGAAGGCGCCGATGCCTCCCGCCCGCCTGTTACATTACCAAAAGTTAACAATTTCAGATTGTAGCCCGATACGGCTTTTGAGGTACCGTATTTTGCCGTTTTACTTAGGCAGGTTTTGTAACGCGAACGTCAATTTCGTTGATAACACCGTGATTTCATTTGGACAAAAGGTCGCGGCTGCGTCGCCTTTTTTATCACAAAATTGCCTGAATTGGGGCGCGAACTCGTGTTTGCCGAGGGTTAGTTTATGTTGTGGAATTCAACAACAGATTGAGGAGATAGACCCATGCGCATCAAATTTACCCTTGCCGCTTCCCTGTTCGCCGTCAGCCTTGCAGGCGCTGCCTTCGCCCAGCCGACCTATTCCGATGACTACACCAACGACAGCGACGGCTTCGCGCCGAGCCCGACGTCGAAACCGGCCCCGGTCCACTACAGCAGCCGCAAGGCCCCGGCCTATTCCAGCGACTATACCAATGACAGCGATGGTTTTGCACCGAGCGCCATGGCAGCCCCTGCCGTCGACAAGACCGCAACGGCCAGCATCACGCCGCTGCCCCCATGCCACAGCATGATCGGCCCGAAGGGCTCCCACACCAAAGGTGCCGACAGCGGCGCCTCCCGCACCGAAGCATGCCGCGCGACGCATTGAACCGATAGAAGACCTGGATCCGATTAAAGAAAGGGATCCGACAAAAGAAAGGGCCGGAAACCGGCCCTTCTCTTTTCAATCCATCTTTATGTCGTCTTAGAATGCCAATGGAACGAGCCGGTAACGGGTCGTGGCCATGAAAGCCTCGTAAGCAGGATCCTGCTTGAGCAGACCTTCTTCCGCCAGGAGGCGGAAACATTGTGCGGCCAGGGCCGTCGCATAGATGGCGAAATTCAAAAGGCTCGGATGAGCCAGGAAGAAGCCGATGTGTGTCATCAGATATCCCGCATACATCGGGTGGCGGATAAATTTGTAAGGCCCGCCGATCTTGACGCCGCGATTGGCCGGCACCAGGCCGAAGCTTCGCCGCAATGTCAGCTTTGCCGATATCTGCAAGATGAAACCGAGCGCCATCACCGTCCCGCAGAATGCGAGCGGCGCTAGCGGCTGTGTCGCGGAGGGCGCGGCAAGCAGCGGAAAGATCGTGCCAATGGCGGTAACCGTCCAGTCGAAGAAGCGTAGCGACGCATTTCTCGTCGGCCGGCGGGTCAGGATGAGGAATGCGGCAGCTCCCTCCGAAACGATCAGCAGGCAGTCGATGATCGCGCGATCGTCCTGCATCTGCGGCAGGACCCGCATGACGATCCCAACGAAGAAATAACCGATGAGAACCTTCTCGATAATATCGACAACCAAATACACATCGAGGAACGACCAACTTGCCGCTGCTTTTTTTCTCATTGTCCTCGGACTTCCATATTCACACTGCTGTGATGTCCTATATATTTTCCGCCGCTAATTATCGGTTAAAACGCTGGCTCAGATCTGATGGTGAAGCGATTGCCGAGCCTGACGGTAGAAAGACTCGAACGTCCAAGGGTTCCTCGACAGCGACCTCAACGCCACGCGACCGCCAAAGCTTCCACGAAGCATTGTTCCCCTAGAAACAGCCGAAACCAGCCTTTCTTTCCGATACAAATTGCCCCGGTCGCCGCGATCAGTCAGGTCTCGCCGGTCGTTTCGCCGAAAACCGCTTCGAAGGCGGTGCGCAGCCGGATATCGACATCAGCCACCATCACCGGCAAGCCAAGATCGACGAGGCTGGTCACGCCATAGGCCGATATCCCGCAGGGCACGATGCCGCCGAAATGATCGAGATCGGGATCGACGTTGAGCGACAGTCCGTGGAAGGTCACCCACTTCCGCAGTCTTATGCCGAGGGCGGCGATCTTGTCCTCGGCCATCGTCCCATCGGCCAGCAATGGCTTTTCCGGCCGGCGCACCCAGACGCCGACGCGATCTTCACGTCGCTCACCGCGCACATTCATCATGTCGAGCGTGCGGATGACGACATCTTCAAGGGCGGCAACGAAGGCGCGCACGTCCTGACGCCGCCTCTTCAGATCGAGCATGACATAGGCGACGCGCTGGCCGGGCCCATGATAGGTGTATTCACCGCCACGCCCGGTCGCAAAGACCGGAAAACGGTCCGGCTGGACGAGGTCCCTCTTATTGGCGCTGGTGCCGGCAGTATAGAGCGGCGGATGTTCGACGAGCCAGACGAGCTCATCACCGCCATCTGATATCACCGCCACCTCGCGCTCCATCGTCTCCACCGCCTCCTCATAGGGAATGAGGCCATCGGCGATGCGCCAACGGACCGGCCGCGTGCCGAGTTGGGGAAGCATGGAGAATTCGAGATCGGTGCGAAGCATGGCCATTCCTTGCCGCTCTCCCCGAAATGCCTGTGAAATAGGGGCGGCCGGACAGCTATATGGACCCGTTTCGGGGCCAATTCAAATGCTGTGACCGGTTTTCAAAAAAACTGTCATATCGCCCTTGTGCACCCCAGATGCTTTTGCTACATGCTGCCCCGCCGACGCAAATCGGCACCTACCACGATGCGGTCGTGGCGGAATTGGTAGACGCGCAGCGTTGAGGTCGCTGTGGGGCAACCCGTGGAAGTTCGAGTCTTCTCGACCGCACCATTTCCCTTCAGGGAAACGCTTTCTAAGCGAAGATTTCGTTTTCACCTCGAAGCCATTTGCGATTGCTCGGCTTGATCGCCCGGCCTTCTCATGGTTGATGGCGTCATCCTCGCAAGAATCAGCGGCCATGTCAGCGTCCCATCAAAATCCCCTGCAGGGCATGGCCATCATGTCCGGCGCCATGCTCATCCTGCCGACCATGGATGCGATCGCCAAATATATGGCGACCTTCGAGGCGATGTCGCCGGGTCAGGTGACCTTCTACCGATTCTTCTTCCAGATTGCCTGCACCCTGCCGATTCTTTTCGCCCTTTTCGGGCTGAAGGCGCTCTCGGCCAAACGGCCATGGATGAACCTGCTGCGCGGTGTGCTGCACGGTGCTGCAAGCCTGCTGTTCTTCGTCGCCGTCAAATACATGCCGCTCGCCGATGTCTTCGCCATCTATTTCGTCGAGCCCTTCATGCTGACCGCCCTGTCGGCGCTGTTTCTCGGCGACAAGGTCGGCTGGCGGCGCTGGACAGCGATCGTCGTCGGTTTCGCCGGCGCCATGATCGTCATTCAGCCAAGCTACGAAATTTTCGGCTTGAAGGCGCTGCTGCCGGTCGCCTGCGCCTTTCTGTTCTCGCTCTATCTCTTCCTCAACCGCGCCATCGGCGAGGCCGATCTGCCGCTGACCATGCAGACAATGGCCGGCATCGGCGGAACGGTCTTCATGGCGGCTGCCCTTCTCGTCGGCAGCAGTTCCGGCAATGCCGATTTTACCGTCTCCCTGCCCTCCTCCATGCTCGGCCTTGTCCTGCTTCTCGCCCTCGGCTCGATCTCGGGATATGCGCATATGCTGGTGGTCCGGGCTTTCCGGCTCGCGCCGCTGTCGCTGCTTGCGCCGTTCCAGTACTTCGAGATCATCTCGGCGACCGTTCTCGGTTATGCGCTGTTCAACGATTTCCCGAGCTTTTCCAAGTGGATCGGCATCTTCATCATCGTTGCCTCTGGCCTCTTCATCATCTGGCGCGAGCGGCTGCAGGCGCAATCGTTAAAATCTTCCTGACCTCGGGAATGTCGGGTTAACTCCTCTTCTTGAGGGATCGTCAATTCGCCGGCGCTAAAATTGTCTCCGGTTTCATGATGAAGCCTGGAGTTAAAACATGAGCGAATTTCGTCTCGCTTTTCCGGCCTGTGTGGTGGCCGGCAAGCATCGGCTGACGGCCGAAGATATAGTGCTGCTGCGCAAACATGCTTTTCCGGAGGGCATCCGGACATCCGACGATGTCGTGGCGATGTTGGCGCTCAATAATTCCTGCCCTGAAAAATGTGCCGCTTGGAACGCTTTTTTCGTGGAGCAGCTCGCCGGCTTCATCGTTCATTATACCTATCCGCAAGGCTCGCTTGATGAAATCAACGTCGCCTGGATCATGCGCATGTTTACGACCGATAGTGTCGTCAACTCGGCGCTGGAACTCGAGCTCATTCTTCACGTCATGGAGATCTCGGCCGATGTCCCGGGCGAGTTGAGAGCGCTCGCCCTCGATCAGCTCCGCCTGGCGATCACCGACAATATCGGTGGCTACAAGCTGTCGCGTGCCGTCGATCGCCGGGGCATCACCCGCCAGGACATCGATTTCACGATGCGCATCTTTAGAAGCGTCGCCGAAGGCGGCGTTATCCCCGTCTCGTCGGTCGAATATGGTGTGCTCCAGCAGATCGAGCAGGCAACTCTGGCCTGCGCCAATCATCCGCACTGGGCGGGGATCATGGCCGCCGTCAAGCTGCGCGACTATGCCGAGCCGCGGCGCAGCCGCTGGCTGCGCATCGTCGACGAGGAACCCGTCTCGGAAGCCGCTGTCGCTTGACGCTCCGCAAGCCTGATTGTGCGTTCCGGTGTTTTATGCGTAAAACTCCGGAATGCATTTCTGGGTGGAGTCTCGATGTTCAAGAAAATCCTGATCGCGAATCGCGGCGAAATCGCCTGCCGCGTGATCAAGACTGCGCGCCGCATGGGCATTCTGACCGTCGCGGTCTATTCGGATGCGGATCGGGACGCGCTGCATGTCGAGATGGCCGACGAGGCTGTTCATATCGGCCCGGCCGCAGCGTCGGAGAGTTATCTGGCTGCCGAAAAGATCATCGCGGCCTGCAAGGCGACGGGCGCCGAGGCGGTGCATCCCGGTTACGGCTTCCTGTCCGAACGCGCCTCCTTCTGCGCCGAACTGGAAAAACAGGGCATCGTCTTCATCGGCCCGAAGCCGAAGGCCATCATGGCGATGGGCGACAAGATCGAATCGAAGAAATTCGCCAATGCCGCCGGTGTATCCACAGTGCCTGGCCATCTTGGCATCATCGAGGATGCGGCCCATGCGGAGGTGATCGCTGGCGGGATCGGTTATCCCGTCATGATCAAGGCATCGGCTGGTGGCGGCGGCAAGGGCATGCGCATTGCATGGAACCAGGCAGAAGTGCGCGACGGCTTCGAGCGTGCCCGCTCCGAGGCGAAAAGCTCCTTCGGCGACGACCGCGTCTTCATCGAGAAGTTCGTCGTCGAACCCCGCCATATCGAGATCCAGGTGCTGGCCGACGCGCATGGCAATGTCGTCTACCTCGGCGAACGCGAATGCTCGATCCAGCGGCGGAACCAGAAGGTGGCGGAAGAGGCGCCCTCGCCCTTCCTCGATGATGCCACCCGCAAAGCGATGGGCGAGCAATCGGTGGCGCTGGCCAAGGCCGTCGACTACCAGAGCGCCGGCACGGTCGAATTCATCGTCGACCACGACCGCAATTTCTATTTCCTCGAAATGAACACCCGCCTGCAGGTCGAACATCCCGTAACCGAACTCATCACCGGCATCGATCTTGTCGAGCAGATGATCCGGGTCGCAGCGGGAGAGCCCCTTCCCCTCACCCAGGAGGATGTCAGGCTCGACGGCTGGGCGATCGAGAGCCGGCTCTATGCCGAAGATCCCTACCGCAACTTCCTGCCCTCGATCGGCCGCCTGACAAGTTACCGCCCGCCGGCGGAAGGCAGGACCGGCAATGTCGTCCTCCGCAACGATACCGGCGTCTTCGAGGGTGCCGAGATTTCGATGTATTACGATCCGATGATCGCCAAGCTCTGCACCTGGGCGCCGACACGGCTTGAGGCGATCGACGCCATGGGCCGGGCGCTCGACGGCTTCGTCGTCGATGGCATCGAGCACAATGTTCCTTTCCTGTCGGCGCTGATGAAACATCCGCGCTGGCGCGAAGGCCGGCTGTCCACCGGCTTCATCGCCGAGGAATATCCCGATGGTTTTGCGCCGATGAAACCGGACCCGGCGGAAGAAGCCGTGCTTGCGAGCATTGCCCTCTCCGCTTCGCTGATTGAGACGAACCGCCGCGAACGTTTCGCCGATCGCCTGCGCGCCGCATCGGGCGCGTTGCGCGAAGATTGAGTGGTCAAGATCGGCGACAAGTACGTCGCGGCACGATTGCTCGATGGTCTCGTCACCATCCCCTTCGATATGGACATCGCGATCGAGGGCGAGAACAACAGCGTTGTCACCGATTGGAGACCGGGCGACCCAGTCTGGAGCGGCAAGGTCGGAGGTCGCGACATTGCCGCGCAGATTCGCCCCGTTCTAAACGGGTTGCGTATCGACTGGCAGGGGCTTTCGGTGATTGCCAAGGCCTTTTCGCCGCGTCATGCCGAACTCGACAGGCTGATGCCGGTAAAGCTGCCGCCCGATACCTCCAAGCTCCTGCTCTGCCCGATGCCCGGCCTCGTCGTCGCCATCGCAGTTGCCGAGGGCCAGGAGGTCAAGGCCGGTGAGACGCTTGCGATCGTCGAAGCGATGAAGATGGAGAACGTGCTGCGCGCCGACCGCGATCTCGTCGTCTCGAAGATCAATGCCGCGGCCGGCGAAAGCCTGGCCGTCGATGCCGTGATCATGGAATTCGCCTGAGAGGAAGAGACCGGGCGAATGGCTGTTTTCGCTTGAGCCGAGTTCGTCGACCTTCGCGTCGGGGCTTGGCCAAGTCAGTGGTCATCGGCAGGCCGGCGCCGGCCAGGAGACCTCCATCTTGTCACCGACCGACTGCCGAAGATCGTCGCCTGATACTTGCGAGGTAAGAGCCAAACCGAGCCGATAATCACCCACAACGACGCCGCTTGAAGACATCAACAGAAGCATCGAGCTGATGCACCAGGGCAAGAGCATCCGCTGCGTGGTCTTGTACTAAACACTGCCATAAAGACTGCGGGCTTGAAGTAAAACTGCCCGCTACCCCAAAAATAACTGGCCGGATCTGCAAAGGGCTTCACCAAGTGTGAAGCCCTTTCGTGTTACCGCTTCGGTGCTTGGCACTCATGCTTTGGCAAAGGGGACCCTATGATCTTTCGGACTGTTATTTCGGCTTGCGCATTTGTGTTACTGCCCGCCATCGCACTTGCGGACCCCACAGGTTCCTACAAGGTCGCCGGCACCAGCGAGGACGGCAGCGAGTATCGGGGCACCGTCAAGGTGCTTCGCAACGGCGAGACTTATATCGTCGACTGGATGATCGGCAAGAACGAGTCGATCGGCACCGGCCTCGGCGCAAAATTCAGTGGCGATCGTTTCGAAATGGGTCCGGCAAGCGACGAGGACACGGCGATCTCCGTCGGTTACGTCTCCAAGGAGAATTTCGGCATCGCCATGTATTTCGAGCAGCCGGACGGCAGCTGGCAGGGTGTCTGGACCTATGGCGGCTCGGAAAAGGTTTCGAGCGAAATCTGGACTCGTGAGTAAACCGCGCGTATCAGGCGTCGGCATTGGATCCGGAAGTTTTTAGGTCCGGATCTAAATCAAAGAATTAGAGCATGATGTCTTGCGAAAACCGCCACACTTTTCGGCCTCGTGCTCTGAGTGAGGTAAACAGCCTTTGATCTATGTCGACGCCGATGCCTGCCCGGTAAAGCCGGAAATCCTGAAGGTAGCCGAACGCCACGGCCTCGAAGTTACCTTCGTTGCCAATTCCGGCCTGCGCCCCTCGCGCGATCCGATGATCCGCAACATCATCGTCTCCAACGCCTTCGATGCCGCCGACAACTGGATCGCTGAACGCGCCGGCACGGGCGACGTCGTTGTCACCGCCGATGTGCCGCTCGCCGTGCGCTGCGTCGCGACCGGCGCCTTCGTCAGCGGACCCACAGGGCGCGTCTTCGACGAGACCAATATCGGCATGGCAAGCGCCATGCGCGATCTCGGCGCGCACCTGCGCGAAACCGGCGAGAGCAAGGGCTACAACGCCGCCTTCAGCCCGAAAGACCGCTCACGCTTCCTCGAAACCTTCGATCGCCTCTGCCGCCGCGCCAAAAGCCTTGCCGCGGAGGCTGACGGGCAGCCGTGATGCAGCAACTAAAGGTGCGATAGCGTCCTTTGCACGTCTGAAAGACGCGCGGCGCTGTAAGCGGCAAGAAGCGGCCGGCATGGCAGCTGTGCCGATTCCGATCTTGAACACCGCCGCTTCCTCACGCATATAGGCTTCATCGCAGACGACTGCGGCATCCTCCAGGATGCAACTGTCGCGGGGACGGCCTCGCTCTTCAACAAGGAGAGTCGCATGGCCTGGTTTCTGCTATTTCTCGCCGGTCTTTTCGAATGTGGTTGGGCAATCGGCCTTAAATATACCGGTGGCTTCACCCGGCCGCTGCCGACGGCGCTGACCGTCATATCGATGGTCATCAGCATCGTGCTGCTCGGCCTGGCGGTGAAGCATCTGCCGATCGGCACTGCCTATGCGGTCTGGACCGGCATAGGCACGGTCGGCACCGTATGTCTCGGCATCTGGCTGCTTGGTGATCCGGCAAGTGTCTCCCGCCTTGCCTGCATCACGCTGATCGTCGCCGGCATCGCCGGTCTCAAGCTTACCGCCTGATGTGAGGTTGAGGGGCGTCGCCGACGCCCCTCAGTGTATCGTTCAGGCTGCTTTGCGGTTATCGACGGCAAAAGCGCCGGGACCGGAGAAGAACAGGTAGAGGAAAACGAAGCAGAACAGGATCGCGGCGTCGCCCTGGTTGACGGCCGGGAAGAAGCTGTTCGGGGCATGCGCCATGAAATAGGCGACCGCCATTTCGCCGGCCAGCAGGAAGGCGACAGGCCGCGTCAGCAGGCCGACGAGAATGAGGATACCGCCGATCAGCTCAAGAAGGGCGGCGAAAAGCATCAGCGGCGGCAACGGGCCGGCCATCTGCGCAGCCGGGAAAGCGAAAAGCTTCATCGTGCCGTGTTCGATGAACAGCAGCGCGGTGATGATCCTGAGAGCGGCCAGCCCATAGGGGCGATAGGCAGAAAGACGCTCGAAAGTTGACATTAAACCTCTCCTTTAAAACAATGAGAGTCGAGCGTTAGCCTGTCCCCCGCAGGGATTGAACACACGGATCGCTGACGGCCGTTCACTTTTTCGACAGTGGCTAAACACCTGAGCGGACAGTTTTATTCGTCGGCCAGCCGTCAAAGCGGAATGTTGTCGTGTTTCTTCCACGGATTGGCGAGATCCTTGTTGCGCAGCATCTTTAGACCGCGCGCCAGCCGCCGGCGGGTCGAGTGCGGCATGATCACCTCATCGACATAACCGCGCTCGGCGGCGACGAAGGGCGAGAGGAACCGGTCCTCATACATTTTCGTATGCGCGGCGATCTTTTCGGGATCGGCGATATCCTTGCGGAAGATGATCTCGACAGCACCCCTGGCGCCCATCACGGCGATCTGCGCCGTCGGCCAGGCATAGTTGAGGTCGCCGCGAAGATGCTTTGACGCCATCACGTCATAGGCGCCGCCGAAGGCCTTGCGGGTGATGACGGTGAGCTTCGGCACCGTCGCCTCGGCATAGGCAAAGAGCAGCTTGGCGCCGTGCTTGATGAGGCCGCCATATTCCTGCGCCGTCCCCGGCAGGAAGCCCGGCACGTCGACGAAGGTGACGATCGGAATGTTGAAGCAATCGCAGAAGCGCACGAACCGGGCCGCCTTGCGCGAGGCGTCGCTGTCGAGAACGCCGGCCAGCACCATCGGCTGGTTGGCGACGACACCGACGGTGGAGCCTTCGACGCGGCCGAAGCCGCAGACAATGTTTTTGGCAAAGCTCGCCTGGATCTCGAAGAAATCCCCCTCGTCCGCCACCTTCCGGATCAGTTCCTTGATGTCGTAAGGCTTGTTGGAGCTCGCCGGCACCAGCGTATCGAGCGACATGTCGACCTCCGTCACCGACTGATAGCATTCGATCTCGGGCAGCGGCGCGGTATTCGAAAGCGGCAGGAAATCGATCAGCCGGCGCACCTGCAGCAAGGTTTCGACATCATTGTCGTAGGCGCCGTCGGCAATCGACGAGCGAACCGTATGCACGATAGCGCCCCCGAGTTCTTCCGCCGTCACCGTCTCGTTGGTGACGGTTTTCACCACATCGGGACCGGTAACGAACATGTAGGAGGTGTCCCGCACCATGAAGATGAAATCGGTCATGGCAGGCGAATAGACATCGCCGCCGGCGCAGGGACCCATGATCACCGAGATCTGCGGTATGACGCCGGAGGCGAGCACATTGCGCTGGAATACCTCCGCATAACCGCCGAGAGCCGCCACGCCCTCCTGGATACGGGCGCCGCCCGCATCATAGATACCGACGATCGGCGCGCGGTTCTTCAGCGCCATGTCCTGCACCTTCATGATCTTCTCGGCATGCGCTTCCGATAGCGAGCCGCCGAACACGGTGAAGTCCTTGGCAAAGACGAACACCGTTCGGCCGTTGACCGTGCCCCAGCCGGTAACGACGCCGTCGCCGGCAATACGGCTCTTATCCATGCCGAAATCGGTGGAGCGGTGTTCGACGAACATGTCGAACTCCTCAAACGAGCCTTCGTCGAGGAAGAGGTCGATGCGCTCGCGCGCCGTCAGCTTGCCGCGCTTGTGCTGGGCGTCGATACGCGCCTCGCCGCCGCCGAGGCGGGCAATGCCCCGGCGCCGTTCCAGTTCCTCGAGAATTTCCTTCATGCGATCTCCCTCGCCGCTGCGGGCGGCAATCCGGCGGTTAGATTATGCGCTAGAGCATGATGCCGAAGAGTGTGAGCGGTTTTCGGGCAACATCATGCTCCAATTATTTAGCGCCCGCGCCCGCTGAGTGAGAAAACCGAGCGTATCCTTGCCGCGACGTCCTCGGCCAGAATCTCGTCGGCAAGCTTGGGATCGGCGGCGATGCTGGTCACGTCGAAGGCACTGACGGCGATGACCGAGCCGTCTTCGACCGAGGCCGCATCGATGCTGATCTTGGCGACGTTGCGGTCCTTCTGAAAGCCGAGGCCCTTCTGGACGGAAACCACGCGGATCGTCAGCACCACCCGCGGCAGCACGGTGTCGCGCACGGTAGCGTTGATCGCCGCGTTGACGCGGTCGTTGATGCCGGAAAGCAGCTCGGCCGGCATGTTAGGGCCGGAGAGAACGACGGCGCTGCGCACATCATAGACCGGCGCCGCCGGCTTGGTGGCCGAGAGGCTGCCGCAGGCCGTGAGCGCGACACAGATGAGTGTCGCCCGGCAAAAACACGACCTCAGCCAATTCATTGCAAAATCCCGCACCACCCCGTTGGAGTCGCAGACTTCGTCATAATGCATTGGAAGGCAATATGTTTCAGGCGCTTAGGGCGAAAAAAACATCCGCTGCGGCTTTGAACTCGGCAAAGCGCTTGGCACGCCGCTGCTCGGCTTCCTCGTCGCTGCCCCAATGTTCGATCGTCCAGTCTTCGTCGAGATGGGCCAGCGACCAGGCCTCCTCCACCGTCACCCGGCCCTCGGCCAAGGCGAGCGCCAGGATCGCCGAGCCGGTCAGCGTGGTGACTGTGTGGAGCGCGGCAAGTGCCATCGGGTTATCATATCTCGCGAGTGTGACGGCGAAGGCGGCCGTCGCCTCGCGCGGCTGCTCATGCGGCATCACCCCTTCGACGAGGATGAACCGGGCGCCGAGATCATTCGCCGCCCAGTCGATCACCGGATCCCAGCGCTCGGCCTGGCGCTCGACCAGCAGTTCCGGCTCCTCGGCGCGGTAGCAGATGAGGTCGCTGGAGGAAAAGCGCAGAATATCTTCGAAGATCGCCTGCGCATTGGCGGCAACGCCGTCGAGTGCGGTGTTAACGAGCCGCGTCACCGGCATGCTCATAGGATTGATCTCCTCGCCCTGCGCCTGCCATTCGGCAGCGACAAGCCGCGCCAGCGCCTCGGTCGGCACGGCGAGAACCTGCCGCGCCGGTGTGCGCACCATCTTGCCGTCGAGCGTAATCGCAAAACCGCCCTCGTGCTCGGTGACGGCGACATCGGTATAGAAACGCTTCGGCAGCGGCTTCTTCATCTGGATCTGCGCGCGGCGGATGGGATCGGGATGGCTCAGGCCTTCGGAAAGGTCGTTCAGCAAATCGCGCATGGGCTCACCTCAGGAAAAATGACGCAATATCTCGTTCGGATGGTAGGCGATCGCATCAGCGCCGTTGGCGATCAGCTCATCCACGCTGGCATAGCCCCAGGCAACGCCGATCGCCTTGGCGCCGGCAGCCTTTGCCATCTGCATATCGTAAACCGCATCGCCGATGACAATGGTGTCGGCAGCATTCATACCGGTCTCATCGCAGCATTCCGTCACCATGGCCGGATGCGGTTTGGAGGGGCAATCGTCGGCGGTGCGTGCGACGATGAAATGCTTGTCGAAACCATGCGTCTCCATCACGAGATTGAGCCCGCGGCGGGATTTACCCGTGACCGCGCCGATCAGCAGGTCGTCGCGCCCGATGATCGCGCCGATCATCTCGCCGATGCCGGGAAACAGCGGCTCTTTGTAATCGAGATCCTGACGCACAATCGAGAACAGCGATTTGTAATGCGCCGTCATGTCGATGTCTTCCTGCACAACATGCGGCCTGCCCAGCATGCGGGCAATCGCAATATCGAGGGACAGGCCGATAATGGCCTTGGTATCTTCAAAGCGCGGTTCCGGCTTGCCGAACTTGTCGAAGGTCCTGCGCATGGTTTCGTGGATCAGACCGGCGCTATCGACCAATGTGCCGTCGCAATCAAAAAGCGCCAATTTCATTCGGCGTCCCTTTCGGCACCGGCGAGGTCGAGGCCGAGAAGGTTCCAGGTCTGCACCATATGCGACGGCAGCGGCGCGGTGACGCGCAGGCGCCCGCCGGAGGGGTGCGGGATGTCGATGCGACGTGCGTGCAGATGCAGCTTCTTCTGGACGCCGCCTGGAAAATCCCAATTCGGATCGTCGTCGAAATATTTCGGGTCGCCGATGATCGGATGGCCGATATGCAGCGCGTGCACACGCAGCTGATGGGTACGGCCGGTATAGGGTTCCATCTCCAACCAGGCGAGGTTCTGGGCGGCGGTTTCGAGCACGCGATAGAAGGAAACGGCGTGATCTGCTCCGTCCTCGCCGTGTTTGGCGATCCGCATGCGGTCGCCGTCGATCGTCGGCTCCTTGACAAGCCAGGTCGAGATCTTGTCCTCGTGTTTGCGCGGCACACCCTTGACCAGCGCCCAGTAGGTCTTCTTGGTATCGCGCTCGCGGAAGGCGGCCGTCAGTTTCTGTGCTGCGCCGCGTGTGCGGGCGATGACGAGAACACCCGATGTGTCGCGGTCGAGACGGTGAACGAGCCGCGGCTTCTCGCCCTTCGGGCTGGTCCAGGCTTCGAGCATCTGGTCGATATGCCTGGCCACACCCGAGCCGCCCTGCACCGCAAGACCAGGAGGCTTGTTGAGCACGATTACCTTTTCGTCCTCATGCAGCACCATGCGCGACAGCAGCTCGAAATCCGTCGAATGCTTGAGATCCTTGCCGGCGATCGGTCCGGATTTCAGCTTCGCATCGACGTCGAGCGGCGGCACGCGCACCGTCTGGCCGGGCTGCACGCGCGCATCCGATTTGACACGTCCGCCGTCGACGCGCACCTGGCCGGAGCGCAATAGCTTCTGCAGCGGACCGAAGCCGAGCCCCGGAAAGTGCACCTTGAACCAGCGATCGAGCCGCATGCCCGCTTCGTCAGGTTCAATCTTGATATGTTCTATGCCAGCCATTAGAAATCTTTCGGAAATTGCAGCGCAGGCCGAGCCGGCGTTCTTGCCGCAGCCTTTAGAGCATTTTCACGCAAAACGGAAACCGGAATCGAAATCAGGCCAAAGCGCGCATGGTGGCGAGCCCCGCGATGACGGCCGCCATCGAAAATCCGACGCTCGCAGCGATATAAATACCCCCGGCGACGGTCTCGCCGCGCTCGAACAGCGAGATGGCATCCAGCGAGAACGCCGAGAAGGTGGTGAAGCCGCCAAGGAAGCCGGTGATCAACAAGAGGCGCAATTCCACCGAGGCGTTGAACTTGCGCGCGATCAGCTCGGCGAAGACGCCGATGACGAAGCAGCCGACGACATTGACGGCAAGCGTGCCCCAGGGGAATGCCGGCCCCATCAGTTTCAGCGCCCACCGGCCGACATAATACCTGAGAACGGAACCGATAGCGCCGCCGAAGGCGACAAGGAGAGCCTGGATCATGAGCCGGATTTACCGCGTTGCGAAAGTGATTCCAATCGAGCTCATATGAATTCTTACCATTTTGTAAAATGCCAATGATTTTCTTATGAGGGCACCAAGATCATGCCGATACGGTGACTGGCATGACCCAGCTCCTGTCCGTATCGGCCAATACCGCCGCCATTGCTTTCGAGTCGCTGCGAATCCCGCAGCGTGTCGCGACGAGCACTGCGGCGCGCGACGCACGGCGCGTTGCCGACCGGCAGTTGAAGGCCGAAGGCACTGAGGAAATAGACGAGCCCTCCAGCATCATCCAGTCGACCGAAGTGGCACTCGACCTGATGGCCAAGGGCAACCGCCAGCCGCAGGCCGGCCTGAAACAGGCGCTGCGATCCTACGAAGATTTCTGAGGCGATCGCCTTCCAAACGAAAGCCCGCGACCGCGATGGCAGTCGCGGGCTGTTTGTTTTATCGACAGCGCCGCGCGTCCTTTAAGACGCGCAAAGGGCGCTGTAGCACTTTGAATCGCTGCTCTCACTTGCCCTGGCCGGAGAGCACCTGCAGGACCAGATCGACTTTGCCGGCCTTTTCGAAGGTCAGCGTCACAGGAACCGTGTCGCCCTGCTTGAACGGCGTCTTCACCTTCTGGAACATCAGATGCAGGTTGCCGGGCTCAAGCTTGATCGTCTCGCCCGCGGCGATGGCGATACCGTCCTTCAGCTGGCGCATCCGCATGACGTTATCCTTGGTCTCCATCTCGTGGATCTGAACCTCGCCTGATACAGGCGACGTCACGGACAGCAAGCGATCGTCCGTCTTGCCGTTGTTTTTCACCATGAAAAAGCCGCCGCCGACCGGCTGGCCGGGCAGCATTGCCTTGGCGAACCCGCCGGAGATTTCGAGATCGCCGGCCTTGACCGTTTCGCCAGCCGGTGTAGCAGCGCCCATGCCCGCCGTCCCGCTCATGTTCATACCGGACATGTCCATGCCGGCCATATCGTCATGGTCGTGACCGTGGTCTTCGCCGGCCATGACCTTCAAAAGCGGTGCCGGGCTTTTCAGCCCGTGCGCATCGCCGCCTTCTTTTGCCACCTGGTCCCAGGCCGTGACCATATCGCCGCACATCTGCGTCACCGGAAAGGCGAGCGAGGTGCCGGCCTCGACGCCTGATACTTTACCCTGGATGACGAAGGTGTCGTAGAATTCGTCGGCGAGATTGCCGTTCTTCCAGCGCACTTCGATCGCGCCCTTGTTCACCTTGTCGCCGTGATTGTCGTAGGTCTTCTGATAGTCGCCCTTGATCACCTCGAGCTCCCAGCCGGCCTTCGGTTGCGGTTTGGCGAAGACGAAGCCTTCCGGCAGCTTGACCCGCACTTCCGTGGTCGCCTTGCCGTCGCAGCCGTGCGGCACCTGCAGCGTGGCGAGAATGGTGCTCTCCTGCGTCGCTTGCTTGTCGAGGAAGCTCACATGGGCCTCGGCGCCGGCAATGGCGGTTGCGAAAAGAAGGGCGGCAAGCCCTAGCGTTTTGCCGAATGTCTTGCCAAAAGTCTTGATGGTCTTCATCGGATATCTCCTCACCGGCCGCGGTATTTTCTCGGGCGGACCGGCATGCTGAATCATAGGCGGTGGAGGAAGATCAGACGAGAATGGGAGGCGCGCGCGAATTCGGCCGCCAGACGGCGCTTGCGCCTGAAACGGCCGATGTTTCGATCGGCGCGTTGATCAGCGCAGCGAGTTCGCGCTCGAGCCAAGAGTCCGCATCCGGCGTCGGCAGGATGGTGGAGACCGACAGCCGGCAGGCTTCGCAATTCGGCTTGAAGGCGATGGTCTTGCCGTCGGCATCCTTGACGGTGACGCAGAGCGAGGCGAAGGTGCCGTCGGGCAGCACATAGGCCGCGGCATCGTAGCCTTCGGCAGCGACAGCCTGCGGCGCCTGATGGGCAAGGCCGAGCAAAAGCAGGCTCAATGCGCAAAGCATGCGCAGGAAGAGCGTCGCTTTCAGTCCGGTCTGCCGCATGAGATCCCCTTCAACAGAAGGCCGCGATAGCCGGTTTTAGCACGGAATGCAAAAGCAGATTTGCCTGAGATCAATGCTTGCTGGGAATAAGACGACAAAAATTTGCCCGGTCACGACATTTGGTCTTGCCAAGTGCTGCACCCACCGGATAATTGCGCCAACCTTGTTGGGAGAAGCCGGTGCTTTTGCCCCGGTGCCGAAGGAGCAACCGCCCCGGAAACTCTCAGGCAAAAGGACCAGCAAGGGGCAGACGGAACTCTGGAGAGAAGCGTTCTCGAAACGCTCGCCGAAGGGATAACAATCTCAGGCACAGGGACAGAGGGGGCTCAGGAGAGAAGTGCGCAACCGCGCCTTCAGATTTGAGCCCGCGCCTTCTGGGGAAGGCGCAAACCCCGGAGGCGTCTTTTGGACGATACTGCTGCCCTGAAGAAAACCCCGCTGCATGCCCTGCATCTTTCGCTTGGCGCCCGCATGGTGCCGTTCGCGGGCTATGACATGCCGGTGCAATATCCCGCCGGCGTGATGAAGGAACATCTTCACACCCGCGCCGAAGCCGGTCTCTTCGATGTCTCCCATATGGGCCAGGTCATCGTGAAGGCGAAATCGGGCAGCTACGAAGATGCGGCGCTAGCGCTCGAAAGCCTGGTGCCGGTCGATATCCTTGGCCTTGCCGAAGGCCGCCAGCGCTACGGCTTTTTCACCGACGATACCGGCTGCATTCTCGACGACCTGATGATCACCCATCTCGACGACCACCTTTTCGTCGTCGTAAATGCCGCCTGCAAGGAAGCCGATGTAGCCCATCTCAAGGCCCATATCGGCGACCAGTGCGATGTCACCGTCCTCGACCGCGCCTTGATCGCGCTGCAGGGACCACGCGCGGTCGAGGTTCTTGCCGAACTCTGGGCCGATGTCGCGGCAATGAAATTCATGGACGTGCGCCACTGCCGCCTGCACGATGTTTCCTGTCTGGTCTCGCGCTCCGGCTATAGCGGCGAGGACGGCTTCGAGATCTCGATTCCATCAGACAAGGCCGAAGATGTCACCATGCGGTTGCTCGAACATCCCGACGTCCAGGCGATTGGCCTCGGCGCCCGCGATTCGCTGCGCCTCGAAGCTGGTCTCTGCCTCTATGGCAACGATATCGACACGACCACCTCGCCGGTCGAGGCAGCGCTGGAATGGGCCATGCAGAAGGCAAGGCGCGGCAACGGTGCGCGCGCCGGCGGCTTCCCGGGCTCCGGCCGCATCCTGTCCGAACTCGAAAACGGCGCCGCGCGCCGCCGCGTCGGCCTGAAGCCGGAAGGCAAGGCGCCGGTGCGCGGCCATGCCAAGCTCTATGCCGATGCTGAGGGCAAGGTCGAAATCGGCGAAGTCACATCAGGCGGCTTCGGTCCCAGCGTCGAAGGCCCCGTCGCCATGGGATACGTGCCGGTCTCCCACGCTGCGCCGGGCACGCTCGTCTACGCCGAGGTGCGCGGCAAATATCTGCCGATCACCGTCAGCGCCCTGCCCTTCGTCACACCGACCTACAGACGCTAAACCTTTTCCAGAGAGGACGAACAATGCTGAAATTTACCGAAGAACACGAATGGCTGAAGATCGAAGGCGGCGTTGCGACGGTCGGCATCACCAACTATGCCGTCGATCAGCTCGGCGACCTGGTTTTCGTCGAGTTGCCGGAAGTCGGAGCGACCTTCTCCAAGAACGGCAATGCCGCGACCGTTGAATCCGTCAAGGCTGCTTCCGACGTCTATTGTCCCCTTGATGGCGAGATCACCGAGGTCAATCCGGCCATCGTTGCAGATCCGTCGCTGGTCAATTCCGATCCTCAGGGCGCCGGCTGGTTCTTCAAGCTGAAGCTTGCAAATGCTGCCGACGCCGATGGCCTGCTCGACGAGGCGGCCTACAAGGAGCTCACTGCGTAATGACGACGCCGACAGAATTCCAGTTCACCGACTACCAGCCTTACGATTTCGCCAATCGCCGTCATATCGGCCCCTCGCCGGCCGAGATGACCGACATGCTGAAGGTGATCGGCTATAACAGCCTCGACGGCCTGATCGACGCGACGTTGCCGCCCTCGATCCGCCAGAAGGAGCCGCTCGTCTGGGGCGCGCCGATGACCGAGCGCGAGGCGCTCGACAAGCTGCGCGAGACCGCGAACAAGAACAAGGTGCTGGTCTCGCTGATCGGCCAGGGTTACTACGGCACCATCACGCCGCCGGTCATCCAGCGCAACATCCTGGAAAACCCCGCCTGGTACACCGCCTATACGCCTTATCAGCCGGAGATCAGCCAGGGCCGCCTGGAAGCGCTGTTGAACTACCAGACGATGATCTGCGACCTGACCGGCCTCGACGTCGCCAACGCCTCGCTGCTCGACGAGGCAACCGCCGCCGCCGAAGGCATGGCGATCGCCGAGCGCGTCGCCAAGTCGAAAGCGAAGGCCTTCTTCGTCGATGCAGACTGCCATCCGCAGACCATCTCCCTCATCCGCACCCGCGCCGAGCCGCTCGGCTGGAGCGTCATCGTCGGCAATCCCTTCACCGATCTCGATCCCGTCGACGTCTTCGGCGCGATCTTCCAGTATCCCGGCACGCACGGTCACGTGCATGATTTCACTGGCCTGATCTCGCGCCTGCACCAGACCGGCGCCATTGCCGTGGTCGCCGCTGATATCCTGGCGCTGACGCTGCTGAAATCGCCCGGCGAAATGGGTGCCGATATCGCCGTCGGCTCCTCGCAGCGCTTCGGTGTCCCGGTTGGCTACGGCGGCCCGCATGCAGCCTATATGTCGGTCAAGGATACCATCAAGCGCTCCATGCCCGGCCGCCTCGTCGGCGTTTCCGTCGATGCCCGCGGCAATCGCGCCTATCGCCTGTCGCTGCAGACCCGCGAACAGCATATCCGCCGCGAGAAGGCGACGTCGAACATCTGCACCGCCCAGGTGCTGCTTGCCGTCATGGCCTCGATGTATGCCGTCTTCCACGGCCCGAAGGGCATCAAGGCGATCGCCCAGCAGGTGCACCAGAAGGCCGTGCTGATGGCCAAGGGGCTGGAAAAGCTCGGTTACAAGGTCGAACCCGACACCTTCTTCGACACCATCACCGTCGACGTCGGCCACATGCAGGGTCTGATCATGCGTGCCGCCGTCGCCGAAGGCGTCAATCTGCGCAAGGTCGGCGAAACGAAAATCGGCATGAGCCTCGACGAACGCACCCGGCCGGCGACGCTCGAAGCCGTCTGGCGCGCCTTCGGCGGCAATTTCACCATTGCCGATTTCGAGCCCTCCTATCGCCTGCCGAAGGGCCTGCTCAGAACCAGCGATTACCTCGCCCATCCGATCTTCCACATGAACCGCGCCGAAAGCGAGATGACGCGTTATATCCGCCGGCTTTCCGATCGCGACTTGGCGCTCGACCGCTCGATGATCCCGCTCGGCTCCTGCACGATGAAACTCAACGCGACGGCGGAAATGCTGCCGATCACCTGGCCGGAATTTTCCGACATCCATCCCTTCGTGCCGGCTGATCAGGCACTCGGCTACCGCGAGATGATCGACGACCTGATCGAAAAGCTCTGCGCCGTCACCGGCTACGACGCCTTCTCCATGCAGCCGAATTCCGGCGCGCAGGGCGAATATGCCGGCCTGCTGACCATCCGCAACTATCATATCGCCAATGGCGATAGCCATCGCGACGTCTGCCTGATCCCGACCTCGGCACACGGCACCAACCCGGCCTCGGCCCAGATGGCCGGCATGAAGGTGGTCGTCGTCAAGGTGCGCGAAAACGGCGATATCGATCTTGACGATTTCCGCGCCAAGGCGGAGCAGCACGCCGAGAACCTCGCCTGCTGCATGATCACCTACCCTTCGACGCATGGCGTCTTCGAGGAGACCGTCAAGGAAATCTGCGATCTCGTGCATGAGCATGGCGGCCAGGTCTATCTCGACGGCGCCAACATGAATGCCATGGTCGGCCTGTCCCGCCCCGGTGACATCGGCTCCGACGTTTCGCATCTCAACCTGCACAAGACCTTTTGCATTCCGCATGGCGGCGGCGGACCCGGCATGGGCCCGATCGGCGTCAAGGCGCATCTGGCACCCTATCTGCCCGGCCATCCCGAAACCGACGGGCGTTCGGGTGCGGTTTCAGCCGCCGCCTTCGGCTCGGCCTCGATCCTGCCGATCTCCTGGAGCTATTGCCTGATGATGGGCGGCGAAGGCCTGACGCAGGCAACCAAGGTGGCGATCCTCAACGCCAACTATATCGCCGCCCGGTTGAAGGGCGCCTATGACGTGCTCTACAAATCGGAGACCGGCCGCGTCGCGCATGAATGCATCATCGACACCCGCCCACTGGTCGACAGCGCGGGCGTCACGGTCGACGACGTCGCCAAGCGCCTGATCGACTGCGGCTTTCACGCGCCAACCATGAGCTGGCCGGTCGCCGGCACGCTGATGATCGAGCCGACGGAAAGCGAGACCAAGGCCGAACTCGACCGTTTCTGCGAGGCGATGCTGGCGATCCGCGAGGAAGCCCGCGCCATCGAGGATGGCCGCATGGACAAGGTGAACAACCCGCTGAAGAACGCCCCGCACACGGTGGAAGATCTCGTCGGCGAATGGGATCGTCCTTACAGCCGCGAACAGGCCTGCTTCCCGCCCGGCGCCTTCCGCGTCGACAAATACTGGTCGCCGGTCAACCGCGTCGACAACGTCTATGGCGACCGCAACCTGATCTGCACCTGCCCGCCGGTGGAAAGCTACGCCGAGGCGGCGGAGTAGCAGCCATTCGGCAAGCCCTTCCCACGAGTTGGGAGGGGCTTGCCGCTTCTGGGGCAGAAGGATCAAATTTAACCTTTCTTAGCAAGTCTCTGTTAGCAATTCAGAAAGGCGGCTTCCATCAACATGGATCACCGCTGGTCCCTTGTTTTGCGTGCAGGTTCTCATGCGTCCCTCGGCAGTGCCAGCAATCCTCCTCGCCGCCCTGCTCCTGTCGGGATGCGCTGCCAGTTCTGGCGCCGAAGATGTGCTGGGCAACGTGCCATCGCCGGAAACGACCAATGCCATCGCGCAGCCGAGCGGCCCGATCCCTGCCGCCGCTGTTGGTGATCCTGCGCCGCAGGCAAGCCCGCCACAGCAGGCGTTGAGCTGGGCAGGACAAGTTCCCGAGCCGCAGGCGCTCGTGCCCGCAGACAGGCCGGTCGGGATGCCGCTGCCGACGGAGAAGCCGGTCGCCCTGCTGATGCCGGCCAATCCCGCGGGCGATGCAATGCCCGATGTCGCCGCGAGATCGCCGACACGCGGGCAGATTTACGGCCACCGCTTCCGTGATGCCAAGCCCATCAACTTCGGCTCCACCTCGCCGCGAAAGCTTGCCGTGCACGGCGTCGACGTGTCGCGCTGGCAGGGCGAGATCGACTGGGAGACGCTGCGCAGGCAAGGCGCCAATTTCGTCTACATCAAGGCCACGGACGGCGGCGACCATCTTGATCCGATGTTCAAGAAGAACTGGCGCCGGGCCAAGGAAGCCGGCCTGAAACACGGCGCCTATCATTTCTTTTATTGGTGCCGGACCGCCGGCGAACAGGCCGACTGGTTCATCCGCAACGTGCCCAGGGAAGCAAATGCCCTTCCGCCTGTTATCGACGTCGAATGGAACGGCGAATCGAGCTGCAAGCGGCGCATTTCCCCCGCCCGCGTCCGGGAAAAGATGCAGGTTTTCATGGACAAGCTGGAACGCCATTACGGCCAGCGCCCGATCATCTACACGGCGCCGGACTTCTACCGCGATAATTTGAAGGGCCAAATGCTCGACTATCCCTTCTGGCTGCGCTCGGTGGCCGCTCATCCCTCCAAGGTGTACCCCGGCCGCAAGTGGCTGTTCTGGCAGTATTCCGGCTCCGGCCTTTCCGAAGGCGTTGACGGCAAGATCGACCTCAACGTGTTCAACGGCAACGAAAACGATTGGCACGACTGGGTGGCGACGCGATAGCGACGCTGCCCATGGTTCTGCGCCCCTCCGATATCCTTCCGTGCCGATCCGAAACAGATGGACGGCAAGACGCGCTCAGCTATGGGTCTTTGCTAATGCAATGCCTTCAGCATTTCCTAAACCCTCGCATCTACAAGGTTACCATCCAGTTCTGGGGAAACGGCTGATGGGCATATCGGGCATTGCGAGCACTGCTCTTTCGGGGATGCGAGCACAGACGACGCGTGTCGGCGCAATTGCCAACAACATCGCCAATAGCAGCACGCCGGGCTATGCCAGGCTGAACACCAGCCTCACCTCCGTTGTGTCAGGCGGCGTCCAGGCCATCGTCAGCCCGACGGCATCCGATGTCGATCCGGCCACCGAGCTGACCGATCTGATCGAAGCCGAGCAGACCTACAAGGCGAACGCCGTGGTCTTCGAAACCGGCGCCGACATGTGGGAAATGCTTATGAGCATCAAGCGCGACTGAGCACGCCCCGATTTCATCGAGAATTGGCTGGCTGAGATTTTCCCGCCAGCCTGAAAGGGCGCGACTATCAGGAGTGCGCCGGCTCGACCTGGCGCTGGGCGGCAAGGGCCGCCAGATCGGCAGGCTTCAGTTCGACGGATTCACCGCAGCCGCAGGCCGAGGTCTGGTTCGGATTGGTGAAGGTGAAGCCGGAGCGCAGCGTCGTCGTCTCGAAACCCATTTCGGTGCCGAGCAGATAAAGGGCTGCCGACGGCTCAACCCAGACTTTGGCGCCGTCGCGCTCGATCAAATCGTCCTTGGCATTGGGCTCGGTCACCAGGTCAATGGTATATTCCATCCCGGCGCAGCCGCCCTTCTTGATGCCGACGCGAATGCCTTTGGCATCCGATCCTGAGTTCTCGACGATCGCCTTGACGCGGGCCGCGGCACCGTCCGTCATGCTCATGATTGCAAAGCCCATCGGCTCATTCTCCTTCCGCAACCGGGGTCAAGATCCGGTGCATCGTGATTCAAATGTAGTCGTCCGAGGTAAACGGATCAATACCGTCGGTCAGTACCAGCCGACGGCGACCTGCGCCTCTTCGGACATACGATCCGGCGTCCACGGCGGATCGAAGGTCATGGCTACCTCGACGCCGGACACGCCTTCGACGGCACCGACGGCATTTTCGACCCAGCCGGGCATCTCGCCGGCAACCGGGCACCCGGGTGCGGTCAGCGTCATCATGATCTTCACCATCCGGTCCTCTTCGATGTCGATCTTGTAGATCAGACCCAGCTCGAAGATGTCGGCTGGAATTTCCGGATCGTAGACGGTCTTCAGCGCGCTGATGACGTCGTCGCTCAGCCGCGCCAGTTCATCGGCCGGAATGCTGGAATGCACGATGCCTTCGCGCACGTCGATCTTCTGTTCGCTTTCGTCCAGGCTCATCACGGACACTCCTCAAGCAAAGAACTTGCGCGCATATTCAAGCGCATCGGCCAGGGCATCGACCTCGGCGCGGGTATTGTACATGCCGAAGGATGCACGGCATGTGGAGGTGACGCCGAAGCGTTTCAAGAGCGGCATGGCGCAATGCGTGCCGGCCCTGACCGCAATACCCTGCCGGTCGATCACCATCGAGACGTCATGGGCATGGATACCGGCAAGCTCGAAGGAAAAGATGCTTCCCTTGTCGGGTGCCGTCCCGAAGACGCGCAGCGAATTAACGGATTTCAGCCGCTCGATCGCATAGGCGGCAAGATCGGCCTCATGGCGGGCGATCGCCTCGCGGCCAACCTTCTCCATGTAGTCGAGCGCGTAACCGAGCCCGATCGCCTGCACGATCGGCGGCGTGCCGGCCTCGAAGCGATGCGGCGGGTCGTTATAAGTGACCATATCCTCGGCGACCTCGAAGATCATCTCCCCGCCGCCCTGGAACGGCCGCATCTCGAAAAGCCGCTCCTTCTTGCCGTAGAGCACGCCGATGCCCGACGGGCCGTAGAGTTTGTGACCGGTCATGACGTACCAGTCGCAATCGATATCCTGCACGTCGACAGGCAGATGCACGGCGCCCTGGCTGCCGTCGATCAGCACCGGGATGCCGCGTTCGTGCGCGATCCGGCAGACTTCCTTGACGGGAACGATGGTGCCGAGCGCATTCGACATATGGGTGATGGCAACGAGCTTGGTGCGCTCCGTCAGGCTTTTCTCGAAATCCTCGATATGGAAGGCGCCCTCGTCGTCAACGGGCACCCAGACGAGTTTGGCCCCCTGCCGCTCGCGGATGAAGTGCCAGGGCACGATGTTGGAATGGTGCTCCATAATCGTCAGCACGATCTCGTCGCCTTCACCGATCTTCGGCATGCCCCAGCCATAGGCAACGGTGTTGATCGCTTCCGTCGAATTCTTGGTGAAGACGATGTCGTTCACCGAAGGCGCATTGAGGAAGCGACGGACCTTCTCGCGCGCTGCCTCATAGGCATCCGTCGCTGCATTCGAGAGATAGTGCAGGCCACGATGCACATTGGCATATTCATGGCTATAGGCATGCGAGATGGCGTCGATCACCACCTGCGGCTTCTGCGCTGATGCGCCGTTGTCGAGATAGACCAGCGGCTTGCCATACACCGTCTCCGCCAGGATCGGAAAATCCCGACGGATGGCTTCGACGTCGTATTGCGTGGCCGGCACGATCTTGTCCATTGATATATCCGATCAGGCGTGCTTTTCGAGCCAGGCCGAAATCACGCCTTCAAGCGCCTCGACCAGGTCCTCATCTTCCAGTTCCTCGACGATTTCGGCGACGAAGGCGTTGACGAGCATCGCCCGCGCCTTGTTCTCCGGAATGCCGCGCGCCATCATGTAATAGAGATGGTTGGCGTCGATATCGGTCACCGTGGCGCCATGGCCGCACTGGACGTCGTCGGCGAAGATTTCGAGTTCGGGCTTGACCGAGAATTCGGCATCGTCGGACATCAGCAACGTGTTGCAGGCCATCTTGGCATCGGTCTTCTGCGCATCGGGCGCGACCCGGATCATGCCCTGGAACACACCTTTGGCGCGGTCGAAGACGACGTTGCGGATCACTTCGGTCGAGCCGGTATTCGGCACGTCGTGGCCGAGCACCATCGTCACATCGGTATGCGTGTCGCCGCCGAGCAGATTGATGCCGCGCAGCGTCAGGTCTGCGCCCTCGCCCGTCACCTTGATGTTGAGCTCCTGGCGCACCAGCCTGCCGCCGGCATTGATGACGAAAAGCCGAAGCTTGGCGTCGGCGCCGAGATCGATGCGGATCTGGCCGAGATGCGTATCGTCGGCTCCCTGCTGCTGCAATATGATCCAGGTCAGCTCCGTGCCCTCGCCGACAACGATGTCACTGACGTGAGACACAAAGGCTGCGTCGCCAGTCACCGCAAGGTGACGCTCGATGACGGTCGCCTTGACGTTTGCGCCGAAGGAAACAGGAAGACGCGTGTGCGTCTGCCCACCGGCATGGATGAACTGGATTTCGAGCGGGTTTTCAAGCTCGGTATCGGCAGGCACGTCGACGACATAGCCGTCGCGCACGAAGCTGCCATTGATGCGGCCGACCGCGTCGTCGCTGCCGAGCGCATCCAGGCCGTCCGCGGCGGAGCCGTCGAGCAGACGTTCGGAATAGGGCGAAACGCCAAGGCCGTCAGCGGCAGCCTTCTGGTTGGAATGGCCCTGAATCACCGCCAGCACCGTGGCATCAGCAACGAGCGGCTCCAAAGCGTCCGAGCCGGCATCACCCGCCTGCGACGGGACAGTGCGCAAAAGATTCTTGAGGTCGGTATAGTGCCAAGCCTCGATCCGGCGCGTCGGCAGGCCGGCCTTCTTCAGGTCGTCGAGAAGCCGGTCGCGCAGTGCCGTCACCGCGCCATTGCCCGGCAGTTCGCCGATCTGCTGATTGAAGGCCTCGATCAGCGCCGTCTCGGCCGCAGTCAGGCGGCTCGTCGTCTGCATATTCATGGACGTCGTCCTTTCCACCCGAAACTCAGGCCGCCGTGCCGATGATGTCGGCATAGCCGTTGGCTTCCAGCTCATGCGCCAGCGTCTTGTCACCCGACTTGATCACCTGGCCCTTGTAGAGCACGTGGACGGTATCCGGCACGATGTAGTCGAGCAGGCGCTGGTAGTGGGTGATGACCACGACCGCGCGGTCCGGCGAACGCAGCGCGTTGACGCCGTCGGCGACGATCTTCAGCGCGTCGATGTCGAGCCCGGAATCGGTTTCGTCGAGCACGCAGAGCTTCGGTTCGAGCAGCGCCATCTGCAGGATCTCGGCGCGCTTCTTCTCGCCGCCGGAGAACCCGACGTTCAGCGGCCGCTTCAGCATCTCGGTATTGATCTGCAGCTTGCCGGCTGCATCCTTGACGCGGCGCATGAAGTCCGGCGTCGTCAGCTCGTCCTCGCCGCGCGCCTTGCGCTGCTCGTTCATCGCCACCTTCAGGAACTGCATGGTGGCAACACCCGGGATTTCGACCGGGTACTGGAAGGCGAGGAAGATGCCCTTGGAGGCGCGTTCGGAGGGATCAAGCTCGAGAATGCTCTCGCCATTGTAGAGAATGTCACCCTCGGTGACTTCGTAATCGCTGCGGCCGGACAGCACATAGGAGAGCGTCGACTTGCCGGAGCCGTTCGGCCCCATGATCGCGGCAACCTCGCCGGCTTTCACGGTCAGGTTCAAGCCACGGATGATCTCGGTGCGGTCTTCGGCGATGCGGGCATGGAGGTTCTTGATTTCAAGCATTTCGTTTTTCCTGTGTACTCGGGCACAAGCGACCCAGCGTCTGTACAAAAGTGGATGTGAAGATCAGTTTATAAGAGGCGCTTAAGTGCCACAAAGGCAATAAGCACCATGGCGGCTCCCGCAATGCTCATTATCCAGCTCATTCTCTCCGCGTTCGGCCGTTTGCGGCGAAAAACGAAAAGACTGGCAACCGCCACGCCAATCGGTGTGGCCACCTGATCAATAAACTGCGCAGTTTCCATGTCAGCCGACCGAGCCTTCTAGCGAGATGCTGATCAGCTTCTGCGCCTCGACGGCGAATTCCATCGGCAGTTCCTGCAGCACTTCCTTGACGAAACCGTTGACGATCAGGGCGATCGCCGCTTCGGTCGGGATGCCGCGCTGCAAGCAGTAGAACAGCTGGTCCTCGGAGATCTTTGAGGTCGTCGCCTCATGCTCGAACTGCGCCGTCGAATTCTTCGCCTCGATGTAGGGCACGGTATGGGCGCCGCACTTGTCGCCGATCAGCAACGAATCGCACTGGGTGAAGTTGCGCGCATTCGATGCCTTGCGGTGAGCCGAGACCTGGCCGCGATAGGTGTTGTTGGAAACGCCGGCGGCAATGCCCTTGGAGACGATGCGGCTCGACGTGTTCTTGCCGAGATGGATCATCTTGGTGCCGCTGTCGATCTGCTGATGGCCATTCGAAACGGCGATCGAGTAGAATTCGCCGCGGCTGTCGTCGCCGCGCAGGATGCAGGACGGATATTTCCAGGTGATCGCCGAGCCGGTTTCGACCTGCGTCCAGGAAATCTTCGAGCGGTCGCCACGGCAATCGCCGCGCTTGGTGACGAAGTTGTAAATGCCGCCCTTGCCGTTCTTGTCGCCGGGATACCAGTTCTGCACCGTCGAATACTTGATCTCGGCATCGTCGAGCGCAACCAGCTCGACCACGGCGGCATGCAGCTGGTTTTCATCGCGCTGCGGCGCCGTGCAGCCTTCGAGATAGGAGACGTAGGCGCCCTCTTCCGCGATGATCAGCGTGCGCTCGAACTGGCCGGTGCCCTTCTCATTGATGCGGAAATAGGTCGACAGCTCCATCGGGCAACGAACGCCCTTCGGCACGAAAACGAAGGAACCGTCGGTAAAGACCGCCGAATTGAGCGTCGCATAGTAGTTGTCGCTGGTCGGAACGACGGAACCGAGGTACTTCTTCACCAGTTCCGGATACTCGCGGATGGCTTCCGAGATCGACATGAAGATCACGCCGGCCTTCTTCAACTCTGCCTTGAATGTGGTGACGACCGAGACGCTATCGAAAACGGCGTCGACCGCGATCTTCGGCTTCTCGACGCCGGCAAGGATCTCCTGCTCACGCAGCGGGATGCCGAGCTTTTCGTAAACCTTCAACAGCTCCGGATCGACATCGTCGAGCGACTTCGGACCCGGCGTGCTCTTCGGTGCGGCGTAATAATAGATGTCGTTGAAATCGATCTTCGGATAGTTGACGCGCGCCCAGGTCGGCTCTTCCAGCGTCAGCCAGCGCCGATAGGCCTCGAGACGCCATTCCAGCATCCATTCCGGCTCCTGCTTCTTGGCCGAAATGAAGCGGATGATATCCTCGGACAGGCCTTTCGGCGCCTTGTCCATCTCGATGACGGTCTCGAAACCGTATTTGTACTGATCCACATCGATCAGGCGCACCCGGTCGATTGTTTCCTGCACGGCAGCCATCTCATTCTCCAATCTCGCCGGATACAAGGTCCGGCAGCTTGTAGCGTTGGGGCAATTATCTTGCCCTTTATGTAAGAGGCCAAAAGGGACTTTTCAGCCCGATTGGCAAGCGGAAATTTGCGTTTCCGCAAGTTTTGGCACGGGGCAAACGGCCTCGCCAGCCGACCTGCGTCGGTTGGCGATCTTCGCGAAAGCCGCAATCGCCCTGTCGACATCCTCTTCCGTTGTCGAAAAGCCAAGCGAGATGCGCAGTGCCCCGAGCTTGGCGTCACGGCCCATCGCCGTCAGCACATGGCTTTCGCCGAGCCGGCCGGATGAGCAGGCCGAGCCTGCGGAAAGGGCAACGCCTTCGAGATCGAAAGCGATCTGTCCGGTCTCGGCCTTCAGCCCCGGCAGAGTGAAGAAGACCGTATTGGCGACTCGCTCGCCGCCCTCGCCGTGGATCATCACATCGGCTGCCGCCTCACGCATGCCGGCTTCCAAGCGCTCGCGTAGCGCACCGATGGCCGCATTGCGCGCCTCGAGTTCGTCGGCCGCGGCTTCTGCCGCTGCGCCGAAGCCGATCAGCGCCAGCGAATTCTGTGTCCCTGAGCGGTGACCCCGCTCCTGCCCGCCACCCTGGATCAGCGGCCTGGGCATCAGCGCCTCACCGCGCGCAATGAGCGCGCCCGCTCCCTTCGGCCCGCCGATCTTGTGCGAGGAAACAATAATGAAATCGGCGCCGATCTTTTCGATGTCAAGCGCGATGCGGCCGGCAGCCTGCACGGCATCGACCACGAAGAGGCCGCCATGGGCGTGGACGATCCTTGCCGCCGCCTCAACCGGCTGGACGATGCCGGTCTCATTGTTGACGAGCATGACGGCGACCATCGGCAGGCCGGCGGCCTTGTCATGCGCATCGAGCAGCTTGGAGAGTGCGTCGAGATCGACGACACCGGCTTCCGTCACCGGGATCTCCTTCATACTCTCCCTGGCGAAGCGGCCGCCTTCGCGCACCGCGGGATGCTCAATCGCCGAAAAATAGAGATGGCCAAGCCGAAGCGGCGTGCGGCCCATGCGGAAATCCGGCGTCAGCACCAGATTGGCGGCCTCGGTCGCGCCGCTGGTAAAGACCACATTGCCGGCATCTGTGCCGGCAAATGCCGCCACCTTGCGTCGTGCGCCTTCGATGGCGGCACGCGCCGCGCGACCCTCTCCGTGCACACTGTTCGGATTGCCAAACACGTCCATGGCGCGCATGATCGCCGCGCGTGCTGCGGGGTGCAGCGGCGCTGTGGCATTCCAGTCGAGATAAAGGCGTGGCGGCGCCATGATCTTCAGTCCTGCGCTTGACGAGCTTGCTTCAGCGGCCGCGGTTCATTTTTCTTGAAATTTCCGCCGGGCTTGCCTTATGACACGTTCCACGATGCGTGGATCGCCATGCAAGTTTCGAATTGTTCTAAACTGCGTTTTAGAAAAGCTGACAACACTAGTCAAGTCATGTTGTCGTCCAACGCAGCGCGAACGCGAAATAAAACCCGGAGTACCAATGCCCGAAGTTATTTTCAACGGCCCAGCCGGCCGTCTTGAAGGCCGCTACCAGCCCTCCAAGGAAAAAAGCGCGCCCATCGCCCTGATTCTGCATCCGCATCCGCAGTTCGGCGGCACGATGAACAATCAGATCGTCTATCAGCTCTTCTACATGTTCCAGAAGCGCGGGTTCACGACGCTGCGCTTCAACTTCCGGGGCATCGGCCGCAGCCAGGGTGAATTCGACCACGGCGCCGGCGAACTCTCGGATGCCGCCTCGGCGCTCGACTGGGTGCAGAGCCTGCATCCCGATTCCAAGACCTGCTGGGTCGCCGGTTATTCCTTCGGCTCCTGGATCGGCATGCAGTTGTTGATGCGCCGGCCGGAGATCGAAGGCTTCATGTCGATCGCCCCGCAGCCGAACACCTACGACTTCTCCTTCCTGGCGCCCTGCCCGTCTTCCGGCCTGATCATCAACGGTGAGGCCGACAAGGTGGCGCCGGAAAAGGATGTCAATGGCCTTGTGGAGAAACTGAAGACCCAGAAGGGCATCCTCATTACCCATCGCACAGTTGCCAACGCCAACCACTTCTTCAACGGCCAGGTGGAAACGCTGATGGGCGAATGCGAGGACTATCTCGACCGGCGCCTCAACGGCGAACTGGTGCCGGAACCGGCCGCCAAGCGGATCCGCTGACACCACGAAATCCAGGCGTCATCGATGCCGTGACGGCCCGGAACACAACCGGGCCGGATGTGCCAGAACAGATCACCTATCGAGTTGCAATCCATATTGCAGTGCGGTAGGGTCCTCGCGATCCTAACAAAAGCGAGGTCCGCAATGACCAAGTCGTTCGGGGAAGTCCTGGATAAGTATAGGGGTATTGGTCCGGGGTTCGATTTTCTTCGAATAGGGCTCGCCTTTTCCATCGTATTGACCCATTCCTTTTTGTTAACCGAGAACACTGACTTCATCAGGGGGTCGGTATTCTGGTTTACTGAATACGCTCTTGTTCCGATGTTCTTCGCTTTGAGCGGATTTCTGATCGCCGGCAGCGCACAGCGCCTGAGCCTCCGCAATTTCCTGATCAACCGAGGCTTGCGCATCGTCCCGGCCCTTGCGGTCGATATCGTCGTCTGCTCGTTGATTATCGGGCCGATCATTACGGTCGTGTACCACGCCGAATATTTTACCGATCAGCGGTTTTTCAAATACTTCCTGAATATCGTCGGCTGGATCCATTACGAGCTGCCGGGCGTCTTCCAGGATAATCCGAGCCAGCGCGTCAACGGCGCTCTCTGGACGGTTCCCTGGGAAATCTTCTGCTACATCATCATGTCGTTCCTGATGATCACCGCCATCGTCAAGACGCGCTACAAGCTGCTCGCGGTGACGATCGCTTACATCGTCATCGGCCTTATTGTGCAGAAGATGCCCCATCTGTTGCCTGATACAATCAAGCCGATCGCGCGCTTCCTGTTCATGAGCCGAGGTTCCCAGCTGATAACGGCCTTCATGATGGGCATCGTCGCCTTTCAGTTCAAAGCGGTCATTCCGCATTCCCGATGGCTGTTCGCCGCCGCCTGCCTGGTTTGCATCGTTGCTATCCTCACCCTGGACAGCCGGGCGACGGAGTCGGTGATGAACCGGCCCCTGGTCATCACCTCTCTCGTTTACATCACCGTCTTCGTCGGTCTGTCCGAGGTGCCCATCCCGGCCTTTTTCAGGAAAGGCGACTATTCCTACGGAGTCTATCTCTATCACGACCCGTTTTTGCAGATCTGGATCAGCTCGTTCCCGTCGGTTTTCCTCTATCCGAAATATGGTGCGCTGGCGCTCTACCTCGTCGGCCTGCCATCGGCTCTCGCCGTTGCGGTGCTGTCCTGGCATTTCATCGAGAAGCCGATCCTCGGCCTGCGCAAGAAGTTCTCCTTTATCGCCCAGGTCAGGGGCGTCGAGGATGGCCATCAGGCTGGACGCGAATCCAACGTCCGGCCGGTCGCTGTAAAGAGTTAGAGGCCTTTCCTGGTCAGGAAAGGCTCTCAGGCTTTGCCGGCCGCATCTCGGCGGTGAGCTCGAAAGCCGAGTCCAGCACTCCATCGATGAGGATCGGCGCGCTTTCGCGCATGCCGATCTTCCTCAGCACACGCTGCGAAGCGATGTTGTCGGGATGCGTGAAGGCAATGAAGCCCTGCGCAAACTGCCTTTCGAAGAACCAGTCAGCCAGCACGCTCGCCGCTTCCGTTGCCAGGCCTTTGCCCCACGCCTCCTCGCGCAGGGAGTAGCCGAGTTCGAATTGCTCGTTCCTGAACTTTGAGATCCCGGCACGGCCGAGAAACTGACCATCTTCGGCCAGGAGCTTGTATTTGGTCGTGCCGTCGCGCGCCTGCTCCTCGAACCAGCCGCGCAGCCGCTCTTCAGCCTTCTCCAGGCTCCACGGCGCATTGCCGGACAGATATCGAGTCGTCGCCATCGTCGAATGCAGCTGCTGCACCAGGGCAGCATCGCCTTCGTCCCACATGACGAAGCGCATCCGGGACGTCTTGAGAATGACCGTCTCCGACATCATGCCTCCACGATGACGCCGCCGCTGACCGGGGCGGCCACCCCTGTCGTGCCGGGAAATGTCAGCGGCAGCCCGTGCAGCGAGCGGACGGCGAGATAGGCCCAGGCCTCGGCCTCGATCGCATCGCCGTCAAAGCCCGCCTCCTCGGCGCTCAATATTCTCGATCCCAGCCCTCCGGCCATGGCCGAGAACTCCGCCATCACGGTGGCATTCAGCCGCCCGCCGCCGCAGACGATATAGATCGCTGGGGTCTCGGGCAGGAATCCGGCAGATTTGATGATCGAGGCAGCCGCGACATGCGCCAGCGTCCGGGCGCCGTCTTCAAGGCTCGCCTCCTCCGACCGAAGCGGCGCGAAATCGCCGCGGTCCAGCGACCGGCGGATATTGCCGCGGAAGAACTGGCTTTGCAGATAACGCTCCGCCAGGCCGGCCACGACCTTGCCGCGCCCACCGATTTCGCCGCCGGGATCATAGGTTCTGCCGGTTTGCATCTCCACCCACTGGTCGATCAGCGTATTGCCGGGACCGCTGTCGAAGGCCGATATCCGGCCGTCGGTGCCGATAAAGGTCAGATTGGAGATGCCGCCGATATTGACGAAGCAGACCGCCTGTCCCTGCTGCTGGAATTTTCCCGCAAGTGCGGCGTGATAGGCCGGCACCAGTGGCGCGCCCTGCCCGCCATGGACCATGTCGTTGGCGCGCATGTCGTAGACCACCGATATCCCGGTTCTCTTCGCAAGTTCCTGCCCATCGCCGATCTGGATCGTCAGTGCCTCATCAGGGCGATGGAGCACCGTCTGGCCATGGAAGCCGAGAACATCGACGCCAGCGGCGGAAAGCCCGAAACGCTCCAGGAATGCCGTTACGGCAGTTGCATGCCGCAAGGTAAGTTCAAGCTCGATGTCACGAAGCTCGGCGGGTCGTTGGCTCCTGTCGCTCAGCAGACATGCGATTTCCAGCGCCCGTTTGAGCCGACCGCGAAAATCGGCGTCATAGGGCACGCCCATGAACGGCCCGCGCTCGATGAAGCCGCGGCCGTCGGTCCTGATCAGCGCGACGTCGATTCCGTCCATCGACGTGCCGCTCATCAGACCGATCGCGGTCCTGATGACATCCATGAGGCTTCCTTCCCGCGATTCCCGGATGCACTTTGATAAAAACAGTGCTAAACGCGCCGCGACAGATCAACAACAACGAACTTGCGCGAGGCCGGATGGGCGAGCGCAGATATCAAGAGACGAAACCCATGTCCGAGTTCAAGTCCGATTTCCTCCGCACGCTGAAAGAGCGCGGCTTCATTCATCAGGTCTCCGATGAAAGCGGCCTCGATAACCTGTTCGCCAAGGAAACCGTGACGGCCTATATCGGCTTCGATCCGACGGCGCCCAGCCTGCATGCCGGCTCGCTGATCCAGATCATGATGCTGCACTGGATGCAGAAGACCGGTCACCGCGCCATCTCGCTGATGGGCGGCGGCACCGGCATGGTCGGCGATCCCTCCTTCAAGGAAGAAGCGCGCCAGCTCATGACCGTCGATACGATCGAAAGCAACATCGCCTCGATCAAGCGCGTCTTCTCCAACTACCTGAACTACGGCGACGGTCCCAAGGACGCGCTGATGATCAACAATGCCGAATGGCTGCGCTCGCTGAACTATCTCGAATTCCTGCGCGACGTCGGCAAGCACTTCTCGGTCAACCGCATGCTGTCCTTCGACAGCGTCAAGACGCGTCTCGACCGCGAACAGTCACTGTCCTTCCTGGAATTCAACTACATGATCCTCCAGGCCTACGACTTCGTCGAGCTTGCCAAGCGCTACGACTGCCGCCTGCAGATGGGCGGTTCGGACCAGTGGGGCAATATCGTCAACGGCATCGATCTCGGTCACCGCATGGGCACACCGCAGCTCTATGCGCTGACATCGCCGCTGCTGACGACATCGTCGGGCGCCAAGATGGGCAAGTCGGCGACGGGCGCTGTCTGGCTGAATGCTGACATGCTCTCGGCTTACGATTTCTGGCAGTACTGGCGCAACACCGAGGATGCCGACGTCTCGCGCTTCCTGAAGCTCTACACCACGCTGCCGATGGATGAAATCGCCCGTCTCTCGGCACTCGGCGGTTCGGAGATCAACGAGGTCAAGAAGATCCTTGCGACCGAGGTAACGGCAATCCTGCACGGTCGCGAGGCCGCTGAACAGGCCGCCGAAACGGCGCGCAAGACCTTCGAGGAAGGCGGCCTCTCGGAAAACCTGCCGTCGGTCGACGTGCCCGCCTCCGAGCTCGACGCCGGCATCGGCCTGCTGTCGCTGATCGTTCGCGCCGGCCTTGCCTCATCGAACGGCGAAGCCCGCCGTCACGTCCAGGGCGGCGCCGTCCGCATCAACGACGAGGCGGTCAGCGACGAGCGCAAGATGATCGGCAGCGGCGAAATCACGACCGACGGCGTCATCAAGCTTTCGCTCGGCAAGAAGAAGCACATCCTGATCCGCCGCGCGGCGTAAGCGGCTTCAATTCCGAACCGATATCAAAGCCGGCGCCTGCGCCGGCTTCTTCTTTGCCTCACTATTCGGGTCGGCGAGCAAGATCATTCAGCTCAACGCCGGCATTTCGGGTCATCTCGTCTGGTTTCTTAAGAAGATAGCCGGGTGGATCGACGCTTGAAGCGGGCTTCACCCGCGACCACCAGCTGATCGAGAAGATCGGCGGCGTCATTTCCGCGTCCAGAGGGACCATCAGGACGTGGTCGGAACGGATGACCGCCTCCTGCGATTTCAGCCGTACGCCCTTTTCCGCGGAAAGCGACACGTCGGCAATCGTGACGGCCATCATCGCGGCCGATGCGAAAGAAACTGTCCGGGCGCACTGCATGGCATCCTCCGACATTGCACCGGCCGTTGCTTCCTGGCCGGGACAGTATAGTACATCAGATTTTCCTAAAATAGGCAAAGCATCAATGCCGGATTTGTCAGCCTGGCTTGGAATTGGCTTTGTCGTGGCGGAGCCCACGCATTTCTCTACTGCGAAGCGCCACGACCCGCATAACGAATACTTTGTCGGAACCTTTTCCGCCCGCCGGGATTTGCGACCTGATTGGATTGGAGCGCCGGCATGATCAACGACCTCTGGTATAAAAACGCTGTCATCTACTGCCTGTCCGTCGAGACCTTCATGGATGCGAACGGTGACGGCGTGGGTGATTTTCCAGGCCTGATGCGGCGTCTCGACTATCTCTCCGGCCTTGGCGTGACGGCGATCTGGCTCATGCCGTTCCAGGCCTCGCCCGGTCGCGATGATGGTTACGACGTCTCCGACTATTACAATGTTGACCCGCGTTATGGCTCGCTCGGCGATTTCGTCGAATTCACCCACGGCGCCAAGCAGCGCGGTATCCGGGTGCTGATCGATCTGGTGATCAATCATACGTCCAAGGACCATCCCTGGTTCCAGGACGCCAGGAGCGATCCGCGCTCGCGCTATCGCGACTGGTACGTCTGGTCCGAGAAAAAGCCGGCGAATGCCGATCAGGGCATGGTTTTCCCCGGCGTCCAGAAGACGACCTGGACCCATGACGACAAAGCCAAGGCCTATTATTTTCACCGCTTCTACGATCATCAGCCCGATCTCAATACGTCGAACCCCGAGGTGCAGGCGGAAATCCTCAAGATCATGGGCTTCTGGATTCAGCTCGGCGTCTCCGGTTTCAGGATGGATGCCGCTCCCTTCATCATCGCGACGAAAGGCGCCGACGTTACCAAGCCTGTAGAGCAGTTCGACATGCTGAGGAAATTTCGCGAATTCCTGCAGTGGCGCCTGGGCGATTCAATCATTCTGGCGGAGGCCAATATCCTGCCGAAGGACAATTTCGAATATTTCGGCGATGACGGTGACCGCATGCAGATGATGTTCAATTTCCAGGTCAATCAAGCGCTGTTTTATGCCTTCGCCAGCGCCGATACGCGCCCGCTCAAGAAGGCCCTGGACGCCACAAAGCCGCGCCCAGCGACCGCGCAATGGGGCCTCTTCCTCCGCAACCATGATGAACTGGATCTCGGCCGGCTGACGGAAAAACAACGCGGCGCGGTATTTGCAGCCTTCGGAGCTGAAAAGGACATGCAGCTCTACGACAGAGGCATTCGTCGTCGCTTGGCGCCGATGCTCGGTGGCGACCGCCGCAGGATCGAAATGGCCTACAGCCTATTGTTTTCGCTGCCTGGAACGCCTGTCATCCGCTACGGCGACGAAATCGGCATGGGCGATGACCTTTGTCTGCCGGAGCGTAATTGCGCACGCACCCCGATGCAGTGGTCGACCGAACCGGAGGGCGGTTTCACCAAAAGTCAAAAGCCGATCTCGCCGGTCATCAAGGACGGCCCCTACGGTTTCCAGCATGTCAATGTTGCTGCACAGCGGCGCGATCCCAATTCGCTGCTGAATTGGACCGAGCGGATGATCCGGATGCGCAAAGAAGCCCCTGAGATCGGCTGGGGCGATTTTTCGGTGATCGACACCGGCAACGATGGCGTGCTGGCGCTTCGTTATGACTGGCGCGGCAATTCGGTGTTGATCCTGCACAACCTGCACCCGCAGCCGACGGAAGTGACCTTCGATCCCGACTTCGGTGAAGACGGACGACAGTTGATCGATATTGCCGATGGCGCGAGCAGCAAGGCAAACGGGAAAGGATTTCATATCGTCGTGCTCGATGCCTACGCTTATCGCTGGTATCGCGTCGGCGGTCTCGACTATCTCCTCAGGCGGAGAGAGATTTAGCTACGTCACGCCACGACCACTGCCGTGACCGCTTCCCGCCTCACTGGAATTCGAAGATCTGCCGGAAAACACCCGGCGCGATGATCGACAGCGGGTTGATCTGCAGGTTCGGCTGGTCGAACTTGCCTGTCAGCTTGAAGGTGATGCCGATGAGGCCGCGGTCGCTGCCATTGCCGAGGATAACGCCGATCAACGGCAGTTCGGCAAAGAGGCGGTTGAGGCCGTAGGCCGGCATGAAGGTGCCGGTCATGTCCATGTTGCCCTTGCGGTCGCGCACGATGCCCTGGAAGGTTGCGCCGATCTGGTCGCCTCGCAGCACGCCGTTTTCGATGCCGACCATGCCATTGCGCGAAACGACACGGGCAAAGCCGCGCTGGAAGCGCTGCGACGAGGTATCGATATCGCGCTTGACGGCCTCGTTGAGGCTGCGCTGCTCACTTCCAACGGGCGTCGAGACAATCGAGCGCAGCCGTTGTTCGTTGACGATCGCGAAGCGGCGCACATCGAGGGAGCCGTCCCAGCCGCCCTCCGCCCCCAGCCGGATCGCCAGATTGAGCAGGCCGCCCTGCATGTGCTGGTAGAGATCGGCGAAACGCGATACCGCGCCGGCATCGCCGCTGGTGATGTTGATGACGCCGCCGTCCTGCATCTGGCTGACCACCGCCTCGCCGCTATCGGTAACGGCGGAAAAATTGAGCGTCTGCAGCTTGTCGCCCCGCAGTGATATTTGCGCCTGGAAATTGCCGACTTTCTCGTCGTTGAAGCCGATGACGTTTTTCAGCCTGGCGCGCACCAATACGCCGGTGTCGCCGGCATCCCCATCACCATCGTCACCCGAGCCCGATTTCAACCGCTGGATGACTGGCCGCGCATCGGCGCTGTCGCCGGAGACCGAGACGTCGAAATTGCCCTTGCTGCGTTTCACCGACAGGGCGAAATCGTCGAGCGAGGAGAGCTTGACGCTATCGAAATCGGCCGAGATCAGCCCGCCCTTGCCGATGTTCAACGATCCGCTGGCACCGAAACCGTCGCCCTTCAGGCGGAAGTTCATGATCTGGGTATTGTCGGCCGGGCCTGACGTTTCGAACTCGGCCGTGGCGGCGATGCCGCTGCCTTTAGACCAGCCGATCCAAGGCAATTCGAGCAGCGACTTGGTGAGGTCGAGCTGGACGTCCTGCCGGTCGTCGTCGATCCGCGTCAGCACCATCTTCACGCTGCCGGCGACGATGCCGGAAAGGCCGGGTATCAGCTTGTTGCGCTGGTCCTCGGAAAGCGTCGCGGTGATCACCCGCTGCCGCGCCGCTGTATCGGATGCCTCGACCGGTTCGGTAAGATCGATATCGGCCGGGACACCGTCGATCTGGGCCTTGGCGTCGAGCGTGATCCGTTTCGGATTGCCGTTCAGCGTGCCGTCGAGATTGCTGATCATTCGGCCGGAAAACGGCTTGGCAAGATCGACGTCGGTGAGCTTCATTGCCGCTGTCCATTCGGCAGGCGGCGGGTTTTGCGAGGAGAGCAGGCCGAAATGGGCCTTCACATTCGCCTCGATCCGGCCCTTGAGATCGTCGGGCGTAAAGCCGGCGCGCTGCAGCACCCGGATCGGCCTGTAGGTCAGAAGTTCGCCGACGGCATCCGCCGGGCCGGACACCGCGAGATCGATATCGGCCATCAGCGGCTTATCGTAGGTGGCGGGCAAGATGAACGTCCCCTGCCCGAGACCGACGGACCGGCCGGACGGGAAATAGGACGTGCCGTTCTTGATCGCGATCGTCGCAACCGGGCCGCTCAGGTCGAAATGCGCTGACGTGTCGCGGATCGGCGGAATGTCGCCGGCGACATTCATCCGCGCTCCCGCAATGTCGAAGCCGATGCGGATCTGGTTGGCATCGAGTTTCAATCCCTTGCCGCCGGCTGCCTCATCCAGCCTGCCGAAGGGAATGAAGACCGATATGGTGGCGTTGGTGACGGTGCCGCCAAAGAGATTGCCGTGCACCCAGGTGCGCACCTTGGGCGCCATCCAGAACGGCCAGAGCTGCTTGATCGCTGTCGTCTGCAACTGCGCCGACTGGCCGGCGAAGCTGATTTCCGGCGATTTGTCGCCGAGTTTGACGTGCAGGGACCCGTAGAGCGCACCGAGCGGGCTGGAAGCGGTTATGTTGGGAAACTGGAATTCACGGCCGGCGACCATGTAGCGCCCCGTCGCCTGGACGTCGAAGGAGAGCGTCGGCTCGCCGGAGCCGCCGGGGGCTGCCGTGCCGCCGCTGACGAGCAGGTCGATGCCGAAGCCCTTGCCGGCCTGCGACTCGAGCTTGTCGAGATCGATCAGCGCACCATTGATGGGAAGCGTCGTCGCGCCGAACCGGGCGTTCGATCGGGCGATCTCGATCGTCTGCTTGGCGAAATCATAGACGAGATTGATTTGCCCGCCCGACAGCTCCTGCGGATCGCCGTCGGCATAGATCAGGCCGGGATCGATGTCGAGCGTCGCCGCAAGCGCCGGCTGCACGCCATCGCGCCCTCTGGTGGCCGACACCGTGAGGTCGGCAAAGGCGCTGAGCCCCTGCCGTATTGCGCCCTGATCGTTGCGTTTCAGCCCGAAGGGCGTGAGGTCGGCATGCTTCAGCGTCGCAACGACCTTCGACACGTGGCCGTCTTCCTTCTCGGCCAGCACATCGAGCTCCGCCACTTCGCCGTTCAGCGCGACTTCGCCGGTCAGTTGCAGCGAGGATGGGCCGGCATGGGCAAAGACGAGATTGTCGATGACCAGCGACAGCGGACCGTTGGCGGTATCGGCAAGCTTGATGTCGATGCCGGAGATGCGCATCGAATTCGTCGAGCCGCGCGTCACGATGCTATCGAACATGTCGAACTGCGAGAAGATTTTCTCCATCGCCGCCGGCACGGCGTCGATGCGCAGATCATCGAGCTTGACGGGATTGCCGGAGGGCAAAAGCGCGGTATCGAGCGCGATATCCTCCGCTTCGATGTCCGTCACTGCGATCCGGCCGCGGAAAAGCTGCAGCGGATCGAGCCCCAGGCGCACCGAACCCGTCGTCGACAGGTGCTGGCCGCTCTCCTGGTCGATCATGTTGACGTTGCGCGCTTCAAGCGCCAGCCGGAAATCCGAGGTGAAGCGGATGACGGTGGAACCGACCTCGGCGCGGTAGCGCGGTCCGGCCACGCCATTCAGCGCCGCCTGCGCCTGCTGCGACAGCGGCTTGTCGAATAGGCCGCTCTCGACGGTGAAAACGATGGCAGCAAGAATAAGCAGGATCAGTCCCAGAAATCCTGAGCTCAGCTTCACCGTGCGGCGCATCGGCGAACGCGGCGGCGGGCAATGAACGATGATCGGATCCTCGGCCTGGGCGGACGGCAAGCGGTCCAGCGCAACGATATCCTTCTTGCGAAACGTGACCTTTTCGCCGCGGATGGCTGACATGCGCCCTTGGGCTCTCCCTTTAACTGAAGAATTGAACCCGGCCATGCTGGACGGGTATCCGTCCACTATATAATTCGGGGAGAGTAAGTGTCATCCACAAACCCGGCAAAAGAAAGGTTTTCCCAATGGCGGTTCCCAGCATCGGCGTCTCTGCCCCTGATTTCAACCTTCCCCGCGACGGCGGCGGCCGCGTTTCGCTGGCCGAATTCCACGGCAAACCGCTCGTGCTGTTCTTCTACCCCAAGGACGACACCACGGGCTGCACCGCCGAATCACTGGCTTTCACCGCGTTGGCAGCCGAGTTCGAAGCGGCGGGTGCCGCCGTCATCGGCATGTCGCCCGATTCGGCCGCCTGCCATGACAAGTTCATCAAGAAGCACCGTCTTTCGGTGGCGCTCGCCTCGGACGAGGAAAAGACGACGCTGCAGGCCTATGGCGTCTGGAAGGAAAAGAGCATGTATGGCCGCAACTTCATGGGTGTCGAGCGTACCACTTTCCTGATCCGCCAGGACGGCACGATCGCCACCATCTGGCAGAAGGTGAAGGTGCAGGGCCATGCAGAAACCGTGCTCGAGGCCGTGAGGAACCTGGCGGCGTGACCGGCGATCTCACGATAACCTCGCTGCGCGGCGGCGCCATCGATGCGATCTGTTCGGCCGATCTCGACCGCAAGACGGCACTTGCGCAGGAAAGCGCCACCCGCTGGTTCACCCGCCGGGTGTCGCTGCGCTCGCCGCTCGATGCGGCGCTGCCCGACAGGCCCGGCCGTCCCGAGAAACCGGTGCTGACGCCGCCGACCCAGGTGGAGAAGCGCTCGCTGCATACGCTCAAAGGGCGGATCGCGCTGCTCCACGCCATCGCCCATATCGAACTCAACGCCGTCGATCTGGCGCTCGACATCGTCGCGCGATTCGCGACCGAGCAGGTGCCGAATTCCTTTTTCGACGGCTGGATGCAGGTCGCCTTCGAGGAGGCGAAGCATTTCCGCATGGTGCGCGCCAGGCTCAACGATCTCGGCGCCGATTACGGCGATCTGCCCGCCCATGACGGGCTCTGGCAGGCCGCCCATTCGACCCGCAACGATCTGACGGCAAGGCTCGCCGTCGTGCCGTTGATCCTGGAGGCCCGCGGCCTCGACGTCACGCCGTCGCTGCAGGCGAAGATGCGCCAGACCGGCGATCTCGAAAGTGCCGATGTCCTCGACGTCATCTACAACGACGAGAAAGGCCATGTCGCCGTCGGCGCCAAATGGTTCCGCTTCCTCTGCGCCCGCGAGAAGCGCGACCCTGCAAAAGCCTTCCAGGAGCTGGTGCGGGCGAATTTCCGCGGACCGCTGAAGCCGCCTTTCAACGATCTTGCCCGCGCCGAGGCTGGGCTGACGCCGTCCTTCTACCGCTCGCTCGCATCGATCAGCCACGCTTGAAGTCACTGAAATTTATGATGCGCCGGCGACAATGAAAGCATTCATTAACCATAACGGTGTCTAATTTCCGAAAGAGGCGTAGAGCATCAATCGGGAGAGCCTGCGTGAACAGCGGACATCAGCACCGGGTATTCGGCAGACGGGCGCAGGAACATATCCTCATCCTGGCAAGCGGCGACAAGGTCCGCCATATGACGGTCCGGCCGTGGATGGCTGCGCTGACCCTCTGCTTCGTCGGCGTCTTCTCGATCGGCTATCTCCTGGCCACGTCCTATCTCGTGCTGCGCGACGATCTGATCGGCGCCACCATGGCCCGCCAGGCGCGCATGCAGCACGACTATGAAGACCGCATCGCCGCCCTCCGCGCGCAGGTCGACCGCATCACCTCCCGCCAGCTTCTCGATCAGCAGGTGGTCGAAGACAAAGTCGACAAGCTGATGGAGCAGCAAATGGCGCTCACCTCGCGCCATGGCAAACTCGACAATCTGCTCGACCGGGCCGAAAGCTCCGGCCTGACGGAAAAAGACGGCGCCCTGCCCGCGCCGACTTCCCCGGTTCAGTCTTATGCGCCCGATAGCAAGGACAAGCGTGCATCGCTTAACCGTGGCGGCGTCGAGGCGATCGAGAAACAACTGGCGAGCGGCGCGCCCGCCGATGCGACACCGGACAATTCGACGCTCGCCTATGTGCCGGCCACTGATACGGTCGGCGACCGTGCCGACCGCATCTTCTCCAAGGTGACGCTATCGCTGAAAGATGTCGAACAGGATCAGCGCAGCCGGGTCGAACAGCTGACGAGCGATGCCGGCAATGCCGCCAACGCCATCGAGACCGTGCTGACCCGCTTCAAGATTCCGATGCCCGAGAGCGCTGCCGAGAAAGACGATGACGATGCGGTCGGCGGCCCCTATGTCGAGCCTGAAAGCAACGACGGCTTCAACAATTCGCTGGTTGCGCTCGACGGCGCACTGACCCGGCTCGAGGCAGTGCGCAGCACCGCCGAATCCCTGCCGTTCCGCAATCCCGCTATCGGCAAGGACGTGACCAGCCCCTTCGGAAACCGCCGTGATCCGTTCCTCGGCCGCCTCGCGCTCCATTCCGGCATCGACTTCCGCTTTTCGCCGGGCGAAAGGATCCGCCCGACGGCGCCCGGCAAGGTGATTTCGGCCGGCTGGACCGGCGGCTACGGCAACATGGTCGAGGTCGATCACGGCAACGGCATCTCGACGCGCTACGGGCATATGTCTGAGGTTCTGGTCAAGGTCGGCGACACAGTCGATAGCAACGACGTCATCGGCCTTGCCGGCAGCACCGGCCGCTCGACGGGCACCCACCTGCACTATGAAGTGCGACAGGACGGCAATGCCGTCGATCCAGTATATTTCATGAATGCCGGCCTTAAACTCGCCACCTATATCAAGTAACTCCTGCCCGGTAACCAACGCTTCACTCTGCAATGGGTGCGGCGTCTCTAATTCTTGACTTGCCGGCCATTCGGGGCTATGTCGCGCTGCATTGCGGCATGCAATCCCGCCGACTCGTTCAGAGTTCGGCCGAACCGAATGGAAACAGTTTTCCCTTTGACGACATTTGCTGACCTTGGCTTGAGCCAAAAAGTGCTATCCGCTGTTACGGATGCGGGCTACACGATCCCCACGCCCATTCAGGCGGGAGCCATCCCGTTTGCGCTCGAGCGCCGCGATATTTGCGGCATCGCGCAGACCGGCACTGGCAAGACGGCATCCTTCGTGCTGCCGATGCTGTCGCTTCTCGAAAAGGGCCGTGCACGTGCGCGCATGCCCCGCACACTCATTCTCGAACCGACGCGCGAACTCGCCGCTCAGGTCGCCGAGAATTTCGAAAAATACGGCAAGAACCACCGCCTCAACGTCGCCCTCCTGATCGGCGGCGTTTCCTTCGAAGACCAGGACCGCAAGCTCGAGCGCGGCGCCGATGTGCTGATCTGCACACCCGGCCGCCTGCTCGACCATTTCGAGCGCGGCAAGCTCCTGATGAGCGGCGTCGAGATTCTCGTCATCGACGAGGCCGACCGCATGCTCGACATGGGTTTCATCCCTGATATCGAACGCATCGCCAAGATGATCCCGTTCACCCGCCAGACGCTGTTCTTCTCGGCAACCATGCCGTCGGAGATCCAGAAGCTCGCCGATCGGTTCCTGCAGAATCCAGAGCGTATCGAAGTCGCAAAGCCGGCTTCCGCCGCAGCGACCGTGACGCAGCGTTTCGTCGCCTCGCACGGCAAGGATTACGAAAAGCGCGCCGTCCTGCGCGAACTCGTCCGCGCCCAGACCGAGCTCAAGAACGCCATCATTTTTTGCAACCGCAAGAAGGATGTCGCCGATCTCTTCCGATCGCTCGAACGCCACGGCTTCTCGGTCGGCGCCCTGCATGGCGACATGGATCAGCGTTCCCGCACGATGACGCTGCAGAGCTTCCGTGACGGCAACCTCCAGCTTCTGGTCGCTTCCGACGTCGCTGCCCGCGGCCTCGATATCCCTGATGTCAGCCACGTCTTCAATTTCGACGTACCGATCCATTCCGAGGATTACGTCCACCGCATCGGCCGCACCGGCCGTGCCGGCCGCTCGGGTGCCGCCTTTACGCTCGTCACCAAGCGCGACACGAAGTTCGTCGATGCCATCGAGAAGCTGATCGGCGAAAAGGTCGAATGGCTGAGCGGTGACCTGACGTCGCTGCCGCCGCCGGCAGAAGACAGCCGGGACAGCGAACGCCCGCGCCGCAACAGCCGCGAGCGTGGCGCCAGAGATGGTGCAGGCCGAGATCGTGCGCCGAGAGAGAATGGCGACAAGGATCGTGGACGCGGACGCGGCAATCGCGCCGCCGCGAGTCATAAATCTGACAACGACATACAGGATAATGGCGTCGACGTGATTGAAGCAGCACCAGTAAAGGCCGACATCGTGAAGAACGAGCGCAAAGCAGAGCAGAAGCCGCAGAACAATGCGCGTAACAGTCGGCCTTACCCGGCAAATGATGACAGCCGCGACCGCCGCCGTCATCGCGATCACGACGACGGCCCGACCCCGGTCGGCTTCGGCGACGATATCCCGGCCTTCATGCTGATCGCCGGCAGCGCCAAGGTCTGAACATCCAATGGGCAGGCCCGGCCTTGATTTTCCGGGCTTCGGCGTCGGCCTGGTAATTCTGCGCGGCGCCAAAATCCTTCTCTACAAGCGCTTGCGCGCACCTGAAGCCGGCTACTGGAATATTGTCGGCGGCAAGGTCGATCACATGGAGCCGGCGGAGCAAGCCGCTCGCCGCGAGGCCGAGGAAGAAACCGGCCTCGTGATCGGCCGTATCGAACGGCTCGGCATGACCGAGCAGATCATGGACGTCGACCGCCAGCACTGGATCTCTCTGCTCTATGTCACCCGCGACATCGAGGGCGAGCCGCAACTCACCGAACCGGACAAGCTTTCGGATTTCGGCTGGTTTCCCCTGACCGATTTGCCCGAGCCGCTGTCGGCCTTCACCAAGGCCGCCATAGCAGCCTTGCCGGCTGCAGCACGGGGCGAATAGCTATTCGGCGCGAAGCGACGCCTCATAGGCAAGCCGCACCCATTTCGCCATCAGATCGGGATCGTCATAGGCCTCGTCGGGGATCGACCAGTAGGGCATTTTTACCGGCTTGCCCTTCTTGCCCTCATAGGTCCATTGCGTGGCTCCGGCGGCGGCAAATTCAGGCGCGCTCGTCTCGTCGGCCTTCAACAGCATTTCGTCGCGCACTTCAAGCGCGATAATCCGTCCGAGATGATAGATGCCTTTACCGCCGAACATGCGCTTGATCGTGACTGGCCCGAGCCCCTGAAACATTTCCTCGATCCCGGCATTGTCCATCCTCTATCCCCTTGAAATCTCGATCGCTGCGGAAATCACAACGCGTGATAATCCCGGTTCATATAGATCAGCGCCGGGTGTTTTTCGCTGAAGCGGACAGCCGCGACCTCACCGAAGACGACATTGTGCGTCGGCATTTCCTTAATGTCGGTCACCCGGCAATCGAAGGCGGCGAGCGCATCGAAGAGAACCGGCGCGCCGGTGACGAGTGTGTCGAAACGGGCGCTGGCGAAGCGGTCGTCATTGGTAAGCACAGTGCGCCCGGAGAAAGCGTCGGCAACGGCCTGGTGATGGGCGCCAAGCGTGTTGAGCACGAAGACGCCGCTGCGGAAGAAGATCTCGTTCTTCGGATTAGTGTTGTTGAGGCAAATCAGCACCGAGGCCGGATTGTCGGAGACCGAGCAGGCGGCGGTAATGGTAACGCCGCGGCGCACCCCTTCCATCGCCGTCGTCACGAGCTGTACATGGCCGGCATAACGGCTCATGGCGTCGCGATAAAGGCCAGGGTCGATATGCTGCCTGTTCAACACCTGCTTCTCCGTGCGCGCGCTTTATGCCTGGATTGTCTTGCCATCGCGCCAATATGGCGAGCATCGGTTACCTTTTCTACAATAGGACCGGTGAAAAGCGCCGTGTTGCGCTTGTTTTTCTTTGACGATCGCGGCCTTGCGGATAAAAGGGCATGGACGATGGCTAGGGATGTCCGCCTTTCATGATCAACCTGCGTGGCATAGCAGCTTTTCTGGCGCTGCTGGGAGCGGCGGCTGAAAGCCATGCGGCGGGCGTGACGATCGGCGTCGTCGCTCCTCAGAACGGCCCGCTCGCCCTCCTCGGCGCCCAGATTGCCGCGGGCGCCGGCTTCGAGATCCAGCAGTCGGGAAATACTCTGGTCGCCATCAACGAGACCTGCGAAGACAATAGCGGTGCTGCGGTTGCCGACGCGCTTGTCAGCGCCAAGGTGCAGGTCGCGATCGGCTTTCTCTGCAGCGAAACGCTCGAAGGCGCGCTGCCGAAGCTGAAGGACGCCAGCATTCCCGCGATCACCGTCTCCGTGCGCTCCCGCATCCTGATGGAGGATGCATTGAAGAACGGCTGGCCGCTCTTCCGGGCGGCGCCCGCCGACGGCGCCGAGGCAGCAAAGATCATTGAGGTGATCCTGAAGGACTGGGCCGCCGATCCGATCGCCCTGATCGAGGACGGCACCATTCATGGCCGCGAACTGACGGAATCGGTGCGCAATGCGCTGGAGCAGAACGGCCTGAAGCCGGTCTTTACCGATACCTACCGTCCGGGACAGGAGCAGCAGATTGCCCTGGTCCGCCGCCTGAAACGGGCCGGCGCCACCAGGGTCTTCATCGGCGGCGATCGCAACGACGTCGCCGTCATCGCCCGCGACGCCAAGGCCGAGAACATCCAGCTTTCCATCCTCAGCGGCGATGCCATGCGCGCTGCCGACCAGCCGCTGCCGCTGAATTCAGGCGTGCGCGCCGTCGCCCTGCCCGAATACGCTACCCTGCCGGAAGGCACGGCTGCTGCCGGCGCGCTGCATGCCAAAGGCGTCGAGCCGGAAGGTTATGTCCTGCCGTCGCTGGCCGCCGCCCTCATTGCCGGCCAGGCCGGGCAAGCCGCCGTTGCGGCGGGCAAGCCCCTCCAGGAGACGCTTCTCGGCACGACATTCCAGACGCCGGTCGGCGCTATTGCCTTCACCGGTGCGCATGAACTTTCGCAAAATCCCTACCGCCTGCTCGAATGGCGGGGCAACGGCTTTTTTCCACCTGCGGCGCCGACGCAATGAGCAGCGGCCGCCAGCTTTGAATTCTGGCGCCGCAGTGAAATGGCGCGCCCTATACGGAGTAGTTTTGATGACGCTGCCCATTCGCATTGCCCCCTCGATCCTCGCAGCGGATTTCGCCAGGCTCGGCGAGGAGGTGCGCGACGTGACGGCCGCCGGCGCCGACTGGATCCATCTCGACGTGATGGACGGGCATTTCGTGCCGAACATCTCCTTCGGCCCCGATGTCATCAAGTCGTTGCGCTCCTATACATCAGCCACGTTCGACTGCCACCTGATGATCTCGCCGGTCGACGACTATCTCGAAGCCTTCGCCAAGGCCGGCTGCGACCGCATCACCGTCCATACCGAAGCCGGACCGCATCTGCACCGCTCGCTGCAGACTGTCCGCAACCTCGGCAAGAAGGTCGGCGTGACGATCAATCCGGCGACACCGCTCAGCGCCATCGAGAACGTGCTCGACGATGTCGACCTCATCCTGATCATGTCGGTCAATCCCGGTTTCGGCGGGCAGAAGTTCATTCCGGCGATGGCGAAGAAGATCGCGGCGGCGAAGTCACTGATCGGTGATCGGCCGATCGAACTCGAGGTCGACGGCGGCGTCACGGTGGAAACGGCGCCTGATATCGCGCGGGCGGGCGGCAACGTCCTCGTCGCCGGCTCGGCAATTTTCAAGGGCGATACGGTCGAGGATTACCGCCGGACCGTCGCCGATCTGCGTCAGGCAGCCGAAGGGGCACGAGCATGAAGAAGCGTCTCATCATCGGCGGCATCATTGCCGCAGCATTTGCCGGCCTGCCCGGCCTGTCACTTGCCGGCGACATCGCCAATATCCAGCCGATCGGTTTTTCCGCTGACGGCAAGGTTTTCGGATTCCAGGAATTCGGCATCAAGCAGAGCGTCCCCCCTACTCCAACACTTATTTCGTCGATACCGAAGACGGCCACTATCTCGAGGGCACACCCTTCCGCACCGAACTGACCGATAAGGACGCCAATCTCTCCAAGGCGCGGCGGCAGAACCTGACGGCGGCGCGCAGCCAGATGGACAAATACGATCTGTTGACCAATCCCGGCCTGATCGCCGCCTTCAATCCACCGACCGAACTCGGCTCGCCTTCGAAGACGATCCGCTACACGACGCTTGCGACCGACGGTCCGCCGAAGGCGCCCTATACGCTCTCGCTCGGCGAGATGCCGGTGCCGACGCCGAAGGATTGCGCCGCGATCGATAAACGCGTCATCGGCTTCAGCCTGCAGATGATCGAAAAGGAAGGCGCTCCGAACCGGCAGGCGGCGCGCCAGGCCACCACGGTTCCGGCCGAGCGCACGTGCTCGGTCGAATACCGGATCGGCGGCGCGGTGGTCTATCAGCCGGAAGGCGGAAACCAGGTTCACATCGCCCTCGTCCTGGCCTTCGATGCGACAAGGAACGGCCGCTGGATCGCCGTTCCTGTTCATCCCTAAGCATGGATCGCCCCCGGATAGATCGTCTAAGAGCTGCATGGCCGCCCTACCCCGATCTGATCGCCGGCGCGTTGCTTTGGGGTATGCAGATGCTCGCCGCCGCCATGCTCGGCCTTTACCTGCGCAACGGCCTGCAGACGGGCCGCCTTGCCGAAGTGACAGCACTTTATTTCGCCGGGGGCCTGTTGGCCTGGCCGTTCGCCCTGCCGGTTGCCCGCTTCCTTGCCTATGGCAGGCCGCCGGAAGCGCGTTTTGCCGCTTTTTTCGTGACGTTGACCGCAGCTACGATCCTGATGACCGCCTTCCTCTTCGCCATGGAATACCGGATCTTCTATTCGCGCTGGCACGCGCCCTTCGGCAGTATCGTCTGGGCCTTCCAGTTCGTCTTCACCAGTATCAGCGCCGTCTACCAGTTCCTGGTGATCGGCCTGCGCCTCTTCCTGCCGCTCGGCCTCGTCTGTCTTGTCGCAAGCAGCTATCATCTTGCCAAACGCATGCGTTGAGATTGCCGCCCGTCTTTGCTACAGGGGCGCTAACAAACCTCTCGAAGTGAAGGCAGCCGCCCATGATCCCGCGTTATTCTCGGCCCGAAATGGTCGCCATCTGGTCTCCCGAAACCAAGTTCCGCATCTGGTTCGAGATCGAGGCGCATGCCTGCGACGCGCTGGCCGAACTCGGCGTCATCCCGAAATCGGCGGCAAAGACGATCTGGGAAAAAGGCGGCGCCGCCACCTTCGATGTCGACCGCATCGATGAGATCGAGGCTGTCACCAAGCATGACGTCATCGCCTTCCTCACCCATCTCGCCGAGATCGTCGGCCCGGATGCGCGCTTCGTCCACCAGGGCATGACCTCGTCCGACGTGCTCGACACCTGCTTCAACGTTCAGCTGGTCCGCGCCACCGACATCCTGCTTGCCGATATCGACCGGCTGCTCGAAGCACTGAAAAACCGCGCCTTCGAACACAAGGACACCGTCACCATCGGCCGTTCGCACGGCATCCATGCCGAGCCCACCACCTTCGGCGTCAAGCTGGCGCTCGCCTATGCCGAATTCGAGCGCTGCCGCCAGCGCCTCGTCGCCGCCCGCGAGGAAGTCGCGACCTGCGCCATATCGGGCGCCGTCGGCACCTTCGCCAATATCGATCCGCGCGTCGAAGAACATGTCGCCGAAGCGCTCGGCTTGAAGGCCGAGCCGGTCTCGACACAGGTCATCCCGCGCGACCGCCACGCGATGTATTTCGCCACGCTCGGCGTCGTCGCCTCGTCGATCGAGCGGCTGGCAACCGAGATCCGCCACCTGCAGCGCACCGAGGTGCTGGAAGCCGAGGAATATTTCTCGCCTGGCCAGAAGGGCTCCTCTGCCATGCCGCACAAGCGCAACCCGGTTCTGACCGAAAACCTGACCGGCCTCGCCCGCATGGTCCGCTCCTACGCCATGCCGGCAATGGAAAACGTCGCCCTCTGGCACGAGCGCGATATCTCCCACTCCTCGGTCGAGCGCATGATCGGCCCCGATGCCACCGTGACGCTGGATTTCGCACTTTCGCGGCTCGCCGGCGTCATCGAAAAGCTGCTGGTCTATCCCGAAAATATGGAAAAGAACCTCAACAAATTCCATGGCCTCGTCCACTCGCAGCGCGTCCTGCTGGCGCTGACCCAGGCCGGCACCTCCCGCGAGGATGCCTATCGCCTCGTGCAGCGCAACGCCATGAAGGTCTGGGAACAGGGCAAGGATTTTCTGGAAGAGCTGCTGGCGGATGCGGAGGTCCGCGCTGCACTGTCGGAAGAGGATATTCGGGAGAAGTTCGACCTCGGCTATCATACCAAGCATGTCAATACGATCTTCCGCCGGGTCTTTGGGACGGCTTGAGGGTCGCGGTCAACGCAGTGACGGCGCCCCTGCTCGGCGCCGTCTTCAACATATCTCGCTGTTGTTATTTATTAGCTGGTTTCTCCTTACCCGCAGCCTCAACATAATTGGGAAAGCGATACAGGCGACGAGGACAGAAGGAAGGCAGTAGGCCAAAACGAACAACAAAAAGACGAGCTCTTTTTCTCCGAAACCAGACAACGACAGAAACACTGCTGCAATCAAAGACAGCGTGCCAATAAAAACAATAAACGCCCAGAAACACGGCCGCGAATTCATTTCGATATATTTAATACGATAGGAAATAAACAATATAAAAATGAAGGGAAGCGAAAAAATAAACTTCGCGATCAAAGTGCCCATGGCCAGATCTCCGAAGAAAAATGGCAGATGACCAACCGTTATTCCAAGAAGATAGGCCTGAAAGAACAGCTCAGTCTGGGGCTCTCTTAGTTCGGAATCGACCATCTTCCCTACGCAATACGAACTCATCGTCTTGGAACTGTATTTAGCGATTCAATTTTTCTCAAGTGGCCGCTGCTTCTGCTTCGACGCCTTGGCAGCCACAGAGCGCTTAGGTGCATCCGCCTTTTTCGGCGGTGCCGCATTCGCTGCCTCCGATGTCCTGCAGGCCTCCGTCTCGCCCCTGCCCTTTGCGGCCTTGGCGACCAGGTGGTTGAGGTGCTTCAGCTCCTCCTCCTCGAGATTCTCGATGCCGATGAAACGGTTCTCGGCATGGCTGGTCAGGATGATTTCGTTGAGCTTGGCCTGGATCGCCCGCGTGTCGCGCGTCTGGGCGTTCTGCAGCACGAAAACCATCAGGAAGGTGATGATCGTCGTGCCGGTATTGATGATCAGCTGCCAGGTTTCCGAATAGTCGAAGAAGGGGCCGAGTGCCGCCCAGATAACGACCACGATCAGTGCCAGGATGAAGATGACGGGTTTGCCCGCCCATTCCGATACCTTTGTTGCGAACTGGGCGAACAGATGCTTCATCGTCACCTCTGCAATCCTCCCTCGAGGCCTCCGGACCATGATGTCGACGACATCACGCTCTCGGCTAAACAAACTCCGAGGCAGGTTCGAGGTTCCCCCAGGGATCCGATATTCCCCCGGGGGTCCGGAATTCGCCGCAGGCAAGGCCGTGGTTATGCGGTCGCTTCCCGCGCAATCAGCTTGCGATAGAGATGCCAGGTCGCATGGCCGAGGATCGGGATGACGAGCGCAAGCCCGGCAAAGACCGGGATCGTGCCGATGACGAGCAGCGCGGCGACGATCAGGCCCCAGAGCAGCACCGGCACCGGATTGAGAATCGTCGCGCGGATCGACGCTGTGACGGCCGCCACCGCCCCGACATCGCGGTCGAGCAGCAGTGGAAAGGTGATGACGGTTATCGCCAGCACGACGAGCGCAAAGACGAAGCCGATGAGATTGCCCCAGATGATCAGCTGCATGCCCTCTGACGTGCCGAAGACCTGGCGGAAGAAATCCGCCATGCTGCGCGGAAAGACCTCGCCGAGCAGGTTGATGTAGAGCGTCTGCGCCGTCACCAGCCAGACGACGAAGAGGCCCAAGAGCATCAGCCCGACCGCCACAATCGACGGCAGCGCCGGCGAATGGCGCACCTCGAGTGCATGCGTCCACGACGCGTCGAGGCCGACCTCGCGCCGGCGGCTGATCTCATAGAGGCCGATCGCCGCGATCGGGCCGATCAGCACGAAACCCGCCATCAGCGGGAAGACCATCGGTAAAAGGTTGGCGCCCGAGGTCCATAGCGTCAGGAAGACGCCGGCGATCGGGTACATCAGGCACAGGAACACATAATGGGACGGTTTCTCCATGAAATCTTCATATCCGCGCTTCAGCGCGTCGAAAACGTCAGCGATACCGATGCGATTGACAACGGGCCGCGCGAAGCTTTCGCTTGCACCCGTCATGACGTGAAATGCCGCCATGGCTTTCTCCTCCTCAGCCGAGACCTGATCGGCGGCGGACAGCATCGGCGGGCAAGCCGACACGAAATCCGCAACCGGCACTGGAGGAATATAGCAACTTTCACGGCCCGTGTCGCTCCCTCCCTTGACATTCCCCTCTTGACATCTTGGACCAGCTTTCTCACATCGGCGGCATCATGAAAGCCTCAGACGCAGATATCCTCATCATCCCCGGTTACACCAATTCCGGCCCGGGCCACTGGCAGAGCCGCTGGGAGGCAAAGCTCAGCACGGCGCGGCGCGTCGAACAGGCCGAATGGACGAAGCCGGTGCGCGAGGACTGGATCGCCCGCATCGCCGAGGAGGTGAACGCCTCGACCCGTCCGGTCGTTCTCGTCGCCCACTCGCTGGGCGTACCCTCGGTGATCCACGCCATCCCGCATTTCCGCAAGCCCGTGGCCGGCGCCTTTCTCGTCGCCCCGCCCGATGTCGCCAATCCCGACATCCGCCCGAAACACCTGATGACATTCGGCCCCTATCCGCGCGACCCGCTGCCCTTCCCGTCGATCACCGTCGCCAGCCGCAACGATCCGTTCGGCAGCTACGATCATGCCGACGATGTCGCCAGCAGCTGGGGCTCCTTCCTCGTCGATGCCGGCGAGGCCGGTCATATCAATGCCGATTCCGGTCACGGCCCATGGCCCGAAGGCACCATGGTCTTTGCCCAGTTCCTCGGCCGGCTCCCTGCCTAATCGAGGAAAAGGCGCCATCCCGCTTGTTGAGCAAGTGCTTTCTAAGTCTTTCTTAATGGAATGACAGCAGACTGCACCGAGGTGAAGTAAGCGAGAATGCCCGTGAAGAAAGCCCATCCAGAGGCCGGTGATCCGCACGGCTATGCCGCAGCGGCCGAGACAGGCATCGGCAATGGAGCAGCCGACGATTCCGATCCGGCCGAGCGCGAAAGCCGCTGGAACCATGCGCTCGTTGGCTCCGGCCTTGGCGTATGGGATCACAATTACCGTCTCGACACGAAATATTACTCGCCGACATGGAAAACCATTCGCGGCATGGCGCCCGACGAGGAAGCCGACGGCGATTACGACGCCTGGCTGCAGCTCGTCCATCCCGACGATCGCGATTTCGTCGTCCACGCTATTGACCGACAGAACGCCGGCGATCCCGATTACCAGATCTTCGAATATCGCGAGCGTCACAAGGACGGTCACTGGGTCTGGATCGAGTGTCGCGGCGCCTGCGTCGAATGGGACGAGAACGGCGTGCCGACGCGCATCATCGGCACGGATACGGATATCACCGCCCGCAAGCAGGCCGAGGAGACGCTGTCGCGTTTGTCGCGCCGGCTCGATCTGGCGCTGGAGGTTTCCCGCATCGGCGTCTTCGAGGCCGATATCGAGCATGATAGCGTCGAATGGGACGATCGCCTTATCGCCATTTACGGGCTGCAGGGCGCCTCGCGCCAGATCGCCAGCGACGCCTGGGCGAAAAGCCTGCATCCCGACGATCGCGAGCGCGTGCTTGGCTTATCCGATCGCAGCGTCGAAAGCGGCCGCGATTTCCAGCAGGAATACCGCATCATCCGCGGCGACGGCGTCGAACGTGTCATCCGCGCCCGCTCGGCCTTCTTCATCGATGGCAACGGCCACCGCAAGCTGATTGGCGCCAACTGGGACGTCACCGAGGAAGTCGCGCTCCGCAACGAGCTGCAGCGCGCCAAGGATCTGGCCGAGGCGCGCAACCGCGAGCTCGAAGCCGCCAAGGAGAGCATCGAGCACTTGGCGCTGCACGATTACCTCACCGGCCTTCCGAACCGCCGCTATCTCGACAAGATGCTGGGCGAGCGTTCGGCCGAATGCCAGGCCAAGGGCGCGGCACTGGCGATCCTGCATATCGATCTCGACCGCTTCAAGCAGATCAACGACACGCTCGGCCATCGGGCCGGCGACGCCATGCTGCAGCATGCCGCCAGCGTGCTGAGGAATTCCGTCCGCGCCGCCGATTTTGTCGCTCGCATTGGCGGTGATGAATTCGTCATCCTCTGCGCCGTCGATCCCGCGTCGAAGAAGATCGGCGGCCTTGCCGAACGTCTTATCCGCGAATTGCGCAAACCGGTCAGATATGAGGGGCACGACTGCCGTTTCGGCGCCAGCGTCGGCATCGCCATCGACAGCGGACCGAAGCTCGACGCCAAGCAGATACTGCTCGACGCCGATATCGCCCTCTATCGCGCCAAGGGCCTCGGCCGCAATCGCTTCGAATTCTTCTCGGCCTCGGCCCGCCGCGATATCATTTCCGCCAAGCATCTCGCCGACGAGATCCTGGTCGGCCTCGAATGCAACGAATTCGTGCCCTTCTACCAGCTGCAGTTCGATGCCCGCACGCTGGATGTCACCGGTGTCGAAACGCTTGCCCGCTGGCAGCACCCGGTGCACGGGCTGCTGACGCCCGACCGCTTCCTCGATATCGCCGAGGATCTCGACGTCGTCTCGACTATCGACGCCCTCATCTTGGAGCGCGCCATTGCCGACCGGAAGGCGTGGCTGAAGGACGGGCTACCGATTCCGAAGATATCGGTCAACGTCTCCGCCAGGCGGCTCGCCGATCCCGATCTGGGCAAGAAGCTTCGCGCCTTGAAGATCAAGCCCGGCACATTCTCCTTCGAACTGCTGGAATCGATCTCGCTCGACGATTGCGACGAGGCGGTGGCCGCCAACCTGAAAAAGCTGCGCAAGCTCGGCATCGACATCCAGATCGACGATTTCGGTACTGGCCATGCCTCGATCGTCAGCCTGCTGCGATTGAGCCCGAAGACGCTGAAGATCGACCGCGAGCTGATCCGCATGCTGCCGCAATCGGCCGAGCAGCGCAAACTCGTCGGCTCGATCATCGATATCGGCCGCTCGCTTGATATCCTCGTCATCGCCGAGGGTGTCGAAACAGCGGATCATATCCGGATTCTCGAAGAACTCGACTGTGACACGCTGCAGGGCTACGCGCTCGCCCGACCGATGCCGGCCATGCAGATCCCCTCCTTCATCCGCGCCGGAAGCTGGCGCCACGGGCAAACCGCCGCTCGCGCGCTGCAGACGCAGCTTCGCCGCGCGCTGCCAGGCAGAGCCGCCAAATAAAAACCTGCATAAGCGGCCCGCCATTTCGCCTTCATTCCACCGTAGAGGAAAAGGCGCTAAACTCCTCTCGCGAATTCATTCGATTCTCTTGGCAGTATTCCGTAAAATCGGAAACCGGGCCGCGAAATCTGGAAACCGGGGCCACGAAATCTGGAAACCAGGGAAGGAGCGACAGGCGGATTGTGAAACCCTCTCTTTTCCTTTAAGGGGACGCCACGAGATCGATCCACTCGCGCTATCCCAAGAGCGCCAACAATAGAGAATGACCACGATGAACCGTCGCCGCCGTATCTACGAGGGCAAGGCAAAGATTCTGTATGAAGGCCCGGAACCGGGCACTTTGATCCAGTTCTTCAAGGACGATGCCACCGCCTTCAACAAGAAGAAGCACGAAGTCATCGATGGCAAGGGCGTCCTCAACAACCGCATCTGCGAATATATCTTCAGCCATCTGAACAAGATCGGCATCCCTACTCATTTTATCCGCCGGCTCAACATGCGCGAGCAGTTGATCAAGGAAGTAGAGATGATCCCGCTGGAGATCGTCGTGCGCAATGTCGCGGCCGGTTCTCTCGCCAAGCGCCTTGGCATCGACGAAGGCGTCGTGCTGCCGCGCTCGATCATCGAATTCTATTACAAGTCCGACGCGCTCGACGATCCGATGGTCTCCGAAGAGCACATCACCGCCTTCGGCTGGGCAAACCCCGCTGAACTCGATGACATCATGGCGCTTGCCATCCGCGTGAACGACTTCATGACCGGCCTCTTCCTCGGCGTCGGCATCCAGCTCGTCGATTTCAAGATCGAATGCGGCCGCCTCTTCGAAGGCGATATGATGCGCATCATCCTCGCCGACGAAATCTCGCCGGACAGCTGCCGGCTCTGGGATATCGAAACCCACGAGAAGATGGATAAGGATCGCTTCCGCCGCGACCTCGGCGGGCTGCTCGAAGCCTATTCCGAAGTTGCGCGCCGTCTCGGCATCATCAATGAAAACGAGCCTGTGCGCGGCACCGGCCCGGTTCTCGTCAAGTAAGGCAGGAAAGACAAAGTGATCAAGGCTCGTGTCACCGTCACGCTGAAAAACGGCGTTCTCGATCCGCAGGGCAAGGCTATCGAGGGTGCGCTTGGCGCCCTCGGCTTCTCGGGCGTCGGCCATGTAAGACAGGGCAAGGTCTTCGACCTGGAGCTGGAAGGAGCCGACAAGGGCAAGGCCGAGGCCGACCTCAAGGCCATGTGCGAAAAATTGCTCGCCAACACGGTGATCGAGAACTACGCAATCGCGATCGACTGACGATCACAGACCCGTCGTCCGGTGGACTTTGAGGATTTGGCGTCATGATGAAAGCAAAGCTGGAGACGGAAGTCTCCAAGTATATGAGCTATGTTTTACGTCATGCGCCTGATGCCGCGGGTTTGACGCTTGATAGCGAGGGTTGGGTGTCGTTCGATGAGCTCGAAAAGGTGTTGGCGTCGAAATACAATGTTTCCCGCGCCGATATTATCGAGATTGTCGACAACAATCCGAAGAAGCGTTTCACGATCGCCGATGGCAGAATTCGCGCAAACCAAGGTCATAGCGTCGACGTCGATCTCGCATTGAACCAGGTTGAACCGCCCGCCGCTCTTTTTCACGGCACGTCTCTGACGAATTGGCAGTCGATCGAGCGCGAAGGCTTGAAGAAGATGCAGCGGCACCACGTTCATCTGTCGGCGGATGTCGAAACGGCAAAAATGGTCGCAGCCCGCCGTAAGGGTGAACATCTCATCCTGCGTGTGGACGCGGCCCGCATGTTTTCAGAGGGTCATTCTTTCTTTGTCTCCGACAATGGAGTATGGCTCGCCGAAAGCATTCCAGTTCAGTATCTTTCGTTAGACGCAGGGACCCCATGAAATCAGCCGTCGTTCAACTTCCGGGCCTCAACCGTGACCGCGACATGATCGCCGCCCTGACCAAGATCTCCGGCAAGCAGCCGGTGACGATCTGGCAGACGGAAACAGAGATCCCCGACGTCGATCTGATCGTCATCCCCGGCGGCTTCTCTTATGGCGATTACCTGCGTTGCGGCGCGATCGCCGCCCGCATGCCGGTCATGCAGGCGATCATCGACAAGGCTACAAAGGGCGTGAAGGTGCTCGGCGTTTGCAACGGCTTCCAGATCCTCGTCGAGGCCGGCCTGCTGCCCGGCGCGCTGATGCGCAATTCCTCGCTGAAATTCGTCTGCCGTGAGATCAAGCTCGAAGTCGTCAACGCCGAGACGGACTTCACCCGCGCCTACGCGCAGGGCCAGGTCATCCGCTGCCCGGTTGCCCATCACGACGGCAATTATTTCGCCGAGGAAGCGACGCTGGCCGCGATCGAAGGCAATGGCCAGGTGGTGTTCCGTTATGCCGAGGGCACCAATCCGAACGGCTCGATCAACGACATCGCCGCTGTCATGAATGAAAAGGGCAATGTGCTCGGCATGATGCCGCATCCCGAGAACCTGATCGAAGCTGCCCATGGCGGCTCGGACGGCCGTGGCCTCTTCGCCTCGGCGCTCGACGTCATCGCCGCCTGAGCCAGTGCCTTGCCCAAAAACGCACAGCGGTCGTGGGCAACGGCATGCACCCAAAAATCCTTCCGTCCGGATCTGGAGCACGATTGATGCGCCCTCGCCTCGCAAACGCCGCCCTGTTTACCGCTGTCGCAACCATGGTCGCAGCCTGCCAGACGCCGGCGCCGACAGGCCCGAACCGCGCCGCGCTGCCGACCATGGAACGCGTGGCGCTCGGCGCCAATGCCTGCTGGTTCAAATCGGGCGATCCGGCCTTTGCAGCCTATAAGCTCGCGCCGGAGCTCAATTCCTTCTCCGGCCGGCCGCGCATCCTGCTTGTCCACAAGGGCAGCCCGGAGAGCCGGCCGCTGCTCGTCGTGCAGGCCGAGGGAAGCCCGTCGCGCCTGCAGGCCTTCGGTCCGATGATGTCGGAACCGGTCGCCGGCCGCATCACCACCGACCTTAACCGCTGGTCAGGTGGCAACAAGGCCTGCAACTGACCGACCCGGTCAGTTCCGAAAGCACGTTTCAGTCCCAAAAGAACGACTTGCCGACTTCGCGCGCTGCATCTGACTGCGACACCCCGATATCCTTGAGTTCGGTCGCCGTCAGCCCTCTCAGCGCACGCCGGCCTTCCCGCTTCTGATGCCAGAGAAGAACTGCGGACCAGATCCGGTCCAGGCGCGTCGTCGCCTCGGCAGGCGCGTCGGGGAAGACGACCTGCCTCCTGTCCTCATAAGAGACAATCGGTACAATTGGCATATTGATCTCAGGCAAGGCAGACATTCCATGAATCCTCTCGGTTCGTCCGTTGGATTGTCTCTTACTCTTGACGGGTACAATGTGCCAATATATACAATTGTCACCATGACAAATTGGCTTCCCGACATTTCCCGCGGTTCCGGTCCGGTCTATCTCCGGCTTGCCGACAGCATCGAATCCGCCATATCAAGCGGCGCCTTGCCCGCCGGCAGCAAATTGCCGCCGCAGCGCAACCTCGCCTATGATATCGGCGTGACGATCGGCACGATCGGCCGTGCCTATGCGCTGGTACATGAGCGCGGCCTGGTTGCCGGCGAAGTGGGGCGCGGCACCTATGTGCTGAACCGCTCTGAGACGCCGCCCGGAGAGCAAATCGATCCGCTGACCGTCTCGCTCGGCGGCACCCGCATCCAGGATGCGCCGGCCAACAAGATCCGCTTCGACACGACAGCCGCGCCGGATCTCGGCCAGGGCAAGGTCATAGCGGGCATCCTTGCCGAGATCGGCGTGCAGCATCTATCCGAAATCTCTTCCTATTCCCGGAGTTTCCCGCGCAACTGGTTTGAGGCCGGCCGCCTGTGGCTTGCCCGCAGCGGCTGGACGCCGGACGCTGAAAACATCGTGCCGACTCTCGGCGCTCATGCGGCGGCGATATCAGTCGTCGCCGCCGTCTCGGCGCCGGGCGACAAGATCGTCTTCGAGGATCTCACCTATACCCAGGTCAGCCGTAGCGCCCGCCTTCTCGGCCGCCGCACGCTGACGGTCGATTCCGATGAGCTCGGCGTGATCCCCGAGGATTTCGAGCGGCTCTGCCAGCAGCAGCATCCGAAGATCGCCTTCCTGATGCCGACCGTCCACAATCCGACGCTGGCGATCATGCCCTATGACCGGCGCGCTGCAATCGCTATAATCGCCAGGAAGCACGGCGTCTGGCTGATCGAGGACGACCTCTACGGCGGCATGGCCGACGACGACACGCCGCTGCTCGCCTCGATTGCGCCTGATCGCACCTTCCTCGTCAACGGCCTGTCGAAAGCGGTCGCCGCTGGCGTGCGCGGCGGCTGGGTCGCCTGCCCGCCGCATTTTGCCCAGCGCATCAAAGTGACGCACAGGATGATCACCGGCGGCCTGCCCTTCATCCTGGCGGAGACCTGCGCGCGCCTTGTCGAAAGCGGAATGGCGCACGAGATCCGCAAGGCAAGTGTCGAGGAACTCTCCCGGCGGGTCCGGCTCGCCCGCGAACAGTTGCAGGGCTTCGATTTCGAATCGCACCCGCACGCGCCCTTCCTCTGGCTGAAACTGCCGGAGCCCTGGATGTCGGGCACCTTCAAGAATGCCGCCTTCCGCGATGGCGTGCTCGTCGACGACGAGGACGAGTTCAAGGCGGCGCGGGGAGAGAGGCCCTATCATCGCGTTCGCGTCGGTTTCTCCTCGCCGAAGACAGGGCAGGAACTGATCTCGGGACTGATGATCCTGCGCCGGCTGCTGGAAAATGGCGGCTCCGCCTATGATGGCGAAATATGATGTGTTGCAAATACACGTCAAAATCATCTCGCCAGGGTCCTGCCGCTTTACCCCTCGAACCGTCATGCTACCTCTTGTCATCCCCTCAGGTGAGGGAATCAAAGGACAGCATATGACGATCGACTTCGGAAAAGTCGCTCTGCTATTGTTGGGTATAGCGTCAGTGGCAGCGGTAGCCGGCTCGGCAAGTGCAGGCGAGCAGATATTTGATGAATTACGCTTCGGCGCTTCGGCCTCGGTGCAATCGGGCCACTCCAGGGAAGACGGCGTCTTTCCCGAAATTACCGCTCTCTTCGATCCTTTCGGCTACGACACGGCGGTCGGCTGGCAGCAAAAATTGTTGCATCCCCGCGTCCATCTCGGCACCTCGATCGGTACGTCGGGCGAAGCCACTCAGTTCTTCACCGGTTTCACCTGGACGGTCGATTTCAACGAGAAGCTCTTTGCCGAAGCCGGCTTCGGCGGCGTCATCCATACCGGCGATCTCGAGGGCGATGATGACGGCCCGGAACTCGGCTGTCGCGTCCTCTTCCACGAATACCTAGGCGCCGGCTATCGTTTCAACGCCCACTGGAATGTCATGGCCCAGTTCGCCCATTCCTCGCACGCCGATCTCTGCGACGGGCCGAACGACGGCATGACGCGCGCCGGCTTGCAGGTCGGCTACAAGTTCTGAGTGGTTGCTCTTTTGGATAGGTCTGCCCGCCCTCTGTTGACGGCGGGCATTTTCCTGTCGCGCGTCGCCGCTACATAAGCTAAAGACAGCGCAAAACGCGCCAGGGACTTTCCGCTCATGACCATTCCAAACACCATCCCGATCACGCCGGAACTCATCGCAAGCCATGGCCTGAAGCCGGACGAGTACCAGCGCATTCTGGATCTGATCGGCCGCGAACCGACATTTACCGAGCTCGGCATCTTCTCGGCCATGTGGAACGAGCACTGCTCCTACAAATCCTCGAAGAAATGGTTGCGCACGCTGCCGACCAAGGGGCCGCGCGTCATCCACGGCCCAGGCGAAAATGCCGGCGTGGTCGACATCGATGACGGCGATTGCGTCGTCTTCAAGATGGAGAGCCACAACCACCCCTCCTATATCGAGCCCTATCAGGGGGCTGCGACCGGCGTCGGTGGCATCCTGCGCGACGTTTTCACCATGGGCGCGCGCCCGATCGCCGCGATGAACGCGCTGCGCTTCGGCGAACCGGATCATCCGAAGACCCGCCACCTCGTCTCCGGCGTCGTCTCCGGCGTCGGCGGCTACGGAAATTCCTTCGGCGTGCCGACGGTCGGCGGCGAGGTCGAATTCGACGCCCGCTACAACGGCAACATCCTCGTCAACGCCTTTGCCGCCGGTATTGCGAAGTCCAACGCCATCTTCCTGTCCGAAGCCAAGGGCGTCGGTCTTCCGGTCGTCTATCTCGGCGCCAAGACCGGCCGTGACGGCGTCGGCGGTGCGACGATGGCGTCGGCCGAATTCGACGAATCGATCGACGAGAAGCGCCCGACCGTTCAGGTCGGCGACCCCTTCACCGAGAAGTGCCTGCTGGAAGCCTGCCTCGAGCTGATGCAGACCGGCGCCGTCATCGCCATCCAGGACATGGGTGCGGCCGGCCTCACCTGCTCGGCCGTCGAGATGGGCGCCAAGGGCGATCTCGGCATCCTGCTCGAACTCGACAAGGTGCCGGTGCGCGAAGAGAGGATGACGGCCTACGAGATGATGCTGTCGGAAAGCCAGGAGCGCATGCTCATGGTGCTGCAGCCGGAGAAGGAAGAGGAAGCCAAGGCGATCTTCGTCAAGTGGGGCCTCGATTTTGCCATCGTCGGCTGGACGACCGACGATCTGCGCTTCCGCGTCATGCACCAGGGCGAGGAAGTCGCCAACCTGCCGATCAAGGATCTGGGCGACCAGGCGCCGGAATATGATCGCCCCTGGCGCGAATCCGGCAAGCATGCCCCCCTGCCCGCCAATCTTGTCGCCGCACCCGAGGATTATGGCCAGGCGTTGCTGCAACTCGTCGGCTCCGCCAACCAGTCGAGCCGCCGTTGGGTCTATGAGCAATACGACACGCTGATCCAGGGCAATTCGCTGCAGCTTCCGGGCGGCGATGCCGGGGTCGTGCGCGTCGACGGCCATCCCTCCAAGGCGCTCGCTTTCTCCTCCGACGTCACCCCGCGTTATGTCGAGGCAGACCCCTTCGAAGGCGGCAAGCAGGCGGTCGCCGAATGCTGGCGCAACATCACCGCGACAGGCGCCGAACCGCTCGCCGCTACCGACAATCTGAACTTCGGCAATCCCGAAAAGCCCGAGATCATGGGCCAGCTCGTCGAGGCCGTGAAGGGCATCGGCGAGGCCTGCCGCGCGCTGGATTTCCCGATCGTGTCAGGCAACGTCTCGCTTTACAACGAGACCAACGGCGTCGCCATTCTGCCGACCCCGACGATCGCAGGCGTCGGCCTGCTGCCGGACTGGCGCAAGATGGCTCGTATCGGCACTGCCAACGACGGCGACAAGGTGATCATGATCGGCGTCGACGGCAGCCATCTCGGCCAGTCCGTCTATGTGAGAGACGTGCTTTCCAGCCGCGAAGGTCCGGCACCGGAGGTGGATCTGTTTGCCGAGCGCCGCAATGGCGATTTCGTTCGCTCCGTCATCCGCAACGGCCAGGCGACCGCTTGCCACGACATCTCCTCGGGTGGCCTTGCCGTGGCGCTCGCCGAAATGGCGATGGCCTCGGGCAAAGGCCTGACGATCGATCTGAGCGAAGGCAGAGGTGCACCACATGCGCTGCTCTTCGGTGAGGATCAGGCGCGCTACATCCTCACCTTGCCTGCCGATGTTGCCGATTTCGTCTGCGTCAATGCAGAAGGTGGCGGCGTTCCTTTCCGCCGCCTCGGCACGGTCGGAGGAACGGCGCTCGTCGTCGGCGATCTCATCTCGCTGCCGATTCAGCAATTGCGCGATGCCCATGAATCATGGTTCCCTGACTTCATGGAAGGCCGCGGCGAACTTGCCGCTGCGGAATGATGCGCAAGGAGTAACGATCATGGCCATGAAACCCGGCGATATCGAAGACATGATCAAGGCTGGGATTCCCGGTGCCAAAGTGACGATCCGCGATCTGGCGGGCGACGGCGATCACTACGCCGCCGAAGTCGTCGCCGAAGCCTTTCGCGGCAAGAGCCGCGTGCAACAGCACCAGATGGTCTACGAGGCGCTGAAGGGCAATATGGGCGGCGTGTTGCATGCGCTGGCGCTGCAGACCTCGGCGCCGGAATAGAGCCCGACGCAATCCGGACGGACGATGCCCGGCCCTCAGCCGGCCATTCTCTTTTCGTCGGGATCGGCAAAGACCGAGGCCGGCATCGGCCCGGATGTCAAAAGTGTGAAGTCGAAGGGCGCCTGCAAATCCGGCCCAAGCACATATTGCCGGTGGACGCGCAGCTGGTCCGTGCGGATCTTGCGGTAGTGCTCGCGCGTCAGCATCTGCTTGACGCGGATCAGGATCATCTTCGCCTGAGGCGCATCCGCATGGCCGGAGACGGCGACGACCGGCACCTTGTAGAAATTGATCGAATCCGTCAGGCACTGCACATCGAGCCAGGAAATCTCGGGACAGCGGGCGATCAGCCCGACACGGGCGCGAAGCAGCTTTGCCGATGACATGAGCGCACATTGCAGGATGGCGCTGCCGAGGGTGGCAAACACCACGCGCTTGCCTTTGAATATCTCCGGCTCTCTTTCCAGCAATATGCCGACGACATGGGCGGCGACGCTCGATCCCATGCTGTGCGAGGAAATCACATATTCGTCCACCTCTTCGTCAAGCGCCTTGCGCACGCCAGCGGCCCGGTCTTCCAGCCAGCTGTTGAAATCGGCCCGGTCCATACGGCCGAGCGCCACGGCCATTTTCCAATCGGCAAAGAGATGCAGCGTATGGAAACGCTCGGAAAACGGCAGGAAGGCGAAGATGAAGAAACAAAGCGCCAGCGGCCCGCTCCAGAGCATGTGCCACGGCGAAAAGCTAAGAGCATAGGGCAGGATGGCGATCTGCGCCGTCAGCGCGATCGCCAGCGCGGTCAGCAGGAACGGGAAAAGGAAGAACAGGCCGAAGCGCCAGGCATGGCGGAAATAGCCCCGCATCCCGCCTTCGAGCATGATCTCGGCGCAGCTTCGGAAGCCCGCTATGATCTGGCTCAGCGTGTTGCCGGCACGCAGTCTGCGCACCAGTGCATCGTGATCGACCATATGGATCCGGCTCTTCGTCTGCCAGCCGGGGGATCCGGCCCCTGCCTCCGGCGCTGTAGCCTTCTCACCCGTCGTGACCACGAAACTGACCGGATCGCTCCTCCCGTCCGCTGCCCCTGTCTCCACCGAATAGCCCCAAACGGCTGCACTCTGCCTCGCCGAACGCTCGTAGCGCGCCCTGTGAGCAACGCCGTCAAGCGGCTCGAAGCCCGGGAAATGCAGGACGACCCGCTTCTCGATCAGTTTCATTCCGCTCTTCCGGCCGGGCAAATGGCCGGCATGTTGCTGCGATCCGGCTGCTGTGCCGCTGATATCGGCAAAAAAGGCAGCTATGATCTCGAAGCCGTCTTGCTAACCGAACTCTTCCGGAATTCAATAGCATCCATGTCGATTCCACCACGAACGGAGGGGTTTTGTGGCCGACCTAGTCAAAGAATTGATATCGGGCGTCGTCGACAGCGTGCTGAAGGAGATCCTGAAGAAAACCACCGGCCGCGCCACGACGAAGCGCAGGAGGCGTAAGACACGCCCCGCCGCGACGACCACAGCTGCGCGCAAGACGATCTCGGCCAAACCCAAGCCTCCCCGCAAACAAGTCAGCAAGCGCCGCACCGCCGCCGGCCGCAGCCGTCAACGCCGTAGTTGAGGTGCAATGAAAATGTGAGCAGTTTTCGGACGAGTTCTGCGGCGCTATTGGGGGCATGAAGCGACGATGCGCATCGTGAAAATCATTCTCGCGGCCATCGTCGCGATCTGTCTCATCGCCGTTGCCGGCGTATACGCCCTGTCGGAGATGCGTCTCTCCAGGACCTATGACGTCGCAGCGGCCGATTTCACCGTCAAGACGACGCTGTCTGCGGAAGAAGCCGAACGCCGCGCCCGTACGCTGATGTGCGGCGGCTGTCATCACGATGCCGGCAACGTGCTCATCGACGAGCCGGGCGTCGGCCGCATCGTCGCGCCGAACCTGACCCGCTTCGTGCCCATGTACAGCGATGCTGAACTCGTGCGCCTCATCCGCCACGGCATCAAGAAAGACGGCACCGGTGTCTTCATCATGCCGGCAAGCAACTTCGCCAATATCACCGATGACGACATGGCGGCGATCATTGCCTGGCTGCGCAGTCTGAAGCAGCTTCCCGACGCGTTGGTGGGAACGACGCAATGGGGACCGCTCGGGCGAATCGGCCTGGCGCTCGACAAAATCCCCTTCGAAGCCGATCTGGTGCCCGCCGTCATCACCCCTGCCGCCACGCGTCCGGCCGATATCGGCGAATATGCCTTCAGGACCGACTGCAGCCATTGCCACAATCTCGATACGGCAAAGCAGTCGGAAGCGTTCCTGGCACCGGCGCTTAAGCCCCTGGCGCAATCCTATTCGGCTGCCGATTTCAAGACGCTGCTGCGCACCGGCAAGGGTGTCGGCGACCGCGATCTCGGCGTGATGACGCAGGTTTCACAATGGGATTTCAGCCACTTCACCGATGCTGAAATCGAGCAGATTCAGATCTATCTCGCCCACCAACCGTAACGCGACGGCAACAACCCGGCAACGGCCTGCCCGAATTGGTCTTTTTTTGGTTCGGGCGGCTGGAATTCCTGCTGTCGCATGCTATTTAAAGGCAACGATTGAAACGGTGGGCCTTTAACCCGCCTGTTGAAAGGATTAGGTCCCATGAGCGGTATTCACGAATTCATCGACAACGAAATCAAGAGCAACGACGTCGTCCTCTTCATGAAGGGCACGCCGCAGTTTCCGCAGTGTGGTTTCTCCGGCCAGGTCGTGCAAATTCTCGATTACATCGGCGTCGACTACAAGAGCGTCAACGTGCTCGCCGATTCGGAAATCCGCCAGGGCATCAAGGAATACTCCAGCTGGCCGACAATCCCGCAGCTTTACATAAAGGGCGAGTTCGTCGGCGGCTGCGACATCGTCCGGGAAATGTTCCAGGCTGGTGAACTGCAGCAGCACCTCCAGGAAAACGGCATCGCGGTGCGCGCCGCCTCCTGACCGGTCACCGGGCGTCCGCCCGGTTTCCAAATCTGTATCTTGAGTCCGAGGCGCTGCGGCAAGCAGCGCCTTAGCCTGTTTATGGGAATTTCATTGTGACAGATTCATCACAAGCCGTGTCCGCGGGCCGCCTGCCCATGGGCAAGCGAGAATTTATCGCGCTCGCCGCCTTCCTGATGGCCGTCAACTCTCTGGCGATCGACATCATGCTGCCGGCCTTGCAGCAGATCGGCGCCAGCCTCGGCGTCGAGAGCGAAAATCACCGGCAATTCGTCGTCTCCACCTATCTGCTCGGCTTCGGCTGTGCCCAGCTGTTCTACGGGCCGCTCTCTGACCGTTTCGGTCGCCGCACGCCGCTTTTGATCGGTCTCGTCATCTATATCCTGTCCGCCATCAGTATCGTCTTCGTGCCGTCCTTTGCAGGGTTGCTCGCCCTGCGCTTCGTGCAGGGCGTCGGTTCGGCCGCAACCCGCGTCATCACCGTCTCCATCGTTCGCGATATCTATGGCGGCCGGCAGATGGCCGAAGTCATGTCGCTGATCATGATGGTCTTCATGATCGTACCGGTCATTGCGCCCGGCACCGGCCAGATCGTCATGTTCTTCGGCAACTGGCACCTGATCTTCCTCTTCATAGCCACCATGGCGACTGGTATTGCCATCTGGGCCTATCTCCGCCTGCCGGAAACATTGCATCCCGCCAATGTCCGTCCCTTCACCGCCCGCTCGATCTTCGGCGCCTTCAAGCTGGTGCTGACCAATCGCGTCGCGCTCTGCTACACCATCGCCAGCACCTTCATCTTTGGCGCGCTGTTCGGCTTCATCAATTCGGCCCAGCAGGTCTATGTCGGCATTTACGATCTCGGCGTCTATTTCCCCTTCGCCTTCGCCGGCGTGGCGATCTTCATGTCGCTGTCGTCCTTCTTCAATTCACGCTTTGTCGGCAAGCTCGGCATGCGCCGGCTGTCGCACGGCTCGCTCATCGGCTTCATCGCCATCAACGCCATCTGGCTGATCGTCCAGATGGCCAGCACTGAGCCGATGCCCTTCGCACTGTTCATCTCGTTCTTCGGCCTTGCCATGTTCCAGTTCGGCTGGATCGGGTCAAACTTCAATTCGCTCGCCATGGAGCCGCTCGGCCACGTCGCCGGCACCGCCTCCTCGGTCCTCGGATTCATGAGCACGGTCGGCGGCGCCCTCATCGGCGCCGGCATCGGCCAGGCCTTCGACGGCACCGCGCTGCCGATGGTCGCGGGTTATTTCTTTGTGTCGATCATTGGCCTTGTCTTTGTGCTGATCGCCGAGAAGGGCCGCCTCTTCCAACAGCAGAACCCGGCCGTCTGAACGGCCGGCCTCCCTCGCATTCGGAGTCTCAATTACATGACGCCGTCGCATAAACCGCACCAGGAAAACCAGGGCTCCGGCCGCATCGGCATGGGCTTTGGCGAATTCGTCGTCACCATCGCCATCATGACCGCCAGCGTCGCCATGGCAATCGACAGCATGCTGCCGGCTTTGCCCAATATCGGCAATTCTCTCGGCGTCACCAATACCAACGACGCGCAGCTGATCATCGGCGTGTTTTTCTTGGGATTCGGCATCTCACAGATCTTCTTCGGCAGCCTTTCGGATACGTTCGGCCGCCGCAACATCCTGCTCGGCGGCCTCGCCTGCTATGTTGTCGGAATGTTTGCCGCCGCAGCAACCGGCAGCTTCGAAATGCTGCTCGTCATGCGCTTCATTCAGGGTGTGGGCGGTGCTGCTGTGCGCATAACGACCATGGCCATGGTACGCGACTGCTTCGGTGGCCGCGAAATGGCCCGCGTCATGTCCTATGTGATGATCGTCTTCATGATCGTGCCGATCGTTGCCCCCTCCGTCGGCCAGCTCATCATCCTCTATGCCAACTGGCACTGGATTTTCATCCTGCTCGGCATCATCGCCACCGTCCTGTTCGTCTGGGCTCTCCTGCGGCTGAAGGAATCGCTGCCGCCGGAAGAACGGCTGCCGCTGTCGGTCGGCTCTGTCGTCGATGGCTTCAAGACCGTGCTCACAAACCGCATCACCTGCGGCTATATGATCGGCCTCACCATGTTTACCGGCGTCATCAGCGCTTATGTGATCTCGGTGCAGCAGGTGTTCGGCGAGGTCTATGGCCTTGGCGACTGGCTGCCGATCGCCTTTGCGGCCACCGCCGGCGGCATCGCCGTCGCCAATTTCGCCAACGGCTTCTTCGTGCGCAAATTCGGCATGCGCCGCATCTCGCACGCTGCCCTGCTGATCTTCACGGCGCTGTCGGCCATCGGCTTTTTCCTCGCACTGGCCGGCAAGCCGGATTTCGCCGTCGCCTACGGCATCTTCTCCATCGTATTGATGATGTTTGCCGTGATCGCCACCAATTTCACCGCCATCAGCCTCGAGCCGATGGGCAATCTCGCCGGCACGGCAACCGCCATCACCGGCTTCGTTTCGACGACGGCCGGCGCCATCCTCGGCGGCCTGGTCGGCCAGATGTTCAACGGCACGGTGCAGCCGCTCTTCGGCGGCTTCGCGCTCTTCGGCACGGTGACGATCGCCGCCACCCTCTGGGCGGAAAACGGCAAGCTGTTCACCCACCCCGGCGACAGCCCGCAGATCGATCCGGGTGCTGCCCATTTTTGAATGCGAAGAGTGCTGGACCCGGCGGATTAGTTTGTTGAGAACCTCGCTCCCATTCGGCGTCATCCTCGGCCTTGTGCCGAGGATCTGCTACATATCAAACTGACCGCAGATGCTCGGGACAAGCCCGAGCATGACGAAAGAGGAACTGGCCGACTGTCTCAGCAGTCTGAAGCTCACCGAAACGGCATGGTTCAGACCGTAAAGACCTCACGCCGCAGCACGTCCCAGGAGGCCTTGTCGGGGGTAATCAGCAGCCCGCCATCGAGATGATGCGGCAGGTAGGCCGAGCCGTCGAAGCGCGCCGCATAGGCGCCTGCCTCCTGCGAGATCAACGTGCCGGCAAGGTGATCCCAGGGCATCAGCTTGTTGTACATGAGGTAATGCACATGACCGCCGGCAAAGGTGCGGTATTCGTGGGCGGCGCAGCGGTAATTGGTGAGGAAGCGCACCTTGGCGAGGTTGGCGAGCACCTCGGCGCGCTTTTCCTTCGGCAAGTAGCCAGTCGAGGCCATGCCGACCATGTGCTCCAGTTCGACGGGCGCTGCGACCGACAGCCGCTCGGCACCGCCATCAGGCCGCCGCAGCCAGGCACCGCCGCCCTTTTCCGCCATCACCCAGTCGTCGCCCATCGGATCATAGATGATGCCGGCAATCGTCTCGCCGCCGGAGATGACGGATGCCATGACGCCGAAGGCCGGGATGCCGGCGGCGAAATTGAAGGTGCCGTCGACCGGATCGACGACGATCGCGAGATCGGCATGCTCGAGGCTGCCAAGCAAATCAGGATCGGCCGCGACCGATTCTTCGCCGAGGAACAGCGCGCTCGGCCAGAGTTGGGCAGCTTCCGCCTTGATCATCCGTTCCGCCTGCTCATCGGCCTCGGTGACGAGATCGGTCGCCTCGCTCTTGGCGCGCACGTCGTTCTGGCCGAGCCGGCGAAAGCGCGGCAGAATCTCCGCCTTCGCCGCGCGGCGCAGCAGATCGGCAAGAACGGTCACGTCGACAATCGAAGTCATGTCAAATCCTCACGCTCAGGTCTCTCAGGAGAAGCTTGAATCAGATGCCGACGATCTCGCGCCGGATGAGCTGCCAGCTCTCCCGGTCGGGCGCAGAGATGATGCCACCCGTCGTCTCGCCGGGGCGATAGGGCGTGCCGTCGAATTTCGCCGTATGGCCGCCGGCCTCCTGATGCGCGAGCACGCCGGCCAAGTGGTCCCAGGGCATCAGCTTCGCATGGCCGATGAAATGCATCTTGCCGGAAGTGACCATCCAATATTCGTAGGCCGAGCAGTTGAAGGCGAAGGTCATGCGGATCTTCGCCATGTTGGCGCAGATACGGGCGCGATCCGGTTCGTCCATGTGGCTCCATGACAGGCCACCAACCATCTGGTTCAGGCTAGCAGGCTCGGCGACCTTCAGCTTTGTCGACTGCCCGTCCCGACGTTTCAGAAAGGCGCCTGCCCCGCTGATCGCGGTCACTGTGTCGCCGAGAACTGGATCGTGAATAATGCCGGCGACCGTTTCGCCCCTGACGGTCACCGCCAACATGGTCCCGAAGACAGGAAGCCCGGCGGCGAAATTGAACGTCCCGTCGACAGGGTCGATGACGAAGGCGAGCTCGGCATCGGCAAGGGCCGGCACGACGGACCGGTCGGCGTCATAAGCCTCCTCGCCGACGATGAGTGCTGCGGGAAAGCGCTCTCTCAGCGCCGCGGTGATCCGCTGTTCGGCAAGCAGGTCAGCCTGCGTCACCAGATCGATTGCCGACGTCTTTTCCGAAACATCGGCAGCGTCGAGATTGCGGAAACGCGGCATGATTTCGGCGCGCGCCGCCTCCCTGACGCAATCGCCGAGAAAGAGAATATCCTGATCTGAAATAGTCATGCGAAATCCTGTCCGTCATATAATGAGCAGCCTGCTTAGCTGGCTTTTCATGAAGGATCGGTGACACCAAGGGTGGAAAAGTCGAAGAGTTTCGGGTCGAGCAGATGCGACGGGTTCACATGCGAAAGCGCCCGCAGCATCGTATCCTTGCGGCCCGGCATCCGCCGCTCGATATCGGCGAGCATGTCCTTCATCGCATTGCGCTGCAGCCCGTCCTGCGAACCGCAGAGATCGCAGGGGATGATCGGAAACTGCATGGCGACGGCGAATTTCGCGAGGTCGTCCTCAGCTGCATAGGCCAGCGGCCGCAGCACCATCAGATCGCCCTCGTCGTTCAGAAGCTTCGCCGGCATCGAGGCGAGCCGGCCGCCATGGAAGAAATTCATGAAGAAGGTTTCGAGAATGTCCTCGCGGTGATGACCGAGCACCAGCGCATCGCAACCCTCTTCCCGCGCGACACGATAGAGATTGCCGCGGCGCAGCCGCGAACAGAGCGAACAATAGGTGGCGCCTTCAGGCACCTTCTCCTTCACGATCGAATAGGTATCGCGATACTCGATCCGGTGCTGAACGCCGATCTTGGTGAGATAGTCCGGCAGCACGTGTTTCGGGAAGTTCGGCTGGCCCTGGTCGAGATTGCAGGCGATGAGTTCGACCGGCAACAGCCCGCGCCATTTGAGATCGAGCAGCAGCGCGAGCAGCCCGTAGGAATCCTTGCCGCCGGAAAGGCCGACCAGCCAGCGCTTCTGGCCCTTCAGCATATCGAAATCGTCGAAGGCCTGGCGCACCTGCCGCAGCAGCCGCTTGCGCAGCTTGTTGAAAGAGACGGAACGCGGCGCATCGGCAAACAGCGCATGGCCGCTGGTGTCGGCTTCGCCGGTTTCCAAATCATCGGCGATGTTGGCTGCGATATTCATTGCTTCGTCCTACAGAAATTCCACATTTGCTCTAGCAGAAACCCGCCTGGCAACACAGCGTCAATCGCCGAAAACCGACCAGCCGGTGCGCGCTGCGAGCATTTCCAACGCCGCTGCGCCGAGCTGCGAATTGCCGACCTTGTTCAGCCCCGGCGACCACACCGCGATCGAGGCGATGCCAGGCGCCACCGCGAAGATGCCGCCGCCGACGCCGCTCTTGCCGGGCAGGCCGACATGATAGGCGAAGTCGCCCGAGCCGTCGTAATGACCGCAGGTCAGCATCAGCGCATTGATGCGACGCGCCCGCTTCGGCGAGACCACCGAATGGCCGGTCGTCGGATTGCTGCCGCGCGCCGCCAGGAACAGCCCGGCGCGGGCCAGCTGCTCGCAGCTCATCGACAAGGCGCATTGATGGAAATAAACGCCGAGCACGTGATCGACGGGATGGTCGAGATTGCGGTAAGCGCGCATGAAGTTGGCAAGCGCGAAATTGCGGTATCCCGTCTGCGTTTCCGAGCGCGCCACCTTGTCGTCGATGGTGATCGACTCGTCATCGGCGAGATAGCGCACGAAACGCAGCAGTTCGCCGATTGCCTCGCGCGGCGCATGGCCGGCCATGACGACGTCGCTGACGGCGATGGCGCCGGCATTGATAAATGGGTTGCGGGGGATGCCGCTCTCGTGTTCGAGCTGGACGATAGAGTTGAAAGCCGATCCGGAAGGTTCGCGCCCGACGCGCTGCCACAGCCCCTCGCCGACCTTGCCGAGCGCCAGCGTCAGCATGAAGACCTTCGATATGCTCTGGATCGAGAAGGCGGTATCGGCATCGCCGACACGATAGACCCTGCCGTCGACGGTGACGATCGCCATGCCGAACTGCTTCGGGTCGACCTTGGCGAGCTCGGGAATATAGTCCGCGACCTTGCCCTCGCCGATCCGCGGCTGGATATCGGCGTAGATGCTATCGAGGGTCGCCTGCAAATCTGCCATTGCTTCTCTCCAGCTCGCAAAAAAGCCGCTCGAAAGAGCGGCTTTCCGTATATCGACGCATGCTGTTGTCTCGCAATCGGTTTCGACTGCGAGACGAATGCATTAACGCGAATAGAATTCGACGACCAGGTGCGGTTCCATGACGACCGGGAACGGAACGTCGCTGAGTGTCGGAACGCGGCCGAAGGTTGCGACCATCTTATGGTGATCGACTTCGATGTAGTCGGGAACGTCGCGCTCGGCGAGGCTGACGGCTTCCAGAACGATCACCAGCTGCTTCGACTTTTCGCGAACCTCGATGACGTCGCCGGCCTTGCAGCGGTAGGAACCGATGTTGACGCGCACGCCGTTGACCGAGACGTGGCCATGGTTGACGAACTGACGGGCAGCAAAGACCGTCGGAACGAACTTGGCGCGATAGACGATCGCGTCGAGGCGCGATTCCAAGAGGCCGATCAGGTTTTCAGAGGTGTCGCCCTTGCGGCGGTCGGCTTCGGCGAAGATCGCGCGGAACTGCTTTTCGCGCAGGTCACCGTAGTAGCCCTTGAGCTTCTGCTTGGCGCGCAGCTGCACACCGAAGTCCGAAAGCTTGCCCTTGCGGCGCTGGCCGTGCTGGCCCGGGCCGTATTCGCGGCGGTTCACCGGGGACTTCGGACGGCCCCAGATGTTTTCGCCCATACGGCGGTCAATTTTGTACTTGGACGATTCGCGCTTGCTCATCGTATTTCCTTTCAAAGGTTTAAGACGGCTTGTTGCCAAACCGCACGAAGGAAACACGCCCTCCTCTGATCTCTGCCGAGATCCGACAGGATGTTCCGGTTAGCGAACAGAAACGATCCACGGGACATGTCAAATGAAACACCGGACATTGCTGCCCGGTGCTTGCGGCGGTCTTTAGAGGGCCGTCATGAAAATGTCAACAGCGGCAAACCCGGAAAGCGCCACTATTCCGCCGCCAGCGGTTGGTCCCCGCCAGCATCAGGCGCGTTGGCGTCGCCCGGCGCCGTCTGGCAGTCCATGTCCGGGAAAGCGACGATACGCTTGCCGGAAAAATCGGCGTGCACGACGATGATGCCCTGCTCCTCGAAATAGCCGAGCAGGCGCCGCGCGCGACGGGCGGAGTGGGTGCCGTAGGCGCGGGCTATGCGGGCGTCCGACGGGCACGGCTCGCCGCAGACGGCGGCCTTGGCGAGCATCAGGAAGACGCCCTGCAGGTCGTCGGTGACACCTGAAGACAGCGACAGCGCCGTCGCCCAGGCATCGGTCGCAGCTGTCGTTGCGTCGACGCCGGAACGTGAGATCGCCACACGCCGGCGGAAATCCGGCAGCGCGATCGGCGGTCCCGGCACGCGACGCATGCGCAGCCTTACCAGAAAATCCTGGTAGAGCACCGAATCGGTACGGAAGGCGGAGGTGGGATCGTCGAGGATTTCGGCAAGCACGCCAGCCAGGCGCTCCTTCCGCTCCTCGGCGGAGACTTCCGCCTGGCTCGCCCTCGCCTCGGCAGGTACCGCCGATGCCGCCGGCGTCGAGCGCGAGAGTTCGGCCAGAATATCGGTCGTCGGCCGCGGCGCCGGCGGGGCACGGCGCACCAGCGGCCGCTGGAATTCCTCCGGATCGGGCGTGAAGATCAGATCCTCGACATCCTGAGGCGCATCCGGCAGCGGCATCAGCTTCGGGCTGGAAGAGCGCGCCGAGGTCTCCACCGCGCCGATCTGAATCGGCAGCGGCCGGCGCGATAGCGCCGGTCCGAGGGCGACGAAATTGCCGCGCTTCAGGTCGCGGAACATCTCGGCCTGGCGCCGGTCCATGCCGAGCAGGTCGGCAGCGCGCGCCATGTCGATATCGAGAAAGGTGCGGCCCATCAGGAAGTTCGAGGCCTCAGCGGCGACGTTCTTGGCGAGCTTGGCAAGCCGCTGCGTCGCGATCACGCCGGCAAGGCCGCGTTTACGCCCGCGGCACATCAGATTGGTCATCGCGCCGAGCGACATCTTGCGCGCATCTTCCGAGACATCGCCGCCGACCGACGGCGCAAACATCTGCGCCTCGTCGACCACGACGAGAACCGGATACCAGTATTCGCGATCGGCATCGAACATGCCGTTGAGGAAGGCGGCGGCGGCGCGCATCTGGTCTTCGAGATCGAGGCCTTCGAGCGTCAGCACGCAGGAAACGCGATGCTGACGGATGCGGTTGGCGATGCCCGCCAACTCCCCTTCTGTGCGTTCACCATCTACCACGACATGGCCGAACCTGTCGCTGAGGGTGACGAAATCACCCTCTGGATCGATGATGACCTGCTGCACCCATTGCGCCGACTGCTCGAGCAGGCGGCGCAGTAGATGCGACTTGCCCGATCCGGAATTGCCCTGCACGAGCAGACGGGTCGCCAGCAGCTCCTCGATATCGAGCGTCGCCGGGCTGCCGGACGCCAATCCCATATCGATGCCAACCTGCAATGCATATCCTCGCGACGAAGAGACTTACATGAATGAAGCGCCATTCTTCCGAAACGGCATCGCCCCGTCTATCAAAGAATGCGCGGTTTTTCAGGACTGGATTTCGCCAACCCACAGGACAATTCCTGGCTTCATCCGAGAAACTGATCCAGCGCCGTGATCGCGCTTCTTCGCCGAGCTACGCCCTCAAGCCGAATCCCTGCATCAGCCGCCGGGTCGCAAAATCGGGATCGCCCGAGGTGAGCACCGCGAAGTCAACATTGTCGGGATGCACAGCGTCTGCAACCAGCGGCACCAGCGTGCGGGCGCGCCGCGCGATCGCTTCGGCGGGGTCGAGCCAGTCGACCGGCCAGGGCGCAAGCCGCCGGAAAAGATTGGCCATGAAGGGATAATGCGTGCAGGCGAGCACGACGATATCGGTCTTTCGGCCGTCCTTCTCGACGAAACACTGGTCGATTTCGGCAAGCACGGCGTCGTCGGAGACGGCGTCGCCGCGAATATAGGCTTCCGCCATGCGCGCAAGGTTCTCCGAGCCGACGAGCCGCACATGGCATTGCTGGGCGAAGGACTGGATGAGATCGCGGGTATAGGCGCGCTTGACTGTGCCCGGCGTCGCGAGCACCGAGACGAGGCCGGAGCGCGTACGCTCCGCCGCCGGCTTGATCGCCGGCACGGTGCCGACGAAGGTCATCTGGGGAAAAGCGGCGCGGAGATCGGCGCCAACCAGCGTGAAGGCGGTGTTGCAGGCGATGATGCAGACTTCGGGATCGTGCTCTTCGAGCAGCCGGCCGAAAAGCCCGATGATCCGTTCCTTCAGCGCCTGTTCCTCCCAGCCGCCATAGGGAAAGCCGGCATCGTCGGCGACATAGATGAAACCGCGTTCCGGCATCAGCACACGCGCCTCGCGCAAGACGGTGAGCCCGCCGATGCCGGAATCGAAGACGAGGACGGGTTTCAGCTCATGCGTCGGCGCTGTCATCGGGCGGTGTTTCCTTGGCCGCTATGGGGAACCGGCCACCGCGCGGGCTCTTGCGCGAGAAGCGGTCGAGGGAGGAGATGACGCCGCGCAGCACGCTGATTTCCTGCTCCGTGAAAGCCCGGCGGGATAGAACAGCGCGTAGATTGTCGACCATTTTCGGCTTTTTCCCGGCAGGGTGGAAATAACCGCGCACATCGAGCGCCTCCTCCAGCTGGTCGAACAGGCCGAACAGCTGTTCCTTGGTCGAAGGTGTCTGCCCCATCGCCTGGAAGGGCACGGCGCCGAGATCCTCCATGCCTGATTTCATCCATTCATAGGACATCAGCAGCACCGCCTGGGCGATGTTCAGCGAGGCGAAGGCCGGATTGACGGGAAAGGTGACGATCTCGTCGGCAAGCGCCACCTCCTCGTTGGTCAGCCCCCAGCGCTCGCGCCCGAAGAGGATGCCGGTGCCCTCGCCAGCGCGAAACCTCGCCCGGAGCGTCTCGGCGGCGATGACAGGCGAACGCACCGGTTTGTAACCGTCGCGCTCGCGCGCCGTCGTCGCATAGACGAAATTGAGGTCGGCGACCGCCTGCTCCAGCGTATCGTAGACCTTTGTCGCCTCGATGACGTGATCGGCCTTGGAGGCAGTCGCCAAGGCTTTCTCGTTCGGCCAGCCGTCGCGCGGATTGACGAGGCGCAGTTCTGCAAGGCCGAAATTCGCCATGGCACGCGCCACCATGCCGATATTCTCGCCCATCTGCGGCTCGACCAGAATGATGGCCGGCCCTTCGGCCAGAAGTTGACGCTCGCTGTTCGTGCCTGCCATGGTTCTATCCCTGTTTCGAGCGCGCAATAACCTCGCCCGGTGCAAACGGCAAGACGTCAGCCTGCGGATAGAGCCTTTCCAGCGCCGAACCGATCATTTCGAGCCCCAGCCTGGTGCCCTCGCGCGACAGCGGCAGATGCCGTCCTGTCGTCCGCGATGCCTTGCGCTCGATGAAGAAAGCGGTCGAGCCTTGCGCGGCCGCATCTTTCATCAGCGCCAGATCCGTCGCGATCAGCCTCTTCAGTGCGTCGGCCTCGGCCGGCGCTGTGGAACTCTTCGCCAGGATGCGCGACCAATAAGTGCAGGAGAGGAAGATCGCCAGCGTCTGGCGGATCTGGCCCGGCCGCGTCACCACCGACCAGGACGAGCCGAGCGGCTTGGCGGCCACCGTCACGTCGCGGTAGCAGGCATCGATCTTCTGTGACAGGGCGATCAACTCGAAGCCGCTCTTGCCCTCACCGATCGCGTTCAGCAGGTCCTCCAGCGCCTGGAACCAGCGGGCAAGTGCCGCATCGAGCGCACCCCGGGTGCGGGCCGGAAAGACCAGGAAGGCGACTGCCGTTCCGGCCACCGCGCCGATCATGGTCTCCCCGATGCGCAGCTGCAGCAGGTCGAGCGTCAGCACGCCGGTCATGCCATAGACCAGGCAAAGCACGATCGAGATGAAGAAGGTCATCGTCGCGTAGGAAACCTGCAGGAAATAGAAGGCGAGGAAAATGCAGACGGCCGCAACCGGAATGGCGATCGCCAGCTGCCCCGAAATCAGCGTCGCCAGCACAAGGCCGATCGCGATGCCGAACACCGTGCCGAGCGAGCGCGACAGCGCCTTCATCGCCGTGTCGCCGCGCGAATTGGTGTTGGTGAAAACGAGGAAGGAGGAAAGCACCGCCCAGAACCAGCGTTCGCGCGACAGAAGCAGACCGAAGCCCATGGCGAGCGCCGAGGCGAGCGTGATCTGCAGCGCCGACCGCAGCAGCGGATTGGCAAAGGAAAAGTCGATCTTTTCAGACTGCGCAGTGTCCCTGACGGCATCGATGCCGGCAAAGCCGGAGGTCTGCCCCTCGCCGATCGCCTGCGTTAGCTGCTGCCGCGCCTCGCCGAGCCAGAGAAGCGCCCGCACGGTTTCGCCTTGCGGCTCGTCCCTGATGGCTTCCGCCATGGCGCTATAGGCTGCAAGCTCGGCCGCATCCGCCTCGATCACCGCATGGACGAGTGCGAAGGGCGGCTGGCTCTGGAAGCTCAGCACGATCGCACTCTCGGCGGCAAGATGCGCATCGAAGAGCCGGATCGCCAGCTCCGCGGCGGGATCGGCGGTGGCATCGAAAACCCCGCCGGCCGGGCGCGGAATGAAGGTTTCGGCCATCAGCACCACTTCCTTCAACCGGTCTTCCAGCTGGCGCAGCTCCTGCCTGTCGGCTTCGCCGATCTCGGCGTCACCGGCTAGGGCGGCGAGCTTGAAGAGTATCTGGTTGATCCGGCCGCGCACGCTTTCGAGCGAGCGCAGCAGGTCGCGCCGCCAATCATCCGGCAGGAGCACAGCTCTCACCAGGTGCCCGAAGAGCACCGAAACGACGGGGCCGATCGCCACATCAGGCAGTTCGGCAAGAGAAGGCCGGAAATAAGATCCCATGAAATAGGAAGTGAAGGCGAACATGCCGATCGCAAAACCGCGCGGCCCGAACACGCGGCCGGCCGAGGCGAGCGCGATCACCACCAGGAAAACGAGATCGGAGAGAAAACGCCGATCCTCAAGGCCCGCCGCGATGGCGACGACGCCAACGCTTGCGACGCAACCGAAGAGCCGCGTCACCAGTTGGCGCGTATTGCCCTTGTCGCGAACCGCCACCCCGCCCTCGATCGACAGCACGATGCCAAGGCCGAAAGCTGCCGTCGGCAGCGGCAGGATGAACATCTGGATGGCAAGGAGAATCAAGAAGGAGAAAACGATCGTCAACGTTACCCGCGAGGCCATGCGCAGACGCGAGAGCGCCGGATCGTTGGCAAGCAACCAGTCGCGGAACTGAAAACCGGAAAACAAATGCAAAAGCCCCTCATGCCGCCCAGGGATCAACAGATACCGCCGCAGGAGCGGAAATCAAACCGCCCGAGATCGAATCCCAGTGCTTGCGAATGTCGCGCGCCTATTGGCCCTTGGCAATCAGCGCCATTGTCGTCTTGAGGGAATCGCGCGCCTGCGTTTCGATATTCTCGGTGACGATATCGTCGATGACGGGTTTGCTGCCTTCTTCGACCACGAGGAAATGAACAGTCGTATAATCTTTGGCATCGGGCGCATCCGAGCAGGCGGATTTTCGGAAGCGCACCGTCACCTCGGCCACCCCGTTGACCGGCGGTGCCGCGACCATCGTCAGATCCTCCAGCGGGCAGGCATCCTGGCCATTGACGATGACGTCGTAGTCGAAGGGCGAAATGCCGTCGTCGTCGATGGCGGGAAACTGCGCCGCCGCCTGGTATTTCGCGACGAAATCACGGCTGTAGAGATGGTCGAGCCGGCCCGCATCGAAGATGTCGGTCCAGTCGCTGTTGTTGTCGGCCCAGTTGCTCTTGGTCGCCTCCATGATCTCCTTCACGGGAGCAATGATGTCGGCGGCGTGACCGTTGCCGGAAAAAGCGATAAGGCTTGCGATTACAACGGCGATTGTCTTCATGGTCGAATATTCCGGGGGCAGCAGTTGGGCCGGAGACTAGCCGAAATCTGACACTTGGCAATGGCGGCAAAAACGCATTCCGAAACCGGTTGCAGCTTTGCGTTCCCGGTTCACAATGCTATAGCCCTCCTCATCACGTCACCCACCTGGGACCATGTCCCCATCCAAGCTCGAACGAGGCAGATACATGAACAAGATCAAGGTCGCCAATCCCGTCGCCGATCTCGATGGCGATGAAATGACGCGCATCATCTGGCAGCTCATCAAGGATAAGCTGATCCATCCGTACCTTGACCTCGATATCGACTATTTCGACCTCTCGGTCGAAAACCGCGACGCCACCAACGACCAGGTCACCGTCGACGCCGCCAACGCCATCAAGAAGCACGGCGTCGGCATCAAGTGCGCGACGATCACGCCGGACGAAGCCCGCGTCAAGGAATTCAACCTCAAGGAAATGTGGAAGAGCCCGAACGGCACGATCCGCAACATCCTCGGCGGCGTCATCTTCCGCGAGCCGATCATCTGCAAGAACGTGCCGCGCCTGGTTCCCGGCTGGACCAAGCCGATCGTCGTCGGCCGCCACGCGTTCGGCGACCAGTACCGCGCCACCGATTTCAAGTTCCCCGGCAAGGGCAAGCTGACGATCAAGTTCGTCGGCGAAGACGGCACCGTCATCGAGAAGGAAGTCTTCAACGCACCGGGCGCCGGCGTTGCCATGGCCATGTACAACCTCGACGAATCGATCCGCGAATTCGCGCGTGCTTCGATGATGTACGGCCTGATGCGCAAGTGGCCGGTATATCTGTCGACCAAGAACACCATCCTCAAGGCCTATGACGGCCGCTTCAAGGACATCTTCGAGGAAGTCTACGAGAGCGAATTCAAGGATCAGTTCAAGGAAGCCGGCATCACTTACGAACACCGCCTGATCGACGACATGGTCGCCTCGGCGCTCAAGTGGTCGGGCGGTTACGTCTGGGCCTGCAAGAACTATGACGGCGACGTCCAGTCCGACACCGTCGCTCAGGGCTTCGGCTCGCTCGGCCTAATGACCTCGGTTCTGCTGACGCCCGACGGCAAGACGGTCGAAGCCGAAGCCGCTCACGGCACGGTTACCCGCCACTACCGCCAGCACCAGAAGGGCCAGGAAACCTCGACGAACTCGATCGCCTCGATCTTCGCCTGGACCCGTGGCCTGGCGCATCGCGCCAAGCTCGACGACAATGCCGAGCTTGCCCGCTTCGCCGCGACGCTCGAAAAGGTTTGCGTCGACACCGTCGAATCCGGTTTCATGACCAAGGACCTGGCGCTGCTGATCGGCCCCGACCAGCCGTGGCTCTCGACCACTGCCTTCCTCGACAAGATCGACCAGAACCTGCAGAATGCCATGGCGTAAGCCGGCCTTTCCGAGATAACATCGAAGCGGCGGGGATTTCCCCGCCGTTTTCATTTTGGGAGAATGAACCGATGACGGCCATCCTGCGACCGCTCGAATCCTCGGACCGCGCCGCTTGGGAACCCTTGTGGGAGGCCTATCAGCGCTTCTACGAAGTGGTCATCCCGCCCGAAACCACCGATCTCACCTGGGCTCGTTTCCACGATCCTGACGAACCGATGCATGCGCTGGGCGCCTTCGACGAAGACGGCCATCTTGTCGGCATCGTCCATGCCATCTTTCACCGCTCCTGCTGGCTGCCGCAATGGACCTGCTATCTGCAAGATCTCTATGTCGACAACAGCCACCGCGGGCTCGGCACCGGTGCCGCATTGATCGAGGCCGTCGCCGATCTTGCCCGCGCAAACGGTGCAGGCCGACTCTATTGGATGACGCACGAAACGAATGCAACGGCCCGCCGGCTCTACGACAGGATCGCCGAGCGCTCGGGTTTCATCCAGTACCGCAAGACGCTTTAAAGGCCTGGGGTTGCACAAGGGCCCCGCCGCACTATTGATTCCGGGGGAACGGCAAGGCCGCAGAATAACGGGAACACGAGGAGGATCTCATGACTGAAGATTTGGTATTCTATACGAACCCGATGTCGCGCGGCCGCATCGCGCGCTGGATGCTGGAGGAGATCGGCCAGCCCTATCGCACCGAACTCCTGACCTTCGGCGAGACCATGAAGGCGCCGGAATATCTCGCGGTCAATCCGATGGGCAAGGTGCCGGCAATCCGCCACGGCGATACCATCGTCACCGAATGCGCGGCGATCTGCGCCTATCTCGCCGAGACCTTCCCCGAAAAGGCCCTGGCGCCGAGGCCGGAGGAGCGCGCCCGCTATTACCGCTGGATGTTCTTTGCCGCCGGTCCGCTCGAATCGGCGGTGACGATGAAGGCGCTCGGCTTCGAAATTCCGAAGGAACGCCTTCGCATGGCCGGCTGCGGCGGTTTCGGCGATGTCATGAACACGCTTGAAATGGCGGTCTCGGGCTCGACCTATGTCGCCGGCGAGCGCTTCACCGCCGCCGACGTCTATGTCGGCGCCCATATCGGCTGGGGCCTTGGTTTCGGCAGCATCGAAAAGCGCCAGGCCTTCGTCGACTATTTCGGCCGCATCAGCGAGCGTGAGGCCTACAAGCGCGCGAATGAGTTGGACAACGAGGCAGGCAAGACGATGCAGGCCGCTTGACCCTGAAACCGGCGCGGCTGCCAGACCGCGCCGGGGATATCCGCCGTCAGACAAGCGGCATGTGAATGTCCGTCAGAAGCTCGGTCGGCGGCACCTCGCGCGGATTGTTGAGATACTCCTCGAACATGACCCTGTCCTTCAGCTGCCGACCGGATTTCGGCAGCCATTCTGCAAAGAGCCATTGATAAGACTTGGGCATATTGGCATAGGGACCCTTGTGGCGCAGCACCGCATAATCGCCGCCGTCGATCGTGCGCCGCTCGAACGGCGCCGCCGCCGGCACGTCGGCAGCGCCGGTGACGCAGGCGATCGAGCGCAGCTTTTCCTCCGGCACGATATCGGGATCGTCGAGATAGATGCCGATCATCCGCATCTCGGGCTTGGCAAGGCCGCGGGCGTAAAGCGTGCCGAACAGCGTCTCGAAGGCTTTGTCGATATGCATGTAGGAACCGGTATGAAGCACACCGATCAGCTCGATCGGTCCGATCTCACGTATGGTAACGTCTAACATGACTTTGGTCTTTCCGTTGGGTGAGGGTTCAAAGGCTGTGTGGCTTCCCTCTTTCCGATAGCGCGCCGGCGGCATGCCGTAGACCGACTTGAAGATACGATTGAAGGATTGGAGATTGGGATAGCCTGATCGCTTCGCAATTTCGCTGACGGCAAGCTCCGTGCGGACGATCTCGCCCGCCGCGTGATGCAGCCTGAGCCGCTTGACGGTGGCCGCCAGCGTCTCACCGTAGATCGCCCGGTAGATCCTGTGCCAGTGATAGCTCGACATGCAGGCGATCTCGGCAAGCCGCTCCATATCCAGTTCCTCGTCGAGGTGGTCGTGAATATAGGCCGAAACCCGTCTCAGACGGTTTTCATAAAGTACCCATGCCGTTTCGCCATTCATGTCGGAACCTCGTGCAAATCGATCGGCTTGAGAGAACCATAGTCCGATTTGACAAATCCTGCGGAAATTGGCTCTGGGCTTTGAATCAGAGAACGAAAAAAGGCGGAAGCCGAGCCTCCGCCTTTCGAAAATCACTGGTGAACCGGCAGTTCAGCCGGCAAGTGCCACGGCAACCGCCTCGATCGCTTCGTCGGCCTTCGAGCCGTCGGGGCCGCCGGCCTGCGCCATGTCCGGGCGGCCGCCGCCACCCTTGCCGCCGAGGGCGGCCGAGGCGATGCGGACGAGATCGACGGCGCTGTAGCGCTGCACCAGATCCGGCGTTACCGCGACGACGGCACTTGCCTTGCCGTCGTCGGAAACGCCGATCAGCGTGACGACGCCCGATCCGATGCTGGTCTTGCCGTCATCGGCAAGACCTTTCAAATCCTTGGGATCGACGCCCGAAATCGCCTTGCCGAGGAACTTGATGCCGGCGACTTCGCGCACGGCATCGACCGAGCCGCCCTGCCCGCCACCCATGGCGAGCTTGCGCTTGGCGTCAGCCAGTTCCTTTTCGAGCTTGCGGCGCTCGTCCATCAGCGCTTCGACACGCGACAGCACTTCGCCGGGCTGCACCTTCAGCGAGGCGGCGAGCGCCTTCACGCGTTCGTCCTGTTCGGCCAGATATTCGCGTGCCGACTCGCCGGTGACGGCCTCGATGCGACGGACGCCGGCGCCGACGGCGCTTTCGCCGAGAACGCGGATCAGGCCGATCTGGCCGGTGGCCCCGACATGCGTGCCGCCGCAGAGTTCGATCGAATAGGGCTTGCCGGCCTTGGCGCCGCGCACGCCCTCGCCCATCGCAACGACACGGACCTCGTCGCCGTATTTCTCGCCGAACAGCGCCATCGCGCCTTCGGCGATCGCATCGTCGACGCTCATTAGCCTCGTGGTAACCGGCGAATTCTGCAGCACGATCTCGTTTGCCATGTCCTCGACGATCTTCAGTTCCTCGGCCGACATCGGCTTCGGATGCGAAACGTCGAAACGCAGGCGCTCGGGCGCCACCAGCGAACCCTTCTGCGCCACATGAGTACCGAGCACTTCGCGCAGCGCCTCATGCAGCAGGTGGGTCGCAGAGTGGTTGGCGCGCAGCCGCGACCGGCGGGCATGATCGACCGTCAGCACGACGGCGTCGCCGTCCCTGACCACACCGTCGACGACAGTACCCTGATGCACGAACAGGCCTTCGCCCCTCTTCTGCGTATCTGAAATCTCGATCTTGCCGTGGTCGGACGAGATCACGCCGGTATCACCCATCTGTCCGCCGGATTCGCCGTAGAACGGCGTCTGGTTGACGACGATTTGGACCTTGTCGCCGGCCTTGGCCTCGGTCGAAACCGCGCCTTCTTTGACGATCGCCTGCACGACGCCTTCAGCCGTTTCAGTGTCGTAGCCCAGGAATTCGGTTGCACCGTGTTTTTCCCTAAGCTCGAACCAGACGGTTTCCGTCGCCTTCTCGCCGGAACCGGCCCAATGCGAGCGGGCTTCGGCCTTCTGGCGCTGCATCGCATCGGTGAAGCCGGAAATGTCGACGCCGATCTCACGGGCACGCAGTGCATCCTGTGTCAGATCGAGCGGGAAGCCATAGGTATCGTAGAGCTTGAAGGCGGTCTCACCATCCAGCATGTCGCCCTTGGAAAGATCCGTCGTCGCGTCCGACAGAAGCGACAGGCCGCGTTCCAACGTCTTGCGGAAGCGGTTTTCCTCCAGCTTCAGCGTTTCCGAGATCAACGCCTCGGCGCGCACCAGTTCCGGATAGGCGCGGCCCATCTGCTGCACCAGCGTCGGCAGCAGCTTGTAGACCAGCGGTTCCTTGGCGCCGAGCAGCTGTGCATGGCGCATGGCGCGGCGCATGATGCGGCGCAGTACATAACCACGGCCCTCATTCGACGGAAGCACGCCATCGGCGATCAGGAAGGCCGAGGAACGTAGGTGGTCGGCGATGACGCGGTGGCTGGCGCTGCCTTCCGCCTTGACGCCCATCGTGTCCTCGATGGTGCCGATCAACGTGCGGAAGAGATCGGTGTCGAACACGCTCTGAACGCCCTGCAGAACGGCGGCCATACGCTCCAGGCCCATGCCCGTATCGATCGACGGGCGGGGCAGCGGGTTGCGAACGCCGGGTTCGGTCTGCTCGAACTGCATGAAGACGAGGTTCCAGAACTCCAGGAACCGGTCGCCATCTTCCTCCGGGGAGCCCGGAGGGCCGCCCCAAACATTCTCACCCTGGTCGATGAAGATTTCCGAGCACGGGCCGCAGGGGCCGGTATCGCCCATCTGCCAGAAATTGTCGGATGTCGGGATGCGGATGATCTTGTCGTCGGAAAAGCCGGCGATCTTCTTCCACAGCGTCGCAGCTTCTTCGTCCTCGGAATAGACGGTCACCAGCAGGCGGTTCTTCGGAAGGTCGAAGCCTTCGGTGACGAGCTTCCAGGCAAGCTCGATCGCATTCTCCTTGAAATAGTCGCCGAAGGAGAAGTTGCCGAGCATCTCGAAGAAGGTCAGGTGGCGTGCAGTATAGCCGACATTGTCTAGGTCGTTGTGCTTGCCGCCGGCTCGCACGCATTTCTGCGAAGACGTCGCCGTCGAATAGGGACGCTTTTCGAGGCCGGTGAAGACGTTCTTGAACTGCACCATGCCGGCATTGGTGAACATCAGCGTCGGGTCGTTGCGCGGCACGAGCGGGCTCGACGGAACGATCTCGTGGCCGTTCTTCTTGAAATAGTCGAGGAAGGTCGACCGGATATCGTTCACGCCGCTCATGCTATGCCCTTCAATGCTGCCGGAGGCAGGTAAATACAAATCCATCGGCTTTTAACGTTCGCCTCCGCCACTGTCCAGCAGACAAACAAAGCCGGCCGCATTCTCATCAGGGAATGCGGCCGGCTTTGATGTTTGAAAGAACCGAGCGTGAAAATCACATTTCCGCGGCGGAGTCGCCATCATCCGGGTCCGGTCCGCCATTCTGCAGGAAGCGGTCGGCAATCAGGCCGGCATTCTGACGCAGCGACAGTTCAATCTCGCGGGCGAGATCCGGATTGTCGCGCAGGAAGGTCTTGGCGTTTTCGCGGCCCTGGCCGAGGCGCTGGCTGTTATAGGAGAACCAGGCGCCCGACTTTTCGACGATGCCGGCCTTGACGCCGAGATCGACCAGTTCGCCGGTCTTGGAAACACCCTCGCCGTACATGATGTCGAACTCGACCTGCTTGAAGGGCGGCGCCATCTTGTTCTTGACGACCTTGACGCGGGTCTGGTTGCCGATCACCTCTTCGCGCTCCTTGACCGCGCCGATGCGCCGGATGTCGAGGCGCACGGAGGCATAGAATTTCAGCGCATTGCCGCCCGTCGTCGTTTCCGGCGAACCGAACATGACGCCGATCTTCATGCGGATCTGGTTGATGAAGATCACCATGGTGTTCGACTTCGAGATCGAAGCGGTGAGCTTGCGCAGCGCCTGGCTCATCAGTCGTGCCTGCAGGCCGGGAAGGCTGTCGCCCATCTCGCCTTCGATTTCGGCGCGCGGCGTCAGGGCCGCGACGGAGTCGACGACGAGAACGTCGACCGCGCCGGAGCGCACCAGCGTATCGGTGATTTCGAGCGCCTGCTCGCCGGTATCGGGCTGCGAGATCAGCAGGTTCTGCAGGTCGACGCCAAGCTTGCGGGCATAGACGGGATCGAGCGCATGTTCGGCATCGACGAAGGCGCAGATGCCGCCCTTCTTCTGCGCTTCGGCAATCGTCTGCAGTGCAAGCGTCGTCTTACCGGAGCTTTCCGGTCCGTAGATTTCGATGATGCGGCCCCTCGGCAGGCCACCGACGCCGAGCGCGATATCGAGGCCAAGCGAGCCGGTCGAGATCGTCTCGATCTCGACAACGTTCTCGTTGGAGCCGAGCTTCATGATCGAGCCCTTGCCGAACGACCGCTCTATCTGTGAGAGTGCCGCTTCAAGCGCCTTGCTTTTGTCCACCGATTTGTCCTCTACCAGCCGCAATGAATTCTGAGACATCCCATCCACCTTTAGGTTATTGAAGCCGCTCTAGCAATGTCGAGTTTGTACTCCATTTGTTCCATTCTCGCAATAGGCGATCAAACAGTTGAAAGAAAAAGGTAAAACGACACGTGTTCTGCATTTGTTTTATCGATAAAAAGCAACGGCTTAGGCCAGAAATGCCGACTCGGCCGCGGAAGGGCGCGCTGTATCGATTCGTCCTTCGGGCATCGGGAGAGCGGATCGGATGAAGAAAAAGATTCTTGTTCTCGGCGGCGCCCATATCGACCGGCGCGGCCGCATCTCCGGCGAGACGGCGCCTGGCGCCAGCAATCCCGGCACATGGTTCGAGGAGCCGGGCGGCGGCGGCTTCAATGCGGCGCGCAACCTCTCAAGGCTCGGTTTTCAGGTGACTATGATCTCGCCGCGCGGCGGCGATCCGATGGGCGAGACGGTCGGAGAAGCTGCCGATTTCGCCGGCATCGACGACCGGCCCTTCGTCTTCCTCGACCGCAAGACGCCGAGCTACACGGCGATCATAGAGAAGGACGGCAATCTGGTGATCGCCCTTGCCGACATGGATCTTTACCGCTTCTTCGTGCCGCGGCGTCTCTCCATCCGCTGGGTGCGAGAGGCCTTCGCCGCGCATGATTTCATCCTCTTCGACGCCAACCTGCCGGAAGAGACGGTCGCGGCGATCGTCGCAAAGGCGCATTCGCTAGGCAAGCCCGTTGCGGCAATCGCCATCTCGCCGGCCAAGGTCGTCAGGCTGAAACCCTGCATCAGGAATATCGACTACCTGTTCCTGAATGAGGCTGAAGCCGCCGCCCTTGCCGGTGCACTGCCGGAAGACGCCGCCGGCTGGCCACCTTTGCTGAACGAGATCGGCGTCCGGAACGCCGTCGTTACTCGCGGTCAGCGCGAGCTCGTCGCACTTTGCGAGGGCCGCGCCGTAACACTGCAGCCGCCGATCGCCGACACCGTCGCCGATGTCACGGGTGCCGGCGACAGTCTTGCGGCCGGCACGCTCGCCGCCTTGATATCAGGCCTGCCGCTCGAAGAAGCCGTTCGTCACGGCACCGCAGCCGCCACCCTGACCGTCCAGTCGCGGCATGCCGTCAACGAAAATCTGACGCCCGATCTGCTGAATGAGGCGCTTGCCCTTGTTCCGAAGGTCAGAATTCTGCATTGAAGCGGCCAATTAAATAGTTGAGCATGATGTCGTCCGAAAACCGCTCGCACCTCGACATCATGCTCTGTCGATCACAGGACAAGACCATGACCAAGCCCATCTCCCCTCTTCTGCCGATCGCCTATTCGAAGGAAGTCGCCAGCGCCAAGCAGCGCGGCGCGCCACTGGTGGCACTGGAATCGACGATCATTACCCACGGCATGCCATATCCCGGCAATATCGAGATGGCCCGCAGCGTCGAGGCGATCATCCGCGAACAGGGTGCGGTGCCGGCAACGATCGCCGTCATTCACGGCACGCTGCATATTGGCCTTGAAGCCGGAGAACTGGAGCAACTCGCCAAGGCGACCGAAGTGATGAAGGTGTCGCGCGCCGATCTCGCCTTCGCCATCGCCGAGCGCCGCACCGGCGCCACCACAGTTGCGGCGACGATGATCGCGGCGGCGCGCGCCGGCATCCGCGTCTTTGCCACAGGCGGCATCGGCGGCGTGCATCGCGGCGCCGAGGAAAGCTTCGATATATCAGCAGATCTCGAGGAACTCGCCCGCACCGGCGTCATCGTCGTCTGTGCCGGCGCCAAGGCGATCCTCGACATTCCGAAGACGCTGGAAGTGCTGGAAACCCGCGGCGTGCCTGTCGTCACCTATGAGAGCGAGGAATTCCCCGCCTTCTGGTCGCGCTCCTCGGGCATCGGCAGCCCGCTGTCGCTGAACAGCCCGGCCGCCATCGCCAATTTCCAGACGGTGCGCGAGCAGCTCGGCGTCGACGGCGGCATGCTCGTTGCCAACCCCGTGCCGGAGGCCGACGAGATCGCGCGCGAGGAGATGGATATCTATATCGAGCGGGCGCTTGATAGCGCCGAACGCGACGAAGTGACCGGCAAGGCGGTCACACCCTATCTGCTCTCGACCATTTTCGACCTGACCGACGGCCAGAGCCTCAAGACCAATATTGCGTTGATTGAGAATAATGCGCGGCTTGCGGCTGAGATTGCGGTGGCGCTGGGTGAATGAGCGGTGATGGGGCTGGGGCCAGCATCGCCTTCAAAACGGGCATGCCGTGTAAGCCCCCTCTGCCCTGCCGGGCATCTCCCCCACAAGTGGGGAGACGACAAGCTGCGAGATCTTCGCATCACATCAACGTCTCGCCGAGCTGCAATGAATATTTGCTTGGGGAAGCCGGCGCGCCCAGCCGATCTCCCTCCTTGTGGGGGAGATGCCCGGCAGGGCAGAGGGGGGTGCGGCACGGCACAACGTGCCCTCCGACGCCCACCGCCCCTCACCCGTCCAACGTCTCCTTGACCACAACAGCTAGCTGCTTCAGTGAAAACGGCTTCGGCAAAAATCCGAATTTCGCCTCCGGCGGCAGATTGCGGGCGAAGGCATCTTCGGCATAACCCGAGACGAAGATGAACTTCATGTCGGGATAGGTCTTGCGCAGCTCGCGCAGCAGCGTCGGGCCGTCCATTTCGGGCATGACGACGTCGGAGACGACGATGTCGACCTTGCCGTCGAGTTCTTCCAAGATGGCCAGCGCCTCGACGCCCGAGCCCGCCTCGTGCACGGTATAGCCGCGCGTTTCCAGCATGCGTTTGCCGCCGCGGCGCACCGCCTCCTCGTCTTCGACGAGAAGGATGACGGCCGATCCGGTCAGGTCTTCCGGCTGCTGCGGCGACACCGGCAGCGGCACCACGTCGGCCCCGGCGATGGCGCCGTCGATCGAACCCGCTTCTGCCGCCACTGCCGGCTCCGGGATGTGGCGCGGCAGGAAGACGCGGAAGGTTGTCCCCTTGCCGACTTCGGATTCCGGCTGGATATAGCCCCCCGACTGTTTGACGATGCCGTAGACCATGGCGAGGCCAAGTCCCGTGCCCTTGCCGACATCCTTGGTGGTGAAGAAGGGCTCGAAGATCTTGTCCATGATCTCAGGCGCGATGCCGGTGCCGTTATCGGCGACTTCGACCAGCACCATGTCCTCGGCCGGCATGTAGGAATAGTTGAAAGCCGAGACCTCGGCGGCGGTCAGATTACGGGTGCGGAGTGTCAGCGTGCCGCCGTCGGGCATTGCGTCGCGGGCATTGACGCAGAGATTGATCAGCACCTGCTCGAACTGCGAAAGGTCTGTTTTGACAGGCCAGAGGTCGCGGCCATATTGCACGTCGAGCTTGACATTGGTGCCGGAAAGCAGCCGGTCGACCAGCATGCGCAAGTCGCCGACGACATCGGTGAGGTTCAGCACTGAAGGCCGCATCGTCTGCTTGCGCGAGAAGGCGAGCAGCTGGCGCACCAGCACGGCGGCGCGGTTGGCGTTGCGCTTGATCTCTATCAGGTCTGCAAAGCTGGCATCGGCCGGCCGCGCCTGCAGCAACAGGTGGTCGGCGGAAAGCAGGATCGCCGTCAGCACGTTGTTGAAATCATGCGCGATGCCGCCGGCAAGCGTTCCCACAGCATTCATCTTCTGCGTCTGCGCCATCTGCGCTTCCAGCGCCTTCTGCTCGGTCACCTCGACGGCATAGACGATCGCCGCCTCCTCGGGCGCCTCGTCGCTCTGGTCGATGACGGCATTGACATAGAAGCGGAAATAGCGCGCCTCGTCGGTCGGCGTGCGGGTGTCGAGGGGCGCGATGTCGCCCTGCCGGTCCTTGGCCGCCGCCAGCGCCGCGGCCAGCTGCGGCCGGTCGCTCTCCTGCACGATGGTTTCAAGATGCGGCGCCTTTTCGAGATCATCGCGCGAAACCACGGCGGAGAACATCTTCAGGAACGGCGCATTGGTCCGCAAGATGCGCCCGTTGCCGTCGACCGAGGCGATCGCCATCGGCGTATTGTTGAAGAAGCGCGTGAAGCGCATGGCGGCGGCCGAAGCGGACTGGCCGGCGGCATCGCTCTTTTCACGCGCCAAAACGATCGTCCGGCTTTCGCCGGGCGCGCCGTCGCGCATCGAGGTGACGCTATGGACGATCTGCACCGGCAGGCTCTGGCCGTTGCTCTTGCGCAGGTCGAGATCGAGCGTCACGGTCTTCTTGAGACCCGGTTCGGCCTGCACCGACTGGATCAGCGCCAGTCCCTCGCCCGCCACGACGTCGCCGATCGTCATCGAGCCCGGTACGAATTTGGTGAGGTCAAGGCCCAGCCATTCGGCAAGCGTCGCATTCAGGTAGAAGATCTCACCCTTCCTGCCGGCGGAAAAGAAGCCGGCCGGCGCGTGGTCGAGATAATCGATCGCGTTCTGCAATTCCTTGAAGAAGCGCTCCTGGTCGTCGCGCTCAGTGGTGATGTCGGTGATCTGCCAGATCTGCAGCGGTTTGCCGCCGTTCTCCTCCGGCCGCAGCAGCCGCGCCTTCAGCCGGTACCAATGCGCGCCGGAGCTGTTGCCGCCAGGCCCGACGGCGCGCAGCAGGCGAAATTCCTCCCGGCCTTCCTTGCCCTCGCGCAGGCCGTTGACCAGCCTGTAGAGCGCCTCGTTGGATTCGCGGTGGCGCGACAGCAACGTTTCCAGCGTCTGCACCTCGGTCGCCTTGCGCGCGCCGGTCAGCGCGCCATAGGCGGCATTGGCATAGATGATCCGGCCCTTTTCGTCGGTGATCAGTGTACCATCGGGATGGCTGTTGAGGAAAGCGCGCGCCAGGCTGTCGGATTGGCGCTGCGGCATCACCTCGATGAAGCCGATGACCGAGGATACCAGGAAGAAGATGCCGACCATGGCGAGCACGCCGAGACCGCCAAGCACGACCTCGTTGTCGAGCGATTTTTTGAAGAAAACGAAGGCGCCGGCAGCCGCGATCAGCACGAGCGCCAGCAGAAGAATGCGCAAGACCGTGCCAGAACGCCCCCCACGATCCACAAGCGGTGCGTTATAGTCGTCGGCCTGACGCGGTTTCGTCATATATTCCTCACATAAGCCCTCCTGCTTCGTAGCACGAACACGAAGCAGGAATCAGGCACTCTTTCCTTCTTAGCAATTTGCCGCGTCGGCAAAAACACCGCTAGCCGGCAAGACTGCTTGAATTCACAGGCAACAGCGCCATCTGCCCCGGAAGCCAACGCTGCCACCCGTGCGCAAGGTCGCCGGGTGCCAAGCAGCGGAACACGAAATCGCGTTCTCCCGTGACTGGACAGCACCGGCGGCCCTTGCCTAAGGAACGGAAAAGTCGTCAATATGTGCCGAATGCGAAATGGAGTAAGTGACTATGTTGGATGATGTTGTCGGAGCTTATGGCAGCCGTTTCCTGCTTGCGGCCGGTGGCGTCGGTCTGGCGCTTCTCGTGCTCATCATCGTGCTCTGGGTGATCCGCAGCCGGGCGCCCTCGCCCTTCGTGCGCGGCGGCCGCAATCGCCAGCCGCGCCTGCAGGTGCTGGATGCCGCAGCCGTCGATGCCCGTCGCCGGCTGGTGCTGGTGCGCCGCGACGACGTCGAGCACCTGATCATGATCGGCGGCCCGAGCGATATCGTCATCGAAAGCCGTATCCTGCCGGCAGCGGCCGAACAGCCGGACGGCGCCAGCCGCCCGCAACCCGTCGAGCAGCGGCCGATATCCGTCGCGCCGCCGGAAATGCCACAGGAAACGCCACCGGTTTCGCCACCGCGCCCACCGGTCGCAGCCCGCGTCGAGCCCGCCGCCGAGCCCTCTTTCGCTGCGCCGGCTTCGCCAGAGCCGCGCCCGCGCCCAGAGCCGTCGACCCAACCGCCTGTCCAGCCGGCCGTGGCACCGCCGGTGGTCACGAGCCCTCTTCCGGCAGAGCCGGTGACTGCTCCGCTGTCGGCCGAACGCGACAATCCTCTGCGTGCTGCCCCGCCCCAGCCGCGCCCGCCGGAGCGTCCCGCCGCTCCCCCAGCGGCGCAGCCCGCACCGTTCCACGATACCTCAAGTGCCGCCGAGATCCTCGAAGCCGCCCGTCAGCGCGTGCTGCCGCAGCACCGCATCGAACCCGAGGTCTCCGCCCCGCCTGTCCAGGAGATGCCGGCGGCCGCACGCGCCGCACCTGGTAGCGCCGAAGACGATTCGGCTACGCAGTCGGCAGCAGCGAGCCGTCTTGATTTCCAGCGGGTGCTGGAACAGGAAATGTCGAACAATCTGACGGCTGAACGCATCGTGCCGGCGCCGGCAAACCAGGCGCCCCGGCACGGAGCGCCGCAACCCGGAAACCTGCCGCGCCGCGATCCGGAAATGGCCCCGATCACCGGCGCCGATACCGATCTGCAAAAGGAAGTCGCCCGCATCTTCGGCGAGATGAGCGTCAACCGCGACAAGTGAGCGGAAACGCAGTCCGGCTTCAAGTTGCATAAAAGCCGCAATGCGGCGACTTTCAGTTCCCGATGTGTCAGGGGGCTCCATCTTGTGCTGATAATTTGTTATCGCTTCGGTTGAAGAGCATTGGCGCGTCGAGGTCATACTTTGCCTAAGTAAATACCGGTCTCACTCCAGTTTCACCCGTACTGCCGGACAGCGACACGCTGACGGCGTATGAACACGTTCATCGGGTGGTGGCGAGAGACCGGTCTGGCATTGTTACAATGTGCCATGTGCAGCTCCGCTGTCTCAGCTCTTCAGCCGCCCACAACATCGCCACACCGCGCCCGTAGGGGTTTTCTCAAGCACCATCCTGGTGGACTTCCGAACGGAAGACCAAGACGGTATGTGCAATACACTTCGGGTCCGATGGACCGTTGTTCCCAAGACAGCTCCCCAGCCTTGGATTGCATGCGGCGGATGCGGAGGCCTGAGAGCTTTCCAATCCAGCGGCAAGATCCGGCTCAACGCCAACGGTCGCAAGCTTGACGCTTGGCTTATCTACAAATGCCTGACCTGTGAAAGGACATGGAATCGACCAATCCTCGAGCGCCAGAATGTTCGCGACATCGATCCTGGCGTCCTTGCTGCGCTGCAGTCCAACGATCCGGATTGGATCAGGGCAGAAACCTTCAACCTCGATGCTCTCCGACGCAGATCGAAGCGTGTGGACGAATTTGTCGAATTTGAAATCGCTAAGGAGATGCAGCGCGAAACTGCACATTGGACGAGATTGACAATCGAACTGTTGGTCCCGTTTCCAACGAGCATACGCCTTGACCGCCTGCTGGCGTCCGAGCTGAAGATTTCACGCTCGCGGCTGCAGGCTCTTCACGATGAAGGCATGGTTCGGACAGATCCTGATCGAGCAGACGTCATGCGGCGGCGGATCAGGAATGGCACCCTGGTGTTGATTGACCTCGCCACGGAAGCTGACCGAGAGCAATCGTGGAAGCCTCTGGCGTCGGGAGATCCGCTGTAGTCGTCAAAACCCGCCGCCACAAAGGCTCGAATCTCGGGACCTTTGCGGCTTGTTCTCCAACACGCGGGACAATGGATAAACGAAAAAGCGCCGCGATCCGATCGCGGCGCCTATTCTGCTCTCATGCCTGCATGAAAACTCTCATTCGTCGCGATAGACTTTTTCGCGGCGTTCGTGACGCTCCTGCGCCTCGATCGACAGTGTCGCGATCGGGCGGGCGTCGAGGCGCTTGAGGCCGATCGGTTCGCCGGTTTCCTCGCAATAGCCGTAGGTGCCGTCTTCGATGCGCTGCAGTGCCGCATCGATTTTGGAAATCAGCTTTCGCTGCCGGTCACGGGCGCGAAGTTCGATCGCCCGATCTGTTTCCGACGACGCTCGGTCAGCGAGATCAGGATGGTTTGCGCTTTCCTCGGCCAGATGGTCGAGTGTCTCGCGCGCTTCTCTAAGGATATCATTTCTCCATGCAACCAGCTTGGCCCTGAAATAGGCACGCTGGTTTACGTTCATGAACTCTTCCTCTTCCGAGGGAACGTAATTGCTAAGATCGATCTTCTCACTCAACGCGATTCTCCTGAAGAACATCTCATCTGGCGGGGTGTATATCCCAAGCGCTAGCCGCGATTCAAGCCAAATACGACAGGTAAACAGATTTTTAAATCTGTCACAGTTTTCGGCTAACAGACTATTTTCTCATCATTATTCGGGCCTGCGTTTTTTGCTTCGCCTTCAAAACGCCGTGTTATCGGCCGCGTTTTGGGCAGCTGGAGCAGCGCTGACGGTTGACGCCGGCCGATTGCAACCGCTACTGAAAAGGCCCGCTGGATGTTGGATTTTCCCATGACCGTACCCCTGCCTCCGCCCAACCGCGTCTATCTGCTGCGTCACGCCGAGGCCGCCGGGGCCGAACCCGGGCAGCGCGATTTCGACCGGCCGCTCAACGAAAAGGGCTTCGGCGATGCCGAAATCATCGCCGATAAGACCGCCGACAAGGGCTACCGTCCCGATCTTCTGATCAGTTCTACGGCGCTGCGCTGTCGCGATACCGCCGATGCGGTGTACCGGGCGATGGGCCTTACGCTCGAAGTTCGTTATGTCGACGCGCTCTATAACGCCACGGTCGACAACTATCTCGAGATCATCGATTCGCAGGACGAGGCTGCTGTCATGCTGGTCGGCCACAATCCGACAATGGAGCAGGCGCTGGAGGCGCTGATCGGTCACGAGGCTATGGCAGGCGCCCTTCCCGGCGGCTTCCCGACGGCAGGCCTTGCCGTCGTCGATTACGACGCTTCCGCCGCAGTCTGGCGCCTCACCGATTTCGTGGTCGTCTGAAGACTTTCGCGCCGCTTCTTTCGCGGGCGGCGCGCCCTTCCTATATTGCCGTCAGTCACCAACCGGAATCGCGCCTTGCCGCCACGACTGACATCCTTTGCCGATGACGCCCGCATCGCCTTCGATAATCTCGCCGACCGGGCGAGCGGCCTCGTCAATCCGACCGTGCGCCTCGGCGTTACCGGGCTCTCCCGCTCCGGCAAGACGGTCTTCATCTCCTCATTGGTTCACAATCTGCTGCATGGCGGCCGACTGCCGCTGTTCGAGCCGGTCCAATCCGGCCGCGTCTCGGCGGTGCGGCTGGAACCGCAGCCGGATGATGCCGTGCCGCGCTTCCAGTACGAGGACCATATCCGCGCGCTGGTGAAGGACCGTATCTGGCCGGATTCGACCCGCGCCATCTCCGAGCTGCGCATCACGCTGGATTATCAGAGCGCCAGCGGCTGGAACCGGTTGTTTTCGCCCGGCCGCCTGTCGATCGATATCGTCGATTATCCCGGCGAATGGTTGCTCGACCTGCCGCTGCTCGGCAAGAATTACCGCACCTTCAGCGAGGAAACGTTGGCACTTGCCGAAACCGGCGTCCGCTCCGAGCTGTCGCGCCCATGGCTGGCGCTGACGCGCGCCACTGACATCCATGCCGGCGCCGACGAGATGATCGCCCGCGACCTCGCCGCCGCTTTTGCCGATTATCTCAAAGCCTGCAAGGCCGACGAACGCTCGCTTTCCACCCTGCCGCCTGGCCGCCTGCTCCTGCCCGGCGATCTCGACGGCTCGCCGGCATTGACCTTTGCGCCGCTGGCTCTGCCGCCGGACGGACGTGCCGGCCGCGGTTCGCTCTGGACGATGATGGAGCGGCGCTACGAGGCCTATAAATCCGTCGTCGTCAAACCCTTCTTCCGCGAGCATTTCGCCCGCCTCGACCGCCAGATCGTCCTGGTCGATGCGCTGCAGGCGATGAACCGCGGCCCCGAAGCCGTGCAGGATTTGGAGCGCGCGCTGACCGATGTGCTTGCCTGCTTCCGCCCCGGCACCAATTCGCTGCTCTCCTCCCTGCTCGGGCGGCGCATCGACCGCGTACTGGTTGCCGCCACCAAGGCCGATCATCTCCACCATGAAAGCCACGACCGGCTCGACGCGCTGACCCGCCGCCTGGTGGACCGCGCCATCGACCGCATCGGCATCGCCGGCGCCGGCATCGACGTCATGGCGCTTGCCTCCGTGCGGGCCACCCGCGAGGCGACCGTCAAGCGTGACGGCCATGAACTGCCGGTCATCGTCGGCACGCCGATGGAGGGCGAAGCCATTGCCGGCGAGCGCTTTGACGGCCAGAGAAAGACCGCGATCTTTCCCGGCGACCTGCCGGAGGATCCGGAAAGCCTGTTCGACCTCATCGCCTCGCGTGTAACCGGTGTGCAGCTGCCCGATGTCAATGTCGTCAGGTTCCGCCCGCCGCATCTTGAGGAAACCGGCGGCGGCATCAAGCTGTCGGTGCCGCATATTCGCCTCGACCGTGCCATGCAGTTTCTGTTCGGAGACCGTCTCGCATGAGCAAGCCCCGTCCGATCCGCCGCGCCGCGCGCCCGCCGCCTTCAGCTATGAGGACGAAGCCACCGAGCGGCGTGACAACGGCCGGCAAGGAGGTGAGCGGCGCAAGCCGGAAAGCTTCTCGGAGCATATCGTCGTGACGCCTGATGAGGACGATCCCTTCCTCAATCCCGACAAGGATCTGAGCGCGGTCCCCGTTGCAGCGCCGCGCAAGCGGCGGACCTCCTTCGGCAAGATCGCCGCCGGCGCCTTCGGCATCCTGCTGTCGCTCGCCATCGGCCTCTGGACCGATAGCCTGATCCGCGATCTCTTCACCCGCGCCGACTGGCTGGGTTATGCGGCCCTTGCCGTGCTGGCGGTCGGCATTCTCGCCGTACTCGCCCTCGCCATCCGCGAAACCATCGGCATGATGCGCCTTACCGCCGTCCAGAAGATCAAGGCCGAAGCCGAGGCGGCGATCATCGAGACGCGGCCGGCCAAGGCGCGCGCCGTCGTCGCCCAGCTGACTGCGCTGCTCTCGGCAAATCCCGAGACATCGAAGGGCCGTGCGACGCTGAAGGCGACCGAGGGCGAGGTCATCGATCCCCCGCATCTGATCGCGCTGGCCGAGCGCGAACTGCTCGCTCCGCTCGACCGCAAGGCCCGCGCCCTGATCGTCAATGCCTCCAAGCGCGTCTCGATCGTCACCGCCGTCAGCCCGCGCGCCGTGGTCGACCTGCTCTACGTGCTCTATGAGGCCGTGCGCCTCATTCGCGCCATGGCCGAGCTTTACGGCGGCCGTCCCGGCACGCTCGGCATGTTCCGCCTGCTGCGCGACGTGCTGGCGCATCTGGCCGTCACCGGCTCGATCGCCGTCGGCGATAACCTGGTGCAGCAGGTGCTCGGCCATGGACTGGCCTCCAAGCTCTCAGCGCGGCTGGGCGAAGGCGTCATCAACGGCCTGATGACCGCCCGCATCGGAATCGCTGCGATGGATCTCTGTCGTCCGCTCGCCTTCCGCGCCCTGAAGCGGCCGGGAATCGGTGATTTCATCGGCGATCTCACCCCGTCCATGTCGCCGCGCGGCAACAATCCTTGAACGAAACAGCGATTCCGCAGCTTTCGACTCCCCTTGCGTAATGCCAGAGAAGTTTCAACAGATTCAATAATGTAGTGACGGGAGTTTAAAATCGATGCCGCACGAAAGCCGTACGCTGCCTCGTATTTCGGCACAATTGAAAGGAAGGATTAACCATTCTTCGGCAAAACTTGCAGCCAGTTCGTGAGTGGTGTTTGCCAAGGAAAATCCATGTATTCGCGCAAGTTTCTCATCGTATGCGGCTTGGCCGCCGCGGCATTGTCTCCCGTCGCAGATGTCGCTCCGGCAGCCACTGCTGCAACCCGTGACAAGGCCTTCTTCGATTCCGTCGCCGGCTCATGGAAGGGCCCCGGCGAAATCGTCGCCGGCAAATATAAGGGCACGAAATTCACCTGCAACCTGATCGGTGAGCCCACAGGCGACAGCAGCGCCGGCATCAAACTCGACGGCACCTGCCGCGTCGGCGTCTTCAAGCAGCCGATGACCGCCGTCATCTCGCAGTCGGGCTCGACCTACAAGGGCAAGTTCCTCGACGGCGCCGCCGGCAAGGGCCTTGACGTCGTCTCCGGCGCCGTCTCCGAGGATACCGTCGTCGTCGGCATCAACCGCGCCAAGCTGAATGGCGCAATGATCGCCCGCGTGCGCGACGACAAGACGATGAACGTCACCGTTTCGGTCAAGGTCGAAAGTCAGATGGTGCCGGTCATCGGCCTGACGCTGACCCGCCAGGTCGACGAGATGGCCGTCGGTTCCATCGAGTAGGCAAATCCCACAGCGGATTTTCCTGAAGCGGCGGGTTTCCCGCCGTTTTGCGTTTCAGGTCCCCTTGCTTCAGGCGCTCAGCCACCAGTCGCGACTATCGTCTGCGACCTCGATTCCGGTCACCTCCGCATCCGACAACCACTCACTCACCGCCCTGCCCCTCACGAGCAGACCCGGCGCTATATCGGCAAGCGGCATCAGCACGAAACCGCGATCGGTCATGCGCGGATGCGGCAGTTCCAGCCGCGGCGCGTCCTGGACCACATCGCCATAGGTCAGCACGTCGATATCGAGCGTGCGCGGCCCCCAGCGCTCGATGCGCTCGCGTTTCATTTCGCGTTCGATCGACAGGCAGACATCGAGCAAAGCCTCAGGCGCCAGCCTGGTCTCGACGGCGGCGCAGGCGTTGAAGAAGAAGGATTGGTCCGTCTTGCCCCAGGGCGGCGTGCGATAGAGCCGCGAGACCGCCGTAACCCGACAGTCGTCCCGTCCGTCCAGCCTCTGCAGCGCCGCCGCCATCGCCTTTACGGGATCGCCGATATTGCCGCCGAGACCGAGTGTGGCGGATTGCAGTGCGGCCTCAGGCAAAATGCTCAACGCTCACCTGCACGAAATCGAGCACGCCAGGGACCGGCGCGTTCGGCTTGCGCACCGTGATCTTCGCCCGCCGCACCTGCGGGAATGTCTCGCAGAGCCCCTTGGCGATGTCGAGCGCCAGTGCTTCGATCAGGTAGCGCCGTTTGCCCGTGACGATCTGCTCGATCACGGTGAAGGCGACACCGTAATTGACGGTATCGTTGATCGAATCGCTTTCCAGCGCCTCGCCGGCGACGACATCGAGCTCGGCATCGACGAAGAAGCGCTGACCAAGGAATTCCTCCTCGTCATGCACGCCGTGGCGCGCGAAGAAGGCGCAGTTCTGCAGCGTAATCGTGTAGGTGGTCATGTCGGCCGCTTCCTCTCGAATTCCTGGCGCGCATTGAGCATAGCATCGGCGATATCAAGCGCATCCCTGTTGATTGCGACATTGTGCACGCGGAAAACCGCAGCCCCTTGAAGTCTGAGCAGTGCGCTGGTCGCAGCCGTCGCTGCATCCCTGTCCTGTGCCTCACGCCCCGTCACCGCGCCGAGGAAACGTTTGCGCGACGTACCGGCGAGCAGCGGCAGACCGAAGCGGGAAAGTTCGGAAAACCGCGCCATCAGTTCCAGGTTTTCTTCCGCAGTCTCCTTGGCGAAGCCGAAGCCCGGATCGAGCACGATGCGATCGCTGTTGACGCCTGACGAAGCGGCGATCGCAAGCGACCGCTCGAGGAAATGCACTTGGTCGGCGATCACATCGACAAGTTTTACCCTGTCGCGACCGGTGTGCATGATACAGAGTCCGGCTCCGGTCACCGCGGCTATATCGGCGATATCGGGCTCCTTCTGCAGCCCGAAGACGTCGTTGACGATGTGGGCGCCGGCACTGATTGCCAGCCGCGCCGTCTCGGCGCGATAGGTGTCGATGGAAATCAGCGCCTTGGTGCGGCCGCGCAGCGCCTCTATGACGGGCAGCACGCGCGCCTGCTCCTCGGAAGGGCTGACGGTTGCTGCGTTCGGCCGGGTCGATTCACCGCCGATATCGACAATCCCGGCACCCTCGCTCACCGCCCGCAACGCCTGTTCGACTGCTGCATCGACGGTTTCAAAGCGTCCGCCGTCGGAGAAGGAGTCCGGCGTCACGTTGATGATCGCCATGATCATCGAACGACGGCCGAGTTCGATCTCTCGGCCATGGCCGACACGCCACAATCTGCCTTCGAGCCCTGTCACCAGACTTATCCCATTGGAGACGAAAAAAGCGCCATCCGATATTGCGCTTGTGGTGGCTATGCCCCAAGCTCCCGTCGATTTCAACACGGGTTGCGTTCAGAATGCCGCTTGCAGTGCGTTATATGGTCCTTCCTATCGCCTTTTCCATTGCTCTTTCCCTCTGCAGCCCCGTGGCAGCCGAAGTGATCGCATCGAAAAGCTATTCTTATTTCGACATTCGCGGCAAAACCGCGGATGAGCTCGACCGCGAACTCAGCCGGCGCGGGCCGACAGCGAGCGCTTCTTCGGCGCGTCATCCCGGCGCCACGAAGATCCGCTTCGGCGGCGAGGCAACCTACATTCAGGATAACGGGCGCTGCCGCGTCGGCAGCGTCAAGGTCACGGTTCACACCCAGATCATCCTGCCGCGCTGGAGCAGCCGCAAGGGCGCCAGCAAGGAGCTGTCGATGATCTGGGACGCTCTGTCGAGCGATATCAAGCGCCACGAGGAGCGCCATGCCGAGATCGCCCGTGATCAGGCCCGCGCCATGGAGCGCGCCATCCGGGCGCTGCCGCAGCAGCGCAGCTGCGAAGCCATGCAGGAACTCGTCTCCGGCGAATCAGCTCGCGGTATAGAGGAGCACGACCGGCAGCAGGCGCGATTCGACCGGGTCGAGGCGGTCAATTTTCAGAAGCGCATGTTGAGGTTGCTGAACAATCGAATCAATGGTCGAGCCAGCGCAAAATAAGGCTTTTTCAGTCTTGTTGCGAGCGGAAAACCTTAGCTGCACAACGAAACTTGTGCGAAACTTGCACCCTCCCCAGCGATTGAATGGTCATTTTTCATCCTGGCAGACTCAACCGGAACGCATTAATATGAACACATTCGAAAGTTCAGGTACGGCATCTGCACTTTCATCGCTGGGTTCTCCTGGCGCGTTCCGAAGCCGCGGATGTTCCTCCCTCATCCGTAGGTAATGCGCCCGCCTCGCCTCGCTCGCTCTAGCGCGCGAGGCGTCTTTTTTGATATCGAATTTTTCGGCGACGTTTGAAGCGCTGCGCTTCAGGCCTGGCGTTCCGGCACGTGCACCACGAGCCCGTCATAGACGGCCTTCATCCGGATCTGGCAGGACAGCCGCGAGGTCGGGCGTACATCGAAGGCGAAGTCGAGCATGTCCTCTTCCATCGCTTCCGGCTGGCCGACCTTCTCCGTCCACTCCTCGTCGACATAGACATGACAGGTCGCGCAGGCGCAGGCGCCGCCGCATTCGGCCTCGATGCCGGGCACCGAATTGCGCACGGCATTCTCCATCACGGTGGAGCCTTGGTCGACGTCGAGGTCGAAGCGCGTGCCGTCGAAGGCGACGATGGTAAGTTTGGGCATCAGAACTATTTCCGGTCTTCAGGTGGATGGGCGGATTTTCTTCCGACAATTCGACGCGTCAGTCAACATTGGGAAATCCGCGACAGCCTCGCAGATCGGGCCTTCGCCCGCCGTCTTCAAAGCGTCATCAGGGACGTCGCAAAAAGACCCGTGGTTCCGCAATGGAACAACGGGCCTCGTTCGAACGGTACCTCATGCATATCGCCCAAAAATATGCGGCGGTTTTGGCACAGCGACATGCGTCGGTGAAGACCTAGAGATCAGCCGCGGCAGAGCTTCAGGATGAAATTCTCGGCGTCGATAACGGCAGCGCCGAGCGCTGCCGTCGCGCCGGCATCACCGCCGGTTTCCTCGACGGCTTCCGCCGTCTGCGACACGCGGAACGCGCCGACGGAGCTTGCCGCACCTTTCAGCCGGTGCGCGGCTGCGCCAATACGGATGGTTTCGCCGCTTGCAATATCCTGGAGGCAGGCACGGGCCTGGCGCGCAAACATCTGAAGGACTTCGATTTCCAACGTCTTGTCGCCCATCGTCTGCTTAGCGAGATGGACCAGATCGATCGGCCGGACCTTCGAAGGACACGGTCCCTTTGCATTATCCGGCGCCTCGAATACGATGTTCAATGCTGCCATCTGGGCTGCCATTGCCAATTCTCCCGTCTCTATCGTCCGCAGTTGCAACAGTTCTGCGTCCGGAGAGTGGCCATCACGTTAAATTCGGGCACATTCAGGGCGGAAATCTCGCCATATGGTTAACGTCCGTTAAATATCCCTAAATTATTGGTTTTTAAGCGATGCCTCGGATTCAAAGATGTTAACAACGGGTTAACGAGCCGTGAATCTCAAGCCTTCATTAATTGTGTGAGGACCTCAGATGTGTCACTACGATACTGGTGGAGCGGGTTTATGGTACGCGCCTTTGCCGAGCGAGTGGATAATGGTAGTGTTTTGATACCTTCCGTTTGAAAAAGCGGCTATCTACTCTGAAATGACATGCTTATCCGTCCTTCGTTGGGATGGAAGGCTGGAACGGCAAAGTTGTTCCCGGGTGAGGCGGAAGCCAGGGATGCGCGGTTGGGCCGGCTGACAGTAACGAGGCATACCCGAATGGCGAACAACAAATACAACGAGTCAATTGAGGACAAGGCGTTCAAGGCATTGGACGAGGCGCTCCAGATCGACTTTAGCAAGGATAACGTACCGTCTCGCCGCGGCGACGCGCCCCAGGCCCCGGAGGCTAATGTGTCTGATCCATCGAATGCGCGTAATCAGCAGGCTCAGGACGAAGCGCAGCGCCGCAGCCGCCGCGGTGCCGCCGGCGAGCAGACTTCCAGGGGTCCGGCCTTCACGCCCGCCAACGATGCCAGCCGCAATACGCCCGCCTCGATCCTGAAATCCTTTGACGGCGCCTCCAGCCGCTCGGCGGTGCGCACCGCCACCTTGTTTTCCGTGCTTTGGGTCATGGCCGGCCTCGGCCTGATGTCGCTGCTTTATGCTCCGCAGATCTGGCAGATCCGTTCGCTCGCCGACCTCGTCGCCCTGCCCGGCGTCATCGCCGGCCTCGTCGGCATCATCGTTCCCGTGATGATGTTCTACGCCTTCGCCATCATGATCTCCCGCGCCCAGGACATGCGCAACGCCGCCCGTTCCATGGCAGAGGTGGCATTGCGCCTGGCAGAGCCGGAAACCATCGCCTCCGAGCGCATCATGACCGTCGGCCAGGCCGTGCGCCGTGAGGTCTCGGCCATGAACGAGGGCATCGAGCGCACCATCGCGCGTGCCTCCGAGCTGGAAACGCTCGTCCATTCCGAAGTCAATGCGCTTGAACGTTCCTATGCCGACAACGAGTTGCGCGTGCGCGGCCTCGTCCACGAACTCGGCTCCGAGCGTGAGGCGATCGTCAACCATGCCGATCGTATCCGCACCTCGATCGGCAGTGTGCACGACCAGCTGAAGGAAGAGCTGTCGCTGGCGACCGAAGAGATCGCGGTGCGGCTTGCCACATCCGGCGAAGCCTTCGCCTCGCTGATCGATACGCGCGCCGCGACGATCCTGGAAAAATCGGACAGCGCCCTGCAGTCGATGGGCAGCCTGCTCTCTGCCAAGACAGATACCCTGCTGCAGACCCTGAACGCATCGGGTTTTGCGCTCGCCACAGAATTCGACAACCGCCTCGAAGCGCTCTCCGTCAATCTCAACGACCATGGCGAAAGACTGCTCAGCCAGTTCGAAACGCGCGCCTCGACCATGGACAGCAGCACCGAGAAGCTGAATGCGGCGCTGAACGAGCGCACGCACCAGCTCAACGAGATCCTGATCGCCCGCACCCGCGAGATCAACGAGAGCCTGACGTCAGGCGAACGTACCATCGGCGGCACGCTTGACGACGTGCTGTCGAAGCTGAACAGCGCGCTCGACGAAAAAGGCGCAAGCTTCCGCCAGAGCCTGCAGACCACCGCCGACGACGCCGTCATGGATCTCGACGTGCGCTCCGGCTTCTTCGAGGAGCGGCTGCAGACGACCGTCGCCCAACTGTCGACCGCCTTCGACGAACGCGTCGCCGAGTTCACCAGCGCCTTCGACAAGCGAACCGGCTCGCTCGACACCAAGCTGATGGAAAGCCTCGCTCGTATCAACGAGACGCTGACCGGCGGCTCGGATTCGATCGACGGCATCCTGAATTCCGGCATCGACCGGCTTGGTTCGTCGCTATCAGACCAGTCGCTGGCGCTCGCCACCGCGCTCGCCACCGGCCACGAAGTGCTGGAAAGCACGCTCGGCAGCCGCGCAGATGAAATCACCACGGCACTCACCAGCCGCACCGGTGAACTGACCTCTGCGCTGCAGAGCGCGACTTCTGAAATCGCGCTGACCCTTGCATCAGGCACCTCCGAACTGCAGAACAACCTTCAGACGCGCTCGGCCGAATTCCGCGACACGCTGCGCACCACCACCACTGATCTGACGACTGCCGTTGCCGCTGGCACAGAACAGGTGACCGCTGCCTTCGGCGGTCGCGCCGAGGAGCTCAGCGGCGTGCTTGCTGCGCGTGCGGCCGAAATCAGCGAGGCGCTCGGCACGGCCCACGGCCGCATCGACAGCGTCATGGCAGAGCGCGGCGGCGCACTGGTCGAGGCGCTGACCACCCATCACAGCCGCTTCGAGGAAACGCTGGCAACCCGCTCCGACGCCATCATCAATGCCGTCTCCGGCACCCATGACCGTCTTGCCGAGACGCTCGATGAAAAGTCGATGGCGCTTGCCATCTCTCTGAACGAGAGCCATGCCCGCATCGAGGATACACTTGAGACGCGCTCCGAGGCCTTACTCAACGCCGTGTCTGGCACGCATGATCGTTTGTCGGAAACGCTGGACAGCAAGGCGGCGGCCCTGACGACCTCGCTCGACGAGCGCCATGCCCGCATCGAGGATGCGCTTGGAACACGCGCCGAGGCACTGTTGAACACCGTATCCGGCACGCGCGACCGTCTTGCCGAGACGCTCGACGAGAAGGCGATGGCGCTGGCCATGTCCTTGAACGAGAGCCAGGCCCGTATCGAGGAGACGCTTGAAACCCGTTCAGCCTCTCTGCTGAACGCCGTCTCAGGCACCCATGACCGTCTCTCCGAGACGCTGGACGGCAAGGCGGCAGCTTTTGCCACCTCGCTGAGCGAAGGCCATGCCCGTATCGAGAATACGCTCGAAACCCGCTCCGCGGCCCTGCTGAACGCCGTCTCCGGCACCCATGATCGCCTCTCCGAGACGCTGGACGAAAAGGCGATGGCACTCGCCATCTCGCTCAACGAAACCCAGACGCGGATCGAAGACACGCTGGAAACCCGATCGGCAGCCTTGGTGAATGCGGTCTCCGGCACGCATGACCGTCTGTCCGAGACGCTGGACGAGAAGGCGATGACGCTCGCCATCTCGCTCAACGAGAGCCAGTCGCGGATCGAAGACACGCTGGAAGCACGCTCCGAGGCCTTCCTCAAGGCCGTGTCTGGCACGCACGACCGTCTCTCGGAAACGCTCGACGAAAAGGCGACGGCGATCGCCGCCTCCCTGAACGAGGGCCAGAGCCGCCTGCAGGATACGCTGGAGAGCCGCTCGGAATCCTTCCTGAATGCGGTCTCTGCCACCCACGACCGCCTGTCCGAGACACTTGACGATCGGGCGATGGCGCTTGCCATCTCGCTGAACGAGAGCCAGAGCCGTCTCGAGGAGACGCTGACAACAGGCGCCGATGCGATCACCAATGCGGTTTCCGGCACGCATGTTGGCCTGAACGGTGTACTCGACCAGAAGGCCGCCGCCCTCGCCACTTCGCTGAGCGAAGGCCAGGCCCGCCTCGAGGAAGCCTTGGGGCACCGCACCGCCGCGATCATCGGCGCCGTGACGGCAACCCACGACCGGCTCACCGATACGCTCGACGAAAAGACCATGGCGCTCGCCATTTCGCTCGACGATAACCAGAGCCGCTTCGACAGCGTGCTCGAAGCCCGCAGCAACGCCATCATGGAGGCCGTCTCCGGTGCCGAGGCACGAGTCGCCGGTGCCTTCTCCGACAAGACCGATGCGATCCGCACCGCCTATACCGACAATCAGCAGCGGCTCGAAAATGCGCTTTCCGAGCATAGCGCCGCCCTCTCGGGTGTTCTCGATGCCGGCGGCACCCGCTTCGAGGATCTCGTCGGCGGCTTGACCGGCCGCATTGAAGGCCGTCTGACCGATGCACATACACGGCTCGGCGGCCTCGCCGACGAAGCCGCGGCGCGCATCGAGGGCGGGCTTGCCTCGGCCCATGAGCGCATCCGCACGACGCTCGAAGACCGCGCCAACGCCATAGACCTATCGCTGAACCAGGCCCATGCGCTGATCAGCGATACGCTGGCCGAACAGGCGACCAGCATCGGCACCTCGGTGGCGACGAGCGTCGGCATGCTCGAATTGTCGCTGGAGCACCGTGAAGCCGCAATCCGCCAGGCGATCGATGCCGGCGCCCAGAGATTGGAAGATCGCATGCATGCCGGCGCCGGCCAGATCGCCGGCCGCTTCCAGGAGGCGGCAAGTGCGATTTCGAGCTCCACCCAGGATTTGTCCACCCGTCTCGATCGGTCGGTCGAAAACCTGACGGGCCGTTTTGATGAAACCGGATCGCGTGTGGAAGCCGGTCTTGCGGCGATCGAGACCCGCATCCGCGACGGCGTCGGCGGTGTTGCCGAAAAGGTCGAAGCGGCCAGCGGCCAGCTGTCCGGCGTGCTTGCCGACGGCGTCTCTCGTCTCGGCGCGCTCAGCGACGACGCCACACAGCGCATCTCGGCGACGCTCGAAGGCAGCGCCGCAAACCTCACTCAGGCGATCGACAGCCGCACCGCCAATCTGGCCGAGACGCTGGACAGCCGCACCACCAGCCTGACCGGCGCTATCGATGGCCGAACCGCGAGCCTCGCCGAAACGCTCGACCGCGGCAATGAACGCATCGAGGAACGCCTCTCCACCATGGACCGTGCGTTGACCGTCGGCCTCGATGCCGTCAACCGGACCATCGAAGGCAAGGCCGCTGGTCTCGCCTCGACGCTGCGCAGTGCGGTTGCCGACGCGGCCCAGGGAATGGAAGGCGAAGCGACGAGAACCACCGAACTGCTTGGCAAGACAGGCCAGCAATTCGCCGAGGATCTCAATGTGAAAAGCGACGAATTCACCCGCACCATGGATGAGCGCTCGTCGCAGATCGTCACCCGCGTCGCCGAAGCTCAGAACCGGCTGGCAAGCCAGGCCGCTGCCGTTGCCCAAACCTTCTCGGAAGCCGGCAACGCCATCGTCAACAAAGTCGCCGAGGCTGAGACCATCGTCGGCACGCAAGTCAATGCCATCTCCAAGGTGCTGTCGGATGCCAGCCAGTCTCTGGAGTCACGCGGCAACGCCATCCGCTCGACGCTCACGGGCGCCGGCAGTGAGATTTCCGCAACCATGGCGGATGTCGACCGGGCGCTCGAAGCGCGCAGCAGCGCCATTCGCACCAATCTCGAGGAGCGAGCCCGCGAGATCGATACGACGTTCTCCGAGATCGACCGGGCGCTCGAAGCGCGCGGCAACTCGATCCGCTCGACGCTCGAGGAGCGCACCCGCGACCTCAACTCGATGTTATCAGGCCGTTCGGTCGAATTGACGCGCATCCTCGACGAGACGGCCCGCCCGATCATCGACCGCTACACTGATGCCGGCGAGCAGGCCGCCGCCCGCATCACCGCCGCAGCCAACCTCAGCGCCGACCGTCTGCGCGCCGAAAACGAAGCGCTCGCCAGCGCAGTTGCCGCCCGCACCGAGAATGTCGCCAATGCCGTCAGCGCCATCGAAAACAGCCTGGTCGGCAACGTCAACGGCCTCGTCCAGCGCATGTCGGAAAGCAGCGCGGCGATGGCGATGATGATGAACCGCGCCGCCGAGCAGCTGACCAGCGTCGACGGTCGTCTCGGCGATACCACTACGCGGTTTGCCGACTCCGCCACCAAGGCCGCCGAGATGGTCTCCGCCTCCACCAGGCTTCTCGAAGGCAAGATCGACCGCCTCTCCGACATCTCGGGCCAGACGCTGGCGCAGGTCGGCGGCATCATCGGCCGCTTCGACGAACACTCCAAGGTCCTGACCCAGGCCTCGCAGCTTCTCGGCGCCGCCCAGTCCAACCTCGCCTCGACGCTCGAGGAACGCGAGAGCGCGCTGCAGACACTCTCTGTCGGCCTCGTCCAGCGCTCCGCCGAGATCGAAAAGACCATGCAAGGCCTCGGCGGCATGATCGAGACCGTGTTCGAGCGGGCAGAACAGCGCTCCAGCCAGGTCACCGGCAATTTGCGCCAAGGCGTGCAATCCTCCTTTGCTGACATTGGCCGCATTCTCACCGAAACCGAGAAGCGCGCCCAGGAAGCGGCAGAAACGATGCGCGAGGCGATCACCCGCGCCGGCGACGAGGCCAATACGACGATCGACGGCACTTTCGCCAATGTCGAACGCCGTTCCGGCGATCTCTCCAATCGCATTCGCGGCGGTCTCACCGCCTCGCTGTCGGACGTCGAGCGCATGCTCGGCGAAGCCGGCCGCGCCTCCGACGGTGCCGCCCAGCACATGCGGGAAGCGCTGCGCGAGGCGATCGACGATGCAGTCGGCCGCTTCTCCGGCGCCACCGAAGATATCCGCCGCTCTGCCGCCGACATCCGCAGTGAACTCGACGCGACCCGTGCCGAACTGAAGCGCGGCGCCTTCGATCTTCCCGAGGAAGCCAAGGAAAGCGCCTCGGCCATGCGCCGGGCGGTCGCCGAGCAGATCAAGGCGTTGCAGGATATCTCCCAGCTCGTCGGCCGCTCCAGCCAGCAGCTTGAGATCTCCGAACCTGTCACCCGCACGCTTGCTCAGGCGCAGCCGGCCCCGCGTCCCACCCAGCCGGTCGCAGCCCAGCCGCCGCAGCCGGCAGCGCCGCCGCCGCTTGAAGCGACGGGCCTGCGCGGAACGATTGCACCGTCTGCGCCGGCTGCCGCCCCTCCGCGCGCCGCGCCGCAGCCTGCCCCCGCTCGCCAGGAGCCAGCCCGCCAGGAACCGGCGCGCGCCGAAGGCGGCGGCTGGATCAGCGATCTCCTGCGCGGCGCATCGCGTGACGAGGCCGCCGACGAAGCGCCTGCCCGCGCCCCGGCCCGCCAAGCGGAAACCGCCGCCCCTGCGACGCGCAGCAACAGCGATAGCCGCAATCCGCGGCACGTCGTCGAATCGCTGAACTCGCTCTCGGTCGATATCGCTCGCGCCATCGACCACGACGCCTCGGTCGATCTCTGGCGCCGTTATCAGCGCGGCGAGCGCGACGTCTTCACTCGTCGCCTCTATACGCTGAAGGGCCAGCAGACTTTCGACGAGATCAAGCGCAAATACGACCGCGAACCGGAATTCCGCACCGCCGTCGACCGCTATATCGGTGATTTCGAAAAGCTGCTCGCCGACGTCGCCCGCACCGACCCGAACCGGACGGTGACGCAGTCCTACCTCACCTCGGATACGGGCAAGGTCTACACCATGCTCGCTCATGCCGCAGGCAGGCTCGGCTGAGCCTGACTGGGACCTGCGGTTTGGAAAGCCGCTTGAACACGTGTCAGGCGGCTTTCGTTCTATATTGCGAGCGTGACCAGGCCTCTCTGCAGATATACAAAAGCAAAGCATTCCGAAACGAAACCATCCACCGTCCAGTTACGGAAACCTCCCCGAAATGACCAAGGCCCTTCTGATCATCGACGTGCAGAACGCGATCCTCGCCGGCAAAGCCTCGCCTGAGCGGCAGCCTTACGTCGATACCGCACTCGACGAGACCGTTGCGCGCTTGGCAGTGTTGCAAGAAAAAGCTCGGCAGGCGGGCGCGCAGGTCGTGCTCGTTCAGCATGACGGCGACGTTGGCCATCGGTTGGCGGTCGGCACGCCGGGTTGGGCCCTGCGCGACGAGATCGCGCCAAGGCAGGCCGAGGTCGTTGTGCGCAAGAAAAGCGCCGACTCCTTCTTCGAGACCGATCTTGCCGAATGCCTGCACGAGCGATCAATCACTCACCTCGTCGTCGGTGGATGCATGTCGCAATTCTGTGTCGACACGACAGTCAGGCGAGCCGTGTCGCTCGGATATGATGTGACGTTGATTGCCGATGGTCACATGACCGGCGACACAGCGACCTTCACCTTCTCCGAGATCATTGCCCATCACAATGAAACGCTCGATGGTTTCGATGCCGGCAAGGCAACGGTAGAAATCCGCCCCGCCGCCGAGATCGAGTTTTCATAAATTCTCAGACCACATGAGAACCGGGACCGCCTGGCAGCACCGGATTCCGATATCTCACCGATCGGCGGCTATGCTCCAGTTATAAATGCACCGATCGAGACCGATCGCGATCTCAAGCACGAGCACGTCGTGGTCGAAGGCAGCTCCCTTCTTCGGCTGCGACCGGTAAGGCTGCGGAAAATCCGTGCGTCGCGAGATCGAGCAGACCTCCATCCACTTGTCGCCATTGTCGACCTCGATATCCATCGTCACCTCGGAATAGCCCGGCAGCCGGTCGGAAGGTACGATCCGCGTCGGCAGATGGATCAGCGATGCGACCATCCGACGGACCGGCTCTAGGCATGCGGCGTGATAGTCGTTACCGCTATCGGCCGTGAAGGCGCATTGGAATTCAAGCTGCCAGAATTCCTTCAGCCGCATGTGTTTGGTCGGCTGTTCCTGCTCGCGACGATAGGATCTGCCGGCTTGCCAGACGCAGAGCGGCAGCCGTGTCTTGGAGTGATTGCCGAGAATATGCTGCATATAGATGTAGGTCGACGGCGTGGTCTCCGGTCTCAGCACCAGCGCGGTATCGCTGGTGGAGAGCTGCTCCTGGACCCAGATATCGGCTTTCGAATAGGCGCTTGAAACAAGTGACCGCGGCATTAGCGCCGGCGCCTCGACCCTCCTGACATCCCAGGCCGGATTGACGGATCTGAGAAAACTGCGGACTTCTTGTGAGAAGAAGCCGATCATATGATCGCGCAGATGGATCTCGCGCTCCTCCCAATGGACGAGCGAATTGACATGATAAATATTGAGCACGGTGCCTGTCTCCCTGGCAGCCTTGATTGACGTGGTGAGGGGCTTTACGTCCAGCAGCGCGCCGGACGCCGATAGCGCCCGTACGTCACAGCAGGACGCGGAGACCTCGTTCGTCAAAAGCGCGCAAGATCGCAACCTGCGGGCAGGTGCTGATATGACGGGAGATGGGCGCGCGCTTCGTGCTCATGGCGAAATTCTCTACGTGCCCAGCCGGACATTGTCAAACGGCCGCAGCGAGCCGGACGTCGGTCGAAGGACATGGCGAGACAAAAGGGATCATCTGTGGATGACCCTTTTTTGTTGCCCCCGTTCCTTCATTCCGTCACAAACCTTTTTAATCCCCTTGCGTTCAAGCTCATAACCAACCGATAGAGACAGCAACATTGATGACCAAGACGACATCCAGGCTCCTTGCCACCGCGCTCTCCTCTGCTTTCCTGATGGGCGCCGTCACGCTGGCTGAGGCCGGCCAGGCAAGTTTCGTCGTCGATGCGCAGTCCGGCCAGGTCCTCGAAGGTTCGAATCAGGACGATCTGAACTATCCGGCGTCACTGACCAAAATGATGACGCTCTATCTCGCCTTCGAGGCCCTGCATGATGGACGCCTCAACTGGGACCAGAAGCTCACAATGTCGGAAAATGCCGAGAGCAAGGAGCCCTTCAAGCTCGCTGTCGGGGCCGGCCGTAAGGTGACGCTGCGCGAAGCGGTCGAAGGAATTGTGGTGCTGTCCGCCAACGACGCTGCTGTGGCGATCGCCGAGCAGCTTGGCGGCTCCGAACAGGCTTTCGCCAAGGCGATGACCGACAAGGCACGCCAGCTCGGCATGAAGGACACGGTCTTCAAGAATCCGTCGGGCCTTCCCGATCCTGAGCAAGTCACCACGGCGCGTGATATGGCGACACTCGGCGTTTCGCTGATGCGGGACTTTCCCGAGGAGTTCAAGCTCTTCTCGATGCGCGGCTTCCAGTTCCGCGGCATGAAGCTGCGCGGCCACAACAACCTCATGTATCGCTATGACGGCGTCGACGGCATCAAGACCGGCTACACCGACGCATCGGGCTACAATGTCGTGACCTCGGCGTTGAAGGATGGCCGCCGCGTGGTCGGCGTCGTCATGGGCGAAAAGACCGCGAGCATACGCGACGACAAGATGGCAAGCCTGCTGGACAGCGCTCTGTCGTCGTCATCGACCGCCACAGCTTCCACGACACCCGGCAGCCAGCCGGGAACGACGATGACGGATTCGCAACCGACGAAGTAGCCCGAAAGCTTAGCCCGCAAGCTTAGATGGTCTTCAGCGTCCAGCTGACGATTTCGCTGGCGACCGTGGAGAAGGCGCGGTCGAGGCCCTTGACGAAGCCGTCATTGCCGCCGCCGGCCGGCGCCATGGCGCGGAACACCTTCTGGGCGCGCACCGAGCCGTTGCGGTCGTTGAGGATCTTGGCGGAGATCTCGACCACCGCCTGGTTGCCGTTCGAAGCATCGATCTCGAAGGAGCGGATATCGGTAACGACTTGGTAGTCGATCGCCAGCCCCTGCCCCGGCATGCCGACGCCGCCGAGCTTGCCGGAGTTCTCGAAGGCTTCCACCAGTTTCGACTGCACTATGCGCGGCAGCTTGTCGCCCCACTGCGCCTTCGAGAGATATTGGATTTCTGACGGCGAAACACGGATAACGATCTGCTCGCTGTCGAGCGCTCTCAGCGCCGTCGGGCTGGCGATCAAGATCTGGCGGGATTTGGCTGCGGGTCCACCCCCGTCGACGGCGGCGGACAGGTCATAGGTATCGTTCTTGGCCGCGGTGCCGCACCCGGAAAGGATCAGCGCCGTCAGCGGCAGTGCGATCACCGTTCCCCTGATCCAAGAACGGCGTGACGACAGATGCGATGCGACCATATTCGGCTACCCCTGACTTCCCAGTTAACGCCGCGTCCGGCCGTCATATTGCTTGACCGTTTCCCCGCCGAAGATCAGGCGTTGCGGATTGCGGTCGAAGTTGGTGATCGTGTCGTTCAGATTGCTCACGGTTCCGCGCATGTCGTTGACGAGAGTCTGCACGTCGCGCAAGCCGCCGCTCGAGAATTTCTGCAGATTGTCGGCGATCGGCCCGATGCGCGAATTCAGGTTGTCCGCCACCTTCTTGAAGGATTCCAGCGTATCGCGCGCCTCAGTGAACAGCGATTGCGTATTGTCGGTGCCGAGCAGCGCATCGACCTTGATGAGAATGCCGTCGATGCGGGTCGAGGCCGAATTCAGCTTGTTGGAAAGCTGCGACACGTCCTGGATCGTCTGGTCGATATCTTTCTGACGCGCGGAAACCGTGTTGGCGACATCGCGGATCGAGGCGACGGCGACGCGCGCATCCTTGGTCGCCTGCGCGATATCGTCGACCGAACCCTTCACCTTCTGGGGATCGATCTGGGCAACGAGCGTATCGACGCGGTCGAGTGTCGCCTGCGCCTGCTTGCCGAAATCGTTGAAGGTGGTGGCCGTCTCGTCGAACTTCTGGATCGCGCCCTTGAGGTCGCCCGAAGCATCGGCGACATTGGCGGTAATCCTCTCGGCATTGGAGACGATGTTGTCGATCTTCTGTGCATCGACCGCCTTGACCAGCTTTTCGACCGCTTGCAGCGTCGAATCGACACGACCGGAGACCGCCTTCACCGTATTGGAGAGTTCACCCACGCTCTGCAGGAAGGAGTCGATATTGCCGGAATTCTTGGCAAGCGCATCCGAGAACGTCTCGGCATTCTTGAAAGTCTCGGTCAGCGGCCCGCGCGAATCTTCGATGAAACCCTGAAGTTCACCAACCGCGTCGTTGGCACGATCGAGGATCTTGTCGGCGGTTGCCAGAAGATTGGTGACGCTTGACTGGTCGGCGACGATGACGGCGCGTTTGCCGTTGTCGATCGCATGCTGGAGGATGCTTTCCTCGCCCTTCCGGCCGCCTGACAGTTCGATATAGGCGGCGCCCGTCAAGCCCTGGATTTCAAGGGCGGCCTTGGTCGAGGGGTAGATCGGCGCATCGGTGCGCACCTGGGTGAAGGCCAGTGAATATTGCGGATCGTCGGCATCGATCGATAAAGTCTGCACCGAGCCGATCTGGATGCCGTTGAAGCGCACCGGCGAGCCGACGCTGAGGCCGTTGGCCGAGCCCGGAATACGCACGATCAGTTCCGTCATCGGGCCGCCGCGGCCATATTCGGCCATCCAGTAGACGAAGCCGAAGGCAGCCGCGATCACCAGCACGGTGAAAAAACCGACAATCGTGTAATTGGCTTTGGTTTCCATCTTATCCGGTCACTTTCCGCTGCTGTCGTGCCGCGCGGCAGTAGCGTTCTGCGGCACGATCGACCGCGCGCGTTTGCCCTTGAAATAGGCCTGCACCCACGGATCGTCATAGGCCAGCATGTCGTCGATCGTGCCTTCCACCATTACTCGCTTCTTTCCGAGCACGGCAATACGGTCGCAGACCGAAAACAGGCTGTCGAGGTCGTGCGTGACCATATACACGGTCAATCCCAGACTATTGCGCAGGCTGGCGATCAGTTCGTCGAATTCGGCCGCGCCGATCGGGTCGAGGCCGGAGGTTGGCTCGTCCAGGAAGACCAGTTCCGGATCGAGTGAGAGCGCGCGCGCAAGGGCTGCGCGCTTGATCATGCCGCCAGACAGTTCGGAGGGATATTTGTCGGCGGCATCGGCTGCAAGCCCGACCATACGGATCTTCAGATGCGCCAGCTCATCCATCAGCGAGGTCGGCAAGTCGAGATATTCGCGCATCGGCACCTGGATGTTTTCCTTGACCGTCAGCGACGAAAACAGTGCTCCCTGCTGGAACAGCACGCCGAGCCGCATGTCGAGCGCGTTGCGCTGCGGCTCGTCGAGTTCGTCGAAATTCTGGCCGAGGATCTTGATCGTGCCGGAGCGGCGCGGCAGCAGCCGGAGCACCGTGCGCATCAGCACCGATTTGCCGGTGCCCGACGCGCCGACGAAGCCGAGGATCTCGCCGCGGTAGATATTGAGGTTCAGATTGTCGAGCACGACCTTGGAGCCGAAGCCGACGGTGACGTCGCGCGCCGACAGCACGATGTCCCTTTCGTCCTTGTCTTCCGTATCGATCGGTTTCTCGTCCACGCGATTCGCCATGCTAGAAGTCGATCGCTGCATAGAACATCGCAAAAAGCCCGTCCATCAGGATGACGACGAAAATCGCCTTCACCACCGAGGCCGTGACATGCTGGCCGAGCGATTCCGCGCTGCCGCCCACCTTCAGCCCCTCGACGGCGGCGACGATGCCGATGACCAGCGCCATGAACGGCGCCTTGATCATGCCCGACAGCACGGTCGACAGCGTCACCGCCTCGTGCAGGCGCGACAGGAAGTTGGCGAAGGTGATGCCGGAATAGCCCCAGGCGACAGCGGCAGCCCCTCCCAGCGAAGCGAAATTTGCCAGCACCGTCAAAAGCGGCAGCGCAATGGTCAGCGCCACCAGCCGCGGGAAGATCAGCACGCCGATCGGGTTCAGCCCCATCACCTTCAGCGCGTCGATCTCCTCGCGCATCTTCATCGAGCCGATTTCGGCGGTGATCGCGCTGCCCGAGCGGCCGGCGATCATGATCGAGGTCAGAAGCACGCCGATTTCGCGCAATTGCAGGATGCCGACGAGATCGACGACAAAAACCTCAGCGCCGAAGTAGCGCAGCTGAAAGGCGCCCTGCTGGGCAATGATCGCCCCGATCAGAAACGACATCAGCAGGATGATCGGGACGGCGCGAACGCCCATATGGTCGATCTGGTTGACGATTGAGGCCGGTGAAACGCCGCTGCCGCGGCCGAATTTCATCTGGGCGCCGCGCACCGCCGAGCCGAGGATATACATGGCGGCAGCGAAATTGTCCCAGATCTCATAGGTCATTTTGCCGATCGGCGCGAAGATGCGCGCAATAAGCGAGACTTTCTCCGTCTGCTCCGGCTCGGGCTTGGCCGGCTCCTCGGAAAACATCTCCAGCATTTCGTCGATATGCGGATTGGTGCCTTCGAAGCGAACCACCCGGCCGCTCGCCTCTTCTTGTTTCTTCAGCCGGCACAGCAGCCAGATGCCGGCGGTGTCAATATCCGAAACGTCCGAGAGGTCTACGGTCAAGTCACCGGTCTTTTTCTGCAGCAGCTTTTCGAAATCGCGCAGCACCAGATGGATGTAGGCGCTGCGCCAATTTCCTTGAAGACGCACACGCTGTCCCGAGCCATCAGCCTGGTCGTCCACATCAAGGGAGGCGGCGTTGCGATTCTCGGCGTTCAAGATACTTGTGTCTTTCAAGGCTTATAGCGACATTGCCGACTCGCGAAGCAGATCGTTCGTCGCCCGGCGCGTCAATATACAGAAGCACCGTGCAATTTCCATGCTCGTAGGAGAGCAATAATGCCGCGCACCCTCGATATCCAGATGAATTCCTTTCCGATTGCCGGGACCTTCACTATCTCGCGCGGGGCAAAGACCGAGGCCGAAGTGATCACCTGCACGCTTGTCGAAAAGGGTGCGCAGGGGCGCGGCGAATGCGTGCCTTACCGCCGCTACGGCGAGACCATGCAGAGCGTTTTCGCCCAGATCGACGCGGCGCGACCGCTGATCGAGGCCGGCATTTCGCGCAGCGACCTGCTATCGGCCATGCCGCCGGGCGCGGCCCGCAACGCCGTCGATTGTGCCCTCTGGGATCTCCAGGCAAAACAGACAGGAGACAGCGTCGCCGCCCGCCTCGGCATTGCCGCTCCGCAGCCGCTCACCACCGCTTACACCATCTCGCTCGGCACGCCGGAGGTGATGGCCGCCCAGGCGCGCGAGCATGCCGGCCGCGCCCTGCTGAAGGTCAAGGTCGGCACCGGCGACGATGAAAGCCGCATCCGCGCCGTCCGCGTCGCCGCGCCCGACGCCGCCATCATTCTCGACGCCAATGAGGGCTGGCCGGAGGCCGTGTTGGAGCGTCATCTCCATATTGCCGCAGAAGCAGGCATCGCCCTCGTCGAGCAGCCGCTGCCGGCTGGCCGCGATGGGCTGCTCGCCGAAATCAACCGCCCGCTCCTCGTCTGCGCCGACGAGAGCGTCCACCATACCGGCGATCTCGCGAGCCTCGCCGACCGCTACGACGCGATCAATATCAAGCTCGACAAGACCGGCGGACTGACGGAGGCGCTGTCGATGAAGGTCGAGGCCGAACGGCTCGGATTCAGCATCATGATCGGCTGCATGGTCGGTACCTCGCTTGCCATGGCGCCCGCCGTTCTGCTCGCCCAAAATGCCGATTTCGTCGATCTCGACGGCCCGTTGCTGCTGGCCCGCGACCGCGAACCCGGCCTGCGCTACGCCGCTTCGCTGGTCTTTCCGCCCGAAAGCACCCTCTGGGGTTGAAGGTAATAGGCTGAGATGACGAGGCAGAGGCCGGAAAACGCGATCAGCGCCATGACGTAATAGCTGACAACGCCGAGCCAGGCGTAGAGATAACCCGACGCCAGGGTCATCAGCGCCATCGCCATGCCGACATAGAAGAAATAGGCGCCCTGCGCTGATGATTCCTGCGTTTCCTGAACCGTCGCCATGATCCGCCGCTGCACGCCGGTATGCACGAAGGCGTAGGTAAAGCCGTGGAAACATTGCAGCAGGAAGAAACCGGCAAAACCGGTATTCATCGGAAACAGGATCCAGCGGCAGACGCTGATGGCGCAGCCGAAGCGGATCAGCGTCCAGGCGTCGAAGCGACGGTTGAGACGCTTCGACAGGAAGAACACCGTCACTTCCGAAGCGACGCCGGCGCTCCAGAGCAGCCCGACCTCAGTGCCGGAGAAGCCGAGCTGATGCCAGTAGATCGAGGAAAAAGCGTTGAGCACCGCATGGCTCGACTGCTGGATGGCGACGCCGATCAAAAGCAGCAGCAGGTGCGGCTCGCGCAGGCCGCTGCCGGTGGCGGCCGGAATGTTGATCGGCTGGCCGCGGCGCCGCGTCGGCCCGATGCGCGGACAGAAGATCGCCATGACAACGGTCATGATAAAGCCGAACACCATGACATCAAGCACCATCCCGCCGCCCCATCGGCTGATCATCTGGCCACCAACCAGCGTCGAGACGATGAAGGCGATCGAGCCCCACACGCGCATCGACCCGTAATCGAGCCCCCAGCGGCGCACACCTGAGATGACGATCGATTCGACGATAGGCACATAGGGCGCGAAGGTGGCGCCCTGCAGCGCATAGATGATCGCCACGGGCCAGAAGGTCGTCGTCCAGAAGAGCGCGATCGCCGTCAGCAGCGACATGCCGCCCGACCAAAGCAGCACGTCGGCGCGCTCCTTCAAGCGGTCGGCGATCATGGCGACGACAGGCGCCACCAGCACGCGAACCACCATCGGTATGGCAAGGATGATGCCGATTTCGTGGTCGCTGAAGCTGTGGGTTGCGAGCCAGACGGGAAAGAACGGCAGGACGATGCCGTTGACGAGCAGCGGCGCGCAATAGGAAAGCGCGCTGAGCAGCCGGAAACGCGGCGGCGCTCCCTCACCCGTCGGGGAATTTTGAGCGGGAATCATAGGTGGACCTGCAGGAAACTGGACGCTGTCCTAACACACCACCCTGGAGGCGACTATTGCGAGAAATAACCGTTCTGAAACGTTTTAGAAAATAAACAAGGCCTGTCGCCAAACGGTAACGGCCAAATACCTACTGTTTTATTTTAAGTGTTTGCGGCGTCCTATACGCGTCTGAAAAGACGCGCGGCGCTGTAAAGCGCAAACGCGGATGCGCCGCCGCCAGAATCAAGCGGCCTGCGGGGCCAGTTCGCCCTCATCATGCATTTCGATGGCGGCAAGCGCCGGCACGCTACTGGCAAGCGCCCGCCAGGTGATCAGTTCGAACGTGCCATCCTCGTGCTCGGCGACCGCCGTGCAGCTTTCCACCCAATCGCCGGTATTGATGTAGCGGATGCCGTCCATGTCCTGGATGATGGCATGGTGGATATGTCCGCAGATCACCCCGTCGGCGCCGTTTTTGCGGGCTTCCTCGGCCACGACGCGCTCGAATTCACCGATGAAATTGACCGCATGTTTGACCTGCAGCTTCGCCCAGGCCGAGAATGACCAGTAGGGCATGCCAAGCCGGCGGCGCACCGCCGCCAGGATGACGTTGATGCGGATCGCCGTGTCATAGGCCCAGTCGCCGAGATAGGCCAGCAGTCGGGCGTTGCGGACGACGATGTCGAACTCGTCGCCGTGCAGGATCAGGTATTTCTTGCCGTCGGCGCCGTCAAGCATCATGCGCTCGACGACTTCGATGCCGCCGAAATGCATGCCCGGGAAGGCGCGCAGGAATTCGTCGTGATTGCCGGGAATATAGACGACGCGCGTGCCCTTGCGCGCCTTGCGCAACAGCTTCTGGACGACATCGTTGCAGACCTGCGGCCAGTACCAGCTGCGCTTCAGGCGCCAACCGTCGACGATGTCGCCGACGAGCACGATCGTATCGGCCTCGTGGTGGCGCAGGAAATCCAGCAGGAAGTCGGCCTTCGCGGCCTTCGAGCCGAGATGGACATCGGAAATGAAGAGCGTGCGGAAATGTCTGGGTTCCATCATGTCTTTCACGAGCTGCCGCTCATGTCCCATCTTTCATCTAGCCTTCCAAAACCAGACTCGTGTTTCAGGAAGATGACAAGCTGGGGAAAAGCCCTGCAACCCTGTCCATTCCGCGCGGCCGCCTGGCCGTCGCCGCGCGTGCAGCACGCCCGTCGCCGCCAAGCCCACTGACGAGGTTGCCGTGCGCATTCAGGGCGTTCATGATGACGGCGATTCCATATCCGACAATGCGGGATGGCTGATGCGTCTCTTTCTCGTTCGCCACGGCGAATCCCTCGGCAACATCAACGAACAGGCCTACCGCCAATTCGGCGATCACAATGTGCCGCTGACGCAGTGGGGCCATCGGCAGGCGCTCGAAGCAGGCGGCGTGATCGCCTCCTATCTGCAAGCACTGCCGAGCGCGGGTTTCGGCAAGCTGCATATCTGGTATTCGCCCTTTCTGAGGACGCGGCAGAGCAAGGATGCGCTGCTCGAAGCCCTGCCGGCAAGCTTCATCGGCGATATCAGGGAAGACTATCTGCTGCGCGAACAGGATTTCGGTCTCTTCACCGAAATCTACGACCGCGCCGAACAGAAGCGGAAGTTTCCCGAAGAGTTCGAAAGATGGGCGAGGCTGCGCAGCAACAGCGGCAAGTTCTACGCACGGCCGCCGGATGGCGAAAGCCGGGCGGATGTGGCCCAGCGGGTGCGCCTGTTCCTCCAGACCGTCATGCACGATGCCGAAAATAGCGACCACAACGTCGTGATCGTCGGTCATGGCGTCACCAACCGGGCGGTCGAAATGAATTTCCTGCACCGCCCTGTCGAATGGTTCGAGCACTCCGACAATCCCGGAAACGCCGATATCACCCTGATCGAGGGGACGCGCTCGCAAGGATACGAGTCGATCCTGCTGCATCAGGCCGCCGACCGGCAGCCGGGACAGGAAGGCGAACTGCGCGATGCCTATGGCGCGGACGTGACGATCACGCCGAAGCCCGGCAGGTAGCGACGCCGGACCGAAACGATCGGCATGTCACCGGCCAAGGACATTATGCTACGAGCGCCAGAACATCGTGCCGCCGCGCGTTGAGCAAGCGCGCGACGGAGTGATTCAATGCCTTGATTTCGCCACCCCGTCAGGCGGCGCACACGGCCGCCACGGGTTTGACGTTCTGGTTCATGCGGAACAGGTTGTTCGGATCGTAGCGCAGCTTGATTTCGGCAAGGCGGTGGTAGTTGGTCCCGTATGCTATTTCGACCCGATCGGTTTCGTCTTCCGGCATGAAGTTGATATAGGCGGTACCGACCGAATGCGGCTTGGTTGCCTCGAAAAGCTCACGCGCCCAGCCGGTGCAGCTTCCGTCCATCCCGGCTTCCCGCCAGCGCGCATGCACATTCATGACGAAATGCGAGCTGCGCTGCGGAAACGCGGTGGCTTCGGTCGGAACACGCCCGGCCGCACCGCCGACATGGCCGATGAAGATCTCGCATTCCGGGCCGGGCAGCTTGCGCACGGCATTGAGCAGGACGTCGATCGCCGGATCCGAAAGCGAGGCGAAATCCTGGCTCTTCCAGTAATTGCGCGCACCTGGCGTGAGCAACGGGTCGAACGCCTGCTGCCAGCCGGCGAACGGCACCGGGCCGACGACGTCGGCAATCGGATTTCCGATCGCACGTAATCTGGCCGTCGCCTTTTCTCCCGCTGCGATGTCTCCGCAATAACACATCGCCAGCACGACGATTTCCTTTCCGTGCCATTCGGCGGGAAGGAACGGCAGCGGCGGCGCCTGGCGCATCACCACCCAGCAGGTCAGTTCGTCAGGTGCCGCCTCCAGCGCCTGCCGGTACTCCTTGAGCACCGTTTCCGCATCGGCGAAGGGATGTACGACCAGCCCGGCGAGAACCTCCGTGGTGAGAGGGTTAAGCTTGAACTCGAACGAGGTCACGACGCCGAAATTGCCGCCGCCGCCGCGTAGCGCCCAGAAGAGGTCGGGTTTTTCCGTCTCGCTCGCCTTGACCAACTCGCCGTCGGCCGTCACCACATCTACCGAAAGCAGATTGTCGATCGTCAGCCCGAATTTGCGGGTCAGCCAGCCGAAGCCACCGCCCAACGTCAACCCGGCGATGCCGGTGGTCGAATTGATGCCCGTCGGCAGCGCCAGCCCGAAGGCCAGCGTTTCCTTGTCGACATCGGCAAGTGTTGCGCCCGGCTCGATCCTGGCGCGCCGCGTCTGCGGATCGACCCGCACCGATTTCATCGCCGACAGGTCGATGACGACGCCACCCTCGCAGACGGCATTGCCGGCGATGCCGTGGCCGCCGCCGCGCACCGAAACGAGCAGATTATTGTCACGCGCAAACCGCACCGCCCGCACGACATCCGCAGCACCTGCGCAGCGCGCGATCAGCCCCGGCCGGCGATCGATCATTGCATTCCAGATCGCCCGCGCCTCGTTGTAATCCACGTCCTTACTGGTCAGAAGACTGCCGCGAAATCCGGCGGCAAAGGCATCGATGGCCACGTCATTGACCATCGTCTGACCCCTTTGCAGGGTCGTCAGGTTCAAATTGTCCATGGTTTCCTCCATGCGACCGGCGCCCCGCACCGTCGCGGCCGGCATTTTGCGCCCGTTGCCGCGGCCAGACAAGCTTCCAGAAGGATTAGCTAACTGAAACGATCGCAATCGAATTGGTCCGACGACCCCTCTGATTCGCGGGCAGAGCGGGTGTGCCATTTGACCCTTTGCGAAAACTTGAGCCACCCCGCATTTCCATACTGTCGCCCGTAGCCGATTGATGTATGGAGGGAGCTCAAAAGACGTGCACGGAGGCGGCGATGGATCACCTGGAAAAATCGAAGACGGAAAAGAACTTGACGAGCGGCGATCTCGACGAGCAGGCGCTTTTCTTCCACCGCTATCCCCGCCCCGGCAAGCTGGAGATCCAGGCGACCAAGCCGCTCGGCAACCAGCGCGACCTGGCGCTCGCCTATTCGCCGGGCGTTGCCGCCCCTTGCCTTGCCATCCGCGACAATCCCGAAATGGCGGCCGAATATACCTCGCGCGCCAATCTCGTCGCCGTCATCTCCAACGGCACCGCCGTGCTCGGCCTCGGCAATATCGGCCCGCTTGCCTCCAAGCCGGTCATGGAGGGCAAGGCCGTGCTCTTCAAGAAATTCGCCGGCATCGACGTCTTCGACATCGAGATCGACGCCGCAGCCGTCGACCAGATGGTTTCGACCATCGCCTCGCTGGCGCCGACTTTCGGCGGCATCAATCTTGAGGACATCAAGGCGCCGGAATGTTTCGAGGTCGAGCGGCGCCTGCGCGAGAAGATGAAAATCCCGGTCTTCCACGACGACCAGCACGGCACGGCGATCATCGTTGCCGCCGCGATCCTGAACGGGCTGGAACTCGCCGGCAAGGACATCGCCGACATCAAGATCGTCGCCTCCGGCGCCGGTGCTGCCGCCCTTGCCTGCCTCAACCTGCTGGTCATTCTCGGGGCGAAGCGCGAAAACATCTGGGTCCACGATCTAGAAGGCCTGGTCTATGAGGGCCGGGTCGAGCTGATGGACGAATGGAAATCCATCTACGCCCAGAAGAGCGATACGCGCACGCTCGCCGAAAACATCGGCGGCGCCGACGTCTTTCTGGGCCTTTCGGCCGCCGGCGTGCTGAAACCCGAGCTGCTGGCGCAGATGGCCGACAAGCCGCTGATCATGGCGCTCGCCAATCCGACGCCGGAGATCATGCCCGATCTCGCCCGTGCCGCCCGCCCCGACGCAATGATCTGCACCGGCCGTTCGGATTTCGCCAACCAGGTCAACAACGTCCTCTGCTTTCCCTATATCTTTCGCGGCGCGCTCGATTGCGGCGCTGAGACGATCAACGAGGAAATGAAGATGGCGGCGGTGCGCGCCATCGCAGCCCTTGCCCGCGAAGAGCCGTCCGATGTCGCCGCCCGCGCCTATTCCGGTGAAACTCCGGTCTTCGGCCCCGACTACCTGATCCCCTCGCCCTTCGATCCGCGCCTGATCCTGCGCATCGCGCCTGCCGTTGCCAAGGCCGCCGAACAGAGCGGCGTCGCGCGCCGCCCGATCCAGGATTTCGACGCCTATCTCGACCAGTTGAACCGCTTCGTCTTCCGCTCCGGCTTCGTCATGAAGCCGATCTTCACCGCGGCCAAGGCTGCAGAGCGCAAGCGTGTCATCTTCTCCGAAGGTGAGGACGAGCGCGTGCTCCGCGCCGCCCAGGTGCTGCTTGAGGAAGGCCTTGCCGAACCGATCCTGATTGGCCGCCCGCAAGTCATTGAGACGCGCCTGAAGCGCTACGGCTTGCGCATTCGGCCGTTGCAGGATTTCGAGGTCATCAACCCGGAAGACGATCCGCGCTTCCGCGAATATGTCGATCTCTATTTCTCCCTCGTCGGCCGCCGCGGCGTCATCCCGGAAGCGGCCCGCACGATCGTACGCACCAACACCACCGTCATCGGCGCGCTGGCGCTGAGGCGCGGCGAGGCCGATGCGCTGATCTGCGGCCTCGAAGGCCGCTACGAGAAGCACCTGCGCGACGTCCGCCAGATCATCGGCAAGCGCAAGAATGTCCGCGATTTCTCCGCACTCAGCCTGATGATTTCGCAGCGCGGCGCCACCTTCTTCACCGACACCTACGTCACCTTCAATCCGACTGCCGAGGAGGTTGCCGAGGCGACGGTGCTGGCGGCCGAGGAAATCCGCCGTTTCGGCCTCACGCCGCGCGCCGCGCTAGTCTCGCATTCCAACTTCGGCTCGCGTGAGTCCGAAAGCGCCACGAAGATGCGCAACGCCCTGCAGCTCGTGCGCGAAGCCGCGCCCGACCTCGAGGTCGACGGCGAGATGCACGGCGAAAGCGCCATCACCGAAGCGCTGCGCAAGCGCGTCATGCCGGACACGACCCTGCACGACGAGGCGAACCTCCTGGTCTTCCCGAACCTCGACGCCGCCAACATCACCCTCGGTGTGGTCAAGTCGATGACCGACGGCCTGCATGTCGGCCCGATCCTGCTCGGCACCGCCCTGCCCGCCCACATTCTCGCCCCCTCGGTCACCTCCCGCGGCGTCGTCAATATGGCGGCACTCGCCGTCGTCGAGGCATCGCAACCGGCTTGAGCCGGCTCAGACTGCCGACAAAGCCGGCAACGCCTCTTTCGTCATGCTCGGGCTTGTCCCGAGCATCTGCAGCCGGTTGATATCGAGCAGATATGAGGCCCGGGGCGTGGGATAGTACGAGCGGCCCCTGAAGCCGCTCCGACACATGTCCTGATGCCCTACCAGGCACTCCGTATCGACAGACGTCCTTTATCCGCGAGCGCATCCGCGCGCTCGTTGCCGGCAATGCCGGAATGGCCTTTGCACCAGGCAATGGTCACCAGGCCATTCTGGGATAGTTGAAGATCGACCGCCTTCCAGAGTTCCGCATTGGCGATCGTTCGCCTTCGCGCATTCCCATTCGGGCTGCTTTTCTTCCAGCCGTTGTTCTTCCAGATATGTCGCCAGCTGTTGCAGCCTTTGATGGCGTAGATGGAATCCGACCAGATGGTCGCGGGCTCGCCGCTTGCCTCGCTGTTGATCCAAACCACAGCCTTGAGGACGGCCATCACTTCCACCGAATTATTGGCGGAATCTTCCGCGCCACCGAAGCCGGACGCAATTTCCGCGGCATCGCAATAAACGACGAATGCCCAACCTCCGTGCCCAGAACCGGGTTCATAACAGCCGTCCACGAAGACGTGGAAGCCGTGTTGGGTTTCCGGCAGCCCGACTATCGTTGCGGGGGAGCTGAGTTCATTGGCAATTCCTGTCATTTTCAGCGTCCGGATATGAGTACGTTTCTCAAGCGCCCCAGGAGATTGGAGTGGGCACTTGGCCTCGTTGATTACCATCGGCAGCTTCTTCATAATCGAACACTGGGTCTTTGGCTGTCCGCTGGATAAAATCCCGAAAATACGCTAGGAATATCTCCAAGCTTATTAAGAGAAACAAGCTAAGAGACAAGGCGCGGCGGATGGACGCCGACAGTGACCGATCGATTCTTTGCTCATTCCGGGGCGACGCCGTGAAACGCCGAAACCTGTCTCTTGCCCTCTTCCTTGTCTTCGCAGCGCCCGCTGCCGGGCAGTCCATTACTATCTGTGAGGATCTGCGTGGCCGCCTCGCCGACCTGCCGCGGTCGATCGGCAATACCAACGGTCCGGAAGCGCGCCAATATGCCAGCGCCATGGCCGAGCAGAACCTCGAGCTGCGCAAGGTCCGCAACGAGCTGCGCGGCAACGGCTGCACCTCGGGCAGCATGGTCGTCATCGGCGGCGAAAATGCCGATTATTGCGCCGAGCTGTCGCAGTCCGAAGCCCGGATGATCGACAACATCCGCTATCTCCAGGACCGCCGTGACGAGCTGCGCAACCAGACCGACGGCAATGAGGACGCGCGCCGCGAGCTGACCGCCGCTCTCGACCGCAATGGCTGCAACAGCGAAAACTTCTATGCCCCGAGCGATCGCAGCGCCGACGACCTCGCCCCGAGCGTCGAAGAACAGGCGATGCGCACCGACACCTTTATTCCGCTCGGCGGCGGTGAAGAGGTCGATCCGCGTTACGGCGTGCCGCGGGCCGAAATGCTCTCGCCGGTCAGCACCATGTGCGTGCGCAGCTGTGACGGCGGCTTCTTTCCGATCAGTTCGAACGCCACATCGGTCGATTTCGGCCGCGACGCACAGACCTGCGCCAAGATGTGCCCGGGCATCGAGACCGAACTGTTCTATCGTGACGTGACGAGCACCGAAGCCTCGAACATGATCTCGGTCGCAACGGGCACGCCCTACAGCGCCATGAAAAATGCCTTTGCCTACAAGAACCGCACGCCCGGGGAAAAGTCCTCCTGCGCCTGCAATCTCACCGCCTATTATGAGGAGATGCGCGGCAAGCAGGTGGTGAGCGAACCACCGCAGCAGAGCTCCATTACCACTATCCGCACCAATCCCCCGGCGAAGGATGCCGCAGCTGCGCCGCAACCATCCGTTCCCGAGCGCCCCTACGATCCGACGCAGAACCGCGTCCGTCAGGTCGGCCCCCAGTTTCTCGCCGGCGATCAGGGCTCGATCGACCTCACCAATCCGGCAACGCCGGGCCCGCAACCACAACAACAGCAGTGATATCAATCAAGCCACCCAAACCGCGCGGCGGTTTTGGGACTACGACATGCGTCTTCGATGCGACGCACTTTATTTAGGGCTCGCTTCGTCCCCATCCATCATGAAAGACGAGTTCCTCAAGCGGCAGCCGCTGCCGCCAGCCTTTGACGGAGAGTTCCGGCTCGTCATAGAGCCGATCGACGAAACCGGCACAGAGCCAGGCGACCACCTCGATATGCTCGGGTATGCCGAGAATGCTCTTCAGGTCGCCTTCATGAAAGATGCTGACCCAGCCGACGCCGACCCCTTCCGCCCGCGCGGCAAGCCAGAGGTTCTGGATGGCGCAGACTGTGGAATAGCTATCCATCCTCGGATTGTGCGTACGCCCCAGCACCACGCTGCCGCCGCGGGTGGGATCGCAGGTCACGCAGATCCCGAGCGGCGCCTCCGTAATGCCTTCGAGCTTAAGCGAACGATATGCCTGCCGCCGTTCGCCTTCGAACATCAGCGCCGCCTCCTCGTTGGCGCTGGCAAAGGCATTCCGGACGCGCGCCCGCACAGTCGGGCTTTTCACCAGAATGAAATTCCACGGCTGCATGAAACCAACCGACGGCGCGTGATGGGCGGCCGTCAACAGACGCTCCACGACATCGTCTGGCAAGGGATCAGGCAGGAACTGGCTGCGAACGTCGCGCCGCGTCATGATCGCATGATAGACGGCCTCGCGTTCGGCCAAGGAAAAACCGGACGCCGCCGAAAGGGCATCCTCATCAAAGGGTCGCATCGTCAAATCCCCAACAACGCAACCGCCCCGCCGTCCGCGCGGATCGGTCTATCTAGCCAGGCCGGTCTTCTGACTGGGCGTCATCCGTCTGCCGCAGCCTTCCCGGCAAGAAGCCAGTGGCGTGATGAAGCGGCAAACGTCGGCCTTACAGCGTTGGGCACGTTCCGGCTTTGCACCGGATTCCCGATTCTCCCGCCTTACCGGCGGGCACCTGACGGCGCATCTATTTCAGGAAAGCGCGGCGGCGGCAAGGCGGCCCGCATGACGCCGCCGACACGCTGCATGGCCTTCGGCGATGTCGATGACGCCGACAGCAGCCAGGCAACCGCGATCAATGCCGTTGCCCAGCGTATCTCCATCCCTCCACCGTCCAGCACGATACGACAGTACCCGCCGGTTCGCTGGGCTTGGCGCCCGCAGGCGCCAGGGTGAAACGACCCGCATGTACCCCAGCACCATTCTACTTTATGATTTATTCACACATCAAATACACACTGCGTTTACGCGTTTTGGGTTGCTATCAGGACATGGGCATGAGGGCTCATGATGTGACCGTCAGCGTCGATGCCCGTATTGATACGCCAGTCCGGAACATGTCCGACTGAGCCGCAATTCTAGGCCGCCGCGGAATGTTCCAATTTTTGAAAACGATGCCTCTGACCGCCAAGCTGGCGGCGATTATCGTTGCCGTGAACCTCTGCGGCATTTCCGCTTTCGCCACCTATACCTGGATGTACGAAACCCGGGCCTTGATCGATGGCGCCAAGGCGAACTGGTCCAAGGATGCCGAGCAATTTGCCTCTCTGGCAGCGGGCGGCGTGAAATGGGGGAAGGCGAACGCCGTTCGAGAGGCTTATTCGCTCTACCGCGACGACCCCTCGCTCGATCTCGTGCAGTTTGCCGCATTCAACGCCGAACCTGCCGCCGTCGATACCTGGGCGCGCGATGGCGTCAGTGGTTTGCCGGCACCAACCGATCTGGCGAAGAGCCTGAGCGCGAAACCGGAAAAGACGACCATCGATGACGGTAGAATATCTGCCGGCGTCGTGACGATCATCGCGCCGCTCCCGCTGGATAAGTCGGGCAAGGCCACCGGTTACGTCGTCACGAACTGGTCCGTCGAAAAAATCGCTTCCGAAGTCAGGCAGAAAGTTCTCATTTCGCTGCTCACGCAGTCCGCGATCACCGCCATAGCCGTCGTTGCCTTCCTTCTCGCCATGCGCAGCCTCGTTGGCCGGCCCATCAGGATCCTCAGTGAGAGAATCAGCGCGTTGCAGAAAGGCGACCTGGCCTCTCCCGTCACCTACAGGGAAAATGGCGACGAGATCGGCTTTCTGGCACGCGCGTTGGAAGTCTTCCGCCACGAGGCGATTGCGAAGGTCGAGAGAGAGCAGGCCGCTGCCGAGCAGAGCGCTTCGCTCGACGCCGAACGGGCGCGCAATGTATTGTTCACCGAAGAAGCCAGCAACACCCAGCGGCTGGTCATGACCTCTCTCGCAAATGCATTGGAAAAGCTTGCCGCCGGCGATTTCTCGATACAATTGGCCGATCTCGGTCCCGAATTCGATAAATTGCGGCAGGATTTTAACAACATGGTCGATGCGGTCGCGGCCGCTCTGACAGAGATAAAGACCGCTTCCGTGGCGGTTGAAACCGGCTCCAGCGAGCTGGCGAACTCCGCGGATCAACTCGCCAGGCGGACCGAGCAACAGGCAGCAGCATTGGAACAGACCGCTGCGGCACTGGATGAGGTGACCACCACGGTCAGAACATCGTCGCAACGGGCTGAAAATGCCGGGCAGTTGGTCGAGGAGACAAAGCGGAGCGCTCATGTCTCGGCGACGGTGGTGCGCGATGCAATCGGCGCGATGGACCGGATTCAAACCTCCTCGAGCCAGATCGGCCGCATTATCGGCGTCATCGACGAAATCGCCTTCCAGACGAACCTGCTGGCGCTGAACGCCGGTGTCGAGGCGGCGCGCGCCGGCGAGGCCGGCAAGGGTTTTGCTGTTGTCGCGCAGGAAGTGCGTGAACTCGCTCAGCGGTCGGCAAATGCCGCAAAGGAAATCAAGAACCTGATCAACGTATCCGGCCAGGAAGTTGCCGCGGGCGTCGGGCTGGTGAACGAAACCGGTGACGCCCTGCTGAAGATCGAGGAGCAGATCAACCGCATCAGCGATAGCATCGCTTCCATCGTCCAATCCTATCGCGAACAGGCGACGGGCCTGCAGGAAATCAACAGCGCAATCAACCAGATGGATCAGACGACACAGCAGAACGCGGCAATGGTCGAGGAAACCAACGCGGCTTGCCACGAACTGCTGTCGCAAGGACGCCTGCTGCAGGACTCGGCCGGCAGGTTCGTGGTCGGTGGGTCTACCGCCAGCCAGCCCAAACCCGTTCAAGCCGCCCGCCAAGCTCGTCCCGAGCCCAGAGCCGTCATGCAGCGTCATGCAGGCAATGCCGCCGTTGCCGCTGCTCCCGGTGCCTGGGAGGAGTTTTGACGTCGCCTGCATCCGATAAGCCTTAGTTCTCAGCAACCTATAATCAGGAAGGAAACGCTTATGAAGAAAATCGTGCCCGCATTTCTTTTGGCCTGCACCGCATTTGCCATGCCCGTGGGCGTATCCATGGCACAGGATGCCAAGCTTGCCCCGATCTCCGACTACGTGACAAGCGATGTAAAGCCCTGGCTTAACGACCCCGCCATCATCGAGGCTATCAAGGCGCAGAACGCTGCCAACGCCAATCTCAATGCTGCTGATGTCGACGCCCTTGACAAGAAGTGGCGTGCCGAAGTCGATGGCTCAGACCACTCGATGATCGATGGTGTGCTCAACAACGCACTGTCGAAATTCCTTCAGGGGAAGAAGGAGGCTTCCGGCGGCAAGATCACGGAAATCTTCGTCATGGATACAAAAGGCCTGAATGTCGGTCAAAGCGACACCACATCGGATTACTGGCAGGGCGACGAGGCCAAGTTCCAGAAGTCCTTCGGAGCCGGCAAGGACGCCGTCTTCGTCGACGAGATCGAAAAGGATGAGTCGACCCAGACACTGCAGTCGCAGGCAAGCGTCACGATATCAGACGACAAGGGAACACCGATCGGCGCCATCACCGTCGGCGTGAACGTCGACGCCCTGTGATCTCAGGAACTGAGTCTTCTGGAACAGTGCGAACGACCGTCGCCCGGAAGCATCTTTAGGGCGACAGGTTTAAACAAAGCTTAGAGCGCGTCGCCTGCACGAGATCGAGTGCGACGCGCTTCTTGCCTCGCCGGGGGTCTCCCTTCCGCAGAAGCCGTTGCCATCTCGGGGAACGCCGGATTTTCAGGCCGAAAATTCTGCGTGACAACGCGTGGCCGTGACACTACATACCTCTCATGTCGATCACATCAATCTGCGCCTCGCGATTTTATTGGTACCGCTACTCTCAGCGGATGCGGGTCCATGCGTAACTGAATTCGACGCGACGACAACCCGAACAGCCGCTAGTCTACCTGGCGGTTTTTTTGTTCCGCCCGGGTATGACCAAACAGGAGCCATACCGTGTCTGATACCATTGACGATCTGCGTATCGTCGAAATCACCCCGCTGACCAAACCCGCCGATATCATCGCGGAAATTCCCCGCAATGCTGATGTCAGTAAGACCGTGACCAGTAACCGTGATGCGATCCATAAGATCCTGCAGGGCGAAGACGACCGGCTGATCGTCGTCATCGGCCCCTGCTCCATCCACGATCCCGTTGCCGCCAGGGAATATGCCGAACGGCTGGCGGAACAGCGCCGCCGCTTCGCCGGCGATCTCGAGATCGTCATGCGCGTCTACTTCGAAAAACCCCGCACGACCGTCGGCTGGAAGGGCCTGATGAACGACCCGCATCTCGACGGCAGCTACCGCATCGAGGAAGGGCTGAGGATTGCGAGACGCCTGCTGCTCGATATCAATGCCATGGGCCTTCCGGCCGGCTGCGAATTCCTCGACACCATCACGCCGCAATACATCGCCGATCTCGTCAGTTGGGGCGCGATCGGTGCGCGCACGACCGAAAGCCAGGTCCACCGCCAGCTTGCCTCCGGCCTTTCCTGCCCGATCGGCTTCAAGAACGGCACCGATGGTGGTGTGCGCGTCGCGCTCGACGCCATCCTCGCCGCCTCGCAGCCGCATCACTTCCCGGCAGTGACCAAAGACGGACAGGCAGCAATCGCCTCGACGACAGGCAATGAGGACTGCCACATCATCCTGCGCGGCGGTAAGCGGCCAAACTATGAGACGGCCGATGTCGAATCCGTCACGAGCGAAGCCGTCAAGCTCGGCGTGGCCCCGCGCATCCTCATCGATGCCAGCCATGCCAACAGCGGCAAGGACCCGATGAACCAGCCGCTCGTCGTCAGATCCGTTGCCACCCAGATTGCCTCCGGAAATAGCGACATCAAGGGCATGATGATCGAAAGCAACCTCGTCGCTGGCCGCCAGGACCTCGTTCCCGGCAAGCCGCTGGTTTACGGCCAGTCCATCACCGACGGCTGTATCGACTGGGATATGTCGGTGGCGACGCTGGAAGACCTGGCGCAGTCCGCCCGCGCCCGGCGCAAGGCAGCCGTCGCAGCCTGATAGTCAGCATTAAACGCAGCGGGCAGAAACCCGCCGCCCATTACAGGGCGGTGGGGGCAACCCGGTTATCTCACGGTACGCCGATGGCGACACTGCCGCTGGCTGTGACCGCCAGTTCATGCCCATTCATCCCAACGAGCCACAGCCGCCAAATGCAGGTGTCTGATGATGGAGCGACCAGATGGGCCGACACAGGCGCATATTTCGCGGGCACGTCATTTGTCGTCGGAGCCGGCTTGGTCGGAAAATACCTTCGTTTGTGGAGACGGCTATCAACGGTGCTCAATCGATCGTCACCACTTCGCCGGTGCTCGGGCCTGTCGTCGCATTCGTGGCGCTGGCCGCAATGCCGCTCGCGATGGGCGCTAAGTTCGCCGCAATTGCCAACAGCGAGGTCGGCTATAACAATTACTATGGCGCTGCTGTTGGTACCGGTAGGCTGATTGGAACCAAGGCCAATATCAGATTTCTCGTCCAATCATCCGCGAAGTCGCCGATCCCCAAGCAGCGTGGGGTTACTAACCCACCGCCCCGCCATCATGGGCGGAGCTCGGGACCGGATCACCGGCACGCGGAATAGGAGTAGATTTAATAGAGCCATGGATGCATTGAATCGGGCTCGTGTTCAGTCGCGACCCTGTAATAGGTACGCATGTCGTCGCGCTCTTTTTCGTAAGTCCACTTCAAGCCCCATCTGCATTCTTCCGTCATGCACTCACGGCTCTTCGATCCGAACATATCGAGTTGAAATGCCTCGCCATTGATTTCGCCGGTAATCGAGCCGGTTTTCCCCTTATCCTTCGATATGAGTTCAAACGCCCCTGCTCGACCATCCAGACAGTAGATCTTCCCGCGGTAGGTTCGCTCGCCGGTCTCAAGCTTCCAGAAATTCGTCTTCACCTGCGATACGCTGTAGCGACCCTTGCATTGCTGCCTTTCGGCCGAGCCGATCTCAATCGTCCCCCCCATCTCCTCACTCTCGTCCCTCGCAGTCACCTTTCCGAGCACCGGAGTACCCGTTGCGAGGTAGCTTCCCTCGACGCCACGGACAAAAAGATATGAACAACCTGCGAGCGTGAAACCCATTGCCACCAAGGGGCCGGCGACCGTGAAACCACGCAGCGTCCACGCGCATCTCAAGACAGCCAGCAAGTCTATACCTCCAGGTTCATCCTCATGTTCGCGGATGCCAAAAGAGCGGGTTGGAGCATTGGGCGCCAGTCGTTACCAGCCAGAATAGCGCTGATATTCAGGTCACAATATTTCCCCCACAATTAGGAAGATGAATAAATGCCACAGCTCATCTTGAAATAGAATACCCGTCCGCTTCGGCAAGTTACACGAAACTAGAGGCAGCTACTGCAATCAAACCTTGGGAGCCCCCAATCACCCACCCCTCAAAAGCGTGCGCATCAGCAATTCGAAGATGAGGCCGGGCGCGACGTTGTTACTCACACTGTGACGTGAAATCCTGCCGAATAAACTTTTTCGATAGGGGACGCATGCCTGTAAAAACTCTTCCATCTCCACCTTGGTGGAGAGTAACGATTGCGTTGATCGTAGTTCCCTAAATCGCGTCCTTCGCATACGCTGTTTACAGCCCACTGTATCAGGGCCTGCCGGATATGACCGAGCGCGTTATCCGAACAACTCAGGCCGTCGCGCTCATTGGTGCGTATCCGCCAACTGCTGTGTTGGGGATTCCATTGCTATGCTACTTCAGGCGACGTGTAGGGCCGCCCCTTGCAAATTGCGCGATGGTTGGAGCCTTTGTTGCGACCTTCCCCTGGATGTGCCTAGTTGTATTTTTCGGCCCTGACGAGGCTTATGCTGGTGACCACATCACTTACCAAAACGGCATGATGACATGGTGGGGATTGCTAGAGACCGTCAAATCGCTCGCAGTGACAGCTGTATTCGGCTTTGCTGCTGGTGGCCGCAGCTGGCGTTAAAAGACAGCCCGTTTCTGAAACGATTCCAAGCAAAGTGTTCGAGTAGGCGGTCTCTCGATATCATCAAATACCCACCACCCCATCATAAAATGGCGGTGCGTCAGTCTCAATATCTCACCGGAAAATACCTGGCATAGGCGAATTCCTCGCCATCAGGAGACCAGCAGGGCACATTGATCGTGCCCTGCCCGCCGAAAAGCTCGAACAGCGTCTTCAGATTGCCGCCATCCATGTCCATCAGCCGCAGCCGTACGTCGAGATCGCGCGGATGGTCGAACACCGAAGGGTCGTAGGACAGGATCAGCACCTTGTCATTGGCAGGCGATGGATGGGCGAACCAATTGCCCTGATTGTCCGATGTCACCTGCTCGAGCCCGGTGCCATCGGGATGGATGCGCCAGATCTGCATCAGCCCGGTGCGGCTGGAATTGAAGTAGATCCATTGGCCGTCAGCCGACCAGTCCGGCCCGTCATTGCGTCCCTCGCCATGCGTCAGCCGCGTTTCGGCGCCGCCATCGACGGAGATGGTGTAGATATCGAAGAGGTCGTCGCGGATGCCGCAATAGGCAAGCTGGCGCCCGTCCGGCGACCAGCCATGCCAGTAGGATGGCAGGTTCTGCGTGATGAGCCGCGGCGTGCCGCCTTCGATCGGCAGGAGATAGATCGCCGACTTGCCGAATTCGCTCTTGTCGGAGATGACAATTTCAGTCCCATCGGGCGAAATGCCGTGATCATTGTTGCAGTTGACGGCAAAGCCGGTATCGACCGTGACCACGTCGCCGCCATCGAGCGGGAGGCGATAGAGCAGCCCGTCGCCGTTCATGAGCAGGTAGGAACCATCCGGCGAGAAGTTCGGCGCCTCCACCAGCCTGTCCGTCTGCCAGACCTCGCGGGCCCTGCCCGTCCTGACATTGTAGATCTCAACCGAGCTGCGCATGTTTCCTCCCGAAAATCTTGCAACGCCGCGCATCTTTCCAGACGCAGGACGCCGTAACGCTTTGAATTGCTGCCGTCAGCGATCTCGATTGCGTTAGCGATCCCGAAAACGGTTGGTGATCGGATAACGTCGGTCCCGGCCGAAATTCTTTTTGGTGATCTTCACGCCGGGCGCCGATTGCCGGCGCTTGTATTCGGCGAGATAGAGCAGATGCTCGACCCGGTGAACGGTCGCGACATCATGGCCGCCCGCGACGATCTCCTCGACCGCCATCTCCTTCTCGACCAGGCATTCGAGGATATCGTCGAGCACGGGATAGGGCGGCAGCGAATCCTGATCCTTCTGGTCGGGCCGCAGTTCGGCCGACGGCGCCTTGTCGATGATATTCTGCGGGATCACCTCGCCCGACGGCCCCAGCGCATCCGGCGGCACGTTTTCGTTGCGCCAGCGGGAAAGCGCATAGACCTGCATCTTGTAGAGGTCCTTGATCGGGTTGAAGCCGCCGTTCATGTCGCCGTAAAGCGTGGCGTAGCCAACCGACATTTCCGACTTGTTGCCCGTCGTCACCACCATCGAGCCGAACTTGTTCGAGATGGCCATCAGGATGACGCCGCGCGCCCGGCTCTGCAGGTTCTCCTCGGTGATGCCGCTGCCCGTGCCTTCGAAAAGGCTGGCGAGCGCACTGCTGAAACCCGTCACCGGCTGTTCGATCGGCACGATGTCGTAGCGGCAGCCGAGCGCCTTGGCGCAATCGGCCGCATCCTTCAGCGAATCCTCGGAAGTATAGCGATAGGGCAGCATGACGGTGCGCACCCGCTCCTCGCCCAGCGCATCGACGGCGATTGCCGCACAGATCGCCGAGTCGATGCCGCCGGAAAGGCCGAGCACCACGGTTTTGAAGCCGTTCTTGTTGACGTAGTCGCGAAAGCCGAGCAGGCAGGCGCGGTAATCGGCCTCCTCGCTTTCAGGGATATGCGCCATCGGCCCTTCGTCGCAATGCCAGCCGCTTTCGCCGCGCTTCCATGTCGTCACCGCTAGCGCCGTCTCGAACTGGCTCATCTGGAAGGCAAGCGACTTGTCGGAATTGAAGGCGAAGCTCGCCCCGTCGAAGACGAGTTCGTCCTGGCCGCCGAGCTGGGCGGCATAGATCAGCGGCAGTCCGGTCTCGATCACCTGCTTCAGCACCACCTGATGGCGGATATCGACCTTGCCGCGATAATAGGGAGAACCGTTCGGCGACAGCAGGATCGCGGCCCCGCTTTCGGCCAGCGTCTCGCAGACGCCGAGATCGCCCCAGATATCCTCGCAGATCGGAATGCCGATGCGCACGCCGCGGAAATTCACCGGCCCCGGCATGGCGCCCTGGTCGAAGACGCGCTTCTCGTCGAACTCGCCGTAATTCGGCAGGTCGATCTTGTCGCGCACCGCGATCACCTTGCCGGCGTCGAGCACGGCGACCGAATTGTAGCGGCCGGTCTCGTCCTGCCGGGGAAAGCCGATGATGACGCCCGGCCCGCCATCGGCGGTATCGGCCGCGAGAGTCTCGACCGCCTTCCAGCAGGCGCGAATGAAGGCGGGCTTCAGCACCAGATCTTCAGGCGGATAGCCGGAGATGAAAAGCTCCGTCAGGACGAGCAGATGCGCGCCCTCCCGTCCCGCGTCAAAACGCGCCTCGCGCGCCTTGGCGAGATTGCCGGCGACATCGCCGACCGTCGGATTGAGCTGGCCGATGGCGATGCGGAAAATATCAGAAAGGGCGTTTTCCTCTGTCATGTCATTTGTTTAGCCTGCGCCTTTCGCGACCGCAACATGTTGGTGCCAAAAGCGGCGCCCCGCGGTGACGAAATTTTTATGAACGGATTGCGCATGGCGCCACGCGGCATTGATGCGCATTGCAATTTACCTCCGGAGCGGAATACTTGCGCCGGAAGCGACCGCATCGATAACGGGTATCGGAAACAGGCCATGTCTAATCTCTCGGAATTCGTGCACCATCATTTCGACAAACCGGCCGACGAACTCGGCGACGTCGAAAAGCGCGTGCTGGCGAAAGCGCACCAACGCAAGGTCATCTCGACCGACGTCAACGCCGCCTTCTCAGCCGAGGCCTCCTTCGGCGAGCGTATCGCCGACAGCATCGCCCGCATCGGCGGCTCCTGGTCTTTTATCATCGCCTTCTTCGTCTTCCTCACCGCCTGGACGGTGATCAACACCATCATTCTGGTGAGCGGCGCCTTCGACCCTTATCCCTTCGTCTTCCTGAACCTGATCCTGTCGATGCTCGCCGCCATCCAGGCGCCGATCATCATGATGTCGCAGAACCGCCAGGCCGAACGCGACCGCTTCGAGGCCGCCAAGGATTACGAGGTCAATCTCAAGGCCGAGCTCGAAGTGCTCTCTCTGCACCAGAAGATCGACATGCGCGTGCTGACCGAACTGACGGCGCTGCGCGAGGACGTTGCCCGCCTCAGCGCCGAATTCGCTGCCAAGGGCTAAACCGGATTCACCGCATATTGCGGCAGGCCATCTGTTATCTCGTAGAAATCGCCCTTGTCGGCACAGTAGATATGATGGCCGAAGGCCAGGCCGCTCGGCGTGTCGAAGGCGCCTGCCATGACCGAAACTTCCGCCGATCCGTCCGCCTGCCAGAACAGCGCGGAGCCGCAATTGGAGCAGAAGCCGCGCTGCGCCTCTTCGCTCGACCGGTACCAGCGGACCGCCTCAGTGCCATCAACCGAAAGAGCCGCGCGGGCCACGTTGACCGCAGCGTAGTAAAACCCCGTCTGCCGGCGGCATTGCGAGCAGTGACAACCGACGACAGGTCCTGGCTTCGTCGTCGTCGAAAATCGCACGGCGCGGCAAAGGCAGCCGCCTGTATGCCGTTCGGTCATGGTCGCCCTCCCGTTTATGACGGGATGTTGCCGCCGATCGCCCGCGGCGTCAAATCCATTCCGTTCAACGAAATCATCAAAAATCTTGAGGGTCGTCGACCTTGTGCATATTTGGCCGGAGCGATTACCCCTGTTGCTGGTCGACAACACCCGCAGGGCTCTTCGCATCACAGCATTGAATCGACCACCATTGTCGGCGATACTTATGGAGCAATTCATCCGACCCTCGGGAGACTGACATGAGAGCGATCCTGTCCGAACAAAGGAAACATCCCCCACAAGGACATTCAGCTTCATGAACATTTCGTTCTCTCGCGCGAGGAAAAGCTCGCGACCTCATAATCGCTTCCCGAAACTCTTCCGCGACGACGCGAATGCCGCAGACCGCAGGCGGCGCTGGTCGCGCATGCGCAAATTCCTCTCCTACTATCGCCCGCATCTGCCTTTGCTGCTGGCGGATCTGCTTTGTGCCATCCTCGTCGCTGGCACGGCGGTTGCCTTGCCGCTCTGCGCCAACATCGTCACGAGCCGTCTTCTCGCTCTGCCCGATGCGCCGCAGGCCTTCGCACAAATCCTTGCGATGGGCGGCATCATGTTGGCCGTTCTGGCGGTCCAGATCGTTGCCATCTTCTTCGTCGACTATCGCGGCCACGTGATGGGCGCCCGCATCGAGGCCATGGTGCGGCAGGAACTCTTCGAGCACTGCCAGAAGCTCTCGTTCAGCTTCTACGACCAGCAGCGCACCGGCCAGTTGATGAGCCGCATCACCAATGACAGCCTGTGGCTGGGCGAGCTCTTTCACCACGGCCCCGAGGATCTTTCCATTGCCGTGCTCAAATATGGTGGCGCCATGCTGGTGCTGTTCTTCATCGATCCGCCATTGGCGGCCCTGATCCTGTTGCTCACCCCGGTGGCGGTGGCCTATGCGCTCTATTTCAACCGGCGGATGAACCGCGCGCTCGAAGCCAGCAAACGGCAGGTCGCCGCCGTCAACGAGCGCGTCGAGGATGCTCTTTCGGGAATTCGCGTCGTCCAGTCCTTTGCCAACGAGGCGCTGGAGAAGGAACGTTTCGCCGAGCAGAACCGGCGCTTCCTGCAAAGCCGCGCCGAGGGCTATCGCAGCGAGGCCTGGTTTTCGGTCGGCACCGAAACTTTCGCCCAGCTCATCACCATAATCGTTATCGTCATCGGTGGCCTGCGCATCCTGACGGCGGAACTGACCGTCTCCGATATGCTGACCTTTCTGCTCTGTGTCGCCGTGCTGGTCGATCCGGTGCAGCGGCTCGCCAATTTCGTGCGCCTCTGGCAGGAGGGCTACACCGGTTTCATCAGGGCCATGGAGATCCTGGAGATCGCCCCCGATATCACGGACCGGCCGGCCGCCCGTCCGATGCCGGCGCCAACGGGCGAGATCCGTTTTTCCGACGTCGCCTTCGGCTACGAGGGCGATGGCCCGCGGGTGCTCGAGCAGCTATCGCTCACCATCGCCCCCGGGGAGTTCGTCGCCCTGGTCGGCCCCTCGGGGGTCGGCAAGAGCACGCTTTGTTCGCTGATACCGCGCTTCTACGATGTCGAGGCTGGCGCGATCCGTATCGATGGCACCGATATCCGCGACGTGACGCTGACTTCGCTCCGCCGCCATGTCGGCGTGGTGCAGCAGGATGTCTACCTCTTTGCCGGCACGGTGGCGGAAAACCTGCGCTACGGCCGGCCGGAGGCCAGCGATGCCGAACTGGAAGCGGCCGCGCGCGCGGCCAATGCGCACGACTTCATCATCGCCCTGCCTCAGGGCTATGACACCGATATCGGCCAGCGCGGCGTCAAGCTCTCGGGCGGTCAGCGACAGCGCCTCACCATTGCCCGTGCCTTCCTCAAGAATCCCCAGATTCTGATCTTCGACGAAGCGACCAGCGCGCTCGACAACGAAAGCGAACGGGCGGTGCAGCAGGCACTGCTCAGCCTGGCAAGCGGGCGAACCACCCTGGTCATCGCTCACCGCCTGTCGACCGTCCGCCACGCCGACCGCATCCTGGTCCTGACGGCTGATGGCATCGTCGAACAGGGCACCCATGACGAGCTGATGGCGCAAGACGGCGTCTACGCCAACCTGCACAGCGTCCAGGCGAGTATATGAGCGTCTGTGTCAGCCCCTCATACGCCTGCCGGCACCGACCAGGGTCGAGCCACGGGTCTCGACCCGTCCTTCGAACCCCCGTAAACGGGCGAAGGGACATGCCGTGCCCGCTTCCCCCAAACTCGACGCTGCGTTTGGTACGTCCCCTCGCCCCGTTTACGGGGAGAGGGCTAGAGGGGCAGCTATCAACAAAAACCCGGCATCGCGCCGGGTTTTTTGTCATTCATTTCAGACTGATCTCAGCCGTTGGCGACCATGCGCTTTTCGTCGCGCCCGCCCTTCATGCGCTCGGCAAGCAGGAAGGCAAGCTCGAGCGCCTGGTCGGCGTTGAGGCGCGGATCGCAATGCGTGTGGTAGCGGTCCTGCAGGTCTTCTGCGGAGACCGCGCGGGCGCCGCCGGTGCACTCGGTCACATCCTTGCCGGTCATCTCGATATGGATGCCGCCCGGATGCGAGCCTTCGGCGCGGTGGATCTGGAAGAAGCTTTCGACTTCCGACAGGATCCGCTCGAAGGGACGGGTCTTGTAGTTGTTGAGCGTGATCGTGTTGCCGTGCATCGGATCGCAGGACCAGACGACCTTGCGGCCCTCGCGCTCGACGGCGCGAATGAGCTTCGGCAGGCTGTCGGCGACCTTCTCATGGCCGAAGCGGCAGATCAACGTCAAGCGTCCGGCCTCGTTGGCAGGATTCAGGATGTCGATCAGTTGCAGCAGGTCGTCGGCCTGCAGCGACGGGCCGCATTTCAGGCCGATCGGGTTCTTGATGCCGCGGCAATATTCGACATGCGCATGGTCCGCCTGGCGCGTGCGGTCGCCGATCCAGATCATGTGGCCGGACGTCGCATACCAGTCGCCCGAGGTGGAATCGACACGGGTCAGCGCTTCTTCGTAGCCGAGCAGCAGCGCCTCGTGGCTGGTGAAGAAATCGGTCTCGCGCAGAGCCGGATGGTTTTCCGAGGTGATGCCGATCGCCTTCATGAAATCCATGGTTTCGCTGATGCGGTCGGCAAGCTTGCGGTAGCGCTCGCCCTGCGGGCTGTCCTTGACGAAGCCGAGCATCCACTGGTGCACGTTTTCGAGGTTGGCGTAACCGCCCATCGCAAAGGCGCGCAGCAAGTTCAGCGTCGCCGCCGACTGGCGATAAGCCATGGCCTGGCGCTCTGGGTTCGGAATGCGCGACTCCTCGGTGAATTCGATGCCGTTGATGATGTCACCGCGATAGGCCGGCAGCGTGACGTCGCCCTGCTTCTCGACATTCGACGAACGCGGCTTGGCGAACTGGCCGGCGATGCGGCCGACCTTCACAACCGGCAGTTGCGCGCCGAAGGTCAGCACGACCGCCATCTGCAGGAAAGCCCGGAAGAAATCGCGAATATTGTCGGCACCGTGCTCGGCGAAGCTCTCGGCACAGTCGCCGCCCTGCAGCAGGAAGCCGTTGCCTTCGGCGACATTGGCGAGATGCTTCTTCAGGCGGCGCGCTTCACCTGCAAAGACAAGTGGCGGATAGCTGGCGAGCGTGGCTTCCGTTGCCGCCAAAGCGGCCGCGTCGGGATAGTCGGGAACCTGCAGGATCGGTTTTTGCCGCCAGCTGCTCGGGGTCCAATTGTCTGCCATCTCACTCACCTGTTCTCACATCCATACCTCAGGATGCTCTCAATATGCGGCGGCTTATAGACCTTTAGATCCGGCTTGCAAAGACCAATCGCCGACAGTTGTCGCCTCACCGCCGCCGCTCGCCGCTGTCTGGTTAAACCCGCATATACCATGTCGATTTCCCCATATTTTAGACTTTCAATGTAGAACCGCAAAGAGTTTCAACATCGGGGACATGGCATGGCGATCCTTCCGCCCGGGTTCATATCGGACCGCTCGGGCAATTTTGGCATCATGACGGCGCTGCTGGTGGTGCCGCTCTTCGGCGCGGCCGGCATGGCCGTGGATTTCGCCCATGCGCTCAGCCTGAGGACACAGCTTTATACCGCCGCCGATGCCGCAGCCGTCGGTTCGATCGCCGAGAAATCCGGCGCGGTCGCAGCCGCCATGACCATGAGCAGCAACGGCACGATCTCGCTCGGCAAAGACGACGCCCGTAGCATTTTCATGTCTCAAATGTCCGGCGAGCTGACCGACGTTCATGTCGATCTCGGCATCGACGTCATCAAGACTGCCAACAAGCTGAACTCGCAGGTTTCCTTCAGCGCGACGGTGCCCACCACCTTCATGCGCATCCTCGGCCGGGACTCGATCACGATCTCTGGCGTTGCGACGGCCGAATATCAAACCGCCGCCTTCATGGATTTCTACATCCTGCTCGATAACACGCCTTCCATGGGCGTCGGCGCAACCGCGACCGATGTTTCCAAGCTGCAGGCCAAAACAGGCTGCGCCTTTGCCTGCCATCAGATGGACCAGAGCACCAACAACTACACTATCGCCAAGAGCCTCGGCGTCGCCATGCGCATCGACGTCGTGCGCCAGGCAACTCAGGCGTTGACCGATACGGCCAAGACCGAACGCGTCAGCAGCGACCAGTTCCGCATGGGCGTCTATACTTTCGGCACCAAGGCCGAAGACGCCAAGCTGACGACGATCTCCAGCCCCACATCCGACCTGACGAAGGTGAAGAACTACACCGACGCCGTCGATCTGATGACCATTCCCTACCAGAACTACAACCAGGACCAACTCACGAGCTTCGATAGCGCCCTGACCCAGATGAATACCATCATCGATCCGGCCGGTGACGGCACGTCGAATATCAGCCCCGAAAAGATCTTGTTCTTCGTTTCCGATGGCGTCGGCGACAGTTACAAGCCGTCGACATGCACCAAGAAGACGACCGGCGGCCGCTGTCAGGAACCGATCGACACCTCCTTCTGCAAGCCGTTGAAGGATCGCGGTGTCAAGATCGCCGTGCTCTACACCACCTACCTGCCATTACCGAGCAACGATTGGTACAACAAATGGATCAGCCCCTTCCAGAACGAGATTCCGACGAAGATGCAGGCATGCGCTTCGCCCGGCCTCTATTTCGAGGTGACGCCGACCCAAGGTATCGCCGATGCGATGAAGGCGCTTTTCCTGAAGGTCATCCGAGCGCCGCGCATCACCAGCTAGCGCATCGGCCCGAAAATCGAAATCGATTTTCGGGCCGATGCGTAGATTCAGAAAGTTAGAGCGTCCTATGTGCGTTCGAAAGGACGCACGGCGCACCTAATGCATGTCGCCGGAAGTGTGCTGCTGTTTCGGGTCAACGACATGCATAAAACAAAGAGCTAAAGCCCGCCGCGGGTCAAAGCCGCTTGCCGTCGCGGATCCGATAGCTCGGCGCATACATGGTCACGAGCTCTTCGGCGGCGGTCGGATGCAGCGCCATGGTACGGTCGAAATCGTCTTTAGTGCAGCCGGCCTTCAGCGTGATGCCGAGCAACTGCGCCATCTCGCCGGCGTCGTGGCCGAGGATATGGGCGCCCACCACCTTGCGGCTCGCCGCATCGACGATCAGCTTCATAATCATCCGCTCGGCCCGGCCGGAAAGCGTTGCCTTCAGCGGCCGGAACTGGGCGCGGTAAACCTCGAGCTCGCCGTAACGTTTGCCCGCATCCTCTTCCGAGAGGCCGACAGTGCCGATCTCCGGCTGCGAGAAGACGGCGGTCGGGATCAGCTCGTAGTCCGGCCGGGTCGGATTGTTCTTGTATTCGGTCTCGATGAAGCACATCGCCTCGTGGATCGCCACTGGCGTCAGCTGTACCCGGTTGGTGACGTCGCCGAGCGCATAGATGTTTTCGACATTGGTGCGGGAATATTCATCGACAATAACGGCGCCGCGTTCGTTGACGGCGACGCCGGCCGCCTCGAGGCCGAGGCCTTCGGTGTTCGGATCGCGCCCGAGCGCCAGCATGACGACGCCGGCCTGCAGCGTGCCGTTGTTCAGCGTCTCCAGAATGAGCCCGTTCTCACCCTTCGAAACCTTCTGCAGCGTGTCGTGGCAGAGGATGCGGATGCCCTTGGCGACCATAGCCTCGTGCAGCCCGCGTCTCAGATCCTCGTCGAAGCGCGACAGGATCTCGGCGCCGCGATAGATCAGCGTCGTCTCGACGCCGAGGCCATGGAAAATATTGGCGAATTCGACGGCAATATAGCCGCCGCCGGCGATGACGATCGATTTCGGCAGCTCTTCGAGATGAAAGGCCTCGTTGGAGGAGATGCAGAGTTCGTGACCGGGAAGGGCTGCATGCGGGTTAGGCCGTCCGCCGGTGGCGATCACGATCGTCTTGGCCGTCACCGTCTGTCCAGTCTTCAGCAGCCGGACCGTATGGGCATCCACGAGCTCTGCGCGCGTTTCCAGGATTTCGGCATTGGCGCCGGCGAGACCTTTCTTGTAGAGGCCTTCCAGACGGGCGATTTCAACATCCTTGGCCGCCACCAGCTTCTTCCAGTCGAAGCTGCTTTGGCCAACCGTCCAGCCGAAGCCCGCTGCATCCTCGAAATGCTCGTGGAACTGCGAGGCATAGACGAAGAGCTTCTTCGGCACGCAGCCGCGGATCACGCAGGTGCCGCCGTAGCGGTATTCTTCGGCAATCGCCACCTTCTTGCCGAGCGAGGCGGCGACACGCGCGCCGCGCACGCCTCCGGAGCCGCCGCCGATGACGAAGAGGTCGTAGTCGTAGGAAGACATGAGGAGCTCCGGAAGGGAATCGTAGGAAGGATGTCCCTGATATAGGGGCGATCATCACGAAAACAAAAGCCCGCTCGTGCGTCATCCCGTTCCCACCGCTGAATCTTCATTGTAAACGGCTGCCCCAGTCACCGTCTGCGGTTGACCCAGTCACCGTCTGTTTATGGTTGACCCGGTCAGCCGAGGCTGGCAGGCAATCCATGGGATGGAAAAGAATGCCGGAGCAAAGAATGGATCAAACTCTCTTCACCAACCTGTGCAAGGCTGGCAAATTCAAGGAAGCGCTCGGCCTCGCCATTCAGGGCCATGAGGACGAAAAATACACGCCAAGCCGTTTCTCGATCGACAAGAAGACGAGACTGCCGATCTTCTACCGCGGCAACAAGCGCGTGGAGCCGGATGAGGAGGGTGTGTGGCAACTTGCAAAGAACCCGAACGCCTAGGGACTGAGTTCCGGCGCACATCCGATGCCAATTGCATATGCCTAGATCGGGATGATTTTTGGCCCGATCGGCCTGAAATCTGAATCCTGATCTACATCAAAGAAGTAGAGCATGATGTCGTCCGAAAACCGCACACACCTTTCGGCATCATGCTCTAGCGATTGTTGCTGTCAGCGGGTAATGCGGAAATCCGTCGGGATCTTTTCAAGCTGGGCTGCTTCCGTCTCGACGCCCGAAACCGACGCCCCCGAAGGCCCGCGCCTGAAACGCTCGATCATCGTCGAGATGGCGCTGTCGGGTCCTGCGATCACAGCGACGACCGCCCCGTCCTCTTCATTGCGAACCCAGCCGGTCAAACCGAGCCGTACCGCCTCATCGCGTGTCCAATAGCGAAAACCGACACCCTGGACCTTGCCGGATATCCGCACTCGGACAGCCTTGTCATGATCGGACATCTGCAATCACCTGAAACCTCGCCGGCAGCATTTGCCGCATCATAGCAAAAAAGCCCGGACAATGCCGGGCTTTCGCAAATTTGATGGGCAAGCCTTACTGCTGGGCAGCCGGTGCGGGAGCCGGAGCGGCGGGGCTGTCGGTTGCCGGCGGCGGCGCCTTGATGACCTTGGAAAGCTCGGCGTTGCTCTGCTTTTCCAGGTCGCGGGAAATGCCCTGCGCCCAGATGTCGGCAGCCTTCGCCGTCTCGCGCGAAGCGACCGGACCGTCGCGCAGCAGCTTCTTGCCGACGTCGGAATTATAGAAGTCAGCGATCGCCTTCAGCTCATCGACGGTGAAGGTCTTGGCGTAGGTGAGCGCCGCCTCCTTCTCCAGATCGCCGCGGCGCGGCGCCAACGCAAGCGCCTGCGCGTCGACCGTCGACGAAATGATGTCCTGGTAATTCGGCGAATCCTGGATCAGGCCGGCCTTCAGGCGCTCGGCGAGACCGGGCAGGATATTGTCGAATTGGGCAGTGGCGCCAATGGCGTCGATCGCCGCGCGAGACGCCTTCAACTGCTCCTCGGAGACTTCCTGCGCCTTAACGGCGGAGCCGAAGGCAAGCCCGGAAAGAACGACGGTCGCAGCGGCGAGACGGCCAAGACCTGCAATGTTCATCATGAGTATATGCTCCTGTTATCTGTTTGCCTGCAGTGTACGCACACCCGCAGGACCGGCAATGATCGCAAGTGCCGCCATATTGATAAAGAGCCCGTGTTCGACGACGCCGGGTATGGAATTCAGCTCGCTCGAAAGCGCCTCTGCATCAGGAATGCGGCCAAAAGATGCATCGATGATGTGATGGCCGCCATCCGTGGTAAACTCTCCGTCACCCGACTGGCGCAGATTAAGTTCACCCGAGAGACCGAGCCGGGCCGAGACCTTTTCGATCGCGATGCGCGTCGAGACGAGCCCGAACGGATTGACCTCGATCGGCAGCGCGAAGGCGCCGAGCATTTCCACAAGCTTGCTCTCGTCGGCAATGACGATCATCCGCTCGGAGGCGGCTGCGACGATCTTTTCGCGCAGCAGCGCACCGCCGCCGCCCTTGATCAGCCTGAGCCCCGTATCGACCTCGTCGGCGCCATCGATCGTCAGGTCGAGCGCCGGCAGCTCGTCGAGCGACTTCAGCGGCACGCCGAGTTCGACGCAGAGTCGCGCGGTTCGTTCGGACGTCGGGACGCCTTCGACCCTGAAGCCGCCCGCGACCTTCTCCGCCAGCAGGCGAACGAATTCTTCCGCCGTGCTGCCGGTGCCGATTCCGAGACGCATCCCGCTTTCGACATGGGCGAGTGCGGCCTCGGCGGCCTTGATCTTCATTTCGCGGGCATCCATGCGCCGCCAGCTCCTGATATTGCGTTGGATGTGCTGTTTACACGGCTCGCCTGGCAAACGAAAGTCAAAATCATCACGGAAAATGAAAAGCCGAAACAGAGGCCTGCGGCCTTCCCAGCCATCGCCGGACGTTGCTTTCCGCCGCGCGATCGCCTACCTCAGGGACGATCCATCGTTCCCAGGGACGATCCATCGTTCCCCAGGACGATCCATCGTTCCCCAGGACGATCCATCGCTCCTCAAGCCGACCATCGCTCAAAGAGACATGCCCTTGACCCCTGCCCCCGCTCCCCCAGCGCTTGTCGTCTTCGATCTCGACGGCACCCTCCTCGATACCCATGTGGACCTGGTCGAGAGCCTGAACCATACGATCTCGGCCCTTGATCTCGAACCGGTCAGCTACGACGACCTCACCCATCTCGTCGGCCAGGGCGCGCGCGTGATGATAGAGCGCGCCTGCCGGCTGCGCGGCCATCCGCTTGAAGGCGACGCCCTGCCGGCACTGATGGAGCGCTTCATCGCCCATTATGCCGGCAACATGCCCGGCCGCACCGAGCCCTATCCGGGCCTAGTCGCCGCGATGGACCGGCTGAAATCAAAGGGTTACCGCCTCGCCGTCTGCACCAACAAGATGGAGAGCCTGGCGCTCGGCCTGCTCGAAAAGCTCGACCTCACCCAATATTTCGACGCGATATCAGGCGGCGACACCTTCCCCGTGCGCAAGCCCGACGCCCGCCACCTCACCGGCACCATCGAACGCGCCGGTGGCGACATCGCGCGCACGGTGATGATTGGCGACAGCATCAACGACATCGCCGTGGCCAAGAATGCCGGCGTCCCCTCGATTGCCGTGCCGTTCGGTTATTCCGACGTGCCGGTTTCGAGCCTCGATCCGGATGTTATCATCACCCATTTCGATGAGCTGACATCGGAACTGGTGGAAAGGCTGTTACGGGAATACGCCGAGAAGGTTGCCGTCTGAGGCCTAGCCGTTCCTTACTTTCTGCTGGCTTACAGTGTGGCACCCTCTGCCCTGCCTGGCATCTCCCCCACAGGTGGGGAGATTGGATGGGCGCGCCGGCTTCTCCAAACAATCATCGTCGCAACCGGCGAAGCGGAAGACGGGCCGGAGGTCGGGCCGCTTGCCGATCTCCCCCCTTGTGGGGGAGATGCCCGGCAGGGCAGAGGGGGGTGCCACACGGTACGCCCTTTCTACTTTGTTTCTGTGCTCGCGGCCAAAAAACAAAACGAGCGGCCCGAAGACCGCCCGCAAAATTCCATAGAAACTAGCGTCAGATCTGCGCCCCACGCGCCTTCGTCGTCGCGTCGAAGGCCTTGTCGACATAAGCGTCGCGGCCGTAGACGTCGTCGAAATATTCCACCACGCCGTCCTTATTCGGCCAAGCCGTGAAGTAGGAGACGTAGACCGGGATCTTCTGCGGCACGCGCACCGCATGGTTCTGCCCGCTGGCGATCTGCTTGGCGACATCGTCGACCGTCGTGCTGAGCACGGCAGCCGCCATCGCACGCGGATCGGCAAGGCGCACGCAACCGTGGCTCAGCGCCCGCATGTCGCGCTTGAAGAAGCTCTTCGACGGCGTGTCGTGCATGTAGATCGCGTGGCTGTTCGGGAACAGGATCTTGAGTTCGCCGAGCGCATTGTCGCTGCTCGGCGGCTGGCGCACCGAGACGTTATCGGTCGAGCCGTACCAGTCGACGCTTGAAGAGGCGACGGCATGGCCGTTCACCTCGACTTCATAACCGAGTTGGTCGAGATAATTCGGATCCGAGCGCAGCTTCGGCAGCATCTCGTTGATGATGATCGACTGCGGCACGCCCCAGAAAGGGTTGAATTCCACCGTCTCGATCTCGTCGTCGAAGAAATAGGTCTGGTTGTTCTTGCCGCCGACCACCACGCGCATCGACAGCTGTTCCTTGCCGTCATTGTGGTAGTAGACCATGTAGGCGGGCTGGTTGATCATGACGTAGCGGGAACCAAGATCTTCCGGCAGCCAGCGCGCCTGCTCCATGGCGACGACGAGCTTGTCGATCTTCGAGGCATTGGTGTCGCCGCCGGTCATGGCGCGCACGGTCGCCTGGCCGATAACGCCATCGGGCTTCAGCCCGCGCTCCTTCTGGAAGTCCTCGACCAGCGAAACGATCTCAGGCGAATAGTCGCTGCTGCCTGCGTAAGCAGCAAGCGTTGCCGCATGATCGGTCCTCAACGTTTCGGAGCCGTGCTTGCCGATCGCCTTGACGATATTGGCAATCTCGGGCGAGCTGTCGCCAGGCCTCAGCAAATTGTCGAGCGAAACGACGATTCGCTCCTCATTGCCGCCATCGACGGCGCGAAGCTTTGCAAGCTCCGCCCTGAGCGCCAGGAACTGCGGGCTATCAGGCGAGCGACTGGCGATGTAGGCATCGACATCGGGGCTCATGCGGGCAAGCTTCAGCACCGGGGCCAGATTGACCACCTTGCGCTGGAAGTCGTGATAGCCGGAGATCTTGTTCGGATCGATGCGGCCGCGCACCGTATCCTGCACAAAGGCGAGCACTTTGGCGGAGAGTTCGAGTTCGAACTGTGTCAGCGCCCGGTCGCGGAAGGCGGGATCGGGATTGGCCGGGTCGATATCAGGAGCCTGGACGGCGTAATCTTCTGGGTCGAGGCCGACGACGGCCGCATCGGCAAGAACTGACATCGCCGACTTGGCGCGGTCGTTGATCCGGTTGCCCTCGACCCAGACGAGCGGATTGCGGCTGTCGCCGTAATAGGCTTCGAGGGCCTTTGCGACGTCGGCATTGGCGCGCACCTTGGCCTGCGCCAGGAAGCGGCGCTGTACGGCGGGTTCGGCGCTGGAATCGCCGCTGCCCGAAACATCGGCGACTGCGCCGGTGACGACGGGATCGGCGAACTTGCCCGTATCGACGAACTGCAGCGTCTCGGTTTTGTAGGTATAATAACGCGGACCGCTCACCTTCGGCAGCGGCGCCTCAGGGTCGAGCCCGCCGAGCGATCCGCCGATGCCGCCGCGCTGGCCTACACGGCCGGGCGGCATTTGGTCCATGAAGATGGTGCTCTGGGTCCGCTGCCTGTCGCCGCGCAGCATATCCATCAGTGTGTAAGCATGCGCGGGAGCGGCGCCCATCACAGCCACGCCGCAGGAAATTGTCAACGCGGATACCGCGCTTTTAAAAACGAAGGTCATATATATTCCAGTCCCGGTGTCATGCTGTTCTCAGCTCAAATCCCGCGAAACTCAAGCAACGTCCGGCTCATTGATCAGAAACCGGCCTGCGCCGCCAGCGCCGGCGGACTCAATTCTATGTGACGGAGATCCTGCACGGCGCCGCGCAGCAGTTCACACAAAATTATGAAATTATTAGTTAATTTTTTACCGAATTTATCCCGGCAGACCAGTGCAGCGAAAACGCCGCGGCGCATAAAATATCCAAAGTGGCCGAAAAAGCACGCCGCCAGGCCAGGGCAAACATGACTTCCGCTTTCAATATTTTGCACGACGTGCAGTTTTCTTACCGGGCTTTCCAACCTATAAGACCTCATCTTTCGGAAATGCCCGAAAACAGCAGCCAAAGGGAAGGCAAGGCCGATGACCGCAACCCGCACTGAAACCGATACTTTTGGCCCGATCGACGTCGCGGCCGACCGATATTGGGGCGCCCAGGCCGAGCGTTCGCTCGGCAATTTCAAGATTGGCTGGGAAAAGCAGCCGCTGTCGATCGTGCGTGCGCTCGGCATCGTCAAACAGGCAGCCGCCCGCGCCAACGTGTCGCTCGGCCAACTCGATCCTGCCCTCGGCAAAGCGATCGGCGACGCCGCCCAGGAGGTGATCGACGGCAAGCTGAACGACCACTTTCCGCTGGTCGTCTGGCAGACCGGTTCGGGCACACAGTCCAATATGAATGCCAACGAAGTAATCTCCAATCGTGCAATAGAAATGCTTGGCGGCGTCATGGGTTCCAAGAAGCCGGTGCATCCGAACGACCACGTCAATATGAGCCAGTCATCCAACGACACCTATCCGACGGCCATGCACATCGCCTGCGCCGAGCAGATCGCCCATCACCTGCTGCCAGCCCTGAAGCACCTGCATGCCGCCCTCGACATGAAGGTCACCGAGTTCAGCCACATCATCAAGATCGGCCGCACCCACACCCAGGATGCGACGCCGTTGACGCTCGGCCAGGAATTTTCGGGATATGCCGCTCAGGTCGGCTCCGCCATCAAGCGCATCGAAATGACCCTGCCCGACCTCTGCGAACTCGCCCAAGGCGGCACTGCCGTTGGCACCGGCCTCAACGCGCCGGTCGGTTTTGCCGAAAAGGTCGCCGAAGAGATCGCTGCCATCACAGGCATGCCCTTTGTCACCGCGCCGAACAAGTTCGAGGCGCTCGCCTCGCATGACAGCATGGTCTTTTCCCATGGCGCCATCAATGCGGCTGCTGCCGCCCTCTTCAAGATCGCCAACGATATCCGCCTGCTCGGTTCCGGCCCGCGCGCCGGCCTCGGCGAGCTGGCCTTGCCGGAAAACGAGCCCGGCTCCTCGATCATGCCCGGCAAGGTCAATCCGACCCAGTGTGAGGCGCTGACGCAGGTCTGCATCCATATCTTCGGCAACAACGCGGCGCTGACCTTCGCTGACAGCCAGGGCCATTTCGAGCTCAACGTCTACAATCCGATAATGGCCTATAATTTCCTGCAGTCGGTGCAGTTGCTCGCCGACGCCGCCGTCTCCTTCACCGACAATTGCGTGGTCGGCATCGAGGCACGCGAAGAGAATATCAAGGCCGGCCTCGAACGCTCGCTGATGCTGGTGACCGCACTTGCCCCGAAGATCGGCTACGACGCAGCCGCCAAGATCGCCAAGACAGCGCACAAGAACGGCACGACGCTGAAGGAAGAAGCCCTCGCCAGCGGCCTGGTGACGTCGGAAGAATATGACGCGATCGTCCGGCCTGAGACGATGATCGGGCCGAAATAAGAAGGCCGTGGGGCCGTATGCCCCTCATCTTGCTCCCCTCTTCTCCCCATCGGGGAGAAGGTGGCCCGAAGGGTCGGATGTGGGCGCGCACGGCACACCATTCATTTCCCTTCGCGCTCCGCGTCAATCTCTGGACGAATGGCCAATCGGTTCCAATTCCAACCAATAATGCCGGCATCGCCCGGAACCTGAGATCTCGCCGTTATGACGATGCGCACCTCAAACCCTATTCGGCGGGCGTATATGCCGCAACCTTTCTTCTCCTCGGCGCTTTTAGGAACTGCGCGATTTTCTTCTCAACGGCGAAGTAGAAAGCCAATCCAACAAGGACGCAGCATATTGTCGTCGCGATAAGCAATGAGATACGCACGGAAAGCGGCGCGGCCCAGCGCTCGGCGCCGATGAGATAGATTGCAAGCTTCGCGATGCCAATCGTAATCATATGAGTGAGATAGAGGGAATAAGAGGCGTCACCTAATATCTTCAACCGTTTGATCTTCGGGACAAGTGCCGCGCGTTCTGCAATCAAGGCGCCTGAAACAATAAACGCCGAAGGCACACCCCAGGCAAGAAGCCGAATGAAGCCGGTTGGCTTGTCGAGGACAGAAGACGCGACAAGACCCGCGAGCCCCACCACAATCAACGCTGCCGCCAACGTCGGCGATTTGATATCTGCCTTACACATAACGAACGCGATTAGAATGCCGGCTAGAAACTCCAACAGAAGCGGAGAGGCGTACACGATGGAGTAAGGAGTCATTGGCGTGAATAGTCCGATCGTAACACAAGCGATCAGAAAGCCCGCTATCGCCAGGAGACGCGCAGTCTGTCCTTTCAAAAACAGCGCAAGACAAAACGCCGTATAAAAGAACATCTCGAAATTCAGTGTCCAACCCGGAACGAGAACTGGCTGAACAATTCCGGTGCTGTCGTAGTAGGGAATAAACAGCAACGACCGGATAATATCTACAGTATTGAAAGTGAGATGGTCGTAGTTCTTGGGTGAGGCAGTGGCCGCAACCAAAAATAGAATCGTGCAGATCCAGTAAATGGGCAGAACGCGCTGAACACGGTTTTTGATGAATCGCAGGGACGTCGTGGGCCTTGCATCCGATATGGTCCACATGATGAAGCCGCTGATTGTAAAAAACAGATCAACTCCGGCCGCCATGGGAACGAAATCCCAACCAAAAATGAACGCAACATGAAAGAATGTCACGGCGATTGCTGCGATGGCTCGCAGATACTGTATGGAATAAACCATAACCACCTCGCTTGTGTGCACCGCAACATTGCACGAGGGATTTGCAAATTCAATTAAGTTTTTAAGAAAAACCCTGTGCGCTATCAAAGGCGGCAAGGCTTTGCTGCCGAACATGAGGTATATCCGGACACGGCGTAGAGTTGATCCTTGTCGCGCAAACCGGTCTTGCGAGGACGCGATATAGTGCGTCCGAGGGTCAGCAGGGCACGTCCCTTACCGCGACGCCGAAATCGCCCGAACCCGCATCCCGATTGCTTTTGCCCCGCAGCGGATTTAGACCGGTTCCAATCTAGCGACGCCCCACCAGAAAGGTCACTTCGATGGCTGACGATCTCTTCCCCCTCGGCAAGGATGCCACCCCCTATCGCAAGATCAGTGGCGACCATGTCTCAGTCGATACGTTCAAAGGCCAGGAGATCCTGACCGTCGAGCCGGAAGGCATCCGCCTGCTTGCAGAAACCGCCTTTGCCGATATCAACCACCTGCTGCGCCCCGGCCATCTGAAGCAGCTTGCCTCGATCCTCGACGACCCCGAGGCCACGGACAATGACCGTTTCGTCGCCTACGACCTGCTGAAGAACGCCAATATATCAGCTGGCGGCGTGCTGCCCATGTGCCAGGACACCGGCACCGCGATCATCATGGGCAAGAAGGGCCGCAGGGTGTGGACCGAAGGCGAGGATACGGCAGCGCTCGCCCGCGGCGTCATGGATGCCTATGAGAAGAAAAACCTGCGCTACTCGCAGCTCGCGCCGGTCAAAATGTTCGAGGAGAAGAACACGAAGAACAATCTGCCGGCCCAGATCGACATCTACGAGGAAGGCACCGACGCCTATGAATTCCTCTTCGTCGCCAAAGGCGGTGGCTCGGCCAACAAGACCTTTCTCTACCAGGGCACGCCCTCGCTCTTGACGCACGACCGGATGATCGACTTCCTCAAGGAGAAGATCCTGACGTTAGGGACGGCGGCCTGTCCGCCCTATCATCTCGCGATCGTCATCGGCGGCACCTCGGCCGAGATGAACCTGAAAACGGTCAAGCTCGCCTCCACCCGCTATCTCGACGAGCTGCCGACCGAAGGGTCCGAGAGCGGCCATGCCTTCCGTGACATCGAGATGGAGAAGGAAATCCACAAGCTGACGCAGCAGATGGGCGTCGGTGCCCAGTTCGGCGGCAAGTATTTCTGCCATGACGTGCGCGTCATCCGCCTGCCCCGCCACGGCGCCTCGCTGCCGATCGGCCTCGGAGTCTCCTGTTCCGCCGACCGTCAGGCCAAGGGCCGCATCACCCGCGACGGCATCTTCGTCGAGCAGCTCGAAACCGACCCGTCGAAATACATGCCCGAGATCGATGAGGCCAAACTGTCGGAATCGACGGTGCGCATTGATCTCAACCGGCCGATGGCCGAGGTGCTCGCCGAGCTCTCCAGGCATCCCGTCAAGACGCGCCTGTCGCTATCGGGCACCATCATCGTTGCCCGCGACCTCGCTCATGCCAAGATCCGCGAGCGGCTGGAAAAGGGCGAAGGCATGCCGGATTACCTGAAGAACCACCCGGTCTATTATGCCGGTCCCGCCAAGACGCCGGCCGGTTACGCCTCCGGCTCCTTCGGCCCGACGACGGCCGGGCGCATGGACAGCTACGTCGACCAGTTCCAGTCCTTCGGCGGCTCGATGGTAATGCTCGCCAAGGGCAACCGTTCGCGCGCCGTGCGCGAGGCCTGCAAGAAACATGGCGGCTTCTATCTCGGCTCGATCGGCGGCCCCGCCGCCCGTCTTGCCCAGGACTGTATCCGCAAGGTCGAAGTGTTCGAATATCCCGAGCTCGGCATGGAAGCCGTCTGGAAGATTGACGTCGAAGACTTCCCTGCCTTTATCGTCATCGACGACAAGGGCAATGATTTTTTCCAGGAGCTAAATTTGGGGTGAGTGGCGGGCTGCGTTGCCGCCTGCTTTACCGAGCCGACGCCTTATCCGACGCGCTTATGTTCTGCGCCGCTGCAATACGAAACGACCAAAACCAACTGTCGACAAGATGAATACGCTCTCCGGCACAGAAGAACTGTAAGTTTTTCAGACGCCGCTCCCGCTCAACGAGTATGCACTGTCTCGATAAAGATACGTTTTTCCGTGGAGAATCATAGGCCTGATCGAAGTATTTCCCCATGCGGCATTTATCGCATGTAATCTTTGGTATATATCGCTTTAATCTTTTCCCAAGAAATTTAAGCTAACAAATAGAATATTGCCTTTGAATATATGAGGAGTTCGCCGGATGAATACGGCTGTCGCGCCCAAGGTGCAAATTCCCGACGTTGCGGGTCAGATCACCTATGCCATGCGCTCCATGGGCGTTGCGCCGATACCGCGCAATTACGAACTCTTCTACGAGGCCTATATCGGCTCTAATCCAGCTCTCACCCGCGAACTCGCGGCCTTCGGCGGCCAGGTGAGCCAGGCCGAACTCGATGCTCTCGGCGCGCAGTACTTCACCCACAGCCCGGCCCGCGTCTTCGACGATGCCCATACGCGCATATCAGGCGAACTCGACGGTCTGCTGCGGATCCTGAGGCAGGAGCAGAGCTCGCTCGAAAGCTATACCAGGCTGCTCGGCGAGACCCACAAGCGCATCACCTCCAAGAGCAATGCCAGCGTCGAACTGATCGAAAACGCCATCGATCTCCTGAGCCAGGCGACCGGTGACACCATGGCGCATGGCGAACGTACCGTTGAGGACGTCGTCCAGCGCTCGCAGGAGATGGATCAAGTCCGCAAGGAACTCGACGAATACAAGCGCATCGCCAACACCGACTCGCTGACGCGGCTTTCCAACCGCCGCGCCTTCGACGACCGCCTCGCCGCCATCTTCGACAATTCGAGCATGCGGCCGGTGACGGCGCTGCTGCTCTGCGACATCGACAATTTCAAGAAGATCAACGACACCTACGGCCATCCGGTCGGCGACAAAGTGCTTGCCACCGTCGCCTCCGTGATCCGCAGCAATGTCCGCCGCGACGTCTTCGTCGCCCGCACCGGCGGCGAGGAATTCGCCCTCATCATCGATGGCAACACGCCCGAGGAAGTCACCGCGATCGCCGAGCGCATTCGTCGCACACTGGAGACGACGCCCTTCAAGAATTCCCGCACGCGGGTGAATTACGGCCCGGTCACCGTCTCGATCGGCATCTGCATGGCCTCCAATGCCGATGATGCCGGCGAACTCTACAGCAAGACCGACATCGCCCTTTACGGCGCCAAGAATGCCGGCCGCAACTGCACCATCCTCTATCAGGATGGCATGCAAAAGGATTTCACCAAGAGCTGGCTGATCTACAAGACGTGACGGCGATCCAGCGCCGCACGCACACTGTCACCGGAAGGTGATGGCGGCGGGATGCTGTCCAGTTCGCGCGGCTTGCTCCCTCTTCTCCCCTCGGGGAGAAGGTGGCCCGCAGGGTCGGATGAGGGGGCCACACGGCATGCCCTTCATTGTTGCCTTCGCTTGCGCTCAGCGCATTCGCGGCTTTGCCGCTCACCCCCTCATCGCCTCGCTATCGCTCCGGCACTTCTCCCCGCTGGGGAGAAGAGACTTGTGGCGGCGCCGTATTCCTCGCTCATCCGTGAGGGAGAAAACGGACGAGTTCGCCGCGACGCCGAGTAAAAAGCCGGCAGCCACCGGCACGCTTTCTACCACATCGTCTTTGCCGCCCGCCCCGGCCATTCCCGGTCGTAGGTTTCCTGGTCGAAATCGCCGGTCGCAGCCTTCAGCATCTGCCCGGGCGTCGGCAGCTTCGCTGGATCGGCGAAGTGCTCGGTATTCCAGAGCTCGGCCCGCATCACGGCGCGCGCGCATTGGAAATAGACCTCGTCGATCGAAATCACGACGACGGTGCGCGGATGTTTGCCGTCCATCTCGAAACTTGAAAGCAGCGCATCATCATCGGAGACGACGCCGCGGCCGTTGATGCGCATCGTCGTGTTCGAGCCGGGGATCAGGAACATCAGCGCCAGTCTTGGATCGCGCACGATGTTGGAGAGCGAATCGACCCGGTTGTTGCCGCGCCAATCCGGCAGATGCAGCGTCTCGTCGTCGGCGACGCGCACCACGCCGCCAAGATCGCCGCGCGGTGAACAATCGAGCCCTTCCGGCCCGACGGTCGCAAGTGCCGCGAACGGCGAGATCTCGATCATCTCACGATAGAGCGGGGTCAATTGCTTCGTCACCTTGGTGACGGAGGCTGGCGACAGGCCGGCGCTATAGATCGTATTGAGCTCTTCGATGCTGCTGATGATTTTCATGAGACGTCCCGCCGCGGCTTGATCTTCGCGACGGACGCTACAATGCCGCGCGCCTTGCCGGAAGCTCAAAAAACGGAATGATCTCCGCATCTTTTTTGATGTTTTCATCAGGCGCTTCACCAGCTTCCCGATCGCCGTCGAGAAACGCCGCGATCGCGGCAAGAACCGGCGCGGCGCCGACGATGCGCCGGTGGCCGAAGCCGTTCGCCCAGAACAGCCGAACGCCCCTTCCCGCCGCGCCATAGCGCTTGGCATGGAGAGGCGACACCTCCTTGTCGTCCTCGGCATGGATGACGAGCACCGGGCGGCCGATCTCGCCCGCCGCTTCGCCGGCGTCGAAGTCTTCAAGCCTCCGTCCGGTGGCGCGGTGGACCTCGTTCTCCAGTGCCGCTTGCGCCGCAGAGCGAAGACCGACCATCCGGCCGAAGTCGGCAAACAGCCAGCCCATCTCGCTCGGCGCACCGATCAGCACCAGGCGCTCACCGCTGACAGGCGCCACGCGAGGCAGCAGCTCCGCTGCCGAGACCATGAGCGCCGCGCCGCCGAAGGAATGACCGATCGTCGCATCGAAGGCGCCGAAGCGCTCCTCGGCCGCCGCGATCGTCTCGACCGCGAGCCCCATATGCAGGAAGCGCCCGCCGGAACGGCCGTGGCCGGGAAAATCGAGTGCCACGACCTCCGCGCCCGTTGCCGCAAGCATCGAGACGAGTTCGGCCATATATGCCGCGCTCGATCCCCAGCCATGGGTCACCAGATAGCGCTGGCGCTTGCCTCTCGCTCCGCCGTTCAGCCGGTAGGCATGCGCTTGGCGCCCGCCGGCAAGCCTGAGGGTGAAGCGTTCGGCGCCGGAAAGTCGGGCAGCACCCGCCGCATGCGCTGCCTTCGCCTTTGCTCCCTTCGGCTTTGCCGATGGCGTCCGGCAGAACAGCTGGAACGCCGCTCTGCCTGCCAGATCGGGCGAAATCGCCTGCAGAGCCGAAAACCCGAGGCGGGTGACGTCAAGCGCAAAGTTTGCCATAGTGGGATTCCAAAAGACTGTTCAACACTGAACAATAAAGTACAACGATGAACAAAAATCAATCCCTTCCCTGGGATCATCCGCGTTTTCGCAGCTGGATCGCGGTGGCTCGCGCCTGCCAGCTGATGCAACAATCTCTTGCCCGCTCGCTTGCCGATCTCGACATCAAGCCGCCGCACCTCGATATCCTGGTCAATCTCTATCGTTTCGAGGGCATCTCCCAGCAGGAGCTGGCGCGCAAGCTGCTGGTCGGCCGCTCCAATATGAGCATGCTGCTGCCGCAGATGGAGAAGCGCGGTCTGATCCTCCGCCGCGATGACGAGCGCGACAAGCGCGTGCTGCGCCTCTATTTGACGCCGGACGGTCGAAAGCTGAGTGAAGAAGCCATGGCAATCCAGACCGGCCTCATCGACCGCGTTCTGTCGGACGAGCCGATAGAGCAATGCACGGCGACCGCCGATTTGATGGAGCGGATCATCACCATGCTGCTGAAAGATCTGCGTGACGAGGACTGATGTTCAATGCAGCGTCGGCGCCGCCGCCGTACCGGTCAGCGAGCGATATTCCCAAGCGGCGACGATAATCAGCACCAGCGTCGCCAGGATGCCCATCAGATAGACCTCGATGAAGGGTGCGGCGAAGGCGAGCAGGATCAGAAGGACCAGGCCGGCAAGATGCGATAGCGGCAGCTGGCCGCTGGTCGCGCCCTTGAACCAGAGATTGCCGATCAGGAACAGGCCGGAGCCGCCAAGCACGGCCGCGGCGATACCGAGATTGCCGGTTTCATGCGGATGCGAGAACATGAACTCGACCGCCACTGCATGGACGATGATGCCGGCAAGGATCGGGATATGCCCATAGGTGAAGGCCAGACGCGCCAAGCTGCCCGGCGTCTCTTCATGCTCGATGCGGTGGGCGGCGCGCCCGTGGCCGAAGCGGAAATAGAGCCACCACATGGCGACCGTGCCGACGAAGCCGGTGACGAAGACGACGCTGGTCAGCCCGGAGAACGGCAGCTCCGAAAAGGTTCGGCCGGAAACGAGGATCGCTTCGCCGAGGCAGATGATGACAAAGAGCGCGCAGCGTTCGGCCATATGCGCGCCGGAAACGTCCCAGTCCCGCGCCGTCGAGCGCCCGAGCCCGGGCACGGCAAAGCCCGCGGCCGGCCCGGCATATTCGATCGCCAGCGCAATCACCCAGGCGATCAGCCGGACTTCATGCTCGAGCAGCCCGCCGGCAATCCAGAAGACCCCGGCAACCACGAGCCAAGTGCTGATGCGGACGAAATTCAGCGTGTTGGGGCGGTCGACGCGCGTCATCGCATAGGTCGTAAACAGCGAGCGCCCGACCTGCATCGCCACATAGGCGCCGGCAAACAACAGCCCCTTGTCGCCGAAGGCCTCGGGGATGGAGGCAGACAGCAGCAGCCCGAGCATCATCAGCGCCACCAGCATGCCGCGTACCGGCATTTTGTCCGGATCGAGCCAGTTCGTCACCCAGGCCGTGAAGATCCACACCCACCAGACGGCGAAGGTCATCAGCGCCGCTTCGCCGGCACCGAGCGGCGTGTAGTGGGCGGCGAGCGCATGCGAGAGCTGCGAGATCGAAAAGACGAAGACCAGGTCGAAGAACAGTTCGAGGAAGGTCACCTTGCTGCCGCTGGCGCTGCCCTTGGCGCGGAGCCAGTTCTTTCCGTTCGTCTTCGCCATATGGCCCCCGATGGCTGGATTACCCGTGGATTGAAAGTGTAGCGGCGCTCAGGTGAGCATCAGCGCGGCTTTTCCGCCGTGTCGCGGTTCATGCCTTTTTCGCGGAGTTCGTCCTCGTAAGCGGAAAACAGCTCATCGCCCCGCTCGCCGAGTTCGCGCAGATAGGTCCAGGTGTAGATGCCGGTATCGTGCATGTCGTCGAAGCCGATGCGGACCGCGTAATTGCCGGTCGGCATCATCGAGATGATCGCGACATTGCGTTTGCCCGGCACCGTCACCTTCTGTCCTGGCCCATGGCCCTGCACCTCGGCCGAGGGCGACAGAACGCGCAAGAGCTCAGCCGACAGGTCGAAGCTCAGACCGTCATCGAAGGTTACCACCAGCCGCTGCCTGTCTTTCGAGACGCGAAGTTCGGTCGGCCAGATATCGCTCATCATTTTGTCCTCTTCTCATGCGAGGAGTAGGCGCTGATCTTTTTCGGCGCAAGCTGAAATTGGCATGCTCGCGCGGGCTGTTTCCCTTGACGCGACAATAGCATATGCCCACATTGATGAGAGTACGGAGATACAGGTGAACACCAGAGTTGGAACGGTAGGTAATGCATCGCCGCTGGTGGCAGGTGCGCACCCGATGATCGACCCCTTCGGGCGGGCGGTCACCTATCTCCGTGTCTCCGTCACCGACCGCTGCGATTTCCGCTGCACCTATTGCATGGCGGAGAATATGACCTTCCTGCCAAAGAAGGATCTCTTGACGCTGGAAGAGCTCGACCGGCTCTGTTCCGCCTTCATCGCCAAGGGTGTCCGAAAGATCAGGCTGACCGGCGGCGAGCCCCTGGTGCGCAAGAACATCATGTATCTGGTTCGCCAGCTCGGCCAGAAGATCGGTTCCGGCCTCGACGAGCTGACGCTGACGACCAACGGTTCGCAGCTTTCCCGCCACGCCGAGGAGCTCTATGATTGCGGCGTGCGTCGCATCAATGTTTCGCTCGATACGCTCGACCCCGACAAGTTCCGCAAGATCACCCGCTGGGGTGATTTCGCCAAGGTCATGGAAGGCATCGACGCGGCTCAAAAGGCAGGGCTGAAGATCAAGCTCAACGCCGTGGCGCTGAAGGATTTCAACGATGCCGAGATGCCGGAGTTGCTGCGCTTCGCCCATGGCCGCGGCATGGATCTGACCGTCATCGAAACCATGCCGATGGGCGAGATCGAAGAAGACCGCACCGACCAGTACCTGCCGCTTTCAAAGCTGCGCGCCGATCTCGAAGAGCAGTTCACGTTTGCGGACATCGATTACCAGACCGGCGGCCCGGCGCGTTACGTCAGGGTCGAAGAAACCGGCGGCCGCCTCGGCTTCATCACGCCGATGACCCATAATTTCTGCGAAAGCTGCAACCGCGTCCGCCTCACCTGCACCGGCACACTCTATATGTGCCTCGGCCAGAACGACGCCGCCGATCTCCGCGCCGCACTCCGCGCCACCGAAGACGACGCCCTCCTCCACGCCGCCATCGACGAGGCCATCACCCGCAAACCCAAAGGCCACGACTTCATCATCGACCGCACGCATAATCGCCCGGCGGTGGCCAGGCATATGAGTGTCACCGGAGGGTGAGAAGCGGTCCCGCAAAGCGGGAGCAATCGATCCAGTGAATCGATTGCAGCGCCGAACGCCCTGAGCAATGCGAAGGGCCGGGATACGGTGCGGCAGACTCCCCTTCTCCCCAGCGGGGAGAAGATGCCCTTCAGGGCAGATGAGGGGGTGAGCGGCGAAGCCGCGAGTGCGCCGAGCGCAAGCGAAGGGCAATCAACGCTGTGCCGAGTGGCCCCCTCATCCGACCCTGCGGGCCACCTTCTCCCCGCTGGGGAGAAGAGGGAGCCGCCCCAATCCCCATCACCAAGGCTTACGCGCGCAAATCGCAAACCGGTCCTGCACCATGCGCTCCAGCCCGCGCAGGAACGGCATCTTGCGCGCCTGCGCCCAATGGATATCGGCGAGTTTGCGGTCGACGACGATATCCGTAAAACCGGCTTGGCGCAAAAGATCGACAACTGCTTCGGCCGGCATCTGGCTGGAGAAATGCACGCGTGAGCGGATCTTCTGGTGCCGCGCCATCATCTCCGGCGACATGTGGCTCGCCGGCAGTTTGCCGGTCACCTTCGTCCAGAGCTTCTGCAGGCCCTTGACCCAGGTTTCCTTACCCATATTGCCGTCGAGGATCAGCACCTTGCCGCCCGGCTTCAATACCGAGAACCATTCCTTGAAGGCTGAAGCCGGGTCGACCAGCGTCCAGACAAGATGGCGGTTGGTGATGACGTCGTAGCTGTCCTTGGGCTCCATGGTGTTTTCGGCGTCGCCGGCGACGAAGCGGATATCGGTGCCGCGCTTCTTGGCCTTGGCGCGCGCCTGCGCCAGCATCGCATCCGACCAGTCGAGGCCGGTGACTTTGAAGCCGACATCGTTCATCAGATGCGAGATCACGGCGGTGCCGCAGGCAAGATCGAGCGCTGCCCGTCCCTGCCCGGCGCCAAGATGCTTTCGGATCAGCCGCTGCCAACCCTTCCGCTCGCCTTCAGAAAAGATTTCATGGCCGACGCTCTGGTCGAAGGTTGCCGCCCTCTCCGACCAGAAATCGCGGATTTCGTCGCGGATGGAGTAATTTGTGTTCGTCGAATTCATCTTGAGAGCCCCGGCATCGGATCAGTTTGGAAATGCTCTAAAACATATAACTTGATTCATAAAGTCATATTTCTTATGCCTGCGGACATTATTCAGACATCAGGGGAATTTCCAGATGAATTTCGTGAAAATGCTCGCAGTTTCCGCGGCTGCGATTGCCGGCTTGATGCCACTTTCGGCCTGGGCGCAATCCTTCACCGTCAAGGATGTTGCGGGCCGCGAAGTGACCTTCGACAAGCCGGTCGAGCGTGTGATCCTAGGGGAAGGTCGCATGCTCTATGCCGTAGCACCCATCGAGAAGGAAGATCCCTTCGCCAAGATCGTCGGCTGGCGCAACGATCTCTGGACCACCGACAAGGACGGTTTCAACGCCTATGTCGAGAAGTTCCCCAAGGGCAAGGACCTGCCCTTCCTCGGCAATCTGACGGACGGCACTCTGCAGACCGAAACGGTCGTCAAGCTGCATCCCGACGTGCTGCTGCTGCCGATCGGCAACAAGACGGCGGCCGACGAGGTGAAGCTCGAGGAGATGCTCAGCGGCATCGGCGTGAAGATCGTCTATATCGATTTCCGCGAGCACATTCTCGCCAACACCGAGCCGAGCCTGAAGATCCTCGGCCAGATCTTCGGCCATGAGGGCCGCGCCGAAGCCGTCGCCAGCTTCTGGAAAGAGCAGATGGCCCGCGTCACCGACAGACTGAAGGCGGCCAATCCGCCAAAGCCGAATGTGTTCATGTACCGCGCCGCCGGCCTCGTGGAATGCTGCGGCACCTTCGGTCCCGATAATTTCGGCCTGATGGTCGATTGGGCTGGCGGCCACAATCTCGGCTCCGATTTCCTGCCGGGCTATACCGGCTCGATCAATGCCGAGCAGGTTGTCGCCTCCAATCCCGATGTCATCGTCGTCACCGGCTCCAACTGGAGCCAGACCAAGAATGCCAAGGATTATGTGAATGTCGGCCCGAATGCCGTCGCCACCTTTGACGACAGCCGCAAGTCGCTGAACACGCTGATGGAAAACCCTGCTTTTACCGGCTCCAGGGTGGTTGCCGGCGGCAATGTCCATGCGATCTGGCACCAGTTCTATACCAGCCCCTATCAGTTCGTTGCCGTTCAGCAACTGGCCAAGTGGTTTCATCCCAACCTCTTTGCCGATCTCGATCCGGATGCCACCTTCAAGGAATTCCACGAAAAATTCCTGCCGGTCGCCTACCAGCCGGGTTACTGGGTCGACGCCAAGGCGGGTCAGTAATCCGAAATGGCAGAGATCGCCGCACTATCGATCGAAGCCGAAGCTGGGAGGGAGCGCTACCGCGCCCTCGCCCGGCGCAAGCTGCTGATCCTCGCCACCATGACGACAGCACTCTGCCTGTGCTTTGCCGTCGATCTCGCCTGGGGCCCGGCCCGCTATAGTCTTACCGAGGTCGTGGCCGCCCTCCTCGACCCCTCCTCCGTTTCGGATCAGGTGCGGGCCGTCGTCTGGGACATCCGCATGCCGGTTGCGGTGATGGCGATCGTCGTCGGCGCCTCGCTCTCCGTCGCCGGCGCACAGATGCAGACGATCCTCGCCAATCCGCTCGCCAGCCCCTTCACCCTCGGCATTTCGGCGGCGGCAAGCTTTGGCGCAGCGCTGGCGATCGTCACCAGCGTTCCGCTTCTGCCTGTTGCAGCCGGCCTGCTCGTGCCGGTCAATGCCTTCATCATGGCGCTGATCGCCACGCTCTTCATCCATTTCGTCTCGCAGGCCCGCGGCGTCTCGGTGCAGACGGTGGTGCTGCTCGGCATTGCCCTCGTTTTCACCTTCAATGCGGCCCTCGCCTTCCTGCAATATCTCGCCTCAGAACAGGCGCTGTCGGCCGTCGTCTTCTGGACGATGGGCAGCCTCACCAAGGCCACATGGCCGAAAATCTGGGTGACGCTCGCCGTCTTGCTGATCGCGTTGCCGCTCTTTGCCCGCAACGCCTGGGCGCTGACGGCGATCCGGCTTGGCGAGGACAAGGCCGCAAGCTTCGGCGTCAATGTCCGCCGCATCCGGCTGCAGACCATGCTGGTGGTCTCGCTGCTTGCCGCAGTCCCCGTCAGCTTCGTCGGCACCATCGGTTTCGTCGGCCTGGTCGGGCCGCATATATCACGCATGATTCTTGGCGAGGATCAGCGCTTTTTTCTGCCGGGCTCGATCCTGTCGGGCGCGCTATTGATGTCGCTGACCTCGATCGTCTCGAAGTCGATCATCCCCGGCGTTATCTTTCCGATCGGCATCATCACCGCACTGGTCGGCGTGCCCTTCTTCTTCTCGCTCATCCTCTCGAACAGGAGCCGGTCATGGTAGCGCTTCAGTTACAATCGGTCGGCGCCTATCACGGCCGCAAACTCTTCGTCGAAGACGTGACGACGCCAATGATGACATCGGGCGAGGTCGTCGCAGTGATCGGCCCGAACGCCGCCGGCAAGTCGACGCTCTTCAAGCGCATCACCGGTCTGCTCAAAGGGCCGGGCCATGTCGTCGTCGAAGGCTCGAAAACGAAAAACGCCATCAGCTACATGCCGCAGGATACCTCGGCCAACGCGGTGCTGACGGTCTACGAATCCATCCTGCTCGCCCGCAAGCAGGGTCAGTCCTGGGCCGTCAGCGACAGCGACCTGCGCTTCATCGACGAGGTCATGAAGGCGCTTGATATGTCAGCCATCGCCTTCCGCGATCTCGGCGCGCTTTCCGGTGGCCAGCGCCAGCTCGTCTCGATCGCCCAGGCGCTGGTGCGCGAACCCGAGATTATGCTGATGGACGAACCCACAAGCGCGCTCGACCTCCACCGCCAGGTCGAGGTCCTCGACTTCATGCGCCGCCAGGCCCGCACCAAGGGCATGATCGTGCTGATCGCCATCCACGATCTTAACCAGGCACTGCGCTTTGCCGACAAGGTCCTCGTCATCGCCAACGGTCGCATGCACGCCTGCGGCACCCCAAGGGATGTCGTCACCGCCGAGATGCTGCGCGAGATCTACAGGGTCGAGGCCCGGGTCGAGAAATGCTCGATGGAGTACGACCATGTGATCGTGGATGGGACGGCGCATTGAGGCTGGCAACAGTCTGCCTCGTCAGCTAATCAATCGCTGCGCGGTAAACTTGTCCGTAACAAGCATGTCGATGACTCCCACGCGGAGCGCCCCTGCAATCGCGTCGGTCTTTTTGGACCCGCCGGCAAGAGCAATGACCCGGTCCACTCGTTCGAGATCCTCAAGTGGAAGGCCTATGACCCGGTCGTCCAGGGGTGTCTTGACCGGCTTGCCGTTTTTATCGAAGAAGCGAAGGGAGATATCGCCGACGGCTCCCGCTTCCGCGAGATCAGACAGTTCGCGGGACGAAAAGATGTTGCCGGACCGTGCGAGAAGTTCGGACGGTTCGACTGCTCCGATTCCGACTATCGCAAGCGTTATGCTGCCGAACAGGTCAATCGTCTCGCGGACGAACGGGTCGGCCTGCATCAGAAGCTTTGCCTCTCTGGACGAGGTAACGCCCTGCACGGGAAGCAGTTTCGGCTCGGCGCCGGTCAGCCGTGCAAGCCGCGTGGTAAGCTGCGTCGCATGCGTCTGCACTGAAGGATCCCCCATGCCTCCAAGGGTCTGGACGACGTATTTCGCCTGAGCGCTCTTCTGAGGATGAATGTTCTCGACCATCTTGAAAATGGTCTGGCTCCAACTCGAAACGCCGATGATCTCCCCTGGCGCAAGTGTCACCTCCAAGAGATGAGCCGCTGCCTCTCCGATACGGGCCATGATCGCTCCGTCCCGATCTTCCGTGCACTCAACGACGATCGCCTCCGGCAGATCGTATTTCTCGCGAAGCGCGCCCTCGAGCTCGCTGTAGGTGCCGGCGGGAGGGATCACGCTGGTTCGCACGATATCTTCAGCCTCGGCACGCTTGAGCATCCGCGACACCGTCGCCTGCGACAGGCGAAGGTGCTGTGCGATCTCCGCCTGTCGCCGTCCCTCCATATGGTACATCTGGGCGACCCTTGAAATCAGGCGGAGTTCGTTAAGGCGAGTCATCGCTATTCCCAGAGTGAATTTTTATTCACCTTTAGCCTTTGTTTCGCGGACCGTCGAGCGGGCAAGCGCATCATTCCAGGTATCGAGAAGCAGCGCGCGATCCACGGGTTGCGGCTCAATGATTTGAGTGTTTCGCGGCAACTCCGCGACGTTCTGGAGATTGCTCCACAAGCCGAGCGAAAGCCCCGCCAGGTAAGCAGCGCCCAAAGCCGAAGCCTCGGGTGCTTCACATTGGATCACCGGATGTTCGATGAGGTTCGAGACACACTGCATCAGAAAGCGGTTCTGGCTCGGCCCACCATCCACGTAGAGCGCGCCGAGCGCGCCGCCGCTCTGTGCCCGCATGGCCGCGATCACGTCATGCACCTGCAGGGCGATGGAGTCTGTGACCGACCGAGCCATTTGCGCACGTGTCGTATTGAAGTTGATCTGGGAGAACAGGGCACGGGCGTCGGACTTCCAATAGGGTGCGCCCAGTCCCACGAATGCCGGCACGAAACCAGGTCCGCCCGGCTCAGCGCTCGCCGCAAGTTCGACAAGGGCCGCCACATCCGCCAAGCCGAGAATCTCCGCCATCCAGGGAAGACTGGCGGCGCAGACGAGAATATTGCCTTCGAAAGCGAAAGTCGGCTTTCCCTCGATGCGCCATGCGACGGTGGTTGTGACGCCGTTGCGTGGGGGAATGAATCGCGGCAGCGTCGTCATGACCGAAGAGCCGGTTCCAAAGGTCACCTTTCCGTCGCCCGGCTTGAATGCTCCATGACCGAACAGGGCTGCGTGGCTGTCTCCGATCGCAGCCATGATCGGAGTGCCATCCGGCACCCCGGCAATCCTTGCGTCCGGCCGAAATCGGCAGAGCTGTCTAGTACCTCGGGGAGGAGCGCGATTTCGACGCCGAAGATCTCGCCAAGTTCATCGCTCCATCTCTGTTCCCGCAGATCGAACAACTGGCTCCTGGCGGCATTGGAAGCGTCGCAAACATGCCGACGCCCGCCGGTCAGGCAGTGGACGAGCCAACTGTCGACCGTTCCCAGCCGCACCGATCGCCCGGCCGGAATACGGTCGAGCAGCCATCGGAATTTCGAACCTGGAAACATCGGATCCAATGGCAGGCCTGTGAGCGCCTGCACACGGTCAAGGCGGCCTTCGGCAATGAGACGCTCGCAATCCTGTGCCGTACGACGACACTGCCAGCTTACCACCGGTCCAAGCGCGTCTCCCGTTTCGGCGTCCCAGGCGGTGACAGATCTGCGCTGGTTGGAAATGGCCACCGCCTCGATAGTCACATCGGGACTGGCCTTCAGGCAGGCGTCGATCGCTTCGCAAACCGATGCGTAGAGCCGGCTTGGGTCTTGTTCGACCCAACCCGGCTTCGGATAGGAAATGCCGACAGCAGCCGAACCTCTGCCGACGATTTCTCCCCTTTCGGAAACCAGAACTGCCTTTGAATTGGTGGTGCCCTGGTCGATTGCCAGAATTGCCCGCATTCTATCCTCCCCAGATCAGGTCTCGGCCGGGACGACAAAAAGCGTCCCGGCTAGAGCAATTCCAGGAAAAGTGCCAAGCGGTTTTCCGTCCGGAATTGCATAAGAACAAAAGTCGCGCGATTCCAGTTACTTGCGCCTGATCAACGACTGCGCGGCGTCGGCGATTGCGGACGGCGCCATTCCGAATTCGTCGAGCAGAAACTCTGCCGAACCGGTCGGGGCATAGACCCCGGGAACTCCGAGACGTTTCATCGGGACCGGAGCATTGTCGACCACCACTTCGGCTACCGCGGAACCCAGCCCGCCAAAGATCGTATGCTCTTCGGCTGTGACGATCGCTCCGGTTTCCTTCGCCGCTGCTATGATAGCCTCCTCGTCGATCGGACGAACCGTTGCAAGATTGAGCACCCTGGCGTTGATGCCGCGGTCTGCGAGGATTTCGGCAGCCTTCAAGATGCGATGAGTCAAAGTGCCATTGGCGATAAGGGTGACGTCGGAGCCCTGGCGAAGGAGGTTTGCCTTGCCGAGTTCGAACCTGTGACCCTCCGGAAGCAGATCCGGTACACCAACGCGAGACAGACGCAGGAAACAGGGCCCGTTGTAAGCCGCGGCCCACTCAACCGCAGCAGCCGTTTCGATGCGGTCACAAGGCGCAATGACCGGAAGATTGGGCAGAACCCGCGTCCAAGCGAAGTCTTCGATCGAGTGATGGGTCGGTCCGAGTTCGCCATACGCCATTCCGGAAGAAATGCCGACCAGCTTGACGTTGGCATTCGAATACGAAATATCGGCCTTGATCTGCTCCAGCGACCGTCCCGTGAGAAACGGAGCAGCGGCGCACACAAATGGAAGACGTCCGCCATTGGCGAGGCCTGCGCCAACCCCCACCATGTTCTGCTCTGCGATGCCGACATTGACGAGGCGCTCTGCAAACTTCGCCTTGAAGCCGCCGAGCTTGGAGGAACCCACAGAGTCGTTGCAGACGGCAACGATGGTTTCGTTTTCGGCGGCCAGCCGCTCAAGCGCAGCAGCGAACGCGTCGCGGCAATCGTAGAGCCTGGGTGGGTTTATTGGCGCATTCATTACAGTGCCTCCGACAATTCTGCCAACGCAATTTCGTATTGTTCCTTGCTCGGTACCTTGTGGTGCCAGTCGACCCGGTCCTGCATGAACGATATTCCATGGCCCTTGTTGGTATGGGCGACGATGCAATGCGGTCTTGGCCCGCGGTGTTCGAGAGCCGGAACGATTTCGCTCATTTTGTTCCCGTTGATTTCGCTGACTTCCCAATCGAATGCTTCAAGCTTCGGACGAAGCGGGGCGAGATCATTGGTATCGGCCAGTGCAGCGCCCTGCTGAAACCTGTTGTGATCGATGATCAACGTCAAGTTATCGAGCTTGAACTGAGCTGCCGCCATGATCGCTTCCCAGTTTGAGCCCTCCTGCATCTCACCGTCGCCGGTGACGACATAGGTGTGATATTTCGCGCCTGAGAGCTTGGCGGCTATCGCCATTCCTACTGCGACCGGAAGACCGTGGCCGAGCGGCCCGGTATTCGTTTCGACGCCAGGAACCTTGTTGCAATTTGGATGCCCGTTCAGCCTCGAATGCGGCTTCAAGAAGGTGGAAATCTCATCCTCCGGGATGAAGCCGCGTTTTGCGAGCGTTACATACAGCGCGCATGCCGTATGCCCCTTAGAAAGAACGAACCTGTCGCGGTCGGGATGTTTGGGCTGATCCGGCCAGACATTCAGCACACGAAAATAGAGAGCCGTCAAAATGTCGATGACCGACATCTCGCCGCCAATATGGCCGGCGCCCGCTTCAAAGACCGCCTGGAGATCGCGCAATCGGATCTGGCGGGCGATGCGCTCAAGTTCTGTCGGATCCATAAATTCCTCCGTGCATAAATATTCAATCATCAATATTTTTGCACAACAAGCCGATTAGTCAAGCCCCTTAAGACGCTCCCGAGAGCACATGCCCGAAGAAAGCTTATTGACAGCTGAATGGCAAGTTGTTAATGAATTTTCCAGCAGGCATGAATAATTATTCTACCCTGAGCAAATATCGGATACAGGCCTACGCATAGGGAGGAGCAATGGTGGCGCTCGATATCAATGAACAGAGGCTTTCGTCCGGAGCCTGGCTGAGCAAGCTCAAGGGAGCTACCGGCCCCCTCGTCGGACTGCTCGCACTGTGCGTCTTTCTGAGCCTCAGCACAGATACGTTTCTTTCGGTTCGAAACGGCCTCAACATCCTCGACCAGATCACTGTTCTCGGCATCATGGCGGTAGGAATGACGTTCGTCATCCTGATCGGCGGCATTGATCTTTCCGTCGGCTCGGCACTCGCGCTGGCGATGATGGTCATGGGCTGGACCGCCAACGTCGCCGGCCTACCGCTGCCCGTCGGGATCGCTTTTGCTCTCATCGCCTCAGCGGTATCAGGCCTGATCGTCGGACTTCTGGTGACGCAGTTCCGGGTTCCAGCCTTTATTGCCACTCTTGCGATGATGTCCGCGGCTCGCGGCGTTGCAAACATGATCACGGACGGTCAGCAGATCGTCGGATTCCCCGACTGGTTCATGATGCTGGCCATCGATCGCCATTTCGGCATCATGACTGCCACGGTATTCCTCATGCTTGCGGTTGTTCTTGCCGCGTGGCTTTTCCTGCACTTCCGGTCCGAAGGTCGCATGCTCTATGCGGTGGGCGGAAACGCCGAAGTCGCGCGGCTGGCTGGTATCAACGTCCCGCTCGTGACGATAGCCGTCTATGTCGTTAGTGCCGTCCTTGCGGGGCTCGCAGGCATCGTGCTCGCCGCACGGCTGGATTCCGTCCAGCCGTCCAGTGGTCTGGGCTATGAACTGGACACCATCGCTGCGGTCGTCATCGGCGGGACTTCGCTCTCCGGCGGCGCGGGCGGCATCGGTGGAACGCTGATCGGCGTTCTTATCATCGGTGTGCTTCGCAACGGTCTCAACCTTCTCAACGTCTCGCCGTTCCTGCAGCAGGTGATCATCGGCATCGTCATCGTGCTCGCGGTCGGCGCAGAGACTATTCGTCGGCGTCGCGCCTGACGAGCGGGGTCCGCCGCGTTGGCAGACCCGGAATTCCGCCCCAAAATTTGGGGCGGATCAATACCCCGAGGGGGAGGACATACCCGAGGGTTCCATCAAACAACGGAGGAAATACAATGAAAATAGCGCGCACCATGCTCGCGTCCGCTGCACTGCTCGGCCTCATGCTCGGCCCCGTACATGCGGCGGAACTGAAGAAGCTCGGCCTGGCCGTTGCCAACCTTCAGGCAAACTTCTTCAACCAGATCAAGCAATCGGTCGAAGCCGAGGCCAAGAAGCGCGGCATCGAAGTCATCACGGTCGACGCGAAGGGCGACGGACCGACGCAGGTCAACCAGATCCAGGATCTTCTGACCCAGAAAATCGACGCGCTGATCTATATTCCGGCAGGTGCGGCGGCTGCGACCGTTCCGGTCAAGCTTGCGAAGAGCGCCGGCATCCCGGTCGTGAACGTCGACCGGAACGCCGAGGGAGCACCCGGCGATACCTTCCTTGCAACGGATTCCGTCGCGTCTGCCAAGGCCGTCTGCGACTACATCCTGAAGGAAGCCGGCGGCAAGGGGAAGATGGTCATCATCCACGGCCAGAAGGGCACGACGCCGGAAGTCGATCGTTCGAAGGGCTGCGCTGAATCTCTCAAGGCATATCCGGACGTCAAGGTTGTCGCCGAACAGTTCTCCAACATCTGGAGCCAGGACGAAGGCTTCCAGATCATGCAGAATATGCTGCAGGCAAATCCGGACGTTTCCATCGTGTTCGCACAGGCCGACGGCCTCGCCCTCGGCGCCGCGCAGGCGATCAAGGTCGCCAATCCGTCGCAGAAGATCGTGGTCGGCGGCTTCGATGGCGACACCGCGGCTCTCGAAGCGCTGAGCAAGGGCGTCTTCAACGTAACGGCGACACAGCAGACGCAGAAGATGGGCCGCGATGCGGTCGAAAATGCCGCCAAGCTTGTCGCCGGAGAAAAAGTACCGCCGGTGCAGCTTATGGACGCCACGCTGACAACCAAGGAAAACGTCGCAGGCTTCATCGCCAGCCATCCGTAATGAAGTCGAGGTCTTGAGGAGGTGTGCCATGACTGATCCCGTTCTTTCCCTGAGGGGCATATCCAAATGGTATGGGCCACTCCAGGTTCTGAAGGATGTCAGCTTGGACGTTTACCCCGGCGAAGTGGTTGCACTTCTCGGTGAAAACGGAGCGGGCAAGTCGACGTTGTCGGGCATTATTGCCGGGTCACGCTCGCCCTCCGAAGGATCAATGACATGGCTGGGGCAGCCTTATGCCCCGGCCACTCCAAGGGAAGCCATCGACAAGGGCGTTGTCCTGATACATCAGGAACTGCAGCTACTGCCGCAGCTGTCGATCGCGGAAAACGTCTTCATCGGACGCTGGCCGATGAAGAACGGCGTCGTCGACCGCGCCCAGATGGTTCGCCGGGCCCAGGACCAGCTCGCTCGCTTGAACCTTCGCATTCCTGCAACGCGGACGGTCGCCGGCCTTTCCACGGCGGATCAGCAACTCATCGAGATCGCCAAGGCGCTGGCTCTCAACGCAAAACTCCTGATCCTCGATGAGCCGACAGCCGCCCTTGGCGGAGCGGAGACGGAAGCTCTCTTCGAACAGGTTCGGAAGCTTCGCTCAGAAGGCGTCGGCATCGTCTATATTTCCCACCGCATGGAAGAGATCAAGCAGATAACCGACCGGATCGTCGTTCTTCGTGACGGCGAGCGGGTGCAGGAATTCTCCGACAGCGCCACCCCGGTGCGAACGATTGTCGAGAGCATGGTCGGGCGCCCGCTTGACCGCTTGTTCCCTACCCTTCCGGTTCCGACAAATCGCCCGGTACTCCAGGTGTCCGGGCTGAGCTCGCCGGACAACTCGTTCCGTGACGTTACCTTCGAGGTCCGGGCCGGGGAAATTCTGGGCATCGCCGGATTGGTCGGTGCCGGCCGCACCGAACTGGTGCGTGCGATTTCGGGAGCAGATCCAATCAGTGCTGGTTCGATCAAGCTGGAAGGCGAGGAACTCAGGCTGCGCGATCCAGCGGACGCGATCGCCAAGGGTATCGTGATGGTTCCGGAAGACCGCAAGGAGCAGGGCCTGATCGTCGGGCACCGGATCAGCGAGAACATTGTCTATGCCAATCTCGACAAACTCGGCGGCGGTTGGATCACGCCGCGCGTCAAGCGCTCCTTTGCAGAAAAGGCAGTTGCCAAGTTCGGCGTAAAGGGCCGTGCTGAACAGCACGCCTCGGACCTGTCCGGCGGCAACCAGCAGAAGGTCGTGATCGCGAAGTGGCTCATGCGCGATCCCAAGGTCGTTGTGCTCGACGAGCCGACGAGGGGCATCGACGTCGGCGCCCGAGCGGGCATCTACGACATCATCGTCAATCTTGCCAAACAGGGCGTGGCGGTCATCGTCGTAAGCTCTGACCTCGAAGAGGTTCTTGGAGTCTCCAATCGCATTCTCGTGCTTGCGCAAGGCAAGCAGGCGGGGATTCTCAATCGTGACCAGGCAAACGACGTTTCGGTCATGGAGCTAGCGACCATCTAAACAGACAGAGAAAGGAAGAGCGGTGTCCGACATCACTCTGAACGCCCCGAAGCTTTTCGATCTCAGCGGCCAGGTTGCCATCGTTACCGGAGCCGGCAGCGGCATTGGTCAGCACATTGCCATCGGCCTTGCGCAATGCGGCGCCGACGTGGCGCTGCTCGACCGCCGAACCGACGACGGACTGGTCAAGACGGCTGAACATATTCGCGCCGCCGGTCGCCGCTCGATCCAGATCGCGGCGGATGTCACGAGCAAATCTTCCCTTGGAGAGGCCGTAGCACGGACCGAAGCGGATCTCGGCGCGCTGACGCTTGCTGTGAACGCTGCAGGCATCGCTAACGCGAACCCGGCGGAAGAGATGGAGGAGGACCAATATCAGACGTTGATGGATATCAACCTCAAAGGCATCTTTCTTTCCTGCCAGGCCGAGGCCCGCGCCATGCTGAAGAACGGACGCGGCTCCATCGTGAACATCGCCTCTATGTCGGGTGTGATCGTAAACCGGGGGCTGAACCAAGCGCACTATAACGCCTCCAAGGCGGGCGTGATCCATATGTCGAAGTCTATGGCGATGGAATGGGTCGACCGCGGCATTCGCGTCAACACCATCTCCCCCGGATACACGGCAACGCCCATGAACACCCGCCCGGAGATGGTCCACCAGACCAAGCTCTTCGAAGAGCAGACGCCGATGCAGCGCATGGCAAAAGTCGACGAGATGGTAGGTCCGGCGGTGTTCCTGCTGTCGAATGCAGCAAGTTTCGTGACCGGCGTCGATCTTCTCGTCGACGGCGGTTTCTGCTGCTGGTGATGAGAAAGCTCATTGCCGCCGCTGGAAAGTGACCGGTCTCGCTTCCTCCCTGGCTGAGATCGAGGCGCTGAAGGGACTAACGGGTATGACGGCGTGCGACATCGTCGTCTGCCCGCCCTTCGCGCTGATCGAACGGAATGGGGGCTCGGGCGTCGTCATCCGCGCTCAAGACTGCCTGAATTCGCGACAAGCGGTTGAGATCCAATAATGATCGCACGGTAGGTCGCACCGAGATTTGCTGTTTATCGATGGACAAGGAAAGAGCATGAAACGCTTTGAGCAGAAGACCGTCGTCATTACCGGGGGTAGCCGCGGCATCGGAGCGGCGATCGCCAAACGCTTTGCGAAAGAAGGCGCCAATCTCGTCGTCTCGGCCAACGAGGACCTGGTTCACGGCGTCGCCGAACAGATCCGGGCCGAAGGCGGCAAGGCGGTCTCCTTCATCGGCGACGTCACCGACAAGGCGAGCGTCACCGCCCTCTACGATACCGCCGAAAAGGAATTCGGCTCGGTCGACGTCTCGATCCAGAATGCCGGCGTCATCACTATTGCCCGCGTCGAGGACCTGACCGAAAACGAATGGGACAAGGTCATGGCCGTCAACACCAAGGGCGTCTTCCTCTGCGCCCAGGAGGCGATATCAAGGATGCGCAAGCACAAGCGCGGCGGCCGCATCATCAACACCGCTTCCGGCCAGGCCCGCGACGGCTTCATCTACACGCCGCATTATGCCGCCTCGAAAATGGGCGTCGTCGGCATTACCCAGAGCCTGGCCAAGGAAGTCGCGACCGAGAAGATCACCGTCAACGCCTTCTGCCCCGGGATCATCGAGACCGACATGTGGGCCTATAACGACCAGGCCTGGGGCAAGCTGCTCGGCAACTACGCCCCCGGCGAGCTGATGAAGGAATGGGTCGAAGGCATCCCGATGAAACGGGCCGGCTCTGGCGAAGACGTCGCCGGCCTGGTGACCTTCCTCGCCAGCGAGGACGCCGCCTATATCACCGGCCAGACGATCAATGTCGACGGCGGCCTGATCATGTCCTGACGCAGGTCGCCCAAAAGTGCGCAGCGGCTTTGAGACAACGACCTGAAACAAACATCAAACCACCAACGAAGCGCGGAAGGCGACCCGGTCGTCGCCTCCATGTGAACAGTGTGTCCATCGGCGTCATGGCAGCTTTGCATTTTTGCCCCGTCGAGTGACCTTGCCATCCGCCTGTTTTTGATTCTATCTTTGAAATGTTCTCAGGGCGGGGTGTAATTCCCCACCGGCGGTATCAGGAGCAATCCTGGAGCCCGCGAGCGCTTCCGGCACCTCCTGCCGGAAGGTCAGCAGATCCGGTGAGATGCCGGAGCCGACGGTATAGTCCGGATGGAAGAGGACAACACGGGCAGTCGCACTCCATCCCGGAGTCGGCTGACGTTTGTTCGCCCAAGGGCAGAAGGCTCGCTCACGGATTGAGCCGAGCAGATCATGTCAGCCCGCTGACATAACCCTTGAAAGGCCAGACAGCATGACTATCGCAAGAATTGAAGATGCCATATCAGCCATTGCCAGCGGCAAGATGGTCGTCGTCGTCGATGACCAGAACCGGGAAAACGAAGGCGATATCGTGGTCGCCGCCGATGCCGTCACCTCGGAAACAATCGCCTTCATGATGACCCACGCCCGCGGCCTCGTCTGCATCGCCATGGAAGGCGAGCGTCTCGATGCACTCGATATACCGCTGATGGTGCCCAACAACACGGAATCGCACAAAACCGCCTTCACGGTCTCGGTCGACTATCTCAAGGGCACAACGACCGGCATCTCGGCAGCCGACCGCGCCGCCACCGTCCGCGCCCTCGTCGACGATCGCACAAAGCCTGACGAATTCGCCCGCCCCGGCCATATCTTTCCGCTGCGCGCTAATCCCCGCGGCGTGCTCGGCCGCCCTGGCCACACCGAAGCTGCCGTCGATCTCGCCCGCCTCGCCGGAAAGACCCCGGCCGGCGTCATCTGCGAAGTCGCCAATGACGACGGAACCATGTCCCGCCTCCCCGAGCTCACCCTTTTCGCCAAACGCCATGACCTCCTGCTCGTCACCATCGAGGATCTGGTTGCCTATCTCGAACGCCAGGCGGCAAAAGACATACGCGAAGTCGCCTGATCGTAGCCCTCAAGGCGGCACCAACAGCAGAGCGCCTCATTCGGAAGGGGCCTAATGGGCCTCGACGGATGGGACGCGTGCGCCGGGTTATTCTCCGCTGAGGCCATTGCCTTTCGCTTGTGCTCAAGGCGTTCGTCGCGACTGCTCCTCACCCCCCCTCATCTGCCCTACGGGCATCTTCTCCCCACCGGGGAGAAGCGGGAGCAAGCCGAACGGCTGTCATTTCCACAACTGGGCTCCCAAGAATGCAAGACGTTGCCACGACTCCCCTTCTCCCCAGCAGGGAGAAGATGCCGGCAGGCAGATGAGGGGGTGAGCGGCAAAGCCGCGAATGCGTTGAGCGCAAGCGAATGCAAATGAACGGCCCCGATCGTCCGCCCTATGTCCGGCTGATCGAAACGCCGCCATCCGCCAGCATCGCCGTGCCGGTCACGAAGCTCGACATGTCGGAGGCGAGGAAAAGCGCCGCATTGGCGATCTCTTCGGGTTGGGCCATGCGTTTCAGCGCATGCAGCCCCTCGACGAAGGCGAGCAGTTCCGGCGTGGCGTCCGGCGCGTTGGTGATGCTGGCGGGTGTGTCGGTGCCGCCTGGCAGCAGTGCGTTGACGCGGATGTTCTGCCTCCCGAGTTCGGCGGCGAGCACCTGCACGAGGCCGATAAGCCCCGCCTTGCCGGCGGCATAAGCGGCCATGCCCGGCATGCCGGCGGTGTGGCCGACGAAAGTCGAGGTGAAGATCAGCGATCCCCCGCGCGCTCCCATTGCCGCCGCCTGGTGCTTGGCGCCGAGGAAGGCGGCGGTGAGGTTGGTCTCGATCGTCTCGCGCCATGCCTCCAGCGAAAGCCCTGTCACCGGCCCCATCTCGCCAATGACGCCGGCATTGTTGAAGGCGATATCGAGCCCGCCGAAGCGCGAGACCGCCGTCTCGACAAGCCTTGCCTGCAGCGCCTCGTCCCTGACATCGCCTGATATGGCGACGGCCTGCCCGCCTTCCGCCTCGATTTCGGCAATGACGGCATCAAGCGCGTCCTGCCGCCGGCCGTTGACCACGAGTTTCGCGCCTTCCCGGGCAAAGAGTTTCGCCGCCGCGCGGCCGATGCCGGAGCTTGCGCCGGTGATGATGGCGATCTTGCCGTTCAGAAGTGTCATGTCGGTTTCTCCTGGGTTGTTGCGGCACCAGAGATCTCAAACATCAGGCGATGCAGCCACCCGTTTCCCGCGCAGGAAAAGAAAAACCGCTTACGACCGACGATGTCGGTCTGAGCGACAGCCACCGCGGGTCAGGTTTGAACCTTGATCGCTGCGCTGGAAGTATCGGAATTCACCTTATCAAACGGTGATTTGCCGCGATCTCCACCGACGCGCCTGCGTCGACGTCAGTGCCATTGTGCGTCGCATCATCGATTTATGCTGTGTGTGACATTCATCCGATTCCCTCCATGCATCTTCGCGATTAAAAGGAGCGCACAGGTAACGGGAATCTCTTCATGCCGCGGTCACGCAATACTGAAGGCGCCATCTATATGAGCTTGGCGATGGCCGGCTTTTCCGCAAGCGACGCTTTATCCAAATCGGTGATCGCCTATATGAACGCCGGCGAGATCATGTTCCTGCGCGGCCTCTTCACCAGCCTGCTTGTCTATCTGATCGCCTGGAAAATGGGCGCGCTGCGTTCCTGGCGCATCATGCTGCAGCCGATGATCATCTTCAGGATCATCTGCGAGACGCTTTCCGCCGTCACCTATATCACCGCGCTCGGCATGATGCCGATCGCCAATGCCTCGGCGATCCTGCAATCGCTGCCGTTGGTCGTTACCTTCGGGGCGGCGCTCTTCTTCGGCGAGCCGGTCGGTTGGCGGCGCTGGTCGGCGATCCTCGTCGGCCTCGTCGGCGTGATGATCATCATCCGTCCCGGCCCTGATGGATTCACCCCCGCCGCCCTCCTCTGCGTCGCCGCGGTGCTGACGACGGCCGGCCGCGATCTCGCCACCCGGAGCATCAGTCCGGAGTTCCCCTCGCTGATGATAACCGTCATCACCGCCATATCGGCCTCCTTTTTCGGTGCGCTACTCATTCCGGCGCTCGGCGGCTGGCAGCCGGTCAGCGCTAGCGCCCTTGGGCATCTCGTGCTCGCATCGGTGCTGGTGCTCGTCGGCTACCAGTCGGTCATACTCGCCATGCGCACCGGCGAAATCTCTTTCGTCGCGCCATTCCGCTATACCAGCCTAATCTTTTCCTCTCTGCTCGGCTTCCTCTTCTTCGCCGAAGTGCCTGATAGCTGGACGCTCGTGGGGGCTGCGATCGTCATCGCCTCCGGCCTCTATACGTTCTATCGTGAAGCTAAGCGCCGTGTGTCGCCGATCGCGCAGGAATCCGCGCCGCGCGCGCCCGTCTGAAGCAGATGATGGCTGAGGAAGGATGATGGCTGAATTCTCGTTGGATAAATCTCACATAGCAGGCGTCGTGCTGGCCGGCGGCCGCTCGCAGCGCATGGGCCGCGACAAGGCAGGCGTGATGCTTGGGACCGAGAGCCTGCTCCGCCATGTGTTGACCCGGCTCTCGCAGCAGGTCTTGCTCGTTACCGTCAATGCCGATGCCGCCGCCGGGGACGTGCCTGTCGTTCCCGACTATATTCGCGGCAAGGCCGGACCGATGGCCGGCATCCATGCGGCCATGGTCTATGCCGCCAGCCTGCCCTCGATCACCCATGTCGTCACCGTCTCGGTGGATTGCCCGTTCTTCCCGGCCGATCTCGTCGCCCGGCTGGCGGCAGCGGTCGAGCACTCGTCGCAGATCGCCATCGCCGCCTCCGAGGGCCGAAGCCATCCCGTCTTCGGGCTCTGGCCAGTGACGCTGGCCGCCGATCTCGAAGCCTGGATCGCCAGCGACGAGAAGCGGCGTGTGCGTGACTTCCTGTTACGGCATGACGTAACGGAAGTGGCGTTCCCGCTGCATCCGACTCGTGCCAGCCTGCTCGATCCCTTCTTCAACATCAACACGCCTGACGATCTCGTCGAGGCGGAACGCTGGCTGGAGGCCCTTCGCGGATGACCGCACCGAAAATCTTCGGCATCGCCGGCTGGAAGAACTCGGGCAAGACGGGTCTCGCCGTCCGGCTGGTGACGGAGTTCACCCGCCGCGGCTACAGGATCTCGACGATCAAGCACGCCCATCATGATTTCGACATCGACAAGGTCGGGGCCGACAGCTACCGCCACCGCCAGGCCGGCGCCCACGAGGTCGCCATCGTCTCCGGCACCCGCTACGCCATCATGCACGAGCTGCGCGGCGCGCCTGAACCTCAGTTCGAGGAGATCCTTGCCCGCCTCGCCCCCTGCGACCTCGTGCTGATCGAAGGCTACAAGCGTGAGCCGATCCCGAAGATCGAGGCCCGCCGCCTGGAGGCCGCCAATCGCGAACCGCTGGCGCCGAGCGATCCCCATATCTGCGCCATCGCCGCCGATCATGCCGTAATCGATACGGCCCTGCCGGTCTTCGATCTAGACGACACAGGCGCCATCGCCGATTTCATCACTGACATCGTTGGCCTTGGACAGGCGAGGCTTTGAACCACCTGCGTCGCCGCCGCCGGATCTAGGAAGCGGAGCCGTTTCGCGTGCCATCGCCTTGGCGATTTCCTTGGCGAGCTGAGCCTGATTATAGGGCTTTGCCAATCTCGGTAGATCGATATCGGTGCCAGAGGGAAGATCGGCGTAACCTGTCGCCAGCACGATCGGCAACGCCGGATAAATGTCCCGCGCGGCCTGGGCAAGCTGCGCGCCGGTCATACCAGGCATCGAATAGTCAGAGATGACAAGGTCGAAATGCTGACCGCTGCTGATCAGGTCCAGTGCCTGCGAGCCGGAATTTGCTTCGACGACCTCGTGGCCGAGATCTTCAAGCATGTCGACCGAACTCATGGCGATCAAGGCGTCGTCATCGACCAAGAGGATCTTCAGTCTGGATGCGGCTTGCTCAACAGTCACCTCCGACTCGGCCAGCACCTCTGTTCGCCAGGCCGTCGCCGGAAGCCACAATTCCGCAGTCGTTCCCACCCCAAGCTCGCTTGTCAGACGAAGTGCGCCATTGAGCTGAACGGCAAGTCCATGGATCATCGATAAGCCCAGGCCCGTGCCCTTTCCGAGTTCCTTGGTCGAGAAGAACGGATCGACGGCCTTCTTCAGGGTCTCCGCGTCCATGCCGGTGCCGCAGTCGGCCACCGCCAAAACAAGATAGGGGCCCTCGCCGAGATCACCCTTATCGCCGGCAACATTTTCCTGGCGCAGCGAGATGGACAGCGTCCCTCCGTCCGGCATCGCATCGCGTGCATTGACCGCCAGGTTGAGCAGCGCCAATTCGAGCTGGTTCGCATCGACCAGTGCCGGCGGCAGGCTTGTCGGCACATTGATTTCGATGCTGATCGAGGATCCAACCGAGCGCCGCAGCAGGTCTTTCATGCCGGAGACCAGCTCGGTCAGATCGACGGGCTTGACCTGCAGATCCTGCTGTCTGGCAAAAGCCAGCAGCCGTTGCGTCAACGCCGCCCCGCGCCGCGCCCCCTGAAGCGCCCCATCGACCAGACGCGTCGCCTTGGCATCTCCGGCAACATGCTTGCCGAGCAGCTCCAGATTTCCAAGAACGACCATTAGCAGATTGTTGAAATCGTGGGCAACGCCGCCGGTCAACTGGCCGATCGCCTCCATCTTTTGCGATTGGCGAAGCTGCTCCTCGGCCCTTTCACGCTGGGCGACTTCCTCGAGCAGCGTTTGGTGAGCGGCGTTAACTTCTTTGGTCCGTTCCCGCACACGCTCTTCGAGGTTTTCATTGAGCCGTCTTAGATTTTCCTCGATGGTCTTGCGGGCGGTAGTATCGGAGCAGACGCCGACGAGTTTCCTGGCGGAACCATATCTGTCGGAATAGAGCTGCGCATGGACCTCGGTCCAATGCAGCGATGCATCCGGCCAGATCGTCCTGTGCTCGATCGAATAGTCACGTCCAGTATCAATCGTCCGGCGCAGGCGTTCCAGCACAAGATCCCGGTCGTCGGGGTGGATGCTTGCGATGAGGTCGTCGCGTGTGACGTCCTCATCCGGACTGCGGCCGAAAACCGCTTTGCAGGTGGCCGAGGCTGATAAGGCCATCGAGGATAGCTCCAGCTCCCACGCCCCAAGACGACCGGCTGCAAGCGCCGTCTGCAGCCGTCGCTCGCCCTCGGCCAAAGCCTCGAGCTGAGCTCGAGCCTCATATTGGCGCAGGCGCCCTTTTAATGCGGTCCGCGCAATACTGATGAAGGAGGTCGCGTGGAACGGCCTTTCCAGGAAGGTGACATTGCCGAGAACCTCGGAAAGCCTCGCAGCGGCCGGATTTCGTTCAGGCCCGCCGCCGCGCGTGGTAAGCACGATGAATGGCAGATCCGACCAGCTTGGCTGGGCGGACACCCAGGCGGCAATCGGCTTCAAATCGCTCCAGCGAACGGCCTCTTCGGTCAGCACGCCAAGTGCGATGTCATCTTTCAGTGAAGAGGCAAAGACATTCAGGTCGGCAGCCGCAATCGATGATAGGCCGGCTTCTTCGATTAGCGATACCGCCACCTGGGCATCGCGTCCGGCGGGAGCATAGATCAATGCTTTCGGCTTTACGGAGTTAGGAATTGCCGCGACCCCCGCCATCAGTCGATAGGAGTGGCTCTGCGCCGGTAACAAATTCGGGAACGCCGCGAAGCACACCTTGGAACCCGACCAGAGGATCCCCGAACGTCAGCCCGGAACTGTTGATACGATACTCTCGGATTGTATCCTCATGCAGCCCAGTTCTCTTCTTGATCACCGAGACCGCTCGCCGCACCCTACCCGCAGCCTCGAAGTAGCGCAGCAGTATGACTGTGTCCGCAAGATAGGTCACGTCGACAGGCGCCTTCATGTCGCCGACAAGCCCATGCTGTGCAACGGTAAGGAAGGTATTGGCGCCTTGCCTGTTCAAATATTGAAGCAACTCATGCATGTGAAGGATCAGCGAATTTTCATCCGGCATGGATGCTTGATAGCCGTTGATGCTATCGATAATGACGGTCTTAGCATTCGACTCGTCCACGCACTCGCGCACGCGATGCGCGAATTCACCTGGTGACAGTTCAGCGGCGTCGAGCTGTTCAATGTGAATTAGACCGCTGCTCCTGAGCGTCTCGAGATCGATTCCGAGCGCCTTGAGCCGCGTAAAAAGCAGGCCAAGCTCTTCGTCGAAGATGAAGGCCGCCGCTCTCTCGCCACGCGCAACAGCCGCGACCAAGAATTGGAATGAGAAAGTACTCTTACCGGTACCGGATGGACCGAGGATAAGCGTACTGGAACCTCTCTCCAACCCACCGCCTAATAGGAGGTCCAGTTCCGGAATATTTGAGGATAACTCGTCGCGGACATAACTCGACCGATGTTCGGCGGCGACGAGACGTGGAAAGACAACGACGCCGCCAGTTTGAATGGTGAAATCGTGGAAACCGCCGCGGAAGGCTTGCCCACGGTATTTCGTGATCCTGAGGCGGCGGCGCTCAGCGCCATAGCTCGGCGCCATCTCCTCAAGATGGATGACTCCGTGAACGACGCTATGCACAGTTTTATCAAGCACGTCGGACGTCAGATCATCGAGCAAAAGGACTGTCGCCCCCTGCCGGGCAAAGTAGTGTTTGAGCGCAAGGATCTGGCGGCGGTAGCGCAGCGAGCTTTGAGCTAGAAGCCTTATCTCCGACAGGCTGTCGAGAACCACGCGACTTGGCTTAATCCGCTCGAAAGCGGCAAAGATCTCCTTTGTCGTCTCTCCGAGTTCTAGGTCTGATGAATAAAGCAGGCTCTGCTGCTGGTCGGCATCCAGCAGGCTTTCCGGAGGCACGACCTCGAAGACCTCGATATTGCCGTTGATCACCATGCCGTGCGATGCGGCACCGGCGCGGAGTTCACTCTCGGTTTCGGAAAGGGTGACGTAGAGCCCCTGCTCGCCAAGCCGCGCACCCTCGATCAGGAACTGCAGCGCAATCGTTGTCTTGCCCGCCCCTGGATTTCCCTCCAGGAGAAACACGTGCCCTGGCGAAAGGCCCCCTGCCAGAATTGTGTCCAAACCGGACACTCCAGTCCGGGCTTTCATGGCAGGTATCGCAGTATTCATTCATTGTTTCCTTCGGTTTATACCGGGAATTAGTGGCGACCGACGGAATGTCAAATAGTCAAGCTCGTATGATCCCGACGTGCTGATCCGGGGCTGGGATCGGCGATCTAACCCCGATATCGAAGCGCATCGACGACGAGGGCGAATGCCGGCGACGTATGTCTGCGGCTCGGATAGTAGAGATGATAGCCGGAAAACGGTGGGCACCAATCTTCGAGGACTCGCACCAGCCGCCCGTCGGCAAGATGTGCCTCGACCAAGTCCTCCGGCATGTAGGCGAGCCCCATGCCTGCCAGTACTGCGTTCAGCCGCAGCGCTATATTGTTGAAAACCAATTGCCCTTCGACGCGAACCCTAAGTTCGCGCTCGTCCTTCTCGAACTCCCAGGCATAAACGCTGCCATAGGTCGGCAGACGCAGATTGATGCAATTGTGATCCGTGAGGTCCTGCGGCGTCATCGGCTTTGGCCTGGTGTCGAAATAGGCCGGAGCGCCGACCACGGCCATGCGCATGTCGGGGCCGATACGCACCGCAATCATGTCCTTCGCCACCTGTTCTCCAAGCCGCACCCCCGCATCGTAACGCTCGGCGACGATGTCAGTCAGACCGTAGTCGACGATGATCTCGACATTGACATCAGGATAATCGGGCAAGAGCGTTTCCAAGGCGGGCCAGAGGACGGCATCCGCCGCATGCTCGCCGGCATTGATGCGAATGGTGCCTGCCGGTTTCTCCCGCAACGCGCTCAAGGCAGCCAGCTCGCTCTCGATCTCGTCGAGCCGCGGCCCTATGGAGAGGAGCAGGCGTTCGCCGGCCTCCGTCGGCGCGACGCTGCGCGTCGTGCGTGTCAGCAATCGCAATCCAAGCCGCTCCTCGAGCCCGCGGATGGTGTGGCTGAGTGCCGATTGCGACACACCGAGCTTGCCCGCCGCTTTGGTGAAGCTTTGAGCGCGCGCGATGGCGAGGAAGGCGATGAGGTCATTGACGACGGGGCGCGGCATTGATGAAAATTTCTCATGGGTTCTTGCCGTTTATACCATCTAATCGCGACCAGGCGCACGCGCTAAATACCTTGCTACTTGAGTGGACATGTCCGCCCCGACATTGAAAGGAAAACTAAGATGGAGATCAAGCGAAGCGGTTCGCAGCCTTCGGCCAAAGGACCGGCCGATTGGTTTACCGGCAGCGTGCATGTCGACCCGCTGTTTACCGCTACCAACCCCGCACGCGCGGCTGGCGCCAGCGTCACCTTCGAGCCCGGCGCCCGTACCGCCTGGCATACTCATCCGCTCGGCCAGACGCTGATCGTCACATCCGGCTGCGGCCGTGTTCAGCGCGAAGGCGGCCCCGTCGAGGAAATCCGCGCCGGCGACGTCGTCTCGTTCGCACCGGGTGAACGCCATTGGCACGGCGCATCGCCGACGACGGCAATGACCCATATCGCCATCCAGGAGCAGCTCGACGGCAAGGTTGTCGACTGGATGGAGCATGTCACCGACACGCAATACCAAGGTTAGCAAGGGAAACGTCTATGCAGAAGCGTGAACTTGGAAAGAGCGGACTTCAAGTCTCGGCCATCGGTCTCGGCTGCATGGGGCTGAGTTATGGTTATGGCCCGGCGACGGATATTCAGGAAGCGACAGCACTGATCCGGCGGGCGTTTGAACGCGGCGTGACCTTCTTCGACACGGCCGAGGCCTATGGCCCTTATAAGAACGAGGAGCTTCTGGGAGAAGCGCTCGCGCCCTTCCGCGAGGAGGTGGTGATCGCTACGAAATTCGGTTTCAACTTCGATGCCAATGGCGGCCAGAGCGGCATGAACAGCCGGCCGGAGCAGATCCGGACGGTGGCCGACCAGGCGTTGAAGCGTTTGAAGACCGATGTCATCGATCTCTTCTACCAGCATCGAGTCGACCCCGATGTTCCGATCGAGGATGTCGCCGGCACGGTCAAGGCACTGATCGCTGAAGGCAAGGTCAGGCATTTCGGCCTCTCGGAAGCAGGCGCCCGAACGATCCGCCGCGCCCATGCCGTCCAGCCGGTGGCGGCGTTGCAGAGCGAATATTCGCTGTGGTGGCGCGAGCCTGAGCAGGAAATCCTGCCGACGCTGGAAGAACTCGGCATCGGTTTCGTGCCCTTCAGCCCGCTCGGCAAGGGCTTCCTCACCGGCGCGATCAGCGAGACGACCACCTTCGACAGCAAGGATTTCCGCAACGTCGTGCCGCGCTTTTCTCAGGAGGCGCGAAAGGCCAACCAGGTGCTCGTCGATCTTCTGGCGGAGATTGCCGCGCGCAAGAAGGCCACCTCGGCCCAGGTGGCTCTGGCATGGCTGCTGGCGCAGAAGCCCTGGATCGTACCGATCCCCGGCACCACCAAGCTGCATCGCCTCGAGGAGAACATCCAGGCCGCTGAGGTGGAACTGACGGCCGAGGATCTCGCCAGCATCGAAAGCGCGCTCGCCACGATCAAGGTGGAAGGCGATCGTTATCCCGCGCATCTGCAGGCAAGGGTCGACCGCTAAAAGCGGCAAACGGGCGTCAAGGCGACTTCTCATCCGAACAAGAGAAGCGAGCGGCCACAGTCACCTGCGGCCGCTTCTTCATCGATTGCATCATCGTCTCGGTGCCGGCGCATTATCCCGAAAAGCCGGTATCGCCTCCAGCTTGGTGACAATCTCGGCGATATTGGGCCATCGGGTGAGATCGAAGCCGAGGCGACGGGCGCCGATCGACTGCGGGAACAGAAAGATATCGGCAATGCTCGGGCGATCGCCGACGGCGAAGATCCCTTGCCTGCGGCCGGCGATCATCGTCTCGACAGCCGCCATTCCCTCGCCCACCCAATGACGATCCCAGGCGATGATGGCATCGGCATCAGCCTGGAACGTGGCGCGAAGATGCAGGCCGATGCGTGGCGGCAACAACGCATGGATTTCGGCTGTGATCGCAAGCGCGATCGACCGCGCCAGCGCCCTATCTTCCGCTGTATCAGGCAGCAATGGCGGTCTAGGCTGAAGCTCATCGAGATATTCGACGATCGCCAGTGACTGGGTGAGGAGAACGCCGCTATCCGTCAGCAAGGCTGGCACGAGTCCCTGCGGATTGACACTGCGATATCCGGCCTGCCGGCTCTCGGAATCTTCGCCGAGAATGGTGACCGGCAGCGCTTCGGCCGTCAGTCCTTTCAGGGCGAGCGCGACGCGGACTCGGGATGTCGCCGAGGAAATTTCGTTCTGATAGAGTTTCACTGTCTTTCTCCCGGGTGATCTAAAAGAGCAGCTGGAGCGGCGGCCGCTCTCCTGAGGATGAAGCTGCGGATGCCGCCGTCACGAGGCCGGCAAGCGGCGACGGCTCCTGTGAGCTTACATCGTAGATGCAGGGCGCTGCGAAAATCGTCGCCCCCAGAATGCAGATGATCATCAGTCTCATTTGTTCCTCCATCGACGAGGCCCGACCGGCCTCGTCATGTTTCCTTTGGCGATCGATCCCATCAGTCAGGCAATGCTCAATTCGACATTGATATTGCCGCGGGTTGCTTTCGAATAGGGGCAGGTGCGGTGCGCTTCATCCACAAGCGCCCTTGCCAGATCCGCTTCGATGCCCGGCAGGCTGACCTTGAGGCGAGCCTGCAGGAAATAGTCGCCGTCGGTCGCCCCGAGATCGACCTAGGTATCGACGCCAAGATCTGCGGGAAGCCTGATCTTCTGCTTAGCCGCAGCAATGCCGATCGCGCCGATGAAGCAGGCAGACCAGCCGGCGGCGAAAAGCTGTTCGGGATTGGTGCCGGCACGGTTGCCGCCCGGAGGCGAAAGCTTGATATCAAGCTGCCCGTCGTCGCTATGCGACGCGCCGTCGCGCCCGCCCGTCGTGTGGGTCTTGCCGGTATAGAGAACCTTGTCGATCTTTGTCATGGAACACTCCTTGTGTTGCGTCGCTGCACGCGACTGGCCGCGCTGCGCGGCCGGGTTGAAGGAGTGTGGTTTGGCCGACGGATATATCCGCCATGTTTCCGAAATCGCCCGAAATGTCACAAAATGTAGCATCCGATATCGAAGACATCCTTGCATACAAACATCTCGAATTTTTGCGGTGACCGCCGACGTCAACGAATGGTGATTTCCGCCGCCAGACCGCCGCCGGCACGATTATAGAGCCGGAGCGACCCACCGATCTTGGCCGTCAGCTGCTGGGCGATCGCAAGGCCGAGACCGGTGCCGCCGGTCTCCCGGTTTCGGGATTGCTCCAGCCGGAAGAATGGCTGCATGGCGGCATCGAGCATATCGTCGGGGATTCCAGGCCCACGGTCCATAATCGTGATGACGATATCGTTATCTGGGCTGCGCTCGACGTTGATCTCGGCGGCGCCGGCAAACTTCAGCGCATTATCGATGAAGTTCGACAGAATGCGGCGAAGGACATGCGGCTTGGTGAAAGCGGCACCCTCAGCCAGGCCGACGACGGTGACGGCCTTTCCAATGTCCTGGTAGTCGTAGGCTATGCTGTCGATGAAGGAGGCAAGGTCAATGCGGGCATTCTTCTCGCCATTGCCGTGCGCACTGCGCGCATAGGCTATGCCGTCCTGGACGAGGCGCTGGATCTCGCCGAGATCATGCACCAGCTTGTCCCTCTCCGGCGACTCCTCCGCCATGTCGGCGCGCAACCGCATGCGGGTGATCGGCGTCTGCAGGTCATGCGAGATTGCCGCCAATATCTGGACGCGCTCTTCGAGATAATGGGCGATCCTTTCCCGCATCGCGTTGAAAGCCAGCGCCGCATGCGCGACCTCCCTCGGCCCCGCCTCGCTCAAAGCCGGACCGTCCTTGTTCGGATCGAGTGCATCGACGGCGGCGGCAAGCTCGCCAAGCGGCCGGATCGCCTGGCGAACCGCAAACCAGGTACAGAGGATGAGCAGCGCCATCTGGACGACGAAGACATAGGGCAGCCACGCGGCGATCGGCATGACGCCCTTCGGTGTGACGTCGATTGTCAAAGGGCTTCCGTCGCTCAGCGTCAGATGCGCCTGCAATCGGTTCACATCGCCAGGAATTCGTTCGATACGGATTGGGAAGCGGTGCCCGATCGCCTCCTCGATCTTTCCTGAGATCTCCGCCCCTTTGCTTGATGTGTCAGGCACGCCGGGAAGGCCGGGTCCGAGCACGAAACGATAATTGCCGCGGCTCAGCCGGTCGAGCAGGTCGCCGCGTTCCGCGGGAGGAAGCCGATCGAGAACCGCGATCGATGTTGCCACGTCGTTTTCCAGCGTGCCGAGCATCACCGCCTTGGCCGACATGGTGCGCTCCATATAGAGCACACTGAAGGACAGACCGTAGGCCAAGGCAAGTCCGATCAGCAGGATCAGGAAGATCCGCGACCGCAGTGTGCTCGGCCACGTCAGGCCCGAACGCAATGGGATTGCCGCCTTCATCGGCGCGGCTCCGATATTTCGACCGGAATCGAAAACACATAACCTTCGCTGCGCACCGTCTTGATATAGGTCGGTTCGCGCGCATCGTCGCCCAGCCGCTGACGAAGGCGGCTGACCAGGAGATCGATCGATCGATCGAAGAGATCGGCGTCACGGCCCTGCGTCAGGCTCAGAAGCTGGTCGCGATTGAGCACTCGCTGCGGATGATCGATGAAGACCCGGAGCAGACGGTATTCGGCGCCGCTGAGCGCAATCGCCGTCCCTTCCCTGTCGAGGAGATGCCGCGCGACCGTATCGAGCTGCCAGGCGCCGAAAGTCAGCAACTGTCCGGCCTCGCTGATCTGCAGGTTGGGCGGCAACATGCGCGTCCGCCGCAGCACCGCTTTGATGCGGGCAAGAAGCTCACGCGCAGCAAAGGGCTTGGGAAGATAGTCGTCGGCGCCCATTTCCAGTCCGAGGACCCTGTCCATTTCGTCGGTGCGGGCCGTCAGCATCAGGATCGGGATCGCCTTGTGCCGGCCGGCGCGAAGCTCGCGGCAGAGCACCAGCCCGTCGTCACCGGGCATCATCACATCGAGCACGATCAGGTCAACGGCATTGGCTTCGAGAAAACTGCGCATCTGCCGCCCGTCCGCGGCAACGCTGGTGCGCAACCCATTCTTCTCAAGATAGCCCGATACCAGCTCGCGGATTTCGCGATCGTCATCGACGATCAGGATATGATCGACATGATCCATATTTCCCTATTCCCCAACGATAGAAGCGGCCGCGCCGGTCGCTTCGTTCCCGGCCGAAGCGACAGACGCGAGCTACGCATATTCCGCCGGCCGGAGCAACGCGGCTCTGCAACCGGCATCGTCGACCTAGAAGCGATCGACGTCTATGACCGCCTGCGCAAAAGCCTGCGGCGCTTCCTGAGGCAGATTGTGGCCAATGCCGCCGCCAATCGTGCGATGCTCGTATTTTCCGGAGAATTTTCCGGCATAAGCGGAAGGCTCGGGATGCGGTGCGCCGTTTGCATCGCCCTCCATGGTGATGGTCGGCACCGAAATGACAGGCGTTGCGGCGAGCGTCGTCTCGTAGGCATCGTACTTGGCCTCACCTTCAACAAGCCCCAGGCGCCAGCGATAATTGTGAATGACGATGGCGACGTGGTCGGGATTGTCGAAGGCAGCGGCCGATCTGTCGAATGTCGCATCGTCGAAATTCCACTTCGGCGATGCCGTTTGCCAGATGAGCTTTGCGAAATCATGGGTGTTGCTCTCGTATCCCTGACGACCGCGTTCGGTGGCAAAATAGAACTGATACCACCAGGCAAGTTCGGCCTTCGGCGGAAGCGGCTTCTTGTTGGCCTCCTGGCTGCCGATCAGGTACCCGCTCACCGAAACCATCGCCTTGCAGCGCTCGGGCCAGAGCGCCGCCATGATATTGGCGGTCCGCCCGCCCCAGTCGTAACCGGCAATCACGGCCTTCTCGATATCGAGCGCATCGAGAAGCGCGATCATATCGGCGGCGAGCGCTGACGGCTGGCCGTTGCGAGGTGTGCCGTCGTCCAGGAAGCGCGTCGTCCCGTAACCGCGCAGATAAGGCACAATCACCCTGTAGCCTGCCGAGGCAAGCAGCGGTGCGACATCGACGAAACTGTAGATGTCATAGGGCCAACCATGCAGCAGCAATACGACAGGGCCATCCGCCTTCCCCGCCTCGGCATAGCCGATGTCGAGCACACCTGCCTTGACCTGTTTCAGCGCTTCGAAGGACGTGTTGGTTCCGGCCTTTACATCAGGCAGGGATGCGGCGGGCGCCGACTGGGCGGCGGCCGTGCCGGCCACGCCGAACTCGACCGCCGCAAGGGCGACTGCCGTCATGCCGAAGAAACGGCGGCGGTGATGGTTGATTTGCTCTGACATCGGTCTCTCCTGTCGAATGGATCTCGGTCCCGAAAAGGCGCTTCGCATGTATCCCTGATATGTCGCGAGTCGTCGATTTTGAATATGCATGTAGCTTCCGGCCGTCAGGATACAGTTTGATACAATCGCGCCGCCGGAGCGACACATAGGTTCGCCCGCAGCCGTTTTCACCGCTCTCCGCCGCCGCACCGGCACGTTGTGTCGCTCTGTATCGCCGCCGGTCGGCTGCAACACTTCGATACATTTTCCCGCAGAACCGGACACACCGGGGATACGTCGGCCCGGCCATATCCCCGCCGTTGCTGGTTCAGGCCCCATCGCCGTCCAGAGCCCGATCAATCGGTTTCAAAGGAAACGATGATGACACTTCTGATCATTGCCTATCTCGGAGGCGCGCTGACGATGCTCAGCCCTTGCATCCTCCCCATCCTCCCCTTCGTCTTCGCCCGCGCCGGGCAGCCCTTCGTCAGAAGTACGCTGCCGATGCTGGCGGGCATGGCCACCACCTTCGCGCTGGTCGCCACACTGGCCGCGGTCGGCGGCAGCTGGGCCATTCGCGCCAACGAATATGGCCGCCTTGCCGCCATTGTCCTGCTCGCGCTCTTTGGCGCCAGTCTGCTTTCGCCGCGTTTCGCAAGCACGCTTGCCCGACCAGTCGTCGACCTTGGCAACAATCTTATGAACGCCACCGGCGGCGGGCGCGGCACCACTACCGTGAAGAGCGCGCTTCTTCTCGGCGTCGCCACCGGCCTGCTATGGGCCCCCTGCGCCGGTCCAATCCTCGGCCTCGTGCTGACCGGAGCTGCGTTGCAGGGCGCCAATCTGCAGACGACCTTGCTGCTGATCGCTTATGCCGCTGGTGCTGCAAGTTCGCTTGCGGTCGCCCTGGTTGTCGGCGGCAAGCTCTTTGCCGCCATGAAGCGCTCCCTCGGGTTTGGCGACCGGATTCGCCAGGTACTCGGCGCTGCCGTACTGGCAGGCGTCGCCGTCATCGCGCTCGGCCTCGATACCAGTCTGCTCGCCCGGCTCTCCTACGCCAGCACTGCATCGCTGGAACAGGCCGTGCTCGACAGGCTGCATGCAAAGCCGCTGAGTGGCGCATCTTCCGAGCTGGCGAACAACGAGGTGATGATTGCCGCAGCTGACGCGAAGAAGCCCTTTCGTAGCGACTTGCCAGTCGAAGGCCCCGCCCCTTCGCTCGAAGGCGCGGTCGAATGGCTGAACTCTGAGCCTCTCACCACGGGACAGCTGCGAGGCAAAGTCGTGCTGGTCGACTTCTGGACCTATTCCTGCATCAACTGCATTCGTACGCTCCCCTATATCAGGGCCTGGGCCGAAAAATATGCGGATCAGGGTCTCGTGGTGATCGGCGTCCACGCCCCGGAATTTGCCTTCGAGAAGAAGATCGACAACGTCAAGAAGGCGATCGGCGACTTCCAGATCGGCTATCCCGTGGCGATCGACAATGACTACAGCATCTGGCGCGCCTTCGAAAACAGCTACTGGCCTGCCGCCTATCTGATCGATACCAAGGGCCAGATCCGCTACCACCATTTCGGCGAAGGCAATTACAACAGGACCGAAAAGGCCATTCAGGACCTGCTGCGCGAAGCCGGCAGCCAAACGACGGCAAGTGCGCCGGTCGTGCCGGATGCCAGGGGCGTGGAAGCAGGTCCTGATCTCGGCAATATCCGCTCCGGCGAAACCTATCTCGGCTACGAACAGGCGGCGAACTTCACCTCTCCAGAAGGGCTGCAGGCAGACACGGCGAAAAACTATTCGATCGCCGAACCCGGCCTCAATGGCTGGGGCCTGTCTGGAACCTGGATCGTCGGCCGGGATCAGGCGACGCTTGATCAGCCGGGCGGCGGCATCACCTATCGCTTCAGCGCCCGCGATCTGCATCTCGTTCTTGGGCCTGGCGCCGGCGACAAGCCGATCCGCTTCCAGGTGAAGATCGACGGCAAGGCGCCGGGGCTCGACCACGGGTCAGACGTCGATGCCGACGGCAACGGCACGGTGACCGCGACCAGGCTTTACCAGCTCGTCCGCCAGTCCGGCACGGTCGCCGCCCGAAACTTCGAGATCCGCTTCCTCGAACCCGGCGTGCAGGCCTATGCCTTCACATTCGGCTGAACCTGAAACGCACCACTATCCCAATCATCAACAACGACCCAAAGGAGTGATACCCATGAACAAACGTCTTATTTTCACCGCAGCCCTTGCGTTTGCCACGACCGCCATCGCACTCGCGGCGGAGGCTGCCGCGGTCAAGAACATCGTGATCGTCCACGGCGCGCTGGCCGACGGTTCGGGATGGCGCAAGGCGACGGACATTCTCGAGAAGCGCGGCTTCAACGTCACCATCGTCCAACAGCCCATCACCTCGCTCGACGACGATGTGGCGGCGACCAAGCGGGTCCTCGACCTTCAGGATGGACCGGTCCTGCTCGTCGGCCACAGCTACGGCGGCATGGTGATCACCGAAGCCGGCAACGATCCCGCGGTCGCGGGCCTGGTCTATGTTGCGGCATTCCAGCCTGACAAGGGCGAAAGCCTGCTCAGCCTCGCCAGCTCGAAGCCCGCCGGCAGCATGGATATAAAGGAAACGAAGGACGGCAAATATCTCTATCTCGATCCGGGCGCCTTCGCCGCGGATTTCGCAGCCGACCTTCCACAAGCCGAAGCCGATTTCATGGCAAAGTCACAGGTCTTCGCCGCAAAGCAGGCGTTCTCTGCCAAGATCAATCAGGCTGCGTGGCGGACCAAGAAAAGCTGGTCGATCATCGCCACCGAGGATCGCTCCATCAACCCCGAGCTGGAACGTGACATGGCAAAACGTGCCGGCAGCGGCGTGACTGAAATCAAGGCAAGTCACGCCGTCTTCGCATCGCAGCCGGAAAAGGTCGCCGACGCCATTGAAACGGCCGCCAAGCAAGCTGGCGAGTGACCATCCCATCTGACTTCCGATCACCGATCGGAAGAAGAGACGCAAGAACGGAATGCCCCTCCCCATAATGGAGAGGGGCAACGATATTTACTGGTTGGCAGCCACCGGCCGAACCAGCGCCGTCACGCGGCGGATGGTGACGCGGCGATTTTCCTGTTCGGGGCCTGACGTGTTGACCTTCAGATATTGCTCGCCATAGCCCTGGGTCGCCAAGTTCTCCGGCGGGATGCCGTAGACGTCGGAGAGCACGTTCGCGACTGATTCCGCCCGCTGGTCGGAGAGGACCAGGTTGCTCTGATCGGTTCCGACGGCATCCGTATGACCCTCAATCAGGAAGGTTTCGCTCGGATCCTTTTTCAGCACCTGGCTGATCGCGTCGGCAACCTTGCGCAGGGTGCGCGCCTGCGTCATCGGGATATCGGCGCTGCCGGTCGCGAAGGTGATGGTGTCGAGGTCGATGCGGCGCACCTTGTCGCGGATACGGGCCGAATACTTCACCTCGTCAAGCGAGTAGACACGCTCCACCGGCTCGACGGGCGGCTCGCTCAGGAACTCGTAATAATCCCGGTCCGGGTCACTGCGAGTATCGATGATGTAATCGTTGAGTGGTACGCGCAGCCGCATCGGCGGCAGGTCGGCACCCGGATCCTCGAAATAGTCGCGGTCCGGATCGTCGTAGAGGTCCTGCGAATAATAGAGCACATGCTCGCGCCCGCGGGCATCGACGCGCGACCGCTGGATGATGTCACCGTAGCGGTTGCGGATCGTCACGATGCGATAGCCTTCCGGCCGCACGATCGTCTCGCGGTAGCGGTCGCCCGAAAGCTCCTCGTAGCTCGGCCGCTCGCCGTCGCGCAGGAAGCGCCTGTCGTCGTCGCCGCGCACGATCGTCCTGTTGGCGTACTGGATGATGACGCGGTTGTCGTCATGGCTGTCGCTGACCTGCGCGCCGTCAGGACGGACGAATTGCGGTCGCTCTTCAAGCTTTCTGCCCTTCTCGCTGGTCACCGCTTCGAGCTTGACCGGCGCCGGCGCTTTGGCGCCGGTGGCGGCCTGAGCATCCGCATCCGAGGTCGGCATTTTCACCTCCTGGGTCTCGGCGCGCATCTTGTCGCGGTCGCGGCGCCCTTCCCGGCCCTTGCTGCGGTCGGCATCCTTGTCGCTGTCGAGCACCGCCGCACCGTTTTCGACCGGCAGCACGACGGTCTCGTTGCTCTTGGCCGGATCCGCAGCAATCTTCTTGCGGCGCTCCAGCTCTTCGGGTGAAACCTTTTCCGGCGCCGGAATGGCCTGCTCCACCTGCTGGCCGCCCTTGGCATCGGGCAGTGGCTGCGCAGTGTCAGTCGCGGGCGCAGCCGGCTGTTCGCCGGCGGGCTGTTGACCGGCAGGCTTTGCCGCGGTGCCGTCCTTCGGCTTTTCGGCGGGTGCGGCCTCTGGTACCGCCGCCTTATCTTCGGTCGGCTTGCCTTCGGTCGGCTTGCCTTCGGTTGCCTTATCTTCAGTTGCCTTGCCTTCGGTCGGCTTAGCCGCGGGTACTGCCGTTTCGCCCTTTCCCGGCTTCTTCTCAGCCGGTGCTTCGGCGGCGGGTTTTGCCTCCGGCTTGACTTCGGGTTTGGCCTGCTCCTCGGCCGGCGTCACGGCTTCGGGAGCCGCAGTCTCGGCCTTGCCCTTGCCTTTATCCTTGCCTTGGGCCTTGTCCTGCCCTTTGGCCCGCTTGCCGCCTTCCGGCTTGGCTTCCGGCTGCGCCTGCTCCGTCTCCGGCTGCGCTTCCTTTGCCGCCGGCTGCTGTTCGGGCTGCGGCTGAACCTCCGGCTCGGCCTGCTTCTTCGGCTTTCTCGGCTTCTCCTGCGTTACCGGCTGCTCCTGCTGCGGCGCGGCCTCCGGCTTGGCCTCGGGTTGGGCTTCCTGCTTGGCCTTCCGCTCGGGTTTGCTTTCGGCCTGCGGGGCGGGTTTTTCCTTCGGCGCTTCGGCCTTCGGCGGTTCCGGCTCTGCCTTGGGTTCGGGCGCCGGCGCCTCCTTGCGCTCGGCCTTCGGCTTCTCGGCGGGCGCCTCCTTCGGCTGCTCGGCGGCCGGCGCCTTTTCGGCCGGAGCCTCTTCCTTCTGCTTGCGCTTCTTCTTCAGCAACTCCTCCTCGGAAGGCGCATCCTGTGGCGCATCCTGCGCCACCTCGAAACTGCCTTGCTCGACTTGCCGTACGGACTGAGCCTGAGTCGTGACGTCGCGCGCGGCGGCCATTGCCGATGCCGGCTGCAGCGCCAGCGAGAGGGATAGCAGCGGGAAGGCTGCGCTCGCAAACAAACTTGATTTCTTGCCCATCGGGTTTCCTCGATCCTGTTTGAGCTTCCTGAAGGCCGACAGGCCCTGCTTCCGCCCCTAACGTCGCAATGAGGCGGAACGGCGAAATGGCAATCGCCGAGCCGCCGATTTGTTCCAGTTCTAGGAAGCCGCGGATTAACCTCGCGTGAATGTTGCAGTCTGCCGACGTTCATCTCCCCTGCTATTTGCACCGCCCAATTGCGATGGGATTTGTGTTGCAATTCCATGAAAAAAGTCTGATTATCGCCGCAAGGCGGTCTCAGCACCGTTGAACTGCGGCCGTCAGCCCAACAGAAAAAGGAGCGACGGCTACCAACAGAGAGGATCCTCATGCTTAACCCTACCCGTATCTTCGCGGCAGCCTCGATCGCGGCGATGTCCCTTTTTGCCGGATCGGCCATGGCCGATGGCGAGAAATATGTGATCGGCACCGATTCGACCTATCCGCCCTTCGAATTCGTCGACGCCAGCGGCACGATCCAAGGCTTCGACATCGACATCACCAAGGCGCTGTGCGCTGAGATGAAGGCCGAATGCACCTTCGTCAGCACCGACTGGGATGGCATCATCCCGGCGCTCAACGCCAAGAAGTTCGACATGATCGTCTCCTCCATGTCGATCACGCCGGAGCGTCTGAAGCTCGTCGACTTCTCAAACAAGTACTACAACACCCCGCCGGCCATTGCCGTGCCGAAGGATTCGACGATATCGGACGTCGCCGGCCTCAAGGGCAAGGTGATCGGCGCGCAGACCTCCACGACGCACGCCAACTACGCCGAGAAGCATCTCGCCGACACCGAGCTCAAGCTCTATCCGACTGCTGACGAATACAAGCTCGACGTTGCCAGCGGCCGTGTCGACGCCGTCATCGACGACGTCGTCGTTCTTTCCGAATGGGTCAAGTCCGACGCCGGCGCCTGCTGCAAGATCCTGACGATCCTGCCGGTCGACAAGGAAATCAACGGCAACGGCGCAGGTATTGCCATCCGCAAGGGCGACCCGTTGAAGGAAAAGCTGAACACGGCGATCGCTGCGATCCGCGCCAGCGGTGAATACAAGAAGATCCAGGACAAGTACTTCGACTTCGACGTTTACGGCGAATAAGAAAATCGTTATCTGGCCGATGAAGGTAATGGCGGAAGGCTTGCTCTTCCGCCATTTTTGTTTGACAAAGATGGCAAGATCAAAACGGCAAAAGCCGTGAGGGGAATTCTCGCATGGGCGGATTATTTTCCGCGCTGGGCTCCTTCTGGAGCTGGATTGTGCACATTTTCGATCCGCTGTGCGGACCCGTTGGCATCTTCACTTGGTTGGGTCGGTCGACGATCCTTGCCTGTGGCGATACCGGCTGGGGCGACGAGATCGCGCTTGGCCTGCAGGTCACCGTTTCGGTGGCGATCGTCACCCTGCCGATCGGCCTCGCCATCGGCTTCCTGGTGGCGCTCGGCCAGCAGTCGGAGGAAAAGCCGCTGCGGCTGGCGGCCGGCATCTACACGACGATCTTCCGCGGCCTGCCGGAGCTTCTGACGCTCTTCATCATTTACTATGGCATGCAGATGCTGATCCAGTCTCTGCTGAGCTTCGTCGGTTATTATGGGCCGCCGATCGAGATCAACGCCTTCCTCGCCGGCGTCATCGCGCTTTCGGTCGTCTTCTCCGCCTACTGTTCGGAAGTACTGCTATCGGCCTTCCGCGCCATTCCCAAGGGTCAATATGAGGCAGGCGACGCGCTTGGGCTGCATCGCGGCCGTACGCTACGCCTCATCGTCCTGCCACAACTCGTGCGCATCGCGCTGCCGGGCCTGACGAACCTCTGGATGGTGCTGCTGAAGGACACCTCCTACGTCTCGATCATCAGCCTTGCCGATATCCTGCGCCAGACGAGCGTCGCGGTGCGGGTGACCAAAGAACCCTTCTTTTTCTATGGTCTGGCCTGTTGTCTCTATCTGGTGCTCGCCATCCTCTCCTCCTTTCTGCTCGTCTATGTCGAGCGTTGGGCCAAGCGTTCGGAGATCCGTCGATGAGCTACGCCGAAACGCTGATCCAACCGCAGCCCGCGCCCCGTGCGGTGATGAAGCCGATGACGCCGGCCCGCATGGCCGGCTATATTCTCGTGGCCATCTGGGCTGTGCTCGCAGCACTTCTCGTCATTTCCGTCATCAATGGCTGGGATCCGGAAAAATTCATCCGCTACGGGCCGCGTTACCTCCACGGCCTCGGGGTGACGCTGAGCCTCGTTTTCATTTCCGTCATCTGCGGCGCCATCCTATCGCTGCCGCTTGCCGTGGCGCGCATGTCAAAGAACCGTCTGCTGAATGCGCTGGCCTACGGCTACATCTATTTCTTCCGCGGCACGCCGCTGCTTGCCCAGCTGTTCCTGGTCTATTACGGCCTCGGCGTATTCCGGCCGCAGCTTGAGTCCGTCGGTATCTGGTGGTTCTTCCGCGATGCCTGGTATTGTGGCCTCTTTGCCATGACCATCAATACCGCGGCCTACCAGGCGGAAATCCTGCGCGGCGCCATCGAAAGCGTGTCGCATGGCCAGCACGAGGCGGCCGCCGCTCTCGGCATCCACAAGTTCATCGCCTTCCGCAAGATCATTTTGCCGCAGGCTCTCATCGTCGCACTTCGCCCTTACGGCAACGAGATCATCCTTCTGATCAAGGGCTCGGCGGTCGTCGCCATTATCACGGTGCTCGACTTGATGGGCGAAACCCGCTATGCCTTCTCCCGCACTTTCGACTACCAGACTTATCTCTGGGCGGCGATCTTCTATCTCACCATCGTCGAGGCCTTGCGTCATCTCTGGGCCTGGTTCGAGCGCCGCCTGACCCGGCATCTCAAGCGCTGATGCGTGACGCCGAAAACTGTGTCGCGGCTTTGGGACAACGGCATTCATCAAACAAGAGCCAGTTTGGCAGCACTCTCGGAATGCTGCTGCCAAACCATTGATATTAAAAATAAATTGTCCTTTTACGAAGTATCTGTAAAGCTTCCGTTAACCACTCGCATGTTTCCATATCATCTAGCGCTAATAAGCGCGCGAGTGGGAACAAGAAGAAGTGGAATACGATGCACAAGGACATGGAAAAACAACTGAAGGGCTATGGTCTGACGACCGCCCAGATCCTCTATCATCTGCCGGACCACCCAGTGATCCTGCAGACTTATGTCTGGCAGGATTACGACCTCGCCCCCGACTTTCCCGAAATGCGCGGCTTCCTGAAATTCTGGGAAGAGAAGCTGGACGGGCCACTGCATTCGGTGCGCTACATCCACCGCAAGCTGATCTCGCCAACCGAGTGGCGGGCACTGAAGGGCGAGTTCATCCTGCACTGATCGGCTCTGGAGCATAATGCCGAAAAGTATGAACGGTTCAGGCGATATGTTCTGACCGCGTCAGACATGCGCCTCGCCATGGCCGAATTCGCCTTCGTCGCGATCCCGGCGAAGCGCGAAACCGAGAATGCCGAGATAGAAGGCGACGACGATGGCAATGACCGCAAGGCCGGGAACCGGCCCGAGTGCGGCATTGTCGATGACGTAGCTCCATGACTGCGCCTGCAACGCCGGCATGCCTTCCGTCTGCAGTTTCGGCGTCGAGATCTTCAGGCACCAGGCGAGCAACAGGATGAAATACATCCAGCCGTAATTGCGTTTGAGCCGGCGGTGCATCGCCTCTTGATAGCTGAGCAGGAAGCGCGGCTTGCGCAGGCTGCTGGCGACCACCACCGCCCATTCGCTGCCGGCATTGGCATCGGGCGCCAGGATTTGCGCGAAATAGCAGCGCTCGATCTGGCGAATGCGGGCGCGATAGATATCGAAGAAGCGGTAGCGCCGCGCCTCTATCATCAGAAGCAGGGTCACCAGCATCATCCCGAACAGCAGCACCCCATGATGCGAGGTCGGTGTCGACAGCGACACCGAGAGGAGTGCGGCGACCACGGTGATCGCCCAGTTGGACGTCCGGTCGATGCGGTCGCGCCAGCTCGTCATCCGCCCGAGTTCACCGCGGTAATAATGGCTGAGCGTGTTGGTGATCTCGCCTGGTGTACTAGGCAGCAGGAATGCCCGGCCGGCATCTTCTTCCCTTGCCGATGATATCCTCTCTGGCTCCGTTTTCATGGCCTTTCCTCCCTTGGTCTTCTTTTCGGCTATTCTGCGCCCGCAATCGCGCCATTGCAAAACATCGAAAGCCGTCTTAGACGCATGCCTGAAACAAAAGGACGGCCTGAAACAAAAGGACGACGGACTGCGATGGCAAAGAAGACCGACGAAGAAGCTCTTGGCGAGGCCTATAACCGCGCGCTGGCGCTGGAAAAGGCCGGCGATGTCGATGCCGCCGTTGCAGCCTATCAGGAAGTCCTGGCAATCGATCCCGACGATCACGGCGGTGCGGCCGTGCGCATTGCCGCGATGGGCCGCGGCGAAACGCCGGTCAAAGCGCCCGACGCCTATGTCGAGACCTTGTTCGACCAGCATGCCGAGGTTTTCGAGGACGTGCTGGTCGAGCAGCTCGGCTATCATGTGCCGATGCTGGTGCGCCAGCGCCTGCAGGCGCTGAAGCTTGGACCGTTCAAGCGGCTGCTCGATCTCGGCTGCGGCACGGGCCTCACCGGCGGCGCGCTACGCGACCTCTGCGCCGATATGACCGGCATCGACATATCGGAGAAGATGGTCGAGATCGCCCATGAGAAGGATCTCTACGAGACGCTGTTCGTCGCCGAGGTCGAAGATTTCCTCGACGACAACGACGAGGAAGCCTTCGACATCATCGCCGCCACCGATGTGCTGCCCTATCTCGGCGCGCTCGAACCGCTGTTCTTCGGCGCCGCCGAGAACCTGACGCCGGGCGGCCTATTCATCTTCTCCTCGGAAACCCTGCCCGAGGAAATACTCGCCGGCCGCGCCTATATGGTCGGCCCGCACCAGCGCTTCTCCCATGCCGACGCCTATGTGAGAGAACGCCTGACGGCCACGGGTTTCGAACTCGTCGAAATATCGGATATCAACGTGCGCATGGAAGACGGCCAGCCGACACCCGGCCATCTGGTGATCGCCCGGTATATTGGCTGACGCCGACACCTGATATATTGGCTGACGGAATACTTGCACGATTGGCGAAGTATTTGTTGCAAAATGTGTCGCGACCAGATAGTTAGTCGATCGGTAAAGTTTACCGCAACGATAGGAAAGGTCGCCGCATGTCGCTCGTGCTTTATGGGCATCCGCTCGCCTCCTTCTGCCACAAAGTGCTGATCGCGCTTTATGAAAACGCTACCCCTTTCGACAATCGCATCGTCGATCTTTCCGACGAAGCCTCGCGCGCCGATCTCTTTCGCTTCTGGCCGATCGGCAAGATGCCGCTGCTGCGGGACGAGGCGCGCGACAGCACCATTCCCGAGACATCGATCATCATCGAATATCTCGAGCAATATTATCCCGGCCCCGTTCGCCTGCTGCCGCTGGAGATCGACCGGGCGCTGCAGGTCCGTCTCTGGGACCGCTTCTTCGATCTCTATGTCCAGGCACCGATGCAGACGCTGGTCAGCAATCGTCGGCGCCCCGAGGGCACGGCAGACGAAACCGAAGTGGCCGCCGCCAAGGCGACACTCGCCACCGCCTATGCAATGATTGAAAAGCAGCTCGCCGACAAGCAATGGATATCAGGCGACGGCTTGACCGTGGCCGATTGCGCAGCGGCCCCAGCGCTCTTCTATGCCGAGACGCTGATGCCCTTCACTTCGGAGCAGCCAAACCTTCATGCTTATTACGATCGGCTGCTCGCCCGGCCATCCTTTCGACGGGTGCTGGAAGAGGCACGCCCCTACTTCAAATTCTATCCCTATAAGGAAAGGCTTCCGGCGCGCTTTCGGGATGCGGCCGGATGATCGAAAGCCAGGCGGATCTCGACCGCATGTTCCACGCGCTCTCCGACCGCAGCCGCCGCGGTATGATCGACCGGCTCGGTCGCAGCCCCGCCTCCGTCACCGAACTGGCGGCGCCGCTTGCCGTTGCCCTGCCGACGGTGCTGAAACATCTGCAGGTGTTGGAGGAAAGCGGTCTTGTCCTTTCCGAAAAGGCCGGTCGCGTGCGCACCTACCGCCTGCAGCAGGACGCGCTTGCCACCGTGGAGCGCTGGGTGGAACAGCGAAAGATCCAATGGACCACCACCTTCGACCGCCTCGACCAATTTCTTGCTGATGAACCGGAGACATTTCCCGAATGACGACACCATCCGCCGAACACGCCACTCTCGTCATCGAGCGTCACCTGAAGGCGCCCGTCGCCCGCGTTTTCCGCGCCTGGTCGGCGCCAGGGGCCAAACGCCAATGGTTCGCCTGCCACGGCGAATGGGTGCCGCTGGACTACGAGCTCGATTTCCGCCCCGGTGGCACGGAACGGAACTACGTCGCCGATACTGACGGCCTTCTGCACGCCTATGATGCCCATTACATCGATATCGTGCCCGATGCCCGCATCATCTATGCCTATGAGATGAAGCTTGGGGAAAGCCGCATCTCCGCATCGCTGACAACCGTCGCCTTTGAAGCCGAACCCGGCGGCACGAAAATGGTCTTCATCGAACAGGTGGTCTTCCTCGACGGCTACGCTGACAACGGCGCTCGCCTCCAGGGCACCGAAATCGGCCTCGACAATCTGCAACTCTTCCTCGAGCGCGAGGAAAGCCCGATCCACTGACACATGTCGCCAAATCAAGTTCGGTGCGACGCGTTTCAGGCGATATTGCCAAACCTCAAGCGCTGCTAGGTTTTTTTCGGGCGCCGGCGGGGCGAGCGGCAGCCCGCGTTGATGTGTTGAGTGCGGCGGCGGCGCAAACGAGCGCCTTCAGTGCCTGCTCGTTGATCTCATCGCCCTCATGGAAGTCGATGGCGCGCCTGGTATTGCCGTCAAGGCTGGAGTTGAAGAGGCCTGAAGGGTCCTCCAGCGATGCGCCTTTGGCGAAGGTCAGCTTCACCACGCTTTTGTAGGTCTCGCCGGTGCAGATGATGCCGGCGTGCTCCCAGACCGGAACGCCTCTCCACTTCCATTCCTCGATCACGTCGGGCTCGGCCTGCCGGATCAGAGTTCGGACCCGGGCGAGCGTCTCGCCTCGCCAATCACTCAACTCCTCGATTCTCGCGTCGATCAAACGAGAAGGAGAGTCTCCGTCTTTCTCTTCGCTGGTGCCGCTCTTCTTCATGGTTGCCATGGCTTTCTTCATCAATATCGCTCCTCCATCCCTTAAGTGCTGATGACCTATAGCACCGTGCGTCATTTTGGACGCACAAAGGACGCTCTAACGCTTTAAATCGACGCATCCGCTTACATTCGTTCACCGGGCAATTGGCTGGCTTGCTCCACCCAGGCGGCGAGCTGAGCCTCGTCGAGTTGGTCTTCCTCATGGATGTGGAAGTAACGCACTTCCTTTTGCTTCGACTCGCCGGGCGGGATGGGACTGAGCGACGTGCCACGAAAGAAAGCGAGTTTGATGTATTTCGCGAAGCAATGGACACCGAGGAACCAGCCCTGCCCTTCCATGCCATAGAGCGGCGAGTTCCATTTCACGGCCTTATACACCCCCGGCGCCGTGCGCGTGATGAGCGCATCGAGGCGATGCCCGATGTCGCTTTTCCAGCCCGGCATGGCGGCGATGTAGGCTTGCACGGGAGCGTCGCCGTAGCCCTTGGCGATCTGAGGGTTGCCGCCCGAGAGAAGGGTCGGCCCAGCGGTATCCGGCGTGGCAGCTGTCTTCTTCGTAACCTTCGCTGCGGTCTTGGATGTCTTCCCGGACATTGCCTTCACTCTTACCCTCCGCTGCGTCCCGCGCTGCGCCACTTGGTGGCATACGGCAGCGCGAACAAGTAGAGACCAGTGAGCAGGAGCAAGGTCAGCGGCAGCAGCGCCATGATCCCCACCCAGACGGATAATTTCTCCTGCACCATCGCGATGATATTAATTATGACGGCTAGCGTAAAGGCAATGGACAGCCAACGGTGGATCTGCCGAAGCCGGTTATTCCAATTCAACGGAGCCTCCTGCGAAAACGAGACGAAGCGGATGGCGTGATCCGTTTGGGCGCGGCCTCACTCTATCCGCGCCAGGACCTGCTCGAGATTTGCAAAGAACCGCTCCCACCCGCTCCTGGCGCCCCCGTAGGCCTGCCGCTGATCCGGTCGGAAGCCCGACTGCTCCATACGCAGCTGCGTGCCCGCGCTTGTGGGCGTGAGAGTCCAGGTGACGACGCTCGCGAGATCATAGGCAGCCCAGGTGTAAGATAGGGTTTTGTTCGGCTCGACTTCCAGGACCTGGCAATCGACAGAGCCCCAATCCGCGCTCAGCTTGAAACGGTGTTCCACGACCGGCACGAAGTCGTTCTTCATCAGCCAGTCCGCGATCAGATGTGGCTGGGTGAGCGCGCGCCAGATCTTTTCCGGCGGAAAGGGGATTTCTCGTTCGACGACGATGGAACGAGTCTCGGTAGATATTTCGGTCATTGGTCCATCCTTTTCAGTAGATCTTCCAGCTGGTCAAATCGATTTTGCCAAAAGCCGGCCATCTCACTTGTCCAGTCGACCAGCGGCGCCAGCGCACCGAGCTGCGCGCTGTAATGCGTCTGGCGACCTTCGTGACGATCACGCACCAATCCGGCCTGTTTCAGGATTCCGAGATGTTTTGAGACGACCGGTTGCGAGACCCCGGCCCGAGCCGTCAGAGCCCCGACCGTCTTTTCTCCTTCGCGGCACAGCCGTTCGAAAAGACCCCTCCGGGTCGGATCGGCGAGCGTTCTGAACAGCACGTCTTGGGTGTCCGACATCTACAATCCATATCCTGTTGGCTATAGATTAACGTATAGCCATGAAGGTATGAGTGTGTCAAGCTGGACGTGGGGCGAGCTAGGGAAACTATTGTTGCTGATTTTGACGCGTGCCGCAGCGCATCTCGACAGAGACGGCTGATTCCCTCATACCCATGCGGCTATACATCTTCGCCATTGGTGATGCATGCTCGTACCGACACGCCTCGTCTATGCCGAGGTCATGTAGCGTCGCGAATAGCCTTGGGATCAACCGCCGCTGTCGGTGCCGAGGATCGCGGCAAGCAGTCGGCCCTCCAGCTCGGCAAGGCCAGGATGGCCGTGCCGGCGCGGATGCGGATAGGGAATGGGAAGATCGAGTGCGATCCGCCCCTCGTCGAGCACGACGACCCGGTCGGCGAGATGCACCGCCTCGCTGACATCATGGGTGACGAGCACGGCGGTGAAGCCGAGTTCGCGCCAGACACGGTTGATGAGTTCCTGCATGCTGATCCGCGTCAGCGCATCCAGCGCGCCGAGCGGCTCGTCGAGCGCCAGCACGCCCGGCCGGCTCACCAGCGCCCGCGCCAGTGCCACGCGCTGCCGCTGCCCGCCGGAGAGCCGCGCCGGCCACTCCCCGGTTTTTTCGCCGAGCTGGACTTCGGCAAGCACGGACTCAGCCGCCTTCGCCGCAGCCCGGTTGTCGATGCCGTCTCCGAGCCCGACAACGACATTGTCAGCGACGCTGAGCCAGGGCAGCAGCCGCGGCTCCTGGAAGACGATACGCGCGTTCGGCCTCACCTGCGCGCCATCGGCATCCTCGAAATGCAACGCGCCGGCACTCGGCTCGTCGAGGCCCATCAGGATGCGCAGCAGCGTGCTCTTGCCGCAGCCGCTCTTGCCGATCACGGCGACGAACTGGCCGGCCGGAATAAGCAGATTGATGCCGCGCAGCACGCGGTTGGCCCCAAAACTCTTTTCAAGCCCCGTCAGGCTGATCGCCGCGGGCGCACTACGACCGCCCGCGGGCGCGCTTTCGCGCGTATAAGCGGGCTCGTCGGCGACGGCGTGAAAACGCTCATGCGCGATCGATGTCATGGCGTCTCTCCTATTTCTGATAGACCGGGTTCCAGGCGAGCAGCCGCCTCTCAAGAATCCGGGCGATGACATCGGCAAGCTTGCCGAGCACGGCATAGATGACGAGGGCGAGCACGACGACATCAGTCATCATGAATTCGCGGGCATTGTTGGCCATGTGGCCGATGCCTGAGGATGCTGCGATCGATTCCGATACGATCAGCGTCAGCCACATAATGCCGAGCGCATATCTCAGGCCGACGAAGATCGACGGCAGCGCGCCTGGAAAGATCACCTTGCGGAAGAGCGTCCAGTTGCCCATGCCATAGACCTTGCCCATCTCGATCAGATCGCGATCGACATTGCGCACGCCGTGATAGGTGTTGAGATAAACGGGGAAGAGCACGCCGAGCGAGGTGAGAAACAGCTTCGATTCTTCGCCGATCCCGAACCACAGGATGACGAGCGGGATCATTGCCAGGTGCGGAATGGTGCGCAGCATCTGCAGCGTGGTATCCGTCAGCTGCTCGGAAATACGCGATACGCCATTGGCGATACCGAGCAGGAAGCCGATCGAACCGCCGACGAGAAGGCCGGCAAAGGCGCGGCCGGCGCTCACCAGCACGTCCTTCGGCAACTGGCCGGAAACCGTCGTCGACCAGAAGGCGAGGCCGACATCGGCCGGCGACGGCATGATGCGCGACGAGATCCAGCCGGCCGAGGAGGCAAGCTGCCAGAACGCCACGGTCGCCACCGGCACCAGATAGGGCGTCAGCTTCTCCAGGCCGGGCAGTGGCAGGCGGAACCCCGCCTTCCCGGCCTTTTCGGAAGTGACCGACCGTATAAAGGGAGTATCGAAAGTCGACATGCATTGTCCTCGCGCTTATCGGGAGCAGGATGTCGCAAGCCCTAAGCGGCTTGCGACGGCGTCACGCTCTGCGTCTTCGTTCGAGATCAGGAGCCGGAGACGACTTTCAGATTGCCGCCATGGCTTCCGCCTGCGAAGACTTGCTTGCGGCCGAACTCGTTGTTGAAACCAAGGCGCTGCTGGTTGCGGGTAATGCCGAGCTCGGGGAAAAGCAGTTCGGCGACGCGATAGGCCTCTTCGAGATGCGGATAGCCGGAGCCGATCACCGTATCGATGCCGATCTCCTGATACTCGCGAAGGCGCGCAGCCACCGTCTTCGGCGATCCCACAAGCGCCGTGCCCGCACCGGCACGCACCAGGCCGACACCGGCCCAGAGGTTCGGCGAGACTTCGAGCTTGTCGCGGCGCCCGCCATGAAGGGCGGCCATACGCTTCTGGCCGACCGAGTCGGACTCGTGGACGAAGCGCTCCTGCGCCTCGCGGATCGTATCGTCGTCGAGATGGCGGATCAGCCGCTCGGCGGCCTCCCATGCCTCATCATCGGTTTCGCGCACGATGAAGTGCAGACGAATACCGAAGCTCACCTCGCGGCCGCGTTCGCCGGCGGCTTTGCGCACGTAGGCGATCTTCTCGGCAACCTGTGCCGGCGGCTCGCCCCAGGTCAGGTACTTGTCGACACGGCCGACGGAGAAATCGATGCCGGCATCCGACGAACCGCCGAAATAGAGCGGCGGGCGCGGGTTCTGCACCGAGGGAAAGCCGAGACGCGCATTGGTCGCCTTGATGTATTTGCCGTCGAAGCTTGCCGTTCCCTTTTCCAGCAGTTCCTCAAAGACGGTGAAGAACTCTTCGGCATGGGCGTAGCGCTCGTCATGCTCGAGATGGATGCCATCGCCGGCGAGCTCCGCCGGGCTGCCGCCGACGACGATGTTGAGCAGCAGCCGGCCATTGGAGATACGATCGAGCGTCGTTGCAAGACGCGCGTAATAGGCAGGCGACGCCGTGCCGGGGCGGATTGCCACCAGGAACTGCAGCTTCTCGGTCTTGGCGGCAAGGGCTGCCGCCGTCACGAAGGACTCCTCGCAGGCAACCCCGGTCGGCAGCAGCACGCCGGAATAGCCGAGCCGGTCGACGGCCTGGGCGATCTGCGTAAGGTAACCGATTTCCGGCGCGCGGTTGAGCTCGGAGGAGCCGAGATAGGTGCCGTCGCCCGATGTCGGGATGAACCAGAGGAAATTGATGGGCTCAGATGTGCCTGTTTGGGAGGTGGTGGTCATGGAAGACGGTCCTTTAGCTACGGAATTCGCGGTCGAGATGGCTCTCTGCACGTGACGACGCACAGACCGTCTGCCCGCATGACGCCGCCGCACGGATGCTTGGGAGGATCATGGTGGTGGCGGAGGCTGTAGTAAGGCCGGCTGTCTGACTGTGCGTGAGCATCTGAAATGTCCCTGTCGATCGGATGGCGGCTGGCCGATACTTTTCGGTATCCGCTCCGATCGAGAGGATACTGACATAGACCAGTAATTAGATCGACAATATCAATTTGCTATTGTAATCCGTTTTGGAGAATATTTTTCCGGTTTAACGGCATGGAGGCCCTCTCCATGCCGCCTCGCGGAAATCTTGGCACCGGGCGGAAAATCAGCTCGCCTTGGGACGCCAGACGATATCGCCGGTTGCGAGCTTCTTCGGCAGGATGCCGAGCCCATGGAATTCGTCTGCGAGTGCCTGCTGATAGGCGGCGGCGGCATCGGTGATGGTCGAGACGCTGCCGAGATCGGCGCCCTTACGCGTCAATGTCACGCGCGTCACGTCGGCCGGCACGCCGGTAATTTCGGAAAGCTCCTCGACCGTTTCGTCGAGATTGCTCTGTGCCGACTTCCCGACCTTGGCGAGCTCATCGATCACGTCGACGACCACTTGCCCGTTGGCATCGGTGAAATCGCGATTGGCAAGGAAGAAGCTATAGGAATCGACAATTCCTTCAGCGGTCGTTAGGATACGTGTCTCCGGATCAGCTTCCGCAATCGCCAGATAAGGATCCCAGATCGACCATGCGTCGATGCTGCCATTCTTGAACGCAGCGGCGGCATCCGGCGGCGAAAGATCGAGCTGCTCGACGTCTTCGGGCTTCAGGCCTGCCTTGCGCAAAACCTTGACGGTTACATTATGCGCGCTGGAGCCGCGCTTGAAAGCGACCTTTTTACCCTTGAGGTCTTCAAGCGTCTTGATGGACAAATCCTTGCGCACGAGGATAGCCGAGGCTGCCGGGCTGCCCTTGTAGAGACCGACATAATAGAGCTGCCCGCCGGCCGCTTGGGCAAAGAGCGGCGGCACATCGCCGGTCGCGCCGAAATCGAGAGCGCCGGCGCCCAGCGCTTCGAGAAGCGGCGGGCCGGAGGTGAATTCCGACCAGCTGACGGTAATGCCGTGATCGGCAAGCCGCTTTTCAAGTGCGCTGCGACGCTTGGCGAGCGCCAGCACGCCGTTCTTCTGCCAGCCGATACGGAATTCGGTGGCGGCAGCGCGTGCCGGCCGGACAGCCGGCAGGATTGCCGTGGTCGCAGCGGCTGCGAAAAGCCCGAGCGTTTGTCGACGTGAAATCATGACTTTCCCCTTTTTTGGTGGTGCCGGGCCTGTTTTCGGCTGGTCGACCCTGTCAGTGATGAATGCCATGATGATTAAATCTATAATTTTTATCGCCAACTTTATTTGCAAGATTCCGCCCTTGCTGAAATTTTGCGGCCCGGAAATCGCCCTTAAGCGGAATTTTTTCGCGCGTCCCCTATACTGCCGACAATCCCGGCTCACTCCCGACCTTCCGCGGCCAGCCGCTCGCGGATGAAGGTGGGGCCGCCGGCAAGACGCTTCGCAAGCAGGCTTGCGGGATCGATCATGCGCCAATAGGGCGTAACCGTCGAAACCGGCTCGCCCTTCTCCAGCGCGCCGAAGGACAGCTCGGCGATCACACGCAACTGCCGCTGCACGGTCACCGGACAACAGGCGTCCGCCCCATATTGAGCGGCAAGACGGCGGCGGAGGAGGCCGACTTCGGTGAGGACACTTTCCGGTGCCGATCGAATCTGCTTTGCGACCATCTGCTGCGATGGAATAAGCATCGCCTGCATTCCGTTGCGGCCTTTGCACCGTGGCTTGATCGTCGGAATTTCGCTCATGTCACCCCCGGAACATAATGCCTTCCCTCCAATCTAGGGCTCGGCCGAACGGTAGCCAGCCTCATATGCGTCAATCGCAAGGAAGTCCGTCTTCACGGGCTTTTCTGCTCGCGCCGTTTCGGTTAATCCTCGGGCCTGCACTTGAGGAAAAGGATAGGACATATGGCAAAAGTCGCGTTCATCGGTCTCGGCGTCATGGGTTTCCCCATGGCGGGGCATTTGAAGACGAAAGGCGGCCACGATGTCACCGTCTATAACCGCACGCCGGCAAAAGCCGCCGCCTGGGCCGAGAAATTCTCCGGCAAATCGGCCCCTACTCCGGCCGAGGCCGCCGCTGGCGCCGATTTCGTCTTCGTCTGCGTTGGCAACGATGAAGATCTCCGATCGGTGACATTGGGCGAGAACGGCGCCTTACACGGCATGAAGTCCGGTACGGTGCTGATCGACAACACCACCGCCAGCGCTGAGGTCGCCCGCGAACTTTATGCGGCGGCAAGGAGAAAGGTGTCGATTTCATCGACGCACCCGTCTCCGGCGGCCAGGCCGGCGCTGAAAACGGCGTCCTGACCGTCATGTGCGGCGGCGACGAGGCCGTCTTCGAACGCGCCAGGCCTGTCATCGAAGCCTATGCCCGCATGGTCGGTCTGATGGGGCCGGCAGGCTCGGGCCAGTTGACCAAGATGGTCAACCAGATCTGCATCGCCGGCCTCGTCCAGGGACTTGCCGAAGCGCTGCATTTCGGCAAGCGCGCCGGCCTCGATATAGAAAAGGTGGTCGAGGTGATCTCCAAGGGTGCAGCCGGCTCCTGGCAGATGGAAAACCGCCACAAGACCATGAACGCAGGCAAATACGACTTCGGCTTCGCGGTCGACTGGATGCGCAAGGATCTCGGCATCGTGCTCACCGAAGCCCGCCGCAACGGCGCCAAACTGCCGGTCACCGCCGTCGTCGACCAGTTCTATGGCGACGTGCAGGCAATGGGCGGCAATCGCTGGGATACATCCTCGCTGCTTGCCCGCCTGGAGAAATGATCGGCCCCTCCTCCGATGCGGCCGAATTGATCGCGCATCTCGAAACGCTGCGCTCGGAGGAGAATATTGCCGGCATGGCGCGCTTCGGCATCGTCACCGATCGCGCCCTCGGTATCTCCAATCCCGATATCAGGGCGGTCGCCAGGGTGGCGAAGAAGGATCACGTCAGGGCAATGCAGCTCTGGAGAAGCGATATTCGCGAAGCCCGCCTGCTTGCCCTCTACACAGCCGAGCCGAAGCGGTTGACGACAGAAGAAGCCCAAAATTGGGCCGATGATTTCAACTCCTGGGAGATCGTCGATTGCGCCGCCGATCTCTTTGTCGAGGCCCGGTTGGACAAGCTCATCTGGGAATTCGCTGCCGACGAGCGCGAATTCGTCCGACGCACAGCCTTCGCCATGATTGCCGGCGGTGCCGTCCACCGGAAAAAGGACCCCGACGCCACCATTCTTGCCTGGTTGCCGCTGATCAAGACTCATTCCGGCGACCCCCGAAACTTCGTGCGCAAAGCGGTGAATTGGGCGCTGCGCAATGTCGGCAAGCGCAATCTGGCCTGCCATGCGCCGGCGCTGGCACTCGCAAGGGCCCTGGCGGAAAGCCCTGATAAAACCGCCCGTTGGATCGGCAAGGATGCCGTCAGGGAACTGGCCGGCGAAAAGCTGCTGACGCGCTTGAGATAAGGCGGATGTCAGCGCCCAAAGCATGTCGCGCAAAACTCAACAGCGGTTTCGCGATAACGACATGCGTAAAATAACGCCCTAAAGCGCGAGAAGCGAATCTGAACGGATGGCAACGCGCTTTAGCTGAAGCCCCTCGCCTCTTCGTCAATGCTGCCTGGATTTTTCGACCAGGAAATCGATCAGCACCCGCACCGCCGGCGGCATGCCCTTGGCCGTCGTAAAAACGATGTAGAACTGGCTCTCCTCCGACTGCCATTCCGGCAGCACCCGCACCAGCTTGCCAGCCTGGAGATCGGCCTCGCAGGCGCTTTCGAGCAGGAGCCCGAAGCCGAGACCGGCCCGGGCCGCGTCGAGGATGGCGGTCATGCTGCGACAGGTGAGCCGCGGCTGATGACGAATCACCTGTTTGGCGTCATTCGGACCGACCAGTTCCCACGTGTGGAACGACACCCATGACGTCATTGCCAGCGTCGGAAGGTCGGCGAGCTCGTCAACACAATTCAAACTGCCTGTACGCTCGACGAGCGAGGGACTTGCGACCAGGATGCGTCGCGCCCGGTCGAGCTTGCGCATCGTCAGGCTCGTCTGCGTCTCCGGCTCGTTGGTCGCTCTCACCTCGAGATCGATCCGTTCGTTGATGAGGTCGGCGCGCCGCTCGGAGCCGATGATCTGCAGCTTGATCTTCGGGTAACGTTCCAGGAATTCAGGCAGGATGCCCCCGACCGAGATGTCGACGAGAGCGAGCGGGCACCCCATCCGCACCACGCCTTGCGGATCGGATTGGGCCTCGGTGACGATCGACTTGGCGCGGTCGGCCTCCTGCAGGACGGTCCGGCATCTTTCGTAAAGAGCTTGGCCGATCTCTGTCACCCGGAAGTGACGCGTCGAGCGTTCTATAAGCCTTGCGCCAAGCCCATCCTCGAGACGGCTGACCCGCCTGCTGAGTTTCGAACGTGGTATTTTGAGATCGCGACTTGCAGACGCGAAACCGCCGCTGGAGACGACAGCGGCGAAATAATAGTAGTCGTTGAGATCGTCCATAAGAACAAGCTATCCGAGAGTGTGAATTAATGCCAGCCCTCAGCAAAGGTTGCATCCTCTCTCCCAAAAAGCTGTAATCACATTGTCGGCATTGGATTTTCTTTTCACGACCCGTTGCGGCAAGCTCGCCGATGCGGACGAAGTCAATCAATCGACAGCCGTCCGCACGGCAATATCTCGGCCGATCCAGCTCGGTTGAAAAATTGAAAACGGGGGTGCCTCAATAGCCGAGGCTAACAAAATGCCGACATACGATACAAAACGTACCCGTTCGGCTCACCTGAAAAGACGATCCAGAAAGACTGCCTTGAAGACTGTGCGTCAAAAACGCTGCAAGGACGGTCCGGCAGGGAAGACCGGACCCGTCCCCGTAGCTGATCGGAGGTCACTCGGATCAGAAACTGATTTAAGTGCTCCCGGTCCGAAGACCGGGAGCATATCTACCAAGTGGATTAGAACGAACGCTGCAGACGGAAGTAGCCCGTCGTGGTGTCGTCGCCGTCTTCCGGATCGAGCCACTGAACCGAAGCCTTGGCGTAGAAGTTGTCGACGATCTGGTAATCAACCGTCAGACCAGCCTTCCAAGCATCGCCGAGACCGTCGAAGTTTTCCGGAACTTCCGTGCCACCGCCGAAGTAGTTGCCGTAGTACTGAACGCCCGGGGTGATTTTGAGCTTGTCGGTTGCCTTGATAGCGTATTCGGCAGCGATAGCCCATTCAGCCGAGGAGTAGTACGAGTTCGGGCCGGAAGAGTATACGCCGGCGAGGCCGAGCGTGCCGGGACCGATGTCAACCGTACCCATTGCACGGATAGCGCCGTCTTCGTTGTCGACGTCCCAGCCGCCAGTGACCTGGTAGCTGAACGCACCAGCCTTGCCGCCAACGCCGAAGGCAACGCCGACATTGTTCGGACCATCGTCCGCAGTAAAGACGGTGGTGCCGGGAATGACGCCGGGAGCAAAGGTACCCTGGTAAACGCCGTCTTCCAGTTCATCGACGCTGAGGCCGGCGTAGAAGGTGCCGCTTTCATACTGATAGCGGATCGAGTTGTGCAGCGTTACGACCGAACCGATGTCGTCGGTTTCGCCAGAGAGACCATCGTCCCACCAGCTGTAGAACAGACCGGCGCGGAAGCCCGCGACGTCGAGGTAAGCGGAGTCGAGGATGGCTTCCTGATCGGTGGCATTGTCAGCATTGAACTGCATGACGATGACGCCGGTCAGCGGACCATACTCGGTGTCGCTCTTGGCCGTGAACTGAACCTGACCGCGGGTGACGGCATCCCAATCCGAATCGCCGCCGACATCTTCGCCAACGTTGACCTGGAAACGGATGTAGCCTTCGATCTTGAGGCAGGTTTCGGTGCCCGGGATGTAGAAGTAGCCGGTGCCGTAAGCGTCGCAGACGCGAACATATTCAACCGGTTCCGGCTCAGCAGCAACAATAGCGTCAGCTGCAAGAACCGGCGTCGATGCAGCAAATGCTGCTGCTGATGCAAGCAAAACCATTCTGATGTTCATTTACCAATCCATTCCTTTGTCGATCGGGGCTGGCTTCAGATCGGGTAGTCGATTTGAAGCCGGCCCAGTTTGAACAGCCATCTCGGCGTGCGGATCGATCGAACCGCCAAACCGTCATCACATACAAGGCTCTATCAAGCAATTCTCGATACACGCCAGATGGGTTCTCACGGGCTACTTTCCCCGGCAACGTGATCTTTATACAACAATTTCAAATATTTATACAAAAAACATGCAAAACAGCTCCGCGACGGAAACCCTCCATCGCAAGCCGCACACGCTACACCCCATTGTCAAATTCTCCACCGTCCGACCCCGTCGAACATACTGGTGAAGCACATAAACTCTACCGCCGGCTAACAAGCACAAACAAGGTGGCGGTTTAGAACATAGTGTTCTGAATTCGATACCAATGAGACAAAATTATGACATATCACCCACTGGTTTCATCGACCATAACCCCAGAATCCTTACCAGGCTATTCATTTTTCCAGGAAATTGGTTCGATTTGAGCGTTTTTTCGCTATTTTTGAGGCTTTTTTTCAGTCGGGGGACCGCACATCCCCAAACTCGGCCTTCCTAACTGGCATTCCCACGTGCGGCCAGGATGTCACAAGTCGCCTCCAACGGGCATATCCGAGGTCGCAGACTCACGCCTGGTATGAGGCCGCGCTGGACTTTGCAGTCTCGCGTGCGGTCACGGCCGCACGCTTGACCTCAATCCTCGTTGGATTTGGCATTATCGAGAATCATGTAGTCGAGCGGCAGCTGCGTCGAATACTTGATCTGCTCCATCGCAAAGGCGGAGGAAACGTCGCGAATCTCGATCTTGGCGATCATCCGCTTATAAAAGGCGTCATAGGCGGCAATATCGGGTACGACGACTCGCAAGAGATAATCGACATCGCCACTCATCCGGTAGAATTCGACCACTTCGGGGAATTCGGCGACCACCTCGGAAAAGCGGCGCAGCCATTCGATCGAATGGGTGGCAGTGCAGATCGACACGAAGACGGTGACCTTGGTATTGACCTTTTCCGGATCGAGGATGGCGACTCGGCGCTTGATGACGCCGTCTTCTTCCATCTTCTGGATGCGCCGCCAGCATGGCGTCGTCGAGAGACCCACTTTCTTGGCAAGATCGGCAACGGCGAGCGTCGAATCTTCTTGCAGAAGACGCAGTATTTTTCGGTCGAGGCGGTCCATGCGCACAACAGTCCTTTCGAATTATTTTCTTTGTATAACTCGATTCCGCGCAACTAAAAGAATTTTGTTTCAGGAAAGCAGCGTTTTCGCCCGTTCCTGCAAGACCGGGAGCAATTCTTTCTCAAACCAGGGATTGCGCTTCAGCCAGCCGCTGTTGCGCCAGCTCGGATGCGGCAGCGGCAGCACGGCCGGCGATCGGTCGGACAGAAGACAGTCACGCCATGCTCGCACCGTCTCGGTCATATTGTCCCGCCTTTCACCGGCCATATGCCAGGCCTGCGCATATTGGCCGATGACCAGCACCAGTTCGATTTGCGGCATGGCTGAGATCACTCTTTGCCGCCAGAACGGCGCGCACTCGCGCCGCGGCGGCAGATCGGCGCCCTTGTCGTCATAGCCAGGAAAGCAGAAGCCCATGGGCACGATGGCGAATCGCCCGCGGTCGTAGAAGCTTGCCCTGTCAACGCCTAGCCATGACCGCAACCGGTCGCCCGAGGCATCGTCGAATGGCAGGCCGCTCTCATGCACCCGAAGTCCCGGCGCCTGCCCGGCGATCAGGATGCGCGCGCTCGACGAGATCACCGCCACCGGCCGCGGCTCGTGCGGCAGCCGGTGTTCGGGGCCTTTCGCCGGTGCGTCACGACAGATCCGGCAGGAGGCGATCTCCCGCCGGAGCGTCTCCAGCATGGCTTCGTCGGTCATGACTTTACTCCCATCCGACGATCTGCGCGATGAAGCGCAAGGCGCCGTCGAAACCAGACCTCTGGCGCGCATGATCGCGCAAGTCGCGCGGCCGCTCGAAAGTTCCGGCCCAGAGGCCCGCCTTCCGAGCTCTCGCCTCGGCCTCCTCTTTGCCATAATCGCCATAGGAAATGGCCATGCCCTCGCGCACCATGGCGGCATTGATGTCGCCGCCTGCCCCGCTCCGGCAGATGACGAGCAGCCTGTCGTAGCGGTCACGCCGGCTGCCCTGACAGAGTGTTCCCGATGCCAGCACCATCTCCTGCAGCGCCGCGCGCGCCGCGCGCCCGCAGGCCCAGGCTTTCCCCGCCCGCTCGCAGCTCTGGTTGAGCTCCGGCGCATCGACGCCTTCGAGGCGCAGACGTTCGTCTCCCAATGTCAGACTGTCGCCGTCGGCAGCATGAAAGGCGCCGGTATGCTCGATTTTTGCTGCATCGTTGAGCTTGGCGGCAATCAGCGCCACGAGCGCCAGCAGAGCAAAAGCGGTCACGCCGTCGCGAATCAGGCGCAGGCCCCTTGTCACGCTTTCGCCTCCTTAAAAAACAAATCCTTGGCAAAGATGGCAAACATCTTCTTAAGAATTGTCGGTTAAGCTCTTATCCACCCTGGGATGAAGTTTCAACGTGCACATGAGTACCGGCGTAAGCACATCGACCGACAAGATCATCGTCGACAGGTCGCGCAGCCACCGCAACAAGGCCGTTTCCAAGGCCGTGCGGCAGACGCGCGAACGTCTTCAGTCCGGTCACGCGTCCAATTCCTCCTTCGATCTTGACGTGCTCAAGATGTATGTGGCGTCGGTGCTGCAGAGCGCGACGATCATGCCGCTCTTCGTCGTCATCATCACCGCGCTTGGCGTCTATTTCACTGAAGATACGCAATTGCTCTTCTGGGCGCTGCTGACGCTCACCTGCCACGCCGGCAATATCCTGCTCGCAAGGCGCGCGCGCCGGCAGGAGATTACCTCCGACAGCGCCCGCAAATGGCGCCGGCTGCTGCTCTCCGGCCAGTTCCTCCTCGGCTGCTGCTGGGCCGTCTTTGCGCTGCAGGGCTGCGACACCTGCGCGCCGTCGAGCTTCATTCTTTATAAGGGCGCGACGTTGCTGATTGCGCTCTCCGTCACGGCGATGTCGAACTTCATGCTGACGCCGGCCGTGCTCGCTGCCTTTTCACCTGCGGTCCTGGCACTCGCCGCCAAGAGCGGCCTGTCACGCGACCTCCTCGAGATCAGCCTGACCGGGGCCTTCACCACCACCCTTGTCTTCTTCAATTATATCAGCGATCGGCTCTTCAAGTCGAACCTCAGGATTCTCTCCTATCAGTCGGAGAAGGACGACCTGATCGCCGAGCTGGAAGTGGCGAAATCGATGTCGGACGAGGCTCGCCGCCGCGCCGAGGAGGCAAACCTCGCCAAGTCGCGCTTCCTTGCCTCCATGTCGCACGAGCTCAGGACCCCACTCAACGCCATCCTCGGCTTTTCGGAGGTGATGTCGGCCGAAGTCATGGGACCGCTCGCCAATCCGACCTACAAGGAATATGCCGGCGATATCCACCGCTCCGGCCAGCATTTGCTCGATCTCATCAACGAGATCCTCGACCTGTCGCGCATCGAGGCTGGCAAATACGAACTGAGCGAGGAGGCGATTTCGCTGCTCGATATCACCGAAGATTGCATCGGCATGGTCCAGCTGCGCGCCCGCGCCAAGAACATTGCCATTTCGGACCAGTTCGAGCGGCAGCTGCCGGCCATCTGGGCGGATGAGAAGTCGATGCGCCAGGTGGTGCTCAACCTTCTCTCCAATGCGGTCAAGTTCACGCCGCAGGGTGGCGAGATCCACGTCAAGGTCGGCTGGACAGCTGGCGGCGGACAGTACATCTCGATCAAGGACAACGGCCCCGGTATTCCGGAAGAAGAGATTCCCGTCGTCCTGTCGGCCTTTGGCCAGGGCTCGATCGCCATCAAGAGCGCCGAACAGGGTACAGGCCTCGGCCTGCCGATCGTCCAGGCGATCCTTGCCAAACATGACGGACAGTTCCTGCTGAAATCGAAGCTGCGCGAAGGCACCGAAGTTATCGCCATCCTGCCTGCCAAGCGCGTGCTCCAGAGCCTGCCGGCCGTCGAGGAGGCTCAGGCCGTCGCGCGCAAACGCAAGAGTTTTGCCTGATTCAGCTAAAGCATGATGCCGAAAACTGTGAGCGGTTTTCGGGCAACATCATGCTCCAATTTTTAGACCTGGATCCGGGTGACTTCAGGCCGATCCAGCGTGAAATCATCCGGATTCAAAGAACAGGTGCTTGCTGAGGACGAAGCCGAGATAGAGGCTGCAGGCGGCGATCATGCAGGTCACCGCGAAGGAGCCGAGATCCTTGGCATGTTTGCCGACGATTGAAATCTCGGGCGAAATCCGGTCGATCACCTCTTCAACGGCGGTATTCATCGCCTCCATCGAAAAGAGCCCGAGAAACAGAAGCACCGCGACGACGATCTCGTCCGCAGTCGCTCCCACCAGCGCCAACGCCGCGATCGAAACGGCGAAGAAACCGAGTTCCTGGCGGAAGGCCGCCTCTTTCAGCACCCGCAGGAAGCCCGCCCAAGAGTAGCTGGCGGCGGCGATGAAATGCCGAAGTCCGGTCTCTTTCGTCACCGCAGGCTTCGTCAAGATGCCCTCTCCTCTTCCCGTTGCATCACAGACAAGGAGAGGCTTTGCCGTCTCCTCTTTGATGAGCGAATACGCAAATACCGAATCCACTTGAGGCGCGCAAGCGAACGCGTACGGATCGACGGCGCCCACCGCGGTCTTAATGCTTATTCGACACACCGGCCTGAGCGAAGGTCGCCATGCCGGAATGACAGGCAGCAGCCGCCTTGACGATACCGGCGGCAAGCGCCGCACCGGTGCCTTCGCCGAGCCGCATGCCGAGCGCCAGAAGCGGCGTCTTGCCGAGCATCTCGATCGAGCGCAAATGTCCGGGCTCGCCGGAGACATGTCCGATCAGGCAATGATCGAGGGCGGATGGATTGGCGGCTTTCAGGATCGCCGCCGCCGCGGTCGCGACATAACCGTCGATCAGCACCGGGATGCGCTCCATGCGGGCGGCAAGAATGGCGCCGGCCATCGCCGCGATCTCACGGCCGCCGAGCCGGCGCATGATCTCGAGCGGATCATCGAGATGGTCACCATGCAGTGCCACCGCCTTTTCCACCGCCGCGATCTTGCGCTCCAGCATCTCGCCTTCCGAACCGGTGCCGGGTCCCACCCAGTCGCGCGCCGAACCGCCGTAGAGCGCATAGTTGATCGCCGCCGCAATCGTCGTATTGCCGATGCCCATCTCGCCGATGCAAAGCAGGTCGGTGCCGCCGGCGATCGCCTCCATGCCGAAGGCCATGGTCGCGGCGCAATCGCGCTCGGAAAGCGCTGCCTCCTCGGTAATGTCGCCGGTAGGATAATCGAGCGCCAGGTCGAAGACTTTCAGCCCGAGATCATAGGCAACACAGATCTGATTGATCGCAGCGCCGCCGGCCGCGAAGTTCTCGACCATCTGTTGCGTCACCGTGGCCGGAAAGGGCGTGATGCCCTGTTTGGTGACACCGTGATTGCCGGCAAATATCGCCACCAGCGGCCGATTGACGGCGGGTGTGCGGCCCGTCCAGGCGGCAAGCCAGAAGGCAATCTCCTCGAGCCGTCCGAGCGCGCCCGGCGGCTTGGTCAGCTGCGCGTCGCGTTCGCGGGCAGCCACCAGCGCGCGGGCATCCGGCCCCGGCAGGTCGCGGAGCAGGATACGGAAATCGTCGAACGGCAGGCCTGAAACGCTCATTTGTGCGGTTTTCCTATGAATCCGGGTATTCTTGTCTTTTCCACGCAAATCAGCTTCCTTGCGGGTGGCAACTCTCTTAAAGCGGGCGGACGAGGCGAACAACTCCAAAAGCGCCGCCGCGACCATAAGCCGAGGCCTCCGGCCGGAACGAAGTAGAATGAAGATCAAGGATCATGCGGTCGATACCGCCCGCGCCGTCGCCTTCCTCAGCCGCATTCCCCTGCCGCAATCGCTGTTCAAAGGCTATGACGGCAGGCTTGGCCGGCTGGTGCGCGCCTTTCCCCTCGCAGGCATCGTCATCGGTTTCGTCCCCGCACTCGCCCTCCTCCTGCTTTTGGGGCTGCGCGCCGATCCGCTGATGGCGGCCCTGATCGCGCTTTCCGTTCAGGTCATCGTCACCGGGGCGCTGCACGAGGACGGCCTGGCCGATGCGGCCGATGGCATTGGAGGCGGCAAGAGCCGCGAGCAGAGCCTCCTCATCATGAAGGACAGCCGGATCGGCACCTATGGCGCGATAGCGCTGATCCTCTCCTTCGCGATCCGCGCAGCCGCGCTTGCCGCTATCGCCGGCCATTCCTCGCCGCTCGCTGCCGCCCTTGCCATTCCCGCCGTCGCGGCCCTCAGTCGCGGCGCCATCGCCTGGCACTGGCAACGGCTGCCGCCGGCAAAGGCCGATGGCGTCGCCGCCTCGACCGGCCAGCCGGACGAGGCGGCGATGCAGTTTGCGCTCGCCTCGGCCGGCCTCGTCGCAGCGCTTCTGATCTGGCCGGCTTTCGGCCTGCGGCCGCTCATCGCAAGCCTGCTCGCCACCGGTATCGCAGGTCTTGCCTTCACCGCTTTCATCCGCCGCAAGCTTGCCGGCCACACCGGCGATACGCTGGGCGCGACGCAGCAGATTTGCGAGATCGCCACTCTTTGCGCCCTTGCCACGGCTCTTTGAAATTCCGATATATCCTTCATGCAAACACCCTGCATTCACCTCTGCTCCCTCGTTTCCGCCACCGGATTTTGCGCCGGATGCGGCCGGACTCTTGAGGAAATCGGCAGTTGGATGAGGTACTCCGACACCGAGCGAAGACGGATCATGGCACTGCTGCCGGCAAGGCTCGGAAGCGCCGCCACGGTGTCGAACCATATGAAATCAAGCCTCGTCGCCGGGCCAGAGCGGCCTTTATGATTCGTTTGACCGTCTTCCTCGTCGTAATCGGCATCGGCCTTGCCGTGCTGATCGTCAACAATGACAGCAGCCGCATCGTCGGCCTGCAGACTGATGACTTCGGCCGTGTCGTCTACCTGCTGCCGATCGCGCTGATGCTATCGGCCGGCATCTGGGCGAGCCGGCGCAGCGTCGGCGAAACGATGCGACATATGATGATCTGGCTGGTCATCATCCTGGCACTCGTGACCGTCTATCTCTATCGCCAGGAAGCGCTCGGCGTCGGCAACAGGCTGCTCGCCGGCCTCGTTCCCGGCCGCGCCGTCGTCGTCACGACAAGCGAGGGCGGCCAGGAGATCATTCTGCACAAGCTGCTGAACGGCCATTTCGAAGCCGATGTTGCGGTCAACGGCCAGACGATCGAGATGCTCGTCGACACCGGCGCCAGCATGGTGGCGCTGTCGCGCGAAGATGCCGAACGGATCGGCATCGATCTCTCCCGCCTCACCTATTCCATGACGGTCATGACCGCCAACGGCCGCGGCCGGGCGGCACCCGTCACCCTCGACCAGGTGGCGATCGGCCCGATCATCCGTAACAATGTCGCAGCCAGCGTCGCCGAAGACGGCCGGCTCGACCAGAGCCTGCTCGGCATGAGCTTCCTGGAAACGCTGGGCTCGCTGCAGATGCGGACCGACGAACTCCGCATGCGCGACTAGTTGCGGCTCCGCCGCTTTACGGCGAGGACCGGATCTGGCAGCTGAACTGGAAGGCATGACACCTCGGCAGAAACAGGCTCCGTTCCCTCGACCACCACAGCAAAGGTAACCTTGATGGGGTCGGCGGCCTCCTGCGACCGACTTTGCTGCGGGGCTAGGCAATGGATGGAGGCGATTGCGAGACATCCAAGCACATTGCTGCTGACCATTGATTGCCCCATGACCGATGACGTCTTGCTGAGCAATCTTTCATGTTGAAATTGCGGCGTTCTTCGGGCCGGATCAGTTCCGCAGCCGGTAGCCGGTCTTGAATATCCAGCCGAGCGTTCCCAGGCAGATCACCAGGAACACCGTGATCATCGCCAGGCTGATCGCCGGGTTGACGTCGGCGATCCCGTAAAAACTCCAGCGGAAGCCGCTGACGAGATAGAGCACCGGGTTGAGGTGGCTGACCGCCTGCCAGAACGGCGGCAGCATGCTGACGGAATAGAAGCTCCCGCCGAGGAAGGTCAGCGGCGGCACGACCAGCATGGGAATGAGGTTCAGCTGCTCGAAATTACCGGCCCAGATGCCGATCATGAAGCCGAACAGGCTGAAGGTGATCGCCGTCAACAAGAAAAATAGGATCATCATGAAGGGATGCTCGATCCTGACGTCGACGAAGAGATTGGCAGTCAGGAGGATGATGAAGCCGATGATCATGCCCTTGGTCGCCGCAGCCCCGACATAACCGAGCAGGATCTCAGTCATCGCCACCGGCGCCGAAAGCACCTCGTAAATCGTGCCTGTGAATTTCGGGAAATAGATGCCGAAGGAGCCGTTGCTGATGCACTGGCCAAGCAGCGTCAGCATAATCAAGCCGGGCGTGATAAAGGCGCCGTAGGACACGCCCTCCACCTCCTGAATACGTGATCCCACAGCGGCACCGAAGACGATGAAATAGAGCGAGGTTGAGATCACGGGCGAGATGACGCTCTGCAGCAGCGTGCGGCGCGTGCGCGCCATCTCGAAGAAATAGATGGATTTGACGGCCTCGACGTTCATTTGCTCGCTCCCACCAGCGCCACGAAAATGTCCTCGAGCGAGCTTTGCCGCGTCGAGAGATCCTTGAAATGGATATTGTTCTCGCCGAGCCTGGTCAGCAGAGCTGCAATGCTTTCCTGCTCGTCGTCAGTGTCGAAATCATAGGTCAGGCGGTTGCCGTCTGCCTCCAGCGTCAGTCCATTGCCGGCAAAACAATCCGGCAGCCGGTTGAGCGGTTCGGTGAGATCGAGGATGAGCTGCTTGCGGCCGAGCTTGGCCATCAGCGCCGCCTTGTCCTCGACGAGCAGCAATTCGCCGCCATTGATGACGCCGACGCGGTCAGCGATTTCCTCGGCCTCTTCGATATAATGGGTGGTCAGGATAATGGTGACGCCGGAGGCCCGAAGCTCTTCGACGACATGCCACATGTCCTTGCGCAGCGTCACGTCGACGCCGGCGGTCGGCTCGTCGAGGAAAAGAATATCCGGCTCATGGGATAGCGCCTTAGCGATCAGCACCCGCCGCTTCATCCCGCCTGAGAGCTGGCGCAGCATATTGTCCTTCTTCTCCCAGAGCGAGAGCGAGCGCAGCACCTTCTCGATATGGGCAGGATTGGCTTTCTTGCCGTGCAGACCGCGCGAAAAGCTCACCGTATTGAACACCGTTTCGAACTGATCGGTGGTCAGCTCCTGCGGCACCAGCCCGATCATCCCGCGGGTGGCGCGGAAATCCTTCACGACGTCGTGGCCGGCGACCAGCACCCGGCCGCCGCTCGGATTGGCGATGCCGCAGATGATCGAGATCAGCGTCGTCTTGCCCGCGCCGTTCGGCCCGAGCAGCGCCAGAATCTCACCCTTTTCGACGTCGAGATTGATGCCCTTCAGGGCCTCGAACCCATTGGCGTAGGTCTTGGTAAGATTTTGAACGGAAATGATGGGGGCCATGCAGGACTCTTGCGGATTCTCGGAGGTTACTTCGGCCCGCTATATAGTCCCTTTGTAACGCTTTAACATCCTTAAGCCCATGAACACTGCATTCGCGCGCTGCGAACACAGTTGGCCTGCCGAAGCGGTTGGCCGGCGAAAGAAAGGCTGCGACCGGCTTCAGATGTCATCATCCGGTGATCTTCGTGCCCGATAAGAGAGCCGAGGTCAGCACCGGCATCCGCCCCGCCGCCCACTCCTTTGCGGAGCCGTTTCCGGGTGTTCTCGTTGCGCCCCATTTTTGCTGCCTCGGCATGTAGAGAAAGTTATTGTTCAGTCACGAAGTGCTTGGAACCGGCCAGTATCCCCTGTTCAGCCGCGTTCGTCTTAGCCGGCCTTGCGCCGGCTTTCTTTTTTCGTTCCGCACCTCATCCTTTCCGTGGTCCACCGCGGATGAATGCGACCAGGGGCGCTCCTCACAGCTCGTCGTAATTGAACCAATCAAAATCCGCGATCTTCGCCCGGCCTGACGTATCGAAGGCAAACACGCCGGCGAAAGCGCCGGTGAAGGAGCCGTGTTCGCCGCGTCCGCCCTCGTCTGAGATCACGCCGGCATCGAGGACCGGGCCGATCGGCTGCCAGGCGCCCTTGCCTTCGGTCTGCCAGAAGAATTGCAGGTCGTTCTCCCGGATTTCCATGGCGAGCTGGACACGGCCCTCGGCGGCAATCGCCACGCCGCTTTCTGCGGGAAAGCTCAGCCGTCCGTTCGGGTAGTCGCCGTTGCAGGAGAGGATCGTCACGCAGCGGCCGAGTGTTTCGTGCAGCGTCACGGCGACGGCGTGGAATTTGTGACGGTTGTAGTAATGCGTCAGCCCCGCCACCTGCTGGTAGGTGTCGGGCGAGAATTCGATCACGGTCTCGGCACGGAAACTGTGATGCTCTTGGCGGCGGGCAACCAGCGACTGTTCGAACCAGGAGCCGATGCTTTCGCGCGCAATCAGGCGCAGATGGCCGGGACGATCCGTCAGGTTGAAGATGCGCGCGGGCTCTGGCGTCCGCAGCCATTGGAAATCGGCGGGCAGCGTGCCGCCATCGAAGCTGTATTCGCTGCGCATCGGCTTTTCCACCGGCACCGCGCCAAAGAGGCCCGGCACATCGACATCGGGCACTGAGGTGCCGTTTTCAAGATAGAGCCAGTCATCGTCGCGCCAGACGCATTTCTGTAAGGACGTCTCGCGCCCCAGCGTACAGCGCCGTTTCGGTGGCAGCGGCCGGCCGCAAAGATGGGTGTGATAGGCCTCCCCCTCCGGCGTCTCGACATATTGGCCATGCCCTGCTCGCTGCAGCACTGCGCCCGGATGATCCTTGGAGGTGATGAGATGTATGTTCGGATGCATCTCATAGGGCCCGTCGATATCACGCGACCGCGCCATGGTGACGGCGTGGTCGTAGCCGGTGCCGCCCTCGGCGGTGGTCAGGTAATACCAACCGTTGCGCTTGAAGAGATGCGGTCCTTCGACGAGGCCGAGCGGGCTGCCGGCGAAGATGTTCTTGATCGGACCCTTCAGCGCCTTTGTCGCCGGATCCCATTCCTGCAGCAGGATGCCGTCAAAGGCCGGCGATTTCGGCGAGCCGCCATAGCTTTCGGTGCGGTGGTTCCACTGCATGTTGACGAACCATTTCCGGCCGTCATCGTCGTGGAAGAGCGAGGGATCGAAGCCGGAGGAATTGACATAGACCGGCTCGGACCAATCGGCCTCGATCGTAGGTGCCGTGACGATATAGTTCGGCGCATCCTTGAAGTTGCCGTCGTAGCGTTTGACGTCGGTATAGACCAGCCAGAACTGCCCGTCGGCATAGGACAGGCACGGCGCCCAGATGCCGCAGCTATCCGGATTGCCGCGCATGTCGAGCTGCGATCGCCGCTCCAGCGGCCGGCGCACCAGCGTCCAGTTCACCAGGTCGCGCGAATGGTGGATCTGCACGCCGGGATACCATTCGAAGGTTGAGGTGGCGATGTGATAATCCGCACCGACGCGGCAGATCGACGGATCGGGGTTGAACCCGGGCAGGATGGGGTTGCGGATCATGACAGGGTCTCCTCCGACCAGCGGTGCTTTTTGCTGTACGTACGTCAGATTATAGCAGAAAAAGGCCTGGAAGACTTGCCTCCGGGCCTGAGATGACTAGTCGCGTTCGGCCGACTTGGCCCAGAGGTTAATGTCGGCCTCGCGGGCATAAACGTCGATCTCGGCAAGTTCCTCGACGCTGAAATCGAGATTGTCGAGCGCCTTGACGCAATCGACGATCTGCGACGAGCGGCTGGCGCCGATCAGCGCCGAGGTCACGCGGCCGCCGCGCAACACCCAGGCGATCGCCATCTGCGCCAGCGTCTGGCCGCGCCTTTCGGCGATCTCGTTGAGCTTGCGGATATTGTCGATGATCGAGGGGCGGATGTAGTCGCGCTTGAGAAAGTGGTTCTGCGCCGCGCGGCTGTCTTCGGGAATGCCGCCGAGATATTTCGTTGTCAGCATGCCCTGGGCAAGCGGCGAGAAGACGATCGAGCCCATGCCGATCTCATCCAGCGTATCGAGCAGCCTGTCGTCCTCGACCCAGCGGTTGAGCATCGAATAGCTCGGCTGATGGATCAGGCACGGCGTACCAAGCTCCTTGAGGATTGCGGCGGCTTCTCGCGAGCGCTGCGAATTGTAAGAGGAGATGCCGACATAGAGCGCTCGGCCGGAACGGACGATATGATCGAGCGCGCCGCAGGTCTCTTCCAGCGGCGTTTCCGGGTCGAAGCGGTGCGAATAGAAGATGTCGACATAATCGAGGCCCATCCGCTTCAGGCTCTGGTCGCAGGAGGCGATCAGATACTTGCGGCTGCCCCATTCGCCGTAAGGGCCAGGCCACATGTCATAGCCGGCCTTGGAGGAGATGATCAGCTCGTCGCGAAGCCCGACGAATTCGGTGCGCAGGATTTCGCCGAAGGCAGTTTCGGCACTGCCGGGCGGCGGGCCGTAATTGTTGGCGAGGTCGAAATGGGTGATGCCGAGGTCGAAGGCCGTGCGGCACATATCGATCTTGCGGTCATGCGGCGTGTCGCCGCCGAAATTGTGCCAGAGGCCGAGCGAGACGGCCGGCAGCTTCAGGCCGGAACGGCCCGTGCGGTTATATTTCATTTTCGAATAGCGGTCTGCGGCCGGTTGCCAGCTCATCCGAATGTCTCCTTGATAAAATAGCTATAAGGTCGTCGTGCGACATTATCGGCCCAAGAGATTGCCGACACCCGCCCCTCATCCGGCTGCCGCCACCTTCTCCCCGTAAACGGGGCGAAGGGACAAGCCGCGCCGCCTTCCTCAACCTCGACGCTGCGTTTGGCGCGTCCCCTCTCCCCGTCTTTACGGGGAGAGGGTTAGGGTGAGGGGCAGCCATCGGCGCGAACAGCACAGCCGTGGGACAGGCCCACGGTTGACGAAACTATTGTAGCAAGCGCGCCGATACGCCAAGCCCAAGGCGCGCGTGCTCTCTACTTCAAGAGCGCTTGCGCCTCTTCGATACCAAGCGCGGCCGGCTGCGTGCAGGTCGTGGTCAGGTCGATGAAACGGCCCTCTTCGCCCGATTTCAGGATCGATGTCATGACGTCGACGCCGTGCAGCGTGCGGTCGAGCGAGCAGCGCGCATCGCGGCCCTCGATCAACGACATCGCCATGTCGGCCAAGCCGGCGGTGCGGTAGTTGGCGCGCGATCCGCTCGGGTTTTCTTGGTTGATCTTGCCGAATGGATGCTCCCAGGCATCGAGCGGCTTGATGTCCTTGTCACGGCCGCTTGCCTCAACCACGCCGCCGAAGAAGTTCGGATCCGGAACGTAGAGCGAACCGTCGGTGCCGTAGAGTTCCATATTGGCATGGCGGTGCGACCACACATCCCAGCTTGCCGTCAGCGTCACCGTGGCGCCGTTGACGAATTCGAGCAGCGCCTGGATCGTCGTCGGCGTCTTGACTGGGATGATCTCGCCATTGCGCGGCGCGCTGGTGATCGTGCGGGTGGGCGACGCCATCGAGGTCATGCCGCCCACCCGTTTGACCGGGCCGATCAGGTTGATCAGATTGGCGATGTAATATGGGCCGAGATCGAGGATCGGGCCGCCCCCCGCCAGGAAGAAGAAATCCGGGTTCGGATGCCACATTTCCATGCCGGGGCTCATCACGTAACAGGCGCCCGATGTCACCCGGCCGATGCCGCCGTCGTCGATGAACTTGCGGGCGAGCTGATGGGCGCCGCCGAGGAACGTGTCGGGGGCGCAGCCGACGGCGAGGTTCTTCTGCTTGGCGATGCGACGAAGCTCCTCGCCCTCTTCGAGCGAAAGCACCAACGGCTTTTCGGAATAGACGTGTTTTCCGGCCTCGAGGATCGCCTTCGATACCCGGAAATGCGCATCCGGGATCGTCAGGTTGACGATGACGTCGATCTCGTCATTGACGAGAAGCTCGTCGATCGTCTGCGCTTTGACGCCATATTCCTCGGCCCGCGCCTCGGCCGCCTGCACGTTGATATCGGCGCAGGCGAGCACCTTCAACCCCTTGAAGAGCGGTGCCAGCGAGAAGTAAGTGGTGGAGATGTTGCCGCATCCGATGATGCCGACGCCAAGTTCCTTGGTCATGATGAAGCCTCAGTAGGTCTGGAAGGATGCGATCGAGCGGCTGATGTTGCGATCGATGTCATTCGGGTTATCGTGTTCGACGACGTAGTGCTTGGCCTTGGTGGCGCGCAACGCCGTCATCAGCCTGGCCCACTCGACCTTGCCGTGACCGACATCGGCCCAGCCGCTCTCATCCGTCGCCTCGCCAGCCGGCGCGATGTCCTTGACGTGCACGGCGGTGATGCGGGACCCAAGCTTCTCGATCCAGGCGAAGGGGTCGGCGCCGCCGCGGATAACCCAGGCAATGTCGGCTTCCCAGGAAATATCGGGCGCGCCTTCGAAGATGTGCTCGATCGGCCGCGAGCCGTCCTGCAGCTTGAAGAATTCGAAATCATGATTGTGCCAGCCGAATTCGTAGCCGGCAGCCTTATAAGGCTTGCTGATCTCCTGCAGGCGCTTGCCGAAGGCGACCCAGCCGGCAGCGTCGGACGGGCGTTCTTCGGCCGCCAGATGTGGCGCATAGATCGAATCCATGCCGAGGATCTTGGCAATATCAAGCGACTTCTGAACTTCCTTCTCCAGAAAATCAGGGCTGAAATGGCCGGTCGCCATGACCAGGCCATTCTTGTCGAGATCGGCGCGAAGGCTCTTCAGCCCGGCATCGTCGAGATCGGCATAGATGCCGCCGAAGCCTTCGACTTCGGCATAGCCAGCCTTGCCGAGCTTTTCGAAAATCACAGAATAGGGCTGGAAGTTGCGGGCGCTATAGAGCTGGTAGCTGAGTTTCGTCATCATGTTCTCCTTGGGCCTCGTGCCCATTCTTGCAAGATCAATCCGCCGACTGGCAGGAATACAGGTCGTAGAACCGGAACTCCGGAAGCGCGCCACGATCAAGCGGCCGTGCCGGGGTAAAGGTGATGCGGCGGCTCTCGCCGGCCGCAAGATCGAAGGCGTTGTCGGAATATTTGCCGTCGGTCTCGGTTTCGATCATCACGAAAAGCGCAAGTCCACTAGCGGTGACGTTGATGTCGACGGAACCATTCTCCTCGACATATTCGTGGGTAACTGTCAGGCCCGAGGGCTCCAGCTCCAGCGCCTTGTATGTGCCGTTGACGTAATGCCCCTCGCCGCCCGTACCGTTCGACGCGGTGAAGTGCCAGGCAAGCAGCGTTCCCTCGGGAATATCGGAGACGTCAATGCTCGTGGCAGTGACGGCCGCATCCGGCGAACACACAGCCTGCACGTCCTTCAGGTGCCGGCGTTCGCCCTTTACCGTCAGGATCGAGACTGCAAGATCAACGCTGACATCGGCAAGCGTGTCATTGACCAGCGAGAGGCGGATCGTCTCTCTGTCATCGGAAGGAATGGCAGCGACCGCGACCGGCTGGAAGAAGCGCTTGACGAGGTAGTGCATCGCCTTCCAGCGGCCGCCGTAATCGAGGCTCGACCAGGATGCCACCGGCCAGGTGTCGTTGAGCTGCCAGTAGATCGTACCCATACAATGGGGTTTGAGCGACCGCCAGTATTCCACCGCCGTCTTGATCGCCAGCCCCTGCTGGATCTGGGACAGATAGACGAAGTTCGGAAAATCCTTGGGGAAGCGGAAATAACGGAACATCGTGGCGGCGATGCGCTCGTTGCCGCCGGCATTCTTCTGGTGAAGCTCCATGACGGGGGAAGCGACGTTCATGTCCTTCTCCTCGGCATAGGTCCTGATCACAGGCAGCGAGGTATAGGACTGGAAGCCGAATTCCGAGCAGAAGCGCGGACGCACCGAACGGTAATTGTCGAACGACTTGTTCTCGTGCCAGACCGACCAGTAATGCATGTCGCCGGAACCGTCGGCATGCCAGGCATCGCCGAAATCGAGATAGCCGGACGCCGGGCTCGACGGCCACCAGAGCGCGCCGGGCAGCGCCTTCTTCACGGCCTGCTCGATCGTGCGGTTGAGCCGATCATAGGAGACGAGATAGCGGTCGCGGTCCTTCCTCGATTCCTCGAACCAGGTCAGCGCCCCGACCAGCTCGTTGTCGCCGCACCAGAGCGCGATCGACGGATGCGAGGAAAGCCGGCGCACTTGGTAATCGACCTCGATCGTTACATTGTCGAGGAAGTCCTCGGTCGAGGGGTAGAGGTTGCAGGCGAACATGAAGTCCTGCCAGACCATGAGGCCCAGCTGGTCGCAGAGATCGTAGAAATGATCCTGCTCGTAGAAGCCGCCGCCCCAGACGCGGATCATGTTCATATTGGCGGCTTTGGCCGATTGCAGCAGATCCTCGGTCTTCTCAGGCGAAGACAGCGAAAACAGCGCGTCGGCCGGGATCCAGTTGGCGCCGCGGCAGAAAATCTCGCGGCCGTTGACCTTGAAGGCGAAGCGGCTGCCTGACGCATCCGGCGTGGTGATCAGCTCGACGGTGCGAAGACCGATCTGCTTGGTCACCTCATCGGTCGGCAACTCGACGGAAAGCCTGTAGAGCGCCTGCTCGCCGCTGCCGGAGGGCCACCAGAGGCGTGGATTGTCGATATGGAAGAGGTGGTTGACATGGGTCTCGCCATTGACACCGACATCCAGGCGCACGCGCTCGCCGTCGAGCTCGAAATAGACCTGGGCAATGTCTGGCCCCTTGGAAAACAGCGTCGCCGTCACTTTGAGGTCCACCGAGCCGTCGTTATTATGGGTCTGGCGGGTGACCACATGTTCGATGCGCGCGGTTTCGAGCTTCTTCAGCGCGATCATCCCGTAAAGGCCGAGCGGCGCAATGGCGATATTCCAGTCCCAGCCGAAATGGCATTGCGGCTTGCGCAGCATGTTGCCGTCGGGGATCGGCGAGTTGCCCGTGCTGTAGGGAATGTAGAAGGGCTGCTGCTTCTGTCGCGCAGCGCCGACGGCGATGTTGGAGGCAAAGACGATGCGGATGCTGTTGTCGCCTGATTTCAGCATGCTGGAGACATCGGGCCGGTAGCGGCGGAAGCTGTTATCGGCTTCGAGCGCCAGGAAGCCGTTGACGTGGACGCTGGCGACCGTGTCGAGATAGTCGATATCGAGATACCAGTCGCCCTCGACCTCAGGAAGCGTGAAGCTGCGCTCGACAGCCCATTCACGTTCCGCGACCCACTGCACCTTTTCCTCGTTGCGGCCGAAATAGGGATCGGGGATCAGTCCTGCCCGGTGCAGCGCCGTGTGCACGTCGCCCGGCAGCATGATCGCCGTGCGGATCTCACCGTCGACGGAGGCAAGCTGCCACGAACCGGAAAGGTCGATGTTGGGAGTAGTTGATCGATGCGTCACGATATCGTTTCCGATTTATGATTTTGAAAGAGACGGCGTTTGGTCGTCGTCCGGTAGTTGTCGTTCGTCAGGGCTCCTTCCGGCCGCCTCACTCTCCGTCATCCTCGGGCTTGACCCGAGGATCCACACCGCATCCACCAGCAGCCACGGGCATGGATCATCAGGTCAAGCCCGAGGATGACGGAGAGTGGAGTTGGCCCTCTCGCCGAACTCGCCCCGCCCGCAGAACCTTCTAGAGACGCAGCTCGCTTTCGGCGTCGAAGACCGAGGCGACCGTCATGTCGAAGCTGAGCTTAACCTTGGCTCCGACATTGAAGCGGCGTGCGCCGTTGACACGTACCGACATCGTGTGACCGGCATGTTTCAGCCACAGCAGATTGTCCGCGCCCATCGGCTCCTCGATATCGACGGTGGCGTCATGTTCTTCGCCGCCGGTATTCTCGTTGACCTTGATGTGTTCTGGACGAACGCCGAGCACCACCTTGCGGCCGGGCTGTAGCATCTCGCTAGCGTCGTAGGCAGCGAGCGAGAAAATGACGCCGTTGGCTGAAAAGGCAATGCCGCCGCCTGATTTGACCAGCTCGCCGTGCAGGAAATTCATCGACGGCGAGCCGATGAAACCGGCGACGAACAGATTGCGCGGCCTGTTGTAGATCGTCGTCGGATCATCGAGCTGCTGGATGATGCCGCTCTTCATGATGGCGATGCGGTCGGCAAGCGTCAGCGCCTCGATCTGGTCGTGGGTGACATAGATCATCGTGTTCTTCAGCGACTGGTGCAGGCGCTTGATCTCGACGCGCAGCTCCGAGCGGAGCTTGGCGTCGAGATTGGACAGCGGCTCATCGAACAGGAAAACGTCGACATCGCGCACCAGTGCCCGGCCGATCGCCACGCGCTGGCGCTGGCCGCCGGAAAGCTCGGCCGGCTTGCGCTTCAGCAGCGGCTGAATCTGCAGGATTTCGGAGGCACGCGCCACCCGCTTGTCGATCTCTGCCTGCGGCACCTTGGCGACGCGAAGACCGAAGGACAGGTTCTTCTCGACGGTCATCTGCGGATAGAGCGCATAGGACTGGAACACCATGCCGATGCCGCGGTCCTTAGGCTCTTCCCAGGTAACGTTCTTGCCCTTGATGAAGATCTGCCCTTCCGAGGCATCAAGCAGGCCGGCGATGCAATTCAGCAAGGTCGACTTGCCGCAGCCGGACGAGCCGAGCAGCACGAGAAATTCGCCGTCATTGATGTCGAGGTTGAGATCCTTCAGCACGCTCACCGCACCGAAGTTCAGGGACAGATCCTTGATGGAGACGCTTGCATTCATATTCATGAGATCAACCCTTCACTGCGCCGGCGGCGATGCCGCGGACGAAAAGCCGTCCCGACACGAAGTAGACGATGAGCGGCACGAGACCCGTCAGGATCGTTGCCGCCATGTTGACGTTGTATTCCTTCACGCCCTGGACGGAATTGACGATGTTGTTGAGCTGCACGGTCATCGGATAGGTATCCGGCCGGGTGAAGACCACGCCGAACAGGAAGTCGTTCCAGATGCCGGTCACCTGCAGGATCATCGCGACGACGAAGATCGGCAGCGACATCGGCAGCATGATCCGCAGGAAGATCTGCCAGAAGCCCGCCCCGTCGACACGCGCCGCCTTGAACAGTTCCTCCGGCAGCGACACGAAATAATTGCGGAAGAGCAGCGTCAGGATCGGCATACCGAAGATCGAATGCACGATGACGAGGCCGGTCAGTGTGCCGTAGATGCCGATTTCGCGCAGGATGATGACGATCGGATAGATCATGACCTGATAGGGAATGAATGCCCCGATGATGAGGATTGAGAAGAAAAGCTCAGAGCCTCTGAAGCGCCAGTTGGCCAGCGCGTAGCCGTTCACCGAGGCGATCGCGATCGAGATGATGACCGACGGCACCGTGATGCGCACCGAATTCCAGAAACCGCGTGACAGGCCATCGCAGTTGAGGCCGGTGCAGGCCTGCGCCCAGGCTTTCACCCAGGGTTCGAAGGTGACCTCCACCGGCGGCGAAAAGATGTTGCCGAGCCGGATTTCCGGCATGCCCTTCAGCGAAGTCACCACCATCACATAGAGCGGCAGCAGATAGTAAAGCGCTGCGATGATCAACGTGCCGTAGAGCATGATGTTGCGCGCCGACAGTGCCGGGCGTGGCCGGGGGCCGCTGGGGCCTTCGCCGAGTTTTGGTGCAACGGCGTCCATCCCGGCAACAACCGTGTTGAGCGTTTCTATATCAGCCACGTTTGCGCCCTCCGCCGAATTCCAGATAAGCCCATGGAACGATGATGATCGCGACTGTGACGAGCATCATGGTCGAGGCAGCAAAGCCCTGCCCCAAGTTCTGCGCCTGGAACATGTAGTCGTAGACATATTTCGCCGGCACTTCCGAAGAGATGCCCGGCCCGCCCGATGTCTGCGCGACCACGAGGTCGTAGACCTTGACGATGCCGGAGGCGATGATCACGATCGTCGTGATGAAGACCGGCCGCATCATCGGGATGACGATGAAGAGATAGGTCCTCCACATCGGAATGCCGTCCACGCGCGCCGCTTTCCAGATGTCCTCGTCGATCCCACGCAGGCCGGCAAGCATCAGGCACATGACGAGACCCGTTCCCTGCCACAGCGCAGCAATGAGAATGCCGTAGATGACGATTTCAGGCGTATAGAGCGGATTGAAGGTGAAACTCGTCCACCCGATCGAGCGGACCACCGCCTGAATACCGAAATCGGGGTTCAGAATCCATTGCCAGACGAGGCCGGTCACGATGAAGGACAGCGCGAAGGGATAGAGAAAGATGGTGCGAAAGGTGTTTTCGAAGCGGATTTTCTGGTCCATCAGCGCGGCGAGCATGAAACCGATGACCAGGCTGAAGATCAGCGAGAGGATGCCGTAGACAGCCAGATTCTCGATCGCTGTCACCCAGCGGGGTGCCGCCCAGAGGCGCTGGTACTGATCGATGCCGACAAAGCTCAGCCGCGGAAGGAGCTTGGAATTTGTGAAAGAATAAAAGATCGTCCAAAACGTGCCGCCGACAAAGATCACCAGCGCTGTCAGGATCATCGGGATGGACGCAATCTTGGCATTCAGATTGCGCAGCAACTTGTTTGGCCGGCCTGCTCGCGCTTGACCCGTCATAAACACTTCTCCTCAATCGCAACTGCGACAACTAACAGAACGGCAAGGCGCCGCCTGTCGTCTCCACCTCTGAAACCTGCTGAAGATACCAGAGAGACGCCGCCGCCCGCCGGACCATCACCGACCGTCCGGAACGATCCGGCCCCGATGGGAGCCGGACCGCAAGGGCAGCGAATCTGCTGATCAGTCAGCAGAAGCGATGATCCCGGCGAAACGCTTCTGAGCGTCTTCCGGCGTCATCGACGGATTGGCGAAGAATTCGGAGAAAAGGTCTTCCTTCTGCTTCTGGCTGTCGGCCGAAAGCAGCTGGTCGGTGCCTTGGATCACGTTGCCCTTGGCCAGGATGTCGAGACCCTTCTTCATGCAGTCGTTAGCGGCAGCGAGATCGACGTCGCCGCGAACCGGCAGCGAACCCTTTTTCAGGTTAAAGGCAACCTGGGTCTTGGGATCGAGCAGGGTCTTGGCAAGCACCGCCTGCGCCTTGGACTTTTCTTCGTCCTTCAGCAGCGGGAAGTAAAAGGCGTCGCCGCCGGTCGAGATGATCTCGTTCACGCCGAGGCCCGGGAGGCAGGTATAGTCGGTACCGGCCTTCTGACCGGCGAGCGCGAACTCACCCTGTGCCCAGTCGCCCATGATCTGGCCGCCGGCCTTGCCTGTGATGACAAGGTTGGTGGCCTGGTTCCAATCCTGGACGTTGCTGCCTTTGGCCATGCGCCGAGCGTCGTCGGCCGCCTTGAACACCTTGGCGATTTCAGGACCGGCGGCAACTTCCGCATCCTTGTCCTTGAAGACCTTGTTGAAGGTATCCTTGCCGGCAACCGCGACCATCAGCACGTCGAAAGCGCCTGTCGCCTGCCACGGCTGACCGCCGACGGCGAGCGGAATGATGCCGGCCTTTTCGAGAGCCGGAGCCGCAGCGACGAACTCATCCCAGTTCTTCGGAACTTCGACGCCGGCCTTCTTGAAGGCAGCGTTCGAAAGCCACAGCCACTGCCAGGAGTGGATGTTGACGGGAGCGCAGTAGATCTTGCCGTCGATGGTGCAGGAATCGAGCAGGCTCGACGGACGAATGATATCCTTCCAGTGCTCGGCGGTCGCCACGTCGGTCAGATCGCGCATCAGGCCGGCCTGAACTAGTTCCTCGGCCTGGCGGCCATGGTTGAACTGAGTGGCACCCATCGGATCGCCGCCGGTGATGCGGCTGATCATGATCGGACGGGCAGTGCCGCCGGAACCGGCGATAGCACCGTCGACCCAGTGGTTGCCGGTGGCGTCGAATGCCTTTGCCAGCTCGGCGACGGCAGCGGATTCACCGCCCGAAGTCCACCAGTGCGTGACTTCGAGATCGGTGGCGTTGGCGGCGCCGAACGGAAGCGCGACCGAGGCGGCAAGCATGGTCGCCAATATACGGATTTTCATGAGTTCTCCTCCCTCACTGAAACGTTGCCGGAAAAACTTAGATCAATCGATTTCTCCACGCAACTGCCCGCAGGCAAATTTTTCCGCGATAACGGGAATTGCTACTTTTGGCTGTTTCCATCAGAGGCGCCGCATCCCCTGAAGCGATATTCAGTCGGCCGGTCTCGCACATGCGTTTTCAATTTAGCCATTTGAATTTACATAATAATTTTACATGATATATTTAGCCGAGCGATTTAGCCTCTTCGCAATCGCAAAAAAACAGAGCACGAATTGGCGATTCAACCTATGCGTATGATGCTGCAATGCACACAACAAAAAGCACTCGACATTTCTACTGTATCGTTACAGATTGCATTCCTCAGGGAGGTGCGATTTTGGCATGCGGCGGGCTTACGACGCTGGAAAAAGCCTCTATAAGCGTCACCAATTCGCGCAGGACGGCCTAAAGGGATGGAAAACAAGGGAAATTTCGGGAACGCGGCATCGACGCCGGCAGCGCGCGAGCGCCCGACGTTGAAGACGATCGCCTTCATGACCGGCCTTGGCGTGACGACGGTGTCGCGCGCGCTGAAGGATGCGCCGGATATTGGGGCGGAAACCAAGGAGCGCGTGCGCATGGTCGCCCGCCAGCTCGGCTACCAGCCGAACAGGGCAGGTGTGCGCCTGCGCACCGGCAAGACCAACGTCATCGCCCTTGTTCTCAGCATCGACGAGGAGATCATGGGCTTCTCGAGCCAGATGGTCTTCGGCATCTCCGAGGTGCTATCCGGCACGCCCTATCATATCGTCATCACGCCGCATTCCCACAGCAAGGACCCGATGCTGCCGGTGCGCTATATCCTCGATACCGGCTCGGCCGACGGCGTCATCATCTCCCGCATCGAGCCGGACGATCCGCGCGTAAAGCTGCTGAGCGAGCGCGGCATGCCCTTTGCCACGCATGGGCGCACCGATGCGGGTCTCACGCACCCCTTCCACGATTTCGACAACGAGGCCTTCGCCCATCAGGCCGTGGAAAAGCTCGTCAAGCGCGGCCGGCGCCGCATCGCCCTGCTGCAGCCGCCGAGCAAGCTCACCTACTACGCCCACATCCGCATCGGCTTCCAGACCGGCCTGCATGATTACGGCGCCGAGGAAGTGCCGTTGCGCGTCAACACCGACGCACCGCTCGCCGACATCCGCGACATCGTCGAGGTGATGATGCGCTCGGCCAACGCCCCTGACGGCATCGTCTGTTCGGCCGGCAGTGCTGCAATCGCCGTCAATGCCGGCATCGAGGCCGCCGGCAAGGCACTCGGTCGCGATCTCGACATGGTCTCCAAGCAATCGGTGCCGATCCTGAACTGGATCCGCCCCGAGATCATCACCGCCCAGGAAGACGTGCGCCAAGCCGGCCGCGAAATGGCCAAAGCCGTCATCGCCCGCATCGACGGCGTCGAACCGGAACTGCTGCAGAGCGTAAGCCAGCCGACCTGGCCGGAGAGCAGCAGGTAGGCGGTCGGTTGAGGGAACGGATCGTCGGGCCCAAATCCGACGATCAGCTTTGGATCATCACAGGTCGTCGACGACGAAATTCACCAGTCGCCCCGGGACCAGAACTTCCTTGACCACCGTTTTGCCGTCGAGTAAGGCCATGACGGAAGGTTCGGATCGCGCTGCTGCAAGCAGCGCCTCGCCGAGATCGGCGGCGGCTTCGAAGCGGTGGCGAACCTTGCCGTTGATCTGCACGACATATTCGCGGGTCTCCATCTCGATCATTACAGGATCGAAGGTGGGCCAGGAAACCCATGTCAGTGTTTCCCCGTGACCAAGCTTGCTCCACAACTCCTCCGCAATGTGAGGCGCAAAGGGTGCGAGCAACAGCACGAATGTCTCCACCACTTCGCGCGGACGCGCTGCTTCCGACGTCAGTGCGTTGGCCAGTTCCATCAGCCGGGAAACCGCGGTATTGAACCGAATTGCTTCGATATCCGCCGTCACGGCCTTCACCGTCTGGTGGCGCAAGCGCAGAAGCTGCGGGCTGGGAGCCACCTCCAGCACCACTGGAGACAATCCGTCGCTCTCGTCGCAGACAATACGCCAGGCACGCTCCAGAAACCGACGCACGCCGATCACGCCAGCGGTCTGCCAGGGTTTTGCCGCGTCCAGAGGTCCCATGAACATCTCGTACAGGCGCAAGGCGTCGGCCCCGAACTGATGGACGACATCGTCGGGATTAACAACGTTCAGCTGCGACTTCGACATCTTCTCGACGGCGCGCTGCACTTCGACCGGCCCAGCGAACCATCTACCCTCCTTGCCGACGACGGAAGACGGCTCGTAATACCGGCCTGCCGCGTCGCGGTAGGAATGAGCAAGGATCATGCCTTGGTTGAACAGCCGCTGGAACGGCTCTTCCGTCGAAAGGACGCCGATGTCGTAAAGCACCTTGTGCCAGAAGCGGGCATAGAGCAGATGCAGGACCGCGTGTTCGGCGCCGCCGACATAGAGATCGACCGGCATCCAATAGCGCTCGGCTTCGCGCCCGACGGGTTCGCTGGTGTTCTCCGGATCGAGGAATCTGAGATAATACCAGCAGGAGCCCGCCCATTGCGGCATCGTGTTGGTCTCCCGCCGTGCCGGAATGTCGGTGCCCGGCACGATCGTTTCGACCCAGGCCTGCGCACGGGCAAGCGGCGGTTCGCCATCCGGCGTCGGAGCGTAGTCGTCCAGTTCAGGCGGCAGCAGGGGCAGGCATTCCTCGGGCAGCGGCATCACCGAGCCGTCCGCCAGATGCAGCACCGGGATCGGCTCGCCCCAGTAGCGCTGGCGGGAGAACAACCAGTCACGCAGGCGATAGATGACCTTAGGCCAGCCTGCGCCGCTCGCCTGCATCCAAGCGATCATAGCTTTCCTAGCCTCCGGCGAGGCCAGACCATTCAGGAAGCCGGAGTTGACTATCGTCCCCTCGCCCTCATAAGCCGCCTTTTCGATATCGTCCTCGCTGTCGATCACGCGAATAAGCGGCAGCTCGTGCGCATGGGCAAAAGCGTGGTCGCGCGCGTCATGAGCCGGCACCGCCATCAGGGCGCCGGTGCCGTAGCCAGCCAGCACGTAATCGGCCACCCAAACCGGCAGCCGGGCTCCGTTGGCAGGGTTGATCGCATAGCGCCGGTGAAGACGCCCGTCTTCTCGCGCCCGGCATCGGCCCGCGCCGTCTCTTCCAATCCTTCGGCCTCGGCAATATAGGCGGCCACCGCCTCGCGCATTTCCGGCTCGACGATGGCGGCAACTGCTGGATGCTCCGGCGCGAGCACGATATAGCTTGCTCCGAACAGGGTCTCGGGGCGCGTCGTGAAGACGGTGATGACCTCTTTGCCGTGCTCGAGCGGAAACCGGATTTCGGCGCCCTCGGAGCGTCCGATCCAGTTGCGCTGCATGGTTTTCAGGTTTTCGGGCCAGTCGAGGCCGTCCAATCCCTGCAGCAGCCGATCGGCATAGGCCGTGATGCGCAGCATCCACTGGCGCATCCTGCGCCGAATGACGGGATCGCCGGTCTCGACATAACGCCGGTCCTTGACCTCCTCGTCGGCAAGCACCGCGTTCTGGGCCGGGCACCAGTTGACCGCGACCTCCGCCTGATAGGCGAGGCCCTTCTCTAACAGCTTCAGGAAGATCCACTGCGTCCAGCGCACATAAGCGGGGTCGGTCGTGGCAAACTCACGACTCCAGTCATAGGAGAAGCCCAGCCTCCGCACCTGCCCGCGAAACGTCTCGATATTGCGCTTCGTCGTGATATCGGGATGCACGCCAGTCCGCATCGCGTGGCGCTCCGCCGGCAGGCCGAAACTGTCCCATCCCATCGGATGCAAGACATTGAAGCCGCGCATGCGTTTGTATCGGCACATGATATCAGTGGCCGTATAGCCGAGAGGATGGCCGACATGCAGGCCCGCACCGGACGGATATGGAAACATGTCGAGTGCGTAGAATTTCGGTCTGGCCGGATCGATTTCCGCTCGGAAGATATGGTGGTCCGCCCAATGGGCCTGCCACTTCGGTTCGATCTTTGTGGGATCATAAGGCATGAATTACTCCTGGCGCCGGCCGGCTTTGCGGCGGCGTGTCCTGAAAAATGGAGGCGTTCTTTGGTTCAGGAGCAGCTACAGCTGCCGGTGCTCCGGTGACGTCCGGCAGCCGCGGCTAAGTCGAAGCACGTGCGGAGTTGCAGCAAGCAATCTCATTACCGCCTGCAGAACGGAAAAAGCACAATACGGCTTGGGAAACGATTTGATGTCCATGGATGGTAACTCAGGCAAATAAACGGAAAGCAAACGACAGCGTCGACCCGGCTCCGATCAGGAGGCCGTGGTCATAAGTCGTGTACCGCTTCTGCGGGCGATTGGTGCTTGAGTTGCCATAGTCACAAGCCAAGAGTGCCCGATAAGATCGCTCATGCCAAGAGTGTATTGCACGAAAAGCTCCGTTCAGATCCGCCAGGTTTCTTACCAGCTGATCGGAGCACCGCCGCGATCTTCGGATGACTGCCTCGCCCGCCGCGTCACCGCAGGATAGCGCGGTGGACGGATGGCGCCAGCGACTAGATGATCAGGGTGTGCCGCATCGGCTCGAAAAAGCCCAGATTGCCCGCCATCTCAGAGACAAACCACAGGGGAATCGACAGGATGCAGCAAAACGGTGTGCCCTATTTTAGCCAGTGGGAAACACCGGGCATGACGTTGCCGGTGCTTGCCCAGGGATCGCAGGCCTTGCTCAGCGATCCGCTCTGGCGCCATTCGGGAGCCGCGACTATCGAGGAATATGCGCGCTGGGCGGTCAATGTCTGCGGCATGGCCTGCCTGAAGATGATCCTTGCCGCCCGCGGCGAGATCCATCCGACACTCGAGCTTGCCCGCGCCTGCACCGCCTATGGCGGTTATGTCGTCAACGAGATCGATGCCTCGATCAAAGGGCTGATCTATGCGCCCTTCGTCCGCTTCGCCGCCGCCCGTTTCGGCCTCGGCGCCGAGACGGTGACCGGCGTCGAGACATCGGCCATTCTCGGGCTGCTGTCGAAGCGCCGGTTCTTCATCGCCTCGGTGAACTCGGGCATCCGCTGGCCGGAGCGCGAGCCGCCCTCGAAAGGCGGACACCTGGTGCTGGTGACGTCAGCCTCACAGGAGACGATTCGCTTTCACAACCCGTCCGGCCACGACAAAGCGAGCCAGGCCGATGTGACTCTGCCGCTTGCGGTCTTCGACCGTTTCTTCGCCAATCGCGGCATATCGGTCGACGCCTGACCCTATTCAACACCAGATCGTTTCGGAGGCTTTCATGACCCCATCCCCAAACAGGCTGCGCATTGCCGTTCTCTTCGGCGGCCGCTCGGCCGAGCATGAAGTTTCCGTGCTCTCGGCAACCAATGTCATGGGCGCACTCAAGCCCGAGAAATACGATGCTATCCCTATTTTCATCACCCGCGAGGGGCAATGGCTGCTGAGCAGTTTCGAGGACGGCATACTGGCGACGCCTTCATCGGGCACGGAAATCTGCCTGGTGCCGGGTGGGCGCGGCCGCGTGCTGGCAATCCCAGCTCGTGGGGCGCCGCATGACCTACCAAAGGTCGACATCCTGTTTCCTGTTCTCCACGGCCAGCATGGCGAGGACGGATCGGTGCAGGGTGCTGCGGAGGTGGCCCGCGTTCCACTCGCCGGTTGCGGCATCCTCGGCTCCGCCGCAGCGCTCGACAAGGACATCGCCAAACGCCTGCTGAGGGCGGCGGGCCTGCCGGTGGCGCGCGCGGTGACGATCCATGAGGGTGGCGCCCCTTCACTGGCAGCCTTGGAAGGCGAGCTTGGCCTGCCGCTCTTCATCAAGCCTGCGCGCCAGGGATCGTCGGTCGGCGTTGCCAAAGTCCATGCCAGCCAGGAATTCGCGCCCGCCCTTACTGAGGCCTTCCGCCACGATCGCACGCTGCTCGCCGAGGAATTCGTGCGCGGCCGTGAGATCGAATTCAGCGTATTGGAAGATCCAGCAGGAGAACTCTTTGTCTCCCGGCCGGGCGAGATCGTGCCGGCGGAAAGCCACGGTTTCTATAGCTACGATGCCAAATATGTCGACGAGAAAGGTGCGGCGCTGAAAGTGCCGGCCGAACTGCCGCAGGAGATCGAGACCGCCATGCGCGACGTAGCCGCGAGAGCCTTCAGAGCGGTCGGCTGCGATGGCATGGCCCGCATCGACTTCTTCCTGACGGCCGACATGCAGTTCCTCGTCAACGAAATCAACACCATCCCCGGCTTCACCGATATCAGCATGTATTCCAAGGCCATGGCGGCAAGCGGCGTCACCTATGCCGAAATCATCGACCGCCTAGTGGACCACGGCCTGGCGCGCGCCCGCCGATCCGCCTGAGACGGGAGCTTGATCATGAACAGGTCGGTCTTGATTTCGGGATGTTCCGGCGGTGGAAAATCGACACTGCTTGCAGAACTTGCCGCCCGCGGTCGTGCCATCATCGAAGAGCCCGGCCGGCGGATCGTCAAACAGGAACTCGAGGGCGACTGCGCAGCCCTGCCCTGGGTCGACATGGCGGCCTTTGCCCGCCGCGCAATCGAGATGGCGATGGCTGACTACACGACGGCGCGTGAGCAGGCCGGCTGGACGTTCTTCGATCGCGGGCTGATCGATGCGGCGGCAGCGCTGCAGCACCTGACTGGAGAACCGGTCCTGGAAAAATTGAGCGCCGCCCACCGCTATCATCCGAGGGTTTTTCTCACGCCGCCGTGGCCCGAAATCTATACGACCGACCCCGAGCGGCGCCATGGCTTCGACGAGGCGGTCGCCGAATATGATCGACTTGCCGCCGTCTATCCGAAGCTCGGCTACGACGTTGTCACGCTGCCGAAAATCGTGGTCGCCGACCGCGCGGATTTCATCCTCGACTGCCTCTCTCGGGAAACGAGGCAGCAGTAGACGACATCGTTAGATGTGTTGCTCAGCCGCCCGCCTTCTCAAAAAGGGTTTAGGGCCTGCGAAAAACGCACCACTGGAACGACTGCCGGCCACCGCCGGGTGTCGTGTGTTCCTCCCGCCAGTCACGCTGAAGCGCGAAGGTGGACGAGAATTCGGTCGTAAGCGCCACCGCGTCGTAACGCTGGACCGGCAAGCCGCTGCACCGTTCCGGCCCGTCCGGCGCGAAGGTCGCGATAATCACGACGCTGCCTGGCGCTGTGCCGGTTTCGAGCGCGCGGCGGTAGGCCAGCCGCTGCTCGGGCTCGGTGAGGAAGTGAAAAACGGCGCGGTCGTGCCACACATCGTAGTGGCGGTCGGGTTGCCATGACGTGACGTCGGCAACCACCCAGGCGATGCGGGCGGCTTCATCCCGCAGCCGCGCCTTGGCGACTTCGAGCGCCGGCGCAGCGATGTCGAGGACGGTGAGGTCGGACCACCCGCGCTCGACAAGACGGTCAACAAGGCTCGATGCGCCGCCGCCCACATCGATCAGCGAGGCCGTGGCCGGCAGTTGCAGCTCGTCAAGCGCCCGCAAGGAAGGCCCGGGCATCGGCTGATACCAGCTGACGCTGTCGGCAGATTTCGTGCGGTAGACCTCGTCCCAGTGTTCCCGCTTCTCGCCTGTCATCCGATATCCCCATCTCTTGCCGAGCCCGATATCCTACAGCGCCGAGCGTCTTTTCAGACGCGCAAAGGACGCTGTAGCACTTTGAATTAAGCAGTAGCTGATCAACATGTAAGAACTGAGACGTCTGCAACCAATCGCAGTGCGCCCAAGACCATGTTCCGCGTTTCAGGACGCGAGGTGACGGCAAACGAGATCGGCAGGCTCCGTTCGGGGTGCTGTGGGATCGAGACGCGCGCCCAGCCGCTCCGCAACGGCAACGGATGCCGCATTGCCGGGAGCGATATAGCTGACGAGCAACGGCAACTTGAGCGTCGCGAAGGCCCAGTTGCGCAGCGCGAGCGCCGCTTCGGTCGCATAGCCTCTGCCTTCGTATGCCTCATAGACGAACCAGCCCAGTTCCTTTTCGGGAAAGAGTGGTCCGTGATTGATCCCCACCTGACCGACGCATTCGCCGGTTTCGCCAAGCTCGATCGTCAGCGCTCCGTGCCCGAAAAGCTGCCACAGAGCGACGTCGTGACAGAACATTCCCCAAGCCGCGCGCAGATCGAACGGGCCGCCCATTCCGACGGATCGCGGCGAGGCCATGATCTCAGCATAGGCGGCGAAATCGCCGATATCAGGCATGCGGAGCTTGAGACGCTCGGTTCGAATGGTCACCGTGCCCGCTTCGGACATGTCGTCACCTTCCCTGTCAGCTTGGGTCTGGAGTTTCGGCCGTTGAACGGAATATTCTAGCTTTCAAATGCCGGAACGAATTGCAACGTCCCGCTTGGTGGAGATCCCCGAAAGACAATCCTCTGCACGAGCCGCGTATCGAGGTCGAGATACTTCCTCAACCGCCATAGTTCACAGGTGCTATGCAGGCAAAGTCGAAGACCAGCAAGCCGGGCTCCCCCAGCGGCAGTTGCGCCACGACTTGCCCTTGCCGGTTCAGCACCGCCGTCGGTCCCCAGGCGATGCGCCCATTGCGCTCACCCGTTACGTCGGACGATATCAGCCACAGACCTGTCTCGCAGCATCTTTCGCCGCGAACGGTATTATGCATCTGCTTGAATATTTCCGCCTTTCCCCGTGGCATCATGTTGTTGGAGAGGCATACGATCAGCGACGCGCCAGACGCGGCGGCCTTTGCCGCTGCTTCGGGAAAATTCGTGTCGTAGCAGATGTTGATTCCGAAGCGCAGGGCACCGATCGCAAAGAGCGGGCTCTCCTTTCCTGCCTCGAAAGCCCGTTCGCCGCGCAGCAGGTGGGTTTTCCGGTAGCGGCCGAGGAGGACACCGCGCTCGACGACGATGGCGGTGTTGAACAATCGCCCATCATCGATCTCGATCAGCCCCATCACCAGTACCGGTCCCGACTTCGGCAACCGATCGAGGACCGCCGCGAACTCGGCCGATGCCAGATCGAGGGCAACGCGCCGCGCCGATGCTTCATCGGTCAGGTAGCCCTGGAGAAAACCTTCGGGAAAGACCAGCAGGGCCACGCCATCAGCCTCGGCGAACGCCGCGACCCTAACCGCATAATCCATTGCCGCCTCGACATTCTCCCGAAACTCCGGCGTCTGGGCGGCGGCTATCCGAATGCTCGTCACTTAGACCTCCGGGTTCTCGGCCGCGGCATCTCAGCAAGAGGCCCGGCACTGTGGCCGGGCCTCTTCTTGAAAATCGGTGAACCTCAGAAGGTCGAGGCACCGCTGCCCCAGGGGCCGTGGTGGAAGTCCTTACCATCAAGGCGGTCGAAGCCGTGGGCGCCGAAGAAATCGCGCTGTGCCTGGATGAGGTTTGCCGTTCCCCTGCCCTGGCGATAGGCGTCGAAATAGGTCAGCGCCGAGGTCAGTGCAGGAACCGGCAGGCCTGCGGCAATCGCGGCGCCGACGACGCGGCGAAGCGCCGGGATCGATTCCTTGACCATGTCGGAGAAGGCTGGCGTGACGATCAGGTTTGCAGCGTCAGGTGCCTTGGTGAAGGCCGAGGTGATCTCGTCGAGGAACTGCGAGCGGATGATGCAGCCGGCGCGCCAGATCCGGGCAATCGTCGGCATCGGCAGCGACCAGTTGAACTCGCGCGATGCTTCCGCCATCACCGCGAAGCCCTGCGCATAGGCGCCGATCTTAGCGGCGAACAACGCCAGTTCCAGATCCTTGTTCAGCGCGGGGCCGTAAGTAATCGGGAAGGACACAGCCTGCGTCCCGAAGATCTTTTCGGCGGCTTCGCGCTGCGACTTCATCGAAGAGAGACTGCGGGCGGCGACGGCGGCTTCGATCGCCGTTGCCGGAATGCCCATGTTCTGCGCCTCGATCGCCGACCACTTGCCGGTGCCCTTCTGGCCGGCCTTGTCGAGGATCATGTCGACCATCGGCCCGCCGGAGACCGGATCGGTGGCGGCAAGCACCTTCTCGGAGATTTCGATCAGGTAGGAGTTCAGCCGGCCTTTGTTCCATTCGCCGAAGATGCCGGAAATTTCGGAGGCGCTCTTGCCGAGGCCGTCGCGCAGGATGCCGTAGATTTCGGCGATCATCTGCATGTCGGCATATTCGATGCCGTTGTGGATGGTCTTGACGAAATGGCCGGCGCCGTCATTGCCGAGCCAGGCGACGCAGGGCTCGTCATTGTAGCGCGCGGCAATCGAGGTCAGCACCTTCTCGACGCGCCTCCAGGACTCTTCGGTGCCGCCGACCATGATCGACGGGCCATGGCGCGCACCTTCTTCACCGCCGGAAACACCCATGCCGATGAAGGTCAGATCGGTATTCTTCAGCCGGTCGAAGCGGGCGACGGTGTCGCGGAAATTGGCGTTGCCGGCATCGATCATGATGTCGCCCTTGGAGAGATGCGGGCGCAGCAGCTCCATCTGCTGGTCGACGGGCTCGCCCGCCTTGATCATGATGATGATCGGACGCGGCGGCCGGATCGCATCGACGAATTCCTCGATGGTCTTGCAGGGAATGATCTGCTTCTTCAGATCGCCGGCGCTTTCGTAGAATTCGTCGGTTTTCTCCGGCGTGCGGTTGAACACCGCAATTTTATTGCCTTTCTCCGCGATGTTGAGCGCCAGGTTGGAGCCCATGACCGCAAGGCCGATCAGTCCGATTTCTGCCTTTTCCACGACAAACCTCCGATGTGTCATTTGGACCGGTGTTGTGGCACTGTCTCGGTCAAACGGCAAGTCTCGCAAGGGTCTAATCGGTTCGCAAATGCCAATGAAATGAGGCTTGCAATTCCCTCGCTTGTCCGACAACCCGCCGGCGCCCGCCCAATCCGAAGCCGCAAGTTTTTCGCGCGTCCCGCCCGCAATGCCCAATCTCATGGTATCATCAGTGCCTCGGGAGATATCGCATTGGCATCGGGAAAACGAAAAGAGACGGCTCTCCTGGCGGCCCGCGCCGGCTGCTACCGTGAGTCTATGCCGCCGCCGGCGCTGCGACGCCATTTCAGCCGACTCTGGTCGCATGCGCTGCATGACGGACCGCCGGCAATGGTGGCGATCGTGCCGGACGGCTATTGCGATCTTCTCTGGATCGACGGCCGGCTGGTCGTCGCCGGCCCCGACAGGGCGGCGGCCTTTCCCGTCATTCGGCCGGGCGCGACTGTCATTGGCGCACGTTTTGCGCCCGGCGCCGCAGCACCCTGGCTGAAGACGCCGCTCTCGGCGCTAGTCGGCTGCTCGGTGCCCCTTGCCGACATCGGCCGGAAGGACACCGCCGAATTCGAAGCGCAGCTTGCGGATAGTCCCGACCCCTCGGCCGCGACGGCGCTGTTTGGCCGCCTGCTCGAAGAGGCCGCGCGCGATGCGGAGGAGCCCGCCCGCGACGCCGCCATGATCTTCGCCGCCGCCAACAGCACTCGCCCGGCGTCCGGTCTGCTCGACAGGCTCGGCATGAGCGAAAGGCAGTTGCGGCGCCGCTGCCACCACCATTTCGGCTATGGCGCAAAGACACTGGAACGGATCCACCGGTTCCAGCGTTTCCTCGACCTCTGCCGCAGGTCGGAGACGATGCCGCTTGCCCGTCTTGCGCTCGAAGCGGGCTTTGCCGATCAGTCCCACATGACGCGCGAGGTCGGCGAGCTCTCGACGCTGACGCCCGCGGTCATTCTCGACCAGCTCAGCTTGCGGCAAAGAGCCGACTGACCGTTTTGTTCAAGACGCTGCCGGCCGGTTCGTTATTCTGACGAAACGATGACAGGGACCTGCAGCCGATGACGACAATGCCCGCGAAAATCATCCACCTGTCGATCGAGCGCGACTGGCGCGACGTCTATGACTTCGCCGGCAAACCGGAGAACATGCCGCTCTGGGCTTCCGGCCTTGCGACCGGCCTCGAACGGCACGGCGCCGACTGGATCGCCCACGGCGCTCTTGGCAGCGTCAAGGTGAGCTTCGTGCCTGCCAATGAATTCGGCGTGATCGATCATACGGTGACGATCGAATCCGGCCTCAGGGTCTATAATGCGCTGCGCATCGTGCCGAACGGCGATGGCTGCGAGGTCATGTTCACGCTGCTGCGTCTGCCCGGCATGACCGACGCGCAGTTTTCCGCCGATGCCGCCCATGTCGAGAAGGACCTCGCCATGCTGAAAGCCCTGATGGAGAGATAGATGGCCGAGAAGACAGAAAACCACGATCGCCGCATCGACTATGTCGAATTCAACGTCGCCGACATCGCTGCCGCCAAAGCCTTTTACGGCTCGGCCTTCGGCTGGCGTTTCACCGATTACGGCCCGAACTATTGCGAATTCGACGATGGCCGGCTGAAGGGAGGCTTTACCGATTTCGGACCGGTGCGGACGGGCGGCGGCCCGCTGGTCGTCGTCTATGCCAATGATCTGGAAGAAGTGCTGACCTCAGTCGAAAGAGCTGGCGGCACGATCTGCCGGCCGATCACCGATTTTCCCGGCGGCCGTCGCTTCCACTTCCTCGACCGCGATGGTTACGAGCTCGCCGTCTGGGCGGCGGCTTAACCAGACTACCCAAGGTAGCCGAGTTGGTCAGGCTGCCTAAGGCCGCCGACCGGGATCAGGCAGCCTGCGACAGCCGATCGAGATCTTCCATGACGAGCAGGGCGCCGATCACCGTGCCGCCCGCATCGCGCAGCGGCGACATGCGACAGCGCACCTGCCGCGACCCGCCGCTGCCTGCCGAGCGCTCATAGGTATAGTCGATCTGATCACCGGCAAAACAGGCGTCGAGCTTGTGCTTGGCGCATTCGGCAAACCGCTCCTCGCCGATGAATTCGGAAAGGTGGCGGCCGATGAGTTCCATCGGCTTCCTGTTGAGATGGGTGCTGTTGGCTGGATTGGAATAGAGGTAGCGATAGTCCCTGGTCAGCACCGCCACGCGATCCGGCAGGCTCTCGAGGATCACCGCGTTGAGGAACTGACCGTTATCGGTATCCGGCACATAGGCCGGCGGCGGCTCGATGCGCACATCCTGCGGCGAAGGCACGCGCCAGTCCGGCCCATGCGCCCCGAAATAACGGTCGAGCAGGTAGGAAAGCACCGACGTGTGCTCCGTGACGCTGGCGCTGTCGTCGGCATCCTGGCTGATCAGATGGCTCACAAACTGCAGCTGCATGTAAACTTCGAGCAGATTGACTGCCCGGCAGGCGAGGATTGCCTCGACCAGCGGCTCGACATGACGGTCGAGCGCCGTGACGCGCCGGTCGTCGCCCAGGCGTATGGCTTCCTCGATTTGCACGCAACGCAAAGAAAAAGCTCGAAAAAGCTCCAGCAAGACGACTCCACTCCCATTGTCCCAAGAGACGAGTCCGAAACCTCACATGGCTGCATTTCCCAAAAATGCACCTTCCGGTAGACATTATTCGCGTCTTGGTGGTGACGAGTAACATGAAGCGCCCTCAGTTTCAATCCGAGGGCACCTGCCGCTTTTCACCGCTGATAAATGAGGGTGGACGTTTTTGCAGCATGATGCCGAAAGTGTGAGCGGTTTTCGCCAGACATCACGCTCAAACTATTATTTTAGATCATTCTGTTCTAAGGCGCGAGCGTCTGCTTGATCTGCCAACGGTCATGATACCAGAGCCACTGGTCCGGATATTCCCGCACCCAGCTCTCTACCTTGTCGTTGAGCAACTGGGCGGCGGCCGGCAGGTCGAGATTACCCACGGCGTCGCGCGGCATATCCAGCCGCGGCTCGATTTCCAGCCGGTAGCGATTTCCCGGCAGCCGGATGCAGCGCGCCGGATAGACCTCGCAGTCGAACTGGCGCACCAGCTTCGGCAGCAGCGGATTGGTCTTGACCTCGCGTCCGAAGAAGGTGCCCTTCAGCCCCTTGCGGAATTTCTGGTCGACCAGCACGCCCACGCCCTGGCCCGCTTCCAGCTGACGGGCAAGCGCGAAGGATGAGCCGGCATGCGACGGCACCAGCTTGCCCATCCGCGCGCTCCTGAAGTCGAACACCTTCTTGGCGACATAAGGATTGTTCGGCGGCCGAAAGAGCACCGTCACCGTCAACCCGAAGGCAGCACCCGCCACCGGCAGCAGCTCGAAATTGGCGGTATGGCCGGTAAAGACGATGAAGGGTCGCGGATTATCGCGCAGGTCGAGGAAGATCGGGACGCCCGACACCTCCACCCTGCCCGGCTCCGATTTTTCGGGATCATAGTCAAACAGCTGGTCGAGGAAGACGTATTCGGCGGCAAGCCGGCCCATATTGCCCCAGCTGGCGAGTGCGATCTCCTCGATCTCGGCCTCGCTCTTCTCAGGGAAGGCATTGCGCAGATTGGTCAGCATCAGTCTGTGGCGGCTGGTCAGCCGGCCGAGGCGGCGCATCATCCTGTCGGCGAAGCGGATCGCGCCATCGGCCGGAAACAGCTTCAGGAAATTCAGGAAGCCGAACATCACCTGCGCCACCAGCCATTGCTGGAAATTCCTGAGCGCCAGAACGATCCGGGTGATGAACAGTTTCACGCAGTCAATCCATCTTCAGGATGATCTTGCCGAAGATCTGCCGCGATTCCATCCGCTCCAGCGCCCGGTCGATATCGCTGAAGCTGACCTCGGTATCGATGACGGGATGGACGAGCCCGCGGCCCATCTTCTGCATCGCATCCGCCATGTTCTCCATGCGGCAGCCGAAGGAGCCGAAGAGCTTCAGCTGCTGCTGGAACAGCATCATCAGGTTCATCTCTGTGGAAACGCCCGAGGTCGAGCCGCAGGTGACGAGGCGCCCGCCGCGCTTCATGCAGAGCATCGAGCCCGCCCAGGTGTCCTTGCCGACATGTTCGAAGACGACGTCGACGCCCTTCTTCTTGGTGAGTTTGCGCACCACGCCCTCGAAACGGTCGGTGCGGTAGTTGATGACGTGATCGGCGCCAAGCGCCTTGGCCCTCTCGATCTTATCGTCCGAACCGACCGTGGTGATGACGGTGCAGCCGATCTTCTTGGCGAGCTGGATCGCCGCCGTGCCGATGCCGGAGCCGCCGGCATGGACGAGGATCGTCTCACCCGGCTCAAGCTTGGCATTGTCGAACAGCATATGCTCGACCGTGCCGAAGGTGACGGGCGCTAGCGCCGCGCCGATCGCGTCGACGCCGGGAGGGGCCGGCACCAGCAGGCGCGCCGGCAGGTTGACCTTCTCCTGCGCAAAGCCGTCAAGATGGAAGCCGTGCACGCCGGAGACATGTTCGCAGAGATTGTCGCGGCCTTCGCGGCAGGGGCGGCAGAGGCCACAGGTGCGCGCGCCATAAATCGCCACCAGCTGGCCCGGCAGCACATTCGCGACGCCCGGTCCGATCGCTTCGACGACGCCGGAAGCTTCCGCACCGATGACCAGCGGCATCTTGCGCTTGGCAAATGCCATGCCGCGCCAGCCCCAGACGTCGATATGGTTGAGCGCCACCGCCTTGACGCGCAGCGTCACCTCGCCGGCACCTGGGGCATCCGGTTCCGGCAGATCGGTGATCTCAAGCTTGCGGTCGTCGATCAGTTGCAAAGCGCGCATGGCAAAATCCCTCGCCTTGAAGGCGTTCTTCTTGTCATAAAATTGTCGGGAACCGCTTAAGCCGGTTCGAGCGCCATGACAAGGCTGGCATTCTGCCCGCCGAAGCCGAAGGAATTGGAAAGCACGGCTGAAACCTGAGCTTCCCGCTTCTTGTTCGGCACGACATCGAGAACGATCGAAGGATCGGGGTTGTTGTAGTTGATGGTCGGCGGCAGCGTTCCGGTCAACATCGTCTGCAGCGAGAACACTGCCTCGACGGCGCCCGCCGCCGTCAGCGTGTGGCCGATCATCGACTTGTTCGACGAAACCGGAATGCCGACGATCCGTTCGCCGAAGACGGCGGACATCGCCCCATACTCCATCTTGTCGTTCTCCGGCGTCGAGGTGCCGTGCGCATTGATGTAACCGATGCCGCTCTCGTCGATGCCGGCATCGGCAAGCGCCGCGCGGATCGTCGCGATTGCCGGGCCGCCATCGGGCGAAGACCGGGTGCGGTGGAAGCTGTCGGCCTTGTCGCCGGCGCCCTTCATGATGCCGAGCACTTTGGCGCCGCGGGCGACTGCTGATTCCAGCGATTCCAGCACCAGGGTCGCAGCACCTTCGGCGATGACGAAGCCGTCACGATCCTTGCTGAATGGCTTGGAAGCTTTGGGCGGCGGATCGTTCTGCGTCGAAAGGGCTGAGAGCAGCGAGAAGCGGATCAGAGCTTCGGCACTCAGCGACCCGTCGGTCGCGACCGTCAGCGCGCGATCCGTGCGGCCCTGGCGGATTGCCTCGATGCCGAGCTGGATCGCCGTGACGCCGGAGGCGCAGGCGGTCGACAGCGTCACGGGCAGGCCGCGGGTGCCGAACCGGTCGGCAAGGCGCTCGGAAATAGCGCCGAACAGTGCTGCCTCATGGAAGGCCGGGTCCGGACGCTGGCGCAGCGCCGTCAGGAATCGCTCATAAGCGTCACCCGGATGGTCGGAGCCCGGCGAACGGTCGGCAAGTTCGAAGCGCGCGCTCCACTCCGGCTCGATCGGCGGAGCGGCGAGGAATAGCGGGCCGTTGAAATCGCCGGAAAGGCCGGCATCGGCGAGCGCCTCGATCGTCGTTTCGCGGGCAAAGGCATAGGAGCGCTCGACGGCGTTCGGCACCGGGATGCCGATGAAATCGACGGTGCCGGCGATCCGCGTCGACAGGCCCTCGGTCGGGAAGCGGTTGATCTCGTGGATGCCCGACGTGCCAGACGAAAGCGCTGCCCAGTTGTCGCTGAGGCCCTGACCGAGCGAGGTGATGATGCCCATGCCGGTAACAGCCACGATCGGACGGCCGAGGTGATCTCTATAAACGGAAGCTGTCATATCTCTCACTCCTCACGCATCTGCGGAAAGAACGGCAACGCCCTCGCCGCGCTGGTGTCCGACCGTGGTCACGACGGCGGCGGTGGCGCCTGCCCGCATCGGCGCCTCATGGGCGGCATCGAAGGGCGGAACCTTGACCTTGCCATCGACGGCAAGGGCTGCGAGCGCCAGACCGAGCGTGAACTGCGTCTCGATCGTATGGCCGGTGACCCCGCCGAAGCCGCGGATCGCAACGTCGGGCAATTGATGTTCGAGCACCGCCCGCTCGCGAGCGGCAAGATCGTGCATGCCGGTCGATCCGGAAAAAATCGCCGTGCTCTCAGTGGCAAGCCCTGCAGCCGGTGCCAAAAGCCGCTCCAGCCGAACTTCGAGATTGCCGGAATTGCGGTTGCCGCGGTCGCCCTCGACCGCGTCGATGACGGCATAGATATGGGCGCCGCGGGCTCCAGCGTGTTTGCGCGATTCCAGCACCAGGAAGGCGCCTGCCGAACCGGTGATCATACCGCCGCCGTCGCTCAGCTTGCGCGACCAGAGCGGCACCCAGTCGCCGCGCGCATGAGCGCCGATCGCCTCGGTGAGCAGGATCATGTCAGGCCGCTCGGCCGCGAAGGCGCCTCCAACAAGTGCATGCGAGGATTCGCCTGATTTGATGCGGTAGAAGGCGGTCTCGACGGCGGATATGCCGGCTGCTTCCTCGCCCATGAAGGTGCGCGACGAACCGGTAACCTTGTGCACGATGGAGATATTGCCGGCGAGCAGGTTGGAAAGCTGGGCGAGGAACAGAGTCGGCCTCAGCTCGGTCGTCAGCTTCTCGTTTAGCAGCAATTCGCGGTCATTGCGCTTCAGCGCCTCATCGACGATCAATGTGTCGACATTGATATCGCGCTCGCCGCCGCCGGCCGCCACGATCATATCCATCGTGCCGCAGGCCTCGATATCGTCCTTGAAGCCGGCATCGTCGAGCGCAAGGCCGGCGGCGAAAACGCCGATGCGCTGCCAGTTCTCCATCTGCCGCTGGTCGCCGCGTTTGGCGATCTGCTGTGACCAGTCGATCTCGGGCAGCGGATGCACCGGGTAGGGCTTGAACTTCTCGGTCTCGACGATCGCCTTCGGGCTGCTTGCGGACGAAAGCAGCGCGATATGCGCATCCTTGCCGACGCCCTGACAGGTGACGATGCCGATGCCCGAGATGACGACGTCGTTTGCAGCCTTGCTCATCCAATCACTCCCTGCGCCGCGATCGCTTCGAGAAGCCCGATCTCGCCGGCACGTTTCTTCACGATATCGCCGAGCGGCACCTCGGAAAACGGCATGGTGCGCAGTTTCAATTGCGCATCGCAGACCTTCTTGCCGCCGCTGGTGATCTTAGCCTTGGTGACCGCGAAACCCGAACCGTCATGCTCGAGCACCGCCTCGATGTCGAGCACGGCTTCCGGTTCGACGAAAGTGCGCATCTTGGCGCCGTCGACCGTCATCAGGAAAGGCATGGCGGCAAAATTGGTGACGGCAAGCACCAGCATGCCGGAGGCCTGCGCCATGGTCTCGATCAGGAGCACGCCGGGAACGAGCGGCATGCCGGGAAAATGACCCTCGAAGACGGGGCTCTTGGCCGGCACGACGGATCGCGCCTTAAGCGTGCCCTTCTTCAGGTCCACCGCTTCGACGCGGTCAATCATCTGGAAATATTCCAGCAGCATTCGGATCCTCCGGCCCGACAGGCCAGATCCGCCCGCCGGTGATGCCTAAAGCGCATCTGGTTCGCACTTTAGGTCTTTGTTTTTATGCATGCCGTTGTCCCAAAACCGCTGCGCACTTTTGGGCGGCACGCACTAGTTAGGAACGAAACCGCCCGGCCGCCATATTCACGGCGGCAGGGCGTTCAAAAAAGACGGTTATGTCGCTCAGGCCTTGGCTGCTTTGAGCTCGTCAATCTTGGCGCAGAGGTTCTTCAGCACGAAGTATTCTTCGGTGGAAACCTTGCCTTCGTTGACTTCCTGCGTCCACTTTTCGAGCGGGATCTTGATGCCGAATTCCTTGTCGATCGCAAAGACGATGTCGAGGAAATCGAGGCTATCGATACCGAGGTCGTCGATCGTATGGCTCTCCGGCGTGATCGTCGCGCGGTCGATCTCGCTGGTTTCTGCAATAATGTCGGCAACTTTATCGAATGTAGCGGTCACGCGCTGTACCTCATGAAATGACGATTTAAACCCCCTCATAGGCAAATCCATTTCAAAAGCCAATGCTTTCGTCCCGGCGTCGCGGCAATTTGCCGGCTGGGTGTTGCCTAAACAGCAATGGAATGCCGGCATTTGCCGTCACCCGAACAGGCGTCGAAGCGGAAGGCGAGGCCTCTGTGGAAGGTCCGCCCGCCGGCAGATCGGAGAAGCCGTCCGAATCAAACCCATGGATGGCCCTCGCACCGGGGCAAGCGCGGTTCCCGACAAAACCCACGGGCGGGCATGCTTTGATCTAGATCAAACAGCGATCCCGGCAAAATTGATAATCCTCAAGCGGCGCTGGGGCATGCTGGCGATGCCGGACGCGCCAGTCGTGCCAGCCATACGAGGATTTCAAAAGGGATCAGGACATGGATATTGCCCGCAGCGAGCCTTTCGAGACCGGCACTCCCGTCGCTTGCGCTTCCTGCCAGGCGCGGCACGGCGCCGTCTGCGGCGCCCTGTCGAGCGGTCAATTGAGAGAGCTCAACCGCCACTCTCTGCGCCGCAAGATCGGGGCCGGCTGCGAGATCATCGCCCAAGGGTCGGAAAGCTCTTTCTATTCGAACATCGTGCGCGGGGTGGTGAAGCTCTGCAAGGTGATGCAGGACGGGCGCCAGCAGATCGTCGGCCTGCAATTCGCCCCAGATTTCGTCGGCAGACCCTTCATCCGTGAAAGCTCACTGTCGGCTGAGGCTGCGACCGATGCCGAAATCTGCGTCTTTCCCCGCAACCTGCTCGACCGGATGATATCTGAGACGCCGGACCTGCAGCGCAGTCTGCACGATCAGGCGCTAAAGGAGCTGGACGCCGCGCGCGAATGGATGCTGACCCTCGGCCGGCGCACCGCAGGCGAGAAAGTCGCAAGCCTGCTTTACCTGATCGCCACACACGCCGAACCGCAGACCGCCACGAGCACCGATTTCGACCTGCCGCTGTCCCGCGCCGAGATTGCCGATTTTCTGGGGATAACGATCGAAACCGTCAGCCGCCAGATGACCAGGCTGCGCAAGAGCGGCGTCATTCGAATCGAGAACTTCCGACATATCATCGTGCCCGACATGGATGAGCTGGAGCGAATGATCAGCGCATAGAACGCGGATCCGGGATCAGCGCGCAAAACGGATCAGATGCCGAATTCGGGGTCTGGCGCCGAGCCGAGATCAGCGCGTGATCACGACGCGGGTATTGGCAAGGCCGGCCTGTCGCGCCAGCGAGAAAAACTGGGCGGCGTTATCGGGATGCAGGCGAACGCAGCCATGCGAGGCCGGCGTACCCAGACGCTTCAAATCGAAGGTGGCGTGAACGGCGTAACCGCCGTTGAAGAACACTGCAAACGGCATCGGCGCATTGTCGTATTTGCGCGAGCGATGATCGCGCGACAGCCACTTGGCGCTCCACGAACCGGTTGGCGTGACATAGCCGTTGCGCGCCGTCGAAACCTTCCAGCGATACTTGACGAAGCCGTTCTCGGAAACGGTCATCATCTGGTTGCCGATGCTGACATTGGCGACCAGCGTTGCTGCCTCAGCGGCAACGGGAGAAAACTGCAGCAATAAACTTGCGGCCGCGGCCGCCAAAATCGTCTTCATCATAACCCCTCTTCGAACTCGCGCAGCTTAATTGCGCCCTCACGAAAGAGAGACTACGGCAATACTTATTATATTGCTTTAATCCGAATGGTAATCACAATTATAACGAGCGAAGCGGGAGCTGGCGCCGGAAGACAGCGGCGCCTGCCTCACTGGAGTTTGCGCGCCGCCGAAGGCTTCTTGAGTCCTTGGTAGGCCTTGTTCATCTTCTCGCGGATCGAGGCCATCGTGCCGAGATTATGCCCGCAGGCCGCACACGTGATGATGTCGGTCTCCCGGATCTCGGGCCGCTCGAACTTCATCTTGGTGCTCTTGCACTTCGGGCACGGTAATTCAACCTGAACTGTCATCGCTCTGCTTCCGGTCTGATGGAGATATGAGGCGTTTCGCATAAACGTTTGAGCGGGAGCTGTCTACCGGGGAGCGTGCCGTGTGAGCCCCCCTCTGCCCTGCCGGGCATCTCCCCCACAGGTGGGGAGATTGGCTGGACGCACCGGCTTCCCCAAACAACTGGTGTCACAGCAGGGCGAAACCGTAAAGGGGCACGAAGTTCAAGCCACTTGTGATCTCCCCACCTGTGGGGGAGATGCCCGGCAGGGCAGAGGGGGGTACCACGGCACACCCTACATCCCGTATGCACGGCACGACCCTACAGAAAACACAGAAACAGCCCGAACGTAATGCCCGCAAGCACCATGCAACTGGCATAAAACACCGATACGCCGTCCTCGACGTCACCCGACGTCGCCATGTCGCGGCCGGCGTCGTTGATCATCGGTTCGCGCACGATGACGCCGCCATAGATGCGCGGCCCGGCGAGCTGGACGTTCAGCGCGCCAGCCATGGCCGCCTCCGGCCGGCCGGAATTCGGCGAGCGGTGCAAGGCCCCGTCGCGCATCGCCACGCGGATCGCCTCACGGCCGGCGCTTGTTCCCCGCCGGATCCAGGCGCCGGCGGCAATCAGCAGGATGGAGAGGCGCGCGGCCGGCCAGTTGGCGACGTCGTCGAGCCGGGCGGCAGCCCAGCCGAAGTCGATGTATTTTTCCGACTTATGGCCGATCATCGAATCCGCCGTGTTCAGCATCTTGTAGGCGAAGAGCCCCGGCAGGCCGAAGACGGCATACCAGAGCGCCGGCGCAACGACGCCGTCGGAGAAATTCTCGGCGAGGCTTTCGATCGCCGCGCGGCAGACGGCTGGCTCGTCCAGCGTCTCGGGATCGCGTCCGACGACGCGGGAGACGGCGGCCCGCCCGCCGGCAAGCCCCTCGTCGCGCAGCGCGAGGGCAACGGCCGCGACGTGATCGGCAAGGCTTTTCTGCGCCAGGAAGATCGCCACCAGCCCGGTCTCCAGCAAGATGCCGACAAGGCCGAACAGCGCGAAGAACCGGTTGAACACAAAGCCTGCGGCCACCGTCAAAAGAAGCAGCGCCAGGATGGCGGCGATACCGTTCATTCGGCGTTGCGAGCTCGTGAGGCTTGCTGGGTTGAGCTGCCGGTCGGCATAGGAGATCGCCGCGCCGAAGACGACGACGGGATGCGGCATCCGCGACCACAGCCATTGCGGATCGCCGACGATCCGGTCGAGCAGCAGCGCCAGAAGCAGTACGAGAAGGTTTTCGTCGATCGTCATCGCTCAAATCTCTGAAGGGCTTCGCCAAGCCGCCTGTCTGCCGCCGGATCGGGAGTCAGCCCGAAACGCAGCCAATTCGGCGCATACTCGAACTTGCGGACGAGAATATGATGGCGGCAGAGATGCATGTAAATGTCGCCGGCTCTCGCATCGGCGACAAGGGTGAAGAGTGCCGTTCCTCCAGCCATCCGCACCCCCGCGCCCTTCAGCACCGCATGCTGGCCGGTGCAACGTTCATTGATGCGGCTGCGGATAGCAGAAACGTCCGATCGCAGCAGCGAACCGGCAATCGAAAGGGCCGGTCCGGAGACCGCCCAAGGTCCGAGCCAGTCTTCGAAACGCGCGAGAATATCGCCGCGCGCAATCGCAAAGCCGAGCCGGAGGCCGGCAAGTCCAAAGAACTTGCCAAAGGAGCGGAAGATGATGAGATTGGTAAGCTGCGGCGCACGGGATGCAAGACTGAGCGCTGGATCCGTATCACCGAAGGCTTCATCGACGACGAGAAGCCCGCCTGCTGCCTTCATCCTGTCGTGCAGAGCAATCAGTGTTTCGGCCGGCCATACCCGTCCGTCAGGATTGTTCGGATTGACGACGACGGCCAGCCTATGCTCGATCCCGATCGCGGCGAGATTATCGACAGCGTCGACGGTAAAGCCGCCCGAGGTGAAGGCGCGCGCATACTCGCCATAGGTTGGCGACACCACGGCGATCCTATCGTCCGTCACGGCGATCCTGTTGTCCGTCACATCGACTTGCTCATCCGCGACGCCAACCAGCCTGCCCGCCTCGACCAGGCGTGGCAGAAGCTGGATCACCGATTGTGTGCCGGGCACTGGTAGCGGCAGAATCTCGCCGCTGCCGTAGTGGTCGCGCGCCGCGCGCCTTGCCTCATCGACGAGGTGCCTGTCCGGCAGGCGGTGCCAGGCTTGCGCCGGAATGTCAGGCAGCGCGACGGGGCACGGATTGATGCCTGTGGAAAGATCGAGCCAGTCTTCCGGCCTGCCGCCGAAGGCGGCGGCAGCGGCGGTGATGCCGCCGCCATGCGCGATCGGTGCGCTCATGCGGAGGCTCCGGCAAGGTCGATCAGATGCATGTAGGAGCCCGCCACCTGCTCGCGCCGCAGCCCGGCCATGCCGAGATCGGTTCCGAGCGCATCCTGTACCTGAAACAGCCGCTTGCCCTCGCCCTCTGAGACGACGCTGGAATAGTGGAATTCATGGGCCGTCATCATCCGTGCGAAGAAGGCGCCGTCGAGCGGCACAACTCGGCGATAGCCGAGATGGCGCTTTCGCTCCGCATAGCTGGTGACGACGGGCAGCAGGCCGAGCATCTGATGGCGCTTGCTCTCCGCATCGATCAACCCGTCGCCGAGCACCATGTAGCCGCCGCACTCGCCGTAGATCCGGATGTCGCGCGCTGCCGCATCGAGCATGCCGGCGCGGAAATTCTGCGCCTCTGCCAGCCGTCCGGCATGCAGCTCGGGATAACCGCCGGGCAGATAGATCGCATCGGCATCGCCAGCCGGCGCCTCGTCGGCGAGCGGCGAGAAAAAGGAGATCGCAGCACCCCGGCGGCGCCAGCCGAGCAGCATATGCTCGTAGGAAAAGGCAAAGGCGACATCGCGGGCCACGGCGATGCGTGCGCCCAGCGGCGGTAGCCGGTCGATATTGGCGGCCGATGGCCGGTTGAGCCCCTGCTTTGCAATGCGCAGCAGGAATTCGAAATTGCATTCCTCGGAGACCGCATCCGCCGCATGGTCGATGAAAGCGTCGAGCGTAGCATGTTCGCCGGCCTGGACCAGCCCGAGATGCCGCTCCGGCAAAGAAAGCCCTTTGTCGCTGCCGATGACGGCGATGACGGGCATGCGGATAGCCTCCAGCGCCTGTCGCAGCATCGCTTCGTGGCGGCCGCTGCCGACCTTGTTGAGGATGACGCCGGCGACGCGGACATCGGCACGGAAACCGGCAAAACCGGAAACCAGCGGCGCCACCGACTGCGACATGCGCGAGGCGTCGACGACCAACACCACCGAAAGCCCGAGCTGAGCGGCAAGGTCGGCCGCAGTTCCCCTTCCGTCGGCGGCTCCGTCGAAAAGCCCCATCATCGCCTCGATGACGAGGATGCGGTCGCCGGAGCGGTGAAGCGCGGCATTGGCCGAGATCAATTCCCCACGCATCGCCCATGGGTCGAAATTCAGGCAGAGCGTGCCGCTCGCCGCCGCATGGAAGGCGGGATCGATATAGTCGGGGCCGGCTTTGCCGGGCGCGACCGCAATGCCGCGCCGGCGAAGCGCTCGGAGCAACCCGAGCGTTACCATCGTCTTGCCTGCGCCGGAGGAAGGGGCTGCGATCAGGAGGCCGCTCATGCCCGCACCTTGCCGGACCGGCGAAACGGATCGGGCTGCAGCCGCCGTCCAGCGAGTGCGCCGAGCCAGTCGAGCGAGGCCCTCAGCCGCACCACCTCGCCGACGACGACCACCGCCGGCGGCTCCAGCCCGGAGACAGCAACGGCCTCGGTCGCCTCTCCAAGCGTCGTCTCCAGCACCTGCTGCCGGCCAGTGGCGGCATTGCAGACGAAGGCGACGGGTTCTGATGGCGGCCGGCCGGCGGCCATCAGGCGGGCGCTGATCTCGGCGATATGCTTCATCGCCATGTACATGACGATGACGGGTGAGCCACGGCCGATTGCCTCCCAGTTGATCCGGTCAGGCACGATGCCGGAGGAATCATGGCCGGTGAGGAAGGTCACGGCATGGTTGATGTCGCGATGCGTCACCGGGATGCCGGCATAGGCAAGCCCGCCGATGCCGGCGGTGATGCCGGGCACGATGCGGAAAGGAACGTTGTGCTCGACCAGCGTCAGCGCCTCTTCGCCGCCGCGGCCGAAAACGAAGGGATCGCCGCCCTTCAGCCGCAGCACCCGCTTGCCGGCGCGCGCAAGTTCCACAAGCCGCAACGAGATATCGCGCTGTTTCGCCGAAAGCTTGCCGCCGCGTTTACCGGCATATTCCACCAGCGTTTCCGGCCGCGCCAGCGCCAGGCATTCCTCGTTGACCAGCGCATCGTGGACGATGACGTCGGCCTCGGAAAGCCCCTTGGCGGCTAGCAGCGTCAAAAGGCCGGGATCGCCGGGACCGGCGCCGACGAGCCAGACGCTGCCCGGCTCCAGCGCCGGAAGATGGGAGAATGCGGCATCGATCATTCTGCTGATCTAGGCCCCGCAAAGGGCAAGGTCAACGCCGCGCCCATCACCTCACTTGAAGTTGCTGAGATTGATATGACTCACTTTGCGAAGAGGCGGATCTGAATTCTCGAAAAACCCGCACAACAATATGAATATATTATCATATATCGAAAGCCGGCGCGATGCCGCCGGCTCTCCCATCCGTCAGGCTGCAAGCAGCGTGTTGCGGATGAGGTCGAGGACCTTCTCCGATTCAATACCGGTGCAGACGACCTGGCTCGGCAGCCCATCCCAAGCGCCGTCAGGCGGAAAACGCCGGGCGTCCGGCCTAACGATCGTCTGACCGTCGGCAATGCCGCCGCATACGACGCGCACCGCACCCGAGATCGACGAGAACAGCTCCGGCACCACGACATAGACGCAGGCGCAACTGTCATGCACCATCATGCCGTCTTCAACCGCGTGCTTGTAGAAATCGATGTAGGACTGCGAGAGCGCGTCGAGCTGCTTGACTGCTTTGTCACCCCTGGCCGCCATCTCGCCGAGATAGCTGCGGCTCATCGTGGTGATCGCGGTGACGTCGAGGCCGATGACGGCGACCTTCCAGGGCGCGGTCATGACGATGTCGGCAGCTTCGGGATCACCGTGGATATTGGCCTCGGCGACCGGAGAGACATTGCCCGGCACATAGAAATTGCCGCCCATGATGACGACGTCCTTGGCCAGCGTCGCAATCTCGGGATCTTCCTTCAGCGCCAGCGCCAGGTTGGTCATTCGGCCAACGGCGACGAGTCGCACTTCGCCCGGATGGGCGCGCACCGTGTCAATGATAAAGCGATGCGCCGGGCGCGGATCGAGCGGCAGGTCGATCGTCTCGGGCACGTCGATATCACCGAGGCCGTTCTCGCCATGCACCATGGCCGGCCATGGCCGCTCCGCGCGCGCGGAATCGATGGTGACGCTGGCGCCTTTGGAAACGGGTGCCGGAATATTCCATTCGCGCTTGAGGAAGAGCGCATTGCGCGTCGTCGTCTCGACCGAGGCGTTGCCGAAAACCGTGGTGATGCCGAGAAGGTCGATTTCGGGATGACGATGCAGGAAGAGAAGCGCCATGGCGTCATCGACGCCAGGGTCAGTGTCATAAATGACCTTGTGCATGAGATATCCTCTAGATGTGAACCGTGAAGCAGCCGGACGGCGCCGCGCGTTGGCGCCACCATAGCGCCAGAGAATGATGCTGAAAAGTGTGAGCGGTTTTCAGACGACATCATCCTCTATTTTATTGATTTGATACAGATTCTGCGACCCGCTGCGCCAATGCCGCCGTCGCATGCGCAGATTTGATCTTGGCAACGGCAAGCTCGGCCGAGGCGCCCGCTGCCGCTAGTGCTGCCGCCTCCGCAACGCCATGGCAGCCGACGCGGGCAAAGACGATCTCCGACGGGTTCTTCAGCCGCGGCGTCTCCCCTTCCAGCCGTGCGGCGGTAAAGAATACCGCCGGCACCGAGAAATGCGCCGCCACCGCAAGCACCGCCGGCTCGTTCTTACGGGTATAGATCGAGGCAACGGCCGCCAGTGCCTCCCCGCTGACCCCGGCCTTACGAAGCGCCTGTTCGGCTAGAGCCAGCACCTCCTGTGCCGGTGCACCACGCTCGCAGCCGACCCCGAGCACCAGGCGCCGAACGATGTCGAATCGGACTTCATCCATGACGAACAGCCCACAAAGATTCCAACAGAGACTCTCTCACGTGAATGTTTAGCGCAGAGCGCGAGGCCCACAACGTTGCCCGCGCGCTTTGCCGACGGGAGCCGGTCCTGATGTTCAGAACTCCACGCCCGGCTGGCCCTTGATGCCGGAGCGGAAGGGGTGTTTGACGAGCTCCATCTCGGTCACCAGATCGGCGATGTCGATCAATTCTTCCTTGGCGTTGCGCCCCGTCAGCACGACGTGTGTCATGGCCGGCTTCTCGCTCTTCAGGAAGGCGACGACATCGTTGATATCGAGGTAGTCGTAGCGCAGTGCGATATTGATCTCGTCGAGCAGCACCATGGACTTGCGCTCGTCGCGGATCAGCTCCTTGGCCTTTTCCCAGGCAGCCGACGCTGCGGCGACATCGCGGGCGCGGTCCTGGGTTTCCCAGGTGAAGCCCTCGCCCATCGTGTGGAACTGGCAGAGATCGGAGAAATGCTTCTCGATCAGGTCGCGCTCGCCGGTCCACATCGCGCCCTTGATAAACTGCACGACGGCCGACGGCTTGCCGTGGGCGATATGGCGGAAGATCATGCCGAAGGCGGCAGACGACTTGCCTTTGCCCTTGCCTGTATGGACGATGATCAAGCCCTTGCCGTCGGTCTTGGTCGCCATGATCTTGTCGCGCGCGGCCTTCTTCTTCGCCATCTTCTCGGCGTGGCGGGCGTCGTCCTTGCCAACTCCGCCTTTTGCGATCTCGCTGTCCGGGGTCTCGTCGCTCATTGGGTCACCTCATTCTGTTGTCTGGCTAGAGCATGATGCCGAAAAGTGTGAGCGGATTCCGGACGACATCATGCTCTATTTTTTTGATTTAAGTCGAACCGGGCCGAATTGCTGCGCGGCGTCCAGAGACTGCGGTCGATCGCTTCGAGCAGCCGCTCCTTCATCTCGTCGAACGCCGCCGGGTTCTTCTCGATCATGAAATCACGCACGCCGGGATCGCCAACGAAAGCCTGGTAGACCGCCTCGAAATGATGTTCACCGACCGTGCCCGTCGTCGCCGCGAAGGCGAAGAGATAGTCGACGGTGGCGGCGATCTCGGCTGCCCCCTTGTAGCCATGGCGCATGACGCCCGCGATCCATTTCGGATTGACGACGCGCCCACGCACGACGCGGCCGATCTCCTCTTCCAGCGAACGGATTACCGGCTTTTCCGGTCTGGAATGGTCGTTGTGATAGATCGAAGGGCGCGCGCCGGCGAGCTGCTCGGCGGCGGCGGCCATGCCGCCCTCGAACTGGTAATAGTCGTCGCTGTCGAGCAGGTCGTGCTCGCGATTGTCCTGGTTCTGGATGACAGCCTGCACCGAGCGCAGCCGCTCCTCGAACAGGCCGCGTTCGGCCCTGCCCTCCTCGCCGGCACCATAGGCATAGCTGCCCCAGACAAGATAGGCCTCGGCGAGATCGGCGCGCCGCTCCCAGCCCTTTTCATCGATCAGCGCTTGCAGGCCGGCGCCGTAAGCGCCGGGTTTCGAGCCGAAGACCCGGTAGCCTGCCCGGCGTTTTGTCGAGACTTCGTCGAGGCCGGAGGCACCAAGCCTTGCCGCCTCGCCGCGCATGCGCTCGGCAATGGGATTGTCGGCAGCATCCTCCTCCAGCGCACCGACGGCGCGGATCGCCTTGTCGAACAGCGCGATCTGCTCGGGAAAGGCATCCCGGAAGAAGCCGGAAATGCGAAGCGTCACGTCAACGCGCGGCCGCCGGAGCATCGCCGGCGGAATGATCTCGTAGCCAGTGACGCGGCGCGAGCTCATGTCCCAGAGCGGCTTGACGCCGATCAGCGCCAGCGCCTGGGCAATATCGTCGCCGCCAGTGCGCATGTTCGAGGTGCCCCAAGCCGTCAGCCCGAAGGAGACAGGCCATTCGCCGTGATCCTGCACATAGCGGCGGACAAGCAGTTCGGCCGATTTCTTGCCGAGCTCGTAGGCAGCCGGCGTCGGCACGGCACGGCTGTCGACGGAGTAGAAATTCCGTCCTGTCGGCAGCACATCGGGTCGCCCGCGCGTCGGCGCGCCGGAGGGTCCGGGCGCCACGAACCGGCCGTCGAGACCGGAGAGCAGGCCTGCGATCTCGGCGGGGCCGCAGGCGAGAATGGAGGGTTTGAGGCGGGTTTCGATCTCGGAGAACACCGCACGCGTCGCTGTCCAGTCCGCCGGGCACTCCAGTTCGCCGGAAACGAACTTTGTCGCCAGCAGCTCGATGCGCTCGACGGTGTCGCCGTTGGTTCGCCATGGGGTATCGAGGAGGTCAGCGAGGATCTCAGAACGTGGCCCGGTCCAGATGGCGGCCATGTCGGTGTCGAGAGGGTCGAAAGAAGGCCCCTCCCCAACCCCTCCCCACAGGTGGGAGGGGCTTGCTGGGCGCCCCGTCTCAACATCAGCTTTAGCAATACGGGCTGCAGCAAGCGCAGAGGTAAGTCCCTCCCCCTTGTGGGGAGGGGTTGGGGAGGGGTCTTTCAGCTGGGAGAGATCTTTCACCGCATCCCCAGCAATCGCCCGCTGCAAGCTCGCATCACCGCCCTCGCCAAGCCCGCGCGGCACCCGCGCCAGCGCCACAGTGAGGTCGGTCAGCAGCCGCCCCTCGGGCGAGACCCCAAACACATGCAGCCCATCGCGAATCTGCATTTCCTTGAGGTCGCAGAGATAGGCGTCGAGCTTCTTCAGCGCCTCGCCCTCGCTTTCGCCCTTCGCAATCCCGGCATCCCGGTCGAGACCGATATCGGTCACGAGATCGAGGATCTGGCGGCTGAGCAGGCGGATGCGGCGGGGATCGCCGCCAGACGCCTCGTAATATTCGTCGACCAGCGCCTCCAGATCCTTCAGCGGCCCATAGCTCTCGGCCCGCGTCAAAGGCGGCGTCAGATGATCGATGATCACAGCAGCACTTCGGCGCTTGGCCTGCGTACCCTCGCCCGGATCGTTGACGATGAAGGGATAAAGGTGCGGCAGCGGTCCGAGGATCGCCTCGGGATAACAGCTTTCAGACAGCGCCAGCGCCTTGCCCGGCAGCCATTCGAGATTGCCGTGCTTGCCCATATGGATGACGGCATGCGCACCGAACTCGCGGCGCAGGAAAGCGTAGAAGGCGAGATAACCGTGCGGCGGCACGAGATCCGGCGAATGATAGCTCTCTTTCGGATCGATATTATAGCCGCGCGCCGGCTGGATGCCGACGAGCACCTCGCCGAAGCGCGCGAAGGGCAGGGCGAAGACGCCCTCGCGAAAATACGGATCGTCCTGCGGATCGCCCCAGCGGGCTCTCACCTCATCCTGAATCTTGTTGGGAAGAGATTCCAGGAAGCTGTTGTACGAACTCAGGGAAAGCGTCTCGCGGATGATCTTTCCGTCGGAACTGGAATTGGTCGGCCCTTCCATCAGGTGGCGGATCAGCGCATCGCCGTCGTCGGGAATCTCGGCGACCGGATACCCCGCCGCCCGCATAGCCTTCAGCACCTCGATGGTGCCGGCCGGCGTATCCAAGCCGACGCCGTTGCCGAGCCGACCGTCGCGGTTCGGATAATTCGCCATGACGAGCGCGATGCGCCGGTCGCCGGCGGAAGTCTTCCGCAGCCGTGCCCAATTGCCGGCGAGCTCCGCCGTATAACGCACACGGCCGGCGTCGGCCTGGCTGGCGACGATATTCGTCTCGACCAGCGCATCGTAGCGGGCCGCCGTCTTGAAGGAGACCGCCCGCGCCAACACCCGACCATCGACTTCAGGCAGCGCCACGTTCATGCCGAGATCGCGCGCCGACAAGCCCTGCGAGGAAGCCGCCCATGCCTCCCTCGACGAGGCCGACAGGATCGCCTGCAGCACGATCGCCTCATTCGCCTCCAGCACAGTCGGCTGCCGGTCCGCCCCCGGTGCCGAGACGGCAAAGCCCGTCGTGTTGATGACGACATCAGGTTTCAGCGCCGAAAATACGCTTTCGAGAACGCCTGTCGAAACCGGATCTTTGAGACTATAGGCAAAGACCGGCAGCGGCCGCAGGCCGAGTGTCATCAGCGCTTCGATCAGAGCTTCGATCGGCCCGGTCTCGCCGCTTTGGACGAGGGCGCGGTAGAAGCTGATGGCGACGATGGGTTGGGATCCTGCGTCTGCCGCCGAGTTCGGGATACTCCCCTCTGTCCTGCCGGACATCTCCCCCACAAGGGGGGAGATCGGCAAGTCGCCTGGGCTTCCCACAAAAGAAATGTTGGAGGATGCCGCACCTTCGGCCGAGGAGATGGAGCGAGGCCTCTCATCCCTGATCTCCCCCCTTGTGGGGGAGATGTCCGGCAGGACAGAGGGGGGTGCCACACCCAAAGACATCTGCGAAGGTGTCGCAACGGTCCGCCGCCACGCCTCGACCCCGATCACCCCCCGCCCCGGCCACCAAATACCCGCCTTCATCAGCGGCACCGCCGGCGCAGGCTTTTCGCCATCCGCCAGCATCGCCTCGGCATAATCGAGAAACGCCTGCGTATTGGCATCGCCGCCCTCGATCAGATAGGCCCAGAGCGCATTGAGATCGTCGAGATCAACATTAGAGAACGGCACCAGCCCCGCATCCGGCCTGGCATCGCCCGGCAGCACGGCGATCAGCGCACCGGCGCGGGCGGCTGCCGCATGCAGCGCTTCCAGCGCATAGTGGAAATAGCTGGCGCCGCCGAGCGCACGCACGATGATCAGCTTCGCATGCCGCGCGGTGCGCTCGACATAGGTGTCGACCGACATCGGGTGCTTGAGGCTCATCAGGCTGGCGAGTCGCAGCGAAGGTGCTGTCCGGCGATCGCCATAGGCGGCGGCGATCGCGGCAAGCTCGCTGTCGGCCGCCGACAGGAACAGGATATCGCCCGGGGACTGCCCGAGGTCGATTGCCTCCTCACCGTCGCTGATCGTTCCTTGTTGAGCCAGAAGCAGATGCATCGGGTTATGCCAGCGCTTCGATCGCCGCCCTCACCGCGCCCTGATCCATTTTGTGCAGGCCGATGACGACGAGCCGCGTGGCGCGCTTTTCGCCAGTTGCCCAGGCGCGGTCGAAATAATGGTCGATGCGGCTGCCAACGGCCTGGAGTTGCAGGCGCATCGGCTTGCCCGAGACATCGACGAAACCCTTGAGGCGCAGCACGTCATGGGCTGAAATAACAGTCTTCAGGGACTCGATGAAGCCAGCGGGATCGGCAACAGGGCCAAGCTCGACAACGAAGCTGTCGAATTCGTCATGGTCGTGCGGCGCACCGTCCTCGTGCTCCAGCTCATGATGTGACTTGCGATTGGCGACATCGTCCTCCGTGCCGATGCCGAGGCCGAGCAGAATGCCGGCCGACACCTCGCCGTTCCTCGCCTCGATCATCACGGGCTTGCGCACCGTACGGGAAGCGACCTCGTCGCGCACCCTGATAAGGCCGGCAGCATCGATCAGGTCTGTCTTGTTGAGCACGATGAGGTCGGCGCAGGTGAGCTGATCCTCGAACAGTTCCTCGATCGGGCTTTCGTGATCGAGCGATTCATCCTCCGCGCGGCGCGCATCGACCGCATCATGGTCGTCGGCAAAACGGCCGGCGGCGACGGCGGCGCTGTCGACCACCGTAATGACGCCATCGACGGTCACCTGGGTGCGAATGTCGGGCCAGTTGAAGGCGGCGACCAGCGGCTGCGGCAGGGCAAGGCCCGAGGTTTCGATGACGATATGGTCGGGCCGATGTTCGCGTTCCAGCAGCTTGGTCATCGTCGGGATGAAATCGTCGGCGACAGTGCAGCAGATGCAGCCATTGGTGAGTTCGATGATGTCGTCCTCGGTGCAATTCTCCGCACCGCAGCCCTTCAACACATCACCGTCGACGCCGAGATCGCCGAATTCGTTGATGATCAGCGCAATCTTCTTGCCGCCGGCATTGGTGAGCAGGTTGCGGATCAGCGTCGTCTTGCCGGCGCCGAGGAAGCCGGTGATCACGGTTGCGGGAATCTTCTGCTGGTTCATGGACTTAACCCTTCATTTTCAACGGCAGGCCTGCCGCGATGAAATAAACTTCGGCGGCCTTCGCCGCGATCGATTGGTGCAAGCGGCCGACATGATCGCGAAAATCCCGCGCCATGCGATTGTCGGGCACGATGCCGAGACCGACCTCGTTGGAAACGAAAACGAGCCGTGCCTTCGCGGCAGGCAGAAAATCGGCAAGCGCAGCAAATTCCGCCGCCATCTCACGCTCCTCCATCATCAGATTGGTGACCCAGAGCGTCAGGCAGTCGACGAGAACGATGCGCCCCGGGCCATCGATGGCGGTGAGCTTGCCGACAAGATCGACCGGCTCCTCATGCGTCGTCCAGGACGGGCCGCGGTCGGCCTGGTGTCGGGCGATGCGCGCCTGCATCTCCTCGTCCCACGCGCGGCCGGTCGCGAGATAGTGGCGATCCAGATCGGTCGCGGTGACGAGGTCTTCGGCGAAACGGGATTTGCCGGAACGTGCGCCGCCGAGGATGAAGACGGTGTTGGATGGGGAGGCCGTCATGCGAAAGCGGCCTCCAGAGGAAACGCAACGTTCCACCACGCTCCCTCATTCCTGTGCTCGTCACAGGAATCCAGCCACGGCGCGTCCGCGCCGTGAATGACTCTGTGCTGTCGTGAAATGATTCTTTCGCGCCCAAGGACTTGGGCGCACTGGATTCCTGTGACCAGCACAGGAATGAGGGAGGAGAGGAAAGTGCCTCGCAAATGCACCGAGCCACAGGTCTCAACCCGTCTTTCGATCCCCCCTCGCGAATGAGAGGAAGCGAGGCGCCCCCGCACATCTCTTCTCCCCAGCGGGGAGAAGGTGCCGGCAGGCGGTTGAGGGGGTGAGCGGCGAAGCCGCGAATGCACTGTGCGCAAGCGAAGGGCAATGATGAAGGGCGTGCCGTGCGGCCCCCTCATCCGACCCTTCGGGCCACCTTCTCCCCGCTGGGGAGAAGAGGAAGCAAATAGCGCCGCACCAGGCCGCGCCGAATTCAATCGTTCAGCCAAGACAACCTCCGTGCTGGCAACGGGCATAGTGCCCAGGTGTGGGCTTCTTGCCCGGCACGTATGGCAGGTCTCCTGGCTCGCGGTTATCGGCCGCGATCGGGGCAGACCGGAAACCGGTCGCCCTGATCGTGCCAGCGGATCATCCTCGCCTTCCCGGCCGCATCAGTGAAAAGGTGGACGATTCGTAGACTTGAGAGGCGTCCGACCCCGGTTGATCACCATGCATTTCCAGTGGCTTTTCCGGCATATCGCCTATCCCGCCCGCTTGCATGTTTGCAAGCCGCCGGCCGGAAGGGCTTTGTGCCGGATGGAAGACCCTGACCGCTCTACAGTCGCGGGGTCGGCTGTGATGAAGGCGCCCGGCTTGGGTCCGCCCCGTCACATTCCCTTTTCATCCGGAAGGGCGTAACACCGATCCGGAACCATCCGTTATGTCAGGATGGTCAATCGACCATCCGTTATCGGGATGGTTAGGCAAGCGCAGGGGTGAAGTCAACCGATCTTGGCGGTCGACCAGTTGACGGCCAGCCGGTATGCTTGCTCCAACACGACTTACTCTACCTAAAACATCGTCATTTATCAGGGACTTACGTCACAAATATTTATCCCGCCCGCCGAGTTTTCGCCGCAATTGCGTCGCAAGCGGGCTGCGCCTCCGCCCTTGACCGGGCCTCTCCTCGCCTAGTTGTCTAGCCATGCTTATGAAATTGGATCGGCGCCGTTTCCGCGCGCTGCGTGTTTTCTTCGATCCGGGACGCCTGCGCGCGCTGACCCGCCGTAGCGAGGTCGGCCTGTCGCTGGCGGGCGCCGTCGTCGGCATCATCTCGGGTCTTGCCGTCACCGGCATGAGCTACGTCTCCAACGAGCTGCATCAGCTGGTCTTCGGCATCGCCGACAGCGAACGGCTGAGCGCGTCCGAGATCGAGAACAAGATGCTGCTGCTCACCGCCCCCGTCATCGGCGGCACCCTGCTCGGCCTGTTGCTTCTCGTGCTGGCGAAACGGCGCAAGAAGCCGATGGTCGACCCGATCGAGGCCAATGCGCTGCATGGCGGCCGCCTGTCCCTGACCGACAGCATCATCGTTGCCGTGCAGAACCTGATCTCCAACGGTTTCGGCGCCTCGGTCGGCCTGGAGGCCGGCTATACCCAGCTTGCCGCCGGCCTCGCCTCGAAATTCGGCCTGAAGCTGCAGCTTCGCCGCTCGGACCTGCGCACCCTGGTTGGCTGCGGCGCGGCGGGCGCCATCGCCGCCGCCTTTAACGCACCGCTGACCGGTGCTTTCTACGCTTTCGAGCTGATCATCGGCTCCTATACGATCGTCTCGCTGACGCCTGTCGTCGTCTCCGCCCTTGTCTCGACTCTGATCGCAAGGCTGCTTGCCGGCAGCGATTTCACCATCGGTATCGGCAGCTTCGGCTCAGTCGTGCCGGCCGATTATATCCCAGCGCTGCTGCTCGGCATTTTCTGCGCCGGTGTCGGCATCCTGATCATGCAGGGCGTCGCTTTTGTCGAGGAGCTGGCGCGCAAGAGCTCAATCGCCCCACCCTTCCGTCCGGCACTCGGCGGCATCATCGTCGGGCTCTTGGCTATGATCTCGCCGCAAGTGCTCTCGGCCGGCCACGGCGCGCTACATCTCAATCTTTCCCGTGAGGTGGCAATCCCAACGCTGATCGGCCTCTTCCTCTTGAAATCCTTCGCCTCGGCGATCTCGATCGGCTCCGGCTTCAGGGGTGGGCTATTCTTCGCTTCGCTGTTCATGGGCGCCCTGCTCGGCAAGCTCTTTGCCTATTGTGGCCCCTACTTCGCCGATGCGACGCTGACGCCCGTCATCTATGCCGTGGTCGGCATGAGCTCGCTTGCCGTCGCCGTCATCGGCGGGCCGCTGACCATGACGTTCCTGGCGCTCGAAATCACCGGCGATTTTCCGATCACGGCGCTGGTGCTCGCTGCCGTCATCACCTCCTCCCTCGTCGTGCGCTCGACCTTCGGCTACTCCTTCGCCACATGGCGGTTCCATCTGCGCGGCGAAAGCATCCGCAGCGCCCACGACGTCGGCTGGATCCGCAATCTGACGGTCGACAAGCTGATGCGCGCCGACGTCAAGAAGGCGAAGGCGGGCATCACGCTGGAGGAATTCAAGCAGGCCTTCCCGATCGGCTCGACCCAGCGCGTCATCCTCGTCGAGGAGAGCGACAAATATGCGGGCTTGGTGCTGGTGCCGGAGATTTACGCCAACCCGACCGACGCTCAGGACGAGGGCAAGACGCTTGCCGATTTCATCCACTACCGCAACGACTTCCTGCAGCCGCAGATGAATGCCAGACAGGCGGCGGCGATCTTCGACAAGAGCGAAAGCGAAGCGCTCGCCGTCGTCAACAATCTGATCGAACGCAAGGTGATCGGCCAGCTCAGCGAAAGCTATACGCTGCGCCGTTACAGCGAAGAACTCGACCGCCGCCGCCGCGAGGTCTCCGGCGAGATCTAAGCCGCTATGATCCGGGGCCGGCGAGCTTGAACACCTCTGCCCGCTTCGAAACGCCGCGCAATTCAAACGAACCCAGATACTCGCAGGCCACGGCGCAGGTGGTCGCGAAGCTCTCCGACATCAGCAGGTCTTGCTCCAGCGTGCCGCAGAGCTTTTCAAGCCGCGAGGCCTCGTTGACGGCCCTGCCGATCACCGTGAAATCGAGCCTGCCGCGGGCGCCAACGTTCCCGTAGAAAACCTCGCCGAGATGAAGGACGACATCGACGCCGATATCGGGGCCGCCGTTTTGCGTCCGCTCGCGGTTCAGCGCCTCGTTTGCTTTCAGCAGATTCTTCGCGGAAGCCAGCGCGGCCATGCAAGCCTTCTGTGGGTCGTCGGCGTCGGTCGGAAAGATCGCCAGCACGCTGTCGCCCATGAACTTGAGGATTTCGCCGGAATTTTCCTCGACATGCCGATCGATCAGCTCGAAATGTTCGTTCAGAAACCCGACGATCTCGCCGGGTTGATAGACCTCGGTCAAGGCAGTGAAATTTCTGAGGTCCGCAAGCAGGATCGCGGCATTGATGGAACCGCCCGTTCCCCTCTGGGTCTCCCCGGCCAGGATGCGCGCGCTCGTTCTGGCGCCGGTATAGACCGCGAGGATATCGGTGGCGGTTTTCGATGCCGCCACACGGTAAGCCGCCAGCCCCAGCGCTGGGACAAGCGCTTTGACTGTTACCAGTTGATCATCGGAAAATCCGCCCGGCGCATCGCTGGTCAGCGAGAAGCCGAGCCCGCGTAGCGCGACTTCCTTCGGGAATTCGAAAAGGCTGACCACGTGGTCCGTGCCGCCGGCGAGCGCGAATTCCTTGAGCTGCGGATAGTCGAAACCTTCACCCTTCGCCAGTATCCAACGCCCCGTCCTTTCGCCGCGGCTCAACAGGTAGAATATCGGCGTTTTCTCGAAATTGCGCTCTTCCACGCTGCCATGCGCCGCATTTTCAAGAACCGTTGCACCGCCCCGGATGAAATTGGCCGAAACGCCGCGATACATAGGGTGAATGGATGGCATAGTGATGCTGGCCCTCCAGATGGGAAAGCCGTCCGCGATCAACCGGTCGCACAGGCCGGCGACGAGATCGCCAATATGCTCACTAGTGATTCCCTGTTCTATAAGCCACTGAATATGATCGTTAATTTTTGAATCTCCACATGACCGACGCAGTCTATCGTCGGAAATCGGGCAAATGGACGGCGATGACCAACGGGGGCGTTGCACGTCAACCAATAGTCGAGTCAGGCAGATATTTCTAGCCACGGACTCCGGCAACGACAACCGCAGGGCAGACGAAGAGGCGATTACCGTCATTCGACTCCGACGAGAATCAGTGGAGAGTGCCGCAGAAATGAAAGACGGTGCCGTAGCGCCTACGAATATCTCACATCCTGACCGTCATGCCGCCGTTGACCGTCAGCACATCGCCGTTGACGAAGGAAGCGGCGGCGCTTGCGAGAAACAGCGCCGCGCCGGCGATCTCGTCTGGGCGTCCCCAGCGCTGGACCGTGATGCGCTGGCGCACGAAGGGCATCAATTCCTCGTTCGCAGCCATCGCCGCATTCGTCTCGGTAGCAAACCAGCCGGGCGCAATCGCGTTGCTGGTGATGCCGTCCGGGCCGAACTCGACCGCCATGCCGCGCATCAGTCTGGTCAGTCCCTTCTTTGCTGCAGGGGGAACGCGGCGCCGCCACGATTCTCTTCTCCCCATCGGGGAGAAGGTGCCGGCAGGCGGTTGAGGGGGTGAGCGGCGGAGCCGCGAATGCGCTGAGCGAAAGCGAAGGGCAATCAATGACGTAGTGCCGCGTCGCCCCCTCATCCGACCCTTCGGGCCACCTTCTCCCCGCTGGGGAGAAGAGGGAGCCAGCCGCGATCCTTGTCATCCCACAGACTAGGAACGATGCGGCAGCCGCCCACGACACACCCAGCCTAGCCAATCAACCCGGCCAGCCAGCGCGGATCGAGATGACGTTCCAATTCTCCGGCGATCTCGTCGAGCGCCTGCTCGACGCTCTCGCGATAATACCTCCGCTCGCCTGATAGGCCGAAGCTTTGAAGCAGTCGGGCGCGGTAGGCGTCGCTGCCGAAGAGCCCGTGCAGATAGGTGCCCATGATCCGGCCGTCGGCCGACAGTGCCCCATCCGGCGCGCCGTCGATGATAGCCGAAGGCCGATTGCAATCCGGGCCGCGGGTGATGCCGAGATGGATCTGGTAGCCGGCGAGCGGCGCGTCATATTCGGTCGAGCGGGCATGGCTGTTGCGCACGGTCTTTTCCGGCGCCATCTCAGTCTCGATGTCGAGCAGCCCGAGCCCCGGCATCTCGAGCGTCCCGCCCTCGATGCCGAGCGGGTCGCGCACCATGCGGCCGAGCATCTGATAGCCGCCGCAGATGCCGATCACCCGGCCGCCGCGCCTGACATGCGCCTGGAGATCGTGATCCCAGCCATGGGCGCGGAAGTCGGCGAGATCCGATATCGTCGATTTCGAGCCGGGAAGCACAACGAGGCTCGCATCGGCAGGTATCCGCTCGCCTGATCGCACGAAGACCAGCTCGACATCCGGCTCGGTCCTCAGCGGATCGAGATCGTCGAAATTGGCGATACGCGGCAGCACCGGCACGGCGATCTTCAGCGCGCCCGTCCCGCCCCTCGCCAGCCGTTCGAGCACGGCCGAATCTTCGGCCGGCAGGCGCGCAGCCCCCCTCAGCCACGGCACGATGCCGAAACACGGCCAACCGGTAAAACCCTCGATGGCGCGGATGCCGTCGTCAAACAGCGAGACGTCGCCGCGGAACTTGTTGATGATATAGCCTGAAATCATCGCCCGGTCGCTATCATCGAGGATCGCATGCGTGCCGACCAGGGAGGCGATGACACCGCCGCGGTCGATATCGCCGACGAGCACGACAGGCACGCCGGCCCGCGTCGCAAAGCCCATATTGGCGATATCGCCGGGCCTGAGATTGATCTCGGCCGGCGATCCGGCGCCCTCGACGATAACGAGGTCGGCCCCTGCAGCGACTTTTTCGAAACTTTCGAGCACGGCGCCGAGCAACTGAGGCTTCAGCCGCTGGTAATCGCGTCCTTTCGCCTGCCCAAATATCCTGCCCTGCAGGATGATCTGGCTGCCATTTTCCGATTGCGGCTTGAGCAGCACCGGGTTCATGTGCACCGAGGATGGCGCGCGCGCGGCCAACGACTGCAGCCACTGCGCCCGGCCGATCTCGCCCCCATCATCGGCGACCGCCGCATTGTTCGACATGTTCTGTGGCTTGAACGGCCGGACGGTCAGCCCACGATTGGCCGCCAACCGGCAAAGGCCCGCAACCAGCACCGTCTTGCCGACATCGGAGCCGGTCCCCTGCAGCATGATCGCTCTTGCCATGATGGCCTGTATTCGCCTCTCGTTCAGGCGAGGCCTACAATGGGCGGCAACCTCGGGTCAAGCTTGGCTCGGGTCAAGACTTGGCCCGGCGCAAGACTTGGCTCCCACGCAAACGCGAAAACCGCGCATGGCCTTGGCTCTGCGCGGTTTGCCGAAAACTCAGGCGTCTTCGCCCTTACACGGCGAAGCTCGCTTTCTCCGGTACGCACTACCTGAACCGGAGAAGCGGCGGTCATTGCTGCCACGCCCCAACTGATAACGGCACATTCTTACCGGAGAGTTATTGAAGGCTTACGCAAGTGTTAATTTTGATCTTTTTTGACATTCTCGCCAAAATTTCTGCCGAAGATCCGCCGCCGGTCGCGAAGAGCGTGCATTTCGCCGGAGGGCGCCATTTTCGGGATGCCGACATAAATTCTTCGAATTCAATAATTTAGTCACGCAACCATGAGCAGAAGATGGTTGATTTCTGTGAGCGAACGCGTAGGCTTCATCAAGATGCTCCATTGTTGAACATGGCCTGCCCATGAACCGGAAAGCCTGTTGCGGTATCGCCCGGCAGGCATTGTCCCTTCGGGTGCCGGAGAGATTTGTCGGTGGATTTCAGAGCCTGCGCGTCCGCCTAAGAAGAATTCGGGAAATGACGATGAAGACGTTTCTGATTCCGGCCGTCTTTGCCGCGGCTCTTTCTACCGTCGCGCCGGCTGAAGCCGCTGAGTGCGGCAGCGTTTCGATCGCCGAAATGAAATGGGCCTCGGCAGGCATCGCGGCGAGCTTCGACAAGATCATCCTGGAAAAGGGATACGGCTGTTCGGTCACCATTGTCGATGGCGACACTCTGCCGACTTTCGCCTCGATGAATGAGAAAGGCACCCCCGACATCGCCTCGGAATACTGGATCAATTCCGTCAGGTCCCTGCTCGATCAGGCCGTCAACAGCGGCCGGTTAGTGGAGGGGGCCGAAATCCTGGCTGACGGCGCCGTCGAGGGTTGGTGGATTCCGAAATTTATCGCCGACGCCCACCCCGACATCCGCTCGGTCGAAGACGCGCTGAAACATCCCGAACTCTTCCCCGCCGAGGACGACCCATCGAAAGGCGCAGTTTACAACTGCCCCGCCGACTGGAGCTGCCAGATATCGACCACAAATCTGTTCAAGGCGCTTGCCGCCGACAAGAAGGGCTTCGAGCTCGTCGAGACCGGCAGTCCCGAACGGCTCGATGCATCGATTGCCCGCGCCTTCGACAACAAGGTCGGCTGGCTCGGTTATTACTGGGCGCCGACCGCCATCCTCGGCAAATACGACATGACGCGCCTGAGCTTCGGCGTCGGCCACAACAAGAGCGAATGGGACCGCTGTACCGCAGTTGCCGGCTGCGCCAGGCCCGAGGTCAACTCCTACCCCGTCTCGCGCGCCTTCACACTGATGACCAGGTCCTTCGCCAGCCGCGCCGGGCCTGTCACGACCTATCTCAAGACCCGCAAATGGGACAATGCGACGATCAATCAGGTGCTCGCCTGGCAGGACGAAAACCGCGAAAGCAATGAGGGTGCCGCGATCTATTTCCTTCGCAATTACGAGAGTCTGTGGACCAAATGGGTGCCAGTCGATGTAGCCGAGAAGGTCAAGGCGAGCTTATAACGGCAAAAACACGATCAAGCATGGACGATTCGATGATTCCCTTTCCTGACCGCGATACCGTTGCGGAAAAGCTCGCCGCACTATCGGAGACCGACAAGTCGTATCTGGCGCGGCTCATGGAAAACGCTGCCCAGGACGACAACCTGCTCGACGGCCTGCGCCGCCATCTCGATCTTGCCGCCGGATCGCGTTTCCTGAACTCGCTGAAGCTCGAAAATCTGGGAATCTGGCTCGGAACCCAGGCGCCGAACCGGTTGCAGATCCGGCTGAAGGAAACCGCCCGCTCCAGCCAGCATCCCGCCTACCAGGCCTTCCGGACCGGTCTCGACCGATCCGGCGGGCTGGAAAAGGCTTATCCCCCGGTCACCCCTTAGAATGATCCGAACTCGGTCATCTGATCCGGCCCCGGCCGATATCTGATCCCGCGGTCAATATCTGATCCGGCAATCCTCGGAAGAAAGCTGAATCGTCATCACTTCTTCGCGGCGCGGTCGACCGAGCGGCCGGCATCCTGCGTGGCGTTCACGGTATTTGCCGTATCCTTTCCTATGCCGCGGATCGTGTTGCCGCAGGAAGAAAGGGCAAGAAGAACCATCAAGGCTGCGGCAATTTTGGCCGTTGTCGTCATCTCGGATATCCTTGTTTGAAATCAACCCCGAACGGCGACAATTGCCGTCCGCGCCAATAACGCACGACAAACCAAAAGGTTCACTGGCTATGATGCTGCTTCAGGCGGCGACCGCTTTCGCTCTCTCGGCAAAGGCGCCGCGAATGCTGTCGGCCACCGTCTCGATCGGCCCCGATACCTGCGAGGCGGTCAGCAGGCGGATATCGAAGGCGCCGAGCTCCGGCAGCCCTTCCTGAGGCCCGAGGATCGCCATGTCTTCGTTGACATAGGACAGCGGCAGCGGCGCAATGGCGAGATCGGAAAGCACGGCGGCGCGCTGCGCCATCGTGTGGCCGCTGAGATAGGCGACGCGATAATGCCGTTTGTTGCGTTCGAGTTGGGAGAGCGCCTCCTGGCGCCAGATGCAGCCATCCTCCCAGATCGAGATCGGCAGGGGATCGCGGCGATGCGCCGAACCACACTTGGCGCCGGCCCAGACCAGACGCTCGCGGAACACCACCTCACCGCCCGTCGGGAACGGCCGTGTCGCACAGTTGATCAACGCCAGGTCGAGGCGTTGCTCCTCCATGCGCTTCTTCAGCCCCATGCTCATGTCGATCGTCACGTCGACCATGATGCCGGGATAGCTCTCGGCGAAACTCTTCAGAATACTCGGCAGCAGCCGTTCGCCGATATCTTCCGGCGCGCCGAGCCGCACGACGCCGCTGAGCTCCGGCATAATGAAGCGCGACACCGCTTCGTTCGACAGCGCCAGGATGTTGCGGGCATAGGACAGCAACATCTCGCCATGGCGCGTCAGCGAAACCGAGCGTGCGTCGCGCAGAAACAGTGTCGCACCAAGCTGCTCTTCAAGTTTCTTGATCTGCATCGACACCGCCGACGGTGTGCGGAAGACCGCCTCGGCGGCGGTCGAAAAATTGCCCGTCTCGGCGATGGCAACAAAGGTGCGCAATACATCGTTGTCGAGCAGCGGAATGGGACGGCGAAAGGGAATGCTCATCGTCGCATCTTTCAATTTTTCTGATTTATAACCCCATATCATTTTGTTTGATTGAATGTCAATTGAACCCGATATTTCGCGTGTCGGCAGCAAAATGCAGCCAAGGAGGCCCGACATGTCTCAAACAAGCATCTGGAATATCGTACAGGCCCTTTCCGCATTCAAGGCGCAGAGACGCAGGGATGCCAACCATGAGCATGCGCTCCGCGAGTTAAGGCGCTTTCCGCCACATCTGCTGGCGGATTGCCAGCGCGAAATGGAGTTGACCCTCCCGGAGCGCCGCGCATGCGATGGGACGCGGTAGAGACGCTTCATCGTTTTGAATTCGCTGAGCTGGCCAGATTGATGCCGGTCCACTTGCGACGTCCGCTCGACCTGCACCGTAGCGGCCGACCGACAGCCGAACGGCGATCACAGCCCGCCCAGCAGTTTGAACGCAATGATCCACATCGTGAAAGCGACGAGCGTTTCCAGCACGCGCCAGGATGAGGGTTTCGAGAAGATCGGCCGCAGCCGTGTAGCGCCATATCCGAGCGAAAAGAAGAACAGGAAGGAACCCGTCACCGCCCCTGCCGCAAATGAAGCCTGCTCTCCCGGATATCGTGTCGATATCGTGCCGAGCAGTACCACGGTGTCGAGATAGACGTGCGGGTTGAGCCAGGTGAGTGCGAGGCAGGTCGCCAGTGTCTGCCGGAAGCTCGATGGTTTGGCTTCCGCGGCCGTGAGAGCGGTGGACGACCGCAAGGCGGAATAGAGGCTTCTTGCCCCGTACCAGACCAGAAATACGGCTCCGCCGTAGCGCATGACGGGATCGAGCCAGGGCATCAACCTGGCGATTTGTTGGAGGCTGGTCACGCCAAGCACGATCAGCGCTGCATCCGATACCGCGCATGCGAGGCAGATGGCGAAGACATGTTCGTTGCGCAAGCCCTGGCGGAGGATGAAGGCGTTCTGCGCGCCGATGGCGACAATCAGGCTGAGGCCCATCATCAGGCCGGTTCCATAAATCGAAAAATTCATCGCTTCGGCCAACGCCCCTCATTTCGGTGAGGTTGCGCTATCGCTATTGGGAGAATTAGGCTAATTAATCCACCTTACTCCAATTAAGTAAAACTAATCCATGATCGACTATCCCGCTCTTCACGCAGTTGCAACCATTGTCCAGACAGGCAGCTTCGAAAGAGCCGCGACCGTGCTGAACGTGACGCCTTCGGCCATTTCCCAGCGCGTGAAGCAGCTCGAAGAGCGTCTCGGCGTCGTCCTCATCGTTAGGGGCGCGCCGTGCACGGCGACGGAAAAGGGAGAATGGCTCTGCCGCCATATGGAGAATGTAGGTATGCTCGAAGCCGAACTCTTCGGGCAGCTGCCGGCACTCGTCGATCCCGACGAGCCCCGCCAAAGGGTCACGCTTCAAATCGCGACGAATGCCGACAGCCTCGGGACATGGTTCGTCGAGGCCATGGCGAATTTCACCAGGAGCTCTTCCTATTTGCTGAACGTCGCCGTCGACGATCAGGACCACACCGCCGAATGGCTGCAGCGCGGGCGGGTGATCGCTGCCGTCACCAGCCTGGAAAAGCCGGTCCGCGGATGTCGGCGTTTTGCACTCGGCGTTCTCAGATACCATGCGACGGCAACCCCCGACTTCGTCGCCCGTCACTTTCCGCATGGCGTGACATCAGAGGCAATCCGCAGCGCCCCGGCGCTAACCTTCAATCAGAAGGACAGGTTGCAAAGCAGTTGGATCAGGCGGATGTTCGGACACGATCTCGACCACCCCACCCACTGGCTGCCGTCGCCGCAAAGTTTCGTCGAAGCCAGCCTCTCGGGCATGGGCTGGGGAATGAACCCCACCCAGCTGACCCGCGAGCATCTGTTATCGGGACGGCTGGTGGAGCTGGTTCCCGATACGCCGTTGGACGTCCCACTCTATTGGCAGATAAACCGCTTTGCCGCCGATCGCTTGGCGGAGCTGACGCGGGAGGTCATCAAGGTCGCGAAACGCAATCTCTGACGCTTCACTCATCTCGGCGACCGAGTGCGCTTTTGTCAGACGTAAGCGGTGCGGCTGCCGAACTCGCTGGTCTCTACGCGAATAGCGCTCTCCTATGTTATGGTGATGATCTCCAGTTCCTGGCCGCCTGTCTGCACCATATCCCCAACAGCCTTGCCCATCAGGAGCCGCGCCACCGGGGAGACATAGGAAATGGTCCCGGCCTTCGGATCGGCCTCGTCCTCCCCGACGATGCGATAGGTCTGCACGCGCCCGTCGTCACGGTGGAAAGTCACCGTGCTGCCGAAGGCAACCCTGTCGGTTGACGTCGGGTCAGGCATAAGCTGGGCGGTGCGAAGTCTTGCGGCTAAGTAGCGAAGATCACGCAAGGGATTGGCCGTCTGCCGCCGCCGTTCGTTCACGTCTTCGATGGGGGTCGCAGTATCATAGGCCTCGCGAGCCTGCTGGAACTGCAATTCCAGAGCCTTCAATCCCGCTTCCGTGACGAGGTTCGGATGCGGCGAGATCGGACGATCGGGCAGCAGGGTTTCCGAAGCGGTTTCGAAACTCTCTTCCTTGGTGAAAGCGACGGCCAATCTCGGACTCCGTTTTAGGGCGATGCGGTCTCGTAGCTGATGGGCGATTGCCCAGATCTCTGTTGGAACCATACACCGACTGCAGACGAACCGCCAATCGGGCCCATCGACGGCCGCTTTTCCTGTCACGCCCCCAACTTGGGAGCGTTAGGAACGTCCTGCGCCGCATGACGTTTATACCACGGTGCGCCGTGGCGCATCGGATACACTCTGATAACCACGGCCGAGGAGGAGCAAATGCCCGGCGAGCAGCGAGAGGGCCAGGACAAAGTCTGGACCAAAACATGCCTTCGCTCCTGACGGATGCCATGCCGCTGACGCCAGGCTGGTGGGATATCGGCGCGCGGATCATGCTGACATTGATTGCCGGCGGCCTCATCGGCCTTGATCGCGAGCGCGGCGGTCATGCGGCAGGTTTCAGAACCACGATCTTGGTGGCGCTTGCCGCCTGCCTGGCGATGATCCAGGCAAACCTTCTTCTGTCGACATACGGAAAGACGCCTGGCTCGTTCACGCAGATGGACGTGCTGCGCTTTCCGCTCGGCGTCCTGACGGGCGTCGGCTTCATCGGCGGCGGAGCGATCCTCAAACGCGGCGACATGCTGACCGGGGTCACGACGGCGGCGACCTTGTGGTTCATGACGGTGGTCGGCCTCTGCTTCGGCGGGGGCCAGATCCTGACCGGCATCGCGGCGACGGCGGTTGGCTTTATCGTCCTGTCGCCCTTGAAGCGTCTGGACGCCTGGCTGCGCTGCGAACAGAAGGCAACGCTTGTCGTCCGCGCCTCAAACGGCAATGTCCCCGAGCTATCGGAAGTTCTGAACCCGCTCAGATGCCATGCAGGCTTCCTGTCACTCCACCGAACCGCCGAGAGCGGCGCCGAGGTGACGTTCGAGCTGCGATGGCTCGCCAGGGACCCCGACGCGTCGGCACGCGCGATCCTGAACGCGCTTTCGAACACGCATGAGGTCGCGGATTTCTCCATGAAGTCGATGACGATATAAGCTTCGCGGTGACACGCCGGCGGCGGTTCCACATCTCTCATTTCGAAACGTGCTGAGGTTTTCCTTTCCTCTTGGTTGAGGCAAATTCCTCGAGCTGTTTCTCGCTCATGGATTCGACCATCTGTTTCGAGGCGCCTTTGAGTTCGCTCTTGGGTGTCTCGCCACGCTTGGCCGAAAGTGCGGCGCCTGCCGCCTTCTGCTGGGCCTTGGACTTGGCTGGCATATCGATCTCCTTTTTGCTCGAACAGAACGGCCGCCGGCGTCAAAGTTTCTTGAGCTCGTCAGGTTTGTGGGCGGCACGCTTTTCCGACGTGTCGCTCTCGACGATATATTGCGGCTCGGTCTTCGATGCCTTCACGCTGTGGCCTTTGATGTTCGTCGGACTGCTCTGCTTTTTGACCGCCCTGCCCTCTGTTTTCCCAGGCTGGTATTCCAGCTGACCTCATCGCCCATCTTCAATTGCTTCGACATGACGGCCGCTTGCAAGGAGGCTGCGGCTTATAAGCCGCAGCCGACCGATTGTCAGTTGATAGTGGCCCACTGGCTTCGGACATCCCTGGCGTTCTTCGACAGGTGGACGTGGGCGTCCACGTGGTCGACCCAATCGAGCGGGATCAAGTGGTGCTTACCATCCCCCGAGTCGGTCTTCGTCAGCTTGATGCGCGTGGGGCCGTCGAGATGATCGACTGTGCCGACATGGGTGCCGTCGGCAGCCCGAACTTCCATATGTTCACGGATCTGATCTGCGGAAATCATCGTTTCCTCCTTTGCATCATTGTCGGATACGAAGCGGCAACGACGTGGAGCGGACTTGGTTCCAAACACGAGCGACCGTGTTCAATCATCAGTCAACTCCCAGTTATCATCCGGGTTGAAGGTCCTGATGCCGGCAGCTATTTTTTCGGTCTGCCGGCCGAGATCGGCTTGGTAGACCGTGCCGTTAGCATTCACTTGGAACGTGTGCACGCCGGTTTCGCCATATCGGATCGGCCAGGCGATCAGTGCGAATCCTGCGATCATGTTGCCGTTGATCACGTAATCGAACTTTCCGCCCGCGATGTTCGGCCCCTGGCTTTCGATAATCCTGTAGCGATAGCCGTAATAGCCCTCGCCGGCCTTCGCTTTATCAAGCGCCGCATTGTCTTCGAGGGCGTTGCCAGCCGGGCTGTCACCCTCGCCCAGATCAGGCGACCAGTAGAGACCGTCAGTTTTGCCGTCGCTGCTGATCAGTTTCTGGGCATATTCCAGGACGCCGTCATCGTCGTGGTCGGCGGAAGAATATTCCTTTTGGGCGTCGACATAGGCCCGCATCGTGTCGATGGTCTGCAATTCGTTCTCGCCGACGCGACGATCGATGATCTCCTCGAACCCGGCATACGTGTCGAAACCCCATTTGCCATCGTCGCCCTTCGCGATCGGAAATGGCAGAGGCCACAGTTTGTCGCCGATCTCGATGATCTTGCGGCCATCGACGTCCTTCACGACGATCTTCTTGCTTGTGCCGTCCCGGATCTGTGCGTAGGTGTCCATCACGCCTTCGTCTGCCTTCGCTTTCGCCGCATCAATTCCCAGCAGCGCCGTAAACTTGTCGAAATCATCAGCCGACAAGGCCGCCTTGAAGGCCTCGACGGCTTGTTCCGGCGTCTCGAATACCGGAGGATCGCTCTGCGAAGCGAAGCCCGAGATGACGGTCGCATCGGATGGCTCTGCCGCAGATGTCGAAACCGGATTGGTGGCGAGAGCCGCAAGAGCGAACACAGAACCCAGAAGCATGTTTCTGACTGACTTGGTCATCACTTTCCTCCTTCTTTCGGTCACCGACGACCGCCGCCGCGGCCACCACCTCCACCACCGCGGCCACCACCACCGCCACCGCGGCCGCCGCCACCGCCGTGCATTACTCTACCGCCGCCGCGATTGCTCCCGGCCATGGCCTGTCTGCCGCGGTTGGACTGCATCTGCGCGCGCCTGCCGCTGTCGACCTGACCGAGGGCTGATGGCTTTCTGGGCCGGTTGTCGACGCGGGACGCTGGCTTCGCCTTTGCGACTGGACGTTTGGCGTTGGCCCCGGACCTTGCCTTTTCGCCAGCTCTGTTCGTCGGCCTCGCGTCGGGCCTGCGGTTCTGCGCGGCCTGCGCTGCCTTCCCGCCTCCAGGAGCCGCTCCCGTATTGCCTGGCTTGTTGCGGGCAGCACTGATCCTGTCCGCATCGATCTTGCTCTTGCGGACATCGTTGACGCTGATTTTGCCTGGCTGGTCGCGGATCGTGTTCGCACGGTCGTTGCCTCTGGCTCCGACCCTGTTGCCGGGATTCGCCTCGATACTGCTCCGGAAGGAACTGCGGTCCATCTTGTTGAATTGAGCGCCGTCGAACCCGATCTTGCTGCGATCGACATTCTTCCAGTCGACGTCGTTGATATTCACTTTGCCATTGATGTTGTTGAGGCAATTGTTGCAGTCGATGTCGACGTTGCCGTTCCAGCGCCCGCCCCATACGCCCCAGCGGTTCCAGTCGACGGCGGCGGCCCATACCGCTCCGGTCACCACGCCCGCAAAAAAGGTGGCGGTCGGATAGTAGTAGTTCGGATACGGCTCGGAATAGTAGCCGATAGGCTCAGCCGCATAGTTCGGTTCATACAGCATCTCCGGCGCATACTGCGGAACGTAGATCTTGTCGGGACTGGCGGAGACGATCACGACGTTGTCGTTCTCCTGGCTGACCTTGATCTTGTCGTCAGTCTTGATGATGCCGTCGGCGACCGCTTTGTCGCGCAGTTGCTGTATGGCGATCAGAACGTCCTTCTGCTGGACGGAGAGCGCCTCTCCGAGCGACTGCGTCCAGTCCAGATCGTCGCTCATCATCGTGACGATCTGGGGATAGTTCAGCAGCGATACGATGCTGCCGTCCCACGTCGTCTTCGGCTTGAGCTCGGGCTGCTTCTTCAAGGTTTCGAGAAACCGGGCTGCTTCCACGACCTGCAGCGGATAGAGCGACGCCGATGTGACGAGCGCGACCAGTTCGTCCGGATAAAGTGCAATCCGCGCCACCAGGATCTCGAGTTCGTCCTCACTCAGCGGCGCCGGTGCATCGTCTTCCGCCGCCGCGGCGGGACTGGAAGCGGTCGGCTCCTGCGCGGCGGCGATCGGCGTCGGATGTGGCGAAAACGGGAAACCTGCAAAGGGCAGGAACAGGCCCGTGGCGAGTAACAATGCGTGAGGTCTAGCCATCTCAAATCCTCCTTGCGGTCAGACATGGTGTGCAGGCTGTCGACTATTGTATCTTCGCTCGTGCCGCATACTCCTCCGAGTGGAGGAGGATTGATAGCTAAACATCGGCCAAGCCGTCTTTTGCTCCAAATTTATAGCAAAGACAGCCCCAGGCGTAGTCGCGGGACTGATCTAGGACGTATGTTACAGTAACACACTTGCAAAAGCGGAGTTCAGCGCGCAAACTAAAATCGACTGCGGGTCGCTTGATCACGAAGTCAATGGCACGCCGAAGAAACACATCCGCGCCAACAGCATCGCCCTAGGCGCCATTCGCACGCCGACCAAGACCAGCGCGTGGCGAACCTCGGAAACTGTGCCGACTTGATGAAGCTCAATTCCGTACACGCATCGGTGCGACGGAGGAGATCGGCCGAACGGCGATGCGGCTTGCGCCTGATTTCACCGACTACATCGTCGCAACGACGATCTATATCGACGGCGGAATAACGCTGCACCCCGGTTTCGAAACCGGTGCCTAACGTTCCATCTCAGCGCGGTGCCCTGCCGCCCCCGTTTGGCACGTCAATGAGAGATGGAGCCGACACACTCCTGCTTCATGCATTTCGCTCATGCCGCATACTCGTCCCAGTGGGAGGGTGTTGACGGCTAAAATATCGGCAGGCTGTAGGTAACCAGAACCTACAGTATCATACGGTCTAGTTTGACTTATCGATGCTGTAATATTTGGTCTTGGCCTTGGATCACTGGGAGGGAACGTCATGGCTGAAAGTGAAAAGTCAAATCCTCAGATGCTTAGCGCGGAAGAATTGCGACAGAAAGCTCTGGAACTGCAGCTGATAGAAATGCAGCGTGATGACAAAGTCAAAGAGCGTGAAGCAAAAAAACACGCGGAGTTCGTCGATGACTTCTTCCGCAAACACGTCGGCGACAAGGAACGTGACATTATCAGGCGCGTCGTCATGAAGGCAGCCGCCGACGGCAAATCCGAAGCCATGGTCTATAGCTTTCCGTCGAGCTTCTGCACGGATAGCGGCCGCGCGATCAATAGTGCCCGGCCAGAGTGGCCGACGACGCTTCAAGGAAAAGCCAAGGAAATTTATGATCTTTTCGTCGAAGTCGCCCGGCCGCACGGCTACAAGCTGAAAGCGATGGTCATCAGTTTTCCGGGCGGCATGCCGGGCGACATCGGCTTCTTCCTGAATTGGGAGGCCCCCGTCGGCTAGGCTGCTGCGCAACTATGCGTTTTGTCAGCCATGGTTTCGGCCGGCGCATCAGAGCCCGAGGTCAACCCTTCAGCTGATGCTGCTTGGCAAGACCATCTTCGTCAAAGCCCAATCTGCGCCCAGTCTGGAGCGATCGGAGGCTGCCCCACTGGTAGCCTGAGTTCGCCTCAGCAGATGAATGAATTTCCGGGGGGAGTGGCATGCTTCAAAGTTTTCATATGCCGATATTCAGGGGCCTGGAGGGATTTCGCGCGGACTGGCTGCGAAGCGATATTCCTGCGGGGCTGTCGATTGCAGCTGTCGGCCTGCCGAGTGCGATCGCTTATCCAGCCATCGCCGGCCTCCCCCCGGAAACCGGGATATATGCGAGTATCGTCGCGCCCGTTGCCTACGCTCTGTTCGGGCCGTCGCGCCTATTGGTGGTCGGACCGGACGCCGGGACCATGGCGGTTCTTGCGGCGGTCATAGGAACTGTCATCGCCGCGCAACCTGCCGGCACATCAGCCGATCCGGTTGCGATCGCGTCTGCCCTGGCGCTCGGCGTCGGAGCCTTCTATTTTGCAGCACGGCTGCTGCGGCTGGGCGTCCTCGCAAGCTTTCTTTCCCGCCCGATTCTGGTCGGCTTCTTTGCCGGCGTATCCATCTCCATCCTTGTCGGGCAGATCGGCCGCTTTACCGGGGTGCGTATCGAGTCCGACGGTCTCCTGCCGCCGATTGCCGAGATCATTCGCAAGAGTGCCTTGATCCATTGGCCGACATTACTGTTCGGCCTTGCCATGTTCGCACTGTTGTGGATCGTGAAAGCCACGCGGCTGCCTGTACCGGGACCCGTCGTCGTCGTCGTCGTTTCCGTGATTCTCTCCGCCATCTTCAACTTCGAAGCCGCAGGCATCCGCGTCGTTGGCGATCTCCCCACCGGCTTGCCGTCATTCTCCCTCCATGCATTCTCTCAAATGCCCATGGACAGGATCGTCCTTGGGTCGGCAGCCGTCTTTCTGATCAGTTTTGGCTCGAGTATCGTCGCCGCACGAAGCTTCGGGGCGCGCTCCGGCGAGGAGGTCGACGCCAACCAGGAACTGATCGGGCTGGGCGCGGCGAACATCGCCCCCGGCCTGTTTGGTTCATTTCCCATCGCCGTGTCCGACTCGCGTACAGCGATCAATCTTGCAGTCGGCGGCAGATCGCAGGCAGCCGGTCTCGTTTCCGCCGTGACCCTGATGGCGACGCTGCTGTTCTTGAATGGCGCTCTGCGCATCCTGCCGATCCCTGCCCTGGCGGCGATCCTGGCGGCAGCCGCAATCAGCCTGATCGACGTCAGCGAGTTGAGAAAGATATGGCACATCAGCCGCGCGGAGTTCGTCTTCGCCCTGATCGCCATGTTCGGAGCCATCAGCTTCGGAGTCCTGAACGGCGTCATCGTCGCGATCGCCGCAACCCTGATCTATCTCCTGCGCAAGACGATGTTTCCGAAAGACACGCTTCTCGGCCGCATTGCCGGACGCGACGGCTTCTACGACATGCAGCGCTTTCCGGAGGCCCGGAGCATTTCAGGCATCGCCATATGTCTCGTCCAGGGCAATCTGCTGTTTTACAACGCCGATTATGTCCGGATCCGGTTGCGCACCGTCGCTGACGGCCTACCGGCCGAAACACGCTGGTTCATCCTCGACGCCAGTGCCATTGCGCATATCGACAGCACCGGGGCCGCAGCACTCGATGCCGTGCAGGCAAACCTCTCCGGGCGGGGCATCGTCTTCGGCGTCGCTCACCTGAACGCCGAGGTCACGGAGTTGCTGGGCCGCGCCGGCGTCGTCGACGGCATCGGAGCCGGAAAGTTCTTTGGCGACACGGAGGACGCGCTGCGCGCCGCGCGCCTTGGGGAAGGAAGCGACCGGCCTTTGGCCGGAGGTCATCAGTAAAGGGTCATGGAGGAAGTGATGAACAATCGGCAGGACGACGACACAGAAGTAGACGAAAAGAAAGGCAAGAAGTCCTGGAATTACGACAAGGAAATCGCAAAGCTTCAGGTCGAGCTCGCGCATCTACAGTCCTGGGTGAAAAAATCGGGCGCTCGCATCGTGATCATCTTCGAGGGCCGGGATGCTGCGGGCAAAGGCGGGATGATCAAGCGAATTACCGAGCGCGTCAGTCCACGGGTCTTTCGCGTGGTCGCGCTGCCGGCCCCGACCGATCGCGAAAAGACGCAAATGTACATGCAGCGCTACTTCGCACATATGCCCGCTGCGGGCGAAATCGTCATATTCGATCGCAGTTGGTACAATCGCCCCGGCGTCGACCGGGTGATGGGATTCTGCTCCGAGAAAAAGGCCCGGCGCTTTCTTGAGTTGGCTCCCGGTTTTGAAGCCTCGATCGTCGAAAGCGGCATCACCCTGCTGAAATATTTCCTGACGGTCGGCGAGAAGGAACAGGATCGGCGCTTCAGGCGGCGGATCGAGGATCCGCTGCGGCAGTGGAAGCTCAGCCCAATGGATGTCGAGTCGTACCAACGGTGGTGGGACTACACGGTTGCTTACGACGAGATGATCCGGGCGACGGACCGCCAGCACGCCCCATGGTGGATCGTTCCGTCAGACGACAAGAAGCGCGCGCGCATCAACTGCATCTCGCACATCCTGAAGTCCATTCCGTACGAAACAATGAAGTTCAACGCACCGGACCTTGGGAAACGTCAAAAGCGGCCCGCTGACTACGTCGAAGACAAAAGCATCCGGCATATCGTGCCGGATGTGGTCGCCGAGCAGATGCAATAATCGAAGCCGCGCGGGAACGACACGGCAATTTCAGGAGGAAGGTCCGCCCGGAACAGCATCGGCTGTCCGGCGCGGTGATGTCATCAATCAACAGGAGTGTGTGATGATCCATCCATCGATCCGTGTGCTGTCTATCCCCATTGCCTTGATTCTTCCCTTGGCGGGCATATCCGTTTCGGGAGCGCAGGCGGCCGGGCCGTTCGATCAATTTCCGATCGCCGTAGCCTGCGAATATAAAGGCCTGTACCAGATCTTCTATCTCACGAGATTGGAGGCGGATGGCGTGGCCACCTATGTCAATCCGAGCAAGCTTGCCGGAACGATATCTGTAGGCGGGACCGCCAAAGCCTTGGGCGAACCGATCGGTGGAAGTTGTCTCGGTAAAACACTGGAGCAGCTCAGGGCGTCGGGACAGATCCTCGATCTGAAGCGCTAGATGCGGGTGATTTTAGGCGGGCTCGGCCTAAAGTCTGAGTCCCCATCTAAATCAAAGAAATAGAGCATGATGTCGCCCGAAAACCGCTTCACACTTTTCGACATCATGCTCTAGCAACCTTCGTCCCGTATGTTTTGTCCGGCATATGGCGATCAACGGCACGATCCAGCGGGAGGTAGGCTGCATCCCTGCCTACTCGATATTAAAGTTCGGACAGCGGAGCCTGGTGGGAAGTCCAGGTTCGTCGTCGTTCGGAACGACAAAGGAGGGCAAGATGACCGCAGAGATTGAGCGAAAATATCTGGTCGTAAACGATAGCTGGCGGGACCACGCTTCCAAAGGCGCAGCATTCTGCCAGGGCTACCTGCTGGCGAGGAAAAACCGCTTCGTGCGGGTCAGGATCATCGATAAGGCACACGCCGTCTTGACCGTTAAACTCCGGACCGGGCGCCTGCGGCGCGAGGAGTTCGAATATGAGATTCCCTATGCCGACGCCCTCGAAATGATCGCCTTTGCAACGAGCGTGGTGGATAAGACCCGCTATGAGGTGAACCATCGTGGCTGCCTTTGGGAGGTAGACGTCTACAGTGGCGTCCACGACGGATTGGTTGTCGCAGAAATCGAGCTTGCCGACGAAAGCGATCAACCTCCCTGCCCGCCGTGGCTCGGCCCGGAAGTGACCGGAAATGCCGCATTTTCCAATCGTACGCTCGCAATGCTCGTGCAACGCAACGACTACCGCAGCCGGAATGTACCAAGGCTGCGACCTGATGGGCAGCCTTCTCAAAGGAGGGAACAATGAGTGTCTTGGTAACGGGCAGCAGTTCCTCCGTGCCCGGTTGCAAGCAAAAACCTCACGCTAACGCATCGGCAGTCAGCGCTGCAGGTCGTAGCACTGCGCCCTGCGGCTCCCGGTCTGGCAGGTCGGCGAGAAATGGAGGCGATAGCGCCTTTCTTTCATGCATTCGCTGAAGCCATTGGGGTCGGGCGGATCCTTCCACAGATGGGCGAGTTCGCAGTGCTTGCGGACATTGGTGAAGTCTTCTGTTCTCTCGGTGGCGTCAACCGAAACCGCTGAAGCGGCTAGCGCCAAGAATATCGCGGAACTCAAGGCAGCCGACGTCTTCAAGATAAGGTGCCTTCAGAGACCGCCTGAGTCATGCCGATATCCTCTTTGTTTCCCCCGTCCGCGGCCACAGGATGACGGCAAACAGCAGCGCGTAGATCAAGGCTGCTGCGACATAGACGATGCGGGTGGCGAAGGATTCTGCGGCGCTGCCGGGCAGAGGCGAGACCCCGAGGCCGAAGAGAATCAGGAAGGTCGTCAGAGCGCCGGCAAATATCGGTGCGTCCTTCGAGCGGGCCGCCGCGCGCCCTCCTATGAGGAGGACGACGATGAGAACGATGAGGAAGATCGAGAAAAGATTGGGGCGCAGCGATAGCGCCGCATAGGCAACGGAGGCGAGCACGCCACCGAAGAGGTTGACGAGCACGAGCCCGATCGCCGCCCGCGCGCTCGCTGCAACGTCGAGCTGCCCGAGCAGCGACGCTACGGATATCGGAATGACCGCCGCAGCGGTCAGATTGTCGCTCGTCAGGCAGATCACGACGGAGCCCAGCAGGATGACCGTGTTGGCCAGTGCCCGACCCAAGGCCGGCGGCCGCTCTTCGATCGGCGCCGCCTCGATCTGTTGGGAGAACGGCTCGGGAAAGACCGCATGGGCAAACCACATCAGAGCCGTGCCCGACAACACCCCGGTGACCAGGATGGACAGGATGGAGTTGGCGAGTTCCTTGTTGAGGATGCCGAGCAGAGGCACGATAATCGCGACGACGAGCACGAGAAAGACGGCCGGCCCTCCCTTTCCCGTCGACTGCCCGGCAAAACACACAAAATAGGTCAACCCCAAGACCAGAAGGAAGGGTGCGGGACGCTCGCCGAGGACGTCGGTCAGAACCATCATCGCGATCCCGGCGACCAGCATGACCATCGCCGCGCCAACCGTCTTCACAAGCGGCATGGGCCGCGAACTACCGAGCAGAAACTGGGCGGCAAAGAGCGGGCCGAGGAAGGGCACGATAGCCCCGGCATAGACTGCCAGCGTGAAGCCGATGGAGACTGCGAACGCGACCCGCAGCCCCTTGCGTTTCTGTTCCTCGATCGCAGGGCTCCTGTCAGCTGACATAGGTCAATACCGACATGATGCGGATCCAGAGTGATCCCCAGGCATTGGTGACCGGGTTGTCGCCGGTGTAGATGACGACCGTCACCTGCGAGCCATAGCGCACGCCGCCGCCCTTGGGCCTCTGCGCCTCGTCGATGGTGAGGCGCACTGGAAACCGCTGTGCCTCCTGGACCCAGCCGGTATCGCTTCTGATCGTCGGCAATCCCGTGTTCGGGTCCGTGCTGCCTTGCGATACGCCAAAGCCCACGCTCTCGACGGTTGCTGGAAACAGTCGACCGGGAAGCGCGTCGAAAAGGATCTCCGCTCTGTTGCCGACGGCGACCTTCTCCAGGCTGTTCTCCTTGAATGCCGCGCTGATCCAGATGGTGCCGGCGTCGATGAAGGTCATCGCAGGCTGGCCGGTTGAGACCACCTTGCCGATGGTCAGCTGAAGATTGGTGACGACGCCGGCCGAAGGCGCGCGGACGATCGTTCGCACCAGATCGAGCCGGGCCTTCTCCAATCCGGCAAGAGCTGCACGCAGTTCCGGATTATCGTTTCCCGCTGGGCCGAGCTGCTCTTTCGCCTTGGCAAGGTCGGCCTGCGCCCCTGAGACGGAAGCTTCCGCCTGCTCATAGGCGGACTTTGCGGTATCGAACCGGGCTCTGGAGAAGACGCCGCGCTTCACGAGTTCGGTGGCCCGCGCATACTGGTCGCGCAGATTGTCTCTGTCCGCCTGCATCTGGACGAGCTTGGCCTGTGCGGCATCGACTGATGCAGTCGATGCCCCGATCGACTGGCCGACGCTTGCAAGCGCAGCTTCCGCCTCGTCGACGGCGAGCTGATAGCGCTCTGAATCGATACGAAAGAGAACCTGGTCGGCCTCGACCCGCGAATTGTCGGCGACGCCCACTTCCACGACCCGGCCGGTGACTTCGGGCGCGATGCCGACGATATAGGCTTGAACCTGGGCCTGCGATGTCGACGGCGTACGCCGCTCCATGAAGATGGAGAGAACGAACAGGGCGAGCGCCAGCAGGAGGACGATGAGTGCTATCCTGCGGAGTGGATTCCGAGGCGTTGCGGGAATGGCAGGCTCGTCCAAGTTTTCGGAAACCACGGCTATATCCTTCGGATGCATCTCGTTTCGTGGAAGCGCAAAGTTCCAGGGCGCAAAATTCAGCGCCGGACATCTGTCGCGATGGTGGTTACCGGGAGAGGGAACGCAAGTAGGTAACCGTAACATACGCCTCTCGATGGCCTGCCGCCGGCCTCGTCGCGTGCGTCAGCGAGCCGGTGGCGGTACCGAAGCGTCGTTGAGTGCGCCCTCTATCTCCTTGGAAAGCTCTGCGATCAGCTCGCGGTATTCGGCGACACGCTCGTCGCGCTTCTGATCGGTTGAGAGGTTCCACTTCTCCAGCGCGGACTGGGCGTCGGCAAAGTCCCTGCAGATTTCCCGAAAGTCCTCACTGCGGGCAGAGAGTCGTCGATCGCCTTGATCCTGGCTGGAAACTGCCGACGGACTGCGGTCACGCCTTCGTCCATGGTTTCACTCCTTAACGGCATCCCGAACGCTGCCACTGCAACGTGTGCCAGATCCCGATCTTCATGGACGACGATCGCTTCGAGGAGTATGTTACCGTAACATACGGTCTGGCAGTGATATGACTCCATGGGGGATTGGGGACAGACATGCAGACGTCGATACCAACAGAGGGGTCTGGGGCGCCCATTTCTTCAAGGCCGGCGCCTCACGCCGACGATATCCGGGAACAACTGGAACGTGTCGTCTCCAGCCCTGAATTTCCAGGCGTCGGTCGCGCCGCCACGTTTCTCCGCTATGTTGTCTCGGAAAGCCTCGAGGGCCGGGGTAACCGGATCAAAGCCTATTCGATCGCGATCGAGGTGTTCGGCCGGGATCCCGGCTTCACCCAGGACGATCCGGTGGTCAGGATCGAGGCCGGACGGCTGCGGCGGTCGCTTGAGCGCTATTATCTCGTCGCCGGGCAGCATGACCCCGTCAGGATCGACATTCCCAAAGGCGGATATGTTCCAACCTTCGCCTGGTCCTGTCCGGCATCAGTCGACATTGGAGACGAAGACGCTGGCGAAACATCGCCTTCTGAGGTCCGCCCCGGACGCTGGTGGCGCGCACGGCGGGTCTTGTGGCCGGGTGCTGCTGCGCTCGCTGCAGTGGCTATTTCGCTCTATTGGATCGGGGCGCGATTTACCGCTCCGTCGCTCGAACGCGCCGCAAACCTATTGCCCGATCGTCCGGCCCTCGTAGTTGCCCCGTTTGCCAATCTTGGCGAAGGGCCAGAGGCGCAGCTCTACACTGCCGGCCTGACCGAGGAACTGATGACCATCCTGCCACGGTTCAAGGAGATCAAGGTCTTCGGTCGCGAGACGTCCAAGTCACTTTCCGCGGATGTGGGCACATCGAAGATCCGGGCCGAATTCGGCGCGCGCTATCTCCTTGCCGGCGGTGTCCGCACGTCGGGAAAGCGCCTTCGTGTGACGGCCAGATTGCTTGATACGTCGGACGGCGAGATCCTCTGGTCGGAGAATTATGACAATGATCTCGCATCGGGGGACCTGTTTGCGATCCAGACGGATGTCGCCAGAAAGGTTGCGACTGCCATCGCCCAACCCTACGGCGTCATGGCACAGGTCGACGCCGCCAGTCCACCGCCTGATGATCTCGGTGCGTATGAGTGCACTCTGCGCTTCTATGCCTATCGCTCGGAGCTCAGCGCCGAAGCGCATGCGCGCGTCCGGGATTGCCTCGAGGCTGCACTGGCGCGCTTTCCGAAATATGCGACCGCCTGGGCGATGCTGTCGATCGTCTATCTCGATGAGGACCGATACAAGTTCAATCCAAGATCAGGCCAGGATACAGCCATACAGCGTGCACTCGACGCCGCCAGCCACGCAACGCAGATCGATCCGAACAATACGCGCGGACTTCAAGCGCAGATGACGGCGCTGTTCTTCGACCGGCAGCTTGCTGAATCACTTCGCGTTGGCGAGCAGGCGCTCGCCACCAACCCCAACGACACCGAACTGATGGGCGAGTTCGGAACCCGGCTTGCAATCGCTGGCCAGTGGCAGCGCGGAGCAGACCTTCTGGACCAGGCCATTGCTCTGAACCCAGGAGGTGGCGGCTTCTACCATGGAACGCGAGCCTTGGCCGCCTACATGCTCCGCGACAACCACACCGCCGTGCTGGAGATCCGACAGGCGAACATGCAAAAGTTCCCTCTCTTCCATGTTGTCGCGGCCATCATCTATGCGGAGGCGGGCATGATGGAGGACGCCCGACGAGAAGGACAGGTGTTCGTCAGCATGCGACCTGACTTCCTGCCGAACGTTGTAACGGAACTCGCAATGCGCAACATGCAGCCTGAAGATCGCGACCGTCTGATCGAAGGACTTCGCAAGGCGGGAATGACCGTGTCCGATCCGAATGCAATGGCGTCGACCGCCGACACCTCGGACCTGCAACCCCGCTGATGCTGCCTCCCCGACCGTAACATACCCGATCATACGGGTAAGGCATCTCATCTTCGCATAGTCTCGCCTCAGTGCCGACTTCGACAGCCGCAGCGCGCGGCGTCGAGGCCTGCTCAAACTTGACGTGGCGACGAGGAACAGCAGTGAGCACAAGATGTCGCGATGGCCGATCTCACCAAGGTCAAGGTGGGCGACAGGCTGAACCACGGAAAATTCGCGGAACCGCCTGAGGTCGTGCAGCTCATCGGGGCGCGGTCCTGTGGGTACGCCGCCGAAGGCGTCCGAGCGCACTGCCGGAGGCCGATCAAAGGAGACATGCAGGCAATAGCGTTTCAGCAACCGGCAGACGCAACAGCTTCATCGAGATCAGGATAGACGATGCCATTACTTTCCAAGATCCGCATGGTTAGACTACTTCTCACGGGGCTCACCCTGGCATCCATTCTCCTTTGTGCCTCCATTGCCGTGGCGCAGAGCACGACGCCGGCCGGCCCGCAGCCTGAAAGTGTCCAGCGCTTTATCGGCATGCTCTCGGATCCGGATGTCCAGCGCTTCCTGCAGCAGCAGTCGGAAGCAGCCAGGGCCGTGACGGAACCGCCCGTCGCAACGCCGAACGCCGACCCTTCATTCTCGGAATTCGCGATGCGGTTCCGTGTCCACGCCTCCGGCCTTCTCGGGGCTATCAAGTTCTTTCCTTCGGAGACGATGCATGGTGCGGCCATACTCGACCAGGACGTCCAGGCGAACGGCGGGACGCGGCCGATCTTTCTGGTCGCGGCCTTCGTTGCCGTCGGGCTGGCCGCGCAATGGCTGTTCTGGTGGATCAGCGCCGGCTGGCGCTCCTGGATGACACGCGCGCCCTTCGCCACAGTTCACCAGAGGGTGATCGCACTGGCCGCGAGGCTTCTTTGGGCGGCATGTTTCGTTCTGTCGTTCGGGCTCGGCAGCATCGGATTCTTCCTCTTGTTCCAATGGCCGCCGATTGTCCGGGAAATCGTCGTCGGTTACCTCTTCGCGATCGTCGTCTTCCGTCTGGCGAGCGCGCTTTTCGACGTACTTCTGGCGCCGCGAGCCGAGGAAGAAGGTCGGTTTCGTGTCGTGCCGATCACGAGGGATGCCGCCGACCATTGGACAAAACGCCTCGGTTACCTCATCGGCTGGTATGCCTTTGGCTGGGTGACGATCCGACTGCTCGGCACGCTCGGTTTTTCCGTCCCGGCCCGACAACTCGTCGCCTATGCCCTCGGCCTCGTGCTCCTCGTCATCGGTATCGAAGCCGTCTGGAGACGTCCGGTTCAATTGGCTGCCGGTCAAGCCGGCCGGATCGGCCTGCGGGCGCGGAACTGGCTCTGGACGGTCTACTTCGTTGCCGTCTGGCTGCTGTGGGTGGTCGGAGCCATGAAGCTGTTCTGGATCGCGGTGGTCTGTGCAGCGCTGCCCGGCGCTATCGCCCTCACCAAGGCGTCGGTCGACAATATCCTGCGGTCTTCCGCGGCCGAAGAGGACGGCCACAAAAGAGGCACCGTCGTGTCGGTGATCGTGGAGCGCGGCATAAGGGCGGCGCTGATCGTCGGAGCGATCGTTCTGCTCGCAGACGCCCTGGGCATCAGGCTGACGCAGATGACAATGCAGGATTCGCCGGCCCTGCGCCTCGTGCGTGGACTCCTGAGCGCCGGGATTATTCTCCTGGTCCTCGACCTCGCCTGGAACGTCATCAAAGTGCTGATCGATCGCAAGCTAGGCGACACCGAAGCCGTCCTTGAAGTCGGCAGCGAACGGGAGCGGCGGCGCACCCGTCTCAGAACCCTGCTGCCGATCCTTCGCAATTTCCTCATGATCCTCTTCGTCGCCATTGCGATCATGATGGCGCTCTCATCGCTCGGGGTCGAAATCGGACCACTGATCGCAGGTGCCGGCGTGGTCGGCGTCGCGATCGGCTTCGGCGCGCAGACGGTGGTCAAGGACGTCATCAGCGGGATGTTCTACCTGCTCGACGACGCCTTCAGGGTCGGAGAATATATCCAGAGCGGCAGCTACAAGGGCACCGTCGAGTCGTTCAGCTTGCGATCCATCAAGCTCAGGCACCACCGCGGTGCGGTCTACATCGTCCCCTTCAGCGAGCTCGGCGCTGTGCAGAACATGAGCCGCGACTGGGTGATCGAGAAGATGACGATCACCATCACCTACGATTCCGACATCGAGAAGGCCCGCAAGATCATCAAGAAGATCGGCCTGGAGCTCTTCGAGGATCCGGAGTTCAAGCCGACGACGATCGAGCCGCTGAAGATGCAGGGGATCGACAGCCTGGGGGACTCCGGCCTGCTCCTGCGCATGAAAGTCATGACCCTTCCCGGCCAACAGTTCACGCTGAAGCGTCGAGCTCTGCGGATGATCCACGAGGCGTTCAACGAAAACGGCATCAAGCTCGCCGTGCCCACAGTTCAGGTCTCGGGCGGCAAGGACGACGCTGTCGCAGCCGCTGCCCAGCAGACGCTAGCAGCACACAACGCAGCCGCAGCCGCAAACCCGGCCTGAGGGCGGAATCTTCGAGGAAGTGAACACAGACGAGAGCAATGGGAGTAAATGAAATGAAGATCCTCGTTATCCCTACGCACATGCTTGCGACACTTGCCGTCATCATGACGGTCTGCGCACCCGTCCTCGCTCCCACGACGGCCGAAGCCCGTCGCGGCGTAGCGGCATGCGGCCCGAGAGGCTGCGGTGCTGCGGCCTGCGGACCGCGCGGATGCGCTGCAGTCGGAAGCACCCGTCCTGCCGTTCGGCCGCCCGTCCGGCGCGGCGTCGTGGTCGTCGCCCCTCGCCGCTACTGGCGCCCGGGTACGGCAATCGCCGCAGGTGCTGCCATCGGCTTCGTCGCCGGAGCTGCCGCCGTTTCACTGGCAGGCACGCCGCCGCAGTCCGGTCAATGCTGGTACTACACCTCGCCCGCCAAGACGACGGGCTTCTGGGACGTGTGCCCGCGCTGAGCGATCCGGCGGAAAAACTGCCAGCTCGTTTGGTTCTCTTAGTCGCCTGCCCTCCCCTGAGTGGGGAGGACCTCAATTTCCAGGTCACAAATTTTAGAGGGTACGTTCCATGGATTTCACAGTCATCGATGCCGCGCTCGTCGGAAAACTTCTCCTGCTGCTTCTGGTCGGCCTGGGGCCGAAGATTGCCCTGGTGCCGTTTCTGGAGAAGACCCATGCCTTCGATACCGAAACCAAGGCGCGCATCGGCCGCCAGATGGTTTTGGTCGCAACGGTCACAGCCTTGATCCTTTTTGCCACCGGCGCTTTGCTGATGCGGCTTCTCCATATCACGGGCGGTGCCGTCGCCGTCGCCGGCGGTATCATCCTCGCGCTTATCGCGATCAAGATGGCATCAGGACCAACAGAGAAGCCGCATGAGGAAACGGGGCTTCCCGTCGATCCCGAAAAGATCGCCGTCTTTCCGCTTGCGGTCCCTTACCTGCTCAATCCTGTCGGCATCACCGTCGTCATCATCGCCTCCGGCGAAGTCGTCTCGATTGCCAGCGCGATACTCGTCATCGGCCTGATCCTGATCGTCGCTGCGTTGGACTATTTGGTATTTACCAACATCGACGCGCTCGCCAAGCGCATGAAGCCTGCCAGTCTGATCGTCTCGGAGGTCGTCTTCGGCATTCTGCTGACCGCAGTCGCAGTCCAATTGGTCGTCAGCGGGCTTGGCGGTCTTGGCATCATCACCCCAACCGCTGCGCATTAGATGCGGATGATTTGCGGCCGGCGGTCTAAAAAACTGAACCGGGATTTAAATCAAAAAGTGGAGCCGAAAGCCGCTCGGTTTTCGGCACCATGCTCAGCTGCGCATTTGCTGTCCCCCTGCGTGGAAAGCCCGAGGATTAAGGTCGGGAACAGACGACAATGGTGTCGCCACCGACCACCGGGCGCACCGCGATCATTCAATATCTCTGATGTTATCCATAAGTTCTATTCGTTTGAATGATGAGTTTTCAAAGCCCATATTGGGATCATGGACATGGACGAACCTCCCATTAACGACCATAGCCCTGACCCAAGAAAGGAATTGAAAATGACCACGCTCACCTATCGCGGTGGTGGTAAGTCCCTCACCTCCGGCCAAGGCCGCTTCGATCTGGGACATTATGCCCGTAAGCTGGTGCTCGCTTGGACGCGCTGGCAGACGGCCCGCGAAATCGAAGCCATGCCCTTCGACATTCGCAAGGATATCGGCTGGCCGAGCGCGGACGACAGCAAACACCGGACCATGTAATGAATGCGACATTCCTCCCAAAATAAGGGCGGCGTCTGCACCATGCAACGCCGCCTTTTTCGTGGCCTGACCGTCCATTCCTAAGCCATTTTCAACATTGAATTTCAGTCGCCTATCAGCCTGTCTTCTCCCCGCCCGCAGCCATTCCGGCGGTTTCACCGGCCAAATCGCGGGCGATGTCGCATATTTGCTCTTCCCGGCCGCATTTTTCCATGCCAGTGTCGCTTTCAGGACATCGGCGCGACGCATTCCGCGCAACGAATGTGTCATCGCCCCTCGAGCATGGATTTCGCTATGAACAGGATGCAGATCAAGAAGCGTTCGGTAGTCTTCTTTATGGTACCGCAATTCACCATGCTGCCCTTTTCGGCGGCCGTGGATACCTTGCGCATCGCCAATCGCATGCTCGGCTACCAGGCCTATACCTGGCGGCTGACCTCCGTCGATGGAGAAAAGGTCTATTCTTCCTGCGGCATCGGCGTCGAGGCAAATTCCTCGCTTGCCGAGGAGCGCCGTCATCTCGGCGGCGAAAACCGGCCGGGCATGGTGCTCGTCTGTTCCGGCATCGATGTCGAGCAGTTCAACAACAAGTCGGTCAATGCCTGGCTGCGTGAATGCTACAATCGCGGCGTCGCCGTCGGCAGCCTCTGTACGGGCGCGCATGTGCTTGCCCAGGCCGGTCTCCTGAACGGCAAGCGCTGCGCCATCCACTGGGAAAACCTGCCGGGCTTTTCGGAAGCCTTCCCACAGGCGGAGGTCTATGCCGATCTCTACGAGATAGACGGCAATCTCTACACCTGCGCCGGCGGTACCGCCTCTCTGGACATGATGCTCAACCTCGTCGGCGAGGATTTCGGCGAAAGCCTCGTCAACCGCATCTGCGAGCAGCACCTGACCGACCGCGTGCGCAACCCGCACGACCGCCAGCGTCTGCCGCTACGCGCCCGCCTCGGCGTGCAGAACGCCAAGGTACTGTCGATCATCGAACTGATGGAAGGCAATCTCGCCGAGCCGCTGTCGCTGATCGAGATCGCCGACGGCGCCGGCCTCTCGCGCCGCCAGATCGAGCGGCTGTTCCGTCAGGAGATGGGCCGCTCGCCGGCCCGCTACTATCTGGAAATCCGCCTCGACCGTGCGCGCCACCTCCTGGTGCAGTCCTCGATGCCCGTCGTCGAGGTTGCCGTCGCCTGCGGCTTCGTCTCGGCCTCGCATTTCTCCAAGTGTTATCGCGAACTCTACCATCGCTCGCCGCAGCAGGAGCGCGCCGAGCGCAAGATGACCATGGCGACGGCAAGGCAGGCGGTCGCCGCGTGAGACATCAAGAAAGGCCGCAACCGCCGCGGCCACTTGGACAAGTAACGATCTAACGGCAGCAAAACCGTCACTTCGGTTGCTGCTGCCCGGGTAGATCGTCGGGCCGAATGACCGGTGTCTTGCCTTCCTCCGGCGCGGGCTTGCTGAAATCGCTGTCCCCGGTCGGGGGCGGCTTCAGTACACCGTTGCAATCGTCCATCTTTTGCGACAACGAGCCGTCCTTGGCCGCCTTCCCGGCGTCCTCCGCTGCCGACTGATTGTTTTGATCTGCAGGCGATGCAGTGCAACGTTCCGAGCCGGCCGACGGTTGTTCTTTTGTCTGTCCAATAACGTTTGAACTTGAAAATGCGACCATCGCAAAGATCAATGCAGCTTGGATACGCATTGGCTTTTCCCGCGCCGCTTCAGCCTCTCGCGCCGCCGGTCTGGGAGTGTGCGCCACCTGGCCTGGAGATGTGGGAAAGCGCCGATGCTGCAGCCCCGTCACTGGACGTCACCGCGATGTCTCCAAGCGACAGGATGCCGACGAGGCGCTTGTTCCGATTGACAACCGGCAGGCGACGAATTTGTTGATCGCCGAGGTTCTCAAGCACGTCATTAACATCATCGTCTTCGAAGCAGTATTTCACATCGGCAGTCATCACATCCGCAATCTTGGCATCCGGCCCTTTGCCGCGGGCAACAGCGCGGACGGCAATGTCTCTATCCGTGATCATTCCCACCAGCCGGTCCCGATCGCCAACCGGAACCACACCCGCATCAATGTCTGCCATCATTTGTGCGGCATCCTGGATTGACTGGTCGGGGCGAGCGACCAGAACGTCGCGCGTCATGGCTTCCCTGACTTGCATGATGAATCCTCCGTATTTCGGTTGAATCCACTAAACTTGCGGCTCAGGCATTTGTTCCACGCCACCATCGCCAACAGGTTTTCGGAAACAAAGCCCAACGCAACGCCACCGGCACCGCCCACGCATTTCAGCTCGCGTTTTCGGATAGGCGAGCTGAGATGAGGTGCGCGCTATTGCGCCGCCTCCTCCGTCATCTTGGCGTCGGAATAGACCTGGTTGCGGCCCCTATGCTTGGCCATGTAGAGGAACTGGTCGGCGGCGTTGAGGTAATTCTCGAAGGTCTCGTAACCGGCGATCTCGGCGATGCCGATCGAGATCGTGACGCCGAGTTCCTCGTCGTCGGCCGTGACTTTCAGTCGCGAAATGTCCGACCGGATCTCGTCGCAGAGCTTGGTCGCGGCAGCGGAATCCATCTGAGGAAAGAGGATGGCGAATTCCTCGCCCCCGAGCCGCGACAGAAGATTGTCACTGCCCTCGAAGATCGTAAACAGCCTGTTTGCGACAGCCTTCAGCACCTTGTCGCCGATCTCGTGGCCATAGGTGTCGTTCAGCCGTTTGAAATGGTCGATATCGAGAATGGCGACGGAACTCGGCACCTTCAGCCGCAGGCACTCATTCACCAGCTTCGGGCCGTTGTCGTAGAAATAGCGGCGGTTATAGAGACCAGTCAGGTAATCGCAGGCCGCCGCTGCCCGGAGTTGCCGCATCTGCGCCAGCGTTTCGGCGTTGTTGGCGATGCGGCATTGCAGCTCCTCGGCAACGAAGGGCCGGTAGACGAAATCGCTGGCGCCGGCCTTGAGAAAACTCGCCGAAAGCATGCGGTCGTTGGAGGAGGAAACGCCGATGACACGCAGCCTGTCCGAACCGAAGCGATGGCGGATGCGCCGCGTCAGCTCATAGCCGCTCATATCGGGCATATGGTGGTCGGTGACGACGAGTTCGATATCGCTGTAGGCCTCGAGCGCGGCCAGCGCCTCGAGCCCCGAATTTGCCTCGACGACGAGATATTGCTGTGCCTTCAGCAGGTCGACGAGCACCTGGCGCGCCGAGACGACGTCGTCGACGACGAGCACCCGCGTCTTGCGGTTGGAGATCGCCCGCCGGACGGTGGCGACCAGATTGTCGAGCGCGAATTCATTGTCCTTCAGCACGTAATCGATGACATTGCGCTCCATGATCTTGTTGCGCGTGTTGAGATCGAATGTCGCAGTGAAGACGATTGCCGGGATATCGTGCTCGATCGTGCAGTCGAGCGCTTCACCATAGGGCGAATCCGGCAGGTTGAGATCAACGACGGCCATGGTGTAGCCGTGACCGTCGTCGGCAAGTTCCTTTCGAAGAGCTTTCAGCGACGGGCAGGATTTGACGGCAAGGCCGAGCTCCGTCTGGAACCGGTGACAGAGCACGGCGGAAAACATCCGGGAATCTTCAACCAGAAGTATCTTGAGCCCGCCGGAGCGCAGCCCGATGCCATCTCGCTGGAAATCCGCTTGAAAAGCCACAGCCCCTACTCCCCGATGCGTCCCATGGGCTCGACTCGGCCCTTTCCCCGGCGGGGACGATAACCGAGAGGCGTGTGCGAGTGAAGGGGATAAATAACGGCGACATTACCTGTAATTGCAGAAATTCTGCGACTGTCCCGGAGCGTGATATCCGGCCCCCTGGCGATACCGACACTGGAAGAGCCGTCAGGCAACCGCCCGTTCCTTGCGCATCGATTGAATCTGCAGCAGCGTATCAAGGTTCTGGTTGACGCGGCAGTAGAACTCCTCGTCGATGAAGGGACGCAGCATGAAATCATTGCCGCCGGCCTTCAGGAATCGTGCCGAAAGCAGCCGGTTCGAAGAGGAGGAAACGCCGATGATGCGCAGCTCGTGCGAGCCGATATTGGCGCGGATGCGCCGCGTCAGCTCGAAGCCGTCGATGTCGGGCATATTGTAGTCGGTGATGACAAGGCCGATATCGCGATTGCCCTTCAGGATTTCCAGCGCCTTGCCGCCGCTTTCGGCGACGCTGACACGGAAATTGTAGCGCTTCAGCCGGCTCGACAGCAGGGCGCGCGCAGTCGCACTATCGTCGACGATCAGCACGTGGTGGCGATGATTGGTGAGGAAGCGGCAGATCGATTCCGCCAGCAGGTCGACGGCGAAGATATTGTCTTTGAGGATATAATCGACGATATCCTTGGCCATCAGCTTGTCGCGCATCTTTTCATGGAAGGTGCCGGTGAAGACTATGGTCGGGATTGAGAGATCGACCAGATATTCGAGCGCTTCGCCGTTTTCGGCGCCGGGCAGGTTGATGTTCGAGATCGCCAGCGTGATCGGATCGGAAGACTTGTCGTAGGAAACCTGCAGATCCTCGAAGCTGCGGCAAATCTCGACATCGATGTCGAACAGCTCCTTGAGGCGTTTGCTGATCATCGATGTGAATACGTTGGAATCTTCCGCGACAAGAATACGCGCACCGGCAAACATTTCCCCGGAATATTGCATCCCCGAAATACCTAGAAACGCCATAGTAAACCTTTGATGTAAAATCTGTCCCCGGATCAAGCTGATAGATCAATTGATTTGAATAATTATTAATCGGCGCGCCTGGATATAAATGAAGAGGCGGCCCGATGGGGTCGCCTCCGATTTCTTTGCGGATATGATTAAGAAATCGGGCGCGAAGTGCCGCATTCTCGGCATCGAACGGGCTCTCGCCGACAAACGTCGCATTGTAGGTCGATGCGAGGATTTTGATCTTCAGCTTCGTTGCTTCCTTGCGTCGGTCCCGCCGCGACCACGTCGGATTTAGACAACTTCCCGCGCGCCCCTTCGGTTGGCACCGCTTGGCAGAAGCGATTATAAACAAACCATTCACCCCGACCCGCCGACAGGTTCGCCTCATGATCCAATCCGACCCGGTGATCGCATGGCTTCTCGACTCCGACCCGTCGATCCGGTGGCAGGTGATGCGCGACCTGCTCGACGCCACGAAGCGGGAATGGATGGCCGAGCGGGCCAAAGTCGAGACCGAGGGCTGGGGGGCCAGGCTGCTCTCCTGTCAGGACGAGGACGGGCAATGGGCAGGCGGCGCTTTCCTGCCCGCCGGTTTCGACCCTCGGGAGTGGAAGGAGCACGGCCAGCCGTGGACGGCCACGACGTTCTCGTTGTCGCAATTGCGGGAGTTCGGTCTCGATCCCGCCTGCGGCTGCGCCAGGCGCACTGTCAAATTGATCGGCGCCAACGCCCGTTGGGAAGAAGGCAGCCAACCCTATTGGGAAGGCGAAGTCGAAGAATGCATCAACGGCCGCACCGTCGCCGACGGCGCCTATTTCGGGATCGACGTCTCGCCCATCGTCGACAGGCTGGCCGGCGAGCGTCTCGACGACGGCGGCTGGAACTGCGAGCGGATCAATGGCTCTGTCCGCTCGTCTTTCGCCAGCACCATCAATGTGCTGGAAGGCTTGCTGGAATACCAGAGATCGACCGGCGGCACGCATCGGTCTCGAGAGGCGCGCAGGACGGGCGAGGAGTTTCTGCTGGCCCGCAACCTCTTCCGCCGCCTCGGCACCGGCGAGCCGGCCGACGAACGCTTCCTGCGCCTCCTGCATCCGAACCGCTGGCGCTATGACATTTTGCGCGCGCTCGATTATTTCCGCTCCAGCGCAATCCTGACCGGTACCCACCCCGATCCGCGCCTCGGCGAGCCAATTGACCACCTTCGTTCCAGACGCTTGCAGGACGGCACCTGGCCGCTCGACGACAGCCCTGCAGGCCGGGTGTGGTTCGAGGTCGATGACGGGCAAGGCAAGCCCTCGCGGTGGGTGACGCTCCGGGCGATGCGGGTGCTCAGATGGTGGGATGCCCAGCCCTCAATCAATGCCTGATGGCAGACCCAGCACGCGCAGGAAATGCACCCATGACTGACTGGTGGTCAGTCAAGATCCGATCTTGCTGCCACCCTGTCCTGCCGCGCGATCTTATGTGTCCTTACGCGCAGCAGCCGCTCGCGGCCGCTTGCGGCGCACAGCAGGCCGCCACCTTGCTGTTTTCCTCTGCCAGCCAGCGATCGCGCGGCTTGCAGCTTGCCGGCCGCGGCGACAGCGAAACATGGACGGCGCCGGCGCGAAGAACCGGCGTCGCCGCGCAATAAAGCTGCATTGGCCGCACGCCGTCGCTGACTTCGAAGGTCAGCTTCGCCGAACCATCCAGTTGCACGTGATCGGAAACCTTGCGGATGATTGCATGGAACTTGCCGGCCGGCATATGTGTGCGGTCGCCTTCCTCGATATCCCAGAGCTGGATGAAGATTTCCGCCCACGCTTCTGGATTGGCGCCGCAATCCAGGCCTGAGAATTGGCCCGCCTTGACCTCGGTGACATGATAGCCAGGCTTCACCGCCTTGCCGTCATAATAGAAAATCAGCGGAGAATCCTTGGCTCCGGTTAGCACACTGAGCAGCAGGCCGAGATCAATGTCGTTCTCTTGAATTTTGCTGTTGTCGATGACGTTCATTTGCGCTAATCCCCGCTTCAATGATTCAAGGATTATTGAAATATGGATCAACGTCAAGCCCTCATCGCATTCGGCGCGCTCTCGCAGGAAACCCGCCTTCACATCGTCCGCATGCTCGTGGTTTCGGGTCCCGACGGCATGGCCGCAGGCGCAATTGCTGAGAAGGCGGAGGTCTCGCCCTCTAATATCTCCTTCCATTTGAAAGAGCTGGAACGGTCGGGGTTGATCGCGCAACAGCGTGAATCCCGGTCGATCATTTACACCGCAAACTACGAGGCACTTGGTGGCTTGGTTCGCTTTCTGATGGAAGATTGCTGTTCCGGGCACCCGGAAATCTGCGCACCTGCCGCGGAGGTTGCGGCCTGCTGCGCCCCTAAAATGGAGGAGAAACTGCAATGACCACCGACCGCGTTTACAATGTGCTGTTTCTCTGCACGGGCAATTCTGCCCGGTCGATCCTGGCTGAATCCATTCTGGAGACCGAAGGCAAGGGTCGATTCAAAGCTTATTCAGCCGGCAGCCAGCCGAAGGGTGAGGTCAATCCCTATGCGCTGAAGGAGCTTGCGGCGCAGGGCTATCCAACAACCGGCTTCCGCTCGAAGAGTTGGGACGAGTTCGCCGAGCCGGGCGCTCCTGAGATGGACTTCATCTTTACGGTTTGCGACAGCGCTGCCGGCGAGGCTTGTCCCGTCTGGATCGGTCATCCGATGACCGCCCATTGGGGCGTCGAGGACCCCGCTGCCGTCGAGGGCAGCGAAGTCGACAAAGGCCGCGCTTTCGCACAGGCCGCCCGATTCCTCAAGAACCGGATCAGCGCCTTTTTGAGCCTGCCTCTTTCCTCGATCGACAAGCTCGCGCTGGAATCGCACCTGCGCCAGATCGGCACGATGGAAGGCGCCAGCACTAAACAGCCCAAGGCAAGCTGATGAGTTTCGATTTGAACCAGCAGGCCTTGGAGGGGCACGACGACAGACTTCGCGGCGCGCTCGCAGGCGCCGGACTTCCAGTCGACGACCTCACAGACGCCGGCCGAAGCTTCTATCGGTTTTCACGTGGCGGCGAGACGGTCGGCTTCGGCGGGCTGGAACTCTATGGCGAGACTGTGCTCCTGCGTTCCATTGTCGTGCTGTCCGATCAGCAAGGCTTTGGCTTCGGCCATGCGATCACCCTTGGCCTGCTCGATCAGGCCCAAAGGAAAGGCGCAACCGCCGCCTATCTGTTGACAGAAACAGCCGCCCCCTTCTTTCAATCGCTCGGCTTTCGTCCGATCGGCCGCGATGAAGCGCCAACCGAGCTCCTGACGACGCGGCAGGCCGCAAGCCTCTGCCCGGCATCGGCCGCCCTGATGGTCCGGAGCCTGCTGGCATGAGCGCGCCAGTGTTCCCGATGTCTCGACGACTGGCCGCCGAAGCGCTCGGCACGCTGTTGCTCGTGGCAACCGTCGTCGGCTCCGGCATCATGGCGGACAGGCTGACGGACGATACGGCGCTTGCGCTGCTCGGCAATACGCTGGCAACGGGGGCAATCCTCGTCGTCCTGATCACGGTCTTGGGTCCGATTTCCGGGGCTCATTTCAATCCGGTCGTGTCGCTGGTGTTTGCGCTCCGGCGCGAACTGCCTGCCTCCTCCGTTCCCGCCTATATCACCGCGCAGATCGTCGGCGGCATTGCCGGAACCATGCTCGCTCATGCGATGTTTGCCCTTCCCGTGCTGCAGGCCTCGGAAACCCTGCGCACCGGCGGCGCGCAATGGCTCTCTGAAGCGACGGCAACCTTCGGCCTCGTCTTCGTCATCTTAGCCGGCGTGCGCTTTCGCGCCGATGCCGTGGCATGGCTGGTCGGCCTTTATATCACCGCCGCCTATTGGTTCACCGCCTCCACGTCCTTTGCCAATCCCGCCGTCGCGATTGCTCGATCGCTAACGCACACGTTTTCCGGCATCCGCCCGATCGATCTACCGGGCTTTATCGCCGCTGAAGTCCTCGGCGCCTTGCTGGCGCTGATGCTTGCGGGATGGCTGCTGATGGAAGCCCGCAATCCCAAGACCCTCACCAAGACGGAATCCGCCTCATGACCATAGATGTTACGATCTATCACAACCCCGAATGCGGCACCTCGCGCAACACGCTTGCGATGATCCAGAACGCCGGCATTGAGCCCAACGTTATCGAATATCTGAAAAACACGCCGTCGCGGGAGCAGCTAATCAAGGTGATTGCGGATGCAGGTTTGAGCGTTCGCGAGGCGATCCGCGAAAAGGGCACGCCCTATGCGGAGCTCGGCCTCGACAACCCTGATCTTACCGACGAGCAACTGCTCGACGCGATGCTGAAAGACCCGATCCTGATCAACCGGCCCTTCGTCATGACGCCGCTCGGCACGCGCCTGTCGCGGCCGTCGGAACTTGTCCTCGAAATCCTGCCAGAAACGCATCAGGGCGCCTTCACCAAGGAAGACGGCGAGAAAGTGCTCGATGCCGGAGGCAAGCGCATTGTCTGATCTGCCTGCCATATCGCCAATGCATCTGCGTCAACCGGATGTGGACGCGCTCAGGCCGGCGTTCTCGACGCACAAGCCGCGCATCCTGATCCTCTATGGCTCGCTGCGAGCGGTGTCCTACAGCCGCTTCCTCGCACAGGAGGCCGCGCGGCTGCTCGAATATTTCGGCTGCGAAGTGCGCATCTTCAACCCGGAAGATCTGCCGCTGCCTGATGCGGCGCCGGCGAGCCACCCAAAAGTTCAGGAGCTGCGCGAATTGTCGGCATGGTCTGAAGGCCAGGTGTGGGTCAGCCCCGAACGTCATGGCGCGATGACCGGCATCATGAAAGCGCAGATCGACTGGATTCCACTGTCGGTCGGTTCGATCAGGCCGACGCAAGGCAAGACGCTGGCGGTGATGCAGGTCTCCGGCGGCTCCCAGTCCTTCAATGCGGTAAGCCAGCTCCGCATCCTTGGCCGATGGATGCGGATGATCGCAATTCCCAATCAGTCCTCGGTAGCCAGAGCTTTCCAAGAATTCGACTCTGACGGCCGTATGAAACCCTCGTCCTATTACGATCGCGTCGTCGACGTCTGCGAGGAACTGGTGAAATTCACGCTGCTGACCCGCGATGCCTCGAACTATCTGACCGACCGCTACAGCGAGCGGAAGGAAGAAGTCGAAAAGCTCGAACAGCGCGTGAGCCTCAGATCCCTATGACAATCGTCAGCACCGAACGACTGCCGGTAGCGGCCATCGCCGCGCTCGGGCTGACGCAGATCATCGGATATGGATCGCTCTATTACAGCTTCAGCATCCTCGCCCCCGACATGGCCCGTGATCTGGGCTGGTCATCGGAATGGATCTTCGGCGTGCTCTCTGTGGCCCTTCTGATCGGCGGTCTGGCCGCACCTCTCATGGGCACGTGGATCGATCGCTTCGGCGCAGGCAGGATCATGACGTCGGGCTCGGCGATTGCCGCCGCCGCCCTCGTCGCCTGCGCCTTCGCGCCGGGAAAAATCGCTTTCGTCGTGGCATTGATCGGCATCGAGATCGCCTCGAACCTGGTGCAATATGGCGCAGCCTTCGCCCTGCTGGTGCAGATCAGGCCGCAGGTCGCCCAGCGCAGCATCACGTATCTGACCCTGATCGCCGGCTTTGCCTCAACCATATTCTGGCCGATCACCACGGCGCTGCATGCGCATCTCTCATGGCAGAACGTCTATCTGATCTTCGCCGCGCTCAATCTCGTTGCCTGCCTTCCCATTCATGCCTGGCTCTCCCGTGGCGTCAGGCAAACCAGGAGACGGACCGGAGAGGAGGCTGCAAAACGCGTCGAGCCGAGCCTTCCGCCGTCGGTGCGCAGGCCGGCCTTTATCCTGATGGTGACGGGCTTTGCTTTGGAAAGCTTCGTGAACTCGGCACTTCTGGTTCACATGGTGCCTGTGATGTCGGCCCTCGGCCTCGGCGCCATGGCAGTGGTGGTCGGAACGCTCTTCGGCCCGTCACAGGTGCTGAGCCGCCTCATCAACATGGTCTTTGGCGAGAACTTGTCGCAAGTGATGCTCGCGATCATCTGCGCCATCCTGCTGCCGACAGCCCTTGCCATCCTGATCGCCACCGCACCCTCGGTGCCCGGTGCGCTGGTCTTCGCCGTCGTCTTCGGCCTTGGCTCGGGGCTTAACAGCATTGTCTACGGAATCTTGCCGCTCGCGCTCTTCGGAAGCGATGGCTACGGCCGGCGGCAAGGACAAATCATGTCGGTGCGTCTCGTCGTCTCCTCGATGGCGCCGTTCGCGCTCGCCTTCCTGATGGGCAATCTCGGCGCATCGTGGTCGCTGTCGATCGCTGCATTGCTCGGCACCGTCGCCGTTGCCGCATTCTTCGCCATCATGCGGCTGACGCGCCCGGTTGTTGCCCGGCCGGAAACTGTTCCCAATCCCGGAGAAGCTTGAGCGCATTAATTACGACAAGCGCTACTTGACGACGGCCGAGCCCTTGACGATGTCGATCGTCTCGCCGCCGTCGAGCCCGATGCGGTCGCCGTCGGGCGTCGCCATGAAGCAGCCGGAAGCGCAGAGGTTTTCCGAAGCGCCGGCATCGACCACGACCTCGACGCGCTGGCCGCTCTCGGTGATGACGAGCACGACGGCGGCTGGATCGGTGTTGGTGATGGACGCCGCTTCAGCCGCGGGTGCGGCAAGCAGCGGGACAAGCAGAACGGCGGCAAATCTTGCCATCATGTGCGGGGGCGCTGGCGCGCCCTCCCCTCGAACGATCGGTGCTGCCCCCGGCAGCGATCCCGATAGTGGAGATTATGCACAGATAGCTGTGAATGATGGCTGAATGACCCGTTCAGCCTTTCAGATTGCCGTCCGCCGTCTTGCCGCGCAATTGCCGCACCGGCCGCTCTTCCTCCTCCATGAGCACATCCCCCGATTTTTCCTGCTCGTTGGGTTGATCCCTGCCTGCAACGGGAAGGACGGGAGGAGCGTCCCGATGGATAGTGAGATCGCTCCGCGGCAGCGGGATCTCGATGCCCTCGGCCCTGAAGCGCTGGAGGATCTCGATCCTCAGATTGTTGCGCACCGTCATGCCGTCGCCCATGTCGGCGAGGAAGAAGCGCAGTTCGAAATCCAGCGAATAGGGGCCAAAGCGCAGGAATTCGACATGCGGCTCGGGATTGCGCATGACGAGCGGTATCTTGGCGGTCAGTTCCAGCAAGATATCCATCACCTTCTGCGGATCCGCGTCGTAGCTGACGGAAACGGGAATTTCCGAGCGGCCGATCTTGTTGCGGTGCGTCCAGTTACCGACCAAGCCGTTGATCAGCTCCGAATTCGGCACGATGATCGACTGCTTGCGGAAGGTCTCAATCTCCGTGGCGCGCACCGAAATGCGTTTGACGATGCCTTCAGCCGTGCCGGAAACGACATGGTCGCCGACCTTGAACGGCCGTTCGACGAGCAGGATCAGGCCGGAGACGAAGTTGGAGACGATGTTCTGCAGGCCGAAACCGATACCGACCGAAAGTGCGGAGGCGACGAGCGCGAAGCTCGACAGATCGATGCCGGCCGCCGAAACGCCGATGATCGCCGCGATGCCGACGCCGAGATAGCCGATGCCCGTCTTCACCGAATTGCGCACGCCGAGATCGACATGGCTTCTGGCCATCACATTGCCGTCGAGCCAGCGCTGCAGCCAGCGCGTCAGCAGATAGACACCGGCAAACAAGAGGATTCCGGTGCAGATGCCGAGCAGCGAGATGCTGATGCCGCCGAGCCTGACCTCGGTGAACAACCTGTAGGCAAGAATCTGCAGGTCCTGCACATGGAAGCCCCACATCAGCAGGATCAGCGGGATGCCGACGAGAAGCGCCACCGCATAGATGGCAAGACCGACAAGCAGGCCGGCCTGGTCGATCGCCACCGGCCCGAGCTTGAAACGGCGCGTCAGGAAGCTTGCGAAGAAGGTGTCGCCGAAGCTTTCCTGCCTTGATATCGCCTTGCCGGAAAGCAGGCCGACATACATGGTGACGACGACGGCGCCGGTAATGATGAGCTGCGTGGCGACGAAGCGCGCGAGCCCGACATAACCGGTGAGCGCGGTGAGGATGAGGCCGGCGCCGACGATCCGCAGGATGATCGCCATGCCGCGCGGCCAATGCCTTCCCGGCGCATCTGGATCGCCGTTCTTCGCCAGCATCGGCTTGCCGAACGAGACCGCGATCAGGATCAGGCCGATGATCAGCGCGGCGATCAGGCTTCTGACCACGGTCAGCACCAGCGGCGAGCCCATCGCCTCGCCGATCGTGCCGAACAGATAATCGAGCGCGTTGACGATCGCCATTGCCAGCAAGCAGTAGCCGATCGAGCGCGCGCCGAGATTGGAAAGCCGAACGAGGCGCCAGCGCGGTTCGTGCGGTGCAAAGATGGCATTGACGAAGCGGCCGACGAAATAGACGAGGCCGATCGCCCCGAACAGCGCGCCGATGACAGGTGCGATGTCGGGCCTCAGCACATTGAACCCGTTAAGGAAAAAGAATGAGGTGACGAGCAGCACCGATAGCGCCAGCGTGCGGATCAACGTCGACCAGAAGGCGATCGACAGCCGGCCGATATAGGAGGGGTTCTCGACAGCCTCGTCGCGCTGCAGGTAGGAGCCGAATAGCCGGTAGCTGCCGGAGAGAAGGATCAGGGCCGCGGCAAGCGACAGGAAGATCGCGGCAAACATCGGGAAACGCTTGAATTTCCAAACGAAGGTGGCCCAACTGGACAGGGCCTGCGAGAATTCTCTGGCCTCGTGCACGAAGGCGCTGGCGGCATCGTCGAGCACCGAGACCGAAATCTCGGTCCGCCTGAGCAGCGTATCGGCAAACAGCCGCCGCCGCATCTCGGTGATCTCGTTGACGAGCTTCGTCACCGTGATCGACAGGTTTTCGGCATCGCCCGTCAGCGCGTTGATCTGCGCGCGTTCGGCGGCGAGCGCATTGCGCTCCTGGGTGACGATCTCGGCTTCCGGCGGCTGCCCGTCCTTCGGCGGATCGCCGATCTCGGCAAGCCGGTTCTTGATCTGGTCGAAACGCGGCCTGAGATTGACCGATATGGTGATAACGGCGCGGCTGAGTTCATCGGCCTTGGTCGCAAGCCCGACGAGGGCGTCGTCATTGTCGGCATTCTGTTTGACGCCGTCCTGAAGCGCCGTCAGTTGGACCTTCGCCTTGTCGATCTCCTTTGTCGCCTGGTCGAGCGGGCTATCTGCAAGCGGCGCCTGCGCGGACGCCGGTGCCTGCGGCTCCTGCGCGAAAGCCGCAGCACCGTTGAAATGCGCGCCGGCAACCGCCAGCATCAGCAGAAGAATGGTGCGAAGCAGGATCGGTCTCAGCCGCAAAAGCGCCTCCGGGAAAGGTTGTCATCGGAATAGAATGCCAGCTTGTCTTAGTAAAGAAAGGCGACAGAAAGGCGGAAGCTCCCTGGAAAGCCTTAGAAACCGGCGCCGGGCTTGGAGAGATAGTCGCGTTCCCTCGCCGTCGACTCCCGCCCGAGCATGGCATTGCGGTGCGGAAAGCGGCCAAAGGCAGCGATCACGTCGCGGTGGCGGATCGCATAATCGAGATATTCTTCATCGCCAAGCGCGGCGAACAACGCTACCGATCGCTCCTGTTCGCCAAGGTCTTCGGCATGTTCGAAGGGCATGTAGAAAAAGGTGCGGCACGCGGCTTCTACCAACAGATCGGCGCCGGATGCCAGTGCGAGTTTGGCTTCGCGAAGCGCCAACCCGTCGGTCGCAACGGCAAGCGCCGTGCCGCGATAGATATTGCGGGGAAACTGGTCGAGCACGATCACAGCCGCCAGCCGGCTCTCCGCATCCGCCCGCCATTCGGCGCCAACATCCGCTGCAAGGGCCAGATGGGTATCGCGAAAGACCGTGCTGATCTCCGCGTCGAGGTCCGGCGTCGCGCGGAACCACAGCTCCCGGCCGCATCTGACGAACCAGAAATCATAGACTTCGCGTGGCGTACGGATAGTCGTCATGCTTTCTCTCCCCTAGCGTAAAGCTTGTTAATGCGGCGTCTGCAAACTGTTGTAAATATAGGGTAAACGGCGTGGCGTGAGGCCCCCTCATCCGGCTGCCGCCACCTTCTCCCCGAGGGGAGAAGAGACTTGCGGCAGCGCCTCGTTCCCCCTTCTACCCAGCGGGGAGAAGGTGCCGGCAGGCGGATGAGGGGGCTGCAAACTCAGCGCCCGGACGGGGAAAATCCCCTACTTCCCCTCATCCAACGAAAACACCAGCGTCGCCTTGGTTCCGTCGTGGCCGGGGTCATAGGCGAAATCCGATTTCAGGCTGGCGGCCATTGCTGTCAGAATGCGTGTGCCGAGGCCCGTTCCTTTCGCCGGGCTCGACGGATCGAAACCGGCGCCGTCATCCTCGACGATCACGCGTAATGCGCCATCTGTCTGGTCGACCATGACGCGGATCTCGCCCGGCACGCTCTCCGGATAGGCATATTTGAAGGCATTGGTGACGAGCTCGCTCACGATCAGCCCGAGCGTAATCACCTTGTCGGTCGCCAGATTGACCGGCTGCGCGGTAAGCACGATGCGGTGCGGCCGCTTGTCGTCGCGCATCGAGGTTTCGAGTTCGGTGAGCAGGCTGTCCAGATATTCGTCGACCTGCACCGAGCCGACCTGGCGGTTGGTATAGAGCCGGCGATGCACGCTGGCGATGGCGTTGATGCGCATCTGGGTTTCGTGCAGCGCGTCGATCGCCACTTGGTCCGTGGTCATCGAGGATTGCATGCGGATCAGCGCGCCGACGAGGCCAAGGCTATTGGCGATACGGTGATTGACTTCGGCGAGCAGCATTTCGGCAAGGTCGCGCTGCTGTCGGATCATCTCCTGCGCCTGCGCCGTCTCGCGGCGAAAACGCGTCCGCTCCAGCGCCTGTTCGAGGGCGGCGGCCAGCAGGTCGAAATAGTCGGCCGAGATCCCTTGAGCATGTAATCGTCGGCGCCGGCCTTCAGCGCCGCGACCGCGATGCTGATATCGTCCGAACCCGTCGCATAGATGACCGGCGGGTGATCCGGCATCGCCGCGATGCTGGGCAAAATATCGAGGCCGGTCTCGCCAGCCAGGACATGATCAAGCACGACGGCGTCGATACCGCCTTCGCCCAGTCTCGCAAGGCCTGCAGCGCCGCTCTCGGCCCACTCGACCGAAAAGCCGCGCCGACGGAGGTTTTTCTGCATCAGTAGAGCAAGCCCCTCGTCGTCGTCGATATAGAGGATGTGGATCAGGGCATCCGCATCGCCGCTAGAATTGTTCATTCCGTCTCCCGGCGTTCTCTCGCAGCGACGACCGCCCGCAAGCGTCCGAGTCGTCCGCATAGCAATGTCGTATTGCATTGGCCGCCTGGGGTAAACAGCGGTTGTCCCTCGCTCTTGTCGCAGGCGGCGCGGAAGGAGGATGTCGGGAATCCGGCATTTTCAGAACATGACCCTGGGCTGGCGAGCATCCCTATGGAAGCCGTTGAAGGAGATGGGAAAACGAAAAACCTGAAATGAGATGCATCAACGCCAAGCGACCCGTTTGGTTCCGTGGATAAGCTAATTTTTCTGGAATTTCCGATGACCCGATACTTCGGCTCCAGCCTCCGCCGGCAATTGCAGGAAGCGCAGCGATGAGACGACGCCGATCACGCCGACTACGATGAAAGCCCAGCGGAAATCGGCAAGGACGGGATTGCCGGCGCCCCTGAGAGCAGAGGCGATGTTGAGCACGGCCGCCGCCACTGCCACGCCGAGCAGCATCGATACCTGCTGCAGCATGCTCGACAGCGTCGAGGCCGAGCTTCGCTGCGCGGGGCCGATATCGGCGAAGGCGAGTGTGTTCAGCGCGGTGAATTCCATCGACCGTGAGAGACCGGCGAGAAAAAGCAGCGCATGGATGAAAAACGGCGGCGTCGTCGGCGACAGGAAACCGCAGGAGACGATCGAAAGCGCGGCGATCAGCCCGTTAACCCCAAGCACGGTACGAAAGCCGAAGAAGCGCAGCAGCGGCGTCGTCACCGCCTTCATGCTGAAATTGCCGAGGAAATAGACGAGCAGATAGGTGCCGGCGGCAATCGAGCTCAGGCCGAAGCCGAGTTGGAAGAGCAGAGGCAGCAGGAACGGCGTCGCATTGATCGCCATCCGGCAGGCCGTGCCCGCCGACAATGTCGACATCGAGAAGGTCTGGATGCGGAAGGCCGAAAGGTCGAGCAGCGGATTGTCGACGGCGAGGAAATGCCGCGTCGCCATGACCGACAGCACGATGCCCGCCGCCAGCATTGATATCACGGGCAAAAGCCCGCCGTCCCATTTGACCGAGAGTTCGAGGGCGGCGAGCAGGAAGGTCAGCCCCGCAGCGCTCAGCATAAAGCCCACGAGATCCAGCCGGCCGGGATTGGTCTCGCGCTGCTCCGGCACGAAGCGCAGCACCAGCGCCATGCCGACAATGCCGATCGGGATGTTGATCAGGAAGTTCCAGTGCCAGCTGGCATAGGTGGTGATGAAGCCGCCGAGCACCGGGCCGAGCACCGGCGCCGTCAGTGCCGGCCAGGTGATCAGCGCGATCGCCTGGACGAGTTCCGACTTGCGGGCGTTCTTGAGCACGATGATGCGCCCGACCGGCGTCATCAGTGCACTGCCCGCGCCCTGGATGGCGCGCCACAGCACGAATTCCGCAAGGCTGCCGGACAGCCCGCAAAACAGCGAGGCGCCGGTGAAGACGGCGATCGACATCAGGAAGATGCGGCGCGCGCCGAACCGATCGCCGAGCCAGCCGGACAGTGGAATGAAGGCGGCCATCGTCAGCATGTAGACGGTGATGCCGATGCTCATCGATACCGGCTGCACGTTAAAGCTTGCCGCCATCTGCGGCAGCGAGGTGGTGACGATCGTGCCGTCGAGGATCTGCATGAAGAAGGAAACGGCAACAACCAGCGCCACGATCTTCGCCTGGCGGCCGCCGCGGCCTCTTGCCCATTCTCGCTCGTGTCTGCCGTGGTCATCGATCTGCCAATAAAAATTCCGGATGACGCGGCAGGGAAACAGGAAGGAAGCCGATCGGAGATCTGCCGCGCGGGGGACACGCGGACATGGGAAGCCGCGCCGCGGACATGGGAAGCCGCGCACTGGCTGAATACGCCCCTTGCGTCCGGCCGGAAAGGCTAAATCTCGTACTCCGTAGGAATATTCCCGATACGTCGCTGCATCGACCCAGAAAGGATTCAAGAAAAAGGCCCCACCGAAGCGAGGCCAAGCTTGAACCGCTCCGGGGAAAAACAGGAGCGGCGTGCAGTCCATATCGTGCGATCGATGTCGCAGCGAGGCCAGATGTCGCCGCATCGGTACGCTCGTCAAAGAATTTCTCGAGATCTGCCGAAAAAAGATCGGCCCCAAAACTATCTGCCTATGTGGCGCGACACCTGTCGCATTGCAGCAACGATTGGCGCTTGCAATGTTTATAAAAATGGGTATCACTAAACATATTGCTAAACATGATGATTGAGGAGTTCATGTGAGCATTCTCTGAAGTGGGTGAACATGCGACGCCGGCGGGGAGCCGGCCCTTGGTTCTGGGAGGAACTTATGCAGAAAACATCGAAAGCCCTTTTCGGGCTGGCCACGGCATTCGTCATGTCGTCGGCATTGCCCAATCTCGCCAAAGCCGATGAACTGACGCTGTGCTGGGCCGCATGGGACCCCGCCAATGCGCTCGTCGAGCTGTCGAAGGATTTCACCGCCAAGACCGGCACGCAGATGAAGTTCGAATTCGTTCCCTGGACGAATTATGCCGATCGCTTCCTCAACGAGCTGAATTCCCACGGCAAGCTCTGCGATCTCATCATCGGCGACAGCCAGTGGATCGGCGGCTCGGCCGAGAATGGCCACTACGTGAAGCTCAACGACTTCTTCGACAAGGAAGGCATCAAGATGGATGACTTCGTGCCGGCGACGGTCGTCGGCTACTCGGAATGGCCGAAAAACACCCCGAACTACTGGGCGCTGCCCGCCATGGGCGACGTCGTCGGCTGGACCTACCGCAAGGACTGGTTCGAGAAGCCGGAACTGCAGAAAGAATTCAAGGAGAAATACGGCCACGATCTCGCAGCGCCGAAGACCTACGACGAGCTGAAGCAGATCGCCGAATTCTTCCAGAAGCGTCAGATCGACGGCAAGACCGTCTACGGCGCCTCGATCTATACCGAGCGCGGCTCCGAAGGCATCACCATGGGCGTGACCAACGTGCTCTACGATTGGGGCTTCCAGTACGAGAACCCGAAGAAGCCCTATGACATGGAAGGTTTCGTCAACTCGGCCGATGCTGTGAAGGGCCTCGAATTCTACAAGTCGCTCTATGATTGCTGCACCCCGCCCGGCAGCTCCAACGTCTACATGGTCGAATCCGCAGACGCCTTCAAATCCGGCCAGGTCGCCATGCAGATGAACTTCGCCTTCACCTGGCCCGGCCTCTACAAGGACGAGAAGGTCGGCGGCAAGAGGATCGGCTTCTTCCCCAATCCGGCTGAAAAGGCCCACTTCGCCCAGCTTGGCGGCCAAGGCATCTCGGTGGTCTCGTACTCCGACAAGCGCGATGCCGCCCTGCAATACATCAAGTGGTTCGCACAGCCGGACGTGCAGGCCAAATGGTGGGAACTCGGCGGCTTTTCCTGCTTGAATTCCGTCGTCAACGCGCCAGGCTTTGCCAAGAGCCAGCCCTATGCCCAGGCCTTCCTGGACTCGATGGCGATCGTCAAGGACTTCTGGGCAGAGCCGAGCTACGCCTCGCTGCTGCAGGCCATGCAGAAGCGCGTTCACAACTACGTGGTCGCCGGCAACGGCACCGCCAAGGAAGCGCTCGACGGTCTGGTGAAAGACTGGAGCGACGTCTTCAAGGACGACGGCAAGATCTGACGCGTGGCATCCCTGATGCGCGCCATCCTCGACAGGATGGCGGCCCGGATCGGCAGACGAGCCGGGCCGCCAGATCTCTCATACCCCAAAAGACCCCGTACCCCAAAAAGACCAGGTGAAGACTTGACCATTTCCCATTCCTCCATCGTCGAGAAGGCGGCCGATGCAACCGCGAGGGCAACGCCTTCCTCGGTCGCCCGGCGCGTCCGCGGCCTTTCCGACAGGGCGATCGCCTGGCTATTCATTGCCCCTGCCATCACCCTGCTGCTCGCGATCAACATCTTCCCGCTGCTTTGGGCGGTCTATCTCTCCTTCACTAATTACCGCGCCAATCGGCCGAATGCGCCGGTCGTAGGCGTCGGCTTCGGAAACTACCAGCGCGTTCTCAACGATCCCGATATCTGGCAGGCGATGCAGACCACCGCGCATTTCGTCTTCTGGACGATTGTACTGCAGACGGTGATCGGCTTTACGCTCGCCTATCTGATCGACCGCAAGTTTCGCGGCCACGCCTTCTGGACGACGATCATCCTGATCCCGATGATGCTGTCGCCCGCCGTCGTCGGCAATTTCTGGCGCTTTCTCTACGAGCCGCAGATCGGCCTCTTCGCCTATGCCGTGTCGCTGGTCACAGGCATTCCGACATCGGATATCCAGATGCTCGGCAACGTTACGCTGGCGCCCTGGGCGATCATCATCGTCGATACCTGGATGTGGACGCCTTATGTGATGCTGATCTGCCTCGCCGGCCTGCGCTCGATCCCCGATTATATCTATGAGGCGGCCGAGGTCGACCGTGCCTCGCCCTGGCGGCAGTTCTGGTCGATCACCGTGCCGATGGCCCTGCCTTTCATCATGCTTGCCGTGCTTTTCCGCGGCATCGAGAATTTCAAGATGTTCGACATGGTGACGCTGCTCACCGGCGGCGGGCCAGGCTCGATTACCGAGGTCGCCTCGATCACGCTGAAACGCGCCGCCTTCGAAAGCTGGGCGACCGGCCGGGCCTCGGCCTTCGCCATCATCCTCTTCGTCGCGGTGTTCGGCCTCGCCAACATCTACGTCAAGGCATTGAACAAGGTGAAGCAACGATGAGCGCCGCCAACTCAGCCCATTCGGTCGTCGAACCGAGCCTGTCCAGCAAGCGCATCGCCGGCACCATCGTCGTCCTCTATGCGCTGATCACCTTCATCCCGCTCGTCTGGATCTTCCTGACCAGCATCAAGTCGCCGCCGGATTCGATCAGCTATCCCCCGAAGATCGTCTTCACGCCGTCGCTCGAGGGCTATTGCAACCTGTTCACCACGCGCACGCGCCAGACGCCTGATTATATCGCCTCGCTGCCGGCGCCAGTCGGCACCTGCGATGAAGTGACGCGCAAGCGCAACATGGTGATCGCCGGCCCATCGAACTTCCTGCCGCGCTTCGTCAATTCGCTGGTGATCGCCTTCGGCTCCACCTTCCTCGCGGTCTTCCTCGGCACCCTCGCCGCCTATGGTTTTTCCCGCTTCAAGATACCGCTCGCCGACGACTTGCTATTCTTCATCCTGTCGACGCGGATGATGCCGCCGATCGCCGTCGCCATCCCGATCTACCTGATGTATCGCGAGCTCGGCCTGTCGGACACGGCCTTGGGCATGATCCTGCTCTACACCGCCGTCAATGTCTCGCTCGCCGTCTGGCTGCTCAAGGGTTTCATCGACGAAATCCCGCGCGAATACGAGGAAGCGGCAATGATCGACGGCTATACGAGGCTGCAGGCCTTCCGCAAGGTTGTGCTGCCGCAAGCGACCACAGGCATTGCCGCCACCGCGATCTTCTGCCTGATCTTCGCCTGGAATGAATATGCCTTCGCCGCCCTCCTGACCTCGGGCGAGGCCCAGACCGCGCCGCCCTTCATCCCGACGATCATCGGCGAAGGCGGGCAGGACTGGCCGGCCGTCGCCGCCGGCACGACAATTTTCCTGATCCCGATCCTGGTCTTCACCATTCTATTGCGCAAGCAGCTGCTGCGCGGCATCACCTTCGGAGCCGTCCGCAAATGACCCACCTGATCGAAACACGCACTCCTGCTCGCCCGAAACGGCCGTTCTTTCTGCGACGCGGCCCGATGGAGACCATTGCCACCGTGCTGATCGGACTCGGCTTCCTGATGCTGTTCCAGCCCTTCCTGCTGGTGCTCTACACCTATTCGCTGGTGACACTGCTCACAGGCACCGTCATGTTCATCATCGTCTCGAAATTCCCGGAGTGAACCATGGCGGACATCCGGATCGAAAATCTCCGCAAGGAATTCGGCAGCTTCGTCGCCGTTCAGGATTCGAGCTTCACCGTCCATGACGGCGAGTTCCTGGCGCTTCTGGGCCCCTCCGGCTGCGGCAAGACAACGACGCTTCGCATGATCGCCGGCCTCGAGCTGCCGTCGAGCGGCAAGATCTATCTCGATGGCGAGGACGTCACCTTCAACCGCGCCAGCGCCCGCGACATCGCCTTCGTCTTTCAGCTCTTCGCGCTCTACCCGCATATGAACGTGCGTAGGAATATCGGCTTCCCGCTGCTGTCGCAGGGGATGCCCAAGCCCGAAATCCGTCAGCGTGTCGAGGAGACCGCGCGTCTGCTGCAGATCGACCATATTCTCAACCGCTCGGTCTCCGGTCTTGCCGGCGGCGACCGGCAGCGCGTGGCGCTCGGCCGCGCCATCGTCCGGCGCCCGAAATGCTTCCTGATGGACGAGCCGCTCGGCACGCTCGACGCCGAATTCCGCGAGATCATGGTTCACGAGCTGCGCGAATTGCACAACCGCATCCACGCGACCACCGTCTACGTTACCCACGACCAGCATGAGGCGATGGCGATGGCCGACAAGATCGCCGTCATGAACCATGGTGTCATCGAGCAGTTCGGCACGCCGCAGGAGATTTATGCCAAGCCCGCGACCATGTATGTCGCCGATTTCATCGGCTCGCCACCGATGAACTTCATGCGCTTCACCTCCGGCCTGAAAAGCGGCGATCGCTCCATCCTGCTCGACGGCGTCGATGTCGCCGTTCCCGAGATCCACCAGGACATGGCCGAACGCGAACTGGCGCTCGGCGTGCGGCCGGAGCATATCCGCTTCAGCGACGCCTCGGCGCTACGCGGCGCCGTCTATGGCAGCGAATATCTCGGCACCAATCAGGTCGTGGCTGTGGAAACCCCGGGCGGCGTGATCAAGGCCCGCGTTCCCGCCAATCGCAGCTTCCAGATTGGCGAAAGGGTCGGCCTCGAATTCAACCCGGCGAAACTCGCGCTCTTCGACTGCACCTCGGGCCGCGCGGTCCCATCCTCGCTTTATCAGGAGACCCGGCATGGCTGATGTCGTCCTCAGGAACCTCGCCAAGCGCTTCGGCGACACCCAGGCTTTGGCCGACCTCGATCTTTCGATCCGCGACGGCGAGTTCGTCGTGCTGCTCGGTCCGACAGGCGCTGGCAAGACCACGACGCTGCGGTTGATCGCCGGCCTCGAAAAGCCCGATAGCGGCCGCATCGAGATCGGCGGCCGCAATGTCGCCACTGAGGCACCCGCCGAGCGCGACGTCGCCTTCGTGTTCCAGCAATATTCGCTCTATCCGCACATGACGGTTTACGAAAACCTCGCCTTCCCGCTGAAGGCGCCGGTCCGCAAGCTGAGTGCGCAGGAGATCGACCGGCGCGTGCGCGAAGTGGCGCGCATGGTCCGGATCGACCACAAGCTGGAAAACCGCTCAACCAGGCTTTCCGGCGGCGAGATGCAGCGTGTCGCGATCGGCCGGGCGTTGGTGCGCAAGCCGGCGATCTACCTGATGGACGAGCCGCTCTCCTCGCTCGACGCCAAGCTGCGCGCCGAACTGCGCCTGGAGCTGAAACGCATCCAGAAGGAACTCGGCTCGACGCTGCTCTATGTCACTCACGACCAGGTTGAAGCCATGACCATGGCCGACCGCATCGGCATCGTCGCCGAGGGACGGCTGATGCAGGTGGGAACGCCGAGCGAGATCTACGGCAATCCAGCCAACCTGCATGTCGCGGCCCGTCTCGGCCAGCCGCACATCAATCTTCTGCCGGCGGACCTCTTGCCGGGCGGCGGGCCGCCGCCCGGCACGAAGACCGTGGGCGCCCGCACGGAGCATCTCGATATCATTGTCGGCAAGGACGCCAATGCCGAGATCGACTGGATCGAGCATCTCGGTGACCAGAACCATCTGCACATCAGAGTCGGCAATCACAAGCTCGTCACACTTGCAGATCCATATCTGGCGATCGCGCCGGGCGACCGGATCAGCCTGACGCTGCGCGATCCGCTTTATTTCGATGCGGCTGGACAGCGCCTGTCCTGACCGGCAAACAGACTTGATGATGGCATGAAAAACAAACAGACGGGTCTCAATCGATGAAACACTTCTTCAACCGCAGGGAAAGCATCGTCACCGAAGCCTTGGACGGTCTGCTTCTGACGAGCAGCAAGGGTCGTCTTGCCCGCCTCGACAGCTTTCCCGACATCAAGGTGATCCTGCGTGCGGACTGGGACAAGTCGAAGGTGGCGATCATCTCAGGCGGCGGCGCCGGCCATGAGCCCTCCCATGCCGGCTTCGTCGGGAAGGGCATGCTGACGGCTGCCGTATCCGGCGAAATCTTCGCCTCGCCGAGCGTCGATGCCGTGCTGACGGCGATCCGCGCCGTGACCGGCGAAAAGGGCGCCCTGCTGATCGTCAAGAACTACACCGGCGACCGGCTGAATTTCGGCCTTGCCGCCGAAAAAGCGCGCGCCGAGGGCTTCGACGTCGAGATGGTCATCGTCGCCGACGATATCGCCATTCCCGGCATCAACCAGCCGCGCGGCGTCGCCGGCACGCTGTTCGTTCACAAGATATCGGGCTATCACGCCGAAAAGGGAGAGGACCTGAAGACGGTGGCAAGCCATGCCGCGGCAACCGCCGGTGACATCGTCTCGCTCGGCATGTCGCTCTCCACCTGCAGCGTGCCCGGCCAGGCACATGAGGATCGCCTGGGCGAAAACGAAGGCGAACTCGGCCTCGGCATCCATGGCGAGCCCGGCGTCGAACGCATCACGCTGCAGCCGGTCGTCGATATCGTCTCCACCATGGTGGCACGCCTGTCGCCTGCGCTGCACAAAGGGGCAAATTATGCGCTCCTCATCAACAATCTCGGCGCAGTGCCGCCGCTCGAAATGACCATCATTGCCAAGGCCGTTCTGTCCTCCGCACTTGCCGATCGCATCCGGCTGATCATCGGGCCTTCGCCGATGATGACCGCGCTCAACATGAACGGCTTCTCGCTGTCGCTGATCCGGCTGGACGCCGTGCGCGAGGCCGCTCTGACGGCAGCGGTCGAGCCGCATGCCTGGACGCCGGCCGTCGAACGCCACGAGATCGAGGTCATCGCCGCACCGAGATCATCAGGCGGACTGGACAGCGCCAACGGCACGGCCGGAGAAAATGATCGCAACCGGCGCCTGATCACGGCGCTCTGCGAGCATTTGATCTTGCAGGAAAGCGACCTCAACTGGCTGGACGGCCGCGTCGGCGATGGCGATACCGGCTCGACGGTGGCGACGGGCGCCCGCAGCGTGCTGGCCCGCCTCGACACGCTGCCGCTCGACCGGCCGGCGGCAACGCTTGCCTCGCTCGGCGATATCCTCGGCACCAGCATGGGCGGATCGAGCGGCGTGCTGCTGTCGATCTTCTTCACCGCCGCAGCAAAGGCGATGGCTGACAAGGCCGATATATCAGCCGCTCTTCTTGCCGGGCTCGACAGGATGACGTTCTATGGCGGAGCCGCGGTCGGCGACCGGACGATGGTCGACGCGCTGTCACCTGCCCTGCAGGCGCTTGCATCCGGCGATGTCGTCGCAGCGGCAAAGGCAGCGGCAGCCGGTGCCGAGTCGACGAAGACGATGATGAAGGCGAGAGCCGGCCGCGCCTCCTATGTCGGCGAAAGGGATCTGGCGGGCGTTGCAGATCCCGGTGCCGTCGCGGTTGCCGGCGCGTTCGGCGTGGTGGCAAGCCTCGCCTGACCGGAGTAAAGTTTGAGAGCCTGCGGGGCGCGCGGTGACAGGGAGGATGACAGTGCAGGCGGAACCGGTGCTTGTGGCAGGGTTGATCGAGGTGTGCCGCGCGACGATCGCGGCAAACACCGATCACCTCTGCGCGCTCGATCGCGCCATCGGCGATGGCGATCACGGAACCAATATGCGGCGCGGCTGCGAGGCGGTGAGCGCCGAAGGCGAAACCCTGTCCGGCCTGCCCTTGCCCGACGCCATGGAAAAGATCGGCCTGACCCTAGTAATGAATGTCGGCGGTGCGGCCGGGCCGCTCTACGGCACGTTGCTGATGGAGATCGGCCGCGAGCTTCGCAAAAACGACGAGAAGGCCGATTTCTCGCAGGTGCTGAAACAGGCGATCGATGCCGTCGCAAGACGCGGTCGGTCGCATGCCGGCGACAAAACCCTGCTCGACGTGCTCTATCCCGTGCATGCGGCACTCGCCAGCCGCTCGCCGCTCGGCGCAATCGCCCGCAGGGCCGAGCGTTCCGCCAACCGCACCGCTGACATGAAGGCGATGCGCGGGCGCGCCGCCTATCTCGGCGACCGCTCGATCGGTCATGTCGATCCCGGCGCGTCGAGCTGCGCGCTGCTGACCACGGCGATCTGCCGCTATCTCGGGGAGCATCGTCCGCAATGAATGGAAAGACCGCAAATGTGGGCATCGTGATCGTCTCCCACTCGCCGCTGGTGGCACAGGGGATCGCCGATATGGTGCGGCAAATGGTGGGCGACAGCGTGCCGCTCGCCTGGTCGGGCGGCAATGTCCATGGTGAACTCGGCACCGATGCCGGCGGCATCCTGAGGGCAATCGAAGCCGCTTGGTCCGATGCCGGCGTCGCCGTCTTCGTCGATCTCGGCGGCGCCGAAACCAACAGCGAGATGGCGATCGAAATGCTGGGCTTTCCCCGCGCGGCCCTCGTCTCCATCTGCAACGCGCCGCTGGTCGAAGGCGCCGTCATCGCCGCCGCCGAGGCGTCGGGGGGCGCGTCGCTGGCCAAGGTCGTCGCCACAGCCGAGGAACTGTCCCCCTGATGACCAGCGGATTGCGTAGTGAAAAACAGGAGCCCGAGCCATTGCCCGAGCCATTCAAGGTGAATTGCCAGACGGAGATAGAAGTCAAGCACGGCGTCGGGCTGCATGCCCGCCCCTCCGTTACCTTCACGCGGCTTGCCAAGTCCTTCCCCTGTTCGATCGAGATCGCCGTCAACGGCAGCGACGTCTGGCTGAACGGCAAGAGCATCATCAAGATCATGGGCGCGAAAATCCGAAAAGGATCGATTCTCCGGATCCGCGCCGACGGCATTCTCGCCGAAGAGGCGATCCGCGCGCTGAAGGAACTCATCGAGCGCAACTTCGATGAGGAAAAGAAACATGGCCGCACCGCTTAGGCTGACAGCAAAGAGTGCATCCCCGGGCATCGCATCCGGCCCGGCCTTTCTGGCCGAGCGGCCGGACGCCCCCGCGCCCAGCACGGCCGGCGGATACGGCGCGCTCGAGAAGGCAATCGACATCTCGATCGGCGAACTCGAGCGCCTTGCCGACGGAGCCGATGCCGAAAGCCGGGATATCATCGATTTCCAGATCGAGGTGCTGCGCGATCCGACCATCGCGGAAGCGACCGGCGCGCGCATGGAAGCCGACGAGAACGTCGTCTTTGCCTGGGTCGCCACCCTCGACGCCTATATCGGCGAACTCGAAGCGGCCGACGAAGAGCAGATGCGGGCACGCGCCGTCGATATTCTCGACATCAAGAACCGTGTGCTTGGGGCGCTCGCCGGCACCCCGATCGCCGATTTTCCGCCCGGTTCGATCTTCGTTGGCAAGGATATGGAGCCGAGCCGCTTTCTCGCCCATGACTGGTCGAAAGGCGGCGGCATCGCGCTGTTTTCAGGCAGCACCGCCGGCCATGTCGCCCTGCTCGCCCGGGCCAAATCGGTACCGATGGTGATCGGCACCGGCCGCTTTTCGGCAGCGGACGGAGATCCGGTCAGAGTGGATGGCGATGCCGGCGCGGTCGTCCTCAAGGCCGGCGGCATACTGATCCCATCGCCGATGCCCGCACGAACTTCTGCCGCCGACGCGCAAACCGAATACGGCGAACTGCGCACGGCGGACGGCGTGCCGATCCTGCTCTCCATCAACATCAACGACCCCGCAGAGATCGACGCGCTCGATCCGGCGACGGCAGGCGTCGGCCTGATGCGCTCTGAATTTTCAGTCGCCTCGATCGCCGAGGCCGCCAATGAGGAACGGCAGCTGGCGATCTATCGCCGCGTGCTGGAACAGGCGGGCGACAGGCCGGTGACCATAAGAATGCTGGATATCGGGGGCGACAAGCCGCTCGCCGGGTTCGAAGACCTGCCTAGTCTCTCGGCCTCTGGCCTGCGCGGCATCCGACTGCTGCTTGCCCGGCCGGAAATCGCCCGCGTGCAGGCCCGCGCCCTGCTGCGCGCCGCCATCTTCGGCAAGCTTTCGGTGATGCTGCCGATGGTGACCTTTCCCGACGAGATCGACAGGATGCGCGAATTGTTCCGCGAGGAAGCCGAAAAGCTCGGCCGCCGATCCCTGCTCCACCGGATGCCGCCGATCGGCATGATGGTGGAGGTGCCGGCCGCAGCGTTGATGCTCGATACTTTCGGGTCAGCAGCATTCTTTTCGTTCGGCACCAATGATCTTACCCAGTATCTCGCCGCCTCCTCTCGCGACGATATCGATGCCGATACCGGCAAGGCCGCACCCGCCGTGCTCCGGCTGCTTACCCAGGCGGTGAAGCTGACTTCCGGCAAGCCACTCAGCATCTGCGGCGACATGGCCGGCAATCCGCACCATCTGCCCGGGCTGCTCGCCGCCGGCCTCCGGCATTTTTCCGTGGCGCCGGCCCGGCGTCCCGCGATAAGATCGGCGATCATCGGGCTCAACGCCGATGGCACAAGGGCAGCCGGAGAGTAGAATGGCGCGCGAAGACACCGAAGACGCCATTATCGCCTACAAGTCCATTCTGGCGCAGATTATCGACAACAGGCCATCCGGCACGCGCCAGCGCCTGGCGACGGCGCTTGGAAAACATCGCAGCTTCGTCACCCAGATCACCAGCCCGACCTATGCGACACCGCTGCCGGCGCGCCATCTCGCGACCATCGTCCGGGTCTGCCATTTCAGTGCCACTGAGGAGGAACGTTTCCTCGAAGCCTATCAGGCCGCCCATCCCGGCAAGCTGCCGGACCTCGGCCATTCCGAGAAATTGCGGCACCTTTCGCTAATGGTGCCCGACTTCGGCGACGACAGGAAAAACCGCCTATTGGAAGAGGCGATCTCCGATCTGGTGCAGAAGATCGTCGCGATATCGGGTGCTGAATGACGAGTGCGCTGGTTGACGTAGCGTAATACTTTTGGCCTTGGGAGGGGCTTGATGAAGAAGTTCATGAACACTGCGGAAACCATGGTCGCCGAAAGCGTCGAAGGCTTCGTGCGCGCCCATGAGGCCTTGGTGGTGTTCGGGCCTGAGCGCAGATGCATCCGCCGCCGCCATCTCACCGCTGGCAAGGTGGCGCTTATATCAGGCGGCGGTGCCGGCCATGAGCCGATGCATATCGGCTTCGTCGGCCAAGGCATGCTGGATGCCGCCTGCGTCGGCCATATCTTCACCTCTCCGACACCGAGCCAGATCATCGCCGCGATCGAAGAGGCCGATACCGGCGCCGGCTGCCTGCTCGTCGTCAAGAACTATGACGGCGATCTGATGAATTTCGAAATGGCGATCGAGATGGCCGGCGACCGCCACAACCTCGACATGGTCGTCGTCAGCGACGATATCGAGACATCAAGGTCCGGCGAAGGTAATGGCCGGCGCGGTGTTGCCGGAACGCTGATCGTCGAAAAACTCCTGGGTGCTGCGGCCGAACGCGGCATGTCGCTGGCCGAATTGAAGCAGCTTGGCGAGGGATTGAACACACGCATCCGCTCGATGGGTGTCGCGCTGAACGGCGTGACGGTGCCGCAGACCGAGCGCACGACATTTTCGCTGGGGCCCGGCGAGATGGAAATGGGCGTCGGCATCCATGGGGAACCCGGCCATGCCAGGCAGCTCTTCGCCGCCGCCGACGCGATCATCGGCCATCTCTGCGAGACCATCGCCGGCGACATCGCAGTGACGCCGGGTACCCGCGCACTGCTCTTCGTCAACGGCCTCGGCGGCACGCCGCCGGCCGAACTCTACCTCGCCTATGCCGGCGCCCGCCGCTTCATCGAGGAACGAGGCATCCCGATCGAGCGCTCGCTTGTGGGAACCTATGTCACTTCGCTCGATATGCAGGGACTGTCCGTCACCCTTGCTTTGTTGATCAACGAGGAGATCGCACTCTGGGACGCGCCGGTGGCGACGGCGGCGCTGCGTTGGCCATGACCAGTAAGCCGGGCGGCGCAAGACTCTGCCTCTGCCAGCCGGCAAAAGCGTACCATCGCCCGACGCCGTCACTCGCCCCGCAGAGCCATTGTCTCCTCGCCTCTGTCGGCCGCGCGCCGCGCCCGGATGGCGGCGGCGATGAAGACGCGCGAGAGGCCGTGATAGAGGGGCTCGCGGGACAGCACGCGCGAGGTGATATAGCCGATCATCGAGACGGCCATGATCGGAATGACGGCCTCATGGTCGCCGGTCATCTCCAGAATGATCACGAAGGCGGTCATCGGCGCCTGCACCACGCCGGCGAAATATCCAGCCATCCCCAATATCGCCGCCAGCGCAATGCTCGTTCCCATCAACGTGCCGACGGTGCTGCCGAAACCGGCGCCGACGGCGAGCGAGGGTGCGAAGATCCCGCCCGGAATGCCTGAAATCATCGACAGGAAACTGGCAGCGAGTTTCTCGACAAAGAAAAGCAATGGCAGGGCGTGACCCTCGACGGCGCCCCTCGCCTGCTCGTAACCGGTGCCGAAGGTCGCGCCGCCGGATGCAACGCCAATCACCGCAACGGCAAGACCACAGAGCCCGGCAAGCGCCAGCATGCGCCTCAGCGGCTGCGGCTGCGCCCAGCGCCGGATACGCTGCCCGAAATGCAACGCGAAACCGCTGAAGGCGGCGCCAAGCGCGCCGCCGCCGACGCCGCAGACGAGAACCAGTCCCCAATCGCGCGCGACGGTCGGCGCGGCCGAAGCAAAGCCGAAATAATTGTAGCTGCCGGAGAGCCCGAGAGCCGCGAGCCCGGAAAGGATGACGGCCGTCAGCACCAGCCCGTTGGCGCGCGATTCATAGGTGCGGCTCATCTCCTCGATCGCAAAGACGATACCGGCAAGCGGCGTGTTGAACGCCGCCGCGATGCCGGCGGCCGATCCGGCAAGGATCAGCCCACGCGCCTGCGCCACGCCACCGAAGCGGGCGACGGCGAGCATGATCGATGCACCCACCTGCACGGTCGGCCCCTCGCGGCCGATCGAGGCGCCGGAAAACAGCCCAAGCACTGTGAGCACGATCTTGCCGAAGGCGATCCGCAGCGACAGCAGCCGCGTGCGGTCGGCCTCATCCCTCAGGTGCCTGGCGGCGATCGCCTGCGGAATGCCGCTGCCTTGCGAATTGGGAAAGAGGGTTGCCGCAAGATAGGCCGCCACAACGAAGCCGAGCGGCGTCAGCATCAGCGGCAGAACGAATGCCCATTCCCCCGAGGCAGTCAGGCTGCCGAAGGCCTTCTGCGCGAGATCGGCGAGTTTTGCGAAACCGACGCTGATCACCCCGATCGCCAACGCCCCGCACCAGAACACCAGCCGCGGTCGCCAAAGGGAAAACGAGCCCCAGAAAACACGGGAGCGGCGCAGAAGCTTGGATTTCCTGATGAGAGAGGGCAAGGAACGTCTCTATTCCAGTTGCGGCATTACAAGCAAGCGATGATATATACTAGGTCTCATTGCCCACGGATGGCGGCAAGGCGAGCGCAGGCCCGCTATGTCGCCGAAGAATACCTGATTCCTTAGCGCGCGTAAGGGCACCGATGGACGCAGCACTTGCGGCGAGCAGACCCATCGGCGGCGGCTCCCTTGGCGCCACGCTCACGGATTCCAGCCGCCGCTGCCATAGGGACGCGTGATGATTTCAAGCAGATGGCCGTTCGGATCTTCGAAATAGACACCGCGCCCACCGTCGTGGTCATTGGTCTCATCGGGCTTCCGCTGACCGGGGTCAGCCCAGTAGCTCAGGTTCCGCTCGCGAATTCGGTTGAATATCGCCTCGAATTCAGCGTCGCCGACGAGGAAAGCGTAGTGTTGGCGAGCGATCTGACCTTCCGTTTCCATGTAGTCGAGATTGGCGTCGTTGTCGGTTGTGACCATGTGGAACGGCCCCCAGCGCCGCGGCGCCGGCAACCCTAACATATCGGCCAGGAAATCTGCCGAGGCCTTGCTGTCGTGAGCCGACAGGATGGTATGATTGAAGTGGATGGCCATAGTGGTTTCTCGCAAATGAGGAGCTGCAAACTCGATGGAAGCTTTGCCGGTTAACACCCGCGGCCGCCTCTTGTTCCGAACTTCGACCGCGCCTCTCCGCCTTCAAATCTCTTTCGAAACGAGGTAAACTCCATCGGTGGAGGAGCCGCGACAAATGGCACGAAACACGCTCCCCATGCGCTGGTATTCCGGGGACCACGAGATCGGATGGGTGGCGGCATGAACGAGGCGAACGGCAATTTGCGCGACACTTCAGGCGCCGCGGTGCGGCCGCCGATCGCTTGGGCGCTGACGGTCATCGCCGGGCTCGCGCTTAACTGGCTCTACGCGCTGCCGTTCATGCCGGCGGCCGTGCCGGCTGGCGTGCTCGGCGGCATCGTGTTCCTTGCCGGCCTAGCGCTACTGATCTGGGCGGCAGCAACCTTCCGCCGGGCGGGGACACAGGTCCAGCTCAGCCGGCCGACGACGACGATCGTCGACGAAGGCCCCTATCGCTTCACGCGCAACCCGATCTACATCGGTATGTTCCTCGGCCTCATCGGCCTCGCCGTCGCCTTCGACAGCCTGTGGCTCATCCTCCTGCTGGTGCCGTTCTACCTTGTCATCCGCTATGGCGTGGTTGCTCGCGAGGAGGCCTATCTCGAGCGGAAATTCGGTGACGGCTATCTCGCCTACAGGGCTCGCATCAGGCGGTGGCTGTAGCGAGACGAAGAAGCGTCGACCTGCTGAAACCCGAATGACGGAAACGGGTCGAGATACGACCCTCGCGGCATCATGGCCATCGCCAAGCAAGCCGGCGATCGGCATCGCCGCTTCACCGGCCGCTGAGATCAGTTCGTGTTCTACCCCGCCGCCTCGATGATCAGCCGGGCGATCTCGTCAGGGTGGGAGATCAGCGACAAATGGCTGGCCTTCACCTCGATCGTCTTCGCCCCCATGCGCTTGGCCATGAAGCGTTCGAGATCGGGATTTATCGTCCGATCCTCGGTCGAAACGGCATACCAACTCGGCTTCGAACGCCAGGCCGCCTGTATCGTCTTGCCGGTCAGCAGCGCCTTTTGGAATGGCTGCTGCACGGCATAGAGAATTTTCGCCTTCGCCTCCGGCAAGTCGCCTGCGAAATCGCGCAAGAAGGCTTCCTCGCTCAGCCGACCTTCGTCGCCGTCGAAGACGATGCCGGCCGAAGCCGGCGGCGTCGGAAAGGTCTTGGCGAGAGCAGTATAATCCTCACCTGCATCCGGCGCCCGCGCCGCCACATAGATGAGCGCCGAAACATCAGGGTGCACACCGGCCTCGGTGACCATCATGCCGGAAAACGAATGCCCGACCAGAACCGTCGGCCCATCCTGCCGGTCGAGCACCCGCTTCACGGCAGCGACGGCCTCGGGCAGCGTCGTCAGCGGGTTCTGCACCGCCGTGGCATTGAGCCCAGCCGCCTGCAGGCGCGCGATCACCTCGGCCCAGCAAGAGCCGTCGGCAAACAATCCGTGCGCCAGCACAACGTTGTGCGCCTTAACGGGAGCGGATGTCGCGGCGATGCCGCGGGTAGCAAGCAGAGAAGTAGCGGCGCCAGCAATAAGGGCAGCCGAGAAGGTCCGTCTGTTCATCATCATGATCTGGTTCCTTGTGCGTCCGGTGGCTTGCTGAAACCGTTGCCGACAGGGTGGCGATAAGAAGGCCCGACATCAAATCTCCAAAGCTCGCGATGGCCGAGCTTTGATCGGGAAAGTATCGGAAATTAGCTCCAAACGCGTCATCTCTTTTTGCTGCAACCAAAAACCAGTTCGCCGCCCCGACACTGGCCGCCGCTCCGGAAGCTGGGGGCGACGGCCGGATAGGCTGTCCAAAAACAGCAGTCGAGTCAATTGCGATTTAATCGGATACGATATATATAAGTCCTAGCATTCAGAACCTAGTAGGATAAACCCATGCCCGCATCTAAAACCGCAAGACAGACTGGCAGTCCCGCGCCCGCCTCCCCGCCAGCGGGCAAGGAAGGCCGAAAACTTTCGAATTTCCTGTGCTTCGCGGTCTATTCGGCAAATCTCGCCTTCGGCCGCGCCTATAAGCCGATCCTGGACGAGCTTGGCCTGACCTATACCCAATATATCACCATGGTGGCTCTCTCCGAAGAGGATGACCAGACCGTCGGCGCATTGGGGGAAAAGATGTTCCTCGAATCCAACACGCTGACCCCCATCCTCAAGAAGCTGGAGTCGAATGGTTATATCACCCGTCACCGCGATCCCGCCGACGAGCGGCAGGTGCGGGTCAGCCTGACGCCGGCGGGGCGCCAACTCGTTGAAACCGATCCCGGCGACGCGCTGATTGGCGCCATCGGTCTCGGCGACGACTTTCCCGTCGTGCAGAAATCGGTGACGACGCTGCGCGACAACCTGCTGCGGTCAACGCAGGGCGAACCGGGGAAATCGTGATCGCGGCATCAGTCGCCTGATCCCGCTTGGCTCTATTGCCGCAGCGGCCGGAACGCCGTCCTAAGCTCGGCAGTGAAAGCCATCGGCTGTTCCCAGGCGGCGAAGTGACCGCCCTTCGGCAGCCGGTTATAGTGGATGAGCTTCGGATAGGCCCTCTCCGCCCAGCTCTGCGGCGCCTGGTAGATCTCATCGGGAAAAGCACTGACCGCCACCGGGATCTTGATGCCCCTGGGGTCGAAGAACCCGCCCGACGGATGGTGCGCATTGTCCCAATAGAGGCGTGCAGAGGAGATTGCTGTGTTCGTCAGCCAGTAAAGCGTGACGTTGTCGAGGATATCGTCCTTCGTCAGCCCCTCGGGCTCTCCGTCGAAAACGCGGGCGATCATCCGGTAACTGCGGATGTCGTGATCTAGCATCCACGAAGCAAGCCCGATCGGCGAGTCGACGATCCCGTAGAGTGTCTGCGGTCGGTTGTTCATCTCGATGGCATAACCCAGCCCATTCTTGTAGAAGTCGTCGAGCTGATCGAAGGCGCGCCTTTCGTCCGGCGAAAGGTCGGCTGGCGGCATGCCGCCGGCGGCAAGAACCTTGGCGATGTCAGCCGGAACCGTGGCCGCCATGTTCGTATGGATGCCGAGCAATCCGGGCGGCTCCTGCACCGCCATCAGTTCGGTGACCGCGTTGCCCCAGTCGCCACCCTGCGCCACGAACTTCGTATAGCCGAGACGTTGCATCAGCGTCACCCAGGCGTGCGCGATGCGTGGCGGGTTCCAGTTCCCCGACCCCGTCGGTTTCCCGGAAAAGCCGTAGCCCGGCAAAGACGGGATCACCACGTCAAATGCGTCCGCTTCGCTCCCGCCATGCGCTGTCGGATCGGTGAGCGGTTCGATGATCTTCAACTGCTCGATGATGGAGCCAGGCCATCCATGTGTGACGATCAGCGGCAGCGCATTTTTATGCTGGGAGCGCACGTGAATGAAGTGAATATCCAGCCCGTCGATCTCGGTGATGAACTGCGGCAGCGCATTGAGCCGCGCCTCCATCTTGCGCCAGTCGTAATCCGTCGCCCAATGCTTCGCGAGTTTCTGGATCGTCGCGAGCTGCACGCCCTGCGTATCATCCGCGACGGTCTCCTTGTCAGGCCAACGGGTGGCCGCGACGCGCCGGCGCAGATCGTCAAGCTGATCCTCGGGGAAATTGACGCTGAAGGGGCTAAGCCCGTCGCCGTTTGCCTGAGCGCTACGCGTCCCGGCAAGCATGCTCATGGCTCCGGCGGCGGCCGTGGCGGCAAGCAGCTCGCGCCGTGTGGGCGTTGATAGGGATGTGGGTGGCATGACGCTCTCCTCTCCGTTTGATCTGTTCGGAAACGGACGAAGATCGACTGACCGACCTCGTTCGCATCAGCAGGTCATTCGCGTCTGTCCGGGGACTATGCTCCCAGGCAATGTCGGGGGTCAACCTACCCGGTCAGGCTATGCCTCGACTGTCTCGATGGACGACTGGTCATTGCAAAGAGCCGTGGTTGCGGGCAGCATCGGCGCGAGATCGATGAGGAAAGGAGAATGCATGCCCGACATCGCGATGGGCGTTTTGAGCCGGAACGGAACCGTTCTTCTGGCCAGGCGCAGTTCCGAGCGCAAGGTGCACCCGGATCGCTGGAGCCTCCCGGGCGGCCATATCGAAGAGGGCGAAGACGCTGAGACGGCGATGTGCCGGGAATTGATGGAAGAAATAGGCGTGACGCCGGAGCTCTGGCAGTTTGCAGGACGGTTCACCTCGGAAGACCAGCCCGAAGCATCCGCGACATTCCATGTCTATCACGTCGATAAATGGCAGGGCCAGCCGCGACTTATCGGTGACGAACACACCGAGCTCAGATGGTTCACCGCCATCGCGACAGAAAAAGAAGCCAAATTAGCGCCGCCTCAGCTCACTGAGATTCTCGCAAACCTCGCCGTACGGGAAACAGGCACTCCCGCTTAGGTTTGTTGGCGGTCACCACGTCTCGCCGGTTGAACGGGTCAGCGCGCATGATGCTGGACGTTGGAAAGCGCACCGGCCTCCATAATCTCGGCCGCCTTGGCATAACCGCCGCCCATTCCGTCGAGGAAATGCAGGTGCAGATCCGGGCTACCTGATGGCACGAGACAAGTCATCAGCGCATGCGACTGGCGGTGCAGTCCGAAATTGATCTCGCCGCGCGCCCTTGCCGGAGCGAGGATCGCTTCGACCCTGTCGATCTGTTCGGGCGTGCAGTCCAGCGTCAGGCGCAAACCGTCATCGAATTTGCGGAAATCCGAATTGGCGGTAACCTCCGACCAGCGTTTCGCATCGACACGCTTGCCGCTGCCTTTGGGCATGGCAACATCCCTGGCGATAGCCATATCCACGGGAACCGGATGACACCGGTGCGACTGCGCATCGAAGACGGCAAGCACGCGCTTTGCCAGCGCCGCAAAAACCTCCGGGCTCGTATCGTCATTCGGCTCCACCAGCAGCGACAGGATCTCGCCCCGCTGGCTCGGGAATGGCGTCCAGTCGCAGCTCAGCCCGGTCAGATCCGGCTTCGTCGCGTAGCGTCCCGGCTTGACCAGATACCGGCCGCTCTTGATCTGCTGCTCCGCCCATTTGAGCCCTCCTCCTGCAAACATCGCATAGGTCGCGTTTTCCGAAGCCGCATAGCGCGCAACTCTTACGTCGCGCCCACTATTGCGGATTTCGCGCACGGTGAGCAGCCCGATACGAAGGGTGAGATCGAGATCGCTTCTTGCAAAGCTCGCGACCTGCCGCAACGCCGAGGTCGCGGCCATGATGCCGTGCGGCGGCAAGGCGAATGCCGCCCCGTCTCCACGAAACACGAAGGGGAAATCGAACGAACCCCAGGCATTGCCGAGAGCGGCGATAACAGATGCACCTGCGAAGTTGACATCTTCATAGCGTCCCGACTTGATCGCCGGCGTCGAGTTGACGACGTCGGTGATGCCGATCAGCCAATCCTCGGGCAGCGGCTCATAGGCGGCTGGGTCGAGCACGAGCGAAAACTCGTCATAGGCCTGGTGTGGCTGGGCATGGCTATTGATCATGGCATGTTCTCCAGATCGGCAAGGTTCCGGTGCCTGCTACCTCAGGAAGGGGTCTGCCGGCCGATCGGCAGGCCCTCCCTATCAAATCCTCGGGCGGTGAGGTCCGCCCTTCCCCGCTCAGACAAGCGTGGTTTCGACGTCGATATTGCCGTGTGTCGCCTTGGAATAAGGGCAGATGCCATGGGCCGCCTCGATCAATTGCTGCGCAATGTCGCGATCGATGCCGGAGAGGCTGACATTGAGGCGCGCCCTGAGGAAAAAGGAGCCGTTGTCGGCGTTGAGAGTAATCTCCGCATCGACCTCAGGGCTGGCGGGCAGCGTGATCTTTCTCTGGGCGGCGGCAAGTTCGATGGCGCCGATATAGCAGGCCGACCAGGCGATGCCGAACAGGTTTTCGGCAGCCGGATGCGGTTGCGGCAGCTTGATGTCGATCGTGCCGTCGCTGCTGCGTGCGGAGCCGTTGCGGCCGCCGGAGATGTGGGTTCTGCCGGTAAAGAGAAGCTTCTCGGTCATGGTGATATCCTTTCGGTTCGATTTACTACGCATCCGATTAAATCGGATGCGCTCTAATACGCCGCACCAAAACCGATGTCAACACTATTCCGATTTAATCGGATGCGATTTATTTCTCAGGCCAAACTCATCACATCAAGGTAATCCTCAACGGCAGCTGTGCGAGCAGGCCGACCCGCTGCGCAAAGTCACGTCTTGCCTGGGAACAGAGCCCTCTATAGGCTCTGCCGGCAAGCGCGAGGTGGCTCTCATGAAAAAGCCCGGAGAGATGCCATGTCCTCCATAACGGCAGACAATGCGGGACAGTATGGCGACAGCCGGAAGCTCGCCGCGCGGGCTCGACTGCATAGCCAATACACCATCGCCGAGACGGCCTGGTTTCCATGGGTTGCCGCGCAATTGTCCCTGAAGCCAGGCGATCGTGTCCTCGATGTCGGCTGTGGGCCAGCCTTGGTTCTGGGCGGCAACGGCAGGTCTGCTGCCGGCGGACCTTCACCTGACGCTCGCCGACCTTTCAGCCGGTATGGTCGACGAGGCAATGGCGCGTTGCAGCGCACTGCCATTCGGCTCCGTCCGCGGCTTGCCAGGCCGACGCCGCCGCGCTCCCCTTCGAAGATGACGCTTTCGATGCCGTGGTCGCGATGCATATGCTCTATCATCTGCCCGACCCGGCCGCGGGCATCGCGGATATGTCAAGAGTGCTCAGGCCGGGTGGCCTGCTCGCGGTCACAACCAACGGCGCCGGCAATATGCGCGAGATCTACGCGCTGACGACCGTATTCGGCAGTGCCCCATCCGATCCGGCTGCCGAAGCCTTCGGATATGACGCTGCCGAACGATCGATGCGGTCGCAGTTTGGAAACGTGACCACGTCGCAGCATCCGGCAAGCCTGAAGATCACTGAGCCCGAGGATGTATTCCTGGCGCTCACCTCCTACCCGCCGGGCGATGGCGCCCGCGAGCTCCAGCTTACCAAATTCCGTCAAGCCATTGCCGATGCCTTCAGCCAACGCAACGGCGTGCTTGAGGTCCGCAGGGAGACCGCGCTGTTCCTCAGCAGAAAGGCGGCCTGATCCGTATCGCGGTGTCTGCTGCGCCCTTACGACCGCGGCCGGCCGTCGTCGAACAGCGCGGCAAGCCACTGGTAGTATCGTGGCTGCTTCTCCCGCATCTGGTTGCGCGAATAAGGTGGCCGATCGATGTCGCCGAACAGGTAGACGCTGGCCGTGACCGCGAAGAATTCGTGACCATTGCTCATCATGTAGGAATCGCCCGGCCAGACCCGCTTGCCGATATCGAAGAATTGCGCGACATCGGTATTGCCGAATCCGCCCGGAAGCATCCGGTCGTGATAGGCATGCAGAAGTTCATGCAGGATGATCGGCTTGTCGGGCGCAAGACTTTTGACGCGCAGGTCGATGCCGGTCTTGCTGCTGTAGTGGCCGGGCCCCGCTTTTGCGGCGGCGGGGTTGGCCCAGATCCTGATCGTGCGCATGAAGGTGAGGACATCGGGTTTCAGATTGACATGCTCGACGATATCGAGCTGCCGCTTGACCGTCGCGGCCATCTCCCGATCGGGCTCCGCGCCCTTGGCGTTGGTGAGATCGACCTGCCATCCGTGATAGGTGAAAACCAGCGGATCGGCCCCCGCCGTTCCCGTGGCCGCGATCATGAAGATGATGGCGGCGCAGAGCGCCAGGATTTTCGAAATCGGTCTCATGGCCGCTCCTCAACATGTCCCACGCGGACTGTTGCACAGGCAAACTGAAGGCACAATCACATCATGTCGGCCAACCTGCAGTTAACTAACCGCCACTATCCGTTCACGCCTCCACGCCCGAACGCATGCTCTGGAAGAAATCGACAAGCGGCCGCGGCGCCTGGTCGTTGAAGCACATGTCGAGGCCGGCGGCCAATTGTGCGGCCGCATCTTCGCTGCGGGGAAGCATCGCCGCTTCGTAGGAGGCGAGTGCTGCCTCGATATCATCCCGTCAGCAATGATCGCCTGCGCCGGTTCCGCGCCGTCGAGCATCGCCAGATTGGCGCCTTCGCCGGCAAAGGGCGACATCAGATGCGCGGCATCGCCGATCAGCGTGAGGCCTGGCCGGCGCTGCCAGCGGTGGCCGAAAGGCAAGGCATAAAGCGGCCTTGCGATCAACGGCGCCTCGCTTCTGGCGATGAGGTCGACGAGCGAGGGATGCCAATCGTTGAAACGCGCCAGCACGTCCTCGCGCAGGCCAAGATGGGTTGTGCCGAAGCCGCCGTGCAGCCGCTGCTTCGGATGTATCGGTCAGCAATGGCGGGTCGCCGGGAGATCCCGGTGCAACAGCGCTCAGACCTTCTCTTTCTTCCTGATTTTTTCCTTCGGTTCGACTGGCGCATCGGGCGTCGGGGCCAGAAGCTTGCGCAGCGATCCGATCTTGTCCTTCACCAGTGGCCGGAAACGCGTCGCGCGATAGGGCATGTCGGCCGCCCCATAACCTTCCGGCCCGTCGTCATTGCCGCGATGAATTTCCGCGAGCTTCACCCCGATGAAGGTGCCGTCGATATAATGGGTATATTCGCCCACCCAGCGGATCGTATAGATCTCGCCTTTGCGGATGAGCTGGTCGATGCTCACATGCTTGAAGGTATCGTTGATGCAGACGACCTTCTGGCCGACATGGAAATCATAACTCATGGATCAAACTCTCGAAACGGCAATCCGCTTGGCCGATCTATAGCGTGCCCTGCGGCGGGGATGAACCGTTTTCTCGCAGCCAGGCCCCGATTGCTGCGGCACCAGCCGCAGCCATGCCGCACACTTTAAGGCGGCATGCATCAGTCGCAATAGGCCTTGCCGCTCTTGCGGGAGCGAAGATCGAAGTGGAAGTGGTTCCAGTGCTCCGGGTTGCTGCCCGGCCCGAGCACGGTGTTGAAATAGCGGCAGCTGTCGCTGCGCACCGCCTTCAGCAGCCGCCCCTCGCGCAGCGAGAACAGCCCCTTCTTGCGCACGTCGATTTCGTGGCCGTTCTTCAGCACGAACTTGCCGACGTCGATGGCGTTGCCGCGGGCGTGTTCCGACATCGGATTGTATTTCTGCCGGCTGTTGTTCATGCGCCGGCAGGAATAGCCGCCGAGCGGCTGGATCGTCTTGATGCCGCTCCAGTAGCGATAGCGGGCGGACGGTGCCAGCTCGTTCTTCACCCATTTGGCGAAAGCGAGCGTCACCTGGCAGTTCAGCGTCACGGCCGGGCGCACGCCGATATTGCCGGAAAGCCCCTTCAGCGACACCGGATAAGGCACCTGGCAGGCCGGCCCGTTCGAAATCGGCGGCTTGTCGTCGAAGAGCACGCCCATGCGCTTCAGCTCGCGCCGGCAGGCAAGCTCGGAGGACGGCATGACGCTGGGATCGACGGGCGCTGCCGGCTCACTCATCATCGGATTGTTCGGCCGCAGCATCGCGACCTCTTCGCTCTCGTCCTCTTCGGGAACACGGGTCGGCGCCACCACAGGGCTGCCGTCGTTCCAGGCAGGCGCCCGGCTCATCTGTGCCTCGGCCGCCGGCTGCGGCATTGCCTGCTGCGGGGGCTGGCGCATGGGCTGGTTGAGCTGCGTTGGACTATCGGTGCCGATGCCGTCGACAACCGGCTCGGTGGCGTTGCCCTCGGCGATCTGCTGCTGTTGTTCCTGCGCCAGCCCGACAACCGGCTCGGCCCCGAGATCGTCATCCATGTTGACGCCGCCGGACGGGATCGCAAGCACCTGCGTGCCGCCCCGGTTCTGGTTCTGCTGCGCTAAGGCCTCGTCGCTGTCGATCATCGGCAGCTTGCCCCGCCGCGCCTGTGGTGCGGCTTGGGCGGCATGGCCGGTGCCGGCAAGGTTTGGCGTATCGAGATAATCGACCGAGCCCTGGCTATTGCCGACGGGCGCGCTGGAAACCGGATAGGTGGCCTGGCTCTCCACCGGCGCCATGCGCACGGCAGGTGCCATGCGCGCTGCCCCCCGCGACGGCGAGATCGAGCTGACCCTAGTGCCATTGTCGACATTGGCCGGCGGCACCAGTCCGTCGCTGATCGAACAGGTCGTCAGCGCCGCCGAGAGGATAACGGGCAAAAGGGTTCGCCGAGGAAAGGAAACAAACGCCATACTCTTATCGCTTCCGCAGGCTGGCTGGGCAGTGACCGAAAAAACTCACTCCAAATTTAATAAAAAACGGTGAACGAAAGCTTACCCGCGCAATCTGAAGGCGATGAACGCGAAAAAGGCCGCTCTCGCGGCCTTTTCAAGGTTGAGTCACGAGGCCCAGCGCAGTTTCGCGCTGCGCGAGATCGGCTACCTGTTCGTGAAATTGATCAGATCGGCCATGGTGAAATGACCCGCCACAGCGCTCGGCAATGTCGGCCGCCACTTCGGCCATTGCGCCAGGAACGAGTGGCGATCCTCGCGGATGAGGCCGGCGAGGACCTCGGCAATGATCGTGCCGCCGACCGGTCCGAGATGCTGGCTATTCCCTGCTATCTCCGCCTCGCGCAGGATGTAGAACCACAGCGGCGCGTTGCCATTGAAGATGCCGGGATGATCGATCAGCAATTTGCCACGCGCCTCCTTCCTCTCGGCATCCTCGCTGTCGAACAGTTGTTCGTCCGACAGCGCCTCCATTTCCATGTGGCGGGCGACTGCTTGGCCGGAAGGCAGTCCGAGGCGCCAGCCGCGCAAAAGGTTCAAGGCGGCGAGCGCCCTGTGGGCCTTGATCGGCTCCTTCTGATGATCCGGCAGGCTGGTCAGCGGATCGACCAGCAGCGTATCGAGCTTGTAGGAGGGCTGCGGCAGAATGGCGCCCGGGGGCGGCGCTCCATCCGGAGCGACCCCGTCGAAGAAGAAGGCCCAATCGATCGACCAGAAGTCGGGAAGCTCACGGAACCCGTTCAAATTCGCCAGCGGCTCCTGCGCCACGTCGGTCAAGGAGAATATCGGAATGCGGTTGAACTTTGCCATTTTTCCATTGAATGGCTGCTCGTCGGGCCTGGCCTTCGTCACGATCCTGTTGAGGGAATAGCTCGGCCTCACCATCGTATGGCCATATCGGTAAGCCGCGACCGAGAATTCGACCGGGATAAAGGCATACCGGCCCTGCGGATTGTAGAAGCGAATGACAGGCTTTTCGCCTCGTCCGACGATGACGCGCTCATAAGTCTCCTGACCGATTATCCTGGGCAGGAAATCATGCAGGACGATCCACTGGTAATGCCAGCGGACCGTCTGCTGACAGAGCTCGAAATCGCTGGTGCCGAGCGTATCCACCACCTTGTTGTGAAATCTGAGGAAGGTGGTGTGGAGCTGCGAGACGATCAGGTTTTCGTCATTGCGCTTGTCGCCGAGCAGCGCGCGGCGGATCGGGGCACTGTTCCTCGGCAGATCGGGGCGGTTGTTTCGCGCCTTGTCGAAATCCTTGTCCGTCCCGAGCAGCATGTGAAGCTCGTCGTCCTCATAAAGGAAAGGCTGGTCCGATGGCCCCGAGCCATAGACCGAATCCAGATCGAGACGCGGCGTGCGGAAGTCCTGCAGGGCATCGGGATCGTTGAAGCGATCGAGCGACGAGGCCGGATCGAAGGTGATATCATGATCGAGAAACTGCCCGAAATAGGTGAAACCGGCAGGGATCGCCGGATTTTCGTCTTCAGGCTCCCTCTCGTTGAGCGCAACATCGACGGGCTCGTGATCCTTGATCTTCTCCGCGAACTCCCCCTGGAACATCGTTTTCGCGAGATCGACGAGCGCCGCTTCGGTAAATGCGGCGGACGGCAGGTTGCGGAACATCCTCCCGAACCTCTGATCGCGAACGCTCGATTGCGCGACGTTATCCATACCTCTCACAGGCGAACCATGCTTGCTCTGAGCCATTTCGGGCCTCCCTCGGTTGCAAAGCTGGAATGCGATTACGGAAAACCCTGGAGGTTTCCGGCAGCGGAGTGATTGAGGGCAGCGGCATTCGATGCGGACGACTGCAGGCGGCAAAAGGTCGGTTTCATCGATCCCCGATGCAGGGGAACAGGCAGCGGCCATGCCAAAGCCGCCGGAACTGTGGTCTCGGATATTTAGAGAAATTGGAGAATTGTGTTGGCTTCCGTTACGGTAGCTATCGCTAGCTTCGAAATGCCCCGTCCCTCAAGTACAACCTGAATGAAGCATGTCAGCAGAATAATTGCAACGACATTCGCTTACTGATTGAATATGCTTCTTTTTACCAAGAACTTCCGCAACGTATAGTTCTCTGAAAAGCTTGGAATTGCCGCCAAGGTCGATCGTCAATAGTCGGGAGCGAGTATAGAGGAGAGCTGCAACGACTATGAATGCTGACAAAGTCCGCCTACCTCTTCTCCGTCATCCTCGGCCTTTGTTGTACGGCCTTGATACATAGCTGACAGATGCTCGGGACAAGCCCGAGCATGACGAAAGAGGAGTAACCGGCTCAACGAAAAAGAGCCGTCGCGACGGCTCTTTTCCTATGCGGTTTATTGAAGTGCGGGCCGTTCGACATCGCCGACAGGCCGTCAGTACGTCTCACGCAGCCCGCGTGTAACGCTGGGCCTGAGGTTCGCCGCCGCGCAGGCGGAAATTCGCGAGTAGCGTTTTCAGCTGGGTGCTTTCGTCGGCAAGCGTGCGGCTTGCCGCCGTCGTTTCCTCGACCATCGCGGCGTTCTGCTGTGTCATCTGGTCCATATGGTTGACGGAGCTATTGATCTCGTTCAGCCCGGTCGACTGCTCGCGCGCCGCCGTGGCGATCGACGCGACGTGATCGTTGACCCGATTGACCAGCGCCTCGATCTCCAGCAGCGCATCACCGGTCGAGCGCACCAGCGCCACGCCGCCCTCGACTTCGGCCGCCGAGCGGCTGATAAGCGCCTTGATCTCCTTGGCTGCATTGGCGGAACGCTGGGCAAGTTCGCGCACTTCCTGGGCGACGACGGCAAAGCCGCGGCCCGCCTCGCCGGCACGGGCGGCCTCGACGCCGGCATTCAGCGCCAGCAGGTTGGTCTGGAAGGCGATTTCGTCGATGACCGAGATGATCTGGCTGATGCGGTTGGAGGATCCTTCGATCCGGCCCATCGCGGTGACCGCATTGCGGACGATCTCGCCGGATTTTCCGGCGCTCGCCTTGGTCTCAGTCACCATCTCGCGCGCCTCGTTCGCGCGCTCGGATGCGGTCTTGACGGTCGCGGTGATCTCGTCGAGCGCTGCCGCCGTCTCTTCGAGTGCGGCCGCCTGCTGTTCCGTACGCTTCGACAGATTGCCGGTCGCCTCGCTGATGTCGGAAGCACTTTCGTTGACGACATGACTCGATTCGGCGATCGCATGGATCACGCCGTTCAGCGCGTCGACGGCGGCGTTGAAATCGCCCCTCAGCTTGGCGTAATCCTCGCCGATATCGCCGATCGCAACCGTCAGGTCGCCGCCCGCAAGCTTCTCCAGCCCGACGCCGAGCGCCTGCATCGCTTGGGTTTGCCGCTCGGAGGCCGAACGCAGACTTGCCTCGTTGCCGCGGCGCTCTTCTTCGATCTGGCGCTGCCTTTCGTCTTCCCGCCCTCGCAGCGCCCTGCGCTCGTCGACGGAATCGCGCAGCACCAGCAGCGCCTTGGCCATCTGGCCGATCTCGTCGCGGCGGTCGCTGCCGGCGATCTCCACAGATGCTTCTTCGGCCGCAATCGCGTTCATTGCCGCCTTCAGCCGCGCGATCGGCACTGTCACGCTGCGCACGATGGCATAGGCGATGGCGATTGTCGCGGCGGCGCCAAGCAGGCAGAGCAGTGCGGCCCAGATCGCGTTCTGGCGATAGAGCGCGGCAAGGTCATCCGCATAGACACCGGTGCCGACGATCCAGCCCCAGGGCTCGAAACCGGCGACATAGGAATATTTCAGCACTGGCTGGTCGGCGCCCGGCTTCGGCCAAAGATAATCGACGAAGCCCTTGCCGTCCTTCTTCACCTTGTTGACAAACTCGACGAACAGGAACTTGCCGGTCGGATCCTTCATCTGGGAGATATCGGTACCATCAAGCTGCGGCTTGATCGGGTGCATCACCATCGTGGGACGCATGTCGTTGATCCAGAAATAACCGTCTGCGCCGTAGCGCATCGCGCCGATCACGTCCTTGGCGGCGGCCTGCGCCTGTTCGCGGGTCATCGTACCCGCCTGCTCCATCTTGTAATATTTGTCGAAGATGCCGAGCGCCGTGGCATCCATTTGCGCCAGCCCCGCCTTCCGCTCCGCTTCCAGCTCGGAATAGGAATAGTTCAGAAAGAAGACCATCGTAGCCGCGAGCACGGCAAGCGTGAATCCGACGAGGCAGTAAAGACGGGTGGAAATCTTGACGTTGCGCATGAGGTTCCCAGCGATTCTTGTAAGTGAGATCAATCCCATTCTGAATTGCCGGAATTACTGGAGCGTAAAGCTTAATTAGAAGATTATTAAATAACGTAAGGTCAGACCAAAGCGGCAGAAATCAACCGTTTGAAATCAAACGAAATTTCAATCCACAACGGCTGCAACATTTTTCCCGTCCGCTACCTTCAGCGCTCCGCCTTGCCATCTTTTACAGCCCACGGCCTTTGCATTAGGGTGCTCCTCAGTGAATCGCCGGCCCATGGCCCGCATCAGATGGAGAACCCTTGATGACCGATGCCGCCAAGCCGAGAGGCGAACTGACGCTCAGGACGCTTGCCATGCCCGGCGATGCCAATCCGGCTGGCGATATCTTCGGCGGCTGGGTCATGGCGCAGATGGACCTTGCCTCAGGCATCCGTGCGGCCGAACGCGCTAAGGGTCGTGTCGTCACCGCCGCGGTCAAGGAGATGGCCTTCGAACTGCCGGTCAAGATCGGCGACACGTTGTCGGTCTATACCGATATCGACCGCGTCGGCCGCACCTCGATCACGCTCTGCGTCGAAGCCTGGGCGCACCGCGCACGTTACGCCAAGATGGAAAAGGTCACAGCTGGCACCTTCATCATGGTGGCGCTCGACGAAGAGGGCAAACCGAAGCAAGTCGCCGAGGAGTGACAGGCCAAGGATCGAAAGCATGGAAACTGTCAGCTCGCCGGAGGTCTTCCTTCACATCAAGGTGGTGATGGGCATGGTCATCAGCCTTTCGCTCGCCAGGGTGCTCACCGGCCTTGCCGGCATCGTCCAGCATCCCGCCAAGGCGAAAGTCTATGCCATCCATCTCGGCTGGGCGCTGTCGATGTTCCTCTTCATCATCCATATCTGGTGGTGGGAATATCGCCTGCAGGCCGTGCCTGCGATCGGCTTTGGCATCTATCTCTTCCTGATCTGCTTCTGCAGCCTGTTTTTCCTGCTTTGCGCCCTGCTCTTCCCCGCCTCGCTCGACGAATATGGCGGTTACGAGGAATATTTCATCTCGCGGCGCAAATGGTTCTTCGGCATCCTCGGCCTCACCTACGCCGTCGATATTCTCGACACGGCGATCAAGGGCCATGAGCGCATCCTCGCGCTCGGCTGGGAATATCCCGCGCGCAACATCATCTACATCATCCTCTGCGCCATCGCCGCCTGGACCCCCAACCGCCGCTTCCACGCCACCTTCGTCATCGCCAACCTGATCTACCAGGTCAGCTTCATCTTCAGGCTTTATGATGTTTTGGGGTGAGTTGCGGTCGGGCGCAGCCCGAGCAATCGATCCAGTGAATCGATTGCAGCAACGAACGCCCTGAGCCCAAGCGAAGGGCCGGGCAGCGGCTTGCTCCTCGGCGACGCACAGCCTCTCCTCCGTCGTTCCTGTGCTGTCACAGGAACGACGGAGGAGAGGCTGTGCCTCGCCAAGTACAGGCGGCCGCCCGACGCTCCGTCCCCCTCAGAGCGTTCGGCCCCGCAATCGATTCACCGCTCCGATCACTCACGCTTCGCGGCGTCGAGCCACTCCTCACGCCTTCAAAAACTGCGACCCCTTGTCAAACCCCAGCCCCGGGAAGATCTTCCCCGTCAAATCATCGGCGCTGACATCGAACTGCCGGTAGAGCATTGCCGCGGCGAGTTCGCGCACGTCGGCGGTCGGCATCAGGTCGCGGTCGTCGAGCAGCTGGCCGTCACTGAGCCCCGGCCAACGGCCGAGGATGCGCCCGCCGTTGATGGCGCCGCCGGCAAGCAGCGCGCAGCCGCCGGTGCCGTGGTCGGTGCCGGCTGAGCCGTTCTGGCGCACGGTGCGGCCGAATTCGGTCACGGCAAGCACCACGGTCTTCGACCAGATCTCGGGCCCGAGTGTCGCCTTCAGCGTATTGATCGCCTGGGCGAGGTCCTGCACTGGCCGCTTGAACTGGCCGGCCTGGCCGATATGCGTATCCCAGCCTGATATCGAGAAGCTGGCGATGCGATAATCGCCTTTCAGCATGTTACCGGCGAGCGCTGCCACGTCGGCGATCTTTGCGCCGTGCTGGCCCTCCGGCTCGACCACCATCGAGGCGGTGTCGGCCCGCGTCGCCTCGGCAAGCGCTTCGGCGAACGGCGGATCGCCGGCATAGAGCCGGGCCAGGAACTGCATCTCGTCGCGCGCCGGCGTCAGATTGGAATCCGACGCCCAGACGTCGACATTGTTCGGCCCGGAGAGGATCAGTTCCGTCGAGGTGTTGATGTCGATCGCCTTGCGCCCGTCCGAGCGCGGGATGACGGCGAGCGCCCGGTTCAGCCAGCCGGTCTTTTCCTCGGCGACATGCCCGCCGCCGGATTCCAGCATGTCCTGCCCGTCGAAATGGCTGCGCTGGTCGCGGTAGGGCGTCGACACCGCGTGCACGAAGGCGAGTTCCCGGTTCTTCCACAGCGGCATCAGCTCGGCCGCCGCCGGATTGAGGCCGAAATGCCCGTCGAGATCGAGAAGCCCGGTCTCGGGCGTCAGCGCCAGGGTCGGCCTGAGCGCCGCGAAACCGGCATCGCCATAGGGCTGCACCAGATCCAGCCCGTCCATCGCGCCGCGCAGCACGATGGTGACGAAACGGTTGTCACCCGGCATTGCCGCGAACATGACCGGCGTGAAGACGGGCGCGGCGGCAAGACAGCAGGCCGAGGCCAGAAAGCCGCGGCGGGACAGCGAAATGCGGTTCATGGACAAAGCCTCCTAGCGGCGATTGAATTCGGGCGATGCCAGCACCAGCGTCAGCCCGCTGATCTTGTTCGGCGCCTGCGATACCACGCGGATCGTCTCGTCGCGCGCCGCATCGGCAAGTGTCGATTTCAAGAATTCGCGCGGATCTTCGTCCCGGCCGAACTGTGCTGCGGCCCGCCTCGCCCAGGCCAGCCGCTCGGCGAGCTGGCTGCCGGTGATCCAGGCGGAGAAGCCTTCCTCGAAACCGGCCGGGCTCGGCGGCAGCCAGGTCGGTTGCCCCATGCGCCTGAGTGCGTCCTGCCCCAGCGCACGCGCCGTTCGGAAGGCTTTGAGGCGCTTCTCCCTCGCCTCGCCGGCGGGGTCCGTCGGCACCGGCGATCCTGCCATGCCAGGCGTGTTCGCCGCCATGTCGCCCTCGTCCGTACCCTGCTGGTTGGCCGCCAGGAAACTGCCGACAATGCCGTTGATCGGTCCCGCATTCAAAGCCCTCAGGCCGGTGACGACATAGTCGAAAGGCTGGCGGGCCTTGGCGCCCTCGTCGCGCCAAGCGGCGGGATCGTCGAGCATCGCAGTGTAGACGGCGGTCAGGTCGCCATCCGTCTTCTTCCAGGCTTCGGCCATATCGGACACCATCCCCTCGTCGGGCTGGTCGGCGATGAAATGCACCGCGAGCTTCCGGCTGATATGCGCCGCCGTCTTCGGATGCAGCGCCAGATCGTCGAGCATGTCGAGATAATCGTCGCGCGAGCGCCTGCGCCCGCCATAGCTGACGCCCAGCACCTCATGCGCGCCGGGCTCCGAAATGTTCGGCCGGAAGGCGATGTGCATCTCCTTGCGGTCGATGGTGAGGCCTGTCAGCACCATGGCTGCTGAGGTCACATCCGCCTGGGTATAGCCGCTGCCGGCGCCAAGCGTGTGCAGCTCCAGCAGTTCCCGGCCGAGATTTTCGTTCAGCCCTTTGTTGCGCTTCATGCCGCCGGCCGAATCCGGACCGAGCAGATCCGCCTGGTCCAGATAGATCAGCATGGCCGGATGGGCGGTGGCGCTGCGCAGGAGATCGCCGAACTTGCCTGATATGAATGGCCGGATCGCCTCGGCCTCGTAGAGCGGCACGATGAGGCGCATCGGCAGGCTCTTATTGGCGCTGGTGGAGAAATGATCGGTCCAGAAAGTCGAAAGCCTCTCGTAGAAGCCGTACGGCGACAGCACCGCCTGCATCAGCCGCAGGTTCGCATCGTGCTGGAACTGCTGCTGCACTTGCCGCTGTACCCCCTTGCGCATCTCGCGCTGCGTTGCATCGTCGGTTACCGTCTTGGCGTCCTGGCGGATCTGCTGCAACTGCGCCTGCAGGCTGAGAATCGCCTGGTGACGCGTGTCCGGGCCGCGAAGAGGAAAGTCCGGCGTTGCCGCCGCCCCCTTGCGCAGCTGGCCGATGAGATCGTCCCTACTGCTGGGCGGCGCTTCGCCCGGCCGGAAACCATAGCCGAACCGGATCGCCGCCATCGTCGGGAAAGACAGGCTCATGGCCGTTCACCTCGTCATCATCGCTAAGCAATTCCAGCAAAAATGCGTCGCGGTTTTGCGTCCGGAACTGCGCAAACAAGAAGTCAGAGCATTTCATTGACTCGGAGAAAACAGAAATGCTTGAGGTGACAGGCTGCCAGCCGATTGCGACGCCAATCTGTAGGAAATGTGGCGATATCTAGACATGGACAATTTGTAATCTATTGAAAAGGCTAAAGTTTATGCACGAAAGATGAACGATGCACCAATTGCAATCAGGGCAAAGCCGATCGCATGGTTCCAAGTCAGGTTGTCGCCGAGCCAGAAAATCGAGAAGCCGGATAAGACGTCAGCGTGATCACCTGCTGCATCGTCCTCAGCTGCGCCGTCGTATCGACCGCCGACCCGATGCGGTTCGCCGGCGCCGCCAAGCAATATCGAAGAAGGCGATATCCCAGCTGACGATAATGGCGAGGAAGATGGCGCTGCTCTTATGCTTGAAATGCCCGCACTAGCCAAAGGTCATGAAGATGTTGGAGGCAAACAGCATGACGATAGGCCAGACGGCGGCGGGAGAAAATTGCATAGGAGAACTCGAGGCTGCGAAGGGAAAAACCGATCCGGCAGGGGAGACACCAGCAGCCCCTACCTAGCACGCCGCCACCCGGCGGCAAGCCCCACGGTTGCGACCTTACGCCACCGAGACGATGCGGATATTAGGCAGGTCCGTGGCGGTTCGCCTTCCCAGCGCAGAAATTGCACCGGAACTCGACTTCAGCGTGAGCACGACGCTTCTCTCAAAAACACCGTGCATTTTTCCACTTAATGTTGAAACGAATCAACCTGCCGGAGTAGCTTGCGCGGATACATAGGGGGTGACATGGACACGACACCGCAGATGCCGCAATACGCTACTTTGCCTTCCCGCCACTTCTGGCGACGCGCCGTGGCCTATCTCATCGACATCATCATCTTTCAGGCCGCCATTCTCATAGCCGTCTACTGTATTTCAACAGTTCTTCCCCTAGACTTCCGCTTTCCCGGCTGGAGTTACACACAGTGCGGCGTAGAGTTGCCGGATCAGCTTGCAAAGCGGATTGACGCCGGATGGCCGCTGAGAAGTGGAGAAGTTCGTATCAATCAGATCTGCGAAGTCAGCCAAATCGGCTCGGAAAAACAAAGATACCTGCAGACGGGCGTCTCGCGTCAAACAGACAACGGGACATCAGGCCAATGGCTGACCATCCCTGTCGACGCGGACGACAATCCAGTGATCGGACCCGTGTTCGTATATTCCAGCGTGATCTCCGGCATCGTCAACATTGCCTTTCTCGCGTTTGCCTTCGCCTATTTTTCCGCAAATGGCCGCCGCACGATCGGAAAGAAGCTGCTCGGCCTGAGAGTCCAATCCGTCGATGGTAAAAGCCCCGGCCTTGGCACCGAGTTTAGACGGGAGATCCTGAAATTCAGCCCGTATCTGTTTTTCATCGCCGCCGCTTTTGCGTTTTCGCTGTTTCCAGTCTTTCCCACGGAAGACTTCGACGTGCTGCTCCGCATGTCTCGCGACGGATACACACTTTTGAACAAAGGCGCCGCAACGTTCAACATCATCCTGGGTATAGCCGCCCTTATTTGGTGGTTCTTGCCCTTCATCTTTTGGCGAGGACAGACCTTTTACGATCGCATCTGCGCCTGCAAGGTGGTGAAGAGCTGAAAGACTCTGTCGCCTTGGCGGCAGTACGCAAGAAAAGGCCGGCAGCCATCGCCGCCGGCCTCCATAGCCACAGGCAGCGCTAGATTTGCATCGCGCCATGCGCTTCCCTAGCCTCCTCCGTGCCGAAGCGGACATCCTTCTTCTCGTAGCCGAAGCCGGCGAGGGCCGCGACGACGAGCGCCACCACGGCTGCGACGATCAAAAGCGCATAGGCATAGTCGCCGTCCCAGCGGGCGGCGAGCCCCGCCTGCAGCGTCGCATTGCCCGACGCCAGCAGGTTGCCGAGCTGATAGGCAAAGCCGGGGAAGGTGCCGCGCACTTCATCCGGCGACAACTCGTTCAGATGCACCGGCACGATGCCCCAGGCGCCCTGGACGAAGAACTGCATCAGGAAAGCGCCGATGGCGAGCAGCACCGGCCTGGGCGCATAGGCCCAGAGCGGCGCGACGGGCACGGCGATCATGGCGGCGATGACGATCGCCCGTCTGCGGCCGATCCGCTGCGACAGCGCCCCGAAGAACAGCCCGCCGCAGATCGCCCCGATATTGTAGACGATGGCGATGGCGCCGACCGTATAGCTCGAATAGTTGCGCTGCGTCTCGAGGAAGGTCGGGTAGATATCCTGCGTGCCGTGGCTGAAGAAGTTGAACGCCGTCATCAGCAGCACCGACCAGATGAACAGCGGGATATTTTCGCGCAGCACCGTCAGGAACGGCCGGCGCCCCGTAGCCTGCCGTTTCAGGAAGGCCGGGCTCTCCTCGACATTGCGCCTGATATAGAGCACCAGCAGCGCCGGCAGCGCGCCGACGAAAAACATGCCGCGCCAGCCGATCACAGGAAAGAGCAGGAAGAACACGATCGAGGCGATGAGATAGCCCGAGGGATAGCCCGCCTGCAGAATGCCCGAGACGATGCCGCGGCTCTCCTCCGGCACCGTCTCCATGACAAGCGAAGCGCCCACACCCCACTCGCCGCCCATGGCGATGCCGTAGAGCGCGCGGAAGATGAGGAACATGGTGAGCCCGGTGGAAATGCCGGTCAGGAATTCGAATATCGAATAGAGCAGCACGTCCGCCATCAGCGTGATGCGCCGTCCGTAACGGTCGGCCGCCAGCCCAAAGACCAGCGCGCCGAGCGCCCGCATGGCGAGCGTCAGGAAGATCGCCACCGAGACGGCGGGAACGTCGGTGTGGAATTCCTCGGCGATATATTTGAGTACGAAGACGAGAATGAAGAAATCGAAGGCGTCGAGCGTCCAACCGAGATAGCTGGCGATGACGGCATTGCGCTGCTGCGGCGTCAGTCGGCGCAGGCTTTCCAAAGCGGACATTTGATATTCCTCCGTCCGAAAGCGGCGGCGAGGCGGGCAATTCCGGATGCCGTCGGAAGGGGTGCCCGAACCGGGCGGGTGATGCTGTTGCGGCTGCGTTTGCAGTCGCAGACAGCGGGCAATAACGTCAGCAATGCTGCCCGTGTTCCATCACGATTGCCGTGATCGGGTGGCACCTCCAGCGCCGTATTGGAAGGCGTACACCTTCCAGCACCCTGCCTTTCACGTTGGCGCATGCGGCCCGCTGCCTGCCTTTTCTCCCCAGCGGGGGTCCGAAGGATGGGTCGAGACCCGTGGCTCGACCCCGGTCGGTGCCGGCAGCGATGAGGGGGTGAGCGGCTAAGCCGCGAATGTACTGAGCGCAAGCGAAGGGCAATCAATGGATCGCGAGAAAGCGAAGAGCAATCAATGACGTAGTACCGTGCCGCCCCCTCATCCGACCCTTCGGGCCACCTTCTCCCCGCTGGGGAGAAGAGGGAGCAAGCGCACGATTCTCGTTTTAGAGAAGGTGGCGCTCCCGCTAATCTATCCGGGCACCCTGCCCCGGCACGCCCACGCCACCGATGCGAACGATCGCGGCCCATTCGGCTCGCCAGCCTCGTAAGCGGCCCTGACGGCGGCATCGACGGCATTTCGCCTCGCCGGGTCCAGACCGGCAACATATTTGCCGAGCGGTCCCTCGCCGGCGGCGATCGGATCCCAATAATCCTCGAAGGAAAGATATTCCATCCGGATCAGCAGCGAGGTCTCCTCGACTTCGGCTAGGCCCTGCGCGATGAAGCTCTCCTTCATTTCCCCCGGCCGCATCATCGGCTGGAAGCAATATCTGCGGCGCATTGCCAGCGCGTTCTCGTCGAGCATCGCCACCGTATCCCACATCATCCGCATGCCGGACATGCCGCCATAATGGTCCCAGACGGCGGCCGCGACCACGCCACCCGGGCGCACCACACGACGCATCTCGGATACCGCCTTTCCCGCCTCCGGCACGAAATGCAGCACGAGCAGCGACATCGCCCGGTCGAAGCGGTTGTCCTCGAAGGGAAGCGCACAGGCATCGGCCTGCCGGATCGTTACGCGCAGATCGGTGTTGCGTCGCGTTGCGGCCTCGACGAAAACCGGCGAATAGTCGACGGCGGCGATCTCCTGCAGGCCCGGCGTTTCCGCCAGCGTAAACGCCAGGCTGCCGGTGCCGCAGCCGACATCAAGCACGCGCTCGCCATCCGAGAGACCAGCGAAATCGATGAGCATCGGCGCCAGCCGCCTGCTCCAGCGCCCCATCAGCCGTTCGTAACCATCTGCACTTTCGACATTGAAACTTGATGGCATTAAAGCCTCCCCCTCAAGGACACAGGTCTTCGATCAAACAATAGCGTTCGCCGGCGACTGTACAAGCGGGATCCATGGGGTGGATCCTCGGCTCGAGGCCAATGATCCCGGGAGGTTGGCTATTGCTGCCTCTTTTCCAACGCGGCTATGAGGCGAGCGCCGGCCGATCCGCCTCCATCAAATATCACTGGTCGGAGACATCGATCACGTCGCCGACGCCGGCACCCCGACCGGCGGCCTGCATGGCGTCTATCCCAGCAGCCGGCACTTGCCGCCTTTGGTCAAGGCGTTCATCGAACTGGCCGTTAGACGGCTGAACGCGATAACCGGCAACAGCGACGATTACGTGATCGTCTCGCGGTAGCCCTCGCGCCGTCACACCTCCTTCAGCACTACCTTGCCGTCGAGGCTTCCGATCAAGGTCGCGCTCGCCTTGTTGAGGCCCGCGACCTCCACGGCGATGCCGTGAGCCGCGAACCGCTGCACGACCTTGTCGAGCGCGGCTACGGCGGTGATGTCCCAGAAATGCGCGTCGGACACGTCGATCAATACGGCCTTGCCGAGTGCATCCTGAACGTCGAAGGCTTCGACGAAGACGTCAGCGGAGGCAAAGAACACCTGGCCGGACACGCGATAGATCAGCCGCCCGGCGGCTTGATCGGGCGCCACGTCGACGCGCAGCAGGCTGGCGACCTTGAAGGTGAAGAACACGCCGCTGAGCAGCACGCCGACCGTTACACCAAGCGCCAGGTTGGCGGTGAAGACGGTGACGAGGACGGTTGCCACCATGACGGCGCTCGACATCCGGGGATGGACGACAACCGCTCTCAGTGACGACCAGTCGAACGTATCGATCGACACCATGACCATGATCGCCACCAGCGCAGCGACGGGAACCTCGGAGACCCACGGCTTCAGGAGCACCATCAGGATCAGCAAAAACGCGCCGGCAAACAAAGTGGAGAGCCGGCCGCGCCCGCCATATTTCACGTTGCTCACCGTCTGGCCGATCATGCCGCAGCCGGCGATGCCGCCGAACAGGCTGGCGGCGGCGTTGGCGAGGCCGAGACCGGTGCATTCGCGGTTCTTCGAACTCGGCGTATCCGTGAGATCGTCGACGACGCTCGCGGTCATCATCGATTCCAGCAGTCCGACCATCGCAATGGCAAGCGCAGGTCCTGCAATGATCCGAAGCGTTTCCAGCGTCAGCGGCACGGCCGGCCAGGCGAAGACGGGCAGCGAATCTGGGAGCTTGCCGAGGTCGGCAACGGTGAGAATAGGAAGCCCGAGCGCTATCGAGGCGACGGTCAGGATCAGAATGCAGATCAGCGGCGACGGGATCGCGGTGGTGATCCGCGGCGTCAGGTAAATGATGACGAGCCCGACAATCAGCATGGCATATTCCATCCAGCCGGCACCGACAATATGCGGCATCTGCGCCGCAAAGATCAGGATGGCGAGTGCATTGACGAAGCCGATGCGGACGGATTTCGACACGAAGCGCATCAACACGCCAAGCCGCAGCAGGCCGAACACGATCTGCAGCAGCCCCGCCAGCAGCCCGGCCGCGAAGAGATAGGGCAAGCCGTGAGCATGCACCAGCGGTGCCGCCACCAGCGCCACCGATCCGGCAGCGGCCGAGATCATCGCCGGGCGTCCGCCGGTAAACGCAATGACGATGCTGATGACGAAAGAGGCGAACAGGCCGACCTCGGGGTCAACCCCCGCCGCAAAAGAAAAGGCAATCACCTCGGGGATGAGGGCGAAGGTCGCCACCGCTCCGGCAAGCATTTCGCGCATGGGATTGGCCGACCAATCACGACGGATGGAGGAAAGCAGCATAGGAAGGAGACTCGCAAAGCATGGCCGGACCCACTCTGTCGAGCGGTCGCGTGATGGCATGCGGGTTTTGCGTTGTCTGGCGGATCGGCGGCCAGAAGAGCCACCCGGGATCTCACCGGGTCCGTGGTGAATGCCTGCGGTATAGACGGGATCTTTACTGCAGCGCAATATTCAATTGCGAAGGGACGAAAAAGCGCAAGCAGATACGCAACGCCTTGAGATAATCGGAGCGCACGCACCTTGCGCCCAGGCGGATTGCGGAGCCCCTCACTGCCAGAGGAAGTCCGGCCCCGTGCTCTGGGATGTGAGCTTGAGCGTCCCGTCCGGCTGGACGACATAGGTCTCGAACACACGGTAACCGAAATCGCCAAGGAAGGTATTCTTGACCACCGTTCCCGGACGATAGGGCGAATGCAGGACCTTTCCGCCATAGGTGAGGCTGCCTGGAAGAGGCTGCGGCCCCCTTGCGCTGGCGCAGGCCGAGAGAGCGAAGAGAACGGCAATGAGCGCGTGTTTCATCCGGACTATCTCCTCAGGCAGGCAGCAGCGGCCTGACGACGTCGATTTCCTTCTTATAACACGCAGCGCTGCTGCTGTTCACAAAGCAGTTTTGCTGCTGTCGAAGTTTTTACGTCGCTCCTCCACCCGCGAGAGCGCGCTGGCGATCCGCTCGTCGGTGAAGGGCTTGGAGATCACATCGAGCGCGCCTTCGATACCGTGACCGACATTCTCGGGACTACCGGTCACGAAGATGACGTCAACCCCATGGCGGTCGATCAGCCGACGCGCCAGCAGGGCGCCGCTCAGCCCATCGGAGAGACTGAGATCGACGAGCGCGACATCGCTTCTTTGAGCGTGGGCGAGAGCCTGCTCCACCGTCGATACCGGTCCGATGGTCTGGTGTCCGGCTTCTTGCGCAATGCGCTCGAGTTCCAGAGCGATAAGATTCTCATCTTCGACGATCATGACCTTCATGAATAAGCCTCCTCATAGACGGGCGGTCAGGCGCACTACCGGTAGCGGGTACAACGCAACCGTGCCCTGAATGTTTCCACCCTGAGAAGAATATGTTGGGCAACCGGCGAGGTATTAATTTGACTTTTGGACGTCAGGCCCGGCGCTTCGGCCATGCGGCAGCCACTTGAGGTTCAAGGGCCGTCGTGACCGGCAACATTACTCCGCCCGCGAAAACAACGCCCGGTCGCGGGCGCGAATGGGGTCGGTCCAGTCGCGCTCGAACCAGGGTGTGCCGCCGGGCTGCGGCGGGCGTTTGAGCTCCAGCGGGCGGGCGGCGCCGTCATTTGCTTCGGAGGCGACGCGGAAGATGTAGTGATCGTACATCCTGAGCGCCTCGATCATGTAGCTGGTCGCCACCGTCCGGTCACGGACGAGGACGAGGTTCTCGCCGTTCTCATCATCGGCGGGTTCGGAGAAATTGTAGGAGCCGAGATAGACCCGCGCCGTCGGCTTGTCGAAGTCGAGCACGACGAATTTGTGGTGCATGCGCGTGCCGCGCTGGTTGCCGTCGACACCGGCAAGACCCGAGGGCTCGGTCAGAAACGGCGGCGGCACGTTGCCGGTCAGGGCCGATGCCCGCACCACCCGCCGACGGTTGTCGGGAGTGAGCACGGCCAAGCCCAGATTGCCGGCCCGCACCTCGGCATCGGCAATGCCCATCACATGCATGTCGGGGCGATCCAGGGCGCGCCCCAATGCCGGGCCGATCGCCCCCTTGGTCATCTGGCCGAGAAAGGCGAGCGAGAAGAACACGCTGGACTCTGCGGTATCGATATCGGCTGCGATCTCGTCGAGCCGGCCATTGGCATCGCTGTGCGGGGAGAAAGCGACCTTGGCGTCGACGCCGTCGAGGCCGAGATCAATCCAGCCGGCGGAACTTGGCGAATCGCGGAAATCCTCGGCGCGTTTGGCAGTGAAATAGCTCTCGAAGGCGGTGAAATAATCCTCGATCGCCTTGTCGCTGTGGACGGCGAGGCTGTTGTTCGACTGTACATAGAGCCCGCGCCAGCTGAGATTGGTCGAACCGTAGAGCACGGTCGAGATGCCGCCGCGGACCGCGATCGATTTCTGATGCTGCAGGTTGGCCATATGCTGGCGCTTGACGTTGGCAGCACCCGCCGAGGCGATCAGCCGCTCCGCCGCCCTCGTCTCCGGCGAATTCGGACGCCCGTGGCCCTCGGTGCGGTCGCTGTCGTCGATGATGATCTTGAGCTTGTCCCCCAGCGCCTCCAGCCGGGTGACCACCTCGGGCAGGTTCAGGTCATAGGCGATGGCGCGCACCTCGGCGCCAGACTCGCGCGCTCTATCCAGCAGCGCAAGCGTTTCGGCCCGCGCCTCGAAGCCCATCCAGGCGAGCGCCCGCTGAGCATCGGCATGGGTCGGCACAAAGTCCAGCCCCTGGTCGCCATCCGGCGGCACTAGGGTGATGATCGTCGGCTCATCGGCGGCAAAATTGCGCACGAAGGCCTGCGACGAGACGAAGCCGCGGGTGAAAGCGACGTTGAGCTTGCCGGGAATGGTCTCGCGCATCAGCGCCAGCTCCGCCTCTTGCGCCTCGCCCGAGGTCAGCGCGCCCGCGGCACCCATAAACTTTGGCGTAACGCGATAGGTGAACTTGCCGGGCAGATCGGCATTGAAGGGAAAATGCACCCAGCGGAACTTCTGGATCGGCGCCTCGGTGGTGCGGATGCCGTCTTCGGGAAGCGGCTGGCCGGGAAAGCCGATGCGGTTGTGCACCGTCTTGAAGAAGTCTGTACCCGGCTCACGATACTGGACGGCGAAACCGACGAAATCGATCGGCGGCCGGCCGTTCTTCCAGTCCATGCCGAGCAGCACCATGCCGTCGCCGCGATGGATGGTCAGCGCAAAAAGCGAAGCGGCATTCCTGCCGGTCACACGAAAATCCGTATCCATGCCCGCCTCCCCTGGAAATCGGGCGAAATCTAGCATGGTTCCGTGACAGTAAGGAGATATGTCGGTGAAATTTTGCGCGCAGAAGGTGCGGGAGGCGACGGCACGGAGCAAGCATCAGCGGCGCCACGAACTGCCCTGCTGATGCGTCGTCATGAAGGGAGATTTGCGGTTGAGTAGACTTTAAGACGGACCGCCGTACCCTCCTGCCTGGACGGGACGGAGGATACGGCCGGACCGACCCTACGGTTTCTCGTTTGCACTCTCGGCCCGAAACGCCGCCTCGCCAGCGTCGGAGACCTCGACCCATTTCTTGTCGGGCTCGGCGTCTGGCATATAGCTGTCGTGCCAGTTCCACCACTTATAGGTCGGGGTCTGCGGATAGCCTTTGGGCGAATCCTCCCAGACTTCCTGGCGGCCGAGCGGCGTGATGTCGAGATAGTTCCAGGTGCCGCCCATCTGCTCGTCGCCGCGGTTGTTGATGAAATAGGTGCGGAAGATGCGCTCGCCGTCGCGGTAGAACACATTGGTGCCGTGCCACTCGTCGACGCCGAAGTCCTTGTCGAAGCTGTCGGTGATCGTCACCCACGGCATCGTCCAGCCCATCCGCGCCTTCAGCCGTGCAATGTCGGCCTGCGGCGCGCGCGAGGCGAAGACCAGCGTCGTGTCGCGGGCGTTGAGATGGGCGACATGGGCGACCTGATCGGCCACCATCGAGCAGCCGCGGCAGGCATGCTCGGGCCAGCCGAACACGCCGGGCTCGTAGAAGGCGCGGTAGAGGATGAGCTGGTGTCTGCCTTCGAACAGGTCGAGCAGGCTGACCTTGCCCTGAGGACCTTCGAACGCATAGGCCTTCTCCACCACCATCCACGGCATGCGCCGGCGCTCGGCGGCCAGCGCGTCGCGGGCGCGGGTCTCAGCCTTTTCCTTCACGAGCAGTTTCGCGCGGGCCGCCTCCCAGGCCTGCGGCGACACGACCGGTGGTTTGTGTATGGCTTGTCCGTTTTTGGCATTCTCGGCTGAAGCAGTCATGGCTTTCAATCTCCTCATTGGGGCGATTTTCCAGGCTTGGACGCCCGCTTCATCGCGCATTGGTCTGAGATAGTTTCGCATCGGAAATCGAACAGTGGGAGTAACAAGTGTGACCGTATTCCCTGGAACCGTCGGTCGCAGCCTTGGCGCGCGAATGGTGTTGGCCGGGAGCGCGTTCATTGGCGCGACCTTATTTACGCATTGCACACGTGCTAAAACGCGACAAAACGGCGCATGCCCTTGACAATGATATCGCCGAGATTGATGCCGATCCGGAACTCCAGCCGGTGCTCCGGGAACGCCGCGCCATTCTGCGAGGCTTTCAGCTGCTGAATCTCCACCGCGCAGCGCAAGGCATCGACGACACTCTGAAATTCGGCCAGCAGACCATCGCCCATGGTCTTGGCCAGCCGGCGGTGATGACGTTCGATCGCCGGCTCGAAGACATCGTTCTGGTCCGCCTGAAAACGTGCACGGGTGCCCTCTTCGTCGATCTGCCTCAATCGACTGTAACCGACATCAGCGATCAGGATTGCGGCAAGACGGCGCTCCATCCCCGGTCTTTCCTGGAGAGCTAATGTATTGTTAACAATATCCCACAGGAGGTTCCACGGCGATGCTATCGTCTGGCCGGGCGATATTCAACTTAGTGGCGACGTGTCCGATAAGGATTGGGCCGGGTGAAATACTTCAATCCATCGTCACTCCAGACCATCAGCAGAGTTGCCAAAAGCAAGCGAATGTCGGAAGCTTGTGTTTAGCTATCAAGCGATGGATTGCGAGATATGACGACGGCCTCATCAAGGGAGTCAGCCAGGCACGGCAGCGCCAGGATCTGCCGCGGCTGCTGGGACCAAATGCATATGCCGATTCCGATCGGCGGCCCCCTCGCCTTTCCCTTCCGCGCCTTCGGCATCACCCGCAGCAAGATGAATCCGGATATCTGCACGATCTGCGAACGCTCCTTCCAATATGTCAAGAAGCAGCGCCAGATCACCGTCGACGCCACCATCCTGTTTGCCGATATCCGGGGCTTCACGGATCTGTCGGAGCGCATCGATGCGGTGCAACTGAGCGGGATCGTCAGCCTATTTCAGGATCGCTGCGCGCAGGCAATCTGGGCGCATGACGGCATCGTCAACAAGCAGATGGGCGACGGCCTGATGGCGATCTTCAATTTCCCGATCGTCAGAAAGGATCACGCCGGCGCTGCGATCCTGGCCGCACAGGAGATCCAGCAAAACTGCGCCGCCGCCCTGAACGGCCTGGCGCTCGAGGCATTGCCCGGCCGCACTCTCGGCGTCGGCGTCGGCATCCATTCCGGCAAGGTCCAGATCGGCGAATTCTCGAGCTTCCGCAGCGATTTCACCGCCATCGGCGGCGTCGTCAATCAGGCCGCAAGGCTGGAATCCCACGCCGCAGCCGGGGAGATCCTGATCTCGGCCGAAACAGCCGCGAAGGCCGCCGATCTCGCCGCAGGCGCCGAAGCCCGCATGCTTGTGCTCAAGGGCATCGAGCAGCCGGTGCAGGCCAGCGTTCTGATCAAGCGCTGAACGACTGCCAACGCTGCAGGCCTTTTCTCACGGCATTGCTTCGTCAACTGACCGGGAGGTGTCGGAAAGCCCATGCCATCCACTTTCGTCGCCAAGGGTGCCAAGGCTTATGAGGCCGGCATGGGGCGCTGGAGCCAGCGGCTGGCAGCACCCTTCGTTGATTTCGCAGGCGTGCCATCTTGTGGTCGCGTCCTTGACGCAGGCTGCGGCACCGGCAGCCTGACACTCTCCCTCTCCGCTTACCCCGAATTGGAAGCCATCGAAGCCATCGATTTCGAGGAAGACTTCGCGGCCACCCTGCGCATGCGCACTGACGATCCCCGGATCAATGCCCAACAAGGCGACGTCTGCGCCCTGCCCTATGAAGACCAGACTTTCGACGCCGTCTATTCCCTGCTGGTGCTGCATTTCGTCTCCGATGCCGACCGGGCCGTGCAGGAAATGCGCCGCGTCTCGAAACCGGGCGCCATCGCTGCCGCTGCCGTCTGGTCTTATGATGGCATGCCGAGCTGGCGCCTGTTCTGGGACACGGTCCGCGCCATCGAGCCCGAAGCCTCAGGCAAGGGCATCCCCACGGGAAGGCGGCCGCTGACGGCGGAAGACGAGTTGCGTCAGGTGTTCGAAAACGCGGGCTTCGCCGATGTTGCCGAGACGACGTTGACGATCACGATGCGTTACGCTGGCTTCGATGACTTTTGGCTTCCAAAGGTCTATGGCCAGGGAACCTTCGCGGCCTATTTCGATGCCTTGCCGAGGGCAAGGCGCGATCGTCTGTTGGAAGCGATGCGAGCGGTCTATCTTGGCGGCGGGAGCGAGGATGGCCCTCGCGGATTCGAGAGCGTTGCCTTTGCGGTGCGCGGCACCGCTTAGCACGCCGCCGGAGGCTGTTTCACCGGTGCGTTTCTGAAAACAACATCGCATGGCCGCAGTCCGGTATCTTCTCCCAGGGCCGAAAGGTAACGCTTCCGAAGCCTCGCCTCTTTTGTCAGTACTTCATATTCCGCAATTCGGGAAAATCATAGTAACGCAGCCGTTCCTCGTGGCAGCGATGGTCGTTCTTTTTCAGGTACAATATCATGTCGTCTTGCAAGCCCAGGCCGATATAGGACCAGTTCGGGTTGGCACGTTCCGTCGTGCGCGTGCAATAAGCATAAATCTGCTTTTCCGGATTAAGCAGAACCACGCTTGAAATCTCAGCCTTTACGAAGTTCCCCGGTTTGATGGTTCCACGCAAAGCGTCGACGTATTCGCGTCGAACCGCGTTGGAAGGCGGCCGCTGGGAATCGACAACGGACTGCGGCGCCGGAGTCTGGCAGCCAGACAGTGCCAGCGGGACAGCGCAAACAAGGATTTTGATTTTCATTCAGTTGGATCTCCCTCTATCAAAGTTGTTGGACCGGCTTTCCCGGAGGCTATGGCTGAAAGCAGCAATGTCGCAGCCTGTAGTTCGACGCTCCGCCCTGCGGGCTGCGCACCTCAGCATCAGGAAGGTCGCAGGATGCCGCGCCTCAACGACACCAAATGCCTGTCGCGCACCGCTCAACAAAGCCTTGAGCGGCGGCGCGGTCGGAGCCCTCGCCCCTGCGTCAGGTCTTCATGCCGGTCAGTTCAGGAAACGGGTAATAGCGCAGCCGCTTGTCGCGGCAGCGATCGTCATTCACCGTTGCGCCTAATATTTTGCCATCTGTGAAGGAGACGCCGAGGTAGGCCCAGTCTCCCCAGCCGCGCTTGGGCACCAAACGCACGCAGTAAGCATAGATCTTTTTCTCAGGTTCAAGCACCACCACGCTGGAAATGCGGGCCCATACGACTTCTCCTGCTTCGTGCCGATAACTTCTCTTGAACACGATATTGATGAAGTTCTGCCGGACGTCATTCGAGGGAGGACGCTGGGAATCCGCAATGGATTGCGACACCGGGGCGTTGCAGCCGGCCAGTATCAGCAGAGCGGCACAAGCAAGGACTTTCATTCTCATTCAGTTGAATCCCCAAAGAATCGGAACGCGGCGACGCTCCGTATTTCCTACAAACACAGCGGGAATAATATTTGCAATACATGAAAGGAAACATTGTTGGCGCTGCGGGACGCGCAGATCTAGCAGCGTCACTCCACCTATACCGCAGGGTTCAAGGCGGAGGCTTCTGCGCCGTCTTCATCATCATTGATCGTAACGCCGGCTTCCAACGCGGCCAGGATGAAGGCCTGCCGCACCGTCTCGGCCGGCATGCGCCCGGCAAGCCAGGCGCGGCAGAAATCGATCGCCCTCTGCTGATGGACGCCGCCATTGACCGGCCAGTCCGAGACGAGTGCATAAAGCGCATCCTGCGGTGAGCGGAGAACCAGGCGTTCGCCGGTATCGAGGTCGATCGAGATCGTTTTTTTCCAGAATGCGGAATGGTCGCTAATGGCAGTTGCACCTGAAACTGAAGTCACAGGAAACTAACTGCGGAAGACCGATTTCGGTTCCGATACGAGGGTGCGGACGATCGCCGCGCGACATTTCACGAATGCCGTCGAGCTTCGGGTGAAGAAACAACGGGTGGCGAATGGATATTGAAAGCGGGATCGCCCCGGCCAATGCCCACTTTGGCCGGGCCGATTTTGATGGTTGCCGCCCCGGCCGTCAGCCGGGCAGCTTGCAGCCCTTGCTCATTCCAGCGGATTGCATGGCCGAAACCTTACCTTTGGACGCGGCAATTTCGCCTTCCTTGTCTCCCCCGGCGACGCTGCCGATGGGGACGCCGACGAGGAAGACACCAAAAGCATCACCGTTCGCTGCGCTGATCTGCTGCTTGGACAGGTCGTCGAGCTTGGCCTTCTCTTTCTTCTGTTCCACTGCGAGCGCCTCGCAACTGAGGTTCGTATAGGCCGCCATCGGAATATCGACCTGGACGATGGCGTCAGGACGTTTGGCGCAGCCGGCCACTGCCGCGGCGGCCGCGAATGCAATGATGATCTTGTTCATGAATGGTCCCCAATTCCCGCAGCAGCTGTAACATCACCGCCCGCAATGCGGGAGCCGGCAGAGCCTTCAACCACAGACTTTTTTTATCGGGACACTTCCCGTTTCGGATTGGCATTGCTGACATGCCCCCAATTGATATCCGGAGTTTACATGATAGCCGGCACGCCGACCGCCCCGTTAGTTTCCGTGCTTGACCTCCGCGCACGGCCTCTACCTAAAAGCCCGACTGCTGTGCAAAGGAGGCTCCGGTGTCGGTACCCATTGAGGACTACGCGCTCATCGGCGATTGCGAAACCGCCGCACTCGTCTCGAAGAACGGCTCGATCGACTGGCTCTGTTTTCCGCGCTTCGATTCCCCCGCCTGTTTTGCCGCCCTGCTCGGCGCCGAGGATAACGGCTTCTGGTCGCTGTCACCGTCAAGTGAAAATGTCCGCGTCACGCGCCGCTACCGCAACGATACGCTCATTCTCGAAACCGAGTTTCAGACAGAGACCGGCACCGCCGTTCTCATCGACTTCATGCCGCTTCGCGATAGCACGAGCGATCTGATGCGCATCGTCGAGGGCAAGAGCGGCACTGTCGCCTTCGATATGGAGCTCAACCTTCGCTTCGATTACGGCCGAACCGTTCCCTGGGTCACGCATGGCGAGGATGGCGGCATCACCGCCATTGCCGGCCCGGACAGGCTAACCCTGAATTGCGCCGTCCCGCTCGAAGGCCGCGGCCTGAGCACGGTCGGCTCCTTCCAGCTTGCCGCTGGCGAGAGCCAGATCTTCACTCTGACTTGGTCCCCCTCGCATATGCCGCAGCCGGCTCAGCGGCAGGTGGAATATGCGCTGCCGGACACGGAGGAATTCTGGCAATCCTTTGCCGCGACCTGCCCGAAAGTGGGCCGGTGGACGGAACAGGTCAAACGCTCGCTCATCACGCTCAAGGCACTGACCTACATGCCGACGGGTGGCATCGTCGCCGCGGCGACAACCTCCCTGCCGGAAAAGATCGGCGGGCCGCGCAACTGGGACTACCGCTATTGCTGGCTGCGCGACGCGACGCTGACCCTGCTCGCCCTGATGAAACTCGGCTATTACGAGGAAGCCAGTGCCTGGCGCAAGTGGCTGCTGCGCGCGGTCGCCGGCGCGCCGGCGCAGATACAGATCATGTATGGCGTCGCCGGCGAGCGAAACCTGCTGGAATGGCAGGTTCCCTGGCTGAGTGGCTACGAGGGCTCGACACCCGTGCGCATCGGCAATGCCGCTGCCGAACAGGTGCAGCTCGATGTCTACGGCGAGGTGGCCGACGCCATGCTGCAGGCCCGCAAGGGCGGGCTTCCGCCGCATCACCGCGAACGCGAACTGGCGGCGGCCATTCTGCCCTTTCTCGAAAAAATCTGGGTGGAGCCCGATGAAGGCATCTGGGAGGTGCGCGGCCAGCGCCAGCATTTCACCTATTCGAAGGTCATGGCCTGGGTGGCCTTCGACCGCGCCGTCCAGATTGCCGAGGCGGACGGCGAGCCCGAGGCCGCCGCACGTTGGCGCACGCTCGCAGATCACATCCATGCCGAGGTTTGCGAGAAGGCTTTCGATCCCGAACTCGGCTGTTTCGTGCAGGCCTACGGCTCCAAGGCGCTTGATGCCAGCCTGCTGCATCTCGGCATGGTCGGCTTCATCCCGCCTGATGATCCGCGCTATGTCGCGACAGTCGAGGCGATCGAGCGCAAGCTGCTGCGCGATGGCCTGCTGCTGCGCTACGAAACGCAGGAGGTGGACGACGGCCTGCCGCCAGGCGAAGGCGCGTTCCTCGCCTGCAGCTTCTGGCTCGTCGACGCCCTCGGCATGATCGGCCGCCGCGACGATGCGCTGCGCCTGTTCGAGCGGCTGCTTTCTATCTGCAACGATGTCGGGCTTCTGGCGGAAGAATATGATCCCGCCGCCCGCCGCATGCTCGGCAACTTCCCGCAGGCCTTCAGCCATGTCGGGTTGATCAACAGTGCGTTGAACCTCGCGCGGCTGGAGGGGCCGGCGGACCAGCGTTCGGCTTGATGGGGGATCAGCCCGGTTTGTACCGTCGAAAAAGACCCCTCCCCAACCCCTCCCCACAGGTGGGAGGGGCTAATCCGGCGACACCGCCTTGCCTCTTCCGAAACGTTGAGGAATTGGAAAAGCGGGTGCCGCAAATTAAGCCCCTCCCCCTTGTGGGGAGGGGTTGGGGCTGGGTCTTTGGTATTGTGGGGCGGGCTCTTTGATATCGCACGTTGAGCCACCACCCCACTATTCAAAAATCCGAACGATTCATTCGTTTCCCTTTTGTACTCTTTCCCTCTTCACTTTCGCCCTGACTCCCTCCATATTCCCGCCATGGCCAGATCTCCGAAGAAATCCCCCGCCCCGAATGGCTTCGAGGAAGCTCCCCAATCGTCTTTTGAGGGAGCCCCACTCTCAGGCTCGGTTGCCGATTGGGTGAAGCAGCTGGAGGCCGATGCCGAAGCCTCGGGCGTCGAGACACAGCGCCAGATCGCCTCCAAGGCCGGCAAACATCGCAAGAAGGTCGAAATTGCCGCCAAATCGGCCGAAGGCCGCAAGCCCGAACGGGCGTCCGAGCCGTTGCGAGGCCCTCGCGGAGCGAAGGCGCAAAGCGCCGACAGCGTGAGCGCTTCAAAGAGTGCGCGCGGCACCTCCATGGGCGGCTCGACCGACCCGAAGACGCGCGCGGCCGCCGGCCTTAATCCTGTTTCCGGCATGGACACGACGCTGGAAGAGGCCTCGTCGCTGCAGGCGGGCACCGCCGTCACCGCCACGGTCGAGGCGCTGTCGGCGCTGATCGAGAGCGGCAATCCGCTGCACAAGAACGGCAAGATCTGGACGCCGCACCGCCCTGCCCGGCCGGACAAATCCGAAGGCGGCATCGCCATCCGCATGCAGTCGGATTACGAGCCGGCCGGCGACCAGCCGACCGCCATCCGCGATCTCGTCGAGGGGCTGGAGAATGGCGACCGCAGCCAGGTGCTGCTCGGCGTCACCGGCTCCGGCAAGACCTTCACCATGGCCAAGGTGATCGAGGCGACGCAGCGCCCGGCCGTCATCCTGGCGCCGAACAAGACGCTGGCCGCCCAGCTCTATTCCGAATTCAAGAATTTCTTCCCCGACAATGCAGTGGAATATTTCGTTTCCTACTATGATTATTACCAGCCGGAAGCCTATGTGCCGCGCTCCGATACCTATATCGAGAAGGAAAGCTCGATCAACGAGCAGATCGACCGCATGCGCCACTCGGCGACCCGCTCACTGCTCGAACGCGACGATTGCATCATCGTCGCCTCGGTCTCCTGCATCTATGGTATCGGCTCGGTCGAGACCTATACGGCGATGACCTTCCAGATGTCGGTCGGCGACCGGCTCGACCAGCGCCAGCTGCTGGCCGACCTCGTCGCCCAGCAATACAAGCGCCGCGATATGGATTTCACCCGCGGCTCCTTCCGCGTGCGCGGCGACACGATCGAACTCTTCCCCGCCCACTTGGAGGATGCCGCCTGGCGCATCTCGATGTTCGGCGACGAGATCGACGCCATCACCGAGTTCGACCCGCTCACCGGCCAGAAGGTCGGCGACCTGAAATCGGTGAAGATCTACGCCAATTCGCACTATGTCACTCCGCGCCCGACGCTGAACGGCGCCATCAAGTCGATCAAGGAGGAGCTCAGGCTTCGCCTTGCCGAGCTGGAGAAGGCAGGCCGCCTGCTGGAAGCCCAGCGCCTGGAGCAGCGCACCCGCTACGATATCGAAATGCTCGAAGCCACAGGCTCCTGCCAGGGCATCGAAAACTATTCGCGTTACCTCACCGGCCGCGACCCCGGCGATCCGCCGCCGACGCTGTTCGAATATATCCCCGACAACGCCCTCGTCTTCATCGACGAAAGCCATGTTACCGTGCCGCAGATCGGCGGCATGTACCGGGGCGACTTCAGGCGCAAGGCGACGCTGGCCGAATACGGCTTCCGCCTGCCCTCCTGCATGGACAACCGGCCGCTGCGCTTCGAGGAATGGGACGCCATGCGCCCCGATACCATCGCCGTTTCGGCCACCCCCGGCGCCTGGGAGATGGAACAATCAGGCGGCGTCTTCGCCGAACAGGTGATCCGCCCGACCGGCCTGATCGACCCGCCGGTCGAGGTCCGCTCGGCCCGCAGCCAGGTCGACGACGTGCTCGGCGAGATCCGCGAGACATCGGCCAAGGGCTACCGCACCCTCTGCACCGTGCTGACCAAGCGCATGGCCGAGGACCTGACCGAATATCTGCATGAGCAGGGCGTGCGCGTCCGCTACATGCACTCCGACATCGACACGCTGGAGCGTATCGAGATCCTCCGCGATCTCCGCCTCGGCGCCTTCGACGTGCTCGTCGGCATCAACCTCTTGCGCGAGGGCCTGGACATTCCCGAATGCGGCTTCGTCGCCATCCTCGACGCCGACAAGGAAGGCTTCCTGCGCTCGGAAACCTCGCTGATCCAGACGATCGGCCGCGCCGCCCGCAACGTCGACGGCAAGGTCATCCTCTATGCCGATCAGGTCACCGGCTCGATGAAGCGAGCGATGGAGGAAACCAGCCGCCGCCGCGAAAAGCAGATGATCTATAACCAGGAACACGGCATCACCCCGGAATCGGTCAAGGCCAGGATTTCCGACATCCTCGACAGCGTCTACGAACGCGACCACGTCCGCGCCGATATCTCGGGCGTCTCGGGCAAGGGCTTCGCCGATGGCGGCAATCTCGTCGGCAACAACCTGCAGACCCACCTCAACGCGCTCGAGAAGAGCATGCGCGACGCCGCCGCCGACCTCGACTTCGAAAAAGCCGCCCGCCTTCGCGACGAAATCAAACGCCTCAAGGCTGCCGAGCTGGCGGTTATGGACGACCCGATGGCGCGCGAGGAGTCGAAGGCGATGGAAGGAAAAGCCCGCGGCAAGTCCCCTTCTCCCCCGCGGGGAGAAGGTGCCCAAAGGGCGGATGAGGGGGCCACGCCCTCCTACTTCGCCAAACCCTCAATCGACGACATGGGCCCAGGCACCGACACCGCCACCCCTCTCTTCCGCAAGCCGCACCTCGACGACATGGGCCGCGACATTACCGAACCCGCCAAGAAGACCCTCTTCCGCAAAAACGACCTCGACGAAATGACGGTCGGCCGAACCGAAAAGCCGGTCACCGGCGCACTGCCGGAAAAGCCAGATGCCGCCAAAAGCACGAAGCGGTTTTCACCGCTGCTCGAAGGGCAGCCGGAGCGCGACGACGTGCGGCCGGTCGTGCGCGGGAAGACGGGCGTGGGGAGCTATGAGGACCCGGGCGAGCAGAAGCGCAAGGGGCGGACGAAGGGAAAGACTGGGCGGCCGGGGCGATAAAGCAAGGCGCAGAGCCTGGTCGGGCTCTCGCGCGCCGATCTCGGCGTGCGCTCCATCGCCGAGATCCGCCAGGCCGCGCAGAGGAATAGTCTGCGGGCAATGTCGAAGCTCCAGGACGAACGGGTCAACGATCACATGATCGCCTACCGGATCGACGACAACCCGCCGCTGACGCCGGCCATCGTGCTGACGGATGAATTCCGGGCGGTGGTGGATCAGAATTTCCCTGATGGCGCCTTGCTGATCCTGCGCCAGCGCGACGAGGTCGCCGTGATCGACCGAAAAGCGCCCTCCGCGCTGATCACGGCCCGGCAGCTGATCGACATGGCGAAACACCGCGGCGTCGACCTTCTCTCCGACAGGATTTTCGGGCGGCGCGACGGCCGGCTCGTCACTGTGACGGAATGAGCCCATGACGCCTCCGCCCCTGATCCGGAAGACCTCCATGCCCGCTGAAGGAAGGGAACCGCCCATGCTGGACCTGCGCATCGACCCCTTCCCCTCGCCCGCGGAACTGAACGCGCTCTTTTCCGCCGTTTGGGGCAGTCCGCACAACCGCGATTTCACCCCCATCCTCTCCCGCAGCCTCACCCATATCGGCGCCTACCACGACAACCAGCTCATCGGCTTCGTCAACGTCGCATGGGATGGCGGCATCCATGCCTTCATCCTCGATACATCGGTGCATCCTGATATGCGAAGACAAGGCATCGCGACGCGCATGGTCCGCCAAGCGACGAACCTCGCTCGCGAGCGCGGCGCCGAATGGCTGCATGTCGATTTCGAGCCGCATCTGACCGGCCTCTACCGCGCCTGCGGCTTCAGACCCACGGAAGCAGGCCTCATCAAACTCGAGTGACACCTCCCGCGCGGAAAGCCGGACAAGTCGAAGCCAGCAACAACCTGCGATAGTGACGCGGAAGGTCGCGCGCCGCGCCACCGCCGAAGAACCCGCTGAAACACAATTTTTGCGAGAGCATCTCACTCAAAAATGAAAGGTAATACTATTTGGGAGACCCAAGTATCGCCTTGAGTTCTCTAATTAAAAATCGCTTCCCAGTATTTCATCCTTAGCTTTTCATTAAAAAGCAATGAAAAGACACAATTTTGCATTGAAAACTTAATCGGGGATTGGCATAGATCCCCGAGGGGTTGTCGTCCGCCGAGCAATAAAACAGTTCTTTCGGGGATGTCTCATATTGCCAAGTACAACGCATCTTTTGGGGAAAGATATATATGGCCTTGAATATTCTGGACACGAACGGCGCCACAATTACCAAGACCGGCGCTGAGTTCGAAGCGTACGACGTTATCCGCTACTCCGCCGCTAATCCTCTCTCCGCCGTCGCCCTCACCGTCTCAGATTCCAGCCTGGCAGACCTCGCCGACGAGTTGGGCTCGGTTTCCGCGATCGTCAGGGGCTCGAGCGGCCCCAATACGATCACGACGGGCGCCGGCAACGACACCATAGTGAGTGGTGGTGGCGCAGACACGCTGAGCGGCGGCGCCGGTAACGACTTGCTCAATGGTGAAGCAGGCAATGACACGCTGAATGGCGGCGATGGCAATGACGAGATTTACGGCGGCGTCGGCAATGACGTCATCAAGGGCGGCGCGGGTAATGACACGATTAGCGACGGAGATTATTTTTCCGATGTCGCTGAAACCTTCAATATCGATGCCGGCGATGGCAACGACAAAGTGATTTTGTCCACCGGCCCTTTCGCCAAGATATCGGGAACGATAGACGGCGGGGCCGGCACCGACACGCTGCAAGCCAATGATCTGACAGGCCTGACGATCAAGAACGTCGAGATTCTCCAGCCTGCGACATCCAGCGTGACCGCATCGACGGCACAATTCAGATCCTTCGATAAAATCATCGGTACCGGCTCCGATTCTTCCGTCCAACTGGTCTTGACAGACGGCGCCCATGTCGATCTTTCCGACGAGTTGGCAGGCAAGCTAAACTACATCTTTGGCGGCCCTAACGTTTCCGGCATCGACGTCACGACCGGGAGCGCTCGCGACCTTCTCACCGGGACTGCGGGCAGAGACATCTTAGACGCCGGCGACGGCAACGATTATATCAATGGCAATGGTGGCAATGACCGGTTGATCGGCGGCAAGGGCGACGACACGATCGTCGATGGCCAGCTTTCCAGCTCTTCGCCGGAAGTCTTCGACATCGATGCGGGCGACGGGAACGATGTCGTAACCCTCCAGACACCGTCTCAGGCGCTTTCCGGGACGATCGACGGCGGTGCCGGGATTGATACACTGCGAGTGTCCAGGTTTGCCCAGCTGACGATCAAGAATTTCGAAATTCTTGAAACGAATGAGTATGGCTTTACCGGTTCATCCGCGCAGTTAGAAAGCTTTGACAAAATCTCGGGAACGAAGGACGCTTTCGGCTCCTCCATCGCCATCTTGAGATTGACGGACAAGGTCCATGTCGATCTTTCCGACGAGCTTGGAAACAGTCGGGCTAGTATATTTGGCACGGTCTCCGGTATTGACGTCAAGACTGGCGGCGGTGACGACATATTTACGGGAACCGACGGCAACGATATTTTCGATGGCAGCGGCGGCAACGACACGATCAACGGCAATGCCGGCAACGACAAATTGACCGGCGGCGATGGCAACGATCAGATCTTCGGCGGCGTCGGAAATGACGTCATTAAAGGCGGCGCGGGCGACGATAAAATCACCGATGGCGATAATATGTCCACCGCCCCTGAGGCCTTCGATATTGATGCCGGCGATGGCAATGATGCCATCAACTTGCAGTCGCACTCTTCCGCGCTTTCCGGAGTAATCGATGGCGGCGCGGGCACGGACACGCTGCAGGCCATCAAACCTACTTTAGGCCCTGGGCAGGAATCCATCGGGCTTGCCGGTTTCACGATCAAGAACGTCGAAATCCTCGAAACGGCAGGAGCCGAGGTTCTCGCTTCGGCTGCCCAGTTCGAAAGCTTCGACAAGATCGTCATTTACGACAAGCCAGGCTACGAGAACAATGTCCTCGCACTGACATTGACGGACAGCGCCCATGCCGATCTCTCCGACGAGCTGGCCAACCGCCACGTCGACATTTTCGGCACCGCCTTCGGCATCGACGTCAAGACCGGCGGCGGCGACGACTATTTCTTCGGCACCGGCGGCAATGACAGATCTGAAGGCGGCGCCGGCAATGACGTGCTTTTGGGCGGTGCGGGCATTGATACGGCGATCTTCTCAGGCAATTTCGCCAACTACTCCTTCGCGTTGAACAATGGCAGCCATATCCTGACGAGCGTCCTGGAGGGCAAGGATACGCTGACCGATGTTGAATTCGCCCGTTTTGCCGACGGCGTCTACGATTTTGCCAAGGGAAAGTTCACGCCCGACGGCAGCAACAGCGCGCCCACCGATATCCAGCTTTCGAAAACCTCCCTGTTGGAAAGTACCCCGATCTGGACCACGGTCGGCCTGCTCAGCGCCAAGGACGCCGACGGCGACACGCTGACCTATACGCTGATCAACGGAGCGGACGATCATTTCCGGCTCAATGGCAATCGCATCGTCACCTCGAAGGCGCTGGACTACGAGACGGACAAGTCGTACACAATCAAGATCGCTGTTTCGGACGGCAAGGTCACGGTCGAAAAGGACATCACGATCAACGTCCTCGACGTCAACGAGACGCCGGTCAACAAGGCGCCTGTTAATCTCGCCTTCTCGCGCAGCTCAGTCTCCGAGAACGTCGCGATCGGCACCTCGGTCGGCCTTCTCACTGCCGTCGATCCTGAAGGCGACACGGTGAAATGGCGGCTGACGGACGACGCCGACGGCATCTTTAAGCTCGTCGGCAACAAGATCCAGACCAAGGCGGCGATCGATTTCGAAAGCACCCATAGCCTGACCTTCACCGCCGAAGCCTACGACGCGGCCGGAAACGTCACCAGCCACGATTTCACGCTGGCTGTGAAGGACGTCTTCGAGCCGTTGGTTTCGAGCTTGCCGCATGAGGCGTTGATTTAGCCGCGACCGGATTGCATGCGATGCAGAGTTGGATCGTGATGGACTTAAACACAGAGGTGGGGCTTGCGGTTATGCAAGCCCCCTATACAAAGTTGATTGGCGTTCTGATCGTCTATGGATACGTTGCCGAGGGTAGATCGGTCCACCTTTCCTCCCCCATTCCTGTGCCTGTCACAAGAATCCAGCCACGGCGCTTCCGCGCCATGAATGACTCTGTGGCAAGATAGAAACTCTCCTGCGCCCAGAGACCTGGGCGCACTGGTTATGACGAGCACAGGAATTGGCGAGGTGGGTAGGCTGGCGTACGCGCCCAAACCCCAACAAGCGCGGGGCCTTTCATCAACAGCGATGGCCGCGCCAATCCCTGGTAACCACCGCCAAAAATGCCGCTCCACCTCGCCCCCCGATTCCGCTATGATTCCTCGCTCATCGGAGGAGAGTTCGCATGCGCCTGCCCACATTCATCCTCGCCCTCGCCCTGTCGGCGCTCGCAGCCTTGCCCGCATCAGCGGCGACCTACAAGACGCCGAAGGCGCTGCTCAAGGCGCTCTATAGCTACGACACCGACAACAGCGACGCCGAGGCGCCATCGCCCTATTCGACTTTCTTCTCCGACCACCTGAACAAGCTCCTTCAGACCGATCTCGACAACACGCCGGAGGGCGATGTCGGCGCAATCGACTTCGATCCCGTCATCGCGGGTCAGGATGGCGCGGCGAGCGACGTCAGGATCGGCCAACCGATCCTGCTGGATGACAAGGCCGAGGTGGAGGTGGAGTTCGAGAACGGCGACGAGGTGACGCTCTTCTATACCTTGGTGCGCGAACACGGCGGCTGGAAGGTCGATGACATCGCCAACCAGAAAGGTGATAATCCCTGGAGCCTGAGCGGGTTGCTGGGGGATGCGCGGTAGGTGGGCGGCCGTTGGGGCCTAGCCTACGACGAGGATGGAGTGGACAATTGCACTGGCTGTAGAATAAAAGCCGCAGGCGCCAAAGAGAGCCCTCATTGTGAGGAGGCCCAGGGGCCGTCTCGAACCACGAGGGCGGGCGTGGAAGCTCCTCCCACCCGCATTCCACAAAGCCCCTATGCAGAATCGAAGGCAACGGCGCCGGTGGCCGCCCCCGTCCTTCGAGGCTTCGCCCTGTGGGCTACGCGCAAGGATGAGGGCGGAGCAAAGACGGCGCGAGGAACACTGGAGAGCAGACTCTGCGATCCGCCTCACCATGAACACTGATCGGTGTGCCCGCCGCCCCGACCGCCCCACGAAATCCCTGCCCGGCTATCAGATCCGTCCGTCATCCCGTTTCGGCACGGAATCCCGCTATGGCACAGGCGTGCAAGAATCCGCTAACCCATCGTCAAGTATCTGAATCTTCGGCATTTCCCGACATCGATGCGGGCATGCCACAATAATCCCGCTTGCTTTTTGCCCGAAATGCTGGCACGAATTGACTTACTCGGGCATTTGCATGCCGGTGACTGGACTGATGTGGTAATCCCTTCCGTTTGGAAGGCGGCGCGGGACTACCCGCCTACGTAGACGTTCTTTCCCCGTACGTGACTTCTCCGACTGACCCTTCGTCCCCATCGATCGGGGCGAAAGCTAAAGCCGTCCGCTTCCTCTCGGGGGCGCGGATACTACACAGACTAAGGGAAAAGGACGATCCCAATGGCCACCAAGGGCACCGTAAAATTCTTCAACCAGGACAAGGGTTTTGGTTTCATCACGCCGGACGGCGGCGCAAAGGACGTTTTCGTCCATATCTCTGCGCTGCAGGCTTCTGGCATCCAGTCGCTGCGCGAAGGCCAGCAGGTTACCTTCGACACCGAGCCGGATCGCATGGGCAAGGGCCCGAAGGCTGTCAACATCTCGGCTTCGTAAGTCAGACTTCCGCTCACGCGGCATGAACGGCGCTCCGCAAGGGGCGCCGTTTCTGTTTGTGGTGATCGGCGGTCATTTGTCGATCGCACCGACAAGTGTTATATGCGCGCTTTATGGATGCCCGCCCCATACGGCGGTGACCGCGCCGCGCTGCGGCAGAGGGCATCGCAGTGCGGCGCCCGGGAATAAGGACCTATGGAACGTCGATGACGCAGAAGAGGCCGATTATTGCGGTCGCCCCGATGATCGACTGGACGGATCGGCATTGCCGCTATTTCCACCGCCAGATCAGCCGCGAGGCGCTGCTCTATACCGAGATGGTGGTAGCCGATGCAATCATCCACGGCCCGCGCGACCGGCTGCTCGGTCATGACGCCGCCGAGCATCCGCTGGCGCTGCAGCTCGGCGGATCGGACCCGGCAAAGCTTGCCGAGGCGGTTAAGATCGCCGAACCCTACTTCTATGACGAGATCAACCTCAATGTCGGCTGCCCCTCCGACCGCGTGCAGTCCGGCACCTTCGGCGCCTGCCTGATGCTGACGCCGGAAACGGTGGCCGAATGCATCGCTGCGATGAAGAGGGTTGCGACCGTGCCGGTGACGGTGAAATGCCGGATCGGCGTCGACGAGCAGGAACCGGAACAGGCGCTGCCCGAGCTGATCACCCGCGTTCTCGATGCCGGCGCCGACGCGATCTGGATCCATGCTCGCAAGGCCTGGCTGAGGGGCCTGAGTCCCAAGGAGAACCGCGAGATCCCGCCGCTCGACTACGAGATCGTCTATCGGATGAAACAGCGCTGGCCCGATGTCTTCATCGGCATCAATGGCGGTATCCGCACGCTCGACGAGGCGGCAAGCCACCTCGCCCATGTCGATGGCGTCATGCTCGGCCGCGCCGCCTATCAGAATGCCGCGATCCTTGCCGACATCGACCAGCGCTTCTTTGGTGCGCCTGCGGCCGAACCGGATTGGGAAGGGCTCTGTAACCGGATGATGGCCTATGCCGAACGCCACATCGCCAGCGGCGGCCGGCTGCAGCACGTGGCCCGCCACATGGTCGGCCTCTTCACCGGCCTGCCCGGCGCAAGACGCTACCGTCAGATCCTGTCGATCGACGCGGCAAAAACCGGCGCCGGGCCGGAGGTGCTGGCGGCGGCCTTTGCGGCGGTGGATTTTTCGGGAACGGAGCAGGAGGCGGTCAGCGCCTGACGTAGGTGACGTCACGTCATGGCGCCGAAGTGCGGCGTCAGGACCGCGCCATCGGCAGCAAGATCTTCTTCTCGATGCGGCCCGCCACCGAAAACACCAAAATCTCCGTATCCCTGCCGATCCTGCTGCCATCCATCAATCGCACGATATCGTCGACGCCGCCGACCGGGCTGCCGTCGATGGCGAGGATATAATCGCCCTCCTGCAGGCCGCCCTTTGCCGCCGGCCCGTCCGGCTCGACGCGGCGGATGCGAACGGAGGTCGTTTGTACCGTGCCCGCCGCAAGGGCCACCCGGCGCGGCAGCACGATCGTATCGCCTGCTATGCCGATGAAGGCACGTCTGACCTGGCCATAGCGGAGAATCTCCGAAACCACGAAATTGGCCGTGTTCGATGCCACGGCAAAGGCGATGCTCTGCGCGCCCTGGATGACGGCAGTGTTGACGCCGATGACCTCCCCGCCCGAAGACACCAGCGGCCCGCCCGAGTTGCCGGGATTGAGCGCCGCATCGGTCTGGATCACGTCCTCCATCAGCCGGCCGCTGGCCGCCCGCATCGACCGGCCGAGCGCCGAGACGATGCCGGCGGTAACCGTCCATTCGAAGCCGAGCGGGTTTCCGATCGCGATCGCGATATGGCCCCTGCGCAGGCGCTGGGAATCTCCGAGCTTCGCCCAGGCGCCGGTGCTTGTATTGGCGCGAATGAGGGCGATGTCGGTATCCACATCCCGGCCGAGCACGCGGCCCTCGGTAACGAAGCCATCGGGCGTGGTGATGCGAACGACCTTGGCGTCATCGACGACATGGTTGTTGGTGATGATCAGGCCGTCAGGCGAGACGGCGAAACCCGACCCGTGCCCCTGCCGGCCGCCCACCCTCTCGATACGGCTGACCGCCGGCCCGACGATGTCGATTGCTGCTGCGATCGATTGCGAATAGGCATCGATCAGCGCCCCGTCGTTCTGAGGCGCTATGTCCTTATCCATGTAACCCATTATTTGATCCTCAGGCGGCAATAACGGCCGTCCCGCCGCCGGCAAAGCCGTCGCGGTTGCGACGGTCCGCCATGGCGCTGTTGTATGAGGATTAGATGGTTGGGCGATGAACCGCGTTCAAGTGAGCGCCGGCAGCTGCATGCACGGGCGGCAGAACGGGAGCCCACCTACCCCGGACAGATATATTGAACTAGCCGGACGGATATATTGAACGAATATCAAAAAAATGGCTCATTACAGACGTTCGCCGTTAAATCAGTCCCTTCGCTACGCCCCTGACGAACTAGCCTGAGACGGCCAACAGCCAAGATACTGTGGATCAAAAGAATGTTTGCAGCGCAAAGCAGCCATGCGAAATGGGCGGGTTCACACCCATCCTCGTGGAAACATACAAACGTTTGTCATATCAATAGAATAGAAAGAGGCATTCGATAAGCACATCAACATATTCGGGTTGATCAGACGCGACCTTCTCGCCCCTAGCCCCCGGCCCAGCGGCGCTCGCGGTTTTGTCAATTCTGCAGGCAACAGCGCAAACTTCTGAGCGCATTAATCCAACCAACCCCACCAACGGAGCCAAAAGATGAGCACGGTTACCACCAAGGACGGCGTCGAGATCTTCTACAAAGATTGGGGGCCGAAGACTGCCCAGCCGATCATGTTCCATCACGGCTGGCCGCTATGCTCCGACGACTGGGACGCCCAGATGCTGTTCTTCCTTGAGAAGGGCTACCGGGTCGTCGCCCATGACCGGCGCGGCCACGGCCGCTCGACCCAGGTGGGCGACGGTCATGATATGGACCATTACGCCGCCGATGCCGCAGCCGTCGTCGAGCATCTCGATCTCAGGAACACCGTCCATGTCGGCCACTCCACCGGCGGTGGCGAAGCGACCCATTATGTCGCCCGCCATGGGCAGCCGCAGGGCCGTGTCGCCAAACTCGTCATCATCGGCGCCGTGCCGCCGATCATGGTGAAGACGGAAGCCAATCCCGGCGGACTGCCGATCGAAGTCTTCGATGGGCTGCGCAAGCAGCTCGCCGACAATCGCGCACAGTTCTATCACGACCTGCCGGCCGGCCCGTTCTACAGCTTCAACCGGCCGGGTGCGAAGGTCCTGGAACCGGTCATCAACAATTGGTGGCGCCAGGGCATGATCGGCGGCGCCAAGGCGCATTACGACGGCATCAAGGCCTTTTCGGAAACCGACTTCACCGAAGACCTGAAGATCATCACCGTGCCGACTTTCGTCATGCACGGCGATGACGACCAGATCGTGCCGATCGCCGACTCCGCCCTGCTCTCGTCCAAGCTCCTGCAGAACGCCACGCTGAAGGTCTACGAGAAATTCCCGCACGGCATGTGCACCACCCATGCCGACATCATAAATCCCGACATCCTCGCCTTCATCAAAGGCTGATCCGCAATGTTGCCGGGCGCCGACGAGGCGCCCGGTTGCTATTATGGCTGTGACTCCAGACGTAGGCACGCCGGCTATGTCGATCGATTGACAGCCAGTGACGCATTTTCCCATGAAACCGTTTTCGCTGATTTGCGTTTAGCGGCCATGAAAAGAGAACGTGAACCCTCATCAAAGGCTTACCGACAGGATCGTTTCGAAAACACCGAGCGAGCCGCCAAGGAAACCATCGAGGCGGAGCAGCGGGCCCGCCGCGAAAAAACGAAGCGGCTGAAAGAGCTGCGCCTGGCGCAACAAAGCGGCCAGGGCCCCGCAACCAAGTAGATCTCACGCTCGCACCATCCGTCCAGCCGACGCCTTGATCGGACTCATCTCGTGCCGCCGCCCGCGCCCGTATCTTCCCGCGCGGCCAAAATTGTTTTTGAATTTCGGACCTTCGCCCATCTTGCAGAGCAAAGATCGCGAAATTATCTTTTTTCCACGAAAGCGATTCACGGCATCCAAAAAAGGCAGATTGCGATGTCAGACAAGCTGTTTAGCACACGTGACGAACCGCTCGCCTCCGAAGATCTGCACGTGTGCAGGCGTGTCCACGAAGCCCTCTGTAGCGGGCTAAAGATCGACAGAACAGGCAAGGAGGCCGACCGTCTTGGTGCCCTCATCATCGAGCTTTACCGCCAGGGTGTGCATGACGAAAGCCAGCTTCGGTTGCTGGCCGGCGGAAGGTGAGCCTGATAGAGCGCCTTCAGGTTCAAAAGAACTTTCACCAATCCCGTTCGCTCGCCAGTGCCTTAGCCATGGACCTGTTGACATCCCGCACCAGCGCCGTCCGGTGAGGCCAGCAGGCTGTCGGCGTAGGCGGTGAGTTCGAGCGGGCCGACATACATACGCAACGGCCGGCAACGAAGCCGGGGTCTGAAGCCCGCGGGCAGTTGCACGGCTGCAGTGCTGACACAGTGCCATGTCGCCAACGACAAACAGCATTGCCCCGTCGTCGGAGGGGCAATGAATTCGGCAAATCCCGAAGGTTCCTCAAAGAGGATTACGGGTTCGTTGTCGTCTCGGTGCTTGTGGCAGAGGTCTCGGTTTCGTCAACACTCTGGGCGGCTTCAGTGGTGTCCGCTGTGCCTTCCATTCCAGTCTCAGAGGTTTCCTCAGTCGCGACCGGGTCTGTCGTCGCGCTCCCGTCGGCCGTCTCGCCGATCGCTGTCTCGGTCTCTGCTGCCGGTGTTTCCGGCGTCGGGGCGGCCGCCGCCAAGGCGTCTCTCATCTGGTCGATCGTCCCGACAGCTGTTCCGACACCGAGCGTCTCCTGTGCCCAGCCTAAAGCCTCCGGCGTGACCGTGCCTGTTTTGGTTGCGGCGGCCAGCGCCGCAGTCAGGGCGGCATCGCCCAATAGCGGATCGTCGGCCGGTGGCGCCACTCCGTTGGTGAGTTCATATTGAGCGTACGCCGTGCTGAACGCGGCAATCGCGGCCATCCGAGGATCGGCCGTTTTCATGAGAGCGTGGAAGTTGCGCTTCAGCGAATTGAGACCGGCGAGCTCTGCTGCTGGCTTCTTTGCAGGTTTTGTCGCAGGCGCTTTGGCGATGGTCGTCTTTTTGGACGTGCCCTTCGTACTGACAGTCTGCTTAGCCGATTTCGTCTTGGCGGCCTTGCCCGTGCTTCCGGTCCGGCCGCTTTCTGTCTTCCCCCTCGAACTGGTGCCGCCCTTTCCGCCGCCGCTATTGCTGCTGCCGCCTCCATGACCTCCGCCGCTGTTTCCGCCGCCGTGGCCACCCACCGCCACCACCACCGTTGCCACCACCATTGCCGCCGCCGTTGCCGCCCTTGGCGAAAGCAGGAGACAAATCGGTGAAGATGATGTTGAGAGGTGCAATCGCCAAGCTCATCGAGAGACAGAGAACACAGAGAATTCTGGAGAGCCGCATGCTAATCCTTACGACATGCACAGGAGTGATGTTACATCTCGGTCATTGATGCGGCCCATCCATAAAGATCTAATTGACTATCTACTTTCAATTTGAACTTGTTGCTGAATTTCTCAAAATGAACCATTCCCCTTCCCCTGCGTTATGCCCTTGATAGATCCGTTTACCCATGGTGAGTGAAATGAACAGAATCGCCATCATTGCCCTGTCGATAGCTACGGCCTTCTCCGGAATGCCGGCCTCGGCAGGCCCGGCGTTCGTGCCGAGCCCGGTGCAATCGGCGCAGCTGGCGCCTCAAAGCGCCGACGCTCGCATCATGACCGTTGGCTGCAATAACTTCACCAACTGCCCGGGTCAGTTCGGCCATAATCGCATTTGGTATCGCAACCGCCACCACTATCGCGACGGGGACTACTATCGCCGACCGGGACTACTACCGCGACGACCGCTATGGCTGGAATCGGCGCTATAACCACCGGTATCACGACCACGACAACACCGGCGCAATCATCGGCGGTTTGGCGGCCGGCGCGCTCATCGGCGGCATCATCGCTTCCCAGCCGCGCACGAATGCCTATAGTTCGCACGCCGACTATTGCTATAGCCGCTACCGGTCATACCGCGCCTATGACAATACCTACCAGCCGAATTACGGCCCGCGCCGCCAGTGCCAGTAATCCGGCCCATCCATCGGAACAAGCCTCGCATGAAGATGCGGGGCTTTTTGATGCCGATGTGTCCCAAAACAACCTCGCCTGCTTTCCAACGGCCCTCAGCCGTGCTTGTCTTCCGGCTCCAGCCGCGCGGATCGAACCTGCCGAGTCGCCCCGCCGCCTGACAGAGCGCGGGTGATCGATATCTGCAGAGACAGCAAAGCCCGGCACCCGCATCGTCCTGCTTCCCCCTGATCTGGAAAACCTGTCAGGCTTCGAAGCGGCGCTCGCCGCCGGCTGGTCTCCCGATCCGCGCCGCGCCGGCGATGAAGCCTATGTTCACGGTGAGCTTCAGCGGCTGCGCCAGGACAGATCGAGGTTTCTCGACGATCTCATTCCTGATGGCAAGTGGCGCGCCGGATCCGGATCGCCGCCTCTCACCACCCGTCTGTTCTGGATCTGGGACGGCGAATTCTGCGGCAGCATCAGCCTGCGCTTTCAAGCTAGCACCGAAGAGCTGCCGCCCGAGGTGCCGGGCCGTGTGGGCTATTCCCTGGTGCCGTGGAAACAACGCAATGGCCGCGCGACGGCCGCCCTGAGCCTTCTGCTAACCGTTGCGGCGAAGGAAGGCCTCGACCGACTGGTCATCCTCTGCAACGAGCACAATGACGCCTCGCGGCGCGTGATCGAGCGCAATGGCGGCGAATTGTTCATGCGCGGCCCGCATCCCTCCGACAGGCCCGATCAGATCAAACTGTATTTCTGGCTGAAGCCCAGAGCCGCCGGCTGACGTGAAATGCGCGGCGCATTTTCAGACGGACGGAGCACAAGCCTTGCCTGCCTTTGCTCCGTCCGTCCCGTCAGCCTGGAGCGGACTGAGTGCTGGTCGCGGCGGCTTGTCGGGCGCCGGCGCCGGATTCTCTCAATTGGTTACCGCTGGTTTCGGCTTCTTCTCGGTCCATTGCGGCGGCGCGCCGTATTTGGCGGCCACAGTCCCCATCAGTCCGGGCGGCCGGCCGAAGGCGTCGCAGGCGGCGTATTTCGGTTTTCCGCCGAGCCAGGATTTCATCCGCTGCCCTGAGGGCAGCGAGATATCCACTCCATTCGGCTCTTTGCCTTTGATCAGCATGCGCGAAAACTCGCTGCTGAATTTCGCAGCCAGGCTATAGGCGTCACCGACTTCGGAAACGCGGGGGCTGTTCTGCAGCGAGTTTGCCCCGCGCGACCAGACGATCGCCGCCCGCTGCACGCCACCGCTATCGACGGCTTCCGCCTCGACCGCCAGTCCGCCGAGGCCGGCCGGCAGCCGCGGCACGGCGACCGGCAGCATGAAACCGGTGCCGACGGTCACGACGGTCGAAACACCAGCCATCGCCTTGTTGGTCGGCACGATGTCGGTGACGACCGAGCGGATTGTCAGGTCCGCCGGCTGACCGGCAGAGACCAGTTGATATTTGTCGCTGAGCGAAATGCAGAGCGCCCGGTCCAGCGCGTTCGCCACCATCACCCGGTCCGCGTCCGATTTAACGCGGATCGCGGCGCTGAAAGCGAAAGTCGTCGGCACGATGCTCACCGTCTTTGCCGGGCCAAGGCGCGCGCCATCGACATAGACGCGCGATTTCGACAGCTTGCCCTTCGGCGCGCCGAGATTGCCGTAGGAAGAAAGCGTGCCGGCCTCTTTCAGCGGCACCGAGCTGCACCCGGCCGCGGCCATGGCGAGCGCCACCGGCAGAGCGAGGGACAAGCCTCTCGACGCCAATTGGAAGGAAAATGGAAATGGATTGCTGCGCACGCTGTCTGGCCTCCGTCGTCGATAGCGCATAACCCCGAAAATCGAGATCGATTTTCGCGGAGGATTATGCGCAGGTTTAAAGCTCTAGAGCGTCCTGGCGCGTCCTGTCGGACGCGCGGCGCTCTAGGGTCGGGCGAAAGTGGCGGTCGAGAATTGCCGCAACATTACAGATCACTTCCCTGAGCCTTTACCGATCAGAACCAAGGCGGATGCTGCTCAAGCAGGCCTGCCCTGTGCGAGTTCGATCGTCACCCGCGTCCCGACAGCACTGCTCTCGATGCTGACCTCGCCGCCATGATTTGCGACGATCTGCTTGACGAGGCTGAGGCCGAGACCGGCGCCCTTGCTCTTCGGAGTGACTCGATAGAAGGGCTCGAAAACCAGCTCCCGATGCTCGGCCGGAATGCCCGGCCCTTCGTCGGCGACACTGATCTGCCCCACCCCGGAAACCGAGCCCGACACCGAAACCGTGATCATGCCCCTGTTGACGCAGTGATCGATGGCGTTGCGTACCAGGTTGCTGACCGCCCGCGGCAGAGCCGAAGGGCTGCCGCGGCGTTCAAGGCTCTCCACCTCACTTTGAAAGCAGATCTGGTAGCCGCCGGCAATGGCCAGCGGCGCAAGATCGGCGACCACCATCCGACCGATCTCGACGAGATCGACCGTTTCGTCGAGATCGGCCGCCTGGTGGTTCCGCTCGAAATCGAGCAATTGTTCGGCTGCCTCGGCCAGCCGCGCCACGTCGTCAAGCAGCCGCTGCCGCTCGCGCCCATCGGGCATGCCGTCGATGCGCGTCTGCATGATAGCGATCGGCGTCCGCAGCTCATGCGCCGCATCGATCAGGAAACGCTGGCGTTTCTTAAACTCGATCTCAAGCCGCTCAAGCGTTCCGTTAAAAGCAATCACCAATGGTGCGATTTCCGTGGGGATACCATCCACCGGCAATCGGGCTCCTTGCCGGCGGGGTTCGATTTCCGATGCCTTGCTCGCTATATCCTTCACGCCGGCCAAAGCGCGCGCTACGACGCGGGGGATCGTTAGAAAAACCCCGGGCAAAGCGATGGCCAAAAGTGGTGTGTAAATGAGGTAGGTTTTGCCGAGTATTGCCAGAAATGCGGAGCTTCTGCTGGCGTTTCCGCCGTACATCACTCTGTATTCGCCTTCTGCCGTGTCGACACGGTCGATGGAGGCGACCTCGGTCGTACCGGACGCCCCTCGTATGTCGGCGTCTTTGATGAGGTAGACGTACCGGGCTAGGTCCGCATAGGGCGCCGGTATTACGCCGTAGGAGGCCGTTTCTCCACTGGGTGTGGCGACGAAAAACCAGAGCCTGTTGTTCTCAGCCTTGAACGACCTGAGACGCGGGCTATCCGCGATAGCGATCCTATCCTGCGAGTCACGCGTAAGAGCTTCCTCGAGGGCTGCAGTCAGCTGAACCTGCATTCCTTCATTGGGCGAGAGGATGCTGGTGGCGTAAATGCAAAGACCGATGATCACCGTCGCAACAACAGCCACGAAAACGATACTGAGCTGCCAGCTGAGCGTCCACCAGAGTGAAAGGTTCGACCTGGTAGCTTGGCGCATCACTCCTCCTTCATGAGATAACCGACACCGCGGATATTGTGGATCGCGACGCCGGCGCCGGCATCGATCAGCCGCTTGCGCAGCCGCGAAATATGCGCGTCGAGCGCATTCGACTGGATTTCCTCTTCGTAGTTATAAACCGCCGCCTCCAGTGTCGAGCGCAGTACGGTCTTGTCTTTGCGCCTTGCGAGTGCCGCCAGCACCAGAAGTTCGCGCCGGGGGAGATCGAGCGGCACGGCATCGACGGTGACGCTGAGATGCAGCGGGTCGATCACCATCCGCCCGGCGGTGATCTTGAGTTCGGCCAATTCAGGCGATCGCCGCAGCACGGCCCTGAGCCGCGCCATCAGCTCCTCGACCAGGAACGGCTTTCCGAGATAGTCGTCGGCCCCGAGGTCGAGGCCCTCGATCCGCTCCTTCGGTTCGTTCAGCGCCGTCAGCACGATGATCGGCGTATCCTTCCCCGTCCGCCTGAGCTCGGGAATGAAGCTCAGCCCCTCCCCATCGGGCAGGCGCCGGTCGAGCAGGATCGCATCGTAGAGGTTCTGCCGCGTCAGCTCGACGGCGTCGGCCAGATGCACCGTGTGGTCGGTGACGATCCCATGTTTGCCGAGTGCGGACGACAGCGCCTCGGCCAACTCCCTCTCATCCTCTATCAACAGTATCCGCATCGCCTGTCCATTGTCTCGTTCTCCCCTCTGTCCGCCACAAGGGTTGCGGCAGCATTGCGGAGCTCGCAAGGCAGCCGGTCATGCTGCCGCAATCGTCGAGGTCCAGCACAAGGAATATTCTCGGTAGCTGGAGATCAAGATGATCCGACCTATCCTCCGTTTCCTGACGAGACACGTCCTCTCCGCTTTTATCCTCGCCGTACTGCTCGCAGCCCCGCTCGTCATTCTGCACACGCTTCACGAAAAGACGGCGTTCGAGAACGGCCTGCTGATGGAGGTTCGATGATGCAGCGGCGGACCTCAGGCGATCTTGCTGTCTGCCATGCAATAGGCCGAGAATGCCTGAAGATAAGCCTGCACTCTGGAACGGTTCTCTGCTGCCCCGACGGCCTTGAACACCTCGGCCGGCTCCAGCTTCATGAGAGGAAGCCTGAGGAAAATATTGCACGCAAACCGGTCGGTGACTGTCGCAAGGATAGTGCGAAGGCCTGCCAGCATGTCATCACCGCGATGCGATGCGTGCAGCAGGGCGATCGGTTTATGGACGATCTCATCTCCGGATACGAGCCAGTCGATCGCATTCTTGAGGCCGCCGGGGATGGATCGGACATATTCCGGGCTGGCAATGATCACCCCGTCGCTCTGAGCGATCAAATCGATGAAATCCCGCACCGCCTCCGGTAGATTCTCCCCCTCGAGATCAGGCGAGAATACCGGCAACCGCCCCACGCCGTCGAAGATCGAAATCTCGATCTCGCTTGGCGCAACGGCGCGGACAGCCTGCAGCATGGCGGTATTGGTGGAATTGCGCCGGGCGCTGCCGGATATTGCGAGAATCTTCATGATCCTAACAGGAATCGATTGATCATGGCTGTCAACGCAAAAGGCTAGGTTCGATTGAGTAACGCCAAAAAAGCGACTTTTGCTTGAACTGGCCGAGCCCCGCGTTAGCCTGGGTATTGCTGCCGAATCGGCTGGAATCACCCTCGAGGAAATACATATGACGGCTTTGATCGAGGCGCGGGGCGTCAGCAAACGCTTTCGGCAGCACAAGAGATTTCCGGGCCTGCTGGGCGCGCTGAAGACACTGGTGACCAACCAATATACGGAAGTTCTGGCCGTTTCCGACATTGGTTTCGACATCGCGGCGGGCGAAGCCGTGGGCTATCTCGGCCCCAATGGCGCCGGCAAATCGACGATGATCAAGATGATGACCGGCATCCTGGTGCCGAGCGCCGGCATGCTCTCGGTGCTCGGCCGAACGCCGCATCTGAAGCGCATGGACAATGCCCGCGAGATCGGTGTCGTTTTCGGCCAGCGCAGCCAGCTATGGTGGGACCTGCCGCTGATCGACAGTTTTACCCTGCACCAGCGCATCTACGACATATCAGTCGCGCGTTATGCGGATAATCTCAGGCGCTTCAGCGAGTTGCTCGACTTGACGCCCTTTCTCGACCGCGCGGTGCGCCAGCTCAGCCTCGGCCAGCGCATGCGCGCCGAGATCGTGATGTCACTGCTGCACGATCCCAAGATCCTCTTTCTCGACGAGCCGACCATCGGGCTTGATGTCGTCGCCAAGGATGCCGTGCGGCGTTTTCTCGCCGAGATCAACCGCGAGCGCGGCGTCACCATCATCCTCACCACTCATGACCTGCAGGACATCGAGACCATTTGCCCGCGGCTGATCATGGTCGACCATAGCAGGCTCATCTTCGACGGCGAATTGAAGAGCCTGCGCGCGGCATTGGGCTCGGCCCGGCGGCTGACACTCGAATTTGCCAGTGACCCTGGACCGCTGCCATTGCGCACCGCGGCTCTCGTCAGCGACGAGGGCCTGCGCAAGAACTATCTCATCGAGCGTGAAGACATCTCGCTGGTCGCAGTCTTGTCGGAGGTCGGCAGCGGGCGCGACCTTAAGGACGTGGCGCTGCACGAGCCCGACATCGAAGAGGTCATCCGCACTTTCTACCAGCGCCGCAACGCCGACCGGCATAGCAATGCCAAGGCCCGGGCATCATGAGCGCCTATTTCGCCTTCGCGCGCAGTTCCTTCCATTCGCAGCTCGCCTACCGCAATGAAGTATGGGCCAATATCTTCGGCAAACTCGTACAGGTCTTCGCGCGTGTCGCCATCTGGCAGGCGGCCTATGCCGGCATCGGCGGCATCGTGGTCGAGGGCGTTTCCCTGCAGCAGATGGTCACCTATGCCCTGCTCGGCGGCGCGGTGATGGGCGCCACCCGCCCCGAAAGGATCATCGGCGAGATCGGCAGGTCACTCAAGACCGGCGATATCGCGGTCTGGCTGCTCAAGCCCTTGTCCTTTCCGCTCTATCTCTTCGCCAACGAATGCGGCAGCTTCGGTTATCGCCTGATGACCCAGGTCATTCCGACCGTCGCCTTCACCGCGTTGTTTTACGGCATGCTGCCGCCGGCGAGCCTGTTCGATGGCCTGATGTTCGTCGCCTTCTGGGCGCTGTCCTTTGCGCTGCTGTTCCTGATGTCGGCGCTCTTCGGCCTCATCGCCTTCTGGCTGATGACGAGCTTCTCGCTGGACTGGATCCTGGGCGCTCTGCTGCAATTGTTCTCCGGCCTGCTGGTGCCCTTCTGGTTCTTCCCCGAACGTCTTGCCAGGATTGCCCGCCACCTGCCCTTCGCCTGGGTGGTCTATTACCCCAATGCCGTCTATCTCGGCAGGCTTTCCACGGCCGAAGTCTTGCTCCATCTCGGCCTGGGCCTTGCCTGGGCCGCGTTGTTCCTGGCCGGAGTCCTCTGGCTGTGGCGCCGCGCCTCCACCCGCATCACCGTGCAGGGAGGTTGATCATGCTCATGCACCACCTGCGCGTCCTTCCACTGCTGGTCCGGATGCATGTCCGCTCCAAAATGGAATATCGCGGCGCTTTCTGGCTCGACCGTCTTGCGCAGATCCTTTCCTATGGCAGCGTCTTCGCCACCATCGGCATCCTGCTTGCCCGCTTCGACACCCTCGGCGGCTGGACCTGGCCGGAGCTTGCGCTGCTGTTCAGCTTTCAGCTGCTCGCTTATTCGCTGGGTGCCGCGATGAGCTTCGTGCAATTGCGCGAGCTCGAAGAACTGGTGCGGCTCGGCACTTACGACACGCTGTTGGTCAAGCCTTTCAGCCCTTGGGCCTATCTGGTCTTTTCCGGCCTCAATATCGGCTATGCCGGCCACGTCATCCTCGCAGTGGCGCTGATGGCTTGGGCCGTTCTGTCCGTCGACTTGACCTGGTCGGTCTGGTCCGCGTCATTCTTCATTGCTGCGCTTATCAGCGCGACGCTGCTGACGGGTGCCCTCATCACCATGATCGGCGCCACGGCATTGATTTGGGTGCGGTCCAACCATCTGTTCTCGATCTTCTTCGGCTTCTGGGAATTGACGCGCTACCCGCTCAATATTTTTCCCGGCGGCATCCAGACCATCCTGATCACCGCGGTCCCGTTGGCCCTCACCAGCTCGGTCCCCGTCGGTGCCCTTCTCGGCAAGCCCATCCCGATCCTCGGGGACTGGGCTGGGCCCGTGGCTCTCATGGCCGGCCCGATCTGGGTGTTGATCGCAATCGCTCACTGGCGGTATGCCACCGGCAAATACCAGGGTGCCGGCGGCTGATCGGACCGACTTCCCTCGATATCAGGATGCCTGCGACAACGCTCTCGCGCGGACCTCGAGGAACGCCGCCGTCAACTTGGCGAGTACCGGTGAGGTGCATGTACCATTGGCGCCGCCGATCGGATCGACGATGTGGATCTGCCGGAGATCCTCCATGAATGCGTCCCACAGCGGCGGCCCGCCTTCTTCGAGAAGCTGCGCGCGAATGCTCAGCTCCTCGCTCACAGGCATATGTCGCCGCCCCCACGCACCGATCATGGCGAAGACGGGCACCAGCTGGATCGCCGGCTCCGCCAGGCTGTAGATCGCTTTCTGACTGTGGCTCGGATCGTCCCGCTTGCTGATGAACCCGAGCGAGAGCAGGCGCTTCAGCCTGGCGGCCAGAATGTTGGAGGCGATCCCCTCCTCCGAATGGGTCAGAAGATCGCGGAAATGGCGGCGGTTGCCAAACATGATGTCCCGGATGATGATGAGGCTCCACCGGTCGCCCAACACTTCCATCGTCAGGTTGATCGGGCAACCCGACCGCAGTTCGATATCCACGATATTCTCCTTGAGAACTGGTTGCAATATAGGATCACTTATGCAACAAGGCAACTAGTTTCAATTTGCAATCAGATGGAGGAGAGCAGCATGTCCAAGGTGCGTGTCGCAGCATTTTCCCTTTCCGTGGATGGTTTCGGCGCCGGGCTGGAGCAAAGCATGAACGATCCGCTGGGCAAGCGGGGAACGGAGATGTTCGAATGGTTTTTCCGTACCCGCACCTTCCGCACGATGACCGGAAAGGACGGCGGTTCTGAGGGCGTTGACGAGGATTATGCGGCCCGCGGCATGGCCAATTTCGGCGCCTTCATTCTCGGGCGCAACATGTTCGGCCCCATCCGCGGCAATTGGCCGGATGACGCCTGGAAAGGCTGGTGGGGACCGAACCCGCCCTATCACGCGCCGACCTATATCCTGACGCATTATCCCCGCAAACCGATCGCCATGGAGGACGGCACGACGTTTCACTTCATCACCGGCGGCATCGAAGAAGCGCTTGACAAGGCGAGGGCCGCGGCCGGCGACAAGGATGTGAAAATCGGCGGCGGTGTCAGCACCGTCCGTCAGTATCTGCAGGCCGGTCTGATCGACGAACTGCATTTCGCCATCTCGCCGGTCGTGCTCGGCAAGGGCGAGGCGATGTTTGAAGGCATCGACCTCCCGGCCCTCGGCTTCCGCGTCGCCGAGCATGTCGCGACCGAACACGCCACGCATATCGTGCTGGCCAAATAAACGAGCCCTTCGGGATCTTTCACGCTAAGTGATGCCGCAGGGTGCCTCCGGCAACCATAGGCATACGAGATCGCCATTGTGGAACCAGACGGGCAGTTCCAAAATGTAGGACGAGGCGGGTGTGCCGCCGGGAACGTTATGCCCGGTCCCGGCCGAACCCAAGCCGTTCGAGGTAGGCGCAAAACATGTCGGCCATGCCGTTGGCATAGGCGTCGATCTCGGCAAGGCTCCGCGGAGCCTCCGAGAACTGCTTGCCGACCGTGCCGAGCGTCGTGGTGATCAGCTCGCCGGCAAGCGCCCGGGTCGCCTCCGGCGCAGAAGGCAGTACTTCCTGCATGAACAGTTCGACGATGCGGTCTCCCGATGCCCTCGCCGCCTGCGCCTCCGGTGCATCGCGATAAAGGGGTGCTGCGTCATGGAGCGCCACGCGCATCGCCGCCTCCTCGCACTCCGAGCGGAGGAAGGCATGGACGAGGCGGCGCAGCCGTTCAAGCGGCGGCCTCTGCGCATCGGCAAGGATGCCGCCGAGCATGTCCGTCGTCTGCCGCCATTCGTCGCTCTGCAGCCGGAAGAGAATCGCCGCCTTGTTGGGGAAATATTGGTAGAGCGATCCGATGCTGACGCCGGCCCTTTCGGCCACCCGCGCCGTGGTGAAGCGCTGGGCGCCTTCCCGCGCCAAAACCTGAGCAGCGGCATCCAGGATCGCCGCCACGAGCTCGCTCGATCGGGCCTGCTTGGGCTGTTTTCGTGAGGAAATCCGGGCTCTTGGACGATCGGTCATGGCAGCGCTCCGCAATGCGAATAGCAGATGCGACGAATTACTCGTATTTTTCGTCCTACACAAGAACCTGTCATCAAGGAGATTTTACATGACGACACTGACCACCGCCCCGCTGGCACCCCTGCTCGACGGCCTATTCGAGGAGGCAGCCGCGGCAACGAGCCCTGCAATGTCGGGCCTGTCAGGCGATGAGCGAATGCGCCTGATCGGCAGCAAGACCGAATATCTCGAGCTTTACGGGCGCCTTAGAGATCTTTGGCTTCCCGTCTCCAGGGAGGCCGGCGTGCTGCTCTACATGCTGGCGCGAAGCAGCCGCGCACGAACGATCGTCGAATTCGGCACATCCTTCGGCATATCGACCCTCCATCTCGCCGCCGCGCTGCGCGACAATGGCGGCGGCCGGCTGATCACCAGCGAGTTCGAGCCGTCGAAGCTGGCCCGCGCCCGCGCCAACCTGGCGGCCGGCGGCCTCATCGATCTCGTCGAGATCCGCGAAGGCGATGCCCTTGAGACCCTGAGCACGGATCTCCCGGAAACGATCGACCTGCTGTTCCTCGATGGCGCCAAGGCGCTCTATCGCGATATCCTGGAACTGGTGGAAGACCGCCTGAGGCCTGGCGCTCTCATCGTCGCCGACAATGCCGACCTCTGCCCGGACTATCTCGCCCGCGTACGCTCGCCCGCGGCCGGCTACCTCTCGACACCATTCGAAGAGGATATCGAACTGTCGATGCGGACCTGATGACGCAAGGCCGTTGCCCGGCCGAGCGCGCGTGCCGGCCGGGCAACGGCCTGTTTCATCGGCACACCTTCATCGCTGTACAGCGCCGTAGCGCAGCCCGTCGACCAGCAGGGAAACCATACGCCGAGCATGTTCGGACCCTTGGGCGTAGGCGTGCATGCTGAGGCTTGCGGCCGCATTCAAAAGATCCTCGGCGGCGATATCGGTGCGGACCTCACCGGCGGCAGCGGCGGCGTCGAGAAGCGAGCGAAGGGCGGGCTGCAGCCGCTGCTGGAAGTAGGCGGGCAACGCATCGAAGGCTGGGTTGCCGGAATGCAGGGCCGCCGCAAGCCCGCGCTTGGCCGCGATGAAATCCACGAAACGCTGCATCCATCTGGCCAGCGCCTCGCCCGGCGCATGTTCGGCGGCAAGGATGGGCGCAGCGTCAGCGCAGGCATCGATTTCGCGGCGGAAGACGGCGACGACGAGGTCGGAACGCTCGGGAAAATGCCGGTAAACGGTGCCGATTCCGACACCGGCCTTCTCCGCGATCTCACGCACCGGGGCATCGACGCCGGAGGTCGCAAACACGGTCAATGCAGCCTGAAGCAGCCCGTCGAGATTGCGCTTGGCGTCGGCGCGCACGCGCCTGTTCGCCCTTTCCCCGGGCTTCACGCCGTCCTCCTGCTCCTTTCTCTCGTCGCTCATTATTCACTCGCTTGCAAAACGGAACATTGTTCCGTATAAAAACGGAATACGGTTCCGTTTATGCAAATTAACACAGCGCGACGGTGTTGGCCACATCGTTGCGCACGAAGTCCGCCTCCACAATAAAAGGAACAGACCATGCAATACCGCACGCTTGGAAGAACCGGCATCAAGGTCAGCCCCTATTGCCTCGGCGCCATGATGTTTGGCGCTGCCGGCAATCCCGACCACGAGGATCTGATCCGGATCATCCACAAGGCTCTCGATGCCGGCATCAACTTCATCGACACCGCCGATATCTACAGCCGCGGCGAATCCGAGGAGATCGTCGGCAAGGCACTCAAGGGCCGGCGCGACGACGTCGTGCTTGCCACCAAGGCGCATCTGCCGATGGGCGACGACCCAAACCGGCAGGGCAATTCGCGCCGCTGGTTGACGCGGGCGGTCGAGGATTCGCTCCGCCGCCTGCAGACCGACCATATCGATCTCTACCTGATCCACCGGCCGGCACCCGATACCGACATCGAGGAAACACTCTCGGCCCTCACCGACCTGATACGGGCGGGCAAGGTGCGTGCCGTGGGATCGTCGACCTTCCCCGTCTCGGAAATTATCGAGGCGCAATGGGTTTCCGAGCGCCGCGGGCTGGCACGTTTCCGCGCCGAGCAGCCGCCCTATTCGATCCTCAACCGCAGCATCGAACGCGAGGTTCTGCCCGCCTGCGAACGTTACGGAATGGGCGCGATGGTGTGGAGCCCGCTGGCGATGGGCATGCTCACCGGCAAATACCGAAAGGGCGCGCCGCAGCCCGATAGCGCCCGCGCCAAACGCTTCCCCAGGCAGATGAACGACGAGCGTCGGCTGGACGCGGTCGAACGGCTCATCCCGCTCGCCCAGCAGGCAGGGCTCTCGCTGGCGCACATGGCGATGGCCTTCACCATCGCCCATCCGGCCGTCACCTCGGCGATCATCGGCCCGCGCACGATGGAGCACTTCGACGATCTGCTTGCCGGCGCCGGGGTGAGCTTGACGGACGAAATCCTCGACCGGATCGACGCGATCGTCCCGCCCGGCACCGACACCGGCCCGTTGGAGGCGGCCTATAATCCGCCTGCTGTAACGCAGCCGAACCTGCGCCGCCGCCCGATAACGGAGCGCTTCGCCGCCTGACCGGCAGGGAGTGAGGCCCGGTCCTGCAAAGCAGGAGCGATCGATCCAGTGAATCGATCGCAGGGCCGAACGCCCTGAGCCATGCAAAGGACCAGCAGCGGCGCCTTCCCTACTTCGGGCAGCAAAAAGCGACCTTCACTTAAAGGCGCTTTTCAAAGAACGTGTCCGGGTATGGGTCGTCGTTGAAACGGTCGATCTCACTCCAACCCGTTCCGCGATAAAGCTGTGTTGCCTCGGGCAGCGCGCTATTCGTATCCAGGCGCAGGAGCTTGATGGATAGCTCGCGGGCGATGTTCTCGGCGGCCGTCATAAGGCGCGTTGCGAGCCCAAGGCCACGCGCAGACGGGGCGACCCAGAGCCTTTTGATCTCCGCAACCTTGCCACCATTGCCCTTCAGACCGACACAGCCGATCGGCAGGCCATCTGACATGGCCACCAGGAACGCACCGCGCGGGCGGACCATATCTTTGGCGTCGGGATCGCGAGAAAGCGATACATCGAAACCCTTCTCGAAGCGGCGTGCGAGTTCGCCGTAGTATTCGCGCAGACAATAGCTGGCGTCTTCGTGCCGCGGGTCTTTCTCCTCGAGCACGATCTGCTCACGCCTCAGCGAAGAAGCGACGATATCCATGGCGCGCAGCAGTTCGTCCGGGCGGCGATGGCGCGCCAGAAACAATTTCGCCTGCGCATCGGAAAGCTCCTCATAGGCCTGAAACTCGCAATGGCCGGTTTCGGTCAATCGGGCAACGCGGCGGCGCGCGTCCTGAGGGTTCGGTAGCGTCTCGATGAGACCTTCCTCTTCCAGACTGCGCAGCAGACGGCTCATCAAGCCGGAGTCGAGACCGAGATAATCGCGGATCACCGCAACATCCGTTTGTCCCCGGCCGATCGAATTGAGGACACGGGCAGCGCCCAGCGGACGGCCGCGTCCGAGGAAAGACGTATCGAGAGCGCCGACTTCGGAGGTGACGGCACGGTTGAAACGTCGGACACGAGAGACAGGATCGTAGGTCATATTGTCTGACTTTAGTCAGATAATTGATCCTGTCAATTCAAAGCACTCCAGAGGACGCGCAAATGAGCCGCGCACCCCGCCATCCTCCTTGCGCGCCACCATCGCCTCGCCTATGGGAACGACAACGTCCGCAAGGCCTTCCCGTGTTCCGTTTTACCCTTCACCTCCTGATCGCCCTCATCCTGACGCTGCTGACGCAGATCGACGGCATCGCCTATGTCGTGGCGCTGGCCGCCTCCCACGCCTGGGGCTTGCGGCGGTTTCTGGCAAAGCTTGCGATCTTCCTGCTTTGTTATGCCAGCGCCACTATTGCGGCGAGCTTCGCCGCGCCGATCTTCGGGCGAGTTCCCCTTTCCTGCATCGCCGGCGCGACGGACCGTCTCGTGGTCCGCTCCCCGATCTATTGCCTGCTGAACCGCAACTACGTCACCCCAGAAGTGCACGATCTGGCAAAGGCGCTTGCCGTCCACATGGACAGGGAATTCCCCGGAACCGTCACCGTCGCGCTGGATGCGAATTTCCCCTTCGTGAACGGCTTTCCGCTGCTCCCTCATCTGTCGCATGCGGATGGGAAGAAGCTCGACTTCGCCTACTATTACAAGGATCTGGACGGTGCCTTCCTGAATGGCGCCACCCGCTCCCCCATCGGCTATTTCGCCTTTGAGCAACCCGCCCGCGGCGACGAACTGCCATGCGAAGGGCGCAACGACTGGCTCACCACCCGCTGGAACTTCGATGCGCTGCAGCCTCTGTTTCCGGCCTATCGGATCGAGGAGCAGCGCACATCGGCGGCGATCGGCTGGTTGGCAAACGAAGGTGTGACGCGCTTCGGCCTGCAGAAGATCTTCATCGAGCCGCATCTGAAGAACGCGCTCGGCATCACCGACAGCCATATCCGCTTTCAAGGCTGCCGCGCCGCCCGCCACGACGACCATATTCATATCCAGGTCGAGTAATGGTCTGCCTCTAAGGAGCGTCGCCGTGCGATATAGATCGCCGTCGTCATGTTGCGTTCGACGCGTCCGCTGAAACGAGATGCGGCAATGGCTTCCAGGGCATCGAGCAGCGCGACGCGCTCGGACGGCGGCAGTATGGTCACGTTGGAATAGGTTGCGTAGAGCCGGCGGACGGCTGCCGGATCGAGCGTCAGCGTCCACGAGAGAAATTGCGGCTCGTCGGCAATGAAGCCGGTGGCGGCCAGTTCCCTAACACGCGCGTTAGCGTCCAGCCCGTGAGGCAGTCGCTCCGCATCGCCGCTCGACAGGCTCGACGGATGACTCGCGAACAGATGCACCGTTTCGTCGTGGAAGGCATCCGGCCGGCCCGCATCGCCGAAGACGTTCCACCACAGGGCGACGGCTCCGCCCGGCCGAAGCAGACCATGGATCTTCTCTAGCGAAGCTGTCGGGTCAAGCCAGTGAAACATCGTCGCGGCAGCGACCAGATCGAAGGAGGCCGGCTTGAGATCGACGGCCTCGAAGGCAGCCTCCACGATATCAAGACAGGGATTGTCGATCGAGACGCGAAGGTAATCCGCAAGCCGGCCATCGGGCTCGACGGCAACGAGGCTGCGCGGCCGGTGACCGAGCAGCGCCATCGTCGCCAGCCCCGAACCGGCGCCGATCTCCAATATATCGATGCCGGCCCTGAGACCGGCGCGCTCGCGCAGGGCCGTCCAGGTCGCTTGCGGATAAGCCGGTCGCGCGCGGTGATAATTGGCAGGATCATCGCCAAACGCTTCGCGGCCAAACAGCTGGTCAAGCTTTATCCTTTTCATCGTGGACTCCATTCGGCCGAGGCGCTGTGGCACCCGGCATCTCAAGAATGACCGATTTCGGCAAGGAGCCAATCACGAAATGCCTTGAGCTCGCGTTGGTGGCGACCGTCCAGAGGGGCAGTAAACGGCAATCGGTCCCGAACCCCGTCACCCCTCTCCTTCGGTCTTGGAAAGCAGCCTGGCCAGCTCTTCGAGCTCTCCGGTCGAAAGGTGCCGGAATTCCGCCGGCGGGCGATAATGCTCCCTCAAAAGCTCATCCTTGGTGGCTGCACCCTTCCGGGTCAGCCGTACCAGCTTCATGCGGCGGTCGTGTTCCGGCGTCACGCGTTCGGCAAGGCCCGCTCGCTCCAGCCGATCGACCAGCCACGTCGCAGTCGAGGCGTCGCATCCCCATTGACGGGCGAGCGCGCTGATCGGCTCCCCCTCGTCGTGCAAGGTGAACAGAGTCCTGGAATCGTTTGGCGTCAGCCCCCTCGCCTGAAGGCTTTCCACCCGCTGTGGCGCCGATTTCATCAAGAGATCGAACATCATCCGCCACGCCGAGGCGGCGGCTTTGGCATGGCGGTCGGAGGCAGAAGGCATCAAATATCCTCGCAACACACTTGAAAAATAGTTTTATTACTCAAATTATCGTACCGATCAAACCTTATTGGCGATTTCCCCCGGAAAGTCCATTGGGCGTCCACCTTGCCAAGGAGCTATGCCATGCGATCAGCTGTCGCGATCCTCTTCCTGATCGAAACCTGTCTTTATGCCATTGCCTCGCTCACCCATGCCGGGTTCGTCCTAGAAGGCCACGAACACCGGCAGGCGATGATTGCCGAAGCGGTGATATCAGCCGTCCTCCTTCTCGGCCTGATCTCGCTCGGCCTTGACCGATCGTGGAGCCGAACGGCTGCGATCTCGGCCCAGTCCTTCGCCCTCCTCGGCACTCTCATCGGCGCCTTCACCATCGCCGTCGGCGTCGGCCCGCAAACCACGCTCGATTACATCACCCATGCCGTGATGATCCTGCTCCTGGTCACTGGCCTCGTCTGGCTGGCAAGGAACAGGAACGCCTCTCCCCTGGGATAGGGATCATGCCCCGCTACGCCGAACTGATCTACAACGGCTTCTGGTTCGCGCCCGAGCGCGAAATGCTGGACCGGCGGGAACCGGGCGAAACGAGCCCGTTCGGATCTTAAGGGATAGGTCAATGCCCACATTGACGGCATCTTCCCTCGCGGCTGGCCGAAGCGGTCAAGGCATCCACGGGGATGCCCCGGATCCAATTTCAAACGATTTTAAAATAGCCACTCCGGAAGCTAATCGATTTTAATTTTATCGTTAAAATTTTCTTGTTGCAGCGCAAAAGAATTTAGACATTAATTTGTGCGGATGCTCAGTTTATTCGTTGGAGAACTCGCATGACTGTGACATTTCCGCTAACCGAAAAGCGCGACGCCGAAACATTGCTGAAACACTTGACGTCGCACAATCTCAGCGTTCCGGGAAACTGCGTCGTGTCGCTCAAGGCGCACGTCGCCCAGGTCTCATCCTCTCATACGACCGCGCTCGGCACCGCCCGTACCGCCTGGTAGGGATTGAATGTCCTGGCATCGCCGTCGACAATAGGATCGAAGTGATCCTGGCTGGATCGCCCATGCGGAGATGGATGAAGCCCGAGCGCGTCGACAGCCTATCTCGCGGCAGGCAGCCCCATGCCCACGAGCTTCAGGATATCCTCGACCTTCGCGTCGGGGTCGGCACCGGGTTCGACCTGGCCGTCTATCATCAGCAAGGCAAGGCCATGCGTCAGCGACCAGAGAAAGACCGCGGCGTTCGGCACCTCCTCGGGCGTCAGCCGCTTTTCCAGGTCGTCCTTCATCTGCCGATAGACCTGCATCCGCAGGGCGCGTATCGCCTCGTTTCCTTTGGAATAGGCCTGAAAGCCCTCCCCGAACATCAGCCGGTAGAGACCTGGATTCGCGCGGGCAAAGGCGACATAGGCGATGCCGCCGGCGAGCAGGTGGCGCCGAGGACCGGCTAGTGCCGCATCGATGCCTTCGCTGAGTTCGGCAAATCCTTGTTCGGCGAGTGCCGCCGCGATGGCGTCCAGGCTGTTGAAATAATGGTATGCCGCCGGAGCCGAGACTCCGGCGCGGCGGCCGATCTCCCGCATGCTCAGCGCCGCCGGGCCTCCCTCCTCCAGCAGCGCCCTCGCCACGGACAGCAGTGTGGGGCGCAAATTGCCGTGATGATAGCGGGGCGATCCGTCGTGCGTGGCCATGTCTCGATCTAATCTTTACAGTGTTAAAATCATGCTCTAGTCTTCCCGCGATGACAAGGTATCCGCCGCGTTTCGGGTGCCGGCAAGCTTCCCGCCGGCGCCAGCAGCAGATTTACAGAGAAAGAGGCCTTCATGCGAGCATCCGAACCAAGCCGCACCGCGATGGGCGCGGCAGCCTATCGAGCAGCACATCAGAGTGCGGATGGCGGCGCCATCTTCTTGGACCCCTATGCCCGCCGCATCCTCGGCGAGGCGGCCTGTGCCGAGGCCGATCTGAAAGCCCAGGACCCCGCCACGCGATCCTTTCGCCTTTTCATGGCGGCGCGAAGCCGATATGCGGAAGACTGCCTTGGCCTCTCCGTCGCAAGGGGCGTCAGGCAAGCCGTCATCCTCGGCGCCGGGCTCGACACCTTTGCACTGCGCAATCCCCATGCCGGCCTGAAAGTCTTCGAAGTCGATCATCCCGCCACGCAAAGCTGGAAGCAGATGCGGCTCAGCAAGACCGGACTGACGCAAAGCCTGCCGACATTCGTTCCTGTCGATTTCGAACATGAGGATTTGAAAACGCGTCTCGTCGATTCCGGCTTCGAGCCGGAGACTCCGTCCTTCTTCATCTGGCTTGGCGTCGTGCCATATCTCACGGAGGCGTCGGTCTTTGCCTTGCTACGCTTCGTCGCCGGCCTGCCGAGCACATCCATCGTCTTCGACTACAGCGAACCCCTCGAAAACTATTCGCCCGAACGCCGCGCCCGCGCCGCGGAAATGGGCGCGCGCACAGCCGCAGCCGGCGAGCCGTGGCTGACGCACTTCGATCCCGAGGATCTTGCGAACCGATTGCTGAGCCTGAGCTTCACGTCCCTGGAGGATATCGGCCCGACCGAAATGGCAAGACGCTTCTTCGGCCTGCCCCGGGATACGCCGGATCGCGGCGCCGGTCCCCACGTCATATTCGCCGGCACATAGGGAAATCCCCGAGACGTCGAGTTGCGGCAATCGAGCTGGCCTCAGCTATCGTAGACGACAGCAATCTTGTTTCCGGCGGGGTCGCGCACGTAAGCGGAATACCAGTTCGGCCCGTAGTGCGGACGTAGACCAGGCGCGCCTTCGTCCGTTCCGCCGTTCGTCATGGCAGCTTCGTAAAAAGCATCCACCTCGGCGCGGGACTTGGCCATGAATGCGACCATCGAGCCATTTCCGGCGCTCGCCGGTTCGCCGTTGAACGGTTCGCAAACCCATAGAACGAAACCGTCACCCTTCCCGCCTGCGGAATAAGCGCTCCATCCGGGAAATTCGCGATGTTTGCTCCAACCGATCGTTGCCAGGGTCGCATCATAAAAACCATTCGATTTGACAGAATCGAGTGCACCGACGGTTGCGTAGACGCTCATGATCTTCCCTTCTGCTCTCCAAGATCGGAAGAATTCATACCGCAAGCATGCGAACGCAACAAGAACAGTTGGCCGCATTTTCCGCAGAAGGTCAGCGACCAATCGCAACGGACGGTTATTGCCGTGTCTGCAAAAATTCCTATTCTGGGCAGCGCCGCTGGCGACAAAAACCTGAGGCTTCATGGCTATTTGCGAGAGGAAATTTGGATCACATCATGACGACTCTGAGCCGCCCCGATTTCAGCGACATCCACCGTGGCGACTGGGTGGATCGCCGGCTGCCCATCGCATGGCGGCCATATGCGCGGTTGGCGCGGCTGGATCGCCCGGTCAGAATATGGCTGACGCTCTTCCCGTGCTGGGCCGCCCTTATCCAGGCATCACACGGTCACCCGGATCTCAGGCAATTGGCAATCTTCTCTCTCGGCGCTCTTCTGATGAGAAGTGCCGGTTCGACGGTCAACGACATCGCCGATCGGAAGTTTGACGGCCATGTCGAGCGGACCCGCTTTCGACCTCTGGCAAGTGGAGAGATCGTCACGCGACAGGCCTTTATCTTCCTGACCGTTGAACTCGCACTGGCGGCTTCGCTTCTGTTTTTCCTGACGCCCCACACGCGCCTCATCGCGATATGTGTCCTGCCGCTTGTCTTCGTCTATCCACTCTGCAAGCGTTTCACCCACTGGCCCCAGGCCGTCCTGGGCGCGGCGTTCAACTGGGGGATGCTGATGGCATGGGCCGAGGCTACGGGACATATCCCGGTTGGCGCCGTGCTGATGTGGGCCGGGGCCATCGCCTGGCAGATCGGCTATGATACGATCTATGCCTATGTCGATCTGAAGGACGACGCCCGCCTTGGCCTGAAATCGACGGCAATCCTGTTCGGCCGGCACGGCCAGTCCTTGATCGGCCTGTTTTATGCCCTGGCGGTCGGCGCGTGGTCACTCGGGGGCTGGCTGTTGGAAATGTCGCCGCCTTATACGATCGGAATGCTGGTAATCGCCGTCCACCTCGCCCGGCAGACCCGGCGGATCGATCTTGCCCGCCCGGAGGTGAATTATCGCCTGTTCCTGGCGAATATCCTGACCGGGGTGTTGCTCGCCTGCACGGCTTTGTCAGGCACATGGTAGGCAGCTCGAGGACGTGACACCATGATCCATCTCAAACACGGCATATTCGCCGCGGCCATCATGCTGGCAGCAACGATGACATCCCTGCATCAGGCGCATGCGCAACCATGCGAGCAGGAAGGCTTCGAAGAGGCAAAATACGTCGTCTGCACGTTGGAGCCGGGCAAAGCAGACCTGCGATTGTTCTGGAAGAATGCCGATGGCGCGCCATACCGCGCTTTTTCAAGCCTAGCCGAGGCCGTTCGCGCCGAGGGGCGAACGCTGGCCTTGGCCGTCAACGCCGGGATGTACCGGGCCGATTTTTCGCCGATGGGACTTTATGTCGAGAACGGCAGGGAATTGCAGCCCGCCAATACGACAAAGGCCGAAAGCTCCGCCGGTCAGATGCCGAATTTCTACAAGAAGCCGAACGGCGTGTTCTTTCTGGGTGAGGCAGGTGCCGGGATACTCCCGAGCGATGAATTTCTGAAGCGTCGGCCCAAGGTGCGGTTCGCCACGCAATCCGGCCCGATGCTTGTCATCGCCAACAAGCTGAACCCGATCTTCATCGTCGGCTCGACGGACCGAACCCGCCGCAGCGGTGTCGGCGTCTGCGAGCATGGCACGGTTCGTTTCGCGATCAGCGAAGACGGGGTGAATTTCCACGATTTCGCACGGCTCTTCCGCGACCACCTGAAATGCCCCGATGCCTTGTTTCTCGATGGCGGACGCGGTGTCGGATTTTACAATCCCGAGATGGGCCGCAACGACCGGTCCTGGCACGGCGGCTACGGCCCCATTTTCGGGCTTGTCGAGTAGCGCACCGGGGCAGGGGCCCACGATCCCGTCAGCCGGCCTTTGCATTTGGCCGGACGTCGAGATCGACCATGACCCCGTAGTGATCGCTTGGCCATATTCCATCCACCGGCCGATCGAGGACGCATTCGGCCGACTGGATCTCTGCCCGACCCTTGGGATGCGCATCCCACGATCCGACCAGCACGTAGTCAAATCGTCGATGATAGTTTCTCTGTCCGATGATCCGTTCGGCGCCAGCCATGGCGTTCGGGTTGACGCCGGTCCAGGTCTTGCCGGTCCCGATACCGGCTATTTCCCAGGCATCGTAATAGCAGACGCTTCTTCCCTCGAGTGACTGTCGCCCGGTCAGGAACCGTATAGATGCGGCATCCGGTTCTGCATTGAGGTCGCCGGCAATCAAGGTCGGCAGGACCTGCCGATGCCTAGCGTCGAGATCGCTGATCGCAACTGCATGACGCTCGCGCGCAACCTCGGCAGCCGGGCGCCAGGCCGCAGTCGTCGCAATGAAGAGCAGGCTGCCAACATCCCCAAGATTCACGACAGCGGCAAGGGTCGCCCAGGGCACATCAGGCGCCTGTGGCATTCTTGGATCGAGCACCTCGACAACCCTATGCGGCCAGCGGGTCGCGATCGCCGTGCCGCCATATCTGTCGGAATAAGCCGGCTGGAGAGCCTGCACGTCCTGTTGGTGCGTAATGTGCATCTCGAGCCCGTCGACGATGGTATCGAGGCTCGCCTTCTCGCGCGTTTGAATGACCTCCTGCAATGCCAGAAGATCGGGCTTCAGACGGCGAAGCTCCTGATTGATAATCTGATGCCGCCGGCTGTCGCCCTCGACATTCCAGACATTGAACGTGATCACCCGCACGTGCATGGCTTTGGACCTGCTCACTTGGAATGCGAGTCAAAGCAGCGGAGGGCGGTTATGTTCCCTCCACTGCACAATTCTTGAAATCGGAATCGATTGAAGGATAAAATTATGCAGCAATTCAAAGCGCTACATCCAAGGGCTGCCCCCGACAGCGGCAAGCCGTCGTCTTCACAGCAAGACTAGCCCCTTCCCGCACGCGCCATTTCGGCGCGCATCCAGCTCGAGTCTCCCCAGGTCGAGAGCCAGATCATCAGGTCGGTCAGGGCGCCGACGACGGGCAGGAGCAGGGCGTGGCTGAGGCCCCGCCCTTTCTGGCTGCTTTCGGCAGTCCTGAGATGCGCCAGTTCCTGTTCCTGGATCGACCCGATGAGGGCGTGAAGCTCGGGATCGCGCTTTGCAAGGAAAGCCAACTGGTCTTCGAGATGGCGATGGACCGTGCTTTCGACTGCCTCGGTGCAAATCCAGATCATGTTGCGCCCGGCAAGCGCCGTCAGGAAGCCGAGCACAGAACCGCCGAGGCTCCAGAATGCCATGACACGACAGGGCTTGGCGCTCCTTGCAGGCATCGCCTCGCGAAAGAGGCGGCAATGGTCGATCTCGTCCCGACGCATCTCTTCAAGCGCCGGCACGATGTCGGGAAACAGCCGCCGAGCCACCAGGATCTGGGCACCATAGATCCTGATAGCGCCGAACTCGCCCGCATGGTTGACCTTCAGAATGCGACGGATGGTGACATCGGGGTCGCGCCTGCCCGACCTGCTCGACGAATTGATCATGACTACCCTGCCTCCGGTTCCCTTGCGGGCAATAGGCAGGACGGCCGCCATGGCCGTCAAGGGGTGCGGCGACGGAGAAGGTCCCGGTCTCCTACGCTTTGGGCGCCGGCCTGCTCAGTCTGCCGCGGCAAAATGGGCGATCTGATCGGCATGCGCCTTTGCGAAAGATGGGCGGGCCGTGGCGCGCGCGACATAATCACGGCAGGCGGGATATTCCGCCAACCCGTCGAACCGGTTGATGAGCCGCAGCACATCGGCCATGAGGATATCGGCGACGGGGAAGGTGCCCGCCAGCCATTCGCGCCCTGCCAGGACCGGCTCCATGTGCTTCAGCCGGTGGTCCTTGAGAAACGAGTCCATGAGCCCATATGCCGGCGCATCACCCGTGATGCCGGAGAAGATCAATATCGACCAGGGCAGGCTTGCCGCCTCGACGGAATTCAGCGCTGCAAACAGCCATTCCAAAACTTCGGCGCGACCGCGCCGGTCGGCGGGCATCAGCGCGTCGGTGCGATTGCCGAGATGCACCAGGATGGCGCCGCTCTCGAAGATCGAGATGTCGCCATCGGTCAGCCACGGCACCTGGCCGAAGGGCTGGTGCGCGAAATGCTCGGGCTTGCGACCGCGAAACGGCACGCTCTCGACGCGATAAGGCAGGCCGCTCTCTTCCAGCGCCCAACGCACACGCAGGTCACGCACATAACCCCTGGGAGGCTCGGGGACCCAGTCGAAGGTGGTGAGGGTAAGGTCGCCCATCCGGCATCTCCAATTTTTGTTTCACGGAAAAAGGACGGACGAACGACCCGCGTTCCGACATCACCGACAAATTCTTTCAGTCAGATGGTCAGGTCGCCGGCGAGGCCAGCAAGGGCTCATCGATGTCTTCGGGAATGAAACCGCCGGTCTGGCGTTTCCACAGGCGCGCGAACAAGCCGTCGCGTTCGACCAGCTCATCCGGCCTGCCCTCTTCCACGATGCGCCCGCGATCGAGTACGACGATCCGGTCCATCCTGGCGATGGTCGACAGGCGATGTGCAATGGCGATCACCGTCTTTCCCTCCATGACGAGGTTCAGCCTTTCCTGGATGGCGGCTTCGGATTCGCTGTCGAGGGCGGAGGTCGCTTCGTCGAGCACCAGGATCGGCGCGTCCTTCAGGAGAACGCGGGCAATGGCCACGCGCTGACGCTGGCCGCCGGAGAGCTTGATGCCGCGGTCGCCGACGAAGGCGTCATAGCCCCTGCGGCCTTCGCCGTCGGAAAGATCGGCGATGAAGGCATCGGCGCTTGCCATCTTCGCCACCGCTTCGATCTCGTCCTTCGTCGCTTCCGGCCGGCCGTAGCGGATATTATCGCCGACCGAACGGTGCAGCAGCGCGACGTCCTGCGCGATGACCCCAATGGCGCGGCGAAGGCTTGCCTGCGTGATCTCGCGGATGTCCTGCCTATCGATCAGGACCGCACCATCCTCTATGTCGTAAAAACGCAGCAGCAGGCTCACCAGCGTTGTCTTGCCGGCACCCGAGAGGCCGACGAGCCCCACCTTTTCGCCGGGCCGAACCGTCAGCGACAGGTCATCGATGACAGGCTTGCCCGACTTGTAGGCGAAGCGGAGGTTCTCGAAACGGATCTCCCCGCGGCTGACCGTCAGTTCAGTCGCATCCGGCCGGTCGGTGATGGTAGGCGGCGTTGTCATGACCGGCATCGCATCCTTGATCGTCCCGAGCGCGCGGAAGACCTGCTGTCCCATCTGCAGGAATGTGAAGGACCCTGCCGAGAGGCGTTGAAGGATGTAAACCGTTGCGGCGAAATCGCCCACGGTCAGGAATCGGTCAAACAGCCCCCAGAAGCTAATGCCGAGCATGACGAGCCAGAGCACCATGTTGAGGCTGATGACGACGAGTTCGGTTGTCCGGTAGATCCGCTGCTCGTGATGAAGCGTATCGACCCCGTCGGACATGATCTTTCTCAGCGCACCCGCCTCGCTATCTTCTGCTGCGAATTGCTTGACCATCTGGATGTTGCCGTAGATGTCCGTCAAAGCGCCGGAGATGAGGCTGTTCTGCTTTGCCGAGCGGCGCGCGCGCTCCGTGAAATCAGGAACGACCTTGATCGTAAAGAGCACGTTGAAGGCAACCCAGACGATGACCGGCAGCGCAAGCTGCCAGGAAAGCGCGAGCAGAAGAACAACGGAGCCGATGATCTGAAGCAGGAAGCGGGGTGCCGTCTGGAACGCGATAAGGATTTGTTGCTGAACGGCACTGGCGACCTGGCCGAGCCGGGATGCGACCTGGCCGGCGAAAAGATCATGGAAGAAGGCGAGGTCCTGCCGCTCGACAGCCTTGTGCCCCTGCCATTGAATCGCAACGGGCAGGCTGATGCCGATCGTATGCGAGTTGAGAATATTGGTGATGTAGAAAAGAACGGGCATCACGGGAAAAAGCAGAAAGGCGAGGACTGCCAGCAGCCCGAATTTACTGTCGACGAAGAGCTCCACGCCTTGTGTCGTCACTCCGTCGACAATCACCGAAAGACCCCAGATGATCGTAAGGTTGATGGCTTCGATGGCCATCGAGGTCAGCGCCATGGTAATGATGACGCCCCGAAACATCGCGATGAAGTGCAAAAGAACCGCGACAGGTCCCTTGGTGGGCATCGGCCGGTAGGGGATGTCGAGCGGCCGGATCAAGGTTTCGAAGGGACGGTAAATCGCATCTGAAATCGACATGGGCCACTCGGATCAAAATCGGGAGGAGGCGCGGACTTAGCTACGCTGGGTCGCAGAAAACCATCTTCACGCCGCAACCCCAATTAGAAATTTCAAAAAGGTATGCAAAACAGGAGGCATCGGTTCGGAAGCACGGAAAGCAGGCGGCGGCAAAAAGCGTCAATTGCGGTCATCGCGGGATTGGGGCAGGATGGGTCTCGATCAGGGAGCAGGATTGAATCGACGATTATGCTGACGGGCTCGTGTCATTGCGGCAAGGCGATGTGGACACTTAAAGGTGATCCCGGCTCGGTCACCGCCTGCAACTGCACGCTCTGCCGGCGCTACGGGACGCTATGGGCTTATGACTACGAAGGAGAGCGCATCGCTCTCACCGGTGAGACCGCTTCCTACACCCGCTCCGACAGGGACCAGCCGTCTCTCGAAATCTTGTTCTGCTCATCCTGCGCCTGTGTCTTGAGCTGGCGCGGCCTGCGGCTTGGAAAGGATGGCCGCCGGCGCATGGCTGTCAACATGCGGCTTGCGCCGCCGGATCTCGTTCAGCATCTGCCGATCGATCATTTCGACGGCCTGGACACGTTTGAAGACCTTCCATCCAAGGGGCGCTGCGTGCGCGATCTCTGGTTCTGAGCCGACTGCGAATAACGCCCCGGGGCCAGATGCGAGTCTGTTAAAAGAACGTTCTGCGCAAGGCCACCTCAGCCGCGCCGGGCCGCCTCGATCGCCGCAATGTCGATCTTCCTCATGGTCATCATCGCGTCAAAAGCACGCTTTGCCTGGCCACCGCCTGCCGAAAGGGCTTCGGAGAGGACGCGCGGCGTAATCTGCCAGGACACGCCCCACTTATCCTTACACCAGCCGCACTCGCTTTCCTGGCCACCATTGCCGACGATCGCGTTCCAATAGCGATCGGTTTCCTCCTGAGTGTCCGTTGCGATCTGAAAGGAGAAGGCTTCGTTGTGTTTGATCGCGGGACCGCCGTTCAGGCCGATGCAGGGAATACCCGCAACGGTGAATTCAACAACCAGGACGTCTCCCTGCTTGCCCTCAGGATAATCTCCCGGTGCACGAATGACAGCACGCACGGCGCTGTCGGGAAAAGTCGCGGCATAAAAACGGGCAGCCGCCTCAGCGTCTTTGTCGTACCATACGCAGATCGTGTTCTTTGCCATTGCGCGGTCCTTTCGCACTTCGTTTCGCATTTCCCGGTGAAATAAGAAGCAAACCGTCTTTCTCCAGCCCATGGAAGCGATTTCACCCGGACGATTGCGCGGCACTGCTAAAGGGTCGAGGGCCCTAGGCTGACCGCTGACACCATTCGGGTTCAATGGGAGGACTTCCGGACAAGCGCGTATGAGGCGATTGCGGAACCGCTGGTGCGGTTCCGCAAGTGCATATAGCGTCACCTGCATTCACTTTGCAGGGCATACCGCGAACGCGACGCAGCTCTAAAACCTATCCCGCCCGTCGCTGCGAGGGTCGCCGTCAACCCGATGCGGTTCGTAGAGGCCGCTCCGCGCCTTGCGCCGCCACCGCCGAGAAAGATCGCCGGGATTGTCGTCGATATCGGCAATCGATATCGCCGCCGTTCCATCCGCAGGGCATTGCGCTGCCCATCGGCCGCCGGGCGCGACTATCCCGGAAGACGCCGGATCAGCCTGACCGGGATGGGCAAGGATCGAGAAGCTGACCCAGTAGCTGTTGCTTGCCGCATGCCCTTGTGCCTCGGCAGCAAAGGACGGCTCGTTGGCCGGCGAGCCGCCTGTCGTCGAGAACAGCACACAGTGGACGTCGAGCCGCTCATATTCGCTGAAAATCTCCGGATAGTGGCATTCCATGCCAAGCGCACAGCCGAAACGGATGCCGTCGATCTCGAAGGTCACGGAATCGAACCCGGCGTGTACATGAAGGAGATCTTGGTGTTCGACAGCAGGCGCTCGTCGTAACGCGTTACCAGTTCGCCGCGGTCGGAGACGACATAGAGGCTGTTGTGCGGCCGGTGCGGTGCCGTCAGCGGATGCACCGAGCCGATGATCGTCCAGAGGCCGAGTTCGCGCGCCAGCTTGCGCGTTGCATCCAGTTCCTCACGCAACACGGCCCATTCGAACCGCCGCCAATCGGACGACCCGATCTCTCTCGGCCCAATTTCCGACATGATGCGCTTGTTCGGCGATGATGTCGTTCCTTCGGGAAAGTGGATGAGCCGCGTCCCCGCCTCTCGCGCCTGCCGCATCAGCAGGCGTATCTCCTGTCCGCTCTGGCGAAGCTTGTCGGCATCGCGGGGATCGTCTGCATGGGTGGTCTGGGCCACGGCCAGACGCAATCGTCTTGCCTCAGGCAGTGCATCGTTCGCCGACCTGGGCAGAACATGCATGCGGGCGGTGGTGTAGGATTCACCCGTCTTGGCGGCGCGCGCACGCACCCGCCGTTTGAAATTTCCATTCTCAGTCATTTCAGGGCCTCTCACGCTCCGGACATCGTTCCCCAGCAACAGGCCCGAAACATCAGGACCAAGGATCACGACCCGAGACGAAAGTCCCTTTGCCTCCGGTTGAAGACCCTGCTGGGGAAGGTCCTGGGAGGTTCGGCGCTAGGCCACGCCGACACAAAGATGCCGAGGCGACCGCGATTCGTCAATTCGGGGAATGGCCGGGATCGGCTGCCGAGCACCTACTTCAAGCGGGCTGACCTTGATCCACCCGCCACGGCGGATCGAGGCGGTTCGAACCGGCGAAATAAAGAATGATGCGGTTGCCGCCGGGGTCGAACAGCTTGGCCTCGCGCCAGAGCCAACTCTTGTCCTCCGGTCCGGTGACGAAACAAAGACCGGCTTCGCCGAGACTGCCAACCGTCTCGTCCAGCTTCTCGCACTCGAAATACACCGTAGTGCCGCCACCGCCGCCTTCGCCCTGATGCAGGGAGAAGGTGCTGTCCCCGTCCGGGCATGCGAAGCGCGCATAGCGAGGACGGGCGTCGACGACCGGACTGAGACCAAGAGCGCAGTAGAAGTTCCAGCCCGCATCGAGGTCAGGCATCGTCACAGTTACCTGGTTCAGGCGCATGATCTATCTCCTCGGCTGAGTTCGCCCAAACGGCGTGGCGGCTTGGCACCACGACATTCATAAAAACAAAGACCTGAAGCCGTCGCATGAATCAAATTCTAAGCGAACAGTTTTAGTGTCATCGATACAAAACTCGTGACAGACTATGCAAGCCACGCATACGCCGGCGCACCGATCGAGAGGGCCGAAGCCATGCACAAGTTTACCGTATCAATCACCCGGGAGATTGAGGCCGACACCGCCGAGGAGGCCGCCTTGCTCATGTACCAGGAACTATCAAGGGAACCGCCCCCCGACCGCTACTGGGTCGTCGACGAGACGAACGATGCCACGGAGGTGAAGCTGGACCGGGAAAAGGCCGACGAATTCGCCACCATCGATCACACCGCCGACCCCGGCAACTGGTAAGCGCCAGACGACCAGAGGGACCACAGGAAATACGGTTTTGCGCCGGGAGCGGAATGAGGTAGTTGCAGCTCGCCTTCTCCGGCGCGAATGCTGGATGCAAATAACCGTTCAGCCGGAAACATCGCGAGCCAAGGAAAGTCCGTGACCTCACCAATCAAAATAGCCGTCGCCGGCGCGAACGGCCGCATGGGTCGCGCCATCCTGCCACTGCTGGCAAGCGATTCGGGTTTTGCCTTTGTCGGCGGCATCGGCCGTGAGGGCTTCGCAGGCGCGGGGATGATCGACCGTTCGGCCGCGATCGGAGCGGCCGACGTGATCCTGGATTTCACGACGGGACATGCAGCCGGCGAACTTGCCGATTTGTGCGCTTCGGCCGGCGGGCCGGCCCTGGTGATCGGGGCGACGGGTTTCGAGCCGGATGAGCTCCAACGGATCGCAGAGGCCGCCCGCAGAATTCCGATCCTGCGCTCCGGCAACTTCTCCATCGGTGTCAACATGCTGGTCGGTCTCGTCGCCCAGGCCGCCCGCGCCCTTCCCGCACATGGCTGGGATATCGAAATCCTCGAGGCCCATCACAACAGGAAGATCGACGCGCCGTCCGGCACGGCGTTGATGCTCGGCGAAACCGCCGCCGAGGGCCGTGGAGTTTCCCTTGCATCCGTCGAGCGGCGCGGGCGCGACGGCATCACCGGCGAGCGCCCGCCCGGCGAAATCGGCTTCGCCGTGTTGCGCGCCGGCGGGCTGGTCGGAGAACACAGCGTCCTGTTTGCCGCCGCCGAGGAGGTCGTGACGCTCTCGCATTCGGCTCTCGATCGCGGCATGTTCGCCCGCGGCGCGCTTGCCGCCGCCCGCTGGATCGCAGGGCGCGCGCCCGGCGAATACGCCATGGCGGATGTGCTGGGTCTGGCGTGAATAAGGAAAACAGGCTCACAGCATATCGAGGATTGCCGAGGCGACGACGACTTCGGTTCCAGCCAGGCCGACGGAGCAAAACAAGGTCGTATCGCCAGGCGATCCTCGCCCCGCCACTTTCCCGGCCATGATATCGGCAAGGTCGGCCATGCGGTGCTCATTGCCGGAGCCGGCCAGGAAAAAGGGCGAAGCATAGGCGCGCGTCTGTTCGGGAGAGTCCGTTGCGATCACGGCTGCGGCATCGGCGATATCCAGGCCGAGTTCGTATCCCTCACGCGTTTTCGGGCCGACGGTGCTGACGTGCACGCCGGGCTTCAAATCCCTGGCATGAATGACGGGCATTCGGCTCGTCGTCGCACAGATGACGATGTCGGCATCATCGACGGCTTCAGAGGCGCTGCCGGCAGGCTCCACTTCAATACCCAACGTGTGCTGCATCTCAGCTGCAAAGGCGGCGCGATTCCTCTCGTCGCGGCTATAGACGCGGGCGCGGTTCAGTTTTCGAACGGCGGCCGCTGCGGCAAGCTGGGTTCGCGCTTGCGCTCCGCTTCCGAGGATCCCGACGATCCTGGCATCAGGCGCGCTGAGATGCCGGATGGCAAGACCGCCGATCGCACCGGTTCTGAGGTTGCCGAGACGCTCTCCGAGAATAATGCCCTTGAGCCTGGCGTTGTCGGCCGACCACACCGCGACGATCTGCGAATGCTCCGCCCCGTCGAACGTTTCATAGACCCGGAAGCCCGCGAGCGGTTTGTCGCCGAGGATGCCGCCGACGGTGAAGACGAGATCACCTCGATTGGGAAACGATACATGGTGCCGGGGCCGAGAGATCAGTCGATCGCCGGCTCTCGCGAGAAAAGCGGTCTCGAGCGCATCGATCGCGACCGCCATCACCGTGCTGCCGACCAGATCCTCGTCTTTCAGAATTTTCGTCACGGCCAAACCTCCAGCCCATGCCGGCATGCTGCAACCCCAACCCCGCTTGAGGTCAATAGGTCAGACGAACGGATATGGGCTGATATTCGGTGGGAGTTAACCGACCAGACGGCGAGCCATCATGACGTCGTCGATCTCCCTGCCCTCTTCCAGAACCCCGCCGGGAATCCGGCCGATCTCTGAGAAGCCTTGCCGCTGATAGAAGCGTATTGCCGCCGGGTTCTCCGCGCTGACGAAGAGTTCGAGCTGCAGGATGCCGATGTCGCGCGCATGGTCGGCCACCGCGCTGAGCAGCTTGCCCGCAAGGCCCGTTCCGCGCAGGCTCCTTCTGACGTAAACCATGATGATCGTCGCGCGATGGGCCATTTTGCTCGATCGCTGCCGAAGCATGCCCGTTATGCCAACGGGTTCGCCATCCTGAAAGGCGATGAAAACCGGCTCGTTCAGGCGATTGCGCCACTCCTCGAGAGAAAGAGCCGCCCAGTCTTCGTAGCGGCTTGCAAAGAGGGACGGTTCGGCGCGAAGCGCTTCCAGGCGGATACGCCGGAAGGCCTCCACTTCGTCTGCCTGGATGTGTCTGATCGTCGTGCCGCTTCCATCCATCGGGACCTCCTGCAAGATGAGAGGTACTCTCAATACAGATGGCCCAGCCGTCAACCGGTGTCAGCAAGTCTCGTCCTTCGGCCTATGCTTAGAGTTATGAGATCGACTAGAAATCCATCATCTCAAGCGCCGATCACTGCGCCGGACTACCCAGCCGGCCGCCCTTCCGGACGACCGGTTCATCGCTCGGGCCGACCACCGATTGATCGGTCGGCCTCGCAGCCGGTTCGCCGGTTGGCCCGACCATCGGTTCACGGGCTGGCCCGTCGACCGGTTGGCCAGTGGATCGGACGACCAAGGGATCGACTGGTTGGACGGCGGCAACTGGCTCATCAGTTGGTTCGGCCACCGATTGATCGGTTGGCTTGTCGATCTTGAACCGCACAACTTCGCCGATGGTGAAGACAAGAACTATCCCGACCAACGTGCATGTCAGCGCGTAGAGAAGGAAATATTTCAGTGCATATCCCTCGCTGTTTGGCAGCACCAACTTGACAATGGTGCAAATGATATTTCCGCATTATTGAACGATACTTGCGACGAAGGCAATCATTTTTCAACAAGAGCCCCAAATTTTGAAAAATGGACAGCACTGAATAATGTAGTTATTGTATATAGTTAGCAAGCCTCTCCCCGATGCTCAAATTGTCTTGAGGGTCTGGGCAAGGACGAGGAACAGCCAGGGGCAAAGACAGCGTCGGCGATATGGGCTAGCATGGCGCCAGCAGCCTGCTTTTTGAGGGCGGTCCTTTAGGATCGGCGGCGGCAGGGGGATCCGCATGTCGGCAATCGCATCTCTGTTTCAGGAGGCCGCCCGCCTTGCCGCCGCGTTCCGGCAGGCAGCGCCCGCCCGCCATATGCCCACCCATGACTACGCAGCCTCGCTTGCCTGTTTCGACGAGCCGCTGCCGGCGGCCGGTTCCGATATGCTTGATGTCATCAGGCGCCTCTCGGATGGCGCAGAACCTGGGCTGCATGCAACCACAGGGCCGCGCTTTTTCGGCTGGGTCATCGGCGGCTCCCATCCGGTCGGAGTCGCCGCCGATTTCCTCACCAGCGCCTGGGGCCAGAATGCCGGAAACCATGTCGTCGCACCGGCCGCGGCGGCTGTCGAGACCGTCGCGGCGAGATGGCTTCTCGATCTCCTGAAGCTGCCGGCGGAAAGCTCGGTCGGCTTCGTCACGGGAGCGACGGTGGCGAACTTCACCTGCCTTGCCGCCGCACGCGGCGAGGTGCTGCGCCAGGTGGGCTGGGATGCCGATGCAAAGGGCCTGTTCGGTGCGCCTGAGATTACCGTGCTCATCGGCGACGACGCCCACACCACCGTCTTCTCCGCGCTTCAGTTCCTTGGCCTCGGGCATGATCGCGTGCTGCGCCTGCCCACCGACGTGTTGGGCCGGATCGACCCGACGGCATTCCTGGGGGCGCTCGATTCCGTCGCCGGTCCCTTGATCGCCGTTCTTCAAGCTGGGCAAATCAATACCGGCGCTTTCGACGACTTTGGCAAGATCATCCCGCCGCTGAAGGCGAAAGGCGCCTGGGTGCATGTTGATGGCGCTTTTGGCCTCTGGGCGCAGGCTTCAGCGAAGACCAGCCACCTCAGCCGCGGCATCGAAGCGGCCGACAGCTGGGCGACCGACGGCCACAAGTGGCTGCAGACGCCCTATGATTGCGGCTATGCGATCGTCCGCAACGAGCTCGCCCATCGCCGCGCCATGACGATCGCCGCGAGCTATCTGCCGCTCGCCGGCCAAGGGGAACGCGATCCCTCACACTACGTGCCCGAGCTTTCGAGAAGGGCCCGCGGCTTTGCCACTTGGGCGATGCTGAAACATCTCGGCCGTGACGGCATCGCCACCCTCATCGACCAGTGCTGCGCCTCCGCGCGGCTGATCGCCGATCTCCTGTCGCAGCAACCGGGCATCGCCATTCTGAACGAAGTGGCGCTGAACCAGCTCGTCATCCGCTTCGGCGCCGACCTGCCCTCCGAAGAAGGCGACACATTGACCCGAAAGACGATCGAAAAGATCCAGGCGGACGGCATGATCTTCGCCAGCGGCGCCAAATGGCGCCGCCGCGACGTGCTCCGCCTCTCCGTCACCAATTTCCAAACGACGTCAGATGAGGCGCAACGCGCCGCAGAAAGCATCATCGCTGCGTTCAAGAGCGTCAGCCGGGGGTGACACACCAACTCCCTTGGTTCGCCCGGGCGCGGAATTGTGCTATCGCGGGCCTCGCTCACTCCAAGAGAGATCGAAACGTGAAAAACGTCCTGTTCGTCTGCAGTCAGAACAAGCTTCGCAGCCCGACGGCCGAACAGGTCTTCGCGAGCTGGCCTGATATCGAAGTCTCCTCGGCAGGCACCAACAAGGATACCGAAAACCCGCTGTCGACAGAACTGATCGAATGGGCCGATATCGTCTTCGTCATGGAGAAGGCACACCGTGCGAAAGTCCAGGGCAAGTACCGGTCAGCCCTCAAGGACAAGCGGTTGATCTGCCTTCATATTCCTGACGACTACGATTTCATGGACCCCGCGCTCGTGCAGCTGTTGAAGGCGAAGGTACCTCGGCATCTCTAGGTTCGACGGTCTCGATCCCGAGTCATCTTGGCGACGTCCTTCCCAATTTCGGCAACGAACCTTCCGTTTACGCTGCCCATTTCTTGACCTTATATTTCTGCCATCAGCGGCAAATGCCGGCAGAAAGGCAGGAACCGAGCGCGATGCCAAAAATGCCCTGAAGAAAGTCATCAGAGCACCTATTGTCGGCCGAGTCGTCCACTTCGACTACCGCAAACCACTGAGGTGGTGCCAACTGCCTTGATCAAACAGCCCGCCCCTTTATCATCGATTTCTCATGCCTCGCGATTAGAGAGAACGTGGCTTCTGATCATGTGAATCGAGATATTCAGCAATTTCACCCCGACGCGTCCCCGCCCATTGCCATGACCAAATACATTTGCAAGTAAATGATCATAAGCTTCCAGTAGAGAGAGCCACAATTCGTCACCACCCACCTCTTGCTTCAGCTCTTCACCTTTCTGAAGTGCCTCCCAATATTCCATGACAAGATAAACGATCTTAGGATCACGCTCTGCCAGTTCAACCAATTGCCGTAACATCGCGGCAGTTCCCTGTTCAAAGCGCGTTTCACCGGACGCTTTGTCGCGATACGGGAGATCGACCACAAGTTCGTCGTCGGGCGCAACCTCATAATGGGCCAATTTTTCTGGTGCGCATTCGGGCGGCACATATATTGCGAAGCAGTTGTCTTGATTGTCGTTGAGCTTGAGAAACGCGTCGCGCATAAAACTTGGCAGTTTCTCCAGTTCTTCGGGCGCGATTTCTTGCAGCCGGGCGAACCAGGCTCGGAAGTCTCGACTGTGCCATAAAGCTTTCAATTCGCTCTGCTGTTCATGTGAAAGAGCAGTCACAATCCTTTCCTCCATTTCTCCACGTGGCTCAAACTTGCATTACTCCGCGCCTGGGAAAAGAGCTATGTCGAGGCGCATCACCGCCTTCGCCGGCCGTGAGCGCTCGGAAGTGTAAAGGCCTCGCTTCCGTCCTTGACGCGGACGCGGCAATGGATGCTCAATCCGATGTTCTGTACCGGGCGATTAGCGTTCCCGAATGTCCAGGCAGGCAGCATTGCCTGCCTCCTTTTAGTCGCCCGTCTTCCCATTGCCAGAGGCTGCGGTTATAGCTCTCCGCCCATCCCGATCAAGCAAGGAGGAAAGCCATGAACGCCAATGATGTCGCCGCCCATTGGGAGAGCAATGCCGAGACCTGGACGATCTATAGCCGCGCCGGCTATGACAAATATCGCGACGCGCTGAACACCCCGGCCTTTCTTGACATGCTGCCGCCGGTGGCGGACCTTGCTGGGCTCGACCTTGGTTGCGGCGAAGGTTCCAATACCCGTGCCGTCGCCCGCCTCGGCGCCCGCATGACCGGTCTCGACATCGCCCCGACCTTCATTCGCTATGCCCGCGAGACCGAGACGCAAGCGCCGCTCGGCATCGACTACGTGCTCGGCGACGGCCAGAGCATCGATTTCCCGGAAGCGAGCTTCGACTTCGTCACCGCCTTCATGTCGATGATGGACATGGCCGACCAGCGCCAAGTGCTGAAGGGCATCCACCGCGTCCTGAAGCCGGGCGGCTTCCTGCAGTTTTCGATCCTGCATCCCTGTTTCGTGCCGCCGACGCGCCGCAATATTCGCAATGAAGCCGGCCAGCCTGTCGCGGTTGAGATCGCCGATTATTTCGACGAGCGCGACGGCCGGATTGAGCGCTGGATTTTCTCCTCCATACCGCAAGCGGAACGGGCGACGCTGACGCCGTTTGCCATTCCGCGTTTTCACCGGACGCTGTCGACCTGGGTGTCGATGATCGTCGAAGCGGGACTGACGATCGAAGCTTTCGGCGAGCCCATGGCGTCAGTCGAGGTGGCGCTCGCCGAGCCAATGGTTGCCGATACCCGCATCGCGCCGATCTTCCTCCACGTCAGGGCGCGCAAGGCCTGAAAACCCACTGGTCCGGGAAAGCCCGAAACATTAGCTGCAAAAACTGCCTGCCTCTTTTACAAAAGTTACCCCTTTAAAACCTCTCAGCCAACGATTCTGACAAGAGGTTTTCAAGGAGTGATACTTCGCCTTTTTCGGAAGCGATGCCTGCTCACGTTCCTTACGGCATCATCGTCGCACGGCGACGACCGAACTGGCGCGATATCTGGACAGCTGGACCCGGTTGGATTGGTTGCCGCCGAACAAGTAGACGTACTGCCGGCCCGGGTCGATGTGATCGAACAGGCTCACATGAAAGCGCCGGCCGGTGCGGATCACCACGACATCGCCTCGCCTGGCGGAGCGGACGCCGACCGGTTGGCCGAAACTCCTCCAGGACGCTGCCATGTTGGGGTTGGGCGGCGGCTGTCGCGAAGATCGCTTGGCGACAAAGGCTAGAAATGCGCCGCACCACGATACCCGGCGCGGATTGATGCCGAGGAAGGAGATGGAGCGTTCATGCATGCTTTTGTATCGGGATGCCGTGCCGAGCATGTCCGCCTCACAGGGCACGGCAAGGGCCGTGAGGACGATGACGAGAATAACCTTCATAGTTACCCACCATTGTTTGTATAATGTTGAAAATCCGAAATGTGGCGAAGAATAAAACAGGCGAGGCAACGTAGATGCGAATTATGGCGTGAATTAGAAACAACTAATACTGGCATTTTGGCGGCAGAAATTTGTCCGAAGCGAGGCGCGGAACGCCGCCTGTGAGCCTCACCTTGCGGCAGAAGGCGACGATCGAAAAACCCGCAAACATATGTTTTGCAAGCACGAAAGGCTGGAACTTCACCATCCGAACCAGTTTCATTCCGAGGAGATCGACCGCGCCCGCAAGTACTTGAACGACAAGACCATTCGTCCAGAGTCGACGGTTGGGCATGACCTTGGCTCGTCACCTATATGAGCTATATTTCAGGAGATCATTTGTAATACTTCGACGCGATGGGAAATACATTGCGCCTCGCTCCATTCACCAGCAAAGGCCGGTGGTCGCGCTCTGCCGGTTTCGAACATGCACGACCTTGGGATCGCCGACGGGCGGCGCAGCGTCTCAACCCTGCGGTTGCACCGGTTCGGGATGCCCTGTGACCGGCGCGGAAGCAGCGGCAAGCGCCTTGGTGACCAGGAGTGCGGCACCGATAACCGGGACAACCATCCAGTACGAAAACCGGATGCCGAAATGTTCGGCAACAAGGCCGAGCAGCGGCGGCCCTGCGAAAAACACGAGAAACGTCGTCTGCGCCAGCGCCGCTACGTTAACCGGTGCGGGGCGATCCGTGCGCCGGGCCGCAGCCGAGATGGCAAGCGGATAGACCGAAGAGCAGCCAATACCCGTCAGGCCGAAGCCTGCGAGCGCGACAACAGGGTGTGTCGCCGTCGCAACCATGACGAGACCGATGGCCGCGATCCCAAGGAGAGTGATTGCGACCGGCCGCGGATTGAAGCGGTCGATGACAGGGTCCATGCCGAGCCGCCCGATGGCGATGAACGAGGAGAAAATGGTCACGCTGAGCCCGCCGACGAAGGGTTCGACCGCAAATACGTCGCGCATATAGATCGCCGACCAATCGACGCTTGCGCCTTCGGCGAGAAGCGGAGCTGCGGCGACAAGGCAAAGGGGGAGCAGTTCGATCGTCGGAAAAGCGATGATCGGAGTATCTCCGAGGTGAGCGTCCTGCCGCCGCGGCGCATTCTCGATCCCGGAGAAAACGATCGACCCGGCAATCAAGACGGTCACGAGGGTGATGAAGCTATGCAGTTCGACGGAGACGGCAGCCTGCCGCAAGCCGGCGGCAACAAGGGCGGTGATGCAGAAGCCGAGGCTCCACATGCCGTGAGCCCGGCTCATGATGCGGTACCCAAGCAGCGCCTCGTGGCGATCGGTTTCGATATTGGCGTTGATCTCGAATGCTCCGGTGAAAACGCCGGCAATGAAGAACAATGGCACCGCCAGAAGAGCTGATGGCATCCAGGGGATCAGCGCCAAAAACAGCGACGCACCGAAGACGGTGACGAGGGCCATGGTGCGCGCACCGAACCTCTCGATGAAGCTCACCGAGAACGTCAAGCCGCAGAGAACCCCGGAGGACAGGACGGCGAGCAGAAGGCCAAGCTCCCCTTCGGTCAGGCTGAACTTGAGCTGAAGGTCGGGCAGCCGCGAAACAAACGCCCCCAGGGAAAGGGCCACGGCAAACTGAATGAAGAAAATGCGATGGTGCGGCTTCATCTCGGGGACTCTGCTCCGATTGGGGCGGGATTGAAGCCCAGGCATCCGACGGCATAGCTAAACAGTCCGACGAAATGGCGACTGGCTCGGACACCCGCGATCTCAGGATTATCGACCACCATTACTGACAGCCTCTGTCAGCAATGGTTCAGCCGCCGATAATTTCACAGTGGTTGGCAGCCGCTCACGACTATGTCCGCTTATTGGCGCCATCAGCGATCATCATTCGGCGCTACCGAGCAGCAATTCTCGCTCCCTGCATCACCGGGACTGCACTGAACAACATCGCTGATCACATCTGCGGAATGGAACGAAGCGCTTGCTTTGGCGGGCTACGCACTCAGTTCATTGAGTGGAAGGTCTCAAAAATCAGCGCCCTCAGCCAGCGATGCACGGGATCTGCGTCCATGCGGGGGTGCCACGCCTGCACGATGTTGAAACCCGACACGGGCACGGGCAGGTCAAAGGTTTCGATATGGCTTATCGCGGCGGACTTGCAATAAGACTTCGGAATCGAGCCGATCAAATCGGATGCCGCCGCAACGGCTATCACCGCGGGAAAGCTTGGCACGATCAGTCTGACATCACGGACATGGCCCAATTCGGCGAGCGCCCTGTCGATCGGACCGGCAAAATCCGCTTGCGTCGAGAAGAGCACGTGGCCCCAGGCAGCATAACGCTCCGCCGTTATCCGATCTGCATCGAAGATCGGGTGTCCTAGCCTTGCGAGACCGACATATCGATCCTCGAAAAGGGTTTGGCAACGCAATTCCCCGCTGTCTCGCGGGAGGACACCGATGTCCAAATCTATGGCTGCGTCCCTCAAAGCCTGAACATCCTTGTCCGATCTCGGCGCAAAGCGAAGCCTTATCCCCGGCGCAGCGCTCGTCACGGCGGCGCTGAGACCCGCGGCGTAGAGAAGCACGAATGCCTCATTGGCACGGATCGTGAAATGGCGGCGCACCTCCCGGATCTCCACGGTCGACGGCGGACTAAGCACGGCTTGCACGGCTTCTTTCAACAAATGTACCTCGGCGCCAATCGCCAGGGCATGGGGCGTCGCAACCATGCCGCGCCCGGCCGGCACAAGGATCGGATCACCCAGCGCAGTCCTCAGCCGTGACAGCGTCCGGCTCATGGCGGACGTGCTGAGGCCAAGCCGACGAGCGGCAGCCGATACACTTTGCTCGCGCAGCAACGCATCCAGTGCCACCAAGAGGTTGAGATCGAGATCGGACATGGCTGAATTCTATTCAGGTATGGCGCAATACGCAACAGTCAATTGATTTTGTTGCGTCTGGCGCGTGCAATCAGCAAAGCCTAAGTAGTCGACCATCCACCAAACATCGAGGAGTTCTCATGTCCCTCACCTATGCCGCACCAGTTTCTCAAGACGGCCTGACGTCGCCTCGACGGTACCTGGCTATTGCCATGTTGCTTCTGACGCTTGTTCTTGTCGTTTTGGACGGAGCCATTGCCAATGTCGCCTTACCTTCGATCGCGGTCTCGCTGCACGCCGAGGCGGGTAGCACCGTATGGGTCGTCTCGGCCTATCAGCTGGCCGTGCTCGTCGCCATTCTTCCATGTGGTGCGCTGGGTGAAATCTACGGCGCGCGGCGGGTCTTCTTGATCGGCGTCGCGCTGTTCACCGCGGCTTCCGCGGCCTGCGCCTTTGCGGGCGACCTTCCCTTGCTGATCCTTGCTCGTTTCGCGCAGGGCTTGGGAGGTGGCGCGATCATGGCGCTTGCCATGATGAACCTGCGCTCGGCCGTGCCGCAACATATGCTCGGTCCGATCATCGGCATCAATGCCATGGTCATCGCCATTTCTTCCGCTGCCGGCCCCGGCATTGCCGGCGCCATTCTTTCCGTCACCACCTGGCCTTGGCTGTTTGCAGTCAATATACCACTCGGCGCCATCGTTCTGCTCGGCGGCGGTCAGCTCGGGCAAATTCAGGGCGCGAAGCGAAAGCTGAACGCCAAGGCGATGCTGGCCAACACGCTGATGTTCATCCTTTTCTTCTGCGGCGCCGACCGGATAGCGATCGCGCCGATAAGCGGTGCCGTCCTCATTACCGCCTCGCTGGCCTGCCTTTTCGTCCTGCTGCGCCTTGAACGGGACAGTGACGCACCAATCGTTCCCACGGACCTGCTGGCGGAACCGGCATTCCGCGTGGCGGTCATCGCCTCGGTATCCTGCTTCTGCGGCCAGATGCTGAGCTACATCGCGCTGCCCTTTTACCTTCAACGCACGCTGCACATGACGCCGGTTCTGGCCGGTCTATACATGATGCCCTGGCCTGCCGCGACCGCGATCATCGCGCCCATTTCCGGACGTTTGGCAAACCGCGTCAAGACGGCATGGCTTTGCGCCATCGGCGGTGCGCTGCTCGCCCTGGGCCTCCTGGTGGTCGGAATCACCCCGCCCGACCCGAGAGGTATCTCGTTTCTCGTCGGCACTGTGATCGCCGGCCTCGGTTTCGGACTGTTCCAAACGCCGAACAACCGAATTCTCCTTCTGTCGGCGCCGAAAGCCAGAAGCGGCGCCGCCGGCGCCATGCAAGGCACCGCGCGGCTCCTCGGCCAAACCCTGGGCGGGATCTGCATGTCGATCATCTTCGCAACATTGCCGTTGTCGAGCGCGCTCGAATTTGCGATCGTCACTGCAGGCGGCTGCGCGGCAATAGCGAGCCTGGTCAGCCTGAGCCGGGCTCGCTATGAAGTCGCGAGACAGCCTGGAGCGACTTGAACAGGCGGCTCGTGGTCGTTCGGGTGAAAGAAGGCGCTGCCGCACACTGCCACATCAAACTTGTATCAATGGGGAGCGCGACAGGTGGTCGAATTTGCCCGCTCCCCGAATTGAACACGCCACGCTAGGCCGGCTGAAGGAGGATGTGTCGCTTCCTGCCGACTGACAGCCGGATCACGCCGTCCTGGACGTCGGAGTCGCCAAGCCGCGTTGTCTCGTCTTTCACGCTGCCGCCGTTCACCCGCACCCCGCCGCCGACGATCAATCGACGTGCTTCGCTTTTCGACCTGGCGAGCCCGGCAACGACCATAGCGTCGACCAACGGAAAATCACCGCGAAGGCTATCCGGGAGATTGATTGTCGGAAGACCCGTCGGCACCTCGCCTGCTTCGAAGGTGCGCCGGGAGGTTTCGAAGCTTGCGCTGCCGCATCTGCCCCGTGGCACAGGCTCGTGATCTGGTCGGCAAGGATCTTTTTCCCTTCGTTGATCTCGGAATCCCGAAGCACTTCGAGGCGTGCAATTTCACTTAAGGGCAACTCAGTGAACAGCCTGAGAAAACGACCCACGTCGACATCTGCCGCATTTCTCCAGAATTGCCAGAACTCATAAGGCGACAACCGATCGGCGTTCAGCCAAACCGCGCCCGAAACGCTCTTGCCCATCTTCGCACCCGACGACGTCGTCAGCAGCGGGGCAGTCAATCCAAACAGCGCTCGCCCGCCAATCCGCCGTCCAAATTCGACGCCGCTGACGATATTGCCCCACTGGTCGGAGCCACCCAGTTGAAGCAGGCAGCCGCGGCTTTCCGCGAGGACATGGAAGTCGTAAGCCTGCATGACCATGTAGTTGAATTCCAGCAATGACAGCGATTGCTCTCGTTCCAACCGTTGGCGCACGCTCTCCGATGTGAGCATCCGATTGACTGAAAAATGCGGTCCGATATCGCGCAGGAAATCGAGATAGTTGAGCCCGCCCAACCAGTCGGCATTATTGACCATGACGGCATCGGTCGGGCCGTCCCCGAACGCGAGGAAGCGCTCGAAGACCCTCCGGATGCCGATCGAGTTTTTCATGATCTGCTCTTGGCTGAGAAAAGGACGCGACGTGTCGCGGAAACTCGGATCGCCCAGGCGGCTTGTCGCACCGCCGAGCAAAGCGATGGGTTTGTTACCCGTCTTCTGGAACCACCGCAGCATCATGATCGGAATGAGATGGCCGACATGCAAGCTGTCGGCGGTGAGATCGAAGCCGCTATAGGCCGTGCCGGCTCCTGAACAAAGCCAGCTGTCGAGCGCTTCCAAGTCGGTGCATTGATGCAGGAAGCCGCGCTCGCTCAGAGTGCGAAGAAAGTCGGATCTGGGTCCGGTGGGCTGAGAGGATGGTGTCACGAGGGTCTCCATTTGAGCCGATGAGGCCGGAGACCATCTGTTGACACACGTGCCGCCGACCGTGCGGCGTCTCAAGTGTCAGGAATATGACCTTGCGCCGCTCTATGGGAGCAGCGTGTAATAGAAGCTCGATAGGTTCAGGGTGCAGGTCATGCATCCATATTTACCATGCGACAGCGCAATCACAAGGGGATATGAATTGACGAGGCTGAACGGATCGCGACGACGCCCTCCCATCCCCGCATCCGCCTCCGCCCCTGGCAAAAAAAATCGCACCCGTATCAATTTGCTTGCCGTTCTGCAATGCGGCATATGTTTGTGCTCATAGGCAAGTCGGATGAGCGGGGTACGATGACGTCGACGCATATGGATAAGACGGGGGATGGCGTCGGCCGGAAGGGCTTTGTCGGGCTGGTCATCGGCGCGGTCGGCGTTGTCTATGGCGATATCGGCACCAGCCCGCTCTATGCCTTCCGCGAGGCGCTGAGGCCCTTTGCCGCCGATGGCGTGCATGAGGCAGAGGTCGTCGGCCTGATTTCGCTGATGGTCTGGACACTGACGATCATCGTGACCTTCAAATATGTGCTCTTCCTTCTCAGGGCAGACAATGACGGCGAAGGCGGCACGCTTTCACTTCTCGCCCTCCTGATGAAGAAAATGGGACGAAACGTGCCGCTGCTCTTCTTCGCCGGCCTGATCGGCGCCGCCCTCTTCATCGGCGATGCGATGATCACGCCTGCTTTATCGGTCATGTCGGCGCTCGAAGGCCTGAAATTGATCACGCCCGCCTTTGCCGGATACGTCCCGCCTCTGTCGGCGGCGATCATGATCGTTCTCTTTGCCGTCCAATCAAGGGGAACGGCCGCCGTCTCAATGTTTTTCGGGCCGATAACGGTGTTGTGGTTTCTGGCCATGGCGGCGGGCGGCCTGCTCCATATCGGTGACGATTGGCGGATTCTGGGCGCGCTCAATCCGGTGAATGCATTCCTGTTCCTCACTCATGCCGGCCTTGTCGGCCTCATCGTGCTCGGCGCCGTCTTTCTGACGGTGACGGGTGCGGAGGCGCTCTATGCCGATCTCGGGCATTTCGGGCGCCGCCCGATCCAGATGGCATGGTTCGTTCTGGTCTTTCCGGCACTGCTCTTGAACTATCTCGGCCAGGGCGCACTGGTTCTCGCCCATCCGGAAGCCGCCATCAATCCATTCTTTCTGATGTATCCTGACTGGGCCTTGCTGCCGATAGTTCTCCTGGCGACGATGGCGACGATCATCGCCAGCCAGGCTGTGATAACAGGCGCATTTTCGCTGGCCCGCCAAGCCGTTCACCTCGGCTTCCTGCCGAGGCTGAGGATCAAGTTCACCTCTGAGACCAACACCGGCCAGATCTATGTGCCGAGCGTCAATCTTCTCCTTCTGATCGGCGTGCTGATGCTGATCTTTTCCTTCGGCGATTCCGAGTCGCTGGCGACGGCCTACGGTATCTCGGTGACCGGCGCCATGGTGATCACGACGATGCTGGCCTTCCAGTTTCTCCGGGCCGCCTGGGGATACTCCCTTGTCCTTGCCGCAGTCGCACTGCTGCCGCTATTCGTCATCGAAGTGGTATTCCTGGCGGCCAATCTGTTGAAAATTCACGATGGCGGCTGGGTTCCGGTCGCCCTTGCCCTGGCAATCATGATCCTGATGTGGACATGGACCCGAGGCCAAGCCTATCTGAAGAGACTGCGGGCCAACAACGAGATCCCGCTCGATTCCTTCATCAGGTCGATCGAGCGAAGGTCGGACCATTCGCCGGTCACCGTTCCGGGAACGGCTGTCTTCCTGACCAGCGTTCCGGACCGGACACCGAATGTTCTGCTCCACAATCTCAAGCACAACCACGTGCTCCACGAACAGAATGTTATTCTGACCGTCTGGACCGAGGACGAACCTTATGTTTCCGATATCAGACGCGTCAAGATCAGCCAGCTCTCGCCGCGCTTTGTGCGCCTCGACATCACCTTTGGCTTCATGGACGACCCCGATGTCACCAGGGCATTGGCTCTCTGCCGCGAGGGCGGCTTCAAGTTCGAGATCATGAGAACCTCCTTTTATCTCGGCCGCCGGAACCTCGTCAGGACGCCGAACACCGGGCTGCCCGGCTGGCAGGAGCGCATATTCATGGCGCTGGAGGGCTTGGCGATCGATCCCTCCGATTATTTCAATCTGCCATCCAACCGCGTCGTCGAACTCGGCGAACAGATCGCCATTTAGGGCAGGACGCCGCGCGGCCTCGTCGTCCGGACCGCGCTTGTGTCAGCCTCGATATCGCAATGCGTTGAAAATGATGTCGAAGGCGCGAGGCGCTGAACCTCACGCCTTGGCCGAGATCGCACTCAGCTCCTCGAGATCGAGATCCCGTTCCAGCTCCAGCAGCGTCTCATCGTCGATCTCGCCGGCGCGATGGAGGCGTATGAGTTCCCGACGCCCGCTGGCAACCGCTTCGAGAACGACGTCGAAATGCGCATGGAGCGCCGGTATGTATTGCTCGGTTTTCTCGGCGTAGTCGATGATCGACGTGGCGCGGCGCTGGTAGCGCTCCAGCAATTGCGGGTGGATGAGTTTTCCTTCCGCGTCATAGGCCAGGCTCTGGACGATGCCGAACTGCGCCTGCGCCATGGCGGCTTCGGCCTGGCTCATCGTCAGGCGCGCATGTTCCGACTCCGGCTCCACCAGTCGCGCCCAGGCAATCACCCGCCCCAATGTCGTACCCTGGATGAGCACGGTGCCGAGAATGACCGCGAAGGAGATGGCGAGGATGAAGTCGCGGCCCGCGAACTCCTCGGGCAAGCTCAGCGCCAAAGCGAGCGTCACCACGCCGCGCACGCCCGCCCAACTGAGCACGACAGCGCCGCCGACGCCAAGCGGTTGGGCCCGTGCGAAGCCCAGGGAAGCACAGAACCTGACGACGAAATCGCAGGCAAAGACCCAGGCAACCCGCGCCAGAACGAGTGCGACGAGGATCGCCAGCATCGGTAGCCCCATCGTCGCGATGACGGTGGTAAAGCCGCCGCCGCGTTCGACGACATCGCGAAGCGACAGCCCGATCAGGATGAAGACCGCCGCTTCCATCAGGAAGATCATTACCGTCCAGAACGAGACGCCGCGCACGCGCATTGCGGCTGATAGCACGGTGTGCTGATGCCAGCTCATGATGAGGCCCGCGGTCACGGTGGCGATGACGCCCGAAACATGCAGCTGTTCTCCGGCGAGATAGGCAATCCAGCAAAGCAGCACCGAGGCCGCGATGACGAGATATTCGTCGCCGAGGCGCCGGACAAGCTTGAACCACGCCGTTCCCACCACGATGCCGATGATGGCGCCGCCGAGCGCCAGCACGAGGAAACTGCCGGCCGCCTCCGTCGCGCTGAAGGCTCCGATTGCGGCAGCGGCAACGGCAAAACGGAAGAGCACCAGGCCGCTCGCATCATTGAGCAGGCTCTCGCCTTCCAGCAGAATCTGAAGCCGCCGCGGCAGCCTGACGCGCTGCAGCACGGCACGCGCCGCAACTGCATCCGGCGGCGCAACGATCGCGCCGAGGGCTGCGCAAGCTGCCCAGGGAATCGATGGAAAGATGAGATGGGCGACGACGGCGATGACCGCGCAGGTGAAGAACACCGCGCCGACGGCAAGCGAGGCGATGCCGATCACATGCCGCCGCAACCGCGCCGCCGCAATGGACCAGGCCCCGTCCATCAACAACGGCGGCAGGAAGATGACGAGCACCAGCTCCGGATCGACTGATATCGCCGGCAACCCCGGTACAAAGGCCAGCAAGGCGCCCCCAATCAGCAGCGCGACGGACGGCGGCAGTCCGAGCCGGTGGGCAACATAGTGCAGCGCGATGATCGCCAGAAACATCGCGATGACGAGCTCGAATAAGTGGGTTGGTTCCATATGCCTCTGCCCTGGCTCAGCAACGAATTTCGGATTCCTTCTGCATAATTCAAATCTGGAGTCGTTTCAAAGAATTGTACAACAATTCAAAGCGTTACCCTGCATTTTCGCGACGAACCCCAGTGCACAGCTTAGAGCAACTCTTCCGTGTGCGAGCATGGGAAGAATACGCCTTCTCGTCAATGCGCGGGACGGAATCTCCGCTTCTGGACCGCAGCCCTACTCTCGGCAGACATCTGACGCCGATGATCGCGTTGCCATCGATCATTGCCTGGATTTAATTGGAGTTTGCTGCGCATCCTCCTTAAATCCTGCGTCTTGAGGCAAAGGAAGACAGATGAAAAGGCGGACCCTTGTGCTTGGAAGTGCGGCCACTGTCGCATCATCCGTGGCTGCGGCAATCTGGCCACGGCGGCATATCGCTGTTGCCGCCAGGACATTCGAATGGAGGGGAACCGATTTCGTAAGCGGCGGCACAAAGTCGATCGCCCTGGAAAAGCTGCCCAAGCCGCTCTTCCGCAGCCGTCCGAACTGCATCGTCACCGTCGCCCAGACCCTTGGCCCTTGCCATGTCAACAATATTCCTACCCGTCAGGACGTCTCGGAAGGAAAGACCGGGCTGCCTTTGCGGCTCGCCGTCCGCATCGTCCATGCCGCCGATTGCCGGCCGGTCGAAAATGCGGATATCGAAATCTGGCATACCGATCACCGCGGCATCTATTCCGGCCGTGAGGCTGCGGAGATGTGCACGTTCGGCGATGCCGAGGCAATCAGCGGGCTCGCCTTCCGCGGCCGCCAGCTGACGGATGCCAAGGGGCAGGCAAGCTTTTTGACGGCCTATCCCGGATGGTACAAGGGCCGCACGCCGCATGTTCATTGCCGTATCCTCGTCGACGGCAAGGAGCTTCTCGTCAGCCAGATCTATTTCGACGATGCGCTGAGCGACATCATCTATGGCGAGCATCCTGACTATCTCGGGCGCCCTGCCCGCGATACGCGCAACGACGAGGACGGCATCATCCCGGAGGATGCCGCCGACCACATCTTCGATTTCGAGAAGCTCGACAGCGGCGTGCTGTCCGCCACCATCACCATCGGTCTCTCTGCCTGAGCTCCGCACCCTCGACCACGACTACCTCTTCGGCGGTGGAACCCGACATGCGGAAGGCGTCAAGGTCGGCATGTCGGTCGGGGACTATATGCCCGCATACCATTCATAACCGCGATCCTCCCAGAAACCGCCATTGCCGCCGTAGAGCTGGCCGAGATCGGCGACGGCTTCGATGCCGGTCAGGTATTTTGCCTGCTTGTAGCCGAGCTGACGCTCGACCCGGAGCCTGAGCGGCGCGCCGTGGGCGACTTCGAGATCGCGGCCGTTCATGCTGTGGGCAAGGATCGTTTGAGGGTGGAACGCATCGACGAAATCGATGCTTTCGTAATACCAGCCGCTGCCGTCGAGCGTCTTTTCGTATTCGTCGGCGCAGTGGAAGACGATGTAGCGGGCTTCGGGTTTCAGGCCCGCCGCCTGCAGCAGCGCACCGAGCGGCACGCCGGTCCATTTGCCGATCGCGCTCCAGCCCTCGACGCAATCATGCCTGGTGATCTGCGTGCGGGCCGGCAGGGCTTTCAGCTCCGCCAGCGACAGCTGCATCGGCCTGTCGACCAGCCCGCCGATCTCGAGCTTCCAGCTCGAAAACCGCTGGTTCATCCAGTCGATATACCGGGCATTGTCCGGCATGCTCGTGCCATTGGCGCGGAAGGTCGGCGAGATATCGGCTTCCGTGAATTCGCGGGCGAGCGCGTCGTCGCCAAGCAAGAAGCGCTGCGTCTTCATGCTGAAGCCTTCGGCGATCTTCAGAACCGATTTCGTCCGATCGCTCTCGACGAGGGCATCGCAGCCGGCGAGCCCCAGCGCCGATGCCGTCATCGTCGCGCCGATCAGGAAGCGACGCCTTGTAATGATGCGGCTCATGACTTTCCTCCCTGCCCGATGTCGTAATAGCCTGTGATCATCGAACGCAGATTGTTGAACACGCCCGAGACCAGCACCATCGCCACATGCACGGCGACGAAGGCGACGAGCGAGAAAGCGGTCAGGAAATGCAGCGTGCGGGCCGATTGCCGGCCGCCGAACAGATCGAGCAGCCAGGGCGCGACCGCATTGAAGCCCGGCGACATGGTAAGGCCTGTCCCGATCATCAGTGGCAGCAGCACGAAGATCACGGCGACATAGGCGAGTTTCTGCAGCGTATTATAATGGCGTGCCTCGGCCCCCTTGGGAAAGCGCAGCCGGGCATGACTGACGATCTCATGGCCGAGATGCGAAGGCTTCAGTTCTTCGACCGCCGGCAGCAGATCGCGTCGGAAATGCCGGCTGACAAAACCGTAGGCAAGATAGATGAAGCCGTTGATGACGAACAGCCAGGCAAAGAAGAAATGCCAGCGCCGGCCCGATGCCAGATCCTGATAGCTCGGCAAGGTCAGCCAGTTCGGAAAACCGCGCACTGCAGCCTCGCCGTCGACATTCGAAACCCCGAGAACGCCCGTCGTGTCGAAGCTCAATCCACCCACGCGCGTCACCCCTTCAGCGCATCGCCTTCCTGCTCCGCCTCCATGGAAATGAAGGATGGATCGTCATCAGCGCCGTACTGCCCCCAATAGAGCGCCGGGTGGGCATTGAATATCTGCAGGCCGCTGAACAGCAGCACCGTCATGCACAGCACGTTCACCCAATGCGACAGGCGCACCAGCAGGCCATGGCGGTAGAAGAGCGTAGATCCGCTCGCCGTGCCGGCATCGGTCGTGGCCATTATAGTTCCTCCAAATCGACATGAAAGGCCTGACAAAAGAAGACGCGGCCGCCGGCGATAAAGTTTCAGCGGCCGCGGCTAAACTTACTTCATCGCGTCGCAGGCCTTCATCATCGTGTCCTTCTTCATCATGTCCTTCTCCATGCCGGCATTGTGCATGCAGTCGGCCTTGGTGCTGCCGGTAGCCATTGCGTCCTTCGACATTGCATCCTTGGACATGGCGTCCTTCGACATCGCGTCGGTCTTCATGCTGTCTTTCTTCATGGCATCGCTGCTCTGGGCGCTGGCGGCGCCGGCAAGCGACAAGCCGATGACGAAGCTGCAGGCGGCAAGGCTGGAAAGGATCTTGGTCATGAGGGTCTCCTCGGATCGATTGACATGTCCGCCGGCACCCGCCGACGACTCACAGTCCTGAATTCGATCTCCTTGCGAAGACGGTTACAGCCTCACGCTTATGTGATAGCGCTACAGCGCCGCGCGTCTTTTGGAGACGCGCAAAGGACGCTGTACACTTTGAATTGCCGCCGAAAGATTTTTGAACCCGCCTGTAACCAAAACGTCATCCACCCGAATGATATTGCAGACGACATGACGAGCACCCATTCGGAACAAGCACTGAAGATGCTGATGCTTCTTTCCCTCGATGGGGACGAGATAGCCTATCGGCGTCTGCTCGTGACATTGCGAACCCTGCTCGTCGGTTATTACGGCGGGCGGATCGGCACTTCCGCAAAGTCCGACACGGAAGATCTCGTGCAGGAGACGTTGCTGGCGCTGCATTCGCGCCGGGCGACCTATGACAGGGAGCGGCCGTTCACCGCGTGGTTCTTCTCGATCGCCCGCTACAAGCTGATCGACCACCACCGAAAGCATGGCGGCCGGTACAAGGCGGAAATAGAACTGGACGAAGAGATCGTAGACGATTTCAGGGAGGATGCGATTGCAGCGCGCATGGATGTCGAACGGCTGTTGAACGGCCTGCCGCAGCACCAGCAGGAGTTGATCCGGCAGGTCAAGCTCGAGGGGCAGTCGGTGGCCGACACGGCAAGCCGCACCGGACAGTCGGAATCGGCGGTCAAGGTCGGCGTTCACAGGGGCATCAAGGCGCTGGCGGCAAGATTGCGAGGTGGAATGTGAGAGAAACTGAGGACGTGATCGACAGCCTTGTCCGGGATCTGAAGCCGGTGCCGAGACATGCGCTCGAACGCCGCTTCGCGCTCGCCATCCTGCCGGCCTTAGCAGTCTCGCTGCTGCTGATGCTGATCGTCGTCGGCCTTCGCACCGATATGGCGCAGGCTCTGATGCTGCCGGTCTTCTGGATCAAGTCCGCTTACAATGCCCTGCTCGCAATCGCCGCCTTCGCAGCCGTTTACCGCCTGTCCCGGCCGGATGGCTCGGAAGGCCGCTTTTTCGGAATTGCCGCGGCCATCATACTCGCTCTCGCCGCCATGGCAGTCATCCAGCTCGCTTTGTCGCCGGCCGCAAGTTACCCCGTGCTGGTGCTCGGCTCCTCCGCCCTGCATTGCCCGCTGCTGATCTTTGCCTTTGCCATACCGATCCTGATTGCAAATGCCTGGGTTCTCCGTGGCGGCGCGCCGAGCAACCTCGGCATCACAGGCTTCATCGCCGGCATTGCCGCCGGCGCATCCGGCGCCTGGGTCTATTCCTGGTTTTGCACGGAAAACGGCCTGCCCTTCGTCACCCTCTGGTATTCGCTCGGCATCCTCTTGACCGGTGCAATCGGCGCCCTCTTTGGGCCTCGCCTCCTGCGCTGGTAGCACCGGCCGTAGGATTGCTGTGCCGATTGTCCCGTAATGCCGAGCTCGGTCGAAGACGCGCAGCACCGCGACGCTAATCCTTCATCCGGCATGAAACCAGATGCAGCATTCCTGCGTACTACTCTGGGGATGGGTCTTGCGTACCCCCTGAATGGGAAAAGACAGGCGGCGAGGAATGACGGCATGGTCAGGAAAGAAGGCGTAGCCCATATCACCCGGCAAGCCGCGGAACAGGGGCTGGCCAGGCTGATGATGAGGCTGCCTGCGACGCGGGCGACGATCAGAACAGCCGCGGCGAGCCAGCCCCATTTTTACGAATTATGCGGCGCCTACGGCGAAGCCTGCGCCGTCCTCGATCGCATGCGCCGGGATAGATCGGCCGATCCCGCAATCATCACCGAATACGAGATCATCTGCGCGGAAATCGAAGTCGACGTCATCAGGATCCTGCTCGGCGATCAATGAGACTTCGCAAGTGCTGGGCGGACTGCCGCCGCGATGATGCAACGCCATTTGCTGTCGGCATCCCTATCAGCTCAGCAAGTCATTCACATGGATGGAGACGCTCAGCGTATCCGTGTCAAAATGCAGCGAAGTCCCATCGGAGATCTTGTAGTGGAAGGTGTCGCTCACGTCTCCGCTGAGCCCGGCGAGCTTCGCCGCATCGGCCGTATAGGTGTAATCGCCGTCACTGTCGACATGGATGGTGCCGTATTTGCCGGTCAGCGTCACGCCGTCCTTGTCGACGTATTCGCCCTCGAAGCGGCGAAGCAGCAGGGTTCCATTGGCCGAGCTGTCGTTTTCGAGGAGATTGCCGTAATGGGCGGCGTCCAGATCGGAGGCGATTTTCAGGCTGTCATGGGCTGCGACAAGCGCAGGCGCCGTGTCCGTGTGCGTCACATCGCCGACCGCGAGACTATCGCTGCTCGCAAGCATCGTCGCCTGGGCCTCGTCGAGCGTCGTGTTGTTGCTGACGGGAAAAGTGTTCGCGGCGATGATGGTGGGGGAGATGCTGGAGGGCGTGACATCGCTGGCGATGACATTGTCGTGGAACGAGCCGGATGCTGGCCTGTCGACCTTCAACGCCGCTGAGGACAGGTCATCGAAAACGTTGCCGTAAATATTGATATCTTCGCGAACGTAAGTGGGGGTGCCGACAGCGCTGATCGCCACGCCCCATACGCCGTCATGGATGTAATTGCCCGAGATATCGTAATCCCGCGTGTCGCCCTGGTCACCGAGGCCGATGGCGTAGGACCAGCTGTAGCCGCCATAACCTGAAATATCGTTGTCGTGAATAGCGACGTTGGTGCCGGCTTGTGCGCCGATCCCGAAGCCGCCACCGATAATCGCGTTGTCCTCGACCAGGACATTGACAGGCCGAACGAGCGCGATGACGCCTTTCGGCGTCGCTGCACCCGTCTGGTCGAGGTAATTGCCGCTGATCACGATGTTGCTGCTGTCGTTCATCTGCACGGCATCTGCGGCGGTGCCGTGAGCGTTGGTGACGGTGTTGTTGAGAAAATTGACGCCGTTGATCTTCTCGATCCAGACGCCGTCGCCGTTGACGTCGTTGATCGTGCTGTTTTCGATGGTGATGTTCGAGCCGGTCCTGAACGTGACGGAACCTGACTTGCCCGCCAAACCGGTATGATCGACCTCGACGTTGCGCACGGTCCAGTTCGAAACATATCCGCCATAGATGGCTGCCCCGCCAGTGTCCGATATCTTGATATTCTCGATGACGATGTTCGATGCATAAAGGCTGTGAATACCATCGCCGGGGCTATGGATGACTGGCGCATCGCCGACCCCGTAGCTGCCGATGGTGATCGGGGCACTCACTGTGCCGGAATATTTCAGATCGAGCTGGTCATTGAACACGCTTCCGGCGGCAAGCAGCACGCTGTCGCCCGGCTGCAGCTTCAAGCTTTCCACCGCCGAGAACGACAAAAACGGCGTGTCCTCGCTCGTTCCGCTATTGCCGTTGGAGCCTATCGCCGGATTCACATAATAGATCGTCATATCGCCTTGTTCTCGAATTGCCGCGCAGCCGTCTGGATCGGCTGCGACACGTGGATCGGATGTGGTCGGGGCTAAAGGCCGTGGCCTTCGAGATTGCCTTCACGACGGTCGGCAGACCCTGTGGGCCTGCCTTGGTCCCGAGAACGCCTGGCGGAGGCGGTATCCTAAAAATGACAACTTATACGGAAAAAATCTACCAAAAAGCGACCGAAAGGTGAATAAACGGTAATCGTCCTCCTTGGCGACGTATGGTCGCAGGAGTGTAGACGTTCTGTTTCAGGTCAGTCGCCAGCCGGAAAGGTTGAGGCCGCTTGCAGCCCCTTACCCTCACCCGGCGGCAGCCGGATGAGGGACGCTGCGAAGCCATTTGGTGGCGAGAGCAACGCCTCCCCGGAAGGAAGGTCTCCGGGCGTAGCGCCGCTCCCGGCACGCTCACCTCAGCTCAGCAAGCCATCCAGGTGGATGAAGACGGTCAACGTATCCCCGTCGCTATGATGCGAGCTTCCATCGTTGATCCCATAGGTGAAGGATTCGCTTACATGTCCGCTATGGTCAGGGAGTTTCGTTTCATCGAGCGTGTAGGCGTAGTTGCCTTCCCGGTCCACATGGATATCGCCGTATTCCCCGGTCAGCGTCAGGCCGTGCTTGCCGACGGTTTCGTCCCCGAAGCGCCGAAGCACCAGGGTGTCATTGTCCGAGCTGTCGTTTTCGAGGAGATTGCCATGATGGGCAGCGCCCGTATCGGTCAGGATCTTCAAATTGTCATGGACAGCGACAACCGTCGGATCTACGGCCGCCTGTGTCGCCGCGGCAGTCTTGGCAACCGGGCTCGCCAGCGCCGTCTCGACATTGGCGACCGTATGGTTGTTGCTGACGGAGAAGGTGTGCGTGTCGACGATATCAGGCGATATGCTGGTGGCCTTGACGCCGCTCTCGATGGTATTGTTGGAAAAGGAGCCGGATGCGGGCCTGTCGACCTTCAACGCCGCCTGTGAGAGGTCGTCGAAGACATTGTCGTGGACCTTGATATTCGTGCGGTCATAGCTCGGGCTGCCGGCAGCGGAGATGACCACGCCCCGGGCGCCGTCATGGATGTGGTTGCCCTCGATATCGTAGTCTCTCGTATCGCCCTTGTCGCCGAGACCGACGGCAAAGGACCAGCTGTAGCCGTGAAATCCCGATATGTCGTTGTCGTGGATGGCAACATTCTTGCCGGCCTGCGCGCTGATGCCGAAGCCGCCGCCGGTAAGCACATTATCCTCGACCAGGGCATTCACCGGCCTGACGAGCGCGATGACGCCCTTCGGGCTATCGGCATGCGTCTGGTCGAGATGATTGCCCTTAATCAGAATGTTGCTGCTGTCGTTCATCTGCACGGCATCGGCCGTCGCGCCATGGGCGTTGGTGACGGTATTGTTGAGAAGCTTGATGCCTGCGACCTTTTCGATCCAGAAGCCGTCGCCTCTGACGCCCGATATCTTGCTGTCTTCGACCGTGATGTTTTTGCTGCTCCGAAAGGTGACGGCGCCGGCGTTTTCCGACAATCCCGTCTTGGCGATCTCGACGTCGCGGACCGTCCAGTTCGTGACACTGCCGCCATAGATGCCCGCACCTGCTGTATTCGATATCTTCAGGTTCTCGATGACGATGTTCGAGGCATAGAGACTGTGGATGCCGTCGCCGCTGCTGTGGATGACGGGCGCAGCGCCCGTCCCGTAACTGCCGATCTTGATCGGCGCATTCTCGCTGCCGGAATATTTGATATCGAACTGCTCGTTGAACACGCTTCCCTTGGCAAGAAGCACGCTGTCGCCGGGTTTCAGTTTCAAGGATTCCACTTTGGACAAAGTCGCAAAAGCCGAGTTCTGGCCCGTTCCACCGTTGCGGTCGGAACCAGTCGCTGAGTTCACATAGTAGACTGTCATATCGCCATGTTGCCCTGTTCGTCGGATCGCTAATGTCGCCGCCGGGACCGCCCAGGATCGGCCGATCGCATGCGGCGGGGGCAACCGGCCACGGCAAAAAGGCGATAAGATGTTGTCAATGGGGCAATGCGCGCCTCGCGGACCTTATTCCACAGGCAATGGCCTGGTGTGACGAACGTTACAACTTTGGCCGAGAAATCGGCGACTTAGAGATGAATAAATCGCTGCGTGTTTGCGCGGGGTGTACGTCGCCTTCTGTCTGCGCGTCATGTGATTCGTGCCTTCGCTTGCGCTCAGGGGAGGAGCGCCAGCGACGAACGCCATGAGCGCAAGCGAAAGGCGCGCTCCAAGGTGAAACCCTACCCCCTCGCCCTCAAAGCCGAGGTCAGCGGGAACCATGTCGCAGCGATGGGGAGACCTCAGGCCCTACAGCGCCGCGCGTCTTTTCAGACGCGCAAAGGACGCTGTAGCACTTTGAATTGCTGCATAATTTTATCCTTAAATCGATCCCGATTTAAGGAATTATGCAGTAGCCGCTTCGGCCTTGATCTTCGGCTTCAGCAGGATGATGAGAAGCAAGCCGGCGATGATGAGTGCCGCGCCTTCGAGGTGATAGCGCTGCAACTGCTCGCCAAGGATCAGATAGGCGAGCACAGCGATGAAGATGGTCTGAATGTAGAGGAGGACGCCAGCCCGAGCCGCCCCCAGCGTCTCGATGCTACGATTGAAGAGGTAGTACATGACCGCCCCGCCAGGGATCGCAACATAGGCGAGCGCGATAAGCCCGCTGCCGTTGAGCGTCGAGCGTTCGTCTGAGAATAGCTCGGACAGGTAGAAGGGCAGCGCCGTCAGCACCGCCGCACCGAGCAGCAGCACCAGGAGCGCAAGGCGATTCATATCGAATTTCGCGCGGCGGAGCAGGACAGTATAGAGACTGAAACAGAACGCGCCGGCGACGATCCACAGTTCACCCGGGTTGAAGTCGAGCCGCATCAGCGCGTCCGGACTACCCTTGATGATGATGACCACGATTCCGAGAAAGGCCAAGATCGATCCGATCACCTGCCAGCGTCCCATCGGCTCGGCCAGCATCAAGCGGGCAAGGATCATGGTGATGATCGGGATCAGGGCAATGATGATGCCGGCAGTGGTGGCATCGGCATGTTCGAGGCCGACAAAAATCATGCCCTGGCAGATCGCCAGTCCCACGCCGCCAATCGCAAGCAGTTCGAGGGCGCGAGCCCGCACCAGCGCGACCATGTCGGCGAAATGCCGGCGCACGATCGGCATCAGGATCGCGAAGGCGATCAGCACGCGCCAGAAGCAGAGCGCCCAAGGCGGCATCTCCGAAGAAACCCATTTCGCGGCGATATAGACGCCGGCCGACAGCAGCCAACAGAGAATGCCCACGGAATAGCCGGCAGCAAGCGAATTGTCTGCCGCCTGTTCCGTCCCAACCGTGTCGCGATGGACCGCCAAGACATTCATTGCCATGGCCTAGTTATGCCATAGTTTCCGCGGGCTGCACAGATGAGGCGGCGGCGCTCCGCCTGTAGCGGATGTCTCCCTCGGGCCGATCAGGGCGGTCGCCGCGATGACGTGACCCGCCCGGAAGGTTTAGACAACCAGCCTCTATCCCCTCGCCCGCAATGCCGAGGTCAGCGGCAACCTTGTCGCGGCAAGCGCCGGCAACGCTCCGCCGATGATGCCGATGGCAAGCCCCAGCAGCCCAGCGGTGAGCGCGACGTCGGCGGTGACGTCGAGCTGGAAGGCCATCTTGGTGTTGTTGGCGCCCATCGTGCTGGCCTGCCAGCCGTTGAAGGCGAGCCACGAGGCAAGGATGCCGAGGGCGGCCCCCACGACCGAGAGAGCCACGGCCTCGACCCAGGTGGCAGTAAAGGCCGACAGGCGGCCGAAGCCGAGCAGGCGCAGCGTTGAGATTTCGACGGTGCGGTCGGAGACCGAGCTCATCATCGTATTCAGCGCGCCAGCGGTGGCGCCGACCGCCATCAAAAGCGCCAGCGGCCAGCCGAACAGGCGGATGAAGCTCGCGGTGCGCTCGGATTGCGCGGCATAGAGATCGGCCTCGGAGACGGCGGTGAGCGGCGCGCCGGGAATTGCAGAAAGATGCTGTCTCAGCACGTCCAGAGCACCCGCCCCATCGAGGCGCATACGCAGGCTCTGCACCTGTCCCTGCCGGTCGAAGGCCGATTGCACCGCCTCCAGATCCGCCCAGATCTCCGATTCGAAGGCGCTGCCGCCTGACGTGAAATGCCCGACGACCGTCCAGTCGACCGCGCCGAGTCGCACCTTGTCGCCGACGGCGAAGCCGGAGAATTCATCGGCGATGCGGCCGCCGACGACGATTTCGCGCGCGCCCGGCGAAAACAGCCGCCCTTGGGAGAGCGTGGCGCGATCGCGCAAGCCGGGGCCGGCCAGATCCATGCCCCGCAGCGACAGTGTCTGCTCAGCGCCGTCGCTGGCTCTGACGACATCGACGGGAACGACGATCTCGCGCGACAGCGCCAGTTCGCCGGCAGGCGCCAAGCCGGCGGCATCCCGCGCCACGCCGATCTCGCCGATTGCGGCGGTCAGGCTGCGGATCGCTTCGGCCGGCACATCCGAGCCGGTCTCCTGGTTGGTGCCGCCGCCGAGAATGACGGCGATGCCAGGCGAACCCGTGCCTTGGAGGGCTGCCTCAAAGCCCCTGGCCATGGCGAGAAAACCCGCAAGCACCGCCACCACTAGGGCCACCGACAACACCATCGACAGCGAGATCCACAGCCGCCGCGGCAGGCTGCCGAGATTGACTCTGAACATGAGAAAGATCTGCTTGAGCGCTGATGACATTGGACTATCTCGATCTGAAGGCGTTGACGATGGGCAGGCGCATGGCATTGGCGGCGGGCAACAGCCCGGTCAGGAGGCCGAGACCGGCGATGATGGCGACGGATTTCAGCAGCGCGGACGAGGTGAAGGCGAGGCCGAATTCCGGCCCGGCAAACAGCGTCGCGAGCTTGGCGAGAACGAGCCCGCCAGCCCCGCCGACGGCGAAGACGAACAGTGTCTCGCCGAGGATCAGTGCCATAATCCGCCCGCTGGAAAAGCCGAGCACCTTCATGACGCCGATTTCGAAGCTGCGCTCCCTCACGGCAAAGAGCATGGTGTTGACCACAATCATCAGGATGGTCACGAATGCGGCGCCGACGACGAGGCTGACGATCAGGCCGATATCGGCGAACTGCCGCAAGAAAGCCTCGAGGAACTGCCTTTCCGATCGAGTGCGCGTCGGTGCCGCCGAATTGGCAAACAGCGCGTCGATCCTTGCCGCCAGCACGCCGGATGAAACGCCCGGTCGCGGTCGCACGACGAAGCCATCGACTGTATCCTTGCCGCGGGCGCGCGCCGCATTGACGGCATCATAGCGGGCGATCATGAAATAGGTGTCGGTGCTGGCGTCGGCCCCTTCGAAGATGCCGGCGATCTCAAAACTCCAGTTGCGGCTGCCGTCTTCCCTTGTCAGGTGGCTGGTGATCCCGATGCGCTGGCCGACCGACCAGCCCTGCGCCTCCGCCAGCGCCCGGCCGACCAGCACCCGGTCACGGCCCTCTTCCAGCAGTGATATCAGTTGCGGCGTCAGCCCGAGCTCGTCGCCATTGGCTGCGGCGATCAATCGTGGATCGACCGCGCTCGTCATCACGACATTCTTCTCGACACCGACGAAGCCCCGCATGCGCGTCATGTAGGCGGCGGCGGCGACATCGCTATCGGCGGCGATCCGGTTGAGATAGGCAAGCGGCAGCGGCTGTGCCCGCCCCGATCTGTTGAAGACGCCGAGCAGACTGTCGCTGGCGCCGGCCGCCCCCTGGCTGCCGCTGACGAAGCTCGCCGTCAAGCCATAGATCAGGAAAGCGACGCCGACCGAGAACATCAGAAGCGTGGCCCTGAGCGGCTTGCGCCATGCATTGCGGCGCATCAGCTGGAAGAAGGTCATTAGGCCAACCTTTCCTGCTCGACGAATTCGCCTTTGTTGAGATGCAGCGTGCGCCGGGCGAAGGAGGCAGCCTCGGGATCATGCGTGACCATGATGATGGTCTTCTGAAGCTCGCGATTGAGAAAGCCCAGCATATCGAGGATATCGTTTGCAGACTTCCGGTCGAGATCGCCGGTCGGTTCGTCGCAGAGCAAGAGGTCGGGATCGCCGACGATGGCGCGGGCGATGCCGACGCGCTGCTGCTGCCCGCCGGACATGCTGGATGGAAACTGCCGCTGCCGCCCCGAAAGCCCGACCAGATCCATGACGGTCTCGACCCGCGCCCGCCGCTCCTTCCGCTTGAGCGGCTTCAACAGCAGCGGCAGCTCGATATTCTCGCCCGCATTCAGCATCGGCAGCAGATTGTAGAACTGGAAGATAATGCCCATGCTGTGTGCCCGCCAGGCGGCTCTGGCGCCTTCGCCCATCTGTTCGAGATGGCTGCGGCCGACCCTGATCTCCCCTCCGTCGGGGCTATCGATGCGGCCGAGCATGTTCCATGACGGCGACGAAATCGCCGCGTTCTATCGAAAGGTCGAGTCCGGAAAAGATCGGGATCGTTTCCGCGCCGATCTTGAATGCCTTCTTGACGCCGCGAAGCGCGATATAGGGTTCTTGAGTGTCGGTCATCGCTCTGCTCCTTGCTGATTGTCTGTGGTATCCGCGGCTTCACCCACCACAAGGCGGATGCGCGCGGCCATGGCGGGGCGCATGTCTGACGGCGGCGAGGAGAGTGTCAGGCGAAGCGTCACCGTCCCCTTTTCCCGCGAAATCATCGGCGCGATCTTCGATACTTCGACCGCAAAGTGCCGGTCGGGAAAGCCGTCGAGCACCGCCTCGCCACGCAAGCCTGGCCGCATCAACGCGATATTCGCCTCGGCCACATCGGCATCGATGACCATGGTGGTCATGTCGGCAATCGCAAGCAGGCTTTCATTCTCCCGCACGCTGTCCTCGCGCGACAGCACGGTGTCGCCGACGTGCGCGGTCAGCCGCGTGACGGTGCCTGATATCGGCGCCCGGACGGTCAGCGCTTCCACCTGCTCGCGCGCCCTGTCGATATCGAGATCGGCCTTGGCCACGTCCTGCCGTGCCTGCAGGGCGGCATTTTCGGCAGTGTCGAACGCCGTCTTCGCCTCCTCCAGCGTCTGCGCCGACATCGTATCGCGCCCGGCCAGCCGCTCTGTGCGCGTCAGGGAAGACCGCGCCTGCGCCAATTCAATAGTCTTCGCCGTCAGCGCCAGCTCCGCCGATTGCCGGGCGATCTCGGCGCCCTGAAGCGCAAAGCGGGCACCGGCATCATCGAGCCGCACCAGCACCTGGCCCGCGACGATCCTGTCGCCTGCCTCGATCTCGACGGCAACGATCCGACCTTCATATTTGGAGAAGACGGTCGCGATATCGGGTGCCACGACGTAGCCGGAGCCGGTGACTTCCCGGGACGGCAATGCCCTGTCCGATGGGTTATTGGAGGGCAGAGCCCGGATCGGATCGGCGGCGGGCACGTCGGTTCCATCGACCGACATTGCGGCCTCGTCCTTGCCTATGAAACCCGCCAGCACAGTCTCGATGCGCTCCAGCGTATCGGGTCGATAGAAAAGAACCACCGCCAGCGATGCGGTCGCGGCAAGGGCCAGCATTGCTCCGGGGATCACACGCCGCCGGACACGGGGCTCCGGCGGCTCTGTCTTGAAGGGCGCAGGCTCGATCGAAAGTGATCTCAGCTTGGCGGCCAGGTCTCGATCATGTTCTGATGTCGTGTTCATGCCGCCAGAATGACCAACGGCAGCAAAACCGCGACCTCGAACGCGTTTCCGACAGTCCTCGATCGCGATTGTGTACGTGGTGGCGGCAATTGTCGGAGGCGGAGGCTTGCTCGCTTCTTCTCCGGGAGTCCGTGGGGCGGGTCGAGCCTCCCTGTCGGTGGAGGGTCGGATGAGCGGCCACACAGCACGCCCTTCATTGCCCTTCGCTTACGCTCCGAGCGTTCGCAGTTCCACTGCTCACCCCTTCGCCTGCCAGCGCCTCTCCTGCTGTGAGAAGATATGTGCGGCAGCGACCTCCTATCCATCCCCCGGCGCCGGGCCGGCACGGCACGTCTTTCACAATTGCGGAATTGTACGGCAATGACCATCCAGACGAATGGGATTTCGGCATTCGAAAACGTCGGTACCTACGAGCCAAAGATACAAATATGTATAACGCTTGTTCATCGATCGCGAATTTGGCACCCGCAATGTTCATGCTAGGAAATCCACGCATCAGGTCGCCGGCAGCGCTGCGACAATTGTCATGAAGGAACAGAACCGATGAACCAGGCAGCGAACATCATTTCTCCTTCGGCAGGATCGGTGACCGGCGGCGTGCGTGAGGTACTGCGGCTCGAGGCTTTCGCGATCATGGCGGCCGCGACAACGGCCTATTTCGTCTCCGGCGGCAACCCCTGGTTCTATGCCATTCTGTTCTTCGCGCCGGATCTCAGCTTCGCGGCCTATGTTCTCAATGCCCGGCTGGGAGCGATCGTCTACAATATGGTTCACAGCTACATCTCGGCCATACTGCTCGCCGGCGCGAGCTGGCTGCTGGGCATCGACCTGCTCTGGCAGATCGCCCTCATTCTGGCGGCTCATGCCGGCTTTGACCGAAGCCTGGGGTATGGATTGAAATACGCATCCGCCTTCACCCACACCCATCTGGGCGTTATAGGCAAGCGAACCTGACGAGGACCAAAGCCCCGTCGGGCCTGCCCCTCACCGCTCGGCCTTCTTCTCCCGCCAGGCAACCGGCGTCATATCCGTGACGCGGCGGAATTCGCGGTTGAAGTTGGACTTGGTCTGGAAGCCGACCTCGAACATCACTTCGGTCACCGATTTCTGGGTCACTGCAAGCAGCCGGCAGGCCTCGCCGATCCTGTAGTCATTGACATATTGCGAGACGTTCTTGTCCATCGCCCGGTTGATTGCCGCCGAGATCTGGCGGGCGGGAATTCCGGCCTTGCGGGCCAGGCGGTCGAGATTGAGATTGGCGTCGCGATAGAGCCTCTTTGCCTCCATCAGCGCATCAACCATGGCGATCGTCTCTTTATCCTCGGCCGTTTCGGGCTTCAGCGCCGCCTCCGCCGTCTCGGCGGGCGCCCGGCTTCGGCTGGCGGCGGCTGCCGCGATGCCAAGGATGCCGAGGACGGCGAGATTGCTGAGGCTGATCAGCGTCAGCGCATGCTCGCCATGTGCCCATGTGAAATCGAAAAAGACGAAGATATCGACCGAGGCCGACAGGCACAGCGCCGCCGCCGCGAAGATGATGGCCCGATAGGCCGGCACCGCTCCCTCGAAGGGCGCAAGCCGAAGCGCATCCGCGCCCGGCCGCATCAGAAGCAGGATCGCCAGGGCATAACCGACGAAAACAAGCACCAGCGCGAGATCGATCACATCCCGCCAGACCACCATCAACAAGAGGATGACGGCAGCGGGCACGGCATGCAGCGCAATCCACGCCGGCAGCGACCGCCGGCTCGTCCTCACCAGACTGAAAACCCCGGCATAGGCAAGCGGCGGCACCATCGCCGCGGTGACCGGCGCGATCACGCTCACCGCCTGCACCCCGTAGCCCCAGCGCAGTCCGGAGAGGACGGATTGCAGCACGGCAAGTAGGATCAGTGCCAGAAACGGCCGATTGGGCTGCGCCTCCTCGTCGCGCCTGAGAACGGTGACGAAGAGGATGAGCAGCAGAAGAGCAACGACGAAGGGAAGCGGAATGAACAGCATGGCCTGCAGGATCGGAGTGGAAAACAGTTGGCCATCATTGCCGAGATCCTCACCCGGCGCGACCTCCATCATGTTTTAGGACGCTTTTTAGGCAGGGATTTTTTGTGAACGGCATGCCGTGCCACCCTCACCGGCCCTCGGGTCGCCAGCCACAAGTCTCAATCGCCGATCAGGTCGGTATGATTGTCTTCCAGCCAATCCGACAGGCTGTCGAGATCGGCAACATCGCAAGTCCGGGTGATCAGCGCGGGCAGGACCGTCTGCGCCGGGTCTTTCGGAAAGTTGCTCTACGAGGACCTGCCTAGCCGAGAGCGCTTTGCGCAGCGCAAATCCGATCGACCAAAGCATCGAGATCGCCCTTTGGCGGCCGGTTCTTGGCCAGGCGCTGCTTGAGATGCATGATCGGCTCCGCCAGAATTTCATCAAGGCTTTCGGCGCAGGTGAAGTCGCCTGCCACGCTTTTGACCTTTGAATTGTCAAAGATCGCCGACCATGCCTTGTCACCGAGCAACGGACCAATCCATTCCGGATTGTACTTGATCAAAGTGTCGGTCGGTACATGGACGATCCTGGCCTCGACGCCTAACAATCTGGCGATCGTCTTTTGAATATCATTCCAAATGTGGGCGCGGTCCGAGGTGATGTGGAAGATCTCGTTCAACGCCGCCTGCTCGCCGAAAAGCCCGACAAAGGGCACTGCGAAGTCAACCGAGCGGGTCAGTGTCCAGGGCGTGTGGCCATCGCCCGCCACGATGGTGGGCTCGCCATCCAGCATGCGTCTCGCCATGACATCGCTGTCGCCCATCATGATGGGCAGACCCGTGCGAACGGTGTGACTGGGACGGACGATGGTCCAGGCGAGCTTCTCGGAATTCTTGAGCAGCGTCTCGCAGGCAATCTTGTCCTGGCTATAGCGCCAGTAGGGGTTGATCGCCGGTGTCTGCTCGGTAATCACATAGTGGCGCGGCGGCTTTTCATAGACCGAGGCCGAAGAGATGAATATGTACTGGCCGCAGTGCCCGGCAAACACATCGACGTCACGCGCGATCTGATCGGGTGTAAAGGCAATGAACTGGCACACGACGTCGTAATTGGCCTTGGCCAAGTCGGCATAGGCCGGTGCCGCCAGGTCGCCGACAATCGCGGTAACCCCCGCAGGCAATGGGTCGCCTCTTAAGCTGCGGTTATAGACGCTGACATGGTGGCCCTGAGCCACAGCGCGCTCGACGCATGGATATGAAATCTGGCCGGTACCGCCAACGAAAAGAATTCTCAAAGCCATATGAAGGACCTCGGTGTCGGATGTGACGGGATATGCGGTCAGTCTTCATAGCGCGAAAGAAATTGGTCGTCTCCCGCAAAAGCACGCGCACCGCGTCACGTCGATTGGCCGACCTGTCCCCACCAACGTTGAGATACGCCGCCGATCGGACGACGTGAGGTTCGGCCGCAACCAGCCATTGCCGATACCGCAAAGATCTCTATCTCAAGCCAATAATGCCCCTTCTGTTTGAGATCGGCACAAGACGGAGGCTTTCTTGAAGGATTATCTGCCCTACGCAGCCGGGGTGCTGGCAGGATTATTGGTCGCCTTCCTCATGTCTAGCCTGTTGGCGCTGACGGAGACACCGCAGCTCATGCTTTTCGCATTGCTGCCGGCCATCGGTGGCGCTCTCGTTGAACGCGTTTGCCGTCGCCGGCCCAACAATTCTTGAAGGGTCCATGGCAAGGCTGAAAGAAATCGTCATTGATTGCGACATTCCCTCGCGCGTCGCCCGGTTCTGGGCGGAGGCGCTCGATGGCTACGAGGTGATGCCATATGACGACGAAGAACTGGCCCGCCTGGCCGCTCTCGGATTGACACCCGAGACTGACCCGACCGTGATGGTCGAAGGTCCCGGAACCCGCCTTTGCTTTCACCTTCGCCACGGGGAACGTCCCGCCCGCAACCGACTTCATCTCGATATTGCCACCCCCGATCGGGCCAGGGAGGTAGAGCGGCTTTTATCCCTCGGAGCGACCTTCGTCCGGGAAGCGGATGGCTACACGGTCTTGAATGATCCCGAAGGCAACAATTTCTGCGTGGCGTCCGAATAGTCCTATCCGGGCCGGAATGTCTGTATCAGACACGATTTAGGAATTCGAGCACGCGGAGCGTGAGCAGCGCGGTTGCATCCGCATCATAGGACGGCAGCGAACTGTCGGCGAAGTAATGCTGATCACCGGGGTACAGGAAAAGCTCCGCGTCCTCGACTTTCTCCACGATCTCGCGGGCGGCATCGATGTCGCCCTCGCCGACGAAAATCGGGTCGTTGTCCATGCCGTGAATCTGCACCGCGACACCGCCCGGCCAGGGCCCGAAGGCCCACTCGCCGCTGATCGGTAGGCAGGAATAGAAGAGCAGAGCTGCGCGGGCGCCGGGCCGTGTCTGCGCCAGCTTCTGCGCCGGCAGCACACCGAAGGAGAACCCGGCATAGACGAGCCCGGCAGGCAATTCGTCGGCGAGGCGCACGCCGCGCTCCCGCATGGCGTCGAATCCGATCTCGCCGATATAGGCGATCCCCGCTTCGATGCTCGGGAAGGTGCGCCCGTCATACAGATCGGGCGCGTGCACGATGTGACCGGCTGCCCTGATATCGTCGGCAAACGAGCGCACACCCGGAGTCAGCCCCTGTGCGTGATGGAACAACAGGATCTCAGCCATGAGGAGCCTCCGGGCGGGACGGTCGGGCGCATCGCCACTCTACAGCGTCGCAGCCTTGCCGGGAAGAGTGCGGATACGTTGCGAAGCAACGTCTGCAAACCCGCCGAAAACCGATAACGGGAAATCTCCGTGACGCTCTACCGGACTGATAAGGCTGAAGAAGCTTTCCGAGACCTGTACATCGATTGCCCCATTCATAGTTTCAGGCTTTGCCGAACCACCGCGATGCGGCCTGCGCGGCTTCCTCAATGTCAGGCACAGCCTCACCAGCCCACGCCACAAAGCCGTCGGGGCGCACGAGCAGCGCGCTCAGCCCCATCCGATCCCTCGCATCGCCTGCAACATAGGTGATCCCATTCCAGCGGCCTGCCAGCGCTTGCAGCGGTGCGCCGGCGTCAAAGTCCAAAAGCAGGCCCTTGCCCTCCCTGAGATGATCGCCGAGCTTCGTTCCGTCGGCCAGCTCGGAGTCCGGAGCGCTGCGGCCGACCAGCGGGTGACTGCCGCCGAGATCGTAGCGGAGAGACACACCCCAGACGCGCTCGGCGAAGTATGTCGCGCCGTCGCGCGTGTCGATCAGATCGCGGATGATGGCTTCGAGCGCGCGCGAACTCCGGCTTGGCCGCATCAGCGCGACCTGGGCGCGCGACCAGTCGAGAACCTGGGCTCCAACTGGATGCCGTTCGCAGAAGTAGCTGTCGAGCAGGCCCTCCGGCGCATCGCCGCGGATCGTCGCTGCAAGCTTCCATCCAAGATTCATCGCGTCGCCGAGCCCGAGATTCAGGCCTTGGCCGCCCAAGGGGGAATGGATGTGCGCGGAGTCGCCCGCAAGCAGCACCCTGCCCTTGCGGTAAGCCGTCGCCTGATAGGCGCGATCCGTCCAGGTGGTGGCAAGATCGAGGCCCGTCAGCGTGACATCGGTGCCGGAGATATGCCGCAACACCTGCTGCACATGCTCCGGCGTGATCGGCTGCGTTCGGTGAAACGCGCCGCCATCGAAATCGACCATCGCGATCGTGCCGGGCTTTTGGTAGGTATACATCCCCGTCGGCGTGTAATGGCGGCCCGGGGCGAGTTTCTCCGGATCGGCCATCTCGAGTAGAACGGAATAGCCGGTGAACTCGGGATCGGTGCCAACGAATTCAAAGCCACCTGCCCTGCGCACGGTGCTGCGCCCGCCGTCACAGCCGATGAGCCACCGTCCGCGAAAGCTCTCACCACCGCCGCGAACGGTCACGCCTTCATCCGACTGGTCGAAACCGTCGACACCGAGCCCGCGCCGGATCTCCACGCCCATCGCGCTTGCGCGCGCGGCCAGGATGGATTCAAGGCGCTCCATCTCGACCGCCATGCTGGTGCCGGCCGGACCTGGCAGACGATAGGGCCACTTCGAGGTGTCGATGGTGTCGTGGAAGAACTGAATGCCGGCGAAATGGCCGCCCGGGCGGCGCGGCTGTTGCATCCAATGCGCTGAAGTCGATTGATCTTTTTCGCGCTGCGGCGCCAAGATGTCATCCAGCAACCCGCGACGGTAGAAGGCTTCGATGGTCGGCGCGGAAAGGCCGCGCATGCCGAACGGCAGCCGTTTCAACGGCGAATGCGGGTCCTCGGCCTGCTCCAGCACCAACACCGAGAGGCCGGCCAACCGCAGTTCGCAGGCGAGAAATAGACCGACAGGGCCGGCACCAGCAATCACAACGTCATGAATCATGAGAAAATCGGGCATGAACTACTCCTTTATGGTCGTTCGACCGGAGCAGTTCGTCGTTTCGAGAACCACACGGACGAACAGTGGGACGCTTGAGTAGCGTCCGTGTTCGTCGTGGAGAACTCATGCACGAGGCAAGGAACAGAGCTTTCGTTTCCGAAAGGACTTGGGCCAACCACACCAAATCATGCCTTTTCCGACATCGGCAACATAGCCGCCGGGCGATCGATCGGCAACAGAAGATATGCCTTTCTGAGGAAGGTTGGGGTAGAGCGTCAGTGCACGCTCGCGTGGCACCTAAAAGCGGGGCTCCAAACGTTCGACAGGGTCCTTGGTGAAATCGGAATATCGTATCCAGCGAGGAACGACCTTAAACAACACGGCGCCCTTCTCGACAAACTCTCTCTCGACTGGAACGCTTTCAAGATGCGCCTTCTGGTATTCCTGCACGTCGGAGGCGGAAACCTTCATGGCATCGCCCTCATATTGCACCGTGATGTTCTTGTCCCAGCCGACGACAAGTGCGACGCTTCCCCTATCCGATAGGTTTTCGAACTTGCGTGTCTGTTCGAAGGTATCGAACACGATTTCGAGGTTGTCACGCACCGAAAAGTCAATGACCGCAGCTTCAGGCTTGCCGTCCGCATGCGATGTCGCGATCACAGCCAGGGTGTGCCGGCGCAAGAACTCCAAGATCACTTTCTTGCCCTGAGCGTTATCCATGGCTGAAATCCCCAAGGTGACATAGAGGGGTATCGAGATCATGCGAACTCGATGCATGCTCATATCTGAAGCCTGACACAGCGCCGGAGCGAGTCAAGATGTGACGTCGGCTTCCCCTTCAGCCTGGAGGGTCGCGTATTCGCAGCCGCTCAGAGCGAACGAGAACCCGGCAGACTAGACCGGCAGGTAGTTCGTCGCCGACAATGTCCACCTCGCCCCGGAAACGGTCACCTTCTGCTTGCCGGACGCAATTGATCGCCTCTACATAAGCAGGAAAAGAGGAGGCCGAGCATGCATTCCATCAAACACCCCGGCAAGACCATCGGCGATTTCTGCCGGCCGGATCAAATGGCTCTCGTCGTCTATGACATGCAGATCGGTATCATGCGGCAAATGCCTGACGGCGCCGGCATCACCGCCCGTGTCCTGTCGATTCTGACCGCCGCGCGGGCATCGAACTTTCCCGTCATCTTCATGCGGCACATGTCGATGCCGCTCGCTCTGATGGGCGCCTTCCAGCGCCGTCAGGCCATGGCCTGGCAAAGGATCGACGATCCGGCCGCCATCAAGCCCTGGTTTCTCAGAGGAAGCGAAGGCTTCGAGATCGTGCCTGAACTTCAGCCGCGCTACGACGAGGCGGTGATCGACAAGATTACCTTTTCGGCTTTCGAAGGCACGCCTTTGTCGATCATTCTGCGCGATCTGGGTCTGACCAGCTTCGCCATTTGCGGCGTCGCCACCGAAATCGGCATCGAGCCGACGGTTCGCCACGGTGCCGACCTCGGGCTTGTGCCGCTCGTCATCAGCGACGCCTGCGGCGCCGGGCATGCCGAGGCCGCCGAACGCTCATTCGCCAACATGGCCTTCATGGGAGATGCGCTGATCTGCCAGTCGGCCGATTTCATCGCAGCAGCCCGGCAGAGCTGACGCTCTCCCGACCTGCCGTGTGAGGCTTTGCGGCGAACGCGCGCGCACCCTTGGATCAGCCCCTGTGTGTGATGAAACAAGAAGACCCCAGCCATAGGGAGCCTCCGGGGTGGGACAGTAGGGCACACATTCTGTATCTCTACAGCGCCTCGCCTCACCGGGAAGATGTTAGTCGTGGGCCAGGCCGTCGAGCATTGCAGCTACATGTGGCAGCAGGAACCATTTCCGGTGTCATCGGCCGAACGTTGCAGGCGATTGTCGACACTCTGGCTGTTTCCTTCCGGCGGCAGGTCCATGGCGATGTTGGATGCGAAGAAGCCGTTCGGTTTCAGCGTGAAGCCGGCATATTCCACGGGCATGATCGGAAAATCCTCGGGCTTGCAGACATGGGTATGGCCGAAGGAATGCCAGAACACGATATCGGCATTCTCGATTTCGCGGTTCTGCTTGACGTAACTCGGCAGGCCGTCGCCACCGGCATGCACGTTCGGATAATCGCCGCTCGCATATTTTTCCTTGGCATCGAAGGCCGTGACCCAGATGTGTTTCTTGGCGAAACCGCCGCGCTGGGCAACGGTCAGATCCGGCTGGGCAAGCATGACCGGCGACGGCATGACGACAATCTTGTAGCCCGGCGCCTTGCCGACGCTGTTCTTTATGTTGGTGTTGGAGACTTTCCAGTAACGGCCGGTCTCGCCATTGGCGAGTGCAGGCGAATCGAGTTCGCGTTTCAGCACACGGCTCCTGGTGTCGAAGACATTGCCATAGGGATTATCCTCACCCCGGGGACGCGGCGCGAACTCATGTTCGGTCACGGTATTGTCGCCGCCGTCGACATCCATGTGCAGGCGCGCATTGAAGAAATGCTGGTGGGTCGGACCGCCGAGATTGTCATCGACCATGCCGCCCCATGGATAGGTTTCTCCGGTCGCGACCGCCGCCGTCTGGATGATGCCGGTGAGCTTGGCTTCGAGCTGGATCGTGCCGTCCTGGTAGAGATACCAGTAAAAGCCGTAATCATAATTGCCGACGGTTGCGAAGAAGGAGATGACGAGGCGGCGCGAACGGCGCACTTCGAAAACACCGTTGCGGAATTCGTAATGCTTCCAGAGGATGCCGTAATCCTCCTCATGGATGCAGATGGCATTCTTCATGATGAAAGGCTGGCCGAAATCGTCCGCCGCCGGCACGTCGAAATAGTGAATATGGCCCAGGCAGTCGCAGCCGAGTTCGAGACAATTGGCCAAGCGTCCGAGACCATATTCGCCGGCATCGAAGGCGCTCTTCCAATAGTGGTTCGCTGTCGGATCGGCATAGGGCACGACCATTTCGGTGATACTGGCGCGAAAGACGACGGGCCGCAGCCTGCCCTGATCCGTGATGCCGAGTTCATGCAGAACGAGGCCCTCGCGCGGGGTGAAACCGACACGGAAACTCCAGTTCTGCCATTCGACTTTCCAGCCGTCGACAGTAAAGCTCGGCCCTTGCGGCTGAACGATATGCAGCGGCGTGAGATCGGGCCGCGGTTCCGGGAAGGTTTCGCGGCCATAATTGCGCTTCTTCCTCGGGACCGGAATGATCTTCTCATCGTCGACGAGATCGACCACTCGGTTGGTGATCAGATCAACGACCGCGACTACGCCCTCGATCGGATGCGCGTAGCCGTTGTCACGGACATCCTCGCGCCAATAGGACACGGCGCGGACGATGCGCTTTCCCTTCTCGAATTCGCGGCCAAAATAGCCCGAGGAAAAAGGATCGATCTGTATGAGCGGAATATCCTCGTCGGTAATGCCGCGCTTCTTGACGGCAGCGATCCAGCGCGGATCGGATTTGACGGTGCCTTCAACGGTTTCGAACTCGCACAGCATGACCGGCGGCTGGCCATAAGGCAATTCATCGAGAGGCAGGCGGATGTAGGAGGACACCGTGCCGGCAGTCAGGTCTACGATGCCCTCGAAGGTTTCGCCATTGCTGATATCCAACGCCAGGATGAAGGCGAGGCGCGGCAGCCTGTCGCCCAAGCGATGGGCGGCAAGATCCGCCTTGGTCGGCTCCTCCAGCCGGGTGATCGGAAAGCGGAAGGTGGGTGCGAGTGTCTGCGTATCCTTGAGTATGGCAACGGCAGAAGCGATCTCGTCGAGGCTCAGAGGATCGAGCGGATGGGTGACTGCGACAACGGCGTCCATGGATATACCTCTTTGGTTTTGGGCCTCTTGGTTTCGGAAGAGACGACGCACCATGGCGCGCCGCTAGCTGCGGTGATCAGGATCGACCGGAGCAGATCTGCGTCTCGATCATCATCGTGCCTCGATGAATGCAGAACACTGAGCAGAAGGCGTGCGCCTCAATGGCAACCAGCAATGTTGCGCCGGCAAGGATCGCGACCGCGAGAACGAGAAGGCGATCGACGGGTGCAAGTTCGACAACGGCACTCATTCGAAGACCTTTCCAAGGGAGGCGTAGAGAGCGGGCTTGGATCTCTTGATCTGGACCGCAAACAGAGCGCCAAGAATGCCCACCAGCACCATGGCATAGGGGAAAGCCTTGACGATCGGGCTTTCGCTGCCGGAAAGGAGTGAAAGATTGGAACTGACCAGCACCAGCGAACCAACGAGGCCAAGCAGCGCCAGCGCCGGAGCGATCATCGTGGTCCAGGCGCTATATCCGTTCGGCGTCTTGCGGAAGAACATGACGATCGCGACGGAGACCAGCACCTGCACCAGCAGGATACCGATACCTGCAAGCGCTGCCATCCACGAGAACACGACAGTGTAGGGGTCGGCGCCGAAGATGACGAATAGGGCAAGGACGATGGCCGCGATCAGACTTTGCAGCAGACCCGCAGCATAGGGTGAGCCATGCTTGCCGTGAACCTTGCCGAGCACCTGTGCGGCCAGGCCTTCACGGCCCAGGGCGAAGAAGTAGCGGTTGAGCGTATTGTGGAAGGACAGAATGCAGGCAAACAGGCTGGTGATCAGCAACACGTTCATCACCTGGCTCGACCATGCGCCGAGCACGGAATTGGCGGCGGCGAAGTAGAAGCTGTCAAGGCCGGCAGCAGCAGTGGCCTGCACCTTGCTTGGACCGTAGAATTGCACGATTGCCCAGGTGGAGAAGGCATAGAAGAGTGTGATTAGCAGCACCGCGACATAGGTGGCACGGGGAATGGTCTTTTCCGGATTTTCGGCTTCTTCGCCAAAAATGGCCGTAGCTTCGAAGCCGATGAACGAACCGATGACGAAGACCAGCGCCGCACCTAGGCCGGGCGCGAAGACCGACGATGGCATGAAGGAGGAGAAGCTGATGCCTTCCGGTCCGCCACCTGAAAAGACGATCGCGAGATCCAGAACCAGCAATATGGCGATTTCAGCAATCATGCAGACGCCGAGGATCGCGCCTGAGAAGGCGATGTTGCGCTGACCGCAGACCAGCACGACGACCAGTGCTGTGAAAGCCCAAGCCCACCAGGGCAGGACCAAACCGAGGGGCGCTATGGCATTGGCCATGAAGAAACCGAACAGGCCGTAGATGGCGATCTGAACCGCGCTATAGGTGACCAGCGCCATGAAGGCGCCACCCACGCCAGCCGGCTTGCCGATGCCATGGGTGATATAGGTGTAGAAAGCGCCTGCCCCGCCCACATGCCGGCTCATGGCGGTGAAGCCGACCGAGAAGAGCAGGTAAAGCAGGCCGGCGAGCACGAAAGCGCCGGGGACGCCGGCGCCATTGCCAAAAGCAAAGGCAGCCGGCGAAGCGCCGACGACGGCCGTGAGTGGCGCGGCCGCGGCAACGACGAAGAACACGATGTGGGCGAGGCCGACCGAGTTCCTGGCCAGACGACGCTCCGGCGATAATGGTGCGGGCATGCTTGCTTCCAGTGTCATGGAGAACCCCTCTTTGCTTGTTTGTTGCCAAGAAGGTAAGCGCGGCGATCTGGCCCCGAAATTGCAGTTTATGCCAATGAATCGATAATTCGCGCCACGACGGTCACCGGAGACGCTGAAAATGGCAGTTGCATCGCATTTGATCAGCCGCATGCCCACAGTTGCTTCAATTCGAGCCTCCGTCTTGATCCCGCTGGTGCAACAAATCGATAAAAGATCCGGGAAAACCGACCTCCTTCTCGCTTCGCACGGCATTTTGCGCTCGCAATTGGACGATCCCTACGCTGTCCTGCCCATGGCGCGTTATGTCGCGCTGTTCGAGGAGGCCGCGACGATAACCGGCGAACCGGCACTGGGAGCTCGCATGGGCACCGGGTTCAAGCCCGCCGACATCGGCCCCATCGGCATGCTCTTTGCGCTCTCGCCGACCATTCGCAGCGCTTTCGAACGGCTGTCGAAATATGTGAACGCGGTACAAGGCGCGACCAGTTCCGGCGTGTTCGAGGAAAATGGCGATTTTGTCTGGAGCTACCGGATCGTCGATCCAGCGATGTGGCCGCGCCGGCAGGACAGCGAATTCACGATCGCCGCCTCCTGTCAACTCGTCCGCTCGTGCTTCCGCCGTGGCTGGCGGCCGATCGAAATCCAACTCGAGCATCACGCCCCTCGCGACGCCGGTGTGCTGGAACGCATCTGTGGCGCGCCCATCCTGTTTGCCCAATCCGGCAACCGGATCGTCATGAACAGGGCGGAGGCTGATCGTGTGCACCGTGCGGAAGACAAAAGCCTGGTCGAGATCCTGGAGCGGCATATCGGCGATCTGGTCAACGAGCCAGCGGCCGGCGATATCGTCACGGAAAAGGTCCAGGCTCTGATCGGCATCTATCTCAGCCGCAAGCCGGTGACGGTCGCAACCCTTGCCGCCGAACTGAAGATGTCGCCGCGAAGCCTGCAGCGCCGGCTGTCGGAGGAAGGCGTGTCGCTTCGCGATCTCGTTCGCCAGCACCGCCAGACACTCGCCGCCCACTATCTCGGCGACCGACATGCCGCACCGATGTCCGAAGTCGCGCGTGTCCTGGGTTATGCAGACAACACCGTGCTATGGCGTGCACTGCGATCCTGGGAAAAGAAGGGGAACGACCCATCTGCGACAGGTTGATCGAAGATGCATGGCAACGAAGATCGCCCGATTGCTGCCCGCGCCAGGCGCGGCATTCTCCAACACCCCTCATCCTGAAGTGTGATCCAAAGGGTCGCCTCGAAGGACACGCCGCAGCGCCGCCTCTTGCGCCATTGTATCTAACGCCGGAACACCCGCCTCGCCCTTCGGGGCACCTCAGGATGAGGCTCTCTTGGGCGTTTCGCCTGCCCGGTGGCGGCGCTCGACGCCCTTTGCCGCCAGGATGTCATCAACGGCGGTTGACGTCAGAAATTCCGACAGTTGCTCGGCAGCGTCTGCGTCCGTTGAATCGGCGCTGATGCCGATGGCGAAGTCGATGTAACTTTGGAGTTCTGCCGGAAATTGACCGACAAGCATGACCTCGGGAGCAGCGGCGAGAATCGACGTCACGGGAACGACGCCCAACTCGGCCTCGCCACGGCCGACGGACGCCGCTGTCTGCCCTCCTGATACGGCCACCAGCTTGGGCTTCACCTCATCGGCAATTCCCAGGCGTTCCAGCAAACCGGAGAAGTAGCCGCCGCTGCTTCCTTCACTGGCGTAGGCGATTGATCTGGCGCTCTTCAACGCATGTTTGAATGCTTCCACCGACCCAATGTCGAGCGGCCGACTGCCTGCCTTGGCCGCTACCCCCATTGCGATCCGGCCGAACGCGACCTCGCTCCCCGCCTTGACTTTTCCCAAGGTGGTCAGATCTTCAACCAGGTTCGGATTGGTGATGACGAGGTCAAAAGCTTCCCCGGCTTCAATCTGCTTCTTGACGACAGGATTGAGCTCCCACTTTACCGCAACCGTGAATCCTGTGGCGGTTTCGAACCGGGATATGAGAGCAAGGACGGCAGGTCGGACCGCAATGGCGCCAAAGAGTCGGATTTCCTGAGTCATGACCGAAATCTGCCCCTGATCTATCGATCTAGTCCAACCGACCCTACGGCCCCGTCCCAAAGAACGCCACCCGCGTGAAAATCGTATAGTCCGCCTCCGACACCATCAGCGCCACGAACACCAGCACCAGCAGCGGCGGCAGAAGTATGGCGTAGACAAGCGCCAGCCGTTCCCAGGCCATGTGCATGAAGACGGCGACGATGAGGCCGGCCTTCAGCATCATGAAGAGCAGGATCAGCGTCCATCTCAGGTAGCTTTGGATGCCGAGATAATCGACCATGTAGGACGCCGCGCTGAGCACGAAGAGCAGGCCCCAGACGAAGAAGTAGAGCCCGATCGGGTGCTGCTGTCCGGTATGTGCCTGTGCATGCGCCGTTTGGACTTGTGCATGCGCCGTTGTCTCGCTCATGACGACCTCACCACAGATAGAAAAATGCGAAGATGAAGACCCAGACCAGGTCGACGAAGTGCCAATAGAGGCCCATGATCTCGACGGCCTCGTAGCGGCCTTTCCGGCTGGTGAAGAAGCCGCGCCGTTCCACGTCGAAATCGCCCCGCCAGACCTTGCGGGCGACGATGATGAGGAAGATGACGCCGATCGTGACATGGGTGCCGTGAAAGCCGGTGATCATGAAGAAAGTAGATCCGAACTGTGCCGCCCCCCACGGGTTTTCCCAGGGGCGCACCCCTTCGGTGATCAGCTTCGTCCATTCGAAGGCCTGCATGCTGACGAAGGTTGCGCCGAGAAGCGCTGTCAGCAGCATGAGGATCGCCGTCGTGCGGCGGTCGCGGCGATAGCCGAAATTGACCGCCATCGCCATGGTGCCGCTGCTCGAGATCAGCACGAAGGTCATGATCGCAATCAGGATCAGCGGCACGTCCTGGCCGCCGATATGGAGCGCAAAGACCTCGCTCGGATTGGGCCATGGAACGGGCGTCGACATGCGGGCGGTCATATAGGCGATCAGGAAACAGCCGAAGACGAAGGTGTCGCTCAAGAGAAAGATCCACATCATCGCCTTGCCCCAGGAGGCGGTCTTGAAGGCGCGCTGATCCGAGCTGAAATCGGCCGCGACACCGCGCAGACCGGCCGGCCTGAGGCCTGGCTCGCCGTGTGTCTCGATAGTCTGTGCCATCTGCAAAGCTCCTAATTCAGAAGGGTGCGGCAGAGATCGACGAAATCATTCGCCCAGCCGGCAAAGAGCGCGAAGAGCAGCAGCCAGACGGCGAGCATGAAATGCGAATAGATGGCGGAAAGATCGACGCTGAGGCGCAGCCTGTCCGGCGTGACGTCGGTTGAAAATGCCCTGACCGTCGTATGCGTGAGCACGGCGAGTCCGCCGAGGATATGCAGGCCGTGCAGGCCGGTCAGCATGTAGAAGAAGCTGTTGGCGGGGTTATCGGCCAGCACATAGCCGGCCGCCGTTAGCTCCCGCCATGCCTGGATCTGCCCGGCGAGAAAGAAGACGGCAAGGCCAAGTCCTGTCACGAGCGCCGGCCGCAGGCTTTCCATGCGGCCCTGCCCCGCCTCTCGTCTCGCCCATTGCAGCGCCGCACTGCTCAAGGCGAGTGCTGCGGTGTTCACCCAGAGCAGCCGGGGGATTGGCATGCCCCACCAATCGGCCGACGCCATACGCATGAAATAGGCGCTGACGGCAAGGCTGAAGACGGCGCCGACGACGCCGAGAAACACGAAGAGGCCGATCTTCACCGCCGGCGGCTGTTGCCGCTCAGTGCCGATATGATCCGGCATCTGCACCGACCCGGTTTCGAGCCAGGGCTTCGAGGTCAACCGCTGCCCGGAAAGCCACCAGATCATGATGGCGGCGATGGCGGCCAGGAAGATCAGCACGACGCTCATGCCGGAACCTCCCGGGTGATGCCGTCGCTTGCCGGCACATTCTGCGGAATGAAATCCTCGGTCGCCCCGGGCACGCTGTAGTCATAGGCCCAGCGGTAGACGACCGGCAGATCCTTGCCCCAGTTGCCGTGGGCGGGCGGCGTCTGCGGCGTCTGCCATTCGAGCGTCGTTGCCCGCCATGGATTGCCGCCGGCCTCCCTGCCCCGGAAAAGGCTCCAGACCAGATTGAACAGGAACACCATCTGCCCAGCCCCTACAACAAGCGCCATGACGGTGATGAAGATATTCAGCGTATGGGCCGAAGGCGGAACGAAGGCCGTTTCTCCCATCTCGAAATAGCGGCGCGGCACCCCGAGCAGGCCGAGATAATGCATCGGGAAGAAGATTGCATAGGTGCCGAGGAAGGTGATCCAGAAGTGGATCTGGCCGAGCACCTCGTCGAGCATGCGTCCCGTCACCTTCGGATACCAGTGATAGATGGCCCCGAAGATGACGAGGATCGGCGCCACCCCCATGACCATGTGGAAATGCGCGACGACGAACATCGTGTTCGACAGCGGCACGTCGACGACGACGTTGCCGAGGAAGAGGCCGGTCAGGCCGCCATTGACGAAGGTGACGATGAAGGCGAGTGCAAAGAGCATGGGCAGCGTCAGGTGGATGTCGCCGCGCCAGAGCGTCAGCACCCAGTTATAGACCTTGATGGCCGTCGGAACGGCGATGATCAGCGTCGTGGTGGCGAAGAAGAAGCCGAAGGCCGGGTTCATGCCGCTGACATACATGTGGTGCGCCCAGACGACGAAGCTCAGCGCACCGATGATGACGATCGCCCAGACCATCATGCGATAGCCAAAGATGTTCTTGCGCGCATGCGTGCTGATCAGATCCGAAACGATGCCGAAGGCGGGTAGAGCAACGATATAGACCTCCGGATGACCGAAGAACCAGAACAGGTGCTGGAAGAGGATCGGGCTGCCGCCGCCATGCTGCAGCTGCGTGCCCATCTCGACGATGGCGGGCATGAAGAAGCTGGTGCCGAGCACGCGGTCGAACAGCATCATGACGCAGGCGACGAAAAGGGCGGGAAAGGCAAGCAGCGCCATGACGGTGGCGGTGAAAATGCCCCAGACGGTAAGCGGCATCCGCATCAGCGTCATGCCGCGCGCCCGCCCCTGCAGCACCGTCACCACATAGTTCAGCCCGCCCATGGTGAAGCCGATGATGAAGACGATCAGAGAGGAGAGCATCAAGAGGATGCCCCAGTCCTTGCCGCCGGGTGTGCCTGACAGAACCGACTGCGGCGGATAAAGCGTCCAGCCGGCCCCTGTCGGGCCGCCGGGGGCGAAGAAGCCGGCAACGAGGATCAGCACCGCAAGCAGATAGATCCAGTAGCTCAGCATGTTCGCATAGGGAAACACCATGTCGCGGGCGCCGACCATCAGCGGAATGAGGTAATTGCCGAAGCCGCCGAGGAAGAGCGCGGTCAGGAGATAGATCACCATGATCATGCCGTGCATGGTGATGAACTGGTAATAGTGATCGGCATCGATGAAGGAGAGAGCGCCGGGAAAGGCGAGCTGAATCCGCATCAACCAGGAGAGCACCAGCGCCACCAGGCCGATCGAGATGGCGGTAATCGAATATTGCACGGCGATGATTTTCGCATCCTGGCTGAACACATATTTCGTCCACCAGCTATGTGGATGATAGAGCTCGACATCCTCGACTTCAGCGGATGGGATGTTGCCGGATGGAATCTCGACCATGATCTCTCTTCCCTTTCCCCGCCGGTTAACCGAACCGGCAAGCGATCTGTGACCGCTACGCCGGTTCAGTTTGCCGGCGGCGGTTCTCCCGATGACGCTGTCAACTGGGTGAATGTCTGCTGCTGCCCGAGCCAAGTCTGGTAGTCCGCATCCTCGTCGACGACGACGGTGCCGCGCATTTGCGGATGGCCGACGCCGCAGAGTTCGGCGCAGAGAATCTCGAAGGTCCCCGTCCGGGTCGGCGTGAACCAGAAATAGGTGATCATGCCGGGGATCATGTCCATCTTGGCGCGGAACTCCGGCACGTAGAAATCATGGAGCACATCGACCGAACGCAGCAAGATGTGCACCGACTTGCCGATCGGCAGATGCAGCTCGCCGCCCTCGATGATGACGTCGTCAAGGCCGCTTGCATCATTCTTGTCGAGGCCAAGCGGATTTTCGGGGGTGACGTCGCGCGTCTCGGCCCGGCCGAGCTTTCCGTCGGCTCCGGGCAGCCGGAAGCTCCACTGCCACTGTTGGCTGACGACCTCGACCGATGCAGCATCTTTGGGCACCGTAATGAACTGGTTCCACACGATCAGGCCGGGCGCCAGCATCGCCGCAACGCCGACCGCCGTTCCCCCTCCCAGCAGCAATTCCAGCCTGCGGTTCTCGGGCTCGTAATGCGCCCGGTTGCCTGGCTTGTGCCGGAAGCGGAAGACGCAATAGGCCATGAACGAAACCACCGCCACGAAGACGATGCCGGTGATCCAGAAGGTGATGACGAGGGTGCTGTCGATATAGGTCCAGTTGGACGCGATCGGCGTCCACCACCACGGGCTCAGCACATGGAACAGCACGGAGCCGACGACAATCAGGACGAGGATCAGCACGACAGCCATGTCCGCTCCTCCTCGAGCAGTCGACCCGTGAAACCGCATTCCGCAAAAAGTTCGTCTTTATTATCGCACAGATAGAAAATATCGGCAATTACGCCAATTTAGGCACGCGCCACCGGCCGCGACCCGTCATTTGCAGTAATGCCCGCAGTTGGAATATTGCCCATCATTTTGAATATTGCTTGAGATAGGCGATGAGATCGGTGATCTCCTGGTCGTCCTTCAGGCCGACGAAGGCCATCTTGGTGCCCTTCACCTTCGCTTTAGGATTGTGCAGATAGTCGCGTAGCGTCGCCTCGTCCCAGACGAGACCGCCGTCTCCGGCCGCCTTCATTGCGGCCGAATAGGCAAAATTAGGGTGCGTTCCGGCCTTCCGGCCGAACAGCCCGTTCAGCGACGGGCCAACCTTGTTCGTATCGGAATCGGCGATATGACAGGTCGCGCATTTCTTGAAAACGACAGCACCCGCCGTCGGATCGCCCGCCTGCGCCCCGGCGCTACCGGGGAAAAGGGTAATAACGGATGCGGCGATCAGCAGAACAACACGGTAATCCATGGCAAACCTCATCCTCCCAAAGGTCGCCACCCACTCGCACCCTCCACAATCATTCGCGTGCGGGTAGTGGTTCTATCCTTAAAGCTTAGTCCTTCGCGGGTGCAAGTCAATCCGTTCCAGTGGGCCACATGGACGCAATCTGATGTCGGCGGATCCGGCGCAGATGATGCAGGTCCCGCGCCACCTCAGCTGCCGCGACTATGCCCCGATCGAAAGCGCCTCGTTCACCGCCAACTCCGCCATGGAAAGCGCTGCCTCGCGGGTCCTCGCGGCGGCGATGAAGCGGCCGTTGTGGCAGAAGCTCGCCCCCTCTATGCAGCAAACCGCCTCCAGTGCGCCATTGGTGAGCCCGGCCCAGGTCGCCGGCAGGTCGGCCCGGAGTTCAAAGCCCTCGTCGCCGCGGCGAATGCCGGTCACGCACCAGTCCTTTTCGCGCGGATGAACGACGAACAGCAGGTGATCGGCGCCAGCCTTGACGATGGCGGGACGGAAGGGCATCCCCCTCGGCAATTCCAGAACACGCCCCTCTCCCGCCGCCTCGATTGCCCGATGCACGATTGCCTCGGCCCGCAATTTTGCGGCACTCTGGGCGATCCTAGCCTCGACGAAACTGCGGGCAATCGCAAGGGCCGCGTGGAAGGCGTGATCGTCGGCTTCAGGGTCCGTCTCGTCGAAAACCGGTTTCAGGGTCTCCAGCAGCGCCGGCAGTGTCAGCCCGGCCAGCGGCCCCGACGGGCTAAGCGCACCGTTGTCGGTCAGATCGATCGGCAGCACGAAGCTGGCGTCGAAAGAGCCATGCATCACTTCCACATGTGCTTCGGGAAGACTGGAGGCTGCCAGATAATCACGGCCATAATGCTTCCAGATCAGGCCGAACGAGCTGTAGGGCTGGCCATCGTCGCGTAGCGGCGCGGCGCGCTGGTGGTGATCGAATATCCCGGCAGCAGGATCATAGGCTCCGCCGACATCATAAATGATCCGGTCTTCGCCCGGCGTGATCCACTCCGGCGCCCGGCTGCGGACGATACGCGCCTGCGGGAAAAGCCGGGTCAGGATGACGCTCGACAGCAATTCGTCGGCATGAAAGCCACCGGAATGGGTGACGAGGAAATCGGGGATCATGGAAGCTATGCGCCTTGTCGTTCGCGGACGATCCGCTTGCCGGTCGGCTTGAGATAACCGTTGCCGCCTGCCATCTCAACCCATACCTTAAATCGGTGTCGATTTAAGAATAAAATGATGCACCAATCCAATGTGTTACAGCGCCCTTTCGCACATCGCCAAAATACCGGTCTCCAGCTCAATTCATCGAAGCCCCTGAAGGGTGCTCAGGATAAGAGGCAGTCCGTGGAAATCCCTCAGCACTTTCACGTTGTCGAGACGGCCGGATGGCTTGTGAACCACCGCATGAACTCCGCCCTTCCCGGTTACCTCATGATCAGCTCCAAGACCGACACCAACGATCTGTCGGATTTGCCTGAAGACGCTTTGGCCGAATTCGGCCCATTGCTCGCAAGGGCTCAGAGTACGCTGAAACGGCAATTGAATGCACAGCGCGTCTATATCGGCCGGTATGGCCACGCGCCCGGTTATCCGATCCATTTCCATGTGATCCCGATATATGACTGGGTGGAGGAGTTGTTCTGGAGGGACGCTCGATATCGTCTGCTCGAGAATTTCGCAGAGGAACCGGGGGAAACCGCAACGGACGGCGCGGAACTGACGCTGTTTGTCTGGCGGGAGTTCTGCGGACGCGCAGAGCCGCCATCGGTCAAAGGGCCATCGGTCTCAGAGGCCATCGAGTTGCTGCGTGAGACAATGCGGTTTCCGGCGCCTCAAGCCTAAGACAACACCGTTCCCGGCTGTCTTGCAACGAGCGCACGGCCGGCTGCCGCGCCGGCATGCAGGCAGATGAGCCCAATCGCCGCGAGAGAATTGATCAACAGAACATCAGCCACGACCGCTGCCGAAAACGCGCCCTCACCGGACCGAAGCACTACTGTTGCGGCAAGCCGCACGCCTTCATAGGCAACGAGGGTCATGGCGATGGCCATTTCCTCGCCGCCATGCAGCTACAACGCATCCAGCGGTATCTTCAGATATCGCCGGCCATTCCCCTCCGGCTCCGGCAATCTCCCGCCTTGGATATTCACCTGCAGCGCGTGCAGCATCAGCTTCGGCTTGGGCAGCGTGCGGTCTCGCGCCTGGCGCAGCGCCACGAAGCCGGGCTCGTCAACACCCGCAATATGAAGATTGGCGCGCTTCTGCGCCGCCACCGTGCTTTCCCAGCGCGGGTGCCGGCCGCCGGGCTGATAGTCGTGGCCGGAAAAGAGCCGGGTCTCCTCGGGCAGCGACAGGATCGCCTGGATCGAGTGCCAGAGGGAGCTAGCACTGCCGCCCGGAAAATCCGTGCGCGCAGTTCCGGAATCCGGCGTGAACACCGTGTCGTGCACGAAGGCGGCGTCACCGATCACATAAGTGATCGAGGCGAGTGTGTGCCCGGGCGAAAACATCACGCGGGTTTTAAGCGTGCCGATCTCGAACGTGTCGCCATCGGCAAACAGCCGGTCCCATTGCGAGCCGTCGGTTTTAAGCGCCGGCCAGTTGTAGATCTCCTTCCAGAGCGTCTGGACGTCGGTGACATGCACGCCGATCGCCGTCGGCGCGCCGGTCTTTCCCTTGATGTAATGTGCGGCGGAGAAATGATCGGCATGCGGATGCGTGTCGAGGATCCACTCGACCGTCAGCCCCTCACTTTCGATATGAGCAAGGATGGCGTCGGCATTGGCCGTTCCGGTCGCCCCCGACATTTCATCGAAATCGAGCACCGGGTCGATGATGGCACAGCGTTTCGTCGCCGGGTCGGAAACGACATATTGCACACTGCAGGTGCGGGGCTCGAAGAAGGCCTTCACATGAGCCGCCTGCCCCGACCGCCTTTCCAGCCAGCGGCGCGCGCCGGCAAGATCGAAGCCGAGGTTTTGACCGAAGGCCTCGATATCCCCGTGCTTCATCCGCCCGTCCAGCACCTCGCCCAGTGCATAGAGCGTCAGCGCCCGCGTACCGGTCTTGCAATGGGCGACGACCGGCCCCTTCGCCTGCGTCACCGCCGTCTGGAAGGCGCGGATATCAGCCTCGGTGATCTCGGCCCCCTTCACTGGCACGAAGCTGTAGGCGAGCCCGACGGCGGCGGCGGAAGCCTTTTCCGCCGTATTGCCTGGCTGCCCCGGCTCCTCGCCATCCGGCCGGGCATTGATGACGGCGGCAAAGCCATCAGCCGCGAAGGCGGCAAAACCTGCGGCGTCGGGCTGCCCCGCTACCGTTATCAACTCATTGACCCTCACGGATGTCATCGAAGCCCCTGCGCCCGCATCATGCAGTATCGCATGTATTACACTACAATCGCACAAGTATATCTCAGAGCGCAAGAATAGCTTCGGCCCGGCCGGTGCGCTGTCAAAACGACAGCGTCACCGCACTTGCCTGATCTCGACATGCATGGCGCTGGCGCTGACGACGATGCCGCCGTCGAGCATGTCCTCCTGTATGTAGCCTCGAGAGGCGACACAGGGCTGGCAGGCCCAGATCGGCCGCCGCGCCGCTGGATCGACCAGCATTGCGAGCGGATGGAGCGGCGGCACGCGTGTCATGCGCTCGCCGATCATTACGATCCAGGTCGTAGTGACGCCTCCGATAACCTCCAAAGCCGCCCGCAAGACGCGGGCGACAGCATCCTCGTGCGGCAGCATCAGCCTCACGCGCATACGATCAGTCCTGGCCCTGCAGGCGGTCCATGACCTGGAGCAAGAGATCGGCGCAGGCCTTCATCGGTTCGTCCTCGGCGCATTTCAGGTCGATCCTGGTGTTGCCGTCCTCGATGCGGAAATGCGCCGCCTTGGAGGGCGGCGGGAGCATCGGGTGATGACCGCGGAAGCCCCTGTCGCCACGGAAGCCGCCGTCATCGCGGAAGCCCATCTCGCCTCTCGGGCCATGCCATTGGCGATCGGGGCCATCGGGACGTTCTCTCGCGTCCGGCCGGTCCATCGTCGGCCCATCCATCGTCGACCCATCATCACCGGAGGCAGATGGAGGCGCTGGCGGCGGCGAAGGCGGTGTGCTGGATTCGGGCACGGCGGGCGGTGTGCCGGCCGATGGCGGGATGGGCGTTTGTTGCGCGAATGCGACGCCGGAGAGCGCGGCGAGGGCAATGCCTGAGAGAAGAAGTCTTTTCATGGGAACGTTCCTGTGTCGGAGATATCAACTGCGTGGGTAAACACCGCAGCGCGGCTTTGGTTCACGCCCGTCAGCCTCTGTGATCGAAATCTCCAAATCGTCTGTGCGGGGGACCTTTCGGCAGACGCAGCGCTTCGGTTCGTCCATCCTCGCGAACAAGGTGGCTCGCATGCAAGAAGCCGTCGTCGAAGCGTCCCTGGACGGTGACGGCCGCGAGCACGACGACGCGCTGATGCCGCCGCAGCCTTCTTTTCCGTGCGGGTGGAAACGCCGCCGCGCGCTCCAACACGCGCATGACCGAGGCGACGCTCGACGATCCCGAATTGCCGCGCGAGTCTTTCGCCTCGCCTCTGCCTTCTTGCTCGCGTATCCTGACGCGCGATTCGCCGTCCGCAAATGAGGGTGGGCATGAACGAAGCATCAAAGGAGAGCGCGATGTCGGACGCCAAGAGCGGCATTTCTGGACTACGGCCGCATATTACAGTCATCGGCGTCGGCGGCGGTGGTGGCAATGCGATCAACAATATGATCGCGGAAAAGCTGGCAGGCGTCGAATTCGTCGCCGCAAACACGGATGCTCAGGTGCTGGCCACCTCCAAGGCGACGCGCCGCATCCAGCTTGGCGCGAATGTGACCGAGGGTCTCGGCGCCGGTTCGCTGCCTGAGGTCGGCCATGCGGCTGCCGAAGAGTCGCTCGATGAGATCATGGATCACCTGGCCGGCTCGCATATGTGCTTCGTCACCGCCGGCATGGGCGGTGGAACGGGCACGGGTGCCGCACCCGTCATCGCCCGCGCTGCGCGTGCCGCCGGCATTCTGACGGTCGGCGTCGTCACCAAGCCGTTTACCTTCGAAGGCAACCGCCGCATGCGGATGGCGGAAATCGGCATCGAGGCGCTTCGCCAGGCGGCCGATACGGTCATCGTCATTCCCAATCAGAACCTCTTCCGCATCGCCGATGCGAAAACGACGTTCGCCGATGCCTTTATGACGGCCGACCGCGTGCTTTATGCCGGCGTCGGCTGCATAACCGATCTGATCGTCAAGGAAGGCCTGATCAACCTCGATTTTGCCGACGTGAAGTCGGTCATGTCAGGCATGGGCCGTGCGATGATGGGCACTGGCGAAGCCTCCGGTGAAAGCCGCGCGATGAAGGCGGCGGAAGCCGCCATTGCCAACCCGCTTCTCGACGATATCTCAATGCGGGGCGCCAGGGGCGTGCTGATCTCGATCTCCGGCGGTTCGGATATGACGCTGTTCGAAGTAGACGAAGCGGCAAGCCGCATTCGCGACGAAGTCCAGGAAGATGCCGATATCGTCGTCGGCGCGATCTTCGACCGCAGCCTCGACGGCAAGTTCCGTGTCTCGGTGGTGGCGACCGGACTGGAAGGCAGCCCGTTGCCCGCATCCGCGCCTCACGCCGCCGAACAGATCCAGACGCGCACGCTGCAGTAAGCGCAGCGGCGCGACATATCCAAGCACGACAGCCTGCCGCGTCTTTTCAGATGCGCAGCGCTGTCGTGCTTCAATGTCATGCGCTCCAGGGAAATCGCCGCGATCACCAGTCGTTGATTCGCGATCACCTGTCGTTGATCGTGGGAAGGTGCGTTTCGACCTCTACGCGGCGCTTATCATCCAGCGGCTCAATGTGCTTCTGCCAGAAGGCCTCGGCCTCCGGCGTGTCATCCTCCCAGTGGCGGATTTTAACGATATTGTCATCGATCTTCGCCAGCCGTTTGCCGCCAAGCCGCAGGTATTCGTCCGCCAGTTCTTTCGATCGGGTCGTCTGCATGTCGTGTTCCTCCATAGGCGAACCGAAAGGCCGATCGTCATTACCGGGTTGGCCGGCAATCGGCATCCCCGTTATCGGCGCTTCGGCGCCTCCCAGTTAAACAGTACGGCGGGATCATGGTTCCAAATCATCGGCCGAAACCGGTCCACGCGGCCGGCTGAAGACGTCGGCCGCCATCCTTGTTCCGCACGGCCCGCCGCTCTTGCTGCCGGGGCAGCCGGAGACGCGTGCTTTCCGAAAATCGCGCATTTTCGGCATCATGCGCTAGACGAACAGGACGTCCGAGATATTGTGCACCACGGAAATTTCGTCGATCCCGGTGTTGGTGATGTAGAGATTATCTACCGCTGAGTCATAGACCACGTTGGTGATCAAGTCGTCTCCCGGTATGGCAATGTTGACGTCAACCGTTGTCTTGACCCCGGTTTCGAAGTCGAAGGCCGTGCCGATATGCTCGCTGCTGGAGGAATCGCCGAAGAAGAAGGTGCCGTCGACGGCAAAGCCGTAGCCGAGCCCGCCGGCGGCGAAGGTCTTGGATTCGATCGGGCTCAGCGTTTCGGGATCGATTTTGGAGACCTGCCAGGTGGAATCATTGATGCGGCCGACGACATAAATGCCAGTCGAATCCTGCATCGTATTGACGGCCGTGAATCCACCCCAGTCGAACGTACCCGCCCAATTCTCGCCGATAAGGCTCGGGATTGGATCGCCCCGCTGATCGAGCGATCCGTCTGCGGCATCCCATTTTGCGAGATAGGTCTGATCGGGGAAAGGATCCTCCTGGCCTCTCGCCTCGTTGGTTCGGCCGATGATTTCACCGCCGCGGACAGAAAAATAGGTTCCGCCGATGTCATATTCGCCCTTGTCATAGTCGCCAAAAGAGATGGCGCCGCTGGCATGGTCGGCTTCAAATGCCGCGGCGTTGTCGTAAATGCTCACCATGGGACCATCTGGGAAACCATGGCCGGAACTGACGTAATACTTGCCGGTTAGCGGATCGATCGCGACCCCCTGGAGTTCGTAATGGTCCAAGAAGGGGCGCACCACTTCCGCCTGGGCCTCGACATGATGGGTATTCAACGACTTCCCGTCCGTCACGCCGTCGACGGTCAGAGTAATCACGCCGGCATCTGCGTGACCGGCGCCGTCGGAGACCTTGTAATATTGGAGTTTCTCGGTGACATGCTCGCCATCATCGAGGCCAGCCTTCACGGCCGGATTGAGATCGTAGGTGAAGCTTCCATCGCCTGCGAAATGGAAGATGCCGAATTCACCCGCCACGTCGGTCGTCTGCCCTTGCCCCTGACCGGCAGGAATGCTCGTGCCCTCGACCGAACGCAGGAAGAGCGTGCCCGCCTCTCCCGCGTGATCATTGGCAAGCACGTTGCGGGCCATCTCGCTTCCTTCGCGGAAGGAGAAGGCGTCGTCGACCGCGAGCGGCGGGCTCGTGACCCCGTGAATGTCGAGCTTGAAATGGCCGAAATCGGTGTTGCCGGCGCCGTCGGAAATCTTGTAGCCGATCGTCTCCGTCAACGTCATTCCGTCAATGAAGCCCGCCTTGGCGGCCTCGTTCAGCGTATAGGTGTAGGAGCCATCGGCCTTGATGTGGAACGTGCCGTGTTCGCCCTCGATATCGGTGACCTGCCCGGCCGTCTTGGCAAGAACTCGCTCGCCATCGAAGAAGTTGAGGAACATGTTGCCGGAGCCACCGGCCAGATCATTATCCAGCAGATTGCCCGAGATCACGTCATTCTCGGAAGCGCTGCTGACATCATCGACCGCTACAGGTTTTGCAATCACTGTCATGGATATCTCCTTCAAGATCCATTCGCCTTGGTCTATCGGGAGGAAAGCAGCTGAGATCGGCTCGGTCAACAAATTTTCTAGCAAAGGTAGTAATTTAGCATTTCACAGCTTTATCACGTTCGGGGGGGGCTTCGCCCTGGCTCTAACCTTAGCGACGTCAAAGCTGAAGACAGCCTCCTCTCAAGGCGCCGAAGCCGAAGGCTACCGGCGCTTGTGAGACATGTCGGCGGCCGGTCACCTCCGAGACGGACGCACATAACCCGCTACTGGGTCGGAGCAGACTGGACGGCCGGCGCGTTCGACGGCGCCTCGCCGGGATGGGCAAACAGCAGATATCCGAGCGCCAGGAGAATGGCGACGACGAAAATGACGAGCACGAAAATCATCATCCCGCTGCGTGCGGGTTTACCGGCATCAGGCAAACCAATCACCCCTTCTTGTCGCCTTTGACTCTGACGCCCGGTTTGCCGATGGGCATGACGCGGTCCTTGTCAAAGACGCTAGGCGCCATGCCTTGCTGCTCGCTCGATTCTCGGATCGGCGGCTCACGGCCCGGGTGTCTGTCTGGCGTCCCGGCCATCTTGTCCGACCGCTGCTCTCTGTCTTCCATGATGTCCTCCTATATGCTTGAAACGTTCTCGCCCCGAAATCGCCGATCAACGGTCTTTGATGGTCGGAAGGTGCCCTTCGGTCTCCCTCCGGGCTCGCCTTCGCCATAAATGTTCCGCACGGTTCGCCACTCTTACGACCGGGACTGCGGGGAGTTCCCGGATCGGCAACAACTAATAGAAGCGCTGCCGAGGTTCCCTCAAGCAACCGCCCTCGCCTCAGCCCACCAACCCCCTGATCTTCGCCGCATCCTCCGCCGTCGCCGGGTTGTACACCACCATGCTGAGATCCGGCCGGCCATCCACCTGGAAGGCGGAATATTCGAAAGCGAGTGGACCAAGGATGGGATGGCGGATGTGTTTGGCGCCCTCGCCGTGGGTGCGCACGTCGTTATCCCGCCACATTGCCAGGAATTCCGGGCTCTTGCGGCAGAGTTCGTCGACGAGAGGCTCGACCTCGGCCGCAGCACCTGCGCGGGCCGCGTCCACGCGGAAGGCCGCGATCACGAAACGGGCCACACTTTCCCAGTCGTACTGGGCGGCGCGCACGCGCGGATCGAGGAAGATGAAGCGCAGTACGTTGCGCTCCTCAGGCGGCAGCGCGCCGTAATCGGTCAGGAGCACGGTTGCTGCCCGGTTCCAACCGACGACGTCCCAAATCGCGGTGCGGATCAGCGCCGGGCTCGGGTCCAGCGCATCGAGCACGCCCTGCAGCCGCGGTGTCACCCCCTCTTGCCTGCGGTAGCGCACCTCGGGCGGGCGTCCAAGACCGAGCAGAAAAAGATGCTCGCGCTCGACATCAGTCAGCATCAGCGCGCGAGAGATCCGGTCGAGCACATCGGCAGACGCCGCGCCGCCACGGCCCTGCTCCAGCCAAGTGTACCAGGTCGGGCTGATATTGGCGCGGCTCGCCACCTCCTCGCGGCGCAAGCCGGGCGTGCGCCGTCTCTCCTGCGCGAAGCCGAAGGCGGCGGGATCGAGCCGCACGCGACGGTCCTTCAAATAAGTACCGAGCCGGTTATCCGAGGTGACGAACTCGCCCATCCTGTTAGCCTTTATACCATGATAATGTCACTACTTTACCATGATATTGACAGAGCCGATATCTGTCTCCGGCAAAAACTGGAGATATCACATGCGCGTATTCGTCACTGGGGCCACCGGCTGGGTCGGCTCGGCTGTCGTCAATGAATTGATCGCCGCTGGCCATCAGGTGCTCGGCCTCACCCGCTCGGACAAGGGAGCGGATCAACTGGCCGCTGCCGGCGCCGAAGTCCATCACGGCACGCTCGACGATCTGGGAAGTCTGAAAAGCGGTGCGGCTGAGGCAGACGCCGTGATCCATACGGCATTCAACCATGATTTCTCGAAATTCGCAGAGAACTGCGCCGCCGACCGGCGCGCCATCGAGGCACTCGGCGAAGCCCTCCAAGGCTCCGATCATCCGCTGCTGGTCACAGCCGGCCTCGGCTTTGCCCCCGGCCGCGTCGGCACCGAGAAGGATCCGCCTATGCCGACATCTGAGACCTACCCTCGCGCCTCCGAAATCACCGCGGTATCGCTTGTCGCGCGTGGCGTGCGGGCATCCACCGTCCGGCTCCCGCCCTCGGTGCATGGCCATGGGGACCACGGCTTCGTGCCGATCCTCATCGATTTGGCCCGGCAGAAGGGCGTCTCTGCCTATATCGGCGAAGGCCAGAACCGCTGGCCGGCCGTGCACAGGCTCGATGCCGCTCGTGTCTATCGGCTGGCGCTGGAGCGCGGCGCCGCCGGCGGCCCGTTCCTGGCAGTCGCGGAAGAGGGAGTTCCCTTCAGGCAGATCGCCGAGGTCATCGGCCGGCGGCTCGATGTGCCCGCCGTGTCGCTCTCACGGGAAGAAGCGGCCGAGCATTTCGGCTGGTTCGCCATGTTCGCCGGCTTCGACATCCCAACCTCTAGCGAGCACACCCGCGCGCTGCTCGGCTGGCAGCCGCAGGAACCCAGCCTGCTCGCCGACATCGACCATCCGGCCTATTTTTAAGAGAGCCCATCCTTGCTGAGGCGCTCGGGGCCTGGAAGGAAGAGGTGGGCGCCCCCGTCGGAAATTAGGGAGCGCCTTCCCAAAAACAGCTGCCTAACGCGAGCGGCCCTCGTTCATGTCGGCCGGGTCGTAATTGATGTCCCAATCCTTTTCGGGCTTGTTCTTGCCAGGCGGGTTCTTGTTCACCGTCGCATCCTCGGAGCCGGTAATGACGGTCGGCTTGGCGCTGGCGACGCCGCTGCTCTTCCGGTCAGCCCGCGACTTGGCGAACTGGCCGGTGGCATCTTTTTTCGGGTTGCCCATGTCAATCGCCCTTCTGCTTCAGCGCGTCGCCGAGATCTCTCGTCTCGGGGTCGCGATTGTTTTCGCCATACGCATCGCGGTCGCGATCCGGATCGTCCTTGGCCTTCATGTAGCCGCGGGGCTTATTTGCCTTCGGCCCTTCCCAGCGGGGTGACTGATCGGTCGTGCCGGGGGCGCCGTCTTTCGGTGTCGTCATGCCCATCGTGGTTCCTCCTTGGTTGGAACAGGGAAAACCGAAAAGACCAGCAAGTGTTCCCGCGGCAATACTTTCGCGCGAAGCGCGCTTTATCGTAGCGAGGCAAGCGTGGCGCAGCAGAAAGCAAGCAAAGTGACCACGGCATTGACCGCGTGCGAATATTCCCATTGGGTGCGAAGGCTTTCCCAATTTTCCGGCTGCACTGTCCAGTTCTCCGTCGCCGCATTCGCCGGCTGGGTGAAGATCATGAAGATGACGAGATTGAGCGCGATCAGCGCGGCTGCCGCAACCGACAACATCATTGCGCTTCCATCAGCCCTGAGGGTCACGGCGTTGCCGATATTGGCCACGAGCGCCAGCGGCAGGAGCAGACCGACGATCCACCATCCGGCATAGGCCTGCTGCGCGATAAAATAATCCGCCTTCGCCATCCCGATCTTGTTCAGGAGCGCGAAGGCGTGCGCTGCAGGTGCCACGAGCGCCAGGCCCGTTATGATGATGGCCAGGAATCTCATGGCGGATAAACCATCCGAAGGACGAAGGGTTCCAGCAGAAAATATGGAACAGTGTCGTCCGCCATCGGTTGATCAGAGGTCCACCTCAACCATGGAGCCGAAAAATGAGCAAGACCAACGTTCGTGAACTTCGGAAACGCGCCGAACAGCAGGTCAAGAACACCAGCGCCGGCGGCCATCTCGGCGGTACATATTTCGGGCAGCAACCGGACGGAAAAACTGCCTCGTCGACGACCAACGACAGCGCCAAAGCGCGGCCGAATGACGGAAGCAAATAATCGCCGGTGCGTTTCACCTCCCAGGAAAGCCCCCTGCTCCAGCCGCTATTGAATGGAGACGCCGCCGCGCTGGCTTCTGGTCGCGGCCGAGCGGCCGCGGGATACGATCTTCGGGCGAAGGCGGAGGGGCGACGTGGCATCCTATTCGATTGACGATGCGATTCGGGAACTTGCCCCGGCTCTCGGCAAGGCGCCGGCAGGCGCGGTCAGCGGCGAATGGACCGCCACCACGATGCAGGCGGGGCGTTCCTCCCGGACGGGCGGCTACCTCGATGCCGAGGGAAAGCATGTCCCGGAGGATTCCAGGCATCCGCTCGACAGCATCGCGGATGTCGTCGAAAAGCTCGCTGCCTCAGAGGGGCCACGTTTCAACAAGATGGTGATCCGCTGGAAGAAGCCGAAATTTCCGTTCATGCAGGCGAAGATCGCGCTCGAAACCAGTTATGATCAGACGATCGTACCGCGCGGCCCCGACGACCCGATCTACGAGATTGCTGCGGCTGCGCGGCGCGCCTTCTGGCAGAGCCGCGGCACACTGCAGGAGGACTTCGCCGTCGAGCGCGGAACGGCCAATATTCACGCCCAGACAAAATGGTTCGGCCCGCATCGCCGCATCCTCGCCATCCACACGCCGGGAAGACTGACACTTGCCACTGACGGGCTGTCGACCCCCTGGGCCGGCATATCCGAGCCGGAGAACGGCGTCGAATGCGAGCTTTTCATGGAATTCGACGCTGCGAGACTGGATACGGCGGGGATCGAAAACTGGGCGAACCTGTTGATCAACATCGGAGACCTCGTGGCAGACGGTCATCGCGTCGCCCGCGATGTCGAGAAGCACGGCGCCATCCTGTTCTGCCGACTGACCGAGGATTATCTCCCGATGTCCCGCATCATGCTGAGCCGCGACGCAGGGCGGATCGATGGCCTGCCTTTCGGCTCCGTACCGCTGATCCGCGCGACCCCGATCGCCGAAGCCGAAATCGAAGGGCAGGACCTTTCCGACGACTGGGGCGCCACGGCCGCCCGGCACGCTCTCGCCAAACGCGCCATCAGATGATCTCAGCCGGATCGACTCAATCCGGCGCGATCTTTTGCTATTCCTGGATGTCGGGTTCGACGATTCTCGCGAGGTTTCGAAGCGACTCCTGCCAGCCGAGATAACAAGCCTCGGGCGGAATGACGTCAGGCACACCTGCCTGCACGATATCCACCTCAGTGCCGACCGAAACCTTCTTCAGCGTCACGGTGACTTCCATTTCGCCAGGCAGGTTGGGGTCGTCGAACCTATCGGTGTAGCGCAGGCGTTCGCCCGGGACGAGCTCGAGATATTCGCCGCCGAAGGCGTGGCTATTGCCCGTCGTGAAGTTGCGGAAGGACATTCTGAACGTGCCGCCGACAACCGGCTCCGAATGATGCACGGTGCAGAGGAAGCCGTTCGGCGGAAGCCACTTGGCAAGCGCGTCCGCCTCCAGGAATGCGCGATAGACTTTCTCCGGGCTGGTCGCCAGAACGCGGTGCAGGCGTATGGTACTCGGCATGGTCATGATCCTTTTGAATGGACTCGAATGGACGAACCTAGGACGGGTGGGGCTTGGCCGATCCGACACCGGATCGAACTTTTCTTCAAGAAAAATTGCTAAAAGCATGTCACGCAAAAGTGTGCAGCCGTTTTGCGATAACGATATGCGTGGAAACAAAGACCTAAAGCGCAAGAGAAAACGCTGAAAGATTGGGACGCGCTTTAGGGCATCGCGGCTCAACCGGGCATGCCTTCGAACTGCGGAAGATCGAGCGGCCTTGCCCAGGCCAGCCGGCGTCGGGTGAACATCTCCACCCCGGCTCGATCAGTTCGGGCCGGTCGAGGCTGCTTAGCGTCACGAAGACGAGGCCGGGAAAGGCCGTTCTGACGAATCAGGAGATTTACCGCCACGCCGAGGCAGTCGTCGCCACGTTCCTGCCGGCATTTCTGATCCAGATAAGCGATGAACACCGCCGAAGATCCGGGCCGCAGAGTCCGACAATGACTGGAATTTTCCACGCGTCCCAACGAGCCGACTGTCACAAAGCTGCCGCTCAATCGTCAGCAAATCGCCCCCTTATCGCCGCACCGTGCCCTCTTAAAGGTTCCATCGTCACGACCTCGCCCTGCCTTTGAGGGCTGAGCGATTGACCGAGGCGGTCCTGCTGCCAACCAAATCATGCACTTGAAGAGGAATGAATATGATCACTCGTTACACATCTGTCGCAACATTGAGCGCGGCAGTCTTCAGTCTGCTTGCTTTCAGCCCGGCATCCGCTGTCGACATGGCCCAGGCGCAACAGCAGCCGGCGCAGGCGCAACCGCAGGGACAGCCCCGCGGCAGCGGTGCGACCGCTCCCGTCAGCGATCAGAAAATCGAGGCCTTCGCCGTTGCCTATCTGCAGGTCGATAAGGTGAGACAGGAATATTCCGCCAAGATCGGCGCGACGAAGGACGAGGCCGCCAAGCAGCAGTTGCAGGAAGAAGCTAAGAAGCAGATGGTCGATACCGTCCAGGCTTCTCCAGATATCTCCGTCGAGGAATACTCGTCGATCCTAACGGCCGCACAGAGCGACCCGGCTCTGGCCAAGAAAGTTCTGGAAAAGATCGGCACGCCGCCCCCGGGCCAGCAACAACAGCAGCAGGGGCAGCAGCAGCCGCAGCAATAAGGCAACGCAGCGCTTATGTCGCCACGAATAGGCAGCGGACGCCTTGCCGTTCGCGCCGGAAGCAGAGCCCGCCATTTGCCGGGCTCTGTTCACCTCGCTACGTCGACGACGGGATCACTCAATATTCGGACCCGCTCTTGTTGTGCAGGTCGTGCCGTTCGGTTCCCGCCAGCGGCGGATTGAAGATGCTGACGAGAATAAGGTCCTGATCCTTGCCGCCGCGCAGATAATGCCGGTCGTGCTTGTCGAGCACGTAGATATCGCCGGCCCGGATCGGAAAGACGTTGCCGTCCATATCCTCCACTTCGCCCTCGCCCTTGATGCAATAGCAGGCCTCCAGATGATTGCGGTACTGAAGCAGGGCCTCGCTATTGGCGCGAACGACGGTATGGCACACGGTAAAGCCCATGCCGTCGTCTTTGGTCAGCAGGCGGTGGCTCGTGCCGTTGCCCCAGTCGACGAAACGCTCGGTGAGTTCCACCTCCTTCAGATTTCCGACGAACATCGCCGATTCTCCTGACAAATTATTGAAGATGTAGCGATGATTCATTTTCATCGCCCACCACAATTAGCTATTGAAATGGCTGGCGTTTTCAAATGATGATTCCTGCGTCATCTGTTAGGAAATTTTACACATGCAGTTGCCGCCGCTGAATGCCTTGCGCGCTTTCGAAGCCACGGCCCGCCTGATGAGCCTTTCGAAAGCGGGCGACGAGCTGCACGTCACCCATGCGGCGATCAGCCATCAAATCAAGCATCTGGAAAACTGGCTCGGCCGCAAGCTGCTGCAGAAATCGGGCCGCGGCGTTGCGTTGACCGCAGCCGCCAGCGAATATTACCGGGCCATCTCCGGATCGCTGGTGGCGATTGCGCATGCGACCGGCAACATGCGACGCGATCACGACATGCGCGCCATCACCGTCGGCTGCATTCCCTCGATCGCATCGCGCTGGCTCGTCCCTGCCCTGCCCTCGTTCCAGGAAAGCAACCCCGATCTCGACGTCAGGATCGTCTATGCCCGCGCCGAAGAACGCTTCGACGACGAGAGCCTCGACGTGCTCATCACCATGGGCGAGGATCTGAGCGGCGGCAGGGAAAGCCGCCTGCTCTTCTCCCGCCGCAACCAGCCTGTCGCCAGCCGCCACTACATTACCAAACGCAACTGGACGATCGGCGACGTCTCGCTCGGCGGCACCGATCTGCTGCACGACGAATCCATCGACGGCTGGAAGGAATGGTTCCGCAAGGCCGGCCAGAAAGCGCCGGAGCCGCTTCGAGGCCCGATATTCCAGGATTTCAACATGCTTGCGACGGCCGTGATCGCCGGGCATGGTGTGGCGCTCTGCCCAGTCGAGGTGTTCCGCCGGGAGATCGAGCGCGGCGATCTGCTGGTGCTTTCCGACATCGCGACGGCTGAGAACCAGGGCTATTACGTCATATCGAACAGCTGGGCGAAAAAGCCGGTGCGCCGCTTCATCGACTGGTTCATGACAGAGTGCGGATCGGGAGCGTGAGATCCCTTGCCCTCAGTTTGTCGAGAGGGTCGCCGCCGAGACGATGGATGCAAATGGGTCGCGGTAATAAAGACATGGCATAAGCCCATCCGTGTGCGAGTTGGGCAGAGGTTGGGGATTGTTAATCAGAAATACCTAATGTAAATCTTGGCGTGCACAGGTTGTGCGGGATCTGATTTGCTACATTATCTGGTTTTACATGCGACTAGGGAGGGCCTGGACATGCGGAAAATTCATGCGGCCCCCTCGGCGCTCGGACAAACACAGTCAAAAGCTTCGAGCTCGATCGACCGGCTTTTGTTCTTTGACCGCGATTTCAATCCCGTCGAGAATTTGCTGGGCAATGAGCTGCCTGCTTCTGTCAAACCAGCAGTGTCGTTTTGGCAGCATTTTCCAGAATTGGACAAATCGGCGATTACGCTCGCCCTCCGTTCATTGGGCGACAGCGCTCAGCCTTTGCGAATATCGGGTAATCTTGGCACGCCAGCGTCGCACGGACTGACGATCTATCGGATCGGAGATCTGTTTGCCGTAGTTCGGTCCGAGGAATCTGTCGACGATGAACGCGCAACCCTTTTGCACCTGGCCACCCACGATCCACTCACTGGACTGCCGAACCGACGCCAGTTCAGCGAGGACCTCACTATATTGCTACAGGAGACCGCCGGTTCGAACGAGACTTTGTCCCTGATGCAACTCGATCTTGACGATTTCAAACCCGTTAACGACACGCTTGGGCATCCGGCCGGCGACAAGCTTCTTCAGCTCGCTGCAGGCCGCATTCAAGAGTGCCTTACCGAGGACGACAGAGCCTATCGACTGGCGGGTGACGAATTCACCGTCATATCAAGAGGCCCGGGACATCCCGCCAAAGGACACCAGCTAGCAGAAGCTTTGGTTGATGCATTCAAAAAGCCCTTCACGATAGATGGCATCGCGCTATTTGTCGGTGCCAGCATCGGCATATCAGCTGCTCCACCGGACGGTACAAGTCCGGAGCAGCTGATGAAGGCGTCCGACGTCGCACTCTACGCCGCGAAGAAGGACGGGCGCGGTCGCGCGAGACCCTTTGATCCCTCAATGCTTGAGTTGCTGGAACAACGCGAACTGCTGCGCCGCAGCCTTCGCATGGCTCTGGTCCAACAACAATTCTATATTGAGTACCAACCCATTGCCGAGGGCGGCAGCATTGTCGGCTTCGAAGCATTGCTCAGATGGCACCACCCTCTCCTTGGAATAATCCCACCAACGGCATTCATTCCGATGGCCGAGGCCGATGGAATGATGCCGGAAATAGGTGCCTGGGTCTTGGAGCAGGCATGTCGCGAGGCAATGAAGTGGCCGCAGAACTATATCGTCGCTGTCAATTTGTCCGCGGCTGAATTCTTGACGAGCGGCCTCACGGATCGGGTGTCCCAGACGCTGGACCTGGTCGGGCTACCGCCCGACCGTCTGGAGCTTGAAATAACCGAAAGCGTGCTCCTTGAGCGGACCGTCAACAATATCGATACGTTGAACACTCTCAACGTGCTGGGCATACGAATCTCGCTTGATGATTTCGGGACCGAATATTCCTCCCTGAGTTATCTGAAGACATTCCCTTTCGACACGATCAAAATCGACAAATACTTTATCACCGATCTGGAAAGCGATCCGAAAAGCCAGACGATCGTCCGCTGTATCGTCAACCTCGCACATGGTCTCGACATGCAGGTGACGGCCGAAGGGGTCGAGACTCCGGCTCAGGCGGAATGGTTGGGCAGTGTGGGCTGCGACAGGCTTCAGGGCTATCTGGTGAGCAGGCCGCTTCCGGTCGAGGCGATCGGCGAGTTCATCAACCGGGCTGAAACATCCGCGAGCCACGTTCTGGTATAAAGAACGAGTGATTTTTGAGGGCATCTAACGCTCCAGACAACTGATGGAGGCTGTATTGGAAGAGGAAGCATCTGGCTTCGATGACCATGCATTGGCGCCGATGGTATCGCTGGAATTGAACGTTGCGACGTTCAAATCTCAGTGGCAGTTTTGCGACAGGATTACCGAATATCTCTCAGACATTCTCGGCCAAGGTCACAGCGATCCCGCTCGATATTCGAATTTTCTTTCCGTCGCAGCCAACGAGCTCGTTGAACTAGCCTTTCGCTCGACGGGTGAGCTGGGAAGGATAAGTTTCAGCCTCTATCGGGGCGCGACGTTCAACCGGCTGAGAATTGCCTTTGCCCGCGAGGACCGCGAGAGTACGAGTATGAAATCAAGTGAACGCCAGTCTCTACCGGGCGCCGGGTCTGACCTGAAGTCCGGCGGGACGATTTTGCTCAGAGATCTGGCAACCATATTCCGCGCCGCTATCCGAATTGAGCAAGACGGCGCCCGCAGGATGCAAATCATCGCGGATTTCCCCTCGGCCGAGGATTTCCGATGACCCTGCTTGCCCGCCCTTTCACCGTTCATTTTGATCCGACAAATCAGGAGCTGTTGTTGTCCGGCAAGATGCGGCCTGAAAGCTCCGACGAGATTGCCGATGCTCTCGAACTCGTGCGGCAAAGTTTGGAAAATTACAGCGGCGTCGTTTATCTCAATGTCAAACGCCTGACGCATATCAACATGACGGCCTTCGCAGCCCTTTCCGAGGTGCTCACGGAAAGCTGCCGGACCATGCCTGAACGGAAGATCGTCATCGTTACGTCGAGCGTGGTGGCATGGTCGACCTCGTTGTTCCAGACCTTGGCGGCAGCACAACCAAACCTGTCGGTTGAAGTCTACGATTCGGCGTTTTATCCCGGCCAGAGCTTTGTCGAGGATGAGAGCTTCATTCCCATTCTGCGCACCCAGACGAAGATGACATGGCAGCACGAACGCGAACTGTTGCCTCGCCACGGTTTGCGCAGCGGTCTTGTCATCGCGGATATCTGTTGCGGAATTGGGGACTTCGCGGCGTTGGTTCAACGAGAATTTAAACCGGCACGACTTGTCGCGTTGGATCACTCCGTGCGCAGCCTCGAATATGCACGCAGGGTCGCTGCCGACTTCGATCTGCAGGGAATCGAATACACCTATGGTGACGCGTCGCAAATGCTGCTGCGAGACAATCAATTCGACTTTGTCACCTGCCGACATTCACTGCAGATTTTCAACCGTCCCGAGACGCTGCTCAGGGAGCTTTACCGCATCTGTAAACCTGGCGGCCGCGTCTACATCACCAATGAAAAAAATTCGCATTGTCTGGGCGAGCCACATGCTGAATCCATAAAATGGACTTATGAGGAGGTCGCCAAACTGTTCAAGCACTTCGACATGGATGTCGAGATGGGGCCGAAAAGCCGCCATCTTCTTGCTGACGCCGGGTTCGATAGCATCGAGGTCGATTGCTTTATGGTCACGAACCTTGACGGGGATCCCCAAGACTTCGCAGACATCATCGAAGCTTGGGAGAATGTCTATGCTGGCGAGATGGCCGTCCGGCGGGGGGACTCATCAGATTTCATTCGCAGGTTCCGGCAAGGATTCAGAGATCATATCTTTGCTGCTCTTCACCCCAAGGGTTATGCAGGCTGGCCGATCTGGGCCGCTTCCGGCCGAAAGCCGCTGTGATGGACGGGAGATCATCATCGAAGAGACCGGCACGACTGGGCTCATTTCGGGCGAAGTTCATCCTAGTCGTCGGTGGCGCCGTCCTTTTCGACTTGCTGGTCAGCGGCGGCCTAGCGCTTTGGAATGTTCAGAGGCTGTCGCGCGACGCCACCCTCGAAGTCGGACAGGGTCTCGAAGCAGCAAGCCAGGAATACATCCGCACCTATGCCGATTCCACCGCAGCCCAGGTGAGTTTGCTCCTGCGGCAGGTTCATAGCGACGTCAGTACGCTGGCAGGCGTGCTCCAGGCGCAGATCGATGATCCCGCCCGCAATTCGGACGTCGGCGCGGCAATCGCCCGCACATCGCCTGGCAGCGTCAGCCTTGTTTACGATGAGAAGGGAAAATGGTCTCAGAACCTGCCCGGCTCCGCTTCGGTTGTGAGCGTCTGGGGTTACTTGCTCGGACCTGACCATCGGCCGAAACCCGACATTCAGCGCGATCTAGAGACGAGCGCGGTTCTTGACATCGTTGCGCCGAGCCTGCTGCAGCACGGCGCTTCCAAGCTGCAGATGTACTACATCGGACCGAAAGAACGGCCAATCTTCAGGACGGCGCCTTACACCGACCAGGCTCAGACCTTCGATCGCCTTTATTCGGGGCACAACGAAGCCGATTTCTGGGACTTCTTTTTCCCCGGGCTTTACGAGTCCTGGCAGAGCTGGGCCAAGGACGCGAAAACGCGGCCGGTCGCGGACGATATCACGCAGACCGCTCCATATACCGATGCCATTACCGGAAAGCTGATCGTCAGTTTCTTTCATCCATTGTGGACAGCCGACCGGAAGGATGTCGCCGGGACGGCCGGCGCCGATATCACCCTCGACCAGCTCGCGCAGATTGTTGAGAATGTGAAAGTGGCCCAGTCCGGCTTTGGATTTCTCGCAATGTCCGACGGAAACGTTGTGGCGATCAACAGCACAGGAGAAAAAACCCTCGGTCTGCGTTCTGCGAGCGATCCGAGCGGAGCCGGCGCCTTGACCGGCCTGGAGCGCTCCCTGAAGGGAAGCTCCCAGCCTGCGATAGCAAAACTGGCCCTCGACCGCGAACAGGGCATCCAACATTTGTTGTTGCAGCAGGACGGCAACGAGGTCCCCTATATCGCTATCGTCAAGAAACTGCCGGCGACCAATCTCTGGGTCAGTGGCCCGGTTCGGCAAGAGTCGATGTTGCTGGGGGTCGTTGTGCCCGAGCGAGAAATCGATGCCTCGCTCTATGCGGCCCAGGCCAAGATTTCCGAAGCGACGAACCGGATCGTGCTCTACCAAATTCTGGCGATCCTGATGTCCCTGCTGATCGTGACGATCGCGGTCTTTGCGGCCTCGAAACGAATAACCAGCGGAATCAGCGCCCTGGCAGGGGCCGCCAAACGGATTCAGGCGAAGGATTATTCCGTCAGAGTGGCCATCACAAGCAGGGACGAAGTCGGTGAGGCCGGTGAAGCCTTCAATCGCATGGCCGAAGAGATCAGCTATCACACCGAAAATCTCGAGCAGCTCGTCGAAGAGCGAACCGCTCAAATCGAAGATGCAAAGGAAGAGATTTCGACACTGAACGCACAGCTCCAGCGTGAAAATCGACGTCTCGGAACAGAGCTGGCCGTCGCCGAGAGAATCCAGCTCATGGTTCTTCCGCTGCATCAGGAGCTTGAAGAATTTCAGGCCCTCGAGATCGCAGCCTATATGAGACCGGCGGAAGAAGTCGGTGGCGACTATTACGACGTATTGAAGAACGGAAGCCGATTGAAGATTGGCATCGGCGACGTCACCGGACACGGGCTCGAAAGCGGCGTGTTGATGTTGATGGTTCAGTCCGTCGCCCGCGCCCTGCAGGAAGCCGGAAACACCGATGCAGTCAAATTTCTCACGGACCTGAACAGCGCCCTGTTTAAAAATATCGTGAGGACTAAAATCGACAAGCATCTCACCCTGGCGTTTCTTGATTACGACGGAAAAGAGATGATCCTGTCGGGACAACACGAGGAAGTTGTTGTCGTGCGGGCGAACGGCGAAGTCGAGCGCATAGATACGATGGATCTCGGCATACCGATCGGGTTGGAAGCCGACATTTCTGCCTTCATTAAAACCCGTGAAATAGCCTTCGATAAAGGGGACCTCATACTCTTGCATACGGACGGCGTAACAGAAGCCGAAAACGACGCGGGAGAACTATTCGGCATCGAACGTCTGTGCCGCGAAGCACTTCGCTTGAAGGATCAGAGCGCTGAGAAAATCGTTTCCGGAATTGTAACGACACTGATGCTCTTCATTGGATCTCAGAAGATCTACGACGACATCACGCTTCTCGCAGTGCGGCATAGGTGAGACATGACGCCAACGGTATATGGTATCGAATCTCTGGCGGGCATAAGTCTGGATTCAAGCACCCGCCTCACGTTAAGCGACGGACCGCTTCAGCTTGGATGGAAGCACTCAGGAATGACTTCGGACTTTATCGCGGAGGTCATGGCTCTGCGGTATTCCCGTTCAAGAAAAGACTATGTGCAGGCGCATCATGACATCGGATATCTCAGCAATGAGTTGATCGAAAATGCCGTTAAGTTTCGACAGCCTGGGGAGATCCTCATTGAAGCCGGCATATTCGACGGTACTTTTTTAATAAGGGTGAAGAACACGATCGATGGCGTGACATCCTCTCGCTTTCAGCAACTGCTGCATCGCCTCCAATCGAGGGACCCCGGGGAACTTCTTCTTGAGCAAATCGAAACCAATGCCATATCGGCAGAAAGCGGTTCGGGATTGGGGTTGCTCACCCTTCTGAGCGATTACGATGCAAAAATGGCATGGGCGTTCGAAGAGAACTACGACCAGCGTATCATACTGACGACGACTGCAGCTGTGGCGATGCCGCCCTCCTCCAATCTGTGAGCGAAGAATGGAAATCAGCGACGAAAACTTCCGTGTATGGGCTGAGAAAAACGAGGTGTATTTCGATGGCGTATTCCGGCTGGCAGGACCGGACGCCTATGCGCCCATTTACTCATTGGTATCAGGCCTGCTCCATGAGGGGCACAAACAGGTGACGTTCAACCTCACAGGCCTCGAATTCCTCAATTCCTCTGGCATAAATCTCCTGGCCAAGTTGACAATTGAAGCCAGAAAAATGGGCGACCTCCTGCTCATAGTCAAAGGCACCAATCAATATCCTTGGCAAGCGAAGTCCCTCCCGAATCTCAAGAAGCTGCACCCGCTTCTCGATTTGCGCCTGGCGTGATTCTCTTTGGGCGAAAGTGCCCTGCGCCGAGAGGTGTTCGCCGCCGCGCGGGGATGAAAAAGGGATTCGTTAAGTATTCCACGCCATCTAGGACCATAGACGTGACCGACATCGGACCTCGGTCCGATGTGCGGTCGGCGATCACCGTCTAACCTCTCGTATCTGTGCAAGCGGTGCATCTGCACGGCGCTTGATCGGATTTGGAGGAAAACAATGCGGATAGCAACCTTAGCGTCCTTGGCCGTGCTCTCGCTGGCTCTTGCAGCAAGCCCGGCAACGATTGCCGGGATCGACATGACCGCGCTGGCAAAGAGCGGTGGAAACGGTGGCGGCAACAGTGGGGGCAATGGCGGCGGCGGTCACGGCGGCGGCGGCGGAAACAGCGGCAACCATGGCAGCAGCAGCCAGGATAGCGGTTCAACCCATGGCAACTCCAAATCTCAAGGTGTGAAAGGCAAATCCACCGAGGCGGAAAGCAAGTCCAAGTCCGTCAAGGCAGACGAGACCAAAGTCAGCACCAAAGAAAAGAACCTGTCGGCGCAACTTGCGGGCCTGAACTCCTTGAAGCGAAACTACAAGGCGTTGATGCATACGTCCGACCCACGCATGACGGCCATTGCGGCCTATGCCGTGACTTATGCCCAGTATGAACTCGACAATGGAATCGAGCCCGCAGCCGATGACCCTCTGTTGGGGGATCAGGCGCTGGAGGACGCATTGGCTTCAGCGACGAAAACCGGTGAAGTCAGCCCGGCGGTTTTGGACGAAGCCAAAACCATCTTGGGGGTTGGCGAAGCAAACGGGAAGATCGATCAAATCCGCACCTCTCTGGAGAACCCCGCGCCGGCGACATCCGAGGAATAGCCGATAAATCAGTTGCGAGCGGTGTGGAGCCGACAAGTATGGCTCCGCACTAAACTACGAAGAGCATCTCCGTTCTGTTTGAGTATGGAGATGCTCTTTTTTTATCAATTTCAGACGCAGAACCCTTTGCTCGAATTGCTCCAAGATGACGGTCGATCACCCGCCGCCTCGAAGTCCCTATGTTGTGATGAGCCTTCGAGCGTGCCGAATTCGTTTCACGTCGGCAGTCAAGTTTGTCGACATCCCGACGGACAACGGTGTCGCCGTATTGAAAACTATCGGTCGTTTACGAACCCGCCTTGATCAGGCAGAGGCCGGTCTGCGGCCCCTGCCTTGCACGCGAAAGCCGCGTCACCCCGCGAGCTCGATGATCGCGCAGCCGTAGCCTTCGAGATCGAGCCTGCCGGCAACCGGCTTTTCGTCACCGAGAAGGTCGCGGCCAGCGGGAACGCCGCCGATGGCGGCCGGCTGGTCGGTGTAGTTCTGGATGAACAGCAACCGGCGCTCTTCGTTCATCCGCATGGTCACCTCGACGCCCTCGGGAAGGTCGCCGAGCAGCGGCTCGATGCCGACAGGTGCAAACAGCCGTTCGGCAAGCGCTGCCGTCAGATCCGGGGTGAGATAGGTGCCGACATAGACCACCTGCCCCTTGCCGAGCTTGCGCGACGTCGCCATCGGCTGGCCCTCGGCATAGCGGTTGGACCAGGCCGCGACCACCTCGACATCGCCTGCGATCGCGAGGTTCTCATAAAAATAGCCGGCAGCCAGCTCGCGATTGCCGATCTTGAAGCGGCGTTCGCGCCGATGTGATTCCGCCGGCTTGTTCGGAGGAATGACAAGCCCGCCGGAACGCTCCATCACATCGAAGAGCCCGTTGGCGCCTGGAGCGGCAAGGCGGCCGAAATCCTCGACGCGCACGCCTGTGAGCTGCGACAGCGAGGTGCCGGGCGCGGTCTCGCGGATGACGTGGTTGTCTTCGTTGCGCGTGCCGGTGCGAGCGCCGATGATGACGGTGCCGCCCTGCTCGGCGAAGGATTTCAGCCTTTCGGTCCATTCGTCCTTCCACATCACCCAGTGGGGGACATAGAGCAGCTTCAGCTTGGAAAGATCGTCCTCGGGATGAATGAAGCCACAGGCAATGCCGCGGTCGTAGCAATATTGGTGCAGCAGGATCGCATCGTCCTGCGGGCTCGGCAGGCCGATCGGATAGGTCTTGTGGGCTTCCTGATTATCGAAGTCGGAGCCGGCAATGCCGACATCCATGCGCACATAAGTGCCGAGGATCTTGGGCGACAGGGCGGTCATCTCGGTTGCGAAGCGCTTGGCCTCGTCATAGCGATGGCGGGCGACGTCGTCGTGGTCGATGATGCCCATCCAGTAAATCTCGGCGCCGAAATGCGCGGGACGCCAGCGGAAGAACATCAACCCGTCAGCGCCATGGGCGACCGAGGAAAGTGCCATGCGGCGCAGTTCGCCCGGCTCCGGCGTCAGCGTGCAGAAGCCCGGCTGGCTGCCGAAGCCCGATTGCTGCTCGGGAACGATATAGTTGCCGGAAAAACCGCGGCAGATATCGAGATGCAGCGCCTGGACCTTGGCGTGGTTTCCGAGCCGCTGGAACTCGTCGTAGAGCATCGGGTAGATGTCGTAGCCGATGAAATCGAGATCGGTGGTGAACTGGCCGCGAAAGTCGATATCCCTAAGACCGCCGAGATTGTGAAAGACGAACCAGGAGGATTTGACGGCGCGCAGGATCTCCACCTGGTCGTGCTGAAATCGTGCCGTCGAGAAGGCGAGGAAACGATGATAATCCTGCAGATGGCCGGGGCTCGGGAAGGTCGGGCCGAACTCGATCGGCAGCACCACCTGGTCGAAGCTGTCATAGGCCGTCGCCCAGAAATCACCGCCCCACGCCGTGTTGAGCTTGCTGATCTCGCCGTATTTGCCAGCGAGGAAGGCCTGGAATTCGGTGAGCGTCGCCTTGGAAAAGCTTTCCGGCATGCTGGTGTTCAGCTCGTTGTCGGTCTGCCAGCCGACGACAAAAGGATTGTCGCGATAGTGCTCGGCCATCGCTTTGGTGATGCGCCGGCTGTGTTCGCGAAACACCGGGCTTGCCGTGTCGCAGTGCTGCCGCGAGCCATGGCTCATCGGCCGCCCCTTGCCGTCGACTCGTAGAATCTCTGGATGCGCCACGGTCAGCCAGCGCGGCGGCGTTGCCGTCGGCGTGCACATGATCGTGTCGATGCCGTAGCGCCCGAGCATGGCGATGGCGCGGTCGAACAGGTCGAAATCGAAGATGCCGAGCTTCGGCTCGAGAATATGCCAGGCGAATTCGGCCATTCTGACCACGTTGAAGCCGGCCTTCGCCATGCGCTCGGCATCGCGCTCCCAGTAGCTTTCATCGACGTGCTCGGGATAATGCGGGGCGCCGACGAGGAAGCGGTCGGTCTTGACGGGGTTCCATACGGAAAGGCTTGCGGTCTTGTCGGACACGGTGATGTTTCCTGTGTTATCTGTCGAGGATCGTCTTGCGGGCGCTGATCGTGCGTCCGCCATCGGGCGAGAAGAGATAGAGTTCGCTGGCGTCGAGCTTCAGCGCCACGTTCTGGTCGGCGGCAAAAGGCGCGACGTAGCTGAGCTGCACCGTGATGTTGCCGGTGCCGCTTTCCGAGGCGATGGTCCTGAGATTGCCGGCATCGATGTAGAGAATGGTTTCGCGCCCGAGATGCTCGACCAGCCGGACCTGGCCGTTGATCGCCCCGCCCTGCGCCCCGTCGGCGACCACCGATATGTTTTCCGGCCTTACACCGAGCGTCAGGCTGGCGCCCTTCGCCAGCACCGTCGCCTCCGCCAGCTCGATCGTCACCGGCATGAGGCCCGGCGCCGAAACCGTAATATAGCGGCCGGAAACCTCGTCAACGGTAACGCCGAGGAAATTCATCCGCGGCGCGCCGAGAAAGCCCGCGACGAAGAGATTGTCTGGGTTGCGGTAGAGTTCGAGCGGCGAGCCGACCTGCTCGATCACACCCTGGTTCAAGACGACGATCCGGCTTGCCATGGTCATGGCCTCCACCTGGTCGTGGGTGACATAAACCATGGTGGCGCCGAGTTCGGCGTGAAGGCTGCTGAGCTCGACACGCATCTGGGTTCTGAGCGCCGCATCGAGGTTCGACAGTGGCTCGTCGAACAGGAAGACATCGGGCGAACGGGTGATTGCCCGGCCGATCGCCACGCGTTGCCGCTGACCGCCGGAAAGCTGCTTCGGCCGCTTTTCCAGCTGATCGGTGATCCTCAGGATCTTGGCGGCGCGCGCCACGGCGGCCTCAATCTCGGCCTTAGGGCGCTTGGCCATGCGCAAACCGAAGCCCATGTTCTCCGCCACCGTCATATGCGGATAGAGCGCGTAGGATTGGAAGACCATGGCGATGCCGCGGTCCCCTGGCTCCTGTTTGCTGACGTCGCGGCCGTTGATCAGGATCTGGCCGGAGGAGATCTCCTCCAGGCCGGCGATCGTTTTCAAAAGCGTCGACTTGCCGCAGCCGGAGGGGCCGACCATGACGATGAACTCGCCCTGCGCTACGGAAAGATCGATGCCGCGCAGCGCATGATAGGCGCCGTAATTCTTGTTGATTTGTCGGAGTTCGAGACTGGTCATGCGTCCTGGCTCTCTGCTGTTGAAATCGGAACTTCCAAGGGCCCGTTGTCGAGATCGCTCATCCCTTCACCGCGCCCATCGTCAGACCGGCGATGAAGTGCCGCTGCATCAGGAAGAACATGATAACGGGCGGCACGGCGACGACGATGGTGCCGGCGGAAATCAGGTTCCAGGCCGAGACCCACTCGCCGCGGAGATTGGCAAGGCCGGCAGTCACAGGCTTGACGGAGTCGCTGACGGTCAGCACCACGGCCCAAAAATAATCGTTCCAGATGAAGGTGAAGATCAGGATGGCGAGTGCGGCCAGCGCCGGCCGCACCAGCGGGATCGCCACATGCCATAACGTCTGGAAGGGAGACGCCCCCTCGGCGCGCGCCGCCTGGAACAGCTCGTCGGGTAGTGCTGCGATGAAATTGCGCATGAACAGCGTGGCAAAGCCCGTCTGGAAGGCCACATGGAAGATGATCAGCGATGCCGTGGTATCGATCAGGTCGAGCCGGACCATCAGGTCGCGCACCGGAATCATCATGATCTGGTGCGGCAGGAAATTGCCGCCGACGAACAGCGCGAAGATCAGCATGTTGCCGGGAAAGCGGTAGCGCGACAGCACATAGCCGGCGAGCGTGGAGAGCACCAGCACGCCGATCACCGAGGGAATGGTGATCGTCAGGCTGTTGAGGAAGTAGCGGGCCATCGGTGTCTGCGTGAAGACATCAGTATAATTGTCGATGACGCCGATCCCGGTCGGCCATCCCCACAGATTGCCGCCCATGACATCCTCGGTCGAGCGGAAGGAGGTGAGGATGATCGCAAACAGTGGGCAGAGCCAGAGCAGCAGGACGATGACGACGGCGAGCACGTAGAGGCGGCGCTGCCAGATGGCGCCATCGGGAATGGGACGAGGATACATCAGCCTCCCCTTTCTTCGGTATGGATGATGCGGCTGAGGTACCAGACGATGAAGGCGGCCATGATCACGAACAGCACGGAGGCGATCGCCGCGCCGTAACCGAAGCGGTAGGAGAAAATCGATTGTTCGAACATCTGGTAGGCGAGAACCGAGGACGAACCGAAAGGACCGCCGTTCGTCATCACCGACACCATGTCGAAGGACCTGAGCGCCCCGACGACGGTAACGGCAATGGCGATGAAGGTAACCTGAGTCAGCTGCGGCAGCACGATGTGCCACAACATGTTCCAGCCCCTCGCCCCATCGACGCGCCCTGCCCCGATCAGCTCTTCGCTCAAATTGTTGAGGCCGGCGAGATAGAGCACCATGCAGAAGGTGATCTGCGGCCAGAGCGCGGCAATCACGATCGCGAAAGTGACGAAATGCTCGTCGGAGAGAACCGCTGGCGCCGTCGCCCCGAACGCCCTGAAGATCAGCGCGAGCAACCCGAACTCCGGCGTATAGACCCAGGTGAAGACCACGCCGACCGTCACCGAGGCGAGCACCAGCGGAATGAAGAACAGCGATTTCAGGAAGCGCATGCCGCGGATTTTCTGGTTGACCAGCAGCGCGATGGCGAGCCCGAGAGGTGGTGCCGCCATGAACATCACCAGCCAGATCAGGTTGTTCTTCAGCGACACGTAGAATTGCGGATCGTTGTAGAGTTCGACGTAATTGCCGAAGCCGATCCAGACCATCGGGCCAAAGCCATCCCAGTCGTGCAGGCTGATCCAGAGACTTCTGACCGCCGACAGCAGGATAACCGTGAAGAACAGCACGATCGCGGGCGCGATGAGCAAAGTCGGGGTAAGCCACCAACGCTGGCGGCGCCATAATGTCAGCATTTCAGGAGCCTCATTTACGACAGAGCAAGCGGTGAAGCTGCCCCTCATCCGGCTGCCGCCACCTTCTCCCCGTAAACGGGGCGAAGGGGATGTGCCGCAACCTCTTCGTCCCTCGCCAACGTCCCGTATGGCACGTCCCCTCTCCCCGTCCTTACGGGGGAGGGTTAGGGTGAGGGGCAAGCGTCAAAATGCCTTCCAGGCTCAGATCTTATAGATCCGCTTGCGCGTGCCTTCGAGGCGCGTGAGGATGGCCTTGCGCCGGTCGGGCTTGGCCATGAACTCCTGGAAGCCGACGAGCCCCGCCTGCGCCATGTCGGGGTCGCTGTCGCGGTCGTAATATTGCGACGTGCCTTGCACCGTCTTCATCGTCTCGACGGCGATATTGACCAGCGGATCCTTGCTCGGCGGCAGATCGCTGCGCGGCGGCACGTTGCCGCCCGGCTCCAGGTAGGCCGCCAGATTCTCCGGCTTGTAGAAATAGGCGAGGAATTCGCGTGCACCCTGCTTGTTCTTGGCCTTGGCGGGAATGTGGATCGAATTGACCGAGAATTCCTCGAAGTGGCCGACCTTGGCATCGAGCACCGGGAAGGTCGCATAGGAGAGCTGCGGCAGATCTTCGGCGGTGAAGGCCGAGCGCAGGAAAGCGCCGAGGTTCATCATCCCGGCCTTCTTCTGCGCCAGGAGCGCCGCGGCCTCCTGCCAGCCGAAAGACGTGTGGTTCTCCGTGAAGAACCCCTTCGAAATCATCGCCTCCCACTGATCGAAAACCGCCGTCAGCGCGGGATCGAGATAGCTCATCTCACCGTTCATCAGCGCCATATGCTTGTCGAGGCCGTTGATGCGCAGGTTCATCTGGTCGAACCAACCGGCCGCCGGCCATAATTCCTTGGTGCCGATCGCGACCGGCGTGATGCCCGCGGCCTTGCACTTGTCGCCATAGGCCATGAACTCTTCGGCCGTCTTCGGCACGGTGAGACCATGCTGCTCGAACACGTCCTTGCGGTAGAACATGCCCCAGAGGGTGCCGCCGGTGGGAAGGCCATATTGCTTGCCCCCGTCGGTGACGGCGCCGGCCGTAGCACCCAGCACGTCCTTGTACTTCTCCTTCTCGAAAAGGTCGGAGATGTCGTCAAACAGGCCGCGCTTGACGAAGGCGCGCATGCGGTTGCCCGAAAACCAGGAGCAGACGTCAGGCGCGCCGGCGACGAGATAGTTGCGAATGGCCGTCTTGTGGGCCTCGTGGTCCATATTGTTGATGACGACGTTGACGCCGGCTTCCTTGCTGAAGCTCGCGGCGATCGCCTTCAGCGCGTCGAGTGCGGCGCCATTGTTTTCGGCAGAGATCATCGTGACCTCCTGGGCCTGCGCGATCGCCGGGATCGGAAAGCTGCCGCTAACCGCTGCGGCGGAAACCAGCCCCGCGCCCTTGAGGAAGCGTCTGCGGGTGGTCGACGGAAATTGCTTCAAAAACGTCATTGAATTCCTCCCAGTTGATCGATCGACATCTCCCGACCGTCGCCTCCTCCATGAAACGACCGACCAGGCATTCAATGCTGCGATCCGCTCCGCGATTCCTGCGATAATCCGCTTGGCTGAGTTGATCCGCGGCCGAACTTATGCATAGATCGAACCGGCCCGCAATAATTAATTTACAAAATTAAGGAATGCATCGTGAAACTGAAAGGCGACCAGACCACGGCAAGAGCCATGAACCGACGCCTCATCCTCAACCTCCTCCGGCGGGAGGGGCCGAGGAGTCGTGCCGACATCGCCACCGTCATCGGCTTGAGCCCGGCCGCCGTCACCTTCGTCGTCGCCGACCTTCTGGAGGAAGGCATCGTCATCGAAGGGAAGACCGTGCCCGGCCTCACCGGCCGCCGGCCGATCCCGGTGGATATCAATTACGAACACGCGCTTGCCGTCGGCTTCAAGCTGATGGTGGATTCGGTAGAGTGCGTGGCAACCGATCTTGCCACCAACCCCGTCGCCGCCATGCGGGTAAGCCTCGACGGCCACCAGCCCGATAGGGTCGCAGACCTGCTGGCGGGCACCGTTCCCGAACTGGTGAAGCTCGCCGGCCGGCCGAACGCGAAGCTCGCCGGCATCGGCATCTCCATGCCGGGCGTCATCAACCACGAACAGACGGCCTGCGTGCGCAGCTACCGATTCAAATGGGACAATGTCCCCCTCGCCTCGCTGGTCGCCAGCCGCGTCCATGTGCCGGTCTGGTTGGAAGACGACACCAATGCCTATGCCATCGCCCAGCAACTCTTCGGGCTCGGCCGCCAGCATCGCAACATGGCCGTTCTCGCCGTCGGCGTCGGCATCAGCTGCGCCCTCGTCATCGACGGCAAGCTCTATCGCGGTGCCAATGGTGCTGCCGGCAAATTCGGCCACACGCTTTACGAGGAGAACGGCCGGCTCTGCGAATGCGGCAAACGCGGCTGTCTGATGGCCTATCACTCCGAAGCCTCGATGCTCCGGCGCTGGCGGGAAGCGACCGGTCGCGAGAAACTCGGTCTACCGGAACTGTCGGCTGCGCTCGCATCAGGCGATACCGTCGCCCTCGCCCTCGTCGCCGATTCCGGCCGCGGCATCGGCACCGCCCTTGCCAATCTCGTCAATATCACCGACCCCGAAGTCATCGTCGCCGGCGGCGAAGCCGTCTCCCTCGGCGATCCTTTCCTGACACCGCTGCGCGAAGCGCTCGCCGCCCGGACTTTCCGGACTGCGCCTCCCCTCCTGCCCGACTGGGAGGACAATTCCTGGGCGCGAGGTGCGGCTGCGCTGGTCACCCAGAAAATATTTGACTTCGAGGCGTCGGGCGGCGTTACCGACATCGCCAGCTTGGCGAGTGTCATGACCGCGGGTTCGTCGTCGGCGGCGTAAAGCCGCGAGAGATCGGCGGGATTGCTTGCCGGGTAAGGCGTGCCGTGCAAAGCCCCCCTTTGGCCTGCCGGCCATCTCCCCCACAGGTGGGGAGATTGGCTGGGCTCACCGGCTTCCCAAACAATGAGCGGCCAGCACGACGAAACTATAGATGGGCAGGAAGTTCAAGCCACTTGTGATCTCCCCACCTGTGGGGGAGATGCCCGGCAGGGCAGAGGGGGGCTCCAGGGCACACCCTATCACAAGCAACGTAGGCCAACCGATGCCGGCCCAATCTTGGACAGTTATCTCACGCAAAACAACCCAGCCGCGCCGCAGATATACTGGCTTACAAAAATGGGGGTTCGCCGACACATCCCTGGTTCACTGATCGACTTAAATCCCGATACGGCCAACCGGTCGGAAAGGTCAACTCAGGAAGGATGACGACATGAAAATGATCCAGGCTATCGCGCTCGCCCTCGTTCTCGGCGGCGCAGCTGCAGCACACGCAGAACAGCCGCTGCAGCGCACCGATCTCCTCAAGAACGATATCGACGTGCCCGGACACGAGGTCGTGCAGGTGCGCGTCGATTTCGCGCCCGGCGTTCTCGCCCCCAGTCACTCGCATCGCGGCGAGGAGATCGCCTTCGTTATCGCGGGAACGCTGGAATACCAACTCTAAGGCAGGCAGCCGGTTACCCTTAAAGCCGGCCAATCCTTGTTCAATCCCACCGGCGTCGTTCATTCTGCGAAGAATGTCGGCAGCGGCAAGGCGTCGGAATTGGCAACCTACATCGTTCGCAAAGGGGCGCCGCTCGTCGTGCCCGCCAAGTGAGCCGTTCGTGTGCTGCGTGGGAGCCGCCGTTTCACCCTTGCGGCCGCCTTCCATTCACGGCAGCATGCAGGTGTCCCCAGTCATCTGAACCTCTCACATCAGGAGGATTACCATGGCAACGTTGGAGCGGCCGGCCTTTGTCGTCCATTGGAGCGAGATCGAACAGCCTGACAACTCGCATTATGACGATGACGACGAGCTGATGAGCATCGGTGCGCCGTTCGGACGCTTTTTCGGCCTGGCGAAATTGGGCATTCATCACGAGCGCTTGCCGCCTGGCCGGCGCACATCCTTTCCGCATGCCGAGAGCGCCGAGGAAGAATTCGTCTATGTCATCGAAGGCGCACCCGACGTCTGGCTCGATGGCTACCTCTATCGGCTGAGGCCCGGCGACGCTGTCGGATTTCCCGCCGGCACCGGGATCGCCCATAGTTTCCTCAACAACACGCAAGCCGAAGTGCACCTCCTCGTCGTCGGGGAGCGCCATAAGGCCGAAAACCGGATCTTCTATCCACTCCATCCTCACCGCCGACCGCTGCTCGATGATTGGTGGGATGACCATCCCACTCACGCCCTCGGTCCGCACGACGGAATGCCGGACCTGGTGCGGGAAGCAAAGGACAGAGGAAGCAGCGAATAGATCAGCCAGGCCGATAGCCGGCCGCAATGGTGGCCTCGCGCAAAGCGGAGACCAACGGTCGGCTGGAGCTTCGACAGTTATCAACTCACGCCAGCCAACCGCAACAGCTCGTCATTTTCGTGCGCAACGCCTTCCGTCAGCCGGGCGGCGGCAATCGCGGGAAGCCAGGCCAGAATGCCGCTGACTTCCGATCCGGTGAGCGAGGCGTAAGCTTCGACATAGCCCATCGCTCGGTCCGGCATCGCATGGTGCAACAGCACGTATGTTCGGCAGACATCGGCCAGAGGATTGCCACAGGAGGCGTCGAGCCAATCGACGATCATGAACCCCTGCCCCGAGCCGTGAACATTCCAGGGGTGGAAATCGCCATGACACACGCTGTCGCCATCTGGCAGGGATTCGAGTTGCGCCAGAAGCCGATTTCTGGATGAAGAATCCAAGTGCTCGGCCCGGCGGATCCTGGCGAAAAGCCTGGCCATGAGAGACGGCAACCCGTCGCCGGGTTTTTCGTGAATTCTTCGATGCAGTTGCGCCATGTCTTCAAGTGGCGCTCTTCCTGCCGTCGAGACGAATTGGTCGGCAAAACAGTAGCTGGACGCGCGATCCATCAACACGCCCCAGCGCCCATCGAATTCACCGACCGCGTGAACCTTTGGCGCCGGCAGCGCGAGCCTCTCAAGGATCGACAGGTTCGCGGCCTCCCTGAATGACGACGCCTTGGAGGCGGCTCGCCTGTACAGCTTCAGCACCAAGGCGCCATATTCGAAGACTTCGGCCTCTTTACCCGAACCAAGGATCCGACCGATTTCGGTCATTGCAGAACCTCCATCTGAAGCCAGGACAGCTCGCGGAATTGTCGCGTTCACCGTCATCGCAGTCTGTCATGTCGGCGAAAACAGTGTAACGAATGTCGAGGCCCGCACCCGCCGACGGCACAAGATCGGCGCCAATCACACTGATTTTATCGCCGGATTAAAGCGTATCGCGGGGTGCCGATCGCGCAGGCTGACACGATCATCCCCGTCAAGCCAAAACAAAACTCGTCAGTTGGACGTGTCATTCCCTTGTCGCACATCGGCCCGCCGCATATCTTCTCGGCAGCGGCCGCGCTCCGATATCATGGCAGCCATGGCGGAATGCCTCACGATGAAAGGCAATCCGCCGCATCTAAGATTACTCGCTTTCGCAGTATGCCGAGAGCATTGCGATCGCGGCGCTGAGCCGCGCATGATGACGTTCATAGCAACGGATCGGAGCCCAAATGTCCATCGCCGCTTTGCCTGAACCGCCATACTACATGGTCAGTTTTTCCTCTCAACGAACAAAGGTCGACAACGGCTATGGCGAGATGGGTTATGCGATGACGGAACTCGCAAAACAGCAGCCGGGCTATCTAGGCTTCGAAAGCGCACGCGGGGCCGACGGTTTCGGCATACTCATCTCGTATTGGAAGGATGAGGACAGCATTCGAGCCTGGAAATCCGTCGTCGATCACGTTGAGGCGCAAAATCGCGGTCGGTCAGACTGGTATACTCGGTATGAAATCCGTATTGCGCTCGTCGAGCGAGCCTATGGATTCAATATTGAAGAGACATGAGTTGGCTTGTTGAAGGGAGTTCTACGACAGCCCAAGAGCAGATTCGATCTCCTCATACTCAGATGCTGAATGACTTCACGGCCGAATTGGCGAAGCGTCTTATTCGCCTGCCGGCACCTCCCCCGCTTAAGAAGAGAACGCGGTAGCGGTCTCGCCCTCCTAAACTTATCCTCTGTAAAGCGACTGACAGGCCTACCGCGCAAACCTGCGGGCGCCGGCGACGCAGAGGATGACGGCAACGGTCACGGCGAGCATGGCTGAGGTCACGGGCTCGTGCAGCAGGGTTGCGGCGAGCGCCAGGCCGAAGAACGGCTGGAGCAGTTGCAGTTGGCCGACGGCGGCGATGCCGCCCTGCGAAAGGCCGCGATACCAGAAGATGAAGCCGATCAGCATGGAAAACAGCGAGACATAGGCAAGGCCGAGCAGCGCCGGCGTTTCGACGCCGGAGAAGGTTGCCGGCCGATGCAAAAGTGCCACCGCGACCGTCACCGGCAGCGACAGCACAAGCGCCCAGGAAATCACTTGCCACCCACCAAGCGTGCGCGAAAGCCTGCCGCCTTCGGCATAGCCGAGGCCGCAGACAATGACAGCCGCCAGCATCAGCAGATCGCCGACCGGCGAGGCCGTCAGGCCTTGTGTCAGTGCAAATCCCGCCACCAGCGCGCTGCCGAGAACCGAAAAGGCCCAAAATGCCGGCTTCGGCCGTTCTCCGCCACGGATCACGCCGAAGATCGCGGTTGCGAGCGGCAGCAGGCCGATGAAGACGATCGAATGGGCTGAAGTGACATGCTGCAGCGCCAAGGCCGTCAGCAGGGGAAAGCCGACAACGACGCCGAGCGCCACGACCGCCAAGGAGAGGATATCACCTCGGCTCGGCCGCTTCTCTCTGAAAGCGATCAGCAGGCCGAGGGCGATGAAGCCGGCGATCGCCGCGCGCGCCACGGTGAGGAAAACCGGATCGAACTGCATCACCGCCACGCGCGTCGCCGGCAGCGATCCGCTGAAGATCACCACCCCGATAAAACCATTGATCCATCCCGATGCCATGCGGTCCATGATGCGCTGCACTCCTTCATTCTCTGACTCTTATCGGCCAACACGGATGGTCATGACAGTGACAGTCTGATACGATTTTGCGAAACTGTAGTGATGCAGAAAGCAATACAGATGAGCGAAGGACGTACACGCGTGGAGATGGTCGCCGCGACGATCAGGCAACGCATCGCCGGGCGCAGCTTGACGCCGGGCGCAAGACTGCCTTCCGTCCGGGGGCTGGCTGCGACGTTGAAGCTGTCAACTTCGACCGTCGTCGATGCCTATGAGCGCTTGGTCGCCGAAGGCGCGATTCTGGCCCGGCCAGGCTCGGGATTCTACGTTGCCAACCAGACAGCACCCTTTGCGCTTGCCGAGGCCGGGCCGAAGCTCGACCGCGCGGTCGATCCGTTTTGGATATCGCGGCAATCGCTGGAGGCCGGCGAAGCCGACCTGAAGCCCGGCTGCGGCTGGCTGCCGTCCTCCTGGCTGCCGGGAGACGGCATGCGCCGCGGGCTCAGAACACTTGCCCGCGCCGACGGGCCGGCGCTTGCCGATTACGGCTCGCCGCTCGGCTTGCCGCAATTGCGCCAGCTGATTTCCCGCCGCATGGGCGAACGGGGAATCGAAGCCTCCCCGGACCAAATCATGCTGGCCGATTCCGGCACGCAGGCAATCGATCTGCTCTGCCGCTTCCTGCTGGAACCCGGCGACACGGTGCTGGTCGACGATCCCTGCTATTTCAATTTCCATGCGCTGCTGCGTGCTCATCGAGCAAAGATCGTCGGCGTGCCCTACACACCGTCTGGTCCCGATATCGAGCTTTTTGCGCAAGTCGTCGCCGATGAGCGTCCGCGGCTCTATATCACCAACTCCGCCATCCACAATCCGACCGGCGCAGCCCTGTCTCCCGTTACGGCTCACCGGGTTCTAAAACTCGCCGACCAGTTCGACTTGACCATCATCGAGGACGATATCTTCGCCGATTTCGAATACACGCCGGCGCCCCGCCTTGCCGCCTTCGACGGGCTCGAGCGGGTCATTCACATCGGCAGTTTCTCAAAGACCCTGTCAGCCTCGGCGCGCTGCGGTTTCGTCGTGGCGAAACCGGAATGGATCGATGGCCTGACAGACCTCAAGATCGCCACCTCCTTCGGCGGCGGCCGGCTAACGGCGGAACTGGTGCTGAACGTCTTGAGCGACGGCAGCTATCGCAAACACATGGAGACGCTGAGACACCGGCTCTCCCGGGCGATGAGCGAGGTCTCGGCCAGGCTGAAGAATCTCGGCATAACGCCCTGGCTGGAGCCTCAGGCCGGAATGTTCCTCTGGTGCCGGCTGCCAGACGGCATCGATGCGGCTGATGTGGCGCGCGCCGCACTGGGAAAGAGGATCGTTCTGGCTCCCGGAAACGCATTCAGCCTGTCGCAATCGGCCACGAATTTCATGCGCTTCAACGTGTCTCAAACGCTCGATCCGCGGGTGTTCGAGGTGCTGGGTGATGCGCTGGCAGGAAGGGGATAATGGAAGGCGAGCCGTCGCGGATCAAGCGCCTTGCCCCGCGAAACGTCTGTGGCGAGGCAACAGCAAGCGCCTTGCTCCCTCTTCTCCCCAGCGGGGAGAAGGTGGCCCGAAGGGTCGGATGAGGGGGCTGCACGGCACACCATTCATTGCCCTTCACTTGCGCTCAGCGCATTCGCTCCTATCGTCGCTCACCCCCTCAACCGCCTGCCGGCACCTTCTCCCCGCTGGGGAGAAGAGATTCGTGGCGACGCCTCGCCCTTCCGGAAAGCGTCTTTTGCGGAAATGGAAGACATGTGCTTTCTTCCCTCGTCCCGCCCGGTAACCCTCAGAACGACCGGTGAACCGCCTTGTCGTTGGCAAGACGGGTCACGCAGCCTTCGAGCTTGGCGAGCAGCAGATCGAAATCGAGCGGCTTCGTCAGATAGTCCGCCGCTCCGCCGCGAAGGCCGGCAAGCGTGTTTTCCCGGTCGGTCAGCGCTGTCAGCAGGATGAAGGGAATATTGGAGAGCTGCGGATGATTGATCTGAATTTCCGCCAGAAGCTGGTGCCCGTCCATCACAGGCATCGAAATATCGCTGATGACGATATCGGGCCATTTCGACAGGATCATTTCCAGCCCTTCGGCGCCGTTCGAGGCCACGAGCGTCTTGTAACCGGCTTCGCTCAATTCTTCGACGAGGAGGTTCCTGATCTCGACTTCGTCTTCTATGCACAGGACTGTAACCATGAGCTCTTCCTTAAGCTGCGACTTGTTGATCCGACAACAGAAACTCTATTGGCAGAAGAATGGTGAATGTTGTGCCCTTGCCGAGTTCGCTCGTCACCTCGACGGTGCCGCCGTGCAGTTCGACGACCTGCTTGACGACGTTGAGGCCGATGCCGGTTCCGGCAATGCCCGTCGCGCTGCGGGCACGGTAATAGGGCTGGAACAGCTTCGGCAGATCCTCGGCATCCATGCCGATGCCGCCGTCGGAGATGGCAATCTCCACCGTCTTCTCGTCGGTCCGGGCGCGAAGATGAATATTAGGCGCGTTCGGCGAATATTTGACGGCGTTCGAAATCAGGTTGGTGAAGACCTGTTCCATCGCGCTGCGGTCGAATGTCAATACATCAGGTATGCGCTCGAGATCGAGATGGAACAGATGCGAGCGGCTGAGCTGGCGCTGCCTGTCGCAACAGGTGACGAGCAGGGCCTTCAGATCGCCTTGGCTGCGCTTCAGTGTGATCTGCCCGGTTTCGAGCCGGCCGCTGGCGAGGATGCTCTCCATCAGGTCGACCATGCGTACGACAGCGCTGCGGATCACGCCGGCTTTTTCGTGAACGTAATCGCCGCTGACGTTGGTGATCGAGCGGCAGAGCCGCTGGGCAGCGGCATCGATGATGGCGAGCGGCGTGCGAAACTCGTGCGAAGCCATGGCGACGAACTGGCGCTGGAGCACATTCACCTGGCGTTCGTGCACCAGCAGGCGATCCAGCTCCTCTCTCTGCCTTTCGATCTCGGCTGTTCGATCGGCCACCATCTCTTCCAGATGGTTGCGGTGGTGGGTGAGCTGCGCCTGGCTGTCCAGCAGGGTCAGCGAGGTCCGATGCAGACCTCGTCCGAGCCAGAACACGACGGTGATCAGCAGCGCCAGGCAGCCGAGCCCCGCCGGCGCGATCTGCCGAAGCAGCATGAATCCGGGCAGGATAGGCGGCCACACGAGATAGCCGATCGTACCGCCGTCATGGGACGACACAGGCGCCTGCGCCCGCTCGTCCTCACCCTTCGAAGGCGCGAAATGCAATCCTTCGAGCCGCGCATAATGGGCGATGCTTTCGGCAGCTTTCCCATCGATGAACTTGACCGAGATGGCGATGAACTCTTGACCCGCCTCGATCTGCATCCGGGCCGAGCTCGGCAGAATGGGACGTGCGCTGGCAATTGCCGGCCTGTTGCCGATCATGATCGTGCGAACCACAGCCAGTTGACCAAGCGCCTCTGTGCCGGGCTTTGCAGCCCGCTCGACGAGAGCGGCGCGCATCTCTCCGGCAAGCGCGGTCATTTCTCGGCCGGCGTCATTACCGAGGCGGGGCGGCATGGCATCCGCGCCGTCGCGGAATGCAAACATCAGGCGATTGGCATCGTCGAAGATATAGGTCCTGTCGTGCCCGAAATACCGGCTCGTCCACCGGCCGACGTTATCGAGCAGCCATTCATGGTTCCGCTGCTTGGCATAAAGGAAGGCATCGTCCCATTTTGTGACGCTTTCCTGCTCCCGGGGAAGGGCCGCGATCTGCTCTTCCAATCCTTGGCCGACGAAGTCGGCCTGCCGGCGCAAAGAGAGATCATCGACCTTCACCGCGGCAAGCCACGCAAATCCGCACAGCAACGCAGCAGCCGCACAGGTGAGCGTCACCAAGACGAATGTAATGTGGGATGTGAGCCCAACCTTCAATACCTGCAACCTTTTGATGGCGCCCGCCGCCGAGAAATTGACACGCAAAGGTTGACGGACCGTGAATTATGCGCTCCCGTGCGGGTCTGCGGCAGGTCTCCGATAGGCATTTCGCAACCGTTGAAGGAGAAGCATATGGATGCAGCAGCATTATCGGATACGCCAGGCATCAGGTTCGAACCGATCGCTCCCGTTCATATTGACAGCTTTCATCACGCGCTCGACGTGGTCGCGCGGGAGAAAAAATACCTGTCCATGCTGGAAGCAACTCCACTGCCGCAGACGCGCGAGTTCGTGATGGGCATGATTGCGAAAGGCAATCCGCAATTCGTTGCCATCGCGCAGCACCAGGTCGTCGGTTGGTGCGACATCAGCCGGCATTTTTTCCCGTCGCACGCCCATCGCGGAAAACTCGGAATGGGGATTCTTCCCGCCTATCGGGGCAAGGGTCTCGGACGACGGCTCATCGAGACGACATTGAGAGCCGCACAGAAAAGCGGTTTTGCCCCGGTCGAACTCGATGTTTATGAAGACAACGCCCGTGCTATCGCTCTCTACGAAAAGATGGGATTTGCCCGCGAAGGCATCGTCCGACGTGCGGCACGTATCGACGGTCGGTTCATCGATGCGATCAGCATGGCGCTTTTGTTCGACGAGCGCGGGGCGGCTGTTATCGCCGAGAATTCTTGAAGGAATCCAGCTGACGAATGCGACGCCATGCATCGGGCTTAGCGAGGGCGATCGCTGGACCGGGTTTTGAGGCAATTCGAGGTATCGCGACATGATTATGCAGGCTCCAGTCGCCCGGCCACTTCCCCTATCGGGCGAAAGCCTCGAATGGATTCTCATGGGTCAGGCGCATCAAGGTCCCGTCGTCTATGCCCCGCCGTTTCAACTCGGGCAGCAAGACCGTGGAAAGATGGGTATACGGTTTGGGTATCCCGCCCATCGGCAACGCCGGATCGAACCAGCCGCGGTCATGGCTCAACAACATGCGATCGCCGCAGCCCGCCTGCAGCGCCCTGATCACCAACTCAGCCACCTCGTTGTCCCCGCCCCGGCCGACATGGTCATACTCGATCCAGGCGCCTCGCTCGGCGACGGCAACGTTATAGGCGAAGTCCTTTTCTTCCTGCGTGTGGATCGAGATGAACCTGTCGGCCCTGTAGCCCTCCGCTTCGATGACATCGAGCTGGTCCATGACGACCCGTCCTCTGATCGTATGACTGCCGATGACGGCGTCTGTCTGGGCCGCGGCGCGCGCTGCTGCCCGCAGTATTTTCGTCTCGAGCGCCGTCATCCCGTCATCGCCGGCGCTGAGCTTGATCCAGCCTGCCTGGAATCCGGTCTCGTCGATCTGCTCCGTCAGCTCGCGAAGCATCCACGCCTCCAGCTCCTTCTCGGAAGCCTGGCGGACCCATTCGGGAATCCAGGGCTCGCGGTAATTGCCGGTGGGCACGACGATCGGAAAATCCGTCGCGAGCGACACGGCAAGATCGATATCCGCGCGGCGCCCGACGCCGCCTGTCGAGCATTCGACCAGTGCCGTCACCCCGAGCTTCTTGATCCGCTCGATTTCGGGAGCCATCAGCCGAACGACGTCTTCGGTCACCGCTTCGGCATAACCGGGCTGGTCCGGCGTCCTGAGGTCGACGAAGACGTGCTCGTGCGGGAGGATCATCCCAAGTTCGGATTTGCTCTTAGGCCCGAGCGTCGTGCGCAGATGTTTCAAAGTCTCTCCCCCGCGATCATACCGGCTTTGCGTACAGGCCTCGACCGACACTGCCGCGAAAGTAGATCGTCACGTAACGAAATCAATCGCTCACTCGATTGAAATTCCCACAACTTGACCCTTGGTGTCGACTTCCAACTTGGCTCCCGGATTGCTGACGAACTGAATGTCGCTGGGGAAAGATATGCTGCATCGGCCTCTTCGGCGTCGCATCGGCTACTTCCCCTTCGCCTCCTTGCTCTGCGCCGGCCGGCTGATCGCGCGGACCTTGCCGCTGCCGCCACCGCCGCAGAAGAAGCAGTCTCCGCCGTCGGATTCGAGACCGGAGACGCCGGTTCCCTCGGGCATATCAAGCCGCTCCAGCACCTCCCCCGTTTCGGGGTCGATGCGCCTGACGTCGCTGTCATCGCCCTCCCAGGTACCGTGCCAGAGCTGGCCGTCGACCCAGGTGACGCCTGTCACAACGCGGTTGGATTCGATGGTGCGGAGGATCTTGCCCGTCTCCGGGTCGATCTGATGGATCCGGCGCCCCCGGTGCTGGCCGACCCAGAGCGAGCCTTCGGCCCAGGCAAGGCCGGAATCGCCGCCATTGCCGGGCGCCGGGACGGTGGAAACGATACGTCCGGTCTTCGGGTCGATCTTGTGAATGACGTCCTCGGCGATCTGATAGAGGAACTCGCCGTCGAAGGCCGTTCCGGCATGCGATGCAACTTCGATCGAGCGCACCACTTCGCCGCTTGCGGGATCGAGCGCGTTCAGCCTGTCGCCCGAGGCGAACCAGACGTGCTCACCATCGAAGGTGACGCCGTTGACGCGCTCGGCGCCGGGAAAAGGTCCATATTCACGGATGATGGTCGCAGCCGATTTTTTCATCTCTTCTATCCTGTTCGCCCCGTGCCAGGGCCATCTTCATCTGTCAGGCCATATTAGTCGCTTGGCAAAGGTCCCGGGAGTAACAAGATCGTCGGGAAACCGGGCAGTGGCGGGCTCATCCAACGCCTTGCCCGCCCGCGCCCGAAGGATTGCACCTTGCTCTCCCCGGCAAGAGAATCCAGCGCCCGCTGCACGGTGCGCGGGCTGGCGCCGAGCGCGATCGCCAGCGCCGAACTCGACCACGCCTCGCCATCGGCGAGAAAGGCGAGCACCGCCCCATGCTGGCCTTCGACCAGCGGCGCCAGCACGACGGTCTCGCCGGCGCGCCGAGGCGAAAGCGCAAAGCCGCGTTTCGTCGCCGAAACCTCGGCGAGCGCCCGCAACTCGGCGCGCAACCGGCCGATCTCGACGCGCAGCCGGGCACGATGCGATTCATCGGCATGTTTGCCGCGGAAGGCACGCGCGACCAGCGTACCCCTGGCCATATCCCCCGGCCAGGCTTCGGCAAGCGCGCGGGCGAGCGCGAAGAGCACAGGCCGCGTTGCCAGCGACACGGAAAGTTGATCGTCGAGCACGACATGACGGCAGGCATCGACGACGAGCACACCCGAACCTAGCAACTCTTCCACCTCCTCAAGCCGCAGCGGGTTTTCCCGCCAGCGCGAGATCATCCGTGCCACGGGTGCGTTGAGTACGTCGGCGGCATTTTCCACCTCCGCCGTCAATACGGGCATACCGGCCTCGCGCGCCGCCTGCCTTGCCCTATCAAGCGCCGCACGCGCCGCTTTCGTCTGCAGGCGTCTGATCGCGATACCCGCGACCACCAGTTCGTGGGCAGCCCTTGCCGCCGGCGGCAGCGGCGTCGGGTCGAGTGTTTCGAGCGCCCGCTCGGCCTCGTCGAGCCGGCCGATCAGCACCAGCCGGCGAAGCTCGACATTCCTGGCGTGGGCGGCGTTGACCCTGTCGCCATGCGCTTCGAGCACCTTGCGCGCCGCCTCCAGCGCTTTTGGCGGCCAGGTGAGATCGCGCGAGACCAGCGCGATCTCGGCCTCGGCGACCACGCAGCGGGCTCGCGCCACCGCCTCCCGCGGGCCGAAAGCACGCGCCGCACTCTTCAGCAGCGCCTTGGCACGGACGAGATCGCCGAGCTGCGCCATCGCAATGCCGCGCAGCGCCAGCGCCGGCGCATCGTCGCGCAATGCCACCCGCTTCAGCGCGCCGAGCGCGTCTCCCACTGCCAGCGCCCGCGCAGCTGCCGTGATCAGCGAGTCCATTCAAATCCCGTCACACTTGTCACTCCCACCCTTGCCCTGCCCGGCCGTAGCTTTGTCGTCGACCGGCAAGCAACCCCGCGCCGGATGGTACGACGAGAAACAGGCAAAGGAGAAGACCCATGACGATACAACTCGGAACACGGCAGCAGTGGCTGGAAGCGCGGCTCGACCTGCTCCAAGAGGAGAAGGCGCTGACGCGGCAGAGCGACGCGCTGGCGATGAAGCGCCAGCAATTGCCCCGCGTGAGGATTGACAAGGAATACCGCTTCGACACCGAGGCCGGCAACGTTTCGCTGAAGGATCTCTTCGGCGGCCGTTCGCAGCTCCTCGTCTATCATTTCATGTTCGGGCCGGATTATACCGCCGGATGCCCCTCCTGCTCGTCGATCGCCGACGGCTTCAACGGCTTCTTCGTCCATCTCGAAAACGACGACGTCGCCTTCACCGCGATCTCGCGCGCGCCGCTGGCAAAGCTTCTGGCATTCCGGCAGCGCATGGACTGGAGCTTTCCCTGGGCCTCCTCCTCCGGCAGCGACTTCAACAGCGATTTCAGCGTCTGGTTCACCCCCGATCAGCAGCGCCAGGGCGGGATAGAATATAACTACCGCCGCGAGCCGCCCGCTCCCGAACAGTCCGCCTCCGAACCATTGGCCGGCAGGACCGTGCAGGAATGGCAACTGCGCGGCAGCGAGGGACCGGTCGCCCAGATCGCCGCCATGACCGAAACGGATGTCGCGACCTACACCCGCGACCGGCCCGGAGTCAGCGCCTTCGAGCTTGCCGACGGCGCCGTCTACCACAGCTATTCCAGCTATGCCCGCGGCCTGGACGGGTTATGGGGCATGTACCAATGGCTCGACCGCGCCCCCAAGGGCCGCAACGAAACCGGCATCTGGTGGCGCCACCACGACCGGTACGGCAAGGAGTGACGCCGATGCTGCTTTCCGCCCACACTCCAGAGCGAGGCGACGGCAACGTCGCTCTCAACGCCGCCGAATGGCTCTCGCTGGCCGCCGCAGCAGACGGATCAGTTGCTAAGCCGAGCAGCGGCATCGCTAGCCGGGGCGGCCGGATCGCCGCCCACACCGCCGATTGGCTGTCGCTCGCCGCCGCCCCGACATTCGCTGTCATGGCGCTGCTGACAGCCACGACCGGCAGCATCGACATGATCTGCATGACGGCGCCGGATGCCTTCCCGATTGGCGGAATGGTGCCGATGTACCTGCTGATGAGCGGCTTCCACCTGGCGCCCTGGCTACGGCTCGCCGCCGCCGGCTGGCGGGTCTGAGTGGGTGGCGTCGCGCCCTCTTCTCCCCGCTGGAGAGAAGAGGCAGCAAGCCGCACTGCCCCTCCCGTAATATCTCCCTGCCGGCCCTCCCACGTTCACGCCCTCGCCTCGATAAAATCGATCGGCCCGCCAGCAAACTCGTCGTCGAAGACCGCGCAGGAAAGCTTGCCGCCGAAGACGCAGCCGCTGTCGATGTTTGTGCGGTTTCCCGTCGTCATGGGGTTGGACAGTGATGGCGTATGGCCGTGGACGAGGTGCTTGCCCCAATATTCGCCTGGCTCACCGGCCACGAACCGCATCCATAGAAGATCGTCCTCGCTCTGCCGGTCCAGCGGAAATGCCGGATCGACACCGGCATGGACAAAGATACGATGCCGATCGACATGCATGAGCGGACGATCGGCCGCCCATTGAAGATGCTGAGGCAAAACCCTGCCCCCATAGGATATTTCGGTCTCCAGCCCGCCGTTGCCGAGCCACACGGCTCTGCTCTGACCGTCGGCATAGGCTGCGACCATCATATCCTCATGATTGCCTTTCAGGCAGATCCATCTCCACGGCTCAGATGGACCGGCAATGATCCGGTCGAGGACACTTTTGCTGTCAGGCCCACGATCGATATAGTCGCCAAGGAAGACCACTGTCCCTTCAGGCGCATAGGCCTCGATAAGATCGATCATCCTATTCAGGGGATCGATACAGCCGTGGATATCACCTACGGCGAATGTGTAGCGCATGTTTCAACCCTCTCGGCTGCTGCGACGGCCCGCGGCCAAGGACGTGGAGGCGCGCCAGGACATTGTGCCGAGGCTCGCACCGCTCGCCGCCCGCCCATCATCCAACGAAAGCCAGTCGCCGTCGCGAAAGCCGACTCAATCTCCGGCATTTATGGCGGTTGGCTCTCCTTCCGCTTGAGGCAATCGCCACAACGCTCAAGCCTGTTCAGTGGGGTAGAGCGTCAGGATATTGACATTGACCCTGCGCGGCTGCGTCACCGCATAGACAATGGCCGCGGCGACGTCCGCGGCCTCCAGTTGCTCCATGTCGCCCAGCCTTTGCTCCACCGCCTCGCGGACACTGGCGCGCATATGAGAGGTAAACTCGGTCCTGACGGCGCCGGGCTCGATGCAGGTGACGCGAATGCCATCCCGGCCAATCTCGCGCCGCAGCGATTCCGCCATAGCGCTCGCCGCATGCTTGGTTCCGGAATAGACCGTCGAGGGATGAATGTACCGGCCGGTGCCGGAGGAGACGATGACGATATGGCCGGTCCCCTGCCGCTGCATCGCCGGCAACGCCGCATGGATCGGATAGAGCAGCCCGAGGAAGTTGACCTCGACCATCTCCCGATACTCGGCGGTGGTCGTGTTCCGGAACGGCGCGGCAACGCCGACGCCGGCGACGCAGAGCAGCATGTCGAGCCTGCCGAAATCGCCGATCGCCCGCTCCACCATCGCCACAGCCTGTGCCTCGTCGGACACGTCGGCCTCGATCGGCAGGACCTCACCGCCGCGCTCGCGGATGCGCTCCGCCAACGCCTCGAGGCGCGGCATGCGGCGGGCGGCGATCACCACACTTGCCCCTTCCTCCACCAGCGCCAGAGCGGTCGCCGCACCTATGCCAGACGAAGCGCCGGCAATGAGGGCGACCCTGCCACTGAGCTTTTTGTCTGTCTGCATACCGGCTCTCCCGTCTTTTGGTTCAGGGTTGGCGAAATTATCGGCAATTTAGGCTGCGATGATCATAGCAACAATGCTATATAAATCGAACAGACTATGTGGACTTCGAGGCATAATGCGCGGCAGCGACTCCGCGGAGCTCAAGGCGTTCGTGACCATCGTCGCGCAGGCGCGGTTCGGGGGCAGCAGAGACCGCTCGAAGAAACCGCAATGGATCGTAGGATGACAACCAGACAGGGCACCCGTCAGCGATCGCCGTGACAGTCGCCGAAGATGCCGATCCACGGACGCTTGGCGCATCAATAAAAGCCGGGCGTTGCGTACCATCAAGGGCAGCTTGTAGCCCTAAGGCGACCTTGCATTGTGCGGTCGCCACCGGGTATGCGTTCATCCCATGAAAAAATACGGACGAACCTATCACCTGCCGATTTCGCCCGGAGCGACAAGCGACGATAAGGTCATGGCGAAGCTTGACGGGCTGATGATCGCCGATCTTGTCATCACCGAGAAAATGGATGGTGAGAACACGACAATTCATCGGAGTGGGTCTCACGCCCGCAGCCCCGACAGCCGTTACCATTCGTCGCGCGATTGGCTTAAAGCCTTTGCCGCCGGGATCAGCCCGCAACTGGCAGACGGCGAACGCATCGTGGGCGAGAACCTCTATGCCCGGCACTCGATCGGCTATGATGATCTGCCGTCATACTTCCTCGGCTTTGCATGGATTATCGAAGGCGAAGTTCAGTCCTGGGATCTGACTCTGGCTCGGTTCGAAGAACTGAGCATCGTTCCCGTGTCGACTCTGTATCGGGGACCATACAAAGCCGGCCTGTTCGAGGATACTGCGGCCTCGCTGGATAGGACCAGCTAGGAGGGGTTTGTCGTTCGGATCGCTGATGCCTTCCCAGAAACCGAAATGCCAGTTCGCATGGGCAAATATGTGCGGGACAACCACGTTCAAAGTGAAACGCATTGGATGCAGTCGGAACTCATTCCCAATCGCTTGGCGAATCACTGACGGCCGCTCGCCACCCCATCCGCCATTCCTGTGATTGTCACAGGCATGGCGGATGGGGTGGCGCTTCTGCCAAACTTCACACCGGCGCAATGCCGAACCACACCCGCGATCACCCCTCCGTAAAACTGCGGCGGATCGCCTTCCAACTCTCGGCATCCGGCGCCAAGAGCAGCCGGCCCTTGGTCATCGCGGGACGATAGGCTTCACCGCTGAGCAATGCCCCGTAGCCGCCGGCTTCGTGATGGATCAGCACGCCGGCGGCGTGGTCCCAGGGTTTGAGCTCGGCGTTCAGCGAAAAACTCATCGCCCCCGATGCCACCGACCGGTACTCATAGGCCGAGCAGCGCCATGTGGTGGTGCGGGCAAAGTGCAGCATGCTCCGAGCGTAGACCGGCTGCTCCTCGGCGGGAAACATATGCAGCGGCACGAAGCCGTGCATTTCCCCGATCGGCCTCGGCGGCGCGACGCTGAGCCGGGTCTGCGTGCCGTCGCCGGCAATATGCCACGCCCCTCGCCCCTGCCGGGCGGCGAGGAATTCGCCGGTCACGGGATAGTGGATCAGCCCGGCCACGGTCTCTCCGCCGGAGACGATCGCCACGATCATGCCGAACAGTGGCAGGCCGTGGGCGAAATTCCAGGTGCCGTCGACCGGATCGATGATCGCGGCGAGATCGGCGTCGGCAAGCCGCGCCAATACGGCGGGATCGACCGAAACCGCTTCTTCGCCGATGAGCAGTGCCTCGGGAAAGCGCGCCGAAAGCGCCTCGGTGAGCCGTCGCTCGGCGCCGAGATCGGCATCGGTCACCAGATCGTCGGGCGCGGTCTTGGTGCGAATGCCCTCGGCGGTGATGCCGCGGAAGCGGGGCAGGATTTCCGCCTTCGCCGCCCGGCGCATATCCTCCATCACGGCGAAGAATACGTCATCCGACACCTCCCTCATGCGCGGCGTGCCTCGATATAGGCCTTAAGCGCGGCGGGTTGGTCGGTCTGGATGACGCTGATGCCGGCCGCCATCATCCGTCCCCAGATCGCGTCGGGATCGGCAAGCGCCGCACTATCGGTCAAGCCGCAGCAGGAGACCGGATCGAGCGTGTTGACCCAGAGCGAGATTCCGGCGTTACGCAGACGCGCGTGCTGGCCGGCCAGCGTCTCAAGCGCATCGAACTTGGCTTCGCACATGAAGGGGCGCGCCGCGATAACTGCCTTGGCGGTCTCTTCGGCGCTCCCGACCCTGAAGAACGCCTGGCCCATGAACGGAATGCCGTCGATCCCGGGCTGCCTGGCGAGCCAAGCCAGCGCCTCCGGCGTGTCGGCGCGAGCCTTGAGATCGACCTGGTCGGCCATGCCAATCTCTTTGACCTTGGCCGCGACGATGCCCATCATCTCAAGGTCCTTGAGGTCGAGATCGACGAAGATGCGGCCGCGCACGGTTTCGAGCACCTGTTCCAGCGTCGGAACGGTCTGCGTCGTGAACGGCTGGTCCGGCCCGCCATCGGCCATGCGCAGCCGCAGGCTGGTGATCTCGGCGATCGTCATCTCCTCGGGGATGCGATCGATGCCAGCCATGCGCTCTAGCGTGTCGTCGTGCAGGATGAACAGCACGCCATCGGCGCTCTGGCGGATATCCACCTCAACGATGTCATAGCCGCCGGCAATCGCATTCTCGATTGCCGCAAGGCTGTTTTCGGGAGCCTGATGCCAGGCACCGCGATGGGCGACGATGGCGCAGGCGCGCGACGGGTCGGCAATGTGGTCGATGTATTTCATGGGATTTCCTCTAGAACAATTCCAGCAAAAGTGCGCAGCGGCTTTGCGTCCGGAATTGTGTTAAAACAAAGAGATAGAACGTTTCCGTGTTTCGGAGAAAAACGGTAATGTTCTAGTTTGCGCCGAATGCGCCTGGTATGGCCCTGCCGCTTTCCGCATCGAAGAGATGCAGGCGGGAGGCAGGGAAATTGAGAGAGAGTTGGCTGTGATCCGGCATCTCGACGCCGAAGGGTGTCGCGATCCTGATGACTGAGCCGCCGAGCGCGGCTGCCAGGATCGCGTGCGAGCCGAGATCCTCGCGAAACCGCAGAGCTGACGTGACCACATGTCCGTTGGCCCCGCCACCGATCAGGATATCCTCTGGCCGGATGCCGAGCTTATAGTCTCCGGTGAGCCGGGCTTGCGCCACCACCTGCCCGTCGGCGAGCCTGAGCACCGTGCCGTCGCCGGTGACCGGCAGGATATTCATCGGCGGCGCGCCGATGAATTTGGCGACGAAGACCGAGGCCGGCTGGTGATAGATCGCCTTCGGCGTGTCGAACTGTTCGATCCGCCCCTTGTTGAGGATGAGGATGCGGTCGGCCAGCGTCATCGCCTCCACCTGATCGTGGGTGACGAAGATGGTGGTGGCGCCGATGCGCCGGTGCAGTTCGGCAAGTTCGACACGCATGTCGTGCCTGAGCTGCGCGTCGAGGTTGGAGAGCGGCTCGTCGAATAGAAGCACGCCGGGCTCGCGTATGATGGCGCGGCCAATCGCGACGCGCTGGCGCTGGCCGCCGGAAAGCTGTACCGGTTTGCGGCCGAGGAAATCCGACAGCCCGAGCATCTTCGCCACCGCCCCGACCCGCTCGATGCGCTCGGCCTTTTGCATACCGGCGACCTTGAGGCTGTAGGCGATGTTGTCGAAGACGCTCATATGCGGATAGAGCGCATAGTTCTGGAACACCATGGCGCAGCCGCGGTGTTTCGGCTCCAGATCCTGCACCTGCCGGCCGCCGATGACGATCGTGCCGCCGCTTACCCGCTCCAGCCCCGCGATCATCTGCAGCAGCGTGGACTTGCCGCAACCGGAGGGACCGAGCACGACGCTGAATTCACCGGCCCTGAGCTCGACATCCATCGGCGGAATGATGACGGTCTCCGCGTCATAGGCCTTGGTGACGCCTGACAGCGTGATGTTGGCGGCAGCAGCGCGAATGGCTATGTCGATGGCGTTCATGGCTATTTCTCCGTGAGAGTAAGGCCCTGGACGAGATAGCGCTGCAGCAGCGCGATCATCGCGAGCGGAAATATGGAAACGATGACGGCGCCGGCCATGATCATCGGAAAGTCGGGAATCTCTCCGTCCGAATCCGGCACGAGCCGCGCCAGCCCGACGACGGCGGTCTGCATGTCTGACGTCGAGGCGGCGACCAGCGGCCAGAGATATTGCGTCCAGCCGCTGAGGAAGGTCAGCACGAAAAGCGCGCCGAAACTGGTACGCGACAAGGGCAGCAGGATATCGAAAAGGAAGCGGATCGGCCCCGCCCCATCCATGCGCGCCGCTTTGAGCAGATCCTTGGGCAAGGTGAGGAAGAACTGGCGGAACAGGAAGGTGCCGGTGCCATGCGCCACAAGCGGCGCGATCAGTCCGAAATGCGTGTTCAGCACGCTCCATTCAAGCTTTACCGGCGCGCCGAAGACTTGGGCGATCAGCCCGTTCAAACCGGTGATATCGAGCAGCGCGTTAACCGGCGAAAACACGTTCGACGCGGCCTGGTAGGTGGTGATGACGCGGATCTCGATTGGCAGCATGATGGTCGCCAGAATCAGCGCGAAGACCACACCCGCCCAGCGAACACGGAAATAGACGATGGCATAGGCCGACAGAAGCGACAGGACGCAGGTCGCGAATGCGTCGCCGAAGGCGACCACCAGACTGTTCAGCATCTGGATCGGGATGTGCGTCTCGGTGAAGATGTGCGCCGCATTGGCGAAAAACTGGTCGCCGGGATACCAGGCGAGCCCGTTGCGCAACATGAATTCATAGGATTGCGAGGCTGTCGTCAGGGTCAGGTACAGCGGCCCGAGGATATAGACGATGCCGACGATGAGGACGAGGCTGGCTGCGATATTGAGGGAACGTGCGTTTTCGATCATGGGGTCACCGCTCGTAGTTGATGCGCCGGCCGAGGAAGAGGAATTGGGCGGCGGTGAGGAGGACGACGAAGACCATCAGGATCGCCGTCTGGGTCGAGGCGCCGGAGAGGTCGTAGCCGCTGAAACCGTCGGTGTAGATTTTGTAGACGAGCAACGTGGTGGCCCCGCCCGGACCACCACGGGTGATCGTATCGATCAGCGCGAAGGCCGAGGTGACACTTTCGGTGAACTCAAGCACCAGCGTCAGGAAGAGCTGCGGCATGATGAGCGGCAGTTGCACGTCGAAAATCCGCCGCCACGGCCCCGCCCCATCCATTGCGGCTGCCTGGTGCATGGTCTTCGGGATCGACTGCAGTCCAGCGAGCAGAATGACGAAATTGAACGGGATGCCGCCCCAGACATGCGCTGCGATCAGCGTGATGAAGGCATCCGTGCCGTCGATGCCGGGCGCCCAGATGCCCGGAAAGGCTGAGTTGAGTGGCGCGAGCACGCCGACGAACGGATTGAAGATGAAAGCGAAGACGACGCCGATCGAAGCGCCGGCAACCCCCTTCGGCCAGACCAGCACATTGCGCGCCGGCAACGACAGGCGGATCTTCCGGTCGGCCGCGACCGCAAGGATCAGCGGGACCACCACCGCGAGTGAGGAGGCGGTGACCATGAAGACGATGGTGCGCCAACAGCCCTCCCAGAACTCCGGATCGGAGAACACCCGGGCGAAATTGTCCCAGCCGACGAACATCGAACCGCCACCGAAGGGGCGTTCGAGGAAGAATGACCAGTAGAAGGCCTGAAAAACAGGCACGTAGAAGAAAAATGCGATCAGCAGCATGAGCGGCGCCACCAGCAAAAGCGGCAGCCAGCGATGGCTGAAGAGAGAAGATTCCGACATCATGGAGAAGCCCTGCATTGGGAGGACCGGCATGGGTGTATGGGTCACATGCCGGACACGGGAGCACGCGCGCCCGTGCGCGGGACGTCCAAACGTCCCGCGCGTGAGATGTCGGGATCACTGCATCTTCACGCCCTTGTAGGTCTGCTCGAAGCGACGCAGCAGCTCGTCGCCACGCCTCTTGGCGTTGTCGAGCGCCACCTGCATGGTCTCCTGGCCGGCAAATGCCTTCTGGGTCTCTTCCATGAACACCTGGCGGAACTGTACGTAGAAGCCTAGACGGATGCCGCGGGTATCCGGCGTGCGCGGCTGGTTCATCGATTCGATGCCGACGGCCGCCGTCGCATATTTCGGCGAGTTCGCCTCGCCGCTCTTGGCGATCGCATCCATCACGTCGTTGGTGACGGGGACGTAGCCGGTGGCCGCGGTCAGAAACATCTGCTGTTCGGGACGGCGCAGGAAGTCGAGGAAGGCCTTGGCACCTTCGATCTCGGCTTTGTCGTGACCTTTCATGATGTAGATCGAGGCGCCGCCGACAAAGGTGTTGTGTCGCTCGTAGCCATCATACATCGGCGCCATGCCGATGCTGAGCTCGTATTTGCCTTCGAACGCCTTCGCCGAGGCGGTATAGGAACCCGAGGAATTCTCCATCATGGCGCATTCGCCGGTGTTGAAGGCGGCGGTGAAGTTGCCGGCCTTGGTATCGGCATTGAGCTTGACGAGGCCTTCCTTGCGCCAGTCGATCAGATTCTGGAGATGCTTGGCGGCGAAGGTCGTGTTGAACACATATTCGGCGTCGAGACCGTCATAGCCGTTATGCTTTGAGGCGATCGGCAGGCCATGGCGGGCGGAAAACTGTTCGAGCACGCGCCATGTATCGCCATCGGTGGTGAAGGGGCAGGCATTACCTGAAGCCTTAAGCTTGCGGGCGGCCTCGATGATCTCTTCCCAGGTCGCAGGCGTCTTGGTGATGCCGGCTTTCTCAAGCTCGGTCTTGTTGGTGTAGAACAGTAACGTCGAGGCATTGTAGGGCTGCGCGAAAAGCGCGCCACCGGAGGTTTCGTAGTAGGCCCGCGCGCCAGCGATATAATTGCCCCACTTGACCTCGGGCAGCTCCGCCTGGACCGGCACGACGGCATCTGACAGCATCAGGTCGAGCGTGCCGGCGTCGAAGAACTGGATGAGGACGGGATGGTTGTTGGCACGGAAGGCGGCGATTGCCTTCTGCATCGACACTTCGTAGCTGCCCTGGCCGACGCAGGTGATGTGATGCTCCGATTGTGCGGCATTGAAAGCGCTGCACTGGTCCTGGATCGCCTTTTCGACGACGCCCGTATTGCCGTACCAGAATTCGATATTAGCGGCCTGCGCCGAACATGCGCCCGCCATCAGCGCGGCCGCAGCCGCCAGAATGGAAATCTTCATCTTGCCCTCACCTGATTTGATTGGCCGGCCTCCAGCGCCGACGCCGTGACAGCACTTTATTACACATCACGTGTAACAATTTGGTGACGGGCGCAAGCCGCTTGTCGCAAAGCAGGGCTGCTGCTATAGCGCATGGACGCAAGTACTGGAGACAACAGCAATAATTACTACACGCCTATAGTAATTATTGACGAAGGAAGTGCTGATATGACCTATTTCCCGGAGCCGCTGATCGCCCAGCACTTCCTTCGCGAAGGCGGGGGCGTCGTCTCCTCGAACGAACGCGATCTGCTGAGGTTGATCTGGCGTCACCCCGGCCTGTCGCGCTCCGAAGTCACCGGCCACACCGACCTCACCCAGCAATCCGTCTACCGGATCATCGACCAGTTGGAGGAACGCGCCATCATTTCCTTCGGTTCGCCGAAACCCGGCGCCGGTCGTGGCCAGCCGAGCCCAACGCTCCGGCTTAACGGTCGCTACGCCTATTCCTGCGGCATCTCGGTCAATACCGACGTGATTGGCATCTGCCTGATGGATATATCTGGCAAGGTGCTGGCCGAAAGCAGCATCATCCTGCGGGAACGTTCGATGGCCCAGTCGCTCGATCTCGTCCTGGAGCAGCTGGTCGAACACCAGAGAGAGAACGACCTCTCCGAGGAGACTTTCTTCGGGATCGGCTTTGCCATCGCCGGTTTCCACGTCAGCGGCACCCGCTACAACGCCCCGCTGCCGCTGCACGAGTGGTCGCTCATCGAACTTGGGCCGCTACTGTCGGAATTTTTCGGCAAGCCGGTCTGGGTGCACAATGGCGGCAAGGCGGGAACGGTCGCCGAATCCATGTTCGGCGCCGGCCGCTATATCAGGCACTTCGCTTATCTGAGCTTCAACTACGGCTTCGGCGGCGGCCTGGTCAGCAACGGCGAGCTGCTGCATAACGGCATCGGCAATGCCGGCGAATTCTCGGGCATGTACGACGCCGAGGAGAATAAGCGCCGGCCGGCTTTGCAATATCTGATCGAAAACCTCACCCGCAATGGCGTCGACGTTCCCTCGATCAGCTACATGCGCAAGCATTTCGACCCGAAATGGCCAGGCGTCGTGGAATGGGTGGACGAGGTGGCGCCTGCCTATAGCCGCCTCATCAACGCGATCTGGGCGATCTTCGATCCGCAAGGGATCGTCTTCGGCGGCCAAATTCCCTCCGCCCTGGCACAGCTTTTGATCGACCGCACCGAGATCTTCGACCGCCCCCGTTACGGCGTGCCACGCCCTCGCCCGAAGCTGATCATCTCCGAGATAGCAAGCGACGCATCGGCTATGGGAGCCGCCATCGCCCCGTTCAAATCGGCCTATTATTGATCCGAGCGACTTCGCCGCCGTCGGCAGAAATCGATTCCCTCTCGGCCTCTTACGGCAACTCTCTCTGCTTCCGCTTGAGGAAATCACGCATTTTCCCTCGAAACGCGAAGCAGGCGATTTTCGGCCGCGCGGTCCTGCGCTATGATCTGATTCTGGCACAGCCCACGCCTCCCCCCTCCGTCGGGAAAGCAGACGTCATGCGGGGCCACCTGAACCGAGCCGACTGTTCGAGCATCTTGCATAAGGAGGGATTGCGAAAACCGCTCGCAATAGGAGGTTTATGAATGAAGATGTCTGCGCCTATCTATCACCTGAAGCGTAAAGCCAGAAAGCTTTCCCGAGCCGAGGACATGCCCTTGCACCAGGCGCTCGACCGCATAGCCCTGGAAGAAGGCTACGGCGGCTGGAGCCTGCTTGCGGCAAAAGCAGCGGCGGAAGCACCCGCCGGCAAGCTGTTTCAGCAATTGCGGCCCGGCGATCTCCTGCTCGTCGGCGCCCGGCCCGGCCACGGCAAGACCCTGATGGGGCTCGAACTCGCCGTCGAGGCGATGAAATCAGGCCGTCCAGGTGTGTTCTTCTCGCTGGAATATACGGAAGAGGATATTGTCGATCGCTTCCGCGCCATCGGTGTCGACCGGGCACGATTCGAGCGTCTGTTCGAATTCGACGGCTCCGATGCTATCAGCTCCGCCTACATCGCCGAGAGACTGGCGGCCGCACCGCGCGGCACGCTCGTCGTCATCGACTATCTACAACTGCTCGACCAGAGGCGGGAGAACCCCGAACTCTCCGTCCAGGTCCGCACTCTGAAGGCTTTCGCCCGCGAGCGCGGCTTGATCGTGGTCTTCATCTCCCAGATCGATCGATCCTACGAGCGATCGCAAAAGCCCCTGCCTGATATCGCCGATATCAGGCTGCCGAACCCGCTCGACTTGAAACTGTTCGACAAGATGTGCTTCTTGAACAACGGCCAGGTGGCATTTCAGGCTGCGCGATAAGGACCTGCCGTGACCCCGTCGCGGGCCCGCGGGACCTTGCCCTGCCACGCCGGTTTTATCATACTGCCCGACATGAGCGGATATCAGAGCCCTGTCGATTTCTACATGCGCCCCGGCCCGATGACATCGGCCGGGTCGCATGCCCCTGCCCTTGCTGCGCTCAAGGGCGTCGAAACCGTTGCTGCGGCCGTGCAAGGCGCGCTGCTGCATGAAGCCTGGGCTCCGCACTACAATCAGCCGCTCACCCCGGCGCGAAGGGCGCAGTCACACACGCGGCCGGCGCGAGAGATACTCGATGCGATCATGGAAATCGATCCCGCCCCGCTCGACATCCCGCGCCCACCGGAGAAGCGCAGCATCGGCGTGTGCCGCCATTTCACCGTTCTCGCCTGCGCGGCACTCAAGGCCCAGAGCGTCCCGGCGCGTGCCCGCTGCGGCTTCGGCATGTATTTCGAGGTCGGTAAGGGCATCGATCACTGGATCGCCGAATATTGGGACGGAGAGCGCTGGATCTCTGCGGACTTCCAGATCGACGATCGTCAGCGCGCCGCCTTGCAGCTCGATTTCGATCCCCTCGACCAGCCGCCGGGCAAATTCCTCAGCGCTGGCGAAACCTGGCAGCGCTGCCGCGCCCGCTCCGCCGACCCCGCCAGTTTCGGCATCTTCGACGAGTCGGGCCTATGGTTCATCGCGATGAATCTCGTGCGCGACTTCGCCGCCCTCAACAATATGGAGATGCTTCCCTGGGACAATTGGGGAGCGATGCCGCAGCCCGAGGAAGAAATATCTCCGGATGGATTGGCGCATTTCGATCGTCTCTCCGCCCTGACGACCGACGTGGACGAACGCTTCGGGGAGCTGCGGGCGCTCTACCAGTACGATGCCGGACTGCGCGTGCCGGCGCAGGTCTTCAATGGCGTGCGCAAGCAACTGGAGGATATCGGCGGCGCGTGATCACGCAATGAGACTATCATCGGTCGGTGCATGACACGTTCGCGCGCTACACCGCCGTAGGCACACTATTCCTGTACTCGTCATAGGGACAATTCCTGTACTCGTCATAGGAACATCGTCTCTTGTCAGATCGGCTTGATTTCACCCCAGACAATCCCGGTGCGGACAATGAAGCTCAACCGATCATCAGTCGAATAAGAGCGCAACAGCTCCGAGAGTTCCGCGTCAAAGCTTGCGATCTGGTCGCCGAGTTTCGAAGGTGCAAACGTATCGCGCGAATGCTGGCAGGAGATGAAATCCGCGACGCTCGGCTCAAAGGGACGCTCTGACACGAACTGTTCGCTGCCGCAGAGGTTGAGATGGCTCTGGTAGCTTCGCATGCCCTCGGACCTCTTGTCGTGATCGAAAGGCTGACCCTTGACCTCCGGCACCCACTTCCGCAGGAAAGAATGCCAATCCGATTGCCATGGAGGTTCGAACGGGTCGTCTCCGGAAATCACGGCCATGACGTGACCTGCTGTGGCGTTTGCCAAAAGATGCGGAAACAGCCTGCCATGATCCATCCAGTGGATGCTTGCCGCTGCGACCGTCAGGTCGAAAGATTCACCGCCGGTCGGGAAGTCCTCGCCGAAACTTTCTACCCACCGGATATTCAGCGCGTTACCGCCCGGCAGCGATCTGCCGAGAGCGATCATCTGCTCCGAGAGATCAACCGCCGTGACTGTTGTAAACGCACCCGCCAGCGGGCGGGAGATTTTTCCAGGCCCGCAACCAATATCCAGGAGATGCTGTGATCGCGGCGCAATTGCCAGAAGCTTTCGAAATACGGCATCGGGGTAAGGTGGCCGATACCGGTAATTTGCGACAACGTCGGTTTCCGAAAAGGAAGAGCCCCTGCGCTGATCCATCAAAAACTCCATGCTCTCGCCGCATAAGCAGAGGCTGCAACACGCGTTTATGTCAATTGGTTTTCATCGATCCAGCCATCCGGTTCCGATTGTCTTCCGGCCCCAAACTGTGCCATGACGCATCAACCCCAGACGCAACAGACCAAGGTGCGGCATCGGCATGAAGAAGATCGGTTTCCTCTCGTTCGGACACTGGACGCCCTCGCCCCAATCGCAGACGCGCTCGGCCGGCGACGCGCTGCTGCAGTCGATCGACCTTGCCGTCGCGGCCGAGGAGCTCGGCGCCGACGGAGCGTATTTTCGCGTGCATCATTTCGCCCGACAGCTGGCCGCACCCTTCCCGCTGCTATCAGCCGTCGGCGCGAGAACCAAGCGGATCGAGATCGGCACCGCCGTCATCGACATGCGCTACGAGAACCCGCTTTATATGGCCGAGGATGCCGGTGCGGCCGACCTCATCGCCGGCGGCCGCCTGCAGCTCGGCATCAGCCGCGGTTCGCCCGAACAGGTGATCGATGGCTGGCGCCATTTCGGTTATGCCCCGCCAGAGGGCCAGAGCGAGGCCGATATGGCCCGCCATCACGCCGAAGTCTTCCTCGAAGTGCTGCGCGGCGAAGGATTTGCCAAACCGAACCCACGGCCGATGTTTCCAAACCCGCCCGGCCTCCTGCGCCTAGAGCCGCATTCCGAGGGCCTGCGCGAGCGGATCTGGTGGGGCGCAAGCTCGAATGCCACCGCCGTTTGGGCAGCCAAGCTCGGCATGAACCTGCAGAGTTCGACGCTGAAGGACGATGAGACGGGCGAACCCTTCCACGTCCAGCAGGCCGACCAGATCTGCGCATACCGCGAGGCCTGGAAAGAAGCCGGCCACACGCGCCAGCCGCGCGTCTCGGTCAGCCGCAGCATCTTCGCACTGGTCGACGACCGCGACCGCGCCTATTTCGGCTATGGCAACGACGGTGAAGACAAGATCGGCTTCATCGACGAGAAGACCCGGGCGATCTTCGGCCGCAGCTACGCCGCAGAGCCCGACGCCCTGATCAAGCAACTCGCCGAAGACCAAGCCATCGCCGAGGCAGACACTCTGCTGCTGACCGTCCCCAACCAGCTCGGCGTCGACTACAACGCCCATGTCATTGAAGCGATCCTCACCCACGTCGCGCCTGCGATGAGTTGGCGCTGACGCCGCGGCACGACAGGCTGTCTTCGCCGGCTACAGCGCCGCGCGTCTTTTCGGACGCGCAAAGGACGCTGTAACACTTTGAATTGCTCCAGCACGCTACGGCTCATGCGCCGTTCGATTTGCCGCGGCCATTTTCCCCATGGCCTGCTGGATAGCCGAGAAGAACAGCGCCGTCGTGATCCCGAACATCATCAGCCCATTGGCTGCCTGCAGCGGCGCAAGCAGCCGGATACGGCCATCTAGCACCACGTCGCCATAACCGAGCGACGTGAAGGTGACGCCCGAAAAATACATGGCAGTTTCGAAGTCCTCGAAGGCACCGAGCACGCGATATAGCAGTGCCCAGAAAGCGACCTGGAGGATATTGCCCAGCATGAGCACGATCATCAGAACCGAGAACTGCACGAAGATCGTCCGCCAGGGCTTTCGGCCAACGGGCTGTGCGCGAGCATGAACAAAATAACGCGCCGCCAGCAATGAAGCCGCTGCCTGCAGCACGAGGCATATCGACATCGCAAGCAGCCCGAGGCCAATGACTGTAATCATAGGGCCGGACCCTCGATCCGGGGTCCGTCCTCGACCGGGCGCTCATGCAGCCATTCCATCAGCAACACGAAGCCGACGGCCAGCAGCACGGGGCCGACAAATATGCCGAGAAGGCCATCGGCTATCATCCCTCCGATGACACCGACCAGGATGACCGGCATTGGCACATCAGATCCACGACCGAGCATCAATGGCTTGAGAAAATTGTCGCTCAGCCCGGCGATGAAAGACCATATGGCGAAGATGATTGCCGGCGTTGTTGCTTCCGTAGCAAAGACATAAGCCATGACAGGCAGCGTCAGCAGCAGCGGCGGTATCTGCACGACTGCCAATAGAAACGTGACGAGCGTCAAGGCACCGGCCGCGGGAAGGCCGATGGCGAAGAAACCAATGCCAACGAGCATCGACTGGATCACCGCCACGCCGACCACGCCGACCGCCACGCTCCGGATCGTTGTGGCGGTCAGATGGATGAGCCGGGCACCCCGCGCCCTGCTGTTGGTGATATGCTCCAGCAGACTGAGGGCAAATGCCGCAGCACCCTTGGCATAGGCGACAAGCACGGCGGCAATCGCGATGGAAAGAACGAAGGACAGGCCGCCAGAGGCCAGGCCGCCGGCGAAGGATGCGAGCCACGCGGCAGGCTTGCTCAGCATCTCTCCGTATTGACGCAGTGCCGAGGGCAGGTTGGCGGCAGCAAGCGACCAGCCCGCCGAGAGCTTCGCTCCGACCACCGGCAGGTCGGCAAGCCGCGTTGGAGGCGGCGGGATCGTGAGGCTGTGGTTCTGCAAGCCGGAAACAAGCCAGTAGATGGAAGACCCAAGCGACGTAATCACGACGAACATCGGCACCAGAACGACGGCAACGCCGACGATCCCGATGAGAGATGCGGACCAGCGATTGCCGATCCGATCGGACAGGCGCAGATGCAAGGGATGAAGCATGACCGCCAGGATCACCGACCAAAGCAGAATGCCGAGGAACGGCACCATGATCCTGGCGCAGACATAGACCAGAAGCGCGACCAGTCCCAATTGAACCGCCGCATGGATGATAGACGGTCTCGACGGCGCGAGATCGACATTCGATGCGCTGTACGTCATTTTCCCCTCCCGGTCCGGAATCTCCGCAAATGAGCGAAACCGGACGTTCCCCAATCGGACAACGAAACCTTCCACCCGGTATCGAACCTGCAATTGGTGGTGCGGCGAAGATTTTGCCGACGCCATGAAAGGTCGTCCCCAATGCCCCCATCATACATGACTTTGTGTAAACCGGATACGGTCACTACCGCCGGGCTCTCAAACCCTGGTGTACCTGGCGCGGAACTCGCGGGGACTGCAGCCCTCGTATTCGTGAAAGACACGCGAAAAATAGAACGGGTCATCCAGACCGACCGTGGCGGCGACCGTTTCTATCTTTTCGTCGGTGGTTGCCAGGAGCTGCTTGGCTTGGTCCATCCGCACCCGAAGCTGAAATGCCTTGGGCGGCAGCCCAGTTTCGAGCACGAACCGCCTGCGCAGCGTCGCCGGCGACATGCCGTGCTCGGCGGCGAAGGCTGTAAGGTCCAGCGGTTGCATTGCGCGTTGCCGCAGCGTCTCGACGATTTCGGCCATGTCGGGCCTGTCTCGGCGGTGATCGGCCGCGCCGCTTGCCTGTCTTGCGGCTGATATGACGATGCGATGCAGCATCAAGGCCGCCGATGCCTGCCCGAGGTTGCTATCGTCGAGCAGGTCGGCATGCAGGATGCCGAATAGCCGCGCCATCTCATCTACGTGAGGTAAGCCCACGACGGGCTGTCGCTCGGTCATGAGCCTCAACCGGACGAAGTCTCGCGTAAACGATCCTTCGAAAAGCGCCCAGCGCTCGTCCCAGCCGCCTTCATCGGGGCCATAGGAATGAACGCGGTTCGGAAACAGCCAGAAGAGGATCGGCCCGGTGAGGCTCAGGTGGCCGCTGGCCGAGGTGTCCAGCCAGCCCTGCCCGCGCTCCACCAGCACGACGGCGAAACTCGGCAATTTCCGGTCCGTCACCGCACGGCGGGCATGCTGCCTGCCACTGCCGGTAACAGCAAGTCCGCCGGCAACGGCAAGCGGCGTCCTATAGATGGCCTCTGGGTCTCTCATGGTGAGCGAAAAGTCCAGCTACGAATTTCCTCTATGTCGGTTGGCGCGCCGGGTCAGGTAATTGATGGTAAGGCAACTCAAGCGACGGAGGAGTGAAATGTCAATTGCTGCGGAGGCCGTGCAGATCCGAAGGCCGGAATTTCCCCTTGCCGCCCATGGCAAAACCTTGCCTGCGGAGCGGACGGGCTGGCTGATGCCGACCGATCCCGCCATCGGCGTCGACGCCATCCGGTGTCGCTACCAGCACGATGGCTATGTCTGGCTAAAAGGCCTTCTGCCGCGGGCCGATGTCATCGATTTCCGCCACTGGGTCTTCGAACGCCTTGCCGAAACCGGACTGGTCGAGCCGGGCAGCGATTTTTCTCTGGGGATCGCGCCTGCCGGTGGCTTCGACAGAAGCCTGGCGGACCGGCGCCTGATGTCGCTCGTCCGCTCCGCCGCCTATGAAGGCTTCTGTGCGCAACCACTGCTCGCCGGCTTTATGGACGATTTCCTGCAGGGCATCTCCTATCTGCACAAGCACAAGATCATGCGCTTCGTCCAGCCGGGATCGCTGACAGCCACGCCCGCCCACTACGATCTCGTCTATCTCCGCGGCGGCACCAGCCGCCTGGTGACGGCCTGGATACCGATCGGCGACACCCCCGCCGAGATGGGCGGCCTGGTCTATCTCGAAGGTTCGCATGCTCTGGGCACCAAGTTGGAAGCCGAATTCAGGGCGGCAAGCGGCGATCTTTCTCCGGAAGAGCAGATCAGTGCCTATAACAGCCACATGAGCGAAGGCGGCTGGGTCTCGAAGGATCTCCCCGACATGGCAGAGCGTTTCGACACCCGCTGGCTCGCCGCCGATTACGAGGCCGGCGACGTGGTGCTCCACTCGCCCTACATGATCCACGCCTCGACCATCAATCAGGACCGCAGCCGGCGGCTGCGCCTCTCCACCGACATAAGATATCAGAATGTCGACGACGAGATCGACGTCCGATGGAACAACCACTGGAGCCTCGGCGACATGCTGTAGCCCGACTTTCCAGTGCCCATCTTTGACCTGCGATCCGGGGCGATGGCTGCTGTAGCAGGTTGATTGGCGAAGGGACGTCTACATAAAGCGAAGCGTGGGGACCTTACTGCCGCGATCGGCGTTGATGTTCCGGGCCTTGAACGATCCCATGATTGCCCGACTTATTGACGTAGCCGAACCGCTCGAGTTGCCTCATGCCGCGTACGAACCTGAACGATATCCTGGTTTTCATGGCCGTCGTCGATGCGGGGAGCTTTATCGCCGGCGGCCAGGCGATGGGCCTGTCCCGTTCCGCGGCAGGCAAGGCGGTCATCCGTCTGGAGGACCGGCTCGGCGCGCGTCTGCTCAACCGCACGACGAGAACGCTGAGCCTGACCGACGAAGGCCGGATGTTCTACGAGCGCGGGCTGCAGATCCTTGCATCGGTCGACGAGGCGGAGGCGAGCGTGGCAGGGCAGAACAGCACGCCGCGAGGTGTTCTCAGGCTCACCGTTCCCGATGCCTTCGGGCGGCTCGTCGTCCTGCCTTTGCTTGAAAAATATCTTCGGGCCTGGGCCGATATCCAGGTTGAAGTGAACTTCACCGATCGCCTGGCCGACATTATCGAGGAAGGCTTCGATCTGGCGATCCGGATCAGCGCAACGACGACGTTGGACACCCGCCTGGTCTCGCGCATCATCGCCAGCTACAAGGCGCGGCTCTGCGCCTCGCCGTCCTACCTTGCCGAGCGCGGCGAGCCGGGCGATATCGACGATATTACGGCCCACGACTGCCTCATCTTCGCCAGCCGCAATCAAAGGCAGGGCTGGCGCTTTCGCGGCGAAGGCGGTCCCTGGGTCAAAGCGCAAGGGCGCAGCCGTCTGAGGCTCGATAGCGTACAGGCGATCCGCGACGCCGCCCTGGCGGGACTGGGGATTGCCCTCCTTCCCGATTTTCTCGTCGCCGACGATCTCGTCGCCGGGCGCCTCCAGCAGGTCCTGCCCAGCCTCGAAACTGCCGACGCAAAGATCGTCGCTCTCTATCCCGACAAGCGCCTGCTGGAGCCGCGTGTCCGCCGCTTCATCGATCTGATGGTCGAGGAGCTTGGAGACCAGGGCCAGGCACGCAACCGCGACGCTAGCTCTGGGTGATAGCCTTGTCGAATCCGCGAAAGCTTTTCAGCGCCAGGGGAAAGAGGGTAGCGGCGAAATAGGCGAAGCCTGTGAGCGAAAGCGCCGCGGCAAGACCGATCATGCTGATCAGCGCGCCACCGACGAGACCGCCAAAGGGGATGAGAACAAAGCAGAGGGCGGCGTTCATCGCGGTAACGCGGCCGGTCAACGGCTTGGGGATGCGCTCGAAGATCACCGCAGACAGGATCGGATTGAGGAAACCCGATGCAAATCCTGCGGCTGCCAGGGTGATGAAGATGAGGGCGAGCGGCGCATCCAGCGCAACAACGAGAAAACGCGGAAATCCGGTCAGCAGGAATGCCACGGTATAGACCATCAGGCGCGGCATCCGCTCGCCGATCGCAGCGGCAATTGCAGCACCAGCGATCGAGGCGCCGGTGAAGGCCGAAAACATCGCCCCCAGCAATTCCGGGCCATGGCCCGACCTCTGTGTCCAGACGGGCAGCAGCACGGCGTGATAAGCCTGGTCCAGTAGGTTGGTGGTCGCCACCATGGTGGCGATGCTGACAAGCACCACATCGCCGCGCAGAAAGCGCCAGCCTTCCCTGAGATCGCTGAAATAGGAGGACATCCCGCCGGGCCGAGCCTCTGGCGCGCCGCGTGTCGGCCCGGGGATGCCGACTCCCACAATCAGCGCAGCGGCGGCGAAGGTGACGGCATTGACGACGAGCGCCTGCCCCGAGCCGATCAGACCAATCAGCGCGCCGGCGCCGGCTGCCCCCGCCGTCGAGGCCAGCCGCTCGATAGCACCGACGACGCCGGTGACCCGTTCGAGCGGCATGGCCGCCAACGTGGCGATTTCGGGAACCATCGCCTGCTTGGCGGCATCGGAAGGGCCGCGCAGCACGCCCATGGCAAAGACGACAGGCAGGAGCAGCGGCATATCAAGCAGGCCAAAGAGATCGAGCAGCGGCACCAGCCCCACCACGGCCACCGAGGCGGTATCGCAGACGACGGCGATGCGCGTCGGGCCGACGCGGTCGATCAGCGGCCCACTGAGCGCCTTGGCGGCGACATAGGGCAGCATTTCCATCATCGCCGTCAGCCCGGTCAGAACCGGGCTGCCCGTCGTGCTCAGCACCAGCCAGGGAATAGCGATGGTCGACAGCCGCGTGCCGGAAAGCGAAAGCGTCTCGGCTGCGGCAAGCGCCAGGAATGGCCCACCCCTTCTCATGGCTCGTCATCCCCCTCGCGGTGCGGAAGCCGGCCCGGATAGGGAAAGGCGTGCAGCATGATCGAGAACGGAACCATATCCTGGGGTGCCAGCTCTCCCAAAGGCGGAGCCACCCGCATCGCTTCGAGAATGATATCGGTCAGCCGCTTGGTCAGGGCTTCGGCCTGTTCCGCCGTCATCGGAATGATGATGTCGCTGGCCGTACTCGCCTTGCGCCATTCTGCCGGCAGCTCGGCATATTCCTCCAGCGCCTGTTGCATCTGGCCGACCTGCAGCGAGAGTGCGGCCTGGTTGAAGGCGAGATCGAGATCCAGCGTTTCGCCCTCAATCTCGCTTGCCGGCACCGAGGTGAGCTCGTGGCTGGCGCGCCACCAGCGATCGCGCCGCGAAGCATGCGGCGCTTCCTCGATGAAGCCGTATTGGGCAAGCTGACGCAGGTGATAGCTGGTGGCGCCGCTGTTCAACCCGAGCCGCACTGCCAGCTGCGTCGCCGTCGCAGGTCCATCGACCCTGAGCATGCCGAGCATGCGCAATCGGACTGGATGCGCCAGCGCCTTCAGCGCGGTCGGATCGGGCACGACGCGGCTGATAGTGCGGGGTGCGGTGACTGATTGAGCAGGCTGCGGGCGCGGTGTTTTCATGCCGCCAGCCTAGTATTACAAACATATTTTTGCAAATCTTTCTTTGCAAAACTTCTTGGCTGCCCGCAGCTCAATCCGTCGGCAGGGCAAAGACAGCGCAAGGGTCGGCGATGCCGCGCAAGGTGTGCTCTCCGAGCGGCGTCAGCGCCGTCGCCGTATTCGCTGCCACCGTGCCCGAGATCAGCACGCTTCGGCCGAGCGGCTTGCAGAGCCCCTCCAGCCGGCTGACCAGATTGACGGCGGGACCGATGGCGGTAAAATCCAGCCGGTCGGCCGCGCCGATATTGCCCCACAGGATCTCGCCGAAATGCAGTGCTGCGCCGAAGGGCAGCGGCGCCAGCCCCTGCGCCTGGCGCAGCTGATCGAGATGGGCCATGCCGGCACGGCTGGCGGCGACCGCCCGAAGTGCGGCCTCGCAGGCCTCGCGATCCGCTCGGCCTGCGTCGCGCTCGCCTGACGTAGCCGTGACCGGAAAGATCGCCAGCACGCCGTCGCCGATGAATTTCAGCACCTCGCCGCCGAAGGCATGCACTGCGCCGGCGACGCGGTCAAACCAGGCGTCCAGTGCTGATATCATCACGTGAGGTTCGGTCACCTCGGAGAGGGCGGTGAAGTCGCGCAGATCGGCGCAAAGAAGGGCGGCGCGGATGGTCTCGCCGGATCCGCGGGCAAGCGCGCCGGCCTGCACTCGCGCGGCGCTACGGCGGCCGAGATAGGCTTCAAGCAGCGCTGCCCGCGCCTCGCGCGCCGCCAAAGCGGCGAGCGGCGCTGCGGCAAAACGCGCGACCTCGCGCAGCAGGCCAGCCTCGGCCGGGCCGAATGCACCTGCCCCTTCCCCGCTGGAAACCCTCGCCCAGCCGAGCAGCGGGCTGTCCGACCGATTATCCTGCGCAGGCCCGATCCGGTCCTCCCATACCGGCCCGAGCCCGGCCAGCCACTCGCGCCCGGCTTCGCTCCGCGGAGCCGCGGCAAAGGCCAAAGCCTCAATGACAGCGCCGGTCTCCGCCCGCCACAGCCAGGTGCGCCGCGCGATGATCGGATGCGGCACCGACAGCGTCAGCGCGCCGCCCAAAAGCTGCAAGCCATCGGCCAGCAGCCGGCGTCCGAGTTCGGCCAGAAACCATTCGGGACTGGGTGAGGCACCGGCCTCGTCAACCAGCCAGGCAAGGGGAGACGGCAGATCCATGGCTTAACATCGCACGCTGACCGGGGCGGCCGCAAGGATGTCCCCGGGTGAGCGCAGGCAGCCACTCCGAATGTCCATGAGGACGTTCCCATCGACTCAACCTGTGGCCCCCAAAAGGACGACCGCATCCCCTGTCGAAAACCACCGCGGTGGAAAACAAAAAATAAACACTTTAAACTTGCGCGACTTTGATTCCATTATAAGGTCGTTCATCATCGTGTGATTGAGGGGTGCGATGGGTACGACATTCTGGCCGAAAGATCCGCTGGATGGGAACGACATGACGCTGCTGACGTCGATCCTTCGGCGATGGTGCGAAAGATATCAGGTCGAACTGACGGCGGAGGAGAGCAGCCGCAAGGCGAAGGAACTTGTCGAATGGTTCGAATTCGGCGTCAAGGATCCCGTCGAGCTCGAGGAATTGATCGACGACAAGCACTGGCTCGTCAGCAGGATCTGACCGTACGACAAATCGGGAGGACGCTGCCGGTCAGCGTCGACGAACCTATCTCATCAGAAAAGGCCGGGCGAAATCGCTCCGGCCTTCGTCCATTTTCACCTAAGCGAGACCCTTAATCATCATCATCCCGCCAACGCCGATCGCGATCCCAGCGCCGCTCATGGCGCCAGCGCGGACTATCCCAATCCCGGTGACGCCGCTCCCAGCCCCAGCGGGGCGGACCACCGTAGAAAGCTACCGGCGGCGGGCGTCTCCAGTTTGGCCGGCATTCGCCCCAGCGCGTCAGATGCCAGCCGCGACCGCAGGCGTAGTCGACCTTTGTGACATTGCTTTGCACATTGATTGTCCCAAGCGGCATCGCCTCCGCGGTGCCGAACGAGAGGCTGCCGGCAAGCAAGGCAGCCGCGATAGAAAGTGCCTTCATCGAGAACTCCATTTTCAATCCAGCCACCCCGAGCTTATGGCCGCTAAATTGAACTGGAGATGAATTGCGCGTTCATGTTTGACGCGCGCAGAGAGCGTGGTTGGCCCGCGAGGAAACCGCTCAAGTTCTGCCGTAAAAAGCGTCGGGACCCGGATCACGCCCGGCGGCGACCTCGGTCAGCCGCCCCAGGTAATGCGCCCAGCCTTCCGCATGGCCGGCACATTGCTCGGCGCTCGGCAGGCCGCTATGGGTGAGCCGCAGCAGCGTTCCGCCCCCCTGCTCGATCAGGTCGATCTCGACCAGGCTCGACCCTGGCGGCACCACTTCGCTGCCATCCCAGCCAAAGCTATAGGCAAGGCGATGAACCGGAACCACTTCTCGAAACGAGCCGCGCGCAAAGCGGGCGCCGGTGACGTTGACAAGATAGAGCCCGCCAGGCTGCGGCTCGACCTGCGCCTCCGTTCCCATCCAGCGCAGGATCTTTTCCGGGTCGGTCATCAGCGCGAACACCGCGGCCGGCGGCGCCGCGATATGCGCCTCGCGGTGGACGACGAAGGGGTCTTGCATCTCTCTCTCCCGTGGTTGCCACGGCCCTGCCCGCCTCCGGTGGAGACGGCGCATCCTGTCTTGCCGTGCTATTCTGACGTGAATGTCCTCACTGGATGCATGTAGGCGCAAGCGCATCCTCAGCAAGAGGGCTTGCCCGTCGCGATCAACCAACAAGCGAAATCGCCGCTTCGGAGCCCTGATCCTACATTGGCCGCGAAGCATTTCGACCTATTGCCAGCCCGTCGCCTTCCCCCTATTGTTCGCGCCGTTCTCAGGGCGGGGTGCAAGTCCCTACCGGCGGTATGTAATCAGATTGCGAGCCCGCGAGCGCCTTCTCAGGAAGGGTCAGCAGATCAGGTGAGATGCCTGAGCCGACGGTCATAGTCCGGATGAAAGAGAACGTGCGTTCCTGCCGCCCTTGCGGCTGTCGGGGACGTTCGTGATCGCCTTGGGTGATGTGTCTTTTCGCCAAAGGAGATTACCATGGCACCCACCCGCTATGCCTTCATCAAAGCCAGCTGGCACGCCGACATCGTCGACCGCGCCCTTGATGGCTTTCATCAGCTTATTCCGCCCGAGCAGATCGATGTGTTCGATGTTCCCGGCGCATTCGAGATGCCGCTGCTGTCGCGCGATCTTGCGGCAACTGGACGCTATGCCGCTGTCGTTGCCGCCGCCTTCGTCGTCGATGGCGGAATCTACCGCCACGAATTCGTCGCCCAGGCCGTCGTCGATGGGCTGATGCGCGCCGGCATGGATACCGGCGTGCCGGTGCTGTCGGTGTCGCTGACGCCGCATCAGTATCAGGAAACCGAGCATCACAAGCAGATCTACCGCGCACATTTCGTCGAGAAAGGGCGCGAGGCAGCAAAGGCGGCTCTGACGATCGGCAAAACCCGCGCCGCCCTTGCTGCGTAGGAACTTCCTGCACGCCGGCTCGACGAGCCGCAGGACGACAGACGAAGGTGGCGGGGGACCGACCCCGCCGCCTCATCGGATCGACATGACCTCACCAACCGCAGGAATCGAAAGCGACGCGCCGTGTGTCGCAGCGGAATCCGCTAATACCGGCCAAATCAGACAGAATAATTGATTCGACGACCCCACCGCGCCGTGGTCAACTTGGCCCGTCACGTGTCCGCAATTCTCAAGACATCCAGAACCCAAGGAGCTTAAGATGAGCAATGCACTGCGCAGCGAAACCCCCATCGAGACCCCGAGAACTCAGCCCGTCGACACCAAGCTCGAGGTGGTCGTCATCCCCGTTTCCGACGTCGACCGCGCCAAACGTTTTTACGACGGGCTGGGTTGGCGGCTCGACGCCGACTTCGCCAATGATGCCGATTTCCGGGTGATCCAGTTTACCCCGCCCGGCTCCGGCTGCGCGATCATCTTCGGCAAGAACGTCACCGCCGCAGCCCCCGGCTCAGCCCAGGGGCTTTATCTTATCGTCTCCGACATCGAGGCCGCCCGCCGCGATCTCATCGCCCGCGGCGTCGAGGTGAGCCAAGTGTTCCATGACGCGGCCGGCATCTATGCCGGCAAGGACGAGCCCTATCTGTTCGGGCGGCTGCGGATCGCCGGCCGCGATCCCGATCACCGCAGCTATCGCTCCTTTGCATCTTTCAAGGATCCCGACGGCAACGGCTGGCTGTTCCAGGAGGTCACCACGCGGTTGCCGGGACGCATCGATGCCGACGAGACGAAATTCACGACGTCGACAGACCTTGCGTCAGCGCTGCGCCGCGCGGCGACCGCTCACGGTGAACACGAGAAACGGAACGGCGGCAAACACGACGAGAACTGGCCGGACTGGTACGCCGAATACATGGTCAGCGAACAAGCCGGCAAGCAACTGCCCTTATAGGCAATGGCGGCGACATCCTCTGAGAAGCAACGGCATTTCGGTATGGCGCGCCCATGCCGAAATGCTCTATCGTGTCTTAGCCTAACATTACCGATCTCCTTGCCGGCGTCAGATCGAGTACCGGGATCCGCCAGAAGCCGTCATTGGGACGCGGGAGACATCTGCGACGTTACCCAACCGGAAAATGCGAGCATGGCCGCTGTTGGCGGCCTCGATTGAAGTCGGGTTAGCCAATAGCTCCCCAACGATATGGTGGTAGCAAAAGGTTGTCTGATAGCCCCCGAGGATAGGTGTCTGGAAAACATCGAAGGCGGGGCCAGAGCGATCCCCAGTCCTTGCAGGGCCGCCTCCATCATCGCCAGGGAAGAGTCGAAGACGATGCCTGCGTTTATCTGGGGCGCCGGAGGAACGTTCGCTGCGACAAACCAGGTGCTCCATTCGTCCGCCCTATAGCTCCGCAAAAGCGTCGCCTCGACCAGGTCTGCAGGCCGCCTCAAACGCTCGGCCAATTTGGGCGTGCACAGAGGAGAGAGCGGAGCGTCGAACAGACGCAGCGCTTCTGTGCCATGCCAGGAACCGCTGCCGAAGCGAATGGCAAAGTCCAGTCCCTCGGCCGCCATATCGACGCGATTATTGTTTGTCGAAATGCGCACATCGATGAACGGGTGCTGCCGTTGAAAATCCGAAAGCCTTGGCAACAACCAGCCGACGGCAAACGTCCCGACCACGCCAAGGAACAGCAATTCCCGCACCTGCCCGGCTTCAATCCGGTCCAACGTGATCGCCATCTGATCGAAGGAATTGGTCAAGGTCGGCAAAAGAGCTTCGCCTTCTGCAGTGATTTTCAAGCCTCTTGGGAGGCGCTGAAAAAGCGCAGCCCCCAATCGCCTCTCCAGGCTTTTGACCTGTTGGCTTACAGCGGCCTGGGTAACGCAAAGCTCAATCGCGGCACGGGTAAAGCTGAGATGTCTTGCCGATGCTTCGAAGGCCCTCAAGCCATTTAAAGGGAGGAATTGCCGAACCATCTTAGCCCTAGATTTTCTTGGATCTCCTCCGAGATATCATCGTTTGCTGCCGCAAAACAGTGCCGTTAAATGCCGTCCTCATGCGCCTTTGCGTTGATTGAAAGCTGCCTGCGGAGGATGAAAATGAATCGCAATTGGATAAAAACTCTATCGGCTACGTTGGTCTCGACATGTATTTCCACGAGTGGCTTTGCGGCCGACGAAGTGAAACTGAAAGCCATCTCGGACGCCGCGATAAGACCAATTATGGATAAATACGGCATTCCGGGCATGGCCGTTGCCATCGCCGTTGACGGGCAGAACCACATCTTCAACTACGGCGTCGTGTCGAAGGACACTAACAGGCCCGTCACTCCGGCGACCATGTTCGAACTGGGATCGATCAGCAAAACCTTTACAGTCACCCTCGCCTCCCACGCGGACGTGACCGGCCGACTTTCGCTGTCGGACAAGGCAGGAAAATATCTTCCGTCGATGAACGGAAGACCCTTCGGCAATGTCGAGTTGATGAATTTTGGCACGCACACGGCTGGCGGATTTCCGCTGCAAGTTCCCGATGAAGTCAAAACCGAAAAACAGCTGATGGAGTATTTCGCAAGTTGGAAACCTTCATACGCCGCCGGAACGCACCGAACATACGCCAATCCGAGCATCGGCGTGCTCGGATACATAACGGCGAAAAGCATGGGCAAAGATTTCACAGCTCTTATGGAAGACCAATTGTTTCCTTCTCTCGGGTTGACGAGCACGTATATCAATGTGCCGAAATCGAGAATGGCCGACTATGCCCAAGGCTACAAGCGAAGCGGTGAGCCGGCTCGGATGACACCCGCCACTCTTTCGTCCGAGGCCTATGGAGTGAAATCCACAGCAAGCGACATGATCCGGTTCATCGACGCAAACATGGGACTGGTCAAGTTGGACGGAAAACTCCAGCAGGCGATCACCAATACGCACACTGGATACTTCCATGTCGGCGCGATGACGCAAGACCTTATTTGGGAGCAGTATTCCTATCCCGCGACGTTGACGACCTTAATGGACAACAATTCCAGCGCGATGCTCAAGACTATTCCCGTCAAGCAGCTGAAGCCGGCGATGGAACCGCGCGACGATGTGTGGATCAACAAAACCGGCTCCACGAATGGTTTCGGCGCATATGTGGCGTTCATCCCGAAAGAGCGAGTTGGTATCGTCATTCTGGCCAACAAAAACTATCCCAACGAGGACCGTGTCTCTGCCGCATACCAGATACTGACTGATATAACTACGGCGCGTTAATCCGGGCATCAGCGGTCGAAGATATCCCGCCATTGCTTCTCACCAATCAGGCAGTCAGTGCCCGCCTCAGCGCCGGCGATTTTCTGCACCATCGCCGGCGGGGATAGGTCGCTGATCTCCAGCACCAGCTTGCGGCGCACGGCAACGGCGAAATCCTCGATCTTGCGGACCGGCAGCACGAAGGCGCCGGGGCCGCCGATCACGCAATCCGCATAATATTTGTCGAGCCCGTTGGGCGCATCGGAGGGCCGCAGCATGATGGCAAGGCCGTTGATGACCATGCCGGCTTCAACCGCCTTGTCCCGAGTGGGGGTGACGGGATCGCCGGAATTGTTGGGACCGTCGCCGGAGACATCGATCACCTGTCGCCTGGACTGAAAGGGACTGGAAACGATCATGCTGGCGCCCTGGGCGATCGCGGTAGAGATCGATGTGCGCCGTTGCGTGGCAATCGGCCGGGCTTCGAGTTTGCCGGCAAAAGCGATCGCATCCTCTTCCGTCTCGATCACCTGCCAGTCGATCACGGAATCCTGGACGACATAGCCAGCCCATTCGAAATAGCTGATGGCGATGCGGCCGGTCAGCCCGCCCTTCACCGCGTCGATGAACTCCTTGTGCTTCAGCGCTTCGACATAACCTTCGCGCTGGATGCCGATCTCCTCGAAATCCATCGACCGCGAGGTGTCGACGGCAAGCACGAGGGTCACATCGACCTCGCTTCCCCCCGCCTGGGCGACGGAGACGAGGCCGGAAAGACCCATAACCACCGCAAGTGTCGTCAGCATTGGCAATCCAATCCCTGCGCCATCCAAGCCAGCGAACTCTAACACAGCTTGGCCGACGCAGATCGCTCGGCCCCGCGTACGGCTTCAATTTTCGGTGATGGATCGGAAGGCCTTCAATGCAAGGGAAGCCACAAGGGGGTCTTCCATGCTTTCAGCGCCTCGAGAAAGACCTGCAATCGGGAAGGCAGAAAGCGGCGCGTGGGATAGACGGCGTGCACGAAAATTTCCTCGGACGACCAGCCCGGCAGCAGGCGGACGAGTTCACCTTTTCTGATCTGTTCGTCGCAATAGGTCGAAGGCAGCAAGCCGATACCGTGTCCGCGATAGGTGAAGGCGCTTACCGCATCGAAATCCCGGCTCGATACCGGCCCCGACACATGCAGGCGAACCGATTTGCGACCGCTCACCAGATACCATTCCGCCTCGCCGTTGCGGCCGTTCAAGAGCACGCATTGATGGTCCTTCAGATCTTCGGGCTTCAAGGGAAGCACCCTCCCCTTCAGATAGTCCGGTGCGGCGACCAGATAGCGCACGCTCTTGCCGAGCCGCTGCGCCACGATGGAGGAATCCTTAAGTCCGCCGAAACGGATGCCGAGATCGATGTTCTCCGCGATCAGATCGAGGAACAGGTTGGTGACGAAGAGATCGACCTGGATCTTTGGATAGGTTTTCAGGAAAGCCGAGACGAATTCGTGGAAGACTTCCTGTCCGAAGATGACTGGCACGGAGATTTTCAGCAGACCTTCCGGCTTTCTCTGTGTCTCGGTAAGCGCCTGCTCGGCATCAAGCAGATGGGCGAGCGGTTCGCTGCACCTGTTGTAATAGGCCTGGCCCTGCACGGTCAGGCTCAGTTTGCGGGTCGTCCGCTGCAGCAGCATCACACCGAGCTGCTCTTCCAGCGATGTGACCTTCCGGCTGACGGTCGATACAGGCATGCCGAGGGAATGGGCAGCGCGGCTGAAGCTGCCGTACTGCGCCACCTTCACGAAAACGGCGATATCGTTCAGATCAGCCATGTTCTGATTTTTGCATGGATGCAAAAGAGAATCCAGATATTTCCATCTAATCGCGTAATGGAGTTTTCGCCATATTCACCTTGCGAAAACAAGACAACCGGATGGAGGCGCATTCGCAGCAGCCCCATCTCGAGCGACCCCGCCTTTGCAACCGCAAGGTCCGCGTTGCCCGAACCAGATTATGGAAATCAGCATGACTACGAGAAAAACAGTCATCGTCACCGGCGCCTCCCAGGGTATCGGAGCCGGCCTCGTCAACGCCTTCATCCAGCGCGGCTATAATGTCGTCGCCACCTCGCGCCAGGTCAGCACTTCGAACGCTTTCCAAGCCTCCGACAGGCTGGTGCTCGTCGACGGTGACATCGGCAATGCCGAAACCGCCGCGCGGGTGGCAAGGACCGCAATCGATCGCTTCGGCTCGATCGACGCGCTCGTGAACAATGCTGGCATTTTCTTGGCCAAGCCGTTCGTCGAGTTCACGATGGCCGACTTCCAGAAAATGTCCTCGACCAATCTCGAGGGCTTCATCCATCTGACCCAGCTGGTCGTCCGACAGATGCTCGCGCAGAAAACCGGCGGTAGCGTCGTCAGCATCACCACGCCGTTGACCGATCATCCGATCGCCGGCTTCTCCGCCTCAGTCTCGATGATGACAAAGGGCGGCATCAACGCCATCTCCAAGAACCTGGCGATGGAATATGCGAACGAGGCCATTCGCTTCAATATCGTCGCTCCCGGTGTGGTGGACACGCCCCTGCACAAGGACAATCCGAAGGATTTCCTGAAGACGCTGTCGCCGATGGCAGGCATATCGAACGTCGAGGAGATCGTTGACGCCGTCATCTTCCTCACCGAAGCGCCGCGCGTAACCGGGGAGGTGCTGCACGTCGACGGCGGCGCACATCTGGGCAGATGGTAGACCATGCGAAAGCTAAGGCAGCCGGCGCGGAACGACGGCTGCAGGAACTCGGCATCACGCTTCCCCCGCCGCCGACACCCTTCGGGGCCTATGTCGAAGCGATAAGGACCGGCAACCTGGTCTTCTTCAGCGGGATGCTGCCGGTCGTCGGCCATGAGCCGCGCTATATCGGCCGCGTCGGCGGTGCACTGACGGCCGAGGACGGCAGGAAGGCGGCCGAAACCGCAACGCTGAACGCGCTCGCAGCCGCCAAGGACTATCTCGGCTCGCTGGACAGGGCCGTCAGGATCGTCAAGCTTGGCGTTTATATCGCGACCGAAGGCGATTTCCGCGACCATCCGAAGGTTGCGGACGGAGCATCCGAAATGCTGCTTTCGGTCTTCGGCGAGGAAAAGCTCTCAGGCCGCGTCGTGCTCGGCGTCGCCAGCCTGCCTTTAGGCGTGCCGATCGAACTCGAACTTGTTCTTGAGGTCGAGGGATGAAAACGGCCGGGCGCGTTTCGGCGCGCCCGGTGGAGCGAATCTCGCTCTTCGACGCCGCTGGGGCGCGCTACGCTCACACCGCCACCAACAGCAGCACATAGGCGATCACACTCACCATCAGCCCGCGGAACGCAAAAGTGACGCAGCGGTATTTGTTGCGGGCGATGGTGGAGAGGATGTCGGCGTTTTCGAGGTACTGTTCGAAAAGGTAGCGCTCGTCGCGCCGCAGCGCCGCATCGAAGAACCGGTCGCGATGACCGTGCCAGGCGCCCCAGAACAATGACGTCGAGTTGTTCAAATGGCGCGGCAGTACGACGAGGATCGCCGACAGCATCGAAAAGACCGAAGCTGCGGCAAGCAGGCCGGAGAACAGCATACTGCCGGGCGTGCCGCTCACGTAGCGCGCCAGGCTGAAGACGGCCCTGACATCGCTGGAACTCACCAGGAATGCCAGCATGAAAGTGAAAATATAAGCGGCTTTCTGGTCAGAGATCTTGATCTGATCATAAAATATGTCATTGATTTTCTTGATATGATCGAAATACCCGGCGCCGATGTCACCCGTCGATGGTTCGCTTGGCATAAGTTCAGTTGCACTCTCGAATTCGCTCACCCGAATACTCCATCCCATAAGTGTTTCCCTGATATTACACTTCACACGGAATTCAAGAACACGTGTGCAATATGCTTGACTTTTCTTTTCTACTTGGACAAAGGGGAAGCGGGGGTTGGGGTCATGCTGGGTCGCTGGAAAAACATCTGTCGCGCCGGGGTGGCGCTTGCGCTTGTCGTGCCGGGCTTTTCGCCGGCGGCGGCTGACCCCGTGCAGCGTGCAACACCGGTCGCCGGTTCCGTCATCGCCCGCAAGACCGGCGAGGAGGTCCGCTTCATCGACGTGTCGAACTGGCGCGTCGTCGACATCAATCAAGACCTACTGACCGGCGACGTGCTGCGCACCAACGCCAACGGCCAGCTCGCCATTGTCTTTTCCGATCACACGCAGGTTCGCCTTGGCCGCAATTCCTCGCTGCAGGTCAAGAAGATGGCCGCGAGCGGCGACACGACGCTGGAGCTGCAATCGGGAACGATCTGGGCGCGCGCCGAGCGCGGTGGCCAGGGCCTGACTGTGGAAACGCCGGCGGCCGCAGCCGCCATCCGCGGCACCGACTGGACCATGACGGTCGAGGGCGCCAAGACCTCGATGATCGTGCTCGAAGGCCGCGTCGCGCTCACCAACCCGCAGGGCAGCGTCGAGGTAAATGAGGGCGAGGGAGCGGTCGCCACGATCGGCCAGGCGCCGCGCAAGCTCGTCATCGTCACACCCGACGATCGCGAGCAGATGCTGTTCTACCTGAACCTGCGCGACGGCTTCGGGCTGATGCCGACCTCGCCGCTGCCGGCAGGCCGCATGGCCGACGAGCGCCGCCGGCTGCTGGCTTTGCCGCCGGAACGGCGCACCACTGAGGACTGGCTGGAGCTTGCCGAAGTGCAGAGCGCCTTCGATGGCCGGCAGGTTACGGCCGCCACGCTTCACGAGATTCGCCGCCGCAAGCTGACGACCACCCAGAAGGCCCGCCTCGACCTGATCGATGCCACGATCGCCGGCTCCGAAAAACGCTACGACGAAGCGGCAAGATTGTTTGCGGCAGCACTGCCGCATCTCGACGCCAGCCGCCGGAACATGGCCCAATATGGCGGCTATTTCGCCCGTTCGCTTGCTGATCCCGCCCATGTCGAAAAGCCGCCTTCGGCTGCTGTCGGCCCCTATGGCGCGATCATGCAGGCCTATACCGCCGGCTTTTTGCAAAACCCGCGCACTGCCCTCGATGTGATCAGCCAAGCCGAAAAGCGCTTTCCGAACGATCCCACCCTGCCCGCGATCCGCGCCCAGCTGGCGCAGCTGATCGACGACCGCGCCCAGATGCAGGAGGCGGTGAACCGCGCCCTCTCGCTTGATCCCAACCATCCGATCGCCCTTGCCGCGCGCGCCTCCTACAAAGCGAGCTACGAAAGCGACATCGACGGCGCTTTAGCCGATCTGAACCGCGCCATCGAGCTTGCGCCGGGGGCGTCGGGATCGTTGAACTCGATGGGCCTGCTGCAGAGCGCCCGCGACGCCAATGGCGAGGCCGAGGCCGCCTTCCTGAAGGCAATCGCGCTCGATCCGCAGGATCCCGTGCCGCACGCCAATCTCGCCATCCTCTATCTCGATCAATCGCGCATGAAGGAAGCCAAGCGCGAAATCGATACGGCGCTTGCCGTCGATCCGTCCTTCGACATCGCGCTTCTCGCCCGCGGCCGCTACTATCTGCAGACTGGCGAACGCGACAAGGCGCTGGCGGATCTGCTGGCGGCCAGCACCGCTAATCCGGCGCATTCGCAGTCACAACTGATGCTCGCCGCCGCCCATTACGAAAAGGGTGACCGCATCCCCTCCGCGCAGGCGGTCGACAATGCCGACAGGCTCGACAAGAACGATCCCGTCATCTCCTCCTTCCGAACCGCTGTCGACATCGATGACTACGACGCCGACGGCGCGATCCGCAACGCCCAGGAGTTTCTCCGCCGCTCCAGGGCGCGCGGCGGCGACTACAGCGCGCTCGGCGCCAACCAGGATGCCGGCTCGACGCTGAACAATGCCTTCCGCCTACAGGGCCTGGATGCCTGGGGCCGCTATTATGGCGATGCCGTCTTCAGTCCCTTCGAAGGCAGCGGCTATATCGATCAGTCGATCAAGGGCAGCATCTTCCCCTTCGTCAACGCGACGAGCTTCAGCGACGACAATGTCATCCAGTATCGCAACAATGCATCGAGCTATTCATCCTTTATCCAGGGCTTGCTGCTTGATCCGCACATGCTCTCCGGTCGCTCGCGCTCGGCAACGCTGCTGCGCACACCCTTCATAGAAGGCTCGCTCGGCGGCGGCATCAACAGCGTCGACGGCCATACCAGAGGCATCGGCGAGGCTGAGATCCAGGGCTTCTCCAACGAGACGATCCCTCTCAGCTTCTACGGCAACCTGACATGGGAAGAACTGGCGCTCGACGGGGACTATCGCGACTTCGGTGGCTTCTCGACCGATAACAAGCTCGTCGGCGGCAATGGCTACCTGACGGCAACAGTGACGCCGGACGATCGCGTAGTGGCCTATGTCAACCATGCCAAGAACGATGGGACGCTGAACGCGCTGTCATCAAACACCGGGTTCATGGAACTCCTCTTCCGCGTTCCTCTCCCGTTGCCTCTTTATACAGCGCAAGACACTGACAGCCAAAGCACGAGTGCCGGCATTGGCTGGAGCCACACGTTTGCCTATGAAAACGTGTTGAATGGAGCGCTGCTTTATTCAGGCAGCAAGTCGAAGACGAGCAACGTCCTTGATGTTGATGTGGACCCGCTGTTTATCGGCGCAGGGGTTCCCTTTATCATTCCCTTTACCAACGTCACGCAGGAGGCGGAATCAAAAACCTATATCGGTGCCTTGAGCCATTCCATAGGTGCCGGACCTTTGACATTGCGCTACGGTATCGAAGGCGGCTGGATGGACGTCAGCAGCACCGTCGATACGACACTTCTGGGCTTGACGGCGCCCCTCGAGCACAACGAGAACACCGTCAATATAGGCCGGGCCTATGTCGATGTGCTGCATGAGATCACGCCGGATCTCAAGGGCGAATACGCCTTGTTCGCCACGCGCCTGGAGGGCGACGGCATCGATATCAGCCGGCTGGAGCCGCGCTTCGGCCTCGCCTGGGCACCGGTTCAAAACCACTGGCTGCGTGCCGCCTTCATGCGTCAGAGCTTCGATAGCGGAGTGCCGACGCTTGCACCGATCGGCATATTAGGGCTGCAGGCCAACCAGTTTTCCGCCAATCCGCAGGGCTATACGGATACGGTCGCGCTGCAATGGGATGCCGAGTGGACCGATCGTTTCTTCACCTCGGTCGAATACCAGCACCAGGAATTGCATGATTTCTCGATCGACTTTCCGCTGATCTCGCTTCCGGCAGCCGACAGCCTGCCGCTATCACGCGGCAGCATCGACCGCGCCGCCGTGACCGCCAACGTCGCGCTCGGCCATGGTTTGGGCCTCTCCGCCACCTATGCCTATATGGAATCGGAGAACAAGGATCCGCTGGAGCCGAACTACGGCGGCTCGCTGCCCTACATTCCGAAGAATTCCGGGCAGATCGCCCTGACCTGGGTCAGCGAGGCCAAGGTCAAGGCGACGGTGGCCGCCAATTATGTCGGCGAGCGCGACGGCGACGATCTCGGCACCAAGCTCGACGACTATTGGAGCCTCGACGCCCACCTGATCTGGGAACCGCTGGACAAGCGCATCGCGCTGGAAGCGGCCGCCTATAACCTGCTCGACGAGGATTTCGAGCTCACGCCCGGCGTGCCCGGCTGGGGCCGCGCCTTCAGGGGCACGCTCAAAGTTCGCTTCTGATGCGGGTGCGAGGCAAGCCTCGGCAGGTCAGGTCAGCCAGCCGGCAAGCCGAGAGCCGCCATCTCAGGCTGCTGATACTGGCGCTTGCGACGCTGGTCGCAATCTCGCTCTTGTCGCGCCTGCCCGCCTGGTCGCTGCTGGAGCTGAGAAGCTTCGACTATCTCTCGACCGTCGACGATCCCCGTCCGCCACCCGGCGGACCCGTCATCGTCGCGATCGACGAGCCTTCGCTTGCCGATATCAATGCGCAGTGGCCCTGGCCGCGCAGCCTGCATGCCCGGCTTGTCAGGCAGCTACGCACGGCCGGTGCCCGTGTCATCGGCCTCGATATCATCATGGCCGAACCTTCGAACCCCGACAACGACGACGCGATCACTAGGGCTGTCGGCCCGGATGTCGTGCTCGCCGGCGACGAAACGCTGATCGAGACGCCCCAGTCCTCGCAACTGATCCGCGCCACGCCGCTGCCGCAACTGACTGAAGCGGGTGCTGTGACCGGCATCGCCTCCGTCGATCTCAGCGGCGACGGTGCGTTCCGGCGCATTCCAGGTTATGAGGACGGCTTTGCCGCCATGCTGATGAAGGCGTCGGGAGCAGCACCCAAAGCCTTGCCTGCTGGCCGGCTCATCCAATCCTTCGGCGCGGCCCGCAGCTATCCCACAGTCTCCTACTACCAGGCGCTCGACCCTGAGAACCTGCTGCCGCCGGATTATTTCAAGGGCCGCGTCGTGCTCGTCGGTCTCAGCCTGCAGAATGCCCCTGCCATCGACAAGGGCGGCATCGATGCCTTCGCGACACCTTATACCGTCCACACCGGCACGCTGACCTCCGGCGTCGAGATCCAGGCTACGATCTACGACAATATCCGCCGTGGCCTGTCGATCGCGGAAGCCAGCCTTCCGCTGGTCGCCGCCTGCATCCTGATCTCCGTGCTGCTCGCCGCTGCCACCGTCTGGCGTTCGACTGGATGGCTGACGATCGTCGCCAGCGTCGTGGCCGTATTCGCCTTCGCTGCTGCGAGTTTTGCCGGCATCCGCTTTGCCCATATCTTCGTCCCGCCGCTCGGGCCAGTCGTTGCCTATGTCTCGGTCGCCTTCGGCCAAGCCGCCTTCGATTATGCCGAAGAACGTCGCAACAAGCGCCAGATCATCCGCGCCTTCGCCCAATATATCTCGCCCGATCTGGTCAAGCGCCTGTCGAACGACCCCTCGCAGTTGAAGCTCGGCGGCGAGCGGCGCACGCTCTCCGTGCTGTTTTCCGATGTGCGTGGGTTCACCACCATCGCCGAGACGTTGAAAGATGATCCGGAGCAACTGACCGGCCTGATCAATCGGCTGCTGACGCCGCTCTCCGACGTGGTGATGGATCACGGCGGCACGATCGACAAATATATGGGCGACTGCATCATGGCCTTCTGGAACGCGCCGCTCGACGATCCCGATCATGCACTCCATGCAGTCAGAGCCTCGCTCGCCATGCAGGCGGCGATATCGAGCCTGAACCATGAGCTGGAGCGGGAGGCGGCAGCGCGCGGCGGCAGGCCGCACGTGTTGAAGATGGGTGTCGGCATCAACACCGGCGAATGCATCGTCGGCAATATGGGCTCGACCCGCCGCTTCGACTATTCCTGCCTCGGCGACAGCGTCAATCTCGCCTCCCGCCTCGAAGGCGCCTCGAAGAATTATGGCGTGGCGCTGCTGCTCGGCGAGGAGACTGCAAGACTTGTCGCCGGCACCTATACCGTCGTCGAGCTCGACCGCATCATCGTCAAGGGCCGCACCGTGCCCTCGCCTGTCTATACCGTCGTGCACAAGGCCGACGCCGAAGCCCTTGCCGCCCATCGGGCCTTCACGCAAGCGAAATACGCCGGCACACTTGCGCCATCCGACCCCACCTTCGACAGGCTGGCCGCCGATATCCCCGAGCTTACCCCCTACTACGCGATCGTCCGCGATGCGCTGACCGAATCCGGCGAGGAATAACCGGCGACGACGTCTTCTCACGCCTGATAATGGCGCACGGATGTTCCTTTATGAGCCGCTCGTTTCCAGGCGGCGCGCTTCCAGCGGCGCCTCCTGCCTGTATCCGTCGAAATAGCGGCCGCCATGCAAGGCAAGCTCCCGGTCGGCCAAAGCCAGGAATCGGGCGCCGTCACCCGCAGCCGCCAGACTGAACGCCGCGTCGAATTCGGCCGCCAATTGCGCGTCGAGCTCCCTGATCAGACGTGGCGCCCACTTTCTCCGGCCAGCCCACGCGCCACGTCCGAGAAGCATCAGGTCGGCGAGCTTCTGATAGAGCAGCGCCGCGATGGCGGCGATCTCTTCGGGTGGGCGCGTTCCGCGCAGATCGTCGGCCAGATCGGTGACCTGATAGCGCAGCAAGTCGTAGTCTGCCCCGGCAAGAGGCTTCGGCCCCGCCGCCAGCATCCTTGCCGCCCATGCCTGCACGACGCGGGCGTTGTCGATATCCGAGCCCAGTATGCTGCCCGTGACAACCATGTTGACCATGATGGGATAACCGCTGTCTGCATCCTGATGGAGATAATGCGCCAGCGTCTGCGGATCGTGAACGAAGGCCTCAACCGGGAAGCCGTCCTCAGTGAACGATTCCCGCCAGGCTCTTTCGAGCGACGGGAACACGACGACCAGATCGATATCCGAAAAGGTGGTGCCTTCGCCGCGCATGATGGAGCCGGCGACATAGGCGAATGCGGCCCTGGGATAGCGGCTGGCGATGCAGTGGCGGGCGACGGCCAGCGCCCGCTCCGCAAGAACATGTTTCTGGATATCGTCCACGATCTCGTCCTCGAATACGGGAAACGAGCGGGAACAAAAAACCCGCTCGTTTTTTCCGGCGGGTTGGTTTCAGCAGCAATGAACAGATTTCAGTTCACGCGTCTACCTCCCACCGCGGCGCGGTGGTCGTAGACGTCGTCGAAACTGCAAAAGTCCTGTGCATGGCAGTAACGATACCGCTGGATAGTGACAGCGTCAATGCACCGAAGTCGGACCCCAAGGACGCTTCCCCGGCGCGATGTTTTCCGTCTAAGATGGCGCAAAGACTCGTAAACAGGAAGAGCCCGCCAATGTCCGATCCCGTCACCGTCATCCCGCTTCCGCAACCGGTGCTGCTGCCGGTCGAGGGCAGCGCCGAGTGTTTTCCGGTGCGCCGCGTCTATTGCGTCGGGCGGAACTATGCAGACCATGCGATTGAGATGGGCCACGATCCCAGCCGCGAGCCGCCCTTCTTCTTCCAGAAGAATGCCGACAACCTGCTGCCGTCGGGTAAGGCTTTTCCCTATCCGCCGCTGTCATCAGACGTGCATTATGAGGTCGAGTGCGTGCTGGCGCTGAAATCGGGTGGCGCGAACATCGGGGCCGCGGACGCGCTCGACTGCATCTACGGCTATGCCGTCGGCATCGATTTCACCCGCCGCGATCTACAGGGCGAGGCAAAGAAGCTCGGTCGTCCCTGGGAAGTCGGCAAGGCCTTCGAACATTCCGCCCCCGTCTCGTCGATCGTTCCGGCGGGCCGTCTCGGCCACCCCGCTGAAGGTAAGATCTGGCTGGAACAGAACGGCAAGCGCGTGCAGGACGGCGATCTCAACCAGATGATCTGGAAGGTGCCGGAGATCATCGCCGAACTGTCGAAGCTCTTCACTCTCGCACCTGGCGATATCATCATGACCGGCACGCCCGCCGGCGTCGGCGCAGTGGCCAGGGGCGATCGCATCAATTGCGGCATCGACGGCGTCGCCACCCTATCGGTCGAAGTCATCTGAGGAGAGAGCCATGCCCGTCTATGCGCTTGGCGGATCGACGCCGAAACTGCCCGCTGCCGGCCTCTATTGGATCGCACCGGATGCCAATATCATCGGCCAGATCGAGCTCGGCGAGAATGTCGGCATCTGGTTCGGCGCCGTGCTGCGCGGTGACAACGAGAAGATCACCGTCGGCGAAGGCACCAACATCCAGGAAGGTGTGATGGCCCATACCGACATGGGCTTCCCGCTGACAACAGGCAAAGGCTGCACCATCGGCCACCATGCCATCCTTCACGGCTGCACCATCGGCAACAACACGCTGATCGGCATGGGCGCAACCATCCTGAATGGTGCGAAGATCGGCAACAACTGCCTCGTCGGCGCTAATACGCTGGTGACCGAAGGCAAGGAATTCCCCGACAATTCGCTGATCGTCGGAGCACCCGCCCGGGTCGTGCGGGTGCTGGATGAGCAGGCTGTCGAGAGCATCCGTCGCTCGGCGGAAAACTACGTGGCGAATTGGCAGCGGTTTGCGCGGGATCTCAGGCAGATCGGGTGAACCAGGCAACGCGACCGGTGGCTTGTTCTCTGACGCGGGCAAGGGTTGACGAGAGTGGTATGCCCTATATTTTGCCCCTCGCTTGCGCTCACTGCATTCGCGGCTTTGCCGCTCATCCCCCTCATCCGACCCTTCGGGCCACCTTCTCCCCGCTGGGGAGAAGAGGGAGAGCAAGTCGCTTTCGCTCGTTTCCGCAAACGGCGCAGTCAGGAAGGGCAAGACGCCGCCACGATTCCGCTTCTCCCCGGCGGGGAGAAGATGCCGGCAGGCAGATGAGGGGGATGAGCGGCGAAGCCGCGAATGCACTGAGCGCAAGCGAAAGGGCAAATAACTGGACGTACTCCGGACACGCGAGCCGCTTACCAAATTCCCGGAATCCACCGCCAGCGCACACGCTCCATGTACTCAGCATAGCCTTCGAGCCCCTTGCGCAATTCTGCCTCCTCTCCCAGCGTGCGGCCGAAGAGTACAATGATGAGCAGGCCGGCGGGGATCAGCGCGTAGAGCGATCCAAGCGACAGTGCGATGCCGACGCTGAGCACGACAGCGGTTGCGTATCCGGGATGGCGGATGGCGGCATAGGGTCCGGTATCGATTACCTTGTGGTCGCGGTCGGTCTGAATGCGCACCGTCGGCTCGAAATGCCGGTTGACCGATTGCGCCCAGGTCAGGCCGAGATAGCCTACTGTCATCAGCAGATAGCCGATGAGGACCACCCAATCTGGCTGCGGCGCCCAGTGGAAACGCCCGTCGTCGAACGCGCCGACCGGAAGTATGGCGACAAAGAGAATGATTGTCAGCGTCGCCACCACCGCGTCCCAGGGCTTGGTGCCTTTCTGATATCGGCTGCGCGCCGCAAACAGCTCCGGATTTGTCCGCCAGATCCAGATGATCGCGACACATGTCAGTGCAAGGAAGAGACCGAGAAAGATCCAGCCACGCGGCCAGTCGAGCGTGCCGGCCGGCCAGAATAGCGCGGCAAACATCACGGCAATGGTGATGGCGAGCGAGCCGAGCGATGGCGCCGTCGCTGCAAATGCGTGATTGGGCCGAGTGTTCTGCTCTGTCATGACCGCTTCCGTTCAACCGGGAACGAGCTGTCTGCATCCCAACGGATGCCGCTTAAGTCTAACACAACCGCACCGGATTGAGGAGACGGAAAGCACCCGATGGCAGCGTAGCGAACGAAAGCCGCGCTTGATCGTAGCGACGCTTTTGCATCCAGCATTCGAGATGTCGGAAAAATTCTGCCGTCGCCGCAATGATGGTTGAAGGCGGATTTCGGTAAAGAGCCGCCCTACTCGGCAGCTTCGAGAAACTGGCTGTTTCGTGAGGAAGAGGCAAGCGCCTGAACCCTGGCTTCGGCCTTGGCGATCAGTTGATAGAATTCGTCCTGTGCTTCGACATCCAGTTGAATGACGGCATTGACGTCATCAGGCGTATCGCAAACGCAGGCGACCGCAGAAATGGGACAGATGCCGCCGGGATAACGTCTGCCGGTGCCGATATAGGCGCGGCGGCCCCAACGCTCGGAATAGACCGTCTCTTCCCGCTCGAGCTGCAGGATCGTTCCCTTGCAGGCGGTCACGATAGCCGCCTTGCCGTAAGCGAACCAGTGGTAGTTCAGCCTCCGGAGAATATATTTGCCGGTGATATCTTCGCCAGCCAGTTCGGCGGGGTTTTCAATCATTCTAATCATGACGGCTTCCTCAACGTTTAAACAATATCCGTCATGTCTTCGCGCGCAGCAAGTCAAAAAACGCAGCTTTTGGAGACACTTAGTCACAAAGTGTTTCCGATTCTTACATTAACCACGCACCGCGCACCCCCTTGCGCGCACAATTCTTTGTCGAATTTCTCGTACTCTGCTACCGATTTCGTCATTGTCCGAAATGGCAGTCACGTCGATGTCCCCTTGTGTTTTTCGGCGCGGCCCCGATATGTCTCTCTGACAGGCCCGAAGACTGCGCCGTTTTCATTCGGGGAAACGGCTGGCTGTTTCGCCGGTTCGCCATGGAGCATGATGCCGAAAAGCGTAAGCCATCTTCGGACAACATCATCCTCTAACTATTTAATTTAGAATAGGATTCAGATTTTTGGGCCGAGCAAGCCTAAATCATCCTGTTCCAGCAGGAGAGCATCATGGTCGACGCGATCAACCCCATCTCCGCCACCGCCCCGTCCGAACCTACCAAGGTCGGCACCAGCACCTCGATCGGCTCCGAACCCGACAATGCCTGGGTCGCTGCCCGCCAGTCGCAGATCACGGCCGATCAGCTGGCAGCGAAGAAGTCCACAGAAAAGGAAGCCGCAAGCGGTCTCATCCCGCACGCGGATCTGATCGTCGATTATGAGCAGCATCCGCAAAAGCGGGACGGGCATGCGGCATCGGACGAAAGGGAAGAGGCCGGCGAACAGGCGGAACAGCCGGTGTTGTCAGGCGAAAGCGATCGGATCGGCACCCGCAATTTCGACGACGACACGCCCTTCGGCGAACGCGTCGCCATCATCTGATCGAAACACAGACCGGAAGCCGCCCGCGCGATCAATTCGAGCTCGCAAGCTGGGACTCGATCGCCGTCTTATCGATGACCGACCAGACTTCGACGATCTTGCCGCCGCGAAATTCGTAGATGACATTTTCGGTGAAGGAAAGGCGCCTGCCGTTTACATCGAGGCCGAGGAATTTTGCCTTCGGCCTGCAATCGAAGCCGAGCCGGCAGGCGATGTATGGCGGATCGCAAAGGAGCATCAGCACCTTGAAATAGAGATCGGGAATCTCATCGAAGTCCCGCTCGAGCATGGCGGCGTAACCCGGCAGCCCGAGGCGCAGGCCGTTATGAACTGCATCGTCGCCGACGAACTGCCCGAGATTGGGCCAGTCCTGCCTGTTCAGGCAGGCGATGTAGCCGCGGTATATCTCCGCGAGTTCGGTCTTCGTCACGCGGTCGTCCCTGGCTTGGTTACTCCGGCAAAGATAGCGCCGGGATCTGCGCCGGCCAGCGGCGAACGCGTCGCCTCGAGACTTTCAGTTCAAGAGAACTCGCCTGCACGGGGACCAGCAAGCGTCACGCGCCAGCCCGTTCGCGATTGGAAATCCTGAGTGGCCAGAAACGTATAGCCTGTCGTGCGCCAGAGCCTCACGGCGCCGGTCAGATTGTCGAGCACATAATCGCCGCCGTCCGTCCGGGCAATGAGAACGACATGGTTTTGATCCTGCGGTCCAATCACCACGGAAAGCGCCAACCTGTTCGATGGAAAACCAGCTTCGATCAGGTCCTTCATCTTCTGGAGAGCGTAGTCCTCACAATCGCCATGGCCGGCAACCGGCAGAGACCAGACATCCCTATTTCGGGAAGACGGGCGATCTTCCGCGGGAATGATACGTCCATTTACGGCGCGATTGACCTTTTGCAGAAGCGCCATGCCTGCCTGATCGTTCAGCTGTTGCGTCGCCATCCTGCCGCACAGCCACTTGTACTTGGCGCAGGCTGCGGCGAATCCCACGGGTGCGCCGATGCTTCGCGTTACAGGAAGCGATGATCCCGCAACAGCTTGAAAATGCAGAAGAATGAATAAAAAGCCAGCGAGCGAAAAGAGGCGCTTCATAGCCGATTCCTTTTATTTGTCGTGAGACGATAACATAGGCAGAATAAAAATTTAGTAAAATTTTATACTTGCAAATTTAACTGTATTAAACGATTGAGACAGATTAACCATCATCTATTCTTCGTGTTAATTGATTGTTAGTGTAGGAGTTCTCCCCATTAACATTCGGTTAACCTTCGGAGATGGATTGAAATGATCAGCAGAGCAGCGAAATTCAGCATCGCCGTTGCTTCCCTTCTGGCAAGCAGCAGCTTGGCAACGGCAGCCCCGGCAGTCGTTAATTGCAAGGCCGCAGTTCGCGGTACACTCGAATACAGGCTGTGCATGCCGACCAGTGCAATTCGGTCCGATAGCAGGTTCAATCCGAACGATAACGATCGCGGCAACCAAAACATTGGCGGCGGCAAGAAGACATCCAGCAGCGGTTCACTCGCCAGCAATGGGAATGCTGGCGATAATGACAATGGCGATGGCAACGGCAACGGGAACGGGAACGGCGACGATGCCGGCAGCGGCAATGGCGACGGCAGCGGCAATGGCGACGGCAGCGGCAGCGGCAATGGCGACGGCAGCGGCAGCGGCAGCGGCAATGGCGACGGCAGCGGCAGCGGCAGCGGCAGCGGCAGCGGCAGCGGCAGCGGCAGCGGCAGCGGCAGCGGCAGCGGCAGCGGCAGCGGCAGCGGCAGCGGCGGCGGCAGCGGCAGCGGCGACAATGGCGGAAAGGACGATCACGGCAAGGGCCATGATCATCACGGCGGCGGCAAGGGCGGGAAAGATCACGGGCACGGCAAGGACGGCCATGGCCACAGTGGGAAAGACGATCACGACGGCAAGGACCGCGATCATCACGGCCACGACGGGGGCGGAAAAGATCACGGTCATGGCAAGGGTGGCAATGACGGCCCGGGCAAGGGTGGCAACGACGGTCCCGGCAAGGGCGGCAATGACGGCCCCGGCAAGGGCGACACTGACGGCGCTGGCAAGAGCGACAACGGCGGCTCCGGCAAGGGCGACAATGGCGGCTCCGGCAAGGGCGACAATGGCGGCTCCGGCAAGAGCGACAACGACGGCTCCGGCAAGAGCGACAATGGCGGCTCCAGAACGAGCGACAACGGCGGCTCCGGCAAAAGCGATAATGATAGCTCCGGAAAGAGCGATAATGGCGGCTCCGGCAAGAGCGATAACGGCGGCTCCGGCAAGGGCGATAACGGCGGCTCCGGCAAGAGCGACAACGGCGGCTCCGGCAAAAGCGATAATGATAGCTCCGGCAAGAGCGACAATGGCGGCTCCGGCAAGAGCGATAATGGCGGCTCCGGAAAGAGCGACAACGGCGGCTCCGGCAAGAGCGATAATGGCGGCTCCGGCAAGAGCGATAACGGCGGCTCCGGCAAGAGCGACAATGGCGGCTCCGGCAAGAGCGACAACGGTGGCTCCGGCAAGAGCGACAATGGTGGCTCCGGCAAGAGCGGCTCTGAATCCAAGCCGGATTAAGCTTATCCGCACAGAAATGCAAAAGGTGAGGCCGTTCTCGCGGCCTCACCTTTTTGAATCATTGATTTGTGTATCGATCGGCAGCAAAGAAAGCGAGGAAACCAACGCGTGGATGGTCACCTTCGGGCACGCCGCCTCCCCGCCCTCGCTCATTCCTGTCCTCGGGCTTCGACCCGAGGGATGTCACAGCAATGAGGGTGGAGATGATGGCGCCCCGTCAAAGTCCCGTCGGTGAGTTAGGGTAGGTCGCCGACGGATAGAGCGGCCGCTTACGCCGCACAAGCCTTGCACAAACCGCGAATCTCGATCGTCGTCTTCGCTGGTTTGAACTTCTGCCCCCGCACCCAGCCCATCAGCCGGTGGTCGACCTCGTGATCGTGGAACTCCATCACCTGACCGCAGCTTTCGCAGATGGCGAAGGCGACTATGCCGTGGCTGTGGCAGTCGTCGCCCGGATGGGCGCAGGCAACGAAGGAGTTGATGCTTTCGAGCCGGTGCACGACGCCGTATTCGAGCAGCTTCTCCAGCGCCCGGTAGACCTGCAGGGGTGCACGAAAACCGTGGTCGCGCAGCTTGTCGAGGATGGTGTAGGCGCTGAGCGGCCCTTCGGCCTTTTCAAGCACGTCGAAGACCAGCGACTGGTTCTTGGTCAATTGCGGTGTCGTCATGAGCCTTGTCCTTGCATGACCGCGCGGTGGCGCCTGACGGGAAGCAGGCTGAGCATGAAGAGGATCAGCGCCGCGACCACGATCGAGGGGCCGGAAGGTGTGTCGTAGGTGAGCGAGCCGAACAGCCCGCCGACGACGGCGGCGGCCCCGATCAATGAGGCGAATACCGCCATGATCTCCGGCGTCGCCGAGAAGCGCCGCGCCGCAGCCGCCGGAATGATCAGCAGCGAGGTAATCAGCATGATGCCGACGATCTTCATGGCAATGGCGATGACGACGGCCATCAGCAGCATGAAAAACAGCCGAGCCCGCTCCGGCTTCAGCCCCTCGGCCTCGGCGAGCTCGGCATTGACGGTTGCCGCCAAGAGTGGCCGCCAGAGCCAGGCCATTGCCACGAGCACAAACAGCCCGCCGCCCCAGATCAGCGCGATGTCGGTGGTGGAAACGGCAAGGATATCGCCGAACAGGAAGGCGATGAGATCGATCCGCACCCAGCTCATGAAGGCGACCATGACGAGGCCGATCGCCAGTGTGGCATGCGAGAGAATGCCGAGCAGCGCATCGGCCGACAGCGCCTGGCGTTTCTGCAGGAAGAGCAGCAGCACCGACACGAGCGCGGCAACGGCAAAGACGGCCAGTGTCAGGTTGAGTTCGAAGAGCAGCGACAGTGCGACGCCGAGCAGCGCCGAATGGGCGATTGTATCGCCGAAATAAGCCATACGCCGCCAGATGATGAAGCAGCCGAGCGGCCCTGTCGTCAGCGCCAGGCCCACGCCGGCAAGGATGGCGCGCACGAAGAAATCGTCAAGCATGGCGCTCTCCCTCCGCATGCGTGTGCGGATGGGCGTGGTCATGTTCGGCATGCCCGGGGTCATGGCTATGGTCATGCCCGGGATGGCCGTGATCGTGCTCATGACCGGCATGGCCATGTTCATGGTGATGACCGTCATCGGGGAAGCAATGATCCGTCACCGTGCCGTCGGCATGCTGCACGCGCCCATCAGGCAGATGCGTATGATCGTGGTGATGGCTGTAGACGGCAAGCGTCTGCGCCGCCCGGCTGCCGAACAGGCGCACATATTCCGGGCTGCGACTGACGGATTCAGGCGTGCCGCGGCAGCAGACATGGCCGTTGAGACAGATGACGGTGTCGGTCTCGGCCATGACGACGTGGAGATCGTGCGAGATCAAGAGGATGCCGCAGTCGGTGGCGTTACGGATCGACTTGATCAGGTCGTAGAGAGCGATCTCGCCGGAAAAATCGACCCCCTGCACCGGCTCATCGAGCACCAGCAGATCGGGTTTGCGGGCAATAGCGCGCGCCATCAGCGCCCGCTGGAATTCGCCGCCGGAGAGATGCTGCACCTCGGCATCGAGCATATGGGCGATGCCGGCGGATTCGAGTGCCGAAAGAATGTCGCGCTCCGGCAGCGGCCCGGTCAGCGTCATCAGCCGGCGCACCGAAAGCGGCAGCGTCCAGTCGATCGTGAGCTTCTGCGGGACATAACCGACCTTGAGGCCGGCGTTGCGCTCCACCCTGCCCTCGTTGGGTTTCAACACGCCGATCGCTGCCTTGGCGCTGGTCGACTTGCCCGAGCCGTTTGGCCCGATCAGCGTGACGATCTCGCCGCGCGAGACGGAAAAATCGACGCCACGCACCAGCCAGCGGCCATTACGCAGGATGCCGACATTTTCAAGCGAAACCAGCGGTTCGGCCCGGATACCAGCGGGGGTCTTTGCGGGAGAGAGCATCAAATTTTCCGAAAGTGCTGTTGCGTCCTGCTATTGCACACGTTATAGCATAACGCAATTGATGTAATAACATAACAACTGCAATTCAAGCGGAGCATATTGATGAAACGCGCCCTGAGGCCTGCCCTTAAAATCCTGGCCCTCAGAATGCCGGCCCTCGCAATCCCGGTCCTGGCGATCCCCGCCCTTCTCTTCACCGGCACTATGCGAGCAGCAGACGCGCCTGTCGTCGTCACCTCGATCAAACCGATCCATTCGCTGGTGTCGGCGATCATGCAGGGTGTCGGCGAACCGGAGCTGATCGTCGATGGCGCCGCCTCCCCGCATACCTACAATCTGAAGCCGTCGAATGCTCGCGCTTTGCAGGATGCCAAGGTGATCTTCTGGGTCGGCCCCGGCCTCGAGGGCTTTCTCGAAAAGCCGCTGCAGGCGCTGGGCCGGGATGCCAGCATCGCCGAACTCGACAACGCCCCCGGCCTCGTCACGCTGCCTTTCCGTGAGGGCGGCGCCTTCGAAGCGCATGATGATGGTGACGAGCATCATGAAGCCGACGCCGCGCATAGCCCCGACGCTGACCACGACGATCACGAGCATGGCAGATTCGACACGCATCTCTGGCTCGATCCGATGAACGCCAAGGCGATGGCCAGCGAGATCACCACGACGCTGGTTGCCGCCGATCCCGCCAATGCGCTGACCTATCAGGCAAACGCCAAGGCGCTGGACGACAGGCTGACGGCGCTGGACAAGGAAATCACCGCCACCGTCGCCCCGGTCAAGGGCAAGCCCTTCATCGTCTTCCACGACGCCTACCAGTATTTCGAGCACCGCTATGGCATCCGCGTCGCCGGCTCGATCACCGTCAGCCCGGAAACTATTCCCGGCGCCGAGCGTGTTTCGGAAATCCACCGCAAGGTCGGTGAACTCGGCGCCACCTGCGTCTTTGCCGAACCACAGTTCGAGCCGCGCCTCGTCAATGTCGTCATCGAAGGCACGCGCGCCAAATCAGGCGTGCTCGATCCCGAAGCGGCAACACTGAAGGCCGGCCCCGATCTCTACTTCACCCTCATGCGCAGCATCGCCAACAGCATGAAGGACTGCCTCTCCAGCGCATAACTTTCATGCGCCGCTCCGCGCGTCCTATCGGACACGCGACGCTCCGGAGAGAGCTGAGGCGGAAAAGGCGGACAACCCCGTTCCGCCTTTTTTCGACGCATCGAATGTAATGATATAACATTAAGACAAACCTTGTGAGGCTCTCATGGACAACAGACTTCCCGTCACGGTGCTTTCAGGCTTCCTCGGCGCCGGCAAGACGACGCTGCTCAACCACGTGCTGAGTAATCGCGAGGGCTTACGCGTCGCCGTCATCGTCAACGATATGAGCGAGGTGAATATCGATGCTGCCCTGGTGCGCGACGGCGGCGCCAATCTCTCCCGCACCGAGGAAGAGCTGGTCGAGATGACCAATGGCTGCATCTGCTGCACGCTGCGCGACGATCTGCTGAAAGAGGTGCGCCAGCTCGCCGATCAGGGCCGCTTCGATTACCTCTTGATCGAATCGACCGGCATCGCCGAGCCCCTGCCCGTCGCCACCACCTTCGAATTTCGCGACGAGAATGGCCAAAGCCTTTCCGACGTCGCAAGGCTCGACACCATGGTGACCGTCGTCGACGCCGTCAATCTGCTTGCCGATTATGCCTCGGCCGATTTCCTCGCCGACCGCGGAGAAACGGCCGGTGACGGCGACAACAGAAACATCGTCGACCTGCTGGTCGAGCAGATCGAATTCGCCGACGTCGTGGTGCTGAACAAGATCGGCACGGCAAGCGAAAAGGAGCGCGACGCCGCCCGCAAGATCATCATCGGCCTCAATCCCGATGCGCGGCTGATCGAGGCGGACTTCGGCCAAGTGGCGTTGCGGGAGGTGCTCGGCACCGGCCGCTTCGACATCGACAGGGCCGAAACCCATCCGCTCTGGTACAAGGAACTGCACGGTTTCAAGGATCATATGCCCGAGACAGAGGAATACGGCATCCGCTCCTTCGTCTACCGCGAAAAACGCCCTTTCCATCCGGCCAAGCTGCAGGCCTTTCTCGACACGGCATGGCCGGGCGTGGTGCGCGCCAAAGGCTTCTTCTGGCTGGCGACCCGCCCGCATCACGTCGGCGAGATCAGCCAGGCGGGCGCGATCGTCCGCACCGGCAAGATGGGCCTCTGGTGGGCCTCCGTACCGTCCGAGCAGTGGCCCGAGGGGCCGACCTTCATGAACGCCATCGGCCCCTATCTCGACCCCGTCTGGGGCGACCGCCGCCAGGAAATCGTCTTCATCGGTGCCGATCCCATGGACGAAGCCTGGATCAGGAAGGAACTCGACGCCTGTCTTATCAGGACAGATGCCTTCGTGCCCGAGCGCTGGCGCGACCTGCCCGATCCTTTCGCCAACTGGAACAGGCAGGCGGCATGAAGGCGAAGGCAATCAAACGCACTCTCTGCGTCTGCACCGAATGCGAGCCGCTACCGCCGATCGAAGGGCTTCATCCCGACACCGTCGAGGCAGCAGGCGAACGGCCCGATCGGCAACGACGATCCGGCAGCCTGTTCCGAAGCCTCGCCGAGCACATCGTTCCCTTCAGGAAGCCCTTCTGACGAGAGATTTGCCTGCCGGCAGAGGAAAAGGGCGGTCGAAGCCGCCCTCTTCCCGTTCATCTGCCGATCAGCGACTGGCAATAACGCTGGAGATAATACCGCTGGTGACGCCGATCAGCAGGTAGTCGTGATCGGCCCTGACCCAGCGATAACCGCGTGGCGGTGGCGCCAGCCGGTAGCGGCGATAGTCGTTGACATCGGAGAACCGTCGACGCTCGCTGGTATTGACGCGGTATCCCTTTTTCCAGTGCGACCGGACGACTACCTTCTTCTGCACGGCGACGGGGGGACGGCGATGATCGTCGGCGCTAGCCTGGGAAACAATCATCGGGGAAAGAAGGAAGGAGGCGGAAAGAAGGGCTGCAAAAATCTTTTTCATGTGGGGTTCCTCGTGTTGGACACCGGGGCAAACTAGGGCCGAGAAGATGAACCGAAACTGAAATAGAAATTAAACTTTTGTAATGGAATCCAGTAGCTACATGTCGAAGCTTATACTTTAGATTAGACTTATACACGATGATCTGGCGCGGCAGGCTGGCTTCGTCCAATGAGGCCCTTCGGCTTTTGCTGCTCATCGCCTGGAAGGCGCGGCCGTGGAGGGTTGTCCCGCTGCTGGCGGCGGGCGGCATGCTCTCGATTCGATCTGGTCTCGCCCAAAGGCGCTCGGCGATTTGGCATAACGAGATGCATAAAAAAACTTGAAACGGGCGCATAATCGAGTTTCGAACCGACGCATCCTAGGAACAGGAGAGTTCTGGATGTTCCCGCGAGGGGACGATCAGATCAAGACAACGAAGACCCCAATGGAGGAAAACATGCCTGGTATCAGCATGCGCTACATCGTCGACGACGTCGACGCCGCGGTGGAATTCTACACGAGACATCTCGGCTTCTCCGTCGCACTTCGCCCCGCGCCGAGTTTCGCCATCCTGACCAGAGACGGTTTTCGTCTGTTCGTCAGCGGCATGACGGGACCTGGCGGAGCATCTCAAGCAATGCCAGATGGGCGAAAGCCGGAGCCCGGCGGTTGGAATCGCATCCAGATCGAGGTCAAGGACCTGGAAGCAGAAGTCGCCGCGCTGCGTCAGGCCGGCGCGCGTTTCCGCAACGAGATCGTGCAGGGCATAGGCGGCAAGCAGATCCTGGTCGATGATCCGGCCGGAAACCCGATCGAGCTCTTCGAACCACCCAAGCGGTGAATGGCGCGACGCCGGTCATGCGGTTGCCACGCATTTGCGGTCATCCGCAAACCGACGCAGTATTTCGATCACGGTCTCTCGCCGCGAGGCTGGCTGGAACGCCTTGCCACCAGTGTGCGAGCGTGTAGTTTCGGACTCCCATCAACTCGAAGGCAGGGAAAACATGTCCGATTCCGCCGGCGGGCTCTCCGACTATATCGGGATACTAGCCGTGTTTCTTCTCGTCGCCGCCAATGGCTTCTTCGTTGCCGCCGAATTCGCCCTGGTGTCGGTCAGGCGTAGCCGCGTCGCCGAACTCGCTGCGGCAGGCCGCATGAACGCCTCGGCACTTCAGCGCGCCGTCGATAATCTCGACTCGAATCTTGCGGCCACCCAGCTCGGCATCACTATCTCGTCGCTTGCCCTCGGCTGGGTTGGCGAACCGGCGCTTGCCCACCTGATCGAGCCGCTGCTATCATGGCTGCCTGGGCAATGGGCGACGGCGGGCGCGCATACTGTTGCCGTCGTCGTCGCCTTCGTCATCATCACAGCACTTCATATCGTGCTCGGCGAGCTCGCACCGAAGAGCCTGGCGCTTCAACGCAGCGAAGCCACTTCGCTTACCGTTGTGCGTCCGCTCGGTCTGTTCCTGGTGCTATTCAAGCCGGCGATCTTTGTTCTGAACGGCATGGGCAACCTCGTGCTGCGGGGTGTGGGTCTTCGCGCCGGAACCGGCGAATCGTCGTTCCATTCGCCGCAGGAGCTCAAGCTTTTGGTTGCCGAGAGCCAGGAGGCCGGCCTTCTCAACCAGGTGCAGCAGCAGCTCGTCGAGCGGGTGTTCAACATCGGCGACAGGCCGATCTCCGACATCATGACGCCGCGCCTCGATATCGAATGGTTCGACGCCGACGACAGCGAGGCCGAGATCCTGAAGACCATCCGCGAATGCAGTCACGAACAATTGCTGGTCGCCCGCGGCTCGATCGACGAGCCGATCGGCATGGTGTTGAAGAAGGACCTTCTCGACCAGGTTCTCGACGGCGGCAAGATCCGGCCAATGGAGGTGATCAAGCAGCCGCTGGTGCTGCATGAGGGCACCTCGGTCGTCCGCGTGCTCGACAGTTTCAAGGCCTCACCCGTTCGCCTCGCCATCGTCATCGACGAATATGGCAGCCTCGAAGGCATCGTCACCCAGACCGACCTGCTCGAAGCCATCGCCGGCGACCTGCCGGGATCCAACGAAGAGCCCGACATCGTCGTCAGGGAAGACGGGTCGCTCTTGATCGACGCGATGATGCCGGCCTTCGACGCCTTCGAACGGCTCGGCCTGCGCGATCGTCCGGACGCCGATTTCCATACGCTGGCGGGTTTCGCCCTGCATCAGCTCCAGCACATCCCCGAAGCCGGCGAGACCTTCGTCTTCGACAACTGGCGCTTCGAGGTTCTCGACATGGACGGCATGCGTATCGACAAGATGCTCGCGACGCGCATTTCCGCGGATGGGGTGGAGGCCTAGCGCATCGGCCCGAAAATCGGAATCGATTTTCGGAAAGCACGATGCGTAGATTCAAAGTGTTAGAGCGTCCTTTGTGCGTCCGAAAGGACGCACGGCGCTCTAATTCACCGCCAGCGTCCAGAGCATCCCTGCGGCCGCGCAGGCTAGCAGCGTCGCGATCACGGAAGCCTTGAAACGGAAGATCGCGATGGCGGCGGCGGCAGACAGCGCCATTGCCGCTGGCACGGCCGATTGCAGTACGGGGATATCGAGCCGTAAGCCGCCAAGGTGAACGGTCGCAACCTCAGCAAACAGCGTGTGCAAGGCAAACCAGATAGCGAGGTTGAGGATGACCCCGACCACCGCGGCTGTTATGGCCGACATCGCGCCGGCGAGCGCGATGTTGCCGCGCAGTTTTTCGATGAATGGCGCGCCGAGGAAGATCCAGAGGAAACACGGCACGAAGGTGACCCAGCTCGTCAGGACCGCCGCAAGCGTTGCAGCAAGCATCGGATTCAAAGCTCCCGGATCGCGGTAGGCGCCCATGAAACCGACGAACTGGACGACCATGATCAACGGCCCCGGCGTCGTCTCGGCCATGCCGAGACCATCCAGCATCTCGCCGGGTTTCAGCCAGCCGAAATGCTGCACGGCCTCCTGCGCGACATAGGCAAGCACGGCATAGGCCCCGCCAAAGGTGACGACCGCCATCTTGCTGAAGAACAGGCCAATCTCGGTAAAGACGCTATCGGCGCCGAAGGTTGCGTAAAGTGCTGCGAGCGGTGCGAGCCAGAGGGCAAGCAACACGGCCGAGATGCGCAGCGACCATGCAAGATTCGGGCGCGCATGCGCCGGTATGCCCTCGCCAAGCGCCGACTCCGCGTCCGACAGTGTCGGGCCGCTTCCCGCCTTGTGGCCGCCGCCCGTCCGGAAGGCGGCAAGCCCGAACCTGCCGCCGAGGAAGCCGGCAATGCCGGCGGCGAGCACGATCAGCGGGAACGGGACATGGAGAAAGAAGATGGCGACGAAGGCCGCGGCCGCGATACCGACCATGACGCGATTTTTGAGCGCCCGGCCGCCGATGCGGATCACGGCCTGCACGACGACTGCGAGCACCGCTGCCTTCAGCCCAAAGAACAGGCCGACGACGATGCCGACGTTGCCGTAAGCCGCGTAGATATAGCTGAGACAGAGGATCGACAGGAACCCAGGCAGTACGAACAGCAGGCCGGCGACGAGACCGCCCACTGTCCGATGCATCAGCCAGCCGATATAGATGGCGAGCTGCTGCGCCTCGGGTCCGGGAAGCAGCATGCAATAGTTCAGCGCATGCAGAAAACGGTGCTCACCGAGCCATCGCTTCTCGTCGACGATGATCCGGTGCATGACGGCGATCTGGCCGGCGGGGCCGCCAAAACTCAGGGCGGCGACGCGCAGCCACACCCTGAAGGCCTCGCCAAACGAGACGCCGTGATGGTGCTCCTCTCGCGCGTCGTCCTCCGTCATTTTGCCGCCGGGAGCACTATCCGTCATCTCAACCATCTCATACCCTCTTCTTTGGCGCCGGCCAATTGTGGGTTTCCTCGGTCGCATCGCGGCACCAGCGGAAAAAAGCGTCGTAGAGAAGCATCCCGGCCTCGAGTTGCTCCAGATCGTCGGAATACATCCTGGAGAGGCCGAGCGATGCCGCAAGCAGTCCCGCCGCCTCAGGGGCGAGGTCGAGCCTGGCGGTATCCGCCGCCCTGACGATACGCGCCAGGCGCAGAAGCGGTTCCGACGCCAGCCCGAACTCCTCGATCATCACGTCGAAGGTACAGAGCTCGCCGCGATGGCTCCAGAACACATCCTCGATATCGAAGGGCGTCGCCGCGAAACGCTCGCCGACGGCCAAAACCTCGGGCGCCGGCACGAACAGGAACACGGCATTCGGATCAACGAAGCGCCGGATCAGCCAGGGACAGGCGATGCGATCGATCTTCGGCCGCGCCCGCGTCACCCAGACGGTGCGCTCCTCAGCGTCGCGTTGCGGCAGCTTTGCATCGGGCACGGCCGGTCCGCCCGCGATCCAAGCCTCGAAGCCACCTTCGAGGCTTTCCGCGTCGACCCCGACATGGCGGAGATAGGCGGCAACACCATGACTGAGCTTGCCGCCTCTCTGGCAGACCACGACGACGGCTTCGGCATCGACGTCGCCAACCCAGGACACGACATCGGCATAGGCGCGCCGGATCGAGCCCGGCACCAGGCGTGGATCGAGCGCGAAGTCCTCCTCCGTGCGCACGTCGATAATGACGGGAGCCCCAGGCGTCCCGATGAGGCGGCTGAGCTTTTCAGGTGAGATTTCTAGAAATGACGGCATGACGCGTCCCTCCGTTGATCGGTTTTACTGGACGCGATTCTTCAGCATGACGCCTCGTGGGGTGATCGCGACCCCATGTCTGAACCATGCGCAAACAGACCCCATCGTGTCAAGCGCATTGCGCCATGGCGGCTTGCCGTCCGCGGCAGCGGCCTGCCATCCACCACGGCACCCGATCAGCCGGCAGGTCTTCCACCCGGTCTCTGCCGGTCGCCTCCAGGCAAGCCGGCGGGCAGATGAGAGGTGAGTGGCAAAGCCGCGAATACACGGAGTGCCAGTGAAGAGCGCGAATGAAGGTAGGAAAACCCAGTCAGTACAAGCGCTTCGGCCCAGAACGGAACAAAAAGCCCGCTTCGGCATTCTTCTCTGACCGAAAGAGGAGAAAGTACCATGACGTACGACCCCAATAATGCCAACGACCCGAACCGCCCGCTGAACCCAAATTTGGATCTGCGCACCACGCCGAGCACGCGCAGCAGTAATACGTGGATTGTCTGGGTCGCTGCATTGGCCGTGATCGCTGTCGCTGCATTCGCCTATTCGCAGTGGGGCACCCCCGGCACATCGCCGGACACGACAGCCTCCACGACCCAATCCGAGCCGGCGCCGGCCAAGCCGATCGCTCCGACCAATAACAGCGCAACGCCCGCACCAGCACCAGCACCGGCCACTCCGCCGCCGGCTGCCCCGGCACAGCAGTAATCGCTGCCCGGCCAGAAGAAGCCGGCCCAGTGCCGGCTTCCTTTCTGCTGCGAGCGCTTGAAGATGTTTAAGCAAACCCTATTTAAGGGATGCTAAATCTGTCTCTGACGGCTGACCACGGAGGTACTGGCAGCCGTTATCGAGACTGATCGAGGAAGGTCGGCGCGAATTTCGCCCGGCCTTTTTTCTTGACCTCATCATCCATACCGAACAGCCGTACTGGCAACGCCTGATCGGGATTATCTGGGAATCCTGTTATAGAAAGACTGCGGATCGTACACGCACTCGTAATCGAGGAGGCAAAGCTTGCCATTGGCATCCCTCACCCTTGCGGTGTCGTACTTGTCGCCGAGATTGCACCTGGCCGGCGGATAACGGAAGCTGCGACCGCCAAAGCCCATCCGCACAAAAACCGCCTTGTCCTTGCGGATGATCTGCGCAAGCTCTTCGCAACTGTGATCCCTGGCATTGACCTCCACCGCCTCGACGGCAAGAGCGACGGACGGAAACAGCAGTGCGACGGCCAGAACAACGCTTTTCATGGAAACTCCTGAATGTGATAGAGCGAAGTTAAGGCATCGCACCCAATGCCGCCAGTCCGCAAACCTTCCGAATTATACATCTAAGCAGCCCTGCCCTTCTGCCTCCCGGCACGCTCGATAACGGCGCGTGTCGAAACAGAAATTGTCGAATGAGCGACCAACCGCGCGGGCTCTTTGAGACAGCGAATCCAGGTGGACGGGACACTCCTTCGCTACTCCACAAGGATGTTGCCGCATCCCCATCCATTAAGATGTTTGGTCTATGCTGCCGGCCATGAAACCGACGTTTGGGCGTAGACACCTTGCAGAGCCGGAGCGGACAAGGACCGTTCCAGCACAGAAGGTCGATGCGCCACCCGCCAGAAGCTTCGATTGGCCGAAAATCAGGCGTTACGCCAAAAACGCGACCTTGGCCCTGCTGATCGCGATCAAACTTGTGGTTGTGATTATTTACGTCATCAGACTAAACGCCTCGCATTCCTTCCAGGAATACGCACCGCCCATAGCAATGATGGCGGTACTGTCGCTTTTCATCGTCGCCGCTCTCTGGCTCGCCGGCATGAAACTGAGCGGCAGCGATTGACGTAACCTCGGTTGGCGCCGTCTGAAGTTGACCGCCGCCCGCACTTCCCGCTCGCTCCCTCTCACAACGGAAGCGTCCAGAGCATGATGCCGAAAAGGGTGAGCAGTTTTCGGACGACATCCTGCTTTAACTCTTTAATCTGGAAGAGGATTCGGATTTCAGGCCGACCCGGCCTAAAATCATCCCGTTCTAGGGAAAGTTATAGGGCGACGCGGGGTCGAAGACGCAGGAATAATCAAGGATGCATTGCTTTCCCTCGCCATCGCGCAAACTGGTCGTGGTGCGCTTGTCACCCATACTGCACTGGGCGGGCGGATAACGGAAACTGCGGCCGCCGAAACCGATGCGAACAAAGACCTTTTTGTTCTGGCGAATGATCTGAGCAAGCTCGCTGCAGCTATGTTCGCTCGCTTTGACGTTCATGACGCCTGCGCCAAAGGCCGGTAACGGCAGAGACAAGGCAACGACTAGAATGACGCTTCTCATGGGACCCTCCCAGTGTGTGAGGGAAACTAGCGCGCACAGATCACTGCGACCAGTCATTTGGGCAAGGCTAGCAATATCGCCCGCTTCCAGCAGGCCGGAAAATCCGGCCTGATTTCAAATACATCAATCTTTTCAAGAGATTTGGTGGGTGATGTAGGGCTCGAACCTACGACCCGCTGATTAAGAGTCAGCTGCTCTACCAACTGAGCTAATCACCCGTTCGCGCTTGGCTGCGCGGTGTGACGGGGCGTATAAACAGGATCGGCAGGCTTGTCCAGCGCATAGGCGAAATTTCTTTGGTTAATCGCGAAGATTTTTCGGCATGGCTGAAATACAGCGCAGAAGCCCGAAAATCGGAATCGATTTTTGGGAAGGATTATGCGCCGATTCAAAGTGATAGAGCGTCCTCAGCGCCCGTGAAATCAAAGGTCGAGCGTGCCGCTGGCCAGCCGTACCGCCTGGCCGCCGATCCGCGCGTTGGAGATCGCTCCCGCGTCGACATCGATATGCAGGTGGATGAAGGACGGCCGGCCCATCTCGACGCCCTGCTCGATCATGATCGGGTGATGCCCGTCCGTCAGTCGGTCGAAATGGTGGATGGCGCCGGAGAGTGCGGCCGCCGCCGAACCGGTGGCCGGGTCTTCGACGATACCCATGCCGCTGGCGAACATGCGCGCATGGAACTTCGCCACGTGGTTGACGCCGCCGCGGCAATAGGCATAGGCCGAGGCAAGCGCGCCATCGACGAAGGGCACGATCTTTTCCCAGAGTTGCGGATCGAATTCCACTCGCTGCGTGGCGCCGACATCGTGCACCGGAATGAGCAGGAAGGGAACGCCGGCGCTCCAGACCGACGGGACGTGATTTTCGAAGCCGATCTCAGTCACCTTCAGCGATAGCGCATCGGCGATCCCGAGCTTGTCGAGCGGCATGATGGCGGGCTGCGATTTCCGCGGCAGGTCGAATTCGGCAAAGCTCGCCTCACCCTCTCTCAGCCGCACCGCGCAACGCACCGGCCCGACATTTTCCTCGAGCACCGTGACGAGATCGCGCGTCGCAGCACCGTGCACCCGTTCGGCCAGCGCGACCGCCGTGCCGACCGTCGGATGGCCGGCAAAGGGCAGCTCGCGCCCAGGCGTGAATATCCTCAGACGCGCCGCATAGGCAGGGTTGGTCGAAGGTTGCACGAAGACCGTCTCCGAGAGATTGATCTCGCGGGTGATTGCCTGCATCGCCTCGTCGCTGAGATTGTCTCCGTCGAAGATCACCGCCACCGGGTTGCCCGCAAGCTTTCGATCGGTGAACACGTCATAGACGCTGTAGCTTCGCGCCACATCGGCCTCCTTGAATCGTCATCGCGCCGCCAACCTGCCCGACCGGGCGAACGAGTGCAAGGCGCTAAAACGCGTCACGTCAACCGGAATCACATGACGCGCTTTCGATCTTTAGGTGATGCATGTCGTTATCCCGAAACGCTACATGGCTTTGGGGGGCATACATCAACTCCGCTCGGCCTTGCCGAAATACCAGTCGATCACGGGCAGCATGGCGATATTATAGGGGTGCGCCGAGTGATCGGCCGAGCGGATCGCCGCTGCACCCGCGATCTCCTTGTCCTCGGCCACGAGCATGTGACTCTCGATCCGTTCGACCATCTCGTCCGCCGTCATATCGAAGCGGAAGAGCCGCAACAGTGTCACCGTCCGGTTGGAATGGCTGGCGAAGAGCCCGTGCCCCGCCACCGAACGGCTAAGATCCAATCCGGTTTCTTCATGGACCTCGCGGCGCATGTTTGCCTCGATGTCGCAGCGCCCGTCGACGATATCCTCCGGCTCCAGCGAACCGGCGGCGAAATAGACCTGGCCGGGATTGGCTGTATGGGCGCCCATACGGATCGCCACAAGCGCACCGTCCGAGGTTTCCAGCACCGGATAGGCGAAGATGTGAATGCCGCCCTGACGCTGCGGCTGCCGGCGCCACCACATGAAGGCGGAAAAGGGAATGACGTGGCCCTCGCCCGCAATCCCGTTTTCACTGAGCGAGAGCCGCTGCTGAAACACCATGCGCCCATCGAACAGCGCCGGATTGGCGGCCGTCTCCCTGGCCCAATTCTCCCGGATCGCCGCTTGTTCGGCGACGGCGAAGGGATGGGGACCGGGCAGGATGCGCAGATCAACGCCGGCGATCGGGAAGACCGTGGCTTCCGGGGGCCAGCCGGCGAAATCGGAAAAATCGGTATTCGGAAAATTCATGTTCAAATTCGTTTTCATGGGAGATCCAGTGTCATGACGACAGGGCAGTGATCGGACGCCTTCGGCCTGTCCCAGCCGGTGCGCGGATAACGCTCCACCTCCTGCCCCGGCGGGAACATGGTGCGGTAGGGCTGGCCGCTGCGGATGATTTCGGGCAGGCGGCCGGCATTATGGGCGGCAAGTGCTGGCGAAAGCCAGAGATAGTCGAGTTGGCAAAGCCACTGCTCCTGTGGCCCGCGAGCGTGATAGAGCGTCCAGCGGTCGAGAGGTTCGCGGCGGCGCACCACATTTTCGGCAAAGCCGTCGCTACTGAAAACGTCGAGCGCGCTTTCGGACTCGTCGTGATGTTCGAAGCGATAGCCAGTGCCCCGGCGGCCGATGACGTCGACGCGCTCCTGATAGTCGTTCATGTCTCCACAGATGGCGAAGCTCTTCGTGCCGGCTTGATCCGCACCGAAGCGATCCTCGATGATGCGGCGCACGGCGCGCGCCTCGGCGCGACGGATCGGCATGGTCGATTGCCGCCCGTCCAGCCCGTCGCGCGGATTGCCCATTGACTTGAAATGCACGACGTAGAGCGAAAACGGCCGGCCGCCGATCAGAAGATCGAGCTCCAGGCAATCGCGTTTGAAGATCTTGTCGTCAATACGGTTGGTGAGCGCCAGTTCATCACTGAAGAGATCGAGATCGCGATAGGTCGTCATCGCATGGCTTCTGATATCCTTGAGCTCGATCTTCTGGCCGTCGCGCGTTTCCTCACGCATCAAGACGGCAACATCGATGCCGCGGCTGTCATTGCCCTCGACCAGGTATTTCTGGCGGTAGCCGTTTCCGACCATGCGGAAGAGATAGCCGTATTCGAAGGCCTGAAGGGCAGCCATGTTGTCGATTTCCTGCAGGCAGAGGATATCGGCGTCAGCATCGGCGATCGCGAGCGCCGTCATCTGCCGGGTATCGTCGGCGGCGGCAATCACCCGGGCCTGCTCGAGCTGCTGATAGACGCCCTCGCTCGACACCTGGAAAAGCTTGATAACGCGATCCTGGCGCAACTGATTGCGGAAGCCGGTAAAATCGAAACGGGTCAGCAGATTTTCGACGTTGAAGGTGGCGAGGCGAAGCGACATGGCAGGAGTCCGGTTGCGTGCAGTACCTTAACCGGCAATGGCCGCAGGAAAAGACGGCGGACGCAAGAAATATACGGACAAGTGCCGTCTGCGCCCTAGATACGGCTGGGTGGGCTTGAAGTGGCGCTGTCATGAGGTTGGCTGTGCCCGCCATCAGGACTGCTCGACGAGCCCCCATTGCTCGAACCGCGGTATAGGTCACTTGGGCTAAATGTGGGTTCGTTCGCCCCGCTCCAAAGATGGGCATCCCTGGAGAACGCTCGCAGCGCTTAGAAGAGCCGCCGAAAGCACGAAAACGGGTCGAATACGCTTTACTGGAGTTGGCATATTAATATGTCCTTTCAATTAATCGATTATCGCGCGCGCTTTACTCGTCCCATGCGCTTCTGCAAATTCAGTCCGTTGCTCGGCACCACGAGCCGGAAGAACTATTCAACCTTACGGTGATTCGAAAGAAGACTTGGGTAATTTTCAACTTCTATTATCGAGCTTCCATTGCTGTCATAGACGCCGACTCTCGATCTATCAAAGCCGCCAGCCCGCGCGGATGACGGCGCGCACCGTCTCGCCCGCCTCGACGACCACGCGGCTGTATGCGCGTAGCGTCTGGCCATTGCCGAGGATCAGTTTCACGGCATGGCGCTCGCCCTCGAACAGCACGGATTCGACGATTGCCGGAGGCCCCTCGCCGCCGATGATCACATCCTCCGGCCGCACGAGGATATCGGCGCCATCGGTATTGGCGGCCTGGAGCGCATCCTGCAGTTCATTCCATTCCAGCTGGCGTTCGCTGCCCATTACCGGCAGTGTCAGGATCGCGCCTCGCCCGATCAGCCCGCCGACGACGCGGCCTTCCGGCCGGGCATAGATTTCGGTCGGCGGCGCTACCTGCAGCAGGTGGCCTTCGGACATGACAGCGACATCGGTCGCCAGCGCCATCGCCTCGCTCTGGTCATGGGTGACGTAGATCATCGTTGCGCCCGAGCGCTGGTGGAACTCGCGAAAAGTCTCCTCCATCTCCTGTTTCAGATGCCGGTCGAGATTGGCGAGCGGCTCGTCGAGTAGCACCACGTCGGGTGATGTCACCAGGCAGCGGGCGAGCGCGACGCGCTGGCGCTGGCCGCCGGAGAGATCGGCTGGAGGCCGTTCGGCATAGTCGGCAAGCCGCACGATGCCGAGCGCGTCGCGCACCTTCGTCCGGTAGACCTCGCCCGAAATGCCGCGCACCTTGAGGGGATACCCGACATTGTCGGCGACACTCATATGCGGCCAAAGCGCATAAGACTGGAAGACCATCGCCATGTTGCGCTTTTCCGGCGGCAGCGACTGCGTGGCATCGGCAAGCAATCGCTCGCCGAGATGGATGGAGCCGTCGCTCGGCGTCTCGAAACCGGCGATCATGCGCAGTACCGTCGTCTTGCCGCAGCCGGAAGGCCCAAGCAGCGCCAGGAAGCCGCCCTCGCGCACCTCGAGCGAAAAACCGCTGACGGCGGCCCGGCCTGTACCAAAATCCTTGCCGAGCTGGTTGAGGGTCAGCTTCGCCATGGGACCACTCCTTTCGGCAGCCGTTTCGCCAGAATTTCGAGCAACAACATCAGCACGATGACCATGAGGACGACGAGCACCGAAAGCGCCGAGGCAAGGTCGGAGCTGCCGCTGTCGTCAAGATTATAGATGGCGACGCCGAGCGTCTGCGTGCCGGCCGACCAGAGCAGCGCGGAAATCGTCAGCTCGTTGCAGGCGATCAGGAAGACGAGGATGACCGACGCGCCGGCGGCGGGCGCAATCAGCGGCACGATGATATCGAAAAGCCGGCGGAAGAAGCCGGCCCCGGAAAGCCGCGCCGCCTCTTCCAGCGCCGGATCGAGCTGGTGGAAGGCGCTGACCACCGGCTTCAGGCTGACGGCAAAGAAGGAGGAGAAATAGGCGATCAGGATTATCCAGATCGTGCCGTAGAGCGAGACGTGCAGGATTGGAATCGGTGCTGCGAACACCAGGATGAAGCAGACCGCCATGACGATGCCGGGCAATGAATAGGGTATCTCGATCAGGCTCGAGACGATGCGGGAAGCCAGATCCCTGCGTCGTGTCAGCGCATAGGCCGCAAGCATCGTCACCACGAGGAGACAAAGCGCGGTCGCGCCGGCAAGTGACAGCGAGTTGATGAAGGCGGTGCGCGTCACCGCCTGCCGGAACAGGATCTCCTGAAAAGCATGCAGTGACATGGTTTTAAAGGTGAGCGGCACGCCATAGGCCGGCACCAGCGCGCCGGCGACCAGCGCGAAAAAGGGCGCAGCCAGCATGACCAACAGGGTAGTCCAGACGAGTGGCGTGAACACGAAACGCCAGGCGCCGAGCTCGAAGGCCGCACTCGCCCCAGATAACCCGATGACGCGGTAGTCGCGACCGCGCAGCGCCCGGTCCTGGATCGTCAACCCGACGACCGAGATGCTGGCGATGATTGCCGAGAGCACGGCGACGTCGCCAAAGGTACGGCTGGTAAAGGCGGAAAACTTGGTGAAGATCAACGTCGGCAGCGTGAAGATCGAGGCCGGAATGCCAAGAATGGCGGGAATGCCGAAATTGCCGGTGCAGGAGACGAAGGAGATCGCCGCACCCGCGATGATGCCGGGCAGCGACAGGGGCAGAATGATGTCGCGGAAAACCCGCAGGCTGGAAGCGCCGGAAAGCCGCGCGGCTTCGACCCCGTCGCGCGGCAGCGTCATCAGCCCGGCTCGGAGCGCCAGATAGACCAGCGGCGCATGCTGCACGCCATAAAGCAGCGCGATGCCGCCCACCGAATAGAGCGGCTGCGGCGAGCCGAGCGGCGGAGCGATGTGCAGCGCCTTCAACAGCGGGCTGGAGGGGCCTGACATCTGCACCCAGGCCAGCGCCGTCACCTGCGGCGGGATCATCATCGGCAGCACGAACAAGAAGCTGAGCGCCCCCTTGCCGCGGATATCGGTCAGCGTCAGCAGGAAGGCGAAGAGGCAGCCGATGACAAGCGAAATGATCGTGCCCAGAATAGCGGTGACGACGGTGTAATAGGTCGCCGACCAAAGTGACGGTTCGCTCAGAACCGTCATCACGCCGCCATTGGCGAAAGCCGCGATCCCGACCATGGCAAGACGGGCGAGCGGCAGCACGCTGAGCATCAGGACGATGATGACGACAAAAGGAAACAGCCAGGCGGGCTGGCTGTTTCGGGTTTTGATGTATCCGTGCATGAAAGGATCAGTTCGAGCGGTAGATGCCCGAGAAGGTTTTGAGATCCTGATCGGTATTCTTCAACGCTTCGGCCGCCTTGATCGGCAGGATCTTGATGGTGTCTCGCGCCGGAAAGCCTTCCGGCAGCTTCATGCCGTTGCGGGCCGGGATGTAGCCGAGCTTCAGGAAGCCTTGCTGGCCCTTTTCGGAAAGCACGTAATCGACGAACGCCTTGGCGGCATCGGCGTTCTTGGTGCTGGCAAGGATACCGACCGGCTCGGTGACGGCCGAAACGCCTTCGCTCGGAAAGACGAACTCGACCGGAGCGCCCTTGGCCTTCTCGCGGATCGGCAGGTAATCGACGACCATGCCGTAAGCCTTCTCACCCGAGGCGACGGACTTCAGCACGGCGCCGTTGCCGCCGGCCGCGATTGCGCCGTTTTCCGCGAGCGACTTGTAGAAGTCCCAGCCAAGGCCGGGAACGGCGGCGAGCGTCTGGGCGTGGATGAGGGCCGCACCCGAGGCAAGCGGGCTCGGCATGGTGACGAGGCCCTTGGCTTCCGGCTTGGTCAGGTCCTTCCAGCTCGCCGGCTTCATCGCGGCCGAGGTATTGTAGATGATGCCTGTCGTGATCAGCTTGGTCGAGTAGTAGTAACCGTCGGCGTCGTAGAGGGCGGCGTCGTACCCTGCGGCTTCCGGCGACTTGTAGGCCATGAGCTTTCCATCTTGCTTGAGGCGCTCCACCGTCACCACGTCGGCAATCAGCAGAACATCGGCAACCGGGTTGCCGGCCTGAATCTCGGCCTGCAGCTTGGCCATGATCTTCGGCGTGCCGTCGCGAACCCAGTCGACCTTGATATCGGGATTGGCAGCCATGAAGCCGTCGACCGTCGCCTGTGCGTCTTCGTTCGGCTGGCTGGTATAGAGAACGAGGTTTGCGGCGGACGCCGGAATGGCAAACAGGCTCGCGGCGAGAAGCGCTGCGGCGGAAACGATGGTTTTCATGGGGAAGATCCTCGATTTCGATACCCCTCCCTTATTAGGGGTCGTTGACAGACATGTGACAGGGCGCCGCAGCCGACGCGGGCCATTCCCACAACCTTCCTTGGTGGTTCGCCTGCCCTGCCGACAATACAGTTGATCGCCCCCCCGATTTCTGGAATCGCCTATGAACGCGGCCCGATCCGGGCCGATTCGAGGGGATGGCAAGAATGAGACGGACACCCTGGCGCGCGCGCCTGCGCTACCAGTTCGACAAGAGCATGGCCGCCGGCCCGATCGCCCTGATCGGCTGGCTGGCGGTGATATCGCTGGTTGTCATCATCGCTGCAGGTCTGCTGCTTGCGCTGACCGGTATTGCGCCCGACGGCGGCGAGCATATGAGCTTCGTTGAGGGTGCCTGGGAATCGCTGATGCGCACCATGGACGCCGGCACGATGGGCGGTGATATCGGCTGGCCCTTCCGCGGCGTCTCCCTTGTCGTCACCATATCGGGCATCTTCGTATTCTCGGCCCTGATCGGCGTGCTGAGTTCCGGCATCGAGGAAAAGCTGGATGACCTGCGCAAGGGCCGCTCGCAGGTGCTCGAAAACGACCATACGATCATCTTCAACTGGTCGCCCTCAATCTTCGACGTCATCTCCGAACTCGTCATTGCCAACACCAGCCGGCGCCGCCCGCGCATTGTCATCATGGCCGCCAAGGACAAGGTGGAGATGGAGGACGAGCTTGCCGACAAGATCGGAAATCTCAGGAACACCCGTATCATCTGCCGCAGCGGCGATCCGACTGATCTTTACGACATCAACATCGTCAACCCGCACACCTCGCGCTCGATCATCGTGCTGTCGCCGGAAGGCGACCATGCCGATTCCGAAGTGGTCAAGACGGTGCTCGCCCTCGTCAACGATCCCGGCCGCCGCAAGGAGCCCTACCAGATCGCCGCCGAAATCCGCGACACCAGGAATGCCGAGGTGGCGCGCATCGTCGGCGGCAAGGAATTGCAACTGGTGCTTGCCGACGACCTGATCTCGCGCATTGTCGCCCATTCCAGCCGCCAGTCGGGCCTGTCAGGCGTCTATTCCGAACTGCTCGATTTCGAAGGCTGTGAGATCTATACGCTCGAGCAGCCCGAACTCTCCGGTAAAAGCTTCGGCGCCGCGGTGATGATGTACGAGACCTCGACGCTGATCGGCTTCTGCGACAACGAGGGCGCGGTCCATCTCAACCCGCCGGGAAACCGCATCTTCCTGCCCGGCGAGCGCGCCATCATCATCGCCGAAGACGATGCCGCCATCAAAAGCGCCGCCGCCGAGATGCGTGTCGACAAGGAGATGATCCGGGCTCCAGTGACACGCGAGACAAAGGCGGAGCGCACGCTGATGCTCGGCTGGAACCGCCGCGGCCCGATCATCGCCCGCGAGCTGTCGCGTTATGTCGCCCCGGGTTCGCAACTCACCATCGCCGCCGACACGCCCGATATCGAAGAGGAGGTTCGTGGCCTGACGTTTGCAAGCGACAATATGGCGGTCACCTGCCGCGTCACCGACACCAGCAGCCGCGCCGAACTCGACGACCTCGATATTCCCGGCTACGACCACGTGCTTGTGCTTGGCTACTCCGACCACATGGCCGCACAACCCGCCGACACCCGCACGCTCGTCACCCTTTTGCAGCTACGCCGGATCGCCGAGAAGACCGGCCGCCACATCGGCATCGTCAGCGAGATGATCGACGTGCGCAACCGTGAGCTTGCCGCCGTCACCCGCGCCGACGATTTCGTCGTCAGCAACAAGCTCGTCAGCCTGATGCTGGCGCAGGCCTCCGAGAACGGCCAGATGGCGGCGATCTTCGACGAACTGCTCGACGAGGACGGCTCGGAAATCTACATGCGCCCCGTCACCGACTATGTTTCGATCGACAAGCCGCTGACCTTCTATACGATCTGCCTTGCGGCGCTACGCCGCGGCGAGGTCGCGATCGGCTATCAACGGCAGCGGCAGGGAGAAGCCGACGCCCGCAATCTTTCCGGCGTCGTCGTCAATCCTGGGAAATCGGATCTTCTGGCCTTTGCCGAGGCCGATCGCCTGATCATCCTCGCCCGCCAGTGAACCCGCGTGTGAGAGTTCACGCAGGCGTGAACGCGCGGCAATTTGCCATTGCCGTGCTTTGCGCTACGTCACTCACATTTCGATGAGGGAGGAATTTCAATGGAATATCGTCTGCTCGGCCGTTCCGGCCTGAAGATCTCGACTTTGACCATGGGCACGATGACCTTCGGTGGCGTCGGCTGGGCAAAGACCGTCGGCGACCTCGGCGTCGCCGAGGCGCGCAAGATGATCGACATATGCATCGATGCCGGCATCAACCTGATCGACACTGCCAATGCCTATTCATCGGGCGAATGCGAAAACATCATCGGCGATGTACTCGGCGGCAAGCGGCCGCAGGGCGTGTTGCTCGCCACCAAGGCCCGCTTCAGCATGGGCGACGGCCCGAACGACCAGGGCCTGTCGCGCTACCACCTGATCCGCGAATGCGAGGCGAGCCTCAAGCGCCTGAAAACCGATGTCATCGACCTTTACCAAGTGCATGAATGGGACGGCCAGACGCCGCTGGAAGAGACGATGGAAGCGCTCGACACCCTGATCAGGCAGGGCAAGGTGCGTTACGTCGGTTGCTCGAATTATTCCGGCTGGCACATCATGAAGGCGCTCGGCATCGCCAACGAGCACCGGTACCAGCGCTTCGTCAGCCAGCAGATCCACTATACGCTGGAGGCGCGCGACGCCGAATACGAGCTGCTGCCGATCTCGATCGATCAGGGACTCGGCGTGCTGGTCTGGAGCCCGCTCGCCGGCGGCCTGCTCTCCGGCAGGCATCGCCGCAACCAGGCAGCGCCCGAAGGCACGCGCCAGTTCGCCGGCTGGACCGAACCGCCGATCCGCGACGAGAACCGGCTCTGGAATATCGTCGAGACGTTGGTCGCGATCGGCGAAGAGCGCGGCGTTTCGGCGGCACAGGTGGCGCTCGCCTGGCTGATCGGCCGCAAGGCCGTGACCTCGGTCATCATCGGCGGCCGCACCGAAGCCCAGTTCCGCGACAACATCGCCGCTGCCGAGCTGAAACTCACGGACGACGAACGCAAGCGCCTCGACGCGGTCAGCTTGCCGCCGGTGATCTATCCCTATTGGCATCAGCTGAACACGGTTAGCGACAGGCTTGGTGAAGCCGACCTGGAGCTTTTCGGCCCGCATCTCCAGTAATAGGCGATAGCGGATCCGGCGTTGCACGGCGGAAGACAAAGCATGTCGCGCAAAAGTATGCAGCGGTTTTGCGACCGCGACATGCTCAAATCAAAGACCTAAAGTGTGGCAGGCGAATCTGAAAGATCGCGCCATACTTTAGCCGTCACAAAAGATGCGCTTTCGCCGTGTTATCGTAAGACCCCGCCACTCGCCGCGAGGTTCTCCATGCTGAAGAATTACAACGTCCTGAAGGGTACGGCGAGCGCACTCGCTCTTGACGACGACAACGATCCGCACATCGAGATCCGCATTGAGGCGAACGGCGTCAGCTACCGCATCGCGCTCAACGTCCGCTCCAAGGAATCGCCACACGACTTGCTCTACGCCAATATCGTCGATTTCAAGCACCCGGCGCTGACCGAGGCGCTCGAAGCCCTGCCGATGGGCCTGACCGACATCCGCAAGGACCGTCCGGAGCTTGCCATCGACTATGTCCGCGGCGGGCTGATCGAGCGCGAGGACATGAATGTCGCGCCCTTTCAGCTCACCGGCCCGAAGAACGACCTGCGTGACTTCATCGAGCCGATCGTCCAGGAGGGCATTGTCGATTCCGACGTACACTTCTACGCCTTCGGCGAGGCCTGGGGGCCTGAGAACAACAAGCCGGACCAATATTTCGACTTCGAACCGGGCAACGGCATCCACGACATCCACATGAACCAGGGCGACGGCGGCAGCTTCAAGGCCACCAACGGGCCGAACCAGGATGGCGCCCTGCTCGTCCATTTCAACGATACCGACGAATGGGCGGCGATCTTCCTCTGCTTCCAGTCGCAGAACTGGAACACCGATGCGATGACCGGTCATCCGCTTTCCGACAGCCGCGGCGGCCAGGGCCGCGGCGAAGGCACACGCCGGCCGCAGCCGATCGTCGCCTCGTCGCTGCGCATCGTCGCCGCGCTGATCAACCCGGTGAACGGCGAAGGCGGCACCGAGGCCGAAACGGTAACGATCATCAACCGCTCCGACATGGAGGCATCGCTCGACGGCTGGAAGCTGGAGGACGAAAACGGCAGGAGCCAGACGCTGTCGGGATCGCTTAGCGCCGGCGAGTTGCGCACCATAGCGCTCGATGCCGCAGCCGGCGGCCCGCAGCTTGCCAACAGGGGCGGCGACATCATCCTGCGCAATGCCGACGGCGCCGTGGCCGACCGGGTCGGCTACGGCAAGAGCGAGACGGCGAACGAAGGTTGGACGACGATCTTCTGATCGGCGCCCTGGCTGCCTGGTTTGCAAAACGGGGAGCCTATGGAGCTGTATGGCTTGTGCCACATGTTGCTCTTCGCCTGCGCTCAGTGCATTCGCGGCTCTCTGCCGCTCACCCCCTCAACCGGCTGCCGCCACCTTCTCCCCGCTGGGGAGAAGAGATTCGCGGCAACGCCTCGCCTCCTCGAAAGCGTTCGTTATGGAAGCGAAAGCTTACGGCTTGCTTCCTCTTCTCCCCAGCGGGGAGAAGGGGGCCCGAAGGGTCGGAAGGGGGCCGCACGGCACGCCCTCTCCTCAACCTCTCACGTCAGCCGCCGATTTCGGCCGAGATCAGCGCGCTCAGGCGGCCGATGCCGTCTTCGATCATCTGCTCGTTGGCGCAGGAGAAGCTGACTCGGAAGGTGTTGGCGCCTGAACCATCGGCGAAGAACGCCTTGCCGGGCACGAAGGCGACCTTGGCGGTTTCGAGTGATTTCGCCAGCAGCTTGGCGCCGTCCATGCCCTCGGGCAGCGTGATCCAGATGAACATGCCGCCCTCCGGCTTCGTCCAACTGGTGCCTTCCGGCATGTATTTGTCAAGTGCGGCCAGCATGCAGTCGCGGCGCTTGCTGTAGGCGGCCTTGATCTTGGCGACCTGCGCATCGAAGCCGCGCTCGGCGACATCTGATATCGCCATCTGGTTGATCGTCGAAGAATGCAGGTCGGCCGCCTGCTTCATCAGCACCAGCTTGCGGATGACGGGCGCGTTTGCGACGATGAAGCCGACGCGAAGACCGGGTGCCAGCGTCTTCGAGAAGCTGCCGCAATAGATCGTGCGCGTATCGTTGATATGGCCCTTCTCGGCGATCTCGAGCGCCAGGATCGGCGGGATCGGATCGCCGTCGTAACGCAGCGACTGGTAGGCCGCATCCTCGATGAGGGCGATGTCGAGATCTTCTGCCAGTGCCAAGACCTTTTTGCGGCCGTCGAGATCGACGGTCTCGCCGGTCGGGTTGGAGAAGTCGGCGGAAAGATAGGCGAACTTCACCTTGCCGCCGGCAGCGGAAGCGGCCGCGCGGTAGGACTCGGGCGTCCGATTACCGTTCGGCGTCAGCTGGTCGTAGGCTGGTTCATAGGCGTTGAAGGCCTGCAGCGCGCCGAGATAGGTCGGCCATGTCACGAGTGCGGTGTCATCAGGCGACAGGAAGAGCTTGCCGAGATAATCGAGACCCTGCTGCGAACCGGACACGATGAAGACATTGTCGAGCTCGCAAGGGATGCCGAGAGCCGCCATCTGCCCGACCAGCCATTCGCGCAGCGGCTTGTAGCCCTCGCTGACCGAATATTGCAGCGCCGAATTGACGGCGGCGCCGTCGAAGATATCGGCATAGGCCTGCTTGAATTCCCGATCCGGAAACAGCGCCGGATCAGGAATGCCGCCGGCAAAGGAGATGATGTCGGGCCGGTCGAGAAGCTTTAAGAGCTCGCGGATTTCGGATGCGCGCATGCGCGACGAGCGCGACGCAAACATGGTGTCCCAGTTCAGCATGGAGTTTCCTCGTATTTTCTATACCGCCGACAAATCATGCCGCGGAAATTATGTCAATAATACTGACCTATTTTCTTGTCACGGTGACAAGTGTAGACGCCATCCGATATCAAGGCGCTCGATCCAGAATTTGCTGCTCGATGTCAGCCCCATCAAGCGATTATTCCGCTGATCAAAGCCGAAACCGGCCGATTCAGACCTTTCCAAGACCAGCCCGGCGGCAGTAGTGTCGCCGCCACTATTCAATGTACTATCAAGGTGCCAGCAATGACCGCGACGACGCCCCTCCTGAAATCAAAATCGAACTCCACAAGTCTCCCGTCTCCGACGCCGACCGCATAAAGGCACTGGCGACGCCCGGCTTCGGCAAGGTCTTCACGGATCATATGGTCCTGGCACGATGGACTGCCGACAAGGGCTGGCATGATGCGAAGGTTACGCCGAGGCGTCCTCTGGAGCTCGATCCTGCAAGCGCCGTGCTGCACTATGCTCAGGAAATTTTTGAAGGCATGAAAGCCTACAAGGCAGATGATGGCCGGATCCTGCTCTTTCGGCCTGAAGAGAACGCCCGCCGCTTCATGCAGTCGGCAAACCGCATGGCGATGCCTCCCGTGCCGGAAGAACTCTTCCTGAAGGCGGTCGAAGAACTGGTCCGCGTCGACAAGGCCTGGATTCCGTCCGGCGACGCCAGCCTGTACATTCGCCCCTTCATGTTCGCCAACGAGGCGTTTCTCGGCGTTCGTCCGGCTCAGGAATATATCTTCTGCATCATCGCCTCTCCGGTCGGCGCCTACTTCAAGGGCGGCGCGAAGGCCGTCTCCCTTTGGGTCGAGACCGAATACACCCGTGCAGCCAGCGGCGGCACGGGTGCGGCAAAATGCGGCGGAAACTACGCAGCCAGCCTCGTGGCGCAAGCCGAGGCGTCGAAGAAGGGTTGCGATCAGGTCGTCTTCCTGGACGCCGCAGAGCACCGCTGGGTCGAAGAACTCGGCGGCATGAACATCTTCTTCGTGATGAACGATGGATCAGTAGTGACCCCGCCCCTTGGCGGCACGATTCTGCCGGGCATCACCCGGGCCTCCGTGATCGTACTCGCCGAAGAAAGGGGCTTGCGCGTCGAGCAGCGCCCCTACTCGTTCGCGGAATGGCAAGACGACGCTGCCAGTGGCAGGCTCGCCGAAGCCTTCGCTTGCGGCACTGCCGCGGTCCTGGCGGGCATCGGCCTGGTTCGACATGCCGGCGGCGAATTTCCAGTCGGAGACGGACACACCGGCAAGTTGACCAGCGAACTGCGCCAGCAGCTCGTCAGTCTGCAGAAGGGCGTAACGAACGATGAGCACGGCTGGACGCGCCTCATCCCGGCCTGAAATCCGGACGTTCCACACCAACGGCGGCGTCAGCACCGACATGGTGGAGGCGCGCCGCTTTCCGCCTCGCCCGGAAAGCCGTCGGGCTGGCGATCTATTCCGCCCTCGTCGGAGTTCGTTTCGATCTGCACGATACATTACGTATGTTCTTCGAGCCGACAGCCATTAAGCAATCCGCGGATCGCTTTCGAAACGGACGCCGCCCGGTTTTTTGGGGCCAAGTCAGCCGGGAAAAACCATCGTCAACTTCCCATTTGGCGACAGAAATAGTACCGACGCCAAAACGGTTCGCCATTGACCGATGCCAAGTGATTTCTTACTATCTATTAATCGATAGAGGAAAGGTAAGAATGGCAACCGCAACCCTCTCTACAAAATTCCAGATCTCCATTCCCAAGGAAGTGCGCGAACAACAACACTGGTCGGCGGGACAGGAATTCGTGTTCATTCCCAAAGGCAAAGGCGTATTGCTAATGCCGGTCCCGACGCTTGCCGATCTTCGCGGCATCGCCGAAGGTGCAGACAAGACAAACTACCGCGACCGGAACGACCGTTTCTGATGCGCGTGATCGACAGCTCCGCATGGATAGAATGGCTGACGAAAAGTGCTGCTGGAATCCAGCTGCAGGCCGAAATCCCGGAACGCGATCAATGCATCGTTCCGACGATCGTGCAGCTCGAGCTTTCCAAATGGCTGGCACGCGAAAAGGACGAGGAAGCCGTCGACAGCTTCATCGCTTATACCGCAACATGCATGGTTGTTTCTCTCGACACGACGCTTGCTCGCCGTGCTGCCGAAATATCGGCAGCCCATAAACTCGCCACCGCCGATGCGATCATTTATGCAACCTCGGAGCGCCACGATGCCGATATCCTGACCTGCGATGCCCATTTCAAGGATCTCGAACGCGTCATCTATATCGATAAAAAAGACTGATCCGCATGTGACCCAAGCCCTCGACGGCTGGGCACAACGGTTCTATCACAAACCGGGAAATGATAATCTGGCATCTGGAATGGCTGAAAACCGGCATGTGCAGGCGGCACCGAATCCAATGGCGAAAATGACGATCTCGCTTCCGGATAATCTGGCGGAATACGTCGAAAACCGTGTCGCAAGCGGCAGATACAGCAGTGCTGACGCATTCCTGACAGAGCTCATTCTGAAGGACCAGCTCCATCACAAGCTTGACGACGACGAACTGCGCAACATCCTGAGACAGGCTGAGGAAAGCGGCCCGAGCGATCGACGCATTCCCGACATCCTGTCGGAAACGAAGGCGAAGCTGCGTGACAATAGCCTATAGGCTGACCCGAAAGGCGGACGCGGTGCTATCAGGCATCGACGAATATGCTTGCCTCAACTTCGGCGAGGCGCAGGCAGACGCCTATCTTCTCGACTGGGACAGGATTTTCGTGCTTCTTTCCCATGCTCCCTCCATGGGAGAAGAGTGCGACGAACTCGGCGTCGGCCTTCGCCGCCTCCTCCACATGCGCCACGTCGCCTTCTACCGGGTGACATCGGCAGGGATGGTCGTCATTGACATCATCGACGCGGACCGGCTTCCCGAAAGACATCTTCAATCCAACCAACGCCCGCGATCGGCCGAACAGCATGCCTCTTGAGCGCACCTTTTACTTCTATGAGGAAAATGCCGAGACCTACGCCAACCGGGCGCGCGGCCTGCCAAAGCAGCAGCTCGATGCCTTTCTCGCTGGGCTTGCGCCGGGTGCGGCCATCCTCGAACTCGGCTGCGGCGGCGGGCAGGACAGCGCCTACATGCTGGCGCACGGTTTCGACGTGACGCCGACGGATGGCTCGGCCGAGCTTGCAAGAAAGGCCGAAGTGCTGATCGGCAGGCCGATCAGGGTCATGTTGTTCCAAGAGCTCGACGCCGATAGCGCCTTCGACGGAGTCTGGGCACAGGCAAGCCTTCTCCACGTCCCGAGGCCCGAGCTGCCCGCCGTCTTCGCCCGCATCCGGCGTGCCCTGAGGACTGGCGGCATCATTCACGCGACATTCAAGGCAGGCGATGCGGAAGGCCATGACGGCTTCGGTCGTTATTACAACTACCCCTCAGCCGAATGGCTGTCGGAGCTTTTGACGAAGGGCGGCTGGCGGAATATCGCCATCGGCGAAAGCGACGGCGGCGGCTATGACGGCAAGCCGACCCGCTGGCTCGTGGTGGGCGCGCAACGATAAAGGCCAGAGCTTCCGCCCTATGTTCGGCACGCAGTTCTTGGCGCCGTCGCGATTTCAGGTGAAAACGCCGCTCCCCCTCCGTCAATAGAGAACAAACCCTTCTCCTTGAGTGTGTTGGCTCCCAGTCGTTTCGTGTCGGCTGAGACATCGAGAAACTCGCGCACGATCGTCGGATTTTTCTTCTTCAGCGGGAACCGAAAACCATCAAGGGGGTTCGATCACAATCTGACGAAGCCGGCTATAGCTGAACATGCCGCAGGTATCTCAAAAGCGGACGAGGATTGGACGGGGAGATACCAAAGATCTCTTGTTGACCACCTGTCTCCCAGGATGGATTGCCCGTTCGCTCGCCAGAAGCGGAATTCACCGAATGAGCCAATTGGCAGACATGAAGAACGCCGAACTTCTCAAACTCTCGGGGATCGGCCCTCGGTCCGTTGAGCAGATACGGTCGGCTGTTAGAAAATTCAAGCGCAACCGAACACACATCTCGGCGGCGCATTCTAAGGAATGATCGACGCTGCGATTGGAGTAAGGAATGAATGAGAAAGCTCGACTGGAAAGCGACATCGCAGCCCTGAGGCCATGGTTTCACAATCTGCGAATTAACGGCGTTCAAACCGCGCCGGATCATTTCCTCGGTGACTATCCGTCCTTCAAATGGGCACACTTTCAGCAGGTTGTGCCTGAAGATCTCAACGGATGCAGCGTTCTGGACATCGGCTGCAACGCCGGGTTCTACTCGCTTGAAATGAAAAGGAGAAATGCCGGGCGGGTCGTCGGAATCGATTCCGACCCGCATTATCTCAGGCAAGCTGAGTTCGCAGCCAGAGAGACAGGTGAGGATATCGAGTTCAAGCTGATGTCGGTGTACGAGGTGGAAAAACTCAGGGAGAGATTTGACCTGGTCCTTTTCATGGGTGTCCTTTATCACCTGCGGCATCCGCTACTGGCACTCGACCTTCTGCATGAGCATGTTGTCGGCGGAAAGATGCTGTTTCAATGCATGCAGCGGGGTGAAGAGGAAGTCGCGGCACTCGAGGAAAATTACGACTTCTCCGACGCGACAATATTTGAGCAGCGCGGCTTTCCGAAGCTTTATTTCGTGGAAGAACGTTACGCCGGCGACCCCACCAATTGGTTCATTCCGAACAAGGCGGCGGTCGAAGCGATGCTGAGAAGCACTGGCTTTGTCATTCGTGCAAATCCGGAACGGGAAGTTTATCTGGTGGAACATGGGACGCGCCATCCCATGGCGGAACCGCCTCCGGCACTTTGCTGATAGAAATTCAGGTCCCAAACCGCTTCTGCAGTCAAATATCGATCAATTGGGGCAGGCGGTCCAGGTAACGTTTGATGGTGCGTTCAATGCGCGCTGTCTCGGCGCAGTCGACGCTGCCCCTAGCCTGCGACCACAGTCCTATCTGAAAACCGAGATAACAAGCCTCAAAAAACCTGAGTACATCGTCGCGCAAGTCGCAATCCGCTTGCCGAGCGACGAGATCGGCAAGACGTTCGCGCTCCTTGCTCGACAGTTCGAACTCCACGCAAGCACCCACGACGTCCCAGGCGATGTCCTGGCACCCAATCAGATCATGGGCCGCATTGTGGTCGAGCGCATCCGTTTTTATGATCCGCCCGGTGGTGCTCGTCAGCCATTCCCATGGGTGAAGCCGGTTGTCCGTATCGACCCGTCGCAATCGTCCGGCTAGCCGCTCGGGCATGCCTATTGCGCGCCTCAATATTTCTGCTGTGTTCGATCCTGCCGCTTCCGCGATATTGAAAATTGCCATTTCGCAAAGTTTCTGGATCGACGCGCCGCCGTTTCGTGCCGGGAGGTGACGGGCCCGAAAACCAAGATAACGTCCGAGGTGATCCACCATGTGGCGCCTGCCTACACCGCTATTGTCGAGGGGCGTTCCATCTATCCATTCTTCGATGATGAATCCGTAACAGGTGCCGACAATCCTCGGAATAAAGCCGGCTTCGCTCAGCAAAGAGCCTCTGCGCGCCTTGTCCACGTCGCTCCCGCAAAGCCCGGCAAACTTGACGTGCCAGGCTTCTCCTTCGGCTTCCATCAGGAACTTGCGTTTTTCCATCTGCATGTGGCTCGGCGGCCAATGCGAAGGATCGCGATACCGAACGCCGCGCCATGCGCCACCGGACAGATCCCGCCACGACGATCTCGCAACGCTAACGACATCGGCCGCCCATGTGTGCAGCCGATGTTTTGGGTCTTGGGCCTTCAGAGTAAGATCATCGAAGCTGACGACATGGCGTGGTCGGTCTCGCCAACGGGTCAGATGCGTCTTGCTCGCATGCGGACCCGGCTCACCGGCGTGACTTGGGAAAAAGTGAAGCCGACCGGACGCCACGCCATTTGCCTGCAACCAGTCCCCGACACAGCCGAACGAACTCCCCGATAGCCCCGGCCCCTCATCGACGATAGCAAAATCGGTATCGGGATGGGCAAGGATGCGCTTGGAAAAATCGGGCGTAGCATTTACCTGCCGCTCGAACGGGTGGCCCGTCGGCCGCAGCGAATAGGCAGGCTCGGCACCCAAGGCTGCGGAAACCATGGCCGCCAGTCCGGTCCCGATGCTCCGTATCCCGATGACGACCGTCTGAGGCGTTAGTTTCGAGATCGAAGCCGCTTCGATATAGCTCTCGGGATACAAAGCATAAAAGGCGTAGCCCTCTGCCCGCTTCATCCGTACCGGATCGGTGCTGTCTAAAGATTCGAGTTTGGCTGTCCAATCTTTTGGAAAGGACAAAATCCCGGCAAATCCGTCTCGCCACGACTGCATGACCTCCCGCGCCTGCATGAGCAAAAGTTTCGCGCCGGCGTCCTGAAGCTCGGACACATCGTCGGCGCCTTTTTTCCCGAATTCTAGATCGGCCAGTGCCTGGACCAATTCTCCGGTCAGGATGAACGCCTGGACTAGAGTTTCGTGGCGCTGACGGCTTGGCTGCATTTCGATACACGCCATCATCAATCCTCTGATCGATGCGCGCACCGCTGCTGCGCTCTCGATGTGCTCGACATCGCCATAGACCAGCATCCGGTCCTCCTCTTTGCCACGTTGCCTGCCCGAACTGGCTGGATGATCGTTAGTCGCAATTGAAAAAATCGGAAGAACTGGGAACCGTTGCGGCTCCCGCTTGTTAGCTTTGTAGATGCCTCAGAAAGCAGCCCCTGGAGGGAACCATGCGTTCGAAATCCATTCGCGTTGGATTGGTGGGAGTTGGCAATTGCGCCTCGTCATTGGTTCAAGGACTTACATACTATGATAACGCCCGGGAAAACGAGCCGGTTCCAGGCCTCATGCATACTGATCTCGGCGGCTATCATGTGCACGATATTGAGATATCCTGCGCCTTCGATGTTGCCGCTTCAAAGGTAGGGCGAGATGTCGCGGAAGCGATCTACGCCGAGCCGAACAACACTCACCGTTTTGCAGATGTCACTCCGATTGGCGTGGAGGTAAGGCGCGGCAGGACGATGGATGGGATAGGGAAGTATCTTCGGGATCGGATCGAGGAATCGACCGAGCCTTCAGCGAACGTGGCGGAAATCCTCAGGCAAAGCCAGACGGAAGTGCTAATTTCCTATCTTCCCGTTGGCTCGGAAGAGGCAACGAAGTGGTACGCCGAACAGGCGCTGGCGGCAGGTTGCGCCTTTATCAATTGCATTCCGGTATTCATAGCCTCCAAACCGGAATGGCAGCAGAAGTTCGCTGCCCGAAAGCTGCCGATCATCGGCGACGATATCAAGAGCCAGGTGGGGGCAACGATCGTCCACAGAATGCTCGTGAATCTCTTCCGCGAACGGGGCGTCCGTGTGGACCGCACCTATCAGCTCAATTTCGGCGGAAACACCGATTTTCTCAATATGCTGGAACGCGAGCGGCTGGAATCGAAGAAGATCTCCAAGACCCAGTCGGTCACCAGCCAATTGGATATTCCGCTTCCAGCAGACGATGTACATGTCGGACCGAGCGACCATGTCCCTTGGCTCACCGATCGGAAATGGGCTTATATCAGGCTTGAAGGCACCACTTTCGGCGGCGTGCCGCTCAACGCAGAGCTCAAGCTTGAGGTGTGGGACTCCCCCAATTCCGCTGGCGTGGTCATCGATGCGATACGCTGCGCGAAATTGGCCCTCGACCGAGGCGTTGGCGGAGCCCTGACAGGGCCGTCGAGCTATTTCATGAAATCGCCGCCGCAGCAGTTCACTGATTACGAGGCCCGCCGGCGAACGCAGGATTTCATCGATGACCTGGAGGATGTTTTGCGCGGGGCCGCGGAATGACGGTAACGTTCTTCCTGGTCCGCCACGCCGCCCACGACAATGTCGGGAATTTCCTGGCCGGCTGTACGGCCGGGATTTCGCTTGGCGAAGCCGGCCGCTCGCAAGTTCAGGGTCTCGGGCAGAGGCTGCGCCGCGAGGACATCACTGAGATCTACACCAGCCCGCGCGAACGTACACGGGAGACGGCAGAAGGTATCGCATCGGCCTGTGGTCTGTCTCTACCGCAAACAGACAATGCTTTGGACGAGGTGAATTTCGGCGACTGGTCCGGAAAGACGTTCGAAGTCCTTAATGACGATCCTCTGTGGCGGCGGTGGAATACCACACGTAGCCTCACCCGCACGCCAGGAGGCGAGACGATGCTGGACGTTCAAACTCGGATCTTCGGCCTAATGGAGACTTTGGCCAGCGGCGGTGACAAAAACCGAATAGCTCTGGTCTCTCATGCCGATGTCATCAAGGCGGGTGTGAGTCACGTCCTGGGATTGCCGATCGATGCTTGGCCCAGATTTGATATTGCGCCCGCCTCCGTCACGACAGTTGTGATCGGTGACTGGGGTGCAAAAGTGATGACGCTCAACGAAGTGACCTTATAACCCGTTCGTTAAATCCTGCCCGGGGAAGTCAAATGATCGAAGCTGCAATGATCTGGAACGAGCCGAACAACAAATCGCACTGGGATCCGGAAATCGATCCTGAATGGAGCCTATTTGCGCAAATGGCAATCCTCGCCGCCGATGCCATCGGAGCCAAGAATCCGGAACTGACGAAGGTACTCGGCGGGATATCTCCAATCGACCCCCTCTTCATCAGCCGCATGAAAAATTACGGCGTGCTCGATCACCTCGATGCCGTCGCGCTGCATGGATTCCCGCTCGACTGGAACCTCTGGCAGATCCATGAGTGGCCGGAGAAGATCAACGAAATTCGCGCTGTCACCGATCTGCCGATCTGGGTCAGCGAAGTGGGTGTCTCGACATTCGGCGCCGAGGAAGTGCAGTTGTGGGGTTTGCAACGAACTGCCGAGTTGCTCAAGGGTAAAGTCGAGCGCTTGCAATGGTACAGCCTCTACGACCTCCCCCGATCATGGGAGGCAACCACCCGTCATCGCGAAGCCGAAGGCTCCTCCTATTACCGGCACTACTATATGGGCATTCTGCGTGAAGACGGAACGCCCAAACCGGCGCTTGAGGAGTTTGCCAAACACACGCCGGATTTCGGGCTGGTGCAATGGTTCCACTTCGAAGACCCGCGGCTGGATGAAGCCGCCGCCTGGATGAAGCGCTTGGGAGTAAAATCTGTGCGCACCGGGCTTTCCTGGGCGGACCGATTCCGGCCCAATGCCCTCGACTGGTTCGACCGGCAGATGCGTGCCCTCGAAGACTTCGACGTAACGGCGACATTCTGCTTCACGCCCGAGCATAGAGGTATCGCGCCGCACCATACGAGTCCGCCTCTGGTGCCCGAAGAATTTGCCGGGTTCTGCGAGGAAATGGTTGAGCGCTACGCACCGCGCCAGGAAAGCGGACATATGTCACGCGTTGCCAAGTCAGCTGCCCGATTGCTGGGCCTCGAATCACGTGCGTCCCTCGGAGCCGGCTAAACCCAGGCTCCGGGCTATCCTGCCGATCGGCCCTCGGGAATAAGCCACCCCCTGATAGCATGCCAAGGCCGCACGAGCCCACAGGATGTAAAGTCTGGGGCTGCGTAGGAAACGGGCGATTGAAAAGACCCGGTGACTCCAAAAGCTGATCCAGTAGCGCATGATGTAGACCGCCTTGCGCTGCGAAGACAGACTATGGCTGCCGGCACGGACACGTTTGCGCGGGCGCATACCCTTACGTGGCCAGGTCAAACGGAATGAGAGGCCCTCGCGACGCTGACGGAATCCCGCAGCTTGGGTCGCTACAACAAAATCGGCGTCGACGTGAGACAGTGCGATCCTCTTGTCATCTATCCCCGCAAAGATCGCATCCAGAAGGGCCTTTGAGCGGACGATAACCACATTCGTCCCGCGTCCATCCGAGGAATAGGGCTCCTTCCAGGCATCCCCGAAAGCGATATCGGCCGTTTCCGCAACGACGTCGTCGCAGAAATTGCAGGCGGAATTCTGAAAAAAGCCCGCCCCCCAGTCCCCATCGGCCAGATGCCACCAGTCTTGGGCACGCGTATCTCCGTTTTCGAGTGTCAGTTGCGTCCGATACCAATTCGCAGGTCGATCCGGGGACTTTATCCTGTAGTCGAGCCGTTTAACCTTTCCGATATCCTCACCCATCTGCCACGCGAAGCTTTCAGCCATGCGCGCGCTTTTCATATGGCCGCAAAACAGCCCAAGCGTGAAGGCAATGCGCTCCTTCAATATTGGGTCATCGGCACAGGCTAGTCGCACCGCCTTGATGAAACAGGGAATACCAACCACGGCATACCGGCCGGGCGCCTCGCGAATGGACTGAAGCACTCCGGAAAGTTCGACTGGATAATATCGAGATTTGGCGCCGGCCTGAAGTTCCTGCAGATTGCGTGACAGCAAATAATGAAACAGGCGCCCTTCCAACAGCGGATCATCGCTCTCCTTGACGTGAGCCACACCGTCAACCAGCCCCAGGCGCAGCAGCTCCGCCGCCACCCAGGTGACCATGCCCCCGGAACTGCCCTTCGAACGGTATTCCCCTTCCTCGACATGGCCGACAAAAGCAGCCTCGAAACGACCCAGTAGAGGGTCTTGGTTTTTCGCGCGGGGAAAATATTCGGCCGCCAATTCGTCCTCGTCGCGAGCCATTGGCGAAAACGGGCAAATTCGGGCAAACTCTTCATCACCGCCCTGCAACCAAGTCCGTGGGGCTGTGGGCTTCATCTGCCCGTATCGGTCGAGTCCCATGCGCACATCAGGCCGTGCTGACTTTGCGACGCAGGAGCCGCAGCCGATGCAGAGGCCGGAGGCCGCAATATCCCCGGGGCCGATGCCCGCAGTGAGATGATCCTGCTGCTGGGAGCTATTGCAAGGCATGGCTGAGATAGGCGGTGGATCTATGACGCAAGGAAGTTATTTGTTGCGAGATAGCCGCGGGAAGTGGGTTATCAAGAATAACATCTAGATGCGATGGAATCATATCCTCGGTGAGGACATGATGCTCGGCGCGGACAAGCTGCATCAGATCGCGAATCTTGTTGGAGCGATAATCGGAGAGGACGCATGCAAACGGCTTTTCGTTGACAAGCGAAAACACGCACCCATGAAAGAAGTTCGTCACGACAGCCTTAGCGTCGGATATGAACCTGGCGAAGTCCTCCGGCCCGGCATCGATCCATTGCTCGTCGGCCCAATCGTTCCGATAGCCGATGCTGACGAGCGGGTAGCCCCGATCTCCTGCCCACCGGCGCACCGCATTTTGGAACCAGGTTGGAAAACTGTGCCCGTAAACGGCTATATAAGATGCCGCATCCCCGTCATCTCTGCTCGCAGTCTTCATCTGCGGAAATTGCAGACACGGGTCGAGAACGAGTTCTGGCTCCCGTCCCAACGTCTCGCGGATGATCCGCTCCGAATGGAGATCCCGGACTGAAATATGAGAAAACTTTCGCAACTTTTCCGCCCAACCCTCCAGCCGCTCCGACGATGCCAGACTTCCAAATGTCGCGGCATAGGAGATAGTGCGCCCGCATCGCAGGCCCTCACCATAAAACACTGGATACCCGCCATACCAGGGATGGCGAAGGTTCCACACCTCGTCGCTGCCGACGACGACGAGCGAAAACTCGTCCATTGCGGCCGGATTCTCCAAGGGAAAAGGCGATGAAAGAGGTAAGCTGGCAAAGGAGTGAAAGAATTTCCGGATCTTCGCTTTATAGAGCGGGTGGTCTTCCTTCGGCGTTGCAACAGGAAGCAGCGGTTGCAGCGCGCATTGCCATTCGGCGCGGTTCACGCGATCGGACATGTGTTCCAGGAGAACGGCTTCGACTCCCATGGACGCGAGGCCTTCGGCCAGACAGCGTGCCTGCCAATAGGAGCCGTAGTTTATGCAGCGATGAAAGGTAAGAATCCCGACCTTAAGCATTTGGTCCCTGAAGCATATCGAATACCCTCCGATAACCGTTCAGTTCCAGTTCCGTTCCCAACAAACCGAAGCTCGCCTCTTGGTCCGCGACGAGAAGTTCTCCTGAGAGCGCCAATTCGCATCGAACCGGCGGAACCTGTCGCGGCGTGACGTGACCAGCCGGTGCGCGATTGCCGCCTGTTCGGGAGCCGTTTCTTCTGCATGTCGCGATGAAGTAGATAACCCCCAGCTCAGCCGGGGGTTGTCAGCAGTCTGGAGGCCGGAGCTTTCACTCCGACTTTCTCATTTTATGTCACAGGACCGCTTAGTTGACCGACTTGTCGACCAGCTTGTTCTTACCGATCCAGGGCATCATGCCGCGCAGCTTGGCGCCGACTTCCTCGATCTGGTGGCTGTCGTTCAGGCGGCGGATGCCCTTGAAGCGCGAGCCGCCGGCGCGGTATTCCTGCATCCAATCGGACGTGAACTTGCCGGTCTGGATGTCCTTGAGGACACGCTTCATCTCGGCCTTGGTCTCGGCGGTGATGATGCGCGGACCGGAGACATATTCGCCCCATTCGGCCGTGTTGGAGATCGAGTAGTTCATGTTGGCGATGCCGCCTTCATAGATCAGGTCGACGATGAGCTTCACTTCGTGCAGGCACTCGAAATAGGCCATCTCAGGCGCGTAACCGGCTTCAACCAGCGTTTCGAAACCAGCGCGGATGAGCTCGACCAGACCGCCGCAGAGAACGACCTGTTCGCCGAACAGGTCGGTTTCGCACTCTTCGCGGAAGTTGGTTTCGATGATGCCGGAACGGCCGCCGCCGACACCGCAGGCGTAGGAGAGCGCCAGTTCAAGCGCATTGCCGGACGCGTTCTGGTGAACGGCAACGAGGCAGGGAACGCCGCCGCCCTTCTGGTATTCGCCGCGAACCGTATGGCCCGGGCCCTTCGGTGCGATCATGACGACGTCGACCGAAGCCTTCGGCTCGATGAGGCCGAAATGAACGTTGAGGCCGTGAGCGAAGGCGATGGCTGCACCGTCACGGATGTTGCCGGCGATGTCAGCCTTATAGATGTCGGCCTGCAGTTCGTCCGGGGTGGCCATCATCATCAGGTCTGCCCAGGCGGCAGCTTCGGCAACCGTCATGACCTTGAAGCCGTCGGCTTCGGCCTTCTTGACGGTCGGCGAACCGGCCTTCAGCGCGATGACGACGTTCTGGGCGCCGCTGTCCTTGAGGTTCAGCGCATGGGCACGGCCCTGCGAACCGTAGCCGATGATGGCGACCTTCTTGGCCTTGATGAGGTTGAGATCGGCATCACGATCGTAATAGACGCGCATTTGAAGTTCCTTCCCTTTGCTTGTCTTGTTGACTGTCATTAAAGCGGAATCAGCCGAGAACCGGCATCTCCGCCAGAACCTTGTCCGTGCCATAGAGCCTGAGGAAGGCGGTCACCGCCCTCTCCGCCTGGCGCGCGGTATCCTTGAGGCCCGGTTCGCCGAGCAGCATGCGCACATGCAGGTCGGAAACAACAAGGCCGTAAAGCGTGTGATAAGCCTCGTCGGCATCGGAAAAACGCAGGAGCCCCGCCCGCTTCCCGGCATCGATCAGCGCCATGGCGCGCCGGTCGATCTGGCGGCGGCCGCGCTCGAGCAGCAGCTTGCCGAGTTTCGAGCCGTCGCGGTTCGACTGGCCGATCGCCAGCCGGTTCAGCGCCAGCGAGACGTCGCCGGCGAGCACTTCCAGCAAGTCACGCGCAAAAATGACGACATGGTCGTGCAGGCTCGCCGCCGTCAGCCGCTCGCCGTTGCGCTCGAAGGTGCGCACCTTGCTCGCCTGGTAGGCGATCATCGCAGACAGCAGCCCGTCGCGATCACCGAACCATTTATAGAGGCTTTCCTTCGAACAATTGGCGGCGCGCGCCACACCCGAAGTCGTCAGCGCCTTCTCGCCGCCATCGACGAGCAACTGCAACGCCTGCTCCAGAACGGCGTTCTGGCGCGGCGAAAATTCGCTCGGCTCTGCGGTATCGACGGACACGATCATGGCTCCCATATACGTACCGTACAGTACGGTTCGTGAGGTTTATGCGATAAACCGATCAGCTCGTCAAGAAGTCCTGATTGATTTTTTTAATAGGGGAAACCGCGATGAAACACCAGAATTGGATAGGCGCGAATCCTCGGCGATCGCATAATGTCGCGCTATACCATTTGCCCGGAGGCTTCGATGTCACGCCTGTCTGCAGCTCTTCTCCTACTCGGAGCAATTCTCCTTGGCGGCTCAGGCGCTTTCGCGCAGTCCAACAGCGACGTCTATAACCGCATCGAGGAACTGCACGGCGATGCCGCGGGCTTCGACCGGCCGCTGCGCCAGCTTGTCAAGGCGATGCGCTCAGGCGACGCCGAGACCATCGCCGGCCTTGCCGAATACCCGCTGACGATCAAGGCCAACGGCGAGACCTACGATGTCGAGAACGCTGAGGATTTCATCGACAATTTCGACGATCTCGTGACGCCGGGAACGCGCCGCGCCGTCGGGCGCCAGCAATACGAGGATCTCTTCGTCAATAGCGACGGCGTCATGCTGGCCGGCGGCGCCGTCTGGATGGGCGCGGTCTGTGAGGACAACAGCTGCGAGGCGAGCCATTGGGCGATCATCGCGATCAACAATTAAAATCCGGCGATGAGGAAAAGCCGATGAAATACCAAATAGCCGCCGCGGTCATGATTGCAGCTCTTGTCGTCGCAGCCAATGCGCGGGCCGCCGAGACCCGCTGCGGCTGGATCGAGAATCCGACGCCCGCCAACTGGTGGCTGGAGGACGCGGAGAACACCTGGACGATCATGACCCAGGGCGACGATGCCGGCGAGGTCGAAGGCATGGAGCTGATCCCCGACATCTCCGAACATGATTATGTCAGAACCAACGGTACTTACGGCTACGCCTGCGCCTGCGTGAGTGTGGAAACGGATGGCAAGGACCGCATCACGCGCATCCTCTCCTTCCGCCAGCTAAAGCTCGCCAAATGCCGTGCCGACAGGGCCCTGAAATTCCCCGGCTAACCAGCGCCTCACCCGAAAGCCGGATACGGTTTTCGGGTATGCGCCGTTTCAAAGTGACGGAACGTCTTGGGGTCCTGCCGCCGCGCGCGGCCTCTATTCCGCCGCCATGACGTCGCGGGCGCCGTCGACATCGCGAGCTGGCGAGGCGCCGTAGAGGCGGCTGTATTCACGGCTGAACTGCGACGGGCTTTGATATCCGACGCGGTGGCCGGCCGTGCCCGCATCGAGGCGCTCCACGAGCATCAGCCGGCGTGCCTCGTGCAGGCGAAGCTGCTTCTGATACTGCACCGGCGTCATCGCCGTGACCGATTTAAAGTGATGATGGAAGGACGACACGCTCATGCTGACGCGGTCGGCAAGGTCTTCGATGCGCAGTGGCCGCGCGAAATTCTCCTTCAGCCATGCGACGGCGCGCGCGACCCTGTTGCTGTGGCTGTCTGCAGTGGCAATATTGATCAGCCGCGCGCCATCCGGCCCGGTCAGCACCCGGTAGAGGATTTCCTGCTCGATCAGCGGCGCCATGGCAGGAATGTCGCCTGGACGATCGAGCAAGCGCAGCAAGCGGACGGCAGCATCCAGGAGCTCCGGTGGAGCGACGTTCACCGCCATCCCGCGCTGTCCGTCAGTATCGGCGGCTGGGCGCGGAATATCGATCCGGCTGAGCAATTCCAGCAGTTTTTCCGAGTCGATTGCCAACCCCAGGCAGACATGCGGAACCTCAGGGCTTGCCTCCGTGACGCGCCAGGCGACCGGCAGGTCGAGCGAGGTCAGCAGATAGTCGCCAGTCCCGTAGCTGATAAGTTCCGTGCCGAGGCGCAAGCTCTTGGCGCCCTGCAGGACAAAGGCAAAACAGGGCCGGTAGCTGCTGTGCAGCGGATCGCTGGGCTTGGACCGACGGCTGATGTGAAGATTGCCGATATCAGTCGCAAACTCGCCGTCACCAGCCGCGAAGCGCATCGCGATATCGACAATTTCCTGATAGGGGCTGAAGGGCAAAGTCATGCGGCAACTCTTTCTGTCAATTGTCTGACGCCGGCGATACCGCTCTTATCTAGAGTGCCTTGGCCATTTCACAAACAGGCCGGCGCCTCACTTTTGCAGGATCGTGCAAAAAGCTGAGAGGATCGCTCTAACTCTCTGCCGCCGTTCCGGGCAATAGTCCACCATCTCTTTCAACCCCCACCACAATCGAAAAGGATGGTTCCCATGCCTATTGCAAGAGGCTACGCCGCGACCGACGCTTCCAAGCCGCTGACCCCTTTCACCTTCGAACGCCGCAACCCGAACCCCGACGACGTCGTTATCGACATCAAGTTTGCCGGCATCTGCCACTCGGACATCCACACTGTCCGCAACGAATGGAAGAACGCCGTCTATCCGATCGTGCCGGGCCATGAGATCGCCGGCATCGTCTCGGCCGTCGGTTCCGATGTGACCAAATTCAAGGTCGGCGATCGCGTCGGCGTCGGCTGCTTCGTCGATTCCTGCATCGGCTGCGCCGAGCGCGACCTTGATCGGGAACAGTATATGCCGGGGCTCGCCGGCACCTACAATGACTTCGAAGCCGACCGGAAGACACGCACCCAGGGCGGCTATTCCGACTCGATCGTCGTTCGGGAAGGCTATGTCATGTCCATTCCGGACAATCTGCCCCTCGATGCCTCCGCGCCGCTGCTCTGCGCCGGCATCACGCTCTACTCGCCGCTGCGCCACTGGAATGCCGGCCCCGGCAAGAAGGTTGCGATCGTCGGCATGGGCGGCCTCGGCCACATGGGCGTCAAGCTCGGCGCCGCCATGGGCGCCGATATCACCGTTCTCTCCCAGAGCCTTTCCAAGAAGGAAGATGGGCTGAAGCTCGGCGCCAAGGAATATTACGCCACCAACGACCCGGAAACATTCACGAAGCTCGCCGGGACTTTCGACTTGATCATCTGCACCGTCAGCGCCGAGATCGACTGGAATGCCTATCTCGGCCTGCTGAAGGTGGATGGTTCCTTCGTGGTGGTCGGCGCCCCGGAAAACCCGATCCCCGTGCATGCCTTCTCGATCATCCCCGGCCGCAAGAGCATATCAGGCTCGATGATCGGTTCGATCAAGGAAACCCAGGAAATGCTCGACTTCTGCGGCGAGCACAACATCGTCTCCGAGATCGAGAAGATCAACATCCAGCAGGTCAACGAAGCCTATGAACGCGTCCTGAAAAGCGACGTCCGCTACCGCTTCGTCATCGACATCGCCTCGCTGGCGGCTTGAAGAATGGGCGGCGACTCCTTCGGGAGCCGCCGCCGGACAGGCGACTAGATCGGCCTCCAGCGAAGCCAAAACCTACGGCCAGGCGACTGGATCCAGATGGCGATGAGGTGCGCCGCCAATAATGACAACGGCAAGAGGAACACGGCCAAGGAAAGAGCGTCTCGGCTGCATTCGCCACCCCACGAGGTATTTCCGAGCCCGAGATAATTGCGCAGAGCAAAACAATCACCCACTCCGAACGTTGCGAGCAAGATCAGTAGCGGTACGTGCGCGAGGTAGAGCGGGTAGGAAATTTCACCCATCCAGGTGGCGAAGCGTCCGAGCCGCGCGTTTCTTGCCAGCCCCAAGCCGAACCAGATGATCATGGGGTGAGCGATAAATATCAGAAGCAGATAGTATTTCCTCTCGGTGAGGATGAACCCCGAATAAAGCGCCGTGAGCGCGGCCACCAGAATCAAACTGGCCGAGGCGGCAAGCCTGATGCGGAAGCCTCGTCGCCAAAGATGACTGATAAGTACGCCGCCGTAAAAAGATACCAGCACCCGTGGAAAGCCTCCGAGAATATCGCCCCAGACGGAGCCCGGCGGGTACCGAAAGTGCCATAAAGCAAGGACGAATGCTGGCGCTGACAGCGCGACGATGAAAACAGCCACTCGGAGACGCGCCGCAGTAACAAGAAAGACCACGTTGGCCACGACTTCAAAAAACAACGACCATGCCGGTCCGTTCAAGGGCAGAATGCCGAGGACGGTGTCAGACGGCGCCGGAAGCATGAGCAGGCTGGTAACGGAGGAAACGGCAAAAGTGTTGATGCTCCAGTTTTCGAGATGGCCAATCAATGGGAAAACCGAAACAGCGCCCAGCAATGTGCAGGCGAAGTAGACGGGATACAGTCGGGCAATGCGGTGATTGATGAAGTCTCGGCGGCCGCCCGCCTGTAGCAGGCTCTCGCCGTATCTTTCCGCCAAAACGAAGCCGCTTAACATGAAGAAAAGATCGACAGCGGCATAAGCAACGGGAAACGCGTTGCTGGAATGATAAACGAGTACAAGTATTGCAGATGCCCCACGCAACAGATCGAGCATCCAGAAACGATGCTTTCCCTCAGCTGCTACGTCACTTGTCATGCAAAAATCTCACGCTCTATTCCAAGCCCGCGAGCTACCATTATTCGATGCGAAGACATTTGGCGAGGGAATAACCGTGCATCAACGCTCACTATACACCGCCGAACCACCTCCAGATCAGGGCTGTACTCAAATGGGGACACCCCGCAGACGCAGCAAATATTCGGCACCGTTAAACGGATCGGGGCCGGAGCGCTCACGCAAGCGCGGCTGGCCGGCAACCGGGGCGTAGTGATCGAAAGAGGTTTCCATGGTTCCGGCCCCGCTTGTCAGGCCCGGCAATTGCTGCTGAACGCTTTGGATCACCTGAGACGCCACGGTGCCCTCGAGCCGGGCGACGCCATCGGCGATCGCCGAATCCATCATCGCCGCTGCCGATTTCGCAAGCAAAGTGAGCACACCGCTCAAGCTCTCCGCGGGCGCTTCGAGATGAAAGCGGTCGATCGGTTCGCATAGGACGGTTTGCGCGGCCGACAGTGCATCTGCCAGCACCCAAGGCGTGAGTTGCCGGAAATCGGCGGCGGTGCTTACAGGCGAGCTGTGCCGAGCTGCCGTCATCGCCACGTGGCAATCAATAACCTGCCAGCCGAAAATCCCCTGCTTCAGGGTTTCGAACACGGTCTCCTCGACCGCTCGATAGAAGGCTACAGGCATCTGGCCGACATCCACTTCGAGCGCGAAGCTGTTGCCCGCCCCGGGAGGGCGCGGCTCGACGCGCAGGCCGACGGTTGCCAGGAAGGGATTGGGCTCCTTGAAGAGGACCTGCAGGCTTTGCCCGGTTCCTGCAAGCCTTTCCACTAAGATGACGGTGCTTTCCTCGAACCCAGCCTCGAGACCGAAATCCGTCAGCAGGGTCGATTGGACGACCTCCTTCTGCACCTCGCCATAGAGCGATACGAAGATTTCGTCGGCATCATCGTTCCGGCGCAGATTGATCAACGGGTCCTGCTCCGCCATCTGGTTCAGCGCCAGCCAGAGGGCCGCCTTGTCGGAGGGCCGCCGGGCAAGGACGCGGGTTTCGAGGCTGGGCGGGGCAAACTGCGGCCGCCCACCCGCGAGCAGGTCGCCGCCCACTGCATCCCCGATACGGGCGCCGGCAAGGCCGCTGATGCGCGCGATCTGCCCGGCGCGGAAGCTTGCGGCGCCATGAACCCGGCCAGCCTCGAAAACCTCGATCGCGGTCACTCTTTCCGGGCCTTTGGGCAAATCCAGATGTTGCCGGAGCCGGACCGTGCCCGACGTCAGATACATATAGGCCAGCTTTTCACCACCCCAACCGCGTTCGATCTTGAAGATTTTTCCGGCAATCGGCCCGTCCGGATCGAGGCGCCGGCCGGGCAATATCGTCGCGATGGCCGATGTCAGGGCCGGCACGCCGACGCCAGTCGTTGCCGCACCTGCGAAGACAGGATGCACCAGACCGCTCGCGACCTGATCGGCCAGGCAGCGTCCAAGCCTATCCGCCGTCAGGCGATCGGGCGCCAAGACGTAGTCGTCCAGCAGCGCCTCGTCATTCTCCGCGAGTGCTTCGCAGAGCGGCGTGAAAAGCGGTTCGCATCCGGGGGCCAACGCCTCCACTCTGGCAAGCCTGCTGCCGGCATCGATGACGGAAGACATGGCGATGGGGCGAACGAGCAATTGGCTGGCAAGAGCCTTCAGCACGTCCTCATATTGGGCGCCGAGACGATCGACCTTGTTGACGAAGAAGATGAAGGGAACGCCAAGCCGCCGCAACGCCCGCACCAGCACCCGCGTCTGGGCCTGCACGCCTTCGACCGCCGAAACGACGACGACCGCGGCATCCAGCAACCCGAGCACCCGCTCGACCTCGGCGATGAAATCCGGGTGACCGGGCGTGTCGATGAGATTGACAATCCTGTCGCCGACCGTGAACGACACCGCCGCGGTCCTGATCGTGATGCCGCGTTGCCGTTCGAGCTCGAGAGTGTCCGTCTGTGTATTGCCGATATCAACGCTGCCGAGCTTGTCGATGACGCCGGCGTCAAAAAGCAGTCTTTCGGTAAGGCTAGTCTTGCCTGCATCCACGTGGGCGAGGATGCCCAGATTCAAAGTGCGCATGAACCACCAACTTCTCAGAATTTCGAATGTGATTTTCGTGAGAAGTGAATCGGCGCATTGGAACCTCTACCTGGTGATGGCGACGGCTGGATGCAGAACCCCCGGTGTTCTTCGGAGGACGCGGGCGGAATGGTAGAGGCGTGTCGGGAGATATGTCAAGCTTGGGCGTATGACGTTCACGCGTGGCTGGTTTCCTGGACCGGCGTGCCGTGGCCGCCCCCCTCTTGACTGCGCGCAAACGGCTTCCCAAACAATCAGCGATTCAGCTCGGCTTTACATTCAAGATGCAGGAAGGTCATGCCACTTGTGATCTCCCCACCTGTGGGGGGTTCGAAGGACGGGTCGAGCCACGCGTCTCGACCCCAGGCCTGGCAGGACAGAGGGGGGTGCCCCCGCGGCATGCCCTCTCCTGCTGTCCCCAACATGACCCGAAAGAGAGTTTACCCCTCCTCCCGCATCGTCTCCCGCTGTGTAATCAGCCGCGCGCTGTGCTGGCCGCTCAGATAGATCCACAGCCAGCTCCAGGCGACGGAGAAGCGCGAGCGAGTGCCGATCAGGAAGTAGATATGAGCAAGTCCCCAGATCCACCAGGCGATCCAGCCCTTCAGCTTGATCCGGCCGAAATCGATAATCGCCGCACTCTTGCCGATCGTCGCCAGGCTGCCCTGATGCCAATAGCGGAAAGGCGCCGGCGCCGGTTTGCCGGACAGGCGGGCGCGGATCACCTTGGCGACGTAACCGCCCTGCTGCTTGGCGGCAGGCGCAATGCCCGGCACCGGCTTGCCGTCCTCGCGCATGACCGATGCGGTATCGCCGACGACGAAGACATCGGGCAGGCCCGGCGCGCTCAGATCCTTTTCGACGATGACGCGCCCTGCCCGGTCGGCCGGCACGCCAAGCCATTGCGCCGCCGGCGAGGCGGTGACGCCGGCTGCCCAGACGATCGTCCGGCTGGCAACGAAGGTCTCGCCGATCTTCACGCCGTGGGCGTTGCACTCGGTCACCGGCTTGCCGAGATGGATCTCGACCCCGAGTTTTTCCAGCGCCTTCTGCGCATAGGCCGAAAGCTCCTCGGCGAAGGTCGGCAGCACCCGCGGGCCGGCCTCGACCAGCACGACGCGGGTCTTGCGCGTGTCGATGTTGCGGAACTCCTTGGGCAACGTGAAATGCGCGAGCTCGGCAATGATGCCGGCCAACTCGACGCCGGTCGGCCCGGCCCCGACGATGGTGAAGGTCAGCAGCGCGTCGCGTGCAGCGGGATCGCTCTCCATCTCCGCTCGCTCGAAGGCGAGCAGCACGCGCCGGCGGATCGTCGTCGCATCCTCCAGCGTCTTCAGGCCGGGCGCCACCGGCTCCCATTCGTCATGGCCGAAATAGGCATGCGTCGCCCCGGTCGCCAGCACCAGCGTATCGTAACCAAGAGTCATGCCGTTGCGTAAGGAAACCGTCTTCGCACCGCTGTCCACGTCGGTGACCTCTCCGAGCAGCACCGTCACGTCAGGCCGGTCGGCATAGAGGCGGCGGATCGGCCAGGCGATCTCCGAGGTGGAGAGAATGGTGGTCGCCACCTGATAGAGCAGCGGCTGGAAGAGATGGTGATTGCGCCGGTCGACCAGCGTAATCTTGACGCCGGCACTCTTCAACCCGTTGACGAGCTGCAACCCGCCGAAACCACCGCCGACAACGACGACATGATGATCGCTCATGACCTACCCCTTTGCGCCATTTCGCTCAAAGCCAATGTGGCCTTCGCCGCGATGGTTGCAACTGCCGTTTCGGCATGCCTGCCCTGCGCCGCCGATAGTCGACGGCGCAGGGTTTATTGGCTTCGCCTGCAGTCCGACCTCGCTTTTTGCAGAATGCTGTAAACGTGTTGTGCATTGTCGATCCCCAAAAGCTGAGGTTCATTGGCAAGGGCCGGCGTCCAGCCGCTCATCCGTCGGTTGGACCGGACGCCGAACTTGATCGTACCCCTGCCGCGGGTGCCCTCTTCAAAGCTGATCGAGGGCAGAAGTTCATGCCCGCTGGTGTATAAATTCCGAAAGAACCCGCTTCTGCGAATGATGACGCGTCTGTCGGTTACCATGTATTCCGTCCTCGCCCGCGCGGCAGCATCGACGAAAAAACGTCCCGCGATGATGTAGAGGCCCATCAGCGCAAACAGACTAAGCCACAATTTCGTAGAAACCGGCCCGTCCCCAATGACGGCGGCAAATGCGAGAACATTCGCAAAACCGCCCCAGAGAAGCGAAAACGGAATGAGGAGGCGATCTCGTGATGTCAGGAAAAATCCCTGTGCGGGACGCCCTGACCAGAGAAGCTTTTCCCCCCGCATGAAATCACGATTGATATTGCCATTGCCCATATGATTGCAGCTCTTAAAAACACCGGCTCACCGTGCATAACCCACGGGTATCGCCGTTCCATGCTTCAACTCTTCCATCGAGATCGATGCCGAAACGTCGAAGAGTTCGAGTTTGCGGACAATCTGCTTGTAGATCACGTCGTAATGCTCGACGCGCGGCAGCACGATCTTCAGGATGTAATCATGGTTGCCGGTCAGGCGGTGCGCTTCGACGATTTCGGGGATGTCGCCGATGATCCGGCGGAAGGTCTCCGTCCATTCATCGGAATGGTGCGCCGTCTTGACCAGTGCGAAGAGCGTCGTCGGCACGCCCATCTTTTCCCGATCGAGCACGACGATGCGCCGGGCGATATGGCCACTCTCCTCCAGCCGCTGGATGCGCCGGGAGCAGGCCGAAACCGAAAGCGCCACACGCTCGGCAAGATCGGTCACGGATATGCCTGCATCCTTCTGCAGCATGTCGAGAATGCGCCTATCGCGATCGTCAAGCATGTGTCTAAACTGAACCTCTCGCCGAATTTTTGCATAAACTCGTAAATCCACGCAAAATAATATCACATATTTCACAGAGATGACAAACAACGCAAACACGTCGCGCCGGAATCGCGGCATCATTCCCGACAGTTGAGAAGCATGGGAGCTTGTAGAAATGGAAATGATCGGACTGATCGGTGGCATGAGTTTCGAAAGTTCGGCGGTCTATTACCGCCTCGTCAACGAGATGGTGCGCGACCGCAAGGGTGGCCTCGCCTCGGCTGAACTCATCCTGCATTCGGTCAATTTCGAAGAGATCGTCGCGCTCCAGAAGGCCGGCGACTGGGATATGGCCGCCTCGCGCCTCGGCGATGTGGCGCTGCGCCTGCAGATCGCCGGTGCCCGTTGCATCCTCATCTGCACCAACACCATGCACCTGATCGCCGACAAGGTCGCAGACAAGATCTCCGTGCCGCTGATCCACATCATCGACGAGACGGCAAAATCGCTGCATGCGAGCGGCTGTAAGCGCCCGCTGCTGCTTGCCACCCGCTACACGATGGAGCACGGCTTCTACGGTGACCGGATGAAGGGCCTCGGCCTCGACATCATGGTGCCCGATGCCGGCGACCGCACCACCGTGCACGATATTATCTTCAACGAACTCTGCGCCGGCAAGGTGCTCGACAGTTCGCGTCAAAAACTGTTCGATGTCATCGCTCGCGCCGTTGATAACGGCGCCGACAGCATCATCCTCGGCTGCACCGAGATCTGCCTGATCCTCGACCCCGACCATTTGCCGCTGCCGGGCTTCGACACCACAGCGATCCATGCGCGGGCGGCTGTCGATTTCGCGCTGGGAATGGACGAGACAACAGAAGAGGAAGCCGCCTGATATCGTCAAATTAGTTGACTCAGTCCAATAAATGTCAGACAAGATCTTCGTCTGGAGATCTTTGCCGGGCCGCTGACAAAGTCGGTCAACTGCTCTTTCGTCATGCTCGGGCTTGTCCCGAGCATCTGCAGCCGGTGCAGCAGATCCTCGGCACAAGGCTGAGGATGACGCCGAGTGAAGAGCACGGTTCGTCAGCAGTTCGACCAGGATCTCCATTTGGAGATCATCATGTCTAGCCTATCGCTCATCGAAACCGCTCGCGATTTCAACCGGTTCTATACGAACTTCCTCGGCCTCTTGAACAAGGCCTATCTCGACACCCCCTTCACGCTGACCGATGCCCGCATCCTCTTCGAGCTCGGCTCGCATGATGGCGTCAGCGCCGCCGCACTTGTCCGCGACCTGCAGCTCGACCCGGCCTATCTCAGCCGCATTCTCAAGCGTTTCCGCGCCGAGGGGTTGATCGAGACCAGCCCCGATCCGGCCGATCTTCGCAGCCAGGTCATCATTGTCACCGACCAGGGACGCGAGACGTTCGAGGAACTCGGCCGGCGCTCCAATGCGCAGATCGCCGCCCGTTTCGACCGCCTGGCGAGCGGCGAGCCGGAGGCGGCCGTCTCCGCCATGTGCACGATTCGCGCCCTGCTCGACCCGGCGGCAAAACCTGCGCCGGCAATCATCCGCGCTCACCGGTCCGGCGATATCGGCTGGATCGTCCAGAGCCAGGGCCGCTTCTATGCCGAGGAATATGGCTGGGATCTGCGCTTCGAGGCGCTGGTCGCCGAGGTCGCCGGCAAATTCCTCGCCAATTTCGATCCGGTCAAAGAATATTGCTGGATCGCCGAGCGCGGCGGCGTCAATGTCGGCTCGGTGCTCATCACCAATGGCGGCGACGGCGTCGCCAAGCTCCGCCTGCTCTATGTCGACAAATCAGCCCGCGGCCTCGGTCTCGGCAAGCTGCTGGTCGATGAATGCATCCGCTTCTCAAAACAGAAGGGCTACCGCGAGCTTTCGCTCTGGACCAACGATATGCTGGAGACCGCCCGCGCCATCTACGTCAAGGCGGGATTCCGCCTTGTCTCCGAGGAGAGACATCGCATGTTCGGCCCCGAAGCGAACGGCCAGACCTGGGTGCTCGATCTCTGAATTTGCTGCGTCGCAGAAATTTCACTTGATTTGGAAACGTTCATTCCCTAATTAGGCGCTATGACCGTTGCCAATCTCACACCAGAAGCAAAGACCCGCAGCCGTGGCCGTCCGCGCGAGTTCGATATGGAAGCAGCACTGGATGCGGCGCTCCGCGTCTTTTCCGAACGCGGCTATCACGCCGCCTCCATCAGCGAGTTGACCGAAGCAATGGGCCTTGCTTCGGGGAGCATCTACAAGGCATTCAAGGATAAGCGCGGCATCTTTCTGGCTTCTTTCGCCCATTATCGAAAACTCGGCCGACGGCGCCTGGAAGCGATGATCGCGTCTGCGAAGACCGGTCGCGAGAAGGTCTTCCAGATGGTGATGTATTATGCCGAGGTCTCCTATGGCGAGGCCGGCCGCAAAGGCTGTCTCGTCGTCGGCGGCGCCAACGACTTCGCCCTGCTTGACGAGGAAGCCGCTGCCCACGTCGTGACTGCCTTTACCGCGGACGAAAAGCTGATGGCCGATCTCATCCGCATCGGCCAGGCAGACGGCAGCATTCCGAAGACGGCAGACCCCGATGCCGCCGCCCTCGCCTTCCTCTGCTTTACCAAGGGCCTGCGCGTCATCGGCAAAACAGGACGCAGCAGGGAAGAGATGCTGTCCGCGGCCGAGGCCGCGATGAAGCTCGTGACCTGAACAGTCCACATCGTGGACGAGAGAAATACCGGTATTCGGTCAAGGATCGGGTGGCCGCAGCCAGCATTTTTGCATTCAATCCTTTCAATCTTTGAATACCGGAGTTTCTGATGAGCATTTCAGCCACCACGCCGGATAGGGCCATTCCCAGGGCGCTATCCCCTTGGCTAACCTTCCTTTTCGCCGCCGCCTGCGGGCTGGTGGCCGCCAATCTCTATTACGGCCAGCCGCTGGCCGGCCCGATCAGTGCCGATCTCGGCTTCACGCCTGCCGCCACCGGCCTGATCGTCACGTTAACGCAGATCGGCTACGGCCTCGGCCTGCTGCTGATCGTGCCGCTCGGCGATCTCACCGAAAACCGCCGTCTGGTGTTGATGCTGATCGCCGTCTCCGCTGTCGCGCTCATCGGCGCGGCGCTGTCGTCGACGCCCGCGGCCTTCCTCGTCGCTTCGCTCTCTATCGGTCTTTCATCTGTCGCAGTTCAGGTCCTGGTTCCTTTCGCTGCCAACATGGCGCCGGATGCCACGCGCGGCCAAGTCGTCGGCAATGTCATGAGCGGCCTGCTCTGCGGCATCATGCTCGCCCGCCCCTTCGCAAGCTTCGTCGCCGAGGCCTCCTCCTGGCACGTGGTCTACTACGTCACCGCAGCGCTCATGCTCGTGCTCGCCGTCGTCTTGCGCATCAACCTGCCGGTTCGCGTGCCGAAGACGAAACTGCGTTATGGCGAGTTGCTCGCTTCTATGGGCCATCTGGCGCTCACCTCGCGCGTGCTGCAGCGCCGGGCGCTCTATCAGGCCGGCATGTTCGGTGCCTTCAGCCTGTTCTGGACGACGACGCCGCTGCTGCTTGCAAGCCCGGCCTTCGGCCTGACGCAGAACGGCATTGCCCTCTTCGCCCTCGCAGGTGCTGCCGGCGCCGTCGCCTCGCCGATCGCCGGCAGGCTTGCCGACCGCGGCATGACAAAGATCGCCTCGACGCTCGCCATGCTGCTCGGCATGGCCGCCTTCCTGATCAGCCATTTCGCCGGCGATGGCTCGCTTGGCGCTTTGCTGCTCCTGTCGGCAGCAGCGATCCTTCTCGATTTCGGCGTAACGACCAATCTCGTCTGCGGCCAGCGCGCCATCTATGCGCTGAACCCGGAACACCGCAGCCGGCTCAACGGCTTGTTCATGGCGACCTTCTTTGCCGGCGGCGCCCTGGGCTCAGCACTCGGCGGCTGGGCCTATGCGACCGGCGGCTGGACGATGACGGCCTGGATCGGCTTCTGCTTCCCGGCGCTGGCCTTCCTGCTGTTCCTGACGGAAGGACGCGGCGAGTAAAGGAAGCCGGCCTATTTGTCGACGGAATCGAACTGAGAACGGGCGGCGCGAACGGCATCATGGTTCGCTTCCGCCCAGTTCAACAGTTGCGCCAGCGTCTGGTACAGCGAGCGGCCGAGTTCGGTCATCGAATATTCCACACTCGGCGGCTTGGTCGGGAAAACCTCGCGGTGGATGTAACCGTCTCTCTGCAGGTCGCGCAGCGTCTGCGTCAGCATGCGTTGCGAAATATCGGGTATCATCCGCCGCAACTCGCCGAATCGATAAGGCCGATCCGCCAGCACATCGAGCAGCAGCGTCGACCATTTGCCGCCGATCTGCTGCATCATGTCCCTGACCGGGCAATTGCCGAAATCAAGACCGGCAAGATCGATCTCGCGCCGCGTCCCCGGCATCCTGTTCTTCAGATTGAGGACTGCGCCACTCATCTGCTGGTTCCCTTTTAGTAACGTACAGCCGAAAAACTGCCTCCTTTACACCGCGAAGTCAATTCCTATTCTAGTGTTACTCTCTTTTTGAGACCGCCTCTGAAACATAGAAGGAACCCGACGTATGAGCGAAACCATCCTGGTCACCGGCGCCGCCGGACAGCTCGGCCAGCGTGTCATCCATCACCTCATCGAGACCTACAAGGTCGCTCCAGGCAACATCGTCGCGGCAACGCGCCAGCCGGAAAAGCTTTCCGATCTGGAAAACAAGGGCGTCGTTATCCGCAAGGCCGATTTCGACGATGCGGCAAGCCTGGAGACGGCCTTCGCCGGCGTCGATCGACTGTTGATTATCAGCACCGATGCGCTCGACACCCCCGGCAAGCGTCTCGCCCAGCACAAGGGTGCCGTCGCGGCAGCAGTCAAATCAGGCGTCAAGCACATCGCCTATACCTCGATGCCGGCGCCGGACAATTCGCTCGTCACCTTCGCGCCCGATCATCTCGGCAGCGAAAACGCCATCAAGGCAAGCGGTGTCGCCCATACGATCATCCGCGACGCCTGGTATCACGACAATTACCTGCACGGCATGCCGCACAACCTGAAGGGCGGCAAATGGTACAGCGCCACGGGCGACGGCAAGATCTCGACCATCTCGCGTGACGACTGCGCCCTGGCGATCGCCGCGGCCCTTGCCTCCGGCACATCCGAGAGCGCCACCTATACGGTGACCGGCACGCAGTCGCTGGATAGCCGGCAGATCGCCGCCATCGTTTCCGACGTCGCCGGCAAGCCGCTCGAAGTGATCGACGTCAATGACGAACAACTCGGCCAAGGCATGCGCGGCGCCGGCCTCCCCGGTTTTGTCGCCGACATGCTGGTTTCTGCCGACGCCAACACCCGCGCCGGCAATTTCGACATCGTCACCGAAGACTTCACCAAGCTGACCGGCAAACAGCCGCAGCCGCTGAAGGATTTCTTCGTTGAACATAAGGCGGCCCTGACGGCCGCTGGAGCTGGCGGGCACTGAGGCATTTACGGGCAGTGGCTTGCGTTGCCCCCCTCTGCCCTGCCGGGCATCTACAAGGGGGGAGATTGGATGGGAGCGACGGCTTCCCCAGACGGCTACCGCACGTCTGCTCCGATATGGTAGAGAGGGAGCAATGATCCAGTCTCCTGCTGATCTCCCTTCTTGTGGGGGAGATGCCCGGCAGGGCAGAGGGGGGTGGCCACCCTGAGGGCAAATTGAGTCCTCAAACCGCCTGCCCGCAGGCCCGGCAGAAGCGGCGCACCGTTTCCGCCATCCCGTATTCCAACGCATCGGCGGTCAGCCCATGGCCGATCGAGACCTCGGCAAGCCGGGGAATGCGCCTGACCAGCGCCGGCAGGTTTTCGACCGTCAGATCGTGACCAGCATTGACGGCAAGGCCGATTGTGAGGGCTGCATCCGCCGTCCGTCCAAGCGCTTCCAGGATCGGGGCCGCCCGCTCCGGTGCATCGAAGCAGCCGCCGTAGGGGCCGGTATAGAGTTCGATCCGATCGGCGCCGACCGCCTTGGCGATCTCAACCGCCTGTGCGTCCCCGTCACCGTCGGAAAACAACGACACCCGGCATCCCATCGTCTTCAGCCGCGCGACGGCATCGGTCAGGAACGCCCGGTGCTTGCGGAAATCCCAGCCGTGATCGGAGGTCGCCTGCGCGGGATCGTCAGGCACCAGCGTCACCTGCTCGGGTGCCGCGCCTGCGCAGAGTTCGAAAAATTCCTCTGTGGGATAACCCTCGATATTGAACTCGGCCTTGGGGAATTCGTCGTCGATCAGGTTGCGGATGACAGGCAGGTCGGAGAAGCGGATGTGCCGCTGGTCGGGGCGCGGATGCACCGTCAGCCCGCTCGCACCGGATTTCAGTGCGATCCGCCCGAGCGCTTCGACGCTCGGCCAGGGCAGATCGCGCCGGTTGCGCAGCATGGCGACGGCGTTGAGGTTCACGGAGAGCTTGGCGGGCATGGCGAGATCCATCGGTCACGGAAATGGGAGACCTGCTTTTAAGCCAAGTGCTCCGCGATGGCCAACGAGATTCACAAATGGATGCGATGCCGATCGCTGATGGGCACCGAAATTACGCTGAGCATTTGCCGCACGCTTACCGCAGACAGTAAATCCCGTCATCTTTGAAGAGGGCCGCGGGATCCCGCAGTGCAGCACATGTTTTTGTGCAACACACCCAAGAACCCGGCAAAATATGCCGGTAAAGTTGCTATCCCATTTAAAAGAGATTATTTTTAGCACTTATAAAAAAGATTGTTCACGCATAACGTGGACATCGTATCGCGTAGAGTACGCCGCGTACTGCTTCTTTCCCACTGAGAAGAACGCCTAGAGGAAACCCCACTCGCCGCGCATGGGAAGCAACTGGCAAAACCGCATGAGGTGCAACAACATGCCCCAGGAGGGTTCATGCCAGACGGTTCCAAACGCCTGTTTGCCACCGCCGGTATCGCTTCGGAGGCCCGGTCGAAATACCGGTTCCTGCCTTCGGCCGCGCTACCGCCGGATCTACCGGACGGTCCGGTGCCCATTGCCGACATGGCAAACGCATTCGGCGTCACGCACAGGACACTGCATTTTTATGAAGAGAAAGGGTTGATTTCAGCCAATCGCATCGGCCTGATGCGGGTCTATGGCCAGGACGACGTGATGCGCATGGCCGTCATTACAGTCTGCCGCGAAACCGGCATGCCGATCGCCGTCATCCAGGAACTGATGGACGAACTCCGCAACGCCGATCTGCAGGAAACGGCCGAAGCGATGTTCCGCGAGGCCCTGCAGGTGCGCAAGCGCGAGCTGACGGCCGAGATGTCGACGCTGCACCGCCAGCTCCAGCAGGTCGGTGACCTCCTTGATTTCGACGGCAGCATCGAGGATCCGCCGCTGAACGACAATCAGGACAGTGCCAGCCTGACCGCACAGGAGCGGCGTTGCCTGGAACTGATGGCGGAGGGTTATTCCACCCAGCGCATCGCCCGGGCGCTCGACCTGAAGCATGACGAAACCCGTGACCTGGAGGCCGGAATCATCCTGAAATTCCGCGCCAACAACCGCTTCCAGGCCATCGCCAAGGCAGTTCTGCTCGGCATCGTGCAGGCCTGAATCACGCCCCCGACGGCCGCCACCATCTCCTCTTTCTTCTGTCCGATCAGCAGATGCGATCTGGTCGCGCGTGCGCCCGGGTTCACGAGTGTGAACGGGATCATCGATTTGATCGGGATCGCCGGATGTGATAGGGTCAGCGGACTATCGTCAGCGTCTCCGCCGCGCGCGTGATCGCAGTGTAAAGCCAGCGTTCCCGTGTATCGCGAAACGCCCAGCTCTCGTCGAAGAGCACGACATCATTCCATTGCGAACCCTGTGCCTTGTGAACGGTCAGCGCGTAGCCGTAGTCGAACTCGTCATAGCGCTTTCGGGTGTTCCAGGGGATCTCGCCCTCGACGTCCTCGAAGGCCTGTTTCAGCAGCTTGATCTTGGCGGCTCCCCGATCCATGTCATCGTCTTCGGGGCGGACCAGCAGATTGATGCCGGGCTTCGTCGTTTCCTTGGATGAGGTCATCACCTGCCAGAGCGAGCCGTTGAGCAGGCCCTTGGCCGGATCGTTCCGCAGGCAGACGAGCTTGTCGCCGGTCTGGGGATAATCGGCATTGAAGCCTTTCAGTTCGCGCAGGCGCTGATTGTAGCGCCGTCGTGTCCTGTTGGTACCGACGAGCACCTGGTCGGCATCGAGGACCAGCTGCTGAGTCACCTCATTTTTCGAAATCACCTTGGCCGTGCCGTAATCGCCGTACATCACCTCATTGCCTTCGCGCACCTGCATGGCCAGCTTGATGATCGGATTGTCGCGCGCCTGCCGGTGGATATCGGTGAGCAGGTAGTCCGGCTCCTGATTGGTAAAGTAGCCGCCGCCTGTGACCGGCGGCAGCTGGCCGGGATCGCCGAGCACCAGGATTGGCGTGCCGAAGCTCATCAGATCCTTGCCGAGCGCCTCGTCCACCATCGAGCATTCGTCGACGATGATCAGCGCCGCCTTGGCGACCGGGCTTTGCCGGTTGATCGAAAACATCGGCGCGATCGAGGTCTTGCCTGTTTCCTCGTCTTCCACCGCCTCCTCGCCGCGCGGCCGGTAGATCAGCGAATGGATCGTCCGGGCGTTCGAGGCGCCGCGCGAGCGCAGCACCTGCGCCGCCTTGCCGGTGAAGGCGGCAAACAGCACGTCTCCATCGACATTTTCGGCAAAATGCTTGGCAAGCGTCGTCTTTCCCGTGCCGGCATAGCCGAACAGGCGAAAGAGCGGCGAGCGCCCTTCCTTCAGCCATTTCGAAACAGCCTTCAGGGCTTCATCTTGTTGCGGCGCAAATTGCATGACCGCAGGACTTGGCAGGATTCGCGGGCTTTAGGCAAGGCGGAAAACGGCAAATCGCCCGGCCGGACGATCATCAGTTCCACTGCCGGTCCGCGCCACTGGCGCACATCGACGGGTCCTGCCCCATAGCCTCGGTGAGAAAATTCAGAACCGTCTTGACGCGCAGCGGCATGTTGCGCCGCGAGGGATAGACGACGGTAACCGGCAGCCGGCTCGGCTGGAAATCCTTCATCACGGGGACCAGCCGGCCGGCAGCGATATCGGGCATAGCGATGATGTGCGAGAGTACCGCAAGACCCGCTCCAGCAAGGGCTGCCCGGTGAATGGCGACGGCATTGCAGGCGGTCAGCCGCGGTGAGATCCGCACCGATATGTCTTCCGAGCCATTCGAGAAGGACCAGCTATTGGCCTCGCCTGCCCTGTTGTAACACAGGCATTCATGGTCCTTGATCTCCTTCGGTGCGCGGGGAGCCGCCCTGCGCGCGAGATAGGCGGGAGCTGCAACGAGGAAAGCGGTCGTCCAGCCGATCCGCCGGCAGACTAGGCTGCTGTCGGCGACCTGGCCCAAGCGCACTTCGAGATCCAGGCGCTCCTCGATCATATCCGAGCCCTGCTCCCTGAAGATGAGTTCGACCGAGAGCTTCGGATAGGCGGCGAGAAGATCGCCGAGCCGCTCGCTGAGATAGAGGCCGAGTGGTGCTGGAACGCTGAGCCTGACCTTTCCCGAGGCCATGGCTCCGTCCGATCCGGCCGCATCGCCAAGCTCCTCAACCGCTTCGAGAATCCGCAGCGCCATCGGCAGCATCCGCTCCCCCTCTGCCGTCAGCGACAGGCCGCTCGTCGTGCGATGCAGGAGGCGAGTGGCGAAATGGCCTTCGAGGGCTGCGACCTGTCGCGAGACCGCCGGCTGCGTCACGTCGAGATCGTGCGCCGCCGCCGAGAACGAACCTGTCTCCACGACGCGCTGAAAGGTCCGCAATGCCGAAACGATATCCATCCCCTGCCCCTCATACTTTTGCGCATAGGCCTTATGCAGCCAGATTAAGCGAGAATGGCTTTACAGTCCAGCGATTACGGATATCTTCTATCCATAAGGATATTTAATGTCCTTAATTAGAGGAGAGTTACATGACCCAGCGACTGAACTACGCCCAGCAGTCCCCCGAGCTTTTCAAGAAATTCATGGAATTCAGCATGGCGCTGAAGGGCAGCGTGATCGACGAGAAGCTGCAGGCCCTCGTCGAGATCCGCGCTTCGCAGATCAATGGATGCGGCTTTTGCCTCGACATGCATGTGAAGCAGGCCAAGATTCTCGGCGAGACGGAACTGCGGCTCTACCACGTCGCCATCTGGCGGGAATCGAACCTGTTCATCCCCCGCGAGCGCGCAGCCCTTGCCTGGACCGAAGCCCTGACGAAGCTGCCCGAGGGCGGCGTTCCAGACGAGATTTACGAACGGGTGCGCGGCCAGCTTTCCGAGAAGGAAATCTCGGACCTGACCTTTGTCGTCATGGCCATCAACGCCTGGAACCGCGTCAATGTCGGCTTCAAGACCGTACCCGGCGCGGCCGACAAGGCTTACGGCCTCGATAAGGCCGGGCTGAACTAAACCTTCGAATTCACCGCATCATTCAACTTTAACGCTGCCGCATCGCGGCAGCGAAGGGAGATCTGTTATGAAAATCGTTGTCATCGGCGGAACCGGCCTCATCGGTTCAAAGACTGTCGAACGCCTGCGCAAGCGCGGCCACGAAGTGATCGCAGCCTCACCGAACTCCGGCGTCAACACGATCACCGGAGAAGGACTGGCGGAGGCGCTCTCAGGCGCCGAAGTCGTGCTCGACCTCGCCAATTCGCCGTCCTTCGAGGACAAGGCCGTGCTCGAATTCTTCGAGACCTCGGGCCACAATCTTCTCGCCGCCGAAAAACTCGCCGGCGTCAAGCATCATATCGCTCTCTCCGTCGTCGGCACCGAGCGCCTGCAGGAAAGCGGCTATTTCCGCGGCAAACTCGCCCAGGAAAAACTGATCAAGGCATCGGGAATTCCCTACACCATCGTCCATTCGACGCAGTTCATGGAATTCCTTGCCGGCATCGTGCAATCGGGCACGGTCGGCCAGACTGTCCGCCTGTCGCCCGCCTACATTCAGCCGATCGTTTCCGACGACGTCGCCGACGTCATGGCGGATGTGGCTGTGGCATCGCCCGCTAATGCGACGATCGAGATATCAGGTCCGGAACGGGCGCGCCTCAGCGAACTCGTCGCCCGGTATTTGAAGGCCATGAAGGACCCGCGCACCGTCGAGGCCGATGCCGAGGCGAAATATTTCGGCGCGAGACTCAATGACCAGTCGCTCGTTTCCGACAACGACCCGCGGCTCGGCTCGATCACCTTCGAGCAGTGGTTTGCGAAGTCCGCCCAGCCGAAGTGATCCGACTTGCCCTGAGGACGCGGCCGCTCGGGCGCGTCCTGCCCAAACCCTATCAACCGTGGAGATTCCAATGACCAGAACACATTTCCTCGCCGCCGCTCTTGCTTGCCTGGCGTTCACCGGCGCTGCCGCCGCGGACGGTAACAATGCTGCCAAGGTCACGCTCGTCTATGAGCACGAACTTCCGAACGTACCGGGTAAGAGCATCAAGGGTGTGTTGGTCGAATATGGCCCGGGTGGCTCCTCCGAAGGCCACGCCCATCCCGATACGGCCTTCATCTACGCCACCGTGCTCGAAGGGTCGATCCGCAGCCAGGTCAATGATGGGCCGGTCAAGGTCTACCAGGCCGGAGAGAGCTTCTCCGAAATGCCGGGCGACCGCCATGGTGTCAGCGCCAACGGCAGCGACACCAAGCCCGCCCGCCTGCTTGCCGTCTTCGTCGTCGACACCAGCCAGCAAGAGCTGACCTACCCGCTGAAGAACTGACGATCCGTCTTGCAGCGCCGCGCCTCTTACCAGACGAGCAAAGAAGGCTGTAACACTTTCAATCCCCGCATCGGCCCGAAAATCGATTCCGATTTTCGGGCCGATGCGCTGGTCATTCGCGCCGGCCGATGCTTGCGCGGGCGGCCGACATACTGAATCATGTGCCGCCCGCCATTCCGGAGACTGAGAGATGATTCACGACGTGCTCTTCGGCAAGCCTTTGATATCCCTGATAACAGTCGGCTTTGCCGGTATCGTCGTCTGGTACTTCCTTTCCCGCCAACGGCCGACGACGCGGCTGGTGGTGCAGATCCTCTTCTTTGCGGTGATGACGCTGATCCTTGTCGTCAGCGGCATCGAACCCCACCGGTTTCAAGGATATGAGTCCGAGGATCCGCAGGCTTTGCTCGTCATTGTTGCAAAATCGCTCTGGTGGATCCATCTGGCATGGGCCGTCATAGGTTTCATCAGGCTGTATCTGGTGCTGGAGGGCAATCCGCGGGAGGCCCGCCTGCTCCAGGATCTCGTCATCGGCGTCGTCTATATCGGCATGGCTCTGTCGGTTCTGGCCTTCGTCTTTGGCGTGCCGATCGGAACCCTCGTTGCCACCTCGGGCGTGGTCGCCATCATTCTCGGTCTGGCGCTTCAGAATACGCTCGCCGACGTCTTCTCCGGCATCGCCCTGACACTCGGCCGGCCATATGTCATCGGCGACTGGATCCTTCTCAGCGACAGCACGGAGGGACGCGTCGTCGAAAGCAATTGGCGCGCCACACACATCCTGACCGGTGCCAACAATGTCGTCGTTCTGCCGAACAGTTTTTTGGCGAAGCTCGGACTGACCAACATCAGCCGGCCCGACGAAACCCATCTGCTGACTCTCACCGTCCGCGTTGCACCGACGCGCATGCCCGAAGCGATCCAGCGCGTTATGGAAGCGGCGTTGGCAAGCTGCAATTCGATCTTGCGCGAGCCGCCGCCGGTGGTCGCGCTCAAGGGACTTGATGCCGCTGCGCTGGAAATCGATCTCTATTTCAGGGTGACGAGCCCGAACCGGCGCGCCATTGCGCGAAGCGAGGTGCTCGATCTCGTTTACCGCCATTGCAAATCCGCCGGCCTGCTGCTCGCCGCTCCGGCCAGCGCCGCAATCGTGACGACCGGCCTGCCGACGGAAGAGGACGCGCGCCCACCCAGCGTGACACCACGCGAACTGATCGAGGCCATTCCGGTCTTTACGATGCTGACATCGGATGAAAAGGCAAAACTCGCCGATATCACGGCTGTCCGACAGTTCCGCAAGGGTGACGTCATCGTGCGCGAGGGCGAAATGCTGCCCTCACTGATGATGGTGCGCGCCGGCATCATCGCGGCGAGGAACGCAGGCGAGGAACGCGGACGGCTCGCCCCGGGCGACTTTTTTGGCGAGACCGGACTGCTCGCCGGCATGCAGGAAGTGTGCACCCTGGAGGCTCTGACCCCCGTTACCGCCTATGAGATCAACCAGGAGGCCTTCGCGCCGCTACTAAGCGAACGTCCGGCGCTGGCGGAAGAAATCGCCGACCACCTAGCCAGCCGCGCCGAGCGATTCCGCAATAGCGCCTCCTTGCCCCCGGAACATGCCCGCAGGGCCCATGCCATCCTGAAAGCTATCAGAACTATCTTCAAGGCATAGAGACCGGTACCCCGCTCAGCCGGCGCGCTTGAGCACCCATTCGAACGTGCTCCGCCAAATGTCGGCCGGCACTTCCTCGGACAAGGTGCCGACCAGATCGGAAAGCCGCACGCGCCTCAGAGTATCGCGCCAGGCTTCGTCGGCTTCCCACATGATGCGGGCGACCGCGCAGGGCTTGCTGTCGCAATAACCGGCCGGCCGGCAGGGATTGTTTTCCCGGATGTTCGTGCAGGTGAAGCTGCGCGCCTTCCCCTCGACCGCCTCAACGATCTCAAGAAAATTGATCTCCGACGGAGCCTGGGCAAGCCGGTAGCCGCCGCTCGGCCCGAGCGTGGTCTCGACCAGCGACGCCTGCGAAAGGCTCTGCAGCGCCTTGGAGAGATATTCCTTCGGCAGGCCATGAAGCTCGGCGAGCGCCTTGGTGGAAAGATACCTGCCCTCTGGCAGGCCCGCGAGAATGGCGCAGCAGTGAAGCGCCCACTCGACCTGGCTTTTCAGGATCATTCAGCAACTCGTGTGATGGCTGGCTCTGCCAATGGAATTAAGGACATATCATATCCGAAAACCGGCCCGATGTAAATGACCTGCAAAAGCAGCGTCTTGCTGCTTGAACGATGACACTCGACGAGATCACCAGCGCCGAATACATCTCCGTCGGGGTCATCAGGTAAGGCGGTCCGGAACGGCAAGCGTTGCGATCACGTCGAATTCGCCGCGGTCGAGGCCAAAATCGCAAGTGTCGCCTCGATACTGGGACGCACCAGGTTCGACAGCCGGAAGGCCCGCCCAGGATCGCCATCGGCTCCGTGTCGAACGCCCGACCGGACATACGCGGGTGAAACGGGCTTCGGCCCACCTCGCCCGCCGTGAAAACTTTTGCTGCGTCTGGAATAAAACCACCGCGCCTCGTGTCTCATCTCAGGTATCGCAAGATTGCGTGCCCAAACTGAGGAGAGATATCATGAAATCCGTGAAATTCCTGTCCGTCGTGGCTGCCGCCGCCTTTGCCGCGACTGCTGCTTTCGCCGCCCCTCCTGTCAAGACCGTCAGATCCGAAAAGGGCAAGGTGATTGCCGGCGAAAACGGCATGACGCTCTACACCTTCAAGAAGGACGCGAAGGGCGTTTCCAATTGCAACGGCGATTGCGCCAAGAACTGGCCTCCGCTGATGGCGGCTTCCGATGCTAAGGCCGATGGTGCATATTCGATCATCGAGCGCAAGGATGGCAAGAAGCAATGGGCCAAGGACGGCATGCCGCTCTATTTCTGGGTCAAGGACAAGAAGATGGGCGACATCACCGGCGATGGCGTCGGCGGCAACTGGGATCTCGCCAAGCCTTGATCGCCAAGATCCCGATCACAAGCGAGTTGCCGGCGTGAAAACACCCGCACCCGAAACCTTTGAGGGCCAGATCCTGGCCCTCCTGCCGTCGCTCAGGCGCTATTCGCGCAGCCTGACGCGCTCGGATGCCGATGGCGAGGACCTGCTCCAGGATTGCGTCGAAAAGGTTCTCACGCGCCGCGGCCAATGGCGCGGTCTCAACCTGCGCGGCTGGGTTCTGACCATCATGACCAATCTCTACCGCAACGGCCGGCGCGGCAAGGCGCGCGACGGCCTTGTCGAGCTTGACGCCGCAGAGGATCTCGCCGCGTCCGAACCGCCGGCCGATCCACTGGAACGCGCCCGGCTGGACGATGCGCTGAACAGCCTTTCGGAGGAATACCGCGCCGTGCTGATGCTTGTCGTTATTGAGGGATACACGTATGGCGAGGTCGCAGACGCGCTCGATATCCCCATCGGCACCGTCATGTCTCGCCTGTCGCGCGCCCGCCGGCGCGTCGCCGAGCGATTGAAGGCCGACAATATCATTACGCTCCGGAGACCGAAATGAACGAGACCAATCCGAGCGTCACCGAAGCCGACCTCCACGCCTATGCCGACGGCCAGCTGCCGGAAACGGCACGCCCCCGCATCGAGGTTTTCCTGGCCGACAATCCCGACGAGGCGGCGATGGTCGCCGAATGGCAGGCGCAGAATACAGGCATCCGATCGCTGTTTGCAGGCTATGAAAAAACAAAGGAAACCGACGCTCTCCTTGTTTCGCCGCCGCGCGGCATCTCTTCCGGGCGGAAACGCGCCGCGATCGCCGCAGCCGCCCTCCTCGTCTTCGCGCTCGGCGCCGTCAGCGGTCACTATGGTCCGGCCCTTCTGGAAAAACCGGAGTTGCAGCTTGCCGCCTCCGAAACCCTGCCGAAACAGGCTGAGACCGCCTTCATGGTCTATGCCACCGAGGTTCGCCACCCCGTCGAAGTCTTCGCCAACGAGGAGGCCCATCTCGCCACTTGGCTCGGCAAACGCTTGGCGATAGAGAATCTCAAGATCCCGAATTTGCAGTCGCTCGGCTTCAAGTTGGTCGGCGGCCGCTTGTTGCCAGTCGATGGCAGGCCGGGCGCCATGTTCATGTACGAAAACCAAGCCGGCGAGCGACTGACCGTCCTGGTCGGCCGCAACACGGAAAACCGCACGACGAGTTTCCGCTTCGCCTCATCCGACAATCTCGAGACCTTCTACTGGATCGACGGCGAACTCGGCTACGCCGTCACCGGCGAAATCTCCCGCGAGACGCTGCGGGAGGTAGCTGAGGAGTGCTACCGACAATTCCCGTCGTGAGGATCACCGCGAGGGATCGTTGCTGAGCTCGATCGGCCGGCCGTGCGGCGTCGCTTCTGCCGCCCGCTGCCAGCTTTGTTGCAGCGCCAGGATCGTATCTGCATTGGCAATCCCGCGGCTGACGATGAGGTCCGAGAGAGCCGCCACCCAGCAGTCGAAATAGTCGCTCCCGTCTTCGGCCCGGCCGGGCTTGTGCAATTGCGCAGATAGTGTCGCGGCCCATTCGCTCCAGCTGAACAGGCCGTTTGCATGCAGGTGCACGGTCATGGCAAAAGCTTCGGCAGCCCATGGCTCGGGAAAAACCGGCTCGCCCTCCGGCGATCTCGGCAGCCCGGACGATTGCGTCAGCGGCGATGTCTCATGCCGGCTCAAGATAGCTCTCCCAGGCATCGATCGATACCGTCAGTGATGGATCGGCGCCCTCGCCCCAGACCTCGCCGCCGCTGAAGACCACCGTGTAAAGCCATTGCGGGTTCTCGCCCTTGCCATGAGCATTATCGTCGGGAAAGACGAAAGAGCCCTGCACCGTCTCGACCATTCCGGTCCTGGCGCGGGCATACCGCGGCAGGCGCGTATGTGTGACCGGATTGAAATTCTTGGTCTTCACCGTCTCACCGACCACGAAGAGCGGCGCGGTCTCGACCGGACGATCGCAAGGGCCGCCTTTTGCCAGAACGCCGGGCACCATATCCGCCTTCAGCACCCGCTTCGGAACCGCTCCCGCCTGCTGCGCATGGCCGGACAGCAACTCCGCGCGAGTCGCAAAGCCGTGCCGTTTGAGCAGCTTATCGATGCCGCGGATCCAGATCTCGTAGTAGCTGGCAGCGAGATAATCGGCCGGCGGAATATTCTCGCGCGCATGCCGGCTTTCATCGATCGTCCATGCGCCGAACGCGCCGCAGGAAAGCGTGATGCCGAGCGCCCGCTTTTCCCATTCGGCATGGAAACAGGGCTCGTCCTGTTCGGGCGCGACAGGACCAAAGCCCATCTGCCCGCCGAGATCATGCGGTCCGTTCATGTGGCGCTCTCCGGCCTGCTCACAACCGCCGTGCCGATCATCGCATCGCGGCTCACCAGATCCGCAAGCGACTCCTCGTCCATTCCGTCGGTCCCTTCAGGCCGTTCGGGAATGACGAGGTAACGCAGCTCCGCCGTCGAATCCCACACGCGGATCTTCTTGTCCTCCGGCAGCGTCAGCCCAAATTCGGCCAGCACGCCACGCGGATCGATGACGGCGCGCGAGCGATAGGCCGATAGGCCGGCGCCTTGTACCAGACCGGCGGCAGGCCAAGCACCGACCAGGGATAACAGGAGCAGAGCGTGCAGACGACGAGATTATGGGTCTCGGCCGTGTTGAAGACGGCGCGCATATGCTCGCCCTGTCGGCCGGTATAACCAAGGCTGGCGATGGCCGCCGTCGCATCGCGCTTCAGCCAGTCGGCGAAATCGGCATCGCTCCAGGCCCTGGCGACGACATGGGCGCCGTTTCTCGGTCCCACCTTTGTCTCGTAGGTCTCGACGATCGCATCGATTGCCGCCGGATCGATCAGCCCCTTCTCCGTCAGCAGCGTTTCCAGCGTCTTCACCCGCGCCTGCATGTCGGAATAATGGTTGTCATGATCGTGCCCGTGGGCGTGCTCATCTCCGTGAGCATGGTCGTCGTCATGGTCGTGCAAGGCGAAGCCCTCCCGAAACTGCCCGCTAGTTCTATCATACACCACACGCCCGCCAAGCCCTCCTATGCCACTCACGCTTTTCCGCTAATCTCCTGCCATGAACATTCTGATTCTCGGCGCAACCGGCTTCATAGGCTCCGTCGTCGCGGCCCGGCTCGTTGCCGACGGCCACGCCGTGACTGGCCTCGGCCGCAATCCCACGCGTGCACGCCTGAAACAGCCAGCGATCGACTGGCGACGCGCAGATCTCTCGCGCATGACGAAAGCGACGGATTGGGACGAGATCCTCAAGGACCAGCATGTCGTCGTCAATTGCGCCGGCGCCCTGCAGGACGGCCTGTCGGATGATCTGTCGGCCACGCAGGCAGAGGCGATGCTGGCGCTCTATTCCGCCGCAAAAGGCTCATCGCGCCCGTTGATCGTGCAGATATCGGCAAAGACGGCGGGAGCCGCGAGCGATCTTCCCTTCCTCGCCACCAAGCGGCGAGCCGACGAGGCGCTGGCGGCAAGCGGCCTGCCTCACCTCATCCTGCGCCCTGCCCTCGTTCTCGGCCGCAATGCCCACGGCGGTTCGGCGCTGCTGCGGGCGCTTGCCGCCTTTCCCCTGGTGCTGCCACTGGTTCATGCCGAAAGTCCGGTCGAAACACTCTCTGTGGACGATGTGGCGGAAGCCGTGTCGCGGGCGGTCTCCGGTGGCATCTCCGGCGATGTCCATCTTGCCGCCAACGAAGTTCTGACGCTCGCCGATCTCGTCAGCCTTCACCGCCAGTGGCTCGGCCTGCCGCCCGCCCGCGTGTTTGCTCTTCCCGGCTGGCTTGCCGGCCCGGTGACGTGGCTTGCCGATCTATCAGGATTGCTCGGCTGGCGTTCGCCGCTGCGCTCGACGGCGATGACTGTCATAACCGAAGGCGTGCGGAGCTCGAAAAAAGGGGGCGGCCTTGCCTTGACACCCGCGGCAGCAACGCTCGCGGCCAATCCCTCCGGCGTACAGGATCTCTGGTTTGCCAGGCTCTATCTTCTGAAGCCGCTCGTCATATCGGGCCTGTCCGCTTTCTGGCTGCTCTCAGGTTTGATCCCGCTGCTGGCGTTGGAGAATACGTCCGCGCATTTCCTGCCGTTCATGCCTGAGCCCGCAGCAACGGCGCTGACGCTTGCAACCTGCCTGATCGACATCGCTCTCGGCGCTGCCGTCCTCCTTCGCCCGCTGGCGAAACGTGCCCTTCTCGGGATGCTGGCCGTGTCGTTCGCCTATCTTGCCGGCGCCAGCCTGCTCGAACCCGCCCTCTGGCTCGATCCGCTCGGTCCACTCGTCAAGGTGCTGCCGTCGATGCTGCTGACACTCATCGCACTTGCCACCCTGGATGAACGCTGATGCTTGAGGAATGGCTGCTGCTTGCCCATGTCGTCGGCGCAACCATGCTCTTCGGCACCGGCGCCGGCATCGCCTTCTTCATGGCGATGGCGCACCGGACACGCGATCCCAAGCTGATCGCCCATGTTGCGGCAACGGTGGTGGTCGCCGACACCCTCTTCACCGCCACCGCAGCCATTCTCCAGCCGGTGACCGGCTATCTGCTGGCCCGGTCGATCGGCTGGGAGCTGTCGGAGGGCTGGCTTGCGCTGTCGCTGCTGCTTTATGTGGTGACCGGCCTGTTCTGGCTGCCCGTCGTCTGGATCCAGATCCGGCTGCGCGATCTTGCCCGCGCCGCAGCAGCGGCGGGAAAAGCCCTGCCGCCGGCCTATTTCAGCCTCTACCGCATCTGGTTTGCTTTCGGCTTTCCGGCCTTCTCAGCCATCATCGGCATTCTCTGGCTGATGCTGACAAAGCCGTCGATCGCTCTATTTTAGCATCGGCCAGAGGCTTAGCACCAACAGCACTGCCATGCTGATATTGAACCATTTCAGTCGCACGGGATCCGAAAGCCATTCCCTGAGCGCCGAGCCGAAGCCGGCCCAGGTCGACACGCTGGGCACATTGACTGCCGCGAAAGCGAGACCGACGATCAGCACGCTCGCGAGGTAGAGTTGCGGATTGGTATAGGTCGCCATCGCGGTGACCGCCATCACCCAGGCTTTCGGATTGACCCACTGGAAGGCCGCCGCCGCGACGAACGACATCGGCTCGACGCCAGTGCTGCCTTCGCTGAGCGAGCGCGAGGTAGCGATCTTCCAGGCGATCCAGACGAGATAGGCGCCGCCTGCAAACTTCAGCGCCGTATAGACTACGGGCACCGTGTGTAGCAGCGCGCCGAGCCCGAAGCCGACGCCGATGAGCAGCGAAAAGAACCCAACGCCGATGCCAAACATATGCGGGATCGTCCTGCGGAAACCGAAATTCACGCCCGATGCGAAGAGCATCATATTGTTCGGCCCCGGCGTGATCGAGGTCGTGAAGGCGAAGAGAACGAGGGCGAGAAATGTATCCAGCGGCATGCGACCTCCCGAAGCCAGCTTTCCTGCGGCCTGTTTATTTAGGTCAGCATAACTGTCCTAAACCATCGATGCCATGACATCATTGTCATGGTGACAGGATTACTTGAAAGATGGCGACACGGCCCAATCTCCTGTCAAAGGGACAGAAAACCATGCAGGACGACCCGATTCCATCGATCACATTCCCGAACGGCACCGAGGTGCCGGCGCTCGGCCAGGGCACCTGGGCCATGGGCGAGGATGCCGGCCATGCCAAGGCCGAGATCGAAAGCCTCAAGGCCGGCATCGATCTCGGCATGACGCTGATCGACACCGCCGAAATGTACGGCGACGGTGGCGCCGAGGAGATCGTCGGCCAGGCGATCAGGGGCCGGCGCGACGAGGTCTTCATCGTCAGCAAGGTCTATCCCTGGAATGCCAGCCTGCATGGTACGATCGAGGCCTGCGAGCGCAGTCTCGAACGGCTGGGCACCGATCGCATCGATCTCTATCTGCTGCACTGGCGCGGCAATTATCCGCTCACAGAGACCGTCGCGGCCTTCGAAACGTTGAAGGCATCGGGCAAGATCGGTGCCTGGGGCGTCTCCAATTTCGACACCGACGACATGGAGGAACTGCTTGGAGTGCCCAATGGCGCCAACGTCGCCGCCAACCAGGTGCTCTATAACCTTTCCCGCCGCGGCATCGAATTCGATTTGCTGCCCTGGTGCCAGAGCCGCGGCATTCCCATCATGGCCTATTCGCCGATCGACCAGGGAAGCATCCTGCACCATCCCGAGCTGATCCACATCGCCAAGGCCTATCAGGCAACGCCCGCCCAACTGGCCCTCGCCTTCCTGCTGGAACGCGACGGCGTCATCGTCATTCCGAAGACGGCAAATGCCGAACGCGCAGCGGAAAACCGCGACTGCGTCTCGCTCGACATTACCGACGATGACTGGGATGCCCTCGACGCCGCCTTTCCACCGCCCACAAAGAAAAAACCGCTGGAGATGCTCTGACCTTCAGCGGCTTTCCCAATCAGCATCGAGTTTAGATGCCCAGCCTGTAATCTTACATGCCCGGGCTGTAATCTCTACATGCCCGGGCTGTAATCTTTACATGCCCTGCACGCCGCGGTTCATCGCCGCAATCCCGGTACGGCACACCTCGATGAGGCCAAGCGGCTTCATGATCGCCACGAACTGATCGATCTTCGACGATTTGCCGGTGATCTCCAGAATGAAGTGACCGACCGTCGCATCCACTACCTTGGCATGGAAGGCATCGGCAAGGCGCAGCGTCTCGGCACGCATCTCGCCCTCGCCGATCACCTTGACCAGCGCGACTTCGCGCTCGATCGGCCGGTCCTGGCCGAGCTCGCGGGCACGCACCGTCAGGTCGACGACGCGATGCACCGGCACGATGCGCTCGAGCTGCGCCTTGATCTGCTCCAGCACCTGCGGCGTGCCGCGTGTGACGACGGTGATGCGGGAAAGATGCGCCTGATGCTCGGTCTCGGAGACGGTCAGGCTCTCGATATTGTAGCCGCGGCCGGAGAACAGGCCGATGACCCGGGCAAGAACGCCCGGTTCGTTGTCGACGAGAACCGAAAGCGTGTGGCTTTCGACGGCCGCCGTTTCCGGCGAGATGAAATAGGCGGAGCCCGTGGGCTGTAGGTGTGCGTTCATGGCGATGTTTCCTCTTCCCTTTTAGACGAGCGCGCGGCCCTTGGCATCGATCGCATTGGCGACCGCTTCGTCGGTGGCTTCGTCCGGCAACAGCATTTCGTTATGAGCCTTGCCCGAGGGGATCATCGGGAAGCAGTTGGCGAGATTGGCGACGCGGCAATCGAAAATGACCGGCTTCCTGACCTCAATCATCTCCAGAATGGTGTCGTCGAGATTTTCCGGCTTTTCGCAGCGCAGGCCGACGGCGCCATAGGCTTCCGCCAGCTTGACGAAATCGGGCATCGCCTCCGTGTAGGAGTTGGAAAGACGATTGCCATGCAGCAGCTTGCTGCCACTGGCGCACCATGCCCATATATTGGTTGTTCATGATGAAGATCTTGATCGGCGCATCGTGCTGGATCGCCGCCGACATTTCCTGGATGCACATCTGGATCGAGGCGTCACCGGCAATGTCGATGACGAGGCTGTCGGGATGGGCGATCTGCACGCCGAGTGCTGCCGGCAGGCCGTAGCCCATCGTGCCGAGGCCGCCCGAAGTCATCCAGCGGTTCGGCTGCTCGAAACCGAAGAACTGTGCCGCCCACATCTGGTGCTGGCCGACCTCGGTGGTGATGTAGGTATCGCGGTCCTTGGTGTGGGCGAAGAGCCGCTCCAGCGCATATTGCGGCATGATGACATCATTGCTCTTCGTATAGGCGAAGGAGTTGCGTGCCCGCCAGCGGGCGATATCGGTCCACCAGTCGTCCAGGCGACCCTTTTCCGGCTTCTTCGGCAGCGCCCGCCACAGGCGGACCATGTCTTCGAGGACATGGCCGACATCGCCGCGGATGCCGATATCGACGCGGACGTTCTTGTTGATCGAGGATGGATCGATATCGATATGGATCTTCTTCGAGGTCGGCGAAAAGGCATTGAGACGGCCGGTGATGCGGTCGTCGAAACGCGCGCCGATGCAGACCATGACGTCGCAATCGTGCATCGCCATGTTGGCCTCGTAGGAGCCGTGCATGCCTAGCATCTTCAGCCAGTTCTTGCCCGAAGCGGGATAGGCGCCGAGGCCCATCAGCGTCGAGGTGATCGGGAAATCGGTGAGTTCGACCAGCTCACGCAGCAGCTTGGAAGCCTCGGGGCCGGAATTGACGACGCCGCCGCCGGAATAGATGACGGGACGGCGCGCATTCGCCATCAGCTCGATTGCCGCATGGATCTGGTTGAGGTCGCCCTGGATCTTCGGCTGGTAGCTCTTCTGGATCGTGTAGTCGGCGGGAGGCGTGTAGGTGCCGGTCGCAAACTGCACGTCCTTCGGAATATCGACGACGACAGGGCCCGGACGGCCGGATTGGGCAATGCGGAAGGCCTCGTGAATGACGGCGGCAAGCTCGTTGACGTCCTTGACCAGCCAGTTGTGCTTGGTGCAGGGGCGGGTAATGCCGACCGTGTCGCATTCCTGGAAGGCGTCGGAGCCGATCAGCGAGGTCGGAACCTGGCCGGTCAGGCAGACGAGCGGGATCGAATCCATCAGCGCGTCCTGAAGCGGCGTGACCGCATTGGTAGCGCCTGGGCCAGAGGTGACCAGCATGACGCCGACTTTGCCGGTGGAGCGGGCGTAGCCTTCGGCTGCATGGCCGGCGCCCTGCTCGTGTCGGACGAGGATGTGCTTGACGTCTTCCTGCTGGAAGATCTCGTCGTAGATCGGCAGGACCGCGCCGCCGGGATAGCCGAAAATATGTTCGACGCCGTTGTCCTTCAGCGCCTTGAGAACGATCTCCGCCCCCGTCATCCGATTGCCTGCCGCCTGATTGTCCGTGCTCATCTGTCTGTTCCGTTTGATGCTGGGATTGCGTTTGTGGCCGGAAGCCCGAATTTCGGGCATAAAAAAAGGCCCCTGAGGAGCCTGTCATCTAGCGCATGGGTGGCTATCGCCGGATGGTTACACCATCCTGCCCATGCGCTTTCCCACCACGATAAGAGCCGTTGCGATTTTCATGGTCGGAAGTGATAGACAGAAAATTTCGCAGCGTCAACGCATGCCGCAATAAAAAACTCCCCCCGCCAGCATCCCCGAAAATCGATAGGATGAAGGATTTGTTAAAGGATCGACTTTATTCTTTTACGCTACCGCAGGGAGTAGCCCTTTGCTCAACAACGACTTGCGCATGTCTGGCAAGGCAGGCGAGCACGATCGCCGCGATGGCCATGCGCCGGGAAATCGCTTTCTCGGCCGCGTCGTCGCATGCAGCGGTTCGCGGGCGACGATTGCCGCGGTCGCCGAACAAGGCGGCACCGATCTGACCGAACTCTGGTCCGTGGGGCGGCTGATTTCGATCAGCGTCGGCCGCAACCGCGTCGTCGCACTCGTCTATCAGATGAACACCGGCAGCCATGCCTGGGGCGAAGGCGAAGACAATATTTTCAAGATCGAGACAGAGCTGCTCGGCGAAGTGCGTGTCGACGAGGACGGGCGCGAGGAATTCTCGACCGGCATCTCGCGTTATCCTTATCTCGGCGCCATCGCCCACCGCATCCGATCCGCCGACCTGATGCGCATCTACGATGCCGGCGAAGGTACGACCGCCGTCATTGGCAAGCTGACGCAGGACGAAAGCATCGATGCGGCGATCCACATCCCCACGATGCTCTCCAAGCATTTCGCCGTCGTCGGCTCCACCGGCGTCGGCAAGTCGACGGCCGTGTCGCTGCTCCTGCACAAGGCGATCGCGGCGGATCCGAAGCTGCGCGTCCTGATCCTCGATCCGCATAACGAATTTGCCGCCGCCTTTCCCGAGCACGCCGTCACCATCGATACCGATACGCTCGACCTGCCCTTCTGGCTGATGCGGCTGGAGGAATTTGCCGAGGTCGTGTTTCGCGGCCGCCCGCCGGTGCCTGAAGAGCTCGACATGCTGCGCGATATCATGCCGGAGGCCAAGCGCGCCTTCCGCGGCAGCGACAACTCGCTGGTGCGCCGCACGACGGAAAAGAGCTCGATCACTGCCGACACGCCGGTTCCCTACCGCATGGCCGATCTGCTGGCGCTGATCGACGAGCGCATCGGCCGCCTGGAAGGCCGCGCGGAAAAGCCCTTCCTGCGGTCGCTGAAGATGCGTCTCATCGCTGCGATCAACGATCCGCGCTACCACTTCATGTTCTCCAACAACACGATCAGCGACACGATCACCGAAACCATCGCGCAGATCTTCCGCATCCCCGGCGAGAACCGGCCGATCTGCACTTTCCAGCTCGCCGGCATCCCCTCCGAGGTCGTCAATTCTGTTGCCTCCGTACTCTGCCGCATGGCCTTCGAGGTGGCGCTGTGGAGCGACGGCGCTATCCACATGCTCGTCGTCTGCGAGGAAGCTCACCGCTATATCCCCTCCGATCCAAGTCTAGGCTTCGTGCCGACGCGCCAGGCGATCGCCCGCATCGCCAAGGAAGGCCGCAAATACGGCGTCTCGCTCGGCATCATCACCCAGCGCCCCGGCGAGCTCGATCAGACGATCCTGTCGCAATGTTCGACGCTCTTTGCCATGCGCCTTGCCAACGACCGAGACCAGGAAATCATCCGCTCGGCCATTCCGAACTCGTCGATCTCGACGACGAGCTTCATCTCCTCGATCGGCAATGGCGAAGCGATCGCCTTCGGCGAGGCGATCAGCGTGCCGATGCGCATGCGCTTTTCCCGCGTCGACGAAAAGCTCCTGCCGAAGGCGAGCAGCGCCAACAGCAAGAACAGCGAAGAAGATCCGGATACGGTCGATCTGCGCAAGATCGTCACCCGCATGCGGGCGGTGACCGTCGGACCCGACATTTCGAATTTCCAGCAGAGCTATGCCGCGTCCGCCGCAGACTTCGACGAGGCTGATCCAACCGACGAGGATCTCGACGCGAAGCAATACACGCCGCCCGTCTCTTCCGCCGCGCCGCCCGCCCCCGCGCCGCCTGAATCCTACCGCCGCGAACTGCTGCCGCAAACACCGCGGCTGGACCCCGCCACGTCACCCGCGATCGATCCCAGGCTGGACGCGCTCCGCCGTGAGATGCGCCGCGATGAGCCGGTCTTTGCCCGGCCGGCACCGCCGGCGGATCAGCCCGCCGTCTCGCGCCGGGAGCCCGGCACATCGCTGCGCGAAAGCATCCTGAAAAAACCGCTGAGCAGCCTCTACAACAAGGATTGAGGCTTCAACTCGCTCTCCAATGCGATCAGTGGCTCGACGGCCTCGAGCACCCGTTGCCGGTCCATCGGCCCGAGCGGCAAGAGAGGGCGTGGGAGCTCTGTCCTGGCGAGTGAGAGAAGATCGATTAGCGTATAGATCACGCGAAGGCTTCCGAACGCCTTGAACGTTTGCCAGAGCGGCTCGATAAGACCATCGAGCCGACGCGCTTCGCCGCCCTCGCCCGCAATCGCGGCCCTGGTCAGGGCAAGGGCGACGCGCGGAAGCACTCCGCCGATAACGCTGTACCAGGCGTCGGCACCTGAAAGCAGCGCTTCGGCAGCGCCCCAGTCGCCGCTGTAGCCGATCGCAAGCTTGGTCTTCTCACGCAATGCCGCCAGTTCGCCTGTGAAATCGCCGTCAACTGGCAGAGGCATCTTCACCGCCCTGATCGTCTCGATGTCAGACAGGCGCTGCAGAAGGTCCCGGCTGAAGGTGAAGTGGGTCGTCCCGGGATTGTTGTAGATGCAAAGGGGCAGCTTCGCCGCCTCGGTGACCGCAAGGAAATGCTCGTAGGCTTCGTCCTGAGTAAGCGGCGTGTAGGACACCGGCGCAAGCAGAAGCGCATCTGCACCAGCGGCCTCGGCATCTCTCGCAAGGCTCCGGGCGTGGTCTGTCCTCAAAGCACCGACACCGACGACGAGGGGAACACGACCGCGAACGCACTCGACCGCGGCCTCGACGGCTCGCCGTCGCTCCTCGCATGTGAGAAAGGCGTAGATCCCGGTGCTGCCGAGAAGGCCTATCGAAGCGACGCCTGTATCGCACAGGCGTTCCAGCAGGCGGCAGAGAGCTTCGGTGTCGACCCGGCCATCCCTATCGGCGGGCGTTGGCGGAAAAGCCGAAAGGCCATGAAACGGAGAGGCGACAGACATGATGCGATCCTGAAAATCCGGTCAATGTGAGAACAGAAGGCGCGATCCGGCGCCCGCGAAGAAGACGGCGAGACTGCCTTCGATCCACCGCCGCGCACGGGCGTAGCCGCGCACCATCGGCGCCGTCGAGAAGAGCACGGCATAGCCGGCAAATATCGAGATCCCGAGCAGCACGCACCCACCGAAAGCCGTGACGGCCATCTCCGGCGAAGCGCCGGGCTTCAGGCCGAGCGACATGATCGCCACCCAGGCCAGAACCGCCTTCGGATTGCCGAGATGCATCAGAACGCCGCGACGATAGAGTGTGCCGAGTTGCGCGGCGGGTCGAACGACCTCGCTTGCCGGTCTATCAGGGACGGCGGCCGAGCGGGCCGCCCTCCAGGCGAGCCAGAGAAGGTACAACCCGCCTCCGATCTTGAGAAGCAACAGGGCATGAGCATAGCGGACCAGAAGTGTCGAGATGCCGGTGACCGCGACCAGCCCCCAGCATGTCGACATCGTTATAACCCCGGCGGCAAGGGCGAGCGCGGGTCGACGCCCTTGCCGCATCGCCATATTCATGATGGCCATGTTGCTTGGTCCGGGACTGCCCGCAGCGATTGCGTAGGCAATGTAGACGACGAGAAGATCCTGCATTTGCGTTATTTTCCAGAAGTTTGCGCTCGCGCACGGCACCACGCCGAAGACGAAAAATACGCCCTCGGGAAGTCGCCAATCCGCTTCCTTTTCTTTTAAAATTGGTCCACCATGAAGCTCCATTTTGAATAATTTTTATGGACCATTTTGAAATGTCCAAACGGCGCAGCACCATCGAAATCCCATCGCTCAACGCGATCGATCGAATGGCCAATGTCAGCCGTCAGCTTGCCCAGGCCTTGCGGAATGCAATCGCCTGCGGTGAGCTGAGGCCAGGCGAACGCCTTCCTTCGACGCGGAGTCTTGCGGCTTCGCTGAAGATCGCGCGCGGCACTGTCGTCGAGGTGTTCGATCAGCTGACCGCCGAAGGCTATCTCGAAGCGCGGGTCGGATCCGGAACTCGTATTGCCGCTCATCTGATGGACGCAACGCCGGCGCTCCCGCCCGCGCCGGCAGTGCCATCAATCGCGGATGCTGTCGACTTGCCTTCCCAGGCTGCCCGGCTGATCGCCATCGCCCGTGCGCTCACCCCGCACCCGCCCGTTCCCTTTGCCATCGCCGTCCCGGCTTGCGGTATTGCGCCCGACGACAACTGGCGCCGTCTCGGCAACCGCGTGCGCGCGTCGCGACAGGCCGCACCCTCGGGTTATCACGATCCTATGGGCTTGCTCGAACTCAGGCTTGCCATTGCCGACCACGTCCGGCGCGCGCGGGCCGTTCATTGCGAGCCGGAACAGGTCATCGTCACGTCAGGCACCCAGCAAGGCCTCTATATGGCGGGCCGGGTCCTTCTCTCGCGCGACGATCCGGTATGGGCCGAGGACCCGGCCTATCCCGGCTTGACGGCAGTGCTCGACGATCTCGGCGTACGGATGCACCGCCTGCCGGTCGATGCACAGGGAATGAACGTGGAACGCGGCCTCGAACTATGTCCGCAGGCCCGCGCCGCATTCGTCACCCCTTCGCACCAATATCCGATCGGGATGCCGCTCAGCATGGCGCGGCGCAATGCCTTGATCGCCTGGGCCGATCAAAATCGCGCCTGGATCGTCGAGGACGACTACGACAGTGAGCTGCGTTATGCCGGACACCCATTTCCCTCGATGCAGGGATTGCGTCCGTCACGCGTCATCTATCTCGGCACCTTCAGCAAGGTGCTCTTTCCTTCCCTGCGCCTCGGCTACGTCATCGCCCCTTCTCCGCTCGCAGAAGCCTTTGCCGGCGCCCGAGCTATTCTCGACCGGCATTCGCCGACCGGCGAACAGCACGTTCTGGCGGCTTATATGCGGGAAGGCTATTTCGAAGCGCATATCCGGCGCATCCGCGGCCTCTATGCCGAACGCCGCGCTGTTCTGCTCTCGGCGCTCGATCGGGCCTTGCCTGAGGGGTGCCGCGTCCAGGAGAGCGACCAGGGCATGCATATTCTTCTGTGGCTGCCCGAGGAGGTCGACGACGTGCAACTCGCAGCCCGCGCCCTGTCTTCCGGCCTCGCCGTGCGTGCGATCTCCCCGATGTATGCCACGCGGCCGGCGCGCCCCGGCCTGATGCTGGGCTTCGGCGGATTTCTGCCGGAACAGCTGCAGGCGGCGATTGGCGGACTCGTCAATCTGCTGAGCCAGCAGATGTCTCAAGCAGGAGGCCCGCAACAAACTGAAACCTAAACTGTCAGCCGCTCCCAGCTATCGTCCATTTGGTTGCGAAACCATGTCATCTGCCGCTTGGCATATTGCCGCGTCGCCGCAGCCCCCTTCTCCAGCACCTCCTCGCGCGTCATCTCGCCCCTGACCATCGCCGCAATCTGCGACACGCCGATTGCTTTCATCACAGGCGCATCGGCCGGCAGGCCGAGCGCGAGCAGCGCCCTCACCTCTTCTTCTGCGCCTTGCTGCAGCATCTTCTCGAAACGCTTGTTGATGCGCTGATGCAGCACTGCCCTGTCCGGCAGCACGACGATCTTGCGGGCCTCAGCCGCGTCGATGACCTCCGGCCCCGACCGCCCCTGGAAATCGGCGATCGACCGTCCTGTCGCCTTCATCACTTCGAGCGCCCGGACGATGCGCTGCCCGTCCTGTCGGTTGAGGCTTGCCGCCATAGCGGGATCGGCTTCGGCGAGCTCCGCATACAGCCCGTCCGGTCCCACCTGCAACAGCCGCGTCCTGAGTTCGTCCCGCAGCGCCTCGGGTATCTCGGGCATATCGGAGAGGCCGCCGGTTAGTGCCTTGAAATAAAGCCCGGTGCCGCCGACGAAGACCGGCAGCCGCCCCGTGGTCCTCAGCACCGGCAGCAGTGCTGCGACATCGCGCAGCCAGGCGCCTGTGGAATAGGTCGCACCTGCCGGCACGTGGCCGTACAGATGATGCGGCACACCCTGCATCTCCTCCTCCGACGGCCGCGCGGTCAGCACCTGCAGCGTGTCGTAGACCTGCATGCTGTCGGCGTTGACAACCGCGCCGTCATGGCGCCTGGCCAATTCGACGGCGAGCGCGGACTTGCCGCTGGCGGTCGGCCCGGTTATCAGGATCGCGTTCACTGAGCTCAGAAGGTTTTCCATCATGGCCCTCGTTGCCACGCTTGTTGCCAATCCGTCAAATCCCGTGCTGACACCCGAAATCGCCGAGCAGGCGGCCAAGGCCGTGAACGCTTCCGGTCTCTACTGGCTGGCCGACGGCATCGCCTGCGATATCGCGCTGCGTGACGGCACGGACATGCAAGCGGCCGAGGCCAATATCCTTGCCGTCATATCAAGCGCGCCCATCGACCTCGTCATCCAGGAGCAGGAGACCCGCCGCAAGAAGCTGCTGATCGCCGACATGGATTCGACGATGATCGGCCAGGAATGCATCGACGAACTCGCCGCCGAAGTCGGTCTGAAGGAGAAGGTCGCGATCATTACCGCCCGCGCCATGAACGGCGAGATCGCCTTCGAGCCTGCCCTGCGTGAGCGTGTCGCTCTGCTGAAGGGCCTGCCGATATCCGTCGTCGACGAGGTGATCGCCAAGCGCATCACGCTCACCCCGGGCGGCCCGGAACTGATCGCCACCATGAAGTCGAAAGGCCTTTACACCGCGCTTGTCTCCGGCGGTTTCACCGTTTTCACCAGCCGCATCGCCGCCACCCTCGGTTTCGACGAGAACCGCGCCAACACGCTGCTCGAAGACGGCGGCATTCTCTCCGGCTTCGTCGCCGAACCGATCCTCGGCAAGCAGGCGAAAGTCGATGCGCTGAATGAGATTTCGGCCCGCCTCGGCATTTCGCCGGAAGAAGCGATCGCCGTCGGCGACGGCGCCAACGATCTCGGCATGCTGCAACTGGCCGGCTCCGGCGTTGCCCTCCACGCCAAGCCCACCGTCGCTGCTCAAGCGCGGATTCAAATCAACCACGGCGACCTGACCGCCCTGCTCTACATCCAGGGCTACCGGAAGACCGAATTTGTTTTCCCGATAGCCTCTTGATGTTTTACAAATTTGTACGTACAATTTTATTGGATATGACATGCCGCGGTTTCAATGGAACGACGAGAAAAACCGAATCAACAAGGCCAAGCATGGCGTCTCCTTCGAGACGGCGTGCTTGATCTGGGATGATCCGCAGTATCTTCTCATTCCAGACGCGGCCCATGCCGGCGAACAAAGATGGCTGGCGATCGGCGCCGTGGGTTTTGTGACTGTACTGGTCGCCGTCCATGTCATCTTCGGTGCCGAGGATGAAGAGACCGTTCGAGTGATCAGCGCTCGAAAGGCGACATCTCACGAAAGAAGACGATATGAGCAATCGACCTTTGACTGACGCGCAGCTCGCCGAACTTCGGGCACTGGAGAAGCTTCCCGACGAGGATATCGACACCGGCGACATTCCTGAGATCACCGATGAACAGTGGCGCCTAGCTCGCAAGGGCGATTTGTACCGGCCGCTGAAGCAATCGGTTACCATCCGTCTGGATGCCGATATCCTAGACTGGTTCAAGAGCCATGCGGGCGGCCGTGGCTACCAGACGGACATCAACGCCGCGTTGCGCACTCACGTCGCTAAGGATCAAAAAAGGAGCGGCTGACCGCTCCTTTTTCCCTTACTCCATCGGCACCGCCACGAACCGCAGATCGCCATTCGCCGATGCGATCATCAGCTGGGCATTGCGGCGGCCTTCCTGTTTCAGCGCCTGCACCTTGGCGGCGACCGCATCCGGTGACTTCATGAACTCCTGCGCCACCTCGACGATCACATCGCCGGGCTTCAGCCCCTTTTCGGCGGAAGCGGAGCCGGGCGTCACCTCTGTCACGACGACGCCGTCGACGCTCTCGGCGATGCCGAAGGCCTTGCGCGTCTCGGCGCTCAACAGCGACAGCGACAGCCCGAGCACGTTCTTCGGCGTTGCCGCATCCGGCGACACCTGGCCCTTATGCTGGTCGGGCGCACCCGGCGCTGGTTGGGCCTGATCGCCGGTGTCAGGTTGGTCCATGTCGTTGTTCTCACCGGGATCCGGGGTGATCACGCCGTTATCCTGCGAGCCGTCGGGCGCTGAATCGTCGGATGTCGCCGCCTGATCGCTGTCCTCGAGCCGGCCGAGTTTCACTTTGACGGTCTGCTCCTTCCCGTCGCGCAGCACCACCACGTCGACTTCCTTGCCGACCGTGCTTTCCGCCACGACACGCGGCAGATCGCGCATTTCGCTGACAGTCTTGCCGTCGAATTTCAAAATGACGTCACCCGCCTTGATCGAGCCGTCGTCGACGGGGCCACCCTTGATGACGCCGGCGACCAGCGCGCCCTTTGCTGTGTCGAGCCCCAGGCTGTCGGCGATATCGTCGGTCACCGGCTGGATACGCACGCCGAGCCAGCCGCGCCGCGTCTCGCCATATTCGCGTAGCTGGTCGACGACGCCGGAAGCAAGCTCCGATGGCACCGAGAAGCCGATGCCGATCGAGCCGCCGCTCGGCGAAATGATCGCCGTATTGATGCCGATCACTTCACCCTTCATGTTGAAAAGCGGACCGCCGGAATTGCCCTTGTTGATCGCCGCATCCGTCTGGATGAAGTTGTCATAGGGACCGGCATTGATGTTGCGGCCACGCCCGGAAATGATGCCGACCGTCACCGAACCGCCGAAGCCGAACGGATTGCCGATCGCCATCACCCAGTCGCCGATACGCATCGTGCTGGAATCGCCGAATTTCACCGATTTCAACGGCGTCTTCGGCTCGACCTTCAGCACCGAAAGATCGGTCTTCGTATCGGTGCCGATCAGCTTCGCCTTGAGCTTCGTACCATTGGCGAAATTGATCTCGATATCGTCGGCACCCTCGATCACGTGATTGTTGGTGACGATATAGCCGGCTGGATCGATGACAAAGCCTGAGCCAAGCGAACTGACATTGTGGTTGCCGCCCTTGTTGCCCTGCTGCTTATTGAAGAAATCGTTGAAGAATTCCTGGAAAGGTGAGCCGTCGGGCGCGCGCGGCGCCGGGCCTGCACCCTCGTCGTCCTTCACATTCTGCGAGGTCGAGATGTTGACCACGGCATCGAGCAGCCCCTCTGCGAGGTCGGCGACCGAAGCCGGACCGCTGTTGGGCACGACGGCCTGGATCGGGGCGGCCTGCTGCGGTGCGGGAGCAGCCGCGGCCGGCGGTGTGGGTGTAGGAGCGGTCGTTTCAGGAGCAGCCGGAGCGGGTGTCGTAACCCCGGGTGTGGTCGTCTGAGGTGCGGTTTGGGCGTACGCGACCCCGTTCATGCCGGCATGCGCAAGAATTGCAGCGCTGGCCATAAGCGCGAGCGTTCGTCTGAAGGGCGAGCGAATCGTGGGGGCCATCAAGCTTCCTCATAGGGGGTACATGCGCACATTGAGCACCAGCATAAGGCGGAATGATGGAGGGCGAAATCACCTTTTCGCGAAATCCCCGTGCAATGTGACGTGGCCTCGCAAAAGCCAAATTATCTCGACCATTCCACGAAAAAAGGGCCGGCACTCGGGCCAGCCCTTCCATGATCGTCGGGATGCGAATGACATCCCTTGCCGTTAGTTCGCCGGCTGGGTGGGAGCTGCGGGAGCAGCCGCGCCGGGAGTTACCGCAGCCGGTGCGGCAGGATTTGCCGGCGGCTGCAAACTGCCGGCGGCATTGTCGAAATAGCGGAAGAATTCCGAATTCGGCGACAGCACCAGCGTCGTGTCCTGCGACGAGAGGGCAGAGGAATAAGCCGCCATCGAGCGATAGAACTCGAAGAAGGCTGGATCCTTGCTGAAGACTTCGGCGAAGACGCGGTTGCGGTCCGCATCGCCCTGGCCTCGAAGGATTTCCGCATCGCGCTGCGCGCCTGCGGTGAGCTCGACGACCTGACGGTCGGCGATGGCCCGGCGCCGCTGGCCTTCCTCATTGCCCTCCGCACGGATACGCTCCGCCTCGGCGAGGCGTTCCGAACGCATGGCATTATAGGTGTTCGGCGCGACCTCCGGCGAAAGGTCGGTGCGGCGGATGCGAACGTCGTCTATATGCAGCCCGAGATTTTCGGCATCGGTGCGCAGATCGTCGCGAATCTCCAGCATCATCGCGACACGCTCTTCCGAGAGCGCCGCATTGTAGTCACGCAGACCGTAGACGCGGCGAAGCGATGAATCGAGCTGCGCTCTCAACCGCGCTTCCGCGGCTTCGCGATCGCCCGATACCGTTTCGCGGAAGCGGCGAACATCCGAGATGTTATAGATCACGAAGGCATCGACATCGAAGGTCTGGCCGTCCTGGACCTGAACGCGGATATTGTCGAGATCGAGCCGCAGCGCCTGCTTTTCGACCAGCTGAACCCGGTCGGCGTCCATGAAGCCGAAGGGCAGCTTGAAGTAAATGCCAGGCTCGGTCTTGACCGTCTGGATCTGGCCGAAACGGACGACGATGGCCTGCTCGCGCGCATTCACCACGAAGATGGACGAATAGAGCCCGACCAGCACGATGGCAAGGATGAGGAAAACGATGGGAAGTCTGTTCGATGTCATGACTCAACCTCCCTGCTGCGCCGGCTTGCCGAGCTCATTGAGCGGCAGATAGGGCAGGACACCCTGCTTCTCGTCGATGATGACCTTCCTGGAATTCTTCAGCACCTGCTCCATCGTTTCGAGGTACAACCGCTTGCGGGTCACGTCGGGCGCCTTGGAATATTCGTCGTTGATCGCAGTGAAACGCTGCGCTTCACCTTCCGCCTCCTTCACGACACGGTCCTTGTAGGCGGCGGCATCTTCACGGATTCGCGCCGCATCGCCTCGCGCCTGGCCGAGCTTCTGGTTCGTGTAGCGGTTGGCCTCTTCGATCGTGCTGTCACGGTCACGGCCGGCACGCTGCACTTCTTCGAAGGCATCGGCGACTTCGCGCGGCGGCGCCACGTTCTGGATCGTCACTCCGGTTACGGTCACGCCTGCGCCATAGCGGTTCATCGTGTCCTGCAGGATATTGAGCACATCCACTTCGATCGGCTGGCGATTGCTGCGGAAGGCGTCCTGCGCCGGACGCCGGCCGACGATTTCACGCATGGCACTGTCGGAAACCTGCTGCAGGGTCTCTGCCGGATTTTCGACATTGAAGAGATAGGCCTTCGGGTCACTCACCGTGTAAAAGACGGCGAACTGCACGTTAATGACGCTCTTGTCGCTGGACAGCATCAGGCCATTCGAAGACGATGCCGAAGTCGCCCCGATGTTCAGCTGCTGCACGGTCACCTTGACCGTCTCCACGGTTTCCATCGGCCACAGGTGGAAATGCAGGCCCGGCATCGAAATCTCTTCCTTCGGCTTGCCGAACCGCAGCTCGACGCCGCGTTCGTCCGGCTGCACGACGTAGATGCACTGGATCAGCCAAAAGACGGCGACGATCGCCGCGACGATCACCGCCACGCCGCCGTTGAAGCCGCCGGGAATGATGTTGCGCAGTTGGTCCTGGCCGCGCCGGATGATATCTTCCAGATCGGGCGGTCCGCCCTTGCCGCCGCCACCGCGCGGCCGGTTCGGCCCCTGTCCCCATGGTCCCTGATTATTACCGCCGCCGCCGCCCCAAGGGCCGCCGCCGCCATTCTGATTGCTCCAGGGCATCAAAACCTCGTTGTTCGTTAAGTCTCCACGCATCCGAAACCGTGGGGGCTGACCGGCGGACGCGTTGGTGACCGTTATAGGTATCGCCGCATCGGCTTTCAACGCAGCGTGAGAAACTTGGTCAATTTAATTGGAAAATAGTTCATTTTCAGGCCTGCCGGCGTTCGTAGACGACGAAACGCGTGGGATAGCTGTCCTTTTCGCTGGCCGGAACCGCGATCGCCTCCCCTGCCTGCCAGATGTCGGGATCGATCGCGGGAAACGACGCGTCTCCGTCAAGATTGGCCTCGACATGCGTGATGCACATCCGGTCGGCAAGACCGATCGCCTGGGCATAAACCTGCCCACCGCCGAGAATGCAGATCTCGTCGACGCCGGTTTCGAGCGCCAGCCTTTCGGCCGCCTTTATCGCCTCGGGCAGCGAATGTGTCATGCTGACATCAGCATGGTCTATCGCCGCCTGCCGCGAGATGACGACGTTCGGCCGTCCCGGCAGCGGCTTGCCGATCGAATCGTAGGTCTTGCGGCCCATCACCACAGGCTTGCCCAATGTCAGCGCCTTGAAGCGCTTGAGATCGCTGGAAAGCCGCCACGGCATGTCGCCATCGCGGCCGATAATGCCGTTCCGGGCGACGGCGGCGATAATGGTCCTGCGGATGTCAGCCATGAAATATCCCGGATCAGACGGCGATCGGCGCCTTGATGCTGGCATCGGCCTCGTAGCCGATCAGCTCGAAATCGTCGAAGTTGAAACCGAAAATATCCTTCACATCAGCATTGATGCGCATGAACGGCAGCGGTTTCGGCCGGCGCGCCAGCTGCAGCTTCGCCTGGTCGAAATGGTTGTGATAGAGATGGGCGTCGCCGAGCGTGTGGACGAAATCGCCGGACCTCAGCCCGGTCACCTGAGCCACCATCATCGTCAGCAGCGCATAGGAGGCGATGTTGAAGGGCACGCCGAGGAAGATATCGGCCGAGCGCTGGTAGAGTTGGCAGGAAAGCTTGCCGTCAGCCACATAGAACTGGAACAGGCAATGGCAGGGCGGTAGCGCCATTTCGTCCACTTCGGCCGGATTCCAGGCCGAAACGATGTGGCGGCGCGAATTCGGATTGTTGACAATGCCTTTGATCAGATTGGCGATCTGGTCGATATGGCCGCCGCCGGGCGCTGGCCAGGAGCGCCACTGGGCGCCGTAAACCGGCCCGAGATCGCCGTTTTCGTCGGCCCATTCGTCCCAGATCGAAACGCCGTTCTCCTTGAGATAGCGGATGTTCGTCTCGCCCTTCAGGAACCAGAGAAGCTCGTGGATGATCGAGCGCAGATGCAGCTTCTTCGTGGTGAGGACGGGGAAGCCCTCTTCGAGGTCGAAGCGCATCTGATAGCCGAAGACCGAGCGTGTGCCGGTGCCGGTGCGGTCGCCCCGGTCGGAGCCCTTTTCCATCACATGATTCAAGAGATCGAGATATTGCTTCATGTCGCGCTGATTCCGTTTCGGCTAATTTAAGCCTTCGGAACCGGGAAACCAATCTCCGGCGGGCATTTTCCCAAAGTTTCTGATGGATCGCATAACGCTTTTATGACGTTTGCCCTTTCCATGGGCTGAGGAAACCACTATATGACCCCTGCCGGCTTTCGGGCCGGCTATGGCGATAAATGAGCGGTGTAATAAACCTATTGGACCCGGGGGCGGTACCCGGCGCCTCCACCAAAAACCGGCGGTCTTAAAGGCCGGCTTTTGATGGGGGCGAAACAGGATCGACAAGGGTGTAAAGATCGTCTTTTTGCTCGGCATTGTACCGCCGTTATCGGGCTAAAATTGTAGTTGCAAACGACAACTATGCGGAAGCTCGTCTCGCTGCTTAATCGCGGTGTGACACTTCAATCAAAGTCCTAGTGGTTCGCACCTCTAGGCGGGGTCCGAAGGCACCTGGCAACAGAAGCCTTCACCTTCTCCCTGCCGCCGAAATCATGTATGCTGCTTAAAAACGTGACTCGGCTCCGGTCTTTCCCAAGGCGCCCGGACGTGGCATACAACCTTGTGAAAAGACTCCGAACCGACGAAAGACAGGAAAAGCATGGGGCAGGATCATATCCGCTACGACATTCTGGCACAGGATGCACTTCGCGGCGTCATCCGCAAGGTTTTGGCGGAAGTTGCAGCCACGGGCCGCCTGCCCGGTGATCACCACTTTTTCATCACCTTCCTCACTGGCGCGACCGGCGTGCGCATCTCCCAGCATCTGAAGTCGAAATACCCCGAGCAGATGACCATCGTCATCCAGCACCAGTTCTGGGATATGAAGATCACTGAGACGCATTTCGAGATCGGCCTTTCCTTCTCGGACGTTCCGGAAAAACTGGTCATCCCATTCAATGCGATCCGCGGTTTCTACGATCCCTCCGTCAACTTCGAGCTCGAATTCGACGTGCCTCTCGCCGATGGCGAGGAATTGCCGTCCGGCGAAATCACCGCCTATCCGGTGGATGCGGCCGGAAAGCCCGACGACGTCGCGGGCGCAAAACCCGCCGACGGCGAGGAGAAAAAACCGGGCTCCGTCGTCTCACTCGACTCCTTCCGCAAGAAGCAGTGATTTGAAAGGGAGGCTCTGCCTCCCTTTTTCATAGGAATCGAGGGCCATGAGTGCCGAAATCGTCAACCTGCGCCAGTTCCGCAAGAAGCAGGCCCGCTCCGAAAAGGAGAGGCAGGCCGAGCAGAACCGCATCTCCTTCGGCCGAACCAAGGCCGAGAAACAACTGACCCGCAGCTTGAACGACAAGGCCGACAAGGCCCATCGCGACGGCCGGATCGAAACCGATGACGACGGCGCATGACGGCTTCACGCAAAGCTTTAAGAGCCGGAATGGATTCTGCGATCAGCCACTTGAGCGATCGCCTTGAATCGATCTCTAAACCCCAACCAAGATCTGAAACAGCCCGTCGTGATCCGTAAGCATTCGGCGACACTGCACGGCCATCGCACCAGCTTCTCGCTCGAAGATGAATTCTGGGCCGAACTGAAGACGATCGCCGCAAGCCGTTCGATCCCGCTCGCTGCCCTGATTTCCGAAATCGACGACCACCGCCCTACGGACAGCAACCTCTCCTCGGCGCTGCGGCTGCATGTGCTCTCGTGGCTGAAGGCCGCAATTCAGGCAAGGTGACGCGCAACGTGGCCGCGCGTCATTGAGGGTGTCGTTGCAAAGCTCAGTCCGTGATCGCCGACAGGATGGGACCTCCGTTCGGCGCCTGCACCAGGATGGCGGTTTTCAGCCCTGATTCAGGCAGAGGAAGGGGAAAGGAAGCCTTCGATCCATTCCATATTCCCAAGCGATCGAGACGACGCACGACATGGGTATGCGGCAGGGTGTTGCCCTCATTCTCGCCACGCGCCACCGGAACGGATTCGATGCGCGGATCATAACGAACGAGCCAGACGTCGGCCGCGTTCGCGACATTGGAGGTTCCGCCAATCTCGATGCGATCATGATCAAGTGCGAGGCTCGGCCCTTTGGGCGGTCGCGCCTGGGATAGTAGCGCCTCGACGTCGGAAAGACGGTTGCCGACTGTGGTTGTCGTGCCGTTCACCACCATTTGCGGCGTGAAGGGACCAGCTTGCCGCAGCGCCGGCTCGTAATCGACCTGCCGTTGCGTATATTCCGGTTTCCCGTAGGTGTCCTTCCACCCGAGATAATCCCAATAGGTCACCGAAAAGCTCAGCGCCAGCACGTCCGGGCGGCTGCTGATCTTGATGAGATTGGCGTTGGCCGGTGGGCAAGACGAGCAGCCCTGACTGGTGAACAGCTCGACAACCGTCGGTGATCGATCGGCGGCAAATACCGGCATCGTGGTCGTGACGGCAGCAAGAGTTGATGCGATCGTTGCAGTGATCTTTCCCCGCTGGTTCATGTTGGCGCTCCCTTTTCAAACGGCTTCGATGTTGGAACCACCCAACCCGATATGTTTGATTTCGCTGTGAGGGGGCGGTTTGTTACGCCGTCACGTCAACGTGATCGTCGTAACGGCCGATCAACCGGCCGCGCCGGAGAGAACAAGGCAACTCGCCGAGAAAAGAGCAGCCGTGGCTATGACACGCTTTATTGCGCCTGAACGCCGGGCACCTGATCGAAATTGAGCTGGCCGGGCTGCGACTGCTCGCCCCGACGCGCTGCCTCGGCTGCGGCCCTTGCCTGCGCATCCGCCTTCTCCTTCGCTTCAGCCGCAACACGTGCGGCCGCCTCCTGCGCCAATGCACGCAGCCGCTCTTCCTCCGCCTGCCGTTGTTGCTCGATCTCGGCCGCCTTGATGCGCTCGGCGTCGTTGAACCGATAGAGCGCCACCTCGCGACGCAGCCGCTGTTTTTCGAGCACGATCGCCTGCAGCCGCTCGACCCGCCGGCGCTCGCGCTCGAAGGCGCGCAGCGACAGGTAGCTGGTGATATCGGTCACATCCATCGTCTTGCCGGGCGACGGCAGCATGCCGGAAAAATTCAGCTTGAGCGCCGGCTCGGCGCCGGAAAGCGCTTCGGTTCCCGGATTGAACCCGACACCTAGCGTCGCGCTGACCCGCTTTTCCGGCAGCGCGATCTGCGCATCGGCGGTGATGCGGGCGAGATCGTTGGCGACGGTGACATTCTGCACCCTCAGCGTCCCGTCGGTGATGTTGAAGGGAACGCCGAGCGGCGGCAGCTTCGCCTCGCCGTTGCTGAGCAGTGTTTCGATGATCGGATGCACCTTGCCGGCATTGATCTGCTCCTGCATCGTATCGGTCGCGGCAAGCAGCGGCGGAAGGATGGCAAGGTTCAGCCCGCGTATGCTGGTATCGCCGAGCCTCAGTTCGCCGGAACCATTGAGCGAGCTGGCGATCTCGCCGATCGTCTTGCCCGAGGCCTCCATCGACAGCGACAATCCGAACTTGCCGTTGGCGATCGGCGCGCCGTCGCGCAGCCAGACGACGCCGGAAAGATCGGAATCGGCAAGCGCAAGCTTCGTCTGCAGGAAGCCGGTGCCGTTGGCATTGGTGAAGAACAGATTGCCGGAAAGCTTTCCGCCGTCCCAGTTGCCGGCCATGTCGTTGAGCTGCAGCTCGTCGCCCTTGTAGGCGACGTTGCTGGTGAAGTCCGACACCGCCGTTTCCGGCAGGCCCGGCCAGAACTGCTTGGCCGTCAGCTTTACGTTGACGTCGAGATCCTTGAAGACGGGCAGCCCCAGCGGCGCCGTCGTCAGCTGTCCGTTGGCGGGATCGACGATCTGGCCGAATACCGCCTCGCCGAGCCAGCCGGCATCGGCCTTTGAGAGCGTCAGGCCGCCGCTCGCTGTCGTCTTCGCAGCCTTCCGGTCGAGGGTCAGCGCACCTGAAAATTCGTTGTCGGCCGCATGCCCCTTAAGATCCGAAAGGACGATCTTGTCGCTATCGACGGCTGCATTGACTTGCAGGCCGAGCGGCAGCCCGGATCCGGTCTGCGGCAGGGCGATGCCGTTCATGATGAGATAGGGGTCGATATCGGCGCTGTCGAGCGACAGCGCGATCTGGCCGTTCATGAAGCTCTCCGGCCGGACATCGACCTTGCCATTGGCCATGAACGAGGTCCGGTCGGTCGCAAAGCTCAGCGCCGCATCGGCAGGATCGTTGCCCGATGCCTTCACCTTGAGCGTCAGGCGGCCATTGGCCCCGACATCGACCGGCAGCGGGTCGAGCCCGGCCTGACCGAACAGGATGGACGGCACGGCGTTTTCGAGCGTCGCCTCGAGGCTCGTCGTGCCGTTGCCGGTCAACGCCAGGAGGTCGGACATGCGGTAGTCGAGATTGACGCGGCTGCCGTTCGCCACGCCGGCAAGCGTCACGGCCAGCGCGTTGCCCTCATCGCCGCCGAGCGTCAGCGCGCCGCGCAGGGCCGTATTGCCGTACCAGCCGGCATTGCGCACCAGCCGATCGAGCACCGGGTGATGCGGCAGGTGCTCGCGCAGCATGGTGAAGAACCCGCCGGGATCGGCCGATTTGAAAGTGATCTCACCGGCGCCCTTGTAGTCGAGCAGCGAGCCTTCTGCCCTGCCGGTCGCCGTCAGCTCGGCACCTGCGATATTCTTGATCGACAGCCGGTCGACGGCAAGCGCCCCATCGGCGATCGTAAAGGTGGTCTCGACATTCTCGGCGTCGACGCCGAAGGCCGTGAACTTATCGGCCTTGAGTTGGGCGGCGATCTTGTGGTCGAGCACGTTATCGCCGGCATCCGGGCCGGTCATGAGCCCGCTCAGCGCCTGCAGCGCGTCGAGATCGAGCGTATCGCCGTTCAGCGCCACCGACAACGTCGGCGTCTGGCCGGAGATCGCCTGGCGCTCCAGCCGACCCTTCAGCGTCGCCGGTCCGACGGCGATCTCGAGATTTTCGAAACGCTGCAATTCGTGCGTCAGGCTGACATTGGCGGAAAAGCCAGCCTGCCGCAATTGCCGGATGGCCGGATCGACCGAGCCGGCAAGCCAGGAGGCAAGTCCCGTCGGCTGGCTGGAGGCCACCACGATCTGGCCATTGAACGAAGGTTCGCCCTCAAGCAGGAGCTTGCCCTTGCCTTCCACCTGCGTGCGCCCCGGCAGCATGCCGGTGGCGCTGTCGATCATCCAGCCGGTGCCGGCCGGTTCGAGCTCCAGCTGCACGTCGCGCAGCGTCGTATCGCCGGCGACGATCGCCGGCAGTTTGACGCTCGCCTTGCCCGGCACCTGCGGGATCGGCACTTGCCGGACGATATCGATCAGCGAATTCAGCCGTTGGCGCGCCGAGACAGCGGGATCCCGTGTCGTCTTGCCCGCCGCGCCCTGATTGCCGATGCGGTTGACGTCGATCTGCTGCCCATCAGCGGTCAACAGGAATTCCGGCGCATTGCCGGTATCGAGCGTCGCCTCGCCGGTTATAACATAGGGATCGTCCGTCGGGCCGATCTCCATCCGGTATTCGGGAATGCGGATGCGTTCATTGGTGAGCTCGAAGCGGCCCTTGACGCGCGGCGGCTGCTCTTTTTTGTTGGCGGGCTTGGCGCTGTTGCGGATTTCGATCGCGGCCGAAAGCTGGCCCTGATAGTTCGGCTTGCTGTCGACGAGCTTCAATTCGCCGTCCAGATCGACGCTGACAGGGTGCTTGTCCGGCGAAAGCCTGGTGCGCATGCGCAGCACGCCCTTCTCGTCCGGTTGACTGCTCGAGATCGAGAAGCCGCCGTGTTCGCCGTCGAGCGCAGCGTCGCCCTCGATGCGCCAGGGACCGGCCAGCGACTTTGCCGACATTTCCGCATTGAGGCCGGTGATGCGACGCAAGCGGCCCGACTGGTCGTCGATGAATTCGACCTCGCCGCCGCTGACATGCACGTTTTCGAGTACGACGGTCCTTGCCGGTATTTCCGCGCGGCTGCCGCGCATCCAGTCGAGCGTGCCGTCCTTGAGCAATCTCAAGCGCACCTTCGGATTGACGATACGCATGTCGAAGATCAGCGCTTCACCCGACAGGAAAGGTGCGAGCTCCGCATCCATCGAGAACTGCTCGACCTTGACGATCGGCGTGCCGTCAGCCTCCTGGCCAACGCGCACGTCATGCAGCGTCACTGATGGAAATGGCAGCAGGCGCGCATCCACCGTGCCGTAGACGGTGACTTTCTTGCCGATAATGCGGCTTGCCTGATCCTCGAAATTCTTGCGGAAATCCGTCCAGTCGATGAACAGCGGCGCAAGCAGCGCCACAAACAGCGCTACGACGATCACTCCCCCCAGAAAGACGAGGAACCGGCCTACCAATGCAAAGCGTCTCCATTCGGGATTCTGTTGCCGACACTAGAGCATGATGCCGAAAAGTGTGAGCGGTTTTCGGACGACATCATGCTCTAACTCTTTATTTGAGAACAGGATTCAGATTTCAGGTTGAGCCGGCCCAACATCATCCTGTTCTAGCGCTATTCATGCCGGGGGCAAGGCCCAACTTCATGAGACCATTCCGTTTTCAGCCATGATGGAAAATCTTGCCGGGATTGAAGATATCGTCCGGGTCGAGCGCCTGTTTCACCTGTCGCATCAGATCCACAGCGCCGCCAAGCTCCTGTTCCAGAAACGCCATCTTGCCTTGCCCGATCCCGTGTTCGCCGGTGCATGTCCCGTCCAGGTCGAGCGCCCGCTGGTTGAGTCGCTGCACGAAGCTCTCAGCCATGGCGATGTCTTCGACGCTTCTGTCGTCGAACAACAGCAGCACATGGAAGTTCCCGTCGCCGGCATGACCGACGATCGGCCCCAGCAGCCCGTGCTCCTCGATATCCGCCTGCGTTTCGGACACACAATCGGCGAGCCTCGATATCGGAACACAGACATCGGTCGAAAGTGCGGCAAGCCCGGGCGCCAGCGCCCTTGCGGCCCAATAGGCATCGTGACGCGCCTTCCAGAGCTTTGTCCGCTCCTCGGCATTGGCGGTCCACAGGAATTCGCTGCCGCCGCATTCGGCCGCGATCTCGGCAAAAGCTGCCGATTGCAGCGGCACCGTCTCGTCGGTGCCGTGGAATTCGAGGAAAAGTGTCGGGCTTTCGGCATAGGAAAGCCCGGAGTAAGCATTGCAGGCCCGCATCTGCACCGTGTCGAGGAGCTCGATGCGCGCCACCGGAATGCCCATCTGGATCGTCATGATGACGGCATCGCAAGCGGCCTTGATGCTCGGAAAGGCACAGGCCCCTCCGGCGATCTTCTGCGGGATCGCCTGCAGGCGCAACGTCACCGAGGTCAGGATTCCGAGCGTGCCCTCGGCGCCGACGAAGAGCCGCGTCAGATCGTAGCCCGCCGAGGATTTGCGTGCGCGCCGGGCCGTGCGGATCTCTTCACCATTGGCGGTGACGGCGGTGACGGCAAGCACATTGTCCTTCATCGTTCCGTAGCGCACGGCATTGGTGCCGGACGCCCGCGTCGAGGCCATGCCGCCGATCGAGGCGTTGGCGCCGGGATCGATCGGGAAGAACAGACCGGTATCGCGCAGGTGGATGTTCAGCGCTTCGCGTGTCACACCCGGCTCGACGGTACAGTCGAGATCTTCGGGATTGACCTCGAGCACCCGGTTCATGCGGCTGAAATCGATCGAAATACCGCCATGGGCGGCATTGATCTGCCCCTCCAGCGAGGTGCCGGTGCCGAATCCGATGACCGGCACCTTGTGGGTCGCACAAGCCCTGACCGCCGCCTTCACATCCTCGGCGCTCTCTGCGAAGAGCACGCCGTCCGGCAGCTGCGGTGGGATATAGGTGGTCGTATGGGCATGTTGTTCGCGGAAGGACTGGCCGGTCTGGAAGCGCTCGCCGAAGCTCTGCTTGAGAATGCTAAGCACGGCGGCGATACCCGCCTCGTTGCGTGTGCCGGCCTTTGCGTCCTTCAGCGCCATCCCTTTGATCTCCCTGCTATTCCGCGGAAACCAGATCGTGTTCCGCAGGTTAGCTGGGTATGCGGCAAGTCAAAGCGGCTGTCCAGTTAAGATTGGCAGAAGAATTCATTCCCCTTTTGTTGTAGGCGGCTTGTTATAGCCAAATCCGCCGCCCCCGGCGCCTCAGACGATCGGCGGATTGAGCCGCGCAAAACCCTCCTGCCGCCGATAGGGGAAATAGGGATAGGGCGCCGTCACCGCGCTGACGGCGTCGAGCCTTTCGATCTGCTCCTTCGACAGGCTCCAGCCGACCGCGTCGAGGTTCTGCCGCAGTTGCTCTTCGTTTCTGGCGCCGATGATGACGCTCGACACCGTCGGCCGGCTGAGCAGCCAGTTGATAGCGATTTGCGGCACCGTCCGGCCGGTCTCGCCCGCGATGGCGTCGAGCACGTCGACGATGTCGAACAGCTTTTCGTCGTCGACCGGCGGGCCGTATTGCGCCGTCTCGTGCAGACGGCTTGCCGCAGGCAGCGGCCGGCCGCGGCGGATCTTGCCGGTCAGCCGTCCCCAGGCAAGCGGGCTCCAGACCAGCGCTCCAACACCCTGGTTGGCGCCAAGCGGCATCAGCTCCCATTCGTAATCGCGCCCGGCCAGCGAATAATAGACCTGGTGGGCGACATAACGCGGATAGCCGTGGCGCTCGGCGGCGGCAAGCGACTTCATCAGTTCCCAGCCGGCAAAATTCGAAGCGCCGACATAGCGGATCTTGCCTGCGGCGACGAGCCCATCGAGCGTCGACAGCACCTCCTCGACCGGCGTCGAGGCATCGAAAGCATGTAGCTGCAGAAGGTCGATATAGTCGGTCCCGAGCCGGCGCAGTGCATCCTCGGTGGCGCGGATCAGCCGCGCCCGCGATGTTCCCCAGTCCTGCGGCCCCTCGCCCATCGGCAGCGCCGTCTTCGTCGAGATCAGCACGGCGTCGCGCCGGCCGCGGATCGCCTGGCCGAGCACCTCTTCGGAAGCGCCGGCCGAATAGACGTCGGCTGTGTCGAAAAGATTGACGCCGGCTTCGAGGCAGATGTCGACGAGCCGCCGCGCTTCCTCGGCACCGGTATTGCCCCAGGCGCCGAATAGTGGGCCGCTGCCGCCGAATGTGCCCGCGCCGAAGCTTAAGACCGATACTCTGAGGCCGGATGCGCCGAGATTTCTGTAGTCCATGGACCTGTCTCCTGTCTTTCCTATGAGATAGACCTTGGCGGTTCGATGATATAGATTGCCCGCCAGCAAAACATTTGAGACTTGAATTCATCATGAGCCGTCAGGACATCAATCGCTCCGGCGAAATGGAAGTTTTCGTCAGTGTCGTCGAGCGCGGTGGATTTTCGGCCGCCGCCACGGCCCGGCGCATGACGCCGTCGGCCGTCAGCAAACTCGTCGCCCGGCTAGAGACACGCCTCGGCGCCCGCCTCGTCAACCGCTCCACGCGAAGGCTGCAACTGACGCCGGAAGGCTGCGCCTTCTACGAGCGCAGCATCGCCATCCTTGCCGATATCACCGAGGCCGAGCATCAGGCCTCGACCGGCGAACAGGCCTCAGGCCGCATCCGCATCAACACTAGCGGCTCCTTCGGCAACCATCTGCTGGCGCCGCTCGTACCTGCCTTCATGGCGCATCATCCGGCCGTGACGCTGGATATTTCCCATACCGACAGGATAGTTGACCTGATGGAAGAGCGCGCCGATGTCGCGATCCGCGCCGGCCCCTTGAAGAATTCCAGCCTGATCGCCCGCAAGCTTGGCGTCACCGGCAAGATCATCGTCGCGTCGCCGGATTATCTCTCGCGTCACGGCAAACCACACACGACCGCCGATCTCCGCCGTCATTGCCGTATCGGCTTTTCCTATGCCCGCGCCATCGAGGGCTGGCCGCTGCGCGAGGACGGCGAAACGGTGATGATCCCGATCACACCGGGCGTGCAGGTGGGAGACGGCGAAGCCATGCGCCACCTCGCTTTGTCAGGTGCCGGCCTTGCCCGCCTTGCCGCCTTCACCGTGCGCGCCGATATCGATGCCGGGCGCCTGGTGCCGGTGCTTGAGGAGGCCAATCCCGGCGATCTCGAAGAGTTCTACGCCCTCTATATGGGCCAGGGTGGCCCGCTGCCGGCGCGTGTACGCGCGCTGCTCGATTTTCTCGTCAGCCATGTGCATTTCTAGTGCATCTCGTTCAAAACCGTTCAGTGGCTTTGGAGGACGATCTGCATGAAAACAACGACTTGAAGCGGCCGCATGAATCAGTTTCGCATGCCAAGACGCCAAGAAGCCAGATTTCGCAATTGACCGCGGCCGTGCCACCCACCTATACCGGACCCGCGCCGGGCGGCTCCTGCAGCCGGCCTCTCTTCGTCATGCCGGAGCTTCCCCTACCTTCAGCTTCAGGGCTTGGCACCGGCCAGGAAAGATACGGGGATCCATGTCATTCAGCGACGCGAGCCGCCTGCTGCGGGATGCCGGCCTGCCGAAATGGGCGCTGCTGCTCGCGCTTTCCACGGCTCTCGTCGTCTTGCTCGAGCTCTTCGCCCTGCCGGCCTCGCTGCTGATAGGGCCGATGGTCGCTGCAATCGCGCTGGCGCTAACCGTCGGCAAGGGAAAGCTTCGCGTGCCCTTCTGGCCGTTGCAATTCGGCCAGGTCCTCGTCGGCCTGATGATGGCGCGCACCATCACGCCCGATATTCTCGGCACCATGGCGAAAGACGCGCCGCTCTTTCTGTTGTTCATCTTCTCGGTCATCGCCATTGCCACCGGCCTCGGCTGGCTGCTGACGCGCTGGCAGGTGCTGCCGGGAACGACCGCGGTCTGGGGCTCCTCGCCGGGCGGCGCCTCCGCCATGGTCATCATGTCGGAAGCTTATGGCGCCGATGCCCGTCTCGTCGCCTTCATGCAGTATCTGCGCGTTGTCTTCGTCGCCGTCGGCGCCTCGGTGATCTCGCGTCTGTGGGTGGCAGCCGACGGCGCCGAGCCGCCGCCGCTTGTCCTCTTTCCCGAGATTGACCGGCCGGCCTTTGCAGCGACCATGGCTTTTGCGGCCTTTTGTGCCTATGGCGTTTGGCGCCTGCGCCTCCAGGGCGGCACGATCATCGTGCCGCTCTTTCTCGGCGCCCTGCTGCAGGGGATGGGCCTGCTGAAGATCGAGCTGCCGATGTGGCTGCTCGCCATCTCCTACGCACTGGTCGGCTGGAGCATCGGCCTGCGCTTCACCCGCTCGATCCTCAAGCACGTGGCGCGCGCCCTGCCGAGGGTATCGGCCTGCATCGTGCTGCTGATGGCGCTCTGCGGCTGCATGGCTGTGGGGCTTCACGTCTTCGCCGGCATAGATCCGCTGACCGCCTATCTCGCCACCAGCCCCGGCGGCGCCGATTCCGTCGCCATCATCGCCGCCTCCAGCGACGTCGACGTGCCCTTCGTGATGGCGATGCAGACCGGCCGTTTCCTGGTGATCCTGATGATCGGCCCGATGCTCGCCCGTTTCATCGCACGCCGTTCCGGCCTTGCGGAAAGCCCCGCCTAGAGCGGGATTGTTTTAGTCGGAATCGGAACAGGGATTCCCTTTCTGGTGCAAATCAGATTCACCATTCTGGCCGGTGCAGGAGGCCGGTCTGGATGGCGAAACCTTTTTCGGATGATCTTCGGGAACGCGTTGTTGGCGCAGTAACGCGCGAGGGCCTGTCGTGTCGAGCGGCGGCAAAGCGCTTCGGCATTGGCATCAGCACCGCGATCGACTGGGTCCGGCGCTTGCGTGAGACGGGCAGCGCGGCTCCCGGCCAGATGGGCGGGCACAAGCCACGGGCGATCTCAGGTAAACATCGGGTCTGGTTGATCGATCGCTGCCACATGCAGGCGTTCACCTTGCGCGGGTTGGTGGCGGAACTCGGAGAGCGCGGCCTGAAAGTGGATTACAGCGCCGTCCGGACCTTCGTGCATGAGGAAGGGCTGAGTTATAAAAAAAGACGTTGGTCGCCAGCGAGCGCGAGCGGCCCGATGTTGCCGCCCGGCGGGCGCGCTGGCTGAAGCATCGCCATCGCATCGATCCATCTCGCCTTGTCTTTATCGACGAAACCTGGACGAAGACGAATATGACGCCGCTCAGGGGCTGGGCGCCGCGCGGCGAACGGCTGTTGGGCCATGCGCCCTTCGGCCACTGGAATACCATGACTTTTGTCGCAGCCCTCAGGGCCGACCGCGTCAGCGCACCGTGGATCATCGACGGCCCGATCAATGGCGAACGCTTTCGCATCTATGTCGAGAGGGTGCTGGTACCGGAGCTCAAACCCGGCGACATCGTCGTCATGGATAATCTCGGCTCGCACAAGGCCGGCGCTATCCGTGCCGCCATCCGCAAGGCCGGCGCCAGATTGTTCTTCCTGCCGCAGTATTCCCCCGATCTCAATCCGATCGAAAAACTCTTCGCCAAGATCAAGCACGAGCTGCGCAAGGCGCAGGCTCGAACCCGACAGGCCATCGACGACGCGCTGGCAGCCACCCTTCAAACCGTCTCGCCGAAAGAGTGCCAAAACTACTTCAAGGAAGCCGGATATGAACGGACATAAAACAATCCCGCTCTAGTGCCCTGCTTGGGGTGGAATGCGAGTGCTGCCCACTGGCCAGGCGTCATGCCGTAGGCCTTTTTGAAATGGCGGTTGAGATGGCTTTGGTCGGCAAAGCCTGTCGCCGCCGCCACATCGGAAATCCCCTCGCCCGCGCCGATCATCGCCCGGGCTCGCTGCAGCCGCCGCATCAGCAGGTAGCGATGCGGACTGGTGGCAAAGGCCGCCCGGAAATGCCGCGACAGCGCAAAACGGTCGAGACCCGTTACCGCCTCAAGCTCGCCGGAATTCACTGCCCGGGTCGCGTGCGCCTCGAGATAATCCCGTGCCGCCCGCGCCTGCCGCCAGGCGACGGGGCCCAGCGGCCGCGACGGCAGGCGCGCATGCCGGGACAGGCCGCCTGCCACCTGCGATACGAAATCGTCGACGAAAAGCGCGTCCAGTTCGCGGTCGAGTTCGCCGAGAGCCGCCAGCAGTACACCCGCCAGCGCCGGATCGCCGATCACGGGTTCGCCGACGAATGGCAGGCCGACCCCATCCGCCTCCAGGCATTCAAGCAGCAGCGACGGCTCCAGATAGAGCATGCGGTATTGCAGCCCATCTTCCGTCCCCGCCCCGCCATCGTGCTCTTCGTCGGGATGCAGCACGATCACCTGCCCCGGCAGACTGAAGCGCCGCTCGCCGCGATAGCGGAAGGTCTGAACCCCTTTCAGCGTCACGCCGAGTGCATAGGTGTCGTGCCGATGCGGCTCGAAGGCATTGCCTGAGAACTGCGCCTCGATGCGTTCGATGCCGGGAAAGGCCGGCGCAGCCAGGATGGCGTTGCCGGAGGGGCCCGCGCACAAACGTTCAAGACCTTCGAAGACCTGTGGATGTAAATCCTGGTTCAACGCGCCGATACTCCGTAAGCCGTAGATAGGTGAAAGACCGTCCGATGTTTGATACCAAAATTGCCGTCGTCCTGCGAAACAATCTTGCCGGCTGGCAGAAGCTGAACGTCACCGCCTTCCTGATGACAGGCATCGCCGGCCGGCATCCCGAGATTATCGGCGCAGCCTATAGGGACCGCGCCGGCAACCTCTACAATCCGCTATCGATCCAGCCGATCATCGTGCTCTCCGCCGACGAGGCGACCGTATCAGCCATTCATCGCCGCGCGCTGGAGCGCGATATCACCAGCTCGCTCTTTATCGAGGAAATGTTTGCAACCGGCCACGACGCAGCCAACCGCGCCGTCTTCGCAGAATTTGCGCCCGAAGACGCCAAGGTGGTCGGCATCGCCTTGCGCGCCGAAAAGAAGATCGTCGACAAAATCACCAAGGGTGCGACGATGCAGCACTGACGAGAAAGGCCGGGAGTGACCCGGCCTTTCTGCAAATGCATATGAGCCGAAATCAGCCCTGCGTGATCGGCGCGATCTGGATCTCGACGCGGCGGTTCTGTGCGCGGCCGGCCTCGTTCGCATTGGAGGCGACCGGCTGGGACGGGCCGTAACCGACAGCGGAGACGCGGCGCTGGTCGATGCCCTGGCCGCCGAGATAATCGGCAACCGACAACGCGCGGCGCTGCGACAGGTCTTGATTATGCTGCAGGCTGCCGGTCGAATCCGTATGGCCGTTGACGTCGATCAGCGTGCGGTTGAACTTGCGCAGCACGATCGCCACCGAATTCAGCGTCGGATAGAAGCCCGGCTTTACCGCATCCTGATCGACGTCGAAGGTGATGTTCGAGGGCATGTTGAGGATGATGTTGTCGCCGTTACGAGTCACCGAAATGCCAGTGCCTTCGAGTTGGGCGCGAAGCTCTGATTCCTGCTGGTCCATGTAATTGCCGATCGCACCGCCGGCGAGAGCGCCGACGCCTGCGCCGATCAGCGCCGCATTGCGCTTGCCGTGGCCGCCGCCGCCGACGGCCACGCCGACGAGCGCGCCCCCGAGGGCGCCAAGCGCGGCGCCGCCGGCCGTATTGGAAACCTTCTGTTCACCGGTATAGGGATCGGTCGTCGTGCAGGCGCTGAGATAGCTTGTGGCAATAGCTAGAAGTATGAATTTTTTGATCATTGACAGGACGGTCTCCGTTCGACTGATGCGAGCAAATGGCAAGGATTGCGGCAAGAAAATGAAGATGTTCTCCTGATACGGCAAATTCGGACGTCGAAACACCGCCATGTTGCCGGAATGCGCTGATTATCACCAATTTTGGTGGATGCCGTCCCTGCGCCTGCACGCGAATTTGTGAAAACTCCGCAGGCGGAAAGCACTTCCTACCTGCGGAGTTCGATGTCACGCGTTTATGATCAAGAGAGTCTGGCCTCAGAAATTCTGGAACAACTGCCGCACGGTATCGTAAGTTGCGTTGGCGATGTTCAGTGATTGCAGGCCGAGTTGCTGCTGCGTCTGCAGCGCCCGCAGCCTGCTCGACTCCTCCTCCATGTCGGCATCGACGAGCCGGCCAATGCCGCCGGTGATGTTGTCATGCAGTTTCGTCGCGAAGTCGTTCTGCAGATTGATGCGTTTTTCCAGCGCGCCAAAAGCCGAACCGACCGTCGTCAGCTGCGTCAGCGCTGCATCGACGACGCTGATCATTTCGCTGACCTGTCCTTTCGTCGTGCCGGCCGAGAGCGAAATCACCACCTGCCCGGTGGTGGTGCCGTTCTTGCTCTGCATCAGCACATAGTCCTGCGAGGCGCCGAGCTCGGTGGCGAAGTAGGCCGATGTCAACACGCCGTATTCGCCCGAACCGGTGGCGCGATCGTCGATCAAGTAGCGGGTGTCCTTGGAGGTCGTGGTCCCACTCGGCGTCGTGTCGATATGGTAGCTCAACATGCCGACCGAGATCGTGCCATCGGCGTTGCGGATGAAGGAGGCCGGGATCTGGCGCGGCTGCGTCGGCGTCGCATCGTTGGTAAGGACCACCCAGTTGTCGCTATTGAAGGTCGCCGATTCCGAAACGCTGCGCAACTGCTCCTGCAGCTGTTTGATCTCGTCGTTGATCTTGTTCTTGTCGATGCCGTCCTCGGTCGCGGCAACCAGCTTGGCCTTGATTTCGGAGACGACGTCGATGACATTCTGAACGCCGGTATAGGCCGTTCCCATCGTCGCCGCCGCCATACCGAGTGCATCCTGGATCGCCGAAACCGCCTTGTTGTCGGTTCGAGCAGTGGTAGCGATCGACCAGTAGACGGAATTGTCTCTGGCCTCTGCGACACGCATGCCGGTGGTGATGTGGTTTTGCGTGACCGCCATGTTACGGTTGATGTCGCGCAGCACATGAAGCGCCGCATCCACCGAGACGCGCTGATAAATACTCACGAAACGAAACTCCAAAAACACAACAAGACGCAAACTGCACAAGAAATGAACCGTCCGCACGGACTCTCATGTCCGGGGTCGCTGGAATTCCAGCGCGTTGCGGCCTCCAAGAAACGAAGAAGACCATTCGGTTGCTGGTAACAATCATTGCCGTTTATGCTTAATAAACGACTAAACTTCAGAAGTAATTTAGCTTATTTCACAAGGTTTCATACACCAAGAGAAACGCCGCCGGATTGCGGCGTCGCGCGTCTTCTGAGACCCGCAAAGGACGCTGTAGCACTTCGAATTGCCGCGTAACTTTGTCCTTAAATCGATTAGGATTCAAGGAACTATGCAGCAGGTCCGGCAGCATTCGAAATCGGATGAAAGCCTTATTCGGCGGCCTGTAGATGCTCGTCGTCGGGCGCAGCGCGCGGCCGCGTGGCGACCGACATCTCTTCGTGCAGGCGCGCCTCCTCATGGGCGTGCGGCTTGGCGAAGCGGGCAAGCAGCAGATAGGCGACCGGCGTGATGAACAACGTCACCAGCGTCGCGAAACCAAGACCGCCGACGATCACCCAGCCGAGCGCAATACGCGCTTCGGCACCGGCGCCATGGGCAAAGACCAGTGGCACGCCGCCGAGGATGGTGGCGATCATCGTCATCATCACAGGGCGAAGGCGTAGCGCGCAGGCCTTCTCGATCGAGGACCGCACATCTTCGCCCCGGTCGCGCAGCTGATTGGCAAATTCGACGATCAGGATGCCGTTCTTCGCCATGACGCCGACCAGGAGCACCAGGCCGATCTGGCTGTAGATGTTGAGGCTGGAGCCGGTGATAACAAGCGCAAAGACGGCGCAGGCAAGACCAAGCGGCACCGTCGACATGATGATCAGCGAGGACAGCACGCTTTCGAACTGCGCCGCCAGTACCAGAAAGATGATGACGATGGCAAAACCGAAGGTGAGCGCCATGCCGCTCGAATTCTCTTCCAGCGTCGCGGCTTCGGCGAGCGGCAACAAACGCGAGCCCGCCGGCAGTAGCGGCGCGGCAAGTTCAGTGACCTGCTTGACCGCATCGCCGAGCGACATGCCGTTCTTGAGGCCGGCGGTGATTGCCACCGAGGCCAGCTGCTGCTCGCGGTTGAGCTGCGGCGCGACCGAGCCTTCCTTCATCGTGGCGATGACCGACATCGGCACGATCTTGCCGTCGCCGGTCTTCAGGAACACGTTCTCAAGGTCGGTCGGATCGTCGATCGGCCGCGTCGTCGAGGTCAGAAGCACGGGATAGGATTCGCCGTCGACGAAGACGTCGACCACCGAGCGCCCTTCGAGCAGTGACTGGATCGCCGTCGAGAGCCCGGTTATGTCGATGCCGAGATCGGACGCGCGCTCGCGATCGATCGCCACCGATACCTGCGCTTGGCTGGGCTCGTTGGTCAAGCGCGGCGTATCATACTGCCCAGTGGCCTCCAGGGCCTGCACCAGCTTGGCGGCCGCCGCCGTCAACGCCTCGTGATCATTGCCGATCAGCGCCATCTGCAGACCACTGCCGGCCCCGCGGATGCGCAAGCTGTTGGAGGAGATGGCATTGCCGCGCAGCGCCGGCACCCTGGAGGCTGCCTGGTTGATATCGCCGACGATCTCCGTCTGTGTCCTGTCACGTTCTCCCCAGGGGGCGAGGGTCAGCACCATGAAGCCGCTGTTCAGCGACCCGCCCTGCCCCGAGATCGAGAAGACGTTGCGGATGTCACCGCTGTCGACCAGCGGCTGCAGATATTCCTCGACGAGCTGCATCTTGTCGCGGGTATATTCGAGGCTCGATCCCTGCGGCGTCGTCAGCCGCATCATCACCATCGAGCGGTCCTCTTCGGGCGTCAACTCGCTCTTGACCGTCGAGAAGGCGACGAGTGCCGCGCCGGCAAAGATCACCGAGAAGAGGATGACGACGAAGGGCGCGTTGAGACAGGCGTGCAGGGCCCATTTGTAGAGACTGGCAAGCGCGCCGCCGAAGCGACCGAGCGCGCCGTGATCTTCGAGCATCGGCTTCGTCAGCATGCGCGAGGCAAGCATGGGACACAGCGTCAGCGCCACGATCGACGACAGCCCGACCGAGAAGGCGAGCACGAAGCCGAATTCGCGGAACAGGCCGCCGACCTGTCCCGGTAGGAAGGAGAGCGGAATGAAGACGGCCGCCAACGTCGCCGTCGTGGCGATCACCGCGAAGAACACCTCGCGCGTGCCGAGCACCGCGGCCGCGCGCGGCCCCATGCCTTCGGCGCGCCGGCGCACGATATTTTCGAGCACGACGATCGCGTCATCGACGACGAGGCCGGTCGCCAGCACGATCGCGAGCAGCGTCAGGATGTTGATCGAGAAGCCGACCATGTAGATCGCCGCCAGCGTGCCGATCAGCGCCACCGGCATGCTGACCGCCGGGATCAGCGTCGCCCGCCAATCGCGCAGGAAGAGATAGATGACGGCAGTGACGATGACGGCGGCGAGCACCAGCGCCAGCACCACCTCGTGGATCGCACCTTGGATGAAGACGGCGTCATCGCTGGTGATGGCGATCGTCGTGCCCTCGGGCAGCGTCTTCGACAGTTGGTCGACGGCCGCCTTGATGCCGGTCGAGATGTTCAGTGTATTCGACTGCGCCTGGCGGATGATGCCGAGGCCGATGCCCAGCTTGCCGTTGGAGCGCAGCGCCGTTTCGCCGTCGCGCGGCCCGAGCATCACCGTCGCGACGTCGCCGAGCCTGACGCGGTCCTGCAGGATGACGTTGGAAAAATCCGCCGGCGTCTGCAGGTTGGCGGTCGCGCGCACCACGATATCCTGCGTATTGCTCTTCAGCGAGCCGGCCGGTACGTCGAGTGCCGCATTATCGAGCGCCTTCGTCAGGTCGCCGATGGTCAGCCCGCGACTGGCGAGAGCGCCCTGGTCGACGTCGACGCGGAACACCTTCTCCTGGTCGCCATATTCCTCGACGTCGGCAACCCCGTCGACGGAGGCGAGGCGATCGATCACCTCGTTTTCGACCAGTTGGGTCAGGTCGTCCATGTTGAGCTTGGTGGAGGTGACGGCGAGGCGCATGATCGCCGAGGAATCCGAATCCGCCTTGACGATCTGCGGCGCATCCGCTTCGTCGGGCAGGTTCTGGGTAATGCGGCCGATCGCGTCGCGCACGTCGTTGGCGGCGACCGAGAGATCGATCGCATCCGAGAATTCCAACGTCACCCGGCTCTGACCGAAGGACGAGGTCGACGAAATCGATTTCAGGCCGCTGACGCGCGCGACCGCCCCCTCGATCACCTTGGTCAGCTCCTGGTCGATCGTCTGCGGCGATGCGCCGTCGAAGGTGGTGCGCACGGTGACGACGGGACGGTCGACATCGGGCAGTTCGCGCACTTCGACGCCGACATAGGCGGCAAGGCCGGCAACGACCATCAGCGTGTTGAACACCAGCGCCAGGATCGGCCGGCGAACGAAAAGCGCGGTGAAGCCCTGTTTGCCCGAGCCTCTGTCCTGATGAATCTCGGTCACGCTCATCGGGCGACGACCCCCGCATTCGCGGCGACGTCGGCGTTGACACGCACCGCCCCACCCTCACGCACGCGCTGCAGGCCCTGTGTGACGATCACGTCGCCGTCCTTGAGGTCGGCTTTGACGAGTACGAAATCCGGGTTGCGCTGCACGATGCTGACCCGCACCTTGCGTGACTTGTCGTCGTTGACCTGCCAGACGAAGGAGCCCTGCGAGTCCCACTGCACGGAGACCGGATCGACCGCCGGATATTTGTCGCCGGCAAATTTCATGCTGACGTTGAAGGACATGCCGGCGCGCAGTTCATCCGAACTATTGTCGATCTTGGCGCGCAGGCGAAGCGTGCGGCTTGCCGCGTCGATGCGGTTATCGACGGCTTCGACCACGCCCGAAAACACCTGTCCCGGCCGTGCGACCGACATCGCCTCGACCGGCTGGCCGACCGATACTGTATTGGCGAAGCGCTCCGGCACCCAGTAATCGACGAGGATTTCCGAACGGTCGTCGAGCGTGACGATCGGGATACTCGTCGTGACGTTGTCGCCGATATTGACCGGTACGATGCCGACGATGCCGTCGATCGGCGCGGTGATATTACGCCGTGCGAGATTGAGCTCGGCGGCCTGCAGTTGCAACCGAGCACCCTGCTCGGCGATCTCGGAATCGAAGACGTCCATGCGCGACACGCTGGACTTGATGTTGTGATAGAGATTGGATTTCTCGACGGCGGCCTTGACCGCCACATCGGCCTGGCCGCGGGTGATCACCTGCTCCTCGCTGTCGAGCTTGGCGAGCACCTGCCCGGCCTTGACCCTATCGCCCGACTTGATGAGGATTTCGCGGATCGTGCCCGATGCCTGCGGCGTGACCGCGACCGAGCGGATCGCGTCACCCGTGCCGATGGCGTTCAGCCGGTCGTTGACGACGCCCTGGACGACAGCCTGCGTGGCGACGAGAATGGCGCTGTTGCGCCCGCCGCCACCTCGGCGGTTCTGTCCCTGCCCGACCTTGCCCGTCGCCACGCTGCTGCCCTTGCGCCCGGGCAGGAGCGTCGGCATCCGCTGTCTCTTCAGCCTTCGGCGCGATCTTGGAAACGATGCTGTCTGGAATACCTGCATCGCGCATCATATCGCCGGCGCCGGGCACAAAGAAAACCCACGCGGCAAAGCCGGCAACAATGGCGATGATCGACAGTATGAACTGCTTCCAAAAGGCCATTCACGTCTCCGGAGGGACTCGAGGTTGGACCAGGGTCGGTCGAAAGAGGCGTTGCGGGATCAAGATTCCCCTCTGATGCGACAATATCGCGCGTTTGCAGCTTACCGGCAAGCATAAGCAGGCGGCATTACCGATTTGTAATATCAGCAAAGAATGGAAATAACCCGGCCGCTCACTTTTGCTTGAACGGACACTCGCCCATGTCCTTGACACCGCCGATTATCGGCCGAGATACCGTACAAATCCCTGGCGATGCGGGTTGGACGTCTATCGGCGCATCGACCACCGCAGGCCCATCACGGCCGCAATGCCCAGTATCGGCCACACCGCCCAGAACTGCCCCGTCCAAGTGAAGAGGTTGATACCGGCAATGCCGAGCGCCAGGATTGCCAGCGAGGTGATCCTGCGATTGAACAGGATCTGATCGCGGTTCCAGGCAAGCGCCGCGACGACGGCGAGCGCAAGCACCGGAAAACGCCCCCAGAAGACGCCCTGCCATGACAGCAGATTGATGCCGATCAGGACAGCGGCGATGACGGCGAGCACGCCGTACAGCCTGCGTCCGCGCGGTATCGGCCTTGCCTCGGCCGTATCAGCCGCCATAACCGCCGCCGGCTGCGGCTGCGGCTGCGGACGCGCGGAGCCGGATCGTTGAGCGGGCGGCGTCTCGTCCTTGGCGTCGCCGATCTTCACCGCGTAGCTCGGCACGCCTTCATCGACGTTCTTCACCATCAACGGTCCGAGAAACTCGAAACCAACAGTCACCTTGTTGCGGACCTGGTCGTAAACGGAACTTGATATGACGATGCCGCCGGCCGCAGCCGACGCCTGCAGCCGCGCCGCTATATTGACCCCGTCGCCATAGATGTCGTCGCCTTCGACGATCACGTCGCCGAGATTGATGCCGATGCGGAAGAGCATGCGCCCGTCGGCCGGGCGGCGGGCGTTGAAGCCAGCGAGTTCGTTCTGAGTGTCGACGGCCGCGCGCACCGCTTCGACCACGCTCGGGAAATCGGCGATCAGTCCATCGCCCCAGGTATTGATGACGCGGCCGCCATGGCTTTCGATCAGGCGCCCCATCGCCTCCCGGCAGCGCTTCAGGCTCGCAAGCGTCCCCTCCTCATCAGCCCCCATCAGCCGCGTATAGTCCTGCACGTCAGCACAGAAGATCGTCGTCAGCTTGCGCCGCGTGTCACTCATGGTCTCTCGTCTCCGCGCTATCCGCCCTCGGGAAAGATTGCTGCAAAGGCTAAAACTGGTCGATTGGAGATCATGGGCTATTGCAGCGGCGGTAAGTTACTAAGCCTTTGTCTTCGTTGCCACCGATAATTGTTGATCGTCGACCCGCATTTTCCCGGACATGAGAGGCGGCGTGGACGATTCAGCTTTCTTCATTCGCCCAGTCATTGACCTTCAAACGCTCCGAAACACACGGAAAAGCCTTGTCGCGCGTGACGAGGGTTGCGGCAGTTGCAACTGAATGAGCGGCAATCATCATATCGAGGGGCGACAGGGTCATGCTTTTGGCTTCGCAGGCAGTGCGCAGGTCGCCATAAGTTCGCGTGATGTCGTGATCCCAAGGAACAACGTCGACCCGGTGCAGGAAATGCTTGATCCGTTCTGACAGCGCCTTCAGATAGCCTCGCTTTGCAAGACCGTAACGGCTCCAGATCTATCTAAGTCCGGCAATTCAAGAAAAACGCCAGGTTACTGAATGATCTTGCGCGGGCTCGCCGTGTGTTCTCTCGCGACGCTGTTGGAATCATCGATTTCCTGAAGCAGGACCTCGTAGCCCCAGAGATCGGCAAGATGCTGCAAGACCAGTTTCATGTCGGCTTCCTGAAGATAGCAGCCATTCATGACGATGTGCTGCAGCAACAGGCGGCGGTCGCCGGCGAGGTCGACATCGACGATATCGATGGCCGGATCGGTCCAGCCGATATCGTATTCGCGGGAGAGCTGGCGGCGGATGCGCAGGTATCCGCGCTCATTATGGATCGCCGAAACCAGCACCCCCTCGGTCTGTTCGGGATCGTCGTAGAGATGGAACAGCCGCAGCTGCCGGATCAGGTTCGGGCTGAGGAACTGGCTGATAAAGCTTTCGTCCCGGTAATTGGCCCAGATGTCGCGCAGGACCGCCATCGCATCGCCTCTTCCGGCGATATCGGGGAACCATGCGCGGTCCTCTTCCGTCGGCGTCGTGACGATCCGCTCGATATCCTGCATCATCGCAAAGCCAAGCGCATAGGGATTGAAGCCCGAGAACCGACGGTCGTCATAGCTCGGCTGGAACACGACGTTGGCATGCGACTTCAGGAATTCGAGGAAGTTTCCGTCGCTAATCTGCCCCCGCCCGTGAAGCCGGTTCATGATCTGGTAGTGGACGAAGGTGGCGGTTCCCTCGTTCATTACCTTGGTCTGCCGCTGGGGGTGAAAATATTGTGCGACGTGGCGGACGATGCGAAGGATTTCACGCTGCCACGGCTGCAACCGCGGCGCTGATTTTTCGAGAAAATAAAGGATGTTGTCCTGCGGAAGACCGAGGGCGGCGCGGCGCTTTTCCAGGCCGCTGTCGCCCGCCTTCCGAGCCTTGCCGACAGGGACAGTGCGCCACAGATCGTTGAACATCTGCTCCTCGTGGGCGCGGCGCTCCTGCTGTCGCTTCTCCTCCTGGCGAAGATCGATCGTGGTCTTGCCCGCGTATCGATGCACCCCGTGCGACATCAGCGCATGGGCTGCATCCAGCGTGCGCTCGACGGCCATCTCGCCGTAACGCTCCTCGCAGCGGGTGATATAACCCTTGGCGAAATCGAGGTAATCGAGGATACCCTCGGCATCGGTCCATAGCTTGAAGAGATAATTGTTCTTGAAGAAATGGTTGTGGCCGAAGGCCGCATGCGCGGTGACGAGCGTCTGCATCGTCGCCGTGTTTTCCTCCATCAGGTAGGAGATGCAGGGAGAGCTGTTGATGACGATCTCATAGGCGAGGTCGCGCATCCCGCGGCGGTAGAAGGTTTCGTGATGCGCGAAGTGTTTGCCGAAGGACCAATGGCGGTAGAAGAGCGGCATGCCGGTCGACGAATAGGCATCGAGCATCTGCTCCGAGGTAATGACTTCAATCTGGTTCGGATAGACGTCGAGGCCAAGTTCGCCGAGCGCGATCTCCTCGCAGGCGTCGTGAATGCGTTGAAGTGTTGAAAAGTCCCAGTCGGCCCCCTCGAACAACAGCCGTTCTCGTGGCCTCATCGTCATGGTCATGGCGTCACCTTCGACTGTGCGTCACGTTTCTGGAAGAGATCATGGAAAACAGGGAAAATTTCGTTTCGCCGGCAGACCTTGCGCATCGAAAGCGGCTGCAGCTCGGAACGGATCCCGTCATAGAGCATCCAAAGCGGTGAGCGTGATATCGAGGAGTCACCGCCTTCTTCGCCGACCTCGATATAGGCGAAATACTGGCACAGCGGCAAAATCTCGCGCAGCAGCTGTCCGCTCAGGTTCCCGTCGGAATGGGCGTTGTCGCCGTCCGATGCCTGGGCGCCATAGATATTCCATTCCGCCGGATCGAAACGCGCCGCGATGATCGCCCGCATTGCCGCTAGCGCACTGGAGACCAGCGTGCCGCCGGTTGCCGGACCATAGAAGAAGGTTTCCTCGTCGACTTCCTCGGCCTTGTCGGTATGGCGGATGAAGACGATCTCGACTTTCTTGTAGCGTTTCGACAGGAAAAGGTAGAGCAGCAGGTAGAACCGCTTCGCCAGGTCCTTCATGTGTTCCGACATGGAGCCGGAGACGTCCATCAAGCAGAACATCACGGCCTTTGCCACAGGCTTCGGCTCGTTTTCGAAGCGGCGATACCGCACGTCGAGCGGATCGATATAGGGAATGCGCCGGCTTTTTTCCGTCAGAGATTTGAGTTTTGCCTCAAGCGCCAGCCGGCTCTCGTCGTCCTCGCATTCCTCGATCTGCCGCTGCAGGGCTTCGATTTCTTCGCGGCGCGGACGGTGAAGCGCGACACGGCGCATCATCGCGAGCCTGGTCGTGCGACCGACGGCAATGTTGGACGGCGATCCCGACACGGAATAGCCGGCACGGAAGGGAGTTTCCTCCTCGGTTTCGGCCAGACGCCGCTTGGCAAGATCGGGCAGTTCCAGATCGTCCAGGAACACATCGAGGAATTCCTCGCGCGTCAGCACAAAGCGGAAGCCGTCCTCGCCGTCACCTTCGCCCGCATCCTTGGGTTTTCCGCCCCTGCTCCCCGGCGGGCGCGGAAGAATGTCGCCTTCGACAAAGGCCCTGTTTCCAGGCAGGATGTGGTCGCGAATGCCGCCATCGCCCCTTCTCAAGTTCGGCTCGGCCATTCCATCGATCGGCAGGCTGATTTCCCCGCCGTCGAGCACATCGCGAATGTTCCGGTTTTGCAGAGAACGCTTTACCGCCTGCTGCACGGCGCCCTTCATGCGCCGAAGAAACCGTTGCCGATTTTCCAGACTTTTACCGCGCGGATTTAGCCGACGGTCGACAATGTGCATATTGGCTCCACATTAACTTGCCTGTTTGACGCGCATGTACCATTCGACGAGGCGCCGAACCTGCCTCTCCGTGTAGCCCCGCGCAGCCATGCGCGAGACAAACTCGCTGTGTTTCTTTTCTGTTTCCGAATCCTTCTTCGAACCGAAGGATATGACGGGCAAAAGATCCTCGACCTGCGAGAACATTCGTTTCTCGATGACTTCCCGGATCTTCTCGTAGCTCGTCCATGACGGATTCTTTCCGCCGTTGGCTGCCCGTGATCTCAAGCAGAACTTGACGATTTCGTTGCGGAAATCCTTCGGATTGGCAATTCCCGCCGGCTTTTCGATTTTCGTCAGTTCCTGGTTGAGGAGCTCGCGGTCGAGAAGCTGGCCGGTATCGGGATCCTTGAAATCCACATCTTCGATCCAGGCATCGGCATAATCAACGTAGCGATCGAACAGGTTCTGTCCGTAATCCGCATAGGACTCAAGATAGGCCTTCTGAATCTCATTGCCAATAAACTCTGCGTAACGCGGCGCAAGATCGGCCTTGATGAATTCCAGATAGCGCTTCTCGACATCGTCGGAAAACTGCTCGCGTCGGATCGACTGCTCCAGCACATACATCAGATGAACCGGATCGGCGCCGATATCCGTGGTGTCGTGATTGAAGGTGGAGGCGAGCACCTTGAAGGCGAAGCGGGTCGATATGCCGTCCATGCCCTCGTCGATGCCAGCGGCATCCCGATATTCCTGGACACTGCGGGCGCGCGGATCCGTTTCCTTCAGGCTCTCGCCGTCATAGGTGCGCATCTTCGAGAAGTATGTCGAATTCTCATGCTTGCGCAGACGCGAAAGCACGGAGAAGCGGGCCAGCATTTCGAGCGTCGCGGGGGCGCACGGCGCATCGGCGAGTTCCGATCCCTCGATCAGCTTCTCGTAGATCTTCTGCTCTTCCGTGACGCGCAGGCAATAGGGCACCTTGATCACGCAAATACGGTCGATGAAGGCCTCGTTGTTCTTGTTGGCCTTGAAGGTTTGCCATTCCGCTTCGTTCGAATGCGCAAGGACGATGCCGGAGAAGGGTATGGCGCCGATATTCTCGGAGCCGATATAGTTTCCCTCCTGCGTCGCCGTCAGCAGCGGATGCAGCATCTTGATCGGCGCCTTGAACATCTCGACGAATTCGAGCACGCCCTGATTGGCGCGGTTGAGCCCGCCCGAATAGCTGTAGGCATCGGGATCGTTCTGGGAATAGGTCTCCAGCTTGCGGATATCGACCTTGCCGACCAGCGACGAGATATCTTGATTGTTCTCGTCTCCAGGCTCGGTCTTGGCGATGGCGATCTGGCGCAACCGCGAAGGCTGTACTCTGACGACGCGGAAGCGGGAAATATCGCCTCCGAAATCGTCGAGCCGTTTCAGGCACCACGGACTCATCAGTCCGCTCAGGCGCCGCAGGGGAATGCCGTATTGCTCCTGGAGGAGCGATCCCATCGTGTCCGGGTCGAACAGGTTGAGAGGACTTTCGAAAACGGGGCTGATCTCGTCACCCGCCTTCAGAACGTAGATCGGATGAACCTCCATCAGCAGCTTCAGCCGCTCCGCCAGCGATGACTTGCCGCCGCCGACCGGGCCGAGCAGATAAAGGATCTGCTTGCGCTCCTCGAGCCCCTGCGCCGCGTGCCGGAAAAAGGAAACGATGCGTTCGATTGTCTCTTCCATGCCGTGGAAACCAGCAAAGGCCGGATAGATCCGCATGGTCCGGTTCATGAAGATCCGGCCGAGGCGCGCGTCCTTGGCGGTATCGACCATCTGCGGCTCGCCTATCGCGGCGAGCAGGCGCTCGGTCGCATTGGCATAGGCAAGCGGTTCCTTTTTGCAAAGGTCGAGATATTCCGCGATCGACATATCGGTTTCGCGACGCGCATCATAACTGCGGGTGAACGCATCAAATACGGATTCGCTCAGCATGGGCCCTCCATTCAAGGTTAATGCCACAGGCTTCAGGTGTCCCTATAACCATCGAGATGGCCATGACGTTCCTGAGAATCAATAGTTTCTTCGGCTATTCCACGCTCACCGGCCATTTCTAGCAATGCACAAAATTGTGCATCCACCGGTTCTTTAATTACTGTACGAAACTGTCGATCAGTATAGTTGAGAAAGCCCCCATGGCGGTATCAGCACATTTCACGACGTGACAGAAAGATGAAAAAGGTGTGCAATGTCGCCCGTGATTCGAGATCACGAAAGTCAGCGATTGGCAGGCGGCGAACCTGCTTCGATCGGTGAATATCGATGCGCGACGGATCGTATGTCATCGAAATTTGGGGATATTCTTAGAGAATCAGGCGCATGACTATCATGCGCCTGATTTGCGATCATGTCTCCACAGGCCTCTCAGCCGTTGAACGCATTCTCGAGCACAGCGACGTCGATCTTGACCATGCCGAGCATCACTTCGGTCACGCGCCTCGCCCGCTCAGGGTCGCTGTCGGCGATCATCTCCGATAGCACGCGCGGCACGATTTGCCAGGAAAGGCCCCAGCGGTCCTTCAGCCAACCGCAGGCCTCCGGCGTACCGCCATTGGCGAGGAATGCCTCCCATATTCGATCGATCTCGGCCTGACCTTCGACGAGGATCGCAATCGAGAAGGAATGGTTGAAGCTATCGAGCGGGCCGGCCTTCATGGCCAGGAAGAACTGGTCGGCGAGCGTGAACTCGATCAGCTCGACGCTGCCGGGAGGCCCGCTCGGCGTTTCCGCCTGAAGTATGGTGGTGCGGCCGATCCTGGAGTCCGGGATAACAGACACGTAGAATTCGACGGCTTCGCGCGCTTCCTCGGCGAACCAGAGATTTGAAACGACCTTCGGCATGAAACGGCCTCCTTGTTGACGGGTGTTGATCCGGACTGCTGTCCGATGCCTCAAGGACGCCTTACTGGCGCCGGTTCCGACACGCCGTGATCGGAATTTTAGCCCTGCCCGCCCGCATCTTGACCGCAGCCGGGCTCGGCGGCGGCCTTGCCGCCTGTAACATGCCGCCTGGATAGCGCCGGCTCGGGAATGAAAGCAGAACATCTTTTCTGGTCTTTCCTTCCCGAATCACTACATTACGCGCCATGAGCAATAGTTTCGACGATATGCCCTTCTTCGACGAAGAGCCGGGCGAGATGGCGCGCAAGCCGCAGCCGCCTGCCGCACCCGCCGAAAGGGCGCCCGCCACCGGTGGCGGCATCGCCGCACGCGCCATGGCGGCCCGCGACGGCGGCAAGCGGCCGGATTACCTCACCGGGCTGAACCCCGAGCAGACCGAAGCCGTCGAAACGCTGGAAGGCCCCGTCCTCGTGCTCGCCGGCGCCGGCACTGGCAAGACGCGGGTGCTCACCACCCGCATTGCCCATATCCTCAATACCGGCCGCGCCTTTCCCTCGCAGATCCTCGCCGTCACCTTCACCAACAAGGCCGCCCGCGAGATGAAGGAGCGCATCGCGCTGCTCGTCGGCGGCGCCGTCGAAGGCATGCCCTGGCTCGGCACCTTCCATTCGATCGGCGTCAAACTTCTGCGCCGCCACGGCGAGCTCGTCGGCCTGCGCTCCGATTTTACCATTCTCGATAGCGACGACGTCGTTCGCCTGATCAAGCAGTTGATCCAGGCCGAGGGTCTCGACGATAAGCGCTGGCCGGCCAAGCAGTTCGCCGGCATGATCGACACGTGGAAGAACAAGGGGCTCGGCCCGGCCGATATCCCCGAGGGCGACGCTCGCGCCTTTGCCAATGGCCGCGGCCGCGATCTCTATTTCGCCTATCAGGCGCGCCTGACGACGCTGAACGCCTGCGATTTCGGCGACCTGCTGATGCATCCGATCGCGATCTTCCGCAAGAACCCGGACCTCTTGAAGGAATATCACGGCCGCTTCCGCTATATCCTCGTCGACGAGTACCAGGACACCAACACCGCCCAATACATGTGGCTCAGGCTTCTCGCCCAGCGATCCAAAGGCGAGCCGCAGAACGTCTGCTGCGTCGGCGACGACGACCAGTCGATCTACGGCTGGCGCGGCGCGGAGGTCGACAATATCCTGCGCTTTGAAAAGGATTTCCCCGGCGCCAAGGTCATCAAGCTCGAGCGCAACTATCGCTCGACTGAACATATCCTTGGCGCCGCCGCCCATCTGATCGCCCATAATGAGGGTCGTCTCGGCAAGACGCTGTTCACCGACCGCTCCGATCCGGACGACGTCAAGGTGCAGGTCCACGCTTCCTGGGATTCGGAGGAGGAAGCCCGCGCCATCGGCGAGGAGATCGAGCAGCTCCAGCGCGGCAAGCATCTCTTGAACGACATGGCGATCCTCGTGCGCGCCTCGTTCCAGATGCGCGAATTCGAAGACCGCTTCGTCACCCTCGGCCTCAACTACCGCGTCATCGGTGGCCCGCGCTTCTACGAGCGCCTCGAGATCCGCGACGCCTTGGCCTATTTCCGCCTCGTTGCGCAAGCCTCCGACGACCTCGCCTTCGAACGCATCGTCAACACCCCGAAGCGGGGCCTCGGCGATACGACGGTGCGCGCGCTGCACGACTATGCGCGTGCCCGCGATATCCCGATGCTTGCGGCGGCCGCCGACATCATCGAGACCGACGAGCTGAAGCCGAAGGCGCGAAAGGCGCTCTTCGACGTGATTCAATCTTTCCGCCGATGGCAGGAACTGCTTGAAAAGACACCGCATACCGAGCTGGCCGAGCAGATCCTCGAAGAGTCCGGCTATACCGACATGTGGAAGAACGACAAGAGCGCCGAAGCGCCGGGCCGCCTTGAGAACCTCAAGGAACTGATCCGCTCGATGGAAAGCTTCGAATCGATGCGCGGCTTCCTCGAACACGTCTCGCTGGTGATGGATGCCGAGACCAACGAGAACCTTGATGCCGTCTCGATCATGACGCTGCACTCAGCCAAGGGTTTGGAATTCGACACCGTCTTCCTGCCCGGCTGGGAGGAAGGCCTCTTCCCGCACCAGCGCTCGCTGGACGAGAGCGGCCGCGCCGGCTTGGAGGAGGAACGCCGCCTCGCCTATGTCGGCATCACCCGCGCCAAGCATCGCTGCCACATCTGGTTCGTCTCCAACCGCCGCATCCATGGCCTCTGGCAATCGACCCTGCCCTCACGCTTCCTCGACGAACTGCCGGAAACCCATGTCGAGGTCGCTCAAATGGAACAGAGCTACGGCGGGTACGGCCGCGGTGGCTACGGCCAGTCCCGCTTCGACAAGGCCGAACCCTTCGCCAATTCCTATTCCACGCCCGGCTGGAAACGCGCCCAGGCCAACAAGACCGACGCCACACGCGACAATTGGGGCACCCGCTCCGGCCACGCCGTCGAACGCATCGGCTACGGCGAGAGCGGCCCGAAGGGGCGCACGATCGAAGGCGAGCTGGTTGCCAAATCGACCTCGTCGGAACCGTCGAGATTCACCCTCGGCGACCGCGTGTTCCACCTGAAATTCGGCAACGGCAACATCACCGGCATCGAAGGCAACAAGCTGACGATCGAGTTCGACCGGGCCGGACAGAAGCGGGTCTTGGACGGGTTCGTCGAGCGCGTGTGATCTCACCTCGGCACGACGCGAGAACGTTTACCCGAGCATCCGCATCCTTCCGATCCCAACAATATCGTTGATCAGCGCAATGCCGATTCCGGTGGCGACGATTCCCAATCCGATCAGGAAGAGCCGGCGAGACCGATCATATTTGACGGCAAAGAGAGAGTCGCGCGCCAGCAGATCGGCAAAGACCTTCACCTGGATGGCGATGCCGATCGTCAAGAACAGCATCGGCGGAATATCGATGCGACTCCAGTCGTTGGGGTTGGAAACCCAGACACTGATGAAATTGAGCGAGAAACCGAGGATGATCCCGGCCGCTGTCAGCGACCCGTTGCGAAATGTCGCATCGATCTTTTCGTCGGGATCCGGCTCGGACATGGCTTCGCTTCCCGCTGCTGAGGGTAAGAAAGGCAGAAATCATGATCCAGAGCAAGCTCGACCTGACATCGCCCTCACAGGAAGCAGACGAAATGTCGCAGCCGCGCAAACCCCGGCACTCCGCCCATGGCTCCTCCGCACGCTTCATTACGACAATTTCAGGCAAACACGGACATGGATTTAATCGCCTCCAGACGAAGCAATCGCTGAAAAAAGCCAATAATTCCAATGAAACAACTTTGGTAACCGAAAGGTTAACGTGCGTCGCCCCGCGCCGTCAATCGCACTTCTACCCTGTCAAAACGTCGCTTTGACGCCTTGTGCAAATCAGCTTAGCCCAAAGGCTGCCCACCCATGAAAGGCGGGCTTCATGACGAACTTTTCGAAGGAGGTTCAAGTGACCAGTGTTTCATCTCTCGGCAGCACAATGACCCAGTACCAGTCTCCGCTTTCCAGTCTGGACAAGAATGGCGACGGCGTCACATCGGCGGACGAGTTGGCCGCCGCCTCGCAGTCCTCGACATCGGCCATGGCGTCGACCGACGGCGACGACAGCGGCACCGATATCGTCAAGAAGATCACCGCCGACATTCTGTCGCTGATGCTGTCCATGCAGAAGACCGACAGCAGCGACGATCAGGCCGACGGCAGCGATCAGAGCGACGACAATTCCAAGGGCGTCTTCGCCGCGATGGATACGAATGGCGACGGCAAGTTGACCGAATCCGAATTTATTGCCGCCGAACCGAACAGCATCAAGACTTCGGGCGACAGCGATCCGCTCCTCACCAAAGTGCTGAGCGACATGCAGACGGCCCTTCAGGCCTACCGCAATACCTACGGCGCTTCCGCCGCAGCAGGCGATTCCGCAACCGAAGACGTGGCGGCGGTCTAGCTGGCTGAAATCCGGGCTCTGCCGGGGGAGCCTCGATCCATCGATGCCGCACAAAAGTGTCCACGCAGGCAGATCGATTTGGCGGCACTTGCCACCGTCGTCGGCCGTGTCTGCGATCCGGAAATCATGCACGTGCCTTGCCGCTCCGCTCCATTTCACCACGAGAACCGCCACCAGCTATCGCAATGATTGCATTAGAGCATTCTGCTTTGACGACTTACTGCCGCTAGCGCCAGAATTAACACTTGCGCGTTCGCGCCTGGAAATCCACTAGTTGATCCATTCGGTGTGCTTAGCGTCCTACACTGCAATAAAGCGAAGGGATTGGCCTTGATGAAAGCGCTGCTGCTCGTCGACATTCAAAACGGCTTCTGTCCAGGCGGCAATCTGCCGGTGCCTGACGGCGACAAGGTGGTTCCCGTCGCAAACAGACTGATCGACAGCGGCAAATACGACCTGATCGTCGCCTCGCAGGACTGGCATCCGCCGGGCCACGGCAGCTTTGCCTCCGCCCATCCGGGTGCCGCCGCCTTCGAGATGGGCGAACTGTCGGGCAAGCCGCAGATGATGTGGCCTGACCACTGCATTCAGGGTACGCTTGATGCCGAACTGCATCCCGAACTCAAATCCGAAGAGATCGACCTGATCCAGCAGAAGGGCGAGAATCCTGATATCGACAGCTATTCGGCCTTCCGCGACAATGACCGCGATGCCTCGACCGGCCTTTCCGATTTCCTCGAGGATCAGGGCGTCACCGACCTCGACGTCTGCGGACTGGCGACCGACTATTGCGTCAAGTTCTCCGCGCTCGACGCGCTGGAGATGATGCCTGGTATCCACGTGCGCTTCATCGAGGACGCAAGCCGCGGCATCACGCCCGAAGGCGTCGCCGCCGCCATCGAAGAGATGCGGGCGCATGGCATCGCGATCATCGACAGCGTCAAGGCCTTGGCCGGCTAGTTCAGCTCGGATACCGCCAGAAAAAACCGCGTCGAATGTCGGATCGGTGCAAGTTAATCCGTCCTCGGCTCTGAACACACCAACAATGGGAGTTGAGAGATGAGAAAACTAGTTGCTGCAGCCTTCGTCAGTTTGGACGGTGTCATGCAGGCGCCGGGCGGGCCGCGGGAGGATCCGACCGGCGGCTTCACGCAGGGCGGCTGGACCGTCAATTATTGGGACGAGCCGATGGGCCAGTTCATGGGCGGGATCTTTACCGATCCCTTCGAACTGCTGCTTGGCCGCAAGACCTACGAAATCTTCGCCGCGCACTGGCCCTTCGTCGGGAAAGACGATCCAATCGGCAAGGTCTTCAACGCCGTGACCAAATATGTCGCGACCACTTCCACCGAGCCGCTCACCTGGGCAAATTCCGTCGCCCTGCGTGGCGAAGCCGCCGCCGAAATCGCCCGGTTGAAACGAGAGGACGGTCCCGTCCTCCTGACACAGGGCAGCAGCGGCCTGTTGCAGACCCTATTGGCGCATGACCTGATCGACGAATTCCGGCTCCTGACTTTTCCGCTCGTCCTCGGCCAGGGCAAACGCCTGTTCGGTCGAGGCGCCAAGCCGCAGGCGCTGAAGCTCACTGCCAACACGATATCGACGACGGGCGTCATCATGAGCGTCTACGAGCGCGCCGGCGCAATCAAGACAGGCACATTCGAGCTGGCGCAGCCCTCGGAGGCCGAGATCGAACGCCGGGAGCGGATGAAGCGTGAAGGCTGAACGCGCCTTTGCGATTGCGGGGCCGCGGGCACTGTCGCGTCCCGTCTAGAGGCTCGTGCCCTTGTTCGTCTATTCGCGCTCCAATCGCGGCGCCACTCCCGAAGGTGTTGCCGCCGCAATCGACGAAATGCGGACGCAAGTCACAATGATCAAATGCGTGGACGTGTGTAAATAAGCTGCCGGCCGGTAGCTTATTTCAGGACGTAGACGTCGAACGTCTCATCGCTTCCGACAACCGCGCCGAAACGCTTGACGAGGCTTGTCGCGCTCTGGAAAGCAGAAATATCTTCCGGCGTCAGAATCAACCGCCAAACATAGCTTTCACGCAGGGAAACGGGCGCAGTAATCTGATCAAGTCGTTGTGAAAGAAGGATGACAACAGGGACATGCTCACTCTGCTGCAATCGGTGTGCCGTTTGCAGAATATCGGCAAGGCTGAGCGAAAGCCGCGCATTCCAGGTATATCGTACGACGGCGCCGAACCGCTCCTCCCGCAGAAGATAGGTGCGGTTGCGGACGTAATAGGGCAAGGCTTCCACCAGATAGTCGGGATCCGCCATGATGACCGCATCCTTGAGATCGGGGCGCGATTGAATGAACGCACCGAGATCCTTGCTTCGGCTCAGGGGTATTTCGGCTATGAAGGCCTGGTGGACCTTCTCGACGCCGGACACGACCTGTAGCGCCAGCAATATCAGGAAGCACAGGCGCCCGAACTTTACGATGCCGCCAACAGCCTCGATGCCTGCAACGCCCGCCCCGTCGCGCTGAGACTCTATGGCAGGCGGTGATCGCGATCATGAAAACCAGCCAGAGCGCCTGATGTCTGTATCCGCCGGGATAGACAAGCGTAAAAAGCAGCGAAAGCCCCAAGAGAACCAGTCCCGCTGCGATCATAGCCGGCCATCGGTTCGCCAGCGCCAACAGGCTGCCGTAGATGAGCGCGGACATCAACGCTGCGAAAATCTGGGCGGCCAACGGATACGCAACGACCAGTTCAAGGACGCTGTTGGGATAGAACGCCATAAAATGGGAACTGGTCAGGGCAAAAGCGCGAAGGACAAGCAAAGCGAAATTCTCGCCGCTGAGATCGTTCTGCCCCGTATCGTTGAAGGTCGGATAGACTGTTACGAAACATAAAACAATTCCAACCGCGGCAATGGCAGCGGCGGTCGCAAAGGCCCGATATGCCGTCAGAGGCGGCCTTGGCCGGGCCAGAATTAAATCGAAAAACCAATAGGCGAGGAAGCCGCCGACGAGGACGACCGAATGGACGTTCGTATTTGCCAGCAGGGCAAACAACAGGCCGAGCAATATCCCGTTGCGTGCTCCTTTCTCCCAACTGAGGACGATAAGGAAAATCACCAGCATGCTGATGCCGTAATTTCGCGACATCGCGGCATAATCGAAAATCGAAAAGCTGCCGAACAGCGACAGAAGCATGATGGAAAGCGGCAGTTTCAGCCTGAAAACAAGAAGATAGGCCGCGGTCGCTGCAATCGTCAGTGCGACGATCTTCAGGACGACAGGTGAGCCGACCACGGCATAGGCGGCGCGCAGCAGAATATACCAGACAGCAGGATGACCCTCACCATGCATCCGGCGAAGCATATCGATGAAGTTATCCCCTTGAAGCGCGAGTGACAACGCACGAACCTCGTCACGCCAGACCGTTTCGGACCAGCAGAGCGCAGACGCCAGCGCAAGCCAGACCATAAGGATCAACGCCTTGCCGAGCTTGGCAGATCGAGGTTCATCGATAACAGAGACAATCACGGCCAAATAACACGCAACCCGGTGAACGAAAGCGTCACGACCATATCGGCGCAGAAATAAATTGGCGTTAAGTGAAGGCCTCTTTTGGTTTCAGGGCGCTGAAGCATGTCGCGCGAAACTGTGCAGCGGTTTAAGCGCGACAAGCGAATTTGAAGATCGCGACGCGCTTTAGAATTTTTCCTCCCTCTCAAGCAGATGGATATCCTCGGCGACGTCGTCCATTCTCTGCAATAATGCGGCCTGGGCATCTCGTAGCCCTCGATTGTAAAAGTACGGCCCGATCTCCTCGGCGAAGAAGTCAAGCAGGAATTCAGCCGGCAATGCACCGATGGGATCGAGTTCCCGGTCGAAATAAGCGCGGATGCGCGAAACGATTTCAGCCTTTTCTTCCTTGGAAAATTCGATCTTTTTCATAGCTGCCTCTTTGCCGAATGCGATCGGGACTTTGATGGTTCAGCAAAATCGATTGGTCAATCAAGGAAATTCAATTGCCGTCGCAAGCCGTAGACCATAAGGGAAAACTTGAATTCCAACTGGACAAGATCGCATGAATCGCGCCGACTTTGTTGAAGGTTTGCGGGGCGGCTCCGCCGTTGCGTTGGCATCGGCGCCCTTTGGCGCTCTCTTCGGAGCGCTGGCGGTCGAAAATGGCATGTCGCTTTCCGAAGCCGCCTTCATGAGCGCCACCGTCTATGCCGGCGCCAGCCAGATGGTCGGCATTGAACTCTTCGGTCACAATGTCCACGCCTGGCTGATCGTACTGTCGATCCTCGCCGTCAATTTCCGCCACGTGCTCTACTCGGCGGCGCTGGCGCGCTACATCGGCCATTTCACGCCGGTGCAGAAATTCTTTACCTTTTTCCTCCTCGTCGATCCGCAATTCGCCGAAGCAGTCAAGCGCGCCGAGGCCGGCCGGCAACTCACCTTCGCCTGGTATTTCGGCTTCGCCATCATCATCTACATTCCGTGGGTGCTGATCAGCATCGCCGGCGGCCTGCTCGGCGGTTTCATCGGCGATCCCAAGGCCATCGGCCTCGACATCCTGTTGCCGGCTTATTTCCTCGGCATCGTCCTCGGCTTCCGCAAGCGAGACAATTTCCTGCCCGTGGCGCTCGTCAGCGCGGTGGCATCCGTGTTCGCCTACCGCCACGTCGGCTCGCCCTGGCATGTCAGCCTCGGTGCCGCCGTTGGCATCGTGCTTGCCGCCCTGTTGCCGCTGCCGCCGCAACCGCAAGATCTCGAAGCCGACGCCCTTCAATCCGAAGTGCACGAGGTCTGAGCCATGGAATTCGATCTTCACATGGCGCTCGTTATCCTCGCCGCAGCCGCCGCCACCTTCGCCACCCGCATCGGCGGCTATATCCTCATCACCCGAATGAAAAGTATTCCCCCGCGCATGGAGGCGGCGCTGAATGCCGTTCCGGCGGCCGTGCTGACGACGCTCGTCGCACCCGCCTTCTTCATCGGCGGCTGGGAATCGAAGCTGGCGCTGATCGCCGCCCTCTTCATCGGATTGCGCTTCACCCATACATGGATGCTGGTTGCCGCCTGGATCGTCGTGATGACCTGGCGCCACACGATCGGCGCCTGAGCACCGGCCCGAAGCCGGCGCAGAAACTCAAGGCATTATAGCGTCGCCGACGCCGTAATGCCGTTCTCTCAATATTCCAGCGGCAGCGTCGCGTGTTCGAGCCACGCCCTGACATCGTGATCGTGGATGAGCGGCATCAGCGCCTCGCATGTGCGGCGATGATAGTCGTTGAACCAGTGCAGTTCGTCATGGGTCAGAAGCTCGGGAATGACAAGGCTGCGGTCGATCGGGCAGAAAGTCAGCGTTTCGAATCCGAGCATCGGCGCGTCGCCGCCCTCGATCTCCTCGGCCCCGCGCACATAGATCAGGTTCTCGATGCGGATGCCGAAACTGCCGGGCCGATAATAACCCGGTTCGTTCGAAAGGATCATGCCGGGCAGCAGTTCCTGCGTCGAAAGCCTGGAGATGCGCTGCGGCCCCTCGTGCACCGAGAGATAGGAGCCGACGCCGTGGCCTGTGCCGTGAGCGAAATCGGCGCCGGCCCGCCACAGCGCGATGCGCGCCAGCGGATCGAGGTCGCAGCCGCGCGTGCCCTTCGGGAAACGTGCCGTGCTGATCTCTATCATCCCCTTCAGCACCAGCGTGAAGAAGCGCCGATGCTCTTCCGATACCGTACCTATGCCGACGGTGCGGGTGATGTCTGTCGTGCCGTTGATATATTGCGCACCCGAATCGATCAGGAAGAGTTCGCCGGCCTCGATCAACCGGTTGGTCTCGGTCGTCACGCGGTAATGCATGATCGCCGCATGTTCGCCGGCGCCCGAAATCGTGTCGAAGGAAATGTCCTTCAGAGGGTTCTGCATGCTCTGGCCGACGCGGGCACGCGCCGCTTCGAGATGCTCGGCAGCAGCGATCTCGCTCACCGTGCCAGGCTTCGTCTGCGACAGCCAACAGAGGAATTCCACCATCGCCGCCCCGTCCTGCAGATGTGCGGCGGCCGAGCCGTTGATCTCGACGTCGTTCTTCACCGCGCGCGGCAGCTTGGCGGGATCGGCGCCCTCCACCACTTCGCCGCCCGCCTTACGGATGATCTCCGCCAGCGCATAGGCGGCGATATCAGGGTCGATCAGCACGCGGCCGCCATCTCGCGAAACGGCGGCAAGCCTCTCCTCCAACGCCGAGGGCGGCAATTGTGTGCAGATCTGCGCGAGATAGGCCTCCGGCTCGATGCCGGTCTTGCGCTTGTCGAGGAAGAGCTCTGCCCGGCCGTCGGCATGAATGATGGCGCGCGCCAGCGGATGCGGCGTGTGCGGCACGTCGGCGCCGCGGATATTGAAGACCCAGGCAACCGAAGAAGGATCGGCGATCAGCACCGCCGCAAGGTTCTTCTTCGAAAGATCGGTGGCGATCGTCGCGATTTTGTCCCTGGCCAGCATGCCGGCCTGCGCGAGGTTCTGGATGCTGACCGCGCCGAGCGGCTCGGTTGGCCGGTCGCTCCAAAGCCTGTCGAGCGGATTGTGCGGCAGGAAGACCAGCGTGCCGCCAATCTGCGAAAGCGCCTTTTCCAGACGGCGCACCTCTGCACCCGCATGCAGCCATGGGTCGATGCCTAGCCGCAGGCCCTTGCCGCCGTTTGCGGCAAGCCAGAGGTGCGGCGGTTCGTTCACGAGGTCGCCGCCCGAAAAGACCGAACCGTCGACCTGTTCGGCAAGCTGAGTCACATAGCGCCCGTCGACGAAGACGATCGCCTGCGTGCGCAGGATGAGCGCAATACCGGCCGAACCGGTAAAGCCCGTCAGCCATGCCAAGCGCTCCGAACATGCGGGAACATATTCGCCGTTGAACTCGTCGGCGCGCGGCACGAGAAAGGCGTCGATGCCGAGCGAATCGAAACCGGCGCGCAGCGCCGATACGCGATCCCTGCCGAATTGCGGCGTGGAAGTGACTTCGAAAGACTGGAACATGCTGGAAACCCGAATAATTGAGACGAATCCGGTTAATGGGATGCCGGCCATGTTAGCGAAATTTCAACTGATGGGGAGAAAAAGCGACCAAGCGAGTCGAAAGCCCTGGGACCGCTCAACATTTTGACGGAACTGTGACGCCAAAAGTTAATTTGGCACGCTTTATGCATTGGCCGCATGGCTCCCATGAGCGAAACCCTCTGCCTCCGCATTTCAGAATAGCTATATAGGCGTCATCGAACGGTTCGCGATGAACCTATAACAAAGGAATTCTTGAAATGACCGCCTCTCTCTCGCGCTTCGCATATAGCAGCCCGATGCAGGCTGGCGAACGCCAGACCGTGCGTCACGTGATCGGCGCCCGCCGCCCGCAAAACGAGGACAGCCTCAAGCTGCTCGGCGCCGGCCAGCGGGCCACGCGCCACAAGGGCGCCCCCAGCTACGCGTTCTAAGCCTGAAAGCCAGTCCGTCTCCTCCCTCCCGGACCGGCCTATTGGAATGCAGTAGAGCCCGCTTGAGCGCTCCTCCCCTTGAGCTCGCGGGCATTGACCGGATAGACCGGTCGAAGGCGGTGCCATTGGCACCGCCTTTTTCTTATCTTCAACAAGGCTTGGGAGGTACGCTATCCTGTGGAATGATCCGGTCGCAGCTTGCTCCATCTTCTCCCCTCGGAGAGAAGATGGCCCGAAGGGTCGGACGAGGAGGCCACACGGCAGGCAATTCATTACCCTTCGCTGCGCTCTGCGCATTCGCGGCTTCGCCGCTCACCCCCTCATCGCCTCGCTATCGTTCCGGCACTTCTCCCCGCTGGGGAGAAGAGGACACCGCATTCGCCTCCCCAACTCTCGCCTTCATCAAGGCCGATCGAGGTGGATGGTCACCCAGCCGTTGCGCCAGATGGTTCTGACGTGGCGAAGCCGCGCGCCACTATAGGCGGCAATCACCTTCCAGCGTTGCCCGGCAAGGATGCCGGAGAGAATAACCGATCCGCCAGGCGCAAGATGCGTCGCAAGCTTCGGTGCCATGCGGATCAGCGGCCGCGCGAGAATATTGGCGATGATGAGATCGAAGGGACCGTGCTCGGAAAAGGCCGTCGAGTGGAAGCCCGGCGCTGTCCTGGTGACGATGCCCGAGGCGATGCCGTTGCGGCGCACGTTCTCGGCCGCCACCTTCGTCGCGATCGGATCGATGTCGGTCGCCAGCACCGGTATGTTCCTGAGCTTGCGCACCGCAATCGCCAGCACACCGCTGCCGGTGCCGAGATCGAGCGCGTTGCGGACCGGGCGCGAGCGCAACACGGCATCGATCACCTCGAGGCAGCCCGCCGTCGTGCCATGATGGCCGGTGCCGAAGGCTTGGCCGGCATCGATCTCGATGGCGATGTCGCCGGGGCGGATCTTGTCGCGGTCATGCGAGCCATGCACCAGGAAGCGCCCTGCCCGGACGGGCTTCAGCCCCTCCAGCGATTTCACCACCCAGTCGATCTCGGGGATGACTTCCCGCTCCAGCCGGGCATCGGGAAAAGAGGCCTTCAATGCGTCCTCGACGCGGGATTGCACCTCCGCCTCGTCCTCGGCCATCATGTAGATCGAGGCTTCCCAGATATCCTTCTTCTCATCGATCTCCGTGGTGCCGATGGCAAAGTCTTCTTCACCGAAGACCGCGCTCAGAAGGTCGAGGATCTCTTCGGCCTTGCTTTCGGTCGTCGTCACGTAAAGGCGGATTTCACTCACGATAGGCGGTCTTTCCCGTTTCCGTTGCCCGCCGCCGGTCGAGCCAACGCCCCATCACGCTGAAGCTGTCACCCCTTGCTGGCGAGATTCTCCAGCTTCTTTACCGCCGTGTCCGGGTTTTCGCCATAGGCGATCGTTCCGGAAAACCGCCCGGCCGAATCGAGCAGGAAGACCGAGGCGGTGTGATCCATCGTGTAGTCGCCGTTCGGATCCTTCTCGTCGACCGGCACTTTCTTGGCGTAGACGCGGAAACCCCTGATGACGTCGGCGATCTTGTCAGGCGCGCCTGAAATGCCGATGATGCGCTTGGAAACATTGGAGACGTATTCGTTCATGATCTCAGGCGTGTCGCGCTCCGGATCGACGGTCACGAAATAGGCCTGTAGCTTGTCGCCCTTCGGATCCACCTTCTCCATCCATCCGTTCAACTCGAAAAGTGTCGTCGGGCAGACTTCCGGGCAATGGGTAAAGCCGAAGAACAGCGCCGTCGGCTTACCGCGCAACGCCTGCTCGGTGATCGGCTGCCCGCTTTGGGAGACCAGAGTGAAGGGCACGCCGAAGGGCGGTTCGGCCACCATGTCCCTCGACTTCGTCAGGTTGAGCGTGTAGGCACCAAGAAACCCGGCAAGTATCAGGACACCGACCCAGACGGCGATGCGGAATGTCTTCATTGGCATGATCCTCGATCCGGGCGGAGATGTACCGGCCCCCCCTTGCCCCGCGTGATTATAGCCTCGACCGGACGCGCGCAATTCAAGAATATGTTTTCTGACCGGTGGTTAATTGTCTCACCGATAGAAACTGCAACGGCAGCGAAATCCGACGTCGGGAATCTGCGCGGATCAAAAATGGCGTGTTTGTGAATAGCTTGCCTTTAGAGCGGCGGATAATCGGAAAATACATATCGTTAGGAAAGACTTAAGCCGTCACATCTATATTTAACAGCGGTTCTGCATCGCCTCTCCCGCCGGAGACAACTGGGAAGAATTCTGACCATGAACAACAATAACGCCATCAAGCAGTCGGGCGCTTATCTCGAAATCGTTTCGTTCCACCTGGGCGATCAGGAATTCTGCATCGACATCATGGCTATCCGCGAAATTCGCGGCTGGGCGCCGGTGACGCCGATGCCGCACACCCCGCCCTACGTGCTGGGCCTCATCAATCTGCGCGGTGCGGTGATCCCCGTCATCGACATGGCCTGCCGCCTCGGCATGAAGATGACCGAGCCCTCCGAGCGCTCGGCGATCATCGTCACCGACATCGCCGGCAAGCTGGTCGGCCTGCTGGTCGAGCAGGTTTCCGACATGATGACCATCAAGAGTGAAGACCTGCAGCCGCCGCCGGAAATCATCCCGGAAGCCCAGCGCGCCTTCTGCCGCGGCATCGTCGCTCTCGAAAAGACCATGGTTTGCTTCTTGAACCTCGACACGGTTATTGCCGACGAGCTGACACAGGCCGCATAAGAACAACCGCTCCTCGATCGGAAGGCCGCCTGCAGCCGATCGCTGCGGGCGGTTTTTTTGTATTTAACGGACCGGCAGCGCAAGGTGCCGCAAGCAGACGGACACGCCGTCACCTTCCAATTGCTCGGACGGAGACTACCTCCCCCTCCGATAAAGTGCCCGGTCAGGAGCCTTCCATGCGTGTCAGCACCTACAAGATAAACATCGACGACGATCGGGTCGACGACCTGCAACGGCGCCTGCGCTCGACGCGATGGCCGCCAGCACTCGACGCCGACAGCTGGGAAGACGGAACAAGTCTCGCTTTTCTCAAGGAGCTCCTCGCCTATTGGAAAGACCATTTCGACTGGCGCGCGCAGGAGACGCGCCTCAACACGCTTCCGCAGTTCATTGCCGAGATCGATGACCTGTCGATTCATTTCGTCCACCAGAGAGGAAACGGGCCCTCGCCACTGCCACTCATCCTCACGCACGGCTGGCCGGGCTCCTTCTTCGAAATGGAGGGGATTATCCCAATGCTGGCGGATCCTGCAGCACATGGCGCCGACCCTGCTGATGCATTCGATGTCGTCGTGCCGTCCCTTCCGGGCTACGGCTTCTCGCAGGCGCCAGGCTCAGCCGGGATCGGCCCCTATGAAATATCGGGACTGTGGCTGAAACTGATGCAGGGTTTGGGATACGAGACCTTCTGCCTGCAAGGCGGCGATATCGGCGCGGCCGTTTCGAGCTGGCTCGCCTACCGTTTTCCACAGAATACGACAGCGCTGCACCTGAACTATATTCCGGGGAGCTACCGGCCGCCGCTGGGCGCGGGACAGGCACCGATTTCGACGGAGGAACAGGCCTTTCTCGAACGCGCCGCGCAATGGGCCGATAGCGAAGGCGCTTACGCCCACATGCAAGGAACGAAGCCGCAGACGCTTGCCTATGCACTGACGGATTCGCCCATTGGCCTCGCTGCCTGGATCAGTGAAAAATTTCAGGCGTGGAGCGACGGCGATATCAGGACGACGTTCTCTCTCGACGCCCTCTTGATCGAGATTTCGATCTATTGGTTCAGCGGCACCCTGGATTCGTCGCTTAGGCTCTACAAGGAAAGCCGAAAGCGGCCGATGCATTTCAAGGCGAACGAACGCGTCCTGCCGCCACTCGGCGTGGCGCATTTCGCAAGGGAATTGCCCCAGCCGCCACGCTCTTGGGTCGAACGCGTCTATGACGTCAGGCGATGGACCGAAATACCGAAGGGAGGCCATTTTGCCGCCATGGAGCGGCCCGAGCTTCTGGCCGAAGATATCCGCGCTTATTTCCGCCCATTCAGGACGCGCTGATCACTGCGGCCTCCCATTCTTCCAGACAACGTTCTGCCCATAGAGCGGAATGGTCGAGATCGACATCTTCGCCGAACCGTCGGTCAGTTCGCGCGAATGGGCGAGATAGATCAGCGTGTCGTTCGTCTTGTCGTAGATGCGGTTGACGACCAGGGTCTTCCAGATCAGCGACATGCCTTGGCGGAACACCTCGCTGCCATCCTTGGACAGGTCGATATTGCCGATCTCGATCGGCCCGGTCTGCCGGCAGGCAATGGAATTGTTGGACGGGTCCTCGAACCAGTTGCCGTTCTTGAACCGGTCGATCAGGCTGCGGTCGAAATAGGTGACGTGGCAGGTGATGCCCTTGACCTCGGGGTCGGAGACCGCCTCGACGACGATGTCGTTGCCGATCCAGTCGACCCCGACCTTGCCGACGACTTCGGCCGAGGCAGTACCTGCGGAAACGGCGGCGAAAGAGAAGGCGGCGAGGAGAAGATTGCGCAGTCTGGACATGGCGGCTCCCTGAATAATCCGCATTCTAGATAAGCATGCACCCATGCTTTGCAAGAAATGGAGCTCGCGGAAGGGATCAGCCTTTCCGGCAGGTGCAGGGCTCGTAGGCCCGCGCCGTCAGCCGGCCGGGCCGCATGCCGATCAGCGCCGGTATCGCGTGAACGGCATTGGCCTTTAGCGCTTTCGCCATCTCGATCGCCGCCGCCGCGCAGACCGCGGCATCCTCGGCGGCGTTGTGGTGCACGAAACGCAGGCCGAGATGCTCGGCGATCAGGTTCAGCCGGTGCGAGACGAAATGCGGCCAGATTCGCTGCGCCATCTTCAGGCTGCAGAGATAGGTAAGCTCCGGATAGGATTGCCGGTAGAGATCGAGGCTCGCCCGCCAGACGCTGAAATCGAAGGCGGCATTGTGCGCGATCATCGTCGCGTCGCGAAAATCTTCCTCGAACTCGTCCATCACCTCGGGAAACTCGGGCGCATCCTCGACATGCTCCGGCCGGATGCCATGGATTGCGATGTTCATCCCGGAGAAGCGCATGTCCCGCGGTCGGATCAGCCGCTCCTCGACGCGCGTCACTCTGTCGTCCTCGATCCAGGCAAGGCCGACGGAACAGGCGCTGCCGCGCTGTTCGTTCGCCGTCTCGAAGTCAATTGCGATGGTCTTCAATGCAGTAACCCGAATCGTTTCTTCGGGAACAGGAATACCGCCCCGCTTCCGGCCGTGCAAATTCGACACGACGCAAGGTTGACTTTTTAGCCCACATACCGAAACTTGCTGCCATGATCGTTTCCCTTACCATGGCAGCGCTTATTCATCACACCACGACCCTCGAAGGGTACGCGGGAGCGATGGCGCGTTAGCAGCGATCCGATCATCCCGAAGACCCTGCCGAGGCGAGCAGGGTTTCGGAAACCGGCTCTCCTCGTAAAACCGATGGAGAGCATGAATGTCCGAAAACGAAGAGAATGAACCTCGCGGCCGAGCGCGCCTGCCAGATGGCATCCTCGTGCGTGCCGTCCGCCTGTCCGATGCAGAGGAGATCACCGATCTCATAAATCTGCCGGGCTACCGGGCCGGCACCTTGAGGCCGCCCTACCAGCGGGTCGAGGAGGTTCGCAAGCACATGGAAAACCCGTCGCCAGGCGCGCTCAACCTCGTCGTCACCCAAAATGGCAGGATCGTCGGCAATGGCGGCCTTAACCGCCTCTCCGGCCGTAGGCAGCACGTCGCCAGCATCGGCATGGGCGTGCATGACGATTTCACCGGCCGCGGCTTCGGGCGGATCCTGCTCGGCGCGATGATCGACGCTGCCGACGACTGGCTCGATATCAAACGGCTGGAACTGACCGTCTACACCGACAACGACGTCGCCATCGGCCTCTACCGGAAATTCGGCTTCGAGCAGGAAGGCCTGTTGAAGGCCTTCGGCTTTCGATCCGGCGAGTATGTCGACGCCTATACGATGGCGCGGCTCAGGCAATGAGCAAACGGGTTGGCGGCTTGCCGTCAGCCCCTCAGCCGCTGATCAGCGCCAGCCATTCATCCTCGTCCATCGTCTGCACGCCGAGTTCGCGCGCCTTGTCGAGCTTGGAGCCGGCGCCGGGGCCGGCGACGACGATGTCGGTCTTCTTCGAGACCGATCCCGCCACCTTGGCGCCGAGACTTTCGGCCCTCGCCTTTGCCTCGTCGCGGGTAAACTTTTCCAGCGAGCCGGTGAAAACCACCGTCTTGCCGGCAACCGGACTGCCTGCCGTCTTCGGTTGCTCGGCCTCCTCGGGCGTCACTTCCTCAAGCAGTCGGGTGATCACCTCGACATTGCGCGGCTCCTTGTAGAATTCGACGATAGCCCGCGCCACGACCTCGCCGATGCCCTCGATGGCGTTGAGATCGTTCCAAGCGTCGCCGGCAAGTGTCTCGGCCTCGCGCATCCCCGTCTCAAAGGCGGCATAGGTGCCGTAGGAGCGCGCCAAGAGCTTCGCCGTGGTCTCGCCGACATGGCGGATGCCGAGCGCGTAGATGAAGCGGTGGAGCGCAATGCTGCGCCGTTCGTTAATCGCCGCATAAAGCTTGCCGACGCTCACCTTGCCGAAGCCGTCGATATTCTCCAGCTTGGTTAGCGATTGCTGCTGACGCTTCTCCAGCGTGAAGATATCGGGCGCGGTGCGGATCTGCAGCGACGCGTCCTCATTTTCGAAGAAGAAGTCGATCTGCTTCGAGCCGAGGCCCTCGATATCGAAGGCGTTTCGCGAAACGAAATGCTTCAGATGCTCCGTGGCCTGCGCCCTGCAGATGAAGCCGCCGGTGCAGCGGGTGACCGAATCGAGCTTGCCGGTCTTCTCATGTCTTTCACGCACGGCATGAGAACCGCAGACCGGGCAGGTCTTCGGAAATTCATAGGGGCTGGCCTCGGCCGGCCGCTTCTCCATGACGACGTCGAGCACCTGTGGGATCACATCACCTGCGCGCTGGACGATGACGGTATCGCCGATGCGGATATCGTGCTCGTCGTCGCGGATGCGTTCGCCGCTATTGCCAATGCCCCTGATGTAATCCGCGTTGTGCAGCGTCGCATTGGTGACGACAACGCCGCCGACCGTGATCGGCGTCAAACGCGCCACCGGGGTCAAGGCGCCAGTGCGGCCAACCTGGATGTCAATATTCTCGACGATCGTGAAAGCCTGCTCGGCAGGAAACTTGTGCGCCGTCGCCCAGCGCGGCGAACGCGAGCGGAAGCCGAGACGGGCCTGCAGTTCGAGACTGTCGACTTTATAGACGACGCCATCGATATCATAGTCGAGATCCGGGCGCTTGAGCCCGATCTCGTCATAATGCGCCAGGATGTTGGCGACCGAGTTCAACCTTTTCATCAGCGGATTGACCGGAAAACCCCAGTCCTTGAAGGTCTGCACCACACCGAACTGTGTATCGGCGGGCATCTCCGACATCTCGCCCCAGGCATAAGCGAAGAATTTCAGCTTGCGACTTGCCGTCACCTTGGCGTCGAGCTGGCGCAGCGACCCGGCCGCGGTGTTGCGCGGATTGACATAGGTCTGCTTGCCCTCCGCCTCCATCTGCCGGTTCAGCGCCAGGAAGTCGCTCTTAGCCATATAGACCTCACCGCGGATCTCGACGACGGCGGGAACGCCCTTCGGCAGCTCGTTGGGGATTTCGGCGATGGTCCGGATGTTGGCAGTGACGTTCTCGCCCGTCGTGCCGTCGCCGCGCGTCGCGGCCGTCACCAGCCTGCCGTTCTCGTAACGGATCGACATCGAGAGGCCGTCAATCTTCGGCTCGGCGGTAAAGGCGATCGACTGATCCGGCAGCCGGCCGAGGAAGCGATAGACGCCGGCGACGAAATCCTGCACGTCCTCCTGCGAGAAGGTGTTGTCGAGCGACAGCATCGGCCGCGCATGAACAACAGGCGCGAAGGTGACGGAGGGCGCTGCGCCAACATGCCGCGACGGGCTGTCCTCGCGAATCAGCTCGGGAAACCGCATTTCCAGCGCATCGTTGCGGCGCTTCAGTGCGTCGTAATCGGCATCCGAAATCTCCGGCCGGTCCTTGCCGTGGTAGAGAGCATCGTGATGCGCGATCTCCTTTGCCAGCCGTTCCAGCTCGGCGGCAGCCTCTTCGATCGTCAACGTGTCGACGGTGGAACCTTCGGTGGGCATAGAACATCACTCCAGAGAATCTGGCCAGAAAATCTGGATTGTTTTTAGAGCAAAATTGCCGGATGAAAAGAGCGGCTGGATATACTGCATAGGCAAGATCGCTTTCCCGCGCCTATTCCCAATCCCTGGCATTGCGCAGCCGGATGCCACTGACATGCAGGCTGGTGTTCCAGAGGTTCTTCAACGGCCGCAGGCTATCGACCATCCGAAGCTCCACCCTACGCGGCCCAAACTCCTGGTCGAGCCGCGAGATGGCGGTCCTCTCCATCGGAATGACACGTCTGCGCGCCACCCACATGCCCGCATCATCCAGAGCCTCGAAGCCTTCGGCCGGCATCTCGTAACGATGGATCGTCTCCGCTTCGAGCCTTCCCAGCCAACGGCGCTCGACATAGGCGACGGCGCGCCAGTCGCCGAGCCAGTGCCGCCGTTCGGTCTCCGGCGTATCAGCTGTCGCCCAGAGCAGGATGCGGGGACAATCGCGCGAAAAGAGATACAGGAAATCATGATCGGCATCGATTGCCCAGACGAGCGGACCGTTCAGCCATTCTCGGCCGGGCGCGCGGTCTGACGGAACGCGAACCGGGCGTGGCTCGAACGCCGCGATACCGGCATCGTCGCTGAAATGGAAAAGCCGCATGGCATGAGCTCGCCGCCGATCGGGAAGCTTCAGCGCATATCGCGCCGCAGGATCAATGTCATCCCACCTGCCTAAGCGGAAACAGCATCGGAAATTAGCCGTTGCCGGCCAGCAGCCGCTTCGCTGCGGCCCTCGCCTCTTCTGTGACCGAAGCCCCGGCCAGCATACGGGCGATCTCCTCGGTGCGGTCCTTCTGCGCCATCGTCGCGACGCGCGTGGCAATCTTTTCAGAACCGTCGGCCGTCGGTCCCTTGGAAATCAACAGATGCGTCGCCGCCCGCGCCGCGACTTGAGGCGCATGCGTGACCGACAGCACCTGCACACGCTCCGACAGCCGCTTCAGCCGCTGGCCGATCGCATCGGCCACCGCGCCGCCGACGCCGGTGTCGATTTCGTCGAAGACGAGCGTCGGGGCCGATCCGCGATCTGCGAGCGCCACCTTCAGCGCCAGCAGGAAACGCGAGAGCTCGCCGCCCGAAGCGACCTTCATGATCGATCCCGGCCGCGTGCCCGGATTGGTCTGGACGTGGAACTCGACGACATCGATGCCTTCGGCGAGCGCCTCCTCCGCATCCGTGGTGATCTCGACCATGAAACGGGCGCGTTCGAGCTTGAGCGCCGGCAGCTCGGCCATGACGGCCCCAGCCAGTGCGGTGCCGGCATGATGGCGCTTGTCGGACAGCGAGCGCGCCGCCGCATCGTAATTTTCCCGCGCCAGGCCGACCTCGGCTTCGAGCCGGGCAAGCCTCTCCTCACCCGCATCGAGATCGGCAAGATCGGCGATCATGCGCACCGCAAGCGCCGGCAGCTCGGTGACGGGCACGGAATATTTGCGCGAGGCGGCCCTGAGCGCGAAAAGCCGCTCCTCCACCCGCTCCAGCTCTCTCGGATCGTATTCGGTCTTGCGCAGCGCCGCCTCGACTTCCATCTGCGCGTTGGAAAGCTGGTCGAGCGCGGCATCGAGCAGCGTCACGGTATCTTCGAGCAGTCCCGGCGCCTCATGGCTCTTGCGCTCCAGCCGGCGCACCAGCGAGGCGATATGGGGCACCGGCGAGGCATTGCCGTTCAGGAATTCGGACGCCTCGGCGATATCGCCGGCGATCTGCTCGGCTTTCATCATCTTCTGCCGGCGATCGGCGAGCTCTTCCTCCTCGCCATCCTGCGGCAAGAGCTTTTCGAGTTCCTCGACCGAAGAGCGCAGGTAGTCGGCTTCGCGCGCCGCACTTTCCACTTTCTCGCGGTGCTTCTTCAGCGTCCGCTCGCTGTCGCGCCACAGGCGATAGAGCTTGGAGACCTCCGAAACCTCGTCGGTGAGGCCGGCGAAGGCATCGAGCAGCGTGCGGTGAGCGTTGGTGTCGACCAAGGCGCGATCGTCGTGCTGCCCGTGGATTTCGACCAGCATCTGGCCGGCCTGGCGCATCAGCTGCACGCTGACCGGCTGATCGTTGACATAGGCCTTGGTGCGCCCATCCGCCGATTGCTGGCGGCGGAAAATCAAATCGCCCTCATCGTCGATGCCGTTTTCACGCAGGAGCGTGCGCACGCCGTGTTCCATGCCGACGTCGAACACCGCCGTCACCTGGCCTTTGTCCTCGCCATGGCGCACCATGTCGCCGTCGCCGCGCCCACCGAGCGCTAGCGACAGGCTGTCGAGCAGGATGGATTTGCCCGCCCCGGTCTCGCCCGTCAGCACGGAGAGGCCGGTCTCGAAGGCAAGATCCAGCCGCTCGATCAGGACGATATCGCGGATCGAAAGCTGGATCAGCATTGGCCTCAGGAACCGAGAAGAAGTTTCTTGCCCGCTGCCGCGATCCACGAGCCCTTGTTTTCACGCGGCTCGGCACCGCCGCTCTGCAGCAGCTTGTAGGAATCAGCATACCACTGGCTGTCGGGATAATTGTGACCGAGAACGGCAGCGGCTGTCTGCGCCTCGTTGACAATGCCCATGGCGTAATAAGCTTCGACGAGACGTGCTAAGGCCTCTTCGATCTGGTTCGTATTCGGATATTTCTCGACGACGATACGGAAGCGCGAGATCGCGGCGAGATATTCCTTCCGCTCCATGTAGTAGCGGCCGATCTGCATTTCCTTGCCGGCGAGCTGGTCGCGCGCGAAGCGGATCTTGGCCTGTGCGTCGTCGACATATTCGGAGTTCGGATAATTGTCGATGACGGCCTGCATCGCCTCGATCGTCTTGGCGGAGGCGCGCTGGTCCTGCGTCACGTCGACGATCTGCTTGGAATAGGTAAGACCGATAAGATACTGCACATAGGCGGCATCCTGGGACTTCGGATATTGCGACATGTAGCGGTTGCCGGAAGCAAGCGCATCGTCCAGGCGGCCCTGGCGGTATTTGACGAAGGTGCTCATCACAAGCGCCTTGCGCGCCCATTCGGAGAACGGGTTTTCGCGGTCGATCGCGTCGAACTTGCGCGCCGCTTCAGCCATGTTGCCGGCCTTCATATTGGCAAGGCCCTGGGTGTAGAGCACGTCAGGCGGATCGGTTTCGAGACCGAGCTTGGTGATGTCGATGTCGGGATCCGACTGGCAACCGGAGATCGAGGCGCCTGCGCTGAGCACCAGAAGCGATGCGAACAAGGCGCGCGCTGTCTTCATCATACCTTCAGATCCTGCATAACCCATTCGAAAGAACCCCACTGCCGCCGCTCTCTCCACGGCAGCCACGCCTCGCTGGCGTTTCTAGCCACAAATGTGCATCAAGAGCAACGCAATGATAAGGCATTAACGCATTTTTGTGGCAGCAGCCGCAGAATGACCGGCTTTTCAACTTCTTCCCGACCTGTGGCGGCCAAGCATCAGTCTATCGACGCAGACACGGCCGGACATAAAAAAACCGCCTCCGGGAAAGAGGCGGCCTGGTCTTGAGAATATGCTGGAGGTCATGCCGACCAGGGAGCGAATTCCGAAGCGCTGACTGCGATCAGTTCGCGGGCAGCGACACGCTGGCGCGGCGTCGACGTCTCCACAACCTCATAGGCGGAGGGATCGGCGAGCAGCGCCTTCAGCGCATTGGCATTCATCTTGTGACCACCGCGATACGAGCGGTAGCAGCCGATGAACTGGGCACCGGCAAGCGACAGATCGCCGACGGCATCGAGCGTCTTGTGGCGGACGAATTCGTCCTTGGCGTAACGCAGACCTTCGACGTTGATGACGGTGTTGTCGTCGGAGATGACGACTGAATTTTCAAGCGAGGAGCCGAGCGCGTGACCCGACGCCCAGAGACGCTCGACATCGCGCATGAACCCGAAGGTGCGGGCGCGGGAAAGCTCGGTCTTGAAGACAGCGGCGGTCATGTCACCGGCCCACTTCTGCCGGCCGATCAGCGGGCAGTCGAAATCGATCTCGACTTCGAAGCGCGTACCGTCATAGGGACGGAACTCACTCCAGGAGCCGCCATGCTCGATGCGCACCGGCTTGGTGATACGGATATAACGGCGCTTGACGCCGAGCGAGACGAGACCGACCTGCTCGATCGCCTCGACGAAAGGTAGCGAACTGCCGTCCATGATCGGCATTTCGGAGCCCTGCACCTCGATCACCACATTGTCGAGGCCAAGCGCATAGACGGCGGCCATGACATGCTCGATCGTCGCAACCGAATGGGCGGGTGAGAAGCCGAGCACGGTGCAGAGGTCGGTATTGCCGACCTGCGAGGAAACAGCCTTGAGTTCGGTAATGTCACCATTGTCATGCAGGCGCTGGAAAACGACGCCGGTGTCCGATTCGGCCGGGTTCAGGGTGATCGAGACTTCTGCTCCCGAATGCACCCCGATGCCCGAAAGCGTCACGGGACGCGATACCGTCGTTTGAAAACCCAGCAAGCCAATCGCCATAAATTCTGCCTTTATTCTTCCGCACCGGCGGTCTGTCCGATCGGCGCGGTCATCGTTCATTCTGCAGAAGGAGCCTGTCGAAAGGTCTCCTGGGGCAGTTTCGTTGCACCATACTTACGTGCGCCGGCGCTCCAATCCAAATCACTGTTTCTTTCGCTTTGTTACGAAGTCACGCAATTGAAATCATTTGCGGATCACGGGCGAAAAAACAGCAATGCCCGGGACCTTGATCCCGGGCATGAACGGTGCCGAAGCACGGACTCAGTTCGACTGGCGACGCAGGAATGCCGGGATTTCCAGCTGGTCGTCTTCCTGCATCATCCGGGCCTGCGGAACTGCTCGGCCCTGGTCGTCGAGGTTGCCGCGACGCGGTGCGTAGAGGCTTGCCTCAGGCGACAGCGGACGGCGCTGCTGCGAAGCGGCCGGCGGTGCGGCAGTCATATCGGCGGCAACGGCGTCGTCGTCGCGGCGGCCAAGCGAATTGGTGATTCGCTTGAGCAGGCCCATCGGACCGCGCTCTTCCGCCGCATGCGCGGAGGCCGGCTGCGTGCGGTGGTCGAGTTCGGCCTGGACGACCGGCGGGAAATCCTCGACCTTCGGCATGCGCATCGGTTCGGGCGCCTGGCGGATGATCGGCTCCTGCCGAACCGGCTGCTGGACCGGCTGGCTTATCACCGGCTGGCTCATGACGGGCGCCGGAGCTTGCTGCTGCACCGGTGCCGGACGCATTGCCGGAGCTTCCGGTGCAGGCGCGAAGATCTTGCTCTGCGGACGGAAGGTTTCCTGCTGTACGACCGGCTGCTGTAGCGGTGCGGCGGCACGCGGGGCCGGAATTTCGAGCTCGCGTTCCATCTCGGCTTCGCGGATGGTCTGCGCGATCGGATCCATGGCCTTCGGTGCCTGCATCACGGGGGCAGGCTGAACTGCGGCCGCTGCCGGAGCAACAGCCGCGGAGGGACGGATAGCGGGCCTTGCTGCCGGCTGGAGGTTCCGCTCGGCGGCTTCGTTCATCGCCCGGTCGATGCCGGTTGCGACGACCGAGACGCGGATGATGCCTTCGAGCGATTCGTCGAAGGTGGCGCCGAGGATGATGTTGGCATCAGGATCGACTTCCTCGCGGATGCGGGTCGCGGCTTCGTCGACTTCGAAGAGGGTGAGGTCGCGACCGCCGGTGATGGAGATCAGCAGGCCCTGGGCGCCCTTCATCGAGGTTTCGTCGAGCAGCGGGTTGGCGATCGCAGCCTCTGCGGCCTGCAGCGCGCGGCCGGAGCCGGAAGCTTCGCCGGTGCCCATCATCGCGCGGCCCATCTCGCGCATTACCGAGCGGACGTCGGCGAAGTCGAGGTTGATGAGGCCTTCCTTGACCATCAGGTCGGTGATGCAGGCAACGCCCGAATAGAGAACCTGGTCAGCCATGGCGAAGGCATCGGCGAAGGTCGTCTTGTCGTTGGCAATGCGGAAGAGGTTCTGGTTCGGAATGACGATCAGCGTATCGACAGACTTCTGCAGTTCCTGGATGCCCATCTCGGCCAGGCGCATGCGGCGCCCGCCCTCGAAATGGAACGGCTTGGTGACGACGCCGACTGTCAGGATGCCCTTGTTGCGGGCCGCCTGCGCGACAACGGGAGCAGCGCCAGTGCCGGTGCCGCCGCCCATGCCGGCGGTGACGAAGCACATATGCGTGCCGTTCAGGTGATCGACGATTTCGTCGATGCACTCCTCGGCGGCCGCGCGGCCGACTTCCGGCTGCGAGCCGGCACCGAGGCCTTCGGTAACGTTGACGCCGAGCTGGATGATGCGCTCGGCCTTCGTCATCGTCAGCGCCTGCGCATCCGTGTTGGCGACGACGAAGTCGACGCCCTGGAGGCCGGCGGTGATCATGTTGTTGACGGCATTGCCGCCACCGCCGCCAACGCCGAACACGGTGATGCGCGGCTTCAGCTCTGTGATGTCAGGCTTTTGCAGCTTGATGGTCATGGTACCTGTTCCTTCTCTCTCTGGCCGCATCGCCACGCCGGCCAATTACGCAATTTCAGAAACTTTCCTTCAGCCACTGGCCCATGCGGGCTATGCGGCTGTTATTTCCCCCAAGCGACATGAGCAGACCGCTCTGTGACGCATGTGTCTCCATGTCCGCGACCTGCGGATAGATCATCAGGCCGACGGCCGTCGAAAAAGCCGGCCCCTTGGCCGCCGTCGGCAGCCCCGAAACGCCCATCGGACGACCGATGCGGACGTTGCGGGCAAGGATGCGCCGCGCCACATCGGCAAGGCCGGTCAGTTGGCTCGCCCCGCCGGTCAGCACGACACGCTTGCCGACGATCGGGCTGAAGCCGGAGCGCTGGATACGATCGCGGATCAGTTCCATCGTTTCTTCGATTCGGGCGGACACGATGCGCGAAACCAGTGCCCGCGGCACCTGAGACGGTTGGTCGCGATCATCCTCGCCGATCGGCGGGATCGAGATCAGCTCGCGCTCGTCGGAGGAATTCGAAAGGGCCGAGGCATGCACGACCTTCAGCCGCTCCGCATCCTCGATGCGGGTCGAAAGGCCGCGCGCCAGGTCGGTGGTGACGTGATGGCCGCCGAGACCGACGGCATCCGTATGAACGAGCTTGCCCTCGGCAAAGACCGAGATCGTCGTCGTGCCGCCGCCCATGTCGATCGCTGCGCAACCGAGCTCGACCTCGTCGTCGACGAGAGCCGCAAGGCCCGATGCATAGGGCGTCGCGACGATGCCCTCGACCGACAGATGCGCGCGATTGACGCTAAGCTCGAGGTTCTTCAGCGCCGAGCGCTCCGCCGTCACGACATGCATGTCGACGCCGAGCGCATCGCCATACATCGCCAGCGGATCGCGGATGCCGCGCTCGCCGTCGAGCGAGAAGCCGGTCGCCAGCGAATGCAGCACCGAACGGTCGTGGCGCAGCGACTGCTGGCAAGCCGCCGACAGCACCTTCTTCAGATCGTTGAGCTCGACTTCCTGGCCACCGAGATCGATCGTCGCCGTATAGATGTCGCTGCCGAGGCGGCCGGCCGTCAGGTTGACGATCAGGCTTTCGACGGTCAGCCCCGCCATGCGCTCGGCCGCGTCAACGGCGAGACGGATGACGCCTTCCAGCGCGTCGAGATCGGCGATAACGCCGGTCTTGATGCCACGGGAACGCTGGTGGCCGATGCCGATGATCTCGATATTGTGCGTGCGGCCCGGCAGGATCTGGCTTTCCTCGCGCGGCGTCAGCCGGCCGATCATGCAGACGACCTTGGTCGAGCCGATATCGAGCACCGAAACGACATGCGACCGCTTCGACGAAAGCGGCTTCAGGCGCGGCAATCCGAAATGGGATGAACCGAACAAGCTCATATATTCTGCCCCGCCTTCTTCAATTCTTTCGTACGCTCCGTCACTGCCGTCTGCCTGCAGATCGCCGCCTCCGGCGTCAGCTGGATCGCGGTTCTGTCGGCCAGCCTGAGATCGACTGCAGCAATGTCCCGCTCCAGGAGCTGATGCTCCTTGTCGAACTTCGAAAGCGTCGCCAGTGCTTGGTCGATACCGTCTTCCGGCAGCTTGACGACGACGCCGTTGTCCATGTGCAGGTCCCAGCGACGGCCGGATATCCAGACATAGGCCCTCACGCGGGCCTTCACGTCGGGCCACTTCGAGAAGGCTTCGTCGAGCGAAGCCGCCGCCGTTTCGGCATCGCGGCCGACGACGAGCGGCAGCGCCGAAAACTTGTTGTCGCGCAGCGGCGCAATGACGCTGCCGTTCTTCTCGATCAGGGAAAGCTCCTGTCCGTGCTGCCAGATCGCATAGGCCTGGCGCTCCTTGAGCTTCACTTCGATCGTTTTCGGATAAATCTTGCGGACCTCGACATTTTCGACCCAGGGAAGATGGGCGATCTTCCGGCGGGCGGCATCGACGTCGAGGGCGACCAGCGAGGTCGTGCCGTCAAGGCCGATCAGTTGCAGGATCTCGATTTCGGAGGTCTCCGAGTTGCCAGAGACCTTGACGTCCTCGATCGCAAAACCCGCGGCCGTCGTTGTCGCCTGCGCGACGGCCTCGGTGTGGCCGCCGAGCGACATGCCGTAAAACCCCGTCGCAGCCAGGAAGGCGAGTGCGGAGACCGTGCCCGTATGAACGGGAATATGGATGCGGCCGCTGCAGAGGCTGATCAGGAAGCGCGTGACCCGGCGCAGCGGGCGCGGCAGCACAAACCGCTCTTCGGCTTCCATGATCGGAAGCACGGCATGATGGCTGGGGCGCCCAATCCTCTTGACTGTCAACGCAAACAAGACGCGTCCTCCACCATCCACCGGAGAAACTGACCAAAGGAATAGCCGGCATGACCGGCCATTTCGGGCACGAGCGAGGTTGGAGTCATCCCTGGCTGGGTATTGACCTCCAGCCAGATGATTTCGCCGTCTTCGGAGAAACGATCGTCGTAACGAAAGTCGGACCGACTGACGCCGCGACAACCGATTGCCTGATGCGCCCTTAGGGACAATGTTTGTATTTTTTGGTAAATATTCGGTGAAATTTTCGCGGGGATGACGTGTTTTGAACCACCCGCCGCATACTTGGAGTCGTAATCATAGAAATTGTGTCCCTGCGGCACCACTTCCGTGACACCGAGGGGAGTTTCACCCATGACACCGCAGGTGAGTTCGCGACCGTAAACATAGCGCTCGACGATCACTTCCTCGCCGTAACGCCATTCGGGCGAGCTGACGATCTGTGGCGGATGCGCCTGATCTTCGGTGACGATGACGACGCCGAAGCTCGACCCCTCGCGGACGGGTTTCACCACATAGGGCGGCTTCATCGGATGCGTCGAGGGAAAGGCGAAACGGTTGACCACCTGCGATTCGGCGATCGGAATGCCGGCGGCGCCGGCAACGAGCTTCGCCTTGTCTTTGTCCATCGCCAGCGCCGAGGCAAGCACGCCCGAATGCGTATAGGGGATTTCGAGATATTCGAGGATGCCCTGAATGGTGCCGTCCTCGCCGAACGGGCCGTGGAGCGCATTGAAGACAACATCGGGCTTCAATGCGGCGAGTTTCTCGGAAACGTCGCGCGCCACGTCGATGCGCGTCACGTCGAAGCCCTCAGCTTCGAGAGCTTCTGCGCAAGCCTTTCCCGAGGAAAGGCTGACAGGCCTTTCCGAGGAAAATCCGCCCATCAGGACAGCGACATGCTTGCGACTCATCAACACCCCCAAAAAATAACTTCCATTCTCGAAATCGACGCTTGCGCGAAGCTGTCTGCGCCGTTTCAGGCCTTTGTCCGACCTGGGTGCATTAGAGCATCATTATGGTTAATGAAGTGTTTACTTTCGTTAACTCCGTCTTGCCGCGCCCTTGATTTTTTAACCTTCGCTTCTTCGGGAGTGTCGGAGCGAAGATGCCCGCCGACCCGCGAAAACAGAAAAGCCCGCGCAGAAAAACCGCGCGGGCTCAATGGGATAGATCAGTGTCTTGCAGTCAGTCGGCATCGTCGAGGATTTTCCACACGAGTCCGCCGAGCGCCCCACCCGCAAGCGGCGCAATCCAGAACAGCCAGAGCTGCTGCAGCGCCCAGCCACCGACGAAAAGCGCCTGGCCGGTGGAACGCGCCGGATTGACCGAGGTATTCGTCACGGGGATAGAAACGAGATGGATCAGCGTCAGCCCGAGGCCGATCGCAAGCGGCGCGAAGCCCGCAGGCACCCGGCTGCTGGTCGACCCCAGGATGATGATCAGGAAGAACATGGTGAGCAACACTTCGATCAGCAGCGCCGAAAGCAGTGAATAACCACCCGGAGAATGATCGCCATATCCGTTGGCGGCAAAGCCGCCGAGCTCGAACCCCGCCTTGCCGCTGGCGACGAGATAAAGCAGCGCCGCCGCAGCGATGGCGCCGACAATCTGCACGACGACATAGGGAACGAGACGCGCCGCCGGAAACCGTCCGGCAACCGTAAGGCCAAGCGAGACGGCAGGATTGAAATGACCGCCCGAAATGCCGCCCACGGCATAGGCCATGGTGAGCACGGTCAGACCGAACGCAAAGGCCACGCCGACAAAACCGATTCCAAGCTCGGGATAGGCGGCCGCCAGCACGGCGCTGCCGCATCCGCCGAAGACCAGCCAGAACGTGCCGAGAAATTCGGCAACTAGACTCTTTTGCATGCGCGCCTCCTTAACTCCAACCAAGAGTTTAGATGAATCCGTTACAATTTGATTCCGGTCAAGCTCGCGGACATTGCTGTGGCAAGCTTCACGCAAGGATCGAGAAACGTGTTCGACATGCGATACCTACGGCGTCAGGAGACGTTTTCTCAGATCTGAAATTGCGCTAAGACCCGCCAGCCTCCCAGGGCGCTCCATAGAAATATTGATTGGAATGAAAATGACAGACGCGATCTCCGCATCGCCGACTCCCGCCTCGAACAGCGCGCAAGTCAATTCTCCGGCTCGCGTCCTCATCGCCAGCCTTGTCGGCACTACCATCGAATTCTTCGACTTCTACGTCTACGCGACGGCAGCCGTCCTCGTCTTCCCGCATCTCTTCTTCCCGGCAAGCGATTCGAACGCCGCAACGCTGCAGTCGCTCGTCACCTTCTCGATCGCCTTCTTCGCCCGCCCCATCGGCGCCGTCATTTTCGGTCATTTCGGCGACCGCATCGGCCGCAAGGCGACGCTCGTCGCCGCGCTGATGACGATGGGGCTTTCGACGGTCCTGATCGGCATGCTACCGGGCTATGATGCGATCGGCATCGCAGCACCCTTGTTGCTGGCGCTTTGCCGGTTCGGTCAGGGCCTCGGCCTCGGCGGCGAATGGGGCGGCGCCGTTCTGCTTGCCACCGAAAACGCTCCTCCCGGCAAGCGCAGCTGGTACGCCATGTTCCCGCAGCTAGGCGCGCCGATCGGCTTCATCCTCTCCTCCGGCTTCTTCCTCATCCTGGCGGAAACGATGAGCAACGAGGATTTCCTCGACTACGGATGGCGCATTCCCTTCATCGCTAGCCTCGCCCTCGTCGCCGTCGGCCTCTATGTCCGCCTCAAGATCGCCGAGACGCCGGAATTCCGCAAAGCCGTCGAAAAGCACGAGCGCGTCGCCGTGCCGATCGAGGTGGTCTTCCGCGGTCATCTGCGCAGCCTGATCCTCGGCACCTTCATTGCAGTCGCGACCTTCGTACTGTTCTACCTGATGACAGTCTTCACGCTCTCCTGGGGCACGACACCCTTGGAAAAGGGCGGGCTCGGTTATACGAGAGAGCAGTTCCTGGTCGTCCAGCTTGTCGGTGTCGTCTTCTTCGGCCTGACGATCCCACTCTCCGGCTGGCTCTCCGACCTCTACTCGCGCCGCCTCATCCTGACGCTGACGACGATTGCCATCGTGATCTTCGGCTTCTTCTACGCGACGCTATTGACCAGCGGTCTGACCGGCGCTTTCCTGTGCTCGATCATCGGCCTCGCCTTGATGGGCTTCACCTATGGTCCGATCGGCGCTGCCCTTGCCGCTCCCTTCCCGACCATGGTGCGCTATACCGGCGCCTCGATGACCTTCAACCTCGGCGGCATCTTCGGCGCTTCGCTCGCCCCTTATATCGCCACCTGGCTCGCCACCCATTACAGCCTGGACTATGTCGGCTACTACCTCGCCGCCTCGGCGGTGATCTCGCTGGTCTGCATCCGGCTGTCGGGCCGCGAGGAAGTCTGAGCCATCTGCCGTGCAAGCAAAAAAGCCGCGGCACTCGTCGCGGCTTCAGACGGCTATCCAGCGTGCTTTGTGCGTTTATAGCCTGGCAATCGCGAGGAAGATCATACGGCGGATCTCTGCGTGGCTGGCATCATCGGTCGGCTTCACCCTCGTCGACAGGCATTATTTCTGCATGTTGCTCCGTGCCGGGGAGCGGCTACCGCAACATTCCTTGAGGCTTTTCCCTGAACCGCAAGGACATGGATCTTTGCTCCTGCGCTGCAGGCGACCGATCAGGGGGAGAATAACTGCGGTCGGCAAGAATGCGGCGACAAGAGTAAACAACTTGGCTGAAATGCCGGGAACGACGCGGCGATGGCCGGAGTTGAAACCGCTCCAGGCCCGCTCAGCGACATATTCAGCGTCCAGCTTGGGCAATATCTTGAAGAGAGCCGCCCGGTTCGCGCCGGCCTTTTCAAGGAATTCGGTGGATACCGGTCCTGGCGCCACACATGTCACGGTAACGCCAAAACGGCGCACTTCCTGATGGAGCGCGTCCGAAAAAGAGCGCACAAAACCCTTGCTTGCGTAATACAATGCCATGTACGGCCCGGGAACGAGACCCGCTACGGAGCCGAGATTGATCACGCCGCCACGTCCGCGCGCCAGCATTCCAGGCAGGAAGCGAAGGGTCATGTCGGTCAGGGCGCGTATATTGACATCGATAATCCCCATCTGATCTTTGACAGGGAGTAACGTTGCTGCGCCTCGCAGACCATACCCGGCACTGTTGACCAGGACGCCGCAGACCAAATCGTTGGCAACTAGAAAAGCCTCAAGACGCCCCGACGCATCGGCTGCGAAGAGATCCAGCTCCAGCGTAAACGCCTCACCGCCGGCCTGCCGTACGTCGGCCGCCGCAGCGGCGAGGCCTTCCGGCGAACGCGCGACGAGCACGACGACATTGTGTTCGCGTGCCGCAACCTTTGCGATCGCTCGTCCGATGCCGCGGGAACCGCCAACCACGACGACAGTCAACCGGGGCTCACTGTGCGGTGTCACTTCGATGTTCCTACTACCGTCACGATGGTAGGGGCTCCGATCTGGGCGAGGCTTTTTACTTCGTCGGCGACCTCGCCGTTCAAGATCCTTTCGAACCGTTCCAATGCTCGTGCGACATTCGCTCCATCCATGACCCTGTGGTCGTAGTGGATGCGGACAGCAACCGATCCATGCTCGCCGATCGGGCCGTAGTTGAAAAGTGTGGTCAACGGGCTGAGAGGGTTGAGAGACTCTGCTCCGAGACCCGAATAGACAGACAGTTGGAAGGTGCCAAAATAACGCGCTCGCTTCCGTCCTATATTGAGTCCGAGCCACATGAGCAGCCACCTCACAGGGGCAGGTGCGCGAGCGAGCTTCAGGGAGCGCCGAAACTCCTTGATCTCCAGAACCGGAAGTGACCTCGCTGAACGGATCAGCGTCTCCAGCTCGGTGATTGAGCGTTGCTCGGGACCTTTGATGGTGCTCAGCAGAACGACCCGCTCTCCGTCATGCTCGCGCTCATGGGCAATGGAGGCCACGCTGGCCGGATATTCATAGAGCTGTGGCCACGGAAACTTGATATAAGCACGCCGCAATTCAGGAATTTCTTGAGAGAGCAGGGCGTATCCCTTCAAGAAAAGCACTGTCCAGGACGGCCGGGCATCCGCTCCGTCTCTTGCATCCAGGAGGGGCCGAAGGTTCATTTGCCGCTGGACCGTCACACGCGGCACCCCAATCGAGAATCTCATCAGATCTCCGACAAGGCGTCGCGATGCCGAGAGCTTGATCGTTCGGCCTCTCATCTTGCCACCTCTAATAAAGATAAGGGATGATGCGCTTGGTCTTCGCCATATACGCTTGATATTGCGGGCCGAAAACTTCCAGCATCATACGTTCTTCCTTGTCCACCCTTAGGAAGAATAGAACGGCGAAGCCGATCAGGCCTGCCATGCCTGCCACCCAGTTGGGCAGCAGAAACGCTTGTGAAAGCCCCATCAGAAGAAACGACGTGTACATCGGATGGCGGACAAGGGCGTACGGTCCAGCGCATATCAATTCGTGCTGCTGGCGGATCTCCAGTGTAATCGACCAGTTTCGTCCTAATTGCTTGTGGGTCCTTCGAAAGACCCACATCGCGGCGCAGAACAGTATTGCCCCGATCACGACGGCCCACAAATGGGCGGTATGGTCGGCTGCCTCAGGCATGCCGGTCGCCACGTAAAATCCCGGCACGATCGCAAGTCCGGCGAGGGCTGCTGCAAGCCCGACCGCCTCTGAACCGGTACGGCGATTACTGACGACCGGCACTCGCTTTGCGCGACGCTCAAATGGGTATCGAATGATGCACCATGCAACAATTCCGAGAACCCAGACGACCTCGCCGACGACGGCTGCTGATAAGTTCAAATCAAGTCACCAGAACCTTTCCATGATCTGCCTTCTTGGAGACCCGGTAATCAACCTGTATTCATCTCCCGAAGGTTTGTAATGAATTGTTGCGGCCTTAGCCAAATGCTGGGCGCCTTATAACCCATGTGCCGTGCGATATCCGCCACAAAGGCATTGCAGTTGTATATCGATGCCTCCCAGAGACGAGAGGTTGCCTGCAGTTTGCGTATATACGCAACTGTGTCGTTATATTCATTGTCACTCAGCATCACACGCCAGCTTGCTGATCTGTACTGCTCTTCCAGGTCACCGTCCGTCGCTCCGGTCGTGGCCGGAACCGGTATGAAGTGGCCTATTACATACTGCGCGGCATCGGGAGAAGCTGGGGCAAGCCCTGCAACTTCGGGATTGATCATATTTCCGTTTTTATCCGCCTGCCCAAAAACGACATACGTGTGGCCGTAGGTCAGCGCATAGCGTGAGCGGAATTCGATGAAATGCCGATTTGATTTGTTTTCAGCCGTATTGGTTGGAGCTACGCCTCTGCCGTTGGATGTATAATGCGGTAAAGGCCTTTTGTCTTCTGTCTGGCATGACGATGCCACGAACGCCAACATAACAACTAGCGACACACCGCCTCTTCCAAGCGCCATCACTAAGCTCCATATGCAGGCCCTGACGAATGCGAGCCCGAAGTCAGCATATAAAATGCCACTCTTGCGCTGTGAGTTACGAAGGAGCGCAGCTTGGCGGTTTATGAAGAAGAGGAAGGGTCTATGTGACCCTTCCTAAGAATCAGACGCGATATGCTACTTGTAGACTGCTTCTGCCGGCGGTGGGGCTTTCCCCTTGCCTTTGCCAATCGACCCGCAAGCACTCAGATTGGCCACCGCAAACATCGCAAGGATTACGATTAGAATTCTGCTCATCAAGAAGTCCTCTCCTCATCATGGCATAGCCTTCTAAGCTACACCTTAAAGTTTAGCGACACTCAGTACCCTGGATAGGGCAGACATGATGCAACATGCAACGAATCTACATTAGCAGATACATAATGCTATGGCCAACCCCACGATTTCAAATGGTAAACACCATCAGATGACAACTACGCGCGTGCCTACGCGTGCACGGGAGTAGAGGTCGACGATGTTTGCGTTCGTCAAGCGAATACACCCATTCGAAACAGCACGGCCTATCGACCAGGGGGCATTCGTTCCGTGCAACCGGAACAGGGTATCTTGTCCGCCTTGATAGAGGTAGAGGGCCGCTGCACCGAGAGGATTGAGCGGTCCTCCCGGTACCCCATCGGCATATTTGGCCAGGCGGGGCTTGCGCTGAATCATGTCATTGGTGGGCTTCCACGAAGGCCACTCTGCCTTATAGCCGATGGTGGCCTCGCCCTTGAAACTCAGTCCTTCCTCTCCGACGGCAACGCCATAGCGAGTCGCCAGTCCGTCTGCCTCTACGAAGTAAAGGTAGCGGCTCGCCGTATCGACGACGATAGTTCCGGGCGGTTCACTCCCCGTATAGGCGACCTCCTGTCGTCGATAGCGGGGATCGGAATCCGGATCCCTCGCGAATCGGTAGCCCAGTGGCGGCCCATCGCCCGAAGTACATCCAAAAAGCATTAGAGCCAGGCTCCCCAGCACGAGCCCACGGCGTGTAATATGCTGTTTGTCCATTTCCACCTGCCAAGTAACTCCCTCGATCCCGTTCATTCCAAATTAGCCCGTTCATTCCAAATTAGATTGCGACATCGTTTGATAAAGACACTCAACTCTGTGGAGGATGAGTTCGCAACACTGGCAACATCTGAAGCTGCGCAATACCATGCCCCTCTATTTATCCGTCAAACCCCTTGCATCAACAATCGCGCCGATCGAATATTAGCATATCAACAAGGACGGAGACGATGAAGCTTTGCCTGGAAGGAAAAATCGCGATCGTTACGGGTGGGGCTTCCGGTATTGGTGCCGCCGTTTCCCGTCAACTCGCTGACGAGGGTGCGGAGGTTGTTGTCGCCGATATCAATGCTGACGCGGCACACACGATTGCCGCCGCGATCAGATCAGAGGGAGGCCGCGCCCATGAATTTGTCGTCGATGTCAGTGACAGTGGCGGTGTGCAGAGACTTGTCGATTTTACCGTCGAGACATGTGGCGGCTTGGATCTGGCGGTCAATAATGCGGGAATCGATGGGGTGCGCGCAGCGGTCGCAGACTATCCGCTCGATAATTGGCATAAGGTGATGAACGTCAATCTGAACAGCGTTTTCTATTGCATGAAGTCCGAAATTGGCGCGATGCTCAAGCTGGGCGGCGGCGCAATCGTGAATATGTCTTCCACTCTCGGGACCGTTGGATTACCCACCGCGGCGGCATACACCGCAGCGAAGCACGGGGTCGTTGGACTGACGAAAGTCGCTGCGATGGAGTATGCCAGATTGGGTATCCGCATAAATGCCGTCGGTCCCGGCTGGATCGAAACGCCACTTTTGTCAGCGCATCTTGAGGCGGCGAGCACGCGACGCATGGCAGCACTGCAACCGATGGGCAGGCGTGGAAAACCGGAAGAGGTCGCAACTCTTGTGTGTTTCCTCCTGTCCGAGCAGGCCAGTTTCATCACTGGGGTGCACTATTTGGTGGACGGGGCCTATACCGCTCACTGAAGGGGCTGTGCTGCTGAGTGAGGGACCGGTGTTCTGCCCCAGAAAGCACGATGCGTAGATTCAAAGTGTTAGAGCGTCCTTGGTGCGTCCGAAAGGACGCACGGCGCTCCAACGTGGCGGCTTTTTATTGATGCCGTGGGCACTTCCGGTTAACCGGAACACTCACGGCAAAACGGGGAACAGATCATGCGATGCCTCATTACCGGCGCGGCCGGCTTTGTCGGTGGGCCTCTCGTCGAAAGACTGGATGGAGAGCGGATATGCGAGCTTGCGGTAACGACGCGATCTGCAGCCGCCAGCTTCCCGACATCTGTGCGGCATTTCCCCATCGAGATAACAAGCGAAACCGATTGGACAGCGGTTCTCGAGGGTATCGATGTCATCGTCCATCTCGCCGCTCGTGTTCACATCATGAACGACCGCGCAGCCGATCCGCTTGCGGAATTTCGTCGGATCAACACCACCGCTACGTTGAACCTCGCCGAGCAGGCCGCCCGCGCGGGCGCAAAAAGGTTCGTCTTCATCAGCAGCATCAAGGTCAATGGCGAGGAAAACGTTCGACCCTTCCGGCACGACGATACGCCAATGCCGATCGATCCCTATAGCATTTCAAAGTTGGAAACTGAAATCGGGCTGCATGAAATTGCCGCCCGAACAGGCATGGAAGTCGTGATCATTCGCCCGCCGCTCGTCTATGGACGCGGTGCGAGGGGCAATTTCGCCCTGCTCGTCGGACTTGTCAGGAAGAAGATACCGCTCCCCTTCGCGTCGCTGAAGAACCGCCGGACATTGGTCGCGCTTCCAAATCTCGTCGATCTGATCATCACCGGGATGAAGCATCCCGGCGCAGTCGGCCAGACCTTTCTCGCGGGTGATGGAGTAGATCTTTCGACTCCCGGGCTTATCGAAGGGATTGCCGCAGGATTGGGCGTCAAACCGATGCTGCTCCCCTTCCCCCCCGCCTTGTTGCAGATGGGCGCGAGGATCACCGGAAAGGCCGCCGTCTACCAGCGTCTTTGCGGTTCCCTGCGGGTCGATATATCCCATGCCCGCGACGTGCTTGGCTGGTCGCCCGTCGTCACGCCGCGCGAGGGCCTGAAGCTTGCGGTGACGTAACCGTTACTCGCTCGTCACACCGTGGAACGGACGCACCTCGCGGCCGGGCATGAAGACGCCGAGGCGTTTGATTTCCCATTCGAGCTTGATGCCGTCTTTTTCAAAGACTTCGCGACGCACCTGTTCGCCGAGATATTCGAGGTCGTAGCCGGTTGCCTGCCCCATGTTGATCATGAAGTTGCAGTGAAGCGACGACATCTGCGCTCCGCCGATGACGAGGCCGCGGCAGCCTGCCTCATCGATCAGTTTCCAGGCCGAATGGCCGGCCGGGTTCTTGAAGGTCGAGCCGCCGGTCTTTTCGCGCACCGGCTGCACCGTCTCGCGGTGGTTGCGCACGGCGTCCATCTCGGCGCGGATCTGCGCGCGCTCTTCCGGATAGCCCTCGAACAGCACGGAGGTGAAGATCAGATCTGTCGATGCGGTCGAATGCCGGTAGGAGTAGCCCATCTCGGCATTGGAAAGCACATGCTTGTCGCCCTTACGGTCGACCGCATGGACTTCGATCAGCCGCTCGCGCGTCTCGACGCCATTGGCCCCGGCATTCATGCGCGCCGCGCCGCCGACGCCGCCGGGAATGCCGTAGAGGAAATGGAAGCCGCCGATGCCGTTGTCCATCGCCATCGCCGCCACGTGTTTATCAGGGCAGATGGCGCCGGCGAGAATCCGGTTTTCGCCGGCAAGCTCGACGAAGCCGAACCCCTTGGCCGACAGGCGCAGCACGACGCCGGGAATGCCGCCGTCGCGTACCAGGATGTTGGAGCCGACGCCGACCACCGTCAGCGGCACCTCTTCTGGCAATATCTTCAGGAAGGCGACGAGATCGTCGATGTCATGCGGCTGGAACATCAGCTCGGCCAGGCCGCCAGCCCTGAACCAGGTGACACGGTCCATAGGGGCATCCGGCGTAATACGGCCGCGGATATCCTTTACACCGTCTCCGAGAGACGCGAGAAGCTTTTCCCCATTCACCTGTTTCATACGGACTTTCCCGATAGGCCTTCCAGTTGCTTGGGCAGCGCCGCCGCCCAGGATGTGATGCTCCCAGCCCCCAACAGAACCACGAAATCGCCAGGCTTTGCAACCTCCGCGACCATCTGCGGCAGAAGCTCCGCCGAGCTTAGAAAGCGGGCGTCGCGATGGCCGCCGGATTTGATGCGCGATACCAGCGACACGGAATCGATACCCTCGATCGGATCCTCGCCCGCCGCATAGACGGGTGCCAGGAAGATGCTGTCGGCATCGTTGAAGCAGGCGGCGAATTCCTCGAACAGGCTCGCAAGACGGCTAAAGCGATGCGGTTGGTGGACGGCGATGACACGCCCCTTGCAGGATTCCCGGGCGGCGCGCAGCACTGCCTTGATCTCGACGGGATGGTGGCCGTAATCGTCGAATATCTGCACCCCGTTCCACTCACCGGTCAGCGTGAAGCGGCGCTTGACGCCGCCGAAGGAGGCAAGCCCCTTGGCGATATCGGCGCTCGATATGCCGAGCCGGTTGGCAACGGCGATCGCCGCCGTCGCGTTGGAGATATTATGGCGCCCCGGCATCGGCATGACCAGCCCCTTGAGCTCGATAACCTGGCCGGTGCGGCGGCGACGGATTTGGACGTCAAAGATCGAGCGCGTGCCGTCGATGCGCACATTCATGAAACGCACGTCGGCCTGCGGGTTTTCGCCATAGGTGATGATCTTGCGATCCTCGATGCGGCCGACCAGCGACTGCACCTCGGGATGGTCGAGGCACATGACGCCGAAGCCGTAGAACGGCACATTCTCGACGAACTGCCGGAAGGCGGCGCGCACGGCGTCGAAATTGCCGTAATGGTCGAGATGTTCCGGGTCGATATTGGTAATGACGGCGACATCGGCCGGAAGCTTCAGGAAGGTGCCGTCCGATTCATCGGCCTCGACCACCATCCACTCGCCCTCGCCCATGCGGGCATTGGTGCCGTAGGCATTGATGATGCCGCCATTGATGACGGTCGGGTCAAGTCCGCCGGCTTCGAGCAGCGCGGCAACCAGCGACGTGGTCGTCGTCTTGCCATGCGTGCCGCCGATGGCGATCGCATTGCGGAAGCGCATCAACTCGGCCAGCATCTCGGCGCGGCGCACCACCGGCAGCAGCTTTTCGCGCGCGGCGATGAGTTCCGGATTGCTCTTCTTGATCGCCGTCGAGACGACGACGACTTCGGCCTCACCCAGGTTTTCGGCTCGGTGACCGACAAACACTTCGATGCCCTTGTCGCGCAGGCGCTGGACATTGGCGCTGTCAGCCTGATCCGATCCCTGCACCTTGTGGCCGAGATTGTGCAGCACCTCGGCAATGCCGCTCATGCCGATGCCACCGATGCCGATGAAATGGACGAGGCCGATCGTCTTCGGCAGTTTCATGCGCGTGTCCTCTTGAATTCTGCAATTGTCCGTCTGGCGGCAATAGCCTCAACCATGTCGGCAAGCAAGTTCGCTGCATCGGGTTTCCCGGCGCGTTTCGCCGCCGCCGCCATGTGCAAAAGCTTTTCCGGATCGTTCATGACAGCCGTCAGGATCGCTGCGATCTTCTCCGGCGAAAGCTCCGACTGGGCGATCACCTTTGCCCCGCCGGTCGCAGCAAGTGCCGCCGCATTCGCCGCCTGATCGTGATCGAGAGCGTGCGGGTAAGGCACGAGCACGGCAGGCCGGCCGATGACGGAGATTTCCGAAACCGTCGAGGCGCCCGAACGGCAGATGACGAGATGCGCCCTCGCCAGCCTCTCGGCGATGTCGGTAAAGAAGGGGGCGATATCGGCTCCCATCTCCAGCTTGGTGACGCAGCCGCTGACCATTTCCATATCCTCGGGACGCACCTGCTGGGTGATGCGCAGGCGCACGCGAAGCGCCTCGTCGAGCAGGCTGATCGCCGTCGGCAGCGCCTTGGAGAAATATTGCGCACCCTGGCTGCCGCCGAAGACGACGAGGTTGAAGGCCTCGCGGGGATGCGACGGCGTGTACGGCACCTCGGCCGCAGCGATGATCGCCGGGCGGACCGGATTGCCCGTCGTCACCGTCTTGTCTGGAAAGGCAGCGCCTCCCTCCGGCAGGAACCCGCCGGCGATGGCCTGCACGCGGGTTGCCAGGGCCTTGTTGGCGCGCCCCATCACCGCATTCTGCTCGTGGATCATCGAGGGCACGCCGAGCCGGGTGGCGGCAAGCAGCGGCGGCACGGTGGGATAACCACCGAAACCAACGACGATGATCGGCCGCAACCGCTGGATCAGTTTCTTCGCCGCCCGCATGCCGCTCCAGAGCGTCCATAGCGAGCGGGCGACAGCAACCGGGTTCTTCGAGCCGATCGTCGCCGACGGTACGACATGGATTTCCTCGGCCGGGAACTTGCCGGCATAGCGCTCAGCCCGGCTGTCCGTGACGAGATGCACCGAATAGCCGCGCTCCTTCAGCTTGAAGGCCAGCGCCTCCGCAGGGAACACATGGCCGCCGGTTCCCCCGGCGGCAAGCAGCACGATGCCTTTGCTCATAGTCTTCTACTCCGCCGGCATGCCGTGCGGGACGCGGAAGAGGCTCCGGTCCTGCGCCCGTTTTTCCGGTCGATGGCGCGTCAGCGCCAGAATGAAGCCGGCGGTGACGCAGATCGCGACCATAGACGAGCCGCCGTAGGAAATCAGCGGCAGCGTCATGCCCTTCGCCGGCAGCAATTCGAGATTGACGCCGATATTGATGATCGACTGAATGCCCATCTGCAGCACCAGGCCGGCGACGGCGAAACGGTTGAAGTCGTTGCGCTCGCGATAGGCATGTGACAGGCCGCGCAGCACCAGCACGGTAAACAGCGCAACGAGCGCCATGCAGAAGACGATGCCGAATTCCTCGGCCGCGACCGAGAAGATGAAGTCGGTATGCGCATCCGGGATGATGCGCTTGACGATCCCCTCGCCCGGTCCTTGGCCGAACCAGCTGCCGCGGATGATCGCCTCGCGCGCGGTGTCGATCTGGAACGTGTCGCCTTCGCCGGTCATGAATTTGTCTATGCGCAACGCAACGTGCGGGAAGACGTAGTAGGCGCTGAGCAGGCCGCCGGCGCCGCCGATACCGAGCAGCATGATCCAGATCCATGGCATGCCGGCCATGAAGAACATCCCGCCCCAGACGGCCGTGGTCAGGATGGTCTGGCCGAGGTCCGGCTGCGCGATGAGAAGGGCTGCGACGATGCCGAACAGAATGATGGCAAAGAGATTGCCGGGGATCTCCGGCTGGCGCGCATGTTCGGCAAACAGCCAGGCGCAGACCACGACGAAGGCGGGCTTCATGAATTCCGATGGCTGGATGGAAAGGCCGGCGATCCAGATCCAGCGCCTGCCACCCTTGACCTCCTGCCCGACGAAGAGCACCAGCACCATCATCGCGACCGAGACGATCAGGATCAGGATCGCGGTTCGCCGCACCTGGCGCGGCGTGAGAAACGACAGCCCGAGCATGACGCCGATCGAGGGGATCATGAAGGCCGCATGGCGCTTGACGAAGTGAAAAGGCTCGAGCCCGATGCGTTCGGCGACCGCAGGAGATGCCGCAAACGACAGCATGAATCCGATGCCCATCAGGAAGATGAACATTGCCAGGAAGAAGCGGTCGATGGTCCAGAACCAATCGGCCAGAGGCCCACGTTCCGCGCGGCTTACCATGTCATTTCTCTCCTGTTGCCGGACCGATCAGCATCGCAATCCCGTCAAGCGCCGCCACGTGGCCGACGAAGGCTTCGCCCCTGACTTCGAAATTCTTATATTGGTCGAAGCTTGCGCAAGCCGGGGATAACATCACGGCCGAAGCGGCGCTCTCGTCGCGATCGGCATCGGCGGCCGCATGCGCGACGGCGCGCTCCAGCGTGTCCGATATTTCGTAAGGAACAGCCTCGCCGAGCGTCGCGGCGAATTCCGCCGCCGCCTCGCCGATCAGATAGGCCTTGGCAATGCGCGGAAAATAGGGAGCGAGCGTCGTGATGCCGCCAGCCTTCGGCAGGCCGCCGGCGATCCAGTAGATGCGATCATAGCTCGAAAGGGCCGGCGCCGCAGCATCCGCATTGGTCGCCTTGGAATCATTGACGAAAACCACGCGGCCACGCTGCCCGACCGGCTGCATGCGGTGCTTGAGGCCGGGGAACGAGGCAAGGCCGGCGCGGATGTCTTCGGCGGAAACTCCGACGGCGAGGCAGGCAGCGACGGCTGCGGCGGCGTTCTGCGCATTGTGGCTGCCGCGTAGCGTCTGGATGCCGTCGAGATCGACGAAAGGCAGCATCGCGCCGCCGGCAGCCTGGATGAGCTTGGTGCCCTCGGCATAGATGCCGTCGGCCACGACGTTGCGGCGCGAGATGCGGATCACCTTGACGCCCGCCCGCTCGACGCGGTCGGCAATCAGCGCCGAATGGCTGTCGTCGATGCCGACGATTGCGACATCGCTGCCGGCGACCAGCCGTTCCTTGATATCGGCATAATGCTGCATGGTGCCGTGACGGTCGAGATGATCGGGCGTCAGGTTGAGCAGGATGCCGGCAGACGGGTCCAGCGTCGGCGCCAGATCGATCTGATAGGAGGAGCATTCGACGACATAATAGCGCTCGGCCTTCGGCGGATCGAGCGTCAGCACCGCCGTGCCGATATTGCCGCCGAGCTGCGTGTCGTAGCCTGATGATTTCAGGATATGGGCAATCAGCGCCGTCGTCGTCGACTTGCCGTTGGTGCCTGTTATGGCGATGAAAGGGCAATCCGGCGCATGGGCGCGGCGCTCGCGCACGAAGAGCTCGACGTCGCCGACGATATCGACGCCGGCCGCGCGGGCAAGATCGACAGTCCAGTGCGGCTTCGGATGGGTGAGCGGCACGCCGGGCGACAGCACGAACAGCGCCTGCTGGCTCCAGTCGATACTGTGCAGGTCCTCCGTCCTGATGCCTTCAGCCACGGCCTTGCCAACGCTGTCGGGATTGTCGTCCCAGGCGGTCACATCGGCACCGCCGGATATCAGCGCCCGGGCGGTGGCAAAGCCGGAGCCGCCGAGCCCGAAGAGCGCGACCTTCCTATCCTTGAGCGTCGTGACCGGGATCATCGCTGCCTCACCGGAGCTTCAGCGTCGAAAGGCCGAGCATTGCAAGGCCGACGGCGACGATCCAGAAGCGGATCACCACCTGGCTCTCGGTCCAGCCCTTCTTTTCGAAGTGATGATGGATCGGCGCCATCAAGAAGACACGCCGGCCGGTCATCTTGAAGAAGCCGACCTGGATGATGACCGACAGCGTCTCGATGACGAAGAGGCCGCCGATGATCGCCATGACGATCTCGTGCTTGGTGGCGACGGCGACGGTGCCGATCGTGCCGCCGAGTGCCAGCGATCCAGTGTCGCCCATGAAAATGGCGGCCGGCGGCGCGTTGAACCAGAGGAAGCCGAGGCCGGCGCCGATGACGGCGCCGAGCACGACGGCGAGCTCGCCGGTGCCGGGCACGAAATTGATCTGCAGGTAGTTCGCAAACACCACGTTGCCGGCGAGATAGGCGATGACGCCGAAGGAGGCGGCGGCGATCATCACAGGCACGATGGCAAGCCCGTCGAGACCGTCGGTCAGATTGACGGCATTGCCGGCGCCGACAATGACGAAGCCGCCGAAGACGACGAACATGATGCCGATATTGATCATGAAGTCCTTGAAGAAAGGAAAGGCGATCGAGGAGCCGAAGGTCGAGCCGGCAATCCCCGAGGCAAGAGCGGTGCGCATCATGAAATAGACGGCGATGCCGGCGATGACGAATTCGATGCCGAGACGCGCCTTGCCCGAAAAGCCCATATGGCTCTGCTTCGTGACCTTAAGGTAATCGTCGTAGAAGCCGATCGCGCCGAAGCCCAGCGTCACCAGCAGCGTGGCGACGACATAGACGTTGGAAAGATCGGCCCAGAGCAGCGATGCGCCGATGATGCCGGCGAGGATCATCAGCCCGCCCATGGTCGGCGTGCCGGCCTTCTTGAAATGCGTCTGCGGCCCGTCGGCGCGGATCGGCTGGCCCTTGCCTTGGCGGATGCGCAGCGAATTGATGATCGTCGGCCCGAACAGGAAGACGATCAGCGCTGAGGTGAAGAGAGCGGCCCCCGTGCGGAAGGTAATATATCTGAACAGATTCAGAAATTTGAAATATTCCGACAGTTCGACAAGCCAGATCAGCATTCAGGGCCCCTTGTTTACCCGATCAAAATTCGCGTTGCGTGTCGGCAAATGGCGGGAACTTGTCAAGGAGCGCGGCGACGATCTTGCCGAAACCGATGCCCAGAGACGATTTCACCATCAACACGTCGCCCGGCGCGACCGAGTTCAATACATAGTCCGTCAATTCGCTCGTGTTCTCGCGATATTCGACATGGACGCTTTCCGGCAACGATTCCTTGAGCGTTGCCATCTCGGCTCCGGCCAGCCAGACATGTTCGATACCGGCGGCCAGCAGCGGCACCGCAAGGTCGGTATGGACCTTCTGCGCATAGTCGCCCATCTCAAGCATGTCGCCGAGCACGGCGATACGGCGTCCGCGGCCGGTCGGCTCGGAGGCCGCCAGCAGCGCGATCGCCGCGCGCATCGAGGCCGGATTGGCATTGTAGCTCTCGTCGATCAGCGTGAAGCTGCCGCTGCCGATCGAAAGTCGGTGGCGCTTGCCCCTGCCCTTTTCCGGCTTCAGCGTCGCGAGCGCTTCGATCGCCTTCTGCATATCGGCGCCGACGATCCTGACGACGCCGAGCGCTGCGAGCGCATTCTCGGCGATATGGCGGCCCGGCGCGCCGAGCGCAACTTCCAGCGTCTGGCCGCCAATCGTCAGCCACAGCGTCGAATTCTCGTCGGAGCCATTGAATTCTGCGAGCCGGAATTCGGCCTTGGCATGCTGGCCGAAGGAATGGATATGCTCGATGCCGTGTGATTGCGCCGTGCGGTCGAGGAAATTGAACTGGTCGTTGTCGCGGTTGAGCACGACATGACCACCGGGTTCGAGCCCCTCGAAGATCTCGGCCTTGGCGGCGGCGATTTCCTTGATATTTTTGAAATTGCCGAGATGCGCCGGCGCGATCGTCGTGATGATGGCGACATCGGGACGAATCATCGCCACCAGCGGCCGGATCTCGCCGGGATGGTTCATTCCGACTTCGAAGACGCCGTAATCCGCATCCTCAGGCATGCGTGCCAGCGTCAGCGGCACGCCCCAATGATTATTGAAGGAGGCGACGGAGGCGTGCACCTTGCCGGAGGGCGACAGCACATGCCGCAGCATTTCCTTGGTGGTCGTCTTTCCCACAGATCCCGTCACCGCGATGATCTGGGCCTTTGAGCGCTCGCGCGAGGCAAGGCCAAGCCGGCCGAGTGCCGCGAGCACGTCTTCCACGACGATCATCGGCACCGTCAGCCGACCCATGGCGGGAAGCCGCGCCTCGCTGACGACGAGAAGGGAGGCACCGTTCGCCATCGCCATCGATGCGTAGTCGTGACCGTCGACACGGTCGCCCTTGATCGCGAAGAAGGCTTCGCCTAGCGAAATCGAACGGCTGTCGATGGAGATGCCGGTGATTCCTTCGGGCGGAGTGCCGAAGGGGCGCCCCGCCATCGCTGCGATCATGTCTTCGGTCGTCCAGAGCCAGCTCAAGATTTCAGGTCCTCCAAGGCCTTGCGCACCTCCGCATGATCGGAAAACGGCAGGGTGACGTCGCCGATCGTCTGCCCTTCCTCATGCCCCTTTCCGGCGACGATCAGCGTATCCCCGGATCTCAGCATGCCCGCAGCCTCGCGGATCGCCGCGGCGCGATCGGCAATTTCCGAGGCGCAGCTTGCTGCCGCCATGATCTCCGCCCGGATCGAGGCCGGCTCCTCCGAACGCGGATTATCGTCGGTGACGATGACGACGTCGGCAAGTCGGCAGGCGATTTCGCCCATGATCGGCCGCTTGCCGCGGTCACGGTCGCCGCCGCAGCCGAAGACGACGATGACGCGGCCGGTGGTGAAGGGTCTGACCGAGCCCAGCACGTTTTCCAGCGCGTCCGGCTTGTGGGCGTAATCGACATAGGCGAGCGCCCCGTCTTTTGTATGGCCGACAAGTTCGAGACGGCCGGACGCGCCGACGAGCTTCTCGAGCGCGGCCATCGCAACCTTCGCCTCAACGCCGGTCGACATGGCAAGCCCCGCCGCGACCAGTGCGTTGGCGACCTGGAAGTCGCCGGCCAGCGGAATGTCCACCTCGAAGATCTCGCCGCCGATATGGATCTCGGCCGTCTGCTTGTGGCGGAAGTGCTCGACCCGCTTCAACGAGAGGTAGTCACCCTTTCGCCCGACGGTACGAACATCGTGACCGGCATCGGTCGCGGCCTTGATCGCCTGCGCCGACCACGGATCGTCAGCGAAGATCACCGCCGGCGATCCCTTCGGCAACAGCGTATCGAAAAGCCGCATCTTGGCGGCCATATAGGCCTCGATCGTCGGATGATAATCCATGTGGTCCCGGCCGAGATTGGTGAAGGCGGCTGCCGCAAGCTTCACGCCGTCGAGCCGGCACTGGTCGAGGCCGTGGCTGGAGGCCTCCATAGCGGCATGCGTCACGCCCTCTCCGGCAAGTTCCGCCAACAGCTCATGCAGCGACACAGGATCGGGCGTCGTCAGCGAGCCATATTCGTTGCGCGTCGGCGAGACGATGCCCGTCGTGCCGATCATCGCGGCCGCGTGGCCGGCATGCGCCCAGATCTGCCGGGTGAAAGAAGCGACGGAGGTTTTGCCCGCGGTGCCGGTGACGGCGACCATGGTATCGGGCTGCCTGCCATGGAAACGCGCGGCGGCGATGGAAAGGAAACGCCGCGGCTCCTTGACTGCAAGCACCGGGATCGCAGCAGCGACGGCTTGGGAGGCGATCGCGACGGCAGCGCCGCGGCCGGCGGCATCCGCGATGAAGCCTGCGCCGTCCGCCTTGGTGCCGGCGACCGCGACGAAAGCATTGCCCGGCGCCACCTTGCGGCTGTCCGAAGACAGGCCTGAAATATCAAGCAAACCTGCCGGGCCTTCGAGCTGTGCTTCAAGTTCCGGAAACTGATCTCCGGCCAGGTCTCGCAATTTCATCGCACGCACTTTTCTCTCTTGAATCCGGTTCACCCCTCGCGAATCGGCGTCGATATTCATTCACACTCAATAAGACACCAGCAAGGCCGATCCGCCCTCCCCGAATTTCGGCTCGATGCCGAGAATGGGGGCCGCGCGGCTGATGATCTCGCGGGCGATCGGACCGGCAGTACCGGCCGAGATCGTTCCGCCATAGGCCTTCTCACCGGTCTTCGGCTCGTCGCAGAAGGTGATCACCGCATATTTGGGATCGTTGATCGGGAATGCGGCGATGAAGGAATTGAAATTCAGGGTCGCCGAATAACGCCCGTTCACCACCTTGTCAGCCGTGCCGGTCTTGCTGCCGACGGAAAAGCCCGGCACGCGGGCGACGCGCCCGGATCCCTTGTAGCCGTTGAAGTCAAGGAGATAGCGAATCTCGTCGCTGGTCGACTTCTTGATCACCTGCGTGGCGATCTGATCGGCCTGCTCGCGCGTGCGCGGCAGGAATGTCGGCTCGATCAGCTTGCCGCCGTTGACGAGAGCGGCAGCCGCCACCCCTGTCTGCAGCGCCGTCGTCGAGACGCCATGGCCGAAGGAAATCGTGATCGAATTGATCTTCTTCCAAACGCGCGGCTGGCTCGGCATCTTCACTTCGGGCAGCTCGGTCTGCATCTTCGTCAAGAGGCCGAACTTGGTCAGATAGTCCTTCTGCGCATCGATGCCGACGATGTCGATGACGCGCGCCGTGCCGATATTCGACGAATATTGGAAAATCTCGGGAACAGTCAGCCAGCGGCGCTGCCCGTGAAAATCGTGGATGGTGAAACCGCCGATATAGATCGATTTGCTGGCATCGAAACTATCGGTCATCTTCACCTTGCCGCTGTCGAGCGCCATGGCCAGCGAAAAGGTCTTGAAGGTCGAACCCATTTCGAAAGTGCCGTTGGTCATCCGGTTGAGCCAACCCTCCTTGGCGCCTTCCTGCGGATCGTTCGGATCGAAATCCGGCGCCGATGCCATCGCCAGCACTTCTCCCGTATGCACGTCGATGACCGCAGCACCCGCGCCCTTGGACTGAAAGTTGTTGACGGCGTTGACGACCGCGTCCCGCACGATGTTCTGCACGCGCAGGTCGATCGATAGCCGCACCGGCTCGAGCGGCTGGTCGCTGGTCATGCCGACGGAGGCGAGATCCGCAAGCCCCTGGTCGTCGATAAATTTCTCCATGCCGGCGACACCGCGGTTGTCGATGTTGACGTAACCGAGGATATGCGCGGCGGTCGAGCCGCCCGGATAGAAGCGGCGCTTCTCCGGCCGGAAGCCGATCCCGGGAATGCCGAGCGCCAGGATCTGGCTCTGCTGCTTCGGCGTCAGCTGCCGGCGCAGCCAGGCGAAATGCGAGGTCTTGACCGAGAGTTTCTTGTAGGTGTCCTTGACGTCGAGCTCGGGCAGCACCGTCGCGAGCTTCTCGACCGCCTCGTCGGCGTCGACGATCTTGTTCGGTTCGGCAAACAGCGAGACGGTACGGATGTCCGTCGCCAGCACCTCGCCGTTGCGGTCGAGAATGTCGGGGCGCGAGGCCATCAGCCGGTCGGGCGGCAGGATGCTGGAGACGACCTCCTGGTCCTTCATTGCATATTCGACGAGACGGCCGCCGATGACCGCGTAGACACCCATGAAGCCAAGGATCAGCAGGCCGACGCGGCTTTTTGCCTGCCCTGATTTCTTCTTGCGCGATCCCTCGATCGCCAAGCCGGCGGGGGAAGGACCACCGAAGCGGTTATAGACGCCGGCGGAGAAATGCGCCTGGCTCTTCAAAACCATGATGCGGGAAAGAAACGACATTATTCCTCCACCGATCCGGTTTCGATCTGATCTGCATCCTCTGCCTCACCGCGCGGCGAAGGCGTTGGAATGGGTTGTGCCTTGGCGATGGCTTGCGCGCCCTTGGCGGTGTCTGGCGCGCCCTTGGCACTGGCCACGGTCGCGCCTTTGGCGCTGGCCTTCTTGGCGCTGGCCTCGGTCGCGCTTTTGGCGCTGACCTTGGCCTCCGTCACATCAGGCACGGGAACCTCGGATTTCAGCATCGGCAATTCCTTGGCATGCACCAGCGCCGTCGATTCCGTCGGCTGCAGCTTCAATTCGTCATTATAGGCTCTGACCAGTCGCTCCAGCCGGTTCGGCTGCGATTGCAGCGCCCAGTCGGCCTTGAGAAGGTCGATCGTGTCCTTCTCGAGCTTGATCTCGGCTTCGAGGCGGTGAACCTCCTCGAGCTTCAATTCGGCGCGGTGCTTGATCGTGTAGGTTACGGCGGCAGTGGCCGTCATGACGCCGATGAGCACGAGATCAAACGTTTTCAGCATATCAACCACCAAGCTTTCCGAGGCTGGCAAGATTGGGAAACCCGAAGAGCGACATATCCGCGGCTTCGGCGGCAGCGTCGGTCCTCAGGCCAGCGCGAAGCTTGGCGGAGCGGGCACGCGGATTGATCTCCGCCTCCGCCTCGCTTGCCGAAACCATCGGCTTGCCGATGACCGCAAAGGTTGCGGCCCGCTCATGTGCGACCGGCAGGTGCCGCGAACCCGACGCCTTGCCGGCGCGGTCGGAGAAGAATTTCTTGACGATGCGGTCTTCGAGCGAATGAAAGGTGACGACGACGAGCCGCCCGCCGGGTTTCAGTGCCGCCTCCGCCGCAAACAGCGCCTGCGCCAACTCGCCGAGCTCGTCATTGACGAAGATGCGCAATGCCTGGAAGACGCGCGTTGCCGGATGGATCTTGTCCTTCATCTTGCGCGGCGTGACGAGCTCGACGAGACCGGCGAGATCGCGTGTCGTTTCGAACGGCTTTTCGGCGCGGCGCTTCTCGATCGCATGGGCGATGCGCGGCGCCTGGCTTTCCTCACCGAGAAAATGGAAGATGCGGATGAGATCGGCGACCTTGGCACGGTTGACGACATCGGCGGCCGAAACGCCTTCGGCCGACATCCGCATGTCGAGCGGACCGTTTTTCTGGAAGGAGAAGCCGCGCTCGGCCTCGTCGATCTGCATGGAAGAGACGCCGATATCGAGCACGACGCCGTCGAGCCCGCGCGGCGGCGCGTAATCGCCAAGATGCGAGAATTGCGAATGAACGAGCCTGAGCCGACCGCCATGGGCAGCGACCATCGCTTGGCCCGCCGCAATTGCCGTCGGATCGCGGTCGAGCGCGATCACGTCGGCGCCGGTCGCCAGGATGGCCGAGCTATAGCCGCCCGCACCAAATGTGCCGTCGAGGATGAGTTTGCGGGGCGCGGGCGCCAGCGCCGCAAGGACTTCGACGAGAAGAACCGGAATGTGGCGAACCGGTCCGCCACCGGCATCAGTTGAACCTCCGCCAGGATTCGCCACCATTCCGTTCCCTCGTTCTTTCAGGAACGCTTGCCCGCCAGCTTGCGCTCCCCTCGTGCTTGCGCCTGTGCAGCCACAAAAGCCTGCGGCTGCCAGAGCTGAAAATGATCCGCCCGACCGACGAAGGTCACTTCGTCCGAGATGCCAGTGAAGCCCCGAATGAAATCCGTGACCATCAGCCGCCCCTCGGCGTCGAGCTTCATGAAGACCCCGCCTCCATGAATGAGAAGCGACATCTCGTTCGCATCCGGCGAAAACGGATCCTCCGCAGCAATCTGCCGTTCGAATCTTTCGAGAAGATCCGGACCGCCGACGCTGATCGCCGGAAACACAAAGTCCTGAAAGCAGTAGAGCTCCTGGACGTTGCGCTGCGCCAGCACGGAACGGAAAGCCGAAGGCACGGAAACCCTGCCCTTGGCGTCGATCCTGTTGGTCGCGTTCGAAAGGAAGCGGCTCATCACACGAAACATCCGTTCCCGCAGGGATCCGGACCAAAAAACGCCCGAAACTCCCGATATCAGGCACAGCTTCGCAAGCCGGATGAGCAAAAACCCTTCCGACGCTTCCGGAGAGGAAGACGCCTTTGCTTTGCGATGAATGGGCAGATGATTGCCCTGGTGCAGTGCGCATTTGGGATAGCATGGGACCATATGGGCGTCAATGGGATACGCCCATTTTGCAACGGACGCATGATCAAAAATTTATAAGCCGTTAAGTTTAACAAAGGGTTAGCAGCTTACCCTACAAATGACACGCATTGGTAAAGCCACAAGCAAAATCCATCCTATGGATGCATAAACATTCGCTTGAAACAGTCGGTTTCAGCGACTTACGCGGAAATCCGGCTGCCGCGCCGTTAAGATGGTAATCGCCAGTTGGCCTGTAAGCCGGGTTCTGTATGGCTCCGGCGTGAACCGGAACGTGGCAGCCATTCCTCTGGGACAGCGTTCGCACGCTGCCTCACGCAACCCACCCGGATGACTGGCCTGGAAACCGGCCGGAAGGCCTTTCGGCCTGCCACGTCATCCCTATTCGGTCTTGCTCCCGGTGGGGTTTACCGTGCCATTTCCGTTGCCGGAGATGCGGTGGGCTCTTACCCCACCCTTTCACCCTTACCTGTCATGACAGGCGGTTTGCTTTCTGTGGCACTTTCCCTGAGGTCGCCCTCGCCGGACGTTATCCGGCACCGTGTTTCCGTGGAGCCCGGACTTTCCTCACCCTACCGCCTTTCGGCATTGGTAAAGCGCGGCTGCCCAGCCAACTGGCACGGCTCCCATAAACGAGAGGGATCGCAATTGCTATCGAAATAAACGATATCGCTCAGAGCAATTCCAGCAACACTGCGCATCGGTTTTGCGTTCGGAATTGCGGAACAACAAAAAAGAGAGCACCCCCGTGGTTCGGAGAAAAACGGAAATGCTCTAGCGAAATTGCGGTGTGAAATCCGTGGAATAGCCCTGTACGCCGATTCCGCCTGACAAAAGCAGCTCGGCCCCAAGCCGGCCGATTTCGTCCGAGCTCTTGGCCGACGTTCCGGCACAGCCCGTGAGCACCGCGATTTCTGGCGATGAGGTGTAGCCAATCATCGGGTAGCCGCTTTCCGTATGCGACACGACGCAGGCCGCCGTCGAAATCGAGAGCGGCACGATATCGGGCACGAGACCTTCAACGATGCGTTTGAGATGCGCGCGCACCGTATCGCGGCCCTCGGTCTTGAACCAGGCGCGCATATCGGCGTTGTCGCTGAGTGCCATATCGTCAGGATCGCCGCCGATCTTCAAGTAGAATTTGCCGTCGGGATACCGGATCGGCGGCAGCAGGTAGATTTCGATGCCGGGCGCCCGGAGAATGAGCGACGGCATCGCGGCCAGGCGCGCAGCATCGGCCTCGCTTACCTCGAAAAGCGTCACGGTCCGGGCATAAACCGTCATGGCAAGGGGCCGCGGCAACAGATTCTCCGCAATGGAAAATCCGCCCGCTGCCAGCAGCACTTTTTCACCGCGGCAGGTCCGGCCGCCTGATGTTTCGACGACAGCCACGCCGCCCTCGCTGCGGATCGAAACGACATAGTCACGAATGACGGTGGCGCCTGCCTTTTCGGCGAGCAGCGACTGCGCCTTGACCAGGCTGCGCGGACTGATGTGGCCCGCCCCCTTCGCCTCGAAGACGCCGGCGCCACCATCAGGAAAGGCGAAAAAGGAAAAGACGGCCTTCAGGCCGGCCCCATCGAGAAGGCGAGTCTCGACACCGAGCGAGATGGCGGCCTGTCGGGTTCTCTCGAGATAATCGCTCTGCGTCGGCGCGACGACGGCACAGCCGACCTCGCGATAGAAGTCGATGCCGCTGTCGCGAGCGATCTCGCCATAACGGCCGATCGAACGGTTGGCGAGCAGCGCCCAATTGCGGTCGGGATCGATGGTACGGGTGATGCGCCCCTCGTCGTAATGGCTGGCGAAGACGCCCTGATGCGCCTTGCGGTCATCAGGCTCGTCCGGACCGATCACTGCGACACCGTCCACTTGCCGCGCCAGATGCCGCGCCGCCGCTGCCCCCATGAGCCCGCGGCCGACGACGATATATTTGAAATCGACTGCCATGCTTTTCGTCTCTACGACGCCGCCTGTCTTTTCAGACCCGCAAAGGACGCTGCATCATCTTGAATTGCTGCGAAGACCGGCGTCAGTTCGCCGCCGAAATCCTGATCGCCGAGCCGTCCTTCCGCCAGAAGTACCGCTCCCAGCCGCCCGAGTTCGTCGGAGGACTTGGCCGCGACGAAATTGCCCCCAGTCAGCACAGCGACGCGTGGCGACTGCGTAAATCCGGCATAGGGATAACCGGTCGGCGTGAAATTGGCCACGCAGGGCGCCGAAGTCACGCGGCAGCCGGCAAGCTCCGGCATCAGCTGCAAGGCAATACGCGAGAGATGATCGCGCTCGGCAGCACTGCCGTCGGAACGGAACCACGCGCCGGCATCCTCCAACCTCTCGAAGCAAAGCGGCTCGGTGTCGCCACCGAGTTTCAGATAGGTCTTGCCGTCGGGATAACGCACCGGCGGCAGGATATAGATGTGATCCTCTTCCCGGTCACCGAGCACGATCGTCGACGGCATATCGCCGAAAATCGCCATCTCGCGCTCGCCGATTTCGTAGAAAGCGACGGTGCGCGCCATAACCCTGGTATCGACGGGACGCGGCAGCAGGGCATGGAAATTGCCGAAACCGCCGGCGGCGACCAGCACACGTTCGGCGCTGTAACTTCTGCCGCCGGCCGTCACCTCGACATGGGAACCGGCGTCGTGCACGGATGTCGCGGTTGCCTCGATAAGCGAGACACCACCCTGTTCGGCAAGCTTGATCTGCGCCCGCACCAGCGCCCGCGGATTGATGTGGCCGGCGCGCTTACGCTCGAAATATCCGCTGAAATCAGGGTCAAAGGCAAGATAGGGAAAACGTTGGGGAAGCTCCGGCGGTGTGATGGTCTCGATATCGCTGCCGAGCGACCGGCTGACGGCCAGTGCCCGGTTGATATAGTCCTGCTCGTCCGTCGGGGTCGGACCGGCAAAGAGGCAACCGACCTCCGAATGGAAGGAAATGCCGCTCCTTGCCTCGATCTCGCCGTAGCGGTCGAGCGCGCGGGCGGCGAAGGTTCCCCAGGCAAGATTGCCGTCGAAAGTGCGGGTGATGCGCGCTTCGTCGTAGTGGCTGGCGAAGACGCCGTGATGGGCCTTGCGCTGGTCCGGCTCACGCGGGCCGATCAGCGCGATGCCGTCGGCCATCGAGGAGAGATGCCGTGCGGCGGCGGCACCCATCATGCCGCATCCGATGATGATGAACCTGAAATCGACTGCCATATCCCACCTCGTTTCAAGGCGGGATATCACGGCAAGCGTGCTGATTCATATCCGTAAAAATGCCGCAAGGGAATTTCGTCCCGACGCGACTGGCTATGCTCAGTCGAGCATCGCTAGGACCTTGCCGCAATAGGTCTTCGACACCGGGTTCATGCGCGTGGCGGCATGACCGGCATTGTATTTTAGGATGGTGTTGCAGGTCTCGCCACCACCGAGATCATGGGCGGCAGCCAGATATTTCATGCCATACTTGATGTTGGTTTCCGGGTCGAACAAGCCCTTGGCGCTGCCAGAATAGCCCATCATGCGGGCAGTGGCAGGCTTTATCTGCATGAGGCCGATCTCACCGTGGCTGCCGCGCGCATTCGGATTGAAATTGCTTTCGATGCGGATGACCGCGGTCGCAAGCGCAACCGGTACATTATATTGGTTCGCATATTTGCTGATCAGTGCGGAATAGAAATTGCCGGAAACATCGGCGACGGGATAGCCGCTCTGGCGCTCGACCGTCTTCAGCGGGCGTTCCGCCGTCTTGAGCGGACGCTTCGCGGGCTTGACCGAACGCTCCGCTTTTTTCAACGGACGCTCTGTCTTCTTCGAAGGACGCTCGACTTTCTTCACCGGCGCATCGGCTCGCACACCCCAACCATTCGCAAAGGCAAAGCTATTTCCCGCCAGCACCATGCCAACGCATGTTGCAGCAACAACAATCAGTTTTCTCATGTAGTCTTGAACACTCCGACCCAAAGAATTTCCGGACGGCGCGCCTCGCTGTCATAATGAATACCAGATCAAGGATGGATCTGGATTCGCGGTAATTCTTATCGTTTCATATAGCGCCCGTGGTTTAACTTGAAAAAAACCCCCGGCACCGCTTAGCGGCGTTCTTAGACCATCGTAATGCGGAGATAATAGGGAAATGATGTGGCGAGGCGGTTTTCTCGCCGGTCGCCAAAAAACCGTCCTGATATCCGGCTCTTCCGGTCAGGAATAATGCGGCAACGCCGACAGCAACCGGTGCAGCGTGTCGATCGTCGAGAAATCGGCAATGCCATCCACCCGTTCGGGCCGGAAATGGCGCTGGAAAGCTTCCACGTCGCCTGCCGTTTTTTCGGAGAATTCACCCGTGATTTCAGTGCTGTAACCATAAAGAGACAGCATCGATTGCAGCGCTTCCACAGGTTGGCCGGTATCGCCGCGCTGGAAGAAGCGCCCACCGGTGATCGTTGCCGGCTCGACCCAGTGGCCGATGCCTGCCCGGTGGAGCTCGGCCCAGGGGAATTTCTCACCCGGATCGACCTTGCGGATCGGGGCGACATCGGAATGCCCGAGCACCCGTTCCGGCACGATCGACCAACGTTTGACACAGTCGCGACACAATTCGATCACCGCGGCGATCTGCTCTTTCGGATAATCAGGGAGCCCGCCGGGATGGCCGGCATTGGCGATCTCGATGCCGATCGACAGCGAATTGATATCGGTCTCGCCGTGCCAACTGCTTTTTCCCGCATGCCAGGCACGTTGCATTTCCGGCACGAGCTGCACCACCTCGCCGTTCTCATGCACGAAATAATGGCTGGAAACCTGGCTCTCGGCGCGACAGAGCCAGTCGAGCGCACCATCTGCCGTCGGCATGCCGGTATAGTGCAGCAGGATCATGTCGGGACGGCGCCCATCCGCCCGTTCGCCATGGTTCGGCGAAGGCTGCACGCGGGCGCTTCTGCAGTCGGCCTCGAAAGAGGTCATGCGGCGCGGCGTTCCTTCTCGATCGCCTCATAGGCCGCGTTCAGCGCCGCCATGCGCTCATTGGCGATCACATGGAATTCCTTCGGCACGCCACGCGAGATCAGCCGATCGGGATGATGTTCGCTGACGAGGCCGTAGTAACGGCGGCGGATGGACGGGAAATCATCCGAAGGCGAGACGCCGAGCACCTTGTAGGGATCGCCGCCGGACGAGACGTGGCGGGCGGCAATCTGCTCGAAGCGGGTCTCGCTCATCTGGAAGATCTCACCGATATGGCGCAGAAAATTCAGTTCCTTCTCGTGGATCAGCCCGTCGGCCTTGGCGATGTGGAAGAGGCCGTCGAGCACGTCTTCCAGCACCGTGCAATTGGCCGCACAGGTGACGCACAGCGTGGAGAGTCGTTCGGCATAGGCTTCGTAGCCGGCAACGTCTTGGCGCGCGAGGTTATAAAGCCTGGCGACGTTCTTTGCCTGATCCTGCGGGAATTCGAAGATTTCGCGAAAGGCTTCGACCTCCTTCTCGCTAACGATGCCGTCGGCCTTGGCCATCTTGGCCGACAGCGCGATGATCGCCACGGAGAAAGCCACCTTACGCCGGGTCTCGGGATCGCCTTCGAAAACCGTGCGGATAGCCTCGACCACCGCAGACAGCGCATTGCCTGCAGTATTGCCAATGGCATTCAACAGTTTTTCCCAGAAGGACATCGAAAATCTCACACACTTGTCAACTTATAGGCAAACAGCTTGACCAAAGAATCGCAGCCTTTGCAAGGCGACTATTGGTCGTAGGGCCGAACACAGTTTTCACGATTTGGTAATTGTCGCACCGCAGCAAACGTTTCATCGCGCCCGCTTCATCTCGTATCAGGCGACTGACCGGCAGTCGCCGGCACCCGCCCGGCACGTGGGCTCCGGTGCGCGCGACGGAAATTTCCACAACAGTTCTCGGCGAGCAGATCGGGCTTGAAACGATTATATCGCACTTCCAGTCGCCTTTGCAGTCCAACGCGGCAGAAAGGCGCGTTTTTCGTAAATTCTTTACTTTACAGGCCCCTTTCCCTGCCGCATCCATGCGCTAGGTAACGCCGCCGCACCGAAACGCCATAGGAGGGATCATGGCCAAGCAGAAAGTCGCAATGCTGACCGCCGGAGGCCTGGCGCCCTGTCTCTCTTCCGCTGTCGGTGGCCTCATCGAACGCTACAGCGACGTCGCGCCCGATCTCGATATTGTCGCTTACAAGTCGGGCTACCAGGGTGTGCTCATCGGCGACAGCCTCGAGATCACCCGCGAGATGCGCGAAAAAGCGCCGCTGCTGCACCGCTACGGCGGCTCGCCGATCGGCAATAGCCGCGTCAAGCTCACCAATGCCGCCGACTGCGTCAAGCGCGGCCTGGTCAAGGAAGGCGAGAACCCGCTGCGGGTCGCCGCCGAACGCCTTGCCAATGACGGCATCACCATTCTCCACACGATCGGCGGCGACGACACGAACACCACGGCCGCCGACCTTGCGGCCTACCTCGCCGCCAACGGCTACGATCTGACCGTCGTCGGCCTGCCGAAGACTGTCGACAATGACGTCGTACCGATCCGCCGGTCGCTCGGCGCCTGGACGGCCGCCGAAGTTGGCGCGCATTTCTTCGACAATGTCGGCAACGAGCAGACGGCCGCGCCGCGCACTCTCGTCATCCACGAGGTGATGGGCCGCCATTCTGGCTGGCTGACGGCCGCCACCGCTCGCGCCTATCTCCAGCGCACCAGCGGCAACCAGTATGTCGATGGCCTGATGATGAACGCACATCTGAAGAGCATCGACGCCGTCTACCTTCCTGAGATGGCCTTCGACCTCGACGCTGAGGCCGCCCGTCTGAAGGAGAGCATGGACCGCAACGGCCACGCTACCGTCTTCGTCTCGGAAGGCGCCTGCCTCGACGCCATCGTCGCCGAGCGCGAAGCCGCCGGCGAGACCGTCAAGCGCGACGCCTTTGGCCATGTGAAGATCGACACGATCAATGTCGGCGCCTGGTTCCAGAAGCAGTTCGCCAATCTCTTGAACGCCGAGCGTTCCCTCGTGCAGAAATCGGGCTATTTCGCTCGCTCCGCGCCTGCCAACGGCGACGACCTCAGGCTGATCCAGAGCATGGTCGATCTCGCCGTCGAAAGCGCTCTCAATAAAATCTCCGGCGTCACCGGCCACGACGAAGGCCAGAACGGTAAATTGCGCACTATAGAATTCCCGCGCATCAAGGGCGGCAAGACTTTTGATCTTTCGACGGGATGGTTTGCCGAAGTCATGGACAATATAGGCCAGAAATACAAAGAAGCGTGATTGACGGATGGTTAATATGATGTCTTTGCTTATTCCCGAGGAATAGGAGGAGACACCATGTCACTTGAAGCTTGGCTCGCTTTTGCGGCTGCATCCGCCATCATGCTGGCCATACCGGGACCGACGATACTGCTCGTCGTTTCCTATGCGCTCGGTCATGGACGCAGGACGGCGTTTGCGACGGTGAGCGGCGTGGCGCTTGGTGACTTCACGGCGATGACGGCTTCTCTCTTCGGTCTCGGCGCCGTTCTGGCCGCCTCCGCGACCCTCTTCACCGTCTTGAAGTGGATCGGCGGCGCCTACCTGATCTGGCTGGGAATCAAGCTCTGGCGGGCTCCCATCATCGGCGAACCGGTTGCCGACAACGACAATCTGCCGGAGGAGAAGTCGCTCAAGATCTTCTTCCACGCCTATGTCGTCACCGCCCTCAATCCGAAGAGCATCATCTTCTTCGTCGCCTTCGTGCCGCAGTTCCTCAATCCGGCCCTGCCCTTTGTCGGGCAGATGGCGATCATGGAAGCGACCTTCCTTGTACTGGCGATCCTCAACGCCTCCACCTACGCTTTTCTCGCCCATACCGCGCGCGGATTGATTCGCAAGGCGAGCATCCAGCGCGCCGTAAACCGCACCGGAGGCACTCTGCTGATCGCTGCAGGTGCCGTAACGGCCGGATATCGCCGTATTGCAGCCTAGAAATATTCCGTGGTTGCCGGAATGTCACGAATAGGTTAATGGGGTCACCAGGGCTTAAGGTTTTTGGTAACTTTTATACGCTGCCGGGGCGGCGCGATTTCACGAAAGTGGCGGAATGGTAGCGATCGGATTATGCGGCCTGAAACGCAGTCTTGTCGTTTCCACGATACTCTGCGGCATGATGACGGGATGTGCGAGCGTCGAATACACGTCCCAGACCGAACTGACCGCTGTCCAGACCGTCGTGCCGATGCCGAAACCCGGCGAAGATGCAACACTCGCCGCGATCCCGACAGCCGAAGGTGCAGCCGTGGCCGACGCCACCATTCCCCAGGCATCACCCTCCTCCCTGACCGCAACGGCGATGCCGGCCGTGACAGCTTCTCAGCCTGGCGATCTTACAATGCCGCCGGCAGCCTATGCGCAGATCCCGCTGACGCCCGAGATGACGGCGATCCAGTCCGTCGTGCCGACGCCGCGTCCGGGAACGCCGGCACAGCCGACGACGCAGCTTGCCTTTGCCGCCACACCGCAGAACAGCGCGCTTGCAGCACTGGCCGCAGTCGACACCACGCCGCGCGCCAGCATGGACTACGGTTTCGACGAATCCGGGCCGATCGATCCGCCGACGGCGCCACCGATGTTCAGCGATGACGACAAAGACGATGCGCCGACGGTCGAGAAGAGCTTCGTCACCAAGCTCATTGCCAAATATTCGAAGCTCTACGAAATTCCCGAGACGCTGCTCCACCGCATCGTCCATCGCGAGAGCCGCTATAATCCGAAGGCCTACAACAAGCGCGGCTATTTCGGCCTCATGCAGATCAAGTACAACACCGCCAAGTCCATGGGTTATGACGGTGCCCCGGGTGGCCTCTTTGATGCCGAGACCAACATCAAATATGCCGCGAAATATCTGCGCGGCGCCTGGCTCGTCTCCGACAATAAGGAAGACGATGCCGTCCGCCTGTATGCGCGCGGCTATTATTACGACGCCAAGCGCAAGGGCATGACCGACATCGCCCAAGGAAATTATTGAAATCTGGAGATAACGGCTGAAGCCCTTGCCTATGGCAGTGGCTGAGCTTGTCGTTGCGATCCGGCCTGCTGCTGCGGCGCCCCCGATTGCGGCAGGGCCGCCAGGATCGCCTTCAGCAGCACCTGCGGCTGATAGTTGAGCCGGCTCGGCGTCAGGCCAAGTCTGACGACCACCAGATTGGCGGAGGGGACGATCGCCATGCTCTGCCCGTCATGTCCCGTCAGCCAGAACGTATCCTCCGGCAGCCCGGCCTCAGCGCTCGAGTTGTCGCCGGGGCCAGCCAGCCAAGCCTGACCTTGCGTATACCGCCCGTTCGAAGCCGCCGTCGGAGTGCGCATGGCGCCGACGAAACCCTCCGGCAACAGCCGCTGGCCATTCCAGACGCCGTCCTGGAGCAGGAACTGCCCGAAGCGCGCCCAGTCATGCGCCGTCGCATAGAGATAGGAGCTTCCGGCAAAGGTGCCGCGCGCATCGAGCTCGAACACGGCGCTCGTCATGCCGAGCGGCGAAAACAACGCATCGTGCGGATAAGAAAAGGCCGCCTGAGTATTGCCGACCCTGTCCATCCAGATGCGCGACAGCAGCACGGCCGTGCCACTCGAATAGCGGAAGCGTTGACCGGGTGCGGCCTCCATCGGCGCATTGGCCGGCAGCGATACCATGTCGGGATTGAGGTAGAGCATGCGCGTCACATCGGCGACGTCGCCATAGTCCTCATTGAAGGCAAGGCCGCTCTCCATGCCAAGCAGGTCGGAAACCTTGATCCTGGCGCGCGCATCGTTCTTCCACTGCGCCAGCAGCTTATCATCGTCGAAGGAGATCTTGCCCCCGAGCATCAGCCGGCCGAGGATCGTCGCATTCACCGTCTTCGTCATCGACCAGCCGATCAGCGGCGTCTTCGCCGAGAAGCCGGGGCCATAGGCCTCAGTGACGATGCGGCCATCGCGCACCACCACGATCGCCCGCATTGCCGGGCCGGCAACTCCGGTATCGGCAAGCAGCGCGGCGATCTTTCCGTCCTGCCGATCGCCGGTGCCCTCACCCTCCGGCCATAATGCATCGTTCGCCTGCACCTTGGCCGGCGGATCGAAGGGCACCGCATTCGCCGCCGCCTCGAAATTGCCGTCCGGCACGCTCGTGCAGCCGAAAGCGCCGCGATAGAGCGCATAACTCGGCGCAAACAGCCCCATGAAGCGCGCCGTCACACGGTCGTTGTCGCGGTCGACGCTGACGCGCACCAGCCGCAGCAACGGATTTCCGGGCGCCTGGACATCGTCATGGAGCACATCCTCAGCCTCTCGGCCAGCAATGAAGACGTTGGAACAGACGATCTTGGCGGCATAACCGTCGCCGACGCGCAGCAATTCCGGCGGCCGGATGAAGAGCCAGGCGGCAGCAGCGATGACGACGAGAACGAGAAGGAGAGCGAGCGCCTTCAGGATACGCAGGGCAAATCGCATGGCATTCCTCCCTGCCGGGAGAGAAGCAGGAATCGCACGCGCCGGAAAGGGGCCGGAACGAAGAAGGCTCGTCATTGCGATCACTTTCCCAGGAGTGCGGGCAATCGATTTTCGCGAGAGCAAACGATCGCTCTCCCAAGGAGGTCGAAGTCTCCGAAGAACGGTGCCCCACAGCCCGCGTCATCAAACTGTAGCAGAGGCGCGTTACACGCCCTGAACGCTAAAAAGGTGACAGACTCATGTCAGAATTTGCACCGGATGCCGGCTTCCGCAAGAACCGGAAACTCAAGGACGCCCTTCTCCGCCACAAGGCTTTTTCGAAGGATGGCTTTTCCGAGCGTCTCTTCGGCCTTCTCTTTTCCGGCCTCGTCTATCCGCAGATCTGGGAGGATCCGGATCTCGACATGCAGGCGATGGAGCTGAAGCCCAACCATCGCATCGTCACCATCGGTTCTGGCGGCTGCAACATGCTCGCCTATCTCTCCGAGGCGCCGGCCTCAATCGACGTCGTCGATCTCAACCCGCATCACATCGCCCTGAACCGCCTGAAGCTTGCCGCCTTCAAACACCTTCCCGGCCATGCCGATCTCGTCCGCTTCCTGGCGATGCCGAACGAGAAGTCGAACAGCCGCGCCTACGACCAGCATCTCGCCGCCCGCCTCGATGAGGCGACCCGCAGCTACTGGAACGGCCGCAAATTCGGCCGCCGCCGTGTCACCGTCTTCGACCGCAACATCTACGAAACCGGTCTGCTCGGCCGCTTCATCGGCGCGGCCCATCTTCTTGCCCGCCTGCATGGCGTCAAGCTGCGCGAGATGACCAAGACCCGCTCGATCCGCGAGCAGCGCCAGTTCTTCGACGAGCAGATCGCGCCGCTCTTCGAAAAGCCGGTCGTGCGCTGGATCACCGGTCGCAAGAGCTCGCTCTTCGGCCTCGGCATTCCGCCGCAGCAATATGACGAGCTCGCAAGCCTTGCGGCCGATCATTCGATCGCGCCGGTTTTGAAGCACCGCCTGGAAAAGCTCGCCTGTCATTTCCCGATGAGCGACAACTATTTCGCCTGGCAGGCCTTCGGCCGCCGCTACGGCACCGAAGCGGAAGGCCCGCTGCCGACCTATCTGAAGTCGGAGCACTATGAGGTGATCCGTGCCAACGTCGACCGCGTCAACGTCCACCACGCAAGCTTTACCGAGCTTCTCGCTCGCGAGCCGGCCGCCTCGCGCGACCGCTACATCCTGCTCGACGCACAGGACTGGATGACCGACGAGCAACTGAACGACGTCTGGACTGAAATCACCCGCACGGCGCGCGAAGGCGCCCGCGTGATCTTCCGCACCGCCGCAGAAAAAAGCATTATCGAAGGCCGCCTGGCGCCTGTGATCCGCGACCAGTGGGATTACTTCGAGGAGAAGTCGCGTGAACTGACCGCGCTCGATCGTTCGGCAATCTACGGCGGCTTCCACATTTACGGGAAGAAGGCGTGAGCAAGGTCGGCACTGAGGCGGCGGGAAAGAGCAATGAACATGCCAGCCTGATGGATGGCATGTACCGCTACCAGCGGCATATCTACGACCTGACCCGCAAATATTACCTTCTCGGCCGCGACAGCACGATCCGCCATCTCGACGTGCCCGAAGGCGGCACTCTGCTTGAAGTCGGCTGCGGCACCGGGCGCAACATGGCCTTCGCCCACAGGCATTTCCCGACCGCCAAACTGTTCGGCCTCGACATTTCACAGGAAATGCTGATTTCGGCGCGCAGGACCTTCGCCACCAAGGCGACGATCCCGGAATTCCGCATCGCCGATGCCACGGCGTTCACACCGCGCGAATTCGGCGTCAGCGGCTTCGACCGCATCCTCATTTCCTATGCCTTGTCGATGATCCCGGACTGGGAGCGCGCCGTCGATGCATCGATCGCCGCGCTCAATCCCGGCGGCCAGCTGCACATCGTCGATTTCGGCCAGCAAGAAGGTTTGCCGGGCTGGTTCCGGCGCATGCTGCAGTCCTGGCTTGCGAAATTCCACGTCACCCCGCGCGCCGATCTGCGTGAGGTTCTGGAAGCGCAAGCCCATGAAAACAACGCGATATTGTTGTTCGATACCGTCGGCGGCGGTTATGCCTGGCGGGCTGCCATTATCAGCAAGCGCTTATAATTCGCTTGAAACTAACCGATTTTTTACGTTGATATGGTGAAAAGAGGATTATCCTCTGCTGGCTCGTCATCTTCGAAGGTCAGGCTGTGGGGCAAAGAGATCATTCGAGTTACGACAGGACGCCCATGCGCCGGTTTTTGTTTTGCGTTTTGCCCCTGGCCATCCTGCTGGCCGGCTGCAGCTCTTCCGGTCATGACTATCTCGAAACGGCGTCGATCAAACCGAAGACACGCTTCAAGGATACCGATCCGCAGGATTTCGGGGCGAAGCATCCGCAGGAGAACGCGATCCACGGCATCGACATCTCCAAATGGCAGGGCGATATCGACTGGGGCACGGTGAAGAATTCCGGAGTGGCCTTTGCCTTCATCAAGGCGACGGAAGGCAAGGACAGGGTCGATCCGCGCTTCGACGAATACTGGCGCGAGGCCCGCGCCGCCGGCATCCCGCACGCTCCCTATCATTTCTATTATTTCTGCTCCTCCGCCGACGAGCAGGCCGACTGGTTCATCCGCAATGTGCCGAAGGAGGCCATGCGCCTGCCGCCGGTGCTTGACGTCGAATGGAACGCCGAATCGAAGACTTGCCGCTACCGCCCCGACGCTGAAACGGTGCGTGCCGCAATGCAGCGTTTCATGGATCGGCTGGAGGCCTATTACGGCAAGCGCCCGATCATCTATACCTCGGTGGATTTCCATCGCGACAATCTCGCCGGCTACTTCCAGGATTATCATTTCTGGGTCCGTTCAGTCGCAAAACATCCCGAGGTGACCTACTCCGACCGCCGCTGGGCCTTCTGGCAATATACCTCGACCGGCGTTATTCCCGGCATCAATGGTCCCACAGATATCAATGTCTTCGCCGGCAGCGCAAAGAACTGGAACAATTGGGTCGCGGCCGTTTCCAAGGATAGAAATTCTTAGTAACGTCTTGCGATGTTTCTTGCTTCCGTCACATTCGTCTGTGAAAGCGACGGCAATCTGTTTGATATAAGGACCGCATCCATGCACCGCTCGCTCGCAAGCCGCTCTGCACTCGCTCTTCTGTTTGCCCTCGCCCTCGCAGGCGGCGCGGCCGCCCAGCAGGCGCCAGACGCAGCCCCGGCAGCGCCCTGCGGCGACGATCTGTCAGCCTTCCTCGATGGCGTCAAGAAAGATGCGGTCGCAGCCGGCGCAAGTGCGGCAGCCGCCGACGAGGCCTTCGCCGGCGCCGAGATCGACCCCAAGGTCCTGAGCCGTGATCGCGCTCAGGGCGTCTTCAAGCAGACCTTCCTCGAATTCTCCCAGCGCACCGTCAGCCAGGCCCGCCTCGACATCGGCCGCCAGAAGATGAAGCAATATGCCGACGTCTTTGCCCGCGCCGAGCAGGAGTTCGGCGTCCCGCCGGGCGTCATCACCGCCTTCTGGGCGATGGAAACCGATTTCGGCGCCGTCCAGGGCGATTTCAACACCCGCAACGCCCTGGTGACGCTGTCGCATGACTGCCGCCGCCCGGAACTCTTCCGCCCGCAACTGATCGCCCTTGTCGAGATGGTTCAGCACGGCGACCTCGACCCCGCCACCAATACCGGCGCCTGGGCCGGCGAGATCGGCCAGGTGCAGATGCTGCCGCGCGACATCGTTGTCTATGGCATGGATGGCGACGGTGATGGTCATATCCGCCTGAAGCAAAGCAGCCCGGATGCCATCCTGACGGCGGCGAAATTCATCCAGCATCTCGGCTTCGAGCGCGGCCAGCCCTGGCTGCAGGAAGTGACTCTGCCCGATAATCTGCCCTGGGAAAAATCCGGCCTCGGCGGCACGATGAAAGCGGGAGAGTGGTTCGCGCTCGGTGTCAAGCCGCGTGACGGCAATACCGCATTCGGCAACCTCGAAGGCGACCTCGTTCTGCCGCAGGGCCGCATGGGGCCGGCCTTCATCGCCTATCCCAATTTCAAGATCTATCTCGAATGGAACAAGTCGTTCATCTACACGACCTCGGCTGCCTATTTCGGGACGCGCCTTTCGGGCGCCGAGCCCTATCTCAAGGGCGTGCCGGAACAGGGGCTCGCCAGCGACCAGATGAAGGCGCTGCAGACCAAGCTGCAGTCGCTTGGCCATGATGTCGGCGAGATCGACGGCATCCTCGGCTCCGGCACGCGTGTCGCGATCCAGAAGGAACAGCAGCGCCTCGGCATGCCCGCCGATGGCTGGGCGACGCCTGCCCTTCTCAACGCTCTCTGATCTCCGCTGACTTTTTACCGCCGCCCGCTTCGCAAGAAACGGGTGGCGCGATCCGCTGCTTGCGCTAAAGGATCAAGTCGAAATCCGGTGCCGGCTTTCGGCAAGACGAGCGGCTCACGGTGGAGGAAGCGACGTGGACAGCAGGATGAATGCTTGGACCTGGGGCCTGCTGGTCCTGCTCGGCCTGATCTGGGGCGGCTCCTTCTTCTTTGCCCGCATCGCCGTCCAGCATGTGCCGCCGCTGACCCTCGTCTTCTTCAGGCTGCTGCTCGCGGCGCTGGCGCTGCATATCTATATCGCCGGCCGTTTCGACTTCTATGCGATCCTCAAGGCCCGCTGGCGCGAATTCCTGATCCTCGGGCTCATCAACAATGCCCTGCCGCACGCGCTGATCTTCTTCGGCCAGACCCGCATCGGCGCCGGTCTTGCGGCGATCCTGAATGCAACGACACCGATCTGGACCGTGCTGATCGCCAACTACTTCACCTCAGACGAGAAGCTGTCGCCGGCAAAGATCGCCGGCTGCCTCGTTGGCCTGATCGGAACGATCGTGCTGATCGGACCCGGCATGTCGGCCGGCGGTGAAGCCCCGCTCTGGGCACTGCTTCTTCCCGTGCTTGCCGCCATCTCCTATGGCTTCGCCGCCACTTACGGCAAACGCTTCAAGGATGTTCCTGCCCCTGTCACCGCAGCCGGCCAGTTGACCGCCTCCTCGCTGATTGCGCTGCCGCTGTCGCTGCTGACCGATCGTCCCTGGGCGCTTGCCGCACCGCCGCTGGATGCGCTCCTGGCCATCCTGGCGCTGGCGCTACTGTCGACGGCCTTCGGCTACATCCTCTATTTCCGGATCATGGCGACCGCCGGCGCCACCAACGCCTCGCTCGTCACGCTGCTGGTGCCGCCGAGCGCCATTCTTCTCGGCGTGCTTTTCCTCGGCGAAAGGCTCGCACTTGGCGAATTGGCCGGCATGGCGCTGATCGGTTTCGGCCTCATCATTCTCGATGGCCGCGCCTATCGCCTGCTGGCGAAAGCTGTTTGAACCGGTTGCGAATTTCGTATGTTTTCAACCGGTTGCCGATCCGCCATGTTTTAGACGCATAGGTAAATCCACAATCGCCTGATTTAACGGCATGTTAAATTGTGTGAACAAAAAACTGTTGAAAATTATCTATTTATTTCAAAGGTTTGCAAGAGCACCATTCGACTTATCCACCGAACCGTTCTGCAGCGCAGCATAAGATCTGCTTCCCAACCGACATATTTCAGACATATTATCGGCCGGTTAACGCGAGGAGACAGACATGGGACTCACGCAATCCTTGAATGTTCTGTTGGTCAGTGCTGCGTTTGCTTTCGTCTTGTCCATGCTCTTCATCTGAGCCGGCCGGCGAAGGTGTGACGACTGATAGTGCCTGAACTCCTGAATAGCTGATCAATCCGCCAACGAAAAAGCGCATGTCCCGCCCGACATGCGCTTTTCACTTCTACAGCGCCGCGCGTCTTTCAGACGCGCAAAGATCAGGCGGCTGCGCCCGCACTTTTTGCCGCCGGGCGGGAGAGGCCGAGATTGTCGAGCACGGCGGAAACCAGCGGCGCGCGGTTCATCGTATAGAGATGGAAATCATGGATGCCACGCCGGACGAGATCCTCGATCTGTTCGGCGGCGACCTCGGCGGCGACCTTCGCCCGCTCCTCGGGCTTGTCGTCGAATCCTGCAAAGCGTTCGTCGAGGAAGGCGGGGATGATTGTGCCGCAGGCCCCGGCGAAGCGTTTCAGCTGCGTCAGGTTCTGGATCGGCATGATGCCGGGCACAACGGGGATCGAGATGCCGGCGCCGCGCACCCGTTCCAGGTAGCGCTCGAAATTGTCGTTGTCGAAGAAGAATTGCGTCAGTGCCCGGTCGGCGCCATTGTCGGCCTTGCGCTTCAGCATGTCGATATCGGCCGCCGTATCGCGGCTCTCCGGGTGTTTTTCCGGATAGGCGGAGACCGAAATCTCGAAATCGCCAATTTCCTTGAGGCCGGCCACCAGCTCCGCGGCATTGGCATAACCGCCTGGATGCGGCTGGTAGGGCGCGCCGGCGCCGCCTGGCGCATCGCCGCGCAGCGCCACGAAATGCGTCACGCCGGCTTTGCGGAAGGTGTCGACCACCTGGTGCGTCTCTTCCTTCGTCGCACCGACGCAAGTGAGATGCGAAGCAGTGGCAAGCGGCGTCTGCGACAGGAACCGCGTGACGGTGGAAAGTGTCGGCGCTTTGGTGGTGCCGCCGGCGCCATAGGTCACCGACACGAAATCCGGGTCCCAGTCCTGCAACTGGCCGACGGCGTGCCAGAGCTGGCCTTCCATCTCCTCCGATTTGGGCGGAAAGAATTCGAAAGAGACTCTAATGTCGTTGCGGCCGCGTGCTTCGTTTTTCAAAGCCATGTCATACCCTCCCGGCAAATGTAGGTTCAGCGCCCTCGCTCGTCTGCGAAGCCATCAGGCGCCTCGGATCGCGCGCGAGCCAGACGGTGACCGTCAAGCCTTGCCCGCTTTGCTGACCCGGATGAAGATCGACGGCCTGCTCGACGTCGAGCCCGGCCTTGCGCAGCCAGTCGGACATCGCCTGGTGCGAAAAGCCGAGACGGACATGCGCATGCTCGTCGCGGAGATATTCGAGCGTGTGCGGCGCCAGGTCGATGACCACGAGCCGACCGCCCGGCCGGAGCATGCGCGCCGCTTCCGCGATCGCAATTTCCGGCTGATCGAAGAAATGCAGCACCTGATGGATCGTCACCAAGTCGAAATCCTGTCCCTCGAACGGCAGGTTCAGGATATCGGCGTGGCGCACGGTGGCCTTGGTGATGCGGGACTTGTCGAGATTGGCGCGCGCCACGCTCAGCATGTCACGGCTGGCATCGACGCCGATCGCCCGGCGGTAGAGGCCGGACAGAAGCTCGAGGATGCGGCCGGTGCCGGTGCCGAGATCAAGCAGAGAATCGATCGGCTGGTTACCGAGCAGCCGGATGACGGCAGCGTCGACCTCCTCATCAGCCGCATGCAGGCGGCGAAGCTCGTCCCATTCGGCCGCGTTGCGGCTGAAATAGGCCTGCGCCCGCTCGGCGCGCTGACGCTTGACTTGCGACAGCCGCTCGCCATCGCGAAGGATGGTCGGATCGTTCTCGGAGACATGCTTGAGCAGGGCCCGCACCAGCATGGCCGCCTTGCCATCCTGCTTCAGACGGAAATAGGCCCAAGCGCCCTCCTGATATCGTTCGATCAGTTCGGCTTCGCCGAGCAGCTTCAGATGGCGGGAGATGCGCGGCTGGGACTGGCCGAGAATTTCGGTAAGATCGGTAACCGTCAGGTCGCCGCCGTCAAGAAGCGCCAGAAGACGCAGGCGCGTGGGCTCGCCGGCCGCCTTCAAGACGTCCACCAGCGCATCCAGTCCAAGCTTCAACGGTTCGCTCATCTCTAATCCAATCAAGACATAAAGATATCTTTATGTGATTTGAAAAGCAGTGGCAAGCAGCAATTCGCTCTCTCCACGAAATTGCCTGCTCAGATTGCGACAGAGCCCGACATGAAAAAGCCCCAGCGAATGAACTGAACCCCGAGGTTGGATGTCCAACTTTCGGGGGCCAGTTCAGAACCGGGGCTCTCACAAACGAAAAATGGGTGAAATCAGCGTGTCAGACGCTTATGGGCCTGGCTGCCCGGGTTGAGGGCGTCGGGGCCGAGACGACGAACCTTGTCCTGTTCATAATCCTCGAAGTTGCCTTCGAACCATTCGACATGGCCGTCGCCTTCGAAAGCCAGAATATGCGTCGCCAGCCGGTCGAGGAACATGCGATCATGGCTGATGATGATGGCGCAGCCGGCGAAGTTTTCCAGCGCGTTTTCAAGGGCACCCAGCGTTTCCGTATCGAGGTCGTTGGTCGGTTCGTCGAGCAGCAGAACGTTGCCGCCGGCCTTCAGCATCTTGGCAAGGTGAACGCGGTTGCGCTGACCACCGGAGAGATTGCCGACCTTCTGCTGCTGATCGCCGCCCTTGAAGTTGAAGGCGCCGCAATAGGCGCGGGAGTTCATGTCGAACTTGCCGAGCTTGATGATTTCGGCGCCGCCGGAAATTTCCTCCCATACCGTCTTGTCGGCCGCAAGGGTGTCACGGCTCTGGTCGACATAACCGAGATGCACGGTTTCGCCGATGCGGATCGAACCCCCATCCGGCTTTTCCTGACCGGTGATCATCCTGAATAGCGTCGTCTTGCCGGCGCCGTTCGGGCCGATGATGCCGACGATGCCGCCGGGCGGCAGCTTGATCGACAGGTCGTTGATCAGCGTGCGGCCCTCGAAGCCCTTGGTGACGCCCTCCATCTCGATGACCACCTGGCCGAGGCGCTCGCTGACCGGGATGATGATCTGCGCGTCGCCGGGACGCTGCTTCTCGGCGGCATCCACCAACTGCTCGTAGGACTTGATACGGGCCTTGGACTTGGCCTGACGGGCCTTCGGGCTGGAAGCGATCCATTCCTGTTCGCGGCTGATCGCCTTCTGGCGCGATGCGTCTTCGCGGCTTTCCTGCAGCATGCGCTTGGCTTTCGCCTGCAGGTAGGCCGAATAGTTGCCTTCGTAGGGAATGCCACGGCCGCGGTCGAGTTCGAGGATCCATCCGGTGACGTTGTCCAGGAAGTAGCGATCGTGGGTAATCATCATCACGGCGCCCGGATAGTCGCGCAGATGTTTTTCGAGCCAAGCGATGGTTTCGGCGTCCAGGTGGTTGGTCGGTTCGTCGAGCAGCAGCAGGTCCGGCTGCGAAAGCAGCAGGCGGCAGAGCGCGACACGGCGTCGCTCACCACCCGAAAGGCTGGTGACATCGGCGTCGCGCGGCGGGCAGCGCAGCGCTTCCATCGCCATTTCGACCTGGCTTTCCAGATCCCAGAGGTTCTGGCTATCGATGACGTCCTGAAGCTTGGCGCCCTCTTCCGCCGTCTCGTCGGAATAGTTCATCATCAATTCATTGTAGCGATCGAGGACAGCCGTCTTCGAGGCAACGCCTTCCATGACGTTCTCGAACACCGTCTTGTTTGCATCGAGATGCGGCTCCTGCTCCAGATAGCCGACGGTCGCACCTTCGGCGAGCCAGGCTTCGCCGGTATACTCCTTGTCTTGGCCTGCGATGATGCGCAGCACGGTGGATTTACCCGCGCCGTTCGGACCAAGGATACCGATCTTGGCATCCGGGTAGAACGAAAGGTGGATATTCTCCAGGATCTTCTTGTTGCCATAGGCCTTGTTAAGGCCGGACATATGATAGATGAACTGACGTGCCATGCTGCGCTGCTCCGGGCGGGAAACTTCGATTGTGCCGCTATGTAGGCGAAACAGCGCCTGCGGGCAACGCCGAAACCCGGTTTACTCAGGATTTCCGGTCAAAAGCCCGCAGCGTCGACGACGCCCTCGTCGCAGCCGAACGACGTTTTTCCCGCACCCTGGATCAGATCGGCGAGGCCCGTACTTTTCGCCGATGCCGCCCCGGCGGCTTCCGAAAGCCCGATCGTCAGCTCGCTGATCAGCCTGACATTGCCGGCCCGTCGGCAGCTCATCTTGACGCGGTCGCCGGCGCCCGGCCCGAAACTCTTGTCGAAAGCCGCCTTGATCGCTTCGGACTTGACCGGCTTGCCGATGTTGGCAGCGAAGAGATCGCGCACGGCCGACGCGTTCAGTGCGCCCACCAGATGCACGCCGACACCGAAATAGTCGTCGGCGCTCATCTTCGTGCAGGTGCCATGCTTCACCCATTCATGCCGTTCCAGGCCGGATTCCGTGCCGGGCATCGCCTTTGCCAGCGCCGTCTTCGTCTCGGCCGCAAGCGTGACCTCCGGCAGCTTGTTCCAGTCGCCATCCTTGTCGGCGGTCTTCTGCTCGGCGCTCACCCCGCAATAATCCTCCCGCATCGGCCAGAGCCCGTGCAACGAGAAGTTCGTCGCGTCGGGGCGCTCGCCGGTCTGGCTTGCGCATTCGGCCTTCTTCTGGTTCGTCTGGCAAAAGGCCGGCTGCCAGCTCGCCGCCAGAATGAAGCGGGTGCGCCCGCCAGCCTCCTGCGCCACGGCGGCGCCGGCAACAACCATCGACAAGGCAATCGTCAAGGTACGCAACTGCATGCTGCTCATTTCAACCCCCAAAAAAGAACAATACAGGAACAAATAAGCACGAAGATCGAATGGCCGCAACCCTGAATCGCAACAGGGCCGCAATTTATTGTCGGATAATCAAGCACCCATGTTGCAATTGCCCAGCGATCTGGTCTGTTGCCGCCGGGAGGATCCATATGTTTGCTGAAACGCAAAGGCTGGCCGTGCCTGGGGCGTCGCTGGCCTATCACCATGCCAAGGCCGAAGCTGCAGCTCGTGCCATCCTGTTGATATCGCACGGCTTGGCCGAACATTCGAAACGATACCGCTCCTTTGCCGAGGCGATGGCGGCGCGCGGCTATCACGTCTATGCCCATGATCACCGAGGCCACGGCGAGACGACGGCACCCGATGCGCCGATCGGTCGCTTTGCCTGGCGGGGTGGGGTCGAAAAGGTGGCCGGCGACGTCATCGCTATGCGCGGTTATGCGGCCTCCCGCCATCCCGGCCTGCCTGTGATCCTCTTCGGCCATTCGATGGGCGGCCTCATCGCCCTCAACGCTGCCGTCACGGCTCCGGCCGACTTCGACGCCGTCGCGATCTGGAATTCGAATTTCGCCGTCGGCCTTGCCGGCCGCGCCGCCCAGGCGATCCTGCTTGCCGAGCGCATGCTGAAGGGCTCCGACGTGCCGAGCGGCCTGCTGCCGAAGCTTACCTTCGGCACCTGGGGCAAATCCATTCCCGGCCGCCGCACCGAGTTCGACTGGCTGTCGCGTCTTCCCGATGAAGTCGACAAGTATGTCACCGATCCGCTCTGCGGCTTCGACGCCTCAGTCTCTCTCTGGCTCGATCTCTTCGAGCTGACCTTCCGCGCGCCGCAGAAAATCCACCTCGACCGGCTGCCGCGGGACATGCCGATCCATCTCGTCGGAGGCGGGGAGGATCCTGCGACGGAGCGTGGAAAAGCCCTGCTCTGGCTGTCAAACCATTTGAAAGGGCAAGGCTTCTCCCGTATCAGCACTGAGATATATCAGGACATGCGTCACGAAACACTAAATGAGATCGGTGCGGATGCGGCGATCGCAGCCTTCGCGGACTGGTGCGACAGGGCCGTCGCAGGATCCTGAGCGACCAATATCCTGAGGCAGGGATTTCATCATGAACAGCACCTCCGCCCGCCCTGTTTCGTCCGCCTCCGACGTGACTATGGGGCTTGCGCTGATGTTTATCTCGGTGATGTTATCGCCGATCATCGATATCTTCGCCAAGCTTGCCATCCTCACCGTCCCGTCCGCCGAAATCACCGCCGCCCGCTTCGCCGTGCAAGCGCTCTGCATGCTGCCAATCGTCGTGTGGCGGCGCAGCTTCGCCGATTTTTCCTGGCGCCAGAGCCTGTTCCACGCGATCCGCGGCGCGATCATCACGATCTCGATGATCTCCTTTGTCACTACGCTGAAATACATGGCAGTCGCTGACGCAATAGCGATCTTCTTCGTCGAACCGATCATGTTGACGATCCTCGGCGGTATCTTCCTGAAGGAGATGATCGGTTGGCGGCGTTACACGGCCTGCGGCGTCGGCTTCTTCGGAGCGATGCTGATCATCCAGCCGAGTTTCGAAGAGGTCGGCTACATCGCTCTTCTGCCTGTCGTCAGCGCCTTCTGTATTGCGATCTTCGTGCTGATGACCCGCGTGCTCTCGCATAGGGAAGATCCCTGGTCGATGCAGTTCCAGATGGGCATCTGGGGCCTGCTCTTCTGCATCATCCTGCTTTATCTCAGCCGGGGAACCGGCTCCGACATCTTCGATCCGGTCATGCCGGAAGGCCGCGCCTGGTTCTATCTCGCCGGCGTCGGCGCTATGGCCGCGATATCGGGCATCCTTGGCGTCTATGCTTATCGCGCAGCACCGGCTTCAACGCTTGCGCCGCTGCAATATTTCGAGATCGTCTCGGCAACGATCTTCGCCTGGCTGGTCTTCGGCGACTTCCCGAACGCGCTCAAATGGCTCGGCATCATAATTATCATGGCGTCTGGCTTCTATATCCTCTGGCGCGAGCGGCGCTTTGCATCGAAACCGGTATCCGATACATCAGAGGCGACGTGGACGCCGTAAATCTAGAATGAGAGTACAATTCCGAAAACCGCTCACACTTTTCGGCACTATGCTCTGAACCTGCCGGAGGAACATGACGGAGACCGTGACGAAAAAACCGCCGCTTGCCGGCATCCGGGTGATCGAGCTTGCCCGCGTGCTCGCCGGCCCCTGGGCGGGACAGATGCTCGCCGATCTCGGCGCCGACGTCATCAAGGTCGAAAATCCAGACGGCGGCGACGATACGCGCCAATGGGGGCCACCTTTCGTCGAGGGCGCCGACGGCAACAACCTCTCGGCCGCCTATTACCACGCCGCCAATCGCGGCAAGCGCTCCGTCACCGCCGACCTGAAGAGCGCCGAAGGCCAGGATCTCGTCCGCCGCCTCGTCTCCACCGCCGATGTGGTGATCGAGAATTTCAAAGTCGGCGGCCTCGTCAAATACGGGCTCGATTATGACAGCCTGCGCAAGGCGAACCCGAAGCTCGTCTATTGTTCGATCACCGGCTTCGGGCAGAACGGCCCTTACGCCAGCTTCGCCGGCTACGACTACATCGTCCAGGGCATGTCCGGCTTCATGTCGATCACCGGTGAGCCGGACGGCCAGCCAATGAAGGCAGGTGTTGCCATCGCCGATATCTTCACCGGCATCTATGCCGTCTCGGCGATCGAAGCCGCCCTGATCCACGCCCTGAAGTCAGGCGAAGGCCAGTTGGTCGACGTGGCCCTGCTCGATGTGCAATCGGCCGTGCTCGCCAACCAGAACATGAATTACCTGGTTTCCGGCGAGGCACCGACCCGCCTCGGCAACGCCCATCCCAATATCTCGCCCTATGAGGTCGTGCCGACGGCTGACGGGTATCTCATTCTCGCAGTTGGAAATGACGGCCAATTCCGCCGCCTCTGCAGCGTCCTCGGCCTGGAGACCATCGCCGGTGACGAGCGTTTTGCCACCAACAAGGCGCGCGTCGGCAATCGCGGCGAAGTGCACCGCCTCATCTCCACCGAGACGCTGAAATGGCAGAAGGCGGATCTGCTGAAGGCCTGTGAAGCGAACGCGGTTCCATCAGGCGCAATCAACACGATCGAGGAAATGTTCGCCCATCCGCAGGTGCGGGCCCGCGGCCTGCGCATCAACCTTGAGGATGGCGTCGGCACCGTGATCCCCGGTGTCAGGACGCCCGTGGTGCTGTCGGAGACGCCGCTGCATTATATCAGGCCGAGCCCGCGTCTCGGCGAACACCAGGCAGAAATTCTGGCGGAACTCGCCGAGCGCGAGAGAAAGGCGTCGTCATGAGGAAGGCATCGTCATGAAGAAGACGGGCGGGGAACTGATCGTCGAGGCGCTGAAGGCGAACGGTGTCAAACGTCTCTCCTGCGTGCCCGGCGAGAGCTTCCTCGCCGTGCTCGACGCGTTGCGCGACAGCGATATCGACGTCCTCGTCTGCCGCCAGGAGGGCGGAGCGGCGATGATGGCGGATTGCTGGGGCAGGCTGACCGGCGAACCCGGCATCTGCATGGTGACCCGCGGCCCCGGCGCCACCAACGCCTCCGCCGGCCTGCATATATCAAGGCAGGACTCGATCCCGATGATCCTGTTCATCGGCCAGGTGCAGCGGGAAGCACGCGAGCGCGAGGCCTTTCAGGAGGTCGAATTCCGCCGCGCCTTTACCGAATTCGCCAAATGGGTGGGCGAGATCGACGATGCCGCCCGCATTCCCGAGTTCGTCACCCGCGCCTTTGCGGTCGCAACGTCCGGCCGGCCCGGCCCTGTCGTGCTGACGCTGCCGGAGGACATGCTGCGCGATGAGGTCGAAGCACCCCGCGCCAGGCATTATGCCAATGTTGAGGCCCATCCCGGCCGCCGCCAGATCGACGATTTCTGCGTAAGATTGCTGAAGGCCGAGCGTCCGATGGTCATCCTTGGCGGCACACGTTGGGATGCCGATGCGGTCGCCGATTTTCAGAGCTTCGCCGAGCGTTTCCACCTGCCTGTCGGCTGCTCCTTCCGCCGGCAGATGCTGTTCGATCATCTCCATCCCTGCTACGCCGGCGATGTCGGCATCGGCATCAATCCGGCATTGGCAAAGGAGATCAAGGAGAGCGACCTGCTGATCCTGCTTGGCAGCCGCATGTCCGAAATGCCGTCCTCGTCCTATACGCTGATCGATATCCCCTACCCCCAGCAATCGCTGGTGCATATCTATCCCGACCCTTCCGAGCTCGGCCGCATCTACCGTCCGGATCTTGCCATTTGCGCCGCACCTGCCGATTTCGTCGCCGGGCTCGCCGATCTGGAAGCGCCGGCCAAACCACATTGGACCGAGCGCACCGTGCGCCTGCACCAGGCCTATCTCGCCTGGTCGAAACCACCCTCGACAGGTCCAGGCGCTGTCCAGATGGGGCCGATCATGGAATGGCTGGAGGCCAATACCGGGCCGCAGGCGATCTTCACCAATGGTGCGGGCAACTACGCCACTTGGGTGCACCGCTTCCATCGTTTTCGCCGCTTCAACACTCAGGCCGCCCCCACCTCCGGGTCAATGGGTTACGGCCTGCCGGCGGCGGTGGCAGCCAAGCGGCTGTTTCCCGAGCGTGAGGTCATTTGCTTTGCCGGCGACGGCTGCTTCCTGATGCACGGCCAGGAATTCGCCACCGCCATCCGCTACGAGCTGCCGATCATCGCAATCGTCGTCAACAACGGCATGTACGGCACGATCCGCATGCATCAGGAGCGCGAGTATCCCGGCCGCGTCAGCAGCACCGATCTGACCAATCCCGACTTCGCGGCCCTTGCCCGCGCCTATGGCGGCCACGGCGAGACGGTGGAAACGACGGCGGATTTCGCCCCGGCCTTCGAGCGAGCACGCGCCAGCGGCAAGCCGGCAATCATCGAGGTCAAGCTCGATCCCGAAGCGATCACGCCGACACGCACGCTTTCCGAAATCGCGCAAACAAAAAGCCGGTGAGCACGCGCAGCGCTCACCGGCTTCAGGCAATCGAAATGGTGCGACTTAGAGCGGTTCAGCTTTTCATAGAAGCGCAGAGCCGCTCTAACCTTTGGTTTTTGCGCAATTCCGGACGGAAAACCGCTTCGCACTTTTCCTGGAGTTGCTTTAGCCGAGTGCTGCCGTAATGATGAACTCGACCTTGTATTTCGGCGCAGCGAGCTTGGCTTCGCTGGTGGCGCGGGCCGGCGGATTGGCCGGATCGATCCAGCCTTCCCAGACGGCGTTCATCTCGGCGAAATCGGCGATATCGGACAGGTAGATGATCGTCTGCAGGATCTTCGACTTGCTGCTGCCTGATGCAGCCAGCAGGCGGTCGACTTCGGCAAGGGAGGACTTGCACTGATCGGTGACGCTTTCGCCCTCGCCGACCTGGCCTGCGAGATAGACCGTGTTGCCGTGAATGACGGCGCCGCTCATGCGCGAGCCGACGTCGATACGCTTGATGCTCATTATAGTCTCCTGAGTGAATGGCAGGTGGCGGCGCTGAGGTTCAACGCCGGAAAATCGGCCCCCCGAACGGGCTCAACTACGGATATGGTGGGTCTTCTGGTAAATCGCCGTCGAGCGTGCGCCAGAGCGGCAATAGCCGAGCATTGGCCGCGGGAATTCATCGAGCGCGTCGACCATGCCCTGTACGGCTTCCTCGGTCACGCCCATCGGTCCAACCGGCACATGGGCGATCTCGAGGCCGAGCTCCCTGGCGCGCGCCTCAATGACGGAGAACGACGTCTGGTCGGGACTTTCGTGGTCGGGACGGTGGCAGACGATCGATTTGAACCCCAGCGCCTTGATCTCGTCGAGCTCCTCCAGCGTGATCTGGCCTGAAACCGAATATTCATCGTCGATCTGGCGAATATCCATCGTCTTGTCTCCTCAAAAATCGTGGGTTGAAGGTCTACGACGGAGGTCTGCCAGCGTCAACAACACTTCTCTCATAGGAAAGCAAAGGTCAGCGCATAGCTGCGGCTCTCGCCTGGCGCCAGCATGTGGAACTCGCCGGCTGCCTGAAGCTCGTCGCGCGATATCCAGCGATGCGAAACGGGCTCGATTCCGATGATATGGGCGGGCGCCTTCTGGTTCCGCCAGACCTGCAGATGGGGCAGCGTGTCGGCGCGGAAGCGCACGCGCAGCGTCCTGCCGCCGATTGCGGCGATCGGTCCGAGGCGGACCTCCGCAAAACCCTCCTCCGCAGCCGGCGCCGCGACGCAGAAGATGCCACCCGGCTCCTCCCCGAATGCCCAGGGGAAACCGCCATTCTCCAGCATCCGGCCTTCAAGCCGTGTGCCCTCGTCCAGCCATTTGCCGCCGGTGTTCATGTGATACATCAGGAACGTCGGCACCGTCCGATCGCTCGTATTGACGACCCGATCCTCGAGCCGCACCTCGCCGCTCGCCCCATCGATCCGCCACAGCCGCTCGATGCGCTGCGGCAATCCTTCGATGGTGGTGATGTCGATATCGGCGCGGCATTCGGCGTTGCCATTCTCGAATTTCGTCCACAGCACCTTTGCCGCATGGCCGGCGGCCGATCCGTGCAGCGGATAGACCTTGCCATCATCCCGGCCCGGGATCGGCTGGCGGTGGCGGATATGATCCGGCCCGCAGGTGAAGAGAAAGCCCTCGAGCGAGTGATCGATCTGCGTATCACCGTCGTCGGGAATGGCACGTTTCGGCGCGATGTCGACGCCGTCGACGATACATCCGCCGATATCCAGCACCGATGTTTCGTCCAGCATCAGGCGCGGCCCGCTTGCGGCGGCAAATTCGATCATCACAGTCTCCTCGGGGAATTGTCGCTTTTAGAGCGCCGTGCGTCCTTTCGGACGCACAAAGGACGCTAACACTTTGAATCGACGCATCCTGCTTTCCGAAAATCCAATCCGATTTTCGGAAAGCAGGATGCGCTAGCGTTAGGTTTCGCGTCGCCATTCGTCAATCGGCGTCGTCCCCATCTTGCGTTTTTGCAGCAACCGTGGATTTTGCGGAACTGACACAAGGACGCAAACGTTTATGAGTAAAAGGAAATCTTAGTGATTTTCATATTTTGTTCAGCACGCTTTCATAAATTCCATACTAGCGTCAAAATTCGCAGGTGTGTGTCTGCCAGTCACTGTTCGAGGTATGAGACGTGAATCGCTTTTTGAAGTCGGCCTTTTGCTTCGCGGCCGTCCTGGCTGCCCTTGCGGCTACAGCGCCGGAGGCAGGCGCACAGCAGTTCCGCGATCGCCGCCAGAGCGATATCGTGCTTGTGACGCCAAGCGGCGAAATCCTCGATTATGTTCCAGCTGGCTATATCTACGCCCGCGACCGTAGCGGCAATCGCGTGCTGATCGACGACTATGGCAATGTCGTCGCCACCGAGATGCGCGCCCGCGGCTACTATCCGCCGCGGCCCGGCCCGCGGGAAGTCTATAACGACCAGTACGGCAACGATCCCTATTATCCCGACAACAATCCCGATGGCGACACACGTTATTCCGAGCGCGGCGCCGTCACCGGCGGTATTCCGGGCGATGCGGCGATCGAACGTCAGCCGCTCGGCGACGAGCCCTATCCCGATGACAACAGCATCGGCAATCCGCAGCCTGGCGGCGACTATGCCTCGATCGACCCCGACCAGCAGATCCCGCCCGCCGACCAGCCGAAGACCGCACCCGATGAGCCCGTCATCACGCTGAAGAACAAGTCGAAGCCCGAGATCGTCGCATTGCAGGTCTTCCTCGATCGCGCCGGCATCTCTCCGGGCGTCATCGACGGCCATATGGGCTCGAACGTCACCAAGGGCATCTATGCCTATGACCAGATGACCGGCTCGAAGCTCGATCCGAACGACACCGACGCCATTCTGGAAGAGCTGCGCATGAACGGCGGCCTGCCCGTCGTCAGCTACACGATCACGCCGGCCGATGCCGCCGGTCCCTTCGTCGCTGAGATCCCGGAAGATTATTCGCACAAGGCGCTGCTGCCGTCGCTCGCCTACACCTCGACGACCGAAATGCTGGCCGAACGCTTCCACATGGATGAGGCCTTTCTCAAAGAGATGAACCCCGGCGCCGATTTCACCGTTGCAGGCACCATCATCAAGGTCGTCAATCCGGGCGAGCCGAAGAGCGGCGAAGTTGCCCGCATTATCGCCGACAAGGGCCGCAAGCAGGTCTTCGCCTATGACGGCGCCGGCAATCTCCTCGCCGCCTATCCGGCATCGATCGGCTCCACCGACACCCCTTCTCCGTCGGGCTTGGTAAATGTCGAGCGCGTCGCCCTCAATCCCGGTTATACCTATAATCCGAAGATCAATTTCCAGCAGGGTGCCAACGACAAGATCCTCAACATCCCGCCCGGTCCGAACGGCCCCGTCGGCACCGTCTGGATGGCGCTTTCCAAGCCGACATACGGCATTCACGGCACGCCCGAACCCTCGAAGATCGGCCGCACCCAGAGCCACGGTTGTATCCGTCTGACCAACTGGGATGCGACAGAGCTTGCCAAAATGGTCAAGCCGGGAGTGACGGTCGAATTCGTCGATTGAAATCATTCTCGCGATAGAAACGACAAGGCCGCCGGATCGCTCCGACGGCCTTGTCGTTTCATGCAGGAGATATTCAGGCTGCGGAGCGGACCATCGGGCTCGTCACGCGGGCGGATGCCGTCAGCCTCACCGGCAGCTTGCGCATCATTTCCTCGGCAAAACAGGTGGCGTTTTCCCGTGCCTTGTCGAGATTGCTGACGCGTGTGGGATCGATCGTGTGCAGCGTGCCGCCACAGTCGAAGATGTCGCGGAAGGCGGAGCGTTCGATGATAGCCGTATCGAGCACCGGCACATGCCGCTCGCTGAGCAGCGACTTGACGACTTGCAGCGCCCGCGTCGTCACCATCGAGTTGACGCGGGTGAGCACCACCGAATGGCCGATCTTGATGCCGGCCTTCTCATCCAGGTACTGCAGCAGTTCGAGCACCTGCGCGCCGCCCCGCGCATCCATGGCGCAGCCCTGGATCGGGATCAGCACGTGGTCGGAAAGGCCGACAGCGGTGGCAAGCAACGGATTGCGCGCACCGGGCAGATCGACGATGAAATAGTCGGTATTGTGCTTGTTCTCGCTGATATGCACCGGCAGCGACGCAGTCGTGACGAAATCGATCACCGAAAGATTGGGCACATGACCTGATATTTCGTGCCAGCGCGAAATCCAGTGCTGCGGGTCGGCGTCGAGAATGGTGACGCGATAGCCTTTGCGGGCAAGCTCGGTCGCGAGCAGCAGAACAGCGGTCGTCTTGCCGGCGCCGCCCTTGGTATTTGCGAATGTGATGACAGGCATGTTCGGCCCTCGGAAGGAATGGTGCGAGCTGGAATCGCTCTTTTACGCACCGTCGGAGCATCGTGCGGTTAATTCATTCTTTCTAATCATGGTTAACAAATTCGAAACACGCGCGGCGAAATTGCAGCCGGTATTTTTCACATCCCTAAAAATAGGGATGCCACCGTAACGAAAAAAGCCTGGAAAACCGAGGTTTTCCAGGCCAGTCTGTTGGTCCGCTCTTATCTTGTCAGAAGCAATCCTTGAAAAGGGCCTTGGTATTTTCCAGCGTCATTGCAACCGGGTTGCCGCCCGCGCTCGGATCTTCGATCGCCATGGCCGACAATTCGTCGATGCGGTCGGCAGCGATTCCCATCGCCGACAGCGTCTCCGGCACGCCGAGTTCCGAGCGGAGCTTCAGCACATAGTCGTAGAACCCGTCGAAACCGCCCGAAATGCCGAGATAGGCGGCGGCTCGGCCGATCTTCTCCTCGATCGGCTTGCGGTTGAAGCGCAGCACCGCCGGCATCACCACCGCATTGGTCATGCCGTGATGGGTGTTGTAGACGGCGCCGATCGGGTGCGATAGCGCGTGGATGGCGCCGAGCCCCTTCTGGAAGGCGACCGCTCCCATGGCGGCAGCGGCCATCATGTTGGCGCGGGCTTCCAGATCGGTGCCTTCCCGATAGGCGCGCGGCAGGAACTCCTTGACGAGACGCAGGCCTTCGAGCGCGATGCCAGCCGACATCGGGTGATAGAAGGGCGAGGAATAGGCCTCCAGACAATGGGCGAAGGCATCCATGCCGGTGCCGGCCGTGATGATCTTCGGCATGCCGACCGTCAGTTCCGGATCGGAAATGACGACGCCGGGCAGGAACTTCGGATGGAAGATGATCTTCTTCACATGGGTTTCGGAATTGGTAATGACGCTGGCGCGCCCAACTTCGGAACCGGTGCCTGCCGTTGTCGGCACCGCAACGATCGGGGCGATGCCCTCAAGGCTCGCACGCGTCCACCAGTCGCCGATATCCTCGAAGTCCCATACTGGCCGCGTCTGGCCGGCCATGAAGGCGACGCACTTGCCGAGATCGAGGCCGGAGCCGCCGCCGAAGGCAACGACGCCGTCATGGCCGCCGTCCTTGAAAGCCCTGACGCCGGCTTCGAGGTTCTTCTCGTTCGGGTTCGGATCGACATCGGCAAAGATCGCCCGGCCGAGACCGGCATCTTCGAGGATATCGAGCGCAGTCTTGGTGATCGCCATCGAGGCAAGGCCCCGGTCTGTGACGAGCAGCGGCTTCTTGATGCCGAGGCTCTTGCAGGCGTCGGCCAGTTCCGCGATGCGGCCCCGGCCGAGCTTGACCGATGTCGGATAGCTCCAGTTTGCGGTGATGTTGCTGCTCATGCTGTGACTTTCTTCAGATGGAAGGATTTCGGGCGCGTCAGATTGTGGAAGCCGATGATCGACAACGAGCCGCCGCGGCCGGTCTCCTTGACGCCGGTCCAGCAAAGCGCCGGATCGAGATAATCTGCGCGGTTCATGAAAACGGTGCCGGTTTCGATCTCGCGCCCAAGCCGCCCTGCCCGCTCGACATCTTGGGTCCAGAGCGAGGCCGTCAGCCCGTACTGGCTGTCGTTCATCAAAGCGAGTGCCTCCTCGTCGCTCTTCACCTTCATGATGCCGACTGCCGGACCGAAAGTCTCTTCGCGCATGAAGGCCATGGAGTGGTCGACATCGACGAGGATCTGCGGGGCGAGATAAGCGCCGCCGTCGTCCTGGGGGAAAAGCTTGGGATCGACAAGAGTTTTGGCGCCCTTGGAAACAGCATCGGCGATCTGCTCGCGCACCACCTTGGCGAAGCGCTTGTGCGCCATCGGCCCGAGCGATGTCTCGAGATCGAGCGGATTGCCGAGTTTGTAGTTCGACACCCAGGCGACCGATTTCTCGACGAAGGCATCGTAGAGCGATTCATGCACATAGATACGCTCGATGCCGCAGCAGCATTGGCCGGAGTTGTAGGTCGCGCCGTCCATCAGCGTGTCGACGGCCGCCTCGAGATCGGCGTCCTCCATGACATAACCAGGATCCTTGCCGCCGAGCTCGAGGCCGAGGCCGGTGAAGGTGCCGGCAGCCGCCCGCTCCATTGACCGCCCACCTTCGACCGATCCGGTGAAGTTGACGAAATTGAAGCTGCCGGCGGCAATCAGCGCAGACGTCGTTTCATGATCGAGGAAGACGTTCTGGAACACATCCTCAGGAACGCCGGCCTCGATGAAGGCCTGCACCAGTCGCTCACCGACCAGCAGCGTCTGCGAGGCATGTTTAAGCACCACGGTATTGCCGGCCATCAGCGCCGGCGCAATCGTGTTGATCGCCGTCATATAGGGATAGTTCCACGGCGCGACGACGAAGACGACGCCATGCGCCTCGCGCTCGATGCGGCGCTCGAAACGCTCGCTCTCCTCGACGACGACAGGCGCCAGCGCATCCGCCGCGATCGAAGCGACATAGTTGGAGCGCTCGTTGAAGCCCTTATATTCGCCGCCATACTTAACCGGCCGGCCCATCTGCCAGGCAAGCTCCGGCACGACGACGTCGGCCATCTCGTTCAACCGCGCGGCACCCTTCAGCACCAGTTGCACACGCTCTTCGAGCGGCCGTTTCGCCCAGGCTTTCTGCGCTTTGCGGGCGCGCGCCACCACATCCTTGGCGGCATCGAGAGAAAGGGCTGCGCGCTCGGCATAGACCGACCCGTCAACCGGTGAAATGCATTGGATCATTGCCATGATCTGTTTCCTGTCCTCGTACTCTTCAAAATTTGCGTGAAGCCGTGGCCCCTCATCCGCCTGCCGGCACCTTCTCCCCGTAAACGGGGCGAAGGGGACATACCGCACCGGTATTCCCCAACATTGACGCTGCGTTTGGCACGTCCCCTCTCCCCGTTTTTACGGGGAGAGGGTTAGGGTGAGGGGCAAGCAAACCCGCAAATGCCTATTAAGCTCTTTCGAAACCGCGCGCCACTTCCCAGTCGGTGATGCGGCGGTCGTATTCTTCCTGCTCCCATTCGGCGGCGCGGGTGTAATGATCGATCACCTCGTCGCCGAAGGCTTTTCGCAGCATCGCCGATTCCGTCATTTCAGTCGTGGCCGCGCGCAGAGTGCGCGGGATTTCGCGGACGCCCTTGCCGCCATAGGCGTCGCCGACGAAGGGGGCTTCGAGTTCGAGCTCGTTCTCGATGCCGTCAATGCCGGCGGCAAGCAGCGCGGCGAAGGCGAGATAAGGATTGAGATCGGAGCCGCCGACGCGGCACTCGATACGGATACCCTTGGTCTCCTCGCCGCACAGGCGATAGCCGGCCGTTCGGTTGTCCTTGCTCCAGATCGCCTTAGTCGGTGCAAATGTGCCCGCCATGAAGCGCTTGTAGGAATTAATGTAGGGCGCCAGGAAATAGGTGATCTCGCTCGCATGGGCGAGAAGCCCGGCGACGTAATTGTGCATCAGCGGCGACATGCCGTATTTGCCGGTATGGTCGAAGAATAGCGGCTTTTCCTCCAGGCTCCAAAGCGACTGGTGGATATGCGAGGAACTGCCGGCGGCATTGTAATTCCACTTGGCGAGGAATGTGATGGCCTTGCCCTTCGACCAGGCGATCTCCTTGCAGCCGTTCTTGATGATCGCGTGCCGGTCTGCCATGGCGAGCGCATCGGCGTAGCGCACGTTGATCTCCTCCTGGCCGGCCGATGCCTCACCCTTGGAGTTCTCAACCGGAATGCCGGCGCCCTGCAGCCCGGTGCGGATCGCCCGCATCACCTCTTCTTCCTTGGTGGTCTGGAAGATGTGGTAGTCCTCGTTGTAGGCGCTGACGAGCTTGAGGTTGCGGTAGCCGGAAGCCTGCGCCGCTTCGTAGCTCTGGTCGAACAGGAAGAATTCGAGCTCGGAGGCCATGTAGGCCTTCATGCCCATATCCTCGAGCCGCTTCACCTGCTTCTTCAGGATCGCGCGCGGCGAGTGGGCGACCTCCTCGTGCGTATGGTGGTCAAGCATATCGCAGAGCACCAGCGCGGTGCCTTCGAGCCAGGGAATACGACGCAGCGTCGCAAGATCTGGCTTCATCGTATAGTCGCCGTAGCCCTTCTCCCAACTCGTCGCCCTGTAGCCGGAGACGGTCTCCATCTCCATGTCGGTGGCGATCAGGTAGTTGCAGCTGTGTGTTTCTTTCCAGGCGCTCTCAACGAAATATTCCGCCTGGAAACGCTTGCCCATCAGCCGGCCCTGCATATCCACCTGGCAGGCCAGAACCGTGTCGATGCGCCCGTCGGCAACATCCTTCCTGAGATCGTCGATTGTGTAGCTGCTCATGATTGATCCGCCTGAACGAGAAATGGGAAAATCGGAAACCGGGGCAACGAAATGGCATGCCATCGCCGGAATTGGCCGGCCGGATGCCTTTTCGTTGGACCGGTGATGGGGCCGCAGGATGCGGCCCCGCCATTTGAGAGGGAAGCTTTCTCAGGCTTCGCCGACCGCCGCTTCAGCCGCGGCGATTTCAGCCTGACGCTTCGCGATATCGTCGCCGATCGGCGGGCCCTTGAAGCGGCGGTTTTCAAATGCGAACCAGACGATGCCTGTCAGCACGAGGAAGCCGACGGTAATCTCCAGCGCCCAGTCGTTCGGCGGCTGGATGCCGATATAAAAGATCAGGATCATCGAAATAATGGCAAGAACCGCGATCACCTTATACAGCCCGATCCCCATATCCCACGGCCCCATCGTCGGCCATTTCGCCGTTCCAATCGAAACAAGGCCGAGCGCGATCGGCACTGCGAAGGACAGGAACAGGAAGATGACCGTGCACGACACGACGATCGAATAGGCCGGCGTGCCGGCAATGGTGATTGCCGAGGTGAACCAAACGAAGAGGACCGAAAGGATCGAGCCCGTCCAGATGGCGGCGACCGGCGTGCGGAAATTTGGGCTGACCTTGGCGAGGGCCGACGATGCCGGAAGGCCCTTGTCGCGCGAGAAGGCGAAGATCATGCGCGAAACCGAGGTGACGGTCGCAAGCCCGCAGAGGAACTGCGAAACGAAGATCAGGAAGTAGAGAATGCTCTTGATCGTTGGGTTCGTCTGAGCGTCCATCGCCCAGAAGAACACGTTCCAGCCCTGCTTTGCCGCATCGTCCATGTTCGGGATCATCAGCACGAAGGCGCACAACATGATGTAACCGAATAGCGCCGACCAGAGTACCGCCGAAACCATGCCACGCGGTACGGAGACGGCGGCCTTGACGGTCTCTTCCGAGGTATGCGCCGAGGCATCGTAGCCGGTGATGGTGTAGATCGGCAGCAGCAGGCCGAGCAGGAATGCCATGCCGGTCGAGACGGTGCCCGGCCAAACCAGCGATGCGCCTTCGGTGCCGGTATAATTAGCGAAGGTGAACAGGCGCGAAATATCCCAGCTAGGAGCAGCCGCCAGGCAGACGATCGTCAGCAGCAGCGCCGTCGCGAAGATCAGATACCCCGAAAAATCGGTGAGCTTGGCGGTGAGAGCAATGCCAAAATGGTTGATGCCGGCCTGCAGAGCCGTGATGATCGCCACGAAGACGACTCGGTGAAGAAGCGTGTCCTCGATGCCGAACTGCGGACCGAAAGCGCCGAAAAAGAAGTAGAAAGTGCCGACATTGATGGCGCCAAGCACGGTGACGAGACCGAGCAGGTTGAGCCAGGCCGACAGCCAGCCGGTGAAGCGATTGCCGAGGATCGAGCCCCAGTGATAAAGCCCGCCGGCCGTCGGATAAGCGGAGCCGATCTGTGCGAGGCCGAGGGCGAAGATGAAGGATATTAAGCAGCCGAGAGGCCAGCCGATACCGATGGCAGCACCACCGGCGCCCGAAGTCGCCTGCCCGAGCGAATTGATGCCGCCGGAAAGGATGCAAATGATCGAAAACGAGATTGCGAAATTCGAGAACGAACTCATGCGTCGTTCGAGTTCCTGGGCATAGCCCATGGAATGCAGGATGTGTACATCCTGCTTCTTGTCCAGTTCGGTATAGTCCGACATGACTTCCCCCTGTTCACGACCGGCCGCGGAATTGCGGGCCGGTTCAGTGCCAATTGTCCGCGGCAATTGCGCCATGCGGACGTCCGCAGTTAAACTGCTCCCTCGGGTCTTCTTTTTATCTCAGGCGTCCAGGCTTTGCTGGAGCAGCCCTTTCAGATAGTCGGCCATGACCCCTTGGCCGGTATCGTCTGCGATGAGGTCGTTGCGGACCTCGATCATCACATTGCGTAAACCGTTCGAAAGCCCGTGCAGGATCAGCGTGTGGGTCACGCCGTCCTCAGGCCCGTAAGGCTCGTTGCGCTCTGTCCTGTAGAGTGGCGCTTCAGCCGCAGCGTCCAACATAAGGTCGGCAAGCCGGCTGTCCTCATCGTGCAATATGCCGAGTTCCACGGCGCGTTCGCGGCCATGATAGACCGGCGTGAAGCTGTGCATCGTCACGATGATGCTGTCTTGCCCCCTCGCCCGACGATCGCGGATCAGCCCGCGAATGGCGTCGTGGAAAGGCACATAGAGCGCGTCGGTGCGCGCAAGCCGTTCTTCGGGGTTCAAATTCTTATTGCCGGGAATGGCGTAGATCTCGCTGGTCTCTGGCATGGCGCCGGGTGAACTGGGCGGCCGGTTACAGTCGTAGATAAGCCGCGAGAACCGCTGGTAAACGAGAGTCGCGTCGAGCGCTTGCGATATGTTGCGGGCGACGGCAAGCGCGCCCGGGTCCCAGGCAATGTGACTGGAGAGCGCTTCGCTGGGCATGCCGAGATCGCCGAAAAGGGCTGGAAGGGCATATGAAGCGTGCTCGCAGATGAGAAGCACCGGGCTCCGGCCGTGGATACGTTCGATCCCGACGCAGTCACCGTCCGCTTCACTGAGGATTTTCGGCCGGGCCAGCACCAAAGGCGCCACTCCTTTTCCCTTAACAAATTCTTGATGAAGAAAAGAATTCTTCAGGTTTCGGCCAGTGTCAAGCATCCACTGAAAATTTCTTTTCATGACAGTAGTTGACATGGATTATGACAGCGTTGTTAACTTTGAGTGGGAAAGTGGCGCCAGACCATCCCGGGGAGCATAGTTACGTGACAGTTGCGTCGAAGACGGTTTCGGACGTCATACACTCGCATTTGGGGGTGTTGACGCGTGCCGAGAAGCAGCTGGCCGAAAGCCTGCTCGACAATTATCCGGTCTCCGGCCTCGGCAGCATCACTACGATTGCCGAGAATGCCGGCGTCTCGACGCCGACCGTCGTACGCATGGTGCAGAAGCTTGGCTTTAAGGGCTATCCGGACTTTCAGGCACATCTGCATCAGGAAGTCGAGGCGACGATCTCGAACCCGATCACCAAGCACGACCGCTGGGCGCAAAATGCGCCGGGCACCCATATTCTCAACCGTTTCGCCGATGCGATCATGGGCAATCTGCGCCAGACGCTGACCGATCTCGACACCGCGACTTTCGACAGCGTCGCCGCGCTGCTTTCCGACCGCAAGCGCGGCCTCTATTTCGTCGGCGGCCGCATCACCGGCGCGCTCGCCGAATACTTCTTCACCCATATGCAGGTCATCCGGCCGGCAACGACGCTGCTGTCGTCGAATTCCAGCAGCTGGCCGCAATATGCCCTCAACATGAATGCCGGCGACATCCTGATTATCTTCGATATCCGCCGCTACGAGCAGGAGATGGTGAGCCTCGCCACCGCCGCCCGCAAGCGCGGCGCCGAAATCGTCGTCTTCACCGACCAGTGGGGCTCGCCTGCCGCCAAGCTCGCCAGGCATGCCTTCCGCGTCCGGATCGAGGCGCCGTCGGCCTGGGATTCCTCCGTCGTCACCCTTTTCATCGTCGAAGCGCTGATCGAGGCCGTTCAGAATTCGACCTGGGACGAGACGAAGGAACGCATGAAGACACTGGAGGGCCTGTTCGAGCAGACCAGGCTTTTCCGCAAACCGGGTTAGGAGGACAAGACTAAAACAGAAGAAAAACAATGACGGATTTTGGCGAAGGCAGACGGCGTTGTCGCAAACAAAACATTTGCTGCAACCTCCGCTATTCGCAGCAGAATTAACGTCATCCAACTGTCACACAAGCTTCATGTAATCTCATTAACAGCATCGCCAGACACTGAAAACCCGAAGGAGAACAACAGTGATCTCTAACATTTCTCGACTACTGTCGCTTTCTACTGCGATGATCGTGGCTTCGACCGCGATTGCCGCTGCCGAGCCGAGCGCTGAACTTATCGCCGCCGCCAAGAAGGAAGGCACCCTGACGACGATCGCTCTTCCGCACGACTGGTGCGGCTACGGCGAAGTCATCGCCGGCTTCAAGGCCAAGTATGGCCTCGAGGTCAACGAGCTCAACCCGGATGCGGGTTCGGGCGACGAAGTCGAAGCCATCAAGGCCAACAAGGGCAACACCGGCCCGCAGGCTCCTGACGTCATCGACGTCGGCCTCTCTTTCGGCCCGTCCGCCAAGAAAGACGGCCTGATCCAGCCTTACAAGGTCTCCACCTGGGACTCTATCCCGGATACCGCCAAGGATGCCGAAGGCTACTGGTACGGCGATTATTACGGCGTTCTCTCGTTCCTCGTGAACAAGGATCTCGTCAAGGAATCGCCGGCCGATTGGGCCGATCTGAAGAAGAGCGACTACGCAAACAACGTCGCCCTCGCGGGCGATCCGCGCGCCGCCAACCAGGCTGTCCAGGGCGTTTATGCCGCTGGTCTTTCCGCATCCGGCGGTGACGCGGCCAAGGCAGGCGAAGAGGGCCTGAAGTTCTTCGCCGAATTGAACAAGAGCGGCAATTTCGTGCCGGTTGTCGGCAAGGCGGCTCCGTTCGCCCAGGGCTCCACGCCGATCATCATTGCCTGGGATTACAACGCCCTCTCCTGGGGCGAAAGCCTGAAGGGCAACCCTCCCTTCGAGGTCGTCGTTCCGAAGACAGGCGTCGTTGCCGGCGTCTACGTCCAGGCTATCTCCGCCTTCGCTCCGCACCCCAACGCTGCGAAGCTCTGGATGGAATACCTCTATTCCGACGAAGGTCAGCTCGGCTGGCTGAAGGGCTATTGCCACCCGATCCGCTTCAACGATCTTGCCAAGAACAACAAGATCCCGAAGGAACTGCTCGACAAGCTGCCGCCGGCTGCATCCTATGAAAAGGCTGTCTTCCCGACGCTCGAACAACAGTCTGCCGGCAAGGAAGCGATCACCAAGAATTGGGATTCCGTCGTCGGCGCCGCCGTCAAGTAACCTCTGATCCTGCCTCCCCGCCGCAAGGCGGGGGAGGTTTCTCACTCCGACGCCCCAGGATGAGCTTTTCCATGAGCACCGTTTCAACGCCTATGGTGCGCAGCGCCCCCTTGATCAACAGAGATCGCGTGATCGACTGGCTGGGCATTGCACCCTTCATCATTTTCTCCCTGCTGTTCCTGATCATCCCCACGCTTTATCTTGTGGCGGGCGCATTCCTGACGCCCGAGGGCGATTTGACGCTGAAGAATATCGGTGATCTCTTTACCCCATCCATCATGAGCGCCTACTCGATCAGCATCCGTGTGTCGGTGGCGTCGGCTCTGGGCGGTGCGCTGATCGGCTTCTTCCTCGCCTGGGCCGTCGTGCTCGGCGGCCTGCCCGCCTCCGTCCGCTCGACGCTCCTGACCTTCTCCGGCGTCGCCTCGAATTTTGCCGGCGTGCCGCTCGCCTTCGCCTTTCTCGCAACGCTCGGCCGCACCGGGCTTGTGACGATTTTCCTGCGCGAATGGTTCGGCTTCAATCTCTACGGCACCGGCTTCAATCTGCTGTCCTTCTTCGGCCTCACCATCACCTACATGTATTTCCAGATCCCGCTGATGGTGCTGATTCTGACGCCCGCCCTCGACGGCATGAAGAAGGAATGGCGCGAAGCCTCACAGATCCTTGGCGCCACCAACCGCCAGTACTGGACGATGGTCGCGCTGCCGATCCTCTGGCCGAGCCTGCTGGGCACGACGCTGCTGCTCTTCGCCAACGCTTTCGGCGCCATTGCCACCGCTTTCGCGCTGACCGGCAGCTCGCTGAACATCGTGCCGATCCTGCTCTACGCGCAGATCCGCGGCGATGTTCTGCACAATGCCAATCTCGGTTACGCCATCGCGCTCGGCATGATCGTCATCACCGGCGTCTCCAACGTCCTTTATCTCATGCTGCGCATGCGCGCAGAACGGTGGCAGAAATGAAAGCTCAGCGTTTCGGAGCCTGGATCGCCGTCATTCTAGGTGCATCCTATTTCGTCATTCCGTTGATCGGCACAATCGAGTTTTCATTGCGCATGCGTCGCGGCGAATACAGCCTCGATGCCTACAAGTCGGTATTCTCCGACATTCAGTTCCGGGAGACCTTCGGCTATTCCATGCTGATGGCGTTGCTCACCATCGTCTTCGGCATGCTGCTCGTCGTGCCGACAGCCTATTGGGTGCGGCTGCGGCTGCCGCAGATGCGTCCGGTCGTCGAATTCATCACCCTGCTGCCGCTTGTCATTCCAGCGATCGTCATTGTCTTCGGATACCTCAGGATGTATAATTCGTCGTCCTACCTGCCGCTGACGGGTTCGACGACCGGCACCAATGTCCTGCTGGTCTTCTCCTATATCACCCTGTCTCTGCCTTATATGTACCGCGCCGTCGATACCGCCATGCGCGCCATCGACGTCCGCACGCTGACGGAAGCGGCCGAAAGCCTCGGCGCCCGATGGACGACCATCATGTTCAAATGCATTTTCCCGAACGTCATGAGCGGCGTGCTCTCAGGCGCTTTCATCACGCTCGCGATCGTCATGGGCGAATTCACCTTTGCCGCACTTCTGAACCGTCCGGCCTTCGGTCCCTACCTGCAGCTCGTCGGCGCCAACAAGGCCTATGAGCCTTCGGCGCTTGCCGTCATCGCCTTCTCGATCACCTGGCTCAGCATGGGCCTGCTCAACATCGTTTCCCGCGTCGGCAAAGCCCGCCCGGCAAAGGCTTAAGGTATCTGGCTCATGTCTTTTCTCACGCTGACCAACATTCAGAAATCCTTCGGCCCGGTTCAGGTCGTCAAGAACTTCAACATGACGATCGAGAAGGGTGAGTTCGTCTCCTTCCTCGGACCGTCGGGCTGCGGCAAGACGACCGTTCTGCGCATGATCGCCGGCTTCGAAACGCCAACCGGCGGCACGCTGACCATCAACGGCAAGGACCAAAGCGCGCTGAAGCCGAACCAGCGCAACATCGGCATGGTGTTCCAGGCCTACGCGCTCTTCCCCAACATGACGGTACACGACAATGTCGCCTTCGGTCTCAAGGTCGCCGGCGCCCCAAAACCTGAAATCGACGCCCGCGTCAAGGAAATGCTCGGCCTGATCAAGCTCGATCACCTGGCCGACCGCTTCCCCTATCAACTGTCGGGCGGCCAGCAGCAGCGAGTAGCCCTTGCCCGTGCGCTTGCCGTCAAGCCGCAGGTGCTGCTGCTCGACGAGCCGCTCTCCGCACTCGACGCCAAGATCCGCGTGTCGCTGCGCGAGGAAATCCGCCAGATCCAGCAGCAGCTCGGCATCACCACGGTCTTCGTCACCCATGATCAGGAAGAAGCCCTGTCGATTTCCGACCGCATCGTCGTCATGAATGCCGGCAAGGCCGACCAGATCGGTTCGCCTTTCGAGATCTACAATACGCCGGCAACGCGTTTCGTCGCCTCCTTCGTCGGCACGCTGAACCTCATCGAGGCCAAGGTCGTCGATCCCGATACCAACCGCATCCAGATCGGCGATCAGGGTATAACGCTGAAGCAATCGGTCGCTGCCCACAAGGCCGGAGAAACCATCTCGCTGGCGCTACGCCCGGAAGCGGGCTCGCTCTCCGACAGCGTCAAGAGCGACACGGCGCTGACCGGCCAGGTCGTTTCGGCCCACTTCTTGGGGTCGGTCATCCGCACCCGCATGAATGTCGGCGGCAACGTCATCTCCTTCGACATGTTCAACAGCCCGGGCACTACCCCGCCGCAGGCCGGCGAAACGGTAACGCTGCGCTTCATGGCAGCCGACCTGCTCATCATCCGCGACTGATTTCGCCAATCCCACTCATGCAAAAGGCGCCGCAAAACGGCGCCTTTTGTTGTCGGAAATTTGGATCGTTCAGCGGATCGCCTGGTCGTCGACGTCAAAGCGATGGACATGCGCCTGGTCCGGTGTCGCATAGACGATCTCGTCCGGCTCGTACTGGTGCTCGCCAAACAGGCGTGCCGTCAACAGGCCGCACTGGTCGGATTCCAGATAGATGATTGTGTCGGCGCCGAGATGCTCGACATGCACGACCTTCGCAGCCCAAGTCCCCTGCTCGCGCGACAGCGTCATATGTTCGGGACGAACGCCGATCGTCTTGGCACTGTGATCGCCGACTTTCTCGGCCGCGATGAAATTCATCTGCGGCGAGCCGATGAAGCCGGCGACGAAGACATTGGCCGGTCGTTTGTAGAGTTCCATCGGCGAACCGATCTGCTCGATCGCCCCGGCATTCAAAACGACGATCTTGTCGGCAAGCGTCATCGCCTCGACCTGGTCGTGGGTGACATAGATCATCGTCGCCTTCAGGCTGCGGTGCAGTCGGGCGATCTCGAGGCGGGTCTGGACGCGCAACGCCGCATCGAGGTTCGACAGCGGCTCATCGAACAGGAAGAGTTCCGGTTCGCGCACGATGGCACGGCCGATCGCCACACGCTGGCGCTGGCCGCCGGAGAGCTCGGCCGGCCGGCGCGCCAGATAGGGTTCCAGCGAAAGCATGCCGGACGCCTTGCTGACACGCTTGTCGATCTCGTCCTTGCCGGTGCCGGCCTGCTTGAGGCCAAGCCCCATATTGTCCTTGACCGTCAGATGCGGATAGAGCGCATAGGACTGGAACACCATGGCGATTCCACGCTTGGCCGGCGGCGTCAGCGTCTCGTCGCGGCCATTGATGACGACGGCGCCCGACGTGACGTCTTCGAGGCCAGCAATGCTGCGCAACAGCGTCGATTTCCCGCAGCCCGAGGGCCCGACGAAGATGACGAATTCGCCGTCCTCGACCTCAAGGTCGATGCCTTTCAGCACCTCATGCGTGCCATAGGTCTTGCGGATGGATTTGAGTTGAAGCGATCCCACTATCTTTCCCTTACAATCTGACCGGCTGGCCGGTACGCACGCTCTCGTCGGCGGCAAGGCAGATGCGCAGCGATGCCACCGCGTCGGCCATATGGCGGTCGAGGTCCATATCCTCGCGGATCGCCCTCAGCATGAAAGCCTGCTCCAGGTTACAGAGTTCCTGATGGCCGGGCTCGCCTTCCATCGTCATGTCCTGGTCGGGCCGGATGAACTTGCCGTCCGGGCCGGTCTCGGCCGTGTGCAGACGGATCACCGAAGTCTTGGTGTGCGTGTCGATATCGTCGGACTTGGCGTTCGGATCCATGACGATCGACACGGCGCCTTTTGGCGACATCACATCTTTCACGAAGAAGGCGGTTTCCGAGATCATCGGGCCCCAGCCGGCCTCGTACCAGCCGACGGAACCATCCTCGAACAGCACCTGCAAGTGACCGTAATTATACATGTTGGCGGCGATCTCTTCCGACATGCGCAGCCCCATGCCGCGCACCTCGACAGCCCTTGCGTCGGTGATCTGGCTCATGACGTCGACATAATGCACACCGCAATCGACGATCGGCGAGGTCGTGCGCATCAGCGACTTGTGCGTCTCCCATGTCGGGCCGTTGGACTGCTGGTTGAGATTCATGCGGAAGACGTAAGGCGGGCCGAGCTTGCGCGCCTCCTCGATCAGCTTCATCCAGGAAGGATGATGGCGAAGGATATAACCGACCACCAACTTGCGCCTGGCTGTCCTGGCAGCCGCCACGACGCGCTCGGCATCGGCGACCGTGGTTGCCAGCGGCTTTTCCACGAAGACGTCGCAGCCGGCCTCGAAGGCGGCGACCGCGTAATCAGCATGGCTGTCGGAATAGGTATTGATCGAGCAGAGCTCCGGTTTCAGCTCGGCGAGCGCCGTCATGAAATCGGGATGGATCGGGTACTGCTCGAGCTCCGGCGCAAGCTGCGACGGCGTCGAGCGGTTGACGAGACCGACGATCTCAAAGCCCGGATTGTTGTGATAGGCGAGCGCGTGGCTGCGGCCCATGTTGCCGAGGCCGGCAACGAGGACGCGGATCGGCTTTTCGGATTGGCTCACTTGACGGCTCCTGACGTGATGCCGCGGATCAGTTGCCGCGAGAAGATGACGTAGAGGACGAGGATCGGCAGGATCGCCAGCGACAGCGCCGCCAGCACCGCGTTCCAGTTGGTGACGAACTGGCCGATGAAGATCTGCGAGCCTAGCGTCACCGTCTTGGTAGCCTCGGAGGGTGCGAGGATCAGCGGGAACCAGAGATCGTTCCAGATCGGGATCATGGTGAAGACGGCGACCGTCGCCATGGCCGGGCGCACGAGCGGCAGCACCAGGCGGAAGAAGATCGCATATTCGGAAAGCCCGTCGATACGCCCGGCATTCTTCAGGTCGTCCGAAACCGTGCGCATGAATTCCGACAGGATGAAGATCGCCAGCGGTATGCCCTGCGCGGTATAGACGAGGATCAGCGCCGTCAGCGTATTGACGAGGCCGGCCGCCACCATGCCCTGCAGGATCGCCACCGTGCCGAGACGGATCGGGATCATGATGCCGATCGCCATGTAGAGCCCGAGCAGCATGTTGCCGCGGAAGCGATACTCAGAGAGCGCAAAGGCCGCCATGGCGCCGAACAGCAGCACCAGCAGGATCGAAACGATCGTGACGATGAAGCTGTTCTGGAAATAGATGGCGAAATCGCCCTGCCCGAGCACCGTCTGATAGCCGACGAGGCTGAAGGTCGACGGCGTCGGGATCATCAGCGGCTCGCGGAAGATCGAGGCACGATCCTTGAACGAGTTGACGATGGTCAGGAAGACCGGAAACAGCGCGACCAGCGTATAGGCGCTGAGCGCCAGATGCACGAGGCCGGTGCGGATGGGAGATGTGCGTGCCTTGGACATGCCCGCTCCTCAGAACTGATAGCGACGCATGCGCCGCTGGATGACGAAGAGATAAAGCGAGACGCCGGCGAGAATGATCAGGAACATCACCGTGGCGATCGTCGCACCCATCGAGCGGTCGCCGAGCTGAAGCTGGAAACCGAAAAAGGTACGGTAAAGCAGCGTGCCGAGAATGTCGGTCGACATATCAGGCCCGGCAAGCGCCCCCTGCACGGTATAGATCAGGTCGAAGGCATTGAAATTGCCGACGAAGGTCAGGATCGAGATGATGCCGATCGCCGGCAGGATGAGCGGCAGCTTGATTTTCCAGAACTGGGCCCAACCGGTAATGCCGTCGCATTCGGCCGCCTCGATCACCTCTTCGGGGATGCTGAGCAATGCGGCATAGATCAGCATCATCGGAATGCCGATATATTGCCAGTTCGAGATCAGCGACACGGCAATCAGCGCAGGACCGGATTGCCCGAGCCAGGGTGCGAAGGCCCACTTCATGCCGACAAGGCTCATCAGCCAGGGAGCTACACCCCAGATCGGCGAAAGGATGAGCTTCCAGATGAAGCCGACGATGACGAACGACAAGAGCGTCGGCAGGAACATTGCCGTGCGGTAGAAGGCGACGCCGCGCAGCTTCGGCACAGAAAGCAGGGCGGCAAGCGCCACGCCGATCGGGTTCTGCACGCACATGTGGATGGCAAAGAAGATCAGGTTGTTGACCAGCGCATTCCAGAAATCGCGCGCCCAGCGCGCGTCGCCGAACAGCACCTTGAAATTCGCCAGTCCGACGAAGGCCGGCTGCCCATCGACCGTATTGTAGAGCGAAAGCCTGAGCGTTTCGATGAGCGGCAGCACCATGACGGCGGAATAGACGATCAAGGCCGGCAACATGAAGACGAAGATGTGCCAGCGCACCGGGCGCCTGATCGGGACGATATCGACCGCGTTGTCGGTTTCGCTCATGGCTTTTGCCTGTTCTTGTCGACTGGCCGCAAGGCGCAGCACAGGTGGAAACGGTTGCGCCTCACCCTAACTCTCTGCCACCTGGAAAGAGAGGAAACGCCCCTGCTGAGAAACGATATCGGGCTGGGAGGTCGCTGCGAGGTCTCCTTCTCCCCGCCAGCGGGGAGAAGGTGGCCGGCAGGCCGGATGAGGGGCTGCAAACGCCGCCCCTGATCACATCACTTGGCCGGCTTGTACCAGCTGTCGAGGCCCTTCTGGAGCTTTTCGGCAGCAATCGCAGGCGTATCCGTGCCGTTGATCACGTTGGCCGATTCGACCCAGGTCTCATTTTCAAGGTTCGGGGTGCCGCGTGACAAGATCTGGTAGGTCGAGCGCACCGTCGACTTGTACGGGCCGCGCCAGGAAACGAATTCCTGAGCGAGCGGATCGGACATCTTGACCGCGGTGGAGTTCAGGCTGAAGAAGCCCGGCAGCGAGTTGGCGTAGATATCGGCGAACTCCGGCGAAGCGACCCAGCTGAGGAACTTCTTGGCTTCTTCGGCATGGGTGCTCTTGGCATTCAGGGCGACACCGATATCCGGGTGGTCGGAGATGTAGCCCGTGTCACCTGCCTTCGGAACCGGTGGCGGGAAAGCACCCATCTTGAACTGAGCCTGGCTGTTGAACAGCGCGATTTCCCATGAACCAGCCGGATAGATCGCGGCCCGGCCGAGCGTGAACAGGTTCTGGCTATCGGAGTAGGTCTGGGCTTCGAAGCCGTCGCCGAGATAGGGCTTCCACTTGGCAAGCTCTTCAAAGGGCTTGACCCATTCGGGATCCGTCAGCTTCTGCTTTCCTTCGATCAGAGCCTTGCGCCCCTCCTCGCCCTTCCAGTAGTTGGGGCCGATGTTCTGGTAGCCCATGGTGGCGGCTTCCCAGAGATCCTTCGTACCCATGGCGAGCGGGATGTAGGTGCCGTCGGCCTTGATCTTGTCAAGCGCTGCGTAGAATTCGTCCTGGGTCTTCGGCACCGAGATGCCGAGCGTGTCGAAGGCATCCTTGTTGTAGATGAAGCCGTGGATGACCGAAGCCATCGGCACGCAGAAGGTCGACTTGCCGTCGTCGGTGCTCCAAGCGGCCTTGGCGACCGGCGAGAAGTTCTCCATGCCAGGCAGGCTGGTGATGTCAACGAGCTGCTTCTTGTTGAAGAGTTCGAGCGAGGCATCGAACGGACGGCAGGTGATGATATCGCCTGCGGAGCCGGCATCGAGCTTGGCGTTCAGCGAGGCGTTGTATTCGGTCGGCGCGGTCGGCGAGAAGACGACCTTGATGCCCGGGTTCTTCGCTTCGAAGGCCGGGATTATCTTCTCCTGCCAGATCTGCAGGTCGTCGTTACGCCAGCTTTCGACCGTCAGCGTGACGTCGGCGGCGTGGACGAGACCCGCTGAAGTCAGCAGACTGGAGGCAAGCAGCAGGCTTTTCAGAGCAGTGTTTTTCATTTCCCTCTCCTGTTTTAAGCGCCGCTAGGCGCTGTTTTCGATCTGAAACAAGCAATTGGTGTGTCTGAGCCAACACCCAACGCCCCTTGGAGGACCGTCAGCAATGCCGGTCCCGAAAGCTCGACGGACACGAAGGCGGATCGCCTGCGGCCGAACTGCGCGCCTTCCCGGCGGCTACACCGGGAGCGGCGAAATGATGGGGAAAGCCAATGGATGCCTGAGCTTCGCCACCAGCTTGACGGGCCGGCAGGTCGTTCTCTTGATCATCCTCGAAGCGGTTCCGGCTCGGCTTAACTGCCGATTTTCGTGGGCCTCGAAGTGCTGTTCCCTTGTTACCGAATTAAGGCCAAAAAAATACCAATTGTCCAGCCGAATTTAACCTTTTGGCCAGATAAAATCGATCTAAAAATTTTATGAAGCAAAATCAACACGATAAAAAGATGAATTTTCTCCATCATTGCCACTTGGTAAATGGTATTTTTTTGGTATTGTATTGAAGACCGTGGGGAACGGCATATTCGGAGGCCCGATGACGGAGCTTGCAATCGGCATAGACGGCGGCGGAACGAGCTGCCGGGCCGCAGTCGCGGACAGGAACGGCAATGTCATCGGCCGCGGCAGATCCGGCCCTGCCAACATCCTGTCGGATTTGGAAAACTCCCTTCTCAATATCGTCGAATCCGCCCGGCAGGCGCTCGGCGATGCCGGGCTTGCCGATGAAACCCTTTCCGCCGTCGCAGCCGTCGTCGGCGTCGCCGGCGCCAATGTCGGCGATTACGGCAGGCAGATCGAAAAGGCCCTGCCGTTTGCCGAAGGCCGCGTTGTCACCGATGCGCTGATCGCCCTGCAGGGCGCGCTCGGCGATGCCGACGGCATCGTCGGCGCCTTCGGCACCGGCTCGGTTTATAATGCCCGTAGGGACGGCCGGCTGAACGGCATCGGCGGCTGGGGTTTCGTTGTCGGCGACCAGGCAAGCGGTGCCCGTCTGGGCCGCGATCTCCTGGAACGATCGCTGCTCGCCCATGACGGGGTGCGCCCGGCATCGCCGATCACCGACGCGACTTTGGCCGAATACGGCAACGATCCCGAGCGCATCGCCGAATTCGCCCATTCGGCAAGACCGAAGGATTTTGCCCGTTACGCCCCCACCGTCTTCGAACATGCGGCTAAGGGCGATGCCGTGGCAGTCGCCATCGTCACGGAGGCGGCAACGGCGATCGGCGAAAGTCTCGAAGCACTGCTCTGGCCCGAATGCCCGTCGATCTGCCTGCTCGGCGGTCTTGCCGAAGCTTATGAGCCGTGGCTTTCTGAACGTTACAAGCCTTTGCTTGCCAGACCGAAGGGCGATGCCCTGCAGGGCGCAGTGGAGCTTGCGGTCAAGCTCATGAACGACGGCCAGAGGGGTGCGGCATGACCGATGACCTCGCCACCCTCCTTTCTCTGGAGCGCCTGCAGGCAGCCGGCACGGGGCCGCTCTACGTCAAGCTGCGCCGCACGCTCGAAGCAGCCGTGCGCACCGGCACGCTTGGTCACGGCGATGCGCTGCCGCCGGAACGCGACATCGCCGAATTCGCCGCCGTCAGTCGCGTCACTGTGCGCAAGGCGATAGACGAACTCGTCGCCGACGGCCTCTTGGTGCGCCGTCACGGTTCGGGCACCTTCGTCGCCAAGCCGGTCTCCAAGGTCGAGCAGCGCCTGTCGCAGCTTACCTCCTTTACCGAGGATATGGCGCGCCGCGGCATGTCCTCGCGCTCCGAATGGCTGCATAAGGGCATCCACACCCCCTCGCCCGACGAGATGATGATCCTTGGCCTCAGTACCGACGTCAAGGTTTCGCGCCTCTCCCGTCTGCGCATCGCCGACGACCAGCCGCTGGCGATCGAGAATGCCAGCGTCTCCGGCGAGTTCCTTCCCGATCCCGCAGCCGTCACCAATTCGCTCTATGCCGAGCTCGAACGCCTCCAGGTCCGCCCGGTGCGCGCCGTGCAGCGTATCTCGGCAACCAATATGAAGGAGGCCGACGCCCAGCTTCTCGGCGTCTCCGTCGGCGCGGCCGGCCTGTCGATCGAGCGTATCTCCTACCTGGGTTCCGGCCGCGCCGTCGAATTCACCCGCTCGCTCTATCGCGGCGATGCCTATGATTTTGTCGCGGAACTGACGATTGCAGTGACGTAAGCCTTACCAGAAGCGGGCGATCCAGAGCTGATTTCCGACAAGATCATCGAAGATCGCATCGGCGGAGATAAGCGGTAGCCCATTCTGCATGGCGGTCGCGGCAAGAAGCCGGTCGAACGGATCGCGATGTGTCCAGTCCATCATGTCTGCGGTCAGACAGATTTCCGGTGTCAATGCCGCGGCAATGCCACCCTGTTCATGCAGCAGTTCCGGCAACCGGCCAATGAAAGGCTCCATCTCCGGCCATTTGCCGAGACGAACCTTCTGCCCGATTTCAAATAGCGATATTGGGCTGACGAAAATCGTCTCCGCTTTTTCGATCAGAGCAATTGCCTTGGCCGAGAGCCGCTCATCGCCGATCAGCGACCATGCCCAAGCATGGGTGTCGAGCAGCAGCGAGTTCACTCGCCCCCTTCCCAAGGCGCAAGCTCGTCCTGATCCATGCGCTCAAAAAAGTCGGGGCCATTTCCAACAACTTGTCCCTTGAGCAGCCCGATCTTGAAGGAAGACTGCACAATCGGAATGATCTTCACGACAGGCTTGCGTCCCTTGGCGATCACCACTTCCTTACCGGAAAGGGCAGCGTCGATCAATTTCGACAGATTGGTCTTTGCGGCATGGATGGTAACTTGCATCGTCGCCTCATTAGCTAACTTGGCTAAGCATGCCACCGCATCGTCAATTGCGCTATCAAATTCAAATAGCCTGAATGCGGGTAATTATCAGCCGCATCAAAATCATAAAAGCCGGAAGGCGACCCCCTTCCGGCTTTTCATTTATTGAACCAATCTCTGAGGACGCCGCCATAGAATAGGATGATTTTAGGCCGGGTCGGCCTAAAATCTGAATCCTGTTCTACATTATATAGTTAGAGCATGATGTCGTCCGAAAACCGCTCACACTTTTCGGCATCATGCTCTAAGCGACCGCGAAGACTCGGCAATCAGGCCGCGTCCTCGATCTGCTCGTCCGCCTTGCGCGGCACATAGTTCAGCACCGGTCCGAGCCAGCGCTCGACTTCCGAAACCTGCATGCCCTTGCGGGCCGCATAGTCTTCCACCTGATCGCGCTCCACCTTGGCGACGCCGAAATAATAGGAGTCGGGATGGCCGATATAGAGGCCGGAGACCGAGGAGCCGGGCCACATCGCATAGCTTTCCGTCAGCTTCACGCCGGCTGCTTTTTCGGCGTCTAGCAGTTTGAACAGCGTTGCCTTTTCGGTGTGGTCGGGCTGAGCAGGATAACCGGGCGCCGGGCGAATGCCGGCATAGGCTTCGGTGATGAGATCCTCCTTGCTGAGCGTCTCGTCCTTGGCATAGCCCCAGTATTCGCGTCGCACCTGCTCGTGCATGCGCTCGGCAAAAGCTTCGGCGAAGCGGTCGGCCAGCGCCTTGACGAGGATCGACGAATAATCGTCGTTCGCCCGCTCGAAACGCTCGGCGATGGCGATTTCCTCGATCCCCGCCGTCACCACGAAGCCGCCGACATAATCCTGAACACCGCTTGTGACAGGCGCCACGAAGTCGGAGAGCGCCACGTTCGGCCGCCCGTCCCGCTTCGAAAGCTGCTGGCGCAGCGTATAGAAGGTCTCAAGCTCGTGTTTGCGGCTCTCGTCCGTGAACAGCCGGATATCGTCGCCGACCGCGCCGGCCGGCCAGAAGCCGATGACGGCGCGCGGGCGGAACCACTTCTCATCGATGATCTTCTTCAGCATCGCCTGCGCATCGGCCCAGAGCGCACGCGCCGCCTCGCCCTGCTTCTCGTCGTCGAGAATGGCGGGGTACCGGCCGCGCAGCTCCCAGGTCTGGAAGAACGGCGTCCAGTCGATGTATTTGGCAAGCTCGGCCAGATCGTAATCCTCGAACACCCGCGTGCCGAAGAATTGCGGCTTCACCGGCTGGTAGGCAGACCAGTCGATCTTGTGGGCATTCTCTCGAGCCCGGGGCAACGGCAGGCGCACCTTCTCGGCCTCGCTGCGCGCATGGGCGGCCGCCACCTTGGCATATTCAGTGCGGATATCGTCGACATAGCTCTGTCGCGTTTCCGGCGACAGCAGTGCGGAGACGACGCCGACGGCGCGGCTCGCATCGGTGACGTAGACCGTCTGCCCCTTATTGTAGCCGGGATGGATCTTCACGGCCGTATGCACGCGGCTGGTCGTCGCACCACCGATCAAAAGCGGGATCTCGAAGCCCTGGCGCTCCATCTCGGCGGCGACATGCACCATTTCGTCGAGTGACGGCGTGATCAAGCCGGAGAGGCCGATGACATCGACCTTCTCTGCAATGGCCGTTTCGAGGATCTTCGTCGCCGGCACCATGACGCCGAGGTCGACGATCTCGTAATTGTTGCAGGCAAGCACGACGCCGACGATGTTCTTGCCGATATCGTGCACGTCGCCCTTGACCGTCGCCATCAGGATCTTGCCGGCCGACCGGCGTTCCTCGCCGCCATTGAGACGCTTTTCCTCTTCCATGTAGGGCAGCAGCACGGCCACCGCCTGCTTCATCACGCGCGCCGACTTGACCACCTGCGGCAGGAACATCTTGCCCGAACCGAACAGGTCACCGACGACGTTCATGCCGGCCATCAGCGGCCCTTCGATGACGTGCAGCGGCCGAGCGGCCTGCTGGCGCGCCTCCTCGGTATCGGCCTCGATATATTCGGTGATGCCATTGACCAGCGCATGCTCGAGGCGCTTCTCGACGCTCCATTCGCGCCAGGAAAGATCCTGGACGCGGCCTTCGCGTGCCGCGCCGCCACGGAATTTCTCCGCCACTTCGAGCAGCCGCTCGGTTCCGTCGGGACGGCGGTTCAGCACCACGTCCTCGCAGGCCTCGCGCAGCTCGGGATCGATGTTGTCGTAGACGGCAAGCTGGCCGGCATTGACGATGCCCATGTCCATACCCGCCTGGATGGCATGGTAGAGGAACACGGCGTGCATCGCCTCGCGCACCGGCTCGTTGCCGCGGAACGAGAAGGATAGGTTCGAAACACCGCCCGAAATATGCACCAGCGGCATGCGCTCGCGGATCGTCCGCGTCGCCTCGATGAAGTCGACGCCGTAGTTATTATGCTCCTCGATGCCGGTCGCGACAGCGAAGATGTTCGGGTCGAATATGATGTCCTCGGGCGGGTAGCCGATCTTTTCGGTCAGCAGCTTGTAAGCGCGCGTGCAGATATCCACCTTGCGCTGGTAGCTGTCCGCCTGCCCCGTCTCATCGAAGGCCATGACGACAACGGCAGCGCCGTAATTGTGCAGCAGCCGCGCCTGGGCGAGGAAATTCTCCTCGCCTTCCTTCAGCGAGATCGAATTGACGATCGGCTTGCCCTGGACGCGCTTCAGGCCGGATTCGATGATCGAGAATTTCGACGAGTCGATCATGACGGGCACACGGGCGATGTCAGGCTCGGCAGCGATCAGATTGAGGAACTCGACCATCGCCTTTTCGGAATCGATCAGTCCCTCGTCCATATTGATATCGATCACCTGGGCGCCGTTCTCGACCTGATCGCGGGCGACGTCGAGCGCTGCGGTGAAATCGCCGTTGGTGATCAGCTTGCGGAAGCGGGCCGAGCCGGTGACGTTGGTGCGCTCGCCGACATTGACGAAGGGGATATCTTTGGTCAGTTCGAAAGGTTCGAGGCCCGACAGCGACATGAAGGGGCGATGCTCCGGAATCGGCCGCGGCTTGTATTTCGCAACGGTCTCGGCGATCGCCTTGATGTGCTCCGGCGTCGAGCCGCAGCAGCCGCCGACGATGTTGACGAGGCCCTCGCGGGCGAAGCCGTCGATCTGCGCCGCCATCAGCTCCGGCGTTTCGTCATACTGGCCGAATTCGTTTGGCAGGCCGGCATTCGGATAGGCGCAGATGAAGGTGTCGGCAACACCCGAAAGCTCTTGCAAATGCGGGCGCATCGCATTGGCGCCGAGCGCGCAGTTGAGGCCGATCGTGAAGGGATTGGCGTGACGCACCGAGTTCCAGAAGGCCGACGGCGTCTGGCCGGACAGCGTGCGGCCGGAAAGATCGGTGATCGTGCCCGAGATCATCACCGGCAGGCGCACGCCCTTGGCCTCGAAGCGCTCCTCACAGGCGAAGATCGCAGCCTTGGCGTTCAGCGTGTCGAAGATCGTCTCGATCAGGATGATGTCGGCGCCGCCGTCGATCAGACCGTCGATCTGCTCGCCATAGGCGGAACGCAGATCGTCGAAGGTGACGGCGCGGAAACCGGGGTTGTTGACATCGGGCGAGATCGAGGCGGTGCGGTTGGTCGGCCCGATGGCGCCGGCAACGAAACGGCGGCGGCCATCCTCGCGCTCGGCGCGCTGTGCCGCCCGGCGCACGATCTCCGCACCTTCCTTGTTGAGGTCGTAGACGGCACCTTCCATCTCGTAATCGGCCTGCGCGATGCGGGTCGAAGAGAAGGTATTGGTCTCGAGAATATCGGCGCCGGCCTTGGCGTATCTGTAATGGATCTCTTCGATCGCGTCCGGCTGGGTCAGGATCAGAAGGTCGTTATTGCCCTTCTGGTGACAGGCGCAGCCGATGAAGCGCGTCCCGCGAAACTGGTCTTCGTCATAGCCGAGACCCTGGATCTGCGTGCCCATGGCGCCGTCGAGAACAAGGATGCGCTCGCTCGCGGCTTGTCTCAAAGCTGCGAAAACTTCACTGCCGTCACGTTTGCCCGTTTCCGGACCAAAGAGATTATCAAACACGGGAAGGCTCCTTGACGTCGTAAGACCAGACATCCAAATCACATAAAGATATCTTTATGTCAATATATGCCTGTCAATTTCGTGCTTTGTAAGCCTACAGCGCCGCGCGTCTTTTCAGACGCGCAAAGGACGTTGTAATAGTTTGAATCGACGCATCGTGCCTCCGAAGAACGATCCCGCTTTGCGGGCCAATGCGATATCTCGCCGGATGACAGACTCGTCCGACCCCTATATAGGCGTTTACAACGCTTTGTGCACGAAATCGGAGGAGTATCATGGCACCCGCAATCGGCAACGCCGTCCTTGGAAACTGGGCGAGCCGCGCCTATCACCGCAGCTGGCTGCTGACCCAAGCGAACGGTCTCTTCGATTTCTTCCAGCACAATTCGGTCAATCCCAAGGGCGGCTTTTACGATCTCGACGACGAAGGTAGGCCTCTCGACGCCGAGGGCCAGGTTCGCGGCATCCATATCGCGGCGCGCGCGGTGCATTGCTTCTCGATCGGCGCGCTGCTCGGCCGCCCCGGAGCCTCCGACGTCGTCGACCACGGCATGGACTATATCTGGAACCATCATCGAGACCGGAAAAACGGCGGCTATTTCTGGTCGCTCAACAATGACGGTCCCGTCGATTCCGACAAGCAGGGCTATGGCCATGCTTTCGTGCTGCTCGCCGCCTCAGCGGCAAAGACCATCGGCCATCCGCTTGCCGACGGCATGCTGGCCGATATCACCAAGATCCTCAACACGAAGTTCTGGGAAGCGAAGCACGGCGCCATCGCCGAGGAATTCACCGCCGACTGGCAGCCGCTCGACGGCGGCGCCTATCGCGGCCAGAACTCCAACATGCACCTGACCGAAGCACTGATGGCCGCCTTCGAAGCCACCGGCGACAGGGAATACCTGACCAAGGCCGAAAGCATCGCCGATCTCGTCATCCGCCGCGCCGCCGGCTCGGTGGACTGGCGCGTTGCCGAGCATTTCGACGCCGAATGGAACCTCGACAAGACTTACTATCATCCGAACGAAATGTTCCGCCCGGCCGGCACGACGCCCGGCCACTGGCTGGAATGGGCCCGCCTCATCCTGCAGCTCTGGGCGCTCGGCGGCAAACGGATCGAGTGGATGCCGGATGCGGCCAAGGCGCTTTTCGCCCAATCCATGGCGCTCGGCTGGGACAACGACAAGGGCGGCTTCTTCTATACGCTCGATTGGGACGACAAGCCCGCCAAGCGCAACAAGCTCTGGTGGCCGGCTTGCGAAGGTGTGGCTGCCGCACATTTTCTCAACGAGCACCTGCCGAGCGATTTCCATGAGGAGAGCTACCGCAAGATCTGGAACGTGATCGAACGCGCCTTCATCGATCACAAGAACGGCGGCTGGCACGAGGAGCTGACGGAACATCTCGTTCCCTCCCACTCGCTGTTCCCCGGCAAAGGCGATATCTATCACGCCCTGCAGGCCTGCCTCATTCCGCTTTTCCCGGCAACCGGCAGCCTGACAAAGGGCATCGCCGAGGCCGGCGGGAAGCTCTGAGGTCGGGGATCAGTAACCCGGCGCCGGCAGTTCGGCGTTCGGGTTCCGCTGGAACCATCCGACGTCACTGCTGATACGGTCGAGTTCGTCCTGCACGTCGCGCTGATCGCGGCGGATGTCGTGCATGTCGTCTTCCAGATCCTCGATCCGCCGGCGAAGTTCCGTGCGGTCGCCATCCTTGGCATCCCGCAGCTTGTCGGAAAGATCGTCGATATCAGTCTCCTTCGAACTATAATCGTTCTGCATCGAGCTAAGGCGTGACTGCAGCTCGTGCTGCTTGCTGCCGAGGCCGAAGCGGCGCAGGAAACCGGGCGCGGTCTCCTGAGGGCAGACATTGGCGTAGCCGCTGCCCGCCTGGCCGCGCGCAAGCCCGCTGAGTGGCGTGCAGTAGCGCACCAGCCCCATTTGATATCCCTGAAACCAGATCGTCTGATCGGGCACGATCTTGATCCGCTCGCAGGATTTCGCATGTGCGGCGAAGCGCTGTTGCGGCTCGTAGCCCGCCGCCCCGTCGCTCTCGCCGATTACCCGCCAGTCGGCGGCGACGCATTCCTCCTTGGACAGCGTATTGCAGGAGACAAGGAAAAGGCCGAAGCCGATGGTGACGGCAAGCGCAAGAAACAAACGGATCATGGCGTCCCGGGTAGGATGAAGGAGGGCGATGCCGCATCCTAGCCGCAGGACAAGCCCGCGTCACCGGAGCGGCGACGCGATTTTGCAGTTTTCATGGCTTTTTTCTGTCAAAATTACGGCGGGACAGGCCGCATCAAAGCGTCGGGGCGAGCCGCAGCGTATCCAGATCCTTGGCGAGCATCAGCGCCAGCGCCTCGACCGCGAGATTGTGGTCGTCACGCTGCGGCAGTCCTGAGACGGTGACCGCGCCGATGCAGCCGGTACCCTTGACGTTAATCGGGAAACTGCCGCCATGCGGCGCATAGTCGGCGCCGGAAAGCCCGTTATCCTCGACCGTCTTGCCATCCTTCTGCAGCTTCAGGCCGCAGGCATAGCTGCTGCGGAAATAACGCAGTACCATGTTGCGCTTGCGCCGGACCCAGTTGACGTTATCAGGCGTTACACCCGGCAGTGCCGCATAGAAGACCGGCATCGAATGCAGGCTCACGTCGATCGCGATGCCGAGGCCGCGCTCGGTGGCGAGTTCGTGCAGGAGTTTGCCGAGCTGCCATGCCGTCGTCAGGTCGAAGGCATCGAAGCTCAGCACTTTCTCCTGCTCCGCGATCCGGCTGAGATCGTCCTCGATTATCATGGGTAAAGCGCTCCTCTGCCGCGATGATCCGTAGCCGACCATTCTCGCGAGGAGCAAAAAAGTAAAGCAAAATCTTGGACCTATCCCTGGAGCAATTCCAGCAAAACTGCGCAAACGGAAATGCTCTGTGTCAAAGCTTCGGCGTCAGCATCTCGAAACGGTCGCGGATGGTGGCACAGGTATCGCCGCCGAGCCGCGCAATCGCATCGACCGCAGCCGGATCGACATGCAGCCTTTCCGGATCGACGACCCCGTCGCGGTAATGCGCATAGACGATCTCGCCCATGACGATCTGCCGTGAGCGGCCGAGCTCCAGCGTCAGATGCCGCCGGCATTCGAAAGCGGCCGGCGCCTCGGCGATGAAGGGCGAGGCGACCTTCTCGCCCGGCATCGCCGTCAGGCCGGCTTCCTTCAACTCGTCGACGCCGCGCGGATATTTGGCGCCGCAGACATGCATCGCCTCGGCGATGGCCAAGGAGACGATATTGACCGTGAACACCTCGGTCATGCGGATATTATGGCCGGTGTCCTTGAACGACATGTCGGCATTGTTCTCGACCCCGATCGCAAGGATCGGCGGATCGGCCGAAAGGCAGTTGAAGAAACTGAAGGGTGCGGCGTTGATCCGGCCATTCTCGTCGACCGTCGTCACCAGCGCGATCGGCCGCGGGATGATCGTGCCGATCATCAGCTTGTAGCGTTGGCGCTCGGTGAGCTGCTTGAAATCGAAAGAGACGGACATCGGTTCAGCCGACCTTGAGGACCGGCGAGAAACCGCTCATCGCCCCGGCAAAAGGCTTCGGCAGCGGCGAGGCGTAGGAGCCGCGCTTGCTGGTGGAAAGTCCGAGCGACACCAGCGCTTCGGCCTGCTTGACGGCGGCGGCAACGCCATCGACGACAGGCACGCCGTAGATCTTCTGCAGCTCACGCGCCAGATCGGTCATGCCGGCGCAGCCGAGCACGATCGCCTCGGCGCCGTCTTCCAAAAGCGCCCGCTCGATTTCGGCTCTGAGCTTGCCGATCGCGCCCGAGGCCGGATCTTCCAGCTCCAGCACCGGGATGTCGGAGGCGCGCACCTTGGCGCGGTCGCCCATGCCGTAGCGGCGCACCAGATTGTCGATCAGCACCCGCGACCGCTCCAGCGTCGTCACCACGGTGAAGCGCTGCGCCAGAAAGCCCGCCGTCACCACCGCAGATTCGCAGAGCCCGAGGATCGGCACATCGGCGAAGGTTCGCGCCGCTTCGAGCCCGGTATCGTCGAAGCAGGCGATAACGGCCGCGTCATAACCCGCCGTCTGTCGCTCCTTGAGTTCGGAGAGCAGACCGGGGATCGCTAAGGCCCCGTCGTAATGTCCCTCGATGGAAAGCGGCCCCATGCGCGAGGTGGCGGCGATGATCTCCGTACCGGATGCCGCCACCGCACGCGCGGCGGTCGCGGCCTTGTCGGTCATGGAGGCCGTGGTGTTCGGATTGACGATGAGGATGCGCATGTCAGTTTATCTTTGCCTGCCGCCGGCTGAGCATCGTCATGATGCCGAGCGCAAGGAGAATGATTGTGAAGGAAAACAGCGTCGTCACCGTGCCGAGCGCATAGAGCACCGGCGTCGTGACGTTGGTCGTCATGCCATAGATTTCGAGCGGCAGCGTGTTGTAGGTGCCTGATGTCATCAGCGTGCGGGCGAATTCGTCATAGGAGAGCGTGAAGCCGAACAGGCCGACGCCGATCAGGCTGGGGGCGATCATAGGCAGCACGACATGGCAGAACGTCTGCCAGGAGCTGGCGCCAAGGTCACGCGCCGCCTCTTCATAAGCCGGCGAGAAGCGGTTGAAGACGGCAAACATGATCAGCACGCCGAAAGGCAGCGTCCAGGTCAGATGGGCGCCGAAGGCCGACGAATACCAGGCAGGCTTGAGGCCACCCTCCTGGAAGACGACGCCGATGCCGAGCGAGATGATGATCGACGGCACGACGAGGCTTGCGACCGTGGCATAAAACAGCGCCGTCGAACCGGGGAAACGGCGCCGGAAGGCAAGGCCGGCGAGCAGCGAGACGACGACGGTCACCGCCATCACCATCAGCCCCAGGGTGAAGGAGCGGCGGAAGGAGGCGCCGAAATCGCCGACCGCCTGCTTCTCGAACAGGTTGAAGAACCAATGGGTGGAAACGCCGTTCATCGGGAAGGTCAGGCCGCCATCCGGCCCCTGGAAGGAGAGGATCAGGATCGCCGAAAGCGGGCCGTAGAGGAACAGCACGAAGATGACGAAGAAGAGCGCCAGCAGGTAGAATTCCAGGCCGCGTTTTTCGTGGCTCATCTCAAAGCTCCTTGCGGATGTCGACAACACGCAGGATGGCCGCGACCATCAACAGCACGACGGCGAGCAGCACCACGGCGTTGGCGGCAGCGGCCGGATATTGCAGCAGCGACATCTGGTTTTTCATCATCAGCGCTACCGAGGCGCTTTGGCCGCCGGACATCACCTGCACTGTCGAAAAATCAGCCATGACGAGCGTGACGACGAAGATCGTGCCGATCGCCATGCCGGGCTTGGCGAGCGGGATGACGACATTCCATAACACCTGCCAGCCGGAGGCGCCGGCATCGCGCGCCGCCTCGAATAGCGACCGGTCGATGCGCATCAGCGTGTTGAAGATCGGCGTCACCATGAACAGCGTATAGAGATGCACCATGGCGAGCACGACGGCGAAATCGGAATAGAGCAGCCATTCGATCGGCTTGGGGATGATGCCCATCTCGATCAGCGTCGAATTGACGAGGCCGTTGCGTCCGAGCACCGGGATCCACGAGATCATGCGGATGATATTCGACGTCATGAACGGCACGGTGCAGACGAGGAAGAGGATCATCTGCGTCGAGGTCTTGCGGATGTGGAAGGCCAGGAAATAGGCGACCCAGAAGCCGATGACGAGCGTCAGCGACCAGACGATCGCTGTGAATTTCAGCGTGTTGAGATAGGTCTTCCACGTCACCCACGAACCGAGCGTTTCGGTGTAGTTCATCGTCAGGAAATCGGGATAGAGGCCGGCAAAGTCGTAGTCCCAGAAGCTGACGACGGCGATCATGGCGATCGGCAGCAGGAAGAAGAAGCCGAGAATGACGAACAGCGGCGTCGCCTGGAGATAGGATATCGCCGATGGAGAAAGCCTCAGCCCACGCCCGCCGCGCGCGCCCTGCCCATCCTCCTCCGTTTCCGCTGCGATGGTCGCCATGATCCGGTTCTCCGTTCTGATTTGGAACGAAGGTGCGTGCCGCCCCCTCATCCGCCTGCCGGCACTTTCTCCCCGCTGGGGAGAAGAGATTCGCGGCAGCGCCTAGTCCACCGCGAACCTTGATTTTGTCTCACGACGTGGCCACGGACTCCCTCTTCTCTCCAGCGGGGAGAAGGTGGCCCAAAGGGTCGGATGAGGGGGCGGAGCGAAGCGACGTCTTGAGCATCGCGAAAGACAGTAGCTCTCCGCCCTCTCGACGTGCCTAGGCAGCGATGAACTCGTTCCAGCGGCGGACCATGTAGCGGTCCTCGTCCATCACGGAGTTCCAGCAGGCCACCGCGCCCATGCGGGCTTCGAAGGAGCCACCGTCGCGAACGGCGCCGGCCTTCTCCATGACCTTGCCTTCAGGCGACAGGATGTCGCCGGCAGCCGGCTTGCCTTCGATCCAGTAGCCCCATTCATCGGCCGACATGAATTGCTTGGCGGTGTCCATGCAGGCGGAGTAATAGCCCTGGCGGTTGAGGTAGCCGCCGACCCAGCCCGATGTGTACCAGTTGATGTATTCATAGGCGGCATCGAGCTCAGCGCCCTTGAGATGCGAGGCAAGGCCGAGACCGCCGCCCCAGGCGCGGTAGCCTTCCTTGAGCGGCTGGAAAGTGCAGGCGATGCCCTTGGAGCGGACGGCGGCGACAGCCGGCGACCACATCGACTGGATGACGACTTCGCCCGAGGCCATCAGGTTGACGCTTTCGTCGAACGACTTCCAGAAGGCGCGGAACTGGCCGTCGCCCTTGGTCTTGATCAGGAACTCGATCGTCTTGTCGATCTCTTCCTTCGTCATGTTGCCCTTGTCGGCATATTTGATCTTGCCCGAGGCTTCCATGATCATCGCCGCATCCATGATGCCGATCGACGGGATGTTGAGGATCGCGGTCTTGCCCTTGAAGGCCGGATCGAGAATATCGGCCCAGCTGGTGATCGGACGGCCGGTAAGGTCGGGGCGGATGCCGAGCGTGTCGGCATTGTAGATGGTCGGAACCATCGTCATCCACTGTGTCGGCTCCTTGGCGAACTTCTTGGAACCCTGCGCCTCGACGAAGCCGACCGTGTGCGGCGCCGTGCCCTGGGCAATGACGCTGTCTGCCTTCAGCTTGCCATTGATGAACAGCGGTACGATCTTGTCGTAATATTTCAGCTTCTTGACATCCATCGGCTGCATGACGCCGGTCGGGAACACTTTCTTGGCGATCCAGTATTCGATGTCGGCAATATCGTAACTGTCGGGCTGGGTGACGGCACGCTGGGCGGCGGCGTCGGAATCGGTTGCCGTCATTTCCAGCGTGATGCCGAGATCGGCCTTGCACTTCTCGGCGATGGCATTGATGTTGGAAACGCCGGTGCCGAACTGGCGAAGCGTGATGTTCGTCTTCGCCCAGATGGTGGGAAAGCCGGTAATCGCGCCGGAGCCGGCGATGGCGCCGACGGCGGCAGCACCCGTCTTCAGCAGCGTGCGGCGGGAAAGACCCTTCTCCGCCTTGGTCGATGTCGTTTCAGTCGTCATGTCAGTTCCCCTTTTCTTGATATGGAAGGTTCATGGTTCTTGATGGTGATGGTTTATGCAGAAGGTCGGCCGAGAAGCACGGCATCTTCGGGCGCCCAGCTGAGCGAAACGGTGTCGCCGACGGCAACCGGCCGGGCGAAATATTCAGCGTCGTCAGCGATGACGGTGAAGTCGTCGCTGCCGGCGCCGAGAACGGTGATCTTCACGGAAGAGCCGCGATATTCGATGTTGGAGACGATGCCATCGAAGCCGAGTGTCCATTCGCTCGCCACCTGCAGCCGCACGCGGTCGGTGCGGATGCCGATATCGACCGGCTCGCCGACCTCCCTGCCCGTCCCGCGCACGGAAAAGCTCTGACCTTCCGGTACGGTCATGACGAGCACGCCGTTCTCGCTCGAGGTCACCCGGCCGGACAGCACGTTGTGATCGCCCATAAACCGCGCGACGAAGGCCGTCGCCGGCCGCTCGAAGACCTCGCGCGGTGCCGCCGCTTGCTCGATCCGGCCGTCATTCATGATGACGATGACGTCGGCGAGCGCCATCGCCTCTTCCTGGCTGTGGGTGACGTGCACGAAGGTGATGCCGAGCGTCTTCTGCAGTTTCTTGAGTTCGGCACGCATGCGGATCTTCAGGAACGGATCGAGCGCCGACAGTGGCTCGTCGAGCAGCAGCGCTTCCGGATCGGTGATCAGCGCGCGCGCCAGCGCCACGCGCTGCTGCTGGCCGCCGGAAAGCTGGGCCGGACGCCGGTTGGCATAACCCTCCATCTGCATCAGCTTCAGCATCTCGAGCGCCTTGGCCCGGCGCTCTTGCTTATCGACGCCCTTCATCTTGAGGCTGAAGGCGACGTTGTCGATCAAATCGAGATGCGGGAAGAGCGCGTAGGACTGGAACATCATCGCCGTGCCGCGCCTGGCCGGCGGAAAATCGGTGACGACGACATTGCCGAGCCTGATGTCGCCCGACGAGATGCTCTCATGGCCGGCGATCATGCGCAGCGTCGAGGTCTTGCCGCAGCCCGACGGACCGAGGAAGCAGCAATAGGAGCCGGCCGGAATCTTCAGGCTGATCGCATGGACCGCCGTCGTCGCGCCGTAGGCCTTCGAAACGGATACTATATCGATCTCTGCCGCTTTCGACATCATGCGTTCCCCTGTTCGGAAAAGACGATGCATCTGCCGTGCCAGACTCCGTGTCTTGAGGTAAGCTATTGCAAGACAATGACTTTATCAAAAGCGCCATTGAGAGAGCAAATTATAGGCGCAGCGCTATCTGCACATGATTTAGGCTATCGTGCGCAATTTGTGCAAAATATCGTATACAATCTCACCACCAATTCCGGGACAAAATCTGTTTAACTTTTGCTGCGAACATGGCTATGCTTTGCCGACCATCGGGAAATAAATTTCATGAAATCCGCCGCCAAGGCTCAGCAGGCCGAAGACTCCGCCGAAACAGGCGCGCAACAGATCCGCGATGCCATTCGCGAAGCGATCGTCGAGCGCAGGCTCTCGCCCGGCACCAAGCTTTCGGAAGGCGACGTCGGCAATCTCTTCAATGTTAGCCGCACGCTTGCCCGCGCCGCCCTGCAGGCGCTGTCCTATGAAGGTCTTGTCAGCGTCGAGAAGAACCGCGGCGCCTTCGTCGCCTATCCCTCGCCGGAAGAGGCTCGTCAGATCTTTTCCGCCCGCCGGCTGGTCGAACCCGGCATTTTGCGCGAGGCAGCGGCGCGGATCACGCCTGATGACATTACCCATCTGCGACAGCTTCTGCTGGAAGAAGGCCGCCTGATGAGCGAGCGTGGCCAGACGGCGCGCCGCGCCGAAATCAAGGCATCGGGCGATTTTCATCTGATGCTGGCGGCCTTATCGGGAAACTCAATCATGCAGCGCTTCATGGAAGAGCTTGTCGCCCGCTCGTCTCTGGTGATTGCGCTCTACGGGCAGTCGACCGCATCGAGCTGCGGCCATTCCGAACACGGTGACATCATCTCGGCGATCGAAGCCGACGAACTCGACCGCGCCTGCCAGCTGATGCTGCATCACATCGCCCATATCGAGGCCGATCTCGACCTGCGCGAACGCAAGAGCCTGGGCCTCAAGGAAGCCTTCGAACTCTGAACATGCAAAAGACGCGGGACGCGGATGCTTCACCGCGCCCGCTTCAAATGGCTTTCGAAACGCTACCAAGGCGTCTTCTTCGGCAACATCTCAAAGGCAGCGAAGATATCCTCGGCGCTCATCGGCTCGCTCGAGCGCAGCTTAACGGTTCCGTCGCGTCCGATCAGGATCAGCCCGAACTCGCCGGACGGCGGCCCCTGCAGCCGCTCGCGAATATCGTCGGCATCGAGTTCCCAGTCATCGTCAAACAGCGCAAACGCGCCGCCGCCGGCGATGCTGAACACCTCGACGTCTTCCTCGATCAGGCGCATATGCGCCTTGCGCAGCCATTCGTCCTGGATAAGCGCGCGGTCATCTTGCGCATCGGCAAAGATGATCAGCACCCGTTTCCTGTCGCGAAACTGCTCGAGCGATTGCGGAAGCTCAGGCTCACGCCTGGGTGTACCGATGATTTCATGAACAATAGATTTTAGCATGGTGCTTCATTCCTCGCCCGTCACCACTGCATAATTCTTAAATCGGCATCGATCTAGGGATGGATTATGCAGCAATTCCACGTGCTACAGCGCCCTTTGCGACTCTCGGAAAGGGCGCTGTAGTGGCGGGCTGTGCCTGCCGAATTAAACGGCTGGGAATAAGCGAGGTTCCGCCAAAAAGCGAAAAAGGATCGCAGCCATGGCCGCGGTCCTCACCCTATCAGTCGCGGCCCTGGTCTTCGGACGCGTGGGCCGAAACGGCGACGATATCCGCAGCCCCGGTGACGTGAAGGCGCTTGCGCACCAAAACGCCCATGACACGCGCCGCCGTCGAGAATGTCATCTGGTCGAGCGGGCCTTCGCCTTCCCACGGCTTGGTCAGCCGTTCGGTGACGGCGCCGACGATGTTCATCGGCACGATGTCGGTGCATTCGCGCATGGCTTCGAAAACGAAGCTGATGGGCATGACCCGTCCTTCGTAGGTCACGATCGGTTCGGTCAATTCACTGTCCCATTCCTCGAAGGCATAGAGCGCTTCGCGAAACAGCTGCTGGAGGTCGAACGGCGCATGGCCGTCATGAAGTGGCGGCAGTGCATTGATCATGTCTGTCTCCTCTTGATGGATTGAAGCCAAAGTCCTCCGGTATCGGTCGCGCCAACGCGGGGAACGGGACGTTTTGCTGCCCCTGCGAACCGAATAACACGATTGATTCTATAGGGTAACGCGCTGGGGTAAAGCCCATTTATCCCAGCGCATGGAAGCAAATTCCATAACGCCATGATATTCTTGCATGTTTTAGTGGAAATTTTCTTGGCGTGCGCCATTCGTCAAATATTTTTGCCTCCCGCCTGAGATCGGTCCGGAATGGGACAAAGGGCAGAGATCGCTGCGAAATCACGGAACTTTTGGCATTGTAATCTGTTTTGTTCCCGCATCCGCCAAACCGACTGGGGTTACCACCAATGACGCAAATACGTGAACCGGAGCGCCGGAGCAGAATCCTGCGCGGCCGTCCCTACAGCCTTGATGAATTCGCCTCCAAATACGGCCTCCGAAACGACCAGGCTGAGAGCCTGTTCACCCGTTTCGGGCCCTCCTCGATCGAGCTCGACCTGCTGATGGCAGCCAAGCGCCGGCCACCGGTCCTGCAGGACAGAATTGCCGAATAACGCTTTTGATGAATGGAATGGATCGATGAGCGACAGACGCCACGAATGGATCAGCAAGAGAGCTTACGCGATTTGGGAAGAACAGGGCCGGCCCGATGGCCGCGATGACGAGCATTGGCGCCAGGCCGTTTCCGAACGCGATGCGCTGGAACGCACGCAAGCCTCTGTCGATGGTCGCGAGGTGCTGGTGAAGTTTCGTCCGAAACCGCAGCGGCCCGAAGTGCCGCGTCAGGACTGGGTCAATCCTTCGACAAAGGTCGGCTAAGCCTTCCCTGCCTCCGGCTCAGCCGAGGCTGAGCCGGAAGCGCGCCTGAAAATTTCCCTGCCACCACATCGGGAAATTGGTTCCCCACTTATTGGGGTTGCCCGTCTCGATCGCCTGCGGAATGAAGCGCTCCTGATATTGCCGCAGACTTTCTCGGCATGATCGGCAAAGCCGATATCGAGATGGGTCTTGAAGACCAGATGCACACGCTTTTCAGTCATTCCATTCCATACATCGGTGATGATATCCGAAATTCTGCCGGCGCTACAAAGGCGCGACGGAATGTAACCGTTTCCACAAGCACCATTGCTCCTGCTGCAAACGCTTCGCCAACCGTTTCGGAACAAATCGATGAAATGATACGGATTTCTTAACCATAGATCCAGAACGCTACGTCTCGATCCTTTCGCCGCGAAATCGAATCACGACATGAATGAAGACGTCTTCATCGGCAATCTGGTAGATGGCGGTGGGATTTTCCTGCCGACTGGCATCATTGCCCTGTCTAAATTGCGGAGAAAAGCCTGAGCCCCTCGGGAAGGCGATCGTCAGAAAGCGTTGCTTTCCTGGCAGAGCGCCCGGTGGACCTCGGTCCAGAACAGCGCCAGCGGCGTGTCGCCGTTGCGTTCGGCAACGAGGGCGCGGATCAGCGCTTCGGAGCCTGCCATGTCCTGCCAGCTGGATTTCAGGCCCTTGGCGGCCTGTTGGCATTCGGCAATCGCGAATGGTCTCTTGCTGTCCATATGAGGTCTCCTCATGACAGGCGCTAGCAGATGGGGCCCGGATTGTCATTCCCCGCATATGTGGGGATGCCTTGTATTTATGGCGGTCCTCACGGTAAGATTGAGGGAATTGGGGCAGTGGAAATGATTGAGAATACCTACAGCGAAAAGTTCGAGCCCGCTTTCGAACAGATCAAGGCTGCGGCCAATGTGGATGCCGCCATCCGCATTCTCCAGGCAGAATATGCCCTCGATTTCGTGACTTACCATCTCGCCCAGACGATCGCGGCCAAGATCGATTCGCCCTTCGTACGCACCACCTATCCGGATGCCTGGGTCTCCCGCTACCTCCTGAACAGCTATGTGAAGGTCGATCCCATCGTCAAACAGGGCTTCGAACGCCAGCTGCCCTTCGATTGGAGTGAGGTCGAGCCGACGCCCGAGGCCTATGCCATGCTGGTCGATGCGCAGAAGCACGGCATCGGCGGCAACGGCTACTCCATTCCCGTCGCCGACAAAGCGCAACGTCGTGCGCTCTTGTCGCTGAATGCCCGCATACCGGCCGAGGAATGGGCCGAGCTCGTCCGCCGCTGCCGCAATGAATGGATCGAGATCGCCCACCTGATCCACCGCAAGGCCGTCTACGAGCTGCATGGCGAAAACGATCCGGTGCCGGCATTGTCGCCGCGTGAGATCGAATGTCTGCACTGGACGGCGCTGGGCAAGGATTACAAGGATATTTCGGTCATCCTCGGCATATCCGAGCACACCACCCGCGATTATCTGAAGACCGCCCGCTTCAAGCTCGGCTGCGCCACGATCTCGGCCGCCGCCTCGCGGGCCGTGCAGCTACGCATCATCAATCCCTGATCCCCTCATCTGAGGGGGCCCATCTGAGGGAATTTCCGATCCGGCCCGCCTGAACCATTCTGCTTTCCACGAACTTGAAAACGCTGGAGGGCAAAATGTTCGTTATCGTTCAGGCACATGAGTATCAGAAATACGCTGCCGTACTCGACCAGATGTTTCGCCTGCGCAAGAAGGTCTTCGCCGATACGCTCGGCTGGGACGTTCCCGTCATCGGCCCCTACGAACGCGACAGCTACGATTCGATCGCCCCCGCCTATCTCGTCTGGTGCAACGACAGCCGCACCCGGCTCTATGGCGGCATGCGTCTGATGCCGACGACAGGCCCGACCCTTCTCTACGACGTCTTCCGCGAGACGTTTCCCGATGCCGCCAATCTTATCGCCCCCGGCATCTGGGAAGGCACGCGCATGTGCATCGACGAGGAGGCGATCGCCAAGGATTTCTCCAATGTCGACGCCGGCCGCGCCTTCTCAATGATGCTGCTCGCGCTTTGCGAATGCGCGCTCGATCACGGCATCCATACGATGATTTCCAACTACGAACCTTACCTCAAGCGCGTCTACAAGCGCGCCGGCGCCGAAGTGGAAGAACTCGGCCGTGCAGACGGCTACGGCAAATATCCCGTCTGCTGTGGCGCCTTCGAAGTATCGGACCGGGTGCTGCGCAAGATGCGCGCCGCCCTCGGCCTCACCCTACCCCTTTATGTCAGGCACGTGCCGGCCCGCTCGGTCGTGACCCAATTCCTGGAGATGGCAGCATGAACCGCCTCGCTGAAACCGCCACACAGACCGCAATGCAGAAGGATATCGGCGCGCTGGAGCGCCATGTTCTTGCATCCCGCGAGATCGCCACGCAGATAGGGGATCCCTTCCTCTCCTATCTCCTCTCGATGGCGCTGTTCACGATCTACGAGAAGAAGGCCCATCATGAGAACGAGGCGCTGAGGAGCAGCTTCAGCTGAGGGTGTGGTTCCCCTCCGCCCTGCCTGAAGACGAGCATGTCTCCCGGCGCCTCGCGCGCAGCCGCAGAAACAGTCCCCGTTTTGCGGCTGCGCGCTTACGCCATCAGGGCATCGATCGTTGAAATCAGCGTGTCGTGCATGTAGGGCTTCGGCAGGAAGGCGGTATTCGCGGGCAGCGCCATCGGATCGAGCCGCACCATGCCCGAGGTGATGATGATGCCGATATTCGGACGCATCGCCCTCACCCGATTGGCAAGCTGGAGACCGTCCATCGAACCGGCCATATTGACGTCGGTGAAGAGGATATCGACATCCTGCCTGCCCTTCAGCACCACCAGAGCCTCGTCGGCATTCGCCGCCTCCAGCGCCACATGGCCGACCTCCTCCAGCACATCGAGGATATTGAACCGGATCAGCGGCTCGTCCTCCACGATGAGCACAACTGCGCTGTTCAAAGCCACCATCTGCGATCGCCCTCTTCATGCGGAATGTGACTTGAATAAGTGTCGCCCGGTCGAGAAGGTTCCAGTGGCTGCCCACGAAATATGCATCGTCCACAGATGCTTGCGCTCCCCGCTTGTGGCTCCCCCGGATTTGCGTTAGAGCGGAAACCGTGCTGCGGGAACCATTGCCCCGGCACCCAAGCGCCGCACACGGCGCCAAGGGCCTGTAGCTCAATGGTTAGAGCCGGCGGCTCATAACCGCTTGGTTGGGGGTTCGAGTCCCTCCGGGCCCACCAAAGATGTCAAGGGCTTAGTCGACATTTTAACTGATCGGCTAAGCCCTTTCCCATTTCCGGGCAACATCTAGGGCAACATTAGCCCGCGGATGTCTGGCCGCGAGCAGACTTCAGGAAGTCGACCGCTTCAGTGACATCGTCGTAGACCATGCTCACACCTGTTTGCAGGGCATTGACCTCATCACTGCCCAGCCCCATTCCTTCGAGCGCATATTCGATAAGGGAAACCATCGACCTTACGTGCCCAAGACGATCCTGCAGGCAGGTGAGGTTCCAGGCGGCTGCTGCCGCTTCTTCCTTCGCTGCCCGGATCTCCGTTTCATCATCGCGGCGCCCGATCGTGATGTGGTTGTGGCATGGGAGCGAGGCGGCGACAATGTGGACATACTCGCGGCGCGGTGCGCGGTCCAAGAGGGATGAGATCTCGCGGGAAAGCTCCATGATACGGTTTTCAGCAATGATCTCGGATGGCAAGCCTTCAGCGGCTGCCGGCGCGGTGGCGTTCGACATTGATTCTCTCCTTGCAGAGTTTTCGTAACACTGATACGATATCGTAATTAAATTAGCAGTCAATATAAATCGTAACGGGGTTATGAATTGCTTCCGATCCAATGCAAAATGGCGCGAACAGCGCTCGGGATAGGTGTTCGAGAATTGGCCGAACTGGCGAAGGTCTCGCCGGACACGATAGCGCGGCTGGAGCGCGGCGAGGCTCTACGAGAGAGAACGGTTGAGGACATCAAAACTGCACTTGAAAATGGCGGCGTGATCTTCCTTGATGACGGCACAACAACCGATGGCGGCCCCGGCGTGAGGCTGAGGAGAGGGAACGCTTAAATGGCAGAAAGCTATGAAGCTCTGTCGAAACTTTCAGTGAACGATCTGAAGAAGAGCTACGACAGCATTGCGACGTCAACCGCAGTGGGCCTGAACTTTTACCGGGAGGAAATTGCCCGCCGCGAAGCTGACGCGCAGAATAAAACAATGCTCGCCTTCACTAAGCAGGTCAGAGACATGACCATTGCCATCACCGTGATGACGCTACTGGTGTTGGCTCTCACCGTTTTCAATATCGCTTTGGTGTGGCGGTCATGACAAGCCTCCCGATCTGGATCCAAGTACTTCAGGCGCTACTGACGCCGGCGATCGCCATCGGCGTTGGTGTAATTGCCTACATGCAATGGCGAACGGCCCATCAAAAGGTGGTTCTCGATCTTTTTGATAGGCGCTATCGAGTATATCAGTTGGCACGCGATGCGGTTGGCATGGTTGCGAGAACCGGGAACAGCGACAGGGAAGCTGAGCTAGCGATGCTGGAAGCGATGGAGGCGTCCAGATTCCTCTTCGGGAAAGATGTCTCGCTTTACCTTCGTCAGCTCTACATGAACGCTGTCGATCTGGAAGAAGCAAGCTTCATCGATCGGACCCAGTCCGGCACGAAAGCGACGGAACAGCGATCCGAGCTCTTCAAGAGAGTCACGGCATTCTATGAAGAGGCGCCAGAGCTTTTTGGGCGCTATATGTCCATGGACCAGAAACGTGCACCTACCCCAACCGAGTGGCTTACTGAGCGCAATAGAGTGCGCCTCAGCTATGCGGATGAAAAGCAGCGATAGGAGGGGCAATTGAGCGCAGCGGACTTCGTGCCGTTTTTCACCATCCCCGGCTCGATCATTGGCGTCGTCACCGGCGCATTCGTTATCTGGGAGCGATTCTTCCGCTATCAGCCGACGGCCTTCATCATCTCCAAACCTCTGATCCCCGGAGGCGCTCAGAAGGGCTGCTATCTCCGTGTCGTCAACCGCAGTGAGCGGCCAATCCTTATGTCGTGGCCAACCGGGACCACAGATAATGCGCTGCGAATCGCGACAGATCACTCCACTCGGTCAATCGTCAAATCCCTGCTGCACGGAGAAAAAGCTGTCGTGCTCGACGGTGGGCAAGAGGCGGCCTTTCCAGTTCTCAAGCCGGCAAATTGGCTTTCTCTGGACTCTGATCAAACGATAGAGACCACGGTCCGTTGGCGTTTCGTGCAGCCAGTAATCTGGAAGCGCGACCGGTCTTTCCTCGTGCGGATCTCGAAACGCTCATATCTGCATTTGCTAGATGAAGTGGAAGACGACGCTGAGGACTGAGGTGTCAATCTCTCCAATGCTCTTTACCATCTGGCACGTACGGCCCGCCGGCGCCATCCGCGCGAAGACCGTAGCGACGATCCAGCCAGGCAACGCACGCCGGCCAGTACCGACGATCTGCGAATAGTGGATCTTTCACGGGAAAGCCCGATTTCTCGGCCGCCGGCAACGCTATCCTGAGCCTGTCGAGCGTAAGGCCGAGACGGCTAGCGAGCTCGCTCTCGGTGATGAAAAGGGCGCCTGATTTTGCCATGATGTTCCTTCTGATCGGCAGGAATATGATTCTGGCGCCACTGTTCCGTCAAGCCGCCGACCATTCCTGAATAACGGGAGACCCGGGAGTGAGGGTCAAGCGCCATGACTCAACTGTGAATAGCGCAGAAGGCGCTGAAAAACTGGCGCGGGTTCAGGTAATCATCAGGCATGTCGATTCGATATGCTGTTGCTCCGGGGACGCTTGTGCTGTGCGATTATTCGCTGGGAGGTTTCCGCACGCCTGAAATGATCAAGAGGCGCCCGGCAATCGTCGTCTCACCACGATTGCCCCATCGCGACGGGCTGTGCGCCGTTGTGCCTCTGTCAACTACTGCTCCCACGCACGAGCTTGAATACATAGTGGAGCTGATCCTTGACCCACCTTTGCCCAAGCCATTCGACTCCCCTTTTATGTGGGCGAAGTGCGATATGATTGCTACTGTCTGCTTTGACCGGCTCGACCTCTTCCGAGGTGGTCGTGATCAGCAAGGGAAGAGGAAATATCTGACCCGCCGGGTGGACGAAGCGACCTTCAAAAGAATCCGCGCTGGCGTCCTCGCCGGGCTCGGCTTTTAACTTGACCTTAATCGAAGAATCCCCATATTGAACTCGATCGCTGGCGGTGAAAACCGTTCAGCCTCAAGACCTCCATGGAGGCAGACCCCGCCAAGGCGATAACAAGCGTGGCGGGGTTTCTTGTTTCTTGCGGCGATGGCGAGATCCTGGCGCCGGAGCACCGGGAAGACGACGGACCGCCCCGGCGATTAAAGGCAGACGGACACAGCTCTTCCGCCCCTCCGGCACAACAAAGCTCTCATGTCGATTGCGTAGCGTCAAGTTGCGCTGCCAGCTTCTTGAGGTTGCGTGGCGTCCGTGGCAGCTCAACGAGCACTATTCCCAGGCGGAGCCCACCCAGCCACAGCGGGAACACCTCGGGCCCCATGCCGCGACCTTGTGGACGTTCCCAGTTCTCGAGTTTCGACGTGTAGCCCTCCTGCATGCCTGAGACGGCATCGAGCTCGATCGTGGTCAACTTCATCTTTGCCCGGTGCTTGATCATGGCGTCGACAAACTCACCGTAATCGTTGATCACGCCCGAGGCCGCCTTCAGGCCATTCACCACCGAGATTTCATCCGGGTCGAAGCCGTCCCTGATCATTTCCCACCGGACGATGTCGCTCTCTCGGTAGTAGTGCCGGCGGTTGATGAACCGCGGGTTCGGAAATCTGACCGCCTCGTCAGCGATCCATCGCCGGAGGGTGCGGCGGGAAATGCCATAGCGAGCCAGGACGTCGGCCGAAGAGAGATGCCGCCCCTCTGTGGGCTTCACGCGGTTACTGATCCGCATCTTTGGCCTCGTCGCTGAGCTGGTTTTCGATGAATTCCATGTTGCGGATGGTCTCATCCTCGATCTTGCCGCGCAGAGCGGCGCGTTCCTGCTCGACCCATGATCTTGTGTCGGTGATGTTGTGCAGGTCCCAGGACACGTTGCCGATCTGCCGAGAGCGGATCCTGCTCAAAGCGGTGCCGAGATAGTTTCCTAGCCGCAGAAAGACAGCGTCGTCATCCAGGTCACGAGCGTGATTGACATGCACCCCACCCGGCACAACTCGGTAAATATCTCCGAGGCGTCTGAGGTGTTCCGGCTGACTGCTATAGAAATCAATGGAATCGCGGATGTGGAGACGTTGCTTCTCCGAAAGGGAGGTGTATCTGCCGATTGCTTCCGCAAAGCCCAGCGCATGGCCTTCGGCATCCTTCAAGGCAGCAATTCTCTCATCTTCGTTGATCCGTGCCGCATTCGCGATTTCACCGGCGCGGATGCGCGTATTGGCAATGGCAGCCTTTGCGGTCGCTGCGTCTTCCCGTTTTTCCGCGCCGGCGATCGCCGTATCGAAGGCCGACAAGCGTTCGGTGATTTGCGAAATTTCGTCACTGTGCTGGAAGTCGTCGCCCCGTTCAAGAGCGTCGGCTTGCGCCTGCCTTAGCTCCAACAGACGCTCTTCGGCTTCGGATTTCTGCTGGATCAGTGCGGCCGAAGAGAGAGGGGTTTTCTGTGACATTTTTCTTTCGTTCCATGTGCGTTTCAGATGGGTCACGAGGTAGCAACTGACAAATCCTCACGCAAAGCACAGACGCCACCCTGGTAAAGGTCTGATTTCACGTGCGTTTTCGGAAACAAAAAGCACAGCTGTCAAATGACATGTGCTGCACCCGTTACTGCCTTCCAATCGGTCGAGCAGTCTGGCGGGTGCTGGTGGAACCACAGGGTCAGTCGGCGGCGCGGAGGCGCTCGCGTGCGTTGTTGATGATGTTGATGTCCTGGGTGAGCCGAAGGATCTTGTCACTGTTCTCCGGCTCGGCGCCGGTCATCACCGCCGCCACGTCCTGATCGACCATTGCGGCGATCTCGGCTTCCAGCTCGTCCACTCGGTTCGTCAGCGCATCGAGTCTCTGACCCATGTCGTTGCCTTTCATAGCTTTGACGCGGCCAAAAAGAAGGCGTCGACCGCGGACGCCGTGAACCCCAATGCCGCGAAGCCGGCGGCCATCATTGGGCTGTCCTTGACAAAGGTGCCGCTGTATTCAAAGGCATCTTGGGTTTCGCCATCCTGCTGCGCCACCCATGCCTTGACCTGGTCGAGCAGGCCGGCACGCCGCAGCATCAGCCGGAATTGGCGCGCGGAAACCGAGGACACCATGACAGGAGCATTCAGGAACGCGATCACGGCGGGATCGCTGCCGAGTAGAAATTCCTCCGCAAGCCCGTCCTGATGTTGCTCATAGAGGCCGTCGATTGCACCTGTGGTCGATCGGGAAACGTAAGGCATTATGCGTTCCTCCCGCATGGGAAATAGAAACCATCGTTCCAAACCCACATATTGCCAGTGGCGCCAGACACTCGGCGGATCTGCTTGCTGGTGTTAGTCCAGATTTCGTCGGAGCCGACGGCATAGCCACTTGCGACCTGAATCGTGCCAACATTTCCGCCCGCATCATTGCCGCCAGCGACAAGAGTTCCTTGCGCCGGATCATGGAACAGGGCTGAGTTGGTTGTCGCGCTGGATGTAAACATAAACCGGAGGTTTGCTTTGACCTTCACCCCGTTCGGCACAGTGATCGCCAGCAGTGCCGAAGTCGTAGTAATAGTGGTGTTGGTGACCTCTGTGATCGGCCCAACAAAGGCGTATTCATGCCTCGGGTACATGATGAAAGGCCGGATAACCGAACTCGCATTGGTTAGCACCACGCCGATGCATTTGACGATGGTATAGCCGGCGAGCAGGGAGACATTGACGCCAGCGATCGTTGCCGAGGTTGAGAAGACAGCCTCAAAGCTCCCATCGGAAACCTTGCGTAGCGCATAAAGGAAATAGGTGCCGTTTGCCGCGACCGCACCGGTGTCAAGACCGCCGTTGCCGCTGCCGGCAACCCAGGTGCCGTTGATGCGCTTGGTCAGTGTTGCCAAGTTGGCGACAACCACAGATCCGACGCGCGCCTTCCCGGTTCCGATATCGACATGGGTGTTGGGATTGCCGGAGTTATTGCTTAGGAGAAGGTCTTCGATCCCGGACAGAAGCAGCGCCTTGGTCGCTGAGATATCAGTCTCAATTGCCGCAAGCGCGTTCTCGACGCTGCCAGCACCCCGCGAAATCTGAGCCGACGTGTAATCGCCACTCTGAGCGACTACAATCCCGGTTCGGCTATTGAACGAGCCGACGCCCGCGACGCCACCCAAAGCCCACTCCTGAGCCTTCCTCGCCCAATATTCGGACGCTCGCTTACCTGGAATGACATCAAGGTCGCCGTTCTCTGCCCACTTCGCTGCCAACGCCGCGGATGCCGCGGCGGATGCAGCATTTGCTTGAGCATTCCCGACATCCGTCGCAGTGAAAACGCCGCCTTCCTCGCCATAGGGAGCTTTATGGGCACGGCGATTTTCGCGCGCCGCTTCCTGCACCTCTGCCTCGATTGTGTCGAGCGCCAGATTTTGATCGGGAATGGGCAGCGGGCCGCCATTCACAAATCGCGATGACCGGCGCGGCGCTCTTTTGCCGAACACGATGACTTCGCCGGTAATTCCTGGAGAGAATACGGCTTTTGCATCCGTCGAGATCCCGGCGGCATAGGTCGCGCTGATCGTGAAATCGAAGCGCTCGATGCTATCGACTGTGACGCCGATATCGGAGCTATCGAAAACTGGGAAACCCGCCGCGAACTGCGTGGTCGCGGCGACTGGATTATAGGTCGAGATGCGATCGTCGGGCGTGGTGATGGACATGACCGGACAGTGCCGCTCGCGGCATTCCGCTGCAAAGCACAGGATTAGCAGTCATCCTGATTGAAGCTTCGCCAGGACATAGAGCCCGGTGCGCTGAAATGACTGGTGCAGCTGATCCTCATCACGGGCTTCCCTCGAGTTGATCGATGAGGCGTCGAAGGTTCTGCGCCGGCACCAAGCGGCGGATGCGGCGGGTATTGACTTCAAATCTTCCACCCTTGCGCGCACGCCCAGGTCAGGTGATGATAGTTAGCAGCATAAACTGTCGAGTGGAAACATTGTGATGGCGACGGATTGGGATGGACTGAGTCTAGAGGACCGAAAGCAAAGATTTGAAGAGAAAAAATGGGAGGACGAGAAGCAATTTCGTCAACGCGGGCCAGACTGGACTAGCCGTTTCTCTCCTTTGCTAGTTACAGTCATAACTGGAATGATCGCGCTTGCCGCGTCTGCGGTGGGTGCGCTTATCCAAGGAAGCAACACTCTCAATCTCGAAAGAGAAAAATTCTCATATACTCAAACAACGGAAAAAGAGAAGTTCGATTACACTCGAACCATGGAAAAGGAGAAGTTTGACGCGTCACAGCAACTTGAGAAAAGCAAACAACAGCATGAACTCGTGCTGAAAATGATCAGTGTAGGTGATGAATCGCAGGCGAAAAGAAATATCAGGTTTCTCGCGGAATCGGGCCTAATTTCTGATCAGGTCCTCGCTAAGAAATTGCTGGACGTGAACGTCACGGGCGTTCTACCTGCCTCTGTCGATAATTCCGCGGCCGGGCAGGTGAGTTCATCGGTTGGCTCTGCGAAGTTATTGGCGCTTATATCACCAGCCGCACTCGACCTCATAGTGCGCTTTGAAACAGGGCCGGACTACTACGAGAAGAACCTTTCGCATCCGTTTCTTTCAGGGAGCATGGGGTCAGGCGTAACGATCGGCATCGGATACGATCTGGGCTATGCGAGCGCTGCGAAAATGCGCAGTGATTGGCAAGGGTTACTTCCAGATGATGTCATAGACAGACTCTCCAATGCTGTTGGCGTAGTCGGTCCCGCTGCAGAGCTTATGGCAACTCAATTGAAGGACATCACGATCCCCTGGAACGCGGCGCTTTCGCAATTTCAGACTAGGACGCTACCACCGATCATCGATCAGCTACAGAGTTCGCTTCAAAACTTTGGTGATCTGCCTCCCGACAGCGCGGGGGCTCTCGTCGCTTTGGCCTTCAACAGAGGCACAACAACATTCACAAGGACGGGAGACACGAATGCTGAAATGCGAGAAATCGCACAATTGATGGCTGAGAGAAGATTTGCGGAAATTCCATCTCAGATACGCTCGATGAAACGTTTGTGGCCGTCGATGCCTGGTCTTCAACAGCGGCGGGAGTTAGAGGCCACTCTTTTTGAGAAGGGATTACGTTGACGCCTTGGCTATACTATCTCGGTGGGCCTGGAGTTGAACTCCCCTAAGGCAATTTCGGAAGGCGTTGCGGCAGTCCATCACCAGGCGCCCACCAGAAGGTTTGTCCGAAGTCTTTCTTCATCCGCTTTTCGTAGCGATTGAACGATTGTCGGTAATTCGGATCGATCATTGCCTGGATGTTATCGAAGATGAGCCGATCGGTTGCCGCCTTCGTGTACCAGAGCGACGAGCCAGGCGTCCAAGCCTTGAGGTGATCGGCAAGGGTTTTTCCCTTGAGTTCTCCGTTCCCTGCGATCGTCTGGGCAAGATCTCCAGCGCCAGCAATGAGCGCCCCCGGAGCGGGACCGGCAAGATACTGCGTGATGCCTTCCTTGCCTCGGGTCGTCGACGAATAGACGAAATCGGCGAGCATGCCGCCGCCACCGCCGCGAATGAAGGATTGCATCCAGAACTTGGGATCCGCCATACTCTGAGGGTCGCGACCAGCGATGATACTCTGCATCTGCGAAGTGACCGCGCCCGCAATCGTCATCGTGATTAGAAGCTGCGTAGTTCGGTACGCGCGGTTCGACATGCTGCCCTGCGTGAGGCCGCGCATCAGGTGCGTCATCATAAACGTCATTGGGAACGATTTGAACTGAGTGGCCGATCGGACAGCTTCACCGATCACGGTACCGCGCTGCAGGCCAAGGGACATTTTTCCCCGGATGCGGGCATCGGGCTCGACCACGGCGAAGTGACGCTCGTCGATGATGGCCGACATCAGCCGGTCGGCGAGGCGCTGATCCTCGACGCCGTTCACATCGAAGAACTTCGCCCCTTCTGCCTCGATATGAGGCGAAACCCGCAGCTTGTCCCAGTCGCCGGCATTGAAACCGTAGCGGTCGAGGAAGCCACGGAATACCGGATCCAGATCCTCGAACTTGTTTTCGGTCTGCCTTGCGATCATGCCCATGAATTCCATGGAGAACGCGCGCTTGAGACCTTCGGTCCACGTGTTGATACCGGTGACACGCATAAGGCCATCAGCAATGCGGCCGGTGATGCCTTGCCCGATCACCTCGTCATCGAAGCGCTTGGTTCCGATCGCGGTATCGAGCACCGTCGCCGCCGTAAGATTGAGCTGCCGTGCCAGTTCTTCCGCGCCATGGCGGTTCGTGGTCAGGTCGGTGACCAGCCTGGAAAGCACCGCCGCCGCCGGCACGTTGTTGTAGTTCGATGCGAGGATGGCGGTCATGGAGTCGCCCGGCAGCGCCGAGATGGTTGCCGATCCGAGCCGAGAAGCAGTCATGAGGTTGCGCATGCCGCCGCCGATACCGGCGATCAGATCGCTCTGCGCCACGCCGAGGCGGCCTGAAAGAGCATCGAACGTCCGCTGCACCGAGACCGGATTATTCATCGTGGTCCAGTCCACCAGCTTTCCGACGTTGCCCTTTTGAGCGAAATCATCACGAGCTGCCTGAATGAGCTTGTTGAAGGTGCCCTCATAATTTGGCCCGAGCACCTCGACGAAGGCGATCTCTTTCGCCATCGCCTGGACGTGCCCCATCATGGTGTTGAAGAGGCCGCCCGAGCCGACGCCATATTTCTGCATCAGCCGCTTATAGGTGTCCGGATTCTCGAACCGGAAGACGCGGAGCTGATTGGAGAAGCCGCCGGCGCCGGAGCCTTGCCCTTTGCCGATCGTGATATCGTTGAAGGCGTTGGCGATGATGCCCGGCACCGCAGCTTTCGGCGCCTCGCCATGCCCGGCCTTGTCCATGACCTTGAGGTTCCCGCCCTCGTATTCCGTCATCAGGTCGTTGATGAAGGTCCGCTCGCCAATGTTCTTGACCTGCTTCGCGTCCCAGCTTTGAGGCAGCCGCCAATCCTCCAGCACCGAAAGCGGCTTGCCTTCCCGCTTCACACGATCGACCGCATATTTCGCTGTCTCGCTGAACGCCTGCGCCGCAGCCTTGGCATCAGCGTCCCCAGAGTCGACGCCGTAGATCTCGTCAACGACGTTCCAGATGGATTCGGTGTCCTGCCTGAGCCCGGCCATGGTGGAGCGGTATTTGTCCATTGTGCCGTTCATGATGCCGAGCAGCTTTTTCGTCACCGACTCCGCATGGCTTTCGATGTTGATGGCATCCTTCGTGGCCGCCCCGCCTTCCCAGTTGTCGCGCACCAGCGCCGACATCAGGCCGGTTGACTTGCCTTTCGGGTGGAGCTCCATGCGGTTCGCGATCTCGGATTGACGGATCGCCTGTTTCGCCGCCATCAGCTTCCGCTCTTGCGCCGCCTGCATCATCACCCGGGCCGCCTCGAGCGCGCCGGCAGCATCAGCAGAGGCAGGCCCCATCGATGGATAGAGCCGGCCCTGAATGCCTTCGTGGAGCGCCAGCGCGTCATCTGCCGCTTTCTGGCTGATCCGGTTCGCCTGGACGAGACGCGCGAGGCAGTTCTGTATGCTCATGACCTTTTCCTATCGAATTGGGCTGGCGATTTCATCGTCGATCGGGTTTGCATCGATCGTTGGCGGGCTCTTGCCCTTCGCTGCACCGATGCGGATCACGTAGCCCGGCGTCACGTTCACCGTGTTGTTCACCTGGACGTTGACCTGTGTTTCCGGGCGATCGAACGCGAGGGTCTCCGCCGCCTTCAGCCTGACGTTTTGGCCGGCCGCGGTCGCCTTGAGGGCGCTATCGTCGCGGATCTGCGCGATGGTCCGGATGCTGGCGGCGCGCTCGCCGTTCCGATAAGCCGCAAGCTGCTTTTGATAGAAATGCTCCACCGCCGGCTTCAACAGTGCGGCGCGAAGCGCGCGCCCGGATATGCCTGCAGCGCCAGCGGCGTCTTCCATTTTGACAATGGCGCCCGGATCATCCTTTTTGCCGAAGATGAGAAGCTCGATCGCTGTCATCACCGTCGGCGTCAGCCCCGAGCCGCGCCCGGACTGCTTATGACGGCCACGCTTCGACGCCTCACGGGCCTTGGCGGCCACCAACGCAGTCGGGCTGTTGTCGTGACGGACTGCCATCGGGCGTCACTCCGCCGCCAGCCAGGCCGACAACGTGATCGAGGGAGTGGTGCCCCCAAGCAGCGCGTAGAGCTGGAGATACCGGAACAGGAACTGCCCGCGGAGGTTCGTCACCGGCACCACGAAGCGGCCCGACAAGCGACCGGAGGGCGGCATCGAGTTCGACGCCGGCGCCACCGTCGGCAGCAGCCGGCCCGCTGACGCCGCGGCGAAGTCTTGGGTCGCCAAGATCTCCACGTTGCCATTGCCGAAAGCGGCGTCATTCGACCCGAGCAGCATCAGCCGGTACGTCTCATCATTCGACGACAGATCGAGGGCGGACAGTTCGAGCGAGAGCCGGCCTTCCCATAAGCCGTTTCCGATGTCGACCTGCGTCTGTGTGTTGTTCACATAGCCGGAGGCGGTCAGCGTCTGACCAGCCGCGAAGGCCGTGGCGACGTCGAGCGGAACCGCGCGGTGCGGGAGGACCGACGGGAGGGGCGAAGGGTTCGACAGGGGCATTGGGAATTCCTCGTGATGGTGAAAAAATTCAAGCCCGGGTGTTCGGGTAAGTGCGAGGCGCGTGTGAGGGTGGAACTGGGAATTTACCGCCGAGTTTTGCCCCCACCCCCCCTCGCTGTGGAGCGATGACAGGAAGAAGGGGGTGGGGGCCGCTCGACGGACACCAGTCCGCCACAGCAAGCGCCACGATGGCTAAGCCGGTGACCGGATAAGCAGCTTCCCGTTCACCTGGTCGGCGGCGCGTTCTCTCACGGCTGCCGATGCTGCCTGGCGCTCTTCCGCCTTCTGCAGGTCATAGGCACGCCGTTGCCCGGCGCTCCACGGCTCAAGAGACCATTCGTCGGGGTGATTGGCAGCGGCGGCTTTCGCATCGATTTCGGGAAGATCGGCGACATCGCCATTGCGATGATATGCGGGCACTTTGGGCAGCATTTGAGAGGCTCCGGTTGTGAGTTCGCGGTCTCTCCGGCCATCGCTCCGGCGAAAAACGTCACTGATCCTAGCTGGTTTGTTGCCCTCACGTTGCCCAAAGGCTTCAGAGCGGCGCTTCATCAAGCATGATCAACGACTCTATATTCCTGATTTTCAACGACTTTGCAACATGAATGCCGAAACAGACCAAGCGGTTATAGGCTCTCCTCTTCCGTAGTAGATGCGGCACCTGAAATGCTGGGGCTCGCTCCCCTGCCCGCTCAAGACACCACCTGCTGCTCTTCAACCATCGCCTTTCGACGGTATTCACTGAAGGAGATGACGTTGCTGTCAACCGGTCGCGGATCTTCCCTCCTCAGCATCTCCTCGCGCTCGAGACGGGCATAGACGGCTCTGACAATGTCGGGTGGAAAGCAATCTTCAAATCTGGTCATTTCGTTTTCTCCATCGCTTGAGAGTTTACGACCCGAAGGTCGGATGTCGATCTGGATCGACTAGGCCCGGCCCGGCTATGAGGGCCATGTTAGTACGGGGGTATAGGTATTCATTGATCCCACCTTGATATCCCCTTGATCCTACCTTGATACTACTTTGATACCGGAATCCTCGACCGTGGCCGCCATCTCGTCGAAGGCCAGCGCGGTCTTTCTCCACTCATTAGCTTTGGCCAACCATTCGCTGGTGCGGGCGGTTTGAGGCCGGTATTTCATTCGGGCGATGCCGATCAATTCGACGTCCGGCCGAAGCTTCGAGACAGGGATGAGCATTGTCGTACGTTCATCATCGAAGAATGGCGCCATGCGCCGCCCTGCCCCGATCGCGGCGATCGTGATGGCCTTCTCGCCGTCCTCGCCGTTGGCCCACGGAAGCGGGTGAATGACTTCGGCATCATCGCCATCGCTCTCGACGAGGTGGGCGACGAACTCCACCAAGCCAGCGCTTAGGAGCATGTTCCACGCATCCCAGAAGCCTCCCTCAAACCAGAACGGGGCGTTTTTGTATGTCTGACTTCCTGTCGTCGGATCCGGCTTAAAAGCCCACACCACATAGATGCCATGCCGGCCGATCTCTCGGCGCGAGAACGGCTGGCGGATGCCAATGCCGCGATGCCATTCGACCCCGCCGCAGTCGGCCAAGTCATGGTAGAAATACAGGTCGATGAACAGGCGGAGAGCCTTGAGGTTCTGTGACTGCCGAAGCAGCTTCACGGGCGGCGTCTCGTCGGCAGCACCTTCGACAAGTGCATTGGGAAGCCATATCCATTGTGGATTTTCCAGCTCCTCCAGTGCCTCGTGGTATTTTTTCCTGGCGCGGCGCGCCGGCGTGATCGTCTTCGCGACAACGGCCGGCACCTCGTTGGCAGGCTTCAGAAAGTAGCTTCGCCTCTTGCCGCGCTTCTCAACGGTCATCAGGCCGGCGCCAACCAGGTTGTCGATTGCGCCGGTGGCCCGGCGATGATGCATTCCCGTTCGAGCCTCGATCGAGGTGGCCGACCAGCTTGATGTTCGCTGATCCCCGCCGGTACCGCTGGCGATGACGAGGTAGGCGACCGCCTCATTCAGTCCCAGATCGCATGCAGCGCCCCAGCAGCGCCGATCGACAGCAAAGAAGGGCGCCCGGCTCATACCGGCCTCCCGCAGCGTTTGCAGAGCACCGGATCGGCCGGCACGATCGTTTGGCGCGCGCGGAACTGAAGCCGGCAAGTGGGGCACTGAAACAAACGGGTGATCATCGTCACCGCATCGAGGAGGCTGTTGGCCTCGTTTCGGAGATCGGCGCGGGAAGTGTTCGAGCGCCGCGGCGCGCCGTCGAGTGGCAGCCCGCCCTTGGCTGGCTCATACCCTCGCCTCGCAACACTCTCCCGGCTCTTGAGCTTAGAGAAGTCGCGCCTGGTCATCGCGCAACCCTATCACGCTCATCCACTCGAGATCTCATCCACTCGTCCACCTCGCTTTCCAGCCAGGCGTTACGAGACGGAGACGTTTTGATTGGCTTGGGAAACTGACCCTTCTTGATCAGCCGCCAAAGGGTGGCTCTCGATATCGATACGCCCTTCGCCTTCAGCTCTTCCGAAGAGATGAACCGCATTGCTTGCCTCAACTTTTGCTGCGCAATGCGACGGCATCGCGCTCAAGCCAAACTCCGCGGGCACCTCCTGTTGTGAACTTCGATGAAACTCAGTGAGATCGTGTGAAACATCAGCCCTGAAAATCACACTTCGTCACCGGCCCTTTTCTCGAATGTGACGACATTTTCAGGACCAGTTGGCGCCACGATTTGCTTCAAGGCTACAGCCCAGCGCTGAAGAGCTTCACGCATCTCGGGTTCGAATTCGTATTGGTCATAGACACGCCGCAGGCCGGTCTTGCCGTGACCGATCACCATCTCAGCAACGTCCGAATTCACACGGAGACCAGAGAGGCGCGTGCGCACCGTCCGGCGGATATCGTGGAAAACCCACTCAGGAAGTTCTGCATCCGGGTCGGCCTTGCGCAGCTCGGCAAGCATCGCAGCGTCCAAGGTTTCTTTTGCTCGACTGAAGCCGTTGATCGGCTTCAATCCCATTGTCGTGCTGAAAAGAAACTTGCCTGTTTTCTCGCCTTTGTACCGAGGCAAGGAACTCAGAATCGCCTGAACATCATCGGCGATAGGAACTATGTGCGACTGACCGGATTTGAAGCGCTCCTCAGGAACCGTCCAGAGCGCCCTATTGGCCCCCGCAAATTCCGGCCACTCCGCTTCGGCAACCTCAGCTTTCCGCTGGCCTGTCAGCATGAGCATCTTGTAAAATGGGCCCAGCGGGTAAGACGTTGCGTCCGCCGCCGCCCAATAGGCGCGGATCTCATCATCGGTCAGAACGCGTGTGCTGACCGTCTTCGTGAGCTTGAAGTGCTTCGGCTGCAGATGCTGTGTCGGATTCGCCGTGAGGCCGTATCCCTGGCGGCGCTCCGGCCACATCGCCCAGGAGAAAATCGCCTTGACGTGCCCCCAGACATTATAGGCCATGCCCGGTGCCGGCCGATCGCGAATGGCGCCGATCAGCTCTGCGATATCCGCATCGGTGACTTCGGGAATCGGCTTCTTCAAGAATTTGTTGCGCTTCGGGTCGAGTAGTTCGCGCCGGATCTCTTTCTCGTCCTGCGCAGCATGGCGATTCCTCTTCCTTGTGGGGATATCGGCAAGATAATCCAACGTCACCCGCTCGAACGTGTTTTCACGCTTGCGAGCTTCCGCCTCCCTCTCCTTCTGCTCTTCCGCCTTCGGATCGATGCCACGGGTAATGAGCTGCAACCACTTCCGGGCAGTCTCGCGTGCGCCCTCCAGCGTCACGGCGCCATATTCGCCGATCGCTCGACGCGTCGGATTCGAGCTTCCCGGAAATCGGGCAACCAGCACGAATGTCTTCGTTCCCTTGTCGGTCACACGGACCGCGAGACCCGGCGTTATGCCGTCGGAGATGTCGTACCGCTCTCCCTTGGGTGCAGCCTTGAGGGCTTGGAGCCGTTTATCGGTCAGATTTTCGCGGGGCAACAGCAATCTCCATTGGGGCAACGTCGGGGCAACAGAATGCGCGAGATCTGGTGAAACATCGCGATACGCAGTGAAACACCACCGCCCGGATAAATCAAGATTTTCAGTGGGATGTTGTGAAGACTGAAACGCGGTGCTACACGATGAAACAGAACCACCTACGGCTCATAACCGCTTGGTTGGGGGTTCGAGTCCCTCCGGGCCCACCATTCCTCTTGTATCAATCCAGCCGGTGTAGCCGGGCGCAAATCCCGGAATTTTGATACCAGGTTTCGGAATTTTCCGTTTCAAAAAAGCATTCGAATGTCTTGTCCTGAGCCGCACAAACCGCCCTTCGCCGGGCGTACTCATTTCTGGTGAAGATCTGGGTGCGTCGATCCCGGCACGCTCGTTCGCAAGGAATGCTGCGGAAACCCACAGGTCTTCTCAAACTTTCCCCGATGGTCGAAAGGATTGTCGGATGCACGCCATCCGCTTCCAGACGTCACCTCCGAGTTCGGTAACCGATTCCACAGATGCATTAGGCCTTCGGCGTCCGGTCCGGTAATCGCGAAGTCAATATATTTAAGTTTGTCGATCAACTTCGTCACATCGGGATGGTCAAATGAATGTATCTCGAGCTTATGGGCAAATTTGTTCCGGATCTCAGCTATTAGCTTCAAGGCTTTGCGGGCGCCTGATCCGACTATGCCCAACGCAAAAGCGATATCCACTCTTGCAGTGAAAGTGTTGAGCGGCCCATACCGCATCGGGTCGAATAGACGATCAATAATCTCTGGATCAGAATGCCGCCCAGGGAAATAGCGTTCAATTGCCGAACGCAAGAGCTCCTCGACGACGGTTACGTGAACAATAGCAATCGAGCGGTCCGCCTCGCGGCGAGCCTGTCTCATCGCTTCGCCTTGAGAGACGACTGCATCGTAGGCTGCCTCTCCTCCCCAGGCCACGATCATTGCGTTTCTTACTTTGGCTTGAAGTGCTTCAGACCAAGCCCTTTGCTCTTCAATCGACCAGATTGGCGGCTGAGGCTGCTCACTTTCTTCACCACGCGCTAAACGTTCTGCGTGCTTTAGGAGTGCTGCCTGCAGGCGTGCTATCTCATCGTCCATTTCGACGAGCCGTGCGGCTGTAACCTTTGTCATTGAAGCAACCCGAGCGACTTAGCTGCGGCCTTTGTGATCGTGCACAGCGGCGCGTTCAATTTCGCCATCAACGTCACACTAGTACGAATGAACTGCAGTGCCTCCGGATTCAATAGTTTATTTGTCAACGTACTTTTCCAAAGCATTCTGGTCGATACCGTAAGCGCAGGGGTCAGCATGAGCGATGATCTGCGCGAGGCCGCCAGCAAGTTCCTGTCCGTAAGGTCCAATCGGCCGCTGCCTCACTGCTCCATACTGATAACGCGACGGCCAAAACCCCGATATCCCGCTAACGCGTAATTACCCTCAAAGATCAACTCTTTCGCGTTGTACCAACTCCGCTGGAAGTGTAATAGGTCAATTCGACGGGCGTAATTTAGCATCCACTGATATCTGCAGAATTTCCCTGTCGCAGGTTGTTCTCCCCATAAACTCAAGTTCTCTACTGGTTGGAAGGACTTGCGACAGGCCTTCTGCCTTGTTTTCCAAAGCCCTGTTCGTTGCCGCTTGCTGTTCTTTTGCCGTGGAACCCAAGGGGTTCAATGCGACCTAACCCCGTGCGCGCCGGATATGGCATCCGAGCCTGACGGCGCCTTCTGCCAATGCAAGCTGCTGGCGCCGATGGCGGATGTCCTCGAGCAGAGTGCCTATTCGGCCGCCTTATCTCCTTTGCGAAAGGCTACTACCTCGGCGAATTCGTCGCCGGCCGGGCTTGACCTTCGCTCTGGATTGATGGCCGCACCCATGAGCCTCCTACTGCTCCAGATCGGCAATCGACCGGGGTGAATGGGACTCCTTCGACAGGCTGCGGCTCCCCATATCGTCGTTGTCCAATCAAACGACATCTGTAGGCGTGGCCGAGGCAACCTTGATCCGCATCTTTCGGCACGGCGTGTTGTCAGAAGGGAGAGCGGAGCCGCCGGCTGCAGGCAGTTGGCCGCAATCGCCCAACTGCAATCTCCGCTCGCTCGGTCTATGGAAGGCCAGTCATGGATTGGGCCATAGGGGCGATATGGCGCAAAACATCGGCTGCCGCCATGACAGCATCTGATGAAGGGGTGGTGGGCACCGGGCACGCGAAAGGCGCTTTATAGATCCTCGCGGATAGAAAAAACGTAGTTGTAAGGCGTTCCGGAAGAGCCCTTCTGGACCTCGTCGATCGACAGGGAACGAAATTTTCGATCTTTCAGGCAATAGGCAGAATATCCGAACGGCTTAAGATAATCGATCACACTGGCGACGGCGTTGGGTCGATGCCGGTCTTCCGCTTCGATGAGCAGGTTTGGGTGATCCCGGTGCAATATAGCCTCCGCGCCTTCGAGCACTTTTAGTTCGTGCCCTTCAACGTCGATCTTAATGAAGCCTACAGTGTCGAACTCATAGCTATCCAAGCGCCGGGTTGGAACGGAAATTTCTTCGACACTTTGCGTCGATAGCGTATTCTGCTCCTCAATCGTGGCGCAGCCATCCATGAGCTGATCACTGGGGATCCGCATCGTTGCAACGCCAGCGCTGTCGGACAGTGCGACCTGCTCGACCCGAACCGACGAACCAAGCGCAGCCTTCAGAAAAGCGACCATGTTAGGCTGGGGTTCGAAGGCGACGACATCGCGCGCATACTTGGACAGGAACCAAGAATAGACACCGTAGTTCGCACCTATATCGATTGCAGTCTGGCCCCGACGGCATAATCTATCGAGGATCCGAAGCTCGGGCTCACCATGGCGCCATTCTCGTGAAGCGCGCGTCCATAGCCTGAACCGAGGTGGAGCAATATTGGCGATATGAAGCATGTAGGCTCCCGGTAACTCGAACGCATGCGCTATCCGCTCGTCGAGCGGCGTGACCCTATTTTTCCATCTTCGGTGAATTGGCAACCAGTGGCTAGATCATCGATAGTTGATGCCTTGCGCGGCCATTTCGCCACGCCTAGTTCTTTAGGTGAAGCCGACTTAGCCGTGGATCCCTTCTGTAGGCGTTGCCATGCAACCATGATCGCGGCAGCGAGCGCTGACGAAGGGGGTTTCAGCCAATAACAAAATCTTGATCGACAACGATAGTGATCAGGACGTCCCATGGCCCTACTTGCCAGGATTATACGGACACTTTGGACAGTGAGGGGTGAGGAAATGCTTCAAACTCGCAAACTATTGGAGGCCATGACCGCCGTCTTCGTCATTGCCATGTCGGCATCGGCCTGCAGCACGAGCCCAAACGACTCGATGCAAACGGGCTCGATCGGCTATACCGCTCATAGCGCTGACTTTGCCCTTCGGCCCGCCTGCCGCGATGGATTCGGCAATGATCGCCCATGCAGCTACTAGCGCCGGGAAATTAGAAGTCTGATTGAATCACACGGCTTCGTCCGGCGGCATCATGCCCGATCGGCGCAGATTTCTAATAGCTACAAGAACGTCCATCGCTCGGCCTGAACCCACCCCCACAGGCCGGATTAAGCGGCTGGCTCTCATAGTAACCGCCGCCGATCGACGACGTCTGGTCGAGGCTTCCGGACGAAGTGCAAGCCGAAATGATCGTGGCAAGAATGATCAGCGTTCCGGTCGCGATAAATGCGAAAAATCGGTTCATCTGAGCTTCTCCTTCGGAAGGGCATAGTTTTACCCCAAGCGGGCAATCTACCACGCCAGGGCGGATACAGACGAGGATTTATAGCGCCCGACCGCTCTCGGCGGCCCCTTCTAACGCCAATGTGATCACCTTTTAGGCCAGCCCCGCCCGAGCCATGCACCGTCACATAACTGTCATGCAAAATTGCACATTGTTATGGCAGCCTGGGCAAAATATATGCTGCCGGCTAACAAAAAAAAGAATGAGTAAACTGCCATGAGTGCCATACAGAAACTTTTCAACCGCAATCTCCTCACCCGTTTCGTCGCCGGTCTCGGTGCTGTTCCCCAGCGTATTCGGAACGCCCGCGAAGAGCGCAAGCCCGCCATCCATCCATCTTTCATGGACGATTTCGGCGCCTAGTCGGACGATTGGCGATCAGCTGACCCGCGTCCCGCGATAGCGATCTCACATGTCACCCCAAATGACATCAGATGTTGAAGCCGTCTGCGGCTCCTGATCAGTCCGCGGCGGAAAATTCCTTCCGGAACCAAATCCGGTCAACGGGCCGGCCTCCCGCATGCCCGCTGACCCTGCCGAATTTGACATATCCGAGCCTCGGATAGAAGTCCGGGGCCTGGGTCGAGAGCGTGTCGACGCAGGCCATGAGGGCGGCGCGGCGGCGGCCCTCTTCTTCCGCCGCCGCCATCAGCTTCCTGCCGATGCCGCTCAGGCACAGCGATTTTGCGACCCACAGATTGCCGATGAAAAGAACCGAGATGGAAACAGCCGCGTTATCCCGCCGGCAAGCTCTCCACTCTCCCGCCAGACGATGGCGAAGGCCCCCCGTCTGATCTCAGCGCTCTCGTTGAAGGCACTTATGCCGTCGGAAATCGCGGTGGCGATCTCGGCCGGGACGGGATCGAACGTTTCGAACAGTGCCTCCTCGTCGTCGATGGTCGCCATATGATAGCGAGCCGTCGGTTCCGGTCCAGCCGTTTCGGCTCGGCGGACGTCCTTGGGGCTTAGGCTCCAACGCGGGCATCTCACACATTTTTCTCTCGCTGCGCATGCGCCTGTCTTTTCCGCCGCAATAGCTTCACAATCAACCGGCAGAAAGCTGTTCAGGGAAACAACAACCAAGGAATGAAAACATGGCGCCGAACTATACCAGAACTGTCCTGATGACCGCCCTTCTGGCGCTGCCGCCCGCCGCCGCAGCGCCCGCATTCGCGCAGGAGGCAAAACCGCGCGAGCCGGTAATTTCGGTGACCGGCGACGGCGAATCGTCCATCGCTCCCGATACGGCCGTCGTCAATCTCGCCGTCGTCAAACAGGCGAAAACCGCCCGCGAAGCGCTCGATGAGAACAACAAGGCGATGAACGACGTGCTTGCCGCGCTGAAGAGCGGCGGCATCGCCGAGCGCGACCTGCAGACCTCGGGCTTTTCCATCCAGCCGCAATACAACTATCCGCAGCCGGTCGACGGCCAACAGCAGCAGCCGCAGCTGATCGGCTACCAGACCATCAATTCGATCACCATCCGCCTGCGCGACCTCGCCAAGCTCGGCGCGGTGATCGACCAGTCCGTCAGCCTCGGCATCAACCAGGGCGGCGATATCCAGTTTACCAACGACAAGCCGGACGCCGTCATCGACGAGGCACGCAAGGATGCTGTCGCCAGTGCCGTCAAGAAGGCGAAGACGCTGAGTGAAGCCGCCGGCGTCAAGCTCGGCCGCATTCTCGAGATCAACGAGAATATGCCGCGCGCGATGCCGCAGCCGGTCTATCGCGCCACGATGATGAAGGAAGCCTCCGACGCTGCCGTTCCCGTCCAGGGCGGCGAGAACAACTACAATGTCAGCGTCACCGTGACCTTCGCCATCGAGCAGTAAAATGAAAGCCGCGCATCTTTTCAGATGCGCGGCCACCGAACTGCTGACAGTGTCTACCGACTTCCTGCGGATTGAGACACAAACAGAGTTCAGTGTCGCGACATCTTGGCTCTGGAAATCGGCGAGACCAGCCTCTCATCCGGCTGCCGCCACCTTCTCCCCGCTCGCGGGGCGAAGGGACCCCGCCGCGACCTATCCGTTCCCCACCAGCCCCTCGCAGGGCACGTCCCCTCTCCCCGTTTTACGGGGAGAGGGTTAGGGTGAGGGGCAGCCCTTGGCGCGAACCAGACGGGCGTGGACAGGGCCGAGGATGACGCCGGGGAAAGAGCGAGGTTGTCATAAAACTGAACGCCGCGCGTCTTTCCAGACGCGCGGCGCTGTAAAAAGGACTTTCACAAAAAGAAAACCGCCCTTGCCGATCCGGGGAGACTGGCAAAGGCGGTTGTGGCCGCTGCATCGGGGAGACGAGGCGGCATTCTACTTTGATATCAGCGGCGCAGAGCGGGGCAGCCGCGGACATTGGCGAAGCTCATCTCATCGGGGCCGCGACGCGTCCAACCCTGGACGATCACCCGGCGTGGCGTGATGTCGACGACCCGGGCGCGACGAAAGCCGTAATCCCGGGCGAGGTTTTCGGCGAGCTGCGGATTGCAGCCGCGCGACGGGCGGCCGTAGCCCGGAGGTGGACGATCAAAACCCGGCGGCGGACGGCGGTAATCCTGCGGCGGACCACGGTCCGGCTCGCCGATAATGATATTCAACTGGGCGGCGGCCGGGGCCACCGTGCCGGCCAGGGTGCCGGCTGTCAGCATGACGGCAAGACCCGCCTTTGCCAGAAACTGCATCATCAAAAACCTTTTCGTTTGAAAGTCGGGCGGTCGAGCCGCCCTCCCCATTGGTCCGCATTACGCCGAAGCGTCATTTGGGAATCAGTCATACAGGTGAGAGAAGAGACGGCTGAAAGTGTCAGCGTCAAGGCAGAAACGGACCGGAAGCGCCGCAGCGGCGCCTCCGGCCGTTGTCCTCAGCGCCGGATCAGCGGGCAGCCGCGGACATTCGCGAAGATGATCCTGTCCCAGCCGCGCCGGTCGCGCCCGGCTACGACAACGACCCGGGGCGACATGCGGGTGATATGGGCTCTGCGCAGACCGAAATCACGCGCCTTGTTCACCGCATGGATCGGCGAGCAGCCGCGGATCGGACGATGATATTGCGCCTCGACGACGAAGTTCGTCTGGGGCCCGGCGGCCGCCGCTGTCGAAACCGTGGCCGGCATGGAGCAGAGGGCGAGCAATGCGGCCAGCGAGGCCTTGGCCAGGAAATGCGTCATGGAGTGTCTCCGTCGGTTTGATAGGCTCTCCCTTCAGGGATTGTCTCGACAGTAAACGCTGCAAACTGAACGGTGTTCGAACCACCCATTCAGTTTTCATTCACAAGGATTAACTCTCTCACGGGCTGAGATGCAGGACGATTTCGCGCCGGTGCGGGCGGTCGCGATGTTCGAAAAGATAAAGGCCCTGCCATGTGCCGAGCATCAGCCGCCCTTCCGCAACGGGAATGCCCGTCGAGACCTGGGTCAGCGCCGCCTTGATATGCGCCGGCATGTCGTCTGGCCCCTCGGCCCTATGCACGACCCAGCCCAAGGCAGGGCTGCCTGGGGCATCAGAGCTTGAGCAGCGTCTCGAAGCCGCCATAGATCATCCGCTTGCCGTCAAACGGCATCTGCCACTGGTCGCCCTTGAGCCTCGGATCGGCCATCACCTTGATTGATATCGTCGCGCTCCTGGCGCGAGCCGTAGACGATCCAGGAAAACACCACCACCTCATCCTCCTTCGCCTGCACGGCGCGGGGAAAGGAGGTCAGCTCGCCATAGGGCACGTCGTCGCCGAGACATTCGACATATTCGAGCGCGCCATATTCCTTCCAGATCGAGCCGGCGAAGGTCGAGAATTCCTTGTAGGCCTCGATATTCGCCTTCGGAACCGCCACGATGAAACCATCGACATAGGACATCTCGCTCCTCCTTTGCGTGTCTGCGCCCGGTTATCACGGAAGAGATAGGAGACTTGCCAAGCGGGTCCAGTTCGCTGCCGAGCGGTTAGCCGCGCCCTTGTCAGCCTCCTGGCATTCAGGGCCCGTTGACCAGCTTGAGGATGAGCTGCTGGATATTGCCGCCGTCACCCATTTCGATCTTGTCGAAGTCACGGCCGCGCTGGCGCTGTCTCTGGGAGATCTCGCCGAGCCGCCGGGTCAGCTCGATCCTGATCTTCTTGCAATCGGGATCGTCGGCAATGGTGAGGCCGACGCTCGTCGTCTCGATCTCATTGACCATCTCCTTGATGGTCTCGCCATGCACCCGCTCATGCGCCTGCACGCCTGATATGAAGGCCTCCCAGCTGCTCTTCACGGCGGCTGGCAGCGCAGCAGATGGTTTCGGCAGCGTATAGGTGATGATGAGCTTCGGCCGGTTGGTCACGATAACGCAGGCATTTCCCTGCGCTTCGTATTTCCTGGTCCAGGTCAGCTTGAATGTCGTATGCGCGATTGCCCGGCCGAAGCCGCCCGCCTCCGGCCCACGCTCGCCGATCGATGCATAGAGCCCGGCCCCCGACGTGCCTGATATCGAATAGGGCCGCACCTCTTCGACCGCCTGCCACTCGGCCAGCGCCACGGCCGGCACGGAGATGAAAAACGCCGCAAGCACATAGGATAGAAAATTTGTCGTCACGGACGGCTCCGCCGAATGTTGTTTGGGGACGAACCTAACGGGAGCACTCGCCGCTTTCAACGCGTCATGCATCCGCTAGCCCTGCAACGTCTTGACCTTGGTGAGATCCGGGAAGAGCCGCATCCACAGGAGCACGACGACAATCGTACCGAGCCCGCCGACAACGCCGGTGGCGACCGGCCCGAGGGCTGCCGCCATCATGCCGGATTCGAATTCGCCGAGCTGGTTGGAGGTACCGATGAACAGCGAGTTGACGGCACTGACTCGGCCGCGCATCTCGTCCGGCGTCAGCAGCTGCACCAGCGAGCTGCGCACGACGACGCTTACCGTGTCGGACGCGCCGACGACGAACAGCGCTACGACGGAAAGTGCAATATTGGTCGAAAGCGAGAAGACGATGGTGGCGACGCCGAACACGGCGACGGCGGCAAGCATCTTGCGCCCGACATTGCTTTCGAGCGGCCGGCGCGCAAGCACGATCGACATCACGAGCGCGCCGATCGCCGGCGCGGCGCGCAAAAGGCCGAGCCCCCAGGGGCCGGCTTGCAGGATATCGCGGGCAAACATTGGCAGCAGCGCGGTCGCGCCGCCCAGCAGCACCGCGAAGAGATCGAGCGAAATCGTGCCGAGCATCACCGGCCGGCTGCGGATGAAGGAGACGCCGGCAAAGACCGAAGCGAGCGTCACCGGCTCGCGCCTAGCAGGGCTCCATTGCATCCGGATGGAGATGACGTTGAAACTCGCAACGGCAAAAAGCAGCGCGGCAATTGCAAAGGGCGCGACGGGATGGAGGCCGTAAAGCAGGCCGCCGAGCGAGGGGCCGATGATCAGCGCCGTCTGCATCATCGAGGTCGAGGTTGCAACCGCCTTCTGCAGCATTGAGGCCGGCACGATGTTCGGCAACAGCGCCGCCATGGTCGGGCGCTCGAAGGCAACGACGGCGCCGAGCACCGTGACGGCGGCGAGGATGCCGGCCGGCGTCAGCCATTGCTGCCAGGTAGCGATCGCCAGCACCAGCGCCGTCACCGCCTCGATCAATTGGCAGACAAGCCCGATGCGCCGCCGGTCCAACCGGTCGGCGACATGGCCGACGACGAAGGTCAGCACCACCATCGGCAGGAACTGGCAGAGGCCGACGAGGCCGAGCGCAAAGGCGCTGTGCGTCTGGTCGTAGATCATCCATCCCATGGCGATGCCAATGGACTGGAAGGAGAGCGAGGAAAAAACGCGGGAGGCAGCGAAATTCAGATAGCCGGGGTGGCGAAGAACGCTCCCCGGTCCTTGGGATATATCCATTGCGATGTCACCGGCCGGCTACGGTCGCGCCAGCCTTTATAAGGAGTTTAGGAAGGTCGGAGCGGTGTTCTGCCCGAATGGGCGATTTGTCAATCGCAAGGCGCAGCCGCCGCCGGTTTGTACTGGTCTCACCTCGTCAGCATATCAATTATCAATGATCGCTTATATCGGATATCGATTTCCGATATGACAGCCGCATGCCCTAATCTCCTCTTGTCATAAACAAAGAGGCTCTCGATGACCTTTGATACAACCGCAAGCGCACTGACTGCAGGTCAGCATGCAACGCTTGAAACCTTCTACGGCGCATTCACCCGCAAGAACCCCGATCTTCTCGACGAAGCCGTCACATCGGGCTGGCAGGATATTCCGCTCGCCCCCGGCCAGGGTCCCGGCCCAGCTGGGCTGAAGCCGATCATCCTCGGCTTCATCGAATCCCTGCCGGATGTGGAGATCGTTGTCGACGAAGTGATCGGTTTCAACGATCGCGCCGGCGTTCGCGCCCGTATTGTCGGCACCCAGCGCGGCGCGCTCTTCGGCATTCCGGCCACGAACCGCCGGATCGAGATCGCGCTCCATGAATTCCACCGCTTCGAAGGCGACAGGATCTCCCATACCTGGCACCTCGAGGACTGGTTCGGCATGCTGCACCAACTCGGCGCTTGGCTGCCGAAGGCGGTGTCCCTGCATCCGGAGAGCGCGTGATGAAGGCCGCCCGTATCTATGCCCACGGTGTAATCGACGATATCCGGATCGAGGATGTGCCGGAGCCGGTACCCGGCCTCGACGAGGTGCTCATCCGCGTCGAGGCAGCCGCCCTCAATCCAATGGATAACAAGCTGCTTGCCGGATATCTGAAGGACTTCTTCCCCCTCGCCTTCCCCTATACGCTCGGAACCGATCTCGCTGGAACGGTGGTGGCAACAGGTCCGCTCGTCGCCACCGTCAGGCCAGGTGTAAGAGTGATCGCGCGCACAGACCCAACGAGCGGCGGCGCCTTCGCCGAACTGGCGGCCGTGCCCGCCCGACTGGTTGTTCCAATTCCGCGCGATCTGCCGTTCTTAAACTTTGCCGGCCTGCCGACGGCTGCGGCCAGCGCCTGGCAGGCGCTGTTCGAGGCCGGAGCCATCCAGCCCGGCCAATCGGTGCTCATCCATGCCGGCGCTGGTGGCGTCGGCAGCTTCGCCGTTCAGCTCGCAAAGCGTGCCGGCGCGCATGTGACGGCGACAGCCTCTGCGGCCAATCTCGATCTCGTCCGCTCGCTCGGTGCCGACCAGGTGATCGACTATCGCAACCAGGATTTTACTGCCGTCGCTGGGGCCGTCGACCTGGTGATCGACACGGTCGGCGGCGAAACGCTGGAGCGCTCGCTCGGCGTCATCCGCCCCGGCGGCAAGCTCATCGGCCTTTCCGCACCGTTCGACACCGAAGGGCCGAAGGCGCGCGGCATCGATGCGCAGTTTCTCTTTCATGAGAGCGATGCCGGCCGCCTGGCCGCAGTGGCAGCACTCGCCGCAGATCGTCGTCTCCAAAGCGTCATCGGCCAGGAGTTCGCCCTTGCGGACACGGTCGAGGCTTTGCGGTACCTTTCGAAGGGCGGCGCCCGCGGCAAGACCGTGGTGAGACCCTAGAACAGGATGATTTTAGGCCTGTTCGGCCTAAAGTCTGAATCCTGTTCTCAATGAAAGAGTTAGAGCATGATGTCGTCCGAAAACCGCTCACACTTTTCGGCATCATGCTCTAAACGAGGCGGCTGATGCCAAAAGCGGGATCAGCGCAATTCCTCGGATTGATCCTGCTTCGCGGCCGCGACGGAGCGGATCAGTTCGCGGAACCACTGCTGCCCGACATGGGAATCGTTGCGGCGATGCCATGACAGCGCAAAGGAGACCGGCAGCAGTTCGATCGGCGGCTTGTGGATCGACAGCCGGGCGCGGCTGTCCGAGACCTCGACGACGCCGCGCATCAGCGTGGCGACGAGATCGGTCTCGGCGACGATCGCCGGCGCCGCATACATTTGCGGCAACGTCAGGCCGAGCCTGCGGCGCAGACCGAATTCCGAAAGCTTCCGGTCGACATGGCCATAACGATCGCCTTCCGGTGATACGAGCAGGTGGTCGAGAGCGACGAAGGTTTCGAGATCAAGACCTCTTGCCGCGGCGATGATCGGCGCGGACGATCGAAACGAAGCTCTCCTCGAAAAGCAGCCGGGAAAGGATGCGTGGCGACGAGGAGACCGGCACGCCGACCGCCGCATCCACCTCGCCGGCGTCGAGCATCTCCACCGCCCTTTCCCGGGCAACGAAACCCTTGACGTCGACGCTGATTTTCGGCGCGGCCTGCCTGATCGCCGCCAGCAGTTTCGGCAGAAGCACGAAGGCTGGATGTTCGGAAAGACCGAGCCGGAACGAAGCCGATGACGACCGCGGATCGAAGACGCCACTGAAAGCCAGCGCCTCTTGCGCATGCCGCAGAGATTTTCCGATCGGCTCGGCCAGATCGAGCGCCCGCGGTGTCGGCTCCAATCCGCTCGGGCTGCGCACGAAGAGCTCATCCTGAAAAAGCTGCCGTAACCTGGCAAGTGCTGCACTCATTGCCGGCTGGGTGCGGCCGATGCGGGCGCCAGCCCGGGTGACGCTGCGCTCCGCCATGATCGCGTCGAAGGCGACGAGGAGGTTGAGATCGACCGCTTGAAGACTATTCATGATGTGGATGATGCCCGTCAACTACTATAGACTGGCAGCATGTTGAAAACCCTCTTTATGTGCAAGAGCCGTTGACGTTTAGCGCGGCTCCCTGGAGATGCTGAGATAGCCGGGATCGAATTCGGCGATCTCCTGCAGGCGTTCCCAGTCGACGATGGTAATCGTTCGGTACTCCCAGGTGAACACGCCCTCGCGCCTTAGGGCCTGCAATGTCTTGTTCAGGTGGACGACGGAGACGCCGAGCACGTCGGCCATCTCGATCTGCGTCAAAGGAAACTGGAAGCTTGGGCCGCGCGTCCGCTTCACCACCTGCAGCCGCACGAAGAGCTCGCAGACGAGATGGGCGATATGGGCGCGCTTGGAGCGCCGGCCCATGGCGACGATCCACTCGCGGTGGATGGCGCCATCGACCAGCGTGTCGAGCCAGAGCAGCCGGGTCAGATGCGGCATGCTTTCGGTGATCGCCCTGAGGTCGGCGTGATCGGCGAAAGCGACGCGACAGGACGACATCGCAACGACGCCATGATCCATCTTCTTGATTGGGAAAGCGTGCAGATCGACAAAATCGCCAGCGACGTGCAGCGCGGTGATCTGACGACTGCCATCGGCCATCACCCTGTAGCGGGCCGCAAAACCATCGAGCAGCAGCGTGCTGTAGGTCGGACGGCTTCCTTCGGAGACGAGATCCTCTCCGGCAAGGAAGTGCCTCTCCTTGACGATGATCGCTCTGAGATGACTTTCCTCCTCAGCCGACAACACATCGCGACTTGCAAGGTTCAGCAGCAGCGGCTCGATCACGGGCTTGTCTGCCGATGTAGGAAAAGTCTCCCGATCATTTCGATGCGACCCATATTTTCTTTAAGAATCAATGCCTAACCTCGGAACAATTGTCTTCTCTGTGATTTCTCCCTGTGACGCGCAGGAAGAAACATGGCTCGCTACTATTTCGATCTACACAACGGCGAAGGTCCCACGCGCGACGAGCACGGCACCGAGCTCAAATCTCGCGAAGACATTCCGAAAGAAGTGACCCGCATCCTGCTGGATGTGGCCCGTGACGAACTGCCGGCGGGCGATCGCATGACCATCGCCGTCACCGTTCGCGACGAAAGCGGCGAGCCGGTCACGGTTGCCAGTCTCGTCTTCAGCAATGAATGGCTCGACGTCTTACGATAGCGGCGGCCGTTCAAAGGTTGCCGCCGATTACACATACGCACCAATCCGACTCGGTCGATTAGCGCGACGCTAAGTCCCGCCTTCACCGCGGGCAATTAAATTTGACATAGTTTCCGAATGCTTTGGTCTGGATCGAGGGGGATCACAGCCCAGCAAACCGATCACGGCTACTTCGGAATTTCTTCGAGAATCAGTCGTATTTCCGCAAGCGGCGTACGGCTTTCATCGAAGAGTTCCACCGACATCATGTTCAGAGGTGCAGCAGGCAGGCCTTCGGCGGCCATCTCAGCCAACACGCGCCGTGCCTCCGCTTTCGCGGCTTCGATGGATTCAAAATCATAGGCCGTCTCGGTCGTCCCGGCGCCATCACGATCGAAAAGTTGAAAGTAGAATTTCGGCACGACGCACCCCCGCTAAATGAGCCTAACGGGCTGGCAGCACACAAGTTCCGCCGAAACGGGTTTCCGTGTCATGCGTATCGTCAGAAGGCGCCGGCTTCCGGAGAGGCCATCTCCTCGATGCCATCGACACGGTCGGGATAGAAGGCGAGATGGTCCTTGATGCTGCTGACCGCGGCATTCGGCGCCTCATAGGTCCAGACGGCATTCTTCGAGCGCTCGCCGCCCGGAATGATGCTGTAATAGGAGGCGTCGCCCTTATAAGGGCAATGGCTGCTGTGGTCGGTGCGTTGAAGCAGCGACATGTCCACATCCCTGCGCGGAATATACTGCACCGGCGGATAGGAGGCCTCGCGCAGCGTCAGCGCATTGCGGGTATCGGCAATCGTCTTGCCACCGAGCATGACGACGACACGGGAGGGATTGTGCTCGACGGTGATCGGATGATCCGGCCCCGGAATCTTGATCGACTTATCTGACATCGGGTTCGTCTCCAGAAGCTATCGATCGCATAGAGATAGGGCGGGCATGCGGCCGGCCCAAGGCCCCGAACGCAGCTATCCCTGAAACGCTGCGTCCTTAGAATTCGAAACGCGGCGATACCGGACTTAGCATCGCCGTTTTCGGCGTCGCCGGCCAGTGCCGTGCAAGCGCATCCGCAACTGTTTCGACCAGCCTGGCGATGTCATCGCCGGTCGAGGCGTGCAGGGCCTCGGCAACGATCAGCACCGAGCGCGTGGTCTCCCGCACCGCCGAAAACCCACTCTGCCGGTTCGTCCAGCGCCGCGCATGCGCGTTCTCCCCGCCATCTGCGAAGATCACTTCGTTCGGCTCCGGATGTTCGCTCTCGCCGGCGAAGGTGAGATAGGTCTCGTCACCTTTGGCTCGCCGGACTTCGAGATCGCCAACGATCTTTTCAGTGTCGAAGACGGCGATCGGAATGGCAAAGGCGAGCGAAATCGCATTGCAGAGATCGATGAGCGGATGCAGGCGCGGCGGCGCATGTTCGTGACGGAAGCGACGCAGCAGCGCCTCGGAAGCGCAGCGGTATTGCGTCGGCTTCAGCCCCATACGGGAAAAGCCGCGCCGCCAGGCCTGGATTTCGGGGAATTCGCCTTCCTGCGCTCGCGTCAGCCGGGCCTCGGCGATCGCGTTGAAGTCTGCGATCGCCGCCTCGACATCGGCATTCGCATGGATCCCTCCCACATGCAGCACACCGGCGCGGAGCTCCGGAAAGGCCTGCCATATGGCATCGGAATGGCTGAACTGCATCACCTATCTCCCCTGGCAAGCTTCATTCTACGGCTCCCGGCAAAGGCAAGCCCGAGCACGGCCGCAAGCACACAGGCAATGCCGGCGATCTGGTTGAGCCCGACCGGCTCGCCAAGAATGATGAACGCAAACATGACGGCGGAAATCGGCGCCAGCGCGGTGAAGAGCGCGGCCTCCGTGCCACTCACCCTTTCTGCCCCCGCATACCACAGCAGAAATCCGCCGACGGTCGGCACCAGCGCATAATATACGACGGCGGCGACAGCGCTTGCGGAAATACCATGTGCGAAAGGCACTTCGAACATGGCCGGGATGGCGGCGACGATAAAACCGATGCCGGCCATCAGCGTCGACTGCGCAAGCGGCGCTATCTCCGTCTTCAATCTTTTGTTCAGCAGGATGAATAGCCCTTCGCAGACGACGGCCAGGAAGATCAGCGCATTGCCGGCCAATGATCCGCCTGCCGCATCCGGCGTGGAGGCGATCGACAGCACGCCTGATGTCGCAAGCGACACCGCGAGAAGCAGGGCGCGCTGCGGGCGTTCGCGAAGCAGCAGGATGGAGATTGCGGCCGAAACCACTGGCAGCGTGCCGATGATGACGCCGGCATCGGCCGCCGAGGTCAGGCTGAGGCCGGAGATCAGCAGTGTCGTATAACCGACGCTGCCCGCCCCGGCCTGGATGATGAGGATGAGCCGGTCATGTCGGGAAAACCTCGGCAGCCGCGCGCCGGTCGCCCACATCAGCAGGAGTAAGACCGGAAAGGCGATGGCAAAGCGCAACGCGGTGGCGCTGAACGGCGGCAGACCCGACGCGATCAGCTTGCTGGCGATCACCGTGCTTCCGACAGTCAGCATCGCCAGCGCCAGATAGACATAACCTTGAACCTGCCTCGACATTCAGCGCCTCCTGTTGGATGCGCCGAGAAAACAGCAGGATTAGATCAGGGTCTTGAACGAAATTGCAGGTGCAAAGTAGGCGCTCAGAGAAAGGCGCCGGCATAGAGGCGCGGCGACAGGCCGTATTTGCGCACGAAGACGCGCGTCATGTGGCTCTGATCGGCAAAGCCGCTGGCAAAGGCCGCTTCCGCGAGCGGCATGCCCTGAGCGATCAGCCGGCGAGCGATGTGGATGCGGGCCTGGACGAGATAGGCATGCGGCGTCAATCCGGTCGCCTTGGCAAAACCGCGCAGCACCTGGAAACGGCTGAGCCCGCTTTCCCTGGAGAGATCGGCGAGGGAGACGGCGGCAAGCGGATCGTCATCGATCAGATCTCGGGCCGCACGGATCGACGCCGGCACCGGTGGTCGCTCTTCGGCATCACAGCGCTCCCGCATGACATCGGCGACGAGTTGCAGAATCAGTTCCTCGCGAAGCAGCCGATCCGCCGCTCGGCCGCGGGTCACCGCGTCAAACAGCGTCTCGAAACGGGCGGCGATCGCCGCATTGCGGATGACCGGATGCGGGATTTCCGATCGCCTCCCCCCGCCTTCGCTGATCTCTTGCGACAGGCCGCCGACGATGCCGCGATCGAAATAGAGGATGCGCCACGACCGCACCTCGCCGATCGGGGCGCCATCATGCACCTCGTTCGGATTGACCGTGATGATGTCGCCGGCCTCAGCCTCCACCATGCCGCGGCCGCTAAGCGACGACTGCGCCCCGGCGGAAATCAGGCCGATGCCGAACTGCTTATGCGTATGCCGCGGAAAGCTGTGATGCGTTTCCGCCTCCACCGCTTCGACGCCTGATAGCGCCGAGCGCAACATCCTGAACTGGTTTTTCGCCATCATCTGTCCGCAGGTTCGATCCCGGCCACTCTGCCAGCCGCCGTGAGATGACGCAATCATGGGGCCAGACTGGCTGCCTAGAAGAATTCGTCGAGCAGCTGATAATAATCAAGTCTCGCCAGATCCGTGGCCGGCATGCCGTAGCGATCGAGGAAGGGCTGCACCAGCGCCTCGCCGAAATTATAGGCGACGCTGCGGCAGGCGAGTGCAATATCCTGATAGCGGTCAGCGACGCCGAGACGACTGCAGTCGATATAGCCGGAGAACCCGTCTTCCGAAGCGATGAAATTCGGCAGGCAGGCATCACCATGGGTAACGACGAGATCCTCGCGGTCCGGCCTCCCGCTTTGGAGTTCGGCAAACAGAGCTTCGGCACTCTTTCCAAGCCGCGTCTCATCGAAATCGGTCTCGTCGACTATGCCGGCCTGCATCCGTGCTTTCGCCGCCGCGATACGCGTCTCCAGCCGATGGTCGAAGGAGCAGGATGCGATCGGCAGGCGATGCAGGTCAAGAAGTGCTGCAGCCAGTAGCTCGACCCGCGCAAGCCGCGTCAGCACAGATGCACTGGCGAGGTCACTCCCGGACAGCGCGCTGATCAGCAACCGGTTGTGCACACCGTCGCTGTCCTCTTCGATGATATCGGGACATGGCAGACCGCAAGCCTTGAGCCAGCGAAGCCTGGCTGCCTCGTCGGCGAGTTCGCCGAAATCGCCAGCCTCTTCGACCTTCAGATAAAGCGTCGACAACCCGAGAGCTTCCAGCCGGAAGACGCGCGCGGCGGAACGGCCGAGCGCATCGCGTTCGAACCGGTAGCCGGCCAGACGGGCATCAAGCGCGCCCGCTGATGGTGGTTGATCCTCTTGGAAAATCGACATGATATCTAGGCCATTGATGCTGGCGCATTGTCCCGACAAGGCGGGGCACCGCAAGCGGCGCGATCGGTCAGCACACATTGGCAGACTGAGCGAGCCTTCTTCGACCTCAATGAACGGTTTCGGTGGGCGCGGCTTCGAGAAGGATTTCGAAAGCCTCTTCCAGAGCAGCCACCAAAATATCGGTCAGCTCATCGCCTTTGTTTTCCAGGAACACCGCACTCACGGCTTCGTCCTGTCGCTCAAAAAAACGCTCGATCTCATTCGACATATCATCTGTCCTCTTCTTCACCGGAATCATCACGGCCATGGGGAGAGGCTAGGTGCGGTTCCTTGCGCGTGGCTTGTTCCCGAATGATAGGCAATCCAGGATTGCTAGGACTATTCACGAATTTCATATTTCGCATACTGACTGCGGGGGATCAATCCGCCAACTTCGTGGGCAAACGACACGACTTTCGTCGCGTCCTCATTCACCTCGCAGCGGAAACGAACCTGGTACCAGCCCTTGACTGTGCCAAAGGCGGCATCTCTCACATCAAGGATGGTACCGGTTCGCAATCCAAAACTAGGCAATGCGGATGGGAAATAACGCGGCGAACCGTGAACGAGTTGGCCCTGAAGCTCGGTGGCGCAAAGCGTGGCCACTCGCTCTTTGCGCGGAAGACCGCTGACCGCAGTTTGCGCAAACAAACTGCCATCTTCCGTCCGTGAAAACAGAGTTTTTGCCTTGGGCAGATCATCTTTAGCTATCACTTTCGGTTTCTCAGCGGTCTGCTGCTCCGGCGGCTTGGCCCGCTCGATACTTGTATTGGCTTCGCCAGAGACGCCTGTCGGCGGCCCATTACGCTCTGGGGAAACCTCAGTCGTCGCGACCTCAGGAAGCTTCACATCGTCCGGCACCGGCTTTGAAGGAGGCTCCTCAGTTTTTGGTTTTTCTGCAGCAGCCTTTGTCGGCATCTGCGCCGGTTCGGCATCGTGCCGCGGCGGAGTTGTTGCGGGTTTGGTTTCGCCCTGAGGAGAGTTTCCCGCCAACGACTTTTCGGGGCCGCTATTTCTGTCGCCAAACTCGATGACAGGGCTCAGAGTCGGCATAGGCTTCGGCTTGGCTTGCTCGGGAGTCTTGCCGGCCGGTGGTGGCGGTGGTGGAGGCGGCGGAGGCGGAGGTGGTTCCTTCTTGGCCTCTTCCGGCGGCTTCGGCTCCGGTGGTTTTTCCTTGGGCTCCGGTTTCTTGTCCTCCGGCGGCGGAACGAGCTCCACCTTCACGCTCTCGTCTTCAACAGGCTTCGGCTCGATCGTCGGCAGCCCGAAAATCAGAAGAGCAAGGATAGGAATATGCGCAACAACGGACGCGACGACGCCCCAGCGGATTTCAGGCCGCTGCTTTCCCGTTTCGTGCTGCGTTTCCGCCGGTTCTACGTCTTCTTCTGTCACAGCAGCGATGTGGCCTCTAAAGCCGGCAGCATCAAGCCACAAAAGAAAAAAACCGCGTGATCGCAGCAGCGATGAGGGCTATTGGTCGGCCGCTCCATCGTCGGCCACCAGATTGTGCTCCTGCCATTCATCTTGCGGAATGGCATCGCCGACGAGGAAGGCGAAGGACACGACCTTGCCGGAGACGGCATCAAGCTCACATTTGAATTTGATGTTGTACCACTTCCGTTTGCTACGGAAGGCGCCGCCATTCACCTCGACATTGTTGCCGCTGACCTGCTCCGCCGCCATCGCATAGGGCGCAAGCGCATCCGGCGCCATGGCCGGCTGCGCCCGGCGCACCTGCTCCAGCGCCTCGAGATCACAGAGCTGCAGATTGCGCTCGCCGCCGGCAAGGCCACGCAGTGCCTCGCGGGCGCGGCGACTGCGCGGATCGGCAAGGACCTTGTCGGAAAACAGCTGCCTTGCCTCGACGAATTCCGCCGGCTTTGGCGTCGGCGGAGTAATCGGTGCCACAGTAGGCATTGCCGCAGCAGGCGGATTATTCGAAATGGGCGCAGCCGCCTCGGCTTCAGGCTCTGCGGCCTCAGGCTTGGCCTGTTCCGGCGAAGGCGCCTTGGTTGGCTCGGGCATGTTCAGCGATTCCATAGCCTGCGGGACGATCTCCACTGAGAGGCCGTCATCCGGCGATGGCAGCGGCGGCTCGGCCTTCGGCAACAGCAGCAGCAGGAGCAGGATCGCGATGGCATGCAGCGCGAACGACGCCGCAGCGCCCCGCTGGATCCCGTCATCCCATTTGCCCGCCGCCAGTTCCATCGGTCAGGAAGCGGCTGTCGGACGATCGATGACGATCATGAAACTGAGGAGCGCTTTCATCATGAGCTTGCCGAAAAGTCGGGCCGGAGCCTGCCGCGGAAATTAAAGCACGCCGCAACACTGCCAGCGCAGCGAGTGCTCCGCAACATCTAAGATCGACGATCGCCGGCCCTAGAGCCTTTCCGGGTTAGATTGAAGCATTCTGCCGGAGCAGGTTTTCGTCAGGGCAGAGGCGATTGGCGACGAGCATACCCCAAGGTACGTCCGAGCCGATCGCCTCTGATCCTGGCGGAAAGATGCCCGGCCCTTCGGGTTGGCTGAAACGGGCCGGCTGATCGACCGGCCGGCTTGGCCGTAGAGCTTGGCTACGACGCGCGCCGGCCGGTCGATCATCCGACTCCGTTTGAGCCAACAGAATGCTGCAATCTAACCCGGAAAGGCTCTAGCTACCCGAGCGAGCCGATGAGATCCCGGTAGGCGGCCTCCGGGAACGCCTTCAGCGTCTCCGTGCGGACATTGCCGCCCATCGCCAGCGAGAGGGTAAAATGCGCCATGACTGCGTCATCGGGCGCCTCGCAGACGGCGACCATGTCGTGCCCGCCCATCGTCAGAAAGAACTGGTTGAAGGAGCCGCCGACGCCGGCGAGCAACTTCTTCGCCGCATCGAGCCGTTTTGCCGAGTCGCGGACATTGCGGATGCCCTGATCCGTCCAATTGATCAAAAGAATGTAAGTGGTCATGTCGCACCTCCCAGAGCATGCTGCCGAAAAGTGTCAGCCGTTTTCGGACGACGTCATGCTCTATTTCTTTGATGTGGATCCGAATTCAGATTTCAGGCCTGTCGGGGCTGAAACTATCCGGATCTAGCGGAGGATTCGTTCACACAGGCACACGTCAGCCCTCGCTCGCGGGTTGCGATCGATGCCTTCCCCCGTGGCCGGATTATAGGCTTGTCAGCCTGGAGGGACAAGAAAGATGCCGGGATCATTGGTATTAATCACAAAAGGAAAAGCCGGGCGCGAAGCCCGGCTTTTCCAATCAGAACGACGTGGCCGAAGCCTTAGCTGTCGAGGAAACTTCTCAGCTTTCTGGAGCGGCTCGGGTGCTTCAGCTTGCGCAGCGCCTTCGCCTCGATCTGTCGGATACGTTCGCGAGTGACCGAGAACTGCTGACCGACTTCTTCGAGCGTATGGTCGGTGTTCATGCCGATGCCGAAGCGCATGCGCAGAACACGTTCTTCGCGCGGCGTCAGCGAGGCCAGAACGCGGGTGGTCGTCTCGCGCAGGTTCGCCTGGATGGCGGCGTCGATCGGCAGCAGCGCGTTCTTGTCCTCGATGAAATCGCCGAGATGCGAATCCTCTTCGTCACCGACAGGGGTTTCGAGCGAGATCGGCTCCTTGGCGATCTTCAGGACCTTGCGGACCTTTTCGAGCGGCATGGCCAGCTTTTCGGCCAGCTCTTCCGGCGTCGGCTCGCGGCCGATTTCGTGCAGCATCTGGCGCGACGTGCGGACGATCTTGTTGATCGTCTCGATCATGTGCACCGGAATGCGGATCGTGCGGGCCTGGTCGGCGATCGAACGGGTGATCGCCTGACGGATCCACCATGTCGCATAGGTCGAGAACTTGTAACCGCGGCGGTATTCGAACTTGTCGACCGCTTTCATCAGGCCGATATTGCCTTCCTGAATGAGGTCGAGGAACTGCAGGCCGCGGTTCGTGTATTTCTTGGCGATGGAGATGACCAGGCGAAGGTTCGCTTCGACCATTTCCTTCTTGGCGATACGCGCTTCGCGCTCGCCCTTCTGCACCATATGGACGATCCGGCGGAATTCCGAGATCGAGATACCGGTCTCGGTCGCCAGATTCTGGATTTCCTGGCGAATGTCGCGGATCGTCGTGTTTTCGCCCCTGGCGAATTCCTTCCAGCCGCGGGCGGCCAGATTGCCGATCGACTTCATCCAATTCGGATCGAGCTCGGCGCCCTGGTACTGTTCCAGGAAGGAGTCACGCTTGACGCCATAGGATTCGGCCAGACGCAGCAGGCGGCCCTCGTTGGAAACGAGGCGCTTGTTGATGTCGTAGAGCTGCTCGACCAGGGCGTCGATGCGGTTCTGGTTCAAGGACAGAGACTTGACGGCCTTGATGAGCTCATCCTTGAGCTCCTTGTAACGGCGCTCCTGGGCAGTGGACAGCGTGCCGGAAGCCGACAGCCGCTGCTCGACCTGCTGGTCCTGCAGCTTGCGCAGCTTCTTGTAAGTCTCGGCGATCGTATCGAGCGTCTCCATCACCTGCGGGCGAAGCTCGGCCTCCATCGCCGCCAGCGAAAGGTTGGATCCGTCCTCGTCCTCTTCCTCCTCTTCGGGAGGCAGGCCTTCGCCGCCGACATCGGTGATGTCGTCGTCACCGGAGCGGGCGCGACGGGTCTTTTCCTTCTCTTCTGCGAGCTTGCGATCGGCCTCGATCTTCTCCGGGCTCTGGAACTGCGGCGCAGCCTTGGCTTCAGGGCCGGAATAGGTCGTTTCGAGATCGATGATCTCGCGCAGCAACGTCGTGCCTTCGTTGAGCTCGTCGCGCCAGATGATCAGTGCCTGGAAGGTCAGCGGGCTCTCACAGAGGCCCGCGATCATCGTTTCGCGGCCGGCCTCGATACGCTTGGCGATCGCGATTTCGCCCTCGCGGGACAGAAGCTCCACCGAGCCCATCTCGCGCAGGTACATGCGAACCGGATCGTCGGTACGATCGGTCGGTTCTTTCTTCTTGGCGGTCGCCAGCGCCGTGCCGCTCGAAGGCGCGAGTTCGCCGCCTTCGCTCTCCTCCTCGCCGCCGGCGTCGTCGTCATCGCTGCCGCCGGAAGCACCGGCTTCCTCGGCTTCCTCGTCTTCGATGACGTTGATGCCCATGTCGGACAGCATCGACATCGTATCTTCGATCTGCTCGGACGTCACTTCTTCGGACGGCAGGACCGCGTTGAGCTCGTCCATGGTCACATAGCCGCGCTTCTTGGCGGCTTTGATCATCTTCTTGACCGCGTCGTCGGAAAGATCGAGAAGAGGGCCGTCGCTTGCGCCGTCGCGTTCGACTTCCGCGTCTTCGTTCTCTTTGACCTTGGTTGCCATTTATATCGTCGCCTTCCTGACGCTATCCAATCTCGCTACGGTGAACGGGCTGTCTCAGGGCCTGACGCGCCGCACGCGCCGCCCTCGAATCACCTTTGCCCACCTAACGGGATGACATTTAAAGCCTGATTAACCACGATTACCGGCACCGGACAGCAAAGCTTTCTTGCTTTTGGATTTCCGGCCATGGTTGCGCGATCCGCCTTGACCCAGTTCACCATTCAACAAGTCGAACGGTGATTCCCACATTTTTTGTTCTCGTCAAGCTTTTCCAGAAAAAAAGCCCACAAAAATACGGAAAAAGCCTTATCCACAGGCTTTGAACCGCGGCAGCGATTGCGAACCCTTATTTAAGATGCTGCGAACAAAAGACAAGGGCAGCAAGAATTTTGCCCGCCGCGCGGTCTTATACGCAGGATTTTCTGCCGGTTTTGCTGTTGTGCCGGCGGCAAAAACCGTTCGACCCCTCACATCCAGTCCATGACAACCTTGCCGGAGTTGCCCGACCGCATCGCCTCGAAGCCGTCGCGAAAATCGTCGATGCCGATCCGGTGGGTGATGATGGGCGCAAGGTCGAGGCCGCCCTGGACGAAGGCGATCATCTTGTACCAGGTCTCGAACATCTCACGACCGTAGATGCCCTTGAGATTGAGCATCTTGAAGATCACCTTGTTCCAGTCGATCTCGAAGCCCGCCGGCGCGATGCCGAGAATGGCGATCTTGCCGCCATTGTTCATCTTGTCGATCATGTCGCGGAAGGCAGGTGCGGCCCCCGACATTTCGAGCCCGACGTCGAATCCCTCCGTCATGCCGATCGCCTTCATCACGTCGGCGAGGTTTTCCTTCGATGCGTCGACGACATGGTCGATGCCGAGCTTGCGCGCCAACTCCAGCCGGTGGGGATTGATATCGGTGATGACGACCTTGCGGGCGCCGGATCGCTTGGCGACGAGCGCGCCCATGATGCCGATCGGCCCGGCGCCGGTGACGAGCACGTCCTCGCCGACGAGATCGAAGGAAAGCGCGGTGTGCACGGCATTGCCGAACGGATCGAAGATCGCGGCGATCTCGTCGGAAATATCATCCGGGATCGGCACGACATTGCTTTCGGGAATGCAGACGAATTCGCCGAAGGAGCCCGGGCGGTTGACGCCGACGCCGAGCGTGTTGCGGCAGAGATGCCCCCTGCCCGCCCGGCAGTTGCGGCACTTGCCGCAGACGATATGCCCCTCGCCGGAGACCCGCTCGCCGACATGATAGCGGGTGACCGCCGAGCCGATCTCGGCGATCTCGCCGGAGAATTCATGGCCGACCACCATCGGCACGGGAATGGTCTTCTGCGCCCACTGGTCCCAGTTCCAGATATGGACGTCGGTGCCGCAGATCGCCGATTTCTTCACCCGGATCAGCACATCGTTCGGCCCGACCTCAGGCACAGGCACATTCTCCATCCAAAGCCCGACCTCCGGTTTCGCTTTGACCAGCGCCTTCATCATGTTCGACATCGACAATATCCGCCCTTGTTCTGGTGCTCGACTTCGCTACTCCCTCTTCTCCCCGTCGGGGAGAAGGTGCCCGTAGGGCGGATGAGGGGGCGGCACGGCACGCCATATAAACCTTACGTTGTTCCTCGCTTGCCGCTCGAAACGTCGCTTCGCTCCGCCCCCTCATCTGTCCTGACGGACATCTTCTCCCCGCTGGGGAGAAGAGGGAAAGCCTTTCTCAAATCACACCCAGTTCCCGCCCTGCCTCGGCAAAGGCCGCGATTGCCCGCTCCACATCCGCCCGCGAATGCGCCGCCGACATTTGCGTGCGGATGCGGGCGTGGCCTTTCGGCACGACGGGGAAGGAGAAGCCGATCACATAGATCCCCTTCTTCAGCATCAGGCTTGCCATATCCTGGGCGAGCTTGGCATCACCCAGCATGACGGGGATAATCGGATGGCCTTCGCCGGCAAGCGTGAAGCCGAGCTTGGTCATTTCGGTGCGGAACAGATCGGCATTGTCGGAAAGGCGCTTGCGCAAGGCATCGCCATTTTCGATAAGGTCGAAAACCTTGAGCGAGGCGGCGGCGATGACGGGCGCCAGCGTGTTAGAGAACAGATAGGGCCGCGAGCGCTGCCGCAGCCACTCCACAACTTCGGCCTTGGCAGAGGTATAGCCGCCCGAGGCGCCGCCGAGCGCCTTGCCCAGCGTGCCGGTGATAATGTCGATCCGGCCTTCGACGCCGCAATGTTCGGCAGAGCCGCGACCGTTCTTGCCGACGAAACCGACGGCATGGCTGTCATCGACCATGACCATCGCACCGTATTTCTCGGCGAGATCGCAGACACCGCCCAAATTGGCGATGATTCCGTCCATCGAGAAGACGCCGTCGGTGGCAACCAGCTTGAAGCGGCTGCCTTCGGCCTTTTTCAGTTCCTCTTCGAGTGCCGCCACGTCGTTGTTGGCGTAGCGGAAGCGCTTGGCCTTCGAAAGCCTGACGCCGTCGATGATCGAGGCGTGGTTCAGCGCGTCCGAGATGATTGCGTCCTCTTCCGACAGCAGCGTTTCGAAGAGACCGCCATTGGCGTCGAAACAGGAGGAATAGAGGATCGTGTCTTCCATGCCGAGGAAGGAGGAGATGCGCGCCTCGAGCTGCTTATGCTCTTCCTGCGTACCGCAGATGAAACGCACCGAGGCCATGCCGTAGCCGTATCGGTCGAGCGCTTGCTTGCCGGCCTCGGCCAGTTCCTCGTTGTCGGCAAGGCCGAGATAGTTGTTGGCGCAGAAATTCAGCACCCGCTCGCCGGTGGAAATCGCGATCTCGCCCGCCTGCTTGGAGCTGATGACGCGCTCGGATTTGTAGAGGCCGGCATCCTTCAGCGCCGAGATCTCGTTGCTGAGATGGGAGAGAAATTGCGAGGTCATGGACGGCCTTTCCCGGAGATTTCCGTTTGCCCGCCGGGTTAGCATATTGCCGCCCGTTTGTCTTCTCAGCGCTGAACCGCAATCAGCAGGAACATCGGCCGGTCCAGCTCCTCGGCCCAGTCTGGATTGTCTTGGAGCTCATCTTCGCTCGGGCTCCACTCCTCGACATGGCGAATGGCAAAACCGGCCGCGATCAAGGTGTTGAGCGTGGTGCCGAGCTTGCGATGCTGCTTGACGACACCCTTGGCGAGCCAGTCGGTGGTGCGCGGACCTTCGACGGAATAGCGGTCGAGCGGCCAGATGCGCCGCCCTTCGGCATCGGTTGCCCAGGCGGGATTGGTCGGCGCCATGAAGATCGGATGCTCGATGGTGAAGACGAATTGCGATCCCGGCAAAAGCGCGCGATAGACCGTCGCGGCGAGACCGGCGAAATCCTCGATATAATGCAGCGCCAGCGAGCTATAGGCGAAATCGAAGGAGGCTTGAGCAAGTCTGAGACGCTCGAGATCGGCGATCTCGTAGGTGATCGCTGCGTCAGCCGTATCGGCCCTCGCTCTGGCGATCATCTTTTCCGAGATGTCGAGCGCAAGCACGCTTGCAGCACCCTGGCTCACGGCAAAACGCGAAAACCAGCCGAAGCCGCAGCCGAGATCGACAACACGCTTGCCGGAAAGATCGGGCAGCAACGCGCGCACCGCCGGCCACTCCGATGCTCCGTCGAGCCCGTGCAAGGATCGTCTCATGCCGCTGTATCCGGCGAAGAATTCCGGTCGGTCGTAGATATTCTGGGCCATCGGCACTCCTCCCTTAAGAGCAGGAATACCATGCCCCCTCGTCCGATCTCAAGGATCAGACGGGTCCGCTCAGCCGTTGTCCTGCGCCAGGATGATCTCGAGGAAGGCATCGCCGTAACGTTCGAGCTTCGCCTGCCCGACGCCTGATATGGCGAGCAACTCCTTGCGGCTGCGAGGTCGCTCCGTGGCGAAGGCGATCAGCGTCGTATCGGGGAAGACGACATAGGGCGGCACGCCGAGCGATTTGGCGATCGCCATGCGCTCGGCCCTGAGCGCCTCGAAAAGACCGCCGTCTGCGCCTGACAGTCCCGATTTGCGTTCGCTGCGCTCTGCCTTCTTCGTGCGCCGTTCCGAGGCCGGGCGGTCCTTGCGGAAGAACACCTGCCGCTCGTGCTTGAAGACGGCGCGCGCCTCCGGCTCCAGCTTCAGCGCCCCGAAAGCCTCGTGGTCGACGCGGATCAGCCCCATGGCGAGCAACTGGCGGAAGACCGACTGCCAGGCGCGCGCCGGAATATCCTTGCCGGCGCCGAAGACCGGCATCTCGGCATGGCCGAAACGTTCGGTCTTTTCGTTGACGTTGCCGAGCAGGACATCGACGACATGGCCAGCGCCGAAACGCTCGCCGGTGCGGTAGACGGCCGCCAGCGCCTTGATCGCCGCCTCCGTGCCCTCCCAGGTCTCGACCGGCTTCAGGCAGGTGTCGCAATTGCCGCATTGTCCGGCATGCGCTTCGCCGAAATGGGCAAGAATTGCCTGACGGCGGCAGGAGGCGGTCTCGCAGATCGCCAGCAATGCGTTGAGCTTGGCGCGTTCGACCCGCTTGATCTCCGCGGCGGCGCTGCCCTCGTCGATCATCCGGCCGCGCTGGATGACGTCGGCCATGCCATAGGCCATCCAGACTTCGGACGGCAGGCCGTCGCGGCCGGCGCGGCCTGTCTCCTGATAATAGGCTTCGACCGAGCCCGGCAGGTCGAGATGGGCGACATAACGCACGTTCGGTTTGTCGATGCCCATGCCGAAGGCGACGGTGGCGACCAGGCAAAGATTCTCTTCCTTCAAGAAGGCATCCTGATTGGCGTCACGAACCGCCCTGTCCATGCCGGCATGATAGGCACGGGCGCGAATGCCCTGGCCGTTCAGCCATTCCGCCGTATCCTCGACCTTGGCGCGCGACAAGCAATAGACGATGCCGCTGTCGCCCTTGTGGCCGGACAGGAACCTCAGCAGTTGCTGGCGCGGCTGGTCGCGCTCGACGATCTCGTAGGCAATGTTCGGTCGGTCGAAGCTGGTGGTGAAGATTTCGGCAGCATCGAGCCCCAGCCGCTCGATGATGTCGTCGCGCGTATGCGGATCGGCCGTCGCCGTCAGCGCCACTCTGGGAACACCGGGATATTGCTCGCCAAGCCGGCCGAGAGCGCGATATTCCGGCCGGAAATCATGACCCCATTGCGAGACGCAATGGGCCTCGTCGATGGCAAACAGCGCGATCTTCTCGTTGGCGATCAGCTCGCGGAAACCATCGGTCAGAATGCGCTCGGGCGTCACATAGAGAAGGTCGAGCTGGCCTGCCGAAAGCGCGCGGCGAACCTCGACGAACTCCTCGCGCGACAGCGACGAATTGAGCGCGGCCGCCCGGATGCCGAGCTGCTTCATCGCCTCCACCTGATCGCGCATCAGCGCAATTAGCGGCGAAACGACGATACCGACGCCGTCGCGGCAGAGCGCCGGGATCTGGAAGCACAGCGATTTGCCGGCACCCGTGGGAAAGAGCACGACCGCATCGCCGCCGGAAACCACATGCTCGACGACTTGCTGCTGCTTGCCGCGGAAGGAGGAATAGCCGTAGACCTGCTTGAGGATATCGAGCGGCGAGCGGCCGGAAGAAAACAGCGCGCCGGAAGCGGAAAAGTCCGGTTCGTTTCGTTCGGTCAGCGACATCAGTGGTTCGCCGCCCCTTTGACGCGGCCGGAAAGCACGCCGAAGCCATCGATGATGGCCTCCTGGTTCTCTAGGCGCACCCCTTCGAAATGCACTTCCTGCTGCGCGCGCATCAGCTGAACGATCGCCTCGCCGTCGCCGGCTTCGGTCGCCAGCGCGATTTCGCGCTCGAGCTCGATCTTCTGCCGGCGCAACGCCTTCGCCCGCTTGTGGGAGGCCAGCGCCTGGCGGTATCCCTCACGCGCATCCTCCATCGCCGCCTCCTCGGTCGCGATCCACAGCCGGGCATTGCGCACCTGCTGGTCGAGGCTCTTGATGAGCGGGCCGAAGCCTTCGAATTCCAGCCTTTCGGTCAGATATTCGCGTGTCAGATGCGGGCCGGCGACAGCCGCGGCCGCCCCCAGCATCGCCGACCAGAGCCGCTGCAGCTCGCGGCTGTCATATTCGATCGCGGCGATCTCGTCATAATCGTCGATCATCAGCGAGGGGTGATTGACGACGGTCAGCGCCAGCACGCTTTCCCGCAGTGCCGTATTGTTCTGGTGGCCACGCACCGGGCCTGAACGGGCGAGCCTTTCGGAAATGACGCTCGGGCTTTTTGGCCCGGCCTTGCCCGCATTGTCGCGGCCCGTCCGGTAATTGCCATTGCCGTTGAAGCCGCCGCGGCGATCGCCATTATTGCGGTTCTGGAACTGCGGCTGGAAGAAGACGTTCAGCCGATCGCGAATATCCTGCTGGTAGTGACGGCGGACGTTCTCGTCGGCGATGACAGCGACCAATTGCTTCAGCCGCGCCTCGAGCTCGGCGCGCGCCTCGGGCGTGTCGAACTTGCCGGTATTGATCTCCCGGCTCCAAAGCATCTCGGAGAGCGGCTTTGCCTGGCTCATCACCTTGTCGAAAGGCGCACGCCCATCATCGCGCACCAGATCGTCGGGATCCTTGCCGTCGGGCAGAAGCGCAAAGCGAACGGAACGGCCGGGCTTCAGATGCGGCAATGCCAGTTCGGCGGCGCGGTTGGCAGCGCGGATGCCGGCGCCGTCGCCGTCGAAGCAGAGCACCGGCTGCGGCACCATCTTCCAGAGCAGCTCGAGCTGGTTTTCGGTGAGCGCCGTGCCGAGCGGCGCGACAGCATTCTCTATGCCCGCCTGATAGAGCGCGATTACATCCATATAGCCTTCGACGGCGATGATTGTGCCGGTCGCATCGTCGTCCTGACCGTCGCTGCGGCCCGGTCCCTGGATCGCGCGCCGCGCGCGGGCGAAATTGTAAAGGACATTGCCCTTGTGGAAGAGCTCCGTCTCGTTGGAGTTCAGATATTTCGCCGGCGCATCGGCCGACATGGCGCGGCCGCCGAAAGCGATCACCTTTTCCCGCGACGAAAGGATCGGGAACATGATGCGGTCGCGGAAACGATCGTAGGAAACCGGCACGTTTTCATGGACGACCAGGCCGCAGGCCTCGATCTGCTCCTTGGAGACACCCTTGCCGGCGAGGAATTCCTTGAGCGCATTGCGACTGTCAGGCGCAAAGCCGAGACGGAAGGTCTCGATGGTGCGCCCCGTCAATCCGCGGTCGCGCAGATAGGCGCGCGCCCTCGCCCCGTTCGCCGTCTGCAGCTGATCCTGGAAAAATTGTGTCGCCATTTCCATGACGTCGATCAGCGAGCCGCGCTCCTTCTCGCGCTTCTCCATCACAGGGTCGGCAAGCGGCATCGGCACGCCGGCCATATCGGCGATCTGCTGCACCGCCTCGGGAAAGCTCAGGCCCTCCAGCTCGGTCAGGAAGCGGAAATGGTCTCCGGTGACGCCGCAGCCGAAGCAGTGGTAGCGGCCCTTTCGGTCCTCGCAATGGAAGCTCGGCGATTTCTCGCCATGGAACGGGCAGCAGGCCCAGTAATCGCCGCGCGACACGTTGGTCTTGCGCTTGTCCCAGCTGACGCGGCGCGAAATCACGTTCGAAATCGGAACGCGATCGCGGATATCATCGAGAAAGGTGTTGGAAAAGCGCATTTATACCTCTTGGCCAACCTCCATATAAGCTGCTTTTCCGCTCCATGCCACGAAACTTGTCATGAAAACCCGCTATTCACAGGCTATGTGGCGGTCATCGTCGGTTCCGATTATCCAATCAACAACACGTTATCGCCCCCTGCGACAGGGTGCGACATTATTGTCCCTTCAGAGCCAGAATTCCGTCGTCAGAAAAGCTTCGGCAAGAGCGGCGGCATCCAACAGAGGTGAGAAAAAATATTTTTGAAACAATGGATTACCCCTTCAGATGATTGCGCCTCATCATTCTGCTCGCCACTTCCCGACAGTCCGCCTCGACGCCTCTTAAACCACCGTTTCCGGCAATTATTATTTTTTTGTAATTTGAATATGCCGCTGCACCGCAATAGGTTCGATCTCAACAAAGCGATCCCCGAGCGAAGCACCATCCCTACCCCCGGCGCCGCTTCGCAAGGGTGCCTTTGCAAATACCCTCCGGCTTGGGCTTCGGCCCTGCGTGCCGGCGGACGCAAAGAGCAAGAAGGCAGGAGCGCCCCCAGCTCCTGCCTTCTTAAATTTTGTGCTCTCTTGCGACGACTCTCCTTTTGAAATTAACCGCTTATTGACAAAACCGTTGACAGGCGGCGCTCGCATGAAAGATGGATGCGCCGAACTCCCTGGACCTCTCCAAATGGCTTTTACCGCGGACAATCTTGCAGCAGACGACCGCTTTCTCGCGGCCATCCTTCATTGCGCCGATCAGATGCTCGCCATCTATCGCGAGAGCCCGCGCATCGCCTCGATCTTCGCCGCGCAGCAGCGCTGGCTGATGGCCCATGCCGGCTTCGCGCTTCATTACGGTTATTCCGACGACGGGAAGAGCGGCGGCCTCTATTCCGGCCGCTTCATCGATTTTGCAGTCAGGAACGATATTGCCAGCCGCAACACGGCCGCGGCCTTCATGCAGGAAATGCTGGCCTATCGCTTCCTGCGACCGGTTCCCGGTCCCGATAAGCGCACACGCTACCTCGAGCCCACCGAAATCGCCGAGCAGCATTTCGCCCGATGGCTCGTCGCCCATATGATGATCCTCGACGGTCTCGACGGTGGTGAGCGCGCCAATAAGATCGCCGCCGAGCCCTCGGCGATGATGGCAGCGATCCAGCCGCTGATCGCAAGGGCGATCATCGGGAGTGAGGCGGTCCGCAATCCGGGCGCCACCTTCAACCTCTTCAACTGGGCGAATTCCGGCGGGCTGGTGATGGACTACCTGATCTCGCGCCTTCCCGAATTTCCAAGGACGGCCGACCGCGTCGTACTCGGCCCTCTGTCGCTCAGGGAAATCCGCGAACAGTTCATGATCTCCAACACCCACCTGAAGCGCCTTCTGATGCAGGCGGCGACCATGGAGAGCATTGGCTGGACCGAACCCTCCCGCAAGGGCGACTTCTGGCTGTCGGCCCACTTCATCCGCGAATATTGGAATTATCAGGCAGCGAAATTCGCCATCATCGATGCCGCCGCCGAAGCGGTGCTCGGGCCTGCGGTCCGTGACGAACCGCAGGCAAGACGCGCCATCTGAGGCTTATCCGTTCAACAGTTCCTTGACCGTCGCCGACGCCTTGGCGAAATCCATCTGGCCGGCATAACGCTCCTTCAGCGCCGCCATCACCTTGCCCATGTCCTTGGCGCCCGCGGCACCCGTCTCGGCGATGATCGCCGACACGTTGGCGCGCACTTCACTGTCCGAAAGTTGCTTCGGCATGAAATCCTGGATGACGGTGATTTCCGCGCGCTCCTTGGCGGCAAGCTCCGGCCGGGAATTCTCCTCGTAGATCTTGGCCGATTCGTCGCGCTGCTTCACCATCTTGGCGAGAATCTGCAGGATCTCGTCGTCGCTCGCCTGCTCCTTGCCGATGCCGCGATTGGCGATATCCCGGTCCTTGACCGCGGCCTGAATCAGCCGGACGGTGGAAAGCCGCTCCGCATTCTTGGCCTTCATCGCCTCTTTCAGCTGGGTGGCGAGTTGATCGCGCAGCATGGTCTTCACTCCTGTTTTGATGCCGCTTCATAAACCAGGCTGATGCGGGGGATCAAATAAATTGCGCGGTCGGCGCGATAAAGCGCAGGAAAACGGCGGCAATCTCGGCTACAAAGATTGACGCTAAGCGATTGCGTGGCTATTTACCGCCACCTGCACCAAAATTCGTGATCAGGCCTGAAGCGCGCGGCATTGCCGCGTCCACACGCCTGCGAGATCAAAAGGCGGCGAGCCGCGGCAACGCGCCCGCCTGCCGGAAATGGGATGAAGATGACCGCGACAGCACCCTGGACAATCGAAAAGCCGACCGCCCTGCTCGTTCTTGCCGACGGCACGGTCATCGAAGGCAAGGGCATCGGCGCCACCGGCAAGGTGCCGGCCGAAGTGGTTTTCAACACCGCGCTGACAGGCTACGAGGAGATCCTGACGGACCCTTCCTATCTCGGCCAGATCGTCACCTTCACCTTCCCGCATATCGGCAATATCGGCACCAATGATGAAGACATCGAGGATCTGACTCCTGCCGCCCGCCATGGCGCCGTCGGCGTCATCTTCAAGGCCGACATCACGGACCCCTCGAACTACCGCGCCGCCAAGCACCTCGACCAATGGCTGAAGGCCCGCGGCGTCATCGGTCTCTGCGGCATCGACACGCGCGCGCTGACCGCTTGGATCCGCGAGAACGGCGCTCCGAACGCGGTGATCGCCCACGACCCGAACGGCGTCTTCGACATCGAGACGCTGAAGGCCGAAGCCAAAGCCTGGAGCGGCCTCGAAGGTCTCGACCTTGCCAAGATCGCCTCGTCCGGCCAGTCCTCGCAATGGGTCGAAACGCCGTGGGTGTGGAATGAAGGTTACGGTGAACTCAAGGCGACGGACGCGAAATACCACGTCGTCTGCCTGGATTACGGCGTCAAGCGCAACATCCTACGCCTGTTTGCCGGCCTCGGCTGCAAAGTGACGGTCGTGCCGGCCGCAACGAGCGCCGAAGATGTGCTCGCCATGCAGCCGGACGGCATCTTCCTGTCGAACGGCCCGGGCGATCCGGCGGCAACCGGCGAATATGCCGTGCCCGTGATCAAGACGCTTGTTAAGACCGATATCCCGGTCTTCGGCATCTGCCTCGGCCACCAGATGCTGGGGCTCGCACTCGGCGCGAAGACCGAGAAAATGCATCAGGGCCATCATGGCGCCAACCATCCCGTCAAGGACCATACCACAGGAAAGGTCGAGATCGTCTCGATGAACCACGGCTTCGCGGTAGACTCGAAGTCGCTGCCCGATGGCGTTGAAGAGACTCATATTTCACTTTTCGACGGCACCAATTGCGGCCTGCGCGTCCTCGGCAAGCAGGTCTTCTCGGTCCAGCACCACCCGGAAGCCTCTCCCGGCCCGCAGGACAGCCACTATCTCTTCCGCCGCTTCATCAACATGGTGCGCGAGAAGAAGGGCGAACCGGCGCTCGCCGAACGCTGATTTCAAGCAACACCGATTTCCGATGAAGGCCCGCTTACAGCGCCGCGCGTCTTTTCAGCCGCAAAGGACGCTGTAACACTTTGAATTGCTACATAATTCCTTAAATCGATTCCGATTTGAGGAATTATGCAGCGGCCGGGCCTTTTTCTTTATCCGCCTCTTGACATCAGCTTAACTTGAGGAATTACAGATCTGCCTGCAGACATCTGATGCAGGAGAAAACTGGATGAACGGAGCTTTCTTTCGAGTAGACAAGTTCATCGTGCCGGCGGCGGCGCGAGAAGAATTTCTCGTCAGAGTGATGATGACCCACAAGCTGCTGGAAGCGCAGGACGGTTTCATCGATCACAGGGTGCTGGAGCAGGTCGCCGGTCCGGGCGAATTCAATTTCGTCACGATTGCCGAATGGGAAAATACAGAGGTCGTCGAACGCGCGCGGGCCGCCGTCGCTGCGGCTCACAAGGCCGCCAATTTCGATCCGCAGGAAATGTTTGCGTGTCTCGGCATTCGTGCAGATATCGCAGGCTACAAGCCTGTCGCGGCCTGACCGCAGAGGCGGCCGGCTCAGGCGTGGGCCAGTTCCGCCTCCCGGCGAAGAAGAAGGTAGAAGCGCGCGCAGAGCATGACGGCGGCGGCCGCCAGTCCGACGAGGAAGCCGAACCAGATGCCGATGCCACCGAAACCCAGCGGGAAGGCAAAGGCCCAGGCGAGGAAGAAGCCGATCGGCCAGTAGGCGATCAACGCCATGACCATCGGCACGCGTGCGTCCTTGAGGCCGCGCAGCAATCCATTGGCAATCACCTGCAGCCCGTCGACGAGCTGGAAAAGTCCGGCAACGACGATCAGCGGCCCGGCATAGGCAAGCACCCTAGGCGCTTCGGGCGAGTTGACGTCGAGGAACCAGCTGCCGAGGAATTGTGGCATGGTGGCAAAGAGCACGCTGCCGACCGCCGAAATGGCGCAGGCGAGGATGAGCACCGTGATCGAACCGCGCACCAGCCCTTGATAATCGCCCTGCCCATGCGCGACGCCGACGCGCACCGTCGCCGCTTGGCTGAGGCCGAGCGGGATCATGAAGGCGATCGAGGCCCATTGCAGGGCAATGCCGTGGGCGGCGAGCTCGATGGTGCCGATATAGCCCATCAAGAGCGAAGCCACCGTGAACAGGCTGACTTCGGCGAGGATGGTGACGCTGATCGGGAAACCGAGCCGGATGACCTCCAGCAGCGCATGCCAGTCGGGCTTCCAGAACCGCACGAAGATCTCGTAGCGGCGCGTCTCTTCCCGCCGCTGCACGAAAGCCAGGATGAACAGGAAGCCGGCTGTCTGCACGGCGACCGAAACGATCGCCGCACCTTCGAGCCCCATCGCCGGAAAGCCGAAATGGCCGAGCACGAGCATATAGGCGAAAATCGCATTCATCAACAGCGTGGCGATGGTGACGTTGAGGATGATGCCCGCCTTGCCGATGGCGCTGACCAGCGCGCGCATGACATTGAAAAGCAGTGCCGGCAGCACGCCGAACTGGCCGATCATGATGTAGCCGTGAGCGAGCTTGGCCACCTCGGGCTTCTGCTGTGCGAAAAGGAGGATCTGCTCCGAATTGAAGAAGGCCGGCTGCATGATCACCCAGTATGCGATCACCACCCACAGACCCATGCGCAGCGACCGGCGCACCGAGACGAGGTCGCCGCGGCCATAGGCCTGTGCCACCATTGGAATGACGGCGATGGCAAAGCCCGAGCCGAAGATCAGGATCGTGAACAGGAACTGCGCCGCAAGCACCATTGCCGCCAGATGCTCGGCGCCGAGGCGGCCGACGATCATCACGTCGGTGGTGTTGATGCCGAGCTGGGCAAGCTGCGCGCCGATCAGCGGAACGCCGAGCGCCAGCGTGGCGCGGAAATGTGCGCCCCAACGATTATCGGTTGTCGGCGCAAGCCTGCGCGCGTCGATCGGCGTGTCCATGACACCAGTCCTGTGATTGAAATATGCGTCGCCGCAACTTGCGGCGAAATACCATCCGGGCTTAGATCAAAGCCCTGCAAAGAACTACCCCAAATGAGGCAGATGATGAAAAATTCATCATCGCATCACCATTTCTGATCGGTCAGCCCGTGGCTTCCAGCGCCTCGGCCGGCTCCCTCACCCGAACCCTTGTGAGGAATACCCCGGCGGCCAGAAGGATGAGCACGGCGGCCGTGAGATACGGCGCGCCGGCAAAAGTGACAGGCGCCTCGGGCCGCGTGAAGTAGGAAAACATCTGCGTGAAGATCAGTGGCCCGACAATGGTGGTGATGCTGCTGAGACTGGTCAGCGCGCCCTGCAGCTCGCCCTGCGCCGACGGCGGCACCATGCCGGCGGCGATGCTGCGCAGCGGCGGGTCGGCGACGTTTTCGATGACGGTCGCGACGATGACAACGTAAACCACCCAGCCCTCCCAGGCGAAGGCATAGCCGGTCAATCCTGCAGCTGAAAAGCAGATGCCGAGAAGAGCGGTCTTCCACTCGCCGAGCACCGGCACGATCCGCGGCAGAACCAGCCCCATGACGGTCGCGGCGCCGATGCCGTAAATGCCGAGCGACAGGCCGATCTGTCCCTCGCTCCAACCGTAGCGATAGGTTGAGACGAACGACCAGACCGAGGGATAGACGGCATGCGCCAGGAAGAATAGGAACATGACGAGGCTGACCCAGCCGATGCCGGGATAATGGCGCATCTGGCGCAACGCGCCGAGCGGATTGGCGCGTTTCCATTCGAACCGGCGGCGGTTCTTCGCCTCCAGCGTTTCGGGCAAAAGGAAGCAGGCGGCGATGAAATTGACAAGCGACAGCGCAGCCGCGCCGAGGAATGGCACACGGGGGCCGAATTCGCCGAGGACACCGCCAACGACGGGGCCGATGGTGAAGCCGACGCCGAAGGCGATGCCGATCAGCCCGAAATTCTTCGCCCGGTTCTCCTCCGTGCTGATGTCGGCGATATAGGCCGAGCAGGTGGCGAAGCTGCCGCCGCTGATGCCGGCAAGCACGCGGCCGACGAACAGCATCCAGAAGCTGGTGGCGATGCCGCAGATGAAATTGTCGATCGCGAAGGTCAGCACCGAAAGCAAAAGGATCGGCCGGCGGCCGAAACGGTCGGACAGGTTTCCGAGCAGCGGCGCGAACAGGAATTGCATGCCGGCATAGACGAGCATCAGCCACCCGCCGTCGATCGCCGCATCGCTGACGCTGCCGCCGGTCAGTTGCTCCAGATAGGCGGGCAGCACCGGCATGATGATGGCGATGCCGATAATGTCGAGGAAAAGGATGATGAAGACCAGGAAAAGGCCGCGGCGAACAAATTTCGGGTCAAGCATGAGGCATCTCTACAGCGGTTGGTCCTGAAAAGACGATCTCGTCGCCGAGAAAGTGACATAGCTCAGAAAAGAAACCGAAACAATCCGTGAACATTTCAAAGCTTTTGATAATGCTGTACGGGAATTTATGAGAGATCTCAACCGGAGGGCGCGCGCTGCCGTTCCAGCTTCAGAAAATCGAGAGCCGCCCAGCGGATCGTCGGGCAACGCGTTCTCTTGCAATCGCCGCGACGGCATCCAGATCACAAGAGAGACCGGTCATTGTGCATTCCCCCGCACAGCCTGTTTGATACTCTCCGATTATCGCCCGAATGCGAAAGCGGTAGAACGGCAGCATCGATGACGACGCCCGGCGCGGATATGCGATCGCGCCGCGGCGCAGAAGATGGAGAAGACAATGCAGACCTATCGTTTGGGAAAGACCGGACCCGATGTCTCGGCCATCAGCCTCGGCTGCATGGGTATGTCGGGCATGTACGGCCCGTCCGATCGCGCAGAAAGCATCGCGACGATCCATGCCGCCCTCGATGCCGGCATCAACCTGCTCGACACCGGCGATTTCTACGGCATGGGCCATAACGAAATGCTAATCGGCGAGGCATTGAAGGGCCGCAGGCGCGAAAACGCCGTCATCAGCGTCAAGTTCGGCGGCTTGCGCGATCCCGTCGGCTGCTGGAACGGCATTGACGCCCGCCCGGTCGCGGTGAAGAACTTCCTCAGCTATACGCTGCAGCGCCTCGGCGTCGACTATATCGACATCTATCGTCCTGCCCGCCTCGATCCGAACGTGCCGATCGAAGACACGGTCGGTGCCATCGCCGACATGGTCAAGGCGGGTTATGTCAGGCATATCGGCTTGTCGGAAGTCGGCGCCGATACCATCCGTCGCGCCGCCGCTGTCGCCCCGATCGTCGACCTGCAGATCGAATATTCGCTGATCTCGCGCGGCATTGAGGAGAAGATCCTGCCGACGACACGCGAACTCGGCATCTCGATCACCGCTTACGGCGTGCTCTCGCGCGGCCTGATCAGCGGCCACTGGCAAAAGGGCCACGGTGGGACGGCCGGCGATTTCCGCGCCTACAGCCCGCGCTTCCAGGAAGGCAATATCGAGCAGAACCTCGCTCTGGTGGAGAAGCTGCGTGAGATTGCCGAGGCAAAGAGCGTGTCTGTCGCCCAGATCGCCATCGCCTGGGTTGCCGCCAAGGGCAAGGATATCGTCCCGATCATCGGCGCTCGCCGCCGCGATCGATTGACGGAGGCGCTCGGCTCACGCGCCGTCGATCTTTCACCGCAAGATTTCGCCATCATCGAACGCGCCGTGCCGAAAGATGCGGCCGCGGGTGGGCGTTATCCCGAACACATGCTGCAGCATATGGACAGCGAGAAATAAGGACGGATCGGGAGGGCCGCGATGAGTGTTGTGCCATGCGCCCTTCCTCTCCACTCCTAAATCGGCCCGGAGAACGTATCGCAGGCCGACAACTGGCCGCTGTCGAAGCCACGCTTGAACCATCTGACGCGCTGCTCCGAGGTGCCGTGGTTGAAGCTTTCCGGGACGACGTAACCCTGTGACCGCTTCTGCAGCGTATCGTCGCCGATCTGCTGGGCGGCGTTCAGCGCCTCCTCCAAGTCGCCGGACTCCAGCAGGCCCTTCTGCTGGGTATATTTGCCCCAGATGCCGGCGAAGCAGTCGGCCTGCAGCTCGACGCGCACGGACATCTTGTTGGCCTCGGCCTCGCTCATGCGCTGGCGGGCCTGGTTGAACTTCGGCAGGATGCCGAGCAAGTTCTGCACGTGATGGCCGACCTCGTGGGCAACGACATAGGCCTCGGCAAAATCGCCCGACGCGCCGAACCGGTCGGAAAGCTCCCGGAAGAACTCGGTGTCGAGATAGACCTTGTGGTCGCTCGGGCAGTAGAACGGACCTGTTGCCGCCGATGCCGAGCCGCAGGCCGAAGCCGTCGAGCCCGAAAACAGCACGAGGCGTGGCTCCTCGTAATTCTGGCCCTGCGCCTGGAAAATGCCCTGCCAGGTATCTTCGGTCTCGGCAAGAACGGTGCGCATGAAGGCGGTCATCTCGTCATTGGCAGGCGTGCGCGTGCCGCCGGACTGGCTCTGCTCGTAGCCGGGACCGCTCGTCGTGCCGCCGGTATCGAGCACCTGCATCAGGTCGATACCCATCGCCTTGAAGATAAAATAGATGACGACGAGGAAGATGATCGTGCCGATGCTGAGGCCACCGCCGGCCCGGCGAACGCCACCGCCGGAGGGGAAATTAAAGCCGCCGCCGCGGCCGAAACCGCCGCCGGTCGGATCGCCGCGGCGATCCTCGATATTGTCGGACTGACGCCGGCCTCTCCATTCCATCTTCGCTCTCCCCGGCAATGCCCCTGCTTGCACTCAAGCAATCTATATATCCGTCGGCGGCCGGAATTCCAGCGACTTCATTCGCACCGAAAACAAACGTCTCGGCGGCCTCACTTGTTCGTTGAGCGTGGTTGCGGTGGTCCTTTCTGTCCGGCGCCTTTGTGGGCGATGCCTGGCCACTTTCCCTCCTCTTGGCGCGCCAACTCCTTATCCACTGTCTCCCGCGAGCCTTCTGCCGGTTCTTTGTCTTTAGGATCTACCATCACAGTCTCCAGTTTTTTCTCAGCCGCGAACTTTTACGGGCATGATATTGTTCCCGTAAATCAGCGGGCAGACCCGCATGATTGAACATTTCACCCACGGACGCACCACTGGATCTCTTCCTGTGACAGGATCATGGTTGAGCCGCCGAATCCAGACGGATCGGACTTGAGGAAGCGCCCGACGCCCTCACCAATCCGGCGGGTGACGGCGAAATCCAGGTGCTGGTCGTGTCTGACGAGAAGTAGCCCTTCGCGCCGTGTTGGATTCGTGTCGATTCCGCGATTTATGGGGTTCCGTTTGCAAATACATTTGCCTATAAGCCGCTTCTAGCCTGAAAAGACCCAGCATGCGCGACCCGACCCGGTGATCTCCCACCCTGGCCGGCTTTCTGCGCAGCCAGAAAACGGAAGCACTCATGCCGAAGCGCCAAGATATCAAATCGATCCTCATCATCGGCGCGGGACCGATCGTCATCGGCCAGGCTTGCGAGTTCGACTATTCCGGCACCCAGGCCTGCAAGGCGCTGAAGGAGGAAGGCTACCGCGTCATCCTCGTCAACTCCAACCCGGCGACGATCATGACCGATCCGGGTCTTGCCGACGCCACCTATGTCGAGCCGATCACCCCCGAAGTCGTCGCCAAGATCATCGCCAAGGAGCGCCCGGATGCGCTGCTGCCGACCATGGGCGGCCAGACGGCGCTGAACACCGCGCTTTCGCTGAAGCGCATGGGCGTGCTCGACCGCTACAATGTCGAGATGATCGGCGCCAAGCCCGCCGCCATCGACATGGCCGAGGACCGCGCGCTGTTCCGCGAGGCGATGGCCCGTATCGGGCTGGAAACCCCGCGCTCCATGCTGGCGAACGCCACCGACATCAAGGACCTCGACCGCAAGACGCACGAGGCCGAACGCGTCAAGCTGCGTGAAAGCCTTTCCGGCCCCGCCCTCGACACGGCGCTGGACGAGCTGGAAAACCAGTGGAACCTCGGCGAAAGCGACCGCAAACAGCGTTACATGAGCCATGCCATGGCGATTGCTGCCCAGGCGATCGACCATGTCGGCCTGCCCGCCATCATCCGCCCCTCCTTCACGCTCGGCGGCACCGGCGGCGGCATCGCCTACAATCGCTCGGAATTCTTCGAGATTGTCGGCGGTGGTCTCGATGCCTCGCCGACCACCGAAGTGCTGGTCGAGGAATCGGTGCTCGGCTGGAAGGAATATGAAATGGAGGTCGTCCGCGACAAGGCGGACAACTGCATCATCATCTGCTCGATCGAAAACATCGACCCGATGGGCGTCCACACCGGCGATTCGATCACCGTCGCCCCGGCGCTGACGCTGACCGACAAGGAATACCAGATCATGCGCAACGCCTCGATCGCGGTGCTGCGCGAGATCGGGGTCGAGACCGGCGGCTCGAACGTCCAGTTCGCCGTCAATCCGAAGGACGGCCGCCTCGTCGTCATCGAAATGAACCCGCGCGTCTCGCGCTCGTCGGCGCTCGCCTCCAAGGCCACAGGCTTCCCGATCGCCAAGATCGCCGCCAAGCTCGCGATCGGCTATACGCTCGACGAACTGGAAAACGACATCACCGGTGGCGCAACGCCTGCCTCCTTCGAACCGTCGATCGACTACGTCGTCACCAAGATCCCACGTTTCGCCTTCGAGAAATTCCCCGGCGCCTCGCCGGTGCTGACGACCGCGATGAAGTCGGTCGGCGAAGTCATGGCAATCGGCCGCACCTTCGCCGAATCGCTGCAGAAGGCGCTGCGTGGCTTGGAAACCGGCCTGACCGGCCTCGACGAAATCGAGATCCCCGGCTATGAAGAGGGCGAATCCAGCCAGAACGCCATCCGCGCTGCAATCGGCACACCGACGCCCGATCGGCTCCGCATGGTCGCCCAGGCGCTGCGCCAGGGCATGAGCGAAGCCGAAGTCCACGAAGGCTGCAAGATCGACCCCTGGTTCATCGCCGAGCTGAAGGCGATCGTCGAGATGGAGGCCCGTATTCGCGAGCAGGGCCTGCCGCAGGATGCCGCCAACCTGCGCATGCTGAAGGCCATGGGCTTTTCCGACGCGCGCCTGGCGACGCTGACCGGCAAGCGCCCGAAGGAAGTCGCCGAATTCCGCAACAGCCTGAACGTCCGCCCCGTCTTCAAGCGCATCGACACCTGTGCGGCCGAATTCGCCTCGCCGACGGCCTACATGTATTCGACCTACGAGACGCCCTTCGTCGGCGCCGCCCGCTCGGAGGCCGAGATTTCCGACCGCAAGAAAGTCGTCATCCTCGGCGGCGGCCCGAACCGCATCGGTCAGGGCATCGAGTTCGATTATTGCTGCTGCCATGCCGCCTTCGCGTTGAAGGATGCGGGTTATGAAGCGATCATGATCAACTGCAACCCGGAAACCGTCTCGACCGACTACGACACGTCGGACCGCCTCTATTTCGAGCCGCTAACGGCCGAAGACGTGATCGAGATCCTGCGGGCAGAACAGGAAAAGGGTGAGGTCGTCGGCGTCATCGTCCAGTTCGGCGGCCAGACGCCGCTGAAGCTTGCCGAGGCGCTGGAAAAGAACGGCATCCCGATCCTCGGTACCGCGCCCGACATGATCGACCTTGCCGAGGACCGCGACCGCTTCCAGAAGCTGCTGATGAAGCTCGACCTCAACCAGCCGAACAACGGCATCGCCTATTCGGTCGAGCAGGCCCGCATGGTCGCCACCGAAATCGGCTTCCCGCTGGTCGTGCGTCCCTCTTACGTGCTCGGCGGCCGCGCCATGCAGATCCTGCATTCGGAAGGCCAGCTGCAGAGCTACCTGCTCGATACCGTGCCTGAACTGGTACCTGAGGATATCAAGCAGCGCTATCCCAACGACAAGACCGGCCAGATCAACACCCTGCTCGGCAAGAACCCGCTGCTCTTCGACAGCTATCTCAGCAACGCCATCGAAGTCGATGTCGACTGCCTCTCAGACGGCACCGACGTCTATGTCGCCGGCATCATGGAGCACATCGAGGAAGCCGGCATCCATTCCGGCGACAGCGCCTGCTCGCTGCCGCCGCGCTCGCTGTCGGTCGAACTGCTCGACGAACTCGAACGCCAAGCCAAGGCTATGGCCAAGGCGCTCAATGTCGGCGGCCTGATGAACGTCCAGTTCGCCATCAAGGACGGCACCGTCTACGTTCTCGAAGTCAATCCGCGCGCCTCGCGCACCGTGCCCTTCGTCGCCAAGACCATCGGCGCGCCGATCGCCAAGATCGCCGCCCGCGTCATGGCCGGCGAGAAACTCGACGCCACCTTCGCCGCCTATGGTGAAAAGCCCGATCCGCGCAAGCTGAAGCACATTGCCGTCAAGGAAGCCGTCTTCCCCTTCGCCCGCTTCCCCGGCGTCGACACGCTGCTCGGCCCGGAAATGCGCTCGACCGGCGAAGTCATCGGCCTCGATACCGATTTTGCGCTGGCCTTCGCCAAGTCGCAGCTTGGCGCCGGCGTCGAGCTCCCGCGTGACGGCACGGTCTTCGTCTCCGTGCGCGACGCCGACAAGCCGCGCGTTCTCCCGGCGATTCGCATCCTCGTCGAACAGGGATTCAAGGTGCTGGCGACCGGCGGCACCGCCCGCTTCCTCGCCGAAAACGGCATCACCGCCACCAAGATCAACAAGGTGCTGGAAGGCCGTCCGCACATCGAGGACGCGATCCGCAACCGCCAGGTCCAGCTCGTCATCAACACGACCGATGGCAACAAGGCGATCTCGGACTCCAAGTCGTTGCGCCGTGCGACGCTGATGCAGAAGGTGCCTTATTACACGACGATGGCAGGCGCCGAGGCCGCCGCCCAAGCGATCAAGGCGCTGAAGGCCGGCAATCTGGAAGTGCGGCCGCTGCAAAGCTACTTCGCCTGAGATCGATCCACAGGCGGGCGCAGCGCGCGCGCCTGCTCCTGTCCCGAATTCGAATGAGAAACAAGGCGCGGCCTTCGCGCTTCGTCCGATGTACATCTTTCGCGATCATGTTAGCATTCCCGCAAACAGGGGGCGAGCATGAGCAAGAATATCGTCATCCTCTTCGATGGCACGTCGAATGAGATTGCGGCGGACCGCACCAATATCCTCAGGCTTTTCGGCGTTCTGAAACGTTCGTCGACGCAAATCGTCTACTACGATCCCGGTGTCGGCACATTTGGCGCGGCCAATGCCTGGTCCAGGGCCTATCGCAAGAGCATCGAAGTCTGGGGCCTGGCGACCGGGTGGGGTCTCGACCAGAACGTCAAGGAAGCCTACCGCTTCATCGTCGACAATTATGAGCACGCGCCACGCGGCAGCGGTGAGGATAGCGACCGCATCCATATCTTCGGCTTCAGCCGCGGCGCCTATGGCGCCCGGGTTCTCGCCGGCTTCATTCATGCGCTGGGCATCGTCAGCCGGCACCATGTCAATCTCATCGATTATGCCTACAGGACCTACAAGGGCATCTCCGACAACGAAGCGAAGGCCGGCGGCTTCGCCGGCGCGACCGACGATGATGCTCCATCGGCCTTTTCCAGCATGCGGCTCTATGAAAGGACGCTGAAGACCTACCGGCCGAAGATCAAGCTGCTCGGGCTTTTCGATACCGTAGCCTCGGTGATCGAGATGGGCAAATGGCTGCCGCAGCTAAGGACCCTGCCCTTCACCAGGAAGAATCCGAGCGTCGAATGGGTGCGCCATGCCATGGCGATCGACGAGCGGCGGACGATGTTCAACCTGATCCCCTGGACGCCGGGGCAGGAATATTGGGGCGGGCCATTCCGGCCGAAGGAGCCGGTGCCGCAGAACGTCAAGGAAGTCTGGTTTGCCGGCGTCCACGGCGACGTCGGCGGCGGCTACCCGGAAAAGGAAAGCGGCATCATCAAGATCCCGCTCGAATGGATGATCAGTGAAACCAAGCAGACCGGCCTCGACTATATCGACCAGACGGTCAAGGCAGTCGTGCTCGGGAACAACAGCAGGCCGATCCAGAACTACGTGGCCCCGAACGCGCAAGCCAATCCGCACCATTCGATGACCGCCGGATGGCGGCTTCTCGAATATATTCCCCGCCGCGTGCCCGAAACCTCCTGGCGCAAGCGCGGCAACACGGAAGGGATCTACCTGCCGCTCCAGGATCGCCGTTTCATTCCTGACGGTGCGGTCATCCACCAGTCGGTGATCGATCGCGGAAATCTGTCCCCGAACCTGCCGCGGCAGGGAAGCTTCACGATAGAGCCATGGTCGGACCGCCCACCGGCCAAGGATGGGCCGGACCATCCGCCTCCTGCACAATTTTGAGGCGCATCACCTGATGTTGGGGCGGGCCGCGTTTCTTTCATGCGAATTTTCTGGAAATCGGCCTTGGCGATCTGCTATAAGCGTCCGACTAAGATTGTGGCACGGTTCCGAAGCTCCCCTTCGGGACCTGTTTTCTTTTGTGTTCGCCGCTGATTGTGCGGATACAAGGATTGAAGGACAGAAAAATGGTTGAAAAGGTACCGATGACACAGGGCGGTTTCGTCAAGCTGCAGGAAGAGCTGCGCTGGCGCCAGCAGGAGGAGCGCCCGCGAATCATCGAGGCGATCGCCGAAGCCCGTGCCCATGGCGACCTTTCCGAAAACGCCGAATACCACGCCGCCAAGGAAGCCCAGAGCCACAATGAAGGCCGCATCAGCGAGCTGGAAGACCTGACGGCGCGCGCCGAGGTCATCGACCTCACCAAGATGTCGGGCGACAAGATCAAGTTCGGCGCCAAGGTGAAGCTCGTCGACGAGGACACCGAGGAAGAAAAGACCTACCAGATCGTTGGCGACCAGGAAGCCGACGTCAAGGCCGGCCGCATCTCCATCTCTTCGCCGATCGCCCGAGCGCTGATCGGCAAGGAAGTCGGCGATTCCATCGAGGTCAACGCGCCGGGTGGCTCCAAGGCCTACGAGATCCTTCAGGTTTCCTGGGGCTGATCGCCCGCCAGCCGCGAGACCCCTCCCTTGCCGGATATTCGTGACGTCGAGATCATCGCGCCTAATTTCAAGCGCCGGCTCTCCGGCGTCACGTCGACCATCGTCCAGCTCATCCCGTGCCAGATCCGGCTCGGCATCAAGATCGCGACACTCGGTCCCGGCCTGCCGGAGGACCTGCCGAAACTTAAATGGCGGCAGCTCCTCGGCCTCTGGCGCCCGCCTGCGCGCCGGCGCCGGCGTATCTGGCACGCTCGCCGCAACAACGAGATGGCCGTCGGCATCCTGCTTCGCCATCTCACGCGCATGCCGCTGAAGCTTCTCTTCACCTCGGCGGCGCAACGCCGCCACACCGCCTATACGAAATGGCTGATCCGCCGCATGGACGCTGTCATCGCGACCAGTGACCGTTCCGGCTCGTTCCTCGAGGTGCCGCACACGGTCATCCAGCACGGCGTTGACCTTGCGCTGTTCCATCCGCCGGAAACCGCAGAGGACGGCATCGCCGCCACCGGCCTGCCCGGCCGCCATCTGGTCGGCTGTTTCGGCCGCGTGCGCCATCAGAAAGGCACTGATCTTTTCGTCAGGGCGATGATCGAACTGCTGCCGCAGCACCCACAATGGACGGCCGTCGTCTCCGGCCGCGTGACCGCGGAGCACGCGGCATTCGCAGACAGTCTCAAGGCGGATGTCGCCGCCGCCGGGCTGAGCGACCGCATCCTCTTTCTCGGCGAAGTGCCTGACATCAAGGTCTGGTATCGCCGCCTGACGCTTTACGTCGCCCCTTCTCGCAACGAAGGCTTCGGCCTGACGCCGCTCGAAGCCATGGCTTCGCGCACCGCGGTGGTGGCATCGGATGCGGGCGCCTATGCCGAACTCATCGTCACGGGCGAGACAGGCTCGGTCGTCGCCGCCGGCGATGGCGAAGCGCTGACGCGGGCAATCGCGCCCTACATCGCAGAACCCGCTCTGGCGATCGCGCATGGCGAGAATGCGCTGCGGCATGTCAGGGCGAATTTCGCGCTGGAGAAGGAAGCGAGCGCGATCGGCGCCGTTTACAACAGCCTTCTCGGCGACAATCGCAGCTGAGGCGGAAAAGAGGAACGGCCCGTCGGATAACGGGCCGTTGCAAGAATTCTAGGACTGCGAACAGTCCGGCTGGTTATTCGGCCGGCTGCAACCCGGCAGCCGAAGTATCCTCTCCGGTCTGGCCACCCAGCGCCGCAGCAAGCTGCGCCGTATCCAGCTCGTTTTCCCAACGCGCCACGACGATCGTTGCAACCGCATTGCCGACGAGGTTGGTCAGCGCCCGGCATTCCGACATGAAGCGGTCGATGCCGAGGATGAGCGCCATGCCGGCGACCGGCACGGAGGGCACGACGGAGAGCGTCGCGGCAAGCGTGATGAAGCCGGCGCCGGTGATGCCTGCGGCACCCTTGGAGCTCAGCATCGCCACCAAGAGCAGCAGGATCTGGTCACCCCAGGAGAGATGGATGCCGGTTGCCTGGGCGATGAACAGCGCCGCCAGCGTCATGTAGATGTTGGTGCCGTCAAGATTGAAGGAATAGCCTGTCGGGATGACGAGACCGACGACCGAGCGCTTGCAGCCGGCCTTTTCCATCTTGTTCATCAGTCCCGGAAGGGCGGCCTCCGAAGACGACGTGCCGAGGACCAGTAGCAGTTCTTCCTTGATGTAGCGCAGCAGCGCCACGATCGAGAAGCCATTGTAGCGGGCAACAGCGCCGAGAACGACGAGGACGAAGAGCAGCGAGGTGAGGTAGAAGGTGCCGATCAGCATGGCGAGGTTGGCGATCGACCCGACGCCGTACTTGCCGATGGTGAATGCCATGGCGCCGAACGCACCGATCGGGGCAGCCTTCATCAGGATGGCGACAAGCTTGAACACGGGCGCAGTCAGGGCATTGAGGAAGTTGACGACCGGTTCGCTCTTTTCGCCGACCATCGCGAGCGCGATACCAAAGAGCACCGAGAAGAACAGCACCTGCAGAATGTCGCCATCGGCAAAGGCGCCGACGATCGTCGTCGGGATGATGTTGGTCAGGAAACCTACGACGCTCTGCTCATGCGCCTTTGCGGCGTAGCTGGCGACCGCCGCCGGGTCCAGCGAGGCCGGATCGATGTTCATGCCGGCCCCGGGCTGGACGACATTGGCGACGATCATGCCGATGATAAGCGCCGCCGTCGAGAAGGTCAGGAAGTAGAGCATCGCCTTGCCTGCGACGCGGCCGACCTTCTGCAGGTCGCTCATGCCGGCAATGCCGGTCGCGACCGTCAGGAAGATGACCGGGGCGATGATCATCTTGACGAGCTTGATGAAGGCATCACCAAGCGGCTTCAACTGGGTACCGAATTCGGGATAGAAATGGCCGAGCAGGATACCCGCGGCGATAGCCGCGAGAACCTGAACGTAAAGATGGCTATAAAAGGGCTTTTTGCCCTTGCTGCCTGCAACTGCATCGATTGGTGCTGCGATCATGATATCCTCCTAATGGCTCGTCCGGAACGAACTCCGGCCTCCCGAGCCGTTCGCTTCAAGTCCAACAGCTCAGCCGTTGTTGGCATTCCTTTCGCAATCGGCGTGCCAGTTTTACGCCACCAGACAAACAATTGATTTCGTTACAAAAAAATTTATCAAACTACGGATAACTAATTAAGAAATGCGGAAATCCGCACAAATGCGTTTGCGTTTCGTGCAGAAAAATGCACAAATCTGCCATGTCCGTGTCGCCGAAATTGTGGCCTTCTCTACCCTTGCATCACCGCATCCGCCGGACATGGTGGGCCTATGCTGTGCTCGCCCTTGTCGCCGTCGTGGCCAGCCTGTGGGTAAGCGGCGAGATCGGCCGCCATCGGGCGGAGGCTGCCCTCGAGGAACAGGCCCGCATGGATGCGAGGCTGAATGCGGCTTTGCTGCGCACGGTTCTCGAAAAATACCGAGCGCTTCCCTTCGTGCTGTCGCAGGACGTGGCTCTCGCCGCGGCTCTAGCGGGAAACGATGCCGGCACATTCGAGCGGCTCAGTCAGAAGCTGGAAATGCTGACGGCGGGCACGAAGGCCGCCGTCATCTATGTCATCGACAAGGACGGCATGGCGGTTTCGGCCAGCAACTGGCGCGAACCGACGAGCTTCGTCGGTAATGACTATCGTTTCCGCGAGTATTTTCAGGGGGCGGCCGAAAGAGGACAGGCCGAGCACTTCGCGCTCGGCACGGTCAGCAAGAAGCCGGGTCTCTATATCTCCCAGCGGATTTCGGGCAGCAATGGCCTGCTGGGCGTCGTTGTGGTCAAGGTCGAATTCGACGACGTCGAGGCGGATTGGAACGCCTCGGGCACCCCGTCCTACGTCGTTGACGAGCGCGGCATTGTCCTCATCACCAGCATCCCGTCATGGCGATTCATGACGATCGGCCGGATCGCCGAAGACCGGCTGACGGCGATCCGCGAAAGCCTTCAATTCGGCGCTGCGCCGCTTCAGCCTCTACCGCTCGACATGGTCCGAAATCTCGGCGACGGGCTCGATATCGTCGAGATCGTCATGCCGGGCGATGCAGGGAAAACCAGGTTTCTCGATGTCGCAACGTCGGTGCCGGCGACCGGATGGCATTTGCAGCATCTGGTGGCGCTGGGGTCATCCGTCGATGCGGGGATTCGCGAAGCCCGCATGCTGGCATTGCTGATACTCCTGCCGCTGCTGGCCGGAGCAGCCTTCCTGTTGCGCCGCCGCCATATGATCACCCTGCGGATCTCCAGCGAACAGCAGGCGCGGGAGGAACTGGAACGGCGGGTAGTCGAGCGGACGCTGGATCTCAGCCAGGCTCGGGACCGGCTGCAGGCTGAAATCATCGGCCACAAGAGCACGGAACAGAAGCTGCAGGCAGTGCAACAGGATCTGGTGCAGGCCAACCGGCTGGCCATCCTGGGTCAGGTGGCCGCCGGCGTCGCCCATGAAATCAACCAGCCGGTCGCGACCATCCGCGCCTATGCCGATAACGCCCGCACCTTCCTCGATCGCGGCCAGACGGCGCCTGCCGGCGAAAATCTCGAAAATATTGCGGCGCTGACGGAACGCATAGGTTCGATCACCGATGAATTGAAGACCTTTGCGCGCAAGGGCCGCGGCAGCGCCGAACCAACCGGATTGAAGGACGTCATCGAGGGCGCCGTGATGCTGTTGCGCAGCCGGTTTGCCGGCCGCATGGATACGCTCGACATCGACCTGCCGCCCGCCGAACTGCAGGTGATGGGAAACCGGATCCGTCTCGAGCAGGTGCTGATCAATCTGCTTCAGAATGCCCTGGAGGCGGTAGCGCCGAAGGCCGGAGAGGGTCGCGTCGAGGTCAGAACATACACCGATGCAGGGATGGTAACGGTCACGGTCGACGACAACGGTCCCGGCATCCCGCCTGATATTCGGAAGGGCTTGTTCACGCCGTTCAATACCTCGAAGGAAAGCGGTCTCGGCCTCGGCCTGGTGATCTCCAAGGATATCGTCGGCGACTATGGCGGCCGGATGGAGGTTTTAAGCGGCAATAGCGGAACCCGGTTCATCGTTCAGCTGAGGAAGGCTTGAGATCATGGAAACGCCGACCCCTGTTGCGCTGATCGACGACGACGAGGACCTGCGCCGCGCCACCGCGCAGACGCTCGAACTCGCAGGATTTTCCGTTTCCGCCTATGATGGCGCGAAAGCCGCGCTGGCGGATCTGTCGGCGGACTTTGCTGGCCCCGTCGTCACCGATATCCGCATGCCGGAGATCGACGGACTGCAACTCTTCGCCACGCTCCAGAGCGTCGATGCCGACCTGCCGGTAATCCTGATGACCGGCCACGGTGATATTCCCATGGCCGTTCAGGCGATCCAGGACGGCGCCTATGATTTCATCGCCAAGCCCTTCGCAGCCGATCGGCTCGTCCAGAGCGTGCGTCGCGCAAGCGAGAAGCGGCGGCTTGTTCTGGAAAACCGCATGCTGCGGAAAGCAGCCGAAGATGCGCAGGAGAATTTGCCGCTGATCGGCCAGACGCCTGTCATGGAAAATCTTAGAAACATCCTTCGCCACATCGCCGATACCGATGTGGACGTGCTTGTCGCAGGCGAAACGGGCAGCGGCAAGGAAGTGGTAGCCCAGATCCTGCATCAGTGGAGCCACCGCCGGAAGGGCAATTTCGTGGCGCTGAATTGTGGCGCCCTGCCCGAAACCGTCATCGAAAGCGAACTGTTCGGCCACGAGGCCGGCGCCTTTACCGGCGCCCAGAAGCGCCGCACGGGCCGCATCGAACATGCGAGCGGCGGCACGCTGTTCCTCGACGAGATCGAAAGCATGCCGGCCGCCACCCAGGTCAAGATGCTGAGGGTGCTGGAGATGCGCGAGATCACGCCGCTCGGCACCAATGAGGTGCGTCCGGTCGATCTTCGCGTCGTCGCGGCCGCCAAGATCGACCTCGGGGATCCTTCGGTGCGCGGCGATTTTCGCGAGGATCTCTATTACAGGCTGAACGTCGTGACGATCTCCATTCCGCCGCTGAGAGAACGCCGCGACGACATTCCGCTGCTGTTTTCCCACTTCGCCGCTCGCGCCGCGGAGCGTTTCCGTCGCGATGTCCCGCCGCTTTCCCCGGATGTGCGGCAGCATCTCGCCTCGCACACATGGCCGGGGAATGTCCGCGAACTCTCGCATTATGCCGAACGCGTCGTGCTTGGCGTGGAAGGCGGTGGAACGGCAGCGGTCCCTCCGCAGCCGACGGATGCGACGCTTCCCGAACGGCTGGAGCGCTACGAGGCGGAGATCATTCGCGACGCGCTGTCGGCCAATGACGGCGACGTCCGCCGCACCATCGAGGCGCTCGGCATTCCGAGAAAGACGTTTTACGACAAACTCCAGCGCCACGGCATCAACCGGGGCGGCTATATCTCGCGCAAGTAGTTGTCGATGATGTTTGATCTGCCGAGGTGGCGTTAGACTTCCACCAGTCCCAGCTTCTTCACCTGCCGGATCGTCAGCATGGTGCGCACGGTATCGACATGTTCGTTCGCCGTCAGCACCTCGATGACAAAATCCTGAAAGCGGGTGAGGTTCTCCGCCACGCAATGCAGCAGGAAATCGCTGTCGCCGGAGACCATCCAGGCCTGGCGCACCAGCGGCCATTCGGCGGTGGCGGCGGCAAACGCCTTGAGATTGCCTTCCGACTGATGCTTGAGGCCCACCATGCAAAAAGCGACGAGGTCAGATCCGAGCTTCGGGCTATTCAGCATCGCGTGATAGCTCTCGATGATGCCGGCTTCCTCGAGCTTGCGCACCCGGCGCAGGCACGGCGGCGCCGAGATGCCGACGCGATCGGCAAGCTCCACATTGGTCATGCGGCCGTCGGCCTGCAGCTCCCGGAGTATCTTTATATCGATGACGTCGAGTTCCGCACGACCCACATCATTGCCTTTCTTTAATTCTCCGCGGCGAGCTTCTATATAAAGCCGCGGAATACGCAAGAAAGTTTCACGCCGATGACGGATTCTTGCACATCTGGGCGATTTGCCTTGTTGGTAACGCAAGGCTGCCCTTGAATAAAAGCATTGGACGTTCATAAATGGCGCAGGACCGCGAAACGGCCGCAATCGCTCATTAGCCGCCGCCCTCCTGCCAGTCGAAAGGAAATGACATGCCCGCCCGCCATACCAAGGTGCTCATCATCGGTTCCGGACCCGCAGGCTATACCGCCGCGGTCTATGCCGCGCGCGCCATGCTGAAACCGGTTTTGATCGCCGGTCTCGAACAGGGCGGCCAGCTGATGATCACCACTGATGTCGAAAACTATCCGGGCTTTGCCGATCCGATCCAAGGTCCCTGGTTGATGGAACAGATGCTGCAGCAGGCAAAACATGTCGGCGCCGAGATCGTCAACGACCTCGTGACCGAAGTCGACATGAACCAGCGTCCTTTCGTCGCCCGCACCGACAGCGGCCAGGTCTGGACCGCCGATACGCTGATCATTGCCACCGGCGCCAAGGCCAAATGGCTCGGCATCGAGAGCGAGCAGCATTTCCAGGGCTTTGGCGTTTCGGCCTGCGCCACCTGCGACGGTTTCTTCTATCGCAACAAGGATGTGATTGTGGTTGGCGGCGGCAACAGCGCCGTCGAGGAGGCGCTCTATCTCTCCAACATCGCCAAGTCGGTGACATTAGTGCACCGCCGCGACTTCTTCCGAGCCGAGAAGATTCTGCAGGAACGCCTGTTCTCCAAGGACAATGTCAAGGTGCTGTGGAATACCGAAGTGGGCGAGATTACCGGCACGCCGGCCAAGCCGCCGATGCCGCAATCCGTATCCGGCGCGCGCCTGCGCGATGTCAGAACCGGCACGATCACCGAAGTGGCGATCGATGGCGTCTTCGTCGCGATCGGCCATGCGCCGGCAACCGAGCTCTTCAAAGACAAGCTGAAGCTGAAGGACAATGGTTATCTCTGGACTGCGCCGGATTCGACCGCGACCAGCCTGGAGGGGGTCTATGCAGCAGGCGACGTGACGGATGACACATTCCGCCAGGCGATCACTGCCGCCGGCTTGGGGTGCATGGCTGCACTTGAAGCCGAGCGATACTTGACGGGCCACATGCCCGTCGCCGTGGCCGCGGAGTAAGATCGGCATGAGGGGTGGGGGAATGCCATTGGATTGGGACAAGCTGCGTATTTTTCACGCAGCTGCCGAGGCGGGTTCGTTCACGCATGCGGCGGATAAACTGCATCTGTCCCAATCCGCCATCAGCCGCCAGGTCAGCGCCCTGGAGCAGGATGTCGGCACCAAGCTGTTTCACCGCCATGCACGCGGCTTGATTCTGACGGAACAAGGCGAGTTGCTTTACCGCACCGCCCATGACGTGCTGCTGAAGCTCGAAACCGTGAAGATGCAGCTCACCGAGACGACCGAGACGCCATCCGGCAAGCTGCGCGTCACGACGACGGTCGGCCTCGGCCAGGGCTGGCTGACCGACAAGATCCAGGAATTCCTGCAGCTTTATCCCGATGTGCAGATCCAGCTGATCCTCGACAACGAGGAAGTGGATGTGAACATGCGTCATGCCGACTGCGCCATCCGCCTGCGCCAGCCGCAGCAATCCGACCTCATCCAGCGCAAACTCTTCACCGTGCACATGCACGTCTATGCGGCCCCGTCCTACATCAATCGTCATGGCGAGCCGCAAAAGGTCGAGGATCTCGACAGTCACCGCATCATCACCTTCGGCGAGCCGGCGCCAAGCTACCTGCTCGACGTCAACTGGCTTGAGGTCGCCGGTCGCTCGTCCGACAACAAGCGTATTCCGCATCTGCAGATCAACAGCCAGACCTCGATCAAACGCGCTGCCCTGCTCGGCATTGGCGTCGCCTGCCTGCCGGATTACATCGTCGGCCGCGACCCAGGCCTGATTCAACTGGCGATCAACGCCGACGTCCCTTCCTTCGACACGTATTTCTGCTATCCCGACGAGATCAAGAACGCCGCCAAGCTGAAGGCCTTCCGCGATTTCATCGTCAGCAAGGCCAGAAACTGGAACTTTTAAGCTTGGTTTTATTGAAGAATTGCCGACTATGCAGAACACGCATGACTGGCATGCACAAATGAGGGTTGCCGTTTGCCCATTAAACCACCATATCGCACATAGCTGATGCACATGGTGGCTTTTCCTCCCAGTTCCACCGCATTAGCTGTTCCCCTCTGGAGGTTTTTGACCTTCACACTTATAAGGGCCCTGGTTTTCCAGTGGCCCTCTTTTTTTGCCTTTCTTCCTCAACGAAATGCCGCACCGCAAAAAATTTGTGCGGCGCATAGCAGACATGCACAAAAAAGCATTGAAACCTGCTCAAGGAAGCACCATATCGACCTCAGCTGATGCACCTTGTGGTTTCTCTCCCAGTACCACCGCATTAGCTGTTCCCCTCTGGAGGTTTTTTGACCTTCACAATTATAAGGGCCCTGGTTTTCCAGTGGCCCTCTTTTTTTGCCCAAAATTTGCTCATTCAATAAAACTCAACGCCTCACGCCTCCGTGATTTGCATATCGAAGTCAGACGATTGATATATCGGTCAGAAACGATTTATAATTCGGCGAACCACGATGGATAAAGACGAAATTATCAAGGCGCTCGCCCATCCGACCCGGATGGACATTCTGAACTGGCTGAAAAATCCCGAGGAGCATTTCCCCTCGCAGGAGCATCCTTTTGAAATGGGCGTCTGCGCCAGCCAGTTCGAGCGCTGCGGCCTGTCGCAGTCGACGGTCTCGGCCCATCTCGGCACGCTGCATCGCGCCGGCCTCGTCACCACCAAACGCGTCGGCCAGTGGATCTTTTACAAGCGCAACGAAGAAACCATCGCCGCCTTCCTCAAGCAGCTGACGCAGGACCTCTAGAATGCCTCTCGCCCTCCTCGTTCTTGCCTTGAGCTCGTTTGCGATAGGCACCACCGAATTCGTCATCATGGGTCTGTTGCCGGAGGTTGCCGCCGATCTCTCGGTCAGCATCCCGCAGGCCGGATGGCTGGTGACCGGTTATGCCCTTGCGGTCGCGATCGGGGCACCTGTGATGGCGATTTCGACCGCGAAGCTGAAGCGCCGCACCGCCCTGATTGCGCTGATGGCCTTCTTCATCGCCGGCAACCTGCTTTGCGCACTGGCGAGCGACTATTGGGTGCTGATGATCGCCCGTGTCGTGACGGCACTTTGCCACGGCGCCTTCTTCGGCATCGGCTCGGTGGTCGCCGCCGGCCTCGTTGCCGAAGACCGAAAGGCCCGCGCCGTCGCGCTGATGTTTACCGGCCTGACGCTTGCCAATGTTCTCGGCGTGCCGCTCGGCACCGCGATCGGCCAAGCCTATGGCTGGCGCGCCACCTTTGTCATCGTCACTGTCATCGGCATCGTCACCATATCAGGCCTGATCGTCATCCTGCCCAAGGATAGGCAGCAAGAAAACGGCAGCATTCTGCGTGAGATCGCAGCCCTGCGGAATGGCCGCCTGTGGCTGGCGCTCTCCACCACCGTTTTCTTCGCCGCCTCTATGTTCGCCCTCTTCACCTATATCGCGCCGCTGCTACGCGACATCACCGGCGTGTCGCCGGAAGGCGTCACCTGGACGCTGTTCCTGATCGGCCTTGGGCTGACCATCGGCAACCTCGTCGGCGGCAAGCTTGCCGATTGGCGGCTCGGCGCAACGCTTGCCGGCGTCTTCGCCGCGATCGCCATCACTTCGATCGCCTTCAGCTATACGAGCCGCTTCTTCATCCCGGCCGAAATCACCCTCTTCCTTTGGGCGATGGCAAGCTTTGCCGCCGTGCCGGCGCTTCAGGTCGGCGTCGTCGGCTACGGCAAGGATGCGCCGAATCTCGTCTCCACGATCAACATCGGCGCCTTCAACACCGGAAATGCGCTCGGCGCCTGGGTGGGCGGCCTCGTCATCGACGCCGGCTTCGATCTCACCCGCGTTCCGCTCGCCGCAGCCTTGATGGCCCTGATCGGCCTCGGCGCGACGGCGCTCACCTATCTCTCCGCCAGGGGCCGGGCCGCCCTCGCCCCTGCCGAGTGATCCTCCCGCAAAAGAAAGGACCATCATGGCCAAGCTTTTCGAACCCGCGAAAGTCGGCGACATATCAGTCAAGAACCGCGTCGTCATGGCGCCGCTCACCCGCAACCGCTCGCCGGGCGCAGTTCCTAACGACCTCAACGTCGAATACTACCGCCAGCGCGCCACAGCAGGCCTGATCATCACCGAAGCAACCGCGATCACCCATCAGGGCCAGGGATATGCCAACGTGCCTGGTCTCTACAGCAAAGAGGCTCTCGACGGCTGGAAGCGCGTCACCGACGCCGTTCACGCAGCCGGTGGCAAGATCGTCGTCCAGATGTGGCATGTCGGCCGCATCTCGCACACGACGCTGCAGCCGAACGATGGCAAGCCAGTTTCCGCGACCAATCGCATTGCCAAAGCCAAAACCTACCTGGTCAATGCCGACGGCACCGGCAGCTTTGCCGACACCTCCGAGCCGCGCGCGCTCGATACCGCCGAAATCCCCGGCATCATCGAGGATTACCGCAAGGCTGCCCGTGCGGCGATCGACGCCGGCTTCGACGGTGTCGAGATCCACGGCGCCAACGGCTACCTGCTCGACCACTTCATCCGCGACGGTATCAATGACCGTACTGATGCATATGGCGGCTCGATCGAAAACCGCACCCGCCTGACCTTCGAAGTCGTCGACGCCGTGGTGAAGGAAATCGGCGCGGGCCGCACGGCGATCCGGATCTCGCCGGTGACGCCGTCAGGCGAAAGCTACGATTCCAATCCGCAGGCGACCTTCACCCATGTCGTCGAAGGCCTGGCCAAATACGATTTCGCTTATATCCATGTCATCGAAGGTCAGACCGGCGGCGACCGCGACTACAAGCAGGGCGACAATCCCTCCTTCGATTACAAGGCGCTGCGCCAGACTTATGAAGAGGCCGGCGGCAAGGCCGACTGGATGGTCAACAATGGCTACGATCGCGATCTGGCGATCGACGCCGTCGAAAGCGGCCGCGCCGATCTCGTCGCCTTCGGTAAGCCCTTCATCGCCAATCCCGATCTCGTCGAGCGCCTGGAACACAATCTGCCGCTCAACACGCCCGACCAGTCGACCTTCTACGGCGGCACCGGCAAGGGCTATATCGACTATCCCATCCTCGAAAAGGTCGCTTGAAGCTTTCACACGCGAACGCGAATCCCGCCGAAAGGCGGGATTTCCATTTTCGACGGGTTTTTGTAGGGTGCCGCCATGTTCGCTCCCTATCTTGACCGCTGGTCGCTAATATCAGACGGCGAGCCCATCATCACCCATTCAAGCCGCCTGCTCCCGGTCCTCTGGCGGGATAAGCCCGCCATGCTGAAAGTCGCGACAGATATCGACGAACGATACGGCGCTCTTCTGATGCAGTGGTGGGACGGTGACGGCGCAGCCTATGTCTACGCCCATGAGGGCGACGCCGTGCTGCTGGAACGGGCGACGGGAAAACGCTCGCTGCTTGCCATGGCAATGAACGGCGAGGACGATGAGGCAAGCCGCATCCTCTGCGGCACGGCGGCACGGCTGCATGCGCCGCGCGAAAAACCACCTCCCGATCCCATCCCTCTCACCCGCTGGTTTCGGGATCTGGAACCGGCAGCGGGCAAGCATGGCGGCACGTTTGCCGATTGCTCGGCGATCGCCAACGTCCTCCTTGCCGATCAGCGTGATGTCACCATCCTCCACGGCGACATCCATCACGGCAACATTCTCGATTTCGAGGCGCGCGGCTGGCTGGCGATCGATCCGAAGCGGCTGTACGGCGAGCGCGGCTTCGATTTCGCCAATATCTTCGCCAACGAAGAACTGCCAACGATCACCGATCCTGCCCGTTTCCGCCGCCAGCTCGACATCGTCTCAACGGACGCGAAGCTGGAACCGAAGCGGCTGCTCCAATGGATCGCCGCCTATTCCGGCCTTTCCGCCGCCTGGTTCCTCGGTGATCCGAATATTCAGCAGGCAGAAACCGCCCTGACGGTCGCCCGGATCGCGCTGGCCGAACTCGAGAGCTAACCCGCGTTCTGCGACGGCTGCCCGATAAGGTCTGCCGCGGCTTGATGGTGCGAATCGGGCAGGCAGCCAAGTGCCACGAGCGAAGTCCTGACCGCTTCGTCGATCGGCGTCTGCGGCTCCTTGCCGAGTTCGGCCACAAGCCTGGTGTTCCGCATCCGCACCGGCAGCTTCCAGAGATAACGCATCTCCTTGATCTCCCGCATCACCGGAACGAAGGGCGCCGCCAGCGGCACGATCCACCAGGGAAAGCCGCCGATCTTTGCTTTGCCGCCGGCGACGCGCTTGATTGCTTCGGCCATCTGCATGCCGTCCGCATCCCAAAAGCCCTCCATGTGATAGACGGAGAAAGGCGGCAGCCGATCGGCCCGCTCGATGAGCTGGGCGATGGTTTCCGCCATGTCTGGCAGGTAGGCCCATTGATGACCGATGCCTCGCCGACCCGGGTTCCTGATCGTGGCGACGGGCTTGCCTGGGGTCACGAGACCGGACGAAAACCAGCTGTTGGCCGTCGTGCCTGGACCGAAGAAATCCCCTGCCCTGACGATGATGGCGCCGGCGCCGGACTGCGAGGCCGCCTTCAGCCGCTCCTCCATTTCGACGCGGATCGCCCCCTTCTTCGTCGTCGGATGCTGCGGGCTTTCTTCCGTCGGCGTCGGCAGGGCATCGGGACCAAAATTATAGATGTTGCCCGGCAGCACGATTCGCGCGCCGACGGCGCGAGCAGCGGCGATGGTATTGTCGAGCATCGGCAGCACCAGCGTTTCCCAGTCGCGGTAGCCGGGTGGGTTGACGGCATGGACGATAAGGCCGACGCCTTCAGCCGCCTTCAGGACGTCGCCGGCATTCATCGCATCGCCCTGCATCCAGTCGAAGGCTGGCTCGTTCCTCGACACCTTGGCGGCATCACGATTGAGCGCCCGGATGCGCCAGCCGCGCGCAAGCAGCCTGCGGGCAACCGCGCCGCCGATACCGCCGGTGGCGCCGAGAACGAGGGCCGTCGTTTTCATTTCGCTATTCATGACAATCATCTCCTTCGATTGGATGAGAGGATCATGCCATCAGAGCGAGATAAACGAAATTGACGAAAGAAGTGCATCTGCTATACGAAAATACATGAACTCCGAACCGAGCTGGGATTTCTACCGCAGTTTCCTGACCGTGCTCCAACAGGGATCGTTGTCGGCCGCCGCCCGCGAACTGGGGCTGACCCAGCCGACCATAGGCCGCCATGTCGACGCACTGGAACTAGCGATCGGCGCCGAACTCTTCACCCGCTCGCCGAATGGGCTGCTGCCAACCGACGCCGCACTGGCGCTGAGGCCTTACGCCGAGACGCTGGCGGCAACCACGGCCGCCCTTTTACGCACCGCATCCGGCCAGCGCGAGCGCGTGGCTGGAACGGTCAGGATCAGCGCCAGTGAGGTCATCGCCGTCGAAGTGCTGCCCGGAATTCTCGGACCGCTGCAGGAAACCTATCCCGAATTGCAGATCGAGCTCTCGGCATCCGATACGATCGAGGACCTGGTGAACCGCGAGGCCGATATCGCCGTGCGCATGGCCGAGCCGCAGCAGACTGCACTCGTCGTGCGCCGCATCGGCGATATCCCGCTCGGCTTTCACGCCCATCGCCGCTATCTCGAACGATACGGCATTCCGCAAACCTTGGCTGACCTCGCAAACCACCGCCTCATCGGCTTCGACCGGCAGACGGCCTATGTCCGTATGGTGATGAAACGCTATGCGGTGCCTGGCATCGAATTCTCCTTCCGCTCCGACAACAACCTCGCCCAGCTTTCGGCGATCCGTGCCGGCGTTGGCATCGGCATCTGCCAGACAGGACTCGCGCGCGAAAATCCCGACTTGGTTCACATCCTGCCTGATGCCTTCAGCCTACCGCTCGGCACGTGGGTGGCGATGCATGAGAGCCTGAAGTCTTCGCCGCGCTGCCGCGCTACCTTTGACGTATTGGTCAAGGGGCTTCAGGACTATCTCCGATATTCGACCAGCGCATAATCGCAAAAATCAGAATCGATTTTCGCAAAGAATCATGCGCAAATTTCGAAGCAATAGAACCTCCTTAACGCGTCTTATCGGACGCGCACCCCGGCGGGATGCAAATGACAAAGCACCATGCGGTTGAACTCGTGCCCTGCGATCCGCGATGGCCGCAAGCCTTTCAGCGTATCCGCGGCAAGCTTCTAACCTTGCTGCCGCAGGCGCTCGCCATCGATCACATCGGCAGCACGTCCATACCGGGCATGATGGCCAAGCCGCTTATCGACCTCGACATCGTTCTTCCCGGCCTCGAGCATATCGAGGACGCCACACGCGTGCTTCTGGCCGAAGGCTATGAGCCGCGCGGCAACCGCTATGACGACGATGTCTGGGCGTTTTTATCGAGAGGTTCGGTGCCGGCAGAACGGGTCTACCTTTGCCCTTCCGGCAACGGCACGCATCGAAACAGACTGGCTTTCCGGGATTATCTCATCGCGCATCCGCAAGCGGCGGCCGATTATGCCGCGCTCAAACGCAGCCTGGCAGTCGAATTCAGGATGGACGGCGACCGCTATACTGCGCATAAGCGCGAATTCGTCGATACGATCGTCGCGCGGGCATTGACGGGCGATGGTTAGCTTCAGATGCCTTGCGAGGCTTCGGCTGTACGGTCCTTCCACAAGCCGTCCACCACCTCGGTTTCCGGCCGATCGCCGCCCTCGGCATATTCCTCATGCCATTTGCCGTTCTCGTCCTGCCAACTGATCTCGGCGGAATCGCCGCCGACCTGCTGTTCGGCCGCGACGATGCGTGCAGCTTCGAGCGCCTCGGCATGGGTCGGGAATGCCTCGGAATAGACACCTCCCAGCCTGTAGGCCCAGCCGCCGTCATGCGGCACGACTTCGTAGACCACCTTGATCATGCATTCGTCTCCTCATCTTCTTGTTGCGCATTCGCATGCTTCCGGACAGGATCCGGATCATCGCGGCCGCTTGACGAGAATTCGAGGACGCCGCGATCTGCTTTCCGGCCCCGATGACATTCAGTATTCCATTAAACGCCGAAGACTGCAAATGGCACTCGACCGCGGCTTTCTTGATAGGCGAAATCAGGGACTTAAATAAAATGTATGAATCTGAACAGGAGCAGAGGCTTGGGGATCGCGTCACGCCTTAAAGAGGAAAAGTTTCTGGTCGCCGCACTTGTCGTTGCAGCGATCGCCTATCTCTTGGAACACGCAGTGATCGAGATGGGGCGCGGCGTCGCGCTGATTGCCGCCGCTGCCCTGGTCGGCACCATCGTGCTCGCCTCGATCCGCGTTGCCCATCATGCCGAGCTGCTCGCCGTCAAGGTCGGCGATCCCTACGGCACGATGATCCTGACGCTCTCGGCCGTTGCCGTCGAAGTCATCATCCTCGCCATCATGATGAGTGGCGAAAGCTCGCCGACGCTGGTGCGCGACACGATCTATTCGGCCCTGATGCTCGATATCAACGGCATTCTCGGCTTGGCCGCTCTGCTCGGCGGCCTCAAGCACGGCGAACAGCCCTATAACGACAATTCCGGCAAGACCTACGGCGTGATGATCCTCACCGCGATGGGCATCTCGATGATTGTGCCGGAATTCGTGCCCAGCGACAAATGGCACTATTATTCCGCCTTCACCATCGCCGCGATGATCGCGCTTTACGGCCTCTTCCTGCGCATGCAGGTTGGCCAGCACAGCTATTTCTTCAGCTACAGTTACCCGCGCTCCGAACGAAAGAAGGAAAGCCCCGACGAGCATGGCGCCGACGAGTCGGCCGCGATCTCGATCGCCACCATTCTCGTCGGCGTCGTCATTATCGGCCTGCTGGCGGAGTTCATGGCGGCCTTCATGACCGAAGGCCTGCGCGATAGCGGCGCGCCGATCGCCGTGACCGCCGTGGTCGTCGCAGCGATTTCGGCCGCACCCGAGATCCTGACCGCATTAAGGGCGGCACTCAGGAACCGCATGCAGGCGACGGTCAACATCGCCATGGGCGCCTCGCTGTCGACGGTCATCTTGACCGTGCCCGTGATGGAAGCGATCGCGCTCTATACCGGCCAGCCCTTCATCATGGCGATGACCCCGGTGCAGACGGTGATGGTGGCGGTCACGCTGATTGCCGCCGCGATCAACCTCAACGACGGCGAGACCAACGCTATCGAGGGCATGACGCATTTCATCCTCTTCGCCACCTTCGTCATGCTGACGGCGCTGGGGCTCTGAAGGCTCCCGCCCCCGCGGGGGAAGGGCAAGAACAGGCTGTTTAGGCGGGCTGTTGGGCAAAGAGCAGGCGTTCGCGGGCTGCGAACCATTCCTCGGCGTAATCGTCGTTCTTGTATTCCTCGAAATACGGCCCGCCATCGGTGAAATGGACGTTCTTGGCGTCTTCGCGGTAGTTGTATTCATTGACGAGGTAATTCCACGTCACCGGCAATTCGCCGATGAGCTCTTCATTCTCCAGCCATTTGAACTGATGCAGTTGCAGCCCGGTCGCGGTATTGACGTAGTCGGGCGTCAGTGCGCGGCATTCGTCATTGTTGAAGAGGATGAAGCTCGACCAGTTCTTCTTTTCGTACTTGGTCTGTGCCTGCCCGAGGAACTTGGTGTCGATCTTCGGCTGGTAATCATGTTTGACGCACATGACGGCGTAACGCTCGTCGCGCAATGCCCAAAGCTCGGCGATATCGGCACGCATCAGCATGTCGCAATCCATGAAGATGCTCCAGCCCTCGTAACCGCTCAGATAGGGCGTCAGGAAACGCGAGAAGGAGAACTCCGTGGATTGCAGCGCGTTGCGCTGGCGGGTGAAAATCCCGCCAAGATTGGAGAGCGCAATGGGCGAGAACTCGACCGGGATCGACGACTTCTCGATGATGCTCTGCACGAGAACGTGGTAGGCAACCACTTCCTTGGGATCGAATCCCACGAAAATTCGGACGTTCTGTTGTTCCATTGTCCACCTCGATCGCCAGTATAGAGAGATGAATTGATTGGTATCGGAAACAGCGTTTTTGGCCACCCACGCCTGTAAGCAAAGGCCTGCGACAGTCATCCCTTCGACTTATCGAGAAAACGCTGCTTGCGGGTTTTCGGTTTGAACCGCCGAAAGAAATTGTCGACGGCGCGGATGAATTTGGTGACGGACATCAGCCTGTCGATCTGGCTGTTCGTATTGTCGAGCCGCTCCGACAAGACCTCGGCCGCAGTCATCGCGATCTCGACCGGCGGCACCTCAGGAAACCGTTTGGCGAGCGCCGAATAGGGGCTGGCATCGACGCCGCCCACCATGGAGATCGACCCCATGCGCGCAAAGAGACGCAGGAAGATCTGCTCGAACGTCCAATCGTGCACGTCGAACACCTTCCACTTCTCGCTCCGCTTCGCCGAAAAGCCGGCAAGCAGGATATTGCCCGGCAGCTGCAGATCGGCGAGCCACAGCGCTACCGCAAAGCCGCTCGTCGCGATCTTGCCGATCGGATAGAGATCGGCGAGCATTTGTGTCAGATCAAGGTGACGGGCCTCAGCGCCTTCGAAGCAGCTCTTTTCGCTGAGATTTTCCTCGACGGAGACCCGGATGTTGACGACGCCGAGGAAATCGTCGCCGCCAAAGAAGCGCAAGACATCCGCCGCTTCGCGCCGATGGACGATATGGGCGCCCATTACGTCGCTGCGGGCAACCAGCATGGAATGGCCGACGAAGGGTTCGTCGAGCACCTTATAGACCTTGTTGAAGAAGACGTAGAGCACCGTCTCAGGCAATTCGCCCCGCAGCCGTTCGAGATCGACCGCCTCGCTGTTTGCGACCAGCACGACATGGGAATAGCCCGACAACAGCGCCTTCCACGCTTCCGGCGTCAAGAAATTGAAGCCTCCGTCCGGAGCGGTCGTAGCCTTGTTATCGCTAGGGATTGCTTCCATATCGGCTCACATGCACTTTCCAAGGACGACGCGGTCCGCCCGACTAGCTGTTGCTGAAATAGGCGCGCATCCGGGCAAGCCGCGTCAGCCCGCCGATCTGCTTTCCCACATGCGAGAGGAAGCCCGCCACTCGGTCCGTCATCGACGGTTGCCTGCAGAAAGACGCCCAGGGTGTGTTGCGAAGATCTTCGGCATAACGATTGGCCATCCGCCGGTGCACCCAGGGCACGGTGGCCTGCCACGGCTTTTTCCGGCCGGTGAAATGAAAGATGGCCGGCCGATCGACGAAAGGCAGCAGGCCCGTCTGTGTATTCCAGCGCGGATCGAGCACCAGCCAGTCGCGGTCGAACGTGACGTTCAACGCATCCTGGTCATTGTTCTCGAACAGATGCGACCGCTCCTCGAAGATTTCCCGGGTCCTGGCGAAAAGCCCCCTCGCCCGGCAGACGGACCAGTCGAACAGCAGTACGCCGGCATTGAAGTAGCGGCCGCCATGGCCCATGCCGATCTTGCGCTGCCGCGCCCCGGCCTTCTCGGGAAAGGCCATGACATAGTCGTCGACCGCAGCAAGCGCCTTGCCTTGCAGATCCATCGCGAAGAGATCGTCGACCGGCGCAACCGTAAGCACATCGGCATCGAGATAGAGCAGCCGCTCGACATGATCGGGAATGTACAGATCCATGTAGAGCCGCGCCAGCGTCGCCCCCGACCAGCGACCCCGCGCTTGCAGCGCCGTATCCGGCGTATTGTAGGGCAGCACCCTGATCGCCATGTCGTGCAGCCGCGCGAAATTTCCGACCTCGGCGATCTCGTTCGACTTGAGGTCGATGCCGAGAAGCAGGAACTCAACAGTGGAACCTGAGAGATTGCGCTTGACCGAAAGCAGGGTGCAGCAGGCGGCCGGCAGCATGTTGACATCCGAACAGACGATCACGGCACTCTGCTGCAAAATCCCAGCCCCCCGAAGCGGCAATTTAAACTTGATGCCGGATATCTAGTTGGTTTGATGCCAACCCGCAACCGCAGATCACCCGCCGGACCGTCGCTCTGCGTCACGTTTTGAATCGGATTTCAACGACTTGCAAGGCAAAGCGGATTCAGATGAGGAGCATATTGAATCGGAACGTGAACTTAGAGCCGCAGCGCCAATGGATGATCGACGAGCAGCCGGTCCACTGTCGCAAGCTGCAGCCCCTCGACCTTGCATTGCGCAAGCAGCAAGCGATCGAAGGGATCGCGCGTCTCCGGCTCGGGGTTGGCGGCGGTGATGACGTGCGCGATATCGATGGGCAGGATCGTCAGCCCGGTCTCCCCGAGATAAACGGGAATGGTCTCGAGCGGCAATCCGGGCTGCAATTTTCCAAGCCTTGTCTTGATGGCAATTTCCCAGAGGCTGGCGACGCTGACGAAACCGATGGCGGCACCGTCCGAAAGCACCTGCTCGGCACGCGGAAAACGCTCCGCCAGTTTCTTCTGGGCAACTGCAATCACCATGTGCGTGTCAAGCAGCAGACGCATGATCACGGCAGCGGCTTGAGAAGAAAATCTTCCGGCAAAGGATCGTCGAAGTCGTCGGCGATATACATCTCCGTGCGCGTGATACCCTTGGAACGAAGATAGGCTTCGCCGGCCTCCAGGTTCAAACCGCCGCGTTTTTGATGCGGCACGAGATCGAACACCGGCCGGCCGTTGCGTGTCACGACAATGGTTTCACCTTCCTCAACCTCACGGGCGAGTTCGGTCAGGCGGTTCTTCGCATCGCGGATCGAGACGGTTTTCATGATGGCAAATGTAGCTACATGCGGCTACATCGTCAATGTCAGAGCAATTGAAAAAGGCCGGCCGTCACCGGCAGGCCCTCAATCGGCGTTACAGTAAGCCGCTTACTTGCAAGCGCCGCAGAAGCGCTGGATGCGGCGGCAGGCTTCCTCGAGCAGCTCTTCCGAAGTCGCGTAGGAGATGCGGAAGTTCGGGCCAAGACCGAAGGCCGAACCGTGAACGACGGCAACACCTTCCGTTTCCAGAAGCTCGGAAACGAAATCCTCGTCCGTCTCGATGACCTTGCCCGACGGCGCCGTCTTGCCGATCAGGCCGGCGCAGGACGGATAGACATAGAAGGCGCCTTCCGGCACCGGGCAGACAATGCCCTTGGCCTGGTTCAGCATCGAAACGACGAGATCGCGACGGCCTTCGAAGATCTTCTTGTTTTCAGGGATGAAGTCCTGCGTGCCGTTCAGCGCTTCGACAGCCGCCCACTGGGCGATCGACGTCGCACCCGAGGTCTGCTGCCCCTGGATCATGTCCATGGCCTTGATGAGCTGGATCGGACCGGCCGCATAGCCGATGCGCCAGCCGGTCATCGCATAGGCCTTGGAGACGCCGTTCATCGTCAGCGTGCGGTCGTAAAGCTTCGGCTCGACTTCCACAGGCGTGACGAACTTGAAGTCGCCATAGGTCAGGTGCTCGTACATGTCGTCGGTCAGCACCCAGACCTGCGGATGCTTCATCAGCACATCCGTCAGCGCCTTCAGCTCGTCCTGCGTATAGGCCGCCCCCGTCGGGTTGGACGGCGAGTTGAAGATGAACCACTTGGTCTTCGGCGTGATCGCCTTTTCGAGATCGGCCGCCTGGAGCTTGAAGTTATGCTCCTGGGTGGCCGAAACGAAAACCGGCGTGCCGCCGCACAGCGCCACCATCTCAGGATAAGAAACCCAGTAAGGCGCCGGGATGACGACTTCGTCGCCGGGATTCAGCGTTGCCATGAAGGCGTTGAAAAGGATCTGCTTGCCGCCGGTGCCGACGATCGTCTGCTCCCAGGAATAGTCGAGGCCGTTCTCGCGCTTGAACTTGGCGGCGATCGCCTTGCGCAGCTCGGGAATGCCGGAGACCGGCGTGTACTTCGTTTCGCCGCGGTTGATCGCGTCGATGGCGGCCGTCTTGATATTATCGGGCGTATCGAAATCCGGCTCACCTGCGCCGAGACCAATGACGTCACGTCCTTTTGCTTTCAGCTCGCGCGCTTTCTGGGAGACGGCGATGGTGGCTGAAGGCTTCACACGGGAAAGAGCATCGGCAAGGAAAGCCATGATAACGGTCCTAATGGTTGAAACGGGCAGAAAGCCGGGACCGGAGTTCTGCGGTTAGCTCTATGTCCAATGTATGACGGCATTTCAAGCGGAAAGGCGTCATGGTGGCATGATTCTTATTGATCGGTTCGCCGCACCGCCCGTCCAGCACGCCGCCCCCTTCGGAGAGGCCTATGTCACGTGGTTGAAACACCATGCGGAGATCTTGAATCAATCTCTGAGGTCGTCCGGATTTATCCCCTGAAATCAGTGGCCTCGTCGAATTCGGCCATTGCCATGAATAAGCCGCAACAAATGCCGCGCCACGCCGCAATTCCGTCGCGAGCGCGCCGAGATCGAAGCAGCATCATCCGGCATCCGAAATTGGTTATTGAGGGTATGCCAATGTTTCTGGAAGATGAGTTTGCCATCAGGCGCATGCGCATGCGTCGGATCTCCATTTCATGTCTCGTTGCCATCACCGCTTTTGCCGCCTGCATCACCGCGATGCTGGGGCTTGCCTCCGCCGCTCGCGCCGATGCACAGCCGGCATCCGGTCAACTCGCGGCTCTTGTCCGGCCGAACGACGTTAACAGCGGCTCGCTGCTCTTTCCGTCGAAGGAGCCGGGCTTCTATGTCGAAGCGCCGCGGCTGAAGACCGATGTCGCCATCGATGTCTCCGGCCCGATCGCCAGGGTAAAGGTGACGCAGCGCTTTCAAAATCCGAGCCAGGGCTGGGTCGAGGGCACCTACGTTTTCCCGTTGCCGGATAATTCCGCCGTCGACGCGCTGAAAATGCAGATCGGCGAACGTTTCATCGAAGGCCAGATCAAGCCGCGCCAGGAAGCCCGTGAGATCTACGAGCAGGCCAAGGCCGAGGGCAAGAAGACGGCGTTGCTCGAACAGCAGCGGCCGAACATCTTCACCAACCAGGTCGCCAATATCGGTCCCGGCGAAACCATCGTCGTCCAGATCGAATACCAGCAGACGATCCACCAGTCGGGCGGCGAGTTCTCGCTGCGCTTCCCGATGGTCGTCGCCCCGCGTTACAATCCGGCACCGATCGTCCAGACCGTCGAGTTCAACAACGGCGCCGGTTTTGCCACGCCGCGCGACCCCGTGGAAAACCGGGACAAGATCGAAGCCTCCGTGCTTGATCCGCGTGAGAACGCCAAGATCAATCCAGTCGCGCTGACAGTCAACCTGAAAGCCGGCTTCGCGCTTGGCGACGTCAAATCCTCGTTCCACGCGGTCGATATCAGCCAGGACGGCGACCAGGCGAGGACGATCAGCCTGAAGGCGGACACCGTTCCCGCCGATAAGGATTTTGAGCTCACCTGGAAGGCCGCTCCCGGCAAGATGCCGAGTGCCGGTCTCTTCCGCGAAGTGATTGATGGTAAGACCTATCTGCTCGCCTTCGTCACCCCACCCACGGCCCCGGATACGGCAGCGCCGCCGGCAAAACGCGAGGTGGTCTTCGTCATCGACAATTCCGGCTCGATGTCCGGCCCGTCGATCGAGCAGGCAAGGCAGAGCCTGGCGCTTGCCATTGCCAAGCTGAACCCAGACGACCGCTTCAACGTCATCCGTTTCGACGATACGATGACCGATTATTTCAAGGGTCTCGTCGCAGCCACCCCTGACAATCGCGAAAAGGCGATCGCCTATGTCAGAGGCCTGACCGCTGACGGCGGCACGGAAATGCTGCCTGCCTTGCAGGCTGCGCTGCGCAACCAGGGACCGGTCGCAAGCGGAGCGTTGCGCCAGGTCGTATTCCTGACGGATGGTGCGATCGGCAACGAACAGCAGCTTTTTGAGGAAATCACCGCGAATCGAGCCGATGCCCGCGTCTTCACCGTCGGCATCGGCTCGGCACCGAACACCTATTTCATGACCAAGGCCGCCGAAGTCGGCCGCGGCACCTTCACGGCGATCGGCTCGACCGATCAGGTGGCAAGCCGCATGGGCGAGCTTTTCGCTAAGCTGCAGAACCCAACCATGACCGATATCACCGCCACCTTCGAAGGCATCGAGGCCGAGGATATCACGCCGAACCCGATGCCGGACCTCTACAGCGGCGAGCCGGTCGTGCTGACCGCGCAGCTGCCTCACGATCAGCCCGCCGGCAAGCTGCAGATCATCGGCAAGACAGGCGACCAGCCGTGGCGCGTCGAAATGGATATCGCCAATGCCGCCAACGGCAACGGCATTTCCAAGCTCTGGGCGCGGCGCAAGATCGACGATTTCGAGGCGCGCGCCTATGAACGTCAGGATCCGGCCGCGCTCGACAAGGATATCGAGACCGTGGCGCTCGCCCATCATCTCGTCTCTCGCGTCACCAGCCTGGTTGCCGTCGACATCACTCCGTCTCGTCCGGTCGACCAGCCACTCGGCTCAACCAAGCTGCCGCTCAACCTGCCGGAAGGTTGGGACTTTGATAAGGTCCTCGGCGAAACCCCTGCTCCTCTTGGCGGCACGGAGCGCCATGGCTCGGCTACGCCGACAGGAAACCCCGGATCGGTGCAGGCTGCGGCCGAAACACGGGAGCTCGCCGCGTCGCCTGAGATCGCAAACATGATGGCCGCAGCCCCGACCGCCAAGGCGGCCACCATGATCGCGCAAAAAAGCACGACCGTGAACCTGCCGCAGACGGCGACGCGCGCCGACGAGCAGATCATCCGCGGTCTGACCATGCTGCTCGTGGCGCTGACGGCGGCAAGCGGGCTTGCCGTGTGGCGGCGACGCCTCAAGGGCATTATTGCGGTCGGGGTCAAGCGAAATGGTCTCTAGGCTCTCCGCAAGCCAGAATGAGGAAGCGGCCGAATTCGAGCCGCTTCCGACCTATCTGGAACTCGCCATGGCCGCCGCCACGGCCTATGATCGGCCGAAAATGCGCCAGAAGAGGGGTTTCTTCCTCTGGCGCCTTTCCTCGATCGAAAAAGCAATTGCCTTTGCCATCGCCGGCCTTGCCCTCTATGGTCTGGCGCTGATCGGCGACGGCTTCCTGCTGAAGGCGAAGGCAGAGCTTTCCCAGGTTCTGCTGAAACGCGCCTTCGCTGCCGAATTGCGGGGCGAAGAAACAAAACCCTGGCCCTGGGCGGATTTTACCACCGAGGCCAAGGTGCGCGCCCCGCGCCTCGGCAAGGAGGCGATCGTGCTCTCCGGCGCCTCCGGCGAGGCTCTCGCCTTCGGTCCGGCCTGGCTCGCCAACACGCCCCAACCGGGCGAGGAAGGCACCTCCGTCATCGCCGCCCATCGCGACACGCACTTCCGCTGGCTGCAGTATATAAGGCCCGGCGATATGATCGAGGTCACTCGCCGCGACGGCAAACTATTGACCTTCAAGGCCAGCGAGGGCCGCATCGCCCCGTGGGATGCCAACGGCATCGATCCCTCCTCCGATGGCCGCCGCCTGGTGCTGACCACCTGCTGGCCCTTCAATGCCACCGAACAGGGGCCGCTGCGCTACATCCTTGAGGCAGAATTGGTCGATGACCAGGCGACGGGATCGGTTCAACCGGTAAACACAAAGCCGTTACTGCAGGTCGAATGAGGGTTGAAGCCCTCCCCTGCCCACTCCACGTTCAGCCTGGAGAGACCGCAGGGAAGCAAGATGAAGAGAATATCCGCCCTCCATTTCGCCACAGCACTGGTTCTGTTCGGCACCGTATCGGCGGATGCAGCCGACACCATCAAGACTCAGGATCTCGTGGTGCGGGTCGACAAGCTCGCCGACGACCTCGAACATCCCTGGGCGGTCGAGGTCTTGCCCGACGGGGCCTATCTCGTGACCGAGCGGCCTGGCCGCATGCGCATCGTCCGCGACGGCAAGATTTCAGACCCGATCGGCGGCGTGCCCAAGGTCAGCGCCCGTGGCCAGGGAGGCCTGATGGACGTGGCGCTCGCTCCGGACTTTGCGACATCCAGAAAACTCTATTTCACCGCCGCCATCGCCAACAGCCAGGGCTCCGGCACCGAGGCCTTCAGCGCCACGCTTTCAACTGACGAAAAGACGCTCCATGCCGTGACGCCTGTTTTCACCATGCGGCGCTTCACGCCAGGCAACATCCAGTACGGTTCGCGCATCGCGATTGCCCGCGACGGTTCGCTGTTCATCAGCGTCGGCGACCGTGGCGACCGCGACCGCTCGCAAGACTGGCAAGACGATGCCGGCTCGATCATCCACATCAATGCCGACGGTAGCATCCCTGCCGATAATCCGTTCAAAGACGGCGGCAAGGCGCTGCCGGAAATCTGGTCGAAAGGCCACCGCAACCCGCAGGGCATCACCTTCGACGCCAAGGATGGCAAGCTCTATACCGCAGAGCACGGCGCGCGCGGCGGCGACGAGATCAACCAGCCCGAGGCCGGCAAGAATTACGGCTGGCCGATCATCACCTATGGCCGCGACTATTCGGGCGCCGAAATCGGCGAAGGCACCGCCAAGGAAGGGCTGGAACAGCCGCTGCATTATTGGGATCCTTCAATTGCGCCCGGCGCGCTCGCCGTCTATCGCGGCGCCATGTTCCCGGAATGGGACGGCAATTTCCTCGTCGCGGCGCTGAAGTTCCAGCTGCTCTCGCGCATGCAGCGTGACGATAGCGGCGCCTTTGTTGCCGAAGAGCGCCTGTTCGAGGGCGAATACGGCCGCATCCGCGACGTTGTCATCGCACCCGACGGTGCGCTGCTGATGGTGACGGACGAGGATAACGGCGCGCTGCTCAGGGTCTCAAGAGCGCAAGCCCGTAACGGCTGAGCGATCACAACGCGCCGCGCAGCTCCTTGCGGATGACGAACTTCAGCCCGGACCAGATCTCGTCGACGGCGCAGACCTTGACGTCGACCAGACCGGTTGGGAGCAGAACCGCCCGCACTACGTCCTCCGTGATGTCAGTCGGCACGCGTGAACTCTTCTTCGGCCAGGATATCCAGACCATGCCGTCCCGCCTCAAGACACGGAAAAGCGCTGGCGCAACAGCCTCCAGCGCCGGCCGTTCGGTCGTAAACAGATGCACATAGTCAAACGCACGCTGAGGCGTCTCGGGAAGCACGCGGACGACCGAAGCAAAACCGTCGAAGCCATAGATGTCACCGATCGTTTCCGGAATGCCGAGAAGAGCGGCGGTCTGCCCGTGTGCAAGGCCGAGTTTCCTGACAAGCGGCGTGCCGGAATAACCTGCCGTACCAGGCGCCGCCCCATCGCCGGCCGGCTTCCGTTCCTCGTGTCGCATGCATTCATCTCCGTCAACCGACACGAAGTCTTCACCCTTGCCGAAAGGAAACGCAACTGCTAACCGCTTGGGCACATCTCCCTTCCCCATTGAGGACGACATGACACGCGTTCAGGCGAACCTCCTCCTATTGCTTGCAGCCGCCATCTGGGGCGGCGGCTTCGTCGCGCAGTCGACGGCGATGAAGGCGATCGGCCCCTTCTGGTTCATCGGCCTGCGCTTTGCCGTCGCCACCCTGGCCGTGCTGCCTTTTGTCCTTTTCGAAGCGCGCAAGGCAAAGAAGAAGACAAGCGCGCGCCATGCCAAGCTCTACATCCTGATCGGCCTTGCCCTTTTCGGCGGTGCAGCCACGCAGCAGGTCGGACTGCAGACGACGACGGTGACGAATTCCAGCTTCATCACCGGCCTCTACGTCGTTTTCGTGCCGCTGATCGCCGTGTTCTTCCTGCGCCGTGCTCCGCATTGGATCATCTGGCCGGGCGCGCTGATGGCGATCACCGGCATCTACCTTCTGTCCGGCGGCCATCTCTCGGCGATGGCGCCTGGCGATCTGCTGACCGTCGTCTGCGCCGTCTTCTGGGCGATCCAGATCACCCTTGCCGGCACGACCGTTTCGGAGACCGGAAGGCCGCTCGCGCTCTCCGCCGTGCAATTCGCCGTCACCGCGGTCTGTGCGCTGGCCGTTGCCGCAGCCGTCGAACCGGTCAGCCTTTCGGCGATACAGGCCGCGGCGCCGGAGATCCTTTATGTCGGTATCTTCTCCTCCGGCGTGGCTTTCGTGCTGCAGGTGATCGGCCAGCGCTACACGACGCCCTCGCAGGCAGCGATCTTTCTTTCTTCCGAAGCGCTCTTCGGTGCCTCACTTGCAGCCCTGCTGCTCGGCGAAACGATGCCGGCAACAGGTTATGCAGGTTGCGCGCTAATGTTTATCGCTATGCTTGTGGTCGAGCTCGTGCCCGGGTTCACCCGGCGGCGCCTGCCAGCCGCGTGATCACCCGTCCAGATATGGGCGAGTCACCCATCGGAAAAAAATTTTATTCGATGCGGGAGACGCGCTGGCGTTGCATTTTTGGGAAAATCTGCTCGGAACTTATATTGCAGACGATATAAAACGTTAATCATTCCCTGTCGACGAAGGAAATTTTGCGTTTTTGCGCAAATTGGAGATCTACAGGGGTGTGCCCGGAACGACACGTTAAAAAACTTTTGCTTGCCAAAATCCTTTAAACGCAGCACTCTCAGCGCGTTCGGGCATTTTGCGAGCATGGGAAGTCCTTAAGTATTTGCGCGCCGGGAACGCTAATATTCCGGTCAGCCGGTTCCGAAAATGGCGGGAGAAACTCCTGCCTGGAACAGGCCGAGGTAGAGGGGACCTTTTTCTCAAATTTCAAGAATTGCCTGCCAACACCTCCCGCAAGGGGGCAATGCTATGATGCTGCCCGTGTGGATGGCGGGCAGAGAGAAAAGGACCTGACGCATGGCAGAGACTGGCACTGTAAAATTCTTCAATACCGACAAAGGCTTCGGCTTCATCAAGCCGGACCGGGGCGGCGCCGATATCTTCGTTCACATTTCTGCCGTTCAGGCCTCTGGCCTGGCCGGTCTGACGGAAAACCAGAAGGTAAGCTTCGACACGGAGCCGGATCGCCGCGGCAAGGGCCCGAAGGCCGTCAATCTGCAGATTGCGAGCTGAACCCTTAACAAGGCTGGCGAGTTCGAGTTGAAGCCCGGCAGCAATGCCGGGTTTTGTCGTTCAGCCTTCGTTCAGCTACAAATCTGTACGACTGTGACCATCGAGAAAGGGACCGGCTTTCGGTTCCCGGGATTAGGATTTACACTTATGAACAGGCTCGCCAAGACCCTTCTGCTGACGGCAACCGCTGCTGCACTCACGCTTTCCGCCATTGGTGAAGCGTCGGCCGGTGACCGCCACTGGCGCCACGATAATCACCGGCAACAACGATGCGTGGGTCGGCGGCGCCGTTGGGCTGGCCACCGGCCTGATCGTCGGCTCTGCCATCGCCAATGCTAATAACGGTCCGGGTTACGAAGAGCGCCGCTACATCGATCCGGCCTATGAGCCTGATTACTACGAGCCCGCTCCGGTCTATCGCGCCCCGCGTCGTGTTTATGTCGAGCAACCGCAATATGTCGAGCAGCCGCGATACTATGCGCCGGTTCGCACGGCGGTAGAACCCTGGTCGCCGCAATGGGAGCGCTACTGCTCTTACCGCTACCGCTCCTTTGATCCGCGCAGTGGCACCTATATCGGCGATGACGGCCGCAGCCACTTCTGCACCGCCGGCTGATTGCACGGCAATCCTTGCTACAAAGCGCCGCTTCTCAGCGGCGCTTTTGTTTTTGCCTCGTCAGCCGGCTTTCTTTTCCCAAGGCATCGGTCCTGCCTCGGCATCCGGCTCAAAATCGGTCGAGACGCTGACGGCGCGCCATTCACGATCGGCCTCGATACGCGCCGCATCCGCTTTCTCGACATTGCGCACGGCATCGCTGCCGAGCAGCAGCCGGAACGGCGGCTCGTCCAGACCGGCAATGTGGATGACGACCGCAGCCGCTTTGGCGGGATCGCCGGGTTGGCGGCCGTTATACGCACGCTGGAAGCGCGCCGTAGCACCGACCGTCTCCGCATAGTCCTGCCGCCCTTCGGCAAGCACCGTCGAGGAGCCGGCGAAATCGGTCCTGAAGCCGCCGGGCTCGATCACCGTCACCTTGATCCCGAATGGCGCGACCTCCTTCGCCAGCACCTCGGAAAAGCCCTCAACACCGAATTTCGCCGCCGAATAGGCGCCGCGCCCGGCAGGTCCGATCCGGCCGCCGACGGATGAGAACTGGATGATGTGCCCCGCTCCCTGTCCGCGCATCAGGGCGATGACTGCCTTGGTCATGATGATCGTGCCGAACAGGTTGGTCTCGATCTGGGCGCGAAAATCGGCAAGGCTGGTATCCTCGATCGAGCCCACATTGCCGTAGCCGGCATTGTTGACAAGCATGTCGATGCGCCCGAACCGCTTCACACCCGCCTCGATTGCCGCCGCTGCCGCTACCTCGTCGGTCACGTCAAGCGCCAGCGTCAGCACCTGATCGCCATACTGCTCGGAAAGATCGGCAAGCTGGCCGGGATCGCGCGCCGTCGCCACCAGATTGTCGCCGGAGGCCAGAACCGCCTCCGCCAGCGCCCGGCCGAGACCGCGCGAACTCCCTGTTATCAACCAGACTCTGGACATCGGAAACCCTCCTTCTTTGGTTCCCGGCTGATGTATGGTCTACTGTATCCGATCGAAAGAAGGTACCCAGACGATCTATACACACCTTGAGGTAACTGACGTGAGCAGCGACATCTTCGATTTCTGCAGCAGCATGACGGACGAGCAGGATGCTCGGGCCCGCGAACTGATCGAGCGGGCGGCGGCGAAATGGCCGCTGCGCATCCTGCATGTGCTCTCCGATGCCGGCGCACCCCTGCGCTTCTCGCGCCTCATGGAGAGGGTCGAGGGCATCAGCCAGAAAGTGCTGACGCAGACGCTGCGCACCCTCGAAAGAGATGGCCTCATCATCCGCACACTCTATCCCGAAGTGCCGCCGCGCGTCGAATATGAGTTGACGCCGCTCGGACGCGACCTTCTCATGCAAGTCGCCGCGCTCTGGCGCTGGATCGTCGAACACCTGGACGATTTCGATGCACGCAAAGCCGTGAAGCTGACGGCGGCCCGTGCCTGAAGCGCGTCGCCATCTTTCAAACCGCTGCACAGTTTTGCGCGACATGCTTTAGGCCGGAATGCGGACCGTTGCCCTCAGTCCACCGAGCGGGCTGTCGCCGAGCGTGACGTTGCCGCCATGGCTGCGGGCGATGTCGCGAGCAATCGCAAGGCCGAGGCCGGTGCCCGACGCATCGAGATTGCGCGCCGTATCCAGCCGGAAGAATGGCTTGAACACGTCCTCGCGATTCTTTTCCGGAATGCCCGGCCCGTCATCGTCGAAGATGACGGTCAGCCATTTGGCATTGTGCTTGGCCTCGATGTCGAGCCTATCCGCGTAGCGACGCGCGTTCGAAGCCAGGTTGGTGACGAGACGCATGAAGGCGTTCGGCCGGACGGATATGTCGTCATCGCCTTCGATGGAATAGCTGAATTTTTTACCATGCAGGGCGAAATCGGATTCCAGCTTCGCAAAGATCTCGCTGAGTTTGAGTTCGCCGACATCCTCTTCGACCTCGCCGCGCGCAAAGGCCATATAGGCTTCCAGCATGGTCTGCATGTCGTTGACGTCGTCATTCAAACCATGCAGGTCGGGATTGTCGCCGGCGAGCGCCAATTGCAGCTTGAAGCGGGTGAGGATGGTGCGCAGATCATGGCTGACACCGGAGAGCATCGCGGTGCGCTGCTCGATCTGCCGTTCGATTCGCTCGCGCATCAGGATGAAGGCAAGACCGGCACGCCTGACCTCGTCGGCGCCGCGCGGATAGAAATCATCAGGCTTCTGCCCCTTGCCGAAACTTTCAGCCGCTCGCGCCAAGGTGAGGATCGGCCGGATCTGCCCGCGCAGGAAGAGGATCGAGATGCCGATCAGCACCAGTGAGGTGCCGACCATCCAGACGATGAAGATATGGGTGTTCGACGCATAGGTCTGGCTGCGCTTGGTCAGCACCCGCAGGATCTTGTTGTCGAGTTTGATGCGGATCTCGACGAGGTTCGAGTTGCCGACCGTGTCGATCCAGAAGGGCCGGTGAATCTCGTCGGTGATCTCGTCGCTGAGGATGCCGTCGAGGATCGAGAAGAACGGCTTGACGCGCGGTGGCGGCAGGTCGCCGTCCGGCTCGATCGAGATCTGCAGGCTGAGCTGGTCGCGGGCGATACGGATGATCTCGCTATAATCCGAATTTTGCGGATAGGTCTCGATGATCTCGATGATCGCGGCGATGTCACGGGTGACGGCAAGCGACAGCCGCTCCGTCACCATTTGCCAATGGCGCTCCATGAAGACGGCGGCGACGACGGATTGCAAGAGCACCATCGGAATGATGATGATCAGCAACGAGCGCGCGTAAAGTCCGGTCGGCAGCCGGCGGCGCAGCCAGCGGACGACCCAGCGCCAGCCCGGCGCAGAAGTGCGGTCTTCCCGCCGCAAGCTGTCGATCGTCACCATCAGCGCCGGTCCCGAACCTTGAGTTTAGTCGATGCTCAGCCTGTATCCGATACCGCGCACGGTCTGCAGCCAGACGGGATTGGCGGGATCATCCTCGATCTTACGCCGCAGCCGGTTGATCTGCACATCGATCGTCCGTTCGCCGACTTCGGTGTCGTTGCCGATCAGTTCATGGCGGGGGATCGTGTCGCCGGCACGCCGTGCAAAGAGCAGCATGATCTCCTGCTCGCGGTCGGTGAGCCGGATCACCTCGCTGGCTTTCTTCAGCTCCTTGCGGGTCAAGGAGAAAGTGTAAGGCCCAAACATAACCTGTTCGATCTTCAGCCCCTCGCCGTTGGCGTTGCGGCGCAGGATATTGTTGATGCGCAGCACCAGCTCGCGCGGATCGAAGGGTTTGGAGAGATAGTCGTCGGCGCCGGCTTCGAGGCCTTCGATGCGGTTGCCCGATTCCGCCAGCGCCGTCAGCATGATGATCGGGACGTTCTTGATGGCGCGAAGCCCGCGGGTGACAACGATTCCGGATTCGCCGGGCATCATCACGTCCATGATGATGAGGTCGAAATCCAGACCGGTGAGCTTGCGCTGCGCCTCGGCGCCGTCGGCGGCGACAGTAACGCGGAAGCCGTTCTCGGCGAGATAACGATTGAGCAGCGCGCGGATGCGGGAGTCGTCATCGACCACCAGCAAATGCGCCGCATCGTCGGAAATACCTGTCTTGACTGCCATTCAATCCGCCCTTTGTCTATCCCGCATTCCGCTGAGGAAAGCTTTTACGCCCTCCCGCACCTCCGCAGAAGCCCCTTCGAATGCCCGCTCAATGCGGCGCGATTGCGGCTCAGCAAGGGCAAGCGCCAGCTCTCGTCCCGATTTCGTCGGATAAAGCTTGCGCTGCCGCCGATCCTCAGGGCCGGCCACTTGGCGAATATAGCCTGAATCGATCAGCTGTTTCAGCACCCTTGCGAGGCTCTGCTTGGTGATCTTTAAGGTATCGAGAAGATCGGCAACCGTCATGCCGGGGTTGCGGTTGACGAAATGCACGACGCGATGGTGCGCCCGGCCGAAGCCGCTCTTTTCGAGGATGGCGTCAGGATCGGAAACGAAATCGCGATAGGCGAAGAAGAACAGCTCGATGATCTCGAAATCGATAATCCCCGTATCTTCCATCGGCGTGGCCAGCGGCTCTGGCTTGCTTGCTTTCGGGCCGGTCTGTCGTGGCACTCGGCACTTCCTTCTCTCTGTCATCTTTACTGAGATAAATTTGCGTCGCTGCTAACTTTCCTGAACTCTGCGCGAGCGCCGCACGGTCTCGCATTCTCCTGGAAACCAAGGCCCGTCCGGCACTCCGACGCAATAGGCGATTTCCCCTTGCGTCTGTGGATAAAACGTAATGGTGACAACAATCAACAGGCATGGCGCTCAAGCACCGGAGGAGTTTAGGGAGGGCTTCAGTTCCTTTCGACCAGCTGGACGGCGAAATCTAGTTCAACGGCGAGTTCGTCGCCTGGGAAAGACGCTAAGATCCACGTACTGATCCGCCTCTATATCGCCGAATATCGCCGTCCCGATCCGAAGACTCGGCGATCTCCCAATCGCCCAGCTACGCCGATCTGCGCATCAGATTTCATTATACTTGGGAGGAAAAGGTTATAAAAATCAACCATACTGGCGGGAAGGTAGGCGGAGAACCTGCGAAAAGCGAGGCGACCTGATGGCCGCCCCGTTTGCACTTCGCTGAGTGCGTCACTGATAGACGTAGACGATCCGGCGGGTCCCCGGATCCACCAGCACGGGCCGGTCGTTGATCCTGGTGTATCGATACTCGTAGTCCGGGATCGTCTGGAAGGTGACATCGTCAGGCACCTCAGCGCCGACGACGACATCGCCGCCGAGCTGCACCGTCTGGCCCGGATTGGTTTCGATATAAGTGCGGACCGTCTCCGGCGGGGTGATGGTCTCGACCGCTCCGACGGGGCCGAGCAACTCGTCGCCAGGTGCCGGCTGTGGCTCGGCCGGCACGACACTCGCGGTCGACTCATAAGTCACGCTGGGTACGCCGATCTCGGCACGGTGCTGCTCGACGATGACAGGACTGCCGCCTTGATCGACCTGCAGATAATCGGCATAGACCCAACCGCGCATGCCGTTGACGTCGACACGGCACCAGCGGCTGCCTTCGATGCAGCCGTCGAGGACCGCTGTCGAGCCGCGGGTAGCAAGGCCGACTGCCGGATATTGCGGACCCGGACCGGCGCGGACGTTGAGATCGTTGACCGTCGTCGCTATAATCTCAGCCTGCGCGACACCGCCGCTCGCCAGGAGCACGGCTCCAGCCAACAGAATGTTTCTCTTCAAGGTCATGTGAGCGTCTCCTTGGTTTCGATGGGCTGACAACGCGTGGGGTTCCACGATGTTCCCATGCGCTCCGCCGAGCGAAATGCGGCTTATGGGGGATTTCATCCAAGTGCTTCGAAGAATTGAACAAAATTCAATTTTTCCGCTCTATTACAATGGCGGAGAGGGGCGTAAATTCTTGTTGCAGTCCGTCGTTTTGCCGTGAGGCGGACCGCAATCGCGGAAGATTCCGGCTGCCCTTGCCACGGTTTCGGACTATACCCCACGCAGTAGAGACACCAAGCGAGGCACTTATGGGCATGCTCCAGGCCGGCATCATTCCGGTGACACCCTTCCAGCAGAATTGCACGATCTTCTTCGATCCCGATACCAAGGAAGGCGTCGTCGTCGATCCCGGCGGCGACGTGCCGCTCATTCTGCAGGCGATTGCCCAGAACGGCCTGACCATCAAGGAAATCTGGCTGACGCACGGCCATCTCGACCATGCCGGCGGTGCCCGCGAACTGAAGGAAGCTCTCGGCATCGACGTGGTCGGCCCGCATCAGGACGACCTGCCGCTGCTGCAGCGGATCGAGACCCAGGCCGCGAAATACGGCATATCAGGATTGCGTAACGTCGTGCCCGACCGGTGGCTGAAGGATGGCGACAAGATCTCTTTCGGCGCCCATGAATTCGAGGTCTATCACACACCCGGCCATGCCCCCGGCCACGTCATCTATTTCAACCGTGCGCAGAATTTCGCCCATCTCGGCGATGTCCTCTTCAACGGCTCGATCGGTCGCACCGACCTGCCCGGCGGCGATCATCAGCAGCTTCTCGATTCGATCCGCGACAAGGTATTGCCGCTCGGCGATGAGGTCGGATTCATTTGCGGCCACGGCCCGGGCAGCCGCATCGGCGACGAGCGGCGAAGCAATCCATTTCTGCAGGAAATCAGATCTCGTGGAGGATCCGATGCCGGCGCATCGGGCGACGCCCCGAACAACTAGAGCATGATGCCGAAAAGTGTGCGCGGTTTTCGGACGACATCATGCTCTATTTCTTTGATTTAGATCTGGGTGATTTTAGGCCGATCAGGCCTAAAATCACCCTGATCTAATGCATGTCGACAAATGCTGCAGCGGTTTTGGGATAACGACTTGCATAAAGACTTAAAGCGGATCGCCTGAATCCGATTCGACGCGACGCGCTTTAAGTGTGAGCTCGCGCTCACATCATCTTTCGGCCGTTTGGCACCGGCTGTTCGACCGCAGCAAGTACGATCGCGCCGTTCTCGTCTTCGAATCCCAGCGTCAGCACTTCCGAGCGGAACGGCCCGATCTGGCGCGGCGGGAAATTGACGACGCCGAGCACTTGCCGGCCCAGCAGGCTTTCCGGCGTATAATGCACGGTGATCTGTGCCGAGGATTTTTTAACGCCGATCTCCGGGCCGAAATCGATCACCAGCTTGATTGCCGGCTTGCGCGCTTCCGGAAAGGGACTGGCCTCGATGATCGTGCCGACACGAATGTCGACCCGCTCGAAATCGGCGTAGTTGATCTCTTCTGCCATATGGTCTCCGTCAGCCGGCCAGTTCCTCGGCCCGCTTGCGCGCCGCCGCAAGGGCTGCGTCGAACAGAGGCTGCATGCCATTCTCGGCCATCAGCACGGCGAGCGCCGCCGCCGTTGTGCCGCCGGGAGAAGTCACGTTCTCTCGCAGCCGCGAAGCGTCGTCGGGGGACTGGTGCATGAGTTCACCAGCCCCCGCGACTGTTTCCCGCGCGAGACGCATGGCGAGGTCCGCCTGCAGACCGAGTTTGCGGCCTGCCTCCGCCATACATTCGACGAGATAGAATACGTAGGCCGGACCGCTGCCCGAAAGCGCCGTCACGGCATCGATATCGGCTTCCGCCGGCACCCATTCGACCGGGCCCGAGACGCGCAGAAGAGAATGGACGCGTTTGCGCTGCTGATCGCTGACCCCTGAATTGGCAAAGGCGCCGGTGATGCCGCGCCCGACCATGGCCGGCGTGTTCGGCATGGCGCGCACCATGGCGGCCTTGCCGAGATGTCTCTCGAGGAAACCGAGCGTCTTGCCGGCTGCGACCGAGACGACGACCGTGCCCGACCCGACCGCACTTTTCACCGCGGGTAGCACAGTTTCCATCACCTGCGGCTTGACCGCCAGGAACAGCACGCTTGCCTTCAAATCCATGGGAAGCGCAGTCAGATGGGTCGCGCCGGCCTCGTTGATCGCCGCCAGCATCGCCGGCGACGGGCCAGGATCGACGACAATGACGGCCGAGCCCGGAACGCCGCTTTTCAGCCAGCCGGACAGCATCGCCCCACCCATGTTTCCGGCGCCGATCAGGACGACGGGATGTGTCGAGGAGAAAGGAGTCGTTGGCATCTTATGCCTCGCCGACCGTTTCAAACAGCACGGCTTCCATCGCCTTCGTCGCTTCCATGCCGGACCATACGACGAACTGGAATGCCTGGAAATAGGCTTCGCAGGTGTCGAGCGCACTGGAAAGCAGCACCTCCACCTGGCGATTGGTAGGCTCGGCACCGCCGGCAAGCAGCAGCGATTGGCGGAAAATGACCACATCTTCCTGACGCCAGAGGTCGAAATGACCCATCAGCACCTGCCCGTTGATCGCCGAGAGCAGCTTGACAACCTCGTTGACCCTGATGTCGGGAACTTTGATATCGAAGGCGCAGCCAAGATGCAGCGCCTCGAACTCCTCCATCCAGGAGAAGGAGATGTGATAGTCCGTCCAGCGGCCCTCAACCGTCATCGCGATCTCGTCCTCGCCGGACCGCTCGAACGACCAGTCGTTGTTGGAGGCAACGTACTCGATCATATCGACCGGGTTCGACTGACGCTCGACTTCCAATTCCATCAGGTTCATGCAGCACCTTCTTGACCGGAACGAATGCGACCTAACTTCGTGTACGAACACAAGAAAGACACACGCAAAATACCGGAACCACCACTCGGATGATCGTTGAACCGCTGCCAGACTTAACGCAGATAACCTGCCCGGAGCTTACCAAGTCGCTTCGAATCATCATTTAAAATCAGTGTATAGCGCCCCTTGCCCCCTGCCAGCCCCCCGAACGGAAAATAGGACCGGCCACTGTGGAAAGGCTCTTCGAAATTCAATTCAGAAGGGAGAATAAGCGACTCTGCGAATTGGCTTTTTTGGCAGTGTCCACAGGTGGAAAACTCACCTGGTTTTTTTACGGAAGATGCGGCGTGTGGCACGAAGGCAACGCCGCATCTGTGTCGTATCGGGACTTAAGCGCCCTCGCCGGCAAGTTTCGCCTCGAGCACGGCGATGCGGGCGGCAAGCGCCTCGTTCTCGTCGCGTGCCTTGATCGCCATCTCGCGCACGGCCTCGAACTCCTCGCGCTTGACGATGTCCATGCTGTTCAGCCAACGCTCGGCCTGGGCGTTGAAGGCGGTTTCGATCTCCTTGCGGACGCCCTGGGCGGCACCGGCCGCATCGGTCATCAGCTTGGCGAATTCGTCCATGATGCGGTTCGTTCCGGTCGTCATGGCGTTTTTCTCCCTTCGCATGAGGTGAATTCAGCCCTTCAGGGCATCGAGGATTGAGGTAGGGCTTCGCCACCGACGATGCAAGCGCTTTGCACGGGATAAGCTTGCCAGCGCTGGCCAGGAACGAGCCATCACGAACAATGGACTTGACCGTCCGGGATCGCAGCGGCATGTTCCGCGCAACTCAACAGGTGGAAAACCTTGCCGATAGCAGCCGATCTCCTTGCCATCATGCCTTTCCCGGATATCGATCCGATCGCCTTTTCGATCGGTCCGCTGGCGATTCACTGGTACGGCCTCGCCTATGTCGCCGGCATCCTGCTCGGCTGGGCCTATGCGCGCCGCATCGCCGCCAATGACAGTCTCTGGCCCGGCAACGTCTCGCCGATGTCAAGGACGCAACTCGACGATTTCATCGTCTGGGCAGCGCTTGGCGTCGTCCTCGGCGGTCGTCTCGGCTATATTTTCTTCTATGATCTCTCAGCCGTCCTGCGCAGTCCGGTCCGGGCGCTCGAGATCTGGAACGGTGGCATGTCCTTCCATGGCGGCCTGACCGGCACGACGGTTGCCATGATCCTCTTTGCGCGCCGCAACGCCATACCGATCTGGAGCTTGTTCGACATCGTCGCCACCGTCGTTCCCTTCGGTCTGTTTTTTGGCCGCATTGCCAATTTCATCAATGGCGAGCTGTGGGGCCGGTTGACCGACGTGCCGTGGGCCGTGGTCTTCCCGACCGGCGGTCCCTTCGCCCGCCACCCAAGCCAGCTTTACGAAGCCGGCCTCGAAGGCATTGTTCTGCTCGTGGTGCTAGCGGCCTTGGTCTACGGTATGCGCGCGCTGAAAAGCCCCGGCTTCATCACAGGCGTCTTCGTCTGCGGCTATGCGCTGTCACGTATCTTCGTCGAATTCTTCCGCGAGCCCGACGCCCAACTCGGTTACCTCCTCGGCACGAACTGGCTGACCATGGGCATGGTGCTCTCCTCCCCGATGATCCTGCTCGGCCTCTGGGCGATGCTGCGGGCCCGCCGCCAGGCTGCACTGCAGCTTTGAAAACGGCAGGACGCGCGACATGACCACCGCTCTAGGCAAAAAGATCAAGGCAATCATCCAGGCCAACGGCCCGATCAGCGTCACCGATTATTTCTCACTGTGCCTCGCCGATCCCGAACACGGCTATTACCGGACGCGCGAGCCCTTCGGCCGTTCCGGCGATTTCGTCACCGCGCCCGAGGTCAGCCAGATCTTCGGCGAGATGATCGGCGTTTTCATCGTCCATGCCTGGCAGCGCCACGGCGCACCGACGGATGTGCGCCTCGTCGAGATCGGCCCCGGCCGCGGCACGATGATGGCTGACATGCTCCGCGTCATCTCCCGCATCGCCCCGCCACTCCTGGACGCTATGAGCGTGCATCTCGTCGAAACCAGCGAGCGCCTGCGTGACGTCCAGAGCCAGACACTCGAGCATTACGGCGAGAAAATCGCCTGGCATAATGGCTTCGACGAAGTGCCGCCCGGCTTCACGCTGATGGCCGCCAACGAACTCTTCGACGCCATCCCGATCCGCCAGTTCGTCCGCATGCCGACGGGTTTCCGCGAGCGCATGGTCGGCATCGACGCCGATGGCGAGCTGACCTTCGCCGCCGGCGTCGCCGGTCTCGATCCCGCGCTTCTTCCCGAACCGGTGCAGAACGTTCCGGTCGGCACCCTCTTTGAAATCTCGCCGGCCCGCCAGGCGGTGATGATCGCAATCTGCGAGCGGCTGCGCGTCTTCGGCGGCACGGCGCTTACGGTCGATTACGGCCATCTCGTCACCGGCTTCGGCGATACGCTGCAGGCCGTGCGCATGCATGAATTCGACCCGCCGCTCGCCCATCCCGGTGAAGCCGATCTGACAAGTCATGTCGATTTCCAGCAGCTCGCCGAAACGGCGCTTGCGGCCGGCGTCCATCTGAACGGCGCCCTGCATCAAGGTGATTTTCTAAGTGGCCTCGGCATTCTCGAACGTGCGGCGGCCCTCGGTCGGGATCGCGAGCCGCAAACCCGGCAGGTCATCCAGGCGGCAGTCGAAAGGCTTGCCGGCGCCGGTGAAGGCCGGATGGGCGAACTCTTCAAGGTGATGGCGGTCTCCCATCCTGCCATCGATCTCATGCCCTTTCGTCCGGTGGATTGACAGGGCGCACGCGGCTGGTTCAACATCGGCCCGAAACAAGAACTTGAAGCGCGCCGCATATGCGATGCGCTTGGGATCATAACAAACCCTCCGAAAACCCCGGAATCACAGATGCAGGACGCGGCCTCTCCCGCACCGATCGAAAGCGCGCTGCTGAACGAAGCGGCGGGCAGCACTATCCGGCACGGTTATTTCACGCGGGCCGGCGGCGTTTCCGAAGGGCTGTATCGTGGCCTCAATGTCGGCCTCGGCTCCAGCGACGAACGTGACAAGGTCCTCGAAAACCGCCGTCGCGTCGCCGCCTGGTTCGGTCTGCCGGTCGAGCGGCTGGCAACCGTGCATCAGGTCCATTCTCCCGATGTCGTGATGGTCGGTGCCGATTATGACGGCGCCCGCCCTGACGCCGATGCGATGGTAACGCGCACCCCGGGAATCGCGCTTGGCGTGCTCGCCGCCGATTGCGGGCCGATCCTCTTTGCCGATCCCGATAACCGCGTCATCGGCGCAGCCCATGCCGGCTGGAAGGGCGCGCTGACGGGCGTGATCGAAAATACCATCGCCGCCATGGAGGCTCTCGGTGCGGACCGCGCTCGCATCGTCGCCTGTCTCGGCCCCTCGATCAGCCAGGCAAGTTATGAGGTCGGTCCCGAGTTCGTAGAGCGTTTCGTCGCCGAAAACCCGGAGGACGTGCGCTTTTTTGTGCCTTCCGCGACGCCCGGCCATGCCATGTTCAACCTGCCGGGGTTAACCGTCGACCGACTGACGAAAGCCGGCGTGCGTGCCGAAAGCCTCGGCCTCTGCACCTATCCGGATAGCGAGCGCTTCTTTTCCTACCGCAGGACGACACATCGCAAGGAGCCGGATTACGGCCGCCAGATTTCCGCGATATCAATCAGGGAGACTTGAGCAGAATGGCACTGCATTTCGAAAAGGCCGAATTCGCAAGCCGGCTTGCGCGCCTCACCGAGAAGATGAAGGAAGAAAAGCTCGACGCCTTGCTGCTCTTCGCCCAGGAAAGCATGTACTGGCTGACCGGCTACGACACCTTCGGCTACTGCTTCTTCCAGACGCTGGTCGTCAAGAGCGACGGCACCATGGCGCTGATGACCCGCTCGGCCGATCTTCGCCAGGCGAGGCATACCTCGATCCTCGATGACATCCATATCTGGGTCGACCGGGTCAATGCCGATCCGACGCTCGACCTGAAGAACCTGCTGGTCGAGATGGATCTGCTTGGCGCCCGCATCGGTGTCGAATATGATACGCACGGCATGACCGGCCGCGTCGCCCGTCTGCTCGACGCGCAATTGACCATCTTCGGCCAGATCGTCGATGCTTCCTATCTCGTCAGCCGCCTGCGCCTGATCAAGAGCCCGACGGAGGTCGCCTATGTCGAGCGCGCCGCCGTTCTCGCCGACGATGCGCTCGATGCGGCGATCCGGCTGACGAAACCCGGCGCCGACGAGGCCGATATCCTTGCTGCCATGCAGGGCGCGGTCTTTTCCGGCGGCGGCGACTACCCCGCCAACGAGTTCATCATCGGCTCCGGCGCCGACGCGCTGCTCTGCCGCTACAAGGCCGGCCGCCGCAAGCTCGACGCCAGCGACCAGCTGACGCTCGAATGGGCCGGCGCCTATGCGCATTACCACGCCGCCATGATGCGCACGATCGTCATCGGCGCGCCGACGCACCGCCACCGCGAGCTCTACAACGCCTGCCGCGAAACCATCGAGGCGATCGAGACCGTGCTGAAGCCCGGCCAGACCTTTGGCGATGTCTTCGACATGCATGCCAAGATCATCGACGAGCGCGGCCTGGCCCGCCACCGGCTGAATGCCTGCGGTTATTCGCTCGGCGCCCGCTTCTCGCCCTCCTGGATGGAGCATCAGATGTTCCATGTCGGCAATCCGCAGCCGATCGAGCCGAACATGTCGCTCTTCGTGCACATGATCATCGCCGATTCCGATACGGGCACGGCGATGACGCTCGGCCAAACTTATTTGACGACAACGGATGCGCCGCGCGCGCTGTCCCGCCATCCGCTCGATTTCATCGGCCTCTGACCGGTGAGAATCCGGAATTGACAGACGACCGTCCCCACCCGCATAAATTCGGGTGGGGCTGATTGCGATTGTGGGAAGGACGGATCAAGGGATGACGCGAGCTGCGATTGTGCCCACGCTCCTATTCGTCATGGCTCTGCTGACCGCCTGCAATACCACCGATGCGCTGACCCCGCAGGTCGATATCGGCGATTCCTCAGGGGCGGCACCTTCGAGTCCGGTGACGCAGAGCGAGGCCGAGCGTTTGGCGGGTAGCCGCCAGCCGAGTTTCGCGGGAAATCGGCAGCCGGGCGGCTACCATCCAGCCTATGATCAGTCGCAGCAGGCCTATCGATCCGGCACCGGCGCGCCACCGACGACGATGCAGGAGCAGGCAAACGCCCTATCGAGGAGCGGCTCCTCGCCGGCCGCTTCCACCCCGATCGAGGGACAATCGCTGCCACCGCCGGCGGCCAGTGGTAGGCTCCCCGCACAGTCGGCTGAACCGGCCGAGACGCAACAGCCGCAACAGACCGCCGCCCTCAGCCCCGCCCCCTCCTCCGCCCGGGGCAAAACCGTGCGCTTCCTGCCGATCATCGGCGCGCCGGTGCAGGCCGTGACCCCGCTCTCGCGCCAGCTCGGCGCCGAGGCACGCGCGCATGGCCTTTCCATCAAAAGTTCCAACGACGCGAGCAGCGATTACATCCTCAAAGGCTATCTCTCCGCCTTCAGCGATGATGGCAAGGTCACCGTGGTCTATGTCTGGGATATTCTCGACAGCGGCGGGGGTCGCCTGCACCGCATCCAGGGGCAAGAAAGCGTGCCGACGGCTGCGACCGATCCCTGGGCGGGCGTTCCGGCCTCGGTGATGCAGCAGATCGGCTCAAAAACGATCGCGGAATTCTCCTCCTGGCGGCAGACTCAGGGTGGTTAGTCACAAACTTTTTGCAAATATGGAAGCCTGTGGCGCCTTTGCCCTTGCATTCACGGGGAAGCTGACTAAAAAGCGCGGCTATCAGCGCATAACAGGCGGACCAAAATGAAGGTTTTCGCAGGCAATTCGAACCGGCAACTCGCCGAAGCGATCTGCAACTATCTCAATGTTCCCTTGGGGAAAGCCAGTGTTCGAAGGTTTGCCGATCAGGAAATCTTCGTGGAGATCCAGGAAAATGTGCGCGGTGAGGATGTTTTCCTCGTGCAACCGACCGCCTTTCCCGCCAACGATCATCTGATGGAACTGCTGATCATGATCGACGCCATGCGTCGTTCGTCAGCTCGCCGCATCACCGCCGTCCTACCCTATTTCGGCTATGCCCGTCAGGACCGCCGGGCTTCCGGGCGCACGCCGATCTCCGCCAAGCTGGTCGCAAACCTCATTACAGAGGCCGGCGCTGACCGCGTCATGACGCTCGATCTCCATGCCGGGCAGATCCAGGGTTTCTTCGATATACCCACCGACAACCTCTTTGCCATGCCCGTGCTGACCCGCGACATCAAGAGCCACTATGACCTCAGCAACGTCGTGGTCGTCTCGCCCGACGTCGGCGGTGTGGTTCGCGCCCGCGCGCTCGCGAAGCGCCTGGACTGTCTTCTGGCCATCGTCGACAAGCGCCGCGATCGGCCGGGTGACTCCGAAGTCATGAACATCATCGGCGACATTGCCGGCAAGGACTGCCTGCTGATCGACGATATCGTCGATTCCGGTGGCACGCTCTGCAACGCGGCCGACGCGATGCTGGCCAAGGGCGCGTCCAGCGTCACCGCCTATATCACCCACGGCGTTCTCTCCGGCGGCGCGGTCACTCGCGTCACCTCCTCGAAGCTGCGCGAACTCGTCATCACGGATTCGATCCAGCCGACCACGGCCGTGCTTTCGGCACACAATATCCGCGTCGTAACGACAGCGCCGCTGATCGGCGAAGCCATCAGCCGAACGGCCCAGGAAGAGTCCGTCTCCAGCCTGTTTGACTGAAAACATCAGGCATCCGACGAACTTCCGGATATTGCTGATTGTCAGCGACTATCTTAGTTTTCGCCGCGAACTCGCATCATCTGCCGAAAGGCGCGCCGCTTTAGTGCAGGTATTGCGTTGACGATGCGCATTGTGCTGCGCATGAAAGCGAGCTGAACTGTGCCGACAATCGGCCGATGAGCCAGATCGTTAGCATCCATCTGCTTTTTCGATACTTGGACTGCTTCGGTACTGTAGCGAAGCATCTCGATTTCGTAGGCGTGTATGGCTTCGACGAGCGGCCTTCGCCCTTGGTTCGCTTCGACCAGCATGCGTCCAAGCAGAGCGGCATCGCGAAGTGCGGTGTTGGCACCCGCGCCTCGTCCGGGTGTCATCGTATGGACGGCGTCACCGAGCAGCGTGACATTCGAACTTGTCCAAGGCGTCAGCGGGACGGAGGTCCTGACCTTGACATCGTGGATCATCGAGGGCTCCGTCATATGGATGAGAGCACGTAGGTGCGGATGCCAGTCTCGAGCGAGCTCCAAGCCCAGCTCTCTCAATTGTTCACCGTTCAGGCCGGACGGATCCCGCGGACAATTCTGCCGAGCGCCCCAGATACCCCAGCCGATGCTGTCCTCGTCGAGTGCTTCGACGAAATCCGGCCAACGCGAAGCAAACCCGGGGTCACTTCGGCTGTCGGCGAACTCGAGCGAGTGAATGATTGCGCCAAAGCCCATCGGTGCCATAATCAGTGACATGCCTTTGAACATTTTGTCCGACAGCAGAGCTTTCGTCTCGACTGTCATAGGAATTTTGCCCCCGAGCGATACGATCCCAGTGTCTTCCAGACGCGCGTTCGGCAAGCGTTGCTTGCATACGGTGGAACTCGTGCCGTCAGCACCCACCAGGACATCTCCCGTCGCGAGGCTTCCATCCTGAAAGCACGCGGTGACGGACCCGTCCGCGTTGCTTGTGTAACCTTGAAGCGCCTTCCCAAAGAACACGTCGTCTTCAAGTCCCCGGAGCAGAACCCGCCTCAGCGTTTTTCGAACCACGTTCTTTTCACCGTCGAGAGCGTTCGGGTCTGCAGCATCGACGTCGAAGCTCAGCACTTCGCCGAGCTGTTCCGTGAGCATGTTGAAATAGCGCGGCGACCTGGCGCAGGTGGCGACATAGAGGTCGTAGAGTTCGCCGGGGATACAGGCTTTTAGCGCTCGGCTTCCAGCCGGGCTGATGCCGACGCGATAGCCACCGGTGTCAGCGTTCGGCGCAAGGTCGCGCTCATACACCGCTATGCAAACTCCAGCCTGCTTAAGCAGATGGGCGAGTGCCAGACCGCCGGTCCCGGCGCCGATAATCAAAACTTTCATGGTGCTATTCCGGGTCAAGGTTGAGGTCGATCGAGAACTTCGCGGCGATCTGCCTCAGCCACTCATCTGTCCAGGTGATGCGCTCGGCGCTGAGGTCCTCGACAACGCCGTTGACCCAAGACAATTCGGTTGCGTGAAGCGCCCGGAGATAGTCCATCTCCAGAAGGAAGAGCCTTGGTACGGCCTGCGCCTCCTGCAGGACTTCGTCGATCCGGCGAAGTTCTGACTCGATGGCTTTTGCTCTGCGCTCAAGCTGGCTCGCCACATCGCTCGGCGTGAGAAGAGGAAGAAATGATATGGCTGCGGGGAATTCCGGATATTCCCGTGTCACGGTCGACAACATCTCGCGCATCCATTCCAGCGCGATGTCGCGGCCCTTCTCGGTTATCTCGTACACGGTCCGCTCGGGACGCTTGTCATCCCGGACTGTTTTCTGCGGAGTGATCAAACCCTCGCGTTCGAGCCGCTGGATCGTTTGATAGAGGCTCGCCCTCTGCGTGACATTGATCACCTCGTCCTTGCCGCGCTCCTTGATGAGCCGCTGCATCCGGTAAGGATGCAGCGGCTCCTCCATGAGCATTCCAAGAACAGCGAGCGCGGTTGGAGAGCGTTTGATTGTCATAGTCATAGTATTACTAGTTATTTTATGACTAATCAATGCGATGATGAATGCCGGAGCCCCGGCTCGACGTCAGTTCGACCCAGTGGCGTGGCGACGCGCCTCTTGCGACAAATCCCCTATCGGCGATCAGTGACCGAAGGCCGCTTTCTGCGGCTGGTCGACGAGATTGTCGATGAACCAGTTCGGATAGACCGGCACCGGCTCAGTCGCCGCATCGAGCGCTGCATGGTCGCCTTCATCAAGCACCAGCTCTGCCGCACCGAGATTGTCGGCCAGTTGATGCGGTTTCGAGGCGCCGAGCAACACGCTTGAGACCGTCTTTTTCGCAAGCAGCCAGGCGATCGCCACCTGGGCGACGCTCGCCCCATGCGCGGCGGCGATCACCCGCATGCGCTCGACCAGCGCGAATCCCCGTTCCTTGTCGAAGGGCAGGATATCGAAACCGGAATAGCGGTTGTCGGGATCGCTGAGCGTTTCGCGGGTGTACTTGCCGGAAAGAAAGCCGGAGGCGAGCGGGCTCCAGACGGTCAGCCCGAGGCCGTAACGCTGCATCATGGGAAGAATGTCGCGCTCGACGTCGCGGCCAAGCAGCGAATAATACATCTGTCCATGCGTGAAGGGCGCCAGCCCGTTCGCCTTCTGGATTTCAAGCGCCGCCGCCACCTTCCAGGCCGACCAGTTGGAAAAGCCGATATAACGCACCTTGCCGGAGCGCACCACGGCATCGAGCGCCGCGAGCGTCTCTTCGAGCGGCGTGAACGGATCCTCCTTGTGGACAATATAGACGTCGATCCAGTCCGTTCTGAGCCGTTTCAGGCTTTCCTCGACCGACCAGAGGATGTGGCGGCGGGAGAGCCCGGCCTGGCCGAGAGGCGTACCGGTGCGGAAGCCGACCTTGGTGGCAATAACCACCTCGCTGCGCCGCGCCATCAGCACCTGTCCGAGGATCGTTTCCGACTGGCCGGATGCGTAGGCGTTTGCCGTATCGAAGAAGTTGATGCCGGCATCAAGTGCCTGTCCGACAAGCGCATCGGCAACATCGGCATCGGTCTTGTAGATCGCGCCTAAGCTGCGGTCGCCCGATGTGAAGGTCATCGCGCCGAAGGCAAGCCTGGAAACGGCAAGGCCGGTCCGGCCGAGGGTCGTATATTGCATGTCATCCTCCATCCATTGGATTGTCGTGATCGGATGGAAAGATAATGCCTCAAAACATTATTGCGAAAAATCCGCCGAATCGATAAGGCTTATGAAGTTTACCTTCATAATAGACCGATGGCGCCCGACCCCTTCAACGGTTTGACGGAATTCCTGGCCGTCGCCGACGCCAGGAGCTTCACCGCTGCCGCCGCATCGCTCGGCGTCACGCCGACTGCCGTCAGCCAGACGATCCGCGCGCTCGAGGCGAGGCTCGGCGTGCCGCTCTTTGTCCGCACCACGCGGCGCGTCGCGCTCACCGAAGCCGGTGCCGCGCTCTTCCAGCGCGTCCGTCCGGCTGCCGCCGATATATCAGATGCCTTCGACATGCTGGGTGGCTTCCGCGACCGCCCGCTCGGGCACCTGCGCCTCACCGTGCCGCGCATGGCCGTGCCGCTGATCGTGACGCCGCTGCTGCCGCAATTTCGCAACGCCTATCCCGATATCTCCGTCGAGATCTCGGTCGATGATGCGGCAATCGATATCACCGAGCGCGGTTTCGACGCCGGCATCCGCGTCGGCGAGGCGATCGAAAAGGACATGATCGTCATGCGGCTGACATCTGATATCACCTGGACGGTCGTCGGCTCGCCCGGCTATTTCGCCCGATACGGCCAGCCAGTGACGCCGGAGGACCTCACCCGCCATCAGGCGATCCGCTACCGCTATCCGACGTCAGGCGTCATCTATCGCTGGGAATTCGAGCGAGGCGGCCACGACTTCTCCGTCGATGCGCCGGGCAGCCTGATGGTGAACGACTTCCTGCTGCTGCTCGAGCTCGCCGAGGCCGGGCTCGGTCTTGCCTATTTGCCGGATATTTCCGTCGGCGAGGCCGTGACATCAGGGCGGCTCGAACGCGTGCTCGATCCCTTCTTGCCGACCACGCCCGGTCTCTTTGCCTATTTCCCCGCCCGCTCGCAGACGCAGCTGAAGTTGCGCGCTTTCCTCGACATGGCAACGGCGCTGCTGCGCCGCAAAGGGTGATACCCTAGCCGGCGCATCTGCTCTTCGGTCGAAAGACCCTGGGATACGCTATTGCGGCTGGACCGTTTCCTGGTCCGCTTCCTTGACCACTTGGCCGTTAACGGTGATCGCGCCGTCGCGGCCGATGCTGATGTCCCAGCGCGAACGGCCATCTGCATCGGTCTTGGCGAAGCCCTTCACCATCATCATGCCGAAGGAGACTTGGTTGAGGTCGGGATCCGTCTTGGCAAGCTCCTGAACCGCGGCAATCGTCTTGTCGAGATCGCGGGCAAGGATCGTCGCCTCCATCGAATAGTCCTTCTGGGTATCGACCCGTCCCTCGATCTTGCCCGTCATGTCGACGTCGTAGACATCGGACTTGGCGCTGACCTTCGGAAACTCGATGGTGAGCCGGCCATCGCGGAAGAGCTTTTTCGCCATCTCATCGCCGCTTTGCTCTGCAGGCTTGGCCTTGAAATCCATCGCCATGAGCGCGTCGCCGAAGGTGGCGAAATCCAGATTCGGAATGGCGAGCTGCAGATCGAAATTGGTCGGCACGAAGGGCGAATAACTTGCCGGCATTGCCGGACTGTCGAGGCTGATGTCCTGCGCATCGATGCCGAAGCCGAAACGCATGGCGTCGCTCGGCCCATCCATAACCAGGTTGTAACCGAATGCCTTGACGCCGCCATTGCCCATCTGGTTGCTGACGGTCAGATTATTGACCCCGATCGTCTCGCTGAACGAGGCAAGAATCGGAAAGGCTTGCTTCAGCATTCCCTTTATCTTGTCGCTGTTTTCCGGGCTTAATTCTTTCTCCTCGAGATGGTCGAGAATGAAAAGGACGATCTCGCGGATTTGCTTGGCCGGCAGACCGTTCACCTTGGCATCGAAATCGATCGAGTCGGCACGGATTTCAACAGGCGGCATTTGCAGGCCGGAAACCTGCTCGACGAAAGTCGACATGGAGCCGCCGCCCGCAAAATCGATACGCCCATTGCCGCCTGCGCTGTCCGTCGAGGTCAGCTTTTGGTCCATCCCGGCAAAGCTGGCATGGACTTCCTCGGTGTCGGACTTGCTGGCGACTTTGATGTCCTTGGCGGTGAAGGTGCCAGAGCGCAGGTAGCTGATCGCCGGGTCGAAGACGCCGGTATAGACAAGCGAAGCGATGGAGTAGGAGAAATCCGTCGGCTTCTGGTCTGGGCCTTTGAAATGGCCGGAGACATTGAGGTTGTTGTCACCCTCAATGTTCCAGAGCCCGCCATCGAGCGGCGTAGCGAACATGGAGAACGGCGTCAGCCCGCTGATCGCAAATGTCGCTGGATCGGCCTTGGCAAGCAGCTTCGCCAGATCGTAGATGATCTCGTAGCGTGTGCCCGCCGGATTGACGGTGACCATGCCGCTCTTCGCCAGATCCTCGGGAAGCAGCTTCGTCAGATTGTCCTTGACCGCATTGGCGCCATCCTGATTGATCTCGACGCCCTGGGCCGTGGTGACAAGGCAAAGTGCCAGCAAGCTCGTTGCCGTGACAAGTTTGAGACGCATAGTCCGATTTCTCCTCAGCCCCTTTTTGAATGCGGCCATCCAAAGATGCGAAGCGCGCCGATGTCAACCTCAGCTGTGGAAGAGAATAGCGATTTTGCCGTTCGTACGGCCGCGTATTTCGGACGGGCGAGAACATCGCCTCCTCGTGTGCGGCACTCGGCTCACCGTTGACGATCGACGCGATGCTCGAATGCGGTTTCGGTTTGCCGAAGCGTGTAGAAAACAGCCAAATCCGCAACTTGCGTTTCCGATCGACTTATAATATAGGCCACCGGTCCGTGTAGACACCCTTGGAGGCAACGCGGATGAGGTCGGGTCATACCGCCTCCGGTTCGTCGGAACAAGGCTTTTGCCCGCCGCCGAACTCTCCAAATAACCTCGAAAGGAATAGCCATGAGCCAGGAAACTTACGAGCTCAAGGCCGAGGCGCGCGAACGGGTTGGTAAGGGGTCCGCCCGTGAACTTCGCCGCAACGGTTTGATTCCCGCTGTCATCTATGGTGACAAGCAGGCCCCCATTTCCATCGCTCTCAACACCAATGAGGTGACGAAGCGTATTCACGCCGGTGCTTTCATGACCACCGTGGCGACGATCGACGTCGACGGCAAGAAGCACAAGGTTCTGCCGAAGGACTACCAGCTCGATCCGGTCCGTGACTTCACCATGCATGTCGATTTCCTGCGCGTCTCCGGCAACACCCAGGTGACCGTCGAAATCCCGGTTCACTTCATCAACGAAGAGAAGTCCCCGGGCCTCAAGGTCGGCGGCGTTCTGAACATCGTTCGCCATGAAGTCGAAGTTCATTGCCCGGCCGATGCGATCCCTGAGTTCTTCAACATTGATCTCAGCGGCAAGAAGATCGGCGACAGCGTCCATATCGCGGAAGTCACTCTGCCGAAGGGCGTCACCCCGGTCATCGACCGCGACTTCACGATCGCGACGATTATCGCTCCGGCTGCCGGCATCGACGAGAGCGCCGCGGAAGGCGAAGCCGAAGCCTGATCGCTTCGATCAATTTGTAAAGCATATGGCCCGCTTTCCCCAGTGGACTGGCCCCCGAAGGTTGTCGTCCAACTTTCGGAGGCCAATTCACAGGGAAAGCGGGCTTTTCATTGCCCCGTAAGGCCCCGTTTCAGCAACATTTAACAAATTCGTGAAAGCATGTTCCGTCAGCTGCGAAGAAGCCCGCCTTAATGCGCGACGGCAAATGTGGCGGCCTGGGGGAGTAGACGGAAACATGAACAATTCCGTTGAGAACAGATTTTTTGCGATAGTTTGCGGAGCGCTACTTGTTTTTGTCGCTCCCCTCTTTGTTCTCTTCCTTTTTCTTTCCTCGGAACGGGCCGACAAGGAAATACGTGATCACATCTCCGTTCTTCTCGTCGCCAATGCCCAGGCGCTTGCCAAACCTCTGTGGGACCTCGATGAGGAGAGCGTTACCCAGATCAGCGCGACAGTCGTTTCCCAAGGCGCCATCGTCAAGGTCGAAGTGCGTGACCAGTCAGGCCAGCTCGATGTCAGCCAGTCTACCATTCCACGCTCCTTCGACGGAAAGCTGGTGCAGGTGTCGCGCGCCATCATCTACAACACTGTCGACGGTCCGAAGAACCTCGGCAGCATCAGCGTCTATTATCCGGCACTCGGCCTGTTTTCCGGCCTGAAGCAGGAAGAGGTCGTCTTCATCTCGATCTTCATCTTCGCGGTGCTGACCGTTTTCGGCACGGCGCTGATCGGCAACCGTTTCTTCGTCATCCAGCCGCTGATGCGGCTGACGGCGGCGATCGAGGCCACCCGCCAGTTGGGCTCCCGTCATCATGTCGACTGGCAGTCGAACGACGAGATGGGACGGCTTGCCCATAGCTTTAACGAGATGCAGACCAAGCTCGAAAGCGAGGAAAAGGAGCTGAAGCTCGCCCACCGCCGCGCCACCGACATCTACAATCTGACGCCCGCCATGCTCTTCTCACTCGATGAGGAAGACCGCATCACCGCCGTCAGTGATTATTGGCTGCTTGCCACAGGTTATGACCGCGCCGCCGTCATCGGCCGCAACTTCGCCGATCTCGTCACTTCCGCCACCCGTGACAAATTCGTCAAGCGCCGCCGGGCCGAAAGCGGCATGACCGTCACCGTCAAGTTTGTCTGCCTGGACGGTCGCACCATGGACGTCCTGATCATGGAATCAGAGGCGGGAGCCGGCGCTCACGACCGCCTCTCGCTATCGGTCATGACCGATGTCACCGAACTCAAGGCCTCCGAGGACCGCAACCACCGCCAGGCAATCACCGATCACCTGACCGGGCTTCTTAATCGCCAGGGCTTCGAGGCCGTCCTCGACAACAAGATCGCCGCCGCCGACGCCGCCGGCCAGGAGCTCGCCTGTCTCTTCGTCGATCTCGACCGCTTCAAGTGGATCAACGACAATATGGGCCATGCCGCCGGCGACATGGCGCTGGTCGAGCTCGTCGAGCGCCTGAAAACCCATCTTGCCCCCTGCGACGAGGCAGCCCGTCTCGGCGGCGACGAATTTGCCATCTTGCTGCCGGCAAAGGACGCCGAAAAACGCGCCAAGGCAATGTGCGAGCAGATTGCCACGCTCTTCGAAACGCCATTCGCCCCGGACATGCATCTGAGCGCTTCCGTCGGTATCGCCATCTATCCGCATCATGCCGCAACCGCGGCCGAACTGCTGCAGAAATCCGACATGGCGATGTATGCCAAGAAACGCGACGGCAAAAACGGCGCGCAGCTCTTCGACAATGCCATGCTCGACCGTGCCCGCCGCCGCGCCGAGATCGAAGCCAATATCGAAGCCGGCCTCGTCGACAACTGGTTCGAGGCCTTCCTGCAGCCGATCGTCAACCTGAACGGTCGCGGCATATCAGGTTTCGAGGCGCTAATGCGCCTCAACCATCCACAGAAGGGCTTGATGCCGCCGGCCGAGATCATCAGTGTCGCCGAGGAGACGGCAAAAATTGTCCGCGTCGGCAACGTCATCATGGAAAAGGCGGTCGCCAACCTCGCGGAGATCTCCCGCATCCCCGGTATGCAGGATACCTATCTCGCCATCAACTTCTCGCCGCTGCAGTTCGAGCCGGCGCTGCCGGCCCGTCTTGCCGCCATCGTCGGTCGCCACGGCATCCGTCCCGAGCGCATCGTCGTCGAGATCACCGAGGCTGTGCTGATGCACGACAACCCTGAGATCCGCATGATCGTCACCGAGCTTCGTCGCTTCGGCTGCCGTATCGCGCTTGACGATTTCGGCACCGGCTATTCGTCGCTGAGCTACCTGAACCGCTTCCCTGTCGACATCATCAAGATCGACCAGTCTTTCACCCGCGCGATCAACGATGGCGATGACGACGTGCGCCAGAAAAGCCGGATGCTGATCGAAGGCATCACCACGCTCTCCCACAAGATGGACTGCACCGTTATTGCCGAAGGCATCGAGACCGAAGAGGAGTGCCGCACGCTCCACCAGATGGGGCTTGACTATGGCCAGGGCTACCTCTTCCACCGTCCGCAGCACGCCGCCACGCTGATCGAGGAACTAATGGCCTCGCAATCGGCCATCGCACGCGCCTCGTAAACGAAGAACGAAGGAGATGATGCCGATGAAAAAGCTCCTGCTTCTCGCATGCCTGGCGCTGCCATGCACCGCCCATGCGCAAACGGTGACCTTCGCGACCGAGGATTATGCCCCCTTCAACTATCGCGAAGGCAAGGAGATCAAGGGCGCGACCGTCGAGCAGGTCGAAAAGATAATGGCCGCGATCGGCGTCGACTACACGATCGAAATCATGCCCTGGGCGCGCGCTTTCAGCCTTGCCCGCACGGCGCCGATGACCTGTGTCTTCGCGACCGCCCACAATGGCGCGCGTGACCCGTTATTTAAATGGGTCGAGCCGCTGCTCGTCGACCGTAACATCCTGATCACCCGCAAGGGTTCTGATGTCACCGCCAGCAATCTGGACGAGGCGAAGAAATACACGGTCGGCACTCAGCGCGAGGATTACACCGAGACGATTCTGAAGGAGAAGGGCTTCACCAAGCTCGATGTCGCCAGCGACTTCAACGCGACGCTGCGCAAACTGCTTGGCGGGCGCATCGACATGATGCCGATCTCCGAACTCTATTTCGAAAAGCTGCAGGCCGAGCAGCCGGTGGAGATGGTGACCGTGCTCTCCTCCCAGCCGATGGGCATCGCCTGCGAGAAGAACTTTCCGGCCGATCTGCTCGCCAGGATGCAGACTGCCCTCGACAAGCTGATCGCCGATGGCGACCAAAAGCAGATCTTCCTGAAATACGGCATGAACCTGTCGGACTGACCCTATCTGAGTGACCTTGGCCGACAGACCGCTGCCCTTTCCGCTTGACTTTGCTTTCGTTTCGCGGTGGTGAACGGCTGGAAGTTCTAGCAAGGAAAAACAGACCATGCTGATCATCGCGGGTCTCGGCAATCCCGGCGGCAAGTACGCCGGCAACCGCCACAATATCGGCTTCATGGCCGTCGACGCCATTCATCGGCGCCACAGCTTTTCGCCCTGGTCGAAGAAGTTCAGGGCCGAGATCGCCGAGGGCGAGCTCGGCGGCGAGAAGGTGCTGCTGATCAAGCCGCAGACCTTCATGAATCTTTCCGGCGAGTCCGTCGGCGAAGCGATGCGTTTCTACAAGCTCCAGCCGGCCGATCTCGTGGCGATCTACGACGAACTCGACCTTCCCCAGGGCAAGGCGCGGCTGAAGACCGGTGGCGGCCACAACGGCCACAACGGCATCAAGTCGCTCGACGCCCATTGCGGCAAGGAGTACCGGCGGTTGCGCCTCGGCATCGGCCATCCCGGCGTCAAGGAGATGGTTCAGAGCCACGTGCTCGGCGATTTCACCAAGGCCGACAAGGCCTGGGTGGAGCCGCTTCTGGACACGCTCGCCGACAATGCCGACATGCTGGTGCGAAACGAGGATTCGCAGTTGATGAACAAGATCGCGCTGGCGCTCGGCGGCAAGGCCGAGGAGGAGAAGCCAGCCAAGGAAAAAAAGGACGCCGAGAAGAAGCCGGCCGGCCAGTCGCATATCCAGCAGGCTCGCGGCCACAACCAGCCGAAGCTGCCGGTGACCGGCCCGATGGCCGACATGCTGAAAAAGATGTTCGGCAACAAGGGCGATTGAGATTGATGCCGGATGGAGACGTCATCATCCGGCCTGCCGTCCGCGGCGATCTTCCCGGTCTCCTGGCCCTCTACCGACAGCTGAACCCCACCGATCCGGTTCTTGACGAGGCCAGTGCCGAGAAACGCTTTTCCGCCATCCTGGCTCAGCCGGGCATGACCGTCTTCATCGGTGTCGCGGGTAACGTAGCCATCGCCACCGTCACTCTCGTCGTCGTGCCGAACCTGACGCGGAACGGCGCCTCCTATGCGCTCATCGAAAACGTCGTAACCCATGCCGATCATCGCAAGCGCGGTTATGCCCGCGCCGTCATCGCCCATGCGGTTGCAGACGCCTGGAGCGCCGGCTGCTACAAGGTGATGCTGCTCACCGGCTCCAAAAATCTGGCAACATTGCGCTTCTATGAGAATTGCGGCTTCGTGCAGGAGAAGACCGGCTATCAGATTCGCCGGCTTTGATCCCGTTTTAGAGGCGGCCCTCAGGCAGCACCTATTCTTCCGGTTCGGTGGTGAACATCAGCGGAAAGCCCATGCCCTTGGCAAGGTCGATGCCTTCCTTGGCCTTGGTCTCGGCGATATCTCTGGCGCAGACCACGACCACGCAGGAACCGAGCTTGTGCGCCGTCATCATCACCCGGTAGCCGGTCTCCTCGCTCATGCGGAAGACGGCCTTAAGGACCATGATGACGAACTCGCGCGGGGTATAGTCATCATTGACGAGGATGACCTTGTAGAGCTTCGGCTTGTCCAGCTTCGGCTTCACCTTGGTCTTCGGTTTCACGGCAATGTCACTGTCACTCATCGGAAAAATCCACCCGTTGATGACATGGGATCAGGAATCTTCAAAACCATCTAATCATTGTCGATGACGAATTTTCGACAGCCGGCCGGCCGGCTCCCCGCCCCAAACAGGCAAGAGCTTGTCGCCGGCTTCGACACCGATAGGGCCACTGCCTCTATACGAACAGCGACCGGCATTCTGATGAAATCAGCAATACGTCGAAATCTGCATCGGTATTCAAGAATAGGCCAGCACCGATCCGTCGGCAAGTGAGGTACGCTAAAAGCTCTCTAAGACTTGACCACATTGCTCCTTTATCTCATAGGCACCAGCAAGGAATTCAAGAACAGCAGGTTTCAGCCATGGGCTTCAAATGCGGTATCGTCGGGCTGCCGAATGTCGGCAAATCGACCCTCTTCAACGCGCTCACCAAGACGGCCGCCGCACAGGCGGCGAATTATCCCTTCTGCACCATCGAGCCGAACACCGGCGAAGTCGCCGTTCCCGATCCGCGCATGCGCAAGCTTGCCGACGTCGCCAAGTCGAAGGAATTGATCCCGACCCGCATCTCCTTCGTCGATATCGCCGGCCTGGTGCGCGGCGCCTCGAAGGGTGAAGGCCTCGGCAACCAGTTTCTCGCCAATATCCGCGAGGTCGATGCTATCGTGCATGTGCTGCGCTGCTTCGAAGACAGCGACATCACCCATGTCGAGGGCCGCATCAACCCGGTCGCCGATGCTGAGACGATCGAGACCGAGCTGATGCTTGCCGATCTCGAGAGCCTGGAGCGCCGCACCGAGCAGACCCGCAAGCGCGCCACCGGCAAGGACAAGGATTCGGTGGCGATGCTGCCGATCATGGAAGCCTCGCTGAAGCTGCTCGGCGAAGGCAAGCCGGTTCGCACGCTGCTGTCGACGCTCGACGCGGAAGAAATCGTCATCCTCAAGAGCCTCAATCTTCTGACTTCGCATCCCGTGCTCTACGTCTGCAACGTCGCCGAAGGCGATGCCTCGACCGGCAACGAATTCACCGAGGCCGTCGCGGTGATGGCAAAGGAGCAGGGTGCCGAAACCGTCACGATCTCGGCGGCGATCGAGTCTGAGGTCGCCCAGCTTCCCGAGGAGGAGGCCAAGGAATTCCTCTCCGCCCTCGACCTCGACGAGGCGGGCCTCGACCGGCTGATCCGCGCCGGCTACAAGCTGCTCCACCTCATCACCTATTTCACCGTCGGCCCGAAGGAAACACGCGCCTGGACGATCGAGCGCGGCACCAAGGCGCCGCAGGCCGCCGGCGTCATTCATTCGGATTTCGAACGCGGCTTCATCCGCGCCAACACCATCGCCTATGACGACTACATCAAATATAACGGTGAAGTCGGCGCCAAGGATGCCGGCAAAGCTCGCGACGAAGGCAAGGAATATGTCGTCCAGGACGGCGACGTCATCCACTTCCGCTTCAACACCTGAACGGATACTGCCGCTATCCCGATCGATTCATTTCGCCCAAATCGCTCAGCGGTTTGGGCGAAATCGTAAGATTTACGGAGTTGCCTCTAAGACGGCCGGCGGCAGTCTTTGCGAAATGGCGGCCGGCAGCGCCCGCAGCACGATGCGGCGCAGCGGCATCCAGCCCGTTCCGATAACGAGCACGATCACCCCGACGACGATCAGCGTGGTGAAGATATAGGTATCAACCGTCGCACTTCCCTGCCGGAAAATGCCGTAAATCGCAAAGCCGAGCGACAGCAGTCCAGACGTGACGAAGGCCCGCCGGTCGATGACAAGGCCGATCAGCATCAGCACCGCAACGCTGATAACGATGATCGGCGTCTTGATCGAAACCGTCTGGGCAACATCCAGCAAATTGCCGTCGAACGAAATCAGCAGGCGGACGCTGAAGAGCAGCGCCGGTGCAGCACCCAGATGAAGCCAGAAGGCGATATCGGAGCGTGTCGTCCGGCGCATCCGATCGCCAAGGTCGAAATACAGCGCCGTTGCGAACAGCCCGAGAGCGCAAACGAGGCAGACCATCGCGAGCAAGACGGGATGGTTGGCGAAGAATTGCGGATCCCCGCTCGCCCATTGCATGAGCCGCAAAAGCAGGGTGAGGACGAATGCAAGCGCCGACATGATGCAGAGCGCCAACGCCAACGGCACACGATAGCGGACATAATAGGCGCCGAGAATGATAGGGAAGCCGGCAACGAACTTCGTCGCCTCCGCCCCGTTGAAAGCGGGTGTTATCGGCTTGAAAAAGTAGGACATCAGCAGGAATGTCCAGCAGAACAGCGCGATCGTCAGGCTGACTGCCGGCAGAGCAAGCCGCTGCCGGCGCACCAGGATCTCCGAAAGCACAATGATCGCAGGCAGCACGGCATAAAGTGCGGCAAGCCCCCAGAGGCCGCCGAGCGCCACGACGACACCGATCGTGATCAGCACATCGTGAAAGCCGCGCACGAAACGCGGTGTCTCGGTATCCGACCAAGCCTGCTCTTCCTGCGCTGCGATTACCGGCCGCGCCTCTATGACGGTGACGCCGCGCTCGGCCAGAAACGGCAAAAGCCGCCCGCCTGCCTCCGGCGAAATCAGCCCCTGGTGTGCAGCTTCGTCGAGTATCGATCTCAGTTCCGTCATACCCGTTTATCTCCCCGGAATCATTGAGCCCGCGCGGATGCTATTGTAAGCATTGTGCGCTGCATATGGCGGGAGGAACGAATGTCGGCAGAAAAACTTTCCTTCGAGGATTTCCGGCCCGGCTGCCGCTTCGCGCTTGGCCCGAAGCTGGTCATCGCCGAAGAAATCATTGAGTTTGCAAGGGAATTCGATCCGCAGCCGATGCATCTCGATGAGGCTGCCGGCCGCGCCAGCATTCTCGGCGGGCTTGCTGCCTCCGGCTGGCACACCTCTTCGATGTTCATGCGCATGATGGCCGACAGCTATGTGCTGCATTCGCTCTGCGAAGGTGCGCCGGGCGTCGATCTGATGGAATGGCGAAAGCCGGTGCTTGCCGGCGACACGCTGTCAGGCCATTCGACCGTGCTCGAAGCCCGGCCGATGCGCTCACGCCCCGGCATGGGCATCGTCAAATTCCGCCATGAGGTGGAAAACCAGCGCGGCGAACTTGTCTGCGTCTCGGAGAATTCGGTCATGTTCGGCATGCGTGCCCGTCCCGCAGATATCGGCATAAGCCCGGAGACGTCAGCATGAGGATGTCCGATCTTTACGCGGTTGGCGAGAAGGCCGAGATCGGCAGCTACACTTTTACCGAAGAAAACATCATCCGTTTCGCGACGCGATACGATCCGCAGCGTTTCCATGTCGACAAAGAAGCCGCCAAAGACACCCTCTTCGGCGATCTCTGCGCCTCGGGCTGGCACACCACCGCCGCCTGGATGCGAACCTTCCTCGCCTTCTGGGAAAGGCAGAGTGTCGCACTCGCACAAAAGGGTCTAACGTCGCCGAACCTCGGCCCCTCGCCTGGTTTCCAGAAATTGCAATGGCTGCGGCCGGTCTTCGTCGGCGACGTCGTCACCTACTCCGTCGCCTTCCTCTCCAGCCGGGCGCTCGCGTCACGACCGGGATGGCACCTCAACACCATCCTCTGCGAGGGCGTCAATCAAAACGGCGATGCTGTTATCCGCTTCGAAAGCGGCGTGCTCGAATTCGACTGACGCTGCAGGCAGGAAGACTCAGTGGCCGGAGAATTCGACCAGCGTGTGCACGATAACGCCGAGTTCTTCCAGCTTTCTGCGGCCGCCGAGATCCGGCAGGTCGATGACGAAGCAGGCGCCGACCACTTCCGCGCCCATCTGGCGCAGCAGCTTCGTTGCGCCGACGGCCGTGCCGCCGGTGGCGATCAGGTCGTCGACCAGGATCACCTTCTCGCCGGGCTGCACCGCATCGCGATGCATCTCCATCTCGTCGACGCCATATTCCAGACTGTAGGCGATGCGCACGGTCTCGTGCGGCAGTTTGCCCTTCTTGCGGATCGGCACGAAGCCCGAGGAAAGCTGGTGGGCCACCGCACCGCCCAGAATGAAGCCGCGCGCCTCCATGCCGGCGATCTTGTCGATTTTCGTGCCCGCATAGGGCTGCACCAGTTCGTCAACCGCCCTGCGGAAAGTGCGTGGATTGCCGAGCAGCGTGGTGATGTCACGGAAAATGATGCCGGGCTTGGGATAGTCGGAAATGGAGCGGATGCTGGCTGCGAGCTCCGAAATCGTATTGTCCATGGAAAGTCCATATTCTGCGAGGGCATGAAACTGGCCGCACCCTATCAATTGCCAGGGGCGGAACCAACAGAAAAGGCGGCCCGAGGCCGCCTTTTGAATGTCGATCGGGAACCGCTCAATGTTCCTTGTTGGCGTAGATCGAGCGCTTCGTCAGGTAGATCAGCACCGTGAAGATCAAGAGGAAGATCATCACCATGAAGCCCGTACGCTTGCGCTCCTCAAGATGCGGCTCGGCGGCCCACATCAGGAAGGCGGAGACGTCTTTCGAATACTGGTCGACCGTCGCCGGCGCGCCATCGTCATAGGTCACCTGGCCGTCGGAGAGCGGCTTCGGCATGGCAAGGACAGCCGCGGCATGGAAATAAGGGTTATAATGGCCGCCCTGCGGCACCTGGAAACCGGCTGGCGGCTCTTCATAACCGGTCAGCAGCGAATGGATGTAATCCGGGCCACCTTCCTGATATTGCGTGAAGATGTCGAAGACGAATTGCGGGAAGCCGCGCTCGACTTCGCGAGCCTTTGCAATCAGCGAAAAGTCGGGCGGAGCCGCACCGTTGTTGGAAGCAGCAGCGGCCTCCGCGTTGGGGAAAGGCGCCGGGAAGTGATCGGAAGGGACCGCTTTGCGGGTAAACATTTCACCGGCAGCGTTCGGGCCGTCCTGAACCTCGTAATTCGCTGCGAAAGCCTTCACCTGCGCCTCGGAATAACCGAGCTCGTCGAGCATGCGGAAGGGCACGAGGTTCATCGAATGGCAGGCGGAACAGACTTCGGTATAAACCTTGAGGCCGCGCTGAAGCTGACCCTTGTCGTAGTGGCCGAACGGACCGGCAAAAGTCCATTCCTCCTCCTTCGGCTCCTTCAGCGGATAGTGCGGCGTCGCACTTTCCTCATGATGGGCGGGAGCCGCGCCGTTTGCGGGCGTCGCTTCCTGGGCAAAGGCGGCGCTGCTGAGAACGGTAGCGACAGCGAGCGGCAGAATGCTTGCAACAAGCTTTTTCATATTCCTATTCCTTCGCTCGCTTACGCTTTGGCCGCCGCACTGGCTGCAGCTGTTTTGTTGCGCTTTTCGAGCACCGCTTCGGTGATCGAGTTCGGGATGCGGCGCGGCGTTTCCACCAAGCCGAGAACTGGCATCGCGACCAGGAAGAAAGCGAAGTAGAGGAGTGTGCAGAACTGCGAGATCATGACATAGCCACCTTCCGCCGGCTGCGAACCGAGCCAGCCGAGGATGATCGCATTGATCACGAACAGCCAGTAGAACAGCTTGTACCAGGGGCGGTAAACGGCCGAACGGACCTTCGACGTATCGAGCCAGGGCAGGAAGAACAGCACGATGATCGCGCCGAACATCACCAGCACGCCGCCAAGCTTGGAGTCGATCGGACCGACGTTGAAGGTGATCGAACGCAGCATCGCGTAGAACGGCAGGAAGTACCATTCCGGAACGATATGGGCCGGCGTCTTCAATGGGTCGGCTGGGATGTAGTTGTCGGCGTGGCCGAGGAAGTTCGGCAGGTAGAAGACGAAATAGGCATAGACCAGCAGGAAGATTGAGACGCCGAGAGCATCCTTCATCGTCGCATAAGGCGTGAAGCGCACCGTGTCCGTCTTCGTCTTGACCTCGACGCCCGTCGGGTTCGTCTGGCCGACGACGTGCAGTGCCCAGATGTGCAGGATGACAACGCCGGCGATCATGAACGGCAGCAGGTAGTGTAGCGAGAAGAAGCGGTTCAGCGTCGGGTTTTCGACCGCGAAACCGCCGAGCAGGAACTGCTGCACCCATTCGCCAATCAGCGGGAAGGCCGAGAAGAAGCCGGTGATGACGGTGGCGCCCCAGAAGGACATCTGGCCCCAGGGCAGAACGTAGCCCATGAAGCCGGTCGCCATCATCAAGAGGTAGATGACCACGCCGAGGATCCAGAGGATTTCGCGCGGCGCCTTGTAGGAGCCGTAATAGAGGCCGCGGGCAATGTGCAGGTACACCGCGACGAAGAAGAAGGATGCGCCGTTGGCATGCATATAGCGCAGCAGCCAGCCGTGGTTGACGTCGCGCATGATCTTTTCAACGGAGTTGAAGGCGACCGACGATTCGGCAGCGTAATGCATGGCGAGCGTGACGCCCGTCAGGATCTGCACCACCAGCATGACGGCGAGCATGGCGCCGAAGGTGTAGGCGTAATTCAGGTTACGCGGAACCGGATAGGCGACGAAGCTGTCATAGACCATGCGCGGCAATGGAAGGCGCGCATCGACCCATTTCTCGAGGCCGGTTGATGGCTCGTAGCTGGAATGGCCACTCATTAATCAGTCTCCCCTCAACCGATCTTGATCTTGGTATCGGACAAAAATGAAAAGGTCGGAATCGCCAGGTTCTGCGGCGCCGGGCCTTTGCGGATGCGGCCGGCCGTGTCGTAGACCGAGCCATGGCAGGGACAGAACCAACCATTATATTCACCGGCCTGGCCGAGCGGCACGCAGCCGAGATGCGTGCAGGTGCCGATCATGACGATCCAGTTTTCCTTGCCCTTGCCGCCCGAACGGTCAACACCCGTTGCCTGAGCGTCGACAGGAAGGTTTGCATTGCGCGCGATCGGGTCCTTCAGCTCGCCAAGCTGGACGGCGTTTGCCGCTTCCACTTCCTCAGGCGTGCGATTGCGGATGAAGATCGGCTTGCCGCGCCATTTGACCGTCAGAGACATGCCAGGCTCAAGGCTGGCAACGTCGACTTCGATGGAGGCGAGAGCGAGCGTCGAAGCGTCAGGACGCATCTGATCGATGAATGGCCAAGCGACTGCAACGGCGCCGACGGCGCCTGCCATACCAGTGGTGAGATAAAGGAAATCACGGCGAGTGGGTTCGCCCATGCCCTCGCTTGTCGTTTCGTGTTCGCTCACGGCTAACATCCTCTGCGCAATTTTCGCGGAATTCCGCCCTGCCCCCTCTACCGGCGAATCTCTCTGGACACAATTCGGCCATAGATTCCCCGGCAATCCGGCGCGTTCTATGCTTGATCGCAAATTATGTCCAGCCTTGGCAAGGGGATGAGGGCACAATGTCGCGGGAAATTTCGGAGGAATTTTTTAAGGCAAACACGCGCTTGCCATTATGTTGCATTGCAACAAAAACGGCCTCGTGATAGGCGCAGTCGCAGCCACGCCAGCGAGCCGGACCGGAGCGGATGAGAGACACGATTTTTTGCGTATTCAGCGTCCTCACGACCCTCGTTCTCGCCATCGTCTCTCTGCGATACATTGCCGATTTCTATCTGCTGTCGTTCTTTTACAGCTTCCAGGTCCATCTGGCGGTGGCCGGCGTGGTGGCCTCCGTCGCAGCCCTTCTCGTCAAGCGGCATTGGTATGCGCTGCTGACCTTCGCGGTATCGGTGGTCCTTGCCGTCCACGGCGTCGTGATGATGCGCGAGTTCATCGAACCATCAGTCGAGGAGAGCCGCCCGGCCCTGTTCAGGCTGATGTCCTTCAATATCGAGAACGATAATTTCGCAAACGGCCCTGACATCGCCGACATGGTCATCGCCTCGGGCGCCGATGTCGTCAACATCCTGGAGGCCGAACCGCTGCTGTCTGAACTGCCGCGGTTGTTGAAGGCCTATCCCTATTACATCGGATGCGGCGTCGGCATGGAGCAATGCGATACGCTGGTCTTGTCGAAACGTCCGCTGATCGAACCCCACATCCGCAATCTCGGCCTGCTCTGGCGCAATCGGCTGACGATCTCGACGATCGATTTCGACGGCCAGAAGGTCAATTTCCTCACCGCGCACCTGACAAAACCTTATTACGATGAGTTCCACGGCCTCGAAATCTGGGATCTCGCGGAGATCATCCCTTCCCTTTCGGGACCGCTCGTCCTTTCCGGTGATTTCAATACGTCGATTCTGGCGCCAGACGTGCAGTATCTCATGCGCACCCAAAGCTTGGGCACGGTATCGCTGGAGCCCGCGACATGGCCGATCCGGGCCGGCGCCTTCGGTATTCCGATCGATCACGTCTTTACCCGGGCGCCGCTGCGGCTGAAATCGGTGCGCCGCATCGAGAACGGCTTCGGATCAAATCATTTTGGCCTCATGGCGGAATTTGTCGTCGATCCTTGAGCCCGTGTCCTCATCCGTAGCGAGGAAGCCGCCGGACTGGCGCGCCCAAAGTTCGGCATAGAGCCCGCCGTGACGAAGCAGTTCGTCATGACTGCCTTCCTCGATGATCCGGCCGAGATCGACGACGATCAGCCGGTCGAGCGCGGCGATCGTCGACAGCCGATGGGCGATCGCAAGCACCGTCTTGCCTTCCATGATCCGATGGAGATTCGACTGGATCGCTTCCTCCACTTCCGAATCGAGCGCCGACGTCGCTTCGTCGAGAACGAGGATTGGGGCGTCCTTCAGCATGACGCGGGCAATGGCGATGCGCTGCCGCTGCCCGCCTGACAGTTTGACGCCGCGTTCGCCGACATGCGCATCGAAACCTCTACGGCCCTGCTGATCCTGCAGGCGGGCGATGAAGTCGATGGCTTCGGCGCGCCTCGCCGCCTCCACCAGCCCGTCCTCGCCGGCATCCGGCCGTCCGAACAGGATATTGTCGCGCACCGAACGATGCAGCAACGAGGTGTCCTGGCTGACGACGCCGATCTGCATCCTGAGCGATTCCTGCGTCACGGCTGCAATATCCTGGCCGTCGATCAGAATGCGGCCGTCCTGAATATCGTAGAGGCGCAGCAGCAGGTTCATCAGCGTTGATTTCCCCGCGCCCGAACGACCGACGATCCCGACCTTCTCGCCGGGCCGAATGGTCAGGGAGAAATTCTCGACGACCGGCTGATGACCCTTGCCGTAGCGGAAGGAAACATTGTCGAAGCGGATACCCGGCTGCCGGACCACCAGGTTTTTCGCATCAAGCCGATTGACGAGCCCTAGAGGTTGGGAGATCAGTTCGGCGGCGTTCTGGATGGTGCCTAGATTGCGCATGATGCCGTTGAACTGCGTCATCAGCCGTCCGAGCAGGAAATTCAACCTCAGCACCAGTGCCAGAGAGAATGCCACCGCGCCCGAACTGACCAGGCCGCGCAGCCAGAGATCGACGCTCAGCCCGGCCATCGTCACGATCATCAGGCCGGAGAGCAGCGCCATGGAGGCCCTGACGCCGGTGATGAACCGCGTGAAGCGCAGCACCGTATCCTGAAAGATATCGAAGCCCTGCCGCATATAGCGGTCGCTCTCCTCATCGCGCGCAAACAGCTTTAGCGTCTGCATGTTGCTGTAGGAGTCGACCATCCTGCCGTTCAGCATCGATCCGGCTTCCGCCGTTTCGCGGGAATGATGGCGGATGCGCGGAACGAAGTGGCGCGCAAGCAGGCTGAAGGCGCCAAGCCAGAACAGCACGACGGCGGCAAGGGAAAAGTCCAGCCGGGCGACGAGCACGAGCGTCGTTACGGCATAAATGCCGACGAACCAGACGCTTTCCATCAGCGAGGTGACGAGATCGCCGGTCGCTTGCCCCGCCGACCAGACCTTGGTGACGATGCGCCCGGAGAAATCGCTCTGGAAGAACGACAATGACTGCCTGGAGACGTAGAGATAGGATTGCCAGCGAGCGAGATTGTAGAAGCCCGGTGTGATCACCTGCTGGTCGACGAGTGCGATCAGGAAGGCGACGACGAAGCGTACGAGCCCGATAAGGGCGAGCATGCCGAACAATTCGCCGCCATGGGCGGCGAGAAGACCGTTCCAGCCGGCACCCGGCGTGATGCTCCCGAGGATATCGACCAAGCGTCCGACGAACCAGAATAGTGCAGCCTCGATTGCCGCCGATGTCCCACCGAGAACGAGCATGGCGATAAACGGCATCCTCGCCTGGCTGATATAGAACCAGATGAATCCGAGCGTCGAGCGCGGCGGTTGGAGATTGGCGCGTGGGCGGAACGGGTCGATCCAGGTTTCGAACCGGCGGAGGATGGGCTTCAGCAACATAGAAGCGATATAGGCGGATTAGCCGACCCGGCAAAGGGAATGAAAAGCGGACAGAATGTTATATTTTGGTAATTATCGATAACATCGGCGGCATCGGCATTGACTGCCCCTCAACCGGTCACAATCTGACGTTACAATCGCGCTTCACCGGAGACAACGTCCATGGAAACGAAAATGCTCGATGCGCATATTCCGCTTCCGCTTGCAGAAAGGCTGGATGCCCTGGCCATCGACCTGGCGCTGCCGCGCGATGAAATCGTCACCGAGGCCATCACCGCCTGGATCGACCAGGAGGAGCGCCGCCGCATCACAGCGTTGCGCACGATCGCCGCCGCCAACAACATCGTCCTCATCGAACATCACCGCGCGATTGATTGGGCCGACAGCCTTTGAACGTCTAAGAAGCAAACGCGGTCAGGTTTCAGCAACCGTCCAGCAAGCTCATAGCCACCCTAAGAATTCAAGAGGCCCTCCCCACTTCCGTGGAGAGGGCCTCATTGCATCTTATTGCGCCGCTACTTCCGCTTCCTCGGCATGATCGGAGAGGAAGCCGCCGGACTGGCGGTTCCAGAGGTCGGCATAGATGCCGCCTCCCGCGATCAGTTCGCTGTGCGAACCGGCCTCGATGATCCGGCCCTTGTCGAGCACGATCAGCCGGTCCATCTCCGTCAGCGTCGAAAGCCGATGGGCGATCGCGATCACCGTCTTGCCCTCCATCAGGGCGAAGAGGTTTTCCTGGATCGCCGCCTCAACTTCCAGATCAAGCGCCGAGGTCGCCTCGTCGAGCACCAGGATCGGCGCGTCCTTGAGGAAGACGCGGGCGATCGCGATGCGCTGCCGCTGGCCGCCGGAGAGCTTGACGCCGCGTTCGCCGACCTGCGCGTCCAGCCCTTCGCGGCCCTGCAAGTCGACGAGACCTTCGATGAACTCCCAGGCATTCGCGCGTTTGGCGGCCTCGATCACCTCGGCGTCCGTTGCATCGGGGCGACCGTAGGCGATGTTGTCGCGGATCGAGCGATGCAGCAGCGAGGTGTCCTGCGTCACCACGCCGATCAGCGAGCGCAGGCTTTCCTGCGAAACGCCGGCGATGTCCTGCCCGTCGATGGTGATGCGGCCGGCCTCCAAATCATAGAAGCGCAGCAGCAGGTTCATCAGTGTCGTCTTGCCGGCGCCGGAGCGGCCGACCAGCCCGACCTTCTCGCCCGCCTTGATGTCGAGCGAAAGATTGTCGATGACGCCCTTGCTCTTGCCGTAGTGAAAGCGGATCCGGTCGTAGTGGATCGCACCCTTCTTCGCCGTCAGGGTGGGTGCGCCCGGCTTGTCGACGATGTCGTGCTGTTTGCTCATCATCTCCATGCCGTCATAGACCGTGCCGATATTCTCAAACAGTGCCGAGACTTCCCACATGATCCATTGCGACATGCCGTTGACACGCATGGCAAGACCGATGGCGATGGCGATGGCGCCGACCGAGATCGCTCCATTCAGCCAGAACCAGATCGATAGGCCCGAGATGACGAAGAGCGCGATGCAGTTGTTCATGTAGACGCTGATATGGAAGAGTGTCACCTTGCGCATCTGCTTGTGCACGGTCTGCAGGAACTCGTCCATGCCCTGCTTGGCGTAAACCTCCTCGCGCCCCGCATGCGAAAACAGCTTGACGGTCGCGATATTGGTATAGCTGTCGACCACGCGTCCCGTCATCATCGAGCGCGCATCCGCCTGCGCCGCCGCGATCTTGCGAAGCCGCGGCACGAAATAGGCGACGATGCTAATATAGACCGCCAGCCAGACGAGGATCGGGATCATCAGCCGCCAGTCGGCCGCTGCGATGACGACGATCATCGTCAGGAAGTAGGTGACGACATAGACGAAGACGTCGAGGATCTTCATCACCGTTTCGCGCACCGCAAGCGACGTCTGCATCACCTTGGTCGCGACGCGTCCGGCAAACTCATTGGCAAAGAACGACATGCTGTGGCGCAGCAGGAAGCGGTGCATCTGCCAGCGTGCGATCATCGGATAATTGCCGAGCATCATCTGATGCATGATGAGAGAATCGAGCCCGGCAGTCAGCGGCAGGCCGACCAGCACCAGCGCCGCCATCCAGAAAAGCTTGTGACCTTCTCTCTCCAGGAAGGTGGCGCGGTCAGCATTGGTCAGCCAGTCGACGATGTCACCGAGGAACTGGAAGAGCGCCACTTCGCCGATCGCGATCAGTGCGGTCAGCACGGCCATCAGGCCGAGCCAGGGCGCGGCCGGCTTGCTGTAGTGCCAGCAGAAGGCAAAAAGGCCTTTCGGCGGGACGACGGGGTCCTCGCTTGGAAAGGGATTGAGTCGCTGTTCGAACCAGCCAAACATGAAATTGCTCCGAAACGTCAGCGTTCCGGCTCCCGGCTTCGCGCCATCCCAGCGCTACGCAAGCACACATGGGAACCGAACGTTCAAGGGGCGAGGCTGAGACAGCCGCACAATGGATCAGAAAAGGAAATTCAGGGAAGCAAGCCGCACTATCGGCGGAAAATCGCACCGCTTGGCATCACGGCCGGGAGGCGCACATACAGCAAAATATTCATTCTGGCGCTCCTTGCTGGCGATTGAAGATATGCACCGATAACGCGAAAACGACGAATTTTCCAGCCCTATTCTGCCAGAGAAATCATCTTTTCGGGCCCAAACGCGTCATGTTGCTTCGAAATCACAGTTGCATTAGGCCTTTGGCGGTGAAAGCGGAAAGATGGCGCATCATGACTTCACTCAGACTGGCACTCTATCAGCCGGATATTCCGGGCAATACCGGCACGATCCTGCGCCTTGCCGCCTGCCTTGGTTTCGCGGTCGATCTGATCGAGCCCGCCGGCTTCGACATTTCCGACCGCAACCTGAAACGGGCCGGCATGGATTATATCGCCGCTGCCGCCCTCACCCGCCATGTCAGCTGGGACCGCTTCGAGGCGTGGCGTCTGATCACCGGCCGCCGCCTGATCCTCGCCTCGATCAAGGCGGCGGATCGCTATACCGATCTTGCCTACCGCACGGACGATATCCTGCTTTTCGGTCGCGAAAGCGCCGGCGTGCCGGATCAGGTGCATGAGAGGGCCGATGCGCGCGTCCTGATCCCGATGGTCGAAGGCCAGCGCTCGATCAACGTCGCAGTCTCGGCCGCGATGATCGTCGGCGAGGCGATGCGCCAGACTGTCTGGGCTTGAACCACATCAGACTGGCGGAGAATAATCCGGCGCAATCGTAAATCAGCTCCGCATTGTCGGAAATTGACATTGCCAAGCCGTCAAACCGGTTTATATTTATTAGCCGAACAATCAAAACTGCTCCCCGACCTCTAAGATTCCAACGGCTTGGAAAGTTTTATTTAGAAAAACCACGCTCTTAGGACGTGAAAGAAGAATAAAACAACAAAATGGACTCTACAATTATCATGATCAACCTGTTCGGCGCCGTGGCTCTGCTGCTGTTCGGCCTCGCGCAGGTAAAGGATGGCGTATCCAGAGCCTTCGGCGCCCGCCTGAGAACAGGTCTGGCGACCGGCACGCGCGGCAGCCTTCGTTCTTTCCTGTCAGGCCTCGTCGCAACCATCGCGCTGCAGAGCTCGACGGCAACGGCACTGATGACGGCCTCCTTCGTCGAGCGTGACCTGATCAAGCCGCGCATGGCGCAGATCGTCCTGCTCGGCGCTAATGTCGGTACCGCGATCACCGCCTGGATCGTGGCAACGGGCATCGAATGGCTCTCTCCTCTCCTGATTCTTGCCGGCATCGTGCTTTGCCGCGGCCGTTCAAGCGCCAGCCAGGGTGGTGGCACAGCGCTGATCGGCATCGGCCTGATGCTGCTGTCGCTGCACCTGCTTGGCCTTGCGACGGAACCGATGCGCGCCTCTCCCGCCCTTGCCGCTTTCATCGGCCTGCTGGACGGCGCCCTGCCCGTGGCGATGATCGTCTCGGCAGCACTTGCCTTCGCATCTTCGTCGAGCCTTGCGGTGGTGGTGCTCATCCTGTCACTCGCCTCGGCCGGCGTGGTTTCCGCAGAACTCGTCATCGTGCTCGTGCTCGGCGCCAATCTCGGCGGCGCAATACCGCCTGTCGTCGCGACATTGTCCGGCCCGGTTTCGGCGCGGCGCGTCACCCTCGGCAATCTCGCCGTCCGCACGCTCGGCTGCCTTATCGCCCTGCCGCTGGCAGGATATGGCGCGGAACTCATTCAAATGCTGCCCTTCGGCCCTGCCAAGCTGCCGGTCGATGCCCATCTTGCCTTCAACCTTCTGCTGGCGGCGCTGGCCTGGCCATTCTCCCGGCCGCTCGCTGCCCTGATGGCCCGGCTGGTGCCGGATCAAGCCGAGCCCGACAGCGCTCCGAAATATCTGGATGCGCAGGAGCTTTCGACGCCGGTCGTGGCGCTGGCCAGCGCTACCCGCGAAGTGCTCGGCGTCGGCGACCTGATCGAGCGCATGCTGATCCGGGTGTCCGAAGCCTTCGAACACGGTGATCCCTCCAAACTTGCCGAGATTCCGCCCTCGAAGAGCGCGTCGACCGGCTGCAGCAGGCGGTGAAGGTCTATCTCTCGAAGCTCGGCCGCGAGGGTCTCAGCGACGAGAACGCCCGCCGCTCGATCGTCGTCATCGATTATGCGATCAACCTCGAACATATGGGCGATATCATCGAGAAGGGCCTAGCGGAGCAGGTGGCGAAGAAGATCTCCCTTGGCCTGAAATTTTCCGAGGACGGTTATCAGGAACTGCGCAAGCTGTTCGACCTGACGATCGACAATCTGCGGGTCGCCCAGACGATCTTCGTCACCCGCGATTTCAATCTCGCGCGTCAGATGATGGAGGTAAAAGTAGAGGTGCGCCGCATGGAAAAGCAGTCTGCCGAGCGCCATCTCGAACGTCTGCGTGACGGCCGCACCGACAGCCTGCAGACGAGTTCGCTCCATCTCGACATGTTGCGCGACCTGAAGCGCATCAACGCCCACATCGTCTCGGTGGCGCATCCGATCATGGATGAAAGCGGCCTGCTGATCGAAAGCCGCGTGCGGGCGACCGCAAAGTGACGGTCAGTCGGCCGAAGGCAGGCGGCGCATGGTGAATTCGATCTGGTCGCCGTCGAGCTGACGCCAACTCTCCACCTCGGTCCAATAGGCGGCTTTCGGATATTCGTCGAACCATTCGCGCGCCTTGGCGCGTGCGTCCATGAGGCCGAGGCAATATGTCTCACGCACGAAATGGTCTTTCTTGCGCGGAGGATTTTCCGCCCGATGTCTCGCTATCCTGCGCTTCAGGCCGTCGAAGGACGGAGGCCCTGGAACTTTTTTCATCAAACTTACCTCCTTGGAAAAGGTAATATCGAAATTCTTGATTTGCGAGTCGAATCTTGGAAGCGCACGGACGGTGATTGGCCACGCTTGGCGAGATGCAGCACCAACTGCTAATTATGGCGTGCAATCAACAATGAGCGAGTCGCCTCCGAAGGAGATGTCGATCGCCGGAGGCGCAAATGGAACGACCTGAACTGCCGATCGGCTTGCCCGGCGACATCGAAGACAAGAAGGCCGCTGCCCGCAATTGGTTCGAGGGATTGCGCGATACGATCTGCGCCTCCTTCGAGGCCATCGAGGATGAGCTGGAAGGGCCGCTTTCCGACCAGCAGCCTGGCCGCTTCGTCGCCAAGGACTGGTCACGCGAAAACGGCGCCGGCGGCGGTGGCCGAATGTCGATGATGGAAGGCCGCGTCTTCGAGAAGGTCGGCGTCCACACCTCCACAGTCCACGGCGAGTTCTCTCCGGATTTCCGTGGCCAGATACCTGGCGCCAAGGACGATCCGCGTTTCTGGGCCTCGGGCATTTCCCTGATCGCTCATCCCGTCAACCCAAACGTTCCGGCGGTGCATATGAACACCCGCATGGTGGTCACATCAAGCCACTGGTTCGGCGGCGGAGCCGACCTGACGCCGGTGCTGTCGCGCCGCCGCACGCAGGAGGATGAGGATAGCCAGCTTTTCCACAAGGCCATGGAGATCGCCTGCCGCAATCATGCCGTCGCCGATTACGATGCCTACAAGGCCTGGTGCGACGAATATTTCTTCCTGAAACACCGCAACGAGGCCCGCGGCATCGGCGGCATCTTCTACGACTGGCTGCATTCGAGCGAGGAAGCCGGCGGCTGGGATGCCGATTTCGCCTTCACGCGCGATGTCGGCCGGGCCTTCTCCATGGTCTATCCAAAGATCGTCCGCTCCAATTTCAATAAATTGTGGACGGAGGCCGACCGCGACGAACAATTGATCCGCCGGGGCCGCTACGTCGAATTCAATCTGCTGTATGATCGCGGCACGATCTTCGGCCTGAAGACCGGCGGCAACGTTGAATCCATTCTCTCATCGTTGCCCCCCGTCGTCCGCTGGCCATGAAACTGTGAGATCTCGTCGATAAATTCGAGTTGATAGACCTTCACGAAAACTCAGTGCGTCCTAACTTTATGTGTATGTGCGTAACAATCGGAGGAGGATTGTCATGACGATACAAGGTGGCTCGCCTGCGTCCACGGATGTCCAGGAAACATCCCGCGCGATCGACACGCCTGAGTTTTTAACGCGCATCGCGGAGAAACTGCGGGCCAAGAGCGGCTCGGATCTGCCGCTGTCCTGCTTCGTCGAGCAGGTCAAGCTGCAACTGGCCAGCGGAAAGTCGCCGGAACAGCTGCAGAATGAAGCAGCGGCCGCCAACAGCAACATGCCCCGCCATCTCTTGGATACCTACAAAGCCTGGGCGATGCCCGACTGACTTTGCCTTTGCTGGCCGGCATGTCGATGCCGGCCGGAACCTTCCCTCCCCCCGCACATTCATAAACCGCGTACGATCGCGACCGTCATTGTGTTTCGAACAGAGGAGAAGATCATGCGACTTTTCGAATGCGGCACTCTCGTTCCGGGCTGCGCCTGGCATACAAGGGCGGATAGCGACGCCGAGGTGGTCCGCCGTGCCGTCGAGCACCTGAAAAATGCTCACGGCGAAACCACGATCCGCGAAAACATGGTGGATAATATCAAGGCTCGCATCCGCGACGAGGTGAACGCAGCCTGATTATTGCACGCGCTCCTGCAGCCGGGCGAGCAGCGCCGCCCGGTCGGAAACGAAATTTTCCTCCACCCACTGGTTTTCCAGAGCGGCAAGCAGCTCGCCGACACGCGGACCGGACGCGATTCCCGCCGAAATCACATCGCCGCCGTTCAGCGGAAACTGCGGTTTCTTCCAGTGCATTGCCTTGTCCAGCAGCTTGATGAGCCGCGCCGACCGCGCCATCTCGTCGAAATCACCTTCGGCCTTGCCGCGCGCAACCGCAAGCGCCAGCTTCAGCCGCGTCGTGATGCCGTCGGCGCCGTTGCGGTAAAGCAGCCGTTCGAAGGCGGCCGGCGACATATCGTCGTTAACAGGCGCTGCCGTTGCCCAGGCCTTGAGGGTGGCCGTCTCCGCATTCGAGAGCTTGAGCCGGGCTGCAAGCAGCTCCATGCGCGCAGCATCCGGCGGCACGATCGCCGCAAGGCGCAGCAGTGGATCGGGCGTCCAGCCGAGCGCCTTTTCGGTGGTAATCAGCGAAGGGATTGCATCGATCCCCCATCGTTCCGACTCCGGCAGGATTTCCGTCAGCACCGCCACCTGCCGCATCCAAAGCAGCGCCCGGCCGGGATCGCCGGCGCCAAGCAGCTTTCTGAGTTCAGACCAGACGCGCTCTGCCGAAAGCGTCTTCAGTTTCGAACGTGCGAGGGAACATGCCTTCAGCCCTTCGGCATCCGGCCGTCCGGAACCGTAATAGGCAAAGAAGCGGAAGAAACGCAGGATGCGCAGATGGTCCTCGGCAATTCGCCTTGCAGGATCGCCGATGAAGCGGATGTTTCGCGTCTCAATGTCGGCAAGTCCGCCAACGAGATCCACCACCTCGCCCTCGGCATCGGCATAAAGCGCGTTGATCGTCAGATCCCGCCGTTCGGCATCTGCCTTCCAGTCAGTGCTGAAGGCAACCTTGGCATGCCGCCCGTCGGTCTCGACATCGGTGCGAAGAGTCGTCACCTCGAAAGGTTTGCCGTCGATGACGAGCGTCACCGTGCCGTGCTCCAGGCCGGTTGGGACTGCCTTGATGCCAGCCGCCGCCGCCCGCTCCATCACCGCCTCCGGTCTGAGTGTCGTAGCGATGTCGACATCATTGACCGGCAGGCCCATCAGGCTGTTGCGCACCGCACCGCCAACCACCCGCCCTTCCCCGCCATCGGCGTTGAGAAGCGCTAGGATCCGACCGAGGGCCGGATCGCGGAACCATGCTTGGTCGGCAAGGCCGGTCATGCATAAAGCCTTTCGTAAAGCGTACGGACGATGCCGGCGGTGATGCCCCAGATCATTCTGGTTTCATAAGGCATGCGGTAGAAATGCCGGTCGATGCCGTCGATGACACGTCTGTCGCGGGTGTGATTGGCAGGATCCATCAGGAAGGAAAGCGGCACCTCGAACACGTCGTCCACCTCGGTCGGGTTCAGCGTCAGCGCAAAGCCCGGCGTGACGACGCCGAGCACCGGCGTGATGCGGAAGCCCGTCGAGGCAAGGTAATTCGGCAGTCGTCCGACGGTTTCGACGAAAGAACCGGCCAGGCCGATCTCCTCCTCCGTCTCACGGATCGCTGCCATTTCGGGCGAGATATCGGCGGGGTCGATCGAGCCGCCGGGAAAGGCGATCTGCCCGGAATGCTTGCGCAGCGTCGTCGTGCGCTTGGTGAAGATCACATACGCCTCCTCGCCGTCATCGACGACGGGCACGAGCACGGCGGCGTCGCGCAGCTTGAAGGTCTCGACCTCGGCCACGATATCGGGATTGAGGATGTGGTCCCCGTGATCGCGCCAGGCATGGTCGACCGGCCCGCCATTCTGGTTGAGCGCGCGGCGGCGGAATTCGGCTGCGGAAAACAGCGGGTAGCGGTGGGTGATCGCATCATTCATCGGCAAAGAGCATCCAGTTCGTCGGCCGGCATAATCGGGAAGACTTCGCCGGCGGAGCGTATCGCAAACATCGTCTGCCCCTCCACCTTGAAAGTCTCGCCGAGCGCGACCAGTTCATACATCACTGCACGCGATACCAGCGCCTCCAGCCGCCCGCGCACATGCAGATAGGGTTTTAATTCGGCATTCTCGCCCGCAATGGCAAAGCGCAGCCGATGCTCTCCTCCCGCCTCCACGACATCGCCGACATTGGTACGAAAAGTCAGCACCTGTTGGCCTTGCCCCTCCGTCACGCTCATCTCCACGGCGATGAAAGGCGCGTCGACGACCCTTATACCGACCTTTTCCACAGGAGTTACGAGATAGGTCTTCTGGTCGTCGTCTTTCCTCAAAACCGTCGAGAACAGCCGCACCAGCGCCGGTCGGCCGATCGGCGTGCCCATGTAGAACCAGGTGCCGTCCGCCCGGATTTCCATGTCGATATCGCCGCAGAAAGGCGGATTCCACCGTTCGACTGGCGGTAATCCTCGTTTTTTGCCGGCATTTTCCTCAGAGGCACGCAAAATCAGCGCGGCAAGTCCCGCCGCATCCGCCTGTCCGCTGATTTCCTCGGCTGCCATTCTTCCGTCCCGGTTTGTCCTTAACGAAGTAAAGTCACGAGATAGTCATTCGTAACGAACTTGTCAGCCCGTCACATCTCCATAACTCTATCGGGTATGAGGCACATGTATAAGTCCGCCGATTCGCTGCCGAATGATTTCAGCCGTTGGAGATGCCCGTGGGTATGATGAAGACCGAAGCCAGCCTCGATGAAAAGGCGATCGTCGCCGCCGCCGAAAAAGCGCTCTCCGATATCGCCGCCATCCGCGGGGAAGTCTCGAAGGTGATCTTCGGTCAGGAAAGCGTCGTCGAGAACACCATTCTCGCCGTGCTGTCCGGCGGTCATGCCCTGCTCGTCGGCGTTCCCGGCCTTGCCAAGACCAGACTGGTGACGACGCTCGGCGAGGTGCTCGGCCTTGCCGCCAACCGCATCCAGTTCACGCCCGATCTGATGCCCTCGGATATTCTCGGCTCCGAGGTGATGGACCAGGACGACAGTGGACGCCGCTCCTTCCGTTTCGTCAAGGGTCCGGTCTTCGCCCAGCTCCTGATGGCCGACGAGATCAACCGCGCCTCACCGCGTACCCAGTCGGCCCTTCTGCAATCCATGCAGGAATATCACATCACGATCGCCGGCCAGCGCTATGACCTGCCCGCGCCCTTCCATGTGCTTGCCACCCAGAACCCGCTCGAGCAAGAAGGCACCTATCCTCTGCCCGAAGCCCAGCTCGACCGCTTCCTGCTGCAAGTCGATGTCAACTACCCCGAACTTGCGGCCGAGCGCCAGATCCTGCTCGAGACGACGGGCTTGGGCGAAACCCGGCCGGAAGCCATCATCGATGCGCAGCGGCTGATCGAAATCCAGACCCTGGTGCGGCAGATGCCGGTGAGCGGCACGGTTGTCGATGCCATCCTGGCGCTGGTACGCTCCGCCCGCCCAGGACAGGGCAATGCCTCGACCGACAAGAACGTCGCCTGGGGTCCAGGCCCGCGCGCCGGCCAGGCGATGATGCTCTGCGCGCGTGCCCGCGCGCTCTACGAAGGCCGTCTCGCACCGTCTCTGGACGATATCTTCGCGCTCGCCGAACCCATTCTCCAGCATCGCATGGCGCTGACTTTCGCCGCCCGCGCCGAAGGCATGTCGGTGCGCGATGTCATCGCCGGACTGGTCAAGCAGGCAAAGGGATAAGGAAGCCGGACGCGTGGCATCTATCGGACAGATCGTCAATCCGACACCCGGCAGCGATGCCCTTTCCCGCGCCAGGCAGCGGGCCGCGTTGGTGCCGGACTGCCTGGTGGAAGCCAAGCGCATCGCCAACACTGTGATCGCCGGCTGGCATGGTCGCCGCAAGCGCGGCATCGGCGAGAATTTCTGGCAGTTTCGCCCTTATGCCGAAGGCGAGAGCCTGTCCCGCATCGACTGGCGCCGTTCCGCCCGCGACGACCATACCTACGTGCGCGAGCGCGAGTGGGAGGCCGCGCACACGATCTGGCTCTGGTGCGACATGTCGCCCTCGATGATGTACAAGTCGAGCTATGGCAGCGTCTCTAAGGAAAGCCGTGCGCTGGTCATCATGCTGGCGCTTGCCGAAATCCTCGCCCGCTCCGGCGAACGCATCGGCTGCCCCGGCATCATGGAACCCGCTTCCGCCCGCAACGCCGCGGAACGCCTCGCAGCCGCGCTCATGCACACACCGCTGACCGGCGGCCTGCCGGAAACGGCGATGATCCGCGGCTGGAGCGACCTCGTCCTCATCGGCGATTTCCTCGACGATGCGCCGGCAATCATGGAACGGCTCGGCCCGCTTGCCCGCCGCGGCCTGCGCGGCCACGTGGTCGAGATATCAGATCCCGCCGAAGAGATATTCCCCTATAGCGGCCGCACCGAATTCACAGATCCGGAGAGCGGCGCCAAGCTTATCTCCGGCCGCGCCGAACATATCCGCGAGGCCTATCGCACCGCCTATCTCGCCCGCAGGGACAGCCTCGGCCAGTCGCTGCGCCATCTCGGCTGGACCTTCGCGAGCCACCGCACCGATCACCTTGCGTCGGAGGCGCTGGTCGCGGTGCACGTGTATCTGTCCGGCATGCCGGCCAAGGCTACGCATGGAGGGCAGCTATGAACGCCCTTCCCTTCGCTTTCGCCTATCCCGCCATTCTAGGCGCGCTCCTTGCCTTGCCCGTCATCTGGTGGCTGCTGCGGCTGACGCCGCCACGTCCGAAGACCGAAGTCTTCCCGCCGCTGAAGATCCTCGCCTCCGTGCTGAAGCGCGAGGAGACGCCGGCGCAAAGCCCGTGGTGGCTGACGCTGCTGCGCATGCTGCTCGCCGCCGCCATCATCCTTGCGATCGCCGATCCGGTTTTCAATCCGCGCACCAGTTCGCTCGCATCAGGTGGCCCGCTCGTCCTCTTCGTCGACAACAGCTGGGCGGCGGCACCGGACTGGGAGCGCCGCATCCAGACCGCCGACGCATTGATAGACGATGCCGAATCCGCCGGCACGCCTGTGTCGATCGCCTTCACCGCCGATCCGACCAACGACGCCGTGCCCGGCACCGCCGCTGCCGCCCGCGACAAGCTGCGCGCCGCCGAGCCACGACCGCTTGTGCCGGACCGCGAACGCGCCTTCCAGGCGCTGCGCGCCGCGATGAATGGCATCAAGCCTGGTACCCTCGCCTTCCTGACCGACGGCGCCGCCGCCAAGCCAGACGACCCGACGGTGCGCAGGCTCGCCGAACTCCAGCCCGCCGATCTGCGCCTGATCGAAGGCGATGCCGCGCGGACAGTGGCGATCACCGCCGCCAACAATGCGGCAGACGCCATGACCGTAAAGGTCACTCGGCTCAATACCTCGCATGCCGCATCCGTGGCGTTGAACGCCGTCGATACCCAGGGCCGCTCGATCGCCAACGGTAGGGTGGACTTCCGCCCCGGCCAGAGCGTCGCGACGAGTTCGATCACCGCACCCTTCGAGATGCGCAACGATTTCGCAGGCGTCAGCGTCGACAACGGTGCCACCGCAGGCGCCGTCCACCTTCTCGACGATGCATTCAAGCGCCGTCGCGTCGTCTTGCTGTCGGGCGAAGGAGGGGATGAGTTCCAGCCGCTGCTCTCGCCGCTCTATTATATCCAGCGAGCGCTGCAGCCCTACGCGGATCTGATCCAACCCGCCGATTCCGATCTTTCGGTCGCAATACCAAAACTTCTCGCCAGCAATCCCTCCATCATCATCATGGCCGATATCGGCCGGCTGCCGGAGGAGACCTACGAGCCTCTGACGCGCTGGATATCGAATGGCGGCATGCTCCTGCGTTTTGCCGGCCCGCGCATGGCGGCAGCCCCTGCGGACGATCCGCTGATCCCCGTCATCCTGCGCCAGGGAGAACGGGCGCTGGGCGGCACTTTGTCCTGGAGCGAGCCGCAGTCACTTGCCGAATTTCCAAGTTTCGGACCTTTCGCCCGAATAGCGCGTCCTGCCGATGTCGTCGTCAAGCGGCAGGTGCTTGCCGAACCGACACCCGATCTTGCCGAACGCACCTGGGCGAACCTGGCTGACGGCACGCCGCTCGTGACGATGAAGCAGCTCGCATCCGGCCAGATCGTCCTGTTTCACGTCACCGCGGAAGCAACCTGGTCCAATCTGCCGATCTCAGGCACTTTCGTCGACATGCTGCGTCACCTCCTGCAGATATCGCGCTCGGGCGGCGTGACTTCGGAAGCGCGCGGCAATGCGCGTGTCTCCGAAACCCTGCCGCCATTCCGTATGCTGACGGCCAAGGGCACGCTCGTCTCCGAGACGGGTTCGGCGCGGCCGCTCATCCCGCAAGCCGGAGCCGAACCGACGGCGAATTTCGACAACCCGCCCGGGCTCTACGGTTCGGAGGACGGTTTCACCTCCCTGAACGTGCTGCCCGAGAACGCCGAACTGACGCCGCTCGACACAACAGGGACCAATGCCGTGCGCGAAGGCCTGATCGGCGGCGAAAGCTGGTCGGCAAAACCCGCACTCTTTCTCGCAGCCTTTCTGCTGCTCTTGGCCGATAGCCTGATCGTTCTGTTCATGAATGGCGCATTCTCGCGATTGCGCCCGGCTGTCCGCACCACAGCGATGATCGCGGTCGCCGTCGGCGCCGGCTTTCTCATCCAACCCGGCACGCTTCACGCCGACGACTCCCGGCCCGGCGACGACCTCATCTTGCAGAGGCTTGATAATACACACCTCGCCTATGTCGTTACCGGCGAACAGGAGGTAGACAATATATCCGAGCGCGGTCTCGAGGGACTGACCCAGTTCCTGACTTTTCGCACGACGCTGGAGCCGGCACCGCCCGTGGGCATCGACCTCACCAAAGACGAGCTCTCCTTCTATCCGATCATCTATTGGCCGGTTTCGGCGACTGCGCCGATGCCGTCGACGGCAGCGATCAGCCGTATCGACGCCTATATGCGCAATGGCGGCACTGTGCTTTTCGATACGCGCGATCAGATCAGCGCATTGGACAATGGCGGCAATGTCAGCGCCAACGGAGAGAGGCTGCAGACAATCCTCGCCAATCTCGATATTCCGGCGCTCGAACCGGTACCATCAGACCATGTGCTGACGAAGTCCTTCTATCTCCTGTCGAGCTTTCCCGGTCGTTATACCGGCAGCCCGCTTTGGATCGAGTCCCGGCAGGGCGGTCAGGGGCCGAGCGAAAAATCGGCGGCGACAGCCGACGGCGTTTCGCCGATCCTGATCACCGGCAATGATTTCGCCGGCGCTTGGGCGATCGACGACAATGGCGTACCGATGCTGCCAACCGTGCCGTCGGATGAAACGCAGCGCGAATATGCCTACCGTTCCGGTGTCAACATCATGATGTATATGCTGACCGGCAACTACAAGACCGACCAGGTCCATGTTCCCGACCTCCTCGAACGGTTAGGACAATGAGATGACGTTCGACTTTTCGCCCTTCCTGCCTTGGCCTGTTTTGGCCGCATTGGCTGCCGTCAGCACGATCGTCGCCGTCTTCGCGATCTGGCGCGGCATCCGCGGCGCCTGGATCAGAACGCTGGCAGCACTCGCCATGTTGACCGCGCTTGCCAATCCTGTGCTCCTGCAGGAAGACAGGGATCAGTTGTCGACGATCGTCCCCGTTCTTGTCGATCGAAGCCAGAGCCAGCAGACGCCCGATCGCGTCAAGATGACCGACGATGCGCTTGCTGCCCTCAAAGGACAGCTCGCCCGCTTCCCCCAGATAGAGCCCCGCTTCGTCGATGTCGAAGGCGACGTCAATTCCGACGTGCCGTCCACGCGCCTGTTCGACGCGCTGTCGGCCAACATTGCCGATGTCCCGCCCGCCCGTATCGGCGGCGCCATCATGCTGACCGACGGTGAAGTCCATGATGTTCCGGCCGCCAATCAGGCGCTCGGTTTCGACGCGCCGATCCATGGTCTCGTAACCGGCAAGGCCAACGAATTCGATCGCCGCATCGAAGTCATCAAGGGGCCGCGCTTCGGCATCGTCAACGAAGAGCAGCAGGTAATCTTGCGCGTCTTCGACGACGGTCCGAGCCCCGGCGGCACGGCCGATGTCACGGTGAAGCTGAATGGTGACGAGATCGCCACCCTGCAGGCGACACCCGGGCAGGATACGCCCTTCTCCTTCAAGGTGCCGGGTGGCGGCAGCAATGTGCTCGAATTCTCGGTCGCAGCCCTTCCCGGCGAAGTCACCACCGCCAACAACCGTGCCGTCCACGTCATCGACGGCATCCGCCAGAATCTCCGCGTCCTGCTCGTTTCCGGCGAGCCGCATGCCGGCGAGCGCGCCTGGCGCAACCTGCTGAAATCCGATGCGTCGGTCGATCTCGTCCACTTCACCATCCTGCGTCCGCCGGAAAAACAGGACGGAACGCCGATCAACGAGCTGTCGCTGATCGCCTTCCCGACGCGTGAGCTCTTCGTCGACAAGATCAAGGATTTCGACCTGATCATCTTTGATCGCTACCAACACCGCGGCGTGCTGCCGCTGCTCTATTACGATTACATCACGCAATATGTCGACAACGGCGGCGCGCTGCTGATCGCCGCCGGTCCCGAGCACGCTGGCCCCGATTCCATTGCACTGACGCCACTTTCCTCGGTCCTGCCGGCAACGCCGACTGGAGAGATGATCGAAAAGGCCTTCTATCCCCGCCTCTCCGAGGAAGGCCGCAAACATCCCGTCACGCGCGGCCTTGACGGGTCGGGCGAGGACCCGCCGCATTGGGGCCGCTGGTTCCGCAGCGTCGATGTCGACCGGCCGCAGGGCGAGACGATCATGCTCGGCGCCGACAATCACCCGCTGCTGGTTCTGAACCGGGCTGGTCAGGGCCGCGTCGCCATGCTGCTTTCCGATCAGGGCTGGCTCTGGGCGCGCGGCTTCGAAGGCGGCGGTCCGAACGTTTCGCTCTATCGCCGTATCGCCCATTGGCTGATGAAGGAGCCGGCGCTCGAGGAAGAAGCGCTGACGGCGCGCGCCTCCGGCCGGACCCTTGAGATCACGCGCCAGACGATCGGCGACAATCCCGGCAACGCCACCGTGCGTTATCCTTCCGGCAAGACCGAAACTCTGCCGCTTACCCAGTCCGAACCGGGCCTCTACAAGGCCGAGAAGAGGATGGACGAAATCGGTCTCTTCGAAATTCGCAACGGCAATCTGTCGACGCTTGTCCATATCGGCGCCGTCGATGCACCGGAATTCAAGGCGATGATCTCGACGACCGATTTGCTGAAACCGGTCGCCGACAGAAGCAAGGGTCTCGTCGCCCGCGTCTCCAATGCAAATGGCGCGATCTCGGTGCCGCCGATCCTGCCGGTGCGCGGCCAGGTGCGCGTCTCCGACAACGATCGCATGATGATCCGCATGACCAGCGAGACCGTCTTGAAGGGCATCAACACGCTGCCGCTCTTTGCCGGTTTCGCCGGCGTCGGCATCCTGCTGCTCGCCTTCGGCGCCATGTGGTGGCGCGAAGGGCGGTAATCTCATGCCGGAATTCGAGCTCACCGCCGCGCCCTCGACAGAAGAGCTCGCGGCAATCACCGACGCGCTCTCGGCGTTCAACAACAGCGATGTCGGCCCCTCGGATCGCCGGCCGCTTGCGGTCCTCATCCGCGATACCGACGGCAAGGTGACGGGCGGTCTTTCCGGTTTTACCGCCTGGGGCTGGCTTTTCACCCAGATGCTCTACATTCCCGACACACTGCGCGGCACCGGTATATCAGGCAATATCCTCGCAAAGGCGGAAGAAGAGGCGAGAGCCCGGGGATGCCGCGGCGCTTGGATCGACACGTTCAACCCGCGGGCTCTGCGCGCCTACCTCAGCCAGGGTTATGAGGTCTTCGGGGAGCTTGAGGATTTCCCGGAAGGCCGCACGCGCAGCTTCCTCCGGAAAAGTCTCTAGAGCGTATCCGGATTTAGTTGAATCGGAAGGGATTCCGTTTTTGTGTGTTTTGTGATTCAAGATGCTGGCTGGAGTGGAGGCCAGCATCGAATGACGCGACCTCTTTCCAATGATCTTCGTGAGCGTGTTGTTGCTGCAATCGAAGCCGGTGAGAGCTGCCGGTCGGTTGCGGCGCGGTTCGGTATTGCCGTGTCTTCAGCGGTAAAGTGGTCGCAGCGTTATCGTTCGAGCGGATCTGTCGCGCCTGGGAAGATGGGCGGCCACCGCAAGCGGGTTCTGGAGCCGCATCGGGCGTTTATCGTGGAGCGGATCAACCAGACGCCGCATGTGTCACTGCACAGGTTGAAGGAAGAGCTGGCCGCGCGAGGGGTGAAGGTATCCCACGATACGGTATGGCAGTTCCTGCGGCGTGAGGGATTGCGGTTCAAAAAAAACACTGTTCGCCCTTGAGCAGGCGCGCGCTGACGTCGCGCGACGGCGACAGCGCTGGCGATCCTGGCAGGCTGGCCTCGATCCAAGACGGCTGGTCTTCATCGATGAAACCTGGATCAAGACCAACATGGCGCCGCTTCGAGGGTGGGGGCCGAAGGGCAAACGCCTGCGCAGCTTCGCGCCGCACGGACATTGGCGCACCCTGACTTTCCTCGGCGCGTTGCGCTGCGATCGGCTTACCGCACCCTGTGTCTTCGATGGACCGATCAACGGTGAGTGCTTTCGCGCCTATGTCGAGCAGCAACTCGTACCGGTGCTCAAACCCGGCGACATCGTCGTGATGGATAATCTCGGCTCCCACAAGTCGGCCGCCATCCGTCAGATGATCCGCAACGCTGGTGCTCGGCTCTGGTACTTGCCGCCATACTCCCCCGACCTCAATCCGATCGAACAGGCTTTCGCCAAAATCAAGCACTGGATGCGCCTGGCTCAGAAGCGAACCATCGATGACACCTGGCGCCACATCGGACACCTCGTCACAACCATCGAGCCCAGCGAATGCAGCAACTACTTCGACAATGCCGGATACGCTTCCGTCAAAACCTGAAACGCTCTAGAGCACTTTCCGTTTTTCGTCGAACCACGAAAGTGCTCTATCTCTTTGTTTTCACGCAATTCTGGACGCTGTGCACTTTTGCTGGAATTGCTCTGGCGCATCGGCCCGAAAGCCGGAATCGATTTTCGGAAAGCACGATGCGTAGAGTCAAAGTGTTAGAGCGTCCTTTGTGCGTCCGAAAGGACGCGTAGCGCTCTAAATCATTCACGCCAAGCGATCGTGCCCTTCAGCCGCGCCTGCACGCCGTCGGCAATCGGAACGACAAGCACACGACCGGGATCGACCGGGCCTGGAAAAGAAAGCGCATTGTAGGCGACCTTCTCGAAACCGAGCGGGCCGTAATAGGGCGGGTCGCCGACGAGGATGACGGCTTCCGAGCCCTTGCGCCTTGCCGCCTCCACCGCGATCCGCACCAGTTCCCGGCCGATGCCCTTGTTCTTGTGGGAGGGGCGGACGGCGAGCGGGCCAAGCAGATGGCCCTTCACCGTGCCGGCCAGTACCGGCGTCATACGCACGGAGGCGATCGTCTCACCGTTATCGGTGCAGATGAAGGAGAGCGACAGATCATGCGGCCCCTGCTCACGGATGCGCGCGGCAGCGCGCGTGAAGCGGCCCGGACCGAAGGCTTCTTCGTTGATGTGTTCGATGGCGGCGTCATGAGACGCGTCTTCAGTGAGGTAGACGAGATCGTGCTTGTACATGATGACAGAAACCGGATGGACAGATTGATGGGTCTCGAACACGCCTAGGGCGTTCGGGAGCATCAGCGTCGTCGCGGGTTTCTGGAAATGAACATCAGGCAGGGGTCCGAAAATCGTGAAAACGCCGATAGCAGGAAAAATTTCCGCCGTCCAACGCAAAATGCGCGACGTGACGCACTGTTCAATCTTTGTCGCCTGTAAAGCCCTGGCATCTGCGATATCTTCCGTTCCAACACGCAATGAAGGGAATGAAGACCATGGGAATGCTGGTGGATGGCGTCTGGCATGACGTCTGGTACGACACGAAGGAGAGCAAGGGCCATTTCAAGCGGCAGCCCTCGCAGTTCCGCAACTGGGTGACATCGGACGGTGAGGCCGGCCCTTCGGGCAGTGGTGGCTTCAAGGCCGAGGCCGGGCGTTACCATCTCTATGTCTCGCTCGCCTGCCCCTGGGCGCACCGCACGCTGATCTTCCGCAAGCTGAAGAAGCTCGAAGAGCTGATCTCGGTCTCCGTCGTCGATCCGCTGATGCTCGAGAACGGCTGGGAGTTCAAGGTCGGCGGCGGTGCCACCGGCGACCACCTCTTCGACGCCACCACGCTCTGGCAGATCTATGTCAGGGCCGATCCGCGCTATTCCGGCCGCGTCACCGTTCCCGTGCTCTGGGACAAGAAGACCGGCACGATCGTCAACAACGAATCCGCCGAGATCATCCGCATGTTCAATGGCGCCTTCGACGGGCTGACCGGCTCGACAGCCGATTTTTATCCCGAGGACCTTCGCTCCGACATCGATGCGCTGAACGCTATCGTCTACGACACCGTCAACAACGGCGTCTACAAGGCGGGCTTTGCCACCACCCAGCAAGCCTATGAAGAAAACGTCGGCAAGCTGTTCGAAACGCTCGACATGCTCGACGAGCGCCTTGGCAAGGGCCGCTACCTCTTCGGCAACCGCCAGACCGAGGCTGACTGGCGCCTGTTCACCACGTTGGTGCGCTTCGACGCTGTCTATGTCGGCCATTTCAAGTGCAACATCCGCCGCATCGCCGACTACCGCAACCTGCCGGGCTATCTGCGAGACCTGTATCAAACCGCAGGCGTTGCCGAGACGGTGAACCTCAACCACATCAAGCAGCACTATTATCGCAGCCACAAAACGATCAATCCGACCGGCATCGTTCCCGTCGGCCCGGCGCTCGATCTCGACAGTCCGCACGGCCGCACTACAACGCCGCGCGCCTTTTTAGACGTGCAAAGGACGCTGTAGCACTTCGAATTGCTGCAAATTTTATCCCTAAATCGATTCCGATTTAAGAAATTATGCAGTCGCTTGCCGCCGCCTGAGGTTCACCAGCGGTGGTCGGACTCCCGCTCGCCGCGAAGCTCCGCGAGACGGCGATACGTCGCCTTGGTCGTGCCCTCGGGCAAGCTGTCGAGGAAAAAGAAGCCGCTGTCGGATATCTCCCAGTCCGGCGGCCGCGGAGCCGTCTGCTCGACGGTCGCCCGGTAGAAGACGACATGGTCGCGCCTTGTGGTCGTGGTATTGAAATAGACCTGGATCAGCTGCGGCTTGCCGATGATCCTGAGGTTGCCCTCCTCGCGCAATTCCTTGGCAAGCGCTTCCTCGACCGTCTCGTTGCGCTCCAGCCCGCCGCCTGGCATATGCCAGCCGCCGACATAGCTGTGGCGCACGAGAAAGATGCGCCCGTCCGCATCGAAACAAGCGGCCCGCACGCCCACGGTCATGCTGCGGACGAAACTGAAATAGACATGCAGCAGGCGCAATGCCAGCCTCATGTGAAGGGGCCGGTTCTCTTTATCCACTATCACTCCGTTTCAGCTCTTCATCGCGCCCGATGTGTTTGATTTGTCAATAAGCTGGTCTATGTCTCGTAACATGTTCAAGCTCGCGCATATCTCCGACGTCCACCTCGGGCCGCTGCCCAGTCTTTCCGTTCAAGAGCTGTTTTCAAAACGCATAACAGGCTTTGTGAACTGGCATCGAAATCGACGCAAGCACCTTTTCGGCAGCACGTTGGATCTGCTGCTCGACGACATTCGCGCCCACCAGGCCGATCACCTGGCCGTCACCGGCGACCTCGTCAATCTGGCGAGCGGCATTGAGATTCGCGCCGCGGCTGCATGGCTGCGCGCGTTCGGCGATCCCGCGAACACGTCAGTCGTTCCCGGCAATCATGACGCCTATGTACCAGGCGCCTATGAGAAGTCGATGCGCGCCTGGTATGATTATGTCCGCGGCGATCTGGCTCCGCCGCAGTGGCAGGACGACCGCCATATCTTCCCCTATCTGCGTGTTCGCGGCAAAGTCGCGATTGTCGGCTGCTCGACGGCGGTCGCCACTCCTCCCTTCGCCGCCTCCGGCTTTTTCGGCGCGCGACAGGCCCGCGATACTGTCAACATGTTGCGCGCGGCTGGGGAAGCCGGGCTCTTCCGCGTTGTCATGATCCATCATCCGCCAATCCGCGGCGCCACGGCCTTCTACAAACGGATGATCGGCATCCGCCGCTTCGCCGCCGTGATTTCGACGGGCGGCGCCGAACTCGTGCTACACGGTCATACGCACCTGAACACGCTGCATTGGCTGCGCGGCCAGGTGCAGCCGGTGCCGGTCGTCGGCATTGCCTCAGCCTCGCAGGGACCGGGTAGCGTCAAGCCGCCCGCCGCCTACAACCTCTTCTCCATCGACGGCTCTCCCGGCGCCTGGGAGCTCAGCGGCGAGCGCTTCAGCCTCAACAGGGCCGGCGACGCGGTGATGCCGGAAAGTGCCGATATTTTCGCGCCTTAGCGTCACTTCTGAACGCTTTTTATGCAGCACTTGAATCGATCTGCGAGGACATCGGGCCACCGTCGCAACATTTGCCATGGAGGTTGCTTACCCTCTTGGTATTTTTAGTGGTAAGCGTACAATCCGAGCAACTGCATTGCCTGAGAATGGAGCGCGCCGATGACTTCTTCTTTCCGTTACCTGTCCAGACTTTCGCTCGCCGCCGGCTTTGCCTTCGGCATCGCCACGGCCGCTTTTGCGGCCGGCGACAGCAACGATGACACCAATCCGCCGCCGAAGACCCAGACGACCAAGACCTGCACCGGCGGCAAGGTCTGGGACAAGGCCAAGAAAGAATGTGTCAACCCGAAGAAGAGCAGCTTCAATGACGACGATCTCTATCAGTTCGCCCGCGAGTTTGCATATGCCGGGCAGTATGACAACGCAATCACGGTGCTCAATCTCGCTCGCAACCAGAACGACCCGCGCGTCCTGAACTATCTCGGTTACGCCAATCGCAAGGCCGGCCGCATGGAGCTCGGCATGTCCTACTACCGCAAGGCGCTGCAGGCGGATGAGAATTATATCCTCGCCCGCTCCTATATGGGCATGGCGCTGGTGGAACAGGGAGACATCCAGGGCGCCCGCGTCCAGCTTGTCGAAATCCGTGATCGCGGCGGCGAAGGCACCTGGGCCTATCGCTCCCTGCTGCAAAGCTTGAACGGCTACAAGACATATTGACGCAAGCTTTGCGGGCCACAATACGAAAATCTCTCGGGAAAGAGGGATGAAGACGACCGGATGCTTGCGAAGTGCAGGAGACTTGTTTCATAAAGCTCATGCATCGACAGCGTCGATAAAGTCGGTTTCGCGCCCGACGGCGAACCCTTCGTCCGCGAGACCATTGTGAATGCTTCTTGGATAGACAATGCGTCAGCCCGCAACGACCATCGATCTCCGGCGTGATCTCGTCGGCCTCCTACCCCGCCTTCGCCGCTTCGCGATCACGCTCGCGGGTGAGGTTGCCGTGGCCGATGAACTCGTTCAGGCCGTCTGTCAGCGCGCCATTTCCAAAGGTCATCAATGGAGCGGCGAAGGCCGGCTGGAAAGCTGGATTTACACGCTTGCCCGCCAGCAATGGACTGACGACATCCGCAAGCGCAAGCCGAAGGCTTCCGTCCGCGGCAACGTCACCGATATTCGCGAGGCCGCGCGCGAACGCTCGGCTGCGGTCGATCCCGACACCATCCATCACATGATTTCCGATATGCCGGATGGCGTTTCCAGCATGTTCCTGCTCGTCGACGTCGAAGGCCACAGCTATCAGCAGGCGGCCGACATCATGGGCATTCCGTTGACAAACGTCGTCTCTCAGCTCGCCACCGCGAGGCTGCATTTCGCCGGGCTCGCCGGCACTCACCCGATCCACAGGTACTGAATTTGCTCGATTTTAGGAAATTGCCGCTCGAAGCCCAGCTCACCGCCCTTCTCGACGGCGAAGTCTCGCCCGAACAGCGGCACGAATTGGAACAGCGTCTGGCAAGTGACGAGAATGCGCGCCGGCTGCATGAGAAGCTGCGTCACGGCGCCGATTTTGGCCGCCGCCGCCTCGACGATATCCTCAAGGAGCCGGTGCCGCTCGCCCTCGTCCGCTCCATCAAGAGCACGCAGCCGCCAAAAACGCCGATCGCCCAGCGCGCCACGCGTCCGCAGGTGAAACTGGCGCCGAGCGGCCCGCAGGCGCTGGCCGCCGCTCTCATCCTCTTCGTCGTCGGTTGCGGCATCGGCTATTTCGTCGGCGCAGCCCCCGATGCCGACGAGATCGCCACCATGGCCACCACCAATACGGCACCGACCAATACCAACGACTGGCTGGGCGACGTCACCGCCTATCAGCGCCTGCTGATCCGCCAGCCCCGCCATCTCGTCGAAGTGCCTGCCTCGCAGGCCGAGGAAATCTCCAGCTGGCTGACGACCGCGATCGGCGTGCCCTTCCGTGTGCCTGATCTCAGCGCCGAAGCCTGGACCTTCCAGGGCGCGCGCGTCATCCTCGGCGACAGCCGCCCTGTCGGGCAGCTCGTTTATTCCAACGCCGACGGCGACGTTATCTCCATCTGTTTCCGCAAGGACGCGCAGCCGCCCGAGACCGACGACTTCAAGGAAACGATCAAGGACGAGATCGGCCTCGTGACCTGGCACAATGCCGGCACCTCGTATGTGCTTGCCGGCCCCTCCGCCGAGGCAACCCTCGGACACCTCGCCATGGAGATCGCCACCGCGATCTGATTGCCTCGGCCTCGAGCCGGTGCTGCTGGCGCTCTGCCAACGGGGCCAGCGCCATGCCGAGGCGCGCAACGAAGCCGGCGATATCGCCGACTGCATCGTCAGGCCGCGCCGCGCGACGGCGCAGCGCATCTTTTCAGACGCGGATAGGACGCTGTAACACTTTGAATTGCTGCGGTCGCGGCCTGAGTCCTTTAAGATCAGGCCTTGCCGGCCTTCACGTCGAGCACGCGGTTGGCGGCCGAGACGATCGCTTCCAGCGATGCCGCGACGATGTTGGTATTGATGCCGGCGCCGAAGAGTTTGCCGCCGGGATAGGAGGTCTCGACATAGGAGATCGCCGCCGCGTTCGAGCCATGCTGGAGCGAATGCTCGGAATAGTCCTCGACCGACATCTCAATGCCGAGATAATGCGACAGCGCATTGATGAAGCCGTCGATCGGACCGTTACCGCGCCCTTCGATGCGCTTGATCTCCCCATTGTCGTTAATCTCGGCTGCGACGATCCGCTGACCTTTGTGCTCGGTGTCGGGATAGGTGTGATGGTCGACGAAGCGCAGGCGCCCTTCCGGCTGCGTCACGTAGCGCTCGATGAAGCGGTCGTAGATGCGCCGGGACGGAAGCTCCTTGCCCTCTACGTCGGTGATGCGCTGGATATCCTCGCGGTATTCCACCTGCAGGTTACGCGGCAGGTTCAGCCCGTAATCCTGCTGCAGGATATAGGCGATGCCGCCCTTGCCGGACTGAGAGTTGATGCGGATGATCGCCTCGTAGGAACGACCGACATCGCGCGGATCGATCGGCAGGTACGGGACCTCCCACACGGGATGATTGGCGACCTGTGCTGCCTTCATACCCTTGTTGATCGCATCCTGATGCGAGCCGGAGAAGGCCGTATAGACCAGTTCGCCGACGTAGGGATGACGCTCGCCGATCGCCATCTGGTTCGAATATTCGAACACTTCCTTGATGCGCTCGATATTCGAGCAGTCGATCTCGGGATCGACGCCTTGCGTGAACATATTCAGCGCCATCGTCACCATGTCGACATTGCCGGTGCGCTCGCCATTGCCGAACAGCGTGCCTTCGACGCGGTCGGCACCTGCCAGCAGAGCCAATTCGGCAGCGGCAATGCCGGTGCCGCGGTCGTTATGCGGATGCAGCGAAACGATCAGGTTCTCGCGATTGTCGAGGTTGCGACACATCCATTCGATCTGGTCGGCATAGACGTTCGGCGTCGCCATCTCGACGGTAGATGGCAGGTTGATGATCAGCTTGTTATCGGGCGTCGGCTTGACGACCTCGATGACGGCGTTGCAGATCTCCAGCGCCACATCGAGTTCCGTGCCGGTAAAGCTCTCCGGCGAATATTCGAAACGGTAACCGCCGCCGGCCTTCGCGGCCATATCGGTGATCATCTTGGCCGCATCGACGGCGATCTGCTTGATGCCCTGCACATCCTTGGCGAAGACGACGCGGCGCTGCAACTCGCTGGTGGAGTTGTAGAAGTGCACGATCGGCCGATTTGCGCCTTCCAGTGCTTCGAAGGTGCGGGTAATGAGTTCCGGGCGGCACTGCACCAATACCTGCAGGGAGACGTCGTCGGGCACATTGCCCTCCTCCACACACCAGCGGGCGAAGTCGAAATCGGTCTGCGAGGCCGAGGGGAAACCGATCTCGATTTCCTTGAAGCCCATCTCGATCAGCAAATGGAACATCCGCGCCTTGCGATCGTGTCCCATCGGGTCGACGAGCGCCTGGTTGCCGTCGCGCAGGTCGACCGAGCACCAGACCGGTGCCTTGGTAATGGTCTTCGTCGGCCATGTGCGGTCAGGAATGTTCACCTGCGGATAGGCCCGGTATTTCACCGCGGCGTCAGGCATGCCTTTTGCGGAGCTCGTTCCGCTCTTGGAGGCCATCTTATTTTCGGAGGATTGCGTCTTTGCGTCCATCGTATCGTCTCCTCGTCCCGGCATTTGCCCGCTCTTAGCCGATCAGGTCGGGCTTGGCGATAAACAAATGCGGACCTCGTCGGTCGTTAGGTCAATTTTGAAAATGAGTCGCGAGGAGCGATGGCCGGGCGGGCTTTCGGCCGCCGGGCGCTCCTCAAAGGACCCGGCAACCGCGTGTAAGGCCGAGGAGAAGAAGCGAGGTCAGGGCGCGCGAGACGTCACGCAGGGCGATGCGGCCGCGTACAAACGTCTCAGAAATTCTGGCGCCAGTGGTCTTCATGACCGCGCTTATAACCTCGGGCAGTAAGACTGGCAAGTCCTTGCCCGGCTTTTGGTCGCCGCCAACGATCGACGAACTGTCCTTATTGCCGGCGGAGCTGCTTGAAAGCGCCAGGATCCGGCATTTGGGGAGCACAACGACCTTCCGTTACCTCGACTGAGCTCGGTCTTTCCAAATCTTCACCAGCCGCGACAGCGCCAGCATCAGCCCACCCGCGATCAGGCCCCAGAAGGCGCCGGAAATGCCGCCGAAGGAAACCCCGGATGCGGTGACGAGGAAGGTGATTGCCGCCGCCTCACGGGAGGCTGGCGCCTGGAAGGCCGACATCGCCGAGGACGAGAAGGCGCCGACCAGCGCCAGCCCCGCTACCGCCTCGATCAGGATCGAAGGCGCCAGCGCGACGAAGGCCGTCACCGCGCCGGCAAGCAGCCCGAGGATGATATAACCGACGCCGGCGATCAGCGACGCCCAATAGCGCCGCTTCGGGTCGGCATGGGCATCCTGTCCGGCGCACATCGCCGCGGTGATGGCCGCCAGATTGACCGCGTGGCCGCCGAACGGCGCCGACAGCAGCGAGAAGAAGCCGGTGACGGCAAAGAGCGGACCGGGCTTCGGATCGTAGTGGTTGACCTTCAGCACCGCGATACCCGGAATGTTCTGTGAAGCCATGGTGACGATGAAGAGCGGCAGCGCGATCGAGATGAGGCCGGCCAAATTGAACACCGGCCGGACGATTTCCGCCGTTGGCACGAGTGATTGTTCCAGCGAGCCGAGCGCACCGTCGGGGATATCGACGCCGAAGGCGAGCACCAGCGCGAAGGCTGCGAGTGCTGCCGGCACCGCCCAAAGCCGCTTGAAGACGCCGACGACGATCCATGCGACGGCTATCGGCAGGCCGAACAGCGGATTGAAGCCGATCGCCTTCACCGGTGCGAAGCACAGGCCGATGAGCACGCCGGCGAGCATCGCATTGGCGAGTGGTGTCGGAATCGCGGCAACCGCTCGCCCGAGCGGCTTGAACAGTCCCGCAACGATAATCAGTACAGCGCAGATCAGGAATGCCCCGACCGCCGCATTGAAGCCGCCGTCGATCGCCCCGGTGCTTGCCAGCAGTGCGGCACCCGGTGTCGACCAGGCGATGCTGACCGGCAATCGGGTCACGGCACTCAACACGATCGCGCAGATGCCCATCGAAATCGACAATGCCATGAGCCCCGAAGCCGCCTGTACGTCCGTGGCGCCGACCGCCTGTAACCCGTGCAGCACGACGGCGAAGGAGCTGGCAGAACCGACGAAGGCAGTCAGCAGCCCCATGAACAGGGCCTGGACGGAAAAATCTTTGAGCATGGCAGGACTCGCGGGCTGCGGGAATGGCGCATGGAGCATGATGGTTGCCGCAGGCGCAAGTCCGGACTCTGTGCTTTCCGTTCAGACCTTGTCGATAGGAGACCATCTCCGTTCAAGCCTTATCCGAAAACAAAGCGCCCTCGCCTGCCATCGGCAGGCAAGGGCGGGTTCTCGGCAGCTTTGGCTGAGAAAGCTCAGATATCGGCCTGCGACGTGACGATCCGCGAAACGAGGCCATACTCCTTCGCCTCTTCGGCCGAAAGCCAGTAGTCGCGATCCGTATCCTTGGCGATTTTGTCGAGCGGCTGGCCGGTGGCCTCTGCCATGATCCTGTTCAGGCGCTCGTTCATCTTGATGATTTCGCGCGCCTGGATTTCGATGTCGGATGCCATGCCGCGCGTACCGCCGGAGGGCTGATGCAGCAGGAAGCGCGTGTTCGGCAGGCACAGGCGCCGCTCCTTCGGAGTGGCGACATAGATCAGCGCGCCGGCGGAGGCGACCCAACCGGTGCCGATCATCCAGACCTTCGGCTTGATGAACTTGATCATGTCATGGATGGAATCGCCGGATTCGACGTGACCGCCGGGCGAATTGACATAGATGCGAATGTCCTCGTCGCTGGCCGCGGCCAGTGCCACGAGCTGCGAGCAGACCTTCTGCGCCAATTCCTGATTGATCGGCCCGTAGATGAAGATCGAACGCGACTTGAAAAGATTCGCCTCCGTTTCCTTGCCGAGCGGCAGTTCCTTCGTCTTGTCGTCCTGGTCTTCGTCGTTCATTCGAACCTCTTGGAGATGAATTCGGCTTCCCCGCACATAGTGCGACTCAATGCCTAAAACAATGTGGGAAAAACACAAGGCACCGAAGCGATGGAGATATCCTTAAGAAGCCGCGCGCCGTTCTGCAAGCCTTACTGAAATGTAACGGTGAAAGGCTTTGAAAAGCCTGAATCGGTTCCTACCTCAACCTCACGCAGCGATAGCTGCACCGAAAAACCATGGAGCGCTGTACGCGTCCGGTCGGATACGAGAGTGCTCCGGACCAACAGGAGGCAGAACATGTCACCCGAAGAACGCCAATTGCTGACCGCCCTCTTCGACCGTGTGCGCACCGCAGCGGCCCAGCCGCGCGACCGCGACGCTGAGGCCCTGATCGAACAGGCGACACGCGAACAGCCCTCCGCCACCTACTATCTGGCCCAGGCCGTCATCGTTCAGGAAAAGGGGCTGGAGGCGGCGGCCAACCACATCAAGGAACTCGAAGAGCGTGTCCGCCAGCTGGAAGCCGGCGAGAGTGAACACCACCAGGCCGAGCGGGGCGGCGGCTTCCTGAGCTCGATCTTCGGCAACACCCAGACGCAGCAACCGGCACCCGTCCCCTCCAATCCCGGTCCCTGGGGTCAGCAGTCCCGCGCCGATGACGATTCACGCGGCTATGACCGCGATGGCCGCCATCCGCAGCAGCAACAGCCGACCGGCCCCTGGAGCCAGCAGGTCTCGGCGCCGTCGGCCGGCGGCAGCTTCCTGCGCGGTGCGCTCGGCACGGCAGCCGGCGTTGCCGGCGGCATGCTGCTTGCCAATTCGCTGAGCGGGATCTTCGGCAATCACATGTCCTCACTTGGTTGGGGCTCGCCCTTCGGCGCCAACCCCTTTGGCAATGCCAGCGCGCCCACAGAGGAAACCGTCATCAACAATTATTACGGCAATGACGACACCCGCCAGGCGTCCGACAATGCGGCCGATAATAACGACAACGACAATCTGCAGCAGGCCGATTATGACGACGGCGACGACTACACCGACGATTCGTCCAGTGACGACGTTACGGATGTGTGAGGTTTGGCGGTTGGAGACGGGCAGCGGTTGCCGCACCGTATCCCGGCCCTTCGCTTAAGCTCAAGGCGTTCGCCGCTGCAATCGATTCGCTGGATCGATTGCTCGGGCTTTGCCCGACCGCGGCTCACCCACGGCCGCGGTAGGTGGCGACGCCCTGTTCCGGCAGCCACACGCCCTCCGGCGGTGTGCCCGTCTGCCAGAAGACGTCGATCGGAATGCCGCCGCGCGGATACCAGTAGGCACCTATCCTCAGCCACCTCGGATCGAGCAACTCGACGATGCGCTTGGCGATGTAGATCGAGCAATCCTCGTGGAAAGCGCCGTGATTGCGGAAGGAATGCAGGAAGAGCTTCAGCGACTTCGATTCCACCAGCCATTCGCCTGGAATGTAGTCGATGACGATATGGGCGAAATCCGGCTGCCCGGTCATCGGGCAGAGCGAGGTGAATTCCGGCGCGGTGAAGCGCACGACATAATCGGTGCCGGCATGGTTGGACGGCACTTTCTCAAGCACTGCCTCTTCCGGCGATCTTGCGGTTTCGGTTTGCTGACCCAGCATCGACAGGCTGGAAACATCGGTATTCGGCATCATGCCTCCTTGACGACTTTGACGCGGATGCCGTGAGCCTTCTCGCCCTCCGGCTCCACATGAATTGCGATAGTGGCGCCCTCGTGCACCGCCCTGATGGCATCCTCAAGGCGGTCGCATATATCATGCGCCTGCCGAACGGACATCGCTCCTGGCACCACCATGTGAAAATCGATGAAGGTGACTTTACCCGCACGTCGCGTTTTCAGGTCGTGCACGCCGATTGAGCCTTCGGCGTGGGTAGCGATCGCTTGTTTGATCGCCTCCTCCTCCTGCGGCTCGACCGCCTGGTCCATCAGGCCGCCGATCGATTGCGAGATCACCTTCCACCCCTGATAGAGGATATTGACGGCAACAAGGATGGCGAGTATCGGGTCGAAGATCGCATAGCCCGTCGCCAGCGCCAGCAGCAGGCCGACGAGCACGCCGACAGAGGTCACCACATCGGACATGATGTGCTGCCCATCCGCCGCGAGCGCCGCCGAGCGGTGCTGGCGCCCCGTCCGGATCAACAGCCGCGCCCAGATCGCATTGATGACGCCGGCCGCGAAATTGATCGCAAGGCCGAGTACCGGCGCATCGAGCATGCGCGGTTCGGCGAGGAAACCGATCGCTTCGTTGACGATCAGCAGGGCGGCGACGATGATCAGCGCGCCCTCGGTGACGGCAGACAGATATTCCGCTTTGTGATGGCCGAAGGGATGGTCGTGATCGGCCGGCTTCTGCGCGTAGCGGATGACGAAGAAGGCGATGAAGGCGGCGGCGACATTGACCGACGATTCGAGCCCGTCCGACAGCAGCGCCACCGACCCGGTGACCCACCACGCCACCATCTTCAGACCCATGACGCCGAGCGACAGCGGAATCCCCCACATCGCCAGCTTCCGAACCGTAAGATCGCCGTCGTCACTCATATCGTCCCCCTGCGGTTGCGAATGAATTGCAGCTTTTAAGCCGTTGAAACGCAAAACCGCCCACGCGAATGTCGCGCAGGCGGTTCAGTCTAGGGTGATATGGGCGATGACGGAGGATTTGTCAAAGGGGAATGACACGCCGTTCACAAGCGTTGCCGGCCTTACAGCGCCGCGCATCCTTTCGGACGCGTAAAAGACGCCGTAACACTTTGAATTACTGCATAATTTTATCCTCAAATCGATTCCGCTTTACGGGGCTATGCAGTAGCCGGAAAGCAGCGCTCGTCGAACGATCCCCTTTGCTTGGTACTGCGCCGGCTCAAGGAGCCGGGTCGGAAAGGACAGGCTGCGGCCAGCGCAAAAGAGCAGCCTGTCCTGCAGACGTCAGGGCGTAAACACCCTTTTCTATCCGCTCGAACCATCCGTAGACGTTGTCGCGCAGGATCGGGCCGGCATTGGGCACAAGCGCCTTCATATCTCGCGGCCGCTTGAGCCCTCCATCGAGTGCTGAGGCGCAGAGCAACGCCTGCTGGCGATAGGCGGTCATGATCGGCGCCCGCGAGCCGCCACCGACGGCGGGGTCGCCACGGCGGCGCTGATGCTCCCTGACAAGGCGCGAGCGCCGCTTCGGATTGGTGCGCGGCATAGGCGAGACAGAGCTGACGATGACGCTGACCTCGCCGCCATCGGAGACGCCAAGCATGCCGATACCAAGTCGCCGGCAGAGGTCGCGGTATCGTTTGTCGGCCTCCCGCCCTCGGCCTTTGGCAGAAACGCGGGCCGCGACCCAGACTTCATCACTCATCGCCGCGCGGTCAACCGCCTGGAGAAGCAATTCGAGATTGAAGGAGAGTTTCAGTTCGCAGACCACCACGACCGGCGGCTCGGCGCCGCTCAAGCCGACGAGATCGCATCCGCCGACCTCGCCCTTCACGACATAACCAGCCGCCTCCAGGAAAGCTTTGACCGGCAGGTAGAGCGACGTCTCCATGGTAAAAACGGCGCCTCAGGCGGCGTTGAGATCGGCAATCTCGCCATATCGTGCAAGCAATCGCGGCGACGACATGTCGCCGGTTTCTTCATCGACGATCACGGCATAGGCCGCCACGCCGACGAAACGCTCAGCCATCGCCGAGGCGATCTTTTCCGCACTGACGGAGTTCGATGCCTGGCGCATTTCGCCGGCCACGAGATTGCCGCGGTTCTTGCGGTAAGGGAGAACGATGAACTTTTCAGCATTGGCCACGGCGACAGGTTCCGATTGATCGTTCCTGAAATGTTCTGATTTGCCGGAAGAAGTCAAGTCGCGGCCCGGCGGCCTGACGCCTGGCCCTTCCCATAGTAGGAAGGGCCAGGCGAAATTGCCGTCACGCAGCCTTCGTCTTCACCCTGCGCGCCAGATGCGCCACGACATTTTCGATCATCCGCATTCCCGCATCGCCACCGAGCGTCATGATCGACTCCGGATGGAACTGCACTGCGGCGATCGGTTCCTTGGCGTGTTCGATACCCATGATCGTGCCGTCGTCGCTTTCCGCCGTGATGATGAACTCGCGCGGCAGCGTCGAGGGATCGGCGAAGATCGAGTGGTAGCGGCCGACCGTCACCTCCTTGGCAAGGCCGGAGAAGACGATGCCAGGCTCCAGCACGCGGATGCGCGAGGGCTTGCCGTGCATCGGCAGCGCCAGATGGCGCAGTTCCCCGCCATAGGCTTCGGCGAGCGCCTGCAGGCCGAGGCAGACGCCGAAGATTGGCAGGTTGCGCGCCCGCGCCTTCTTGATCGTCGCCTTGCAATCGAAATCCTTGGGCGTTCCAGGTCCTGGCGACAGCACGACGAGGTCCGGGTTCAGCCGGTCGAAGATTTCCTCCGGAACGGGCGTGCGCACGGTCGAAACCGTCGCCCCCGTCTGGCGGAAATAATTGGCGAGTGTGTGGACGAAGCTGTCTTCGTGATCGACGAGCAGGATGCTGACGCCCTTGCCGACGCTCGCGACGTCGCGCTGGATCCTGCCGGAATTGCCGGTCTTGGCGTCTCGGATGGCGGAAAGCATGGCGGAGGCCTTCAGTTCTGTTTCGGCTTCTTCTTCCTCAGGAATGGAATCGTTGAGCAGCGTCGCACCGGCGCGCACCTCGGCGATACCATCCTTGATGCGCACGGTGCGCAGCGTCAGGCCGGTGTTCATGTCGCCGTTGAAGCCGACCATGCCGATCGCCCCGCCATACCAGGCACGCGGGCTCTTTTCATGGCTCTCGATGAAGCGCATCGCCCAGAGCTTCGGGGCGCCGGTGACAGTGACCGCCCAGGCGTGGCTGAGGAAACCGTCGAAGGCGTCCATGTCGTCGCGCAGCCGCCCTTCGATATGGTCGACCGTGTGGATGAGGCGCGAGTACATCTCGATCTGCCGGCGGCCGATGACCTTGACCGAACCCGGCTCGCAGACGCGGCTTTTGTCGTTGCGGTCGACATCAGAGCACATGGTAAGCTCGGACTCGTCCTTCTTCGAATTCAGGAGCTTCAGAATCTGCTCGCTGTCGGCGATCGGATCGTCGCCGCGCTTGATCGTGCCCGAAATCGGACAGGTTTCGATGCGACGGCCGGAAACGCGCACGAACATTTCAGGTGAGGCGCCGACCAGATATTCCTGATGGCCGAGATTGATAAAAAAGGAATAGGGCGACGGATTGATCGCCTTCAGCCGCTTGGAAATGTCGGACGGCCTGCTGTCGCAGCGCTCCATGAATTTCTGCCCGGGCACGACTTCGAAGAGGTCGCCCTTGCGGAAACTTTCCTTCGCCTTGGTGACGAGCTCGGCATATTCGCCCGGCCGGTGATCGCTCTTCGGCGGAATGGCATCCGTGTGTTTGAAGGGCTCCGCCGCGATATCTTGGGCCTTGCCCTCGGTCGACACGCCGCCTTTTTCGAAGTCGTAACGGTCGACCCAGGCCTTGGCGGCGTAGTTGTCCACGACAAGGATCTCGTCCGGCAGATAGAGCACCATGTCGCGCTGGTCTGAGGGCCGCGTCAGCTTCAGATCGATCGCATCGAACTGGAAGGCGATGTCGTATCCGAAGGCGCCGTAGAGCCCGAGGCTCGCATCCGCCTGCGAATAGAACAGGTCGGTGACGGCGCGCAGCACGGTGAAGACCGTCGGCATCTTCGAGCGCTCTTCCTCGGTAAACACCCGGTCCGGCGTCTTGACGGTCAGGTCGAGGCGACGGGCGGAGGACACGCCGAGCACGATGTCGGACACCGTCTTCAGCCGCTCGGTCACGAAGCCGAGGATCACTTCGCCGCGTTCATTATAGGCTTCGATCCAGACGTCACGCCCGAAGGAGGAGATGCCGAGCGGCGGATCGACGACGGCAGTATCCCAGCGCGTATAGCGGCCCGGATATTCGTAGTTCGACGAAAACACCGCACCGCGGCGCTCGTCGAGCTTGTCGACATAGGAAGAGACCGCATCGCCGTAGGGGATCGCCCGCCGCTGCCGCGTGACGGATATGCCGCCCTTGGTCTCGTAGATTTCCGCACCATCATCCCGCAGGATCGTTACCATTGTTCCACTCCGTTATCGGGGCCCGGACGACAGGCGGCCATAAAACAAAAAAAGCCGCCTCGAAGTTTCGGGCGGCTCACTCGTCGTCTTTGAACACGATTGGTCGAGGCCGCCTTAGCGAACCCACCACCAAACTGCAATGTTCAAGGACTTGATCATGGAGAAAATTGTTAGCCTGAGATCAGCCATTGCGCAAGAGGCGAATGCGGGAATGAAAAGGGCGACCCGAAAGCCGCCCATCCCCAGCCCTGGAAGCGTGATCGCGATCAGAAGGTCTTGGTCAGCGACACCTTGAACGTACGACCCGGCTCCGAATACCACTCCCGCGGCTGGGACGCCGTCGAGCTCAGGTTGACATCGCGCACGGCGAGCGCGTTGAAATATTCCTGGTCGAAGATGTTGTAGACGCCTGCCTGCACGCGCAGGCCCGGCATTTGGTCCGGCGTCCACCAGCCGGTCAGGTCGACGATTGCGTAGCCGGGCGCATCGAAGGTTGTGTCGGCGGTGTTGGTGACGGGTGTCTTGAGATGGTCGGTGAGCATGCCGGCCGAAAGCGTAGAAGAAAGATCGAAGCCGAAAGTCTCATTGCTCCAACCGCCGCCGACGATCGCCTTGAATGGCGCCACCGAGCGCAGGCGCTGGGCGGTATCCTCGTTCTTGCCATAGGCATAGACAAGTGACGCATGCAGATTGATGCCGTTGTTGAACGTCTTGACGGCGCTGGCTTCAATACCGGAGATCGTGGCCGCTGACACATTCGCGTAGTTGAACGTCGTGAAGCCGGTCGCATCGATGCTCGTCACCGTCTCGATAAAGTTCTGGTAGCGGGTGTGGAAAGCCGCGACCCGACCAGTAAAATCGCCCGTGTCAAAATTGGCGCCGATTTCGACGCCGCGGCCGATTTCGGGTTCAAGATCGGGATTGCCGAGCTGGGCGTAGCGGCCCGTCGGGTTGTAGAAGCGGCTGTAGAGTTCGTCCACGGTAGGTGCGCGGAAGCCGACTGCCAGCTGCATGTAGAGCTGCACGTCAGGCGTCAGGTCGTATGTCGCAAGAATCTTCGGTGACAGGCCGGCTTCCGTTCGGTCGTTCAGGTCCCCGAAACGGGTAAGCCCGGTATTGCTTGCGAAACTCCCGCCGGTTGAGGGATTGTAGTTGAACCAGTCAAAGCGGAAGCCGGGTGTCAGCGCGAAGCCGGTATTGCCGATTTCGATCTTGTCTTCGAAGCTCAACCCAAGGTTCTGAATGTCGACATCGGGCACTTCCGCCTGGTTGTTCAGCGAGGGGCAGGTCGTCGGTGTGGGGCAAAGTGCCCAGCCATACTGGCTCCAGCTGGAAACGCCGACATCGAGGCCAACGCGAACGGAGTGGCTGAGACCGGAATATTCGAAATCCTTCGTCGCCGTGCCGCTGAAGCCCCAGGTTTCGTTTTCGATCTCGTTGTTACGGCCATAAGCCACATTCGCTGCCGTACGGCCCTTGCTGCCGGATTCCTTCTTCAAATCCAGCCAATAGAGCGTGGCTCGCGCACTGCTGAAGAATGCGTCGGAAGACTGGGCCTCATAATCATAATCGAGCGATACGCGATCGCGGTCACGCAGTTCGCGACCGTCGTAGTTGCCGATCATATAGGTGCGTCCGGTGCCTTGCTGTTCACGCAGGTCGGTCTGCAGGTCGCGACGGAAACGCTCGGCCGTCAGGCCGATGCGGTGCCCGCCTTCCATCTCCTGACGCAGTTTGAAGAGCAGATTGTGTTGATCGAAATCAGCCGGATCTGCCTCGGTGCGGAAACGACCGTAGCTGTCATTGTCGCCCATGTTGTCGCGTTCATGGCCCTTGCGGTAACCGCCCTGAAACAAGATCGACGTGCCGCCGATCTTCTTGGCTGCGGCGGCCGAACCGGAAATGCTGCGGTCTTCACTGTCATAGGTCGACTTGACGATCGCGCCCCAGTCGCGGCCTTCAGGGATAAGATCCTCCGGCTCCAGCGTATTGAGGACGATGGCGCCGCCGAGCATACCGGAACCGCCCTTGCTCGAATCTGCCCCGCGCACGATATCGAGCGAGGACAGCGAATCGAAATCGAAGGTGTCGCCGCCGCCGTTGGCGTTGCTGAGGGCGAAAGCACCCTGGCGCGCGCTGTTCGAAATATAAGGGATCGGAATGCCGTCAATGGTAGTCAGGATGCGCGCGCCGGAAAGGCCGCGCAGGTTGAAGCCTGCGTCACCACGCGAATAATTTACGCCTGCATCGACGCTGCGGCCGATATCGTCAAAATTGGTGACCTGCTTTTCTGCCATCTGCTTGGCGGTGATCTCGGTCGCCAGCGGCGTGTCGGCGACGCTGCCCGGCGCCACGCGTTTGCCCTTGACGACGATCTTCTCCAGGACGGTGCTGTCATCCGTCGCGGCTTGCGGCGTGGCTGCCGGAGCGCTTTGCGCAAAAGACTGCGAAACAGGAAGAACAACTGTGGCTGCCGTGCAGACCAATAGAACCGAGCGCCAATGCCGGACGATCATAACCTACCCTCTAATGATGATTACCGGGCTGGCTGGTCGTGGCGTGTCGCACGCTCGAGGGGCTGGCTAGGCTTTTGCGGATGAAGGCGGAGCAGAATTCCGCCTTCTTTTCGCCGCTTAAAAAACATGATTAATATTGTCAACATAAGTTGACCGCCTTATGTTGAATATATCAATCACGTTTTAGCGATCTTCAAGGACGTTGCACAATTGCAACGAAAAACGCCCTCATGCGTTGTCTTCGGCCACGGACACGAGGAATCGGACGCGTTGAGAAAACTTTCGATATTAGCGATCCTTTTCGCCGCTAGCGCCTTTCTTGCCGGCGCCCGCCTGCCCCCGCAAGGCCCGATGCCCGAACCTCGGCCAGATGCCGGACAGGCGACCAACCCCACTTCCCCGTCCTCGGAAAAGGCGGAACCGCCCGCGCCCGAAGAGGTCCCGGCCCCTCAGCCGAAACCCGATCTAGAGGATCCGGAGGCACCGGTGCCGAGCCAGCCGCCAGCGCCGCAGGCCGCACCGTCAAAGCCTGGGCCGACAGAGCAGATGCAAGGTCCGCCACGACCGCCCGGCAGCCCTGAAGAAGGTAAGCCGCCCGGCGAGCAGACACTGGAAGAGCAACACCTGACGATCGAGCCCGAAAGCGATGCCGAGCATGCCGAATGCACGGCTGCGCTTCAGGCCCTGGGTGTGGTCTTCAAGGAAGCGCCGCGCATCGACGACGGCAATGGCTGCGGCATCGACAAGCCGATCATCGTCTCCGAAGCCCTGCCCGGCATCAAGCTGAAGCCGGAGGCGACGATCCGCTGTCCGGCAGCGCTTGCCCTTGCCCGCTGGATGAAAGACAGCGTCATCCCGGCGGCCTCCGCCGCCCTGCCGGAGCAGGGCCGCATCACCACCGTCAACCAGGCAACGGCCTATATGTGCCGCCTGCGCAACGGCGCTGGAACCGGCAAGATCTCCGAACATGCCCGCGGCAACGCCATCGACATTGCGAGCTTCCATTTCGAAAAGGGCGAGGATGTTGCCGTCCGCTCCCGCCGCGAGGATCCGACGCTGACCGGCGCCTTCCAGCGCACCGTCAGCGCCGCCGGCTGCCTCTATTTCACCACCGTCCTCGACCCCGAAAGCGACGCCGCCCATGAGACGCATTTCCATCTCGACGTGATCGAGAGGAAGGGTGGCTATCGCTATTGCCACTAATCATCCCGGTAGGCCGTCGCCGGATCAGAACAGACCTTCGATATAACCCTGATCGTTCAGGAAAATCCGCTCCGCCGACGGCGATTTCGGCAGGCCGGGCATTGTCATGATCTCGCCGGTGATGGCGACAACGAAGCCCGCTCCCGCGGAAAGCCGCACCTCCCGCACGGTGACGATGTGGCCTTCCGGCGCGCCACGCAGGTTTGGATCGGTGGAGAAGGAATATTGCGTCTTCGCCATGCAGATCGGCAGCTTGCCGTAGCCCTGTTCCTCCCATGTCTGCAACTGGTCGCGCACCGCCTTGTCGGCCGTCACCTCGCCCGCATGGTAGATCTTCGAGGCGACGATCTCGATCTTTTCGAACAGCGAAAGATCATCGCCGTAAAGCGGCTGGAATTTCGCCTGCCCGGATTCTGCCAGTTCCACCACCTTGTGCGCCAGGTCCTCGATGCCGGCCGAACCCAGCGCCCAGTGACGGCAGAGGATTGCCTCGGCGCCAAGTCTCGAGACAAATTCCTTGACTGCCGCGATCTCAGCCTCGGTATCCGAGACGAAATGGTTGATCGCCACGACGACGGGCACGCCGAACCGGCGCACATTGGCGACGTGCCGGCCAAGATTGGCGCAGCCCTTTTTCAGCGCCACGACATCCTCGGAGCCGAGATCTTCCTTCTTCACCCCGCCATTCATTTTCAGCGCCCGGACGGTCGCGACGATGACCGCCGCATCCGGCTTCAGCCCTGCCTTGCGGCACTTGATGTCGAAGAATTTCTCAGCCCCGAGATCGGCACCGAAGCCCGCTTCCGTCACCACATAATCGCCGAGCTTCAGCGCCGTCTTGGTCGCAGTCACCGAGTTGCAGCCATGGGCGATGTTGGCGAAGGGGCCGCCATGCACGAAGGCCGGATTGTTCTCCAGCGTCTGCACCAGGTTCGGCTGCATCGCATCTTTCAAGAGCACCGCCATGGCGCCGTCGGCCTTCAGGTCGCGCGCATGCACCGGTGTCCGGTCGAAACGATAGCCGATGATGATGTCGCCGAGCCGCCGCTCCAGATCCTTGAGATCGGTGGCAAGGCAGAGGATCGCCATCACCTCGGAGGCGACTGTGATGTCGAACCCACCCTGGCGCGGGAAGCCGTTGGCGACGCCGCCGAGCGAGGAGACCATGCTTCTGAGTGCCCGGTCGTTCATGTCCATCACCCGCCGCCAGGTGATGCGGCGGATGTCGATATTCTCTTCGTTGCCCCAGTAGATGTGATTGTCGATCATCGCCGCCAGCAGATTGTGTGCCGAGGTGATCGCATGGAAGTCGCCGGTGAAATGCAGGTTGATGTCTTCCATCGGCACGACCTGCGCGTAACCGCCGCCGGCCGCCCCGCCCTTGACGCCGAAGCAGGGGCCGAGAGAGGCCTCGCGGATGCAGACGACGGCTTTCTTGCCGATCCGGTTCAGGCCGTCGCCGAGCCCGACGGTGGTCGTCGTCTTGCCCTCGCCCGCCGGTGTCGGATTGATTGCGGTGACGAGGATCAGCTTGCCGTCCTTCTTGCCCGCTTGGGCGGCGATGAACTCGGCGCTGACCTTTGCCTTGTCGTGACCATAGGGAACGAGCTGCTCGACCGGAATGCCGAGTTTCGCCCCGATCTCGAAGATCGGCTTTTTGGCCGCGGCGCGCGCGATTTCGATATCGGATTTGATGGATGGCATGGATGTTCCCCCGTCCGACATCCGCGGGCGCGGAGCCGTTGTTTTTCTCTTGATCGAGATAGCGAAATATCGGCGGGGTGTGAATAGTGCTGCGCCTTGCGTCAGTTAAGGATTAGCGGGCGGCACGGGCGCCTTCGGAGCTTGACCAAGCGGCAGCCGGACGCGAAACGCTGAGCTGTGCCTGTTCCGCATTCCGATATCAATTTAGCGAAGCAGCAGCAGGAGCGATCTCTGCTTCAGCTTTTCTGGGGCATCGAAGACTTTGCTTGGCATCAGGTCCACACAAGCGATAGCCGGGTTCGTCACCATAAGGGATGATACCATTGATGAGGCCAAGCTCGAGCGCCTGAGAACGAGGCATGGTTTTTTGCTCGATCGATGTCACAAGCATCATCGTCTCGAATGTCGCGGAACTGACACCCATCTCGTCGAAATAGGCGAAGAATTTTGGATATTCAGCCGTCGTGGGTCTGGCGAGGCCGATATCGGAATATCCGACAAGCCGCGGCGTTCCGCTGATCAAGACCAGAGCACAGGTCGAAAGGCAGTATGCGCCGCCGGCAGAGACCTCGCCCTTGGTCGGGCCGCTTTTTGCCATGCTCGCCTTGCAACGCGGATCCAGCGTCGGGCAGTTCGGCAACCGCGTTCTGCCAATCGAGGTCTCCAGGCCAGCAGCCCGGATCATACGCCCCATCGCGAAAGCCGCATCCATGTCCCCGCCATTAGACTGAAGGACGACCGGCAGCTTTCTTTCGCCAAGCGTTTTCAAGATTGCCTTGAACTGAGCCGGTGTCTCCGGCGTGATGTCTCCTTCCGCAGAAATCCACTGTGTGCATTCGTCCTGGCAATTGCCGTCATACAGCAGCAGAAAATCCATCGGCCGATTTTCCGCCGGAGTCTCGCTGGTTATCGCCGCCGCATCCTGCGCCCGCCCCTCGGTCGCCGGACGGCGGTGACAAACAGCCTCAGCCGCCGCATCCAACGCGCAAAGCGGCATGCCGGGCCATTCGTTATACGCCAGCACGTCCGTTGCGAGACCCATTCGAAGTGCGTCTTCGGGCGGTACGACATTGATTTTGTCAGGTGTGGCACTCATCATCACACCGATGAGATCGGCACTGACGCCCATTTCTTTCAGATAGACTGTCAGGGCAGCGGTTGCCTTCTTTCCAAGTTTGGTCGAACTGCTTTGCCCCGCTGACTTGCGTCCAACCTCCTTGCGGGAAATTTCCGTCTTCTTGCCGTTCACGATCTTGTATTCGATGCGATAGGAAACGCGCACCTTGCTATAGATGGTCGTGATCTGGTGGACGCCGATGAAAGCCCATTGCGGCGCCGCACGCACAGTCCCGCCGGCGAACACCAGTGGACAAGCGGAAAAGCAGTATGCACCATAGGAATAGGCGTCGCCAAGCGAGGGCCCGTCCTTCGCGACAGCAGCATCGCAACGCATATCTTCCGCCGGGCAATCCTTCAACCGGGTGCCGCCGACCGCTGTTTCCAGCCCGGCCTTGCGGATCATTCGGCCCATTGCATAGGCCGCGTCTACTTCGCCACCCTCCGAAAGCAGGACAATAGGCAATTTCCGATCGCCGATCTTCTTCAGAATTTTTCGGAGCTGGGCCGGCGTATCGGAGGTTATGCGTCCCTCTGCCGATATCCATTCCGGACAGTCTTCCATGCAGAGGAGACTGCGCACGAGGATGAAGCGCATCGGCGGCTGCCCTGCCTGCTTCTTCTGCCCGGCGGCCTGCGAGGTTGCCGCTCCTATCGGCAGGGTTAGAAATAATAAAACGAGTAATATCAGGGAAAATAGGGACTTCACTGAAAAAGAAATCGCAGAACGCACGGTTGAATTGCCTCAATTATACATGGTAAGACGCTTAGCAATTGCATTGATCGCCAGCAAGCCGGTTTTCGACAAGTGTTGCCGCCAGGCTCTTCCCAAGGTGATTCTCTTCCTACATCACTGCGCGAAACCCATGACGGATGCGCATGGAGGAAATCAAAGATACCACAACGCTATATCCGCAAGTCGAAACTCAACTAAAGCGCGATCTGCTGTCAATAATTTTACACAATATGAGTAAATCGGCCGACGTTAAGTCAATTGGGACTAGCATCCGGCCGCCTTTCCATGTTTGATAGCGTTAACATTGAGGCTGGCGGGGGCGCACAAATGTCTTACATGACTACCTCTGAAAGACAGTCATTGCTTTCGGCAGAGCTTGCGACCGCTCGAACCCGCAGCCTGTTTGCGCACGCGCTCGGCAGAGTGTCCACAGCCTTCGGATTGTCGCATGCGACGCTGATGCACGCTCCTTCCCCCGAAGATCTTCTCTTAAAACCCCTGCTGATCGAGAGCTCGCTTCCGGCCGCCTATATCAGGGATTTCGACCACGCCCACATGATGCGCGGCTGCCCTTTCGGCCTAAGGCTGAGGCAGTCCGTTGTGCCGCCGGCCTGGCATCTCAACGACGCTGTCAATGGCCAGGCCTTTCCCGCCGAACTTCGTGCCCTGATGCTGCGCCATGCCATACCGGCGGGTGTTGCCATGCCGACCATTGCAGCCGACGGCCAGCGCCTGGTCTTTTGGTTCTGCGGCGACCGCGCCGCACTCGGCCAGAGCGAGATCAATGAGCTGGCAATGATCATTCTCCATGCACTCGATGCATACAATGCAGTCAAGCGCAACGAGGAATGCGCGCATAACGCGCTATCGACCAGAGAACTAGAAGTTGTACGCTGGACTGCTCAGGGCAAGACCTCGATCGAAATCGGCCAGATCCTGACGCTCTCGGATCATACGGTGAACGCCTATATGACGAACGCGATCAAAAAACTCGATTGCGTCAACCGCACCCAGTTGGTAGCTAAGGCAATTCGATTGAAGCTGATCAACTGAGGAATCGGAAGAGAGTCGGCACGTCGTCCCGTGATCTGGGGGAATCGTGCCTGTTCACTTCGAACAGCCCGTCACTAACAAGACAGAGCAATCCCGCGCTCAAATCGGCATCACCGATGCTGAAGTTGTCCAGATGCTTGCTGCCTATCGTCTTTTCGGCTTCTGGCGCATCGATATCGAGACAGGACATTTCTTTGCAAGCGAGGACGTCCACGCGATCTTCGACCTCCCCTACAGCGACGGCCCTATCAACCTGACAGAGCTAACGTCACGTTTCCACGAGGACGATCGCAGCCTGATCGCCCAAACCTTCGAAGACGCGAGCCTTGACGGCGTCGGCTTCCATTTCGTCTATCGCGTCGACAACCGGCTTGGCGGCCACAAGATGGTGCGCAGCGTCGGTCGCTTCCGCGACGATGAAATCGGCGGCGGCATCGTCGGCATCACCTATGAATTCGTCGGGAAACTGCGTGTCGTCGACTTGGGCGGCGCTCTAGGGTGTTATTACAGAAATGCCCACGAAGCCCCATTATCCCTTTATTCCGGCGGAGAGCATGATGGCGCGCGTGACCTGCTTCTGAAAGAGGAGGTAGAGTATGGCGACGGGAAGACCGGCCAATACCGCCGCAGCCATGTCCTTGGCAAAGCGCACGCCGAAGACGTCCTTCACCTGGGTGATGCCGACGGGAATGGTGATTGTGGCGTCCGAAGTCGCGACCAGGAACGGCCATAGGAAATTGTTCCATGCCGCGATAAAGGTCGTGATACCAAGCGCGATGATCACGCCCCAGTTCATCGGCACATAGATCTTCCATAACGTTCGCAAATGGCCCGCATTGTCGAGCATCGCCGCCTCGCGGAATTCCTTCGGGATCTGGTCGAAGAACTGTTTGAGGATGATAATGACCGATGGCACCACGAGTTGCGGCATGATGATGCCGCCCCAGCTATTGATCAGCCCGAATGAGTTCATCAGCACGAAATGGTTGATGATAAGCGCCTCCGCCGGGACCATCACCGAGGCAATCAGCGCGCCGTAGATCAGGCGGCGGCCGGGAAAGTGAATTTGGCTCAAGGCATAGGCACAGCAGACGCTGGCTGCCAGCACCACCAACGCAATGATCGTCGATGTGCCGACCGAGTTGATATACCATTGCACGATACTGGAGCGGTCGATCACGTAGAGATAGGGCTCGATCGTCGGTTCTTTAGGTAACAACCCGGATGCTGGGCTCGCCACCTCAGTGTCGGATTTCAGCGAAGTCACGATCGCCCAGTAAAGCGGGAAGAACCAGATCAGCGCCCCGAGCACGGCCAGAGCAGTCAGCGCGCGGCCGCTCCAATTGCTTGCGGCAATGCTACCGTTCGTCCGCGCCAGAGCCGCTTGTTGATCGGTTGCCAGAACGCTCATTTTTCACCTCGCGCCCGCAGGAACTGATATTGGAAAACGGAGGCAATCAGGATGATGATGAACAGTATGGTAGCGACGGCTGCACCTTCTCCACCCTTGTTCTGCTTGAAGGCGAGGTCGTAGATGACGGTCATGACCACGGATTGCGCGTCAGCCGGCGTGTGGGCGAAATAGCCGAGCAGATACGGCTGCGAAAAAATCTTGAACTGCGCAATCAGCTGCAGCGTCAGCACCAACGCTGTCACCGGCCAGATCAGCGGCCAGGTTATCTTTGAGAACACCCGCCAGCGGCTGGCATTGTCGAGCGCCGCCGCTTCGTAGATGTCGGACGAAATGCTGCGCAAGGCGGCAAGAAACAGAAGAATGTTGAAACCGATCGTCCACCAGATCGTGACGACGGCGACGGAGGGCATGAAATAGGTCGGCGAACGCAGCACCGGCAGCGGGCGGCCGCCGGTAAACAGGCCGATGACATTCTGGATGACGCCATATTGCATGTTTGCGATCCAGGTCCAGATCTGGGTCACCACCGATACCGGCAGAATGGAAGGCAGAAAAAAGCACGCCAGGACCAACATCTGTATGCGCCCGGTCAGACGATTGACCCCCATGGCAACGAACAGCGCCAGAGACGTGCCGGGAATGACGGTCAGAACGATGAAGTACAGCGTGTTCAGAAGCGCCTTCTGAAATTGAGGCGAATAGAGTTGGCGCGCGTAATTGTCGAGGCCGACCCACTCGCCGGGACCGATCAGCGGCGCATTGGTGAAGCTCATCGCCACCATGCGCCACGTCGGATAGGCAAAGATCACCAGAAACGCGATGACGGCCGGTGCGACCAGCAGCGCTGCAATCAGGCTGTCCTGCTTCTTGTTGCTGACTGCAGCCATCTATCACCTGCCTCGGTTATGCGATCCCGGGCCAGGAACTGCCCCGGGGACTGTTGAAGGAAAACGTCACTGAGAGTTCATATGATCGCGGAACGTCTCCAGTGTCTCCTTCAGATCGCCGTCGCCGTTCAGCGGTCCGGACGCCATGTTCTGCCAGTCGTCGTCGAACTTGGACGCAGCGCCGGTGAGCGGCGTCTTCGGCATATAGAAGGCGTTGAGCGCCATGGCGGCATAGTCCGCTTGCGGCTTGAGCGCCTTATAGGCGTCAGACGTGCTGACCGGCAAATAAGCCGGGATATGGCCGGCGCCGGCCCATTCCAGTGAGTTCACATTCATCCATCTGATGACTTCGAGAACTGCGGCACGCTTTTCCGGCGTCATGGTCACGCCGACATTGTTGGGCATGACAAACGAGTGCGAGTCCGCCCAGTTGGCAGGCTTGCCCATCCAGGCGGGAATGTTCACCATGCCGTAATCGAAGCCGCTGCCCTTGGCCACTTCGGTTTCCATGGTCGGCAGCTCCCAGTTGCCGTTCAAGAAGAAGGCGGATTGTCCGGCCAGGAAGGTCGGAGTGATGGTTTCAGGGTCGATATAGGGCTGCGCCCAGCCTTGCTTCACCCAATTGGTGATCTCGCCATAGGCCTTTTGCATCTTGTCGAAATTGTCGCCCTGCAGGAATTTGCCATCGGTGGTCAATTGACCGCCCAATTGGCCGAACAAAGTATAGATGTCGCGCAAATCGCCGCTGGACGACGCGATGACGACGCCGTTCTTGCCGGCTTCCTTGGCCTTGGCCAACAGCGCCCGCCAGCCTTCCAGCGTATCGATGCCGGTCGGCTTGCCGTCCTTGCCCAATGCTCCAAGTTCCTTCAGTACATTCTTGTTGTAGTAGAGCACCTCGCCGTGCACGTCGAACGGTACGGCGTAGCGCATATTGTCGACCGTCGAGGCGGCGATTGCATTCGGCGGATAGTCGCTGTCCTTCAAACCGACAGCCTGAAGCTCCTTCGGATCGATTGGCGACACGGTCTTGGCCGAAACCGCACCGGCCAGGCGCGACAGGTGGTAGGTGGCGATGTCAGGTCCCTGGCCGACAGCAGTTGATGTCTGCAGCTTGGTGTAATAAGGGATGCCCCATTCGAGGGTGGTGCCCTTGATTTGGATCTTGTCCTTATGTTCGTCGTTGAAGCGCTGAATCAGCGCCTTCATTCGCACGCCGTCGCCTCCCGACAAAAAGTCCCACCAAACGACATTTTCGGCTGCAAATGCCGGGAAGGCAATCATGACGGCGAACGCCGCAATCGATGTTTTCAACAGGTTACGCATTCTCACTCCTCCAGAATGATCGGTTTTCCTGCCGGGACCTCCTTCGGAGGGCGGCCTTGCTGTCTCGCGCCGCAGCCTAGCCGGCCGCGTGATAACCTTTGCCCATTTCATCAAACAGCATCGCCGTCGCTCCTTCGACGGCAAACGCGATTTCGGAACCACCACGGGCCGTGGTGATTGGGGCGTCAACGCCGACGACCTGCGTCCCGTCGGCGAGTTCGGCGTGGACCAGAGAGCGGTCGCCCATCTGCTGCACTGTGACGACTTTGCCCCTTAGCGTGCCGTGCGGCGAGACCGTCAGGCTCTCCGGCCGCAAGCCAAGCGTGAGGTTGGCACCAGGCAAACTGTCGAACGGAACCGAGGTTTGCAGCCCGACGCCGCCGCCGGTTGTGACAATCGCGCCGTCCAGACCGCTCTCAATCCGTGCCGCCGGCAGGAAGTTCATCGGCGGCGAGCCGACGAACTGGGCAACGTAGCGGGTGCTGGGGCGGGCATAAATATCCATGGGCGCGCCGACCTGCTCGATCCTTCCTTTGTTCAGAAGGACAATCCGGGTCGCCAGCGTCATTGCCTCGGCCTGATCATGGGTTACGAAAACCATCGTGGCGCCAAGACGATCATGCAGCTGCGACAGTTCGAAACGGGTGCGTGTACGCAGGCCGGCGTCCAGGTTCGACAGGGGTTCGTCAAAGAGGAAGACTTTTGGCTCACGCACGATGGCGCGGCCAATCGCAACGCGTTGGCGCTGGCCGCCGGACAGATGCGCCGGCTTGCGGTCGAGGAGATGGTCCATCTCCAGCATCCTGGCCGCCGTCGCAATGCGGGTTGCAATCTCGGCTTTCGGCGTACCGACATTGACCAGTCCAAAGGCAAGATTTTCTCGCACGCTCATATGCGGATAGAGCGCATAGGACTGGAACACCATGGATACCTCACGCTGGCCGGGGGCAAGCTGGTCGACACGGCGCCCGCCGATCCAGATTTCGCCGCCCGAAACCGTCTCCAGCCCGGCGATCATGCGCAGAAGGGTGGACTTGCCACAGCCGGAAGCGCCCAGGAAGACGATGAACTCGCCGCTGTCTATCCCGAGCGAGATGTCGTTGAGCACTTCCACCGCCCCAAAACTCTTGGAAACGTTGCGGATGTTCACGCCTGCATCTGTCTTGGCCACCTAAACCTCCTCCCGGTCATGTGCGGCGGTTCAATTCTACAAACGGCCTATCCCGCGGCGGCCGTCTCGATGATGCAATCAAGCAAGGTCGCTGCGACCGGATCGGCGCCCGCGGGTTCGCGCATCAGGCCGAAGGTCGTCGCCACGATACGACCTGAGCCGACCCGCCGTTCGGCAATGGTCGCGCAGGGCTTGTGAATCCAGCCCGCCATCGTGCCGGCATGGACCAGCCCATCGAAATGGATCGGTCGGAAGCCGGTGATGACGCGGTTGGGGTTGACGCCGACAAAGGATAGGTCGGTGAGCGGGCCGCCCGGCAGACGTTCAAATACCCCGGAACGCTTCACCCAGCTGAAGCCGGTGACCCAGTTACCCTTCCAGATGGTGCCGTTGCGTTCGGTGACGCGCATCTGCGGCATGGGCTGCCCGCGATCGCCTCCGGTCGGATAATTCCAGTTTGGCTGATCATTGCGCAGATTGCCAAACGACAGGAGCGCAACATCGGCCAGCGACACGTAATGGGCGCCGTGCTCCAGGGCATCGATATCGGCCTGGCTCAATGTCGAGACAACCCGCACATGCGCCTTGTCGGCGTTTACGACCTCATAGCCAAGGGAGGTCAGATATTGCGCGATCTCGGGCTCTGCCGACGAAACCGAACGCACAGTTTTGGACCGTCGGGCATAGACGCTGATATCGAGGCTGTTGCGCGCCAGCTCGTTGTCGCCGGCGGTCAGCGTGAACTGGACACTGGCCTGATTGCCGGCTTTTTCTGCGGCGAAGGATAGATCAATTGCTGGCAGGCGGCACACTGACGTCGCATCCACCGCTTCGACCGCCATCTTGCCAGCAGCTGCGCCATCGACACTCCAGCCCAATTCGGTCGCTGGCAGCGCCTTGCCGCCCGTCGAGATTTCGAGCTCGATGCTGGCCGTGTCGCCCGCCCAGACCGCATAGCGCTGCATGCGCGGCACGATGACCACGTCGGTGTTAATCTCATGGAAACGGTTGTGATAGGCGCGCGTATTGCGCTCCATGTCCATGAGGCCATTGGCTTCCCAGTGCAGATCGGTCAGCTCGGTGATGACATAGCCCTGGATCGAGGCATGGCGGCGCATTTCTTCGATCTCGAACTTGAGGGCATTGAACTGATGCCATTGCGTGTCCTCGATGAAGGAGTCGAAGGACGGAAAAACCTTGTCGAACTGAAAGGTGCGGAAGCGCTGCTCGACACCATGCGGATAGGTCGCACCTTCGCTGTCCCACTCCAGTCCGTTGCTGAACCAGAACGGCTCCTTGCCGTCCTGCAGCAGCTTGTCTGGACGCGGCAGGCCCCAGACGCCGAACTCGGAGACGACGAGCGGCTCGTCGCCGCGCCGTTTCGCATCGCCGTCCGGCGAATAGGACCAGTCGGGCCGCTTGGCGAAGGCCGAAACCCAATCGGCCCACTCGCGCGCCATTTCCGGAACCGAGGCGTAATAGTGGTAATCATCGATGTCGGAGACGACATGGAAGTTTGGAATGCAGGCGGAATTGTCCACCACCAGCCGTGTCGGGTCCTTCTTTTTCAGCCAATGGTAGGCGTTGTCCAGCCAGCTCCGCTGATCGGCGCTTTCGACAAGACGCGTCCCCCAGTCTTCGTTGATGATGGTCCAGATCACGATAGAGGGATGGTTGCTGTCGCGGCGCAGGATCCCTTCCATCGTATCGAGCAGGCGCTGCGCCGACTTCTCGGTGAACGTCTGGACGTTGGGGATTTCCGTCCAGACCAGCAGGCCAAAGCGGTCAGCCACATCATAGTAGCGCGGATCGGGAACCTTGATATGGCAGCGCAGGAGGTTGAGGCCAAGCTCCTTCGATTTACGCGCCTGGTCTTCCAGAAACTCCAGTGACGGCGGCGTGTAGATGCCCTCGGGATAGTAATCCTGATCCAGCGCGCCGCGCATGTAGAATGGCTGGCCGTTCAGGAAAAACTTTCCATCTCTCGCTTCAAACGTCCGAAAGCCGAAATCCTGGACGTCGGCATCGATGACGACGTCGCCCTGACGCAGTTCGACGACAGCCCGGTAAAGCGCGGGATCATCGAGCGACCAGGCCTCGACCTTGGCGACCTTGAGCGCGACGGAGGCGTGTGCCGCGCCGTTGAGAGCAAGCTCGGCGGACGCCGCCACCGCGCCATTGCGGTCGAGAAGCCTAATGTTCAACGCACCAGTGAAGGCCGCGGCCAGTTCGACATCAACCGTCACGCCGCCGGTGGAGAGGTCGGCGCGAATGCCCTGGTGAGCGATATGCGCCTCGGAGCGGCACTCCAGCCAGACCGACTGCCAGATGCCGCCCAACATACCGTACCAGCTCTGCTTGCCGTGCGGGATTTCATCGAATGGAAAGTCGGGGAAAGCCTGTCCGTCAGAACTCGGCAGCGTGACCCGTACGTCAAGACGCATTTCACCGCCCAGCAGATCGGCGGGGATGACAAATTCAAACGGCAGATAGCCGCCTTCGTGAGAGCCAAGGTGCCTGCCATTGACCGACACTTCGGCGAAATAGTTCACCGCGCCGAAATGCACGATCACCTGACGACCTTGCCATTTCTGCGGCACGGTAAGCGTGCGCGAATAAGTTGCCACGCCCGCAGCGGCGCGTAGATCCGGAAGGTACGCCTGCCAAGGAGCGGGCACGGCAATCGTCGCGGGCTCGTGTCCCTGCAGCTGAAAGTCCCAGGTCCCGTCGAGAGAGAGGCGCGCACGCGGCCCGGAATGGGTGTCGGCGAAACGGCGGGAGGCGATGGTCATGAGCCGCAAGCTTTCCAGTTGGATGTAGTCACAAAATAAGTTACAGATAGGTTTCGTAACTCAAAAATGTAACTCCCGCAAGCCCGCCGCTTCACATTGTCCGTTAGATTTTCTAACGTGCATGCCAACTGTCTGAGAGAGAAACTGCGTGAACGACAAAATAACGAAACGACCGACAATGTCCGACATCGCTGCAAAGGTCGGCGTTTCGCATGCGACGGTTTCACTGGTGCTGAACGAGGCGCCCGGCAAGCGCGTTTCCGAGAAGATGCGTAGTCATGTGCTGGCTGTGGCCGAGGAGCTTGGCTATCAGAAGACCAGGCCCGTCAATGGCCCGATCGGCGGCATCATCGTGCTTTTGATCGACGATCTGATGGCTTCGCATCACGCCGCGCCGCTGATTGAAGGCGTGCGTGAGGCAGCAGAAGAACGGGGCTTGGCGGCGATCACCGTCGTTACCGGCGGACAGGTCGAATTCGCAGAGGTCATTCTCGACTATCTGGGCCGGCGTCAGATCGTCGGAGTGGTCTACGCCACCCTCATCACCCAGTTGGCGCCAGTGCTGCCCTCCAAACTTGCCAACTACCCGACCGTGCTCTTGAACTGCCATCAGCAGCGGGCCGAATTCTCGTCGATCATTCCTGGCGATCTTGCCGGCGGTTTTGCGGCGACGGAGACACTAATCAAGGCCGGACATCGCCGCATAGCCATGATCGACGCGGGCAAGGAGCGGCTTGAAGCGTCCCGAGATCGTTTAAGCGGTTACCGCCAGGCGCTCACCACCTACGATATCGCGGTGGATCCAGAGCTGATTGTGTCCGGCGCCTGGTCGCTCGACCTCGGGCGCGAGAAAATGCTGCAGTTGCTCGACCTGCCATCCCCGCCGACTGCGGTATTCTGTTTTTCAGACCGGGTGGCGATGGGTGCCTATGATGCAATCAGAATAAGAGGCTTGAAAATCCCCGAAGACATTTCCGTCGTCGGCTTCGATGATGACAGCCTTGTCCGAAAAATCCTGCCGCCACTCACCACGTTGAAACTGCCGCACGAGGAGATGGGCCAATGGGCGGTGGCTGAGCTTCTGGAAAAGGTGGCGCAGCCGAAGAGGACACCAGTGCGGCTGAAGATGGAATGCCAGTTAATCCTGCGCGCTTCCATCGCCCCGCCTCGTTAAGGCAAGTGGGGATTCTTCGCGACTTGATGACCTAGCGATCGAGCACCGACCGGATCTCGACGAGGTTTGAGCGCACCCTCAGAATATAAAAGCCCATCGTGGCGAGATGGCTCGGCATGATCCAGCCGTCCTCGCGCCCGTTCGAGATGATCGCCGGCTGGATGCGGAGCGCCGCCTGGAACTGCCGCATGGTCCCGCCCCAGATCGTTCCGAGATTGCGTTCCGCCACCACCTGCGAGAAATCCGCCTGGGCGGCAGCCAAGATCGCGTAGTAGCCATAGAGCTGGCCATAGGCGAACCAGAACCGGTCGTCGGCGCGTGTATCGAACCAGCCGCGATTGTGGTTTTCCGAGCGCTCGGCGAGCATGTCGGAGGTGCCGCCGAGATCGTTGGCAATGCGGTCGATAAACTGCATCAGGTTGTCGGCGCGGCCGTCGAAAATGACATTGCAGAGGGCGAGATCGGTGTTGAACTTGCGCAGGCTGCCGATCGCCGAGCGGTAATAGGAAGGCGTCGGCGTCTTCGGCCCGAAGGGATTGAGCCCGAAATACCAGCTGTTTTCGTCAAACTGCAGATTGCCGCGCGCGCTCTGCAGGTCGTTGTTGATGCCCGATGTGCCGCGCACGCGTCCGAGCGTATCGACAAGCTCCGCCGAAGTCCGCCGGACCGCCTGGTTGACGCCGCGCTGGAACGACGCCTTGTTGTCGAGGAAGGGCGTGTGATCCCAGTCGATGCCGAAGAAGCCCATCTTGTAGAGCAGCATGGAGGAGATCCATGCGTTCTGGTTGACATTGAAATCGGTCAGATCGGCCGCGACGTCGACGATCGCCGAGCGCTGGCAGGTCTTCGGCGCCGTCGCCGCCGCGCCGCCGGCCGCCGGCACGTCCTGCCCGGCTGCGACCTTGCGTTCGGAAAGCCGGTACTCGTCGACGAAGGCGGGGTTGAAATTCGACCAGACCTGCGTCTGCCAGAAGAAATAACCGTAGAGCACGACCAGCAGCGCCACGAACGCGATCACCGGCAGCCGGATCATCCAACTCCGGCGCTGATACCAGCCCTGCGCGGCAAGAAAGGGCCAGAAAGCCCAAGCGAAAAACAGGCGGGCCCAGCGGCCGATCGTCTGGCCGATCAGCCTGAAAAAACCGGCTATCCGGTCAAGCATCGTCGTCTCCTGTCAGGCGAGGCGAACATCGGGACATTGCCGCCCCGCTGCATCCCACATATGCGCTCGATGGGCCGAGCACAACACGAGCCCTTCGATTTTTCGGAATGAAAGCATTGCGCAAGAGGGGTATTGCCCGCGCCCTGCCGGTCAGGAGCGCAGGAGAGGCAGGCGGAAGCGCAAGGACCTGCGCGCCGTATCGATCAGAGGCGCTCCCGATGTTTCCGCCGACGGCTCGGCATAGGTCGGAAACCTTCTTGTGAATTCGAGATCGGCGCGGCTCTTGCGCCGCTCCAGATCCTGGGCGACCAGCATGCCCTTCTCGAACAGCCTGATCGGCGTGGCGATATCGGGAAAGAGTTCCGGTTTGATCCTCGCCTTCATGCCCGGCCTGTCGGTATCGACCTGCGCCTGGTAGATGATCAGCCGCTCCTCGACGTCTATCAACAGCTTGCGCAGCAGCACATTGCAGGCGGCGATCCGGCCGTTCAGCGAATCGACAAAGGCCTGGAACAGGCCGATGAAGCGCTCGCGCCGCTGGCTGTCGTCTCGCATCTCGTGCTCTTCGGCGGAATTTCGCTCGGCCTCCGCCTTCAGCGCCCGCCGTTCCGCCTCCATCTGCTCCCAATGAGCCCTGTTGCCATAGACGCCGATACGGCCCTGCGTGGTCAGCGCCTTGGCATTGAGCTCCTTCATCTTGAGGCGGGCGATATCGATGGAATCGACCAGCCGGCGCCGCTGCTCGACAATATCGACAAGGCTGCGTTCGGCTGCCCTGTGCCGTTCGGTGAGCGAGGCGCGCTGGCCGGCGATCAGCTTGGCGAGCGCGTCCGATTTCGTCAAAAGGTCGAGCAGCCGCTCGATGACCGGCGCCTCGCGCACGCGTTCGGTATACATGCGCCACATCCGCTGGCGCGACACCCAGCCGGCCATCTTCTCACCCAGCGTCAGCCCCCGGAAACTATCGAGATCGGCAGAAACCTCGGCCGTCAGCCGGTCAAGAGAAAAGACCAGCTCGGCCAGCTGGGCGTCGAGCGCCGCAGCATCGGCGATATGGGCCTGGAAGCGGGCATTCTGTTCCAGGAAAACCTCGTCAGCCGACCGCGTTTCCTCGCCGCTGAAGGCGCCGATCGCCGCCACGCAATAGGCTCCTTCGGCCGCAATCCTCTCGGCAAAGCTGCCTACAGCTTCGTACTGGCTATCGAATGGCGGGGGTTTGCGCACCTGATCTCTCCAGGGAATCTCCTGCTCAAGCTAGTCGCTTGCGGCGCTAAAGAAAACAGGCGGCATCGCCGGCTTCAGACCGGCTCGGCGATCCAGGCTCCGTTCATCGCGTCGTCCCAATGCCTGCGGCAGAGCGAGACATATTTCTCGTTGCCGCCGACATCGATCTGGGCGCCTTCGTGCAGTACGTTTCCTTCCGCGCCGAGCCGCACAACCATCGTCGCCTTGCGCCCGCAATGGCAGATCGTGCGCACCTCGCGCATTTCGTCGGCGATCGCCAGCAGTTCCTGCGAGGCCGGAAACAGCTTGCCCTGGAAATCGGTTCTCAGCCCATAGACCATGACAGGGATACCAAGCCTGTCGACGACGCGGGCAAGCTGCCAGACATGGACAGGCGTCATGAAATGCGCCTCGTCGACGAAGATGCAGGAAATCGGCGCGCCTTCGCCGCTCAGCGCCGCGACGAGCCGGAACAGATCCTCATGCGGCTCGAAGGGAATGGCGCTCGCCTCCAAGCCGATCCGCGAGCCGATGACGCCACGGCCGGCGCGCTCGTCGAAGGCGGCGATCAGCTGCACCGTGCGCATGCCGCGCTCCTGGTAATTGTAGGAGGCCTGCAGCAGCATCGTCGACTTGCCGGCGTTCATCGTCGAGTAGTTGAAATAGAGTTTTGCCATCCGATTTCTCCTTAATCGGCTTATTGAAAGCTCGGAATGGCAAAGAAAAGCCCCGAGAGAACGATAATCACAGGAATCCGGCTCGAAAACCGGCGAAAGCCTTGAAAACCAGGCGCTCGGAAAAAATCCGCCGACGTCGCAATCGCATAGGTCGATACGACGCAAACGCGCTGAGGTCGCTTGTCAAACTCGGTTATTGATGGTTGGCTTGGGAACTTAAAGACTGGGAGTCTAAAATGAAAACAACAAGCACGTTCAAACTCGTTACCGCAACTGCCGTCGCCGCCCTCTCCGTTGCGACCGCCGCCTTCGCCGCCGATCCCGACAGCTGCTCCACCGTTCATTTCTCGGACGTCGGCTGGACGGATATCACCGCCACCACCGCCACCGCATCCGTCGTCCTGAAGAGCATCGGCTATCAGACCGACATCAAGGTTCTCTCGGTGCCGGTCACCTACACCTCGCTGAAGAACAAGGACATAGACATCTTCCTCGGCAACTGGATGCCGACACAGGAAAAGGACGTCCGGCCCTATCTCGACGACAAGTCGGTCGAATCTTTCGGCCCCAACCTCGTCGGTGCCAAGTATACGCTCGCAACCAACGCCAAGGGTGCGGAACTCGGCATCAAGGACTTCAAGGACATCGCCGCTCATAAGGACGATCTCGACGGTAAGATCTATGGCATCGAGCCTGGCAATGACGGCAACCGCCTCGTCATGGACATGATCGAAAAGAACACCTTCGGCATGAAAGATCTGGAAGTCGTCGAATCCTCCGAGCAGGGCATGCTCGCCCAGGTCGCGCGCGCCGACAAATCAGGCAAGCCCGTTGTCTTCCTCGGCTGGGAACCCCATCCGATGAACACCAACTTCAAGCTGACCTACCTCACAGGCGGCGACGATATCTTCGGTCCGGATTTCGGCGGCGCCAAGGTCTTCACCAATGTCCGCGCCGGTTATCTCGACGAATGCCCGAATGTCGGCACGATGCTGAAGAACCTGACGTTCTCCCTCGACATGGAGAACCACATCATGGGCAAAATCCTCAACGACGGCAAAGAGCCGGAGGCTGCAGCTTCCGAATGGCTGAAGGCGAACCCCGCAGCACTCGAGCCCTGGCTTAATGGCGTCAAGACCCGCGATGGCAAGGGCGACGCTCTCGCGGCCGCCAAGACCGGCCTCGGCCTCTGACGATACGACCGGGGCGGCTCGCCGCCCCGGTTCATTTTTGTCCGGTTGTTGTTTTTTTGGATGGGCGCGCCGTTGAATTGGATCACCGAATTTAAGATTCCCATTGGCTCCTGGGCCAAATCCTTCGTGGACTGGCTGACCTCGAACGGCGAATGGTTCTTCAACCAGGTCGCCTTCCTGCTGTCGAGCGCCATAGACGGCCTGCTCTTCGTGCTGCAGAAGCCTCATCCGCTGATCGTCATCGCCGCCATCACCGCCATCGCCTTTTGGTTGCGCCGATCGATCGCGGTCGCGGTCTTCACCTGTCTCGGGCTGCTGCTGATCGTGAACCAGGACTATTGGAAGGAAACGACGGAGACGCTCGCCCTCGTGCTCGCCGCCACCTTCGTCTGCATGGTGATCGGCATTCCGCTCGGCATTGCCGCTGCTCGCCGCCCTTGGGTCTATGCGGCCATGCGCCCCGTGCTCGATCTCATGCAAACCATACCGACATTCGTTTATCTGATCCCGGCGCTCATCTTGTTCGGCCTCGGCATGGTGCCAGGCCTGATCGCGACCGTCATCTTCGCAATCCCCGCCCCGATCCGGCTGACGCGCCTCGGCATCATCTCGACGCCGCCGTCCCTCGTCGAAGCCGCCGTCGCTTTCGGCGCGACGCCGATACAGGTGCTACGCAAGATCGAGCTTCCCTTCGCCACGCCGCAGATCATGGCGGGTCTCACCCAGACCATCATGCTGTCGCTGTCGATGGTCGTCATCGCCGCCCTTGTCGGCGCTCCCGGGCTTGGCGTGCCCGTCGTCCGTGCGCTTAACACCGTCAATATCGCCAAGGGCTTCGAGGCGGGCTTCTGCATCGTCATCCTGGCAATCATTCTCGACCGGATGTTCCGCACGGCGGGTGAAGGAGGCGCTGCATGACCGCGGTAAACTTTAACAATGTCAGCATCATCTTCGGCGATCGGCCGGAAACAGCGCTTGCCATGGTCGATCAGGGCAAATCGCGAGACGAAATCGGCGCCGCGACCGGCTTGGTGCTCGGCGTCGCCGATGCCTCACTGACGATCGAGGAAGGCGAGATCCTGGTGCTGATGGGCCTTTCCGGCTCTGGCAAGTCGACGCTGCTGCGCGCCGTCAATGGGCTCGCTCCCGTGGTGCGCGGTGATGTAGCGGTCTCCACGACCACCGGCCCCGTCAACCCCTACAGATGCAATGCCAAGGCGCTGCGCGATTTGCGCACCCACACCGTCTCCATGGTGTTCCAGCAGTTCGCCCTTTTGCCTTGGCGCACGGTCGCCGAAAATGTCGGCTTCGGCCTCGAACTCGCCGGCATGCCGGAAGCCGAACGCAAGCTCCGCGTCGGCGAGCAGCTTGAACTGGTCAACCTGACGAAATGGGCAGGCCGCAAGGTCAACGAGCTTTCCGGCGGCATGCAGCAGCGTGTCGGCCTTGCCCGCGCCTTTGCCACCGGCGCCCCGATCCTGCTCATGGACGAGCCTTTCTCGGCGCTCGATCCATTGATCCGCACCCGCTTGCAGGACGAGCTCCTGGAGTTCCAGCGGCGGTTGAAGAAGACCATTCTTTTCGTCAGCCACGATCTCGACGAGGCCTTCCGCATCGGCAATCGCATCGCCATCATGGAGGGCGGCCGCATCATCCAATGCGGAACTCCGCACGACATCGTCAAGAATCCCGCAGACCAGTATGTCGCCGATTTCGTGCAGAACCTCAATCCGATCAACATGTTGACTGCGGCCGACGTGATGCAGCCCGGCCTTGGCCAGACTGCCGCCGGCATGAGTGTCAGCGCCACGGCTCGTGCCGCGACGCCGCTGATCGATGTCCTCGACGCCCTGGCCCGCCAACCCGGCAGTATCGGCATCGTCGAGAACGGCGCGATTGTCGGCACCATCTCCGCTCAGGATATCGTCGCCGGCCTCACCCGCCATCGCCGCAAGCAGGAAGCTTGATGTTTTCGATCCGCTTTGTCACAAAACGGATATGAAAGATCCGGCCTCACCCTTACGCGAAACCGACGACGATGCCCGCAAGCTCGCCCGCGTGCTTCTGCGCTCCGCCCGGCACGCCGCGATTGCCGTTCTCGACCCCGAGACCGGCTTTCCCTTTGCCAGTCGCGTGCTGGTCGCCACCGATATCGACGGCGCCCCCGTCATCCTCGTTTCGAAGCTATCGGCCCATACAAAGGCGCTTGCCAGAGACCCGCGCGCCTCGCTCCTGACAGGCGAGCCCGGCAAGGGCGATCCCCTCGCCTATCCGCGTCTGACGACCCAATGCCTGGCAGAACCCGTCGAGCGCAGCAGTGCATTCTACGAGCGTATCCGCACGCGTTTTCTCGCTCGCCATACCAAGGCGAAGCTTTATATCGACTTTCCTGATTTCCTGTTCTTCCGTCTTAAGCCGGAACAGGCCAGCCTCAATGGCGGCTTCGGCCGCGCCTACCAGTTGGATGGGAACGATCTCATAATCCAGTCGGCCGCGAATGAGGCAATTGCCACCGAGGCGGAAGAGACAGTGCGAGATTTAGTAGAACGCCATCCCGATGTCGCCGAAGCCCTCGCTATCAGGCTGAAGGCGCCGGAATCGGGTCCTTGGCGCATTTGTGGTATCGATTCCTCAGGTTTTGACATGATTTCCGGCGACTTGCTGCTGCGATACGAGTTCGAAACCCTCGCTGTGGATACCGATCACATTTGTTCAAACATGACTAAAATAGCATACTCGATACCTTAAATTTAGGTATATACAATCTTCGAGCCCAGTTGCTAGTTTTTAGCGTCAGTCAAAATCCCGGCTGACGGCCTGTGCCAGCACGAATGATGTACGTTTCGCATTAGGAAGATAACATATGGAAACCTCTGATTTGGCCGATCACACGAACGTGGCGGCAGCTTTATTGTCGGCCATGGCAAACCCGAAAAGATTGCTGATCTTGTGTAGCCTCGTGAAGGGCGAAGTGGCCGTCGGCGTGCTTGCGACGCAGGTCGGCCTCAGCCAGTCGGCTCTCTCTCAGCACCTGTCGAAACTACGCGCTCAAAAACTGGTCAAGACCCGCCGAGACGCACAGACCATCTATTATTCGAGCAGCTCCGAGCCGGTCATGAAGATCCTGGCAACGCTCGAAGACATCTACCTCGTGCAGAAGAGAAACAGATCCGCCGCTTGATGATAGCGCTGACATGAATGTCGGCCGATGCCAGCACCTGAACCTTATGGCACGACCGGCAAATTTCCGATTTGCCGGTCGTGCCTTTGAGTGCCCTGGTCTTTCTGCTCCTTTCGCCGGCGGCGAAGGAGTTGCAGCCTCATCGCGCTGAAGCGCTCGCCTCATGATCGATCGACGCAGCTTCACCCTGCTGTCAGGAGGAGCTTTCGGGACTTTTCCCGTTGACGCCTTGGGAAGCCCTGATAATTTGACCGGGCAGTAAAAATATGGGCGTGAAGCCCCGGGAAGGGCCGTCAGCGGCCAGGAGAACAGCATGTCCAATCGCCTCAATGCACCGAACGATCTTCGCGCCTTCTGGATGCCGTTTACGGCAAATCGCCAGTTCAAGAAGGAGCCGCGTTTGTTCGTGGGCGCCAAGGACATGTACTATACGACCCATGACGGCCGTCAGGTGCTGGACGGCACGGCTGGCCTCTGGTGCGTCAATGCCGGCCACTGCCGCCCGAAGATCACCGAAGCGATCCGCGAGCAGGCCGGCGAGCTCGATTATGCGCCGGCCTTCCAGCTCGGCCATCCCAAGGCCTTCGAACTGGCGAACCGCCTGGTCGACATTGCCCCGGAAGGCCTGAACCACGTTCTCTACACCAATTCCGGTTCCGAATCCGTCGAGACGGCGCTCAAGGTGGCGCTCGCCTATCACCGCGTGAAGGGCAATGGATCACGCTTCCGCCTGATCGGCCGCGAGCGCGGCTATCATGGCGTCAATTTCGGCGGCATCTCCGTCGGCGGCATCGTCACCAACCGTAAGATGTTCGGCACACTTCTGACCGGCGTCGATCACATGCCGCACACCCACCAGCCCGGCAAAAACAACTTCACTCGCGGCGAGCCCGAGCATGGCGGCGACATCGCTACCGAACTCGAGCGTATCGTCACCTTGCATGACGCTTCCACCGTCGCCGCCGTCATCATCGAGCCGGTGGCGGGTTCCACCGGCGTCTTGATTCCGCCGAAGGGCTACCTGCAAAAGCTGCGCGAGATCTGCACCAAGCATGGCATCCTTCTGATCTTCGACGAGGTCATCACTGGCTTCGGACGCCTCGGCGCTCCCTTCGCCGCGCAATATTACGACGTCAAGCCTGACATGATCACCGCCGCCAAGGGGCTGACCAACGGTGTCATTCCGATGGGCGCGGTCTTCGTTACCTCGGAGATCCATGATGCCTTCATGAACGGCCCGGAACATATGATCGAGTTCTTCCACGGCTACACCTATTCCGGCAACCCGATCGCCTCCGCCGCCGCGCTCGCCACGCTCGACACCTACAAGGAGGAGGGCCTGCTGACACGCGCCGCCGAGCTTTCCGAGTACTGGGCCGACGCGCTGCATTCGCTGAAGGACTGCCCCAATGTCATCGACATCAGGAACACCGGCTTGATCGGCGCGATCGAACTCGACCCGATCGCCGGCGAGCCCACCAAGCGCGCCTTCACCGCTTTCCTGAAGGCCTATGAAAGCGGCCTGCTGATCCGCACCACCGGCGATATCATCGCGCTCTCCCCGCCACTGATCATCGAGAAGCACCATATCGACGAACTCTTCGGCAAGCTGCGAACCATCCTGCAGAACAACGTCTGAGAAAGCTCTGAGGCTTCCAGCAACAGGGCCTGCGGCGGACCTCCTGCATTCCTTAAGTCGGAATCGATTTAAGGATAAAATTGTGCGGCAATTGAAAGTTTTACAGCGTCCTTTGCGCGTCTGAAAAGACGCGCGGCGCTCTAGAGCGTATCCGGATTTAGTTGAATCGGAAGGGATTCCGTTTTTGTGTGTTTTGTGATTCAAGATGCTGGCTGGAGTGGAGGCCAGCATCGAATGACGCGACCTCTTTCCAATGATCTTCGTGAGCGTGTTGTTGCTGCAATCGAAGCCGGTGAGAGCTGCCGGTCGGTTGCGGCGCGGTTCGGTATTGCCGTGTCTTCAGCGGTAAAGTGGTCGCAGCGTTATCGTTCGAGCGGATCTGTCGCGCCTGGGAAGATGGGCGGCCACCGCAAGCGGGTTCTGGAGCCGCATCGGGCGTTTATCGTGGAGCGGATCAACCAGACGCCGCATGTGTCACTGCACAGGTTGAAGGAAGAGCTGGCCGCGCGAGGGGTGAAGGTATCCCACGATACGGTATGGCAGTTCCTGCGGCGTGAGGGATTGCGGTTCAAAAAAAACACTGTTCGCCCTTGAGCAGGCGCGCGCTGACGTCGCGCGACGGCGACAGCGCTGGCGATCCTGGCAGGCTGGCCTCGATCCAAGACGGCTGGTCTTCATCGATGAAACCTGGATCAAGACCAACATGGCGCCGCTTCGAGGGTGGGGGCCGAAGGGCAAACGCCTGCGCAGCTTCGCGCCGCACGGACATTGGCGCACCCTGACTTTCCTCGGCGCGTTGCGCTGCGATCGGCTTACCGCACCCTGTGTCTTCGATGGACCGATCAACGGTGAGTGCTTTCGCGCCTATGTCGAGCAGCAACTCGTACCGGTGCTCAAACCCGGCGACATCGTCGTGATGGATAATCTCGGCTCCCACAAGTCGGCCGCCATCCGTCAGATGATCCGCAACGCTGGTGCTCGGCTCTGGTACTTGCCGCCATACTCCCCCGACCTCAATCCGATCGAACAGGCTTTCGCCAAAATCAAGCACTGGATGCGCCTGGCTCAGAAGCGAACCATCGATGACACCTGGCGCCACATCGGACACCTCGTCACAACCATCGAGCCCAGCGAATGCAGCAACTACTTCGACAATGCCGGATACGCTTCCGTCAAAACCTGAAACGCTCTAAGCCCACGCAGGCCCTTTTGTTGCGAAGCCAGATAGATTTCAGCTCACCGCGGCGACGGAAAGGCAGAGGGCGAATTTCTTCAGGAGCCGGCGATCGAATTGCCCTTCGCTGCCAAGCATCCATTTCAGTGATTGGCTCGCGCTCCATGGCGCCTTGTACGGCCGCACGGAGGTCACGGCGTCATAGACGTCGCAAATCGCAGCAACACGCGCGTGGAAGCTGACCTGCGCCTCGGAAAGCCTGCGGGGATAACCCTTGCCATCGATACGCTCATGATGGTTGAGGCAGACGTCGAGAACCATCTCCGACATGCCTTGCTGGCGTGACAGAATTGCATGCCCCTTTTCCGGATGATCGCGGATCATTTTGATCTCATCCTCGTCCAGGCGCCCTTCCTTGTTGAGTATCTCGAGCGGAATTTCGAGCTTGCCGACGTCGTGCAGCAATCCTGCCGTGCCGAGCATCTGCACGGTAGTCTCGTCAAGTCCGAGATGACGGCCGAACAGGATCATCAGCGCGCTCACCGAAAGGGAATGCAGAAATGTTGCCTCGTCCTTGGATTTCAGACGCGTAACGCTGAGAAAGACGGTGGGATTGTCATCCATCGACTTGGAGACAGAGGAAATCACCGGCGCCACCTGATCGACGCTGATGCCATCGCCATGCTGGAGCCGGCTGAAAACGCTTTCCAGCACCTGCACGGATTTCTGGATGGTCTCGCGTGCCGCCTTGGTGTCGATCTCGATATTGCCGCCTGGCAGGCCGTCGATGTCGAGGCCTCTGCTGGTGTTGATGACAATGCCTTCAATACCGCTCTTGCGAAGTTTCAGGGCATCGGCTTCACGGCGCAGCAGAAATCTTCGCTTGGACAGAAGAGGGTCATGCCATGCACCCTCGATCGCCTCCACAAACATTCCGTTGCGCACCTGTCTGGCTTCGATACGCTTCAGCATCCAGATCTCAGTTCCTGAAATATCTCTCTGTCTATGATCGACCGTTCTTTTGCATCGCAGCAATATGCGGGAACAATGGTTCTACTCTAATTGGTAGAATCAAGTGTTAATCTCAAAACAGAATTCGAATATTCAGAAAGACCAAGAGACCTTCCGCGAAATTCAGCAGGTTCATCGGCGCATCGCGATTGTGCGGGGTACCGGCACCCTCCTGAAAATCAGCAGACGGCGCCAGGATCGACGATTCGGGGACGAATTCGCCCCTGATCGAGCCGATTTTCGTTCTATTTTGTTATCAACTTGCGGAATCTCACCAAAATTCCTAGAAATCTTGTCGCTGCACCACTCGAGCCAAATATGGCCGGAGGGCGCATTGATCGCGCCGATATCGATCGTTCTTGGCACGGCTCCTGGGCCGCTGAACGATCCGGAAAAGCCGGCGCGACGCTTCATCGCGGGTCGCATGACCCCATCCAAGGAGATAGACAATGACCCTCAAGACATTGACGGCGGCCCTCGTCGCGTCACTCGCCTTTGCGCCGCTTGCCCATGCCGATATCACCATCGGCCTGATCGCTCCGTTGACAGGCCCCGTCGCTGCCTATGGCGACCAAGTGAAGAACGGCGCTCAGACGGCCGTCGACGAGATCAACAAGAAGGGCGGGATTCTCGGCGAGAAGGTCGTCCTCGAACTGGCCGACGATGCCGGCGAACCGAAGCAGGGCGTTTCCGCCGCCAACAAGGTCGTCGGCGACGGCATCCGCTTCGTCGTCGGCCCGGTAACCTCGGGCGTAGCCATTCCTGTTTCGGACGTGCTTGCTGAAAACGGCGTGCTGATGGTTACCCCGACCGCGACGGCCCCTGACCTGACCAAGCGTGGTCTCACCAATGTGCTGCGCACCTGCGGCCGCGACGACCAGCAGGCAGAAGTCGCCGCCAAATATGTGCTAAAGAATTTCAAAGACAAGCGCGTCGCCATCGTCAACGACAAGGGCGCCTACGGCAAGGGCCTCGCCGATGCCTTCAAGGCGACGCTGAATGCCGGCGGCATCACCGAAGTCGTCAATGACGCAATCACGCCTGGCGACAAGGATTTCAGCGCGCTCACCACCCGCATCAAGTCCGAAAAGGTCGACGTGGTCTATTTCGGCGGCTACCATCCGGAAGGCGGCCTGCTCGCCCGCCAATTGCATGACCTCGCCGCCAACGCGACGATCATCGGCGGCGATGGACTCTCCAACACCGAATTCTGGGCAATCGGCACGGATGCGGCAGCAGGTACGATCTTCACCAACGCTTCGGACGCCACCAAGAGCCCGGATTCCAAGACCGCAGCCGACGCGCTCGCCGCCAAGAACATCCCGGCCGAAGCCTTCACGCTGAACGCCTATGCCGCCGTCGAAGTGCTGAAAGCCGGCATCGAGAAGGCCGGCAGTGCCGAGAATGCGGAAGCCGTCGCGACCGCGTTGAAGGACGGCAAGGAGATCCCGACTGCCATCGGCAAGGTCACCTACGGCGAGACCGGCGACCTGACCTCGCAGAGCTTCTCGCTCTACAAGTGGGAAGCCGGCAAGATCGTCGCCGCCGAATAAACCATCGCTTACCGTCGACGACCGGGCGCCCCTACGGCGCCCGGTTTCGTTTTGCGGCACTCGCTTGTGGCGGCAGATCGGTTATAAGTTTCGGAATCGGTTGTAATGTGAGCAATGCCATGACCACCAAGCTCGAACGTCTCATCGACCAGGGCGTCGGCCGCGTGCCGGCCGATATCGTGCTGAAGGGTGGCCGTTTCTTCGATCTGGTCACCGGCGAACTCGTCCTGTCGGACATTGCCATCGGCGCCGATCGCATCGTCGGCACCTCAGGTAGCTACGAAGGTGAAACCGAGATCGATATATCGGGCAGGATCGTCGTCCCCGGCTTCATCGACACGCATCTGCATATCGAATCTTCGCTCGTCACACCCCACGAATTCGACCGCTGCGTTCTGCCCTATGGCGTCACCACTGCGATCTGCGATCCGCACGAGATCGCCAATGTGCTCGGAACTGCCGGCATCGAATTCTTTCTCGAATCGGCGCTGGAGACGATCATGGACATCCGCGTCCAGCTCTCTTCCTGCGTGCCGGCGACGCATCTCGAAACCTCCGGTGCCGATCTGCCGATCGAGCGCCTCCTGCCCTTCCGCCACCATCCGAAGGTGATCGGACTTGCAGAATTCATGAATTTTCCCGGCGTGATCCACAAGGATCCCGTCTGCATGGCCAAGCTCGACGCCTTCCAGGGCGGCCATATCGACGGTCATGCGCCGCTGCTGTCCGGCAACGACCTCAACGGTTACCTCGCCGCCGGTATCCGAACCGAGCATGAATGCACGACTGCCGGCGAAGCGATGGAAAAGATCCGCAAGGGCATGCACATCCTCGTGCGCGAGGGTTCGGTATCCAAGGATCTCGCCGCGCTGATACCCATTATCACCGAGCGGCTTTCACCCTTCCTCGCGCTCTGCACCGACGACCGCAATCCGCTCGACATCGCCGAACAGGGCCATCTCGATCATATGATCCGCACAGCCATCGGAAGCGGCGTCGAGGCCCTGGCGATCTACCGCGCCGCCTCGATTTCGGCTGCCCGCGCCTTCGGTCTGAGGGACCGCGGCCTGGTCGCGCCGGGCTGGCGCGCCGATCTGGTGGTACTCGACAGCCTGGAAAACTGCCGCGCCGACATGGTCTTTTCCGCTGGCCGCCGCGTCACCGATGCGCTCTTTTCCTCGCGCAGACCGGTTGCCCCGATCGGCCTCGACAGCGTCAAGGCTCGGCCCGTCAACGCCGCCCATTTCGGCGTACCGTTCGCCGAAGGCGAAACGCCTGTCATCGGCGTCATCCCGGGCAAGATCATCACCGAGCATCGCCGCTACCGCCTGCCCGTCAGCGGCAACGAGACTGCGGTCGATCTTGCCAACGATATCATCAAGGTCGCCGTCATCGAGCGCCACGGCAAGAACGGCAACCACGCCAACGGCTTTGTCCAAGGCTTCGGCCTGAAGAAGGGTGCGATCGCCTCGACCGTCGGCCATGACAGCCACAATATCTGCGTCGTCGGCGTCAACGAGGACGATATGGCGCGCGCCGCAAACCGTCTCGGCGAGATCAAGGGCGGCTTCGTCGTCGTCGAAGACAGCAAGATCACCGGTGAAATCGCCCTGCCTATCGCCGGTCTTATGAGCCTCGAGCCCTACGAGACGGTCCGCGATACGCTGCACCATCTGCGCAAAGCCGCCTTGGCACTGGGCGCCACGCTTGAAGAACCCTTCCTCCAGCTCGCTTTCTTGCCACTGCCGGTCATCCCGCACCTGAAAATATCCGACCGCGGCATGGTGGACGTGGACAAGTTCGCGCTGATTGGGTGACGGCATCCTTGGCAAATTCGGCGACAGCGCTTATTTTGCGGTAACGTTGGAGCCGATCATGACCAAGCTGGAACAGATTGAAAAAATCGTTACCGAACTCGATAAGTACGAGTTCGAAGCCTTTTCGGCGTGGTTTGAAGCCCTTCAAGCCGAACGCTGGGACAGGCAGATGGAAGCGGACGCAGCGAGTGGCAAACTCGATCATCTCGCTGAGAAAGCCTTTATCGATTTTCGTGCCGGAAAGACAAGACGGCTTTGAAACACCACGCCACTCCCGCCTTCTGGGAGGCCTATGACTGCTTACCTGAGCAGATACGGAAACTGGCCGACGGAAACTTCGATCTGCTCAAACAAGATCCCAGGCATCCCTCCTTGCATTTCAAGCGCGTCGGCCGCTTCTGGTCGGCGCGCGTCGGCACATCCTGGAGAGCTTTAGCCGCCAGGGATGGAGATGACATCATCTGGTTCTGGATCGGCTCGCACGCAGATTACGATAAGCTTCTGAAATAGCCGTCAAGCCCGCGCGCAAAACCCGTCTAGCGCCGCAAGTTTCACCAGCCCCGCGCCAGCCACCGCCCCGAAGCCCGGCATCTCGAGCGGTTCCCCGAGCACCATGCCATCAGGCAGGCGGAATTCCGCCGGTTTGCGCGTCAGGTTGAAAACGAAGAGCAGTTTTTCTCCGTTCCTTTCGCGGGTGAAGGCGAGCAGATCCTGGTTGGTGCCGATGAAGGTCATGTTGCCGTCGATCAACGCCGGGTGACTCCTCCGGAATGCAAGCGTCTTGCGGTAGTGATGCAGCACCGAGCTGTCGCTCGCTTCCTGCGTATCCACGGAAAGCACTGCCTGCTCGTAAGGCACCGGCAGCCAGCTCTTCTCGGCCGAGGTGAAGCCTGCATGCGCCTTGCCGGCTTCCCAAGGCATCGGTGTGCGGCATCCGTCTCGGCCCTTGAAGGCCGGCCAGAAGCGGATGCCGTAGGGGTCGCGCAGGTCTTCGAAGGCGAGTTCGGCCTCCGGCAGGCCGAGCTCCTCGCCTTGATAGAGGCAGATCGAACCGCGCAGCGCCGCAAGCACCGAGATCGCCAGCTTGGCGATGACAGACCGCTCTTCCTCCGTCCGCGCGAAACGGCTCACATGGCGCATGACGTCGTGGTTGGAAAAAGCCCAGCAGACCCAGCCGTCCGTGACGGCCTTCTGGAAGGCCTCAACACAGCCGCGAATATGCTCGGCGGTGAAATCCGGCCCGAGCAGATCGAATGTGTAGCACATGTGCAGCTTGTCGCCGCCACTCGTATAGGCGCCAACTGTCTTCAGCGAACGAGCGCCATCGCCGACTTCGCCGACGGTTGTACGATCTTCGTACTGATCGAGCAGCGCCCGGAAGCGCTTGAGAAAATCGACATTTTCCGGCTGCGTCTTGTCATAGAGATGGTTCTGCATGCCGTAGGGGTTGGTGTCGGGCGCATCGAGGCCCCCGTCACTGGTATCGGGCTCATGCGGCGGGTTGCTTCGGAGCTGCTTGTCGCAGAAATAATAGTTGACCGTATCCAGCCGGAAGCCGTCGACGCCACGGTCGAGCCAGAACTTCACCGTCTCCAGCACCGCCTCCTGCACTTCTGCGCTGTGGAAATTGAGGTCGGGCTGCGAGGTCAGGAAATTGTGTTGGTAATATTGCCGGCGGACACCGTCCCATTCCCAGCCCGGCCCGCCGAAGATCGACAGCCAGTTGTTTGGCGCCGTACCATCGGGCTTCGGATCGGCCCAGACATACCAGTCGGCCTTAGGATTGGTCCGGCTCGATCGGCTCTCGACGAACCAGGGATGCCGGTCGGAGGTATGCGAGATCACTTGGTCGATGACAACCTTGATGCCGAGCCTGTGCGCTTCGGCCATCATCTCGTCGAAATCGGCCAGCGTCCCGAAGATCGGATCGACGTCGCAATAATCGGAAACGTCGTAGCCCATGTCGGCCATCGGCGACTTGAAGAAGGGTGAGAGCCAGATCGCGTCGACGCCGAGGCTGGCTATATGCGGCAGCCGGCGGGTGATTCCCCTGAGATCGCCGAGACCATCGCTGTTGGTGTCCTGAAACGAGCGCGGATAGACCTGATAGATCACCGCGCCACGCCACCAGTCCGCACTCCCGCCTGCCTGCAATGCCATCGGCTACATCTCCTGCCTCGTTTGCGCTCGCCACACTAAAGCGACCGAAACAAAAGACAACCATGTGAAGCCTTTATGAAGGCCCTGCGAAGGCAGCGACGAGTCGTCGCGATATGACAAGGGGGAGACGTATGTAGACTTGTCCACAACCCGAATCCACCCTCCGGATTTGGGGTTGCAACGCAAAGCCTTTGCGATAATGTGCGCACTGACCTGCACGTAAGAGGTCAAACACCGGGAACAAATGTCTAATAAAGGCGCAAAGCCTAGAAAGGTGGACCCACCATGAACCATTTCGGGAAAAAATTTCTCGCCTCTGCAATGCTTGGCACATTGCTGGCGTTTTCGGCCCATGCGGCCACGCTCAACATTCACAATGGTGGCGACCCGCAGTCGCTTGATCCGCAGAAGCTTTCCGGCGACTGGGAGAACCGTATCGCCGGCGACATTTTCGAAGGTCTCGTCACCGAGGACGCCAAGGACAATCCGGTCCCCGGCCAGGCTGAAAGCTGGACGATTTCGCCTGATGGCAAGGTCTACACCTTCAAGCTTCGCGACGGCATCAAGTGGTCCGATGGCCAGCCGGTAACGGCAGGAGACTTCGTCTTCGCCTTCCAGCGCCTCGTCGACCCGAAGAATGCCGCCGATTATGCCTATCTGCAGTTCACCATCAAGAACGCGGAAAAGATCAACAAGGGTGAGATTACCGATCTCAACCAACTCGGCGTCAAGGCGATCGACGACAAGACGCTCGAAATCACCCTCGAAAACTCCACCCCTTATTTCCTCAATGCCCTGATGCACTACACCGCCTATCCGCTGCCGAAGCATGTCGTCGAGGCGAAGGGGCAGGATTGGGTCAAGATCGGCAACATCGTCACCAACGGCCCCTACAAGCCCGTCGAATGGGTTCCGGGCTCGCATGTCACCACCGTCATGAACGATCAGTGGTATGACACCAAAGACCTGAAGATCGACGGCGCGAAGTTCTTCGTACTTGAAGACCAGGAAGCCGCGCTGAAACGCTACCGCGCCGGCGAATTCGATATCCTCACCGATTTCCCGACCGACCAATACGAATGGATGAAGAAGAACCTGCCTGGCCAGGCGCATGTCGCCCCCTTCTCCGGCCTCTACTATTACGTCGTCAACTCGCAGAAGCCGCCCTTCAGCGACAAGCGCGTCCGCCAGGCTCTCTCCATGGCGATCAACCGTGAAGTGATCGGCCCGCAAATCCTCGGCACCGGCGAACTGCCGGCCTATTCCTGGGTTCCGCCAGGCACGGCGAATTACGGCGAGCCGGCCTATGTCAGCTGGAAAGACCTGCCCTATAGCGAGAAGGTTGCCGAAGCCAAGAAGCTTCTGACCGAAGCCGGCTTCGGGCCGGACAAGCCGCTGCACGCCGTGCTGAGCTACAACACCAACGACAACCACAAGCGTATCGCCGTCGCCATCGCTTCCATGTGGAAGCCGCTCGGCGTCGATGTCGAGCTCGTTAACGCCGAAACTAAGGTGCATTACGACCAGATGCAGCGTGGCCAGGTCGAAATCGGCCGCGCGGGCTGGCTCGCCGACTACAACGATCCGGACAACTTCCTGAACCTCCTGGTGACAGGCGTGCAGATGAACTACGGCCGCTGGTCCAATCCCGAGTACGACAAGATGATCAAGGAAGGCAACGCCGAGACGGATCTCACCAAGCGTGCGGCGATCTTCAAGAAGGCCGAACAGTTGGCGCTCGATGAATCTGCCGCCCTGCCGATCTACTACTACGTCTCGAAGAATGTCGTTTCGCCGAAGATCGAAGGCTTCGTCGACAACATTCAGGACATCCACCGCACTCGCTGGCTGTCGATGAAAGAGTAAGGGAAAACGGTCCCTCCCGCGCACTGCGGGAAGGACCGGCCCACGATCATGATCAAATACGCACTCCGTCGCCTGCTGTCGACGATCCCCGTCATGTGGATCGCCGTGACAGCCTCGTTTTTTGTTTTGCGCCTTGCCCCCGGCGGACCTTTCGATGGCGAAAGGCCATTGCCGCCGGTGATCCTGAAGAACCTTGCGATCCACTACAATCTCGACAAGCCGCTCATCCAACAGTACCTGATCTATGTCGGTGACCTGCTCCGAGGCGATCTCGGGCCCTCCTTCGCCAGTGAGGATTTCACCGTCGCCCAGCAGATCATGATCGGTCTGCCCTACACCTTCACCATCGGTACGGCTGCCTTCCTGATTGCGATCATTGTCGGCGTGGCCGTCGGCTGTCTTGGGGCGCTCTATCAGAACAAGGCGCCGGATTATATTCTGGGCGCGCTCATCCTGATCGGCGTCGTATTGCCGAACTTCCTGATTGCGCCCATCCTGCAGCTCGTCTTCGGTATCCATCTCGCGTGGTTTCCGGTTGGCGGCTGGGGTGACGGCTCGATCAAATACCTCATCCTGCCGATCGTCGTGCTCGCCCTCCCGCATGCCGGCCGTATCTCGCGCATCACGCGCGGCTCGATGATCGAGGTCATGAACCAGAACTTCATCCGCACCGCCAAGGCCAAGGGCATCGGCCCGCGGCTCACCGTGATGCGCCACGCGCTGAAACCTGCGCTGATGCCTGTAGTCTCCTACCTCGGGCCGGCCGCAAGTTACCTTCTCACCGGCTCGCTGGTTGTCGAGAGCATCTTCGGATTGCCCGGCATCGGCCGCTATTTCGTCAACGCAGCGCTGAACCGTGATTACGGCATGGTTCTCGGCACCGTCATCTTCTACATGGTGCTGATCGTGTTCCTGAACCTTCTCGTCGATATCGCCTATGCGTGGCTCGATCCGAAAGTGAGAAACAGATGATCCTCAACCCCGCAAAGCGCGAGCTGCTCGCGCAGGAGCTGCTGGAGGCGGAAGGCCTTGCGCCCGAAAGCCGCTCGCTCACCAAGGATGCCTTGCGCCGCCTCGGGCGCAACAAGGCCGCCGTCCTGTCGATCGTCGTGCTGACGGTTCTGATCCTCGCCGCCTTCCTCGGCCCCTGGTTCATTCCCTTCAACTACGAGGATCCGGATTGGGCGGCCTTCCGCATCCCGCCCTCGATCGAGACCGGCCACTATTTCGGTACCGACCCGAACGGCCGCGACCTTCTCGCCCGCGTCCTTTACGGCACCCGCGTCTCGCTGGCCGTGGCGCTGACGGCGACCGTCGTCTCTGTCTTCATCGGCGTGCTCTACGGTGCGGTCTCTGGCTATATCGGCGGCAGGTTGGATGCGATCATGATGCGCTTCGTCGATATTATGTACGCGCTTCCCTATATCCTCTTCGTCATCCTGCTGATGGTGATCTTCGGCCGCAACGTCTATCTGCTCTTTGCCGCCATCGGCGCGCTGGAATGGCTGACCATGGCCCGCATCGTGCGCGGCCAGACGCTGTCGATCAAACACCGCGAATTCATCGAAGCGGCCCGCGCATCCGGGCAGCGGCCGTTCAAGATCATCATCAAGCACATCATCCCGAACCTCGTCGGACCCGTGGTCATCTTCGCAGCATTGACGGTGCCTGAAATCATCGCCACCGAAAGCTTCCTTTCCTATCTCGGCTTCGGCGTGCAGGAACCGCTGACCTCGCTCGGCACGCTGATCGCCGAGGGAACCGATGCCATGGAAAGCATGCCGTGGCTGCTGGTCTTCCCGGCAAGCTTCCTCGTGGCCCTGTTGCTCAGCCTGCTCTTCATCGGCGACGGCCTGCGCGACGCGTTCGACCCGAAGGATCGTTAAATGGCGGATATCCTCCTCGAACTCAAAGACTACTCGATCACCTTCAAAACGCCGGATGGAGAGGTGAAAGCCGTCTCCAACATGAACCTGACCGTCAGGCGCGGCGAACGCATCGCCATCGTCGGCGAGTCCGGTTCCGGCAAGAGCCAGACCTTCCTCGGCATCATGGGCCTGCTTGCCAAGAACGGCAAAACAACGGGACAGGCGCTGCTCGAAGGCAAGGACGTGCTGGCGCTGAAGCCGCGCGAGCTCGACCAGATCCGCGGCAAGGACATGGCCATGGTCTTCCAGGACCCGATGACCGCCTTAAACCCCTCGCTGAAGATTTCAAGGCAACTGACGGAACAGCTTGAGGTTCACGGCGGGCTGACGGCACGCGCCGCATCCACTGCTGCCCTCGACATGCTCAAACGCGTCGGCATCCCCGACCCGACGCGGCGCTTCCACCTCTACCCGCACGAACTCTCGGGCGGCATGCGCCAGCGCATCGTCATCGCCATGGCGCTGCTCACCCGGCCGAAGCTATTGATCGCCGACGAGCCGACGACAGCGCTCGACGTCACAATCCAGGCGCAGATCCTTGATCTATTTAACGATCTGACGGCGGAGATGAACACGGCGCTGATCATGATCACCCACGATCTCGGCGTCGTTGCCGGCCTCGCCGACCGCGTCGCCGTCATGTATGCCGGCCGCATCGTCGAGGAGGCGCCCGTCGACGAACTCTTCGACAACCCCGCCCATCCCTATACCGCAGCACTGCATGCCTCGATCCCGCGCCCGGACCAGGACGTCGACGACCTCGTCGTCATTCCGGGCCGTCCGCCGAACCTGCAGCACCTGCCGAAGGGCTGCAATTTCTCGCCGCGCTGTTCGCAGGTCCAGGACGATTGCATCGACCGCCCGCCACCGCTCGAAACGCTGGCGCTGCGCCATTGCGCGGCCTGTTACCACCCCTTTCCCCGCCGCGAGGAGCTGTTGAACCATGGCTGATCGATCGCTCCTGAGGGTCGAGAATCTGACGACCCAATTCGAACTGCCGGCCAAGGGCCTCTTTAAGCCGCCGGTCTTCCTGACTGCCGTCAACAATGTCAGCTTCGACCTCAGCGAAGGTCGGACACTCGGCATCGTCGGCGAATCCGGCTGCGGCAAGTCGACGCTCGGCCGTTCCATCCTGCGGCTGCTGAAATCGCAGAAGGGCCGCATCCTCTGGCAGGGCCGCAACCTGCTCGACCTCACGGATGAGGAGATGCGCGCCGCCCGCCGCGACATGCAGATCATCTTCCAGGATCCGATCGCCTCGCTCGACCCGCGGATGACGGTCGGCGATATCATCGCCGAGCCGCTCACCGTCTTCGAGCCGAAGCTTACGAGGGCCGAGCGCACCGAACGCGTCCGCGACATCATGACCGCCGTCGGCCTGGTGCCGGAGATGATCAACCGCTATCCGCACGAATTCTCCGGCGGCCAGGCGCAACGCATCGGCATCGCCCGCGCGGTGGTCACCAAGCCGAAGCTCATCATCTGCGATGAGCCGGTTTCGGCCCTCGACGTCTCGATCCAGGGACAGGTGATCACGCTTCTGCGCAAGCTGCGCAAGGAATTCGGCCTGACGCTGATCTTCATCAGCCACGACCTCTCCGTCGTGCGCCTGATCTCCGACGATGTGCTGGTGCTCTATCTCGGCAGGGTGGTGGAAGCCGGCGACTGCGCCACCGTCTTCGATCATCCCGCCCACCCTTATACGCAGGCGCTGTTTTCCGCCGCGCCGGTCCCGGATCCGAAACTTGCACGGCTGCGCACGCGCATCCGCCTGCAGGGCGATCCGCCGTCGCCGCTCAACCCGCCGAAAGGCTGCGTCTTCTCACCGCGCTGCTGGAAGGCGACCGACATCTGTCGCACCGAAATGCCGCCAACAGAGCAGGTCCGCCCCGGCCAGACAGCCGCCTGTTATCATATGGACAGGCCGTGAATGGAACGGCGGCCGCGCAAGCGGCCGCCAGCTCATAAGAATGCCCAGTGCGCCATCCGTTTCGGGGCGAAGCAGACTTATTTTGGGTCTAAAGACCCTGATAAGAAAGCCTTTATAAGCATGTGTTATCCCATTTCGGCCTAATCGCAAGCCAGGGGAACGCATATATGAAATCGAAAATATCAGGTGTAATCGCACTTACCGCGGCCATGATTGCCGTCTCCGCCGTTTCGTCGCATGCCGAAGATCTGACGTTCAAGCTCATCAACGGAACGAACTCCGTGCTGACGCGCTTCTACAGCTCGCCGACCGGCGTCGACAACTGGGAAGAAGACGTCTTCGGCGAGAACGTTCTCGATCCGGGCGAAACCATGGATATCACCATCGCCGACGGCCGAACCGTCTGCAAATACGACATGCGCTTCGAATTCGAGGAAGACTCAAACCTCGAAACCACCGAAGATACGCAGGACCTTTGCGCGATGGGCAGCTACACCATCCACGAATAGGTATTAAGAGCCCGCCTTCGCCTCGTCCGTGAAGGCGGGCTTTCATCTCTCGTGATATCGACGCTTGTCACTCTGCCCGGCTCCGCGTATCAGCGATTGTGCGCCAATTCAAAGTGATAGCGCGTCCTGTTGGACGCGCGGCGCCCTAATGCCGGGAGGACAGAGTGAGCGGACGGTTTCTATCGATCGGTGAATGCATGGTGGAACTCTCGCAAGCAGGCGACGGCCTGCTGCGCAAGGGCTTTGCCGGCGATACCTTCAACACCGCCTGGTATGCCCGCGCCTGCCTTGCCGCCGACTGGTCGGTCGATTATTTCACCGCCCTCGGTGACGACGCCATGTCGGATGAGATGCTGGCCTTCATCGACACGTCAGGCATCGGCACGAGCCTCATCCGCCGTATCCGGGGCAGGACGCCCGGCCTCTATATGATCAACCTGAAAAATGGCGAACGCTCCTTCAGCTACTGGCGCGACAGCTCGGCCGCCCGCAGCTTGGCTGCCGATCCGGACAGTCTGCGCGAGGCGGTGGAAAGCGCTGCCGTCATCTATTTCTCCGGCATCACCCTTGCCATCCTGCCGCATGAGGATGCCGAGACGCTGCTCGCCGAAGTTCGTCGCGCCAAGGCCGCCGGCAAGCTCGTCGTCTTCGATCCGAACATCCGCCCGCGCCTCTGGTCGAGCTACGACGTGATGCACACGACGATTAGCGAAGGCGCCCGCTCCTCCGTGCTCGTCATGCCGAGCTTCGACGACGAGGCCGCCCATTTCGGCGATGATTCCATCGAGGCGACGATCCATCGCTATCGCGCGCTAGGTGCCATCGATATCGTCGTCAAGAACGGCGCTGACGGTGTCACGCTGAATTTTGCCGGCGAGCAAACCTTCGTTCCGGCCGAAAAGGTGAAGAAGGTGGTCGACACGACCAGCGCCGGCGACAGCTTCAACGGCGCGTTTCTCGCACGGTATCTCGAAGCAGGCGATGCGCCTGCCGCCGCCCGTTTCGCAGCAAAGGTCGCTGCCCGCGTCGTCAGCGAACATGGTGCATTGGTCGTAAAGGAAAAGCTTGGATTGGATGGCAGCTAAGCCTCGTGAACTTTCAGCTTACCGAGCTTTAGGTCTTTGTGACGCAGTATGAACGCCATGTGCGGGCGCGCTCGGCTTTGTCGGCGTCCTTGCCTCGCGACCAGGGGAAATCAGGACTTGGTCGGCCGGTCGGATCGCGAACCGCCTCGTCATGGTACCAGCAGCTGTCGAGTGCGGCATCGCAGACTTCGGCTGCCTCGCGCTCCATCAGGCGGGCGCGTTCGAACCTGTTGGCGTTGCGTATCGCCTTGACGGGAAACTGGTAGATCGTTGCGGAATCACGGTGGAAACCGGTGGGCATGAGATCGCCTCCATTCAGCTCGGCGCATCAACATTTCAGGACCGCTACCATAGCATAATGCACATAGTTTATGCAAATTGCACAAAATAAGAGCAATGTTGCAATTGTAGCCGGTCGGCATGCTGTCTCGACCAAAAGCTTCCGCCAATTTGTTTAACACTTCATCATTTGAGCTTAACGCCGCAATTTTCATCCGGTTCCAGATGGAAAAGGTGCGTTTTGATGGCCGATACCGCCTGCGAGCGTTAAAAACAGCCCGATTATCCAAAAGGGAAAAAATCGGTCGGTACGCTGATTCGCGATTTTTCTTTCGCGCGGCGCCAAAACTGGCACGCTACGTGCTTTTAAAGCGTCATCCCTGGCGATCGGATGCGCTTGCGCGCCGAGGTTGCCTCCGGATTTGCTCACCTTTGTAGCACTGAGAGAGTCGCGATGACAAAATTTAAGCTCGAGTACATTTGGCTCGATGGGTACACACCGGTACCGAACCTGCGTGGCAAGACGCAGATCAAGGAATTCGATGAATTCCCGACGCTGGAGCAGCTTCCGCTGTGGGGCTTCGACGGTTCGTCGACCATGCAGGCCGAGGGCCGCAGCTCTGACTGCGTGCTGAAGCCCGTCGCCATTTATCCCGATCCGGCCCGCACCAACGGCGCTCTCGTCATGTGCGAAGTCATGATGCCGGATGGCGTCACACCGCACGCATCGAACGCTCGCGCGACCATCCTCGACGACGAAGATGCTTGGTTCGGCTTCGAACAGGAATATTTCTTCTACCAGAACGGCCGTCCGCTAGGCTTCCCTGAGCAGGGCTACCCGGCTCCGCAGGGTCCCTATTACACTGGCGTCGGCTACTCGAACGTCGGCGACGTTGCCCGCGAAATCGTCGAAGAGCACCTCGACCTCTGCCTCGCTGCCGGCATCAACCACGAAGGCATCAATGCCGAAGTGGCCAAGGGTCAGTGGGAATTCCAGATTTTCGGCAAGGGCTCCAAGAAGGCCGCCGACCAGATCTGGATGGCACGCTACCTGCTGCAGCGCCTGACCGAAAAGTACGGCATCGACATCGAGTATCATTGCAAGCCGCTCGGCGACACCGACTGGAACGGCTCGGGCATGCATTGCAACTTCTCGACCAAGTACCTGCGCGAAGTCGGTGGTAAGGAATATTTCGAAGCGCTGATGGCGCAGTTCGACAAGAACCTCATGGACCACATCGCGGTCTACGGCCCCGATAACGACAAGCGCCTGACCGGCAAGCATGAGACGGCTCCGTGGAACAAGTTCTCCTACGGCGTTGCCGACCGCGGTGCTTCGATCCGCGTGCCGCACTCCTTCATCAAGAACGACTACAAGGGCTATCTGGAAGATCGCCGCCCGAACTCGCAAGGCGACCCCTACCAGATCGCTTCGCAGGTTCTGAAGACGATCTCGGAAGTTCCGACTGCAAGCTCGGCCTCCGCTGCCGCTTAACCTCCCGAACGGCGCCGGTCCTCGATCGGCGCCGTGACCTTCTTTTTTCCGTATGAAAACCGCCGCCGGCTACCGACATGATCGGGGCGATCGGTCAGGCGAAAGCCCTGCAATCCTTGCAATATGGGCTGTAATATTTCCATCATGGTCATGCCTCAAAATAGAGAAGCGGGAATCGCCGTTCCGGAACCCCGCTTTGGGGTTGAGCGTTGCCAGATCACTGCGACGTGGATGGAAATCGTGACATGCTGCAACGTCCGGCAAACACTAATAGCGGCGAGAGCTGGGCCAACGCCGCAGCCGCCGGAAACCTGCCCGAGAGGCTGGTGATCGTCACCGATGCCTGGCACCCGCAGGTCAACGGCGTCGTGCGTTCGATCGAGAACACCAACCGCGAACTGGCGAAGATGGGCATCGAGGTTTCGATGGTGACGCCGGAGCGCTTCAACAGCATCCCCTGCCCGACCTATCCTGAGATCCGCCTGTCGATCGCCAATTACCGCCGCATCGCCCGCGAAATTGAAAAGCACAAACCCTCCTACGTGCATATCGCCACCGAAGGTCCTCTGGGGCTCACCGCCCGCCGCTGGTGCCTGAAGAACCGCATGCCGTTTTCGACGAGCTACCACACCCGCTTCCCGGAATACGTTTCCGCGCGCCTGCCGATACCGAAGAGCTGGCTCTACTCCTTCGTCCGGTGGTTCCATAATGGCGGCGCCGGCTGCATGGTGGCGACACCGAGCCTTGCCCGCGAACTGTCGGAAAAGGGCATCCGCAACCTCATGCCCTGGAGCCGCGGCATCGACGCCACGCAGTTCCGTCCGATGGAGCTCGAGGAAAACCCGTTCGGCCTGTCGCGCCCGATCTTCATAACCGTCGGCCGCGTGGCGCTGGAAAAGAATCTGCCGGCATTCCTCGATCTCGACCTGCCCGGTTCCAAGGTCGTCGTTGGTGATGGTCCGGCCCGCGCCGAGCTCGAAAAGCAATATCCCGAGGTCTTCTTCGCCGGCGTGCAGTTCGGCGAGGATCTGGCGAAAGCCTATGCCCAGGCCGACGTCTTCGTCTTTCCCTCGCTCACCGACACCTTCGGCAACACCATCCTCGAAGCACTGGCATCGGGCGTGCCCGTTGCAGCCTATCCGGTCACCGGCCCGCTCGATATCATCGGCGAGGACAGCGAAGTCGGGGCGCTCGACACAAACCTGCAAACAGCCTGCCTTGCCGCCCTCTCCGCCTCGCGTATCAAGGCGCGTGAACTCGCCATGCAATATTCCTGGGAAGCGGCGACGCTGCAGTTCATCAACAATATCCGCGCCGCCAACGGCGTGATCACGCCGAAATGGAAGAAGGCCTGGCAATTTGCCACCAAGTCGCTTCCAAGAAGCAGAAAGCCCGGCGAAACCGCCGGGCCTGTCCCGTCCGCGGACTGATCGCTCTTGCTTGTGCAAGGCGCTGTGGACGGCAGGTGTTTCGGCGATGGCGTTTAGAAGCACGAAGCAACTGCGATGCAGCAGACTTCACCCGCTGCCGGCCGAGATCGTGGCGCTGCGCGAGGCGTTGATCGGAAGCGCTGCTGAAGGGCCGGAATGGCTATCGCAGTGCTTATGATACCCCCAGAGGGGGGTGGCCACACGGCACACGCCCAACTCCACAAAACGCCACGAATCAGCGTCAACCCAAGCCTACGTCCGTCTCTTCTTGCCTTCGAACGGATTGTCAGGCGAGCGGAAATGGATGCGGATCGGCACGCTCGGCATGTCGAAATCGGCGCGCAAGCCGTTGATCAGATAGCGTGTATAGGATTCCGGCAGCGCATCCGAGCGGGTGCAGGAGATCATGAAGGCCGGCGGGCGGGCTTTGACTTGCGTCATATATTTCAGCTTGATGCGGCGGCCGGAAACGGCCGGTGGCGGATGCTGAATCTGCTGCGTCTCCAGCCAACGGTTGAGCCGCGCCGTCGAGATGCGCTTGTTCCAGACCTTGTCCGTGTCGATGATCGACTGCATCAGCTTGTCGAGCCCCCAGCCGGTCTGGCCGGAGATCGGCACGGCGCGAATGCCGCGCGCCTGCGGCAGCAGCCGGTCGGTCTTTTCGCGCAAGTCGGCAAGCACCGCCTGCCGGTCTTCGATCATGTCCCACTTGTTGAAGGCGAGCACGGCGGCACGGCCCTCGCGCAGCACCAGGTCGACGATCTGCAGGTCCTGTTTCTCGAAAGGGATCGTCGCATCGAAGACGATGACGACGGTTTCGGCAAAGCGGATGGCGCGCAGTGCATCGGCAACCGAAAGCTTCTCCAGCTTCTCGATCACCCGCGCCTTGCGGCGCATGCCTGCCGTATCGAACATCTTGATGGTGCGGCCGCGCCAGTCCCATTCGACCGAAATAGAGTCGCGAGTGATGCCCGCCTCCGGTCCGGTCAAAAGCCGATCCTCGCCGAGGAAGCGATTGATCAGTGTTGACTTGCCGGCATTCGGCCGGCCGACGATCGCCACCCTGAGCGGCTTGGTCTCGTCATAGGCCGGCTCTTCGTCCTCGTCGCTGCCCCCGCCTTCGGTCTGCGGAATGTCGACGTCAGTGACGGCGACATCCTCGTTGGCGGGATAGGCTCGGTCCTCGCCGATTGCCGCAACGATGGCGTCGCGCAGGTCGAGCATGCCCTGCCCATGTTCGGCCGAAATCGGCGTCGGTTCGCCGAGCCCGAGCGTATAGGCGTCGTAAAAACCGCTGTCTGAGCCGCGCGCTTCGGATTTGTTGGCAACGAGCACCACCGGCTTGCCGCGCCGGCGCAGCATTTCGGCAAGGTCGGTATCGACGGGCGTCAGTCCGCTCTTGGCGTCAACGACGAAGAGCGAAAGATCCGCCTCGTCGATCGCCGCTTCCGTCTGCGCCCGCATCCGGCCCTGCAGGCTCTCCGCGTCGGCCTCTTCCAGACCAGCCGTGTCGATGATCGTGAAAGTCAGGCCCATCAGCCGCGCATCGCCCGGCCGACGGTCGCGGGTTACACCCGGCGTGTCATCGACAAGCGCCAGCTTCTTGCCCACCAGCCGGTTGAAAAGTGTCGACTTGCCGACATTCGGGCGACCGACGATGGCGACCGTGAAACTCATTCTTCTTCCTTAAACTCAGCCCTGAGCGGCGGGCGCCTTGCCGGATGCAGTAATCAGATCAAGCATCATATGGGCGCGATTGGCAACATTGCGCGGGCTGTCGGTATCGTCGACGATCGACTGGAACCACTGCCGCGCCTGCGCCATGTTGCCGGCCTTATAGGCGGCAAGGCCGAGTGCCTCACGCGCCGAATGGCGGAAGGCGTTGCCCGGTACGGCCATTTCCTCGATGGCCGCCGAAACCTGCTCGTAAGAGCCGTTCTCGATGAGCAGCCAGCCTGCACGCATCTTGGCGGCATCACGTACGGCCGCGGGAACGCCATTGTCCTTGCCGATCTCGTTGAAGGCGGCGATTGCCGCTGCGCTATCGCCCTTCTGCGCCTGAACGGTCGCGGCCCGCATGCGCGCCAGCACCGGATAGGCGCCATGGCCTTCCTTCTCGAGCTTGTCGAGCGCGGCGAGCGCCTCGTCGTTCTTATTCTCGTCGGCAAGTTTCATCGCCGCCAGGAACTGATCGCCGGTGCCCGACGAGCGGTTGTCGTCCCAATACTCGTAGACGACCTTGCCGGCGGTACCGACGACGATCAGGATGGCGACAGCAATGATATAGCGGCCGAACCGGCGCCAGACGCCCTTCATCTGGTCAGACCGCAATTCCTCATTGACTTCACGGATGAAGCTGTCGTCGTTGAATGCCATTCTCGTCTCCGGCCGCGGAAATACCCACACGCTGTGCAAAACGCACATAGTCGGGCCTTCTACTCCATTTTGCCGCCGTTGTAAGGGGGATGTGAAAGATTAGAGCGCCGCGCGTCCAACAGGACGCGCTAAGGACGCTCTAACGCTTTGAATCCGCGCATAATCCTTTCCGAAAATCGGAATCTATTTTCGAGGTTATGCGTCGGTCACATGACGAGCGGCGAAACCCCGATCAACCATTCGTGCAGCTTCCAGATGATCAGCGCCCAGACGACGATGCCGATGACAACAGCATAGAGATCGTATTTGGCCGAGACGAACGGCCGGAGCGTGATCTCGCCCGCCCGCTGCCGCCGTTTAAGCGAAATGCGCAGGATGACGCCCCAGGCGAGAAAAGCGCCAAACAGCAGCACCGACGATGTCTCGCCATTGGCGAGCAGATGCGCCAGCGCCCAGATCTTCACCGACAGCACCATCGGATGTTTGGTCTTGGTCGCGATATGCCCCGCTGGCAGCAGCGAGGCGACGAGACAGATCATCGCGATCAGCATCAGCGTGATTGTTATATGCGCCATCCAGACCGGCGGATTGTAAAGCACGCCGGTCACATGGCGCGCCTGCCCGAAGCCGTAGATCAAAAGGATCAGCGTGGCGATGCTGGCAATCGAATAGACCGCCCGCCAGCCCTTCTCGCCGAGGCTCGCGATCATCGAACGACGAAAGTCCGGCAACACCACCCGCACCAGATGCACCCCGAGGAAAAGTATGATGCCGACGATAAGCAATGTCATTGTGGATCCCTTCCGTGCCGTTTGTCATGGCTTACCGGCTGGCGTGAAAAAACGCCAGCGAGACCGCAGCTTCGCCGCAATTCTATCGGAGGAAACCGCGAACAAATTGTCGCGGTGTCCATGTCCCGTCTTCTCCTCTCCACCTGCCTTTCTGTTTCGCTTCTCATCGCGGCAATTGCCGAGGCGGCCGACCGACCGAAACAGCTCGTCATCATTTCCTTCGACGGCGCCCACGACAATGCGCTCTGGTTGAAGAGTCGCGAGATGGCGGCGAAGAACGGCGCCCACTTCACCTATTTTCTCTCCTGCACTTTCCTGATGAACGAGGCGGCGAAGAAGGCCTACCAGGCGCCACACCAGAAACGCGGAAAATCCAATGTCGGCTTCGCCCAGAGCGACGACGAGATCCGCGAGCGCCTCGGCAATATCTGGCACGCCCATCTCGAAGGCCACGACATATCTAGCCACGCCTGCGGCCATTTCGACGGCCGCCTCTGGAGTGAGGCCGACTGGTCGGCCGAATATGCCACCTTTCGCGCGACCTTGAAGAATGCCTGGAGAAGCGTCGGCCTCCAGGAGCCGGCCGGGTGGCAGGATCTGGTCGATCACGGCATCGAGGGCTTTCGCGCGCCCTATCTGTCGGCGACAGCGGGCGCTGACATGATCGCCGCCGAAAAGAAGGCGGGCCTCAGCTATGACGCGAGCCTCGTCACCAAGGGCCCTGCCATGCCTGTCGAGGAAGACGGCATCATCCGCTTCGGCCTGCCGCTGATCCCCGAAGGCCCGAGCGAAAAGCCGATCATCGGCATGGACTACAATCTCTTCGTCCGCCACTCCAAGGGTGAGGAAGACACCGCCGGTTCCGCAGAATTCGAGAACCGCGCCTACGCCGCCTTCAAGGAGGCGTTCGACAAGCAATATGCCGGCGCCCGCATTCCGCTCCAGCTCGGCTTCCACTTCGTCGAAATGAACGGCGGCGCCTACTGGCGTGCTCTTGACCGACTGGTCAGCGACGTCTGCCACCGAACGGATGTGGCTTGCGTCAGCTATTCGGAAGCGATCCCGATGATCGAGGTGCGCGGGAAATTGCAACAGACGTCGGGGCTCTGAAGAGCCAATTATCTGGACGAACCGACGTGCCGTGCGGCCCCCTCATCCGCCTGCCGGCACCTTCTCCCCGCTGGGGAGAAGAGATCTGTTGCGACGCTGCGATTCCCCCTTCTACCCGGCGGGGAGAAGGTGCCGGCAGGCGGATGAGGGGGCCGCACGCGCCGACATTTCGATTACGGACAAGCCCCGCCCATCAACCGTCAGCGTGCACGACGCCCGTCTCACGCTCCAGGTAGCGCTGGTCGATTTCAGGCAGCGGTTCGTCGTCGATTGCGGCCTCGAAGGCCTTGAGGCGTTTGTGGATCGACAGAAGCTCGATGATCGTCGTCCAGGAGTTGACGAGATACTGGAACGAGTTGCTGACCTGGCCGAATGCGGTCGAGATCTGCTGGAAGATACCGTAAGTGATAGTGCCCGCCACGATCGTCGGCACTAGCATGAAGACCACGAAGAGCGCGTCGGCCTGGATGTAGAAATAACGGGCGACATTGAAATACATGTAATGGAAATACATGCGGTAATAATTGCGACGGACGTTACCGAACAGCTCCCTGACTGTCAGCGGGTCAGCCCGTTCCGCATGGTCCTCGCCATAGACGAGCTCCTTGCGATAAGCTGCTTCGACGCGCTGGTTGCGGAAATTCAGCCCCGGCAGCTTAACGCCGGCGACCGCCAGCAGAAGCGTGCCGAACGCCGACCAGAACAGCGCCAGCCAAAAGAGCGAGTTCGCCACCGGCCCAATGAACGGCAGTTCGGTCACGTAATGCGACAGCGCCAGAAGGATCGGAAGGAATACCACGAGCGTCATCACCGAGTTGATCAGGCTGATACCAAGACCTTCGAGCGTGCTCGAAAAGCGCATCGTATCTTCCTGAACGCGCTGGGAGGCGCCTTCGATATGACGAAGCTTTTCCCACTTCGACATGTAGAAATTGTTCATCGCCGTTCGCCAGCGGAAGATGTAATGGCTGGTGAAGAAGTCGGTCATGATCGACACGAACATGCTGAGGAATGCGATCTGGCAGAAGAGCCACATCAAGGTGTAGAAATTCTCGACGGAAATGCCTGGCTGCTTCGACAATGCGTTCTGCAGAAGGTCACCAAACGGCCGGCGCCAGTTATTGATCACAACGCTGATCTGGACGCCGAAGTAGGTCACGAAGATGATCAGTGCCGAACCCCAGATCGACCAGATCTTCCAGGGGTGGTTCAGCGCCCTCAGATGCCATGCACCGCAGAAGATCACCGCCGACAGAAGGAAATAGCTGTAGAACCAGACATTTTCGGGCAGCAGGAAGAACGAAAGGTCGATCGGTTGCTGCTCTTCGGGAACCGGCGCATAGCCAAGCGATACACCGAGACTGGCGGCGAAGAGATACCAGCCGGCAATGGAAATCAGGGTCCAAACAACGAGCGAAGTAAAGAACGCCTTTGGCTGCGGAAAAAAGGAATGAAACACGGGAGGCTTTGCTTTCCTGAACTGTGAGTCTCGGGAGTGTCGTCGAACACTGATTGTGCCGGAAACTAAGGCAGTTCGAAGGACGCAGCAATGGGTTCGGCCGATTGTTACGGAGATGTAACCGGTTAAGCGATTTTCTTGATCACCGGCATCACCAGCGCTGCGCAGACGACGAGGGCCACGGCGGCGATCACTGTCGGGACGGTGAAGCTGCCTACGCGCTCGGCGATCCAGCCGGCAACGACAGGCCCGACGATCTGACCGACGCCGAAGGCAGCCGTCATCATCGCCAGGATCCGCCGCGGACTGTCAGGCGAAAGTTTGCGGCCGATCTGCAGTCCGTAAGCGGTGATCGCCAGGAACGTCGCCCCGAACAGCGCTCCACCGATCAGCGGTGCGACGGAAGGTGGCAGCGCCACCGTCGCGAGCACCCCGGCGGCCTCGACCAGAAGAGCTGCGACATAGACCCCGCCAAGCCCGAGCGGCCGGACCAGAGGCTTCCAGGCAAACAGCGCTACCGCAGCCGTCAAGCCGGCGACGAACCAGCAGAGGAATTCGACGAAGGGTCCCGTTGCAGAAAGGCGCGCGATGGTGACGAGGAAGGTCGCGGTGATGACGTAGCCGAAGCCGAACAGGCCGTAAGACAGCGTCAGCAGCACCATCGGCCGGTTCCAGATGAGCGCCGGCTCCTTGCCTGCCTGCGCCGATTGCGCCGGCGACGACGGCAGCAGCAAGAAAACGACGACGAGGCTTGCCGCGCAATAGAGCGCCCCGCCGATCCAGTCGGCGCGCCAACCGCCCGGCCCGCCGTGAAAGCCGAGGCCGATCAGCAGCACCATAACCGAGGACAGCGCGATACCCGCCCCCGGCCCGCCGAAATGCGCCGCCTGCACATGGTCGTTACCGGCAGCAGCCCCGTGGCTGAGCACGATCGACGAGGTGAAGACCATCGCAAAGGCACTGGCGACACCGGCCAGGAAGCGAATGATGGCAAAGACGACGACGGAATCAGTGGCCGCCATGGCGGCAAGCAGGATCGCGGTTGCCAGCAGCGACAGCAGCGCCACCAGCCGCTCCCGTCCGGCCGCCCAGCCATAGGCGGCAAGCACGGCACCGACGAGATAACCGACGAAATTCGCCGATGCGATGAAGCCGGCATCTGCCGCCGAAAGCGGCACGCCGCTGATCATACCGGGCAGGATCGGCGTGTAGGAGAAGCGCCCGAAGCCCATGGCGGCGGCCATGGCAATGGCGCCGGCAGCGGCGGTGGAGACAAGATCCGGCGAGGAGTGACGGATGCGCTCGAGCATGCAGCGCTTATCGCGCCGCAGCATCGGTGGCACAATCAAGTAATTCTGATCGATTGATCAATTTCCCGAAACGCCGGAAATTTTCACCTTCTCTTGAAAAGAGTTATCTTACGATATATGTTTTACGACATAGTCAACGATACATCTAACGATGAAGGGAAGAACCATGAGAGGTTTTAAAGGCGGCATGTTCGGCGGAGATTTCCGCATGGGCCGCAAATTTGCGGCTGGTGATCTCCAGCTCGTCATCCTGGCCCTGCTCGCTGAGCAGCCGCGCCACGGCTATGAATTGATAAAGTTGCTGGAGGAGCGGTCCGGCGGCTTCTACGTGCCGAGCCCCGGCGTCATCTATCCCGCTCTCACCTATCTCGAGGAAACCGGCCTTGCCGAGGTCGAGGTGGAGGGCGCCAAGAAGCTCTACCGTATCACCGATGCCGGCCGTGGCCGCGTCGAGGAAAACCGCGCGATGATCCTGCATACCTTCGCCAAGCTGGAACGCATCGGCGAGAAGATGGCCCATGTGAAGCGTGTCTTCGAAACCGACCGTCACGGCGCCGACGAAGGCGATGACGGCGATTTCATGCAGGACGGTGGTGATATCCGCGCCGCCCGCATGCTGCTGCGCTCGGCCATGCGGATGCGCTATCCCTGGTCGAAACCCGAAGCCGCCCGCATCGCCGGCATCCTCGAACGCGCCGCCACCGAAATCCTGCAAGGCGGCAGGCCGGGAACGCCGGGCTGAGGACGAGAGCCGAATGGTGAGGCGATCGTTCGTGGCAGGCAAGAAGCGACGTTGCGGCAGGACCCTTCGAGGCTATGCCCTACGGGATCTGCACCTCAGGGTGAGGTGCGTTTGAGGATGCCGCAAAGGTGTGGAGAATGCACGGCTTCTGCTGCCAACGCGTGAAGCCTCCAAGAGAGCCTCACCCTGAGGTGCCCCGCAGGGGCCTCGAAGGGCGAGGCGGGTGCTCCCACCCAGCCGGAATAACACCGGTCCCAGCCCTAAGCCCGTTCATCCGGCAAGGTCAGAACCACCGGCCCGTTACGTGTCGCCACCACCGTGTGTTCGTATTGCACGGTCGGCGCCTTCGGATCGGCATAGAGCGTCCAGGCATCGTCGCCGCCTTCGGCCCATGTCGCGCCGAGTGAGAGAAACGGCTCAACGGTGAAGACGAGGCCTTCCGTCATCATCCGTTTTTCCGAAGGATCCGGCCAGGTCGAGAGTTCGGCCGGCTCCTCGTGCAGCGAGCGGCCGACGCCGTGGCTCGCCAGATTGGCGACCAGCGTATAGCGGTTCTTCTGCGCGAAGGCACCGACGGCAGTGCCGATCTTCGCCAAGGGTTCGCCCGATTTCACCTGGTTGAGCCCGACCCAGAGCGCCCGCTTGCCGTCGCGGCAAAGCCGCTCGATCTTCGGCTTCACCGGCGGCATCGCGAAGGAGGCACCGGTATCGGCAAAGAAACCATCCTTTTCCGCCGAGACGTCGATGTTGATGAGGTCGCCGGCGCGGATGACGCGCGGGCCGGGAATACCGTGGGCGATTTCCTCGTTGATACTGATGCAGGTGGCACCGGGAAACTGGTAGCAGAACTCCGGCGCCGAGCGCGCGCCCGAACCCTCGAGCACCTTGCGGCCGATCTGGTCGAGCTCCAGCGTCGTCATGCCAGGCTCCATCGCCGCCGCCATCACCTGGATGGCGTTAGCACAGATGCGGCCGATCTCCTTGAGCTTTACCAACTCGTCGTCGTTTGCGATAACCATTCGTCTGTTCCGACCTTGCGCAGGACGGCCGTGGCCGCCCTAGAGCGCCGCGCGTTCGACAGGACGCGCTATAACTTTGAAGTGGCGCACAATCCCTTCCGAAAATCGATTCCGATTTTCGTGGGTATGCGCCAATCAAGCCGTGGCTTTCGCCTCTTCGCTGCTATCAGTCAACGCCTTTCTGACGATCGGCGCGACTTTCGTACCGTAAAGCTCGATGCCGCGCATGATCTCGGCATGCGGCATCAGACCGATCGCCATCTGCAGCAGAAAGCGATCGTTCTTGAAAAGAGCGTGATGGGCGATGATCTTTTCGGCGACCACCTCGGGATCTCCGACGAAGAGCGCACCGTTCGGACCGCGCGACATGTCGAAATGCGACCGGTTCGTCGGCCCCCAGCCGCGCTCGCGGCCGATGCGGTTCATCACCTCGGCCTGCGGACCGTAGAACTGGTCGGCGGCGGCCTCCGTCGTATCGGCGATGAAGCCGTGGACGTTGATGCTGGTCTTCAGCTTCGCCTGATCCTGCCCTGCCCGGCGCGCGGCCTCGCGGTAGAGATCAAAGAGCGGCGCGAAACGGCGCGGCTCGCCGCCGATGATCGCCAGTGCCACCGGCAGGCCCAACGCGCCGGCGCGCGCCACCGACTGTGGCGTACCGCCGACCGCGACCCAGAGCGGCAACGGATCCTGCAGCGGCCTGGGATAAACACCGCGCCCATTGATCGGCGCGCGAAGCTCGCCCTTCCACTCCACAACCTCTCTGTCGCGCAGCGCCAGCAGCAGATCGAGCTTCTCCTCGAAAAGCTGGTCGTAGTCTTCGAGATTGTAGCCGAACAGCGGGAAGGACTCGATGAAGGAACCGCGCCCGGCCATGATCTCGGCTCGGCCGTTGGAAATCAGGTCGAGCGTCGAAAACTGCTGGAAGACGCGCACCGGATCATCGGAGGAGAGCACGGTGACCGCACTGGTCAGCCGGATGTTCTTCGTCTTGACGGCGGCGGCCGCCAGCGCGACCGCGGGAGCCGACGCCGCATAATCCGGCCGATGATGTTCGCCGAGCCCGAAGACGTCGAGCCCCACCTGATCGGCAAGCTCGATTTCCTCGATGAGATACTTCAGCCGTTCGGCCGCTTCCGCGCCCTTGCTGCGGGAAGGGTTGGGATTGACGTCGGCGAATGTGTAAAGCCCCAGTTCCATCATCGGCATCCTGTTGAATTCTCGGCTGAGATAAGGATGCCGGGGATGGAGCGCAAATACAAATTCTGGAACGGAATGTTCGAGAATTTCGATGGGCGGCATTGTGTTTCGGACGGCCGATGGACTTCACCGCAAGACGGCAAAGAGTCCTCGCGCCGTGGACACGGCACCGCTGGAGTCTTGTGGCTTGGCTCCCTCTTCTCCCCAGCGGGGAGAAGGTGGCTCGAAGGGTCGGATGAGGGGGCCGCGCGGCACTACGTCATTCATTGCTCTTCGCTTGCGCTACGAGCATTCGCGGCACCGCCGCTCACCCCCTCAACCGCCTGCCGGCACCTTCTCCCCGCTGGGGAGAAGAGATTCGTGGCAGCGTCTTTGTCCCGCTTCTCCTCGGCCGGGCAAAAAGATCACGGAGGTTGCGAGCATAGAATAAATCCGGGGCGATCCAGACCCCGAACCGACCAGAACAATCAATTCGAATCTGAATTCAACGGCTTCGCAGCACCGGCGGAATCATCTTTCGAACCGCCTCAAATCTTGCTTGAAGCGTCAGGACGACGCGGTCTCGCGGCGCCGCTCACATCTTCGCCAGCAACTCCGCCAGTTGGTCCGCAGCCTTGCCCCATCCTTGGTGGAAACCCATCTTCTCGTGTGCTTCCTTGTCCTCGGCGCGCCAGTGCAGCGCCTTGGCGGTATATTTGGTGCGACCGTTGCCGAGATCTTCGAGCAGGATGACGCCCGTGAAGAAAGGTTTCTCGGAAGGCACCCAGGCGCTGGTGTAGGCATCGGTGAAGACGATCTTCTCGTTCTCGACGATTTCGAGATAGACGCCACGGTTCGGGTATTGATTGCCCTCGGTGTCATGCATGACGACGACGTTGGAACCGCCGGGGCGGACGTCGAGCGTTGCTTCCGCCACACCCCAGGGACGCGGCACGAACCACTGCTTCAGCAAGGCGGGATCGGTCCAGGCCTTGTAAATCTTCTCGCGTGGCGCGTCGAATTCGCGAACGAGGACGAGTTCATGTTGCGTGCTGGCGGTCATGTCGACATCTCTCCATTTGGATGAAACCTGTTTCCTGTCAGGCTGTTACAAGGACGTGTTGAAGTTCGCTGTTCCGACAACGCACCGGCTTTTTCGCATTTTATTTTGCGATCGGCTGCGTGGCCTCTTCCTGCATCTTGTCGATCTGCCGGCGGATATGGGCTGCTTCAGCGGCCGAATGGGCGAGCGCAATGGCGCGGTCGAAGGCTTCTCGTGCCTGGCTGGTCAAGCCAAGCTGCTTCAGCAGCCCGCCCCGTAAGCCGTGATAGTAGAAATAGCCCCCGAGTTTTTCGCCAAGCGGATCGATGAGGTCGAGCGCATCCTGCGCACCCTGGAGCTTGGAGACGACGACGGCCCGGTTTAGCGTTATGACAGGCGACGGCTGGAGACGCTCCAGCGCGCGATAGAGCAGATCGATCTCCACCCAATCTGTATCCTCGGCGCGTTTTGCACGGGAATGAACAGCGGCGATGGCTGCCTGAATCTGATAAGGAGCGGGCTGACGATGGCGCAGCGCCTTGTCGAGCAGCGCTAAAGCCTCGTTGATGAAGGGTTGGTTCCAGAGCGACCGGTCCTGATCTTCGAGCAGCACGATCTCGTCCCCGGCGTTGAAGCGCGCCGGCCGGCGCGAGATCTGCAGGAGCATCAGTGCAAGCAACCCCATCAGCTCCGGTTCCGACGGGAAGATATGCAGCATCAACCGAGCTAGCCGGATCGCTTCGTCGCTGAAGGCAGCCGCCTCATGCCTGGGATCCGCCTGACTGTAGCCCTCGTTGAAGATCAGGTAGATCATCGTGCTGACGATCGAGAGCCGCTCGGCCCTCTCCTGCGGGCTCGGTGTTTCGAAAGGCACACCTGCCCTGGCGACGCGCGCCTTGGCCCGGGTGATGCGCTGTTCCATGGCGCTCTCGGAAACCAGGAAGGCACGTGCGATCTGCGGCACTGAAAGGCCGGAGACGATGCGCAGCGCCAGCGCGATCTGCTGGGTCGCGGGTAGATCGGGATGGCAGCAGATGAACAGCAGCCGCAGAATATCGTCGCGATAATGGGAATCGTCCAGCCGCTCGACGATGTCGCTTTCGGCATCCTCGGTATCGGAGATGACGTCCTCATCCGGCAAAGCCTGGATCTTCGCCCGCTTGCGCACCGCATCGATGCCGCTGTTTCGTCCGACGAAGATCAGCCAGGCCGTGGGATCGCGCGGTGGCCCTTTCTCCGGCCATGTCCGGATCGCCCTCAGACACGCCTCCTGAAACGCCTCTTCCGCGGTATCGAGATTGCGAAAATAGCGCAGCAGCGCGCCGAGCGCCTTCGGGCGGGCAGAGGCAAGCGCGAGGTCGATCCAGGCAATGTCTGTCATGATGAAGCATCTCCGGGCCTGAAGACGTAGAAAGGCCGAATTTCGTAAGAGGTGGAACCTGGATTGACGGATGAAAGCTGCTTCGAGAAGGCGATCGCCTCGTCGAGCGTTTCGAAGTCGACCACGTAGAAGCCGAGAAGCGCCTCTTTCGTTTCCGCAAAAGGCCCATCGATGACCAAGGGCTCGTCCCTGCCCTTGCGCACCGTGGTCGCAGCCGTCGTCGGCATCAGCCGTCCGACAGGGCCGAGCCTGCCGGATGCGGCAAGCGGCTCCTGCACGGCGTAGAGTTTCTCCATGACGGCAGCTTCCTCCTCCTTGGTCCAGGCGAAGACGGTTTCCTCATGGGCGTAACAAAGGATTGCATAAAGCATCGCTCACTCCTCTTTTTGAATGACGAAGGAGTAACCGCTTACCCGACAGGCCGCATCAAAAAATTATTGACCGGAAATTCGTGATCTTCCCGAATACGGCGCCGCAGTAGCCGCAGAAATAGCTGAGCATCTCCCGGGAACGAGTGGAATTATATCGCGGCGCCGCCTGCCCCTTACCCTTCGCTTAGAGTCCGTTTGACCGCGTTCTTCCAACCCTTGAGCTTTGCCGCCCGCACCTTCTCGTCCATCTCAGGCTCAAACCGCCGATCCCGTTTCCACGTCGCCGAAAATTCGTCCCGGTCCGGCCACAGCCCTGCCCGGCTGCCGGCGAGCCAGGCGGCCCCGAGCGCCGTCGTCTCCAGGATCACCGGGCGATCGACCGGCGCATCGAGCAGGTCGGCAAGGCGCTGCATCGTCCAGTTAGAGGCCACCATGCCGCCGTCGACGCGCAGCACCGTGTCGTCAGTGCCGTTCTTCCAGTCCTTCTGCATGGCATCGAGCAGGTCGCGGGTCTGATAGCAGACGGCTTCCAGTGCCGCCCGGGAGAGTTCCGCCGGACCGCTGTTGCGCGTCAGCCCGAAGATCGCCCCCCGTGCCGTGGCATCCCAATGCGGCGCCCCGAGGCCGGTGAAGGCGGGCACGAGATAGACCTCCTGCGTCGGATCTGCCCTTCCGGCAAGCGCGTTGGTCTCGGCAGCGCTGCCGATGATGCCGAGCCCGTCCCGCAGCCATTGCACGGCTGCACCCGCGATAAAGATCGAACCTTCCAGCGCATAGGTCGTCTGGCCATTCAGGCGATAAGCGATAGTGGTCAGCAGCCGATTTTTGGACCGCACCATGTCGGCGCCGGTGTTGAGCAGCGCGAAGCAGCCGGTTCCGTAAGTCGATTTCATCATGCCCGGGGCAAAACACGCCTGGCCGATGGTTGCCGCCTGCTGGTCGCCGGCCACGCCGAGGATCGGGATAGCAGCACCGAAAATATCAGGATCGACCGTGCCGAAATCGGCGCCGCAATCCTTCACTTCAGGCAGCATGGCAGCAGGCACCCTCAGAATCTCGAGCAGATCCTCATCCCAGGCGTTTTCGGCAATGTTGTACATCAGCGTGCGCGAGGCATTGGTGGCGTCGGTGAGGAAGCTCTTCCCACCCGTCAGCCGCCAGATCAGGAAGGTGTCGATCGTGCCGAAGCAGAGATCGCCCCTGACAGCGCGCGCCCGCGCGCCCTTCACGTTTGCAAGCATCCAGGAAAGTTTGGTACCGGAAAAATAAGGATCGAGGATGAGGCCGGTCTTCTTCGTGAACAGCCGTTCGAGATCCTGTCTTTTCAGATTGTCGCAATAGCTTGCCGTGCGCCGGTCCTGCCAGACGATGGCATTCTGGATCGGTCGGCCCGTCTCGCGCTCCCAGACGACCACCGTCTCGCGCTGATTAGTGATGCCGAGTGCTGCAAGATCCCTAGCCTCGATCCCGGCATTGCGCAGCGCCATGTGGACGGTGGAGACGACCGAATCCCAGATTTCCTCGGGATCGTGCTCGACCCAGCCGGAGCGGGGGTAGATCTGGGTAAATTCTTTCTGGCCCTTGCCGACGACCTGCATGTCGCCATCGAAGACGATCGCCCGCGTCGACGTCGTTCCCTGATCGATCGCCAGAACATATCCGCTCATGAAAACCCTCCCTCAGCATGTCAATTGTCGTGACAAATCAATAGGACACGGATGCGGGCGAGAAAAGCGAATAAAGCGGAATTGCCAGCCCGCCGGCTTTGGGCATAACCTCGCAGCCAACGCTGCAACGCAGCATCGTGATTTCAGGGAGAACAGCATGAGCAGAACAGTCGTCGTCACCGGTTCCACCAGCGGCATCGGCCTTGCGATCGCCACTGCCTTCGCCGAAACGGGCGACAACGTCGTTATCAACGGTTTCGGAAAAGCCGATGAAATCAAGGCGATCGTCGGGCGGCTTGAATCAGTATCGAAGGGACGGGCGATCTACCATCCGGCCGACATGACCAAGCCCGCCGAGATCGCTGACCTGATCGAAACGGCAGCGAAAACCTTCGGCGGCGTCGATGTCCTGGTCAACAATGCCGGCATCCAGCACGTCGAGAAGATCGAGGATTTCCCGATCGAGAAATGGGATCAGATCATCGCGATCAATCTGTCGAGCTCCTTTCATACCATGCGCGCCGCGATCCCGCTGATGAAGGCTAAGAAGTACGGCCGCATCATCAACATCGCCTCGGCCCACGGGCTCGTCGCGTCCCCCTTCAAATCCGCCTATGTCGCGGCAAAACATGGTATATTAGGCCTGACGAAGACGGCGGCGCTGGAGCTTGCCGAATTCGGCGTAACCGTGAACGCCATCTGCCCCGGCTACGTACTGACACCGCTCGTCGAGAAACAGATACCGGACACCGCCAAGGCGCGCGGCATGACCGAGGAGCAGGTGAAGAGCGAGGTCATCCTCAAGGCGCAGCCGACGCATGAATTCGTCAAGGCCGAGGAAATAGGCGCACTGTCGCTCTACCTCGCCAGCGATGCCGCCCGGCAGGTGACCGGAACGCACATCTCGATTGACGGTGGCTGGACAGCGGCTTAACCATTTGGAAAAACAACAACGGGAATATCATGAACGACAGTATCCGCTTCATCCTGAATGGCGAGGACATCACGCTCACCGATGTCAGGCCAATCGAGACGCTTCTCGATTTTCTGCGGTTGAAGCGGCGGCTGACGGGCACCAAGGAAGGATGCGCGGAAGGCGATTGCGGCGCCTGCACCGTGCTCGTCGGCCGGCTGGCCGATGGCAAGCTTATCTATGAATCGGTCAATGCCTGTATCCGTTTCATGGGCTCCTTACACGCTACGCATGTGGTGACGGTGGAGAATCTGGCCGGCAGAGACGGCGCGCTGCATCCGGTGCAGCAGGCATTGGTCGATTGCCACGGCTCGCAATGCGGCTTCTGTACCCCTGGTTTCGTCATGTCGCTTTACGGTCTCTGGCTCGCCAAGGAAAAGCCCAGCCGCCAGGAAATCGAAAAGGCACTGCAAGGCAATCTCTGTCGCTGCACCGGCTATGAGCCGATCGTCAGGGCCGCCGAGCAGGTAAGCATGATGCGGCCGAGCACGCTCTTCGATCCATTGCAGCGGACGCGTTCAGAAATCGTCGCCCGGCTCTGGGCGATGCAGGCGAGCGGCACCATCAGCATTACGAATGGCGAAGACCGGCTGATCGTACCGGCTTCCATGGAGGCGCTGGCAGGAATCCTTTCGCAGGAACCCGACGCGACCATCGTCGCCGGCGCGACCGATGTCGGCCTCTGGGTGACGAAGCAGATGCGCAGGCTGAGCCCGGTGGTTTTCATCAATCACCTCAGCGAATTGCAGTCGGTCACGGAAGGCGAAGACGGCATCACCATCGGCGCCGGCGTCAGCTACACCAAGGCCTTCGAGGCAACCTCCAAGAAAATCCCGGCGCTCGGGCGGCTGATCGATCGCATCGGCGGCGAGCAAGTGCGCAACATGGGCACGATCGGCGGCAACATCGCCAACGGCTCGCCGATCGGCGACAGCCCGCCGCCGCTGATCGCGCTCGGCGCGACGCTGACGCTGCGCTCCGCAAACGGCACGCGCACGCTGCCGCTCGAGGATTTCTTCATCGCCTATGGCAAGCAGGACCGGAAACCCGGCGAATTCGTCGAAAGCGCTTACGTGCCCTATCCCAAGGGAACCAGCCGCTTTGCCGCCTACAAGATCACCAAGCGCCGCGACGAGGACATCACCGCCGTGCTCGGCGCTTTCCTGTTGACCCTTGACGAGGCCGAGATGATCACCGACATCCGCATCGCCTTCGGCGGCATGGCGGCGACGCCGAAACGCGCCCGCACGGTGGAAGCCGAACTGATCGGCAAACCGTGGGCGGAAGCGACGATCGAGGCAGCCCGCCCCGCATTCGATGTCGATTACCAGCCGCTGACCGACTGGCGTGCCACGGCTGAATACCGCCAACTGACGGCGAAGAATCTGCTGACGCGGTTCTATCTTGAGACCGTCGGCGCGCCGGCGGAGCTGAAGCGGTTCGAGGAGTTGGCGTGATGAAAAAAGCGACCGTAAGCGCCAGCCGTCCCCCTCATCCGCCTGCCGGCACCTTCTCCCCGCTGGGGAGAAGAGACATGCCGCAGGGCCAGCGCCAAACCATCAAGGCTGAATTTTCGCTGAGACAGCACCACGTGCTCCTCTCTCTTCTCCCCAGCGGGATTAGGCCGCGAGCGCCGGGAGCACCGGCGATGGGCAACCTTTCGGCAGGGAGGCGCTAATGGATAAGTCCACCTTCGAAGACCGTAAGCTTAACATATCAGGCCCGATGCACGGCTCGCTGCGGCATGATTCAGCGCATAAGCATGTCACCGGAACCGCCGATTATATCGACGATATTCCGGAACCCGCAGGTCTGTTGCATGGCGCCCTCGGCCTCTCCGACCGGGCGCATGCCGAAATCCTCAGCATCGACCTTTCTGCGGTCGCCGCGCATCCCGGCGTCGTCTGGGTCTTCACCGGCAAGGATGTCCCTGGCGTTAACGACGTCAGCTCCAACGGCAGCCATGACGAGCCGCTGCTGGCCGAAACTTTAGTTCAGTTCCATGGCCAGCCAATCTTTGCCGTCATCGCCGAGACGCGTGATGCCGCCCGCCGTGCCGCACTGCTGGCAAAGGTAGACTATCGCGACCTGCCGCATTGGAGCGACATTGACGGCGCGCTCGCCAATGGCGGCCCGCTCGTCATCACGCCGATGACGCTCCGGCGCGGCGAGCCGGATACGGAAATGACGAATGCCGCCATGCGCCTGAAAGGTCAGATGCGCATCGGCGGGCAGGAGCATTTTTACCTCGAAGGCCATATCGCTGTGGCTATCCCCGGCGAGGACGACGAGGTCACGGTCTGGTCCTCGACGCAGCATCCGAGCGAGATCCAGCACATTGTCGGCCACGTGCTTGATATTCCCTCGAACGCCGTGACCGTCAACGTGCGCCGCATGGGCGGCGGCTTCGGCGGCAAGGAGACCCAGGGAAATCAGTTCGCAGCGCTTGCCGCCATCGCCGCCAAGAAGCTCGGCCGCGCGGTCAAATTCCGTCCGGACCGCGACGAGGATATGAGCGCCACCGGCAAGCGCCATGATTTCCTCGTCGATTATGAGCTCGGCTTCGACGCCGAAGGCCGTATCCACGCGGTCGACGCGACCTATGCGGCGCGCTGCGGCTTCTCCTCGGACCTCTCGGGACCGGTGACCGACCGTGCCCTCTTCCATGCCGATTCCAGCTATTTCTATCCGCATGTGCATCTGACCTCGAAGCCGCTGAAGACGCATACCGTCTCCAACACCGCCTTTCGCGGCTTCGGCGGGCCGCAGGGCATGCTCGGCGCCGAACGCTTCATCGAGGAGATCGCCTATGCGGTCGGCAAGGATCCGCTTGATGTCCGCAAGCTGAATTTCTACGGCCAGCCGGGCTCCGGACGCACTCTCACCCCCTACCACCAGGAGGTCGAGGACAATATCATCGCCCGCGTCGTCGAGGAGCTGGAGGAAACGGCCGAATACCAGGCACGGCGTAACGCCATCATCGCCTTCAACCGCGACAGCCGCTATATCAGAAAGGGCATCGCGCTGACGCCGGTGAAATTCGGCATCTCCTTCACCATGACAGCCTTCAACCAGGCCGGCGCCCTCGTCCACATCTACCAGGACGGCTCGATCCACCTGAACCATGGCGGCACCGAAATGGGCCAGGGCCTCTATACCAAGGTGGCGCAGGTGCTGGCCGACAGCTTCCAGGTCGATATCGACCGCGTCAAGATCACCGCGACGACGACGGCCAAGGTGCCGAACACTTCGGCCACTGCCGCCTCCTCCGGCTCGGACTTGAACGGCATGGCCGCCTATGACGCTGCTCGCCAGATCAAGGAACGGCTGGTGGCCTTTGCCGCCGAAAAATGGGATGTTGGGGCCGCCGACGTCGCCTTCCTGCCGAACCGCGTGCGCGTCGGCGAGATCGAGATCCCCTTCCCCGATTTCATCAAGCAGGCCTATTTCGCCCGCGTCCAGCTTTCCGCCGCCGGCTTCTACAAGACGCCGAAGATCCACTGGGACCGCAAGGCCGGCCGCGGCACGCCCTTCTATTATTTCGCCTACGGCGCCTCCTGCACCGAGGTGTCGATCGATACGTTGACCGGCGAATATCTGATCGACCGCACCGACATCCTCCACGATGTCGGCCGCTCGCTGAACCCGGCGATCGATATGGGCCAGGTCGAAGGCGGCTTCGTGCAGGGCCTAGGCTGGCTGACGACGGAAGAACTCTGGTGGGACGACAAGGGCCGGCTGCGCACCCATGCCCCCTCGACCTACAAGATCCCGCTCGCTTCCGACCGCCCGAAGATCTTCAACGTGCGCCTTGCCGAATGGTCCGAGAACACTGAGGCCACCATCGGCCGCTCCAAGGCCGTCGGAGAGCCGCCTTTGATGCTGGCGATCTCGGTGCTGGAAGCGCTGTCGATGGCGGTAGCAAGTGTGGCCAACTACAAGGTCTGCCCAAGGCTCGACGCCCCGGCGACGCCGGAGAGGGTGCTGATGGCGGTCGAGCGGATGAAGCGGGTGTAGAGATGCGAACGCGTCCGGCTGGTTTGTTGGTTGAGCAGGACGGACAGAAAGCTTGGAGTGAGCGATACCCCCCTCTGTCCTGCCGGACATCTCCCCCACAAGGGGGGAGATCAGCAAAACGGAATGCTCTGCGCTTCGCTATCCTGCCGCTACATCACGAAAGTCCGACGCTGCGCCACGACTTCTCTGTTCCGGGAAGCCGCTGCCTCATACCGATCTCCCCCCTTGTGGGGGAGATGTCCGGCAGGACAGAGGGGGGTGACACACCCGCGAACCCATCGGCCAACCACCCATGACCGACATCTACCCCTTCCTCGCCGCCCAGCCAGACTGCATCCTCGTCGATATCACCGGCACGCAGGGCTCCACCCCGCGTGAGGCCGGCACCTTCATGCTCGTCTCGGCTGAAGCCCTATGGGGCACGATCGGCGGAGGGCAGCTCGAGTTCATGGCGATCGCGAATGCGCGGGACATGCTCGCGGGAACCGGCGGAATGGCGCAGATGGATGTCCCGCTCGGACCTGACATCGGTCAGTGCTGCGGTGGGCGCACACAGTTGCGGTTTCGCCGGGTGACGCAGGCGGTTGCCGAAGAAATCGAGGCCAGGCTAACCAGTGAGGTCGAGCGTCTGCCGGAGGTCTATCTCTTCGGTGCCGGCCATGTCGGCCGGGCGCTGGCAACAGCCCTTGCGCCGCTGCCGCTGTCGGTGACGGTCGTCGAGACGCGGCGGGAGGAACTCGCCAACCTGCCTTCCAAGACGAAGACGCGGCTCATGCCGATGCCGGAAGCGCTGGTGAAGAATATTCCGGCCGGCGGCGCGGTCGTCATCCTGACGCACGACCACGCGCTGGATTTCCTCATTGCCCGCGAGGCGCTTCAGAGAACCGACCTCGCCTATACCGGCATGATCGGCTCGGCGACCAAGCGCGCCACCTTCGCAAGCTGGCTTTCCCGTGAAGGCGGCGGAGAGCCCGGCTGGATGGAGCGGCTGACGCTGCCGATCGGCGGCGCGGTGGTCAGGGACAAGCGCCCTGAGGTTATCGCCGCCATGACCGCCGCCGAGATCCTGACGGCGCTTGGCGCCTACCGCATGCGCTCGTCTTCGTAGTAGGGATCGCGTCCATCGAGGAAACCGAGATCGCGCTTGACGCGATCGGGGGCCGCATTGAGATCGAGCCGGGGTAGATGGCGGAAACGATCGGCGCCGCTTGCCAGCCAGCCGGCAAGACGCCGGAAAATCTGGATTCTCTGCTCCGGCCGGCCCTCTTCGATAACATGGCAGTCCATGAGATCACCTCGATAGATTGATGGTATGAGTTGCAGTTTGCCGCCAAAAATGCTGCAATTCCAATCGAACGACCGTCTGCCTGCATCAAGAGAACTTATCCATGAAACTCTCCAAACAATTCCCGCTGAATGCGCTGCGCGTCTTCGAGGCTGCTGCCCGGCTCGGAAGCTTCACCAAGGCGGGCGACGAGCTCGGCATGACGCAGACGGCCGTCAGCTACCAGATCAAGCTGTTGGAGGAGAATGTTGGCGAGCCGCTCTTCCTGCGCCGTCCCCGCCAGATCGCACTGACGGAGACCGGCGAGCGGCTGGCGCCGAAGGTGACCGAAGCCTTTGCCATGCTGCACGACGCGATGGCAACGGCGCGCGACAGCGTCGAAGGCACGCTCGCGATCAGTTCGACCCATACCTTCGCCTCGAAATGGCTGGCGCCGCGCCTCGGCTCCTTCCACTTGAAGCATCCGGCAATCGCGGTGCGCTTTCAGGCGAGCTCTGACATCATCGACTTCGCCCGCGAGCAGATCGACGTCGGCATCCGCTGGGGCGACGGCAACTGGCCGGGGCTGACGCTGCACCGGCTGATGGGTCTGGAGTTCACGCCGATGCTGAGCCCGAAGCTGGCGGAGACGGCAGGCGGCATCAGGGAGCCGCGCGATCTCCTGAAGTTCGATCTCTTCGACGCCGGCGACATCTGGTGGAAACAATGGTTCGAGGCAGCAGGCGTCACCGAGACGGATCTCGATCGGCGCCCGCGCAACCAGCTCGGCTCGCAGGCAGTGGAAGCCGACGCGGCAATCGCCGGCCATGGCGTCGCCATCCTTCATCCTTCCTTCTATGCCGCCGAGATCGCGCTCGGCCGGCTCTATCAGCCCTTCGAACTGACCCGCAGCGACGGCAAGGCCTACTGGCTCGTCTACCCCGAAAACCGTCGCAACGTGCCGAAGATCAAGGCTTTCCGCAACTGGATCCTTGAGGAGATGAAGGCAGCCGGAAATTAGAGCATCGCACGCCGGACCCGTTTCATGAGCTGGGTCCGGTCCTGCGGTCCCGCCTTCAATATCCCATCTCCGGCGCGTAGAAACAGCGCGGCGTATCCTCGTTCGGGAACAGACAGAGATGATAGTCGTTGTCACCGGATTGCATCGCCTTCGTCATCGGCAGCAGGAAGACATGAGCATGCGTGACCATCCGGTGGTCGCCCGGCAGCAGCGTCACACGATATCCGCCTGGCGTCACTGCCACGCTTTTCGATGGGATCATCTGGCAATCGCCATTATGACTGTCGCCGTTACAACAATAGGGGTCGTAACTCCACCCCGAGGGTGCGTCGTGAGCCGTCGCCAACGACGCATAGGCAATCATCACACACGTCAGAATACTGCGCATCGGCATCTTCTCCGTCGATGAATGCGCCGCCGATGATCTAACGGTTCTTATTTTATTCCGGCGGCCTGCAAAAATAACTGTAATCGAGTCGTCGCAGTTCAAGATCTGCTGAATTAGCAGATTCAGTATAAGTCAGAGATAATGCACAGCCTTCTCGGCAGCTTTTAGGCACGCGACAGAAGATCGGTGATCCGACCGCGATCGGTAACTTCGGCAAAACGGCCGAAGATCTCGACGGGCGCGGCGATTCTGCCATTGCTCCTTGGCCGCGCCGGTCGTTGCGCGTGTGCAGTTCTTCAATCTCCTCTTCCCTCCCCGCCAAAATTTCCGCAATGTCACGAGTCGGAGGAAGATAGGGGAACTCGATGTATGAATATGCCATAGCATGGGAATGGCTCGCCTTCGCGGCGCGTTGGTTCCATGTCATTACCGCGATCGCCTGGATCGGATCGTCCTTCTATTTCATCGCGCTCGATCTCGGACTGGTGAAGCGCCCACATCTGCCAGCCGGCGCCTATGGCGAGGAATGGCAGGTCCATGGCGGCGGCTTCTATCATATCCAGAAATATCTGGTGGCGCCCGCACAGATGCCGGAGCACCTGACCTGGTTTAAATACGAGAGCTATTTCACCTGGATTTCCGGTTTTTTGATGCTGTGCATCGTTTATTACGGAGGCGCCGACCTCTTCCTGATCGACCGGCACGTGCTCGATATCAGCCCGCCCGTCGCGATCCTGATCTCGCTGGCATCGCTTGCCCTCGGCTGGGTCGCCTACGATCTGCTCTGCAAGTCGCCGCTTGGGCGGAACACCTGGGGACTGATGGCGGTGCTCTACGTCGTGCTCGTCTTCATGGCCTGGGGCTATACGCAGCTTTTCACCGGCCGCGCCGCCTTCCTGCATCTTGGCGCCTTCACCGCGACGATCATGTCTGCCAACGTCTTCATGATCATCATTCCGAACCAGAAGATCGTCGTCGCCGACCTCATCGCCGGACGGGTTCCCGATCCCAAATATGGGCAGGTCGCCAAGCAGCGTTCGCTGCACAATAACTACCTGACCCTGCCCGTCATCTTCTTCATGCTGTCGAACCATTATCCGCTCTCCTTCGGTACTCAGTTCAATTGGGTGATCGCGGCCTTGGTCTTCCTGATGGGCGTCACCATCCGCCACTGGTTCAACACGACGCATGCGAGGAAGGGCCGGCCGACCTGGACCTGGATCGTCACCGTGATCCTTTTCATCCTGATCATGTGGCTTTCGACTGTGCCGAAGCTGCTAACCGGCGAAACGGATGTCGCAGCGGTCGCGCCTGCCTTCCAGCAGTTCGCCGGCGATCCGCACTTCCCCGCCGTCAAGCAACTGGTCTCGACGCGCTGTTCCATGTGCCATGCAGCCGAGCCGGTCTATGAGGGCATTGTGCGGCCGCCGAAGGGCGTGATGCTCGAAAACGACGCGCAAATCGCCGCCCATGCCCGCGAGATCTATATACAGGCGGGCCGCAGCCATGCCATGCCGCCCGGCAACATCACCGACATCACGCCGGATGAACGCAAGCTGCTCGTCGCCTGGTTCGAGAGCGCAGTCGAAGGCAAGACACAATGACGACGACACTCCTGCGCGGCCGCCTGCTTTCCTTCCATCGCGCGCCGCTAAGCCTTACCGACAGCCAAAGCTATCTCTTCGAGGAGGATGGCGGCCTGCTGATCGAGAATGGGCTGATCGCGGCAATCGGCGCCTTTGCCGACGTCAAGGCAAAAGCAGCCGCGGACGCAGCCGAGATCGACCACCGCCCGCATCTGATCATGCCCGGCTTCATCGACATGCACCTGCATTTTCCGCAAATGCAGGTGATTGCCTCCTATGCGGCCAACCTGCTCGAATGGCTGAACACCTACACCTTTCCCGAGGAATGCCGATTCGTCGAAAGCGCGCATGCCGAAAGGATCGCCACGCATTTCTACGACGAGTTGATTCGCCATGGGACGACGACGGCGGTCGCTTATTGCTCCGTGCACAAGACCTCGGCCGACGCCTTTTTCGCCGAGGCGCTGAAGCGCAATATGCGCATGGTCGGCGGCAAGGTAATGATGGACCGCAACGCCCCGCAGGGCCTGCTCGACACGCCCGAGATGGGCTATGACGAGACCCGACAGGTGATATCGGACTGGCACGGCAAGGGCCGCAATCACGTCGCCATCACCCCGCGCTTCGCCATCACCTCGACACCGGCGCAGATGGAAGCAACATCGGCCCTTGCCCGCGAATTTCCCGACCTGCACATCCAGACGCATCTTTCGGAAAATCACGATGAGATCAAATTCACCTGCGAGCTCTATCCCGACGCGCTCGACTATACCGACATCTACGCCCGCTACGGCCTGCTCGGGCCGAAAAGCCTCTTCGGCCACGCCATCCACCTGTCCGAGCGCGAGGCCGATGTGATGAGCGAGGCAGGCGCCGTCGCCGTCCACTGCCCGACCTCGAACCTCTTCCTCGGCTCAGGCCTGTTTCCGCTGAAGGCGCTGGCGCGACGGGAAAAGCCGGTTCGCATCGGCGTGGCGACCGACATCGGCGGCGGTTCCAGCTATTCGATGCTGCGGACGATGGATGAGGCCTACAAGATCCAGCAGTTGCTCGGCGAACGGCTGAACCCGCTGGAAAGCTTCTATCTGATGACCCGCGGCAATGCCGAGGCGCTGTCGCTGGCGGACCGGATCGGTACGCTGGAACCCGGCACAGAGGCCGATCTCGTCGTTCTCGATGCAACGGCGACACCCGCCATGGCGCTGAAGATGGAAGTGGTGAAGACGCTGCCCGAGGAACTCTTCCTGCTGCAGACGATGGGCGACGATCGGGCGATCGCCGAGACCTATGTGGCCGGTGTTGCGTTGAAGGCGGGGCTTCGATGACACGCCCTTTTACTCTCGAATTTGGACCGTGAAAGCAGCCCGGCACGGCCATTTCCCGCAACACTCCTGCCAAATTCATGTTATGGCCGATAGCCGCATTCAGATGTGAAGGTTCAATTCATGGCCACTCCGCTCACCATCGCCGACCTGAAAAAGCTCGCACAGCGCCGTGTGCCGAAGATGTTTTTCGACTATGCGGATTCGGGCGCCTGGACGGAATCGACCTATGCAGCCAACGAGAGCGATTTCAGCCACATCAAGCTGCGCCAGCGGGTGATGGTCGACATGACCGACCGCACGCTGGCAACGACGATGATCGGCCAGAAAGTGTCGATGCCGGTGGCCCTGGCGCCAACCGGCCTGACCGGCATGCAGCATGCCGACGGCGAGATGCTGGCGGCACGTGCCGCCGAGGAGTTCGGCGTTCCCTTCACGCTTTCGACGATGAGCATCTGCTCGATCGAGGACGTGGCGTCAGCGACGACGCGCCCTTTCTGGTTCCAGCTCTATGTGATGAGGGACAAGGATTTCGTCCTCAACCTCATCAATCGCGCCAAGGCGGCGGGATGCTCGGCGCTGGTGTTGACCGCCGATCTGCAGATCCTCGGCCAGCGGCATAAGGACCTGCGCAACGGCCTGTCGGCACCGCCGAAATTCACGGCGAAACATGTCTGGCAGATGGCGACCCGGCCTTTCTGGTGCCTGGACATGCTGCAGACCAAGCGCCGCAGCTTCGGCAATATCGTCGGCCATGCGAAGAATGTCTCCAATATTGCCTCGCTCGCCGCATGGACGCACGAGCAGTTCGACCCGCGGCTGTCCTGGGCCGATGTCGCCTGGATCAAGGAACAATGGGGCGGCCCGCTGATCATCAAGGGTATACTCGATCCGGAGGATGCCAAGGCGGCCGCCGACACCGGCGCCGATGCGATCGTCGTCTCCAATCATGGCGGGCGTCAGCTTGACGGCGCCCCCTCATCGATCAGCATGCTGCCGAAGATCGTCGATGCCGTCGGCGACCGTATCGAGGTCCATCTCGACGGCGGCATCCGCTCCGGCCAGGACGTGCTGAAGGCCGTGGCGCTCGGCGCCAAGGGCACCTATATCGGCCGGCCCTTTCTCTACGGCCTCGGCGCCATGGGCAAGGAAGGCGTATCGCTGGCGCTCGGCATCATTCGCAAAGAACTGGACATCACCATGGCGCTCTGCGGCAAGCGCGACATCAAAGACGTGAATTCGGCGATTATCGACGGGCGGCAGTGACCTGCTTGAGAAGCCTAGAAGAGTCACGACCGCATGCGATTCAGCATAGCGGCAGGCTGTCGCTTGCATCGAGCAGAAGGATCGCGAAAATCACGAGACAGGCGGCGAGTGCAAAACGCTGCCGCCAGACGATACGGCGCGATCCGGCAATCCGCTTCTCCAGGCCAGTCGGCGTCTTCTCAGGCTTGCGAAGCTGCATCCTGGACAGCAGGTCGTCGACGGCGGCAAGACCGGCGGCCTCGGTCTCGTGGCTCGACGCGAGACGAAACAGCAGCGCATCGAAGAGAAGATGGACCGCCAGCGCAAGGACAATCACGCAGAAAACGAGGATCGAAAGCCAGCCGAGCGATGGAGCGAAGCCTCGATATCCCACGGCGATCGGGCCGGCAACCAGTGGCAGCAGCGCTATCAGCCCGCAGAAGATCGAATTGCGGCCGAGATTTCGCGCTGCCGCCAAGGCCGCGGCATTCCACTGCGTCATTGCAAGCCCTCCGTCACGGCGCGGATACTTTCTGCGGGCAGATGAATACGCCGCCCCGCCCGTTCGATCAGCCGCACTGCTTCGGCTGGATCTTCGCAACGCCGGCTGATGAGCAGCCAACGCACGATGACGCAGGCGCTCCGCTCGAAGCCCAACGCACAGCAGACGAGAACCGGTCCCTGCTGGCGCGCAATCTCGATGAGGTTTGCCGCGGCGAGCGCCTGGATCTTGTCGATGGCTGTAAGATCAAGGGTCGGAAAGCTGCACCAGCGCGCGAGCGTCCCGCTCGGGCGCTGAAGTTCGCCGGTCATGTCGATCACCGTGGCAAAACGGTTGGCCTCGTGGCGACGCGGAAAACGACCGAGATGGACGCCGTCGGCGATCGCCACAGAAGCCGGCATTCTCCGGGTCCAGAGCCGAATATTGATGAGAGCGCCGAGCCGGTAAGGTGCCAGCAGCCAGCGGCCGGCAAGCGTTGCCCGGCCATCGACGCGTTTCTGGAATATCTGCGGGCCGGCGCCGAAATATCCGAGTGCGACGATCGCCAGCGCAACAGCCGGCCAGAGCAACAACAGGGCTGCCGCCGATAGAGGAGTGAAGAGCGCCGCAAGGCCGAGAAATGCGACGTCACCGCACAGATAATAGAAGCCGAGACGGCGCGACTTTGGATCGCCGCTCATCGTAAAATTCGCGAGAGGCGAACCGGCATCGCGCGGAAAAAGCCAGATGGCAAACAGACCGAGCAGCATGCCGGTCGGTATGTCGATGATGTGATGCTGCCACGTGGTCAGCACGGAGACACCGATCAGGAAGCACCAGAGGTGCCAGAGAAGCCGCACCTTCCGCGGCAGCCGGCCGCGCAGATGATCCCAGATCACCACCAGGAGTGCGATATGGAGCGACGGCGCTTGATTGAACGGCTTATCAAAGCCACCGAGGACGGCGAACATGAAGCCCGGCAGGCCACTCGTTGCCGGCCGCACGAAGGTCGCTTCGAGCGGAAACGCGATAAAGCAAGCGACGGCTATTATCTGGATCGTCAGATAACGCCTCGCCAGCCTATCCACATCGCGCGGCGCCGTGTTGATGAACAGGCAGAGTGCATAGAACAGATTGATCGACCAATAGGGAATGATCGTCCATCCGAGGAACGGAATGGCGCTTTCCCATGCGAAGGCGACGTTCGGCACATGAGCGCGTTGCGATGCCAGCCAATTGGCGCCGCCATAGCTCAGATAGAAGGACGGCGCCAGGAAGGCGAGCCAGAGCGCTGCCCGCTTCGGGACCAGCGCTGTCTGGGAAAAAGTTGAACGTACCTTCTCCACGCTTTGCCCTCAGACTCTCTCGGCCAGCGGACGGTGAAAATGCCCCACTGGTCGATCCGCTGCTCGATCTTGCGGAAACCGGCTGCGGCAACCAGCTGGTCCATTTCCTCTTGCGTCCGCCGCCGCATCACCCACGCCTCGCCGCCGCGGTGCGACGTCAGGGCGCGGGCGATCATCTCCAGTTGCGGATGCCATGGCTGGTTGGTGTAGACCAGCAGGCCACCGGGCCGCATCGCGCGGGCCATCCCGCCGAGCGAAGCGGCTATCATCGCATTGTCGGAAAACAGCTCGTAAAGGCCGGAGACAATCGCGAGATCTGGAGCCGGCGTGATTGCAGCCAGCCCTTCGCCGTCAAAGGCATCCTGCTGGCGGAAACTGACGAAATCGCCCAGTCCCCGCGCGGCGATGCTGTTGCGGCCGGCATCGACATTAACCGGGGAATAGTCCTGCAACCGCGCACTATCGGGACGCGCGGCAGCGGTCTCGATTGCATCAAGGACATAGCGGCCGTGCCCGGCCGCTATGTCGAGTATATGAGTACTGCGGCCGGCTGCTTTCAGGTGCAGCAGCCCGCGGTCGATTAGTTCCTGCAAATGCAGCTTGCGCTGCCTGATGCCGCGCCAGCCGATCGCCTCGAGGAACACCTTGTCGATCAACCGCCCGCCGGGACCGAGCCCGCGCGGCCTGTTCTCGTAGACGTAATCGAGCGTCGAGCCGGAATCAAAACCGGTCTTGACCCCGGTCTTTATGCCTTCGGACACCAGCGCGCCGAGCCTGATGTTGAGACGGCTGAGCGCCCAGTAGATGCCGCGTGGAGATGTGGCATCCAGAGGGCTCGCAAGCCGGTCGGCCTCATCCTTGGTATAGCCCTGGATATGGGCGGTGCGAAGGTCGACAGGCGCCCGAGGCTCGGCGAAACGTGCATCGATAAAACGGCGGATCTCGGCGAGCGCAATTGCGCGGTCCTTTTCGCCAAGCGTGTCATGGTAGAAGCCGGCAAGCACATGCCGTTCCTTGATTCGGCTGCCGAGGTTTTCGTAGAACCGGTGCTGCGGTGCCTGTCGCACCACCCAGTCGCTCCCCGAGATCAGCATTTGGGTTGGAACCGTAATGGCGCGGGCGTCGCCGACGACGCAGGCCGCCGCCTCATAGAGCTGCAACAGGATGTTGGAGGCAATCGGCCGGGAGATCAATGGGTCGGATTCATACGAGGCGATCCGCTCGGGATCATGCGTCAGAAACCTCGCCTTGACATAGGAGTTAACGAAGAATGTCCCCTTGAGCTTTTCCCAGAGCGCAATGCCTTCCTTGGCAAAAGGCACGTAGAGTTTGACGCTGAAGGCTGGGGAGGCCAGCACGAGCGCACGGATTGGCGGCGCATAGTCGTGCACCCAGGTGGTGGCCAGAACCGCGCCGACGCTCTGTGCAATGACGGCGATGTCTTCGACTGAAACACCGCTTGTCTCGCTGACATGGCGAACGAAGCAATCAAGATCATGCGCCGAGGCCGCAAAGGATGGCGAATAGCCGCGCTCTCCCGGCGAACGCCCGTGGCCGCGTGCGTCCCAGGCGTAGAAGGCAAAATCATCGAGGCCGAGCTCGGTGGCGAGATGGGCGACGCGGCCGCCATGCTCGTGGCCGCGATGGAGAAGAATGACTGCGCCCTTCGGGGAAGCCCCGGTCGCGGGCCACATCCGGTAAAACAGTCGAGTACCGTCATGCGAAGCGAATTCGGATTCACGCATTGGTCTGGCCGTCGAGGACGGTTGCTCGCTATCGGCAGTTTGCAGCACGGTCTTCTCCAATTCTGATAGGTGGATAGATTTCGTCCATTGGCGAGCACAGTGATTTGCTTTCATTGCAAAAGTCTAGTTGCAAATGTAAGTCCTATGCGTGAACCGATATAAAGTGCGGGCTTCCTCACAGCTACGACGATCTTCACTGCCCGAGCCGAGATAGACTGATCAAACGCCACGATATTCCACTGAGGTCGCATGTCTGTTTATCAATTGAAGTCCCGGTTTCAGAATATTCTTCGCCCTCTGGTGCGCTCCCTCGCGGCGCGAGGCGTCACCGCCAATCAGGTGACTTCAGTTGCCGCTGCCGTCTCGGTTGCATTGGGCCTTTTACTGAGCGTCCTCCCGCTTCCGCATTGGTTCCTGCTGGTGCCTATATGGTTTCTCCTGCGCATGGGCCTCAACGCCATTGACGGCATGCTGGCGCGCGAACATGGGCAGAAGAGCATTTTAGGCGCGTATCTGAACGAGATCGGTGATGTCGTGTCGGATGTCGCCCTGTATTTGCCGTTCGCGCTCATCGATCCGAACGGCTTAATGCCGGCGATATCAGTCATATTCCTCTCGGCGCTGACGGAATTTACCGGCGTTCTGGGTCAAACGGTCGGCGCAAGCCGGCGTTACGACGGGCCGCTGGGCAAAAGCGACCGTGCGGTGCTTTTCGGCGCGCTCGGCACCTTTGTCGCGGTCGGTGGGACGTTTGCAGCATGGACATCGTGGCTTTGGGCGGTGGTGGCTTTACTTCTCATATGGACGATCATCAATCGCATCAGCGCCGGTATTCGCGAGGCCCACACAGCCACCCGGTAGCGAGCGGAGCCGATCTGCCGCCGCTTCACTGCCGCCAGCCGGAGCTCATGAAATGTCTCGGTTGATCGACCCTGCCTTCCTCCTTCAACTGCATGTTAAACATAGGTTGCATTTTTAGCGCTGCACCTTGAAAGCACCAAAGCGGTGCTTTATGTTTTATTTCATGGCGAACACAGGCAAGACACCCCACCCATCGCTACTGCGCTACACGCTGGCGCCTGATGATTCTGCCCGGCAGGCGCTGGACGATACTGTTGCCGCCTATCGGAGGATGATCGACATCCTCAGTGAACTCATCCACGACAGGGCGGGCGCCAATCTCGTCGTCCTGCATGAGCTTGCCTATGAAACAGTCCGCGAGCAGACAAGCCTGCCAGCACGGCTGGTGACACTCGGCCTTCGCGATTTCGCCGCCAATCGCGGCGTGAGCGCCGATCCGCCATATCTGCCGCTCGATGACAAGCTCTTCGCCATCAAAGGGCCCTCGGACCTGACGATCGCCACAGTGCACGGACGCGTTGCCGTGCCCTACGATGTCGCGGGTTATTCACGGGGATGGGAGAGTATTTTTCCGGCCTACCTCGTTTCGGGCCGGGATCGCTACGAGATTCACATCGGCGTCACGCCGAATTCCGCTCCGATGGAGGAAAACATGACGAACGAAGGCATTCTCTCACGCATGGGTCGCCTGATCGCGGGTATCGCGAATGCGGCGATCGACAAGGCGGAAGGCGTAAATAAGATCGCCGTCATCGAACAGGCGATCCGCGAGATCGATGCGGCAGCGGAAGACGCCCGCACCGATCTCGGCAAGGCTCGCGCGGAGGAATACCGCATCCAGAGCCGCCGGGACGAAATCGTCGAAGACATGAACGCGCTCGACTCCAAGATCCGCCTCGCCGTCTCGTCTCAGCGGGATGACTTGGCAAAGGCCGGCGTTGCCCGCCAGATCGATCTCGAATCCCAAATCGCAGCGCTCGACAAGGCGCTGGCCGATGCCAGGGAACAGGTGGACGAAGGCCAGAAAGCCCTGCAGGCCGTGCTCGCCACGCGCCGCGAGGCGGATGCTCGCCTTGCCGATTTCAAGCGCAGCATCGCAAGGCATCCCGAGCACGCTACCGGCCAAAGCCAGCCGGCACCGGGTCCGGACGCCGCCCGCGCTGCCGCAGCGGTCTCGCGGCTGACCGGGGTTCCCGCTGGCGAGCATGCCCATAGTTCCGAACTGGACGAACTCGACCGGTTGCACCGCGAACAGGCAATCGAAGCCCGCCTCGCCCGCTTCAAAGCGGATAACCGGTAGCGCCGATGGAGCTCCTTTTCTCACCGGAATGTGCGCCCTTCGCCATCGCCGCAACTATCCTTGTCGGCCTGACCGCGATCGAGATGCTCGCGATGGTCATGGGCTTTTCGATGACGGAATTTCTGGGAAAGCCGGAGGTTCATGGCCATGACGGCATCCTGGCTTACCTTTCCTGGCTCAATCTCGGCGGTGTTCCCCTGCTGATTCTCATGATGCTGACGCTCGGCTTGTTCGCGATGACGGGCTTTGCGTTGCAGGCCGTCGCCAACGCCTTCTGGGCGCCACTGCCAAGCTTGATAGCCGTCATACCTGCCGCGCTGGCAACCATCCCCATGGTCAGGGCATCGAGCAGAACCGTGGCGCGTATCGTACCGCACGACGAGACCTATGCGGTCGATCTCGACGCCCTGCTCGGCCGGACCGCCGAGGTTTCGATCGGCCCGCTCGATCAGGGGCTGCCGGGCCGCGTCCGCGTCAAGGATCAGCATGGAAACTGGCATGTGCTTCGAGCCCGAGCCGCCAAGGGCGAAGGTCCCCTCGCGATCGGCGCTTCGGTACTTCTCGTCGATCACAAGGCAAATGTGTTTATCGCCATTCCCGCGCCGGTTGACCCCGCCGATGCGGACAATCAATCTTTCAGGGAGCAGCAATGATGTACGACGTTATTCTACCAGCCGGCATTGGGATTGTTCTGATCTTCGGCATCGGTTTTGTCCTCGCCTCGCTTTACACGCGCTCCAGCCGCGACGAGGCCTATGTGCGCACCGGTCTCGGCGGCCAGAAGGTCGTGCTCGACGGCGGTTCGGTCGTTCTGCCGATCTTCCATTCGACCGCTCGGGTTAACCTAAAGACACTGCGGCTCGAGGTTCGCCGCGGCGAAGGCGATGCACTGATCACCAAGGACCGCATGCGCGTCGATATCGGCGCCGAGTTCTATGTACGCGTGAAACCCGATGCCTCCTCGATTGCGCTTGCAGCTCAGACACTCGGCAACCGCACCAACGACGCCGAGGCTCTCCGCATCCTGATCGAGGCGAAATTCGTCGATGGCCTTCGCTCGGTGGCCGCGACGATGAATCTCGACGCGCTGCAGGAACAGCGCATGGATTTCGTCAAGGCCGTGCAGGAAGCTGTCGGCGCCGATCTTCAGTCGAACGGCCTCGAACTCGAATCCGTGTCGCTGACACGCCTCGACCAGACCGACATCAAGCATTTCAACGCCAACAACTTCTTCGATGCGCAAGGCTTGGCCGCATTGACCCGCATCACCGAGGGACGCAAGAAGGAGCGAAACGAGATCGTTCGCGACACCGAAGTCGCCATCGCCCAGAAGGATCTCGAGGCCCGTCAGCAATCGCTGACCATCGAGCGGACCAAGCGGGAAGCCGAACTCAGCCAGGAACGGGACATCGCCAACAAATCCGCGGCGACACGCGCCGAAACCGCGCAGCAGGAGCAGGCCGCAAAACGCGCCGAGGAGGAAGCCCGAATCGCTTCCGAACAGGCGATCGCCGAACGCGAGGCATCTGCCAAACAGGCTCGCGAAAGCGCCAACATCGATGCCGCCCGTGCCGTCCAGCAACGCGAAACCGAAGCCAAGCGTGACCTCCAGATCGTGGCACAGGAGAGCGCGATCGCAGTTGCCAACAAGAGCCGTGAAGAATCCGAGGCGAAGGCAGCGGCTGAAGCGGCCCGCGCGCTGGCGATAGCAGCAGAAGAAAAGGTCGGCACCGCCAAGGCGATCGAGATTGCCGAACGCGAAAAGCAGATTGCCGTCATCGACGCACGCAAGAAAGCCGAGACGGAAGCGACTGCCGTCACCGTCGGTGCCGAAGCCGAAAAACAGGCGGCAAGCGACCAGGCCGAGGCCATCAAGACGCTCGCGACCGCCGAGGCGGATGCGGCGATCATCAAGGCCAAGGGCATTCTCGAAACCGGCAAGGCCGCGGCCGAGAGCGAGGCATTGCTCAACGACGCGCGCAACAAGCTGAGCTCTGCTATCATCGAGTTCGAGATCACCCGCGAACGGATCCGCATCATTCCGCAGGCGCTCGCCGAAGCGGTCAAGCCGATCGAGAAAATCTCCGATATCAGGATATTCGACACCGGCGGCATGCTCGGCCGCGGAAATGGAGCGGCCGGCGGAAACGGCATCGGGCTCGGCGAAGGACTGGCCGGCCAGCTCCTCTCCTACCAGGCGAACAAACCGATTCTCGACAAATTGATGAAGGAAGCCGGCTTCGAGGGCGACGATGCCATCTCATCCCTTCTGGGAAATCTCGATGGAGCAAAACCGGCAAGACCGGCAACGCCCGCCCCGGCAAAGCCGGCAATACCGGCCGCAGCCCCGACACAAACGATCATCCCTCCGGCGCCGAAGCCGGCACCAAAGAAGGACTGATCGCCGCGCAAGCGGGTCTGGACTAGAACAGGATGATTTTAGGCCGGTTCGGCCTAAAATCTGAATTCTGTTCTAAATTAAATAGTTAGAGCATGATGTCGCCTGAAAACTGCTCACAATTTTCGGCATCATGCTCTATCTCGCCCAACCCATTGCCAGCGCGCTCGCCCAGTCGGCACGGCCCCTTTCGGCGGCCAGTGCCGACATCGCCATGTGGTCATAGGCGACGGTTCGGAACTGCCATGTCCATCCGCCCGCCGTCTTTTCCAGAATGGCATAACTCGCCAGCGGATGGCCGGCTTCCACCTTGTGGTAATAAGGCAGTTCGTCGTCATAGGCCGGGCATCCGACGCTGCCGGGATTGACGATCAGGCGGCCATCGGAAAGCCGCACGGCGTGGGGAATGTGGCTGTGGCCGCAGAGGATCAGCGGCAGGTCGATGCCTTCGGCCAGCGCCTCGATCGCTTCGATCGGCTTCAGGAAGACGAAGCCCTCCGGCGAAACCGATTCCATCCAGTAGAGATTGTCGTCCTTCGGCGTCGCGTGACAGAGATAGACCTCGCCGCTATAAACGGTATCGGACGGCAGGCCGCGCAGCCAGTCGAGATGGGATGGCGTCAATTGCCGGTAGGCGGCGGCATCCGAAGCATGCATGGAGGCCGGATCCTGCTCGATCAGATAGCGGTCGTGATTGCCGCGGACCGACGTCAGGCCGAGCGGCATCAGCAGGTCTGCCGTCCTGCCGGCTTCGAGCGGGCCGCTGAAGAAATCGCCGAGATTGACGAACTCCTCGACGCCTTGCGCGCGGATATCAGCAAGCACTGCCTCGAGCGCCAGATGGTTTCCGTGGATATCGGCAATTGCTGCAAACCGCATTTCTAGAGCCTTTCCTGGTCAGATTGAAGCATTCTGTTGGCTCAAACGGAGTCGGATGGTCGACCTGCCGGCGCGCGTCGTAGCCAAGCTCTACGGCCAAGCCGGCCGGTCGATTAGCCGGCCCGTTTCAGCCAACCCGAAGGGCCGGGCATCTTTCCGCCAGGGCAGAGGCGATCGGCTCGGACCTACCACGAAGTATGCCCTTCGCCAATCGCCTCTGCCCCGACGAAAACCTGCTCCGGCAGAATGCTGCAATCTGACCGGGAAAGGCTCTAGCTCCCTCGGTAAGTAGAATAACCATAGGGCGATATCAGCAACGGCACATGGTAGTGCGCCGTGACGTCGGCAATGCCGAAGCGGATCGGCACGAGATCGAGGAAGGCGGGATGCGACAGCGGCGTGCCGCTGGCCCTCAGATAATCGCCGGCGTGGAAGACCAGTTCGTAGGTACCGGCTCGAAAATTTTCACCAATGAGGATAGGGCCGCCATCAACCCGGCCGTCGGCATTGGTCTCCACCGTCTTCAGATGCCTGCAGATCTCGCCGTCGAGCTGGAAAAGATCGATCCTCAAGCCTTCGGCCGGCTTGCCGAGAGCGGTGTCGAGAACATGCGTGGTCAGTCCGGTCATGGGGCTGGCTCTTCGATGATATAGGGGGTTTCGAAAAAGAATTCTTCCAGATTGTTGCCCGGTCCGTCGCGGTCGACGACCAGGAAATCTGAGACTTGGCCAAGCGCCATCAGCGGATGATGCCAGACGTTGCGGCGATAGTTCACCCCCTGGTCGCCGCGCGCCAGAAACACCTGCGGCCTGCCCGGGCGGCCGTTCTCATCCTCGGAGACGACGACGAGAAAAGGACGGCCCGAGACCGGCGAGAAACTCTGGCTGCCGAAAGGATGGCGCTCCATCATGGTGACTTCATAGGGGAAGCTACGCGGCTGGCCGCGAAAGAGGTTGATGACGACGCGCGCATCCTCGCCCGTCGCCTCAGTGGCGGCGAGTGCATGGAAACGCTCCGTTGTGCCGCCATTGATGAGCCGCATTGCGGCCGGATCGGCCTCGATCACCTCGCCGAAGGGAGCAAAGGCGGATCGGGTGAGCGGGCGGATGCCGAGAAAATCGGGCATGACTTCACTCGCCTTGCGCATGCCAGTGACGGATGGCATCGATCGCGGAGAGAAGCTCCGGCAGTGTGCGATACGTCGCCTCCCAGATCTCGGAGGGATCGAGATCGAAGAGATCGTCGAGGATACGGTTGCCCGTGCCGCAGATTTTCGTCCACCGCAAGTCGGGATGCTCGGTCGCAAATTCCGGATGTGTCACCAGCAGGCGGGACGCCGCCGCACCGATGGTGAAGTGGCAAAAGACAACCGCCTTGAAGGTGAGCTTGTCCCCGGTAAACGCAGCCTCATCCATTCCGCCGACGAAGGTCAGCGCTTCGGATGCCGCCTCATACATCTCATTGAGATAGTCGATCGCTCGCCGCTCTTTCATTCAGCCTCCGGCAGCATCGATGTCAGGCGCAGCAGCGCGATCCGCTCGACTTGCGCGGCCGCGGTCGCCAATTCTTCGTCTCGGCCATTGCCGATCCGCGCTTCGAACGCCGACAGGATGTCGTCCTTTGTAAGCCCCTTGACGGCGATGATGAAGGGAAAGCCGAATTTTTCGACATAGGCCGAATTGAGTTCGGTGAAGCGGGCATGTTCGGCCGGGTTCAGGCGGTCGAGACCGGCGCCGGACTGCTCCTTCCGGCTGTCTTCCGTGAGATCGCCAGAGATGGCAAGGCGCCCGGCAAGATCGGGATGGGCGCAGAGCACCCCGAGACGCTCCTGCGGGCTTGCCGCCCGGAAGATGGCGGCAAGGGCCGCATGCACACCGGCTGCCGCCAGTGGCTCCGTCACGTGGCCGGCGTCATAGGCGCGCTCGGCGATGAAAGGCGAATGTTCAAAGACGCCGCCGAAGCGGGAGACGAAATCCTCGCGCGACATCATCACAGCGCTTCCGGCTGATGGTGCTTGTGCCAGTGCTCGGCGATCTCGATGCGGCGCGGAATCCAGACTTTGTCGTGCTTCAGTACATATTCGATGAAGCGCTTCAACGCCGCCGCCCGGCCCGGGCGCCCGACGAGGCGGCAATGCAGGCCGACCGACATCATCTTCGGGCTGCCCGCCTTGCCTTCCTCGTAAAGCGTGTCGAAGGCGTCCTTTAGATAGGTGAAGAACTGATCGCCGGCATTGAAGCCCTGCGGCGTGGCAAAACGCATGTCGTTGGTTTCGAGCGTATAGGGGATGATCAGGAAGGGTTTCCCGTCGACGCCCTTCACCCAGTAAGGCAGGTCGTCGGCATAGGAATCGGAGGAATAGAGGAAACCGCCCTCCTCCTGCACCAGCCGAAGCGTATTGTCGGAAGGCTTGCCCTGATACATGCCATAGGGCCGCTCACCGGTAAGTTCGGTATGCAGGCGCACCGCTTCGAGGATATGCTTGCGCTCCAGATCCTCGGGAAAATCCTTGTATTCCAGCCAACGGTAGCCGTGGCTGGCGATCTCCCAACCGGCCTCCTTCATCGCGGCGACGGCCTCGGGGTTGCGGGCCATCGCCAGCGTCACGCCGTAGACGGTCGCTTGCACGTTGAGATCTGTGAACATCCGCCAAAGCCGCCAGAAGCCAGCACGCGAACCATATTCGTAGATCGATTCCATGTTGAGGTTGCGCTGTCCCGACCAGGCGGCCGCGCCGACGATCTCCGATAGCAGGTTTTCGGAGGCCGCATCGCCGTCGAGGATCGAGCTTTCGCCGCCTTCCTCGTAGTTGATGACGAACTGCACGGCGACACGCGCCTCGTCCGGCCATTTCGGATCGGGCGTCAGGCGCCCATAGCCGACAAGATTGCGCGGATAAGTCTCGGATACCATTAAATCACCCTCTGAAAAGACAGAGGAAACGGTAGCATCCGTAGCCGGAATGTCGAGCCGGAAACTGCGCAACGGAGTTCTGTCCGAACGCCGGCGCTCCGGCGCCAACCTTTGAGGCATTGGTTCGTCAGGCGATCCTGCGCGCGCTGACCTTACCCATCGGATGCAGCGAATGAACGCGGAAAGGGCCGCCCGTGCCCTCCTCGATCATCAGCGCCACGTTCGAAACCGTGACCGGCTCACTCAAGACAGGCTCGAAGATCGTCCGCAGCGCCGGCTCGATGCGCGGCATGTCGATCGCGTTGACGGGGCCTGTCACCGGCATATGAAAGCGGAACTCTTCCATCACATAGGGATTGCCCCAGCGATGAAGGTTGGCAAACTGTGCCGCCGATAGCCCGTCCGGATCACTGCGTTCGATCTCGGCCTCGCTGAGCGGTGCGCGGAAACGATCGAATTCCTGCACGATCGCCGAGGCGAGATACTGGATCTGCTCGCAAGGCGTGCTCGGCAGCAAGCTGTAGAAATTGCCGAGCCGGGCGACTTCGACACGCGGAATCTGAAAGGGAACGAAGGTCCCGGAAAAACGCATCAGATCGCGCAGGAGTTGCGATTCGGACATGTCGTTGGACAGCTGAAATGGCGCTTTCAAGACGCCATGAAAACCGTAGCGCCGGGGCACGGCGGTATGGAAGGCGATCTCGTGAATACCGAGGCCACGAACTGCCGGAGGCTCCATCATATCGCCCGAAAACACGTTTCGGCCAAGCCAATTGGCGGCCACGAGCGACAACAGGTCGCTCGCCGGAGGCGTGAAGCAAATGGCATAGCGCATGCAATTTCCTCCATCAAGGAAGTAAGCGCCGTTCAGATCCGGCGCTGTCGATGCGCAAGCAGATAGGTGATTTGCATGACAGAATAACGAAACGAAGCAGCGCCTAATTCACGTTTAACGTGAAGCCGCCGCGATGTGGCTTGAGATTGCGAAGCTTTCCGGCAGCAAAAATCCGCAGTCTGCATCGTCTGCGATACATATCGCCGCCTCCGCCAGCCGGTGGGCGAGGCCGAAGCTGACTTTGAAGCCGCCGGTCAGCGCGATCAGGCGTGGATGTTCGGGATGGCGGCCGATCATCGGATCCCGGTCTATCGCCTTTGGGCGAAGCCCGGCCCAGCGCTCGACAACGGGGGCGTCGCGAAGAGATGGCACGATGCCGCGCGCCGCCTCGATCAGCATATCGAGCTGGGCGTCGGTCGACGTCGGGTCGTCAAAACGGTTCTCGCTGGTGCTGCCGATTGCCGCTTGCCCGCCCTCGTGCGCGACGACATAGAGCCCGTCGAGGAAGATCGTCGGCAGCGCCGGGTCGATATCGGCTTTCAATAGCGCTGCCTGCCCCTTGACCGCCTGGCCGAGCGGCTGTTTCAGCCCCGGCGTCAGGACCTGCAACAACGGAAAGGACTGATGGCCGGCGGCCAGGATGCAGTGACTGAAAACGATGGTTTCGCCGTTTATTTCGGCCATGCCGCGATCGGGGTCGAGGCCGGCAATCGCCGCATTCTCCTGGACGCGAACATGCTTTGCCCGCCGCAGGAAGGCGATGAGCGCTGCGATCAGCAAGCGGGGCGCAACGCGGGCGGCGAGTGTGTCGTGTACGAAGCCGCTCTCGCCGGCAGACGCCTCGATCCAACCGTCCATATCAAGGCCGTCGAGCACATGCCAGTGGAAGCGGCGGTCACCCGCCCGCCAATGGCGTTCGGCGTCCTCAAAATGGCCACGCGCTATTTTGTTGAGATGCGGCTTCGGCAGCGGGATCAGCCGTCCGGACCTGTTATACCCGGCGGAAAGCCCGGTCTCCGCTTCGAGCGCTGTGATTTCGGCTTCGAGCGAGACCAGCGCATCGAACTGGAACTGCTTCTTCTCCGACCACCGGTCCGGCATATGCGGCATCAGCGCGCCGAGCAGGCCACCACTTGCACCTTCGCCCAACCTGCCGGCGTCAGCGATTAGAGCACGGATGCCCCGGCGTTCGGCATGGACGGCCGCCCAGAGCCCCATGATGCCGCCGCCGACAATCAGCAATTCTAAGGACGATTGACCTGAGACCGGCTGAGGACTATCGGCTTTTTCCATGACAGACGTGAACCCCGATCAGATTGGCGCGGGCGCGCCGCAGCCGCTCGAATGGCGCGACGGCGATATGCCCTATTCCACCGCCTTTGGCGATCATTTTTATTGCCAGACCGATGGGCGGCTGGAATGCGGCCACGTTTTTCTCGCCGGCAACGGCCTGCCGGAGCGCTGGAATGGGCGGCAGAGATTCCAGATCGGAGAACTCGGCTTCGGCACCGGCCTGAACTTCACTGAAACCTGGCGGCAATGGAAGCTCCATCGTGCGAACGGCCAGCACCTGCATTTCATCTCCTTCGAACTTTATCCGATGCGCAGCGAAGAAATCGGCAGGGCGCTGTCGCATTGGCCGGAGATCGATGTCGAACGCGGATCGCTGACGGCGGCTTGGCCGCAAGCGCCTGCTGGCACCGTCTCGCTGAACCTCGATTCTCAGACGACGCTCAGCGTGATCTGCGGCCGCGCACTCGATGGCGTTGCAGAGGCCAAACCCGGCTTCGACGCCTGGTATCTCGACGGCTTCGCCCCGTCGCGCAACAGCGATATGTGGTCGGAAGAACTGATGCGGCTCGTCTGCGAGAAAAGCGCAGCCGGCGGCACTTTCGCCACCTATGCGGCGGCCGGCTTCGTGCGCCGCAATCTCATCGCTGCAGGTTTTGCCGTCGAGCGCCGCAAGGGCTTTGCCGGCAAGCGCGAAATGCTCTGCGGCATCAAGTAAACTCGGGCAAGTGCGATCGATTCAAACGGCTGAGTTGCTAACAGTTATCACTCTGTGCGATAATAGTCCGAGAGGAACCAGTATGGCCAGCAGCGCGAATCTTGGACAGCAACTCGAAAACTATGTGAACGAACTTGTGAAATCGGGGCGTTACAACTCTCGCAGTGAAGTTCTGCGGGAAGGTGTCCGGCTTGTCGAGGAGCGGGAAAAACGGTTGATGGCGCTCGATCTGGCAATCAGCCAGGGGATCGCCGACGCGAAAGCAGGTCGCTTCAAGCCCATCAGCGATGTCGCCGCCCGCCTTGCGGCCAAATATGACGGCCGTTCGTGATCGTCCTCATCACCGCCCAGGCGGAGGCGGATCTCGAACGTATTGGCGACTATATCGCTGAGGACAATCCGCAGCGGGCGCCAAGCTTCATTCAAGAACTGCTGGAACGGTGTGAGCGTCTGGCCGAAACGCCGAACGGTTTTTCATTGGTTCCACGTTACGAACGCACCGGCGTTCGCCGCCGTCCTTACGGCAACTATTTGATCTTTTATCGCGTTGGCGAGGATCGTATCGAGATCCTGCATATCCTCAACGGCGCCCAGGATTTCGAGAGCATCCTGTTTTCCGAAGGTTCAAATCAGTAGCTGGTGCGCTCCGGCTGCTGCTCGCTCGTTCCGAGCCACTGGCGGATTTTTTCCTCGAGCAGTTCGGGGCTGATCGGCTTCGACATGTAGTCGTCCATGCCGGCATCGAGGCACAGTTCGCGGTCGCTTTCGAGCGCATGGGCGGTGACGCCGATTATCGGCACTCGATGGCCTTGTCCCTTTTCCCGTTCGCGGATCGTCTGCGTCGCCTGATGGCCGTTCATGACGGGCATCGAGACGTCCATCATGATGATGCGCGGCGTATACCGCTCCCAGGCGGCGACCGCTTCCTCGCCATTGTCGACGACGAGGAAGGAAAGACCCGTGCCTTGCAGGATCTGCGTGAAGACGATCTGGTTGACCTCGTTGTCTTCGGCGACGAGCACGTCGACGAATTCAGCGGCCCGCTTCTGCGGCACGGGCGCCGGCGCGGGCACGGCCACTTCCGTCTGCAGCCGGGCGATCTCGGCCTCGGAGGCCTGTTTGACGCGGCTGGCGCGCACCACCTCGGCGACGGTGTTGCGCAGCACGTTGGCGCGCGCCGGTTTCATCAGATGCGCATGGCCGTTCAGCGCCGCGAATTCCTTCTCCGTGCCCGAAATATCCATCGACGTCAGGAAGATGATCGGCAGTTCGACGAAGCGGGGATCGGCGCGCAACCGGCGCGCGACATCGGCGCCGTTCATATCGGGCATGTGATAATCGAGCACGACGGCATCGACGATAATGCCGAGACCGGCCGCCGCCTCCAGGATCGCAAGCCCGGTGCCGCCGCCCTCGGCGGCCACGCCGTCGAAGCCCCAGAGAGACAGCTGCTCGGTGAGGATTCGCCGGTTCACTTCATTGTCGTCGACGACGAGGATACGCGCACCCTGCACGTTGATCGGCAACGGCTTCGGCTCAGGGCGAGCGGCAGCCACCGCAAACGGCAGGTTGATGGTGAAGACGGAGCCCTTGCCCCATTCGCTTTCAACGTTGAGATAACCGCCGAAAAGGTCGACCAGCCCGGCGGTGATCGCAAGACCGAGGCCGGTTCCTTCATGCCGCCGGGTTGACGAGGCGTCCACCTGCGAGAATTTGTCGAAGACCGATTCGAGCTTCTCCGGTGGGATGCCGATCCCGGTATCCTCGATACGGATGCACGCCATGATCTCGCCGCCGGCGGCCGGCTCGAAGCCGACATCGACGAAGACATGGCCACGCTCGGTGAACTTGACGGCATTGCCGACGAGATTGGTGACAATCTGGCGGAACCGCCCGGCGTCGCCGATCACGGCTGCGGGCAAATCGGGTGCGGCCCGCACCAGGAGTTCGATGTTCTTCTCGGCGGCGTGCGAGGACAAGAGTGTCGCCACATCCTCCACCGCTTCGGTAATATCGAAGGCGGTTTTGCGCAGTTTCATCTGCCCGGCGTCGATCTTCGAGAAGTCGAGGATGTCGTTGATGATCGTCAGCAGCGCATTGCCGGATTTGACGATAATGTCGACGAAGGTCTTCTGGCGCGTATCGAGATTGGTCTTGGCAAGCAGTTCCGCCATCCCAAGCACGCCGTTCATCGGCGTGCGGATCTCATGGCTCATATTGGCAAGGAATTCGGATTTGGCGCGATCGGCGGCTTCGGCGCGCGACAGCAGCTGGCGCAGTTCCTCCTCGCGGCTCTTCAGCTCGGTGACGTCAGTGAAGAGCGCCACCCAGTGCTGCCCCTTGCTGACCGTCGCATCCATGTTCACCCATCGCTCGCCGTCGACATGGAAGACGGTGGAAATCGGCAGCCTGGCCGCGATATTGTCGCGCCAGCCCTGCAGGATTTCGGCGGCGGCATCGTGGAAATCGCCACGCGCCGCGCAAAATTCGAACATGCCAATCCAGCCCTCGCCGGGTTCGAGATAGGTGGCCGGAATCTGCAAGATGTCAGAAAGCGCCTCGTTGGACAGCTTGATAATGCCGTCCTGAACGATGGCCAGGCCCTGTGGCATGGCATGGGTCGCGTCGCGCATCATCTCGCCGAGTTGTTCCAGCGCGGCGCGGGCCTCGTGGACTTCATTTTCCCGCTCACGCACGGCCGTGATGTCGGCATAGGTGAGCAGGATCCGGTCGTTGGAGATACGGCGGCTATCGAAGATGACGGATTTGCCGCCCGCCCAGCCGAGCTCGATCGGCTCGGGCTCCTCGGTTTCGAACAGGTGCTTGCGGAAAGCGTAGATTTCCTCGGGTGTCTGCGTGCCGTCGTAGCGACCGAGCTCATAATTGCGACGGATGACGTCGATGAAGGGGCGCCCGTCAAAGGGGTCGTCGAGCGGCAGCTCCCAGATGCTGTAGAATTCGTCGTTGACGTAGAGGATCTGGTGATCGTTATCGAGGATCAGCACGCCGACCGGCAGCGAGCGCAGAATATTCTCGATATCCCGGTGCAGCACTTCTTCCTGCTTCCGCGCTTCGATCAGTGCCTTCTCCCGCTCCTTGAGCGGTGAAATGTCAGAAAAGGAGCCGACGACATAGGCTCGCCCATCCGCCGTCACGACACGCTTGACTCGCGAGATCACGGGATGGATGCGGCCATCCTTGCTCGGCATTACGCCTTCCAGCTCCTGCGACAGGTCTTGTTCCAGCGACAGCCGGTTTTCCTGGTAGATCGCCTCGCCGCCCTCCGGCCCGAACATTTCATATTCGGTCATTCCCAGCACCCGCGAGCGCTGGTGGCCGCTGAAAGTCTCATAATACTGGTTGGCATAGACGAGGTGATGTTTCTCGTCGCGCACGAAAACTGCGACCGGCAGATCCTCCATGATGGTGCGCAGCAGGTCTCGTTCGTCGACGCTCGCGTGCCAGCTCGAATCGGTAGGGGCTACGGGTTTCTCGCCGTTGCGATAGGCGGCGTTGATGACCAGAGGCCGGCCGTCTTCGGCAAAAATGCCGATCGGGTGGTCGAGCTTTTCCAGCGCCTCGCGCACGCGGGCGAAATCGCCGGCAAGGCCATGATCGTCGGCGCCCTTCCCGTCTCCAAGGGCGCGGCGTGGCGTCTCGCGCACTTCGAAGATGCCGAGCACATAGGCTCGCTCCGGCGATGGCGAAAAGCTTTCGATCTGGATACGCTCATGGCTGAGGCCGGCCGCATCAAAGCAGATGGCGTTTTCCTCTGTGCCGAACACCAGTGCGCGGCGCTCCTTGTCCTCACGATCCTCTTCTTCAGGACGGTCGAGAAGCTCGCGGCTGCGCCTGCCGATGAAATCGGAGATCTCGCGGCCGAGGAAACGGGCATAGGCCTCGTTGACGGCGATATAACGCAGCTCGCTATTCTTGACATAGGCCGGGGTATCCAGATCAGCGATCCGGCGGCAAGCCAACTCCAGAAGTTCCCCGGCTGATTTCAAAAATATCGCTCCCGCAATGAACGAAATATCGACTACAAAAACTATAACGCCAAGGCTTTTAACAAGGTTTTAACCATAAATTTCGACAGCGGAATTTTACAAGCCGGCTCACCAAGCTGAAGATAATCCGAGATTACCAGCCCCGGCTTGCACGAGACTGAAAGGACGCCGGCAATAATTTCTTTCGACGTTGGGATCCGTTGAAATCATGACGAAAATTTAATGCCGAAACGGCTTGTGCGGCCATTGCGCTGCCGCGATCCGGGCCGAGTCTCGGCATGGCTTTATGGAAGCCATGCCCATGAAAGGAAAATAGCATGTCCGTTCTTCATAAGACCATGGCGACGGGCCTGATCGCCCTGACCTTTGCCGGCGCCTCGCTCGCCACCGCCACCACTGCCGATGCCCGTCCACGCGATGCCTTCTGGGGCGGCCTTGCAGCCGGCGTCGTCGGTGGCGCTCTGCTGTCGGAGGCCGCCCGTCCCGCCTACCCGGTCTATCCTGCTTACCCCTATTATCGCCCCTATCCGGTCTACCGGACCTATTACCGGCCGTCCTACTGCCACCTCGAATGGCGACACGACGATTGGGGCGACCCCTACCGCGTCAAAGTCTGCACGGAATAGAAGAAATCGCATCCGGCGCCGCTTGACCTCCCGGCGGCGCCGGTCCAATGCGTCCCCGGCGCAAAGGAGGATCAGCATGCCGGAACCGCTCAAGAACCTGCTGCATGAAGCGTTGATCGCCGAAATGGCCGATCGAATCGCCGGCAATTCCCCGTCGTTCGACAAGGGCCGCTTCGTGACGCTAGCGACCGGTGGCCTTCAGGCGCTGGAACTGATGGAGCGATCGGCCCTGATCCGCGACGCGCTGTTCTCAACGCTTCCCGACAATTTCCCGGAGGCCGCCGCCATTCTGAAGGTAAGCCTCCCCTCGGAAAGCAAGCCTGGACTGACAGGCTGGATGCTGCTGCCGGTCAATCAGTTCATCGCCGCACGCGGCCTTGATCATTTCGATCTCGGCCTCGATGTCCTGAAGGCGCTGACGCCGCATTTCACTGCCGAATTCGGCATCCGCCCCTTTATCCACCGCGACCAGCAGCGCGCGCTGGCGATCATTTCCGGCTGGGTCGACGATCCCGATCAGCATGTGCGACGGCTGGCGAGCGAGGGAACGCGGCCGCGCCTGCCCTGGGCGATGCGCCTGCCGCAACTCGTCAAGGATCCGGCACCGATCCTGCCCATCCTGACTGCGCTGATGGATGATCCGGAGGAATATGTACGCCGCTCCGTGGCCAACAGCCTGAACGACGTCGCCAAGGATCACCCGGACCTGGTCGCCGCCTTCGTCGCTAGTCATATCGACGGTGCTTCATCCGAACGCCGCTGGCTGCTGAAACATGCCTCGCGTACACTTCTGAAGAAAGGCCACGCGCAGGCGCTCGTCAATTTCGGCTTCGCCGCCACCGCTTCGCTCGAATGCGAACTGCGGCTCCAGAATGCAGAGGTGATGTTCGGCGAAGGGCTGGATTTCGAAATCCGGGTGACAAACGCCGGCGAGCGAGCGCAGTCACTGATGATCGACTACGCCATTCACCATGTGAAGAGCGACGGTTCGCTCTCACCCAAGGTCTTCAAATGCAAGGCGATAATGCTCGCTCCGGGGCAAAGCCATACAATTGGGCGCCGCCACGCCATGCGGCCGATCACCACGCGACGCTATTATCCCGGCGAACATCGCATCGCCATCCTCGTCAATGGCGCGGAGACCGCATCGCAAAGCTTCGTCCTCGTCATGCCCTCACCTGACCCAGCTTGAGGCTTTCTTGTGCACTGCACTTGACTTTCCACGCGAACTAGCCCAAATGCGGGTCAGCTTTCACCCTTCCGGCCGCCGCGTGAGCGTGCCCCTGCTGAAAAATACAGACGCAGGAAGAAGGGACAAAAGCGCATTTCGATAGAGCGCCGCACTCCCATGAGCGGCCAGAAGCGCTGGAAAGCTTTTTCCAACTCACAAGTTCCCACTTCACGCGGGGTTCTTGACGCCAGAATGAAACCGGATCGCATGGTGCGTTCCGGCGATAGTCATTGTGGCGCCCCGAAAGGTTATACCTTGACTAATTTTGAATCGCTTGGTGTCTCCAAGCCGATCGTCGCTACTTTGTTCCAGCTCGGCATCGAAACGCCGACGCCGATCCAGGAACATGCCATTCCCCTCCTCCTCGAAGGCCGCGACCTGATCGGCCTTGCCCAGACAGGCACCGGCAAGACCGCCGCTTTCGGCCTGCCGCTGATCGAAAAGCTGCTCGCCGATGAACGGCGTCCCGACAACCGCACGACGCGGACGCTGATCCTTGCGCCGACCCGCGAACTGGTGAACCAGATCGCCGAGAGCCTGAAGAAGTTCATCCGCAAGTCGTCGCTGCGCATCAATGTCGTCGTCGGCGGCGTCTCGATCAACAAGCAGCAGCTTCAGCTCGAAAAGGGCACCGACATTCTCGTTGCCACGCCCGGCCGCTTGCTCGACCTCGTCAATCGCCGCGCGATCACGCTGACTGCGGTTCGCTATCTGGTGCTCGATGAAGCCGACCAGATGCTCGACCTCGGCTTCGTGCATGATCTGCGCAAGATCGCCAAGATGGTGCCGAAAAAGCGCCAGACCATGCTCTTCTCGGCCACCATGCCGAAGGCGATCGCCGATCTCGCCGGCGAATATCTCGTCGATCCCGTCAAGGTCGAAGTCACGCCTCCAGGTAAGGCTGCCGACAAGGTCGAGCAGTACGTGCATTTCGTCGCCGGCAAGAACGACAAGACGGAGCTGCTCCGCAAGTCGCTGACCGAAAACCCCGATGGCCGCGCCATGGTCTTCCTGCGCACCAAGCACGGTGCCGAGAAGCTGATGAAGCATCTCGAAAACATCGGCTATTCCGTCGCCTCGATCCACGGCAACAAGAGCCAGGGTCAGCGCGAGCGGGCACTGAAGGCCTTCCGCGACGGCAGCATCAAGACGCTGATTGCCACCGACGTCGCCGCCCGCGGCATCGACATTCCTGCTGTCAGCCACGTCTATAATTACGATCTGCCTGAAGTGCCTGACGCCTATGTCCATCGCATCGGCCGCACCGCGCGCGCCGGCCGCGACGGTATCGCCATCGCCTTCTGCGCTCCCGATGAAGCCAGGCTGCTGCGTGATATCGAGCGCCTGATGGGCATCGACATCACTGTCGCCAGCGGTGAAGCTCCGGCAAACATGAACGGCGCGCCCCGTCGCGCCAATGGCAACGGCAATAACCGCAATCGCAATGGCGGCCAGGGTCGCGAAGGTCAGGGTCGCGGCGAAGGCCGCGGCGACCAGAACCGTTCGGAGCATCGCGGCAGCCGTCAGGAACGCCGCCCGCGCCTCGAAGGTGAAGGCAGCGAAGTCCGCGCCGGCGGCGAAGAGCGTCGTCCGCGTCCGGAGCGCCCGACCGGCCGCAATGAGGATTTCCGTGGCCAGCGCCGCGGCGAAGCGGCCCCGAATCTCGGTCCTGACAACGATCTGGCCTCGACCTCCGACTTCCGCCCCTCGGCAAAGCCGCAGCGTCCTGCCCACGCCAATGGCGAACCGAGCGGCCATCACCGCGGCAACAGCCGCCACGCCCATGGCCGTCCGGCCCGCAAGCATGGCGAAGACCGCGGCCCGCAGCAGGCCCAGGCCGGCGAACCGCGCCGGGACGGCAACGGCGGAAATCGTCGCGGTGGCTCCGGCTCCCGCAACGGCGGCGGCCAGCGCCGCGAACGCGCCTGATAGTTGAACGACTGAAAAGCGGAAAGGCCGGGGGATCTTCCGGCCTTTTTGTTATCTACGCCGCCGCGGGCCGGTCTTGGCTGAGCGCCTTGCGGTTCGTGAGATAGACGCCGGTCACCACCACCACGGTGCCGACGATCAACGGCAGGGTTAGCGGCTCCCCAAAGGCGATGAAGGCTTCGAGAGCGACCGTTGGCGGCATCAGGTAGATCAGCGAGGCGGCGCGCGACACCTGACCCCGGCGGATCAGATGAAGCAGCAGCCCGACGCCGCCCATCGACAGACCGAAGACCGACCAGGCGAGCGCGCCATAGGCCTGCTCGGTGCCGTCGAAATGCTGATGCTCGAACATCAGCGAAAGCGGCAGGGTGAGGATCAGCGCGCCGATATATTGCAAAGTCGCGATGGTTCTGAGGTCGCCGGATTGCAGGTGCTTCTTCTGATAGAGCGTGCCGTAGGTGACGGACGCCATGGCGACGAGGTTAATCGCCAGCGGCAGGGCTGCATGTGTGAGATCGGCGGTCGCTGGGCCGAGCAGCTTCGGCGAAATGGCAATGGCAATGCCGATGAAACCGAGGGCAAGGCCAAGTTTCTGCGCCTGCTGCAGCCGCTCGCCGATGAGGATGGGAGCTGCCATTGCCGTCAGCAGCGGCTGCAGCGCCGCGATGATGCCCGATATGCCGGCCGGCACGCCATTGGCGATGGCCCACCAGAGACCGGCGAGATAGAAGCCATGCAGGAAGAAACCGGAATAGATGGCGCGTAGCGCCGTCGCCCGACTTTTCGGCCATTGCGCCCGCACCACCAGGCAGAGCGCCAGGAATGCCGCCGCCGACAGCGCGTAACGTATCGAAAGAAAAGTGAAGGGCTCGGAATGCAGCGAGGCATATTTCGCCACTACCCAGCCCGTGGACCAGAGTAGGACGAAAACGGCGGGGGCAAGGCGATCGAAGGACATGGGGCGGCTCGGGAGAGAAGGGTCGCCGTGCTGATAGCCCCACCCGGCGGCTGCCGTCAAAGGCGAAGCGTTGATGTTTATTTGAAATTTCGCTGATGGCAGAGACCCAGTGGCGGTCGCGCCAGCCGGCGTTTACCAAGGAGGGAGGGCGGGGGGCGCCTACGCGCGTGACCATATTCGACCGTCTTGCCCGAACGAAAAGCGATCACATGCTCAGATTTTGCGCAAGCCTCGGGATCACCCATCCATCATGCCGCACTGCATCACTTAAAATGCCCAGATTTTCACCCGTTTCTCGCAGCGCAAAATCTTTTCCTCGAACTGCGCATGGTTCTTGCATTGCCATTTGCGTTGTATTCAAATGAACAAAAAGGGGAGCCGCGCTTTTGGCATTTGATGAAATGATTACCGGGGACGAAAGTCCGCGCCCGCCTTACGACAAATACTTCGAGTGGTACAACAGCCAAGACCGGGCGCATCTGATTGCCAAGTCCCGCGATGCGGAAAACATCTTCCGGAAGACAGGCATCACCTTCGCGGTCTACGGCCATGCCGACAGTTCCGAAAAGCTCATCCCCTTCGACATCATTCCCCGCATCATCTCCGCCCGCGAATGGCGCAGGCTCGCGCAAGGCATCGAGCAGCGGGTGATCGCGCTGAACGCCTTTCTCGACGATATCTACCACAAGCAGGAGATCATCCGCGCCGGCCGCATTCCGCGTGAGCTGATCGAGAACAATGTCACCTTCATTCCCGAAATGATCGGTTTCCGACCGCCCGGCGGCGTCTACACCCACATCGTCGGCACCGACATCGTGCGCACCGGCGAGGACCAGTTTTACGTGCTGGAGGATAATGCGCGCACGCCCTCCGGTGTCAGCTACATGCTGGAAAACCGGGAAACCATGATGCAGATGTTCCCCGAGCTCTTTCATGAGAACAAGGTGCAGCGCGTCGAGGATTATCCCTATCTGCTGCGTCAGAGCCTCGCCTCGCTCGCCCCTCCCGGCTGCAAGGGCAAGCCGCGCGTCGCCGTGCTGACGCCGGGCATTTACAATTCCGCCTATTACGAGCATTCCTTCCTCGCCGACATGATGGGCGTCGAACTGGTTGAGGGCGCGGATCTGCGCGTCATCGACGGCAAGGTGAAGATGAGGACGACACGCGGTTACGAGGCGATCGATGTGCTCTACCGCCGCGTCGACGACGACTTCCTCGATCCCCTGACCTTCCGCTCCGATTCCGCGCTCGGCATTCCCGGTATCATGGATGTCTACCGCTCTGGCAACATCACCATCGCCAATGCGCCAGGCACCGGCATTTGCGACGACAAGGCGATCTACTCCTATATGCCGGAGATCGTCGAATTCTATACCGGCCGCAAGGCGCTGCTCGAAAACGTGCCGACTTGGCGCTGTTCGGAAGCCGACAGCCTGAAATATGTGCTGGAACACCTGGAAGACCTCGTCGTCAAGGAGGTACACGGCTCGGGCGGCTACGGCATGCTGGTCGGCCCGACCGCATCGAAGAAGGAGCGCGCCGATTTCGCCGAGAAGCTGAAGGCCAAGCCGAACAATTACATCGCTCAGCCGACGCTGTCGCTCTCCACCGTGCCCATCCTCGTCAACAAAGGCATTGCTCCGCGCCACGTCGACCTTCGCCCCTATGTGCTTGTATCCGACAGGGTACAGATCATTCCGGGCGGGCTCACCCGTGTAGCGCTGAAGCAAGGCTCGCTGGTGGTCAATTCCAGCCAGGGCGGCGGCACCAAAGACACTTGGGTATTGGAGGACTGATGCTCGGAAGAACAGCAAACGGCCTCTACTGGATGTTTCGCTACATCGAGCGCGCCGAAAATATAGCCCGCCTGATCGATGCGGGGTTGCGCATGTCGCTGACCCGCAGCAGCACCGGCGATGACAATTGGGATGGCGTTCTACAAAGTGCGGGCGTGCGCGAGGCTTATGACGAAGGCCACAACAAGCTGACCAACGCCGACGCGATCGACTATCTCCTGCGCGATCGCACCAATCCGTCGAGCGTCATGTCTTGCATCGATTCCGGCCGCAACAATGCCCGTATGGTGCGCACGGCGCTGACGCGGGAGACCTGGGAGGCGACCAACGAATGCTGGATCGACTTGAAGTCGCTGCTCGAAAAGCGAGTCAAGGCGGCCGAAATGCCAGAGGTGATTGATGTCATCAAGCGCCGCGCCGGCCTCATCCGCGGCGCCTTCCATGGTTCGACGCTGCGCAACGAGCTCTATAATTTTGCCCGCATCGGCACTTTCATCGAGCGAGCCGACAATACCAGCCGCATTCTCGACGTGAAATATTACGTGCTGCTGCCCTCGGTTTCATCAGTCGGTTCCTCTCTCGACAACGTCCAGTGGGAATCGATTCTGCGCTCGGTCTCAGCGCACCGCGCCTATAGCTGGGCCTATGACGGCGAATACCGGGCGATGAACATCGCCGACTTCCTGACCCTCAATGTCCAGATGCCGCGCTCGCTTGCCTATTGCTACGAGAAGATCGTCAGCAATCTCGGCTATCTCGCCCAGGATTACGAGGAGCGGCTTCCCGCCCACGATACCGCGGATTCAATCCGCAAGACACTGCAGACAAGGGCGATCCGGGACATCATGGATCAGGGCTTGCACGAGTTCCTGGAGGATTTCGTCTCGCGCAATAACAAGCTCGGCGCGGAAATTTCCGACGGCTACCGGTTCTATGCATAAGCGGATAACAATATGAGATTGAAGATCAGCCACCTCACCGAATACCGCTACGACGGACCGACTCAGTTCTCGCTGCAAAGGCTGCGGCTGACGCCGCCGACCAGCCCCGCTCAGAAAGTGCTCGGCTGGGCGCTGAACGTCGAGGGCGCCACGCCAGAAGTCGAATATGACGACCAGTACGGCAATCACGTCAATCTGGTCTCGCTGGAAGGCGAGCAGGATGTGACGCGCATCCTTGCCGAAGGCGAGGTCGAGACGGAGGACAACAACGGCGTCACCGGCCCGCATACCGGCTTCTGCCCGCTTTGGCTCTTCCTGCGCGACACGCCATTGACCAAGGGCGGCAAGCTGGTCAAGGAACTGATCAAGGACGTCGGTGGCGATAACGAGCTCGCCCGTATGCACGCGCTGATGGCAGCAATCCACCAGACGGTCGATTATAAACCCGGCACCAGCAACACCGAGACGACGGCCGAACAGGCGCTGGAGAAAAAGAGCGGTGTCTGCCAGGACCACGCGCATATTTTCATTGCCGCCGCCCGCGCCCTGCAGGTGCCGGCGCGTTACATCTCCGGTTATTTGATGATGGAGGAAAAGGTCGAACAGGCTGCGACCCATGCATGGGCCGAGGCCCATATTCCCGGCCTCGGCTGGGTCGGCTTCGATCCCGCCAATGAGATCTGCCCGGATGCGCGCTACATTCGTGTCGCCTCCGGTCTCTGCTATCGCGACGCCGCGCCGATTTCAGGCATGCGCATCGGCACGCCGGGCGAAACGCTGTCGGTCACCGTGAAGGTCGAGGACGGCGGACAAATGCAAAGCCAGAGCCAGAACTGAGCGGAGCGTACAGATAGCTTTACCGCACGCTGCGAAGGGCCGATAGAATAGCTGCCGAGCTCGCCGCGAAACTAACATATTGGACTTGAATATAGAGACGGACGGTCCCGAAATTCCGCCTGCTTCCGGCGTGTGGCGCACGTCATAATTGCCGTTCGTCAATTTTTCATTGGCCGCAAATGACGGCGATCCGTGCGCTCTTCGAACATGGTGCCAACGAGGATCGCAGCATGGCGGTCTCAAACGGCAAGAGCAGGATTGTTTTGGGCCGCCGGATACCATGGCCCCGTCCCAAGACAGCAACTGACGGCTCCACCCAAAGCCTATCCCGCTGCAAGAACCTGGAGGTGCCCGCGCGCGCCGTAGCTGAGGATCGCCTGGTCGGCCGTAAGTAACGGGACGCGGTGAAAACGGGCTGTTGCAGCGATGATGCGGTCGGCGGGATCGGCATGAAACTCGCCAGGCAGCCGACCACTGTCTATCGCGATGGAAGGCTCAATCGGTGCGAGCTGGATACCGGGCAGAGACAATGCGCTATCGATCCATCGACCGACATCGTCGCCGAGCGCCAGGCGTCCCTTCTGAACAAGCAAGGCGATTTCCCAAGGTGTAATCGCCGAAACCAGAATCCGGCTTTTCTCCGTCATCTCGTCGATGATGCGCCGGGCTTGTGATCCGAGGCGCGCATCGTCCTGCATTGCCCAGACGAGGATATGCGTGTCGATGACGATCAACGAACGGCGCCCCAATCTTCTGCTTCAGCAGCCGGAGATAGCGGATCGTCATAGCGCAATACGCTGCCCTTCATCGCGCCGATGATACTTCTGCGTCCGCTCGTGTCACGTGCCGGCGAAAGCACGGCAACCGGCCTGCCGCGCTTGGTGATGACGATAGATTCGTCGTCCTTCCCCATCTGGTCGATAAGGTTTAGGCACTTCGCCTTGAACTCGGCCGCGCCGACTGTCTTGGACATGACTATATCTCCTGTACATCTATACGGAATATAGGGCCATTTCCGCATTGAACAAGTGCAAAGAAAAAGGCGGGGTGGTGCCCCGCCTTTTTCTCGTTATGGATTGAACGGCGCTAGTGGCTGTCCTTGCCGACCGCATTTCCGCGACATCCTTTGAGGAAGTCGAGGTCGGCGCCGGTATCGGCCCCTTCGACATGCTGCTGATGCAGGAAGGCATAACCGGATGTGGGCAGATCATGGTTCGGCTGCCATTCGGCGAGCCGCCGTGCCAGTTCCTCCTCGGAAACGTCGAGATGCAGCCGACGGTTCGGCACATCCAGCTCGATCATGTCGCCGTTTTTCACGACCGCGAGCGGCCCGCCGACCGCCGCTTCCGGCGATGTGTGCAGCACGACGGTGCCGTAGGCCGTTCCCGACATGCGGGCGTCGGAAATGCGCACCATATCGAGGATGCCCTTCTTGAGCACCTTCGGCGGCAGCCCCATATTGCCGACCTCGGCCATCCCGGGATAGCCCTTCGGCCCACAGTTCTTCATGACCATGATGCAGGTTTCGTCGATATCGAGGTTATCGTCATTGATCTTGGCCTTGTAGTCATCGATGTCCTCGAACACGACAGCCCTGCCCCGGTGCACCAGCAGATGCGGCGAAGCCGCCGAAGGCTTCAACACCGCGCCCTTCGGCGCGAGGTTGCCGCGCAGCACGACGATGCCGCCCGAAGCTGTCAGCGCCTTTTCGGCCGGCAGGATAACGTCTTCGTTCCAGTTGACGACGTCCTTGACCTCGTCCCAGACGGTTTCGCCTGATACCGTCAGCGCATCCTTGTGCAGGAGGCCCGCCTCGCCGAGGCGCTTCAGCACCACCGGCAAGCCGCCGGCATAGAAGAACTCCTCCATCAGGTACTTGCCCGACGGCATCAGGTTGACGATGGTGGGCACGTCACGGCCGCAACGGTCCCAGTCGTCAAGCGAAAGATCGATGCCGACACGGCCGGCGATGGCGAGCAGATGGATGACGGCATTGGTCGATCCGCCGATGGCCGCGTTGGTGCGGATGGCATTTTCGAAGGCATGCTTCGTCATGATCTCGGAGGGCTTCAGGTCGTCCTTGACCATTTGCACGATACGCCGGCCTGTCAGCTGCGCCATGACCTTGCGGCGGGAATCGACGCCCGGGATCGCGGCGTTGCCGGAAAGCGCCATGCCGAGCGCCTCGGCCATGGAAGCCATGGTGGAGGCGGTACCCATGGTGTTGCAGGTGCCCGACGAACGGCTCATCGAGGCTTCCGCCTCGAGGAATTCGGCCTGCGTCATCTCGCCGGCCTTCACCATTTCGGAAAACTTCCACAGATGCGTGCCCGAGCCGACGCGCTCACCACGGAAATAGCCGTTCAGCATCGGGCCGCCAGTGACGACGATCGACGGCAGGTCGCAGGAAGCGGCCCCCATGATAAGTGATGGCGTGGTCTTGTCGCAGCCGACCAACAATACGCAGCCATCCATCGGCTGGCCGCGGATCGCCTCTTCCACCGCAAGCGCCGCAAGATTGCGGTACATCATCGCGGTCGGACGGAAGGTGTTTTCGGATGCTGAGAACACCGGTACCTCAAGTGGGAAGCCGCCGGCCTCCCATACGCCCGCCTTGACCTTCTCGGCGAGCTCTCTGAGATGACCGTTGCACGGGGTCATATCCGACCAGGTGTTGAGGATGCCGATCACCGGCCGACCATCGAACAGGTCGTGCGGATAACCCTGGTTCTTAAGCCAGCCGCGATGATAGATCACATCGCGGCTCGTACCGCCGTACCATTCCTGCGACCTCAGCCTGCGCGGCCATTCCGCTTTCTTTTTCATAGTCTCTATCCTTCAGGATATCGCCGGACCGCCTCGTACGGCCCGGGTTATCGCACTTGTCTCAAGCCAGGGTGTAGGCGGTCTTGACGGTTGTGTAGAATTCGGCGGCGTACTTGCCCTGCTCGCGCGGACCGTAGGACGAACCCTTGCGGCCGCCGAACGGCACGTGGAAATCGACGCCTGCCGTCGGCAGGTTCACCATCACCATGCCGGCCTCGGAATTGCGCTTGAAGTGCGTCGCATGTTTCAGGCTGGTTGTGGCGATGCCGGCCGAAAGGCCGAACGGCGTATCGTTAGCAATGGCAAGCGCCTCGTCGTAATCCTTCGCCCGGATCACCGAGACCACAGGCCCGAAGATCTCCTCGCGCGAAATCCGCATCTGGTTGGTCGCCTCGGTGAACAGCGTCGGCTGCAGGTAGAAGCCGGGCGTGTCGCGCGAGATCACCTCGCCGCCGAAGGCGAGTTTGGCGCCTTCCGACTTGCCGATATCGATATAGTCGGTATCGGTCTTCAACTGCCGCTCATCGACGACAGGGCCGATATGAGTGCCGGCCTTCAGGGCGTTGTCGACGACCAGCGTCTTCAGCTTGTCGGTGAGTGCTGCGACGAACTTGTCGTGAATGCCTTCGGTGACGATCAGCCGCGAAGAGGCGGTGCAGCGTTGGCCGGTCGAGAAGAAGCCGGAATTGGCGGCCGCCTCGACGGCGACGTTGAGATCGGCATCGTCGAGCACGACCATCGGGTTCTTGCCGCCCATTTCCAGCTGGAACTTGCGGTTATGCTCGATGGAGGCGGCGGCGACACGTCTGCCGGTGCCGGTGGAACCGGTGAAGGTGATGCCGTGAACGTCGGGGCTTTCGAGCATGGCCTGACCGACCACCGAGCCCTTGCCCATGACGAGGTTCAGCACGCCCTTCGGCAGGCCGGCGCGGTGCAGGATGTCGACGATCGCCCAGGAACAGGCGGGCACCAGTTCGGCCGGCTTGAAGACGACGGTGTTGCCGTAGCAGAGCGCCGGCGCGATCTTCCAGGCGGGAATGGCGATCGGGAAATTCCACGGCGTGATGATGCCGATGACGCCGAGAGCCTCGCGGGTGATCTCGATGCCGATATTCGGACGAACCGACGGGAGAACCTCGCCGGCCAACCGCAGTGCCTCGCCGGCAAAGAATTCGAAGATTTGCGAAGCGCGGATCACCTCGCCGGTCGCCTCCGGCAGCGTCTTGCCTTCTTCGCGGGCAAGCAACGCACCGAGCTCGTCTTTGCGCGCCATGATCTCGTCGCCGGCCTTCTTCAGGATGACGTGGCGCTCCCAGATGCCGGAGCGCGACCAGGCCGGGAAGGCGGCCTTGGCGGCGGCAATGGCGTTTCTCGTGTCATCAGCGCTGCCGTCGGCATAGAGGCCGACGATCTCGTTCGTATCCGACGGGTTGATGTTCTTCGTCGCGTTCGAGCCGACCCATTCGCCGGCGATCAGGTTTTGATAAATGGTCATGGGCTCAACAAGCCTCCTCTACCGTTTACGAGCATAGATCCGACCGCCGAATGCGGCCGGGTCTTCAAATCAGAGCTGCCTGACGGCGATCTCTTCCTCGGCGGCCACCTCAAGCGGATTGCGGAGCGCCAAGCCGAATTCGGCGACTTCGATCTCGAACACATCGCCCTCTTCGGTCTTGACGCCGTCGGCAAAGGAAAGGGTCGCCGTACCAAACATATGGACGTGAACATCGCCCGGAACACGGAAGAGGCCATATTTAAAATGGTGGTATTCCAGATTGGCGAAGGTGTGCGACATGTTCGCCTCACCGGACAGGAACGGCTTTTCGAAAATCACCTTGTCACCGCGCTTGATGCGCGAGGTGCCGCGAATATCTTCCGGGGCCGCGCCGACGCGGATTTCCGGGCCGAAGCTTGCCGGACGCAGCTTCGAATGGGCGAGATAGAGATAGTTGATCCGCTCGGTGACGTGATCGGAAAATTCGTTCGACAGCGCAAAGCCGATACGGAAGGGCGAGCCGTCCTTGGCGATCACGTAGATGCCGGCCATTTCAGGCTCTTCGCCGCCATCGAGCGCGAAGGAAGGCGAAACCAGCGGCGCGCCGGGGGCTGCGGCTCCATAGCCGTTACCCTTGTAGAACCATTCAGGCTGGACGCCCTTTTCGCCGGCCTTCGGCTTGCCGTTCTCAAGGCCCATCTTGAACATCTTCATCGAGTCCGTCAGTGTTTCCTCAGCGGCTTCCGTGGTCTTCTTGTGCATGGAATCGCGCGTTGCCGCCGATCCCAAATGCGTCAGGCCGGTGCCGGTCAGATGCAGATGGGCGGCGTCGGGATGGGTGATCGGCGGCAAGAAGCGGCCTTCCGCATAGGCCTTTTCAAGATGGACGGCGTCGCCATAGCCATGCGCCTCGATGACTGAGGCAAGGGACTTGCCGCCGTCTGCGGCCTCGATCGCCAGCGCATAGACGCTGACGGCGTTTTTGACCGACTTGGCAGCGCCGCCCGGCTCGCGAACGGCAACGACGATCTCTCCGTTTGCACCCTTGATCTGTGAAATAAGCACGTCTTCGATCCTTCTCGTTTCGGCGAAGACAGGAAAAAGCTCCGCCTGTCCGGCCCCATCAGGAGCCGGAATCCATCATTCATAGGACTGCGAATGCCTGGCTGGCGCTTAGGAAGCGCTCAGCCCTTGTTCTTATTGTAGACGTCGAAGAACACGGCGGCGAGGAGCACCGCGCCTTTGACCATCTGCTGCAGATCGGTGCCGAGACCGTGGATCGACATGCCGTTGTTCATGATGCCCATGATCAGGGCGCCGATAACAGCGCCTGTCACCTTGCCGACGCCGCCCTGGGCGGATGCGCCGCCGATGAAGCAGGCCGCGATCACGTCGAGTTCAAGACCGAAGCCGCCCTTGGCCGTTGCCGAGTTGAGACGCAGGGCAACGATCAGTCCGGCCAGTCCGGCAAGCAGGCCCATGTTTGCGAACGTCAGGAAGGTCAGCCGCTCGGTGTTGATACCGGAAAGTTTCGTCGCCTTCTCATTGCCGCCCATGGCGTAGATGCGGCGGCCGATCGTCGTGCGGCGGGTAATGAAGGCATAGGCAGCCACCAGAACAAGCATGACCATCAGCACATTCGGGAAGCCGCGATAGATCGACAGCTGGTAACCGAGCACCAGAATGGCGAAGGTGACGAGGGCGTTCTGGACGAGGAAAAAGCCCAGCGGCTCGACGTCATTGCCATGCTTTTCATTCGATAGACGTTTGCGCCATGCCAGGTAGAAGAGGGTTACGGCGCCGACAACGGTCAGAATGATCGAGGTCGAGTTGATGCCGCCCATATCGAAAGCGTTCGGCAGGAAGCCGATGCTGATCAACTGGAAAGCCGGCGGGAAAGGACCGATGCTGGTGCCGGTCCCCGATGCCGTCATCACGAACAGCGTCAGGCCGCGGAAGACCAGCATGCCGGCCAGTGTGACGATGAAGGACGGGATCTTGTGATAAGCGACGAAATAGCCCTGGACGCCGCCGACAAGCGCGCCCATGGCAAGGCAGATAATACCTGCCAGGACATAATTGGTGTGCCATTGCACCGTCATCACGCCGGCGATGGCGCCGATGAAGCCGACGACCGAGCCGACGGAAAGATCGATATGGCCAGCGACGATCACCAGCAGCATGCCGAGCGCCATGATGACGATGAACGAGTTCTGCAGAATGATGTTTGTCAGGTTGAGCGGCCTGAAGAGAACGCCACCGGTCGAGAACTGGAAGAACACCATGATCGCGATGAGGGCGATAAACATGCCGTATTCGCGGATGTTGCCGCGAACGTAGTCTCCGACCGAGACGACACGCCCCTGCTCAGCGATGGGTTGATTGATCGGCGTCATTGTTTCTTCTCCCCTGAGCGCATGATAGCGCGCATGATGGTTTCCTGGCTTGCTTCTCCCTTCGGCAGTTCTGCGACGATGCGTCCTTCGTTCATCACGTAGATGCGGTCACACGTTCCGAGCAGTTCGGGCATTTCCGACGAGATCATCAGAACGCCCTTTCCATCGGCGGCAAGCTGGTTGATGATAGTATAAATTTCATATTTTGCGCCAACATCGATGCCGCGCGTCGGCTCGTCGAGGATCAAAATATCCGGATCGGAGAACAGCCACTTCGACAGCACCACCTTCTGCTGGTTGCCACCGGAAAGATTGACCGCCTCCTGGAAGATGCTGGAGGAACGGATGCGCAACTTCGACCGATAGTCGGTCGCAACCCTGGATTCCTTGACGCTGTCGATAACGGACGCATTCGACACCGCCTTCAAATTGACGAGCGTCGTGTTGTGCAGGATCGTGTCGTTGAGGACGAGGCCGAGTTGCTTGCGGTCTTCGGTAACGTAGGCGAGACCTGCGTCAATCGCCTTGCGCACGGTGCTGACGTCGACCGGCTTGCCGTGCATCAGCGCCTCGCCCGAAACCTTGTGGCCATAGGCCTTGCCGAACAGGCTCATGGCGAATTCGGTGCGCCCCGCCCCCATCAGACCAGCGATACCAACGACTTCGCCCTTGCGGACTGTGATGTTGATATTGTGCAGGACCTGACGGTCGCGGTGCTGCTGATGATAGGCGTTCCAGTTCTTGACTTCGAGAATGGTTTCGCCGATCGGCACCGAACGCGGAGGATAGCGGTCCTCGAGATCGCGACCGACCATGTTACGAATGATGATGTCTTCGCTGATCTCGTCCGCGTGACAGTCGAGCGTCTTGACCGTCATGCCGTCGCGCAGGACCGTGATCTGGTCGGCGACCTTGCGGATCTCGTTCAGCTTATGGGAAATGATGATCGAAGTGATGCCCTGCTTGCGGAACTCCATGAGCAGAGTGAGCAGCGCGTCGGAATCGCGTTCATTGAGCGAAGCGGTCGGCTCGTCCAGGATGAGCAGCTTGACGCTCTTCGACAGCGCCTTGGCGATCTCGACGAGCTGCTGCTTGCCGACGCCGATGTCGGTCACCAGTGTGTTCGGAGATTCGGACAGGCCTACTTTCTTCAGCAGCTGCTTCGTGCGGTTGAATGTCTCGTCCCAGCTGATGACGCCGCTCTTGGCATTCTCGTTGCCGAGGAAGATATTTTCGCCGATCGACAGCAACGGCACGAGCGCCAGTTCCTGGTGAATGATGACGATGCCGATTTCTTCTGAGTCCTTCAGGACCTTGAAGTTGCGCGTCTCGCCTTCGTAGACGATGTCGCCTTCATAGCTTCCTGTGGGATAGACGCCTGATAGCACTTTCATCAGGGTCGATTTGCCGGCCCCGTTTTCGCCCACCAATGCGTGGATTTCACCCTGGCGAACCTTGAGGTTCACATTCTCCAGCGCCTTGACGCCCGGGAACGTCTTGGTGATGCTCCGCATTTCGAGGATGGTATTGTCCATAGTCAAAGTTCCAGCGCCGACAGCCGTCAAGCGGCTGGGCGATCATAAAATCGAAGACCGGAACCCGCAAGCGCGGGTTCCGGTCCTTCTCATTACTTCAGCTTGTCTTCAGAGTAGTAACCGCTGTCGACGAGGATCTGCTTATAGTTGGTCTTGTCGACGGCAACCGGCTTCAGCAGATAGGACGGAACGACCTTGACGCCGTTGTCGTAGGTCTTCGTGTCGTTGACCTCAGGCTCCTTGCCAGACATGACGGCGTCGACCATGGCAACAGTGACCTTGGCGAGTTCGCGGGTGTCCTTGAAGATCGTCGAGTGCTGTTCGCCAGCGATGATCGACTTGACCGACGGGATTTCAGCGTCCTGACCGGTGACGATCGGGAGCGGCTGAGCCGCGGTACCGTAACCAACGCCCTTCAGCGAGGAGATGATACCGATGGACAGACCGTCGTAAGGCGACAGGACGGCATCGACCTTGGCGTCGGTGTAGTTGGCCGAGAGCAGGTTGTCCATGCGGGCCTGGGCCGTTGCCGGATCCCAACGCAGTGTGCCGACCTTGTCCATGCCGGTCTGGCCGGACTTCACGACGAGCTTGCCGCTGTCGATGTAGGGCTGCAGGACGGACATTGCGCCATCATAGAAGAAGAAGGCGTTGTTGTCGTCCGGCGAGCCGCCGAACAGTTCGATGTTGAACGGGCCCTTGCCATCCTTGAGGCCGAGGCCGTCAACGATGGAGCCAGCCTGCAGAACGCCGACCTGGAAGTTGTCGAAAGTGGCGTAGTAGTCGACGTTGCCCGAATCGCGGATCAGCCGGTCATAAGCGATGACCTTGATGCCGGCGTCGTGTGCCTTCTGGAGGACGTCGGAAAGCGTCGTGCCGTCGATCGAAGCGATGACGAGAACCTTGGCACCCTTGGTGACCATGTTTTCGATCTGCGAAAGCTGGTTCGGAATGTCGTCGTCGCCATACTGCAGGTCAGTGCCGTAACCGGCAGCCTGCAGCTGCTTGACGATGTTGTTGCCGTCGTCGATCCAGCGGGCAGAAGCCTTGGTCGGCATTGCGATGCCGACGGTGCCCTTATCCGCGGCAAGAGCCGGTGCAACGAACGAAGCGACGCCGAAGGCAGCCGCGGCCATCAATGAGATAATGGATTTCATTTCTCTCTCCCTTGTTAATAAGCAGCGGACGAAAAATCGCCCGCCCCGAAACTGTGGCAGGTTCCGTATTGGATAGTTACTTCAGATGGTGAGAAACGAAGTAGGTCTCCTCCACGATCTCACACGTGTTGAGTGCCAACCAGCACACGGCGGCAAACTGGTATGGATTCCTATAACTGTCAAATAGAATAAGTGCTAACGTGCATAACAATTTTGGTATATCGTTAAAAAGTATTACTTTTGATGGAGCGCAGCGAGGAGGCTGCAACCATGGCGATTATTTCTGAGCCATTTTTGATGGATCACGTCGATATCCACAGCGATAATTTCGGCGATGACGGCCTTTTGCGTGCAGGACTTAAGCTGAATCACCTGCGCATGATCGTCGCAATCGAAGATAGTGGACAGATTTCCGCAGCTGCGGAAGTCCTGAACATTTCGCAGCCCGCCGCATCGCGCATGTTGTCCGAAATGGAATCGATCACCAAGACGTCGCTCTATGAGCGCGTGGCCCGCGGCGTCGTGCTGACGACCTTCGGCGCAGCGCTTGCCCGAAGGGCTCGGAAGATCCTTCTGGAGCTGCGCGAGGCGAGCCGCGAGATCGGCGAACTGAAAAGCGGCAAGGGCGGGTCGGTCTTCATCGGCGCGGTGACGGCGCCGGCCATGAGCCTTGTCGTGCCGGCAATCAACAAGGTGCGCAAAGCCTATCCAGGCATCGAGATCAACATCCAGGTGGAGACGAGCAACGTGCTTGCCCGCGAGCTACTCGCCGCCCGCCACGACTTCGTCATCGGCCGCATTCCCGATGATCTCAACCCGCGCCTGTTCGAGGTGACCGAGATCGGCATCGAACGGGCTTGCCTGATCGTGCGCAGCCGCCATCCGCTCATGAAGCAGAAGACGAGCAGCCTCTCCGACGTCAGGGATTACGACTGGGTGTTCCAGCCGCCGGGCACGCTGCTGCGCCGCACGATCGAGGACGTTTTCCTGTCGCGTGGCGTGGCGCTGCCCGAAAACATCGTCAACACCTCCTCGCTGCTTCTGACCTGTGCCATCATCTGCGAAACCGATGCGATCGCTCCCGTTGCCGTCGACGTCGCCCAGTTCCTTGCCAGCCAGGGCTCGAATGCCTCTGATGTGCGCATGCTGCCGATCGATTTCGACATCAACGTCAAACCTTACAGCATGATCACAGCCAGGGAACGGGCGCTGCCGCCGAGTGCGCGGCTGCTCTACGACATCATCCTCCAGGAGAGTCACAAGCAGGCCGGCTGACGACAGCCGCAAGCCCTGCGCCATCTTGCTCTCTTTTAGTGCGCCTGGAGCAATTCCAGCAAAACTGTGCAGCGGTTTTACGTCCGGAATTGCGCGAACAAAAAGATAGAGCATTTCCGTGATTCGAAGAAAAACGGAGATGCTCTCAAGGAAGGCGGGATGCTGTTCGGACAGTCGGTATTTCAATCAGTCCTCGAGCGGCTGATGGCGGAGGATGAGACGACCGAAGACGCCGAAGCCCCGGCGGCCCATCGTGTCTCCGGTCTCGGCACCGGGCTTGCCTTCGATGTGATGGCGGGCGTCTCAGTCGCCTCGCAGCGCGTCGGCCAGGCCTATTTCGATAATCTGGAACTCGATGCTGTCGCTGGGGTCGTGGAGAAACCGGCGCCTGCGCCTCCACCCGAGCCCATCATGCCGGATCATCTCGTGCGCACGACTCCGCAGGAGGTTGCTGAAGAACTGGCGATCTCCGCCGCCGATACGCTGCTGACACTCCGCGAGAAGCGCCGCGCCTTCGCGCGCGCCAATCATCCCGATGGCGTAGAATTGCCCTTCCGTGACAATGCGACGAAGCGCATGATGCTGGCCAATCTGCTGATCGACGAAGCGCTGCGGCGGTTGAGCCGCTGACTATTCCGCCTGCCCGTCCTTCGAAAGTTTTTCAGCGGCCGCCGCGGGTTCGCCTTCGTCCTCGGCGTCAGGCTGTACGGGCCGCTCGATGGCAGGAGGCTGCGGATTGAAGGTCCAGAACAGCATATAGAAGGAATAGGCGCCTGCCCCGCCGGCCAGCACCGCCCAGAACGGATCGCCGGTGACAAGTTCGACCACGGCCCAGCCGAAGCAGACGGCAACGATGGCAATCCGCACCCAGAGGCGCCGATATGCCGGATGATTCGGATCGATGAGTTTCATTCCTGCCCCGCGGTCGCATTTGTCGCACGGCCGTCGGCCCGTGCCGCGATTGTCTCTAGAGCATGATGCCGAAAAGTGTAAGCGGTTTTCGGACGACGTCATGCTCTAACTATATAATGCAGGACAGGATTCAGATTTTAGGCCGACCGGCCTAAAATCATTCTGTTCTAGGGCCTTTCCTGGTCAGATTAAAGTATTCTCTTGGCTGAAGGGCCGGGCATCTTTCCGCCAGGATCAGAGGCGACCGGCTCCGCACTGACCAAAATCTGCTCCGGCAGAATACTTCAATCCGACTGGGACAGGCTCTGGTTCGAATCTTGCAAATGTGAAAGATCCGCGGGCTTGACGTGGTTCACAGAAGATGGAATGAAAATTCCAGAATTTTGACAATTCGGTTTATTTGTTCCGAATTCAAGGGAGGTTAAAATGACAGTGAGATTTGGTCTTCTCGGCGCCGGCCGCATTGGCAAGGTCCATGCAAAAGCCGTCAGCGGCGACGCCAATGCGACGCTCGTCGCGGTCGCAGACGCCTTTCCGCAGACTGCCGAAGCAATCGCCTCCGCCTATGGCTGCGAGGTCCGCACCATCGACGCGATCGAGGCAGCCAAGGATATAGACGCCGTCGTCATCTGCACGCCGACGGATACACATGCCGACCTGATCGAGCGTTTCGCCCGCGCCGGCAAGGCGATCTTCTGCGAAAAGCCGATCGATCTCGACGTTGCCCGCGTCAAGGCCTGCATCAAGGTAGTGGAAGAGACCGGCGCCAAGCTGATGGTCGGCTTCAACCGCCGTTTCGACCCGCATTTCATGGCGGTGCGCAAAGTCATCGACGAAGGCAAGATCGGCGATGTCGAGATGGTGACGATCACCTCGCGCGACCCCGGCGCCCCGCCGGTCGACTATATCAAACGCTCCGGCGGTATCTTCCGCGACATGACGATCCATGACTTCGACATGGCCCGCTTCCTGCTCGGCGAAGAACCGGTGTCGGTTTTCGCGACCGCTGCAGTTCTCGTCGACAAGGCGATCGGCGAAGCCGGTGACTATGACAGCGTCTCGGTGATCCTGCAGACGAAATCCGGCAAGCAGGCCGTCATATCCAACTCCCGCCGCGCCACCTATGGCTACGACCAGCGCATCGAAGCACATGGCTCCAAGGGCCTGGTCTCGGCCGAAAACCAGCGCCCGGTCTCCATCGAAGTCGCAAACGGCGACGGCTATACCCGCCCGCCGCTGCACGATTTCTTCATGACCCGCTATACCGAAGCCTATGCCAACGAGATCGCCAGCTTCATCGCCGCGATCGAGAAGGGTTCGAAGATCTCGCCTTCCGGCGCCGACGGTCTCGCAGCGCTGGCACTCGCCGATGCCGCGGTTCAGTCCGTCAAGGAAGGCAAGCTCATCAAGATCGGCTGACGGCCCTCTCCCGGCCGGACGCCATGCATGAGATGGCCGGGCGCACGCCCGGCCATTTCGCTTTGGTGGCATCATCGGCCTTGTGCTACAGTTGTCCGGCTGAGCCGATGACGTTAATTCTGTTTGGTTTCAGACGTTTCCTGCGGATCGAGACATGAGCATGATTTTAATGTCACGCGACCTCCCGACCCGAGGAAATCGACGAGACCAGCCCCTTGTATCTGCATGTTAGATTTTATGTGCGATGGAAGCGATTGAGCCTCTGGCTGGGTGGCCACCCAGCCAGAGGCGTGACGAAGTCGCCCGTTTCCCCCTCCGGTTACAACCGTGGATGAGCCTGGGATCTTCGTCATCGTCACGTACGACCGAATAGTCGCTTGGCTTCAACCGCACGCACAAGGCAGGTTACCGTGAACAGAGTTATATGTGGAGTGGATGTTTCGAAGGACTGGCTGGATGCGTTTATCCGCCCGTCCGGGGTTTTTGAGCGTTTCAGCAACGATGCGGCCGGCATCGGCGCGCTGGCTGCGCTCTGCCGGGAGCAGGGTGTCGAGCTCGTCGTCATGGAGGCGTCGGGCGGCTACGAGCGTTCGGCCTTCCTGCTGTTGTGGGAGTTGGGGATCGCCTGCGCGCTTGCCAATCCGCGCCATGTGCGCCGCTTTGCCGAGGCCATGGGCTTTCTGGAAAAGACCGACCGGATCGATGCGGCGATGATCGCCCATTATGCCGAGGCCAGGCGGCTGTCTGCCCTGCCGCCGCCGAAAGCCGCGCAGCTGCGGCTGTCGGCGCTGATGACGCGGCTGTCTCAGGTCACCAGCGATCTGACCGTCCAGAGGCAGCGCCGCAGTGCTGCCCGCGATCAGCAGAGTGTGGCAAGCCTCGACGAAGTGATCGCGCTTCTGGTGCGCCAGAGCCGCACCCTTGAGGGCGAGATTGCCTCGATGATCGACGACGATCCGCTCTGGGCCTGCCTCAACCAAGCCTTTCGCTCGATCAAGGGGGTGGCGGACCGTACCGTTGCCCGGCTGATGGCCGAACTGCCCGAAATCGGCCGAATCTCCAACAAGGCGATCGTCAAACTGGCCGGCCTGGCGCCGATTGCCAACGATAGCGGCAAACGCAGCGGACCCCGGCCGGTGCGCGGCGGGCGCTCCGGACCGCGTGGCATCCTGTTCCTGGTCGCCGCCACCGCGGCCAGGTACGATCCGCATTTGGCTGCCTTCAGGCAAAGGTTGCAGAGCGCTGGCAAGCCAAAAATGGTTATCCGCATTGCGCTCGCCCGAAAACTGCTGGTCATTCTCAATGCAAAAGCACGGGATGCGCGAAGAGAATTCGAATGCGCAACTTGACAACCCAGATAGTCGCTCATCCGGCCCTCGGGCCACCTTCTCCCCGCAGGCGGGGCGAAGGGGATAGGCCGCGACCTCTCCGTTCCCAGCACACCTCTCGCAGGGCACGTCCCCTCGCCCCGTTTACGGGGAGAGGGTTAGGGTGAGGGGCAGCGTCCGAGCGCCCGCGGAACCCCCGTCAAGCCGCCCCCTGGACCCCTGACAGCACGATATCCTCGTCGATCACCGACAGCGCCCGGTTCAAATGTCCTTCGAAGACGAGGATCTGCTCGTCGGCCACTACCCTGATCTCGGGCATGCCTTCCATGCGCACGATATGCGACTGCCCCAGCCCCTCTTCTATCCCTTGCCGAAGCAGGTCGTAATAACGCGTGCCCGGCCCGGTGATGGCGATCGGCATGCGCTCCGTTAGGCTCAGCATGCGCGACAGGCCGTTGCCGAGCGCCAGCCCCGCCTGGCGAAAGGCGAAGGCGGAGACGCGGTGGCCCTGGCGCGCCTTTGCGGCGATCTTGTCGAGTTCCGCCACCGGCACGAACTTTGCCGGAATCGTATCGAGCGGCACCTCGAAGGCGCTGCGTAGGATCGCGTAGAAACCGGCATAGGCCTCGATGCAACCGCGCGTGCCGCAGCGGCAGAGCCCACCATTCGCCATGTGCAGCATGTGCCCGAAATTGGGCGCCGATATCTCCTGGCCTGTCTGGTTCCCGCGCCTCACGATGCCGAGACCGACGCTGTGGCCAAGCGAAAGGGCTGCGAGCGAGCGGAAATCAGCGCCCTTTACCATCTCCTCACGCGCGCCGAGCGCGGCTGCGACCAGCAGCGTCTCGTTGTCGAGGATCACCTTGGCCTGCCATTCCGGCCGGAGTGCCGATTCGAAATCGATCTGGTCGCTGCCGAAGATCGGCGACCAGACGAGAACCGGCTCGGTGGAATTGACCAGCCCCTTGCTGCTGATCGAGATCAGCAGCACCTTTTCTTGGCTGATCTTCGAGCGATCGAGAATGCGCAAAAGCCCGGCCCGCACCGCCGCGACGAAGCGCACGGCACCCGCCGGATCATGCGAACGTTCCTCGCTGAAGCGATCGATCAGCTTGCCGGCATAATCGACCAGCGAATATTGCACCGCATCCGAGGAGATGATGACGACGATGAGATAGCCGCAATCGCGCCGCTGGCGCAGCAGCACGCGCGGCCGGCCGCGGCCGCTTGCCGGCTGCTGTTCTGATTTTTCGATGATCTGGGCTTTTTCCAGCTCAGTGGTGATCGCCGAAATGGTGGCCGATGACAGCCCGGTGGAATCGGAGATTTCGGTATGCGCGAGCGCACCGTGGCGACGCAGCACGGACAGCACGAGCACGCTGTTTCTCTGCCGGACCAGCTCCGTGCTCGACTTGGTCAGCATGAATGCCGCCCTCTCCTCCTGCTTGCTCTTCCCTTGGTTTCCACTGCATCTCCAGCCGATGTTTCGCAAGGAAATTAAGCTGGCAGTGCAGTGTTGACAGTTGAAAAAATCTCTGACACTAAATTTCTCGACTGTCGAGAAAAAAATCCGAACCTTTCTCGACAGCTATTCGCGGTGGCCGGAGGAAGCATGGGCTGGGCCGGTCGCAATCCACTCGGGAGGACATTATGAAGTCTATTTTGAAATTGATGGCAGGTGCTGCCATCCTCGTTTCCGTGCATACCGCTGCCATGGCTGCCGACCTCGTCGTCGGTGTTTCCTGGTCGAATTTCCAGGAAGAACGCTGGAAGACGGACGAAGCCGCCATCAAGAAGGCTCTCGAAGCCAAGGGCGCCAAGTATATTTCCGCTGACGCGCAATCTTCTGCCGCAAAGCAGCTTACCGACGTCGAATCGCTGATCTCGCAGGGCGCCAACGCGCTGATCATTCTCGCCCAGGACTCCGACGCCATCGGCCCAGCGATCGAAAAGGCCGCCGCTGAAGGCATCCCCGTCGTCGGCTACGACCGCCTGATCGAAAACCCGGCTGCTTTCTATATCACCTTCGACAACAAAGAAGTCGGCCGCCTGCAGGCTGAGGGCGTTTTCAAGGCCAAGCCGGAAGGCAATTACGTCTTCATCAAGGGTTCGTCTTCCGATCCGAACGCCGACTTCCTGTTCTCGGGCCAGCAGGAAGTCCTGAAGGCCGCCATCGACGCCGGCAAGATCAAGAATGTCGGCGAGGCCTATACCGACGGCTGGCTGCCGGAGAACGCTCAGCGCAACATGGAGCAGTTCCTGACCGCCAACAACAACAAGGTTGACGCCGTCGTCGCCTCGAATGACGGCACCGCCGGTGGCGCGATCGCTGCTCTCGACGCACAGGGCCTCGCCGGCTCCGTTCCGGTTTCCGGCCAGGACGGTGACAAGGCAGCCCTCAACCGCATAGCTCTCGGCACGCAGACGGTTTCCGTCTGGAAGGACAGCCGCGAACTCGGCAAGCGCGCCGCCGAAGTCGCTCTCGACCTCGCCGGCGGCAAGGACATGAGCAAGATCGACGGCGCCCAGGCTTTCAAGGGCGGTCCCAAGGGCGTCGAAATGCAGTCTGTCTTCCTGAAGCCGCTTGCGATCACCAAGGAAAACCTGAACGTCGTCATCGACGCCGGCTGGATCTCCAAGGCGGAAGCGTGCCAGGGCGTCAAGGCCGACAGCGTCGCTGCCTGCAAGTAAGTCAGGGCTTGTAAACTGGAATTGCCGGCGCCGCAGCGGAACACCGTTGCGGCGCCGGATGCGGATGAGAATTCCAACGACGAAGTTTTCTCCGCCTCGCCGCACCATCGCGGGTTTTCACTCCCTGCCGGAAGGGTGTCGCGACGCCACGCCACCGGTTTCCGGAAGCATCGCGATGGTGAGTTGAAGAACAGACGCATGACGCCGATGGCAGCCTCTAGCACTCCGGCGCGTCCGTCCAAACAAAATGGGGGAACGGCAAACCCATGGCCGAAATGGTAAAATCCACAACATCAAGCGGACCGCGAGCGGCGGAAGCCAGTCCGGTGACCCGCTTCTTCCGCGCCACCGAGATCGACACGCGTCTGCTCGGCATGATCGGCGCGCTCATCATCATCTGGATCGGTTTCCACATCATCACCGGCGGCCTCTTCCTGACCCCGCGCAATCTCTGGAACCTCTCGGTCCAGACGACCGACATCGCGGTGATGACGACGGGCATGGTGCTGATCATCGTCACCCGCAATATCGACCTGTCGGTCGGTTCCGTGCTCGGCCTCTGCGGCATGATCATGGGCGTGACGCAGGCAAAGATCCTGCCGGAATATATCGGCTTCGACAGCCCCTTCACCTGGATGATCACGCTGCTCGTCGGCCTGATCGCCGGCGGCCTGATCGGCACCTTCCAGGGCATGATCATCGCCTTCTTGAATGTTCCCTCCTTCATCGTGACACTCGGCGGCCTGCTCGTCTGGCGCGGCGCGACCTGGCTCGTCACCAGCGGCCAGACGGTTGCCCCGATGGACCAGACCTTCCGCATCATGGGCGGCGGCGCGGAAGGCTCGATCGGCGCCACCTGGAGCTGGATCGTCGGTATCGCCGCCTGCCTCTTCGTCATTGCCAGCATCATCGGCTCGCGCCATCAGCGCCGCCGCTTCGGTTTTCCGCGCCGGCCGATCTGGGCGGAATATTTCCTCGCCATTCTGAGCTGCGTGTTGATCCTCGGCGCGGTCTGGATCGCCAACAGCTATTACTGGCCGATCAACATCGCCAAGCGCTATGCGGAAGCCAACAATGTCCCCTGGCCCGAAACCGGCCTGGATATCCCCTACGGCATCGCCGTGCCGGTGCTGATCGCCATCGTCGTTGGCATCATCATGACCTTCATCGCCACACGGCTGCGCTTCGGCCGCTATGTCTTCGCGATCGGCGGCAACCCCGAAGCGGCCGAGCTCGCCGGTATCAAGACCCGCTGGGTCACCGTGCGCATCTTCGCGCTGATGGGCATTCTCGCGGCCATTGCAGCGGCGATTTCCACCGCCCGCCTCAATGCCGCTACGAACTCGCAGGGTACGCTCGACGAGCTCTACACCATCGCCGCCGCCGTCATTGGCGGAACGTCGCTGGCAGGCGGCACCGGCACGATCGCCGGCGCCATGCTCGGCGCGCTCGTCATGCAGTCGCTGCAATCCGGCATGGTGCTGGCGCATGTCGACACGCCGCTGCAGAGCGTCGTCGTCGGCACCGTCCTTGTCGTGGCGGTCTGGCTCGACACCGTCTACCGCGCCCGTGCCAAGTGAGAGGAGCCCCAGACATGGCTGATCAACGCACTCCCCTCGTGGAACTGAAAAACATCTCGATCTCCTTCGGCGGCATTCATGCCGTGGACAATGCCTCGGTCGATCTCTACCCCGGCGAAGTCGTGGCATTGCTCGGCCACAACGGCGCCGGCAAGTCGACGCTCATCAAGATCCTCTCCGGCGCCTACAAGCGTGATGGCGGCGAGATCCTGATCAATGGCGAGCCGGCCGACATCCGCAATCCGCGCGATGCCAAGAAATACGGCATCGAGACAATCTACCAGACGCTCGCCGTCGCCGACAATGTCGACGCCGCCGCCAACCTCTATCTCGGCCGCGAGCTAAAGACCCGCTGGGGCACGCTCGACGACGTCGCGATGGAAGCCTCCGCCCGCGAAGTGATGGGGCGCCTCAACCCCAACTTCAAGCGCTTCAAGGAGCCGGTGAAGGCGCTTTCGGGCGGCCAGCGGCAATCGGTGGCGATCGCCCGTGCGATCCTCTTCAACGCCCGCATCCTGATCATGGACGAGCCGACGGCAGCGCTTGGGCCCCAGGAGACGGCGCAGGTCGGCGAGCTGATCAAGCAGTTGAAGAAGGAAGGTATCGGCATCTTCCTCATCAGCCACGACATCCACGACGTCTTCGACCTCGCCGACCGCGTCTCGGTGATGAAGAACGGCCAGGTCGTCGGGCACGCCCGCACCGAGGACGTGACCAAGGACGAAGTGCTCGGCATGATCATCCTCGGCAAGGTGCCCACAAAGGCCATCCCCGGCCCCGGCGCCATGCAGATCTGATTGCCGCAAGGTGACAACCCACGACAACAACGCTCCGCCGCCCGCAAGGCCGGCGGAGTTTTTATGCAACTATCCCCAGCCTGGCGGATAAAAACGCCCGTCAAACCGCAAGCATCCGGTATTTCCGAGAATTTCGCGATTGAAGCCAGCCGCAAGCTAGGCTAAGAACCACCCATCGGACAGGCGATTCAAACCGCCTCAAGCATGCACCCGTAGCTCAGCTGGATAGAGTGTTGGATTCCGATTCCAAAGGTCACAGGTTCGAATCCTGTCGGGTGCGCCACCAAACTTGTGGTCCGTTCTGGACACATGGGTTACGGTTTATTCCTGAGACATAGGTAACACTTTCGCGCCGAAAGGGTTCGGCAGCGGTTCGAGCCTGCATGTCTCGTCATCGAAGTATCCCAAGTCGTAATCCATGAAGCTTGCGAGCCAGATATGGTCTTCGACCTGTTTGATGCCGATGGCCTGGCCGGCAAAGACCAGGCTGAGATTGATCTTCTTTCGCTTGTAGCAGATGCGGCCGCATGTTGTGACGGTAACGGTCTGGTCGTGGAACGGATAGTCGAGCTCCGGCAGGCCGCGATAGGATCGTGGTGAGGCGTTGTAGCGCTCTGCCGGGCAAGCCATGTCAAGCGCCTGGTGGGGCCGCTCGGTGTTGAACTCCTCGATGAAGTCGTCGAAGCGGGCCTGCTGCTGCAGGAAATTGGCGCCGGCCGGCTTGGTGGTCTCCAGCTTGAGTGTGAGATGCATGCGTTCATGGCGGCCGTTCTGCTGCGGATTGCCTGGCTTGATGTGCTCGATGTCGATGCCGAGCCTGAGCCACCAGACCGCCAACCGCGACAGATTGAACAATCCGTTGGGGCTGGCGAAGGGTACGCCATTGTCGGTTCTGATCGCCCTGGGCAGGCCGAACTCCTTGAAGACGCTCTCGAACACGGTGAAGGCGTAGGCTTCCTTCGTCGTGTGCAGCGCTTCGCAAGCCAGGAGATAGCGGCTGGCGAAATCAGTGATCGTCAATGGATAGCAGTAGCGCTTGTCGGCGAGCATGAACTCGCCCTTGTAATCGGCGCACCACAGGTCGTTGGGTTGGCGAGGTTGGGAGAGTGGTGTTCCCTGCGCCCTGTTGCGCCGTCGTTTGCGGTGCTGGACCAAGCCGTTGCGGTCGAGCACCGCATGCACGGTCGAGATCGCCGGCGTTTGCACGTCCGGGTAAAGCCGCGCCAGTCGTTCTCTGATCTTCGGTGCGCCCCAGCTCGGCTTCTCCTGCTTGGCACGCACAATCAGCTTCTCGATTTGGAAAGGAAGCTGATTGGCGTGCCGGTAAGGACGTCGCGAGCGATCTGTCAGTCCTTCCAGTCCGCAGGCATTATAGCGGCTGATGATCTTGTGGCCGGTCTTGCGGGAGATGCCGAACTCGCGGCACAGCGCCGCTATCTTCTCGCCATCCAGAACCCGCGCAACGAATTTGAGACGCTCGTCCATAAGGTTACACTCCTGCCAAGGCACCTTCGCTCTCCTCGCAAAGGCCAAAAGTGTAACCCATGTCTCCGGTATGAACTGTCACCCTTCTCTCGGGAAGGACACTGGCGAGCTGGTCGAGAACCTGCGAAAGGGCGTTTCCGATTTTGCCCGGCCCGGCGTCGTTATCCCCCAGCCCAGTTTCGCGCGCGAAGGCCGTGGCGCACTCCACCGTCGTTATCGGCCGTCCGGCCTCACGGAGAGTGCGCAGAGCGAAGCCTCTGCGGTCGAAGTCCCTGAAGAGGTCGGAAACGCCGTCGGTATTCGATCCGTCCCGCTTGCTACGGCGGCGGAACACCCTTGGCTCCGTGCCAGGATCATATTCCGGCTCGTATGTCCGGATGACGACGACGAAAGCGGCCTGCTGCTGCTCCAGCGCGGCGAGCTCCAACCGCAGCTCCTCGATCCTCAAGCGGATCTCGGCCTGTTTCCGCTTCAATTCGTCTGCAACAAGGACCATGCACAATTACCCCCTAGGATCACACCGATCCTAGGGGTTCAGCAGACCGAAGTCTGGTGGCAGTTGCTACCTAATTGCGTGCATGCATTTGCTACCGAATTCGGTAATTGTCCCCTCCCTGTTGGTTTCCACGCGGCCGCAGTTACGGCACAATTTAATGAAGGATACTCGCGCGTCGGCAAACGCGGACATACGGCGTCGATCCCCTCGGAAGATGTTATGTTGTCGCCGCTACTCTTGAATGGAGTTTTCGGGGGCGATGACGTCGGGGAAGACGACTTCCGCACGGAAGCCACCTTCGACGCGGTTTTCCAGGCTGAGCGCAAGATCGTACACCGCTGCGATCTCCGACACGATGGCAAGACCCAGACCAGAGCCGGGTTTCAAACGGTCGAGACGGACACCCCGATGCGGAAGATCGGGCAATCTCTCTGGCGACACGCCTAGGCCGTCGTCCTCGATTACGAGGCGGGAATGGCCATTCTGTCGAACCGCGCTGACATTTATCCTGCTCCTGGCCCACTTGCAGGCGTTCTCGAGCAGGTTTCCCACAAGTTCGCGAAAGTCGTGCGGGTCGACCGGCACTCTTAAGCCGTTGGCAACGTCTATTTTCCAGGCGAGGCGTTCGCCTGCATCAGTGTGTCTGAGCATTCGAACGGTCTCGTTGATGATCTTCTCGACGTCGGCATCGCCACTCCGTTGATCAGGGCTCGGGGTGATACGGGCACGGGCGAGCTCGTGCTCGACGTGCGAGAGCATAGTCTCGGCAAGATGGTCGAGTTCATCGGCGATCTCCACCTCGCCCTTCTCTCGAAGCGAGTACGCGTTGTTTGTGAGAACGGTCAGAGGCGTCTTCAGCCCGTGAGCCAGATCACTGGCCCTGCCCCTGGCCTTCTCCATCGCCGCGGCCTGGCTTTCCAGAAGTTTGTTCAGTTGATTGACGAGCGGTTGGACCTCGCGCGGATAGGCCCCCGCCAGTCGGCTGGCCCTCCGGTCGCGCACCGCTTCAAGATCACGGCCAATGCGGTCGAGGGGTCTCAATCCGATCCAAAGCTGCCCGATCGACATCAACACGAGGAGCGCGGCAAGAACGGCGACATAGGGCAGGATGTCGAGAGCAAATCCAAGGCGCGCGCTGTCGACCTCGTCGGCATTCACCGCCACAGCAATGCGAATGGGTCTCGTGCCCTCCGGTGCGACCAACGACAGCACGCGTTCCTGAACAAGGACATCCTTCCCCTCCGGCCCGGAGAGACGATATTGATGCATGATGCCGACAGGATGTGAATCCTGCGGCAGAGCCAGGACGTAGTCGAAGAGCGAGGAAGATCGGACCTCCGTCTTCCCCACAGGATCGTCGATCTGCCAGTAGAGCCCCCCATAAGGTATCAGGAAACGATTGTCAGGAGGGTTCTCGGGCACCTGCAGCCTGCCTCCGGGCAAGAAGCGGATCACGGCCGCCAGACGGTTTATGTGTCCGGTCAACTCGTTCTGCACGCGCTTGCTGTAGCTGTCCGCAAAGATCTGGACGAGAGCGACGGATGCAGCGGCAAGGCAGATCGACACAGCTATCAGCGACGTGATGATGAAACGGCCGTGAAGCGACCTCATGTCCCCTCGCCCGATGCTATCTGGTACCCGAAGCCTCGGCGCGTGACGATGGCGTTCCTTCCAAGCTTCTTTCTCAGCCGTCCGATCAGGACCTCCACCGAATTGCTCTCCCGTTCAAAATCCTGGGTGTAAAGCTGCTCGGTAAGCTCGAGCTGGGAGATCGCGCGACCGCGGTTCTGCATCAGCACGGACAGGCATTTGTACTCCATGGGCGTGACATCCACAGGCATCCCGTCGACCATCACCGCGCGTCGGCGCGGGTCGATGGAAACGGGACCTGAAGACAGGACCGCACTGGCATGGCCAGAATATCTGCGCAGGACTGCGTGCAATCTGGCGAGAAGCTCCGCGATGCGGAATGGCTTGCCAAGGTAGTCGTCGGCGCCAGCGTTGATCCCCTCGACGCGCTCCTCCCAGTTGCCGCGCGCCGTCAAGATGATGACCGGCATGTCACGACCGTTCGCCCGCCAGTTTTTGAGGATCGTTAGGCCGTCGATCTTCGGCAGACCCAGATCAAGGACGACGGCGGCGAAGTCTTCATGCTCGCCGGCGAACAGGGTGGCTTCTCCGTCGGTCTCGTGGACGACGTTGAAACCGGCCTTGGTGAGCTGGGCGGCCACGTCACGGGCGATGAGCGGGTCGTCTTCGGCAAGCAATAGGCGCATCATTCGTTCTCGATTTCGACGATCCTGCCTGACGCGGCGTCCAGTTCCACCTCCGTGACCTGACCGCCGCCCCTCAGAATCCGGAACTCGTAGATTATGCGATCGTCATGCCGATCGACACTGATATCGATCAATTCGCCGGGCAACTTGGCGAGGACTTTCGCCTTCAGTACGGCCAGAGGCAGGATTTTCCCTTCGTGCACCCGTTTAGGAAGGTCCTCGTGCGACGGCAGGTCATCCGCTTCGCGGGAACGACCAGGGAAATCGTCGGCATGTGCGCTCCATATCGGAAGCAACGGCCACAGAAGAACTAGGCAGACGAACGCGAGCGTGCGGGGCGGGTACATTGTCGAAGAATATCCTATCGAAGATGACAATAACCTGACAATCGCGATCAGGTCGCCGTCAGGTCGCGCCTCATAGGTTCGAGGCCGACCAGATGAGCAAAATCGCTCCTGGGATGATGGAGAAAGACCAATGAAGAAAATCATGTTCGCAACCCTCCTGCTCGCCACCGCGTCGATCGGCGTTGCCCGCGCCGAAGAAGGTCAGAATTGCACGCAGGCTTCCAAGGACAGGTGGTTGAGCGAGGACGGCATCAAGGAAAAGGCCAAGGCCGCGGGCCTCGATGTGCGCCGGGTCAAGGTGGAGGGCAGTTGCTACGAGGTCTACGCCGTCGATATGAAGGGCAAGAAGGTCGAAACCCTGTTCAACCCCGAAACCGGCGCAGTGGTCGGCAACGAAAGCGAATGACCATGCGCAGGATGGATATGGATGCGGCGGGCGCTGGCTCGCCGCCAAAGATCAGGGTCTGGGACCCGGTCGTGCGGATGTTCCACTGGGGTCTGGTGGGCCTGTTCGCGTTTTCCTTTCTGACGGGCGACGAGTGGAAACAGGCGCATATTCTGTCGGGCTACGCCATCGTAGGTCTCCTGCTCGTGCGGATCATCTGGGGCTTCGTCGGCAGCCATCACGCGCGCTTTTCCAACTTCATCTACGATCCGATCACCACCCTCGGCTTCTTGCGTGACAGCCTGGCCATGCGCGCGAAGCGCTACATCGGCCACAATCCGGCCGGAGGCGCGATGGTGTTAGCGCTGCTCCTCGCGATCTCGGGCATTGCCACAACCGGGTACATGATGACGACGGACGCCTACTGGGGAGTGGAATGGGTGGAAGTGGCGCATGAACTGCTGGTCAATTTGACGCTTGGCCTAGTCGTCCTTCACATCGCTGGCGTCCTCCTGGCAAGCATCGAGCACAGGGAAAACCTTGTCCGAGCGATGGTAACCGGCAGGAAGCGAGCCGATTGACCTGGATCGGCGTCGCGGCCAAGTAGGACCTGAAGCCATGGAAGACACCTGGGTTAAGGACTTGTTGCTCATTTGCCGAGCTGATCTCGTCCCGGCGTCTACGAACGACCAGGGGCCGCGCAGGTGGACATCCTGGCTTCGTCAGCGGCCTGAATGAAAGCCGTGCGCGCTGGCTCCTGCGAGACATTCCCGCTTACGGCCGCGGCGCAGATCTCTCTCGCGAATGCGTGTTTTCTACGCCATCGATTTGCGGGAAAGTCGAGCGCTCCCTCGTCCGCCGACAGCCTCAGGGACGTTCATCCCACCTGGACGAAAACAGGTTCCGACCAGGTTCCTTCAATCTGTTTCTGGGACGTCATCCTCGATCTCCTGAACGTTTCGAATTGCGAGCGGGGCATCATTACGAGGGCGGGACCACGATCAGGCGCTGGCTGATGGCGTCAGGATACAGCGTTCGACTGGCATGGACGTTGATCAAGCCAGGTCGCTTCAGCCGCGATCATTCCTCGGCGACGCAGGTGGCTGACGTCGCAGTCATGGCGCCGCACGAAGGCGATCGGTCCGACCTCGATGACTCGAACCATACAAGTGGTTGATCCAGCGCAATGTGTGAAGCCAGTGGGCATCCTATTCTCAAAGGCAGCTCCAACTCGTGGAGGACAACACTTAAAGGAGATTCAGGATGTCCATGTTCAAACTGCCAACGATCGCTATGTTGGCCTTGCTCGGTGCCGTGGGTATCGCCTCTGCCCAGACGAAAAGTCCAGACCCGGCCCAGTCGGAGGACAAGCCCGATGCCGACGGATCGGAAATGATGCCAGGCATGATGGGCCGCAACATGATGTCATCGGACATGAATGAAGGAGTGCGCATGATGGGGCCTATGCGCGGTCATATGATGAAGATCATGTTCGTCATCGCCGACAGTGATGGGGACGGCGCAATATCTTTCGAAGAGGTGACCGCAATCCACAAACGCATCTTCAACGCGGTCGACGCAAACAAGGACGGCAAAGTCACACCTGAAGAAATGCAGGCATTCATGCAAGACATGTGATTGGACGCCGTGCATTTGCCGGCCGTTGCATGGGAGCCTAAAGGAGACTTCTCATGACCTATACGCTCGATAGAACTCTCTGGGCGACCAGTTTCGACGATGCGGTCGGCAGGACCAAATCCGCTCTCATCAAGCACGGGTTCGGTGTTCTGACGGAGATCGACGTCAAGGCAACCATGAAAAAGAAGATCGACGCCGACATCGACGACTACCTCATCCTCGGAGCCTGCAATCCGCGCATGGCGTTCGAGGCGATGAAACTGGAACCGAAGGTGGGGGCCATGCTGCCGTGCAATGTCATCCTGCGCGGGGTCGGTGGCGGCAATGTCATGGTGAGCGCCATCGATCCGGTCGCATCCATGCAGGCTATCGACAACGAAATGCTGACCAGTCTGGCAGGCCGGGTTCGCTCGATGCTCACCGAGACGGTCGCCGAGATCTGACGATTGGGAGTTCCGGCCACCGAGCTCTGAGGGGTCGATCTTGCGTCGCCCCTTTCGTTGCGACCAGAACCGCAACATCCTACAAACTCACCCCGTCCTCAAGCTGGGCGTGCAGGAAGGGGCGGAAAGTTACTGGTCAGACTGCGGTATCAACCAGCGCACCGATCCCCGCCGTCAATGTCATAGCGAAAGCGCCCCAGAAAGTGACGCGCGTGGTGGCTCTCCAGACGTTGGCGCCGCCCGCTTTCGCACCGATAGCTCCCAGCAGCGCGAGGAAGGCCAAAGACGCGGTTGCAACGGTATAGATTAGCACCGAGGCGGGCGAAAGTACGACCATGAGCAGGGGCAACGCGGCCCCCACCGCAAACGTGACGGCCGACGTCAAGGCCGCCTCAACCGGCCGGGCCGCCATGTGTTCGACGATACCGAGTTCGTCGCGTGAATGCGCGTCGAGAGCATCATTTGCAGTCAGTTGGATCGCGACTTGCCTGGCCAGCTCGTCGGTAAGGCCGCGTTTGACGTAGATCTCCGTCAGCTCCTCGCACTCAACTTCTGGTTGCGTATCCAGCTCGATTCGTTCTCGTGCAAGATCGGCTTCCTCGGTGTCCGCTTGAGAGCTTACCGACACGTATTCACCGGCCGCCATGGACATCGCGCCCGCGACCAGACCAGCGACGCCTGCTACCAGGATCTGCGAGGGTCCGGCGGACGCGGTGGCGACGCCCATGATCAAGCTCGCCGTCGAGACGATCCCATCATTTGCGCCGAGGACGGCAGCCCTTAGCCAACCGATGCGGGAGACCAGGTGATGTTCCGAATGCAGTCTGCTCATGCGCGTCTCCCGCCGGCGGCGACGCTGACGAGCACGTAAATACCCGCGCCTATGGTAACGCCTAAACTGTACAGGACGGCGTGCGACAGGGTTAGCGTACGTGCTAGTCTCCGCCGCATCCCGGTGGTTTCGGCGGTCGTTGAATTCACTTCGCGCTCCCATTGTTCACAGACACGTCCTCCTGGCTTCAATACCGGAGCTCGGCCATCAAGGATTTGACCACGATCAACTTACGCGGGCTTCCAGTTGGAAAGGCGCCTATGTGAACTTCCGGTTATCGTGGCGCTCGGCGAAGGAGAGACGGAATTCTGGCACACGGCGCCGGCCGTGGCCAGGAAGCCGGAGCGCCGGCAATTGCGTTACATCAATGCCGAGTCGAAACGAATAGGAGATAGATGATTGCAATCGCGGCGGTCCGCGAGAGATGGAGCAGGACATGACGGCACAATATTTGCCGCTCGGTTTACCTCGTCATCCATCGGTTTGAGCATTCAGGAAGCAGCACTGGAACTGGACGCCGATATCCTGGTCATGGGAGGATTTGGACGCTCGAGGTTACGCGATTCTGTCCTGGGCGGAGCAACCGATGGCGTCTTGCACGAGCCTCTTCTGCCCATCCTCATGTCGCATTGACGAACTGTGCCCGCCGTGGCTGGTTTCGGCTGCTATCGAGCGGCGGGACCTCACCGGCTTCGAACGGCGTGGACGTGGGTATCGATCAAGCCAGGCACCTACGATGCGAAGCTTTGACAACCATCAATGACGTCCCCCTGGCGGAGACGATAATCGGCGAAATCACATACGGAGTTCGCCATGGATATCCCCGTTCCTCCCTCTCCTCCCCCTTCGTCCGCTTTAGAGGTCGCGACTTCTGCATACTGGGTGAGATCGCCCACGGAGCTGGGCGCTGCCCTCGCCAGCTCCCTGCAGGACGGGCTGACGTCCGGCGAAGCGGAAGAACGGCTACGACGGTTCGGGCCGAACTCTCTTTCCGAGGAAAGCGGCGGAGGCATGTTGGCGAACTTCGCGCGCCAGTTCAAAAGTCCGCTCGTGCTCGTGCTTGTGTTCGCAGCGCTTGTCGCGGGTAGCGTCGGCGAAGTCCACGACGCCTTCATCATCGGCATCATCATTCTCGCTAGCTGCTTCCTGGGTTTTCTGCAGGAACATGGCGCGCAAAGAGCGGTCGAGGCGCTGCGACAGCGAATTTCTCTCACTTCAAGGGTCCGCCGCGACGGCGCCGACAAGGTCGTGACTGCAACCGGCATCGTGCCGGGCGACCTGATCCTGCTCTCGGCGGGGAGCCTCGTGCCTGTCGATGCAGTCATCGTTGTCGCGCAGGATTTAAACGTCAGCGAAGCGACGCTTACCGGAGAGACTTTTCCCGTTGCGAAGGCGCCCGGCTTTTCAACCGAGGACGCCGGTCTCGCGGACCGTTCCAACTGCGCGTTCGCAGGAACCTCGGTTCGGAGCGGCACGGCGACGGCCCTTGCTATCGCGACCGGCCCCCGCACGGAATTCGCACGGATCGCCAGCGCCGTCGCGCGTCAGATTCCGGAAACGGAATTCGCTCGAGGTGTTCGGCATTTCGGATTTCTGATGACGCGGATCATGCTCTGCATCGTCGTCGTCGTGCTGGTGGCGAATCTCCTGCTTCATAGACCTATCGTGGACTCTCTGCTTTTCTCGCTCGCGCTTGCCGTCGGCCTGACGCCTGAGCTGCTGCCTGCGATCATCAGCGTGACGCTCGCGCGCGGCGCCCGGATGATGTCGAAGTCTGGCGTGATCGTTCGCCGCCTCGATGCAATGGAGAACCTTGGCAGCATGGACGTGCTTTGCACGGACAAGACGGGGACGCTTACCGAGGGCGTCATCCGCCTTGACAGTTGTGTCGACCCGCAGGGCGTCGGCTCGCCGGAAGTGCGGCGGCTGGCACTTCTCAATTCGGCGTTTCAATCGGGAATGAAGAATCCGCTCGACGACGCCGTGACGGCCACGATCGCCGCGGGGGAGATTTCTCCCGACGCCCGCAAGCTTGCCGAGACCCCCTACGATTTCTCGCGCAAGCGCCTATCCGTGATCGTTGCCGGCAAGGACCGGCCGCCGCTGTTGATCTGCAAAGGAGCGGCCACCAACGTGATCGACGTCTGCGCCGCAGTCATGACCGCGCGCCGCGAAGTGGCCTTGGACGACAATGTCCGCAAACGATTAGACGATGCCTGCCGGCAATGGGGAGAAGCAGGCATGCGCGCGCTCGCGGTCGCCACCCGGCCCATATCCAAAGCCGCTCCCGAAATCTCGAGGGAAGACGAATGCGGGCTTTGCCTGCAAGGTTTTCTGCTCTTCTCAGATCCCCCGAAGACCGATATTTCAGCCGTGGTAGCAAGCCTCATGGAACGAGGGGTGCGGATCAAGGTGATATCGGGAGACAACCGATATGTCGTCCAGCATCTCGCGTCGTCGATCGGAATCGACGGTTCCTGCATGCTCACGGGGAAAGAGGTCGGCCGCATGAGCAACGACGCACTGTTCAGCCGTGCGGGGAAAACCGACCTGTTCGTCGAGATCGACCCAAATCAGAAGGAACGGATCGTGGCGGCCCTCCGCAAGGCCGGACACGTGGTCGGATATCTTGGAGATGGGATAAATGACGCGCCGGCCCTTCACGAGGCGGACGTCGGGATTTCGGTTGAGGGCGCGGCCGACGTCGCCCGCGAGGCTGCCGACGTCGTCCTGATGCGGCAGGACCTCGCCGTCCTTTCCAAAGGCGTGGACGACGGACGCAGGACCTTCACTAACACGATGAAGTACATATCGATCGCGACCAGCGCCAACTTCGGCAACATGATCAGTATGGCAGCGGCGTCGCTCGTGCTGCCATTCCTGCCGCTCCTTGCCAAGCAGATACTGCTGAACAATCTGCTGTCGGACCTGCCGGCGATGGCAATCGCCACGGACAAGGTCGATCCGGCAGACCTTCGGCGTCCGCAGCGTTGGGACATCTCCCGCATCAAGAGGTTCATGCTCTGGTTCGGGCCGCTAAGTTCTCTCTTTGATCTGGCGACGTTCGTCGTCCTGCTGGCAGTGTTTTCCGCCGGACAGGACGAGTTCCGCTCCGCATGGTTCGTTGAATCGCTCATGACACAGTTGGCGACCATGCTCGTCATCAGGACGCCGGGTCCGATCTGGAGGAACCGGCCCAGTCCGCTGCTATTCGGCACGGCGATCGCCGTCGCTGCGGCAGGAGTGACCATCCCTTACACCCCGATCGGTGGGCTTTTTGGTTTCGTTCGGATCCCCCTCGAAATTCTCGCAGTGCTTTTGGCTGTGACCTTGATCTACGTATCAGCTCTCGAGACCGTGAAGATCTTTTACTTTGCGACGTTGTCAACGCAGCACCATTCACTGCAGCGAGCGTCGCGTCGTCGGCCTCGCGCTCGTACAAGGCGCCTTTCAAAATAGGCGTGATCGCCGGGCGCGGAAGGCACTCACGTCTTGCCAATGCCAGCGCCATCGAACTTCGCGGCGTCCCTGATGAGCCTGAACTTCACCTGGGTCACCCTGAGGTCACGATACCAGTCCACGATCGCCCCCCAAGGGTCGACGATCTTTGCCAGTCCCGAGACGAAGGCGACAACGGTGCCTATCTCGGTCTTGCCGGTGACAACATAATATCCCCCGAGGACGAAAATGCCGACATAGCCCAGTTGCGCCATGAGATTCATGAGAAAGTTCATGGCGTACTTGTAGCGGTAGATCTCCATGTTGGCGGAGAAGATCGCTCCGATGCGCGAAGTTTGAGGATCCTCTCCCTGGCCACCTTCGATCGCATGCACCATGCCTTCGCTGACGTCGCGCATGATGGCGACCTTCGCCTCGACCCGGCGGTTGATCGCGGCCTGCAACATCGGGACGAACGCAATCTGCGGGGCGAAGGTTGCTGCGACGGCCAGCATCATCAGCGGTTGGAGATAGATCAGGTAGCTGCAGACGGTGACAAGGATGCCGACCTGCAGCAGCGGCTCGGAGATGCTGGTTCCGACGAAACCGCCGACCGGCTCGGCTTCCGCAAGCACGATCGACAGCTCGACGCCCTCGAGCATGGATTCTGATGGCGGCGTCTCGGCCCGATGCAGAACGCGCGCTCGCAGCCAGAGCGTGCCCTTCTCGCCCACCCAGCTTCTGTAGAGATTGAGGGTGAATTTTATCACGCCCTCCAACACTGCCACCGCGAGATAGAGGGATACGAGAAAAAGAAGCGTCCCGTAGGATGCTTGCTGGGTCGCCTCATTGACGATCCGGCGCTGGAGTTCGAGAGGCGCCGCGCCGATAACAAACAGAACCAGGGACAGCCCGGCGATCAACGCCTGATGACGCCTTCCCATCAGCCAGATAAAGCCGAACAGGTCGGAGGGCATCGAATCTGTCGCGCTTCCGGTCTTTTGCAAGACGCGGCCCGGCATTCCAATCCTGGAGGGCCAAATGTTCATCGCGCACTCACGGGTCAGAGAGAGAGCGCTCGACGCGCCCGCTTCGAGAGTCGTCGGATGGTTTCACCAGCAGGACGCCCAAGACCGTCCCGACCATGAGGACAAGAATGACGAGGAGAAGCCTCGACATGATGGCGTCTGCAATGACCCTGACAAACATGACGGAAACACCGGGGACGATTTCATCGTTTGAGGGAGCTTACCATGCGAAGGCCAGGGTGATCTTGTTCACCACGCCGCCGACGCCGCGGACGCTTTCCGCCGCCACCTTGGCCGCTGAGCGTTCCAGCTCAGTGTCGACCTCTCCCCTCAGGGTGACGATCCCGTTGGAGATGGTCGCTTTGACCGTAGGGGCGGTTATTTCGAGCTCGGCTTCCAGGCGGCTACGAACGGCGGTCCCTACCGCCTCGTCGCCGGAAGCTGTGCACTGCCGAGGAACATCGAGAAGCGCTCGCATCAAGTCGCGACGGCTGATCATTCCGGCGAGCCTACCGTTCTCGACGACCGGCAGGTGTTTGATGTTGTGGGCCTGCAGCAGCTCGGCGAGTTGGCTGGCGGTGGCGGTCGGGGTGGCGCTGACGACGGGCGTCGACATCACGTCCCTGACGCGCCAGCTTCGGGCCTTCACGTAGTCCGCCAGTCCATCTTCGCGGTCGCGCGTATGTGGGACCGCCCGTCTCGCCCAAGACGACGCCACCCGGCGCAGCAGGTCTCCCTCCGTGACGATGCCCGTGAGCCGACCTTCGCCATCGACGACGGGCACCGCGCCAATTTTGCTGGCGTTGACGATCTCGACGGCTTCCCTGACGTTGTGTCCCTCGTCGAGCGTCGTAACGGGGGTCGTCATGATGTCTCTAGCAAGCATCGTGTCGTCTCCTTTAGATTGGCAGGACAATTACACGCGAAAAATCGATCCGCCGCCTTGACGAAGATCAAACCTGAGCATCGTGTCACACCGGAGGTCGAGGAAACCAGTTTCCTCCTAAGACGCCCTTTCCCGTGCGAGTTCAGTACCTCCGGCATGTCCTCGCCATCCTCTTTGATGGACGCTTCGACGAGCCTCATCACGGTGATGTTGAACGGCATGGTCGTCGTGCATTGCTCCACGCACATGGACCTGCCGTGATCGGTGCGACGGTACGCCAACCGATGAATGAGTGGAAGTAAGCGAAGATGACCGGCCTACTCCGTGAAGATGTCGTTGAACGCGCGACTTAGCGTGCACACATGTTCGACCCCTTAAAGCCTGTGGCGGCTGATGACTTCGATCGCTTCGTCGGCGATCACCTGTTCCTCGTCGGTCGGAATGACGAGGGCGACGATTTCGCTTTCCCTTGCGCTGATCACGGTCGCGTTCATCTTGTTCGCGGGCTCGCTCAACGAGAGACCCAGCCAAGAGAGATGGCGGGCGACGCCACCCCGTATCTCCGGCTGATGCTCGCCTATGCCGGCGGTAAAGACGATGGCGTCCACCCCGCCAAGAGAGACGGCAAGCCTTCCGATTTCGCCGGCGATCCTGAAGCAGAAGAGGTCGAGGGCTTCCCTTGACGCCGGATGGAAGTCCTGCAGCAGGACCCGGACGTCGCCGCTTTTCCCGGAGACGCCGAGCAGGCCGCAATGGTGATAGAGGAAATCCTCGAGACTGTCTGCGTCGTGGAAATTGTTGCGCAAAAGGTGGACGACAGCGCCCGGATCGAGCGAGCCCGGCCGGGTCGACATCGGAATTCCGTCCAGCGGGGAGAACCCCATGCTGGTGTCTATACTCACGCCGTCGACCATGCCGCAAAGGCTCGCACCGCTTCCAAGGTGCGCGCAGACGACACGGCCAGCGGCAAGATCTGGATCGTGTTTCCTGAGTTCGCCGGCGACGTACTTATAGGAAAGACCGTGGAAGCCGTATCTGCGGATCCCGGCGTCGTGCAGCTCTCTCGGAATGGCGAGCCGTGCGGCAAGACTGCTCTGCGACGAATGGAATGCGGTATCGAATGACACTGTTTGGGGTATGTCCGGATATGCGCTTCGGATTGCGCGGACGATCGCAAGCGCCGGAGGAAGATGCACCGGTGAGAGATGCGTCAGATCTTCCATTCTGAGGACCACTTCGGGCTCCAGCAGAACGGGGCCATCGAAGACCTGTCCGCCGTGGACGACGCGATGGCCGGCCACCACGGGGTCGAATCCTCTGCGGACGATGCAATCGACGAGCTGCAAAACCAGCCCCGCGTCGATTGCTGTCCCGGACGGAAGATCGACAGCCTCGTCCCCGTCAGAAAATCGAAAGGTGAACCTTGGCTGGTCTCCGAGCGTGGCAACGCCGCTTCCCAGCCGGAGTGCCCGGCCGTCCTTCAACCTGAAGACGCCGACCTTGAGGCTGGAGGAACCGGCGTTGAAAGTGACGGCAACCCTATCCATGGCCCGGAGTCCTGGGGCGTGCCGTCCCAGCAGACCTCGCAGCCACCTTCGTTGCAGCCTGCCTGGCTGCCTCCTTGCTTGCCTCTGCGAAGAATTCGCATGCGTACTCTAGGGCGGCCTTCTCGTCTTCCGACGACAGACCGAACGGCGCGCACTGCTCCTTCATCGCCCGCAGGATCTTCTTCTTTAGCGCAGCGACCGCAAAGGCATTCTTCGAAGCGAGAACCTCCTGCAGGCAGGTTATAGCGACGACCTCCAGGACGATAAGCTTGCCTTGCACTTCCCCCTGGCTCGGTATCGCGAAGCGTTCCCCGCCGCGCTTGCAGTCACGATCCATGATCAGCATTGCCGTCCCTCCTCCCTTCGACCGCCGGAGCATCGTCCGGGTCCAGTGCGCGTCGAAGCCTGCGCAGCACGACCGCGCGACCCTTTTCGTCGGCGACGGATGTCAGGCGATCCGACAGGTCGAGCACGAACCGCTGATAATCATTGTTCCAGTCGGGCCTGCCGGGCACGACCGGCTTGATACGTGCGGGCGTCCGGTCATCGACGAGGCGTGCACCCGACGGTGCAAGCTCGTAGGCGTCGTCCAGCGACGGGCAGACGACCTTTGCAGAAACTTGCTTTGGGAGCCGGGCGGACATCGCTTCACGAGCGCTCTCCTCTCCATGGACGAGGAAGATCGCCTTCCGGATCGGTTCCCGACCCGCAACCCACGCGTCCAGTTCGCTTGCATCCGCATGTCCGCTATAGGCGTCGAGCGTGGCCATCCTGGCGCCGACGTGAATCTCCTCGCCCTGGATGCGGACGTCGGTCGCGCCCTCCTGCAGGATGCGGCCGAGCGTCCCCGCCGCCTGAAACCCGACAAACAGGACGGTGCACTCCTGCCGCCAAAGCCAGTTCTTCAGGCGGTGGCGGATCCGCCCCGCCTCGCACATTCCACTTGCCGCGATGATGATGTGAAAGCCTCGGACGAGATCGAGCGCCTTCGACTGCTCGGCCGTCTCGGTGAAGCGGACATTCGGCGCATTGAGCGCGCGAAGGAACGCCTTGCCGTGACCGAGGTCGGCCGCATGCCTCTTGAATGCCTCGGTCGCTTGCGATGCAAGCGGCGAGTCTATCATGATAGGGCACCGCGGCACCTCTCCTTCGTCCATGAGGGCGACGAGATCGGTCAGCACCTCCTGCGTCCTCTCGACGGCGAAGGAGGGAATGAGAAGAACCCCGCCAGGGCTGTTCGAGGTCGCCACCACGCCGCGCAGCCGGTCCCGTCGAACCTTCAGGGCGTATTCTTCCCGTTCCCGGTCTCCGTATGTGCTTTCGCAGATGAGGTAATCGACCCCGGAAGGTGCCCGCGGGAGATTTTCGAACAGCTTGTTGCTCGCGCCGACGTCGCCGGAGAACAAAATTCTTGTCGGTCCGTCGGCGCCGGGGGCCTCGAGTTCGATCGATGCGGAACCCATCAGGTGTCCAGCATTCCAGTAACGGAACCTTGCGCCGCCAACGGTCTCCCGCCACTCACCATACTCGACGGCGATGAACTGCGGCAGCATGCTGCGGGCGTCGTCGGCGGTATAGATGGGCTCCACCGGCTCTCGCGCCCTTCTGCGATTCCTTCGGTTGAGCTGTCGGACCTCCGACTCCTGGATATGACCCGAATCCTGCAGCATGATCGTGCAAAGGTCGATCGTTGCTGCCGTTGCAAAGATCGGTCCACCGTATCCCGCCTTCGCGAGCTTCGGAAGCAGCCCCGAGTGGTCGATGTGCGCGTGCGTGAGCAGCACGGCGTCGATCGTCGATGGTTCGAAGGGGAATGGCTTGTAGTTGAGCTCCTTCTCCGATTTCGAGCCCTGGAACATTCCGCAGTCGATCAGAATGCGCGTGCCACCAGCCTCTAAAAAGAAGCACGACCCGGTGACCGACCCCGCGGCGCCGTGGAAATGGAGAATGGGATTGGCCATGACAACTCCTACTGTTGTCACGAACCTACGCCGCCGCAGGCGATCGTACGTTGACGAAGGTCAAAGACAAGCTCGACGACGGACGCTTAGCCGTCGGGCGCCTAAGAGTTGCTGCAGGAAGGCCTCGTTGCATCCACAAGAGCATGGACGCTGGTGACGCATCGGATGCGGCCGCCTTCGCCATCGAGAATACTCCGATCCTGGCGATCGATCGCGTTGCGAAACCGCCGTCGCGTGTAGCCGGTGAAGCCGGGCTCGTCGCATAGATTATCCGCGACCCGCGGCAAAATTCGCAGTGCCGCGGGCGTGGCCCAATCCCCGAGGCGAATCGTACGGCCCCTCGTCAAGCACCATTGCCCTAACGTGTCCCTTCATAGTCAGCGGAATCTCATCGCCTTCCCGACCTTCGCTTGATCCGGGTCAAACATCCGGATTGATGCTCGTCAAAGACGGAATGCCTGAGGTCCGATAGCCTCCCTGGACACAGCGCCACGACCTCATCCAAAGGAGACGGACATGCGCGAACACGAAAAGACACGCAACACCGCAGCCGACCTAGCCACGACCGCTTCCCCGGTCGAGCGAACATCGGCAGACCTTGTTCTCGAACGTCGGGACGAGAATCGCTGGGAGGTGACGGCGGCGACGCCGCGGGGCCAGGCATGGGCGAGAGACCATTTCTGCTGCGCGCTGCGGCAATCTTTCACTGGCAGCATGTGTCTCGACATCATGAGCGCCGATCGGCTTCTCAAGGAAGCGCATGGCGAGGGCCTGACGACCGAGTTCGTCAGCCTGTCTGGAAAGGACATATACTGAGATGTTCGCCACAGTCGTCTGCGCCATCGGCCGAGGATCCCGGCAACGCATGCTCCAGCTTATCGAAACGGCCCGCGCGCAGCTCGCGCACAACGGAAGCCTCCACCTCGTTCACGCGGTGGAGGGCCTACCCTCGTCCGCCTCGCCGGACGATTGGGCGATCGAGGTGATGGCCGCCGCTGAGACCAGACTTTCGGAAGCCCTGCGGTCGACCGACACTCCTGCTTCTATACACGTCAGGGCGGGCAACCCGTCTCAGATCATCGTGGCCATCGCGAAGGTGACCGCCGCCGATCTCGTCGTGATTGCCTCTCACCGGGACGACGTGCTCGACCGGGTCTTTGGCTCGGTCGTGGATCACGTCGTGCAGCGCGCACCATGCTCCGTGCTCGTCTTGCGAACGACCCGGTGAGCAGCGCGCTTCACACGACCCTCTTCGCCTCAGCCTCCCTGACCTGACCGGCGGCGATGTCACGATACAGTTCGGCGGTATGCGACAACAGTCGTGACCCGGTCTCGCAAAGCCGCGACACCTCCTTAGGATATTCCTCCAGCTCGGTCTCGACGAAGTCCGAAAGGACCTCGACCGCATCGCCGTGGTCGATGCTGCAGCCAAGTCTTGTCAGAAATTCAAAGCATCGAAGCCCTCGCCGAGCGGCGGACGCCGTCAAATCCGTGGTGATCGTGGCCGACGTGACGAAGATCTGCTCTTGGATCAGAGCCCCTGCACAAAATGCGGGTGCGAGGGTGAAGTTGAATGTGGCGCTTGGACTGGGGAGATATGTCATGTGGTGCTCCGCTTGAGGGATGTGGGTTGGGTTCGGCTCGAGCGTCGACGGTCATTTCGTTCTGACTGCGCTGCGTCCCGACACGGCCGTGACGGCAATGCCGTAGAAGACGTGAGGAGAACCATCGGACATCGGGATCTCGTTGGGCTTCATAGAGCCGATCTCCCACCAGTCCGAATACTTTTGGAGAAGCGACCACGCGTGTAGCCTTTCGCTTCGTCGCGCATCGCTGTCCGGAAACTCCTCGAACCTGCCTTCGACGACGATGCTCGTCCACCCGCCACTGCTCGAACGCTGCTCGACGTGAAGACAGACCTTGTCATTCCCCCGCATCCAGTCGAGCTTCTTGCCGGGCATGGTGAAGCTATAGGCGACGCCGCCGGAAAAGGCGAAATAGATCGCCGCCACGTAAGGCTGCCCATCCTTGCAGCAGGCGAGATGACCGAAGCGTTCGTTCTCAAGGATTCGGTAGCACTCACCGGGGTTGATCTCCGTCAGCTTGATCGTCATGGCCGTGTTCTCCAGCTTTAATGAAGGCACGATCATAGGAGCTCCGTTGCGCCGCGGCCTTGACAAAGCGCAATGCAAACTCTCTCCGCGGCATGCATCATGACGGCTGTTTAGACCTCAGGAGGCCAGCATGAAGGCGCAGTTCCATCTTCCGTTATCGACCTATCCCGACCCGAGTTCCTTCACCGTCATCGACAACGCGATCGACCTCGCTCGGCAGAACGACGCCGATCTCGTCGCCAGCATCCCGCAAGTCCGGATCCCCCAGGTCCATCAGCCCTTTCCCACTTTTATCGATGTCGACACATGGCGGGAACAAGCAGAGCGGTATAGCCGGGACAGCGGGACTTCGCTGCGGGAACACGTCGCCGACGCTATTTCGGAAACTGGCTTCGAGGTGCAGATCCACGGATTCAAGGTCAGGGAACCGTTCCTCTATGAACGCTTTTCTGAAATTGCCAAGTGCTACGACCTTTCCATCGTCGAAGCCTCGGAGCTCTCCCGACAGCTCTCCGAAACGCTGCTATTCGGAAGCGGCCGTCCGCTCGTGCTATTTCCAGTCACCAGCGTCTACTCTCGTGTGGACACGATCGCCGTCGCCTGGGACGGCAGTGCCACTGCAGCGCGCGCTCTTTCCTGCGCACGGGTCTTCATCGAACGCGCGATCAAGGTGCAGGTCATCTCGATCACCGACGATAAGGAGATCGACGAGGCGAACCGCGCCCTCCTGATCTCTTCTTTGAAGCATTCGGGACTCGACGTGGATGACGTATCGATCCAGGCACTCGGCGAGACCGCGACAGCTGCCATCCAATCGGCGGCGCTGGAACGAAAGGCGGACCTTCTGGTCGCGGGCGGATTTGGCCATTCGCGGCTTCGTGAGTTTATCCTCGGCGGCGTTACTCGCGAACTGCTCGTCAAGGCCGAACTGCCGGTGCTTCTCGCCCATTAGAGGGCGCGAAGGGCGTTGAGAATGACGGCAACGTCGATGGCCTCCTGAAGCAATGCGCCGGCGACTGGCGGAAGGTATCCCGCTCCCGCGAACCCCATCGCGAGGAGCGAGAGACCTATGCCGGCATAGATGCTTTGAAGCGCGATCTTGCGGGAACGACGCGCGATGCCGATCGCCGTCGCTATCTTGGCGAGATCGTCCCGGACGAGCACGATATCCGCGGCCTCCGCGGCCGCCGCAAGGTTCTCGACACCGACCGCGATTCCGACGTCGGCCGCCGCCAGCGCTGGCGCGTCGTTCACGCCGTCGCCGACCATCAGCACTTTCCCGTGGACGCGCTCCTTTTCGACGACTGCGACTTTGTCTGCGGGAGCGAGCCTCGCCGCAACGTCGTCCAAGCCAAGCGAGCGAGCTATGGCTGTCGCGATAGCCAACCCGTCACCAGAAGCCAGGACTATTCGAGAGATTCCCGACGCCCTGAGCTGGGCGACGAGTTGGACAGCATCTTCGCGAAGCCGGTCTTCGAGCGTGATCGTGCCAGCCGGCGTGCCGTCAAACAGCACCTTTATGCGCATTGCGCTGATTGACCCGTTCGGCTCGGACGGCGGCGCTTCTCCGAAATACGTGTCTCCTCCGACGCCGACACGCACGCCATCGACAATCCCGGAAATTCCGGATCCGGCGGTCTCGGTCACCTCCGATGGGCGGCTCAGTAGCAACCCACGTCTATGCGCCTCGTCCACCAGCGCGCGCCCGACCACGTGCCCCGACGCCTGGTCCAGCGAGGCGGCCAGCCGCAGGATCCTGTCGGGATGCACCGTGCCCTCGATGTGGCCTACTTCCGGCTGTCCCGCGGTGAGCGTTCCCGTCTTGTCGAATACCGCCACGGTGGCCTGGGCGAGTGCCTCGAGAGGTCCCGCGCCTTTCACCAGCACCCCCTCCCTGGCTGCTTTTGAAGTGCCGGCCGCAAGCGCGACGGGCACGGCTAGGATCAACGGACAGGGGGTGGCGACGACCAGCACGGCCACGATCCTTGAAAGGTCTCCGGACATGAACGCCGAGGATCCTGCAATCGCCACCGTGGCGAACAGGAACCAGACCGAGAACCGGTCGGCCAGGCGCATCAGCTTCGCCTTGGAGCGCCTCGATGCTTCCACGAGCCTGACTATACCCGCATAGGTGCTGTCCTCGGCGCGGCTCAGAACGCGGATTTCGATCGCATCGCCCTCGTTCGTAGCGCCGCTCGAAATCTTGCCGTCCCTGGCGATGCGCACCGGGAAAGGCTCTCCGGTCAGCACCGCCTGGTCGATCGTCGCGACTTCGCCAACGAGAGTCCCGTCGGCCGGTATGACGTCACCCTTGCGTATCAGGAGCACGTCGCCGACCGCGACCGTCTCGATCGGAATTTCTTCGAAACCGGTTCCGGCAAGCCGCAGGGCCGTCCGCGGAACTTGCACCAGCAAAGCCGACATGCCCTCGTCGGCGCGACGATGTGCGTATGCCTCGAGGAACTGACCGCCGGAATACATGAGACCGACGATCACGCCGGCAAGATATTCGCCGAACCATAAGGAGGACCCCATGGCCATCGCCGCGATCAGATCCAGGCCGTATTCCTGCTTCCGCAGCTTCTTGGCGATCTCAATACAAAGAGACAGCAGAATCAGACTGGTGCAGCCTACCAGTATTAACCGATATCCAAGGTCATGATCCGCGAGATAAAAGGCGAGTGCGGCCGCAAGCGCAAAAAGCGACGACAGCACCAGAAGGCCCGACCGGGAGTCCGCCGCCCTCAGTCGCGACATGCCGCCGTGAGGCCACGTCCACCTGCCAGCCCTCCAAGCCGCCGCTGTAGCCACCTCTCATCCTCCCATCAATCCAGAAGTCAGCGGAACGATTTTGCGCAATCGATGCAGAACGGCGTATAGGGAACCGCAGTTAGCCGCTCCTTGCCGATCGGATGATGGCATTTGACGCATCGCCCATATGTGCCGTCGTTCAGCCGGTCGATCGCCGCGTCGATGGCCGCAATCTGGTCGCGCCCCTCGGCTTGCATCTCGCGGAGAACTTCGTCGTTCTCAACCTGGGTCGCGCGCTCCTCGCTGTCCTTCTCGAGCGCCACGCAGAGGTCCGCATCGATCGCTCCGAGACGACGGACAAGATCCTCCTTCATCGTCTGCAACACCGTCTGTACCGAGCTTTTATTCATTTTAATCGCCTTTCAATCATGCCGGATCAATTTGGGTCCACACGCGATGCCGTCGTAATACCGAACCAAACGCACCACCTTCGAAACGCCATGACCGCGTATGCCGCGGCCCACAAGTCGTCTGCAGCATATCTCAATGCGATCGGAGCTCCTTGATCCCGGTCAATGCCGCCTGCGCAGGGGCACATAGGCTGTCGCGCGAGCTTTCAGTGAAATCGTTGCGACCAGCCCGGAGACCATGATGAATCTCACGGCGCAGACACCCGCCCCCACCGCACCTACGGCAATCGGTCTGACCGACGTCGAGGCCGCGGAACGCCTTGCCGAGCTCGCGCCAAACACGCTGCCCGAGCCTGAGCCGCCATCGCCGCTGAAGGTGTTCCCCATCCAATTTCGCAACCCGATCATTTACATTCTTTTGCTGGCGTCGGGGCTCTCGTTTGCGACCGGCAGGATCGAGGACGCCCTGTTCATTCTCGTCGTGCTTCTGATCAATGCCTCCATCGGCACGTATCAGGAGTATTCTGCGGATCGGGTGGCCGCCGCCCTTCGCAAGCTCGAGCAGCCGTCGGCCAGGGTCATCGCCGCCGAGTTGGGAAGAGCCGATTCCTCGCAGCCTCCGCTTGTCGCCCGTCTGCTGAAGTTCACGAACGCGCTCGCTCTTTTCGTAGGATTGGCGGCATTGGTGCTGGTCGTCGCCGGCTTCATGCGGGGCCTCTCTGCACGATCTTGTCATGATGTCCGTAGGTCTGGCGGTGAGTGCTGTGCCGGAAGGGCTTCCGATCGCCATTTCCGTCGCGCTTGCCGTCAGCATGCGGCGGATGGCCGGCCGCAATGTCATCGTCCGAAGCATGCCGGCGGTGGAGACCCTGGGTTCGACCACGATGATCGCCACGGACAAGACGGGTACCTTGACCAGCAACGTGCAGACGGTGACTGAAATTCGCCTGCCTGATGGCACGGACATCGCTCTGGACGCCCATGCCGATCTCGACAGGTGCTGGACGGCGGCCTGGTCCGCGAGAGGGCGCGCAGGCTGCTGCGCGCACTGCTTGCAAACGAACCCTCGTCCGCCGGGACGACCGCGATCGTTCATCCCGTGTTGCTTGACGAAGATCAAAGACGTCAGCGCATGCGCCGTTATCCTTTCGATATTCAACAAGAGAGGTGATCGAAATGTCCATTCGCACGGTATTGAGCATCCTGAGTTCCAAATATTTCGATGAAGACCTGAAGGCCGCCGTCGAGTTTTGCGGAGCCTCAGGAGCGCATCTCAGCGCGGTCGTGATCTGCATGGGCGCGTCGCCCATGATGGGAGAATATAACTCCCTGTCGACCGTCTGGCTGGAAGAACGCCAGCGCGAAATCGAGGAAATCGTCAAGAAAGCCGAAGAGATCAAGGCGTATCTCTCGCGCACCGACCTGTCCTACGACGTGCAGGACGTCTATACGGAATATGCTTTTGCACGGGAGGACGTTGCAGAACGGGCGCTCTACGCCGACGTCGTTCTCGTCGGCCGCCAAGCGTGCAAGGACGAGGAACTCCAGAAAAGGGTCATGGATGGCGCTCTGTTCCATACGCCGACGCCAATCATCATCAACCGCGGACGGCGGCCGCTCTCTTCAACTTCAAAATCGATCGTACTGGCGTGGGATTCGAGCGACGAGGCGTCGCGTGCTGCAAGGCAGGCCCTCGACCTGCTGAAGACGGCGGACTGCGTCTACGTGACGATGGTCGATCCGGTCTCGCGAGAGCGGGTGAATGGAGAAGAACCAGGCGCCGACATCGCGAGCTTCCTCTCCCGTCACGGGGTCAAGGTTCAGGTGGATCGCGTGGCCAGTGGCGGAAACACCGCCGACGAGGTCCTGAGGCGGCATGCGATGGACGTCAACGCCGATCTGGTCGTCATGGGCGCATACAATCACCCTCGCTGGCAGCAGACGCTCTTCGGAGGCGTGACGCGCAACATGATAGAGCAAAGCAGCATGCCGATTTTCATGGCGCATTGACTGAGGGAGGAACATGGCCGCGGAACATTTGCGGTCATGGCCGCCCAGTGGTGCGGCATGGCGCGTTCAACACGATCGATGTTGGCCGTCCGGATGTCACCCGCGTTAGGCTCCGACGGCGCCGACACCGCCGCCCAATCGGCGTCAGCTAAAGACGGTGATTGAAGACGACGCCATCGATCACCAAGTCAGGTCGATGCAATTGGACGGGCACAGGATCGTGGCGCAAAAGCCCATCGCTGATTATTCCCCACGTCGGGCAGTGGGACGACATCTGGCTGATAGCGCGGCGCCCTTGTCTGGTTCCTGATCGGGGAACGGTTCCTCGCCGGGTATCTCGGGCTCATTGAGATCGCTTGCATTTTACCGATCGGTTTACCGGCCTCGAAAGATCCGACGTCGTATGCACGTCCATGGGAACTTGACGCCACCCGATCCCTCTAAACGTGTCCGGACGCCATCCCCACCCCGGCCAGGACCATCCGACCGGCCTCTTCGCCCAGCGCCGCCGGGACTGTCCGAGCGCCACGCACGGTCACGCGCCGAGGGTTCCGCCCATCAGCATCAATGCTCAGACCGCGAAGCAGAATCTCGCTTCCATGACAGACCGCGAGCGCTCCGATCGGCGTTCGGCACGAGCCGTTGAGGGTTCGAAGGAAGGCATGCTCGCAGCGAACGGCATCGGCCGTGCTTGCATCGTTTAGAGCCGATACCAGTTCAGTTATTCGGTCATTCGCGACGACATTCTCGATACAGATGGCTCCCTGCGCGGGCGAAGGTGGGAAATCGCGCGGGTTCAAAATCTCCGTTGCGGCGTCGAACATGCCCAGTCGGTTCAGTCCCGCCATCGCAAGCAGCGTCGCGTCAACAACCCCACTCTCGAGCTTCTGCAGCCGCGTACCGACAGATCCCCGAAATGGAACGATATCTGGATCTGGCCGGTGCATTGCGACAAGCGCTGCGCGTCGGATCGACGACGTACCGACCACGGCGCCAGGCGGCAGCTCCCACAATCGATATCCGCTGCGTGAGATCAACACATCGCGCACGTCCTCCCTCGGCAGGAACGCGCTGAGGTGCAGCCCGTCCGGAAGGGTCGTGGCGACGTCCTTGGCCGAATGCACCGCAAGATCGAGGTCTCCTGAAAGGAGCCTTTCCTCCAGTTCAATTGTAAAAAAGCCTTTCACTCCGACCTCTGGCAACGGCCGTTCGTCAATCCGATCGCCTCTGGTCGTCAGAGGCACGATCTCGAAGCAGTCACCAGGAAGACCGTGGTAGGCGGCGAGCCGGCCGGCCACCTCCTTCGCCTGGGCAAACCCAAGCGGGCTCGCTCGCGTACCGATCTTGATTTGGTTCTGTGCAGCTCCTCCCGACTTCATCAGGCGGCATCCTGTTCGGGCTGGGTGGCGACATTGAACTGCAACTCCGCGAGTCTTGCGTAAAGTCCCCCCTGTCGAACTAGCGACGCATGTGGACCCTCCTCCACGATCCTGCCCTTGTCCATGACCAGGATGCGGTCGGCATTGAGAACGGTGGCGAGCCGGTGCGCAATAACGATCGTCGTCCGACCGCTTATGAGTCCTTCCAATCCCCGTTGAACGAGCTGCTCGTTCTCGGCGTCCAACGAGGCGGTCGCTTCGTCGAGAAGGAGGATTGGAGCATCTTTGAGCAGCGCGCGTGCAATCGCTATCCTCTGGCGTTGTCCTCCGGAGAGCGTCAGACCGCGTTCGCCGACGACGGTTTCGTATGCCTTTGGGAGCGCGGCGACAAAGGCGTCCGCCCGCGCTTTGGCGGCAGCCGCCGCTATTTCCGCCTCCGTGGCGTCAGGACGACCGAATGCGATGTTTTCAGCGATCGAGGCGCCGAAGATCGTCACGTCCTGCGGGACAACGGAAATCTCCTTCCGAAGATCTTCGGGCGTGGTCGATCTGATATCCCGCCCGTCGATCGCGATGCTGCCCGAGTAGTCGTCATAGAAACCGAGCAACAACGAGAGAACGGTACTCTTCCCCGATCCCGATGGGCCGACGATCGCGACTGTCTCGCCGGCCACGACCTGCAGCGAGAGGCCTCTAAGGACTTCTCGTTCAGGCGAGCCAGGATAGGCGAAATGGAGATCCGCGATCTGAACGTCGCCCCGTACCTGACCGATCGGTCTGACGGAACCACGCTGACGGACGCTCCCTTGTTCGTCCAATAGCTCGAAAAGCCGTCCAGCCGCTCCAGCAGCCTGGGCCATTTCGCCCCAGACTTCGGAGAGCGACCCGAGCGAGCCCGCCGCGATCACGGCATAGATTAGAAACTGACTGAGATTACCGGCAGAAAGCGTTCCGCTAAGCAGGCTGTGCGCCCCAATCCATAGCACTCCGACGACGCTTCCGAATATTAGAGCGATTGCAACCGCCGTAAGGGACTGCCCGCGAGCGCGAAGCGACGACTGCGCTTCGATAGGACTCCTCTATATCCTTTGAGTATCGGCGACAGGCGATCTCCTCGCCGTTGAATGCCTGGACGGTGCGGCTTCCGGCTATGATTTCGGCCGCGTAAGCGGATGCATTGGCCAGGGCGTCCTGAGCGGCCCTCGACCGCTTCCGAACCGAGCGTCCGAATACCACCAGCGGGGCCACGACTAAGGGAATGGCGCCCATGGTGATCGCGGACAAAGCGGGGCTTGTGACGAACATCATGGCAAGAGCGCCGACGCAGAGGATGGAGTTTCTCAACGCTACGGATGCGGCGAGACTCGTCGCTGTCTTAATGTGAGCAGCGTCGGCGGTCAGCCGCGAGGCGATTTCCCCCGACCGGTTTGCATCGAAGAAACTCGCGGGGAGACGGGTGATCTTGTGGAAGACCATTATCCGGAGATCGCCAACGATCCGTTCCCCAAGCGTCGTGACGAAGTAGTATCGGCAGGCGCTTGCTACCGCGAGTCCGATCGCGAGGATCATTAGCATCATGAAGTAACGGTTGACGAACGCGCCATCAGCCTGGCTGAAGCCATTGTCTATCATCCTGCGAACCGCCAACGGGAGCGCAAGCGATATCAGAGCCGCACAGGTCAGCGAAACACCCGCGCACACCACCAGCGGCCGATGATTGCGAAGCAATGGTCGCAAACGCATCAGGCCGCCGATCCTCCGCTTCGCGGAATTTCCCCCGCATGTATCCGTGGCGCCTTCCAACGGGCCGGCGGAACGGCAGTCGTGCTTTGCAATCATCAATGTCTTGGTCTCCGACTTCATTCCGTGGCACTCTTCTTCTGGGAAGGCGGCTCTGTCTTTGATCGCGATCAATAATAATGGCGATACATCCTCGTCTTGCCGGAAGCGCGATCCCGCACCCGAGACCTGAAAAAACGTAGAGGGCTGCACGACGGCTGAATTTAGCAAGCAGACGACGGGTCATGCCTTCGTTAGAGAACGGAAGTGTCCTCAATGCATCAGGCGACGTGCCTCGCGAGCGCGCAGCGCGACCAGAGCGAATGCAGCGCCTCGACCAGATGGGCGATATCGGCGTCGGAATGCAGCGGCGTCGGCGTGATGCGCAGGCGCTCGGTCTTCTTCGGCACGGTGGGATAGTTGATCGGCTGGACATAGACCCCCCAATTGTCGAGCAGCAGGTCGGAGATCCACTTGCATTTCGCCGCATCGCCGACCAGCACCGGCACGATATGGCTCGGATTGGGCATATGCGGAATGCCGCGCTGATCAAGCAGCGCCCTCAGCTTGCGGACACGGTCCTGATGCCGGGCGCGCTCGAACTGGCTGACCTTCAGGTGCTGGATCGAGGCGACAGCACCGGCTGCCAGCGCCGGCGGCAGCGCCGTGGTGAAGATGAAGCCCGACGCGAACGAGCGGATGAAATCGCAAAGCGCCGTCGACGCGGCGATATAGCCGCCCATCACCCCGAACGCCTTGCCGAGCGTGCCCTCGATCACGGTCAGCCGGTCCATCAGCCCCTCGCGCTCGGCAATGCCGCCGCCGCGCGGCCCATACATGCCGACGCCATGCACTTCATCGAGATAGGTCATCGCCCCGTATTTGTCGGCGAGGTCGCAGATTTCCTTGATCGGGGCGATATCGCCATCCATCGAATAGACGCTCTCGAAGGCGATCAGCTTCGGCGCCTTCGGATCGGCGGCCTTGAGCTTGGCTTCGAGATCGGCCACGTCATTGTGCTTCCAGATGACCTTGTCGCACTTGGCATAGCGGATGCCCTCGATCATCGAGGCATGGTTCAACGCGTCGGAGAAGATGATCAGGCCGGGGATCTTGGCGCCGAGCGTGCCGAGTGCTGCCCAGTTGGAGACATAGCCCGACGTGAAAATCAGCGCTGCTTCCTTGCCGTGCAGATCGGCAAGCTCGCGCTCGAGCATGACGTGATGGTGGTTGGTGCCAGAAATATTGCGGGTGCCTCCCGCACCCGCGCCACAGTGGTCGATGGCGTTCTTCATCGCCTCGATCACCTTCGGATGCTGGCCCATGCCGAGATAGTCGTTGGAGCACCAGACCGTGACCTCCTTTTGGCCATCCGCGGTGTGACGCGTCGCGCGCGGAAAATTGCCGCGGTGACGTTCGAGATCGGCAAAAACGCGGTAACGGCCTTCGCTATGAAGCCCGTCCAGCTCGTCTTTGAAAAACGCTTCGAAATCCATGTGCACGCTCCCCTGTTCGATTCGAGCAGTACATTGCGGTGGTTGCGGCGTATTTGATCCTGATCAAGTTGGGTGAAAGCTGAACACCGACTGGCGAGCGCATCGGACCAGTCACGAGATTCCCCCGTTCCAATCGTTGTGGAAAACGGCAATCCGTTCGCGGCAATCGGAATCGACACCACGGGAAGAAGCTCGATCGACTGGGGAGCCTACGGCGTCCCCGAAACATTTATTATCGATCGCACGGGACAGATCCTCTTGAAACATGTCCGACCGATCGACGAGAAAAGCCTCACGATTGATTTTCTGCCCATTTTGGAAGAGATCATTGCCGCCGAATGAACGCTGCCTCTGCCAGCCGTGTTTGACCTCCATCAAGGAAACGGCCTCGCCTATTGAGTATGTCGATTTGGCGGGTCGGGATTTTCCCGTGTCAAGGGGGGAAACTTGACAGAGGCTCGCTCGGTTTTGGGGCGCAACACCGAGCGAGCCTCCTCGCGTCAAATTCACTCTCACCAACGAGCGCCAGCCGAAGCCGCGCCGCCAGGCGCGGGCGGCAGTGCCGCAAGCTTGAGAATTTCGGGTGTCCAGAATCTGCGAGATTGTCTGGTTGAGGCAAGCGGCGATTTCACTAAATCTTTGCGAGATTCGGCTTGAACACCAGCGGGCGAGCATAAGATGCTTTATCGCCGCATATGCTCCGACATCCAGAAATTGGTCTCCGCGGATGTGCGGATATTGGTCGGCGCTTTAAACAGCATAGAGGCGCTGTCTCAACCCACCTCGGTCCCGGTCAGCCGAGCGATCTGGAGCCGGTCACGATAGGCGCCGACACCCAGGCTTTCGACCAGGGTGCGAACAGCCTTTTGCTTCAGCTCCGACTCGACGTTGCCGTCGAGTGTCACCTGGCCGTCCTTGACGGTCACCTGGATCTTCTGAGGCGTTATCCCCAAGTCCGACCTCAGTCGCGTCCGGACAGCCAGCCTGATCGATTCATCTTCTTTTGGCAACGGTGCCGTTTGGGCATCGATGATCAGGCCGAGGATGTCCCTGCGGCTGACAATCCCGACAAGGCGCCCGTCCTCGACGATAGGCAGCCGCTTGATCCGGTGCGCCTGGAGGCTTTCGGCGATATCCGATACCTCGCTGTCGGGGCTCGCCACGATCACATCTTGAGACATGACATCGGCGACACACCAGCCATTGCTGGAAATATATCGCTCAAGATCGATCTCGGATATGATTTCGGGTGCGCGGGCGGCGCGGGGAGCGAAGCGGATCTCTCTTCGCAGCAGCAGGTCGCCCTCCGTAAGCATTCCGCAGACGCGGCCTTCGTCGTCAATGACAGGAAGGCCGCTGACGTTGTTGTGCATCATGACAGCGACAGCGTGGCGTATACTGACTGCTGGACCGATCGACACCACCTTCGTGGTCATTATGTCCTTCGCCTGCATTGTCCTGCCTCGTTTATAGGAATTGTTGCTGCGACGACGATAGGACGACCGCGTCGAGCCGCCATTGATCTCCGTCAAATAGTGCGATTTCTGTGAAGCATCTCGCTCAGCTTCGCTTGTTCATCGGCCGTCAGCTTGCTGCCGGTCGGTTTGCCGGCCCTCTTGCGGGCAAAGACCAGCAGTGACCGTCCGCCGGCAAGGATCAGCAGCAGCGGTGCGCCCCAGAGCAGCCCCGTCTTCAGGCTGAGACGCGGTTTCAAAAGCACGAATTCACCGTAGCGCGAGACGATGTAGTTCAGCACCGCCTCGTCGCTGTCGCCATCGCTGATGCGCTCGCGCACCAGCAGCCGCAGGTCCTTGGCCAGATCGGCGTTGGAATCGTCGATCGACTGGTTCTGGCAGACCATGCAGCGCAGCTCGGCCGAGAGAGCGCGAGCGCGGGCTTCCAAAGCTGGATCGGCCAGCACCTCGTCGGGATTGACGGCGAAGGCGGAGACGGGCGTGAAGAGGACGAAAAGGACGATGAGGAGCCGGGAGAGAAGCCGCATTCCCCTTCGCCCCTCGGGGAGAAGGTGCCCGACAGGGCGGATGAGCATCTGTGTTTGGTGTCAAGGTGGATTTGGTGTCCAGATGCGGTTTTTGGTGATGAGGGTGTTTGCCAGGACGATGAGCTTTCTCATGACGGCGACGAGGACGACCTTATTGGGTTTTCCGACTTTCTTCAGCCTTGCGGCGAAGCGTGCGAGGTCCGGGTTGTGACGAGAGGCGGACAGGGCGGCCATGTAGATGGCGTTCCTGGGTGCTGGGCGTCCGCCCCTGATGGAGCGATGTTCGGCCCGCTCGCCACTTTCGCAGGCAATCGGCGCAAGGCCGGTCAGCATGGCGGCCTGCTTGCCGGAGCAGGCGCCAAGTTCGCAAAGGCCAGCGATCAGGCTTGCGGCGGTGACGGCTCCGATGCCAGGAATGGAGATGAGGATGTCGAGGCGGCGGCGCATCTCGGGATCGGCGCAGATGCTGCGCTCGATCTCGGCGTCCAGTCTTGCGATATGGGTGTCGAGCGCGGCAAGCCGGCGCGTCAGTTCCTTGCGCAGGAAAGCGGTCACGGCCGTCTTCATCCGGTTGGACAGGGCGGTGCGTTCACCATTGGCGGCAGATCGGGCATTGACCAGTTCCTGCAGGGTTTCCAGCGCTTGGTCCGGCGGTGGGGTCTGTGCGGGCTTGAGGGCTTCTCCCATGATGGCCAGAAACCGCGCATCGAGCCGATCGGTCTTGGCGAGAAAGCCGCAGGCTTTGGCAAACAGTCGGGCGCGCAGCGGATCGACGACCGACACGTAAAAGCCATCGGCATGCAGCGAGCGCTGGACGGCGCGATGCCACTTGCCGGTCGCTTCCATGACGATACGCAGCGCCGAGCGCGGCATCTGGTCAAGCGCATCGAGCTCCCGCTTGAGGCGGCGCAGGCCGGCCGTGTCGTTGGTCACCCGAAAACTGCGGCCGAGAGGATGCAGATGAATGTCCAGCCACTCTTTACAGACATCGATGCCGACATAAACTGTCGCCATCGCGGCGCGTTCGGACGATACCTTGCCTTGCATACGGGACCTGCTCCCCACTATCTGTTCAGGACAAACGCGAAGGACGAGCGGACCAGGCTCATCCCCGGTTCACGCCAAGGGGGTTACGGTCCCGCCCGTCCGACCCCTGGGGGATGGCCATCCCCCAGGGGTCGCACCCATCATCAACGGATGCAGTTTGAACATGCAAGGGGGCCACCCTTCGCAGCACAGGCGACCTTTCGCTTGCGCTCAAGCTCCTCGCAGCTCCGCCGCTCGGCCCCCTCATCTGCCCTTCGGGCATCTTCTCCCCGATGGGGAGAAGGGGAAGAAAGCCGTGAGCGCGTCATTCCGCCGGCTCCATGGCAGGAGCTGCCGGCTTCGCCTTGCGGCGCGGGGCGCCGACACGCAGGCGCCGGTCGCTGAGCGAGACCAGGCCGCCGAAGGCCATGATCACCGCGCCGCCCCAGATGCAGAGAATGAACGGCTTCCACCAGATGCGCACGACGATGCCGCCGTCCTTGGTGGCGTCACCCAAAGAGACGTAGAGCTGGCTGAGGCCGAAGGTCAGAATACCAGCCTCCGTCGTCGGCATCTGCCGGGCGGTATAGAGCCGCTTGGCCGACCAGGTATCGGCAACCGCGACACCGGCGCGGCGGATGGTGAAGTGGCCGCGCTCCTCGGTATAGTTCGGCCCGGTCCCCGGCTGCATGCCGTCGAAATGCAGGCTGTAACCGCCGGCCTCGGTCACCTCGCCGGGCTTCATCTCAATGACATGCTCGCTCTCAAACGTCGTCACCGCGACGATGCCGAGCACGGTGACGCCGAGCCCGGCATGGGCTAGCGCCGTGCCGAAGGCGGAACGCGGCAGGCCGGAAAGCCGCCGCCAGGCAAGGCTGCCCGCCACCTTGCCGATGCCGGCGCGATACCAGAGATCGGCGACCGCGCCGAGGATGAGGAACAGCCCGGCGGCCAGGCCGAGGACGGCAAGCACCGGCCCGCCATGTTCGATATAGAAGAAGATCAGCGCGGCAAGGAAGGCGAGACCTGCGACGACATAGAGCCGCTGCAGGGCACCCAGCAGATCGCCGCGCTTCCAGGCCAGCATCGGCCCGAAGGGTACGATGACGATCAGCGGTGCCATCAGCAGGCCGAAGGTCAGGTTGAAGAAGGGTGGTCCGACGGAGATCTTGTCGCCGGTCAGCGTTTCCAGCAGCAGCGGATAGAGCGTGCCTGTGAGCACCGTGCCGCAGGCGACCGTCAGGATCAGATTGTTGACGACGAGCGCGCCCTCGCGCGAGATCGGCGCAAACAGCCCGCCGGCCGAAAGCTTCGGCGCGCGGAAGGCAAACAGCGACAGCGCCCCGCCGATGAAGATCAGCAGGATGCACAGAATGAAGACGCCGCGGGATGGGTCGCTGGCAAAGGCATGCACCGAGGTCAGCACGCCGGAGCGCACCAGGAAGGTGCCCATCAGCGACAGCGAGAAGGTGAGGATGGCGAGCAGCACCGTCCAGATCTTCAGCGCCTCGCGCTTTTCCATGACAAGCGCCGAATGCAGCAGCGCAGTGCCGGCGAGCCACGGCATGAAGGAGGCGTTTTCCACCGGGTCCCAGAACCACCAGCCGCCCCAGCCGAGCTCGTAATAGGCCCAGTAGGAGCCCATGGCGATGCCGAGCGTCAGGAAGGTCCAGGCCGCCAGCGTCCAGGGCCGCACCCAGCGTGCCCAGGCAGCGTCGATGCGCCCTTCCATGAGCGCAGCAACGGCAAAGGAGAAGCAGACGGAGAAGCCGACATAGCCGAGATAGAGCAGCGGCGGATGGATCGCCAGACCAACATCCTGAAGCACCGGGTTGAGATCGCGGCCCTCGGCCGGCGCCGGATCGAGCCGCAGGAAGGGATTGGAGGTCAGCAGGATGAACAGCGTGAAGGCGACCGAAATCCAGGCCTGCACGGCCAATACATTGGCTTTCAGCGTCTCCGGCAGATTGCGGCCGAAGACGGCGACCAGCGCGCTGAACAGCGTCAGGATCAACAGCCAGAGCATCATCGATCCCTCGTGATTGCCCCAGACGCCGGAGTATTTGTAGATCAGCGGCACCAGCGAATGCGAATTCTCCCAGACGTTTTCGACCGAGAAATCCGAGACGACATGGGCATAGGTCAGCACGGCGAAGGAGAAGGCCACAAGCGCAAACATCGCCAGCGAGCCGACCGTCGCCACATCCATCATCGCCCGGTCGTGACGACGGGCTCCGATCACCGGCACGATGGAAAGGATGAGCGCCGTGGCCAGCGCCAGCACCAGCGCGTAATGGCCGATCTCGATGATCATGGCGTCGCCTTCACTTGCTGTTCCTTCACTTCCTGGCCCTGACCTTCCTGGCCTTGGCCTTCCTTCCACAGCCCCTGGGCTTTCAGCTTGTCGGCCACCTCCTTCGGCATATAGGTCTCGTCATGCTTGGCAAGCACGGTGTCGGCGACGAAGATGTTCGTGCCGGCAGTGAACATGCCTTCGGTGACGACGCCCTGGCCCTCGCGGAAGAGATCGGGGAGGATGCCGGTATATTGGACCTTGACGGCATTGGCGCTGCCGTCGGTGACGGCAAATTCCACCGTCGAGCCGGTGCCGCGCACGACACTGCCCTCACCGACCAGGCCGCCGAGGCGGATGCGGGTTTCCGGCGCCACCGGCGTCTTGGCGAGATCGGCCGGCATGTAGAAATAGGCAACCGACTGGCTGAAGGCGAACATGACAAGCAGCACGGCGGCGAGGATGAAGCCCATGCCACCTGCAGGATCCTCGCTGAGCTTGGCATCGAGGCTTTCGACCATGCCGCGGATCATCTGCTGCCGGTCGCCGGCGTCGGCCGCCGTCACATCCTGCTGCGTGGGATTGCCGGGAGCAGCCGCACCGGCGCCCGGATTGACGTCAGGGCCTGCCGGCGCGCCGCCGTTCATGGCGATATGCTGGTTGACCAGCGGCAGCCACGGCGCATCGGCCGGCGATTGTTTTGCCAGCGCCTCGAAGGCCTGCCGCGCCTCATCGGGCCGTCCCGCCTGCTCCATGCTGAGGGCGATGTAGAAACGGGCGCGCACATTCGCAGGATCGATCTGCAGCAAGTTATTGAGCGCGAGCAGGACATCTTCTCCCACAAGCCCGTTTGAACGAGCCATCAACGCTTCCGAGAGCCCGCCCAGACGCGGTACGCTCGCGCCAAGGATACGAAGCGCGGATCGATATGCCTCGACCGCGTCGTCCGCTCGACCCATCTTGAGGAGAACGGGGGCAAGTAGATCCCACCCCCGACCGTCCTGTGGACTGCTGACGAGATGGTCGTGGGTCTTCTTGACAAGGATCGCAAGATCCTCGCCAGGGTCATCAAGTCTGGCCTGCAAAGGTCGCGACTCAAGCTCAGGAGAACCGAGAGAGGCGTAGACTCCGATGCTAATTAGTGGGAGCATCGCAGCGACGGCCAGTCTGACGCGCCTGTGGGAGCGTTGGGGACCGCTAGGCGTCCGTGGCAGATCCATGGACTTGAAGAGCCGTCGCGCTGTTTCCGCCTTGGCAAGTTCGTACTCGTTTGCACCAATCTGTTGCCTCGCCAGCTCCCTTTCGAGTTCGAGGAGCTGGTCCCGGTACACGTGGGCGTCCACGCCGACGTTCGAATGACGGGCGCGAACCGACGACAGCGGATGCACTAGGACTGCGGTTGTTGCGGCCGAGACGACCGCAAAAAGTATCCAGATGATCATTGGTCCAGAAGCCATTGCACGGCCGACCGTATGCACGATCGCTACGTGGAACATTGACCCTGATCAACTATCTCACATTTGATGGGCGTGGTGTGAAGACGTATCCGACGCCGCGAACCGTCTGGATCATCGTCGGTTCCTTTGGGTCAACTTCGACTTTTTTCCGAAGGCGGACGATCTGCGCATCTATCGCCCGGTCGAAGGCCTCCAGGCTGCGGCTTCTCGTTAGGTCCATTAGCTTGTCACGCGACAGCACGCGGCCAGGATTTTGCGCGAAGACCAGAAGCATTTCGAATTCTCCGGTCGTCAAGGAGACGTCCTCTCCCTGCGGAGAAGTTAGCTTCCTTCGACCAACCTGGAGCTTCCAGCCGTCGAACTGGAGGACTTCCTCCTCTGCGTTCGCGGCTCGGTCCGTCGGAGGGGTCTGTATCCGCCTCCTTAGTACAGTCCTTAGCCTTGCGAGCAGTTCCCGCAGATGAAATGGCTTTGCAATATAGTCGTCAGCACCAAATTCCAGGCCCACAACCTTGTCGGTCACGTCGTCCTGCCCAGTGAGCATCAGCACCGGAACGTCGGACGTGTTGCGCAACTCCTTCAGCAGTTCGAGGCCGTTCTCTCCATTTGGGAGCACGAGATCGAGAAATATGGCCGAGTAGGACGCCTTGGACAATTCGGCGCGCATGGCGGCGCCATTGCCGACGGCGTTCACCCTGTATCCGTTGTCCTCGAAGTAGCGGACAAGCATCTGTCTGATCCGGGCGTCGTCGTCGACGACCAGAATGCGATCCGGTTCCATGTCCCTCATTCGTCCCGCTGCAATTCTGTTTCAAAACCAGATACCGCAGGATCGGGGACAGCGCTACTGTTGTTCTGGTCATGATAACAGTCCAGATCGTAACCGACCGACTGCGAGCGCTCCCTTCCGAGCAGCAAGTCGTCACAGCCCCGCAGGTCTCGTCCGTCGCGCATCGTGGTTAGCGCTCTCGGGGGGCGCTGAAGAAGACTTCTAACAAGCTTCCCTTAGCTGGGCCACGCTGCCGATACAGACCGTCCGGCCCCTCACGTCCACTCCCGCACCGGAAAGAGCTGCAAAGGCGCGCGACAGCGCCTCGGGAGCGAGCCCAAGCTTTCCGGCAAGAACTCTTTTCTGATAAGGCAGTCGGAACGTCGCCTGAGATGCGGAGTTGGGACACCGGCTCACGAAGTAGTTGGCAACGCGCTGGGCAGCGGTGTGCAGGCGGTCTCCCGCGATGCAGTCCAACGAGCCCAGCAGATGCCTGGCCATGATCCGCATGACGTTGCGCTGGATGCCGCCGTGTTCGGCGGCAAGTGCACGAAGGCCGGGCAGATCGAACTGCGCAAGCTCCACGGGGGCCGCGGCCCAAGCCCCATGCGCGTAGGCGTCCCCCATGGGAACCAGATATTCGCCAAAGCAGTCTCCGGGCTCACAGATGCAGACGTCGGCCTCGCGCCCGCCAGCCTCGGCCTTGGTCAACCGGACCACGCCAGACAGAACGCAAAACACGTGGGACGCTCGCTGTCCTTCGGCCACTATTCGTTCGTTGACCGCGACTGCCCGCAGACCCACCAACTCCAGCATGCTTCGGCATACTTTCTCATCGAGTCCTTCGAAGAGCTCTGACCGCAGTACTATCTCATCATCTAAGGACATCGTCGCCCCCCCTTTAACGGCCTACGACTTAGGCGGATCGTATTCATCGTCAGCGAGCACCCGCCAGGCGGCTCCCTGAAGATCGTCATACTGACCGCTCCGAAGAGACCAAAGAAATGCCGCAAGTCCGGCGCCGCCCATGAGGAGCGCTATCGGAATAAGAAAGATCAGCATGTTCATGCTACTTTGACCTCCCCGCCCCTCGCGGCTGGCCGCGAAGCATCTATGACAGGAGATCGCTTGGAGCCTGCGTTGAGCCTGAGAGCGTTCGTAACGACGATGATCGATGAAGTGGACATCGCCACTGCTGCGATCAGGGGCGTGGCAAGTCCCGCCATCGCGATCGGGACGGCCAGCACGTTGTAGCCGATCGCCAGCGCAAAGTTCTGACGTATGAGGGCAGCCGATCGCTTCGCCACTGCGATCGCCTGGGGGACGGCGTCCAGCCGTTCGTTGAAGAATACCAGATCGGCGGACTGCCGGCTGATGTCAGAAGCCGTGGCAGGCGCCATGGAGACATGGGCGGCAGCCAGCGCCGGCGCGTCGTTGATGCCATCTCCCACCATGAGGACGCGATGGCCGGCGTCGCCGATCTTCTGGCACTCGTCGACTTTCTGTTTCGGAGTAAGCGCTCCCATCGCCCGACCGACGCCGAGCGCACGCGCCGCACTGTCTACTACGCTCTGACGATCTCCTGAAACGATCAATGTTCCAAATCCGCCGGATTCGAGTTCTTTGATAACGTCCTGCGCGCCAGCTCGGAGCGCGTCCTCGAAGAAAAAGCGCGCAAGCGCTTCTCCGTTCCTGGAAAGGACGGCTTCGGAGAGCGGGCTGTCGGCCGTCGACGGAGCCGGATCTACGCCGCACGCGAACGCCGCGCTCCCCAGCCTATAGGTCTCCTCGCCACGCATGCCTTCGAGCCCGCCACCGGGAATTTCGCTGACGCGATCAAACGGAGCCGCGACGTGGCCGGCGCTCTGGGCCAACGTCTGGGACAGTGGGTGCCTCGAGTGGACGGCTAGTCCCACCGCTTTCCCCAGATCGGCCTCATGCGCGGCCTCGAGCCTGACCAGCCTTGGACGCCCGATGGTCAGCGTTCCCGTCTTGTCGAAGGCGACCGTGTCGATCTCTGCAAGCCTTTCGAGCGCCGAGCCGTCCTTCACCATGATACCCCTGCGGAAAAGCTCGCCAGCCGCCACGACTTGAACGACTGGAACCGCAAGACCCAGCGCGCATGGGCACGTAATAATAAGCACGGCCACCGCGACCAGCATCGCATGCTTCCAATCGCCGTCGATCAGGCCCCAGGCAAGAAACGAGGCAAGTGCGAGAAGATGGACGACCGGGGAATACAGCGCGGCGGCGCGATCGGCGATACGCCGGTAGCGCGCCCTTCCGCCCTCCGCAGCCTCCATGAGGCTGATGATTTCGGCCAACAGGGAGTCCTTCGCGAGCTTGGTAGCGCGGACCACGAGAGCGCCCGTCAGGTTCATGGCGCCGGAGCTGACCCCGACGCCGACGCCTACGGAGACAGGGGCGCTTTCACCGGTAACGATCGCAAGATCGAGGTCGCTTTCGCCGACCGCGACGGTTCCATCCACCGGAATTCGTTCGCCGGCCGCGACCGCGATCTCGTCTCCCACGACGATCTCGTCAAGCGGAACATAACGGCGCGATCCGTTGGACGACAGGAGCAGCGCACCGCGCGGCGCAAGTCGCGCCAGGCCGTTGATGGCAGCACGGGCTTTTTCGCGCATCACATGGTCGAGCGTCCTGCCGATAAGAAGGAAGAACAACAAGGAGACGGTCGCGTCGAACCAGGCGTGTTCGCCATGATGCGCGGTCTCCCAGAGCGAAACCGCGTAGGAAAGGGTCACGGCCAACGATATCGGCACGTCCATGTTCGTGCGGCCGTGCTTCAACGCGTGCCACGCCGACCGAAAGAAGAACCGCCCCGCGTAAACTAGCGCTGGCGCGGCAATCAGCGCCGAGATCCAGTGGAACATGTCCCTCGTCGCGGCGTCGGCGCCGGACCAGACGGAGACGGACAGAAGCATGATATTGGTGGCTGCAAAGCCGGATACTCCGACTGCCAGGAGAAGCTGGTTCCTTGTCTTGTCGGTCTCGGGCGCCACTGGCGTGAACAGATGCGCACGGTATCCGGCGGCATTGACCGCAGCGATGATACCCGTCGGATCGGTGGCCCCTTCAACGGTTTCTTCAGCGTACACGCAGGTGACGCGCCGCGACGTGAGGTTCACTCTGGCTTTCCGGACGTATGGGAGCGCTGAAACGGCCTTTTCCAAGGTCGATATGCAGCTCCCGCAGTGGACGTCCGGAACGCTCAGGTCGAGCTGCCGGAGTCCTTCGCCTAAGGAATGGCTCACTAGCGCGATTTCCTCGGCGCTGATGAACGTCGTGCTTATCGCGAGAACCCCTTCGGCATCCATCGTGCAGCATGTCATTCGCCGAATCCCGCGGTATCGAGACGGGAGGCCTCGTGCATGACGACTTTGCCTTCCCTGCGCGAGATGACCTCCACGATCCAGTCGCCCGAGCCGACACGGTGCCGGGACTCAAACTGTCCGTCTGCGACTTTCGTGAACGAAATGTGGAAATCTTCGTGATCGCCGACGGGGCGTTTGAAGTTTGCGGTCACGTCGTCGACGATGACAGGAGATCCGTCACGGTTACGGATGTCGTAATGGATTCGGCCGCCGTCGAGCGACAGGCTTCCGATGATTCCGGACGCCGCCATCGCCTTCATATCTGCCACCTTGCGGTTGAACTCCTGGCTGGCGACATAGGTGTTTTCGACGACCAGACCGCTCCAGCTCGACGAGGCGAACCAGGCCATGATCACGTTGACGCCGATCACCACCGCGAAGAACGAGCACGTGGCGATCAGCATGTGCCTCCCTGTGAATCCTTGACTGGCAGTCGTCATCTGGTATCTCCTGGTGAGTTGAACGCGGCTCGATATGTTGCTCTGTCGGCGTGGGCGGCGTCCTCGATGGCAAAGAGGAACTCGGCGACCGCGGCAGCCGACGGTTTGCTCGTCACAAACACTTTCACGGTGGTCGCAACATCCGGCGCCGCTTCGATGGTGAAAGCTCGGGCGTCTTCTTTGCCGAGCTCGGGAATGCGCATGGTAGCGCCCTCGTCGAGGCCTAGAAGGCTCAGCTCGACCTTGCGTGGAGCCGGCACCATGTTGAGTATTCGCAGCGTGTAGCCGTTGCGGATCGAGCCGTCGCTCTCCATGACGTACTGCGGATTGCGATCGTGGACCACGTTCAGTTCAAGTCCCTCACGCATTGCGAGGTGGACGACCATCGCGACGCCGATCAAAAGCCAGACAGACGCGTAAAACAGCACGCGTGGGCGGAATATGATCCGCCAATCGAAATGTTTGATCGTTTCGATAAACGAGCCATCAGCATTGCGGACCTTCGCGGGCTGCACCGAGGTCCTTCCGCCGTCCGTCGCGATGGCCATGTTGGCGGCGTATTCGCTGAGCGTCGCGTAGGCTATCAGCCCACGAGGCTTCCCGAGCTTGTCCATGACCCCATCGCAGGCGTCGATACACAAAGCGCAGGTGATGCATTCCATCTGCTGACCGTCGCGGATGTCGATGCCCATGGGGCAGACGGCCACACACGCATTGCAGTCGACGCAATCGCCGACGGGCTGTCCGGCAGCCAATGCCTTCTTCGGGTGACGTGAGCGAGCCTCGCCGCGCCAATCGTTGTAGGTGACGACCAAGGAATTTTCGTCGAGCATGGCCCCCTGGATTCGCGGCCAGGGGCACATGTAGGTACAGACCTGTTCGCGCATGAGCCCGCCAAGCACGTAGGTGGTGGCGGTAAGTGTGGCGACGGTCGCGTAGGCGACAACCGGCGCCTTTCCGGTGAAAAAGGAGACGAGGAGCGTGGGCGCATCGGCGAAATAGAAGATCCACGCCCCCCCGGTCGCGAGGCCGATGATCAGCCATATCGCGTGCTTGGCGACACGTTTCTTCGCCTTGTCGAAATTCCACGGCCCGGCGTCGAGCTTCATGCGGGCGTTTCGGTCCCCCTCGATCGCGCGCTCGACGACAAGGAAAAGATCGACCCACACCGTCTGCGGACATGCATATCCACACCAGGCCCGCCCGACGGCGGACGTGACCAGGAAGAGACCGAAACCCGCCATGACCAGCAGGCCTGCGACGTAGTAGAATTCCTGAGGCCAGATCTCGATGAAGAAGAAAAAAAATCTGCGTGAGGCCAGATCGATCAGGATAGCCTGATCCGGTGCGTAAGGCCCCCGGTCCCAGCGAATCCAGGGAGCCAAATAATAGATCCCCAGCGTGATCAGCATCACGATCCACTTGAACCGCCGGAAACGGCCCTCGGCACGCTTCGGAAACACCTTCTTTCGCGGAGCGTAGAGGGGTTCATTTTTATGGCGGTTGTTTACGGGTTCAACGTTGATCCGTTCGACCGGCGTGGGATCTGGTGCTGTGTAGAGGTTCATTGCGCTCTGTCCGATTTTCCCTGTCTTCTCAGCTTTGGGAGGACCCGTCCTTGATCCAGGTCAAGGACGACAACTGCTCAAAAAAGTGGGCCGCACTCCGGACAGGGAAACGCGGCCCAAAAAGACTAGATGCCGGCTGGTAGCAGCCCGCCGCAATCGGCTCCTTTGAGAGATGGAGCTTAGGAATGGCCACGCCTCGGAAGAGAAGGCGTGGCCTGGAGGAACTGCGGGGGAGAGACCGCCTGGACGTCCTCGAGAGGTTCCTACCTGCTTGTCGGCTTCTGTTCTTTGAGCCCGATCAAACTGATCATCGAATTCCCCATCTTTTCCGCATCCCCCTTTTCGGGATCGGGTGTGACGGGCTTTGCGTGCACGGAAACTCGCGAGTGTACGACCGCGCGGGGGATTCCATAAAGGGCGAGCAAGGGGTCGTGGTCGTGTGTGGTCATGTTGATCTCCTTCAGGTTCCACCGCCAAGCGAATGGACAAAAATGGTAAGCTCCTTGACCGTTGTCTCACCCAGGCGCGCTGCCCAGGCAGGCATTACGCCATGTTTGGGAGAGGCGACCTGTCGAACGATCGCATCTTCGCCGCGCGCCTTCAGCCAGATTGCGTCGGCGAGGTCCGGCGCACCCATTTCCGCCTTTCCTTTGGCATTCTCGCCGTGACATGCGGCGCAGTTGTCGAGGAAGATCTGTTTTCCCGCCTCTGCGAGAGCGGGGTCCGAGGGCGTATTGCTCAGCCCCCACACATAGGCGGCGACCTGCCGCATCTGGACAGGCTCCAGAACGTCGCCAAAGGCCGGCATCTCGGAAGCGTGGGTTTCGGCATCCGAGTCGAAGCGGATCCCATGGGCGATCGTGGTCTGGATGGCATCCAGATCTCCGCCCCACAGCCACTCGTCGTCGTTGAGGTTCGGAAAGCCCGGACCGCCGCTCGCCCCCGAGCCGTGACAGGGCGCGCAGTTCACCTTGAACGCGGACGCGCCGCCGGCGCTCGCAAATTCACGAAGAGCAGGATCCGCGTCGATCTCCTGCACCGTTTTGGCAGCGATCAGATCATGGAGCTTCGTCTGGGATGCCTTGGCGAGATCAAGCTCCTGCTGCAGTTCGGCGCGAGTTGAGTAGCCGAGATAGCCCTTCGTGGCGGAAGTGAACATCGGGATGGCTGGATAGGCGATCGCGTACCCGATCGCCCATAGAATGCAGACATAGAACGTCCAGACCCACCATCTCGGCATCGGATTGTTGAGCTCGCGGATACCATCCCATTCATGACCGGTAGTCTCGACGCCGCTGATTTCATCGATATGCTTGTCCGACATCTCAGTCATCCTTCAGGGGAATATCGGCTGCTTCCGCCGCCGTCTGCTTGCTGCCGGGGCGAAGGGTGTAGACGACGGCGCCTACGAAGAACGCGGCCATTGCCAGCAGGCCCCAACTGTCGGCGAAGTGCCGCATCGCTGTGTACGTTTCCATTGCATCGCCTCATCGATAGCCGGTTGCGTCGTCGTAGGTCGAAAAGTCGACCAACGTCCCAAGCATCTGCAGGTAGGAGACGAGTGCGTCCATCTCCGTGAGCGTCTGCGGATCGCCGTCGAAGTCGCCGGTCTTGGCCTTCGGATAGCGCTCTAGCAGCGCCGTGGTGTCGGCGTTCGGATCGGCCTGCATCTTCATGTCGGCTTCGGCATTGGCCATCATGTCGTCGGTATAGGGAACGCCGACGTCCTCGTTGGCCTTGAGGTCCATGCCAATATCCGTGACCGAAAGCTCCTTCGACTTGAGGAACTCATACTTCGGCATGATGGATTCAGGCACCACGGCCCGCGGATCGGAAAGATGCTGGACGTGCCACTCGTTCGAATAGCGGCCGCCGACGCGCGCAAGGTCCGGCCCGGTTCGCTTCGAACCCCATTGGAATGGGTGGTCGTACATCGATTCCGCAGCCAGAGAGTAATGACCGTAACGTTCCACCTCGTCGCGGAACGGCCTTATCATCTGGCTGTGGCAGAGATAGCAGCCTTCGCGAATGTAAATGTTTCGGCCGGCCAGCTCGAGTGGCGTATAGGGACGCATCCCCTCCACCTTTTCAATCGTATTCTGCAGGTAGAACAGCGGTGCGATTTCGACGATGCCGCCGATGCTGACGACGAGCAGCGAGCCGACGAGAAGAAGCGTTGCGTTCTTCTCGAGGATCTTATGTTTATCAAGTATCGATGCCATTTTCTCACCTCACTCGGCAGGCTGTGCCTGGGGCACGTATGCGGTCGGAATGGCTGCCTCGTCGCGGAGATGGCCGCGGACCGTCATGAAGACGTTCCATGCCATCACCAGGCCGCCGGCCAGATACAGGCCGCCTCCGACGACGCGGAGCACGTAGTATGGGAACATCGCGGCCACGGTCTCGGCGAACGAGTAGACGAGGAAGCCCTGCGAATTGTACTCGCGCCACATAAGGCCCTGCTGGATCCCGGCCACCCAGAGCACGGCGGCGTAGATGACGATGCCGAGTGTAGCGAGCCAGAAGTGCCAGTTGACCATCCGCAGACTGTAGAGACGTTCACGTCCCCAGAGCTTGGGCGTCAGGTAGTAGATTGCACCAAAGGTGATCATGCCGACCCAGCCGAGGGCTCCCGAATGTACGTGGCCGATCGTCCATTCTGTATAGTGGCTCAGCGAGTTGACGGTCTTTATCGACATCATCGGGCCCTCGAAAGTCGACATGCCATAAAAGGCGATGGCGACGATCATCATGCGGATGATAGGGTCGGTCCGAACCTTGTCCCAGGCCCCGGAAAGGGTCATGAGGCCGTTGATCATGCCGCCCCAGGAAGGCATCCAGAGCATGACCGAGAAGACCATGCCGAGCGTCTGCGCCCAGTCTGGAAGCGCCGTATAGTGCAGATGATGCGGACCCGCCCATATGTACATGAAGATCAACGCCCAGAAATGGATGATCGACAGCCGGTAGGAATAGACCGGGCGGTTCGCTTGCTTGGGCACGAAGTAGTACATCATGCCCAGGAAGCCCGCGGTAAGGAAGAAGCCGACCGCATTGTGGCCGTACCACCACTGTGTCAGCGCGTCCTGAACGCCGGAGAAGACCGAGTAGCTCTTCGAGCCGAGGAAGGACACCGGAACGGCAAGGTTGTTCACCACATGCAGCATCGCGATCGTCACGATGAAGCCAAGGTAGAACCAGTTCGCCACATAGATGTGCGGTTCCCTGCGCTTTAGGATCGTCCCCAAATAGACGGCCAGGTATGCCACCCAGACGATGGTCAGCCAGATGTCCACGTACCATTCCGGTTCCGCATATTCGCGCGCCTGGTTGATCCCCAGGACGTAGCCTGTCGCGGCCATGACGATGAAGAGCTGATAGCCCCAGAAAACGAACCACGCCAAGCTGCCGCCGAAAAGGCGCGCATGGCACGTACGCTGAACGACGTAGAATGAGGTCATGATGAGCGCGTTGCCGCCGAAGGCGAAGATGACGGCGGAGGTGTGCACAGGTCGAAGACGGCCGAAATTGAGATAAGGCGCTAGATTGAGGTCCGGGAAGGCCAACTGCGCGGCGACGACTACGCCGACGAGAAAGCCGATTACGCCCCAGAAGACCGTAGCGATCAGTCCGTACCGGATCACCTCGTCAAAATAGCCTGACGTGTCGACCTTCTGCTGTCTTCCAGCGGGCGAAAAATCGACGTTCCTCACCAGCAGCAGGGTGCCAACGGACAAGCAGAAGCATAATATGCCCATGTGGACCGAAAATAGATGATCGTGCGCGAATGCGGCTCCTAGCAGCGCTAGGAAAGCAGCGACCGCGACCACTGCCGTTTCCGTTGTATAATTCATCACGTCGTCCCCAGTGCCCAGACGACCGCAACGCGGCCGGTTTTCTCGTACTTTGAGGCAGGACTGGCATGGGGGCGGCCTCTGCTCCTTGATCTAAATCAACGAAGGACGACTTTGGGGGCCGCATCCCGCGGCTGTTACAAACGGTTACACAGTCTCACCATTTGAAACCCGCCAATCATTGTCGTGTGACGTGCGTGCCTTCTATTGCATCCATCGAAAACGCGGGGACACCAAGATGCTGATGCAGAATCGCCAAGGCTTCCAACAGATCGAAGCCACCACGAGCAATGCGCGCGGCGGTCCCTCCCTCGGTTCCGTATTCAATATGTCGCCACTGGAATCGGTTTCGGCCGGAAAGGCCATCTGCTGGGAGGGCGACGCAGCGAAACACCTCTTCCAGGTCGTCGAAGGCGTCGTCCGGCTCCAGCGCATCATCGGCGAAGGACGCCGCGTGATCACGGCTTTTCACTTCGGGGGCGACGTTGTCGGCGCCTTTCTTCAGAACGACTTCCTCTTCACAGCCGAGGCAGTCACCGACTGCAAGATTCGGCGTGTCGCACGCAAGAGGTTTCTTGACGAGGTTGGGCGATGCGACCTGCTGCGTCCCGAATACATCTCTCTGCTCTGCAACGAGACCGTCGCCGCTCATGACCAGATGGTGCTTCTGTCCAAGAAGAATGCCGAAGAGCGGCTTTGCAGCTTCATCGCCAGGCTGGTGTTCCGTCACAACGCCGGGGTCAACAAGGGCCTGCTGCGGATCCCCATGAACCGCCAGGATATTGCGGACTACCTCGGACTGACGATCGAAACGGTATCCCGCACGATCACAAAGCTCGCTTCCCGGAACATCGTTGTTCCGGAAGGGCGTCATGACCTGAGAATCGTAAACTTGCGCCGTTTGCAGGAACTCTCAGGCAACCCAGATGATTTCTCGGAGAAAACCTGCCATAGCGTCAGTCTCCACTAATTGCACGCCGGACAAACCATGCCTCACCGTCTCGTATCGCCACGAACAGCCTCCTATCAGGAGCTTGACGTAATGGTTCACGTGCTGGACGGCGCCGATATCCTGATCCATCGGTTCGAGGGCACCATCAGCCATTGGTCGATCGGCTGCGAGAACATGTATGGCTGGACCAGGGACGAGGCGGTCGGCGAGAACGTCTACGAACTGCTCGCCACCAGGTTTCCGGAGCCGGTGGACGAAATAAGAAACCAGATCAAGCAACGCGGGTTCTGGCAGGGCGAAATCATCCATCGTCACAAAAGCGGGCATGAGATCCACGCCGCCTCCCGCTGCGTGCTTGTGAACCTTCCCGACGGCGACCTGGCCATCATTCAGACCAACAGCGACGTCAGCGCCCTGAAACAGGCTCAGGACGCGGTCAAGTCCCGCGAGGCCCATCTAAGTTCCATTCTCGACACCGTTCCGGATGCGATGGTGGTCATCGACCATAAAGGAATGGTGCTTTCATTCAGCAAGGCGGCAGAAAAGCTGTTCGGGATGGCCTCCGATCAGATCTGTGGGCGCAATGTTAGAAACCTGATGCCGAATCCCTATCGTGACGCCCACGACGGCTACATCGGCCACTACATCGAGACGGGTGAAAAGCGGATCATCGGCTACGGCCGAGTCGTCACCGGCCAGCGGGCCGACGGCACCCAATTTCCGATGGAGTTACACGTCGGGGAAGCGACGGCAAACGGTGAACGGATCTTCACCGGTTTCGTCCGTGATCTGACAAGCCGCTTCAAGATCGAGGAAGATCTCCGCCAGGCTCAGAAGATGGAAGCCGTGGGGCAGTTGACGGGCGGCCTGGCCCACGACTTCAACAACCTTCTGACCGTGATCAGCGGGAATCTCGAGATGATCGAGGACAAGCTACCCCCCGGCAAGCTTCGAGACATCCTCAGGGAGGCGCAGGACGCGGCGGCCGACGGCGCGAAACTTACGGGCCAGTTGCTTGCCTTCGGCCGGCGTCAGCCTCTCAATCCCAAGCATGCTGATCTCGGTCAGCTCGTGACAGGTTTTTCTGATCTGCTTAGGAGAACCCTCGGAGAAGACATCAAGCTCTCCACGACGATCGCGGGATCCGATCTGAACGTGGTGGTCGACAGCTCGCAGCTTCAGAACGCTATTCTCAACATCGCTCTCAACGCTCGCGACGCCATGCCCAAGGGGGTCAGTCTGACCACCGAAATCTCGCGCGTCCACCTGGATTCAGATTATGCGAAGATGTACCCAGAGGTCCGCAGCGGCAATTTCGTGCTCATTTCCGTCACCGACACGGGCGTCGGAATGACGGACGAAGTGAAGAAGCACGCCATTGAGCCATTCTTCACCACGAAAGAGGTCGGATCGGGAACGGGACTGGGTCTCAGCATGGTCTACGGCTTCGTCAAGCAGTCCGGGGGCCATTTTCAGATATACAGCGAGGTAGGTCGAGGCACCACCATACGGATCTACCTTCCGGCCCTGACAGGATCCAAACTGCAGAAGCCAGATTCAGAAGACGGCAAACAAGCCAATCCGCTTCCGCGAGGAAGCGAAAGCATTCTTGTGGTGGAGGATGATCCACGCGTTCGCCGGGTAGCCGTCGCGCGGCTCGCCGACATGGGATACGTGGTGCTTGAAGCGGAGAACGGCCGTGAAGCATTGGGAATCTTGCGCGACCACCAGGAAATCGCGCTCCTGTTCACAGACATCGTCATGCCGGGCGGAATGACCGGAGACGAGGTGGCGAGGGAGGCTCGCCTCCTTCGGCCCGACGTCGCCGTCCTCTTCACCTCCGGGTACTCGGAGCCGGCCCTCGCGACGACCGATGTCATCTCCGGCGCTCGATGGCTTCGCAAGCCATACACTGCGAGGGAACTGGCGTCCATGATCCGGGAGCTTTTCGATCGGCATTGACGTCTGGGACGGGAAGCATTTGAAGGACGATCCTAGTACCACGGCGCCTTGCTGTCACAGTCCGTCCTGACGCGGCAGAGAACCCACGTTCCCCCGCGCGGCCGACAAGGTCGCGAAGCAGTCAGAAGTGTTCTCGGCGGGCGATGCCTGCACACGCGTCGCCACATCGAAACGACTCGCTCAAGGGGATCCCGATTGTGGCCGCCAGTCAGCGCAACAGCTTGGTTGCGCCTCGATCCGCTTGGTGTGCCCCAAACAAATATCTTGCAGGTACCTCGCGCCTCCTGATGCAAGACGCAGCGGGAAACGGCTTAGGTCGGCCATAGAAGCCTTCTAGGGATGGTCGCCAAGAAGCTTTCTTCTCGAAACCGCTGCCGCTCGTCTCAATTGCGTGCGAAGGCTGCGCCCATCTTTCTAGATTTGGTCATCGTGCTTATCTTGTTTGGTCGTGGCAAGATACCTGAACTGATGGCCGACGTTGCACACGGCATAAAGGCATTTAAGAGGGGGATCCAGGACGATCATGTCCGCGTTGGTAACGACGCGACGCAACCTGGGTGTTCTTCGGAGCAAGCGCGGGATAATGAATAGCTGGCACCGGGACATCGCAATGTGGAACGCTCGCAATGGCCCTGCCCTCGTCCTTGTCTCGGAGACGCCCGTAAGCTGTTCCAAAGTCGCCGCGAGCTCGCGACGCCCCGCTTGTTATCGGGTGTCATCGAGCATAAGTGCCGTGGCGAGATAGCCAACGCCGAGGGTGCTGGCGAACAGGTACACGAACATGCCCTGGGCGATGTAATAATCCGTCGAACTAGCTGAGGAAATTCCGGCAAACCCGTTGCTCCATACGACGAGCCCTACCACGCACCCCAATCCGGCGCCGGCAGCGATGCGCGTCAGCATGAATGAAATCAACCGAGGCATCTTGCGTCTCCTTGGCCTTCGCGCTCAACGTACGAGCGCTAATCAAGTTCCGGCGGCGAAGTCACGTTCGATTAAATAGGTGGGCAGGAGTTCCCCCTGGTATGGGGGCTTGGCCAGATAGCCGTCCGCGCCAGCATCGAGCCCGGTTATGCGCTCGTTGATATGACCCGCTGCGGCCTTATGCCTAGCGAAATCAAGACCTGCTCACAGTTCTCGCGGAAGCTCAAAGGTTACGAGGAGTTCCTCCAGAAGAATGCCGTCTCGTACGATGTCATCCGCGGTCTCATTACCACGAATTCGACGGTTCGCGAGATCGCCCTGGCCCAGATCGCTTCCGGCGTCCGCTTCGACACCTCCGACCTGAGAGCAGTCCGGCGCGGAGTTGCCGATAGCAAGCTCACCGAATTTCAGTATCAGGCTCGAGCTAGCAAGAAGGCCATGCTCGACGCCGCCCGCCGGCGCTCGGCCGAGACCGTGCAGGAGTTCCAGTGCGACGCGGTCGCGCTTTTGGAGAAAGTCGCAGCGCTTCCGACAGCGACGACGAGGAGCTCCACGTCACGACAAATGGCGGAGATCGCGCAGGAGGCAGCCCGGCTGCTACCCGTGTTCGAGACGATCGCCGGATCCGACCATCCGCGCGAGGGTGAACAAAGGCGGCGACTTCGGTAGCAAAAGGCGAACCGCGTCGAAAAAACCTCGTTTTCACTATCCGCAAATTGCTGCCGAAGCGGTCGTTAGCACAGTGTTAGCGCGAGCCACCTAGTGTGGTGACGCCATGGGAAACTCGGTTGTCCGTTGAAAACAGGACAAGCAGAATGAAGACCAGCCCTGCCGCGGCTTACGGAGGTTACATGAAACTGGTTCTAGGCAGTGTAATATTGGCGTCTGCCATACTGCTATCCAGCTTGTCGGGATTCGCAGCTTCGGGAGGATGGCATTCCGATGGGCAAGGAACGAGATACTGGCACGTCACTCCACCGCCCGGGCAATGTAATATAAGCCAAGCGAAGAACAGGGCGCTTCGGGCCGGCATCTATCGTAGCGAGATTATACAGCAGGATGATAATGTCATCGTGCTCAGAGGTCTGGATGAATCGGGCGACCGGCGAACGATCGGTTTCGGCAACATCAGGGGGTGCCCCGAGTTGGAAGGGTATGAGGATAGTCCAAACTTCTGAGGACATAGTTAGAGTTTGTTCAGCGAGTTTTTCCAGTTCCGACCGACGTGCGCATTTCTGGGCAAGCATCGCGTCTGTACCGATCGACAAGGCTGGCGGATAGCAGCGCATCGGATGCCTCATTCCGAACTGGCCTGCCCTGTTGATCCGGGTTTAAGGTCGAAGCATGTTCTGGTCAGCCGCCAGGTGGGAGTTGAGGTCGCGTGTTCGGGGAGATCGAAGGTCGGGAGCGGTTGTAACCGTTTCAGAGCGGCGGGGATTTCAGAGCGGCTGCTCTCCTCCCGCGGGCGCAGGCTCCGACTGCGCTTGGGATGATTCGCATCCTCAATCCGCCGAGCTCACGCATCCACTCGTTAGGAATTTATTGACCATAAGCTGGCTTTACTGAGCGCGATGGATGCGGAGGTTCCCGCACGTCGCCGAGTGTTTGGTGTGGGCGGGATTGTTCGTGTTGAGGTATCCAGTGCAAGGACTATCAGGCGCAGCCTTGGGCGGAATTGCGACACTCCTGTCGCGTGCGGAACGTTTCGTCGCGCAGACCATTCTGCCGGCGCTGTTTGCGCTTCCGGCACTTGTCGGCTCCGCATCATTTGCCTCGGCGGAAGATCGCGCCCTGAAGCTGTTCTTTACCCATACGGGCGAGAGGGCGACGATTACCTACAAGCGGGACGGCAAGTTCGATCCAAAGGGCCTTGCCCAGATCAACCGGGTTCTGCGCGACTGGCGAAGGAACGAGCCGACCCGGATGGATCCCCGGCTGCTCGACCTGGTCTGGGAAGTGTACAAGCGCAGCGGCGGCACGGACTACATCCACATCGTCTCCGCCTATCGTTCGCCCACCACCAACAATATGCTCCGCAACCGCTCACGCACCACGGGCGTCGCCAAGAAGAGCCAGCACATGCTGGGCAAGGCGATGGACTTCTATGTTCCCGGCGTGAAGCTTTCGAGGCTGCGTGCACTTGCCATGCAGATGCAGGTCGGCGGCGTCGGATATTATCCGACCTCGGGATCGCCCTTCGTGCATCTCGACGTCGGCAACGTCAGGGCCTGGCCCCTCATGTCCCGGCAGGAACTCGCTCGAATATTCCCGAATGGGCAGACCATGCATCTCCCGGCCGATGGCCGGCCGCTGCCGGGATACGATCAGGCGATTGCGAACTACAAGAAGCGCGTCGGCCCCACCTCGATCCAGATCGCCAGCACCGCTGGACAAGACGAAGATACAGGAGCGCCGACCACTTCGAGCGGCGACAATAACCTCGTGACGGCGCTTCTGCCTGCGCCCCGAAGCCGAGCATTGAATGCGCTCGCGCTGCAGACGGGCGCGGTCGAGCGCGATGACAAACGGTCCACTGGGGATGTTTCTTCTTTGCCGATTCCGGTACCAGCGATGCGGCCGCCTGCCCTCGAGCACGACGCGGGCGCAGATGACATACTGGAGACTGCGTCGATTGGCCCAATTGCCGTGCTTCCGGATAGGCCGGCGCCGGCATTGCCGACCTACGCCCGCTTCGAACCCCTCGTTGTTGCACACCAGGCCTCCAAATACGGCGCTGAAATGATCGCCTCCCTGCCCATGACCGCTTCCTGGGAAGGAGCCAATTTCTTTGGATCGACGTCCGACGCGGCGCTGATGAAATGGGCGCTGCATTCTCCAGGAGAGCTGATGGGATTGAGCGCGCCTCACGTTTCCCCCCGCACGGTTCATCGCGAGGTCAATGTCGCGACGTCAGGTGAGGATATCATTCCGCTCGCCGCCACAGACCTGTTCGATGCGAGCCGGTTTGCGTCGCCTCCGGAGGGCTGACCTCAGTCATCAAGGCTTGATGCGCTGTACGAAGCCGATCGGAAGCGCTGGAACAACCATGGTGAGAACCGGTTGGCGATCCCGAGAAACCAGCCGCCGCCACCCATGCCGAGCGCGATTGACGATGACATACAGATGCCTCTGGAAACTCTATCGTCAGCGTTAGAATGGCCGCACGGCGGCCAATTCGCACTTTTTAGAAGCTCCTAAAAAACCAGCATGCCTTACAGTCAGTGCTCGCGCATCGGCTCGAAAATCGGAATCGATTCTCCGGAACAATGAGGTTGATTCAATGTGTTAATGCGCGATCTCCGCGCCTGAAAAGGACGCGCGTCGAACGACGATGACGAACGTTTCCGCGCGCCCGAAACCCAGACCAAAGTCCGACCCACCCCGGACTTCGTGCCCATACAAAACGTCCGCGCGCTGTAATAACAATAATATATTCTTAAGTAACGAGGCAGGACGATGTGAGAAACGTGTTAATTCCTGGGTCGGCTTCATTGGATCGCATTTATGCCACCGACTTGTACTTAGGAAGTGATACCCAGAAACTGGCTGTTATTGACAATCTTTGCACCGGACCTTTCGAAAATATAACACACTTCAAGGATCCAGTGTTTCCACCGAGCGACATGCTTTTCGATGAGGCACCTCAGCTCTCGATCCGAACTCGTCGGAGAGGTTCTCGATACCATGCCGATTCCTTCGATCGACCCGCAGATGCTGGCGGCCGTCTCATGGAACGGATGGTCGAGATTGGGCAGGTCGTGATGATCGCGCGACGATCATCTGTAGCATCCGTTCCGGCGTGGCCGCTCGTTACCGAACGCGGCAGGGACACGCATCGCCTTAAGGTAGGCACGTATAAGAATTAACATTAATAAGCGAGTATTTCTTAGAAAGACTCTAAGTAATTGTCATGCAATACAGGCGATGCTAATAAGCAAACACCTTATCTCAAGTCACGAGGGGCAAAGCAATGAAAAGCGTATTGATTTCTGGCGGGGCTGGCTTCATCGGATCCCACTTGTGCGATCGACTTTTGCTTAGGAAAGACATCCAGAAGCTGGTCGTTGTCGACAACCTCTGGACCGGGCTTTTCGAGAATATCGCACACATCAGGGACCCCCGTTTCCACTTCGTGAAATCCGACGTCGAGACGCTGCAGACCTCGGATAAATTCGACGAAATCTATCACCTTGCATCGCCCGCATCGCCGCCGTGGTACATGAAGGAGCCGAAGAGGACGATCTCCGCCAATCTCCTCGGGGCGTTCCGGTTGCTCGACTTGCTGAAGAAGGGCGGGCGTTTCGGTTTCACCTCTTCTTCCGAAGTCTATGGCGATCCTCTGGTGTCGCCGCAGCCGGAATCCTACAAAGGCCAGGTCGACTGCACCGGCCCGCGCTCGTCCTACGACGAGAGCAAACGGTGCACGGAGTCGCTGCTGTTCGAGATGCAGCGTACCCAAGGGCTTGACGTCAAGATCGTTCGCCCCTTCAACATCTATGGTCCCCGGACACGTTCCGACGATGGCCGCGCGGTCTCCAACTTCATCACCCAGGCGCTTTCGGGTCGCCCGATTACCGTTTTCGGCGACGGCTTACAGTCTCGCAGCTGGGGCTATGTCGATGACGTTGTCGACGGTTTCGCGCGCTATTTCTGGATAAATGAAACCGACTATAAGGGGCCTCTGAACGTCGGCAATGATCGCGAGATTTCGGTTCTCGAGGTCGCGCAATATGTCTCCAGACTCGTTGGCGGCGTGCCGATCGTCTTCGAGCCGTCACCGCCGCAGGACCCCACGAACAGACGGCCGGACTTGACCAACGCGCACTATGTCATGCCCGATTGGTCGTGCAAGATCACCTACGAACAGGGCGTGGCAATGACGCTCGACTGGTTCAGGAACCAAATGAAGGCACACGCGGCAGAATAAGCCATGATGACTTTCGAGACTCGCGTCCTGGATGCAGGTGGCGTATGTTCACGGTGCGATTGAGAGAGTAATAATGCGAGAACCAGTTCCGTCCGATCTCAAGGATATAAGTTTTCCAATACCGATTCACTATCTTGATCTCGCCACCCCTCGCTTCGATGCCGTTTCGCCCCCTGTCTCCAATGGGCTCGTGGTCTTTCTGTCGGATGGTCTTCCGGTAGGACAAGCCTATATCGAAAGGCACGAGACGGCGGCGGCACTCGCCGAGCGTGTCGTGCGACCCGAGACGCTCGAGCATGCGCGTCATGTCGCGCAAACGCCAGTGCGCAACCGTGACGTCAGCATTCTGATTTGCACAAAGGACCGGCCGGAGGAACTACGCCGGTGCCTGGCCTCAATCCCCAAACAGTCGCTCAGCCCCATCGAGATCATCGTGGTGGATAATGCCTCCGCCGGCGAGGCGACGCGTCGGGTGGTAGAGGAATCGGGCGCCACCTATGTCCGTGAAGACCGGGTCGGGCTGGATTATGCGCGCAATGCGGCGGTTCGTGCGGCGAGAACCGAATTCGTCGCGTTTACGGACGATGACGTCGTCCTCCACGAGCGGTGGCTGGAGAACTTGATGAAGGGGTTCGATCTGCCGGAGATCGCCTGCGTCACCGGATTGGTCCTTCCCGGAGAACTCGCAACGCCTGCACAGTTTATCTTCGAAAAGCATTGGAGTTTTGGCCGGGGCTATCTGCGGCAGGATTTCAATCAGGATTTCTATACCAGGGATACACGTTACGGCGCTCCGGTTTGGACGATCGGAGCCGGCGCAAGCCAGGCCATCCGCCGCAAGGTCTTCGATGAGATCGGCCTGTTCGATGTCCGCTTGGACATGGGAGCTGCCGGATGCTCAGGCGATTCCGAATACTGGAATCGGCTCCTCCATCATGGCCATGTCTGCCGCTACGAGCCGACGGCGGTAGCCTGGCATTTTCATCGCAAGGATATGAAGGGGCTCGCCAAACAGATCTACCAATATATGAGTGGCCACGTCGCAGCCCTGCTCGTCCAGTATCAGAACACAGGAAATAACGCCAATCTGCGGCGGATCCTGCTCTCGTTTCCGAAATATTATGCCGGAAGGGTTAAAAGACGGCTTCGCAAAGGTGCGACATCACACGACTTCTTCCTGAAGCAGGAAATGCTCGGATGCGTAAATGGCGCTCTATACGTTCTGCGGCGATGGAAGAGGCCCGCATGGTAACCGCTGTGAAGCCTGACATTTCTTTCCTCATACCCGCCTATAATGCAGACGATACGCTTGCTGAATGTCTTGCCAGCCTGCAGCAGCAGACGCGATCGAACTGGCAGGCCGTCGTGCTCGATGACGGTTCGACAGACGGCACCTGGGAGCTTCTCGAGGGCATCGCAAAAACGGACAGCCGCATTCTCCCCGCCCGTCAGCCGAATGCCGGCGCCGCCGCGGCGCGAAACCATGCCGCCAGACTGGCAGCCGCACCTCTGCTCTGCATGCTGGATGCCGACGATTGGCTGGATCCGACTTTCATTGAAAGCATGCTGCCGGTGGCAGAAGATGCATCTCCAGCAGTTATCTCCTATTGCGCCTACCGCCGTGTCGCCCCGGACGGCAGGCTTATGCAGGTAGAACAGCCTCCCACCCTGACGGGTGATGCCGCCAAGCGCGAATTCTCCTCCTTTTGTGCGCTCGCCATACATACGGTTGTCTTTCCCCGGAGCCTTTTCGAGCTTTTGGGAGGCATGGACGAGACCTTGCAGACCTGCGAAGACTGGGATCTTTGGCTTCGCATGGCCTTTTCCGGCGCCGAATTTCGTCGAGTCGACAAGTGCCTGGCTTTCTATCGCATGAAGTCGGGCTCTCTATCCGGCGATCCGACCAAAATGATGCGTGACGCCATTCGCGTGACAACGAAGGCGCAAGCGCTGCAGATGCAGCAAGGCTTGTCGGCCGAGGAGCCGGAGACAGGTTGGATCACGCCCGCGATCAGCCAAGTGCGCATGCTAGCCTGGGTCGTCGCGGCCAAGCTCGATCCGACTTTGGATATAGCGGCCCTTGCATCGCTCCTGCCTGACATGCCGGACGGCGCGGGCTACGAGAACCTTCTTGCCGGTGTAATTCTGCATGGTTTGCAGACAGGGCTCTTTATCGATCGGGCCGACGATCTCATTGATGTCAGCGATAAATGGCAGCCAACGTTCCTTTTGCTCATCCAGCTGATTCAGAAACAATCCTTCCCAGGCACTGGGCGCAAGATCATTGAGTCCGCTTGCTGGCACATATCCGCCGCAAACCCTTTGCGGTCATTCACGCTTGGCAATGTCCAGGTGGTCAGTGTCGCGCTCGAGACGCTTTCGCGGATCCGCAAGGTCGAGCCAGCCGACACGCTCATCATGCACGCCCTGTCCGGCGGACAGCTTGTCGGCTCTTTCGTCGGGCCATTCTGGGGCGATCTTTCGATCCGGGCGCAGATCAGGCTGATCATGCATGAGATGCAGGCCGAAGAGCATCTGCAAACACCGCCCAAGCTCGCCTATATGAGCTCCTGGACGAAGGAGGCATTGCGCGGGTACAGAGCCTTCGGTGGCCTCATCATACGAAATGGCCGGCGGCGGGGACGTCTCGAACGGATTTTGGTCCGTACCGGACGCAACGCCCTTCTTGCCTGCGCGCCAAGCGACAAACAAGACAACGACGCCCGGCTGTCCGACATCCTGCGAAATCTCCGACGCGATCCGACTCGACTGCTTTCAGATTCTTCTGACCCGTCTCCGGAGGAAAAAAATGCGGCTCCCCCCATTCAGTCGGAAGAAGAGTATTGGGAGCATATCTTTGAGCGCCCGGATCCATGGAATTACGTCTCCGTTTACGAGCAGGTCAAATATGCGCAGACGTTGAGCCTGATCCCGGAAGGGATCGAGAAGGCCCTCGAGCTCGCCTGCGCCGAGGGGATCTTTACCGAGAAGCTGGCGCGGAAGGTCGGTCGGCTGACGGCCACGGATATTTCCCAGCGGGCGATCGACAGGGCCGTCGAGCGGTGCCACGACCACCGCAATGTCGAGCTTCGTGTGCTTGACTTCGTCAGACAAGATCTTCCACCCGAACAGGATCTCGTCGTCTGCTCCGAAGTCCTTTATTACATGAAGGATGAGGAGATGCTTGCCGCCGTCTGCGGCAAGATGGCCGCAGCATTGAAGCCGAACGGCTACCTGATCACGGCCCACGCGCATATCCGCCGGGACGAACCCACCCGGACCGGTTTCGACTGGGGCAATCCCTTCGGTGTCGGCACGATCAAACAGGTTTTGGCCGCACAGCCTGGCCTGGCCTTGGAAGACACGATCGAAACCGAACTTTACGCCATCCACCGGTTCAGAAAGGGCTCGCTGGCCGATCCTGTGCTGCGGGTCGAGCGGCACGGAACTCCGTTGGACGCCGATGTGGCGAAGCACATCATCTGGGGGCCGGCTGGCGTTGAGCGTGAGGCGGCATGGACAACGGAGGTTACGACCTCGGTTCCCATCCTCATGTATCACAGGATCGCAGACGAAGGCCCCGCTGCACTCCGGCGCTTCCGTACGCCGCCCGAGATCTTCCGCAAGCAGATGCAGTTCCTTCGGCGCCAGGGTTATTATACGCTGACGGCGCAGACGCTTACGGATCTGCTGCGCAGCGGCAAGCCGATCCAGGGCCGGCCCGTCATGCTGACCTTCGACGATGCCTACCTGGATTTCCTGACGGACGCCTTCCCGATCCTTGCCGAGAATGATTTCAGCGCCGACGTATTCGTCGTCACCGATAAAGTCGGCAGTCAATCAGATTGGGATTCTGCCTATGGAGAGCCTGCGCCGCTGATGTTGTGGTCGGATATTCAGCAGTTGCACCAAAAGGGCATCAGCTTCGGCTCCCACCTCGTATCACACACACCGGCCACTGCGATGGACAACGAAGCCTTGCTGGCCGAAGCCATGCTTTCGCGCAATGCGCTGCACAGCCGGCTGGGCACCTCCGTGGAATCCATTGCGCTTCCTTATGGCGCGACGGACTTCAGGGTCCCGGGCATTCTGGCGCTTGCCGGCTATGGGGTCGGCTTCACGACACGGCAGGCGAAAGCCACATTTTCCGATAATCTCTTCGCTCTGCCACGCCTCGAAGTCCGCGGCGATTGTCCTCTTGAAGCCTTTCCCGAACTTATGGGCCTGCCGGGAGCTTTTATCGGATGACAATAACTGGCGTTGCGGCCCCCCTCATTACCATCGTCATACCGGCTTACAACGCTGAGAAGACGCTTGCCGAAACGTTGAAAAGCGTCTCCAACCAGTCCTACGACAAGCTCGAAATCCTTGTGGTCGACGACGGATCGCGGGACGGTACCTTCGATCTCGCGAGCGACCACAGCCTGATCGATCGCCGTGTCCGTGTTCTCCGCCAGGAGAATGGTGGGGTTGCGCGCGCGCGCAACCACGGCGTCCGGGAGGCCAGCGGCCTTTACATAGCCCCCGTCGATGCCGATGATTTATGGCACCCCCGGAAAATCGAGCTCCAGCTTGAGGCACTAGGGAAGTTTCCGGACGGACGCGGAGTCGCCTACAATTGGTATGCGGCGATTGACGAAAACGGGATCATTTTCGGTCATTCGCGACCAGTCCTGCATCAAGGGAATATCTTCGAACCTCTGTTAAGGGAAAACTTCATCGGCAATGGCAGCACGCCCTTGATGCCGCGGGCGGACATTCTTCGCTGCGGCGGCTATGACGCCAGCCTGCGCGACAACGGCGCCGAGGGATGCGAAGATCTGAAACTTTATCTGGCTTTGGCCGAAACCTTGCCCTTTGCCCTGGTTCCCGATTTCCTGACCGGTTATCGTTTCACCAAGGGAAATATGTCCAGCAACGCTTATCGGATGTTGAAGTCCCACGCCCTGGTGATGGCCCCGATCATCACGCGCTATCCGCATTTTACGCGTGACATCAAGACAGCCGAATTCAACACGGCGCGCTGGTATTTCGCCAAGGCGTTTCTCGGCAGCGATTTTGCCCAGGTCAAAAAGCTGGCGCCGATGATGGTCAGCAAATATTCCTTGCGCCTTATCGCCCACGGCGTGCAGCAGGGCTGGCGCCAGGCGAAACGCGGCCTCCGGATGGCAAAGCGCGTCCTCGGCAAGTCTTCGGCGCGGCCGAAAACCCGCGTCGCGAACGCGCCGCTTCCGCAACCCGGAACAGCATTCAGCGATCGTTTCATAGCCGTGCCTGCCAAAGAGGCAATCGGTCTGACCTCTTCCCGGATGGTCAACAATGAATAGGTTTCGAAAGCCGCCTTCCGCTAAACCCGCAAGAGCCTACAACCTGGTTGTAGCGGCTCGGTTCCGCGAGCTTCTGCAACTCGTACCGGCACTGCGACTCAAGATGACAGTGATGATCATCCTGGGAATTCTCACCGGCTTCTCGGAAATGGTCGGGATCACCTTTCTGGTCAGCCTCGTCTTTCTTCTCGGGCAGCAAGGTCCCGCTTCCGGCTCCGCCGTTGCATGGCTTCCGGCGTTTTTCGGCGGCATTGACCTCAGTCTTTCGAAGCCTGTCCTGATCGGCATCCTGATCGGCTCGATCCTGTTTCGGATTTTTCTCGGATGCGCCAATTCGCTCATTGCAAGCGCTGTCAACCACCGAATTAGCGACCGCATGCGAGACCGTCTCTACGCCAAGGTCTTGACCATGCCGTTTCAGCGCTTTCAGGATTACGAGCGTAGCGACCTGATCAACGTTATCGCGACCGAATCCCATGCAGTGTCGTCGGCGCATGCCAGCCTGGTACGACTGGGAGTGAATTTCGGCACGATTGTGATTTTCGGCGTCGGCATGCTGGTAATGGCCTGGCCGATCGCGTTGCTCGCCCTCGCCTTCGGTTTCATCCATAATTTTGTATTGGGTTTCTTTGCCGGTGCCTACCGCCGTCTCGGCGCCTCTGCATTGGCGGCAGTGGAAGCATTGACGCAACTGAGCTGGACAACGCTACAGACTTTGAAAGCCGTCAAAAGCTTCGGCATGGAAAAGCGTCACCAACAACTCTTCGCGGCGCTTTCCAACGACGTCGGCCAGACCTGGCGGCGGTCGGACTGGATGGGAGCGATAACCTCGCTTCTGAGCGAAATTCTGACCTTCGGGGTCATCCTGACGATCATTCTGTCTTCGGAATTCCTGCCGGTCGATTTCAAGGCGGCGCTCTCGGCGACGATCCTTCTTTACAGGCTTCAACCGCATATTAAGGGATTTGATTCCCAGATTCTCAGCCTTTACGAGATGGAAGCGTCCCTGCAAAACGTCCTGGCGCTGCTTTCGGAGAAAGATGATATCAAGCAGGCTTCGCAAGGGGAAAAGGTAAGCCGCCTGGCGGAGGCGATTGTCTTCCACGACGTCTCGTTCGCCTATGAGCGATCGAACGCACCGGCGGTTCACAATCTCAGCTTCTCGATCAGGGCAGGTGAGACGACGGCTCTGACGGGGCCGAGTGGCTCCGGCAAAACCACAATCCTCAACATGATTCTCGATCTCAACCCGCCGACCCGGGGCCTGATCACGGTCGACGGCAGGGATCTGACAACCATCGACCGTTCCAGCTGGCTGCAGCTGCTCTCCGTGTCGGGCCAGGACGTTGAACTGATGGAGGGCACGGTCCTCGACAACATCCGGTTCCGTCGCGATATCTCGGAGCAGGATATCCGCTGGGCGGCCGATGTGGCCTGCGCAACGGAGTTCATTAAAGATCTGCCGTATGGCTTTGATGAATGGCTGGGTGACGAGGCGATCCGGCTTTCGGGCGGGCAAAGGCAGCGCATAGGCCTGGCGCGCGCGCTCGCCGGCCGGCCTCAGATCCTGCTGTTGGACGAAGCAACAAGCGCGCTCGACGAAGAGACCGAGATGCGGGTGTTTTCGGCGATGAAAGAAGACGCCGGCAGAACACTGATTGTCGTCAGCCATCGGCCCGCTGTGGCCAGGCTGATGAAGAACCGGATCGATCTCCGCCCGCCCGCACCCACATCTAAGCTCGGGTGACGGACATGGATGTGTCAACGATGTCAGGTGTTCGGGTGGCGGTCGTGATCCCTGCCTATAATGCCGGAGAATACCTTGCCCAGACGCTCCAATCCGTTGTCGACCAGACCCACAAGGCGCTTGAGATCATCATCGTCGACGACGGCTCGACGGACGAGACGCCCTCGATCTGTCGCCGTTTCGCCGCGGGTGATTCAAGGATCCGAATTCTGTCGACCGAAAACCGTGGCGTCGCTGCGGCCCGCAATACTGGGATCCAGGCATCGAAATCCGACTATATCGCCTTCCTCGATGCAGACGACCTATGGCATTCGACCTATATCCAAAGAATGCTCTCGGCTCTCCAGCCTTTGCCGGACGCCTGGGGCGCGGTCTATGCGCTTCACCGCTTCATCGATACCGAAGGATATTGCACAAGATCCGGTTCGTCGCTGAACGCCCGAGACAGCATTCTCAACCGTCATCTCGTATTCCGCTTCGTCGGCAATGGCAGCGGCTTCATGGTTCGCCGCGCTGTTATCGACAAGATCGGCGGCTACGATTCAAGCTATGCCAGAAAGGGGATTGGAGGATGCGAGGATTTCGATTTCGAACTCCGCACCGCTGAACATTTCAAGATCGAGACGGTGCCGTTGGGCCTGGTGGGCTATCGCTCACATTCCGCAGCCATGTCTTCAGACAGGTCACGGATGGCGCGATCGCTTCTGGCGGTGACCGAGCAATGCATCGCCCGCAATCCTGAGCTTCCGGCTTTTGTCGTCAGTTGCGCCCGCGCGTCGGCGCATCTTTATGCATTCTCAAAATTTGCCGCTTTGAAAGATTGGTCCAGCGCTGCGACCTCGCTCAAACACATTTATCATCATAGCCCAATGCTCGCCTCCGGCATCCTCGCCAGGCTGCTCTTTTCAAAAGCTGGCAGAGCCACACGCCGGGCGTTATCGAAAGTCTGGCCAGCGAGGGAACAAAAGCAAAAGAATCTCAGGAAATTCGAAGAGATAGAACCGCTTCTCCCCTTGGTCGGTGGTTGGTCTCGCTTCAGAACGAAGGCCTTGCTCAGCCGCTTGTCTGAGATGGATCGGACTTGCGAATGCTCTGTGGCGACCTCATCGCAGGAGGCTTGATGTCTGTCGGCTGAACGGCTGTCGATGGCGTTTTTCGCTCGGCCGCTATGTCGCGCCGAAGAGATCGAGCACCGTCAAACATCCAGAGGTTTGACAACGCCTCCCGTCCATCAGCCTGGTGACTATCTCGCTATTTTGTACTACGAGCTTTTATTTTAACGAAGAATAGCAATTGCTATAAAAGAGAGTAACCTACAGAAAGAAGAACTACCCCAATAATAATCTTCGACAATCTCGATTTTAACTGCAATCATACCTACGTACTGTGCAAGCATTCCGGCTGGAGGACCCGCCAACCACCCCGGCGGGTCCTCAACTTTCCTTCTCGACCGGTTGCACAAATGCAATCGCCATTAACACTGCATCAGCATAGATAGATCTTACTTCGGACGACGATATTACGCTGTTGAGATCGGCTTGATGAGAAAATCTCGCATCATCGGCAGGTGACGGTCGAAGTGCCGGCTCTCCTGCTTAATACTTCGATCAAAATTTCAATTGAGCGCGCGATATTTTGGGATCTGCAGTGAAATTTCGGAGACGGAGCAATCCCTCATAAAGTTGATATTGCTTTTCAATAGAAATTAATAAGTATCGATGCCGCTATTAGGAAATGCATCCTCTGATTATTTCTTGATATAACTTTAACCGCCTCACCATTGGCATCTAAATACAACCATTATCTGAAAGTCATAAATTTTACCTTTTGATAAATTTTTTTGTTATACCCAATTATTGTTGCCAGTTTAATTAGTTCCTTCATTTCATAAGCATCGGCGTTCAGGTTTCGCGCGAGGGCTGGAAATCTCCCGAAAGCTATTTTCCTCCCCCCGGTTCCCAACGATCGGACAACCTGCCGGCACACTGGTGATGTTGTTACGGCCGATGGCCCCAATAGTCCTGGGCTGGTCGCGCGTGGGAAAGTTGCCGATGCAATTCAACATCGCCGCACGAAACATTAACATTCTGATACATAACGATATTATATAAGACCGGCCAATTCAGCCCAACGGCATTCGGTCTGTCATTTCAAAGGCCGGCATATGGGGCTGTACTTGCCAACGGAAATACCGATGCAAAACCCGCGGCGTAAGAAATGCCTATCCTCTAGGCGAGCCGCCTAATACGAAACAACTGATATGCTTGGACGAAGTTGGACGGTCCTGATTCATTACATCAGAGGCCCCGACCTGTGTCGAAATGGTCGCACCTCGCCCGCGAATTAACCCTTCATAAAGCATTTGCTTGCTCAACTTATAATTTGTGTCATGGTCACTGTAAGTAGCGAGGGAGCCGACCTGATGAGTGATATGGCATCGCAGATTCCGGAATTTGGTTACGATGAGCGCGTGATGATCTGCCGGAAGCAGATCGAAAAGGCGGTCTATCAGTTCATTGCAAATACGAAGGTCGAGGGATGCGATCCAGCGGAAGTCGCAATGGCCATCGCAGACATTGCCGACGATTACATTTTACTGCTGGCCCAGAAGCGCAATTTGACCCATTGAGGTCAATGGATCGGCCGTCAATCGGCCGATCGTCCGCACGATGTGCGTGACCCAAAATCGCCGCCGCTTTTCTGCCCGGAGGCAACGTCAACGGAATCGTTTACGGATTGCGCCGAAACCATCCGAGCGATGATGTCGAACAGCGTTTGAATAAACCGTCCAACCACACTCAACAGCGCATGCGTCCGGCCCTGAACGAACCGGGCTTCTCCCAATCTATAATTCGCGCCAGCTCACAGAATGGATTTCGATTGACCGCTCACCGGACACCAACATATGCATAACCCCGGAAATCGATGCTGATTTCGGGGGTTATGCATGGATTTGAAGTGGTAGAGCGTTCCAGCGCGTCCGATCGGACGCATGCCGGTCTAGTGGCTTCTGACGCTCACTTGCGGAACCGGGGAGCTCAATTCAGCCAATTCCCTGGTCAAGCCCTCCCCGACCTCCTGCTTCACTGCCTCGAGCGCAAGGTCGAGGCAATTCGTCGCGAACGGCAGTTTGACATCCTGGGCGACCTGTCGCGCATAGGCGATCATCCGCGCCAATGCGACGAGCTCTTCCAGACCGTCTTCCGCCCCTTGGTCTGCTTCTACCTTTCCAACCGATGTCACGCCCATGTCCCATTTCTCCAATGAATTGAAGGAATGATACGCGCCTAGACGTGATCCACCCCGTGAAAAAAGCGTGACACAACCCTCGGTGACTATTGCCGGCTCCGATTCACAATGCAGGGCGCGTGCGGAATGAAGTTTGGCGCAGTTTCCAGGGCAGATCGGCATTCGACCGAATATCGCGAACGTCCTGCACGGCTTTCAACAATTCCAAGGCATCGATGCGTTTCTGGTCGACGGCATTCGACAAAAGTGCCGCCATCAGGTGCGGACGATGCTGCTCGGCCAGCCCTGCACATTGCTCGACGACCGCCCGCCAAGTTCGCTTCTTGAAGAAGATAGCGCCTGCGGCATCCTCCAGCTGTTGGCGCAACCGACTTTCCAGCAGTCCGCTATCCTCCATCACATCGAGCGTTGCGCTGACATTGACGAGCGGTATCGTGAGCGGCTTGCTGCCCAGCGCGCTCGGCGCGTGAGTGAGTGCAACCGCGGCATCGTCGACCAGCCGGCCGATGCGATAGTCTTCGAAAATGCGCCCGATCCCGATCATGCCGAACGGATGGCATTCGGCAGCGCGCAACGCACCCATGCTTGCCGCCCCGAGAACCGCGACGCCCAGCGAAAGAGCATGGAGAATTTCCTTGTGCCAGACTGGTGCGGTATATTCGAAGCCGCCGTCGATCAGGCCGATGACATTGGCGCCCTGTTCCACCGCCGCCAAGACATCGCCCTGCGTCGCAGGCGGCAGGACGCATATCCCCTCGCCGGCAAGCGACGCCGCATCGGGAAGACTGGGACCTGCGAAAATGATCTTCAAAACCCTATTGCCCTGGCAAGCGCCCTTGTTCCGAACCGCTGGGCACGCTCCCCCTCCGGATTTTCGAGCTCGGGAATGACAATCTTGACGACACTGAAGGGAAGCGTGTCGTCGCTGAGGCGCACGGCGATCACCGAAGCGATCCGCCTGCCGCGTAGCTGGTCAAGCACATGCTGCAGCAAGCGGGCCAGATCCTGCTGCCAATGTCTGGCAACCGCATCAAGGCCGATGGCGGCAGCCGGCGGTGCAGCAACCGCAGCGAAGGCCTGCCGCATCAGCGGCGGCAAGGATCGTGAGAAAGTTGCGGGAGAGATATCGTCGCGGGCTCCGCTGATATAGGTCAACCGAGATTGCACGGCTTCCGTCACCGCCCGAATGGCCGCGCGCACGGGAGACGGGTGAGCGCCGGTGCCGCCGGTCACCTCGACGAGGCGAATGTCCCTGTTTCCGTGAAGGTCCCGGGAACCAAGCACGGCATCCCCAGGACCCAGCATGGCGGTGAAACAGGGGATTGCGATGTCGCTGGTGATATCGAAGAGCCTGAGCGCCAATCCCGATGTTTCGATCTTGTCGATCAGCCCGTCCAAAGCGACGTCCTGGAAGCCGCGGGGATCGACGCAGCCGGCATAACGATCCGCTTCCGCGCCCACCTGCCACAGCACATGGGCGTCACGCTCGATACGCTCCAGAACGCCATGAAAGATCGCCTCCTCGGCATTGTTTCCCGACGCCAGGCCGTCTGAAGACATCCAGTATCGCGCGTCACGCGTGCGGTCGAGCACCACCGCTTCAAAGGGGACATAGACCTCCTCGCCGGTGAGGACATCGATGCCGGCAACCCATTCCGTCTCCTCGTCCGGTCCAAGATCGGGTTTATGAAGAGCGGTCAGGCAGTTCAGCGTGTCGGTCTTGCATCCCATCGCCTGCAGACGGGAAGAGGTGCCGTGGACGAGATCGACGGCGGGTTCGCCGGCAACCGCCCGTTCGAGGGCTTCCATGATAGTGGATACTTTGGCGTCAATATCGGTCAGGCCCTTTCCCTGGGCAATCACGATCGAGCGGGAATTCGGGGCATATGCGCACCAGACGGGGATTCCGATGTCGTCCAGTCCGGTATGTCGCGCAACCCTGGTAATGCCGAACCCGGCCAAAAGAGGTTCGACACGGGAAAGGGTTTCTCGCGGCGACATGATCCTGTCGGAATATATGGACCGATCCGTCAGAATGCCGGCTCAGCCGTCGACGTGACCGGAGAGGGCAACCTGCGCCGACGAGACGGCAACGGCAAGGTCGACGCCCTTCACAAATGTGCCGCCGGCTTTGCGCAGGTCGTTCGCGGTCGCCAAATCCCCCATCGGATTGAGAGGCTTGACCGCACCTGCGCCGAGATCGGCAAGCCAAAGATCCGCCTCTCCGGGTATACCTACAATGACAGCTTTCGCCATGTAATGCCCCTAATCTATTGTTAAAAACCGGCCTTCAATAGGCCCTCCCGATACAGCTCTTTTTGCCAATGCTCTTTGAAGGGAACGATGGCAAGCCATTTCTCGACGTCGAAGGCCGGGTTGATGCTTGCGACCCGTTGCCGATGGAAAAGCGCCCGTTTTCGATCGCCGATCATTGCGCAACTGGCCGCAGCAATGCGATGGGCCGGCGCTTTGTCTTTCATCGCCTCGACATAGGCGATGGCCTCCTCGTATTGTTCTAGGAAGAAACTCGCTCCCGCAGCACACCAGAGATAGGCGTCAGGCGCAATCGGATTGAGCGAAATCGCCTTTTTGATCTTGGCGAGCGCATCGCCCGGGCGGGATGCATGGACCAGCGTGTCGGCATGGCTGTAGATGACATCGGCAAAATGCGGGCTGAGTTCTTCCGCCAGATGAAGTGCGGCGACACTGGCATCGACATCGCCGAGATAGAGTTTGGTGACGCCAAGCTCGCGATGACCCGCCGCCGATTCTGGATCCCGCTCGATGGCCCGAAGGGCATTCTGCTCGGCCAGATGCAGCAGCTCGTTGTTTCCCTGCGCCGTCACGAGCCACTCGCTGGTGAAGGTCCTGGCCAGCCCGGTAAATGACGGAGAAAAATCCAGCTTATGCAACAGGGATTGCTTGAATGCCTTCCTTGCCCGGCGGATATGCGGCAACGTCAACCTGCTCATCAGGCTCGAGCCGACGAGATAGGAATGATAAGCTTTCGGGTTGGCTTCGAAGCGTAGTCGCTCTTCCTCGTTTTCAGCCAGCTCGCTTGCCACCGATAAGGTCAGTTGCTGCGCGATCAACCGTCTTTGCCGTGGCAATATATCGGGCGTCATCGCAAAGCGATTGGCCCAGATAATCTCGTCCGTGGGAAAGTAAACCAGCTGGGCGAATAATCCCTCTTCGGAAAGCCTCGTATCCAGAAGATAGGCGATCGAATGACGCGCGACCACGGCAGCCTTCTCGAATCGCGGCGGATCTGGCCGGCCGTATGCGGCGCGACGATGGAAATGTTTCGTAGCGCGCAGAGTTCGATTGTAACGTCTTCGATCAGGGCGTTGGCAAGCGCAAGTCCGGCATCGACATGTTTCGATGTCGGAGGAAGCAGCACCAGGCGAGGCAAGATCAGCGGTATCGGCGATATACGTTCGATGTCGGCAGCTGTCTGACCACCGGCCTCTGACCGCTTCACCTGTACCCGGGCATGGTCGTCGCCGTTCGGCAATCTCTCATTGAGGGACGAACCGCCGGATAGCCGGTGCAGCAAGGCTCTGACCTGCTCGTCATTCGGATCCCGTTCGAGGATCTGCAGGGCGGCGCTGGAAATGGTGCGCGCCGCGCCGGGCTTTTGCGCGTCCGGCAGCGCATCCAGCAGTGCCTGCCGCAACTGCAGCGCCTGAGCGTCCCGTTGCGCCCTGATCCACGCTTCTATCAGCTTTGTCGCTGGTTTGATATTTCCGATGAAGCCGCGCTGGGTCAGTTCGGCGATCGCGTTCAGCCGCTCCAGCGGCGAACCGCCTGTGCGAAAGATATCCAGATCGCTAGAAACCGCCTGCGTGTCGAGACGAACCGTGGTGGCGGTGAAATCAAAGGGCATTTCCGCGCGTCCGCCGTCTGTATCGCGGATGCGGGAAAGCAGTTTGCGCAGATTGAGCCGCGCCAGGTCAGCTTCGACGTCGTTCCATAGAAACTGAGCCAATTCATAACGGCTGAGTTCATGGTCCGCGCCGGCATAGAGATGGGCCATCATCAACAGGCCCTTGATCGGATAACGAACCGGGTCGCCATTCGTCTCGATCAACCGCAGATCGCCGAATGTCTGCAGATGGAGCACGATCCGTCCTCAGCTGTTCACAACCGAATCGTGCAACTCACTGTCGCTTTCAGGCAACCCCGCGGCTGCCAGGCTTTTGGCCAACGCAACCAGCTTTTGCCTGATATTCGGGTCCTCGATGGCGATGAATGCCTTGTTGAGCGCCAGCCCCTCCTTCGAGGACAAAAACTTGTTCAATTCGCTCGTCTCGCCCTCGATTGGTCCGGCGCCGCCGTTCTCGAAGAAAAAGCCGACGGGCACGCGAAGAATCTCGGATATGCGCTGAAGGCGGCTGGCGCCTATTCTATTCGTTCCTTTTTCGTATTTCTGGATCTGCTGGAAGGTAATGCCGAGAAGTTCGGCCAAGCCGTTCTGGGTCATCCCGAGCGTCTTCCGCCGAACTCTCACGCGGTTGCCAACATAGACGTCGATCGAATTCGGCGATTTAGCCTTCATGTGAATTAGTCTCCCGCGTTATCAGCACGCCCAGCTGTATAATGGAGAGTTTAAGCAAGAATGCAACTAAAAGTAAATATTTCGTAAGGGTTTTTTTCAGCCGTGCACACAGTAAAAACAACTTGTGGATTATTGCAACGGGGTGCCATTTGGCGCGGTGCTGCTATCGCGCACGTCGCAGCAGACGAATCCCGTTCGAAACGAGCGCCGCTCCGACGCCGTGTCTAAGAGGCTTTTGCGCAACAGCGATCATCGACTTGGCGAAAACGGCAATCCTTCCAACATATTCAAACGAACATTGTCGAAGCCGGTATCCAAAATATGCAGCGCGCCTTCCTGATGACGAGGCACAAAGGTGCCCAATTGCCGACACGAAGCCAAAGATATTTAACGGCTGAATGTATATGCTGGATCTAGAGCAATTCCAGCAAAAGTGCGCAGCGGTTTGTGTCCGGAGTTGCGCAAAAACAAAAAGATAGAGGGTTCCGTGGCTTGGAGAAAAACGGAAATGCTCTAGCCAGCCCGATCGAAACCCTTCTCGCGCGCCGGAGAAGACAAGCTTGCCCGATAATTCGTCGTCCGCATATGCGAAACAGCCGGTGGGAAAACCGCGGATTCCCGTGGTCTTCTGGTTGCTGCTGGCGATTTCCCTCTCACTGGTCATGGGGACGGTGCTGCTTTCCAACGACATGAAACACTTAAAGACAGTCAGCCATTATTTTGGCTTCGATCTTTTTCCCCATGAGGTGAGGCCGCCTCCACCCAAACCCCTTCCCCGCCCGATGCCCCCTGCCAGCTTTAAGCTTCCCTTGCATGCCATCGAACCGCCGATGGTAGAGGCCGCGTCGACTTTTCTACGGACATGGCGGATATCCGGCGCCGCGATGTGTGCGGCACTGCACAATGCCGGCATCGAGACTAGCGATTGGGCACCGGCGAGCTTCAACGCCGATACGTTCGAGTGCTTTTTCGAGCAGAGCGGCAAGCGGGAAAAGGATCAGCTCCCAAAGTCCATTTTCGTCATCGTTCGCGGCAACGCCGCCGGCACGATCAACAATATGCGCGTGAAAATCATCAATCCCGAGACTGATCGAAATGGCCAGCTCGATCCCGGCATTCTGAGAATTTTCGAAATCATGCTGCGACAACCGCAGTGGCTCGATTTTCACGAGACCCTGAACGCGATCAAGAATCTGAGGGACATCAAGGAAGACGGATTCGGAGCCAGCATCAGCTTCACCCGCGAGGTGCTCAATCCCGGGAATTACAATTTCACACTCTCGCTGGATGCGACTTCAGGAGCTCAGAAGAGAACGAGAAATTATTTTTCCGGCAGAATATGGCTGCCATTGCCGGACCCCGCGGTCGAGACCGACAGCCCACAACCGGAAGCAGTTTCCAGGCCTCCCGATGCCGAGGCCCCGGCAGAAAGTCGGCAACACCCGCATTAGAACCCCGTGCGTCGTTTCAGACGCACAAAGGACGCTTTAGCTCTTTCAATCCTCGCATCAGCAAAACTGTGCAACGATTTCACAGGGCTTGCGCGAAAACAAAGAGATAGAGCATCCTCGCGACCTGGAGAAAGGCGACCATGTTGTCGATTTCTGGTTTCACCCCAAGCACCGGCCCATCACGCCATGTGACTTACATCGTCACGATGTCTGGCCAGAATCTTGTAGAGCTCTTTCAAACTGTCCGCACTCGGCCGTTCGGTGCTGTCCCCACCCGCCAGGCGCCAGACACGCTCGGCATTGAGGTCCTGTGTGATTTGCGCAAGGTCATCGTTCAGCGAGCGAATGACGATCTCCGATCGACGCAGCCGCCACGACATTCTGACGATAACTGCGAACGGGAGGAAAATGACGCCGATGATGCCGAGAACAAGGGCAGCGAACTGCCGGTCATCGAGAAGAGATAGATGGTTTCGAACAGTCGCCATAAAAAAAACGGCATTTTGAAATGCCATATAAAAATAGCTCCTCAGATAGCTAGACCAATCTTCCATCACCGGCGCCCTCCCCCGACGGTCTATATTTTGGAGCATGCTGAAAAGTCTAGCAGACACTGACAATATCCCGTGCCGGAAAAGTATATTTGAGGTTGCATTAGCCTGCTGAATTGAACGCGAATCCCCTGGCGGATCGGTGCCGACGAGCTCGGTCCTTCAAATTCCACTGCGGACATGAAAAAGCTAACAGAGAGAGATAGAATGAATAGAAGACGTTTCCTCGCCTCGCTTCCGCTCGCTCTGTTATATGTTCGTGCAGGCCAGGCCTTGGCACAGGTGCCTGCCGCTGCAGGGTTACGCGCCCTTGCCGACAAGAAGTCGTTCCGATTCGGATCGGCAATCGACCTGCAAAACATCAACGATCCAATCGCTTCCGAGATCTACATCGACAACGTCAATTCGATAACGCCGCGAAACGAGCTGAAGTGGAATGCGACGGAAAAGAGACCAGGTGTTTTCAGCTTCGGCAGTGCCGACCGCATGGTTGCATTTGCACGCAAAAACAACATGAAGGTTTATGGCCATACGCTGATCTGGTATCGCGTCCCGGGCTGGGTGTCTGATATCACGGACGCGAAGACTATTCAGGCGGCGATGAACCGTCATATAAAACAGGTTGTCACTCGCTATAAGAACTCGATCGATGCTTGGGATGTGGTCAACGAACCGTTGGAGTATGATGCACCGGATCTGCGGGATTGTGTTTTCCGACGCCTTCTTGGCGACGATTATATTCGTATGAGTTTCGACATGGCGCACCAGGCCAATCCCGACGCAACGCTGGTACTCAACGAAACGCATCTGGAGAAAAAATCAGACGTGTTCGAACAGAAGCGCGCGCACATCTTGAAAATCGTCGAGGATCTCGTGGCAAAAAAAACGCCGATCAATGCGGTGGGGCTGCAGGCGCATTTCCGCCCCGGTCTCGACCGGATCGATCCGGAAGGAATGGGGCGCTTCTGCGCGGCGCTGAAGGACATGGGTGTCGGCGTTTTCATCACCGAACTGGATGCGTCCTGCCACTTCCTGAACCGCGACAAAGCCCTCACGCCGGCATCCTACGCCGATATTTTCAGTGACGTGATCACCGTGGCGGCCGAACATGGCGACTTGAAAGGCGTGACAGTATGGGGCATGTCGGAAAAATACGGCGAGCGCGATGAGAAAGCGGCCGATCCCGCCGCCGCTTGCACGAAGCGCGTTAATCTTTACGACGAAAATAATGCGCCAAGAAGTGCGGTTGACGGTGTCCGGCGGGCAATAGAGGCGATGTGATGCATAAGACAACGGAGACGCGAACAGATTCATGAAAAAAGCCGTTATTTATGTGGAAAAATTTTTGCCTGCCAGCCAGGCATTTGTTCTTAACCAGGCGGTAGCGTTTCGTACTTTCGAAGCTGAAATTCTTGCCGGCTCGCGAATTTCTTCGGCGCATACAAAAAAATCCACTGTTCCGGTTCATGACATCCGTCGGTCTCCCATTGCGCGGGCCGGTGAACTGCTGCTGAAAATCCCGCAGATCGGCCTTCCCTTCCTCTTTCCTGCGATCGGCAAAGCCGATCTCGTTCACGCCCATTTCGGTAAGAACGGCTATGTCATTGGCCCGCTGGCCCGGGCCGCCGGCAAGCCGCTCGTCACGACGTTCCACGGCTTCGATGCCACCTATTCCGGCGACCCGAAAAAGCCGGGCGGCTTCAATCAGGTGCGTTTCTTCGCCAAGGGCCGGAGCGAGATGGCCAGCTGGAACAGCTGGAACATCGCCGTTTCCGATTTCATCCGCGACCGGCTGCTGGCCCTCGGCTTTCCAGCCGAACGCGTCTATCGCCATCATATCGGCATCGATCTCGATCTCTTCAAAATGGAACCCCGCCCCCGAAAAAAAGGGCTCGTGGTTTCAATTGCCCGCTTCGTCGACTATAAGGGCCATCGTTTCATGATCGATGCGCTTTCGCGTGTGGCCGCCGCCGGCACCCCCGTCGAATTCGTCATGGTCGGCCAGGGTCCCTTGAAGGAGGAAATCGAAGCACTGGCGCGTCGTTCCTTGCCAAGCGTCACGATCCATGAAAATCTGTCGCAGACTGAGATAAGAGATCTGCTCGCCAGTGCGGAGCTTTATCTCCATGGAAGCGTGACCCTCGACAATGGTCACGCCGAAGCTTTCGGCCTCGCAAATCTCGAGGCGGAAGCCGTCGGTACTCCGGTCGTCGCATTTCGCTCGGGAGGCGTCGGCGAAGCGATCGAAGAGGGGAAAACTGGTTATCTCGTGGAGGAGCGGGATGTCGCGGGAATGGCGGACGCGGTCGGAAGACTGCTCAACGACCAGACCCTGTGGACAGCCTTTAGCGCGCGGGCACCGCTTCTGGTGGCCGAGCGCTTCGACTTACGTCGTCAGACGGGGACGCTCGAGGACTATTACAGTTCCGTGCTAGACGAATTTTCCAGCCGGGGTCGGACTTGATGGTGCAGACGGGAAAAAAGCCGAAGTGGGGACTGAACGTATTTCGGCCACTGCGGAACGGATTTGTGAAGGCCAAGTGGCTCTATTATACGAAATTCTGGGGAATGGATATCGATCCGACGGCGAGCTTTTCCTTGAGCGTGCGTTTCGACAAGACCAACCCGAGGGGATTGCATATCGGCGCGGAAACTTACGTTGCCTTTGAGGCTGCGATTCTGACCCACGATCTCACACGCGGGCTCTACCTTCACACGAGGATTGGCAAACGCTGCTTCATCGGCGCCCGCAGCATCATCCTGCCCGGCATCGAGATCGGCGACGAATGCGTCATCGGCTCGGGCTCAGTGGTGACCAAGAGCATTCCACCGCGCTCGCTTGTGGCGGGCAATCCGGCAAAGATAATCCGCAGCGACATCAAGATCATTTCGCGTTACGGACGCATGGCACGCGAAGACGAGACGGTCTCGCAGATCGTGACGCACTTGCCGACTGGAGAAGCACGATGAAGATGTTTGCCTACCGGGGGAAACACGAGAATTTTGGCGACGAACTGAACCATTGGCTTTGGGAGCGCCTGCTGCCCGGCTTCTTCGACGACGACGAAAGCCAACTTTTTCTCGGCATCGGTTCGATTCTCTATGACAATTTCGACCCGAATATGCAGAAGATTGTCTTCGGCTCGGGCTATGGCGGCTACACCAACCCGCCGAAAGTCGATCGCAACTGGACATTCTATTTCGTGCGCGGAAAGAAGACTGCCGAAATCCTCGGCATCGATCCGAGCTACGCCATCGGCGATTCGGGTATCCTCACGCGCAGCTGCTGGGATGCGAAAAGCATCGAGAAGCGCTACCCGGTCTCTTTCATGCCGCATTACGAAAGCGCGATGTATGGCAGTTGGGATAAGGCCTGCGAGCTCGCAGGGATTCACTATATCGATCCCCGCTGGTCTGTGGAAAAGGTTCTGACCGAAATCAGCGCATCGCATAAAGTTGTCTCCGAGGCGATGCATGGCTGTATTATCTCAGACGCGCTGCGCGTTCCCTGGCGGGCTATCCGGCCGATCGCGCCGGGGAATCGAGCCAAGTGGTACGATTGGGCAAGTGCGCTTGATCTCGAGATCGACTTCGACGCGATTGGCCCGTCAAATATCGTCGAAGCAGGCGCGTCGCTGGTACGGAAAAACACCTACCTTTTGAAGAACATAACGTTCCGCCACCGCCGCATCCGACAGCTCACTGGCAACTATGTCTTTGGGTCGACGGTCAAGACGTTGCAGCGGGTAGCAGAGAAGCCGGGCCAGCTCAGCACAGATGAGTCTATTATAAAGGCGCACGACAGAATGCTGCTTGAGCTAAACCGACTGAAGCAAGATTTTTCCAAGAAAACGGCAAGCGTCGTGTGATGTCGCAAACCGAGTTCGTGACGAGGCAATAGGCATGATCCTTTCTAACTCCATCAACCCGCTCTGCCCTGACGAAGGGGAGCAGCACTTTGGACGGGTGTGCAGCCCACTTAAATGGTCGATGTCCTCGTCGTGCGGAGCCATTGATCTATGAGCAGTGTTACCGACCGGCTGATCCAAGGTAGCATATGGCTGAGTCTGTCCCGCGCCATCGTCAACGGGCTTTCCGCACTCAGCACCTTTGTCCTGGCCTGGTATCTCGTGCCGGCCGACTTTGGTCTCGTTGCTATCGCAACGACGATCCAGGTCATTTTGAGCTCCGTCACCGAACTCTCGCTCAATCAGGCGCTTATCCGCCACGATTCTCCGAGCGAAGTTCACTTCAGTGCGGTGTGGACATTGAGCGTGACGCGAAGCGCGGTATTGGCGCTGCTGTTTGCCGCCAGTGCCTATCCGATCGCCGAGTTTTACAACGAGCCTCGGCTGACAAGCGTCATGCTTGCCTTGAGTTTCAGCCTGCTCCTGAGTGGTCTCGCCAATCCACGCCGCGTCATGCTCCAGCGTGATCTGATCTTCTGGCAGGAGTTCGTACTGAACGTCTCGCAAAAGCTGGTCGGCTTCGTCGTGACGGTGGCAATTGCTGCCATCTACCAGAGTTACTGGGCGCTCGTTGTCGGCACCCTCGCCTATCAGGTCACGAATATCATCGTTTCCTATACCGTCCTGCCGTTCTGGCCGCGCATAACCTTCCGGCATGCACGGGAATTGTTTTCGTTTTCGCTCTGGCTGACGGCCGGACAGATCGTCAACACGCTGAACTGGCGGGTCGAGTATCTTTTAATCGGCAAGATGCTGGGCGCCACGCAGCTTGGCCATTATACCGTCGGCAACACTCTTTCGACTCTGCCAACGCGCGAGGCGACGGCGCCTTTGAACCAGACGATTTACCCAGGCTTTTCGAAGGTCCGCAACGACCCGGTCCGGCTTGTCGCAGCCTATCAGCGTGCACAGGCGCTTCTGGCGGCGGTGGCGCTTCCGGCCGGAATCGGCATGGCAGTGGTAGCTGATCCGATGATGCGGCTTGCCTTGGGAGAAAAGTGGGTTCCCGCCATCTTCATCGTACAGGCGCTCGCATCGGTCTTCGCTCTGCAGACCCTCGGTTCGCTCGTCCAACCGCTGGGCATGGCAAAAGGCCATACCAAGATGCTGTTCATCCGCGACACGCAGATGCTGGTGGTCCGCGTGCCCATCATCATCGCTGGTCTCATGATGGCTGGGCTTCCGGGCGTCGTTTATGCACGCGTGTTGACGGGCCTGATTTCCACCGTAGTCAACATGCTTCTCGTCAAGCGCTTGATCAATCTGCCATTCTTCCAGCAGCTCGCGGCAAACTTTCGCGCGCTTGCCAGTGTCGCCGTGATGGCTGCCGGCGTCTGGGGATTGTCGCATGTCCTGAACACTCCCACCGACAAGTTGGCGCTGGCCCTTCACTTGGCCATCATGGTCGTCACCGGCGGTATCCTCTATGTCGGTTCCAGCTTTGTCCTTTGGCTCGCGATGAAGAAGCCAAACGGCCCGGAAACTGAAGTTCAGCGTATCGTTGTCAAGTTCCTGTCAAAAGCCAAACGTATTGCCGTACCCAAGTCGGCCTGAAGCGAAACGAACATCAAGAAGAGAGGCAGAATGACCAGCCAATCCAGATCGGAGCTGATCGCAAAACTCAATGGCATGATCCATGATTGCCTCAAGGACTATGTCTCGCGCGACGAACCGCTTGCGATTCTCGACTTTCCTGACATCCGCAATTGCGGCGACTCGGCAATCTGGCTGGGTGAGATGGCCTATCTCAAAGATCGCTTCGGCAAGCGCCCGGACTATGTTTCCAGACTGTACGACTTCTCCGCCGACGAACTGAAACGGCGCGTACCGACCGGCCCGATCTTCATTCACGGCGGCGGCAATTTCGGCGATATCTGGGTTGCCCACCAGGATTTCCGCGAAACGATCATGGAGCGTTTCCCGGATCGGCAGATCATCCAGTTCCCGCAGTCGATCCACTACAGTTCGCCTGAGCGCATCGAGCAATCCAAACGGGCAATCGGGCGCCACAAGAATTTCGTGCTGCTCGTGCGCGACGAAGAATCGAAGGAGTTTTCCGAAAAACACTTCGACTGCACCGTACGTCTATGCCCCGATATGGCTTTTGCCATCGGCCCGCTTGCGGAAAGGGCGACACAGATTCCCGTCCTCGCCATGTTGCGGGAGGATGCGGAACGGGTTGGCGGTACCGATCGCAAAATTCCTTCCGATATTCCTGTGGAAGACTGGATTACCGAGTCGAAACGGAAGGTCGATATCGCCAAGAAGTTGGGGGTAGCTTCGGCCTATCTCGCATTGAAGCCGAGCGAAGTTGCCTTGCGCAGACTGGACGCTGCGGCACACAACCGTTTCGAGCGCGGCATCAGTCAGATTTCGCGTGCCCGCGCAATCGTGACCGATCGCCTGCACGTCCATATCTGCTCGCTGCTGCTCGGCCGTCCGCATGCCGTGCTGGACAACAGCTATGGAAAGATCCGCCGCTTCATGAATGCTTTCTCCGGCGGAACCGACCTTTCATACAAGGCAACCTCGCTCGAGGACGGAATAGAGTGGGCGCGTGGTCAGGCAGCCAAGGGGCGTGTCGATGAAAAAGAAGCTGTAAGCTTGCGGGCTTAAGGGGGCATTCGATGACACTTGTCACCTTCATTATCCCGGTCCGCCATCAGGACAATGCCCGCGATTGGAGCAGGCTGAAGGCAAACCTGACCCAGACCGTGGCCTCCATTTCCAACCAGACCAACGGAGACTGGCGCGGCATCATCGTGGCAAACGAAGGCGCCGATCTGCCTGACCTGCCGGAAAAATTCTCCGCCGTGCGTGTCACCTTTCCGCCGAACGACCTGCATGAACTTGGAAAGGGCAGCAAAGAAGACTTCCTTGATGCCTTCCGGGCCGACAAAGGCCGTCGCGTTCTGAGCGGCATGCTGAATGCCACCGACAGTCGCTTCTTCATGATTGTCGATGACGACGATTTCGTCAGCTCGCGGATCGTTCAACACGTATTCGACAACCGGGACGCCAACGGATGGACGATCGACCATGGTTATATCTGGGACGATGGCGGCAACTTTCTGTTTGGCCATGACGACTTCAGCCATCTCTGCGGTACCTCGTTGATCATTCGTGCCGATCTCTACGAACTGCCGACCCGCTTTGAGGATGCTTCGCTGGACTGGATCAAGTCGATGCTGGGCAGCCATGTCCGCATAGCGGATATTCTTGCGCAACGGGGAGCGCCGCTCACGAAGCTTCCCTTTCGCGGGGCAGTCTATCGGGTCGCCCACGGCGGATCGCACAGTCAGGCACCCAGTTTGCTGCGGCAGTATTTCCTGAACCGCGGCGTACTCACCAAACCGCGGCGGTGGTTGCGCAATCTTCGTAAGCTGAGGATAGTCGGCGAGGGTCACAGGCGCGAGTTTTTCGGTAAGACGCGGTCGAACCCCGCGTAAGCGCCGATCCCATTCGAACATCGCACAGGCGGTCAAAATATGAAGCTCTTCTCTTTCGACTTCACCAAGAGGGTTGGTAACTGATGTCGGATCTCTTCGTCAGCGTGCTCTTCTCATCTTACAATGGCGCCAGCCGCCGGCTGCGCCATACTTTGAATTCCTTAGTGCGCCAGGAGCTTCCGCATGATCGATGGGAATTGGTTGCTGTCGACAACAATAGCAATGACGATACGTTTGAGATTTTGAAATCGTATAACGAGAAACTTCCGATCACCGTCCTGCAGCAGCGCAAACCGGGAAAGTCCGGCGCACTGAATTTGGCTTTGGATCGAGTTAAGGGAGATCTTATCGTCTTTACGGACGACGACATACGCGCCGAACCGAACTGGCTGAAAGCGATCGTCGACTGTGCCATCGCGCATCCGGGCTATGGCGTGTTCGGAGGCAGAATCGTCCCCGACTGGGAAAAGGAGCCGAAGGGCCGCTTTATCGATTGGATTCCCATGGGCTCGACTTTCGCGATCGTCGATGAAACGCAAAGCGGACCTTGTGACCCGACGAAAGTCTGGGGTCCTAACACGATCATTAGGCGAGAGTTGCTCGGAACGAGCGTCCGTTACCGCGAAGATATCGGTCCTCTTCCAGGGAAGATATTTGCCATGGGTGAGGATGCGGAAATCATCATTCGTCTCGCAGCGAATGGCGCGAAATCCTATCGATGCGCAGAGGCCGTGGTTCATCACTGGATACCGGCATCAAGTGTCACTGAGGATTGGGTGCAGAAACGAGGCGAACGGCTTGGTTATGGCATGCCGGCGCTCTTTCCCGACGAGATACCTGAAGGGGTGAGGCTAAGCGGAGTTCCACTACCGATCTGGATCGAAAGCGCGCAATGGGCATTTCGGGCAGCCATGCTTTATCTCCTGCCGCAATCGAAGAAGCGTTTCTGGGCTATCTGGAAATATTACTACATGCGTGGATATCGTGCTGGAATTCGCCGGTATGCGCCCCAGACACTAGCCCGGTGATCGATTGGCCCAGGAGGCGGTAGTTTGAAACTCTCGGTGCTCATCAATAATTTCAATTACGGTCGCTTTTTGCGTCCATGCATCGACAGTGTGTTGTCGCAGGCCTACCCCGACTTCGAAGTGGTGGTGGTCGATGACGGATCGACCGACGATTCCCGCCAGATCCTTGCCTCTTACGGCGAGCAGATCCTGACGGTATTGAAGGAAAATGGTGGCCAGGCCTCGAGCTTCAATGCGGGCTTTGCGGCGGCAAGCGGCGATATCCTCTTTCTCCTCGATGCCGATGATGGGTTTCTGCCCGGCAAACTTGCTCGTATCGCCGAGATCTACGATCGCAATGAGATCGACTGGTGCTTCGATCGGGTGACGACCGAGGAAAGCGACCTGCCGCCTGCAACGCTGCAAGTGAGACTGTTCGACAAGCGGGACACGCTTCGCAGGGGCGGCTTTCCCTCACTTCCGGTTCCGACATCGGGCTTGAGCTTCCGCCGCCACCTGCTGTCCCAGATCCTGCCGATGTCCGTTGCAACAGACGTCGTCCTCAGCGACAATTATATCAAGTTTGCTGCTGCCTTTCTCGGCCGCGGCGCGATCGTCGAAACACCGCTGACGTTTCAGCGCATTCATGAGTCGAACCGCTACACGGGCACAAGCAGGGCAAAGACGCTGCGCCCGCGGATCATGATCGCGACTGGGCTGGAGCTGGCACGCCGCTATGACGGGCTGCAGGCACTCGGCAAAAGCCTCGTGGCCGGCGGAATTGCCGAAACGACATCGCTTCTGAAGCTCCGGAGCGAAGCTCGCAACACGGTGGCCGGCGGTCCGTTCGGCGATGCTGCCGCGACCGAAGTGGCCTTGATGGCGGCGCGCAAACGTTTGGGAAATATGCTGCGGAGAGGACAGTCATGAGTCAGCAACAGACTTTTCCGCATTCATCCGTCGGCACGGAAGCAGGCAGCGCACCGCTGAATATCGCCGTCGGCGTGCTGACCTATCGACGCCTCGACGGGATCGCCAAGCTGCTCGACGTGATGACGCGCCAGGTCAGGCATCCGGATCGCCTCTATCATCTCACTATGGTGATCGTGGATAATGATGCGGCCGGCAGCGCAAAGGCCACAGTGGAGGGTTTCGGCCAGACAGGTGCCTACGACCTGATCTACGTCATCGAACAAAACCAGGGCATACCCTTTGCGCGCAATCGCGCGTTGGATTCAGCGCCCCTCGGCACCGACCTCTTCTGCTTTCTCGACGATGATGAATGGCCGGTCGACGGCTGGCTGGACGCGATGCTGGAGACAAGAGAGAAAAACCGCGCCGATTGCGTCTATGGCCCCGTCCAACCGGTCTATCCCGAAAACCCGCCGGAATATTTCATCAAGGCAAGGGTGTTCGAGCGCAAGAAGAACAAAGACGGCCAACGCATTTCTTATGCCGCCTCGAACAACGTCATGTTCGACTATCCCCTGATCCGCTCATGGAATCTGCGTTTTGAAGAGAAGATGCGCTTCACCGGGGGCACGGATTATCTGTTCTTCAATCAGGCCATTCGCCGTGGCATGCAGGTTTTCTGGGCTGATAAGGCGCTTGTCCATGATATCGTTCCTGCCAGTCGGATGACGTGGAAATGGGTATTGCAAAGACAATACCGGCTCGGCAATACCTTCGCAGTCAGCGAGGTCCTGCATGGCAACCTCAAGCGCCGGATCTATCGCGCGGCCTATGGCGCCACGAGAGTCGTGCTTGGACTGCTCATGCTGCCGGCGATCTTGATTTCGCCCTATTGGGGCATGCGAGCCCTCACCCATGTTCTGCGCGGTGCGGGCATGGTTAATGGAATTCTTGGACATGCATATCAGGAATACAAGCCCAATGCCGCTCTCTGATATTGTTTGCAAGAGCGCCCTTGGAAGAGTTCTGACCCTTATTATCTTCCCGATGAAAACTCATGAGTGATTGACTGTCCATGAACTTCAAGGCTTCAACCAACCGGGCCAAAAATGCTACACTTCTACTGAACTATCGTGACACAGCCGCTATTCGAACCGAATGGTTTTTCGCGCTTTCATCGGTCAAATATAGGAGATGCCTGTCTATGGCTGAGAAAAAATTGAAGGTTCTCGCTGCCTCGTCGGGAGGCGGCCACTGGGAGCAGCTGATGGCGATGCGCGGTGCATTCGAGGGCTGCGATATCGTCTTTGCGACGACCATCCCGGGACTGCTTGCAAAATACGACATTCGGGACGGACTGGTCCTTCCCGATTGCAGCCGCGACTCGATTACCATGTCGATCCGGTGCTTTTTCAGCGCCTTCTCCATCGTCATCAAGCAGAGGCCAGACGTCATTATCTCGACCGGTGCGGCGCCCGGGCTTTTTTGCCTGCTTGCTGGCAAATTGACGGGCAAGCGGACGATCTGGATCGATAGCGTCGCCAATGTCGAGAAGCTGTCCCTATCGGGTAAATTGGCCGGCCATATTGCGACGCTCTGGCTCACGCAATGGCAACATCTGTCGCGGCCGGATGGCCCCCATTACGCTGGAGCTGTCCTTTGATCCTTGTCACCGTCGGAACACAGCTGCCGTTTGATCGCCTCGTCAGGTCTGTCGACACCTTTGCAAAGGAACTGTCCAAACCGGTTCTGGCGCAGATCGGCAGAGGCAGTTACACGCCACAGAATATGAAATGGATCAAGAATATCGAGCCTAAGGACTTCGATAACGTTTTTCGCGATGCAACGGTCATCGTCTCTCATGCGGGAATTGGTACAGTGCTCACGGCCAAGCGTTTTGGGAAGCCGATCATTCTCGTTCCCCGACAGGCGGCGCTCGGCGAGCACCGAAACGATCATCAGCTTGCCACGGTCGGCCAGCTCGCAGGCCGACCGGGTATCTACGTCGCACATACCGATGACGATCTCAGGAACTATCTGCTTGAAGAGCTGGATAGCCCGTCTCACGAAGATCTGTCGGAGGCCGGCCGGGCTTCGCTGGTCACCTACTTGAAAACCTATATTGCGGCCGTCTGACCTGGAAGCCGCTAAAATCTGTGACGGATTTGAGAAATCTTTTCACTCTCCGCAATTGTTGCCGGCGATATGTTTGACGAGTTCAGGCGCGATGATTTTGGAGGCCATATCGGGCTGAGGATGCACGCCGTCGGGAATTGCCGTGGCCAGGTCATCCGGTGTAAGACGCTCCCAGTTGGCCCGGTGGTCGACAAACTCCAGACCACGTTTTTCCGCCTCCGCCTGATGTGCAGAGACATAACTATTGACGAAGGGGCGGATCAGCCCACGCAATCCTGAAAACGGATTCATGGCCATGACGATGATCCGCGCTTGCGGCAGGCGCTGCTGGAGCTGGTCGAGAATGTCGCCGATATTCTTTCGGCTTTGAGCAAGCGACACGAATCGATGCAATGTTGCATCATTGGCGTAGAGTTCAATTAGGATGATATCCGGCTGCGCGGCAACCACGCGATCAACTTGGGTAAGGGCCCATAATGACGTCTCGCCGCTCTTTGCAACACTCTCGACTTTCACGGGCCTTTGCAGGCAGGCTGCAAGCCTTGTCTCGAGAGCGGGCTGCCATCCCCCGCGAGCCGTTAAGGATGTGCCGAAAGCCACTATTTTCAGCGGCTGAGCGCCATCGGCATGGCCGTTTTTGACCGCTGAAAACATTACCAGACACGCCAGAAACAGAACCAATCCATAAGCCGATCGCTTCTCAGTCGGCGCCCCTCGCCAAGGCAGCAAACACATCATGGGGAGACCTTGCAGCAGGCTTGAGACAATTTGGTGAAATGGCCGCTCATGCCCATTCGAGCAAGGCGAAACTATCCAACCTCAGCCTGGCGGATGATACCGGCTGCTTTGAGATGTAAGGCTCCTAACGACCCGAAACAGCCGCCAATCACTCCTGGCGAAATACGTGTTGCATCTGATCGGTCAGCGGCTTCGTCAGATAGGATATCACGGTCCGGTCGCCGATCTTGATGAAGACCTCGGCCGGCATGCCGGGATAGAGCTTTATCGTCTTCAATTTGGCAATGCTTTCAGCTTTCGGCTTGACGCGCAGGGGATAGTAGCTGATGCCCGTGCGCTCATCCTTGACGATATCAGGGGCGATTGAGGTAATCTCACCGCTCACATCAGGCGTCGTGCGTTGATCGAAAGCGCTGAAACGCACATCGACGGACTGGCCGACGTGAACCTGATCAATATCGCGGGTGGCGACTTTCGCCTCGACCGTAAGTTCGTTATTTTCGGGAACGACGAGCATCAACGTCTGACCGGGATCGATAACACCATTGACGGTGTGAACCGAAAGTTCGTGAACTCGCCCAGTCAACGGTGCGGTAATGTCGAGACGGTGCAGCTGATCGACTGCGGTTCCGCGGCGCTCTTCATATTCGGCGATCTGCGCCTCGACGTCGGTCAGGTCCTTTGCAATTTCCGAACGACGATCCTCATCCAGCTGGATCGACTGGCGATCGATCTCGATTGCCTTACCTTCGGCCTCCGCCTTAGCTGCGATTTCCTGGCCGCTGTTGCCCTGGAGATCGGCGCGGGCGCGCTTGAGCGTATTCAAACGCTGGAGCGTGACGAGGCCTTTCTTGTAAAGCGTATCAATGCCTTCAAGCTCCTGTTCGATCAAGCCCAGGGAATCGTTGGTGGCGTTGATCTGAACCACCAACCCCTTTACCTGCTCGGCCAGTTGATCCTTGCGGGATGCCAGCTGGCTCTTCATTCCGATGAGCGCCGTCCTGCGACTGTCGAACAATTTCTGCTCGCCATCGAGAAGCTTCTGCGCCGAAGTGCTGGATGTCAGATCGCTGATGTTTTCCTCGACCTCGAACGATTCGGCGCCGATCCGTTCCGCCTTCAGACGGGCACGGCGCGCATAAAGCTGAGCGAGCGTGCTTTCGACAATCGAAAGGTTCGCTCTGGTCGTCGTCCCATCGAGCCTGATCAGGACCTGCCCTGCCGTCACATGGTCGTTTTCCGAGACCAGCAATTCCGACACGATACCACCTGTCAGGTGCTGGATCTTCTTTACATCGCCGTCGACGACGATTACGCCCTCGCCGATGACTGCGCTCGACAGCTCTGACGTCGCCGCCCAACCGCCAATGCCGCAAACGAGGGCTATCGACAACACACCGACGACGGCAACATGCCGATTGAGGGAGCGTTTCGATTCACTGATAACCTTGATCACAATCTTCCTTCTGGCCTATTCGGCCGCATTTATGCCGTCGACGACGACTTTAAGCTGAGCCACGCGCTCGGCAATCGGCGTACGCGCCGCTTCCGGCCGGCTGACCCTTGCCAGAACTTCCTCTTTGGGACCGAACGCGATCATACGGCCTTCCTGCATCATCAGCACGAAGTCGCAGACTGCCAGAACGCCTGACCGATGTGCGATGACAACGACAATGCCGCCGCGCGCCCGCACGCTCATGATCGCGGCACTCAGCGCCCGCTCGCCTTCTTCATCGAGATTGGAGTTCGGTTCGTCGAGCACGACGAGGAATGGCTCGCCGTAAAGCGCTCTTGCAAGCGCGATACGCTGCCTCTGGCCGGCCGAAAGCGCAGCACCGCCTTCGCCGATTTCGGTTTCGTAACCGTTCGGTAGACGAAGAATAAGATCGTGAACACGCGCCGCTCTCGCTGCGGCAACCACTGTCTCAGGCGACATCTCCTTCGCGAAACGGCAGATATTCTGCGCGACGGTCCCCGAGAAAAGCTCCACATCCTGCGGGAGATAACCGATATGCCGGCCAAGCGCGTCGCCATCCCACTGGTCGAGTGCTGCGCCATCGAGACGAATGGACCCTCTGACGGTCGGCCAGATACCCATCATCGCCCGCGCCAGCGACGACTTACCCGAGGCGCTGTAACCAATGACACCAAGCGCGCTCCCTGCCCTTAAGCCGAAGCTGATATCGGAGATGACCAGGCGCTGACCCGCCGGCGGTCCACTCGCCAAGCCCTCGACCGTGACTTGCTTGGTAGGAGCCGCGAGCGCAAGGGGGGCTGGAATCTCAGGAATGGTTTTCAGCAGGCTCGAAAGCCGCGCCCAGCTCTGCTGAGCAGAAACGAAACCACGCCAATTTCCAATCGCCGCTTCGACAGGCGCCAGGGCGCGCGAGGTCAATATCGAGCCCGCGATGATAATTCCCGAAGAGGCCTGCCCTTGAATGACCAGGATTGCGCCGGTCGCGAGCGTTCCCGATTGCAGAGCAATACGGAAAATCTTCGACAAGGTCGCATATCCGTTGCCGACATCCGATGCCTGCCGGGTGATCGTCCGATATTCACTGTTCTTGCGGTCCCAGATTTCGGCCATCGTGCCTGCCATACCCATGGCGTGAATAACCTCGGAGTTGCGGATCGAGGTCTGCGCGAAGGCATTCCGCATATTGGCGGAGTCAGACTGCTTTTTGGAGAGCGTACGCGTTCCCTGATTGGTCATGAACGTCAGGATAGCGAGAACCAGCGATCCACCGATCGCGATATATCCGATCGCCGGATGAAAGAGGAAGCAGATCACGATATAGAACGGCAACCAGGGCAGATCGAACATCGCTGTCGGCCCCATACCGGACAGGAAGGTTCTGATCTGGTCGAAGTCGCGCAACGGCTGAAGCCCGTCTCCGCCGATTTTGACTTTCAACGGAGCCTTGATCAGCGCGCGGAACACACGTCCGTTCACCATCTCGTCAAGCGCACCGGCAACACGTACAAGCATCCTGCTTCGCAGAACCTCGAACGCTCCTTGAAAACAGTAAAGCATTAACGCAAGTATTGCCAGGACAACCAGCGATGGTATACTTTTACTAGGGATGACCCGGTCATACACCTCAAGCATAAAAAATGAACTTGTAAGGTATAGGATATTAATAAGCGCGCTTGCTATTCCGATGAAAACCAGCCCCCCCTTGCATTTCTTTAATGCTTTGGATGGCTCGCTGACATCAGCTGCTGAATTCTGAAACACGAAATAATCCCTCTCTTACCGCATCGCACGAAAGCAAATATGCCGGCGCACACTCCAGCTCCGGGTCCATCACGCCCGATCAATGACACGACTGCATTGGACCCCGACACCGGCGCCGGACCCGCTTGCAAGCCCACGACTTATTACATGAATCCAACCAAAAAGTGGCCAAAAACTCCAATTTATAACGAGCGGTTTCAGGGATTCTGTCTTGACGCTACGCTAAATATACCAACCTGAGCAAGTGAAAATCGCAAATTGCCCAACAACGGCGCAGAGAGATGAACGTATCGCGCGCATGTGTGCGACGATTACTCCGGCGTTAACTTTAAATTCAATCTATAGTTCATTTTTCCTTTGAACGGCGGAACTATTTTTTTATCCGCACCTTCGACCGCCGACACCCCTTCATCATCAAGCTTTCAGATGTTGAACAGCGGACCGGCGCTCTTTTTGGCATGATTCAAACCAGCAGGTGCGATGCTTGGCTGCTATGGAACGCGTCCACATCGATATAAACGCCGAGCGAGTCGGTATCGATGTGAGAAGCGCCGTCAGAAATCTTATATTGGAAGGATTCGCTGACCTTTCCGCTGAGACCGGCGATTTTCACCGCATCGACCGTATACGTGTAATCACCATCGCTCTCCACATGGATGACGCCATATTTCCCGGTCAGCGTCAGGCCATGCTTATCCACTGCACTGTCACCGAAGCGACGAAGCAGCACGGTTCCATTGATTGCGCTATCGTTTTCGAGGAGGTTGCCATGATAGGCGCTGCCCGTATCCGTGGAGATCTTCAGGCTGTCATGGGCTGCGACAATCTTGGGAACGGCGACGGTGGGTGCGGTGGAAACCTGCGCTTCAGTCGCGGGCGCCGGAGTGCTTGTCTGCGTCGGTGTTGACGGTTCGACATGCGGCTCCACAACCGGTGTGGTAGGCGTCTCACCGTTGGACGGGGTGTTGCCAGTCGCAGCGTCGAGTTCGGCCTGCGCTTGCTCCAGCGTTTTATTATCGTTGATCAAAAAGGTGCTCTGGAGGGCAATTGCGACCGGCATTGTCAACGTCGACACCACGCTGTCGATGACATTATCATGAAAAGAGCCGGATGCAGGCCTGTCGACCTTCAGCGCTGAAGACGACAGGTCGTCAAAGACATTACCATGAATATCGATATCGATGCGTGTATAACTTGGGTAACCTGCAGCGCTGATCGACACGCCCCAGACGCCGTCATGGATATAGTTTCCACTGATATCATAGTTTGTCGCATTGCCCTGATCGCCAAGGCCGATACCGTAGGACCAACTATAGCCGCCGTATCCCGAGATGTCGTTGTCGTGGATGGCGATATTCGTGCCCGCGTTGGCACCTATCCCGAAACCGCCGCCGACCACGGTGTTGTCCTCGACCGCTGCATTTACAGCCCGAACAAGCACCAGAACGCCCTTTGCGCTGTTGGTCTCCGTTTGCTCCAGGTGGTTACCCTTGATCAGGATATTGCTGCTGTCGTTCAACTGAACGGCGTCTGCCGCAGCGCCTTGGCTGTTAATGACCAGGTTATTGACGATGGTAACGCCAATCACCCTATCCATCCAGATGCCGTCTCCATTCACCCCGGAAATCTTGCTGTTCTCGATGGTAATGTTCTGGCTGCTCTGGAAGTTGACGGAACCGGGCTTGCCGGCAAGTCCGGTATTTTCGACCTCGACGTTGCGGACGATCCAGTTAGAGACATTTCCCGCATATATCGCCCCACCGCCGGTATCAGCAATCTTGATGTTCTCCACAATGATGTTTGACGCTTTCGATCCGTGGATGCCGTCATTGCTACTGTGAATGACCGGCGCATCGCCAACGCCGTAACTACCAATGGTAATCGGAGAGTTGACAGTGCCGGAGTATTTCAGGTCGAATTGTTCGTTAAACACGCTTCCGGCGGCAAGCAGCACGTTGTCTCCCGGCTTTAACCTCAAGGATTCGACTGCGGAAAGCGTCGCGAAAGCCGACTGCTCGCTCATCCCACTATTCTGATTGGATCCCGTTGCCGAATTTACATAGTAGACGGTCACGCCATGATCTCCCAAAGATACTGGAAAATCTTTTACCTGCGGACCCCTCTCTGCCTCCTGAAATGGAACACTAAAATGCGTTCTATCTCGCGATAATTCTTACATCCTCTACAAATTATCTTCGCTTCTCTCATATTTCGCATTGCAAAAAAAGTTGCGCTGCACAATTATGAATAAGTTGGCTGACATCAGCGGTGACATTAAGACTATCTTCCAGGACACGCATATTAATTTGCGAAACTTGCGCCTCGAAAGAAACGTTACCCGATAAACATATGTGACAAGAGCACGACATCAGTCACTTCGCCGAAAATCATGAGATCGAGCGGGAAACGAAACAATACAGCGATGTCACGCCATAGCCCGTAGTGATTATATCAATATCTCATCTGCACACCTGAACCTAAGCGTATTTTTATAAATTACCTTTGCATAAACATCATTATCTCCTCAAGAAAAATGGATTCGTATCTGTCATTCGACATTTTCTCTTATTTTAAACGTAACAATTCCCTGGCGTTTCATTGCCTATGCGAGTTCAAGGTGTGTCATTATTGTACAATACACCCGAAAAACGTTCACTTGCTGTTAATTACACCCTTGACTCTCAGTATTAAGATATCCTTAATCGGGCGGCTCGCTAAAGGTCAGAATTGACCTAGCAAAGAACAATTCAAGGAGAGAACCGATGGCTGTTCACGCAACCGACGATAGTGCAACATTCCTGGAAACTGACGCCATTTCAGGAAATCTGCTTTCCAACGACTCATCCGATAACGGACACCTGTTCCTGCGCGCCTTTGATGGCGCGAGCGTTGGCGCCAAGAGCGGCAACAGCCAGGTCACAGAGATCCAGGGCGACTACGGCACCTTCTTCGTCAAGCCTGACGGTAGTTACACTTATGTCCTGAGCGACGCTGCCAAGGTCGGCTTCACCAATGGTGAATTGATCCAAGAGAAGGTCTCGTACAAGATCTCCGACGGCAGCGGTCATACCGATTTTGGCCTGTTCACCCTGAACATCCAGGGCGTAACCCAGGTAAAGCCGATCGCCGTCGACGACCACTACAGCTTTACCGAGGGCGACGCCATCGGCGGCAACGCCCTGGACAACGACATTGCCGGCGACAATGGTCATCTCTTCCTCCGCCAGTTCGATGGCAAGGCTGTAAACGGCGATCCGAGCGCAACGACCGACGTCGCCGGCGCCTACGGTACGTTCCATGTAAAGGCGGATGGCTCATTCACGTATGATCTGGCAACGGATATCGCTCCGGGCGATCACGTCACGGAAACCGTCCAGTATTACAAGATCTCGGACGGCGAAGGCCACACCGACGCCGGCATTCTGACGCTCAATATCACGGGCACGGATTTTGTCTCCGGCGCCAGCGTCTGATCGTCAACAACCAGTCAATAAACAATGCCCGCCGCGCAGACGGCGGGCATTGTTTATGCAAGTTGAGCTCCTCAAGAGAATAGGTGCTCAGCTGTCGGCGACCAGATGGACCGCTAAATTCAGCGGTGTTCGGAACTGCCTCCAGAACAGCACGATTATATTCCATCGGGCGTTGGTGCAGTGCCGTTTTGGAGCTTTGAACTGCCTTTGAAAACGGCTTCGGTGATTTACTTGCTGCAACGCTGTCGGAACCGCGCCGTAGCAGCCTCTCCAACGCTCGTCCAGGTTTGATCGAAGATTGGACGAAGCTGTGGGCTAATCTCTTTTATCGTGGCGTTGACCCTGCAACGATCGCCCAGTTTCAGCATCGTCGTGAGATCGCTATCGAGCGCACGCTTTGCCGCGGCAAGCGTTCCATCGGTAAAATCGTTCCAGAAATAAAACCGCGTCAGAATCATCACCTGGTCGTAGGGCGCGAGCACGACCGAACGCTTCATCATCTCTGCGATCGCGACCGGCTCTTCCGCAATTGTCGACTCCACGGCCGCAAGGCGAAGCCAAAAATTGCTGTTCGTCGGCATGCATGAAAGCGCGTACCGCAGATACTGGCGAGCACTCGACGCCGCAACGGCCCAGGCGTCGTAATTGACATTGACATTCTGCCGATCGAGTTGCGCCAGAACGAGGGTTACGCCAGCAGCCACGATGTCTGATCGACAATAATGTCCGTCAACGACGTCGACACTACGCAACGCATATTTGGAAACGACATCGTCCGCGACCGTCTCTCCACGCTCGATCCTTTCGGCGACGATCGAGATGCTGGCCGTTCTTATCGAAGCGGAGAGCTCTCGACCGGCCAGCACCCCAAAGAAGACGGTGACAATAACGAAAGCGATCCCGGCAACCGAAACGACCTGACCGCGGAACATCAGCTTTCGGTGTAGTATCGCGAATAACGCTTATAATAATACTCGCTCGAACCGAATGTCCGGTAAAGCTTCATCTGCGACGGGTCGACCTTGGTCAATATAGTGCCGACGCACTTCGCATAGAGTTCCGGCTCGGACAGCAGGGTCGACTGCACGACCTTGCGCGATGTCTTTCCCCACTCGATAACGAAAACCACCGCATCCAGCTTCGAATTGATGGCGCGTGCATCCACAACCGGCGCCAAGGGCGGCAGGTCGACAATAATATAATCGAAGCTTTGACGTGCCGTTTGAAGAAGTTGATCCATGCCGCGTGACGCAAGCAGCTCCGACGAATGCGGAACACGATACCGTGCCACCGTCGGCAAAAATGCGAGCTTTGTTTTGGGATCGAGAAGGATCAGATCCTTGAGCGGGCGGCTGTCGACGATCGCCTCGAGCAAGCCGGCCTCGGCATGGCGGCCGATCGCCCGGGTAGCACCAGGATTGCGCATGTCGCCGTCGATAAGCAGGCAACGCGCACCCTGCATTGCCAGGAGCTTGGCAAAGTTGATGGATGTCGTCGACTTCCCTTCGCCGGGCAAGCTCGACACGACGCCGATGACCTTGCAGCGCTGGTCGGCAGCACTGAGGTCGATGGCAATCTTCGCGCTTCGAAGCGTCTCGGCAAATGCCGAGAGCGGATGCTCCTCGACATAGGTCGTGGTCTTCCCGCCCCTGGCGATGCTTCGCGGATTGCCGGGATCAACGAGCGTCGGATCGTCGACGTTATTTTCAATCAGCGGCATGACACCGAGAGACTCGACATCGAGCACGTCCCGGACATCGTCGCCGGTGCGGAAAAACCGATCCCGGAATTCGCGGAAGGCGGCTATACCACTACCAAACGCACATCCCACGAACATCGCGAAGGCCACTAGGAGAGCTCTCTTCGGAGCGCTCGGCTTCGTCGGCGTCTCCGCTGTCGTGATGATGCGCGCAGCGGTAATCGGGAAGCTCTGCTGTTGAATTGCTTCCTGATAGCGCGTCAAGAAGCTCTGATAGAGATTCTTATAGGTATCGCGCGTGCGCTCCAGCTCGCGAAGCTGCACCTGCGTTTCGCCCGCCGTTGCGGCAACGCCCGTCGCCTGTGTCACACTGTCGCGCAGAGAAGTTTCCCGCGATTTCGCGACCTGCAGCTCGCTTTGGTAGCTTTCGGCGATGCGATTCAACTCATCGAACATGAGCCTCTTATATTCTTCCATTTCCGCACGAAGCCGAACCGCCTGGACGTGATCGGGACCGAGCCGCGCCTCAATTTCGGTCTCGAGCTTGGAAGCTTCCAGATATTTCTTGCGCAGGTCGTTCGAAATGGAGCTGTCGAGCACATCCGTGACGATCGCATCGGTCTGCTTGGCGTCGATGATCGACTTGACGCGGGCATATCGTGCCTCGGCCTTCGCTGTCTCGGCCTGCGCGTTGATCAATTGGGTGTTGATCTCGGAAAGCTGCTGTTCGCTAATCAGCGTACCGGATCCGGCCTCGACAAGCCCATGCTCGCCGCGGAATTTTTGAACCGCAAGGTCGGTGTCCAGCGCCTGCTGTCGGAGCTCTTCGATGCGCTCCTGCAGCCATTGGCCGGCCCGGCGCGTCGCCTCGTATTTCGAATTGAGCTTGTCGACCAGATAGACGTCGGCGATCCCTGCCGCGATATCACGCGCCAGGCCGGGCGACTGCGCGGTATAGCTGACATCGAGGACGTAGGAGCGGCCGACGCGTTCGACGTCGATATTACCTGCGACAGTCTCCGCAGCGCTTCGCCGCCTCATTTCCGGATCGGGGGCGACGACCGCATCATCGGCAAACCACGACCGAAAATTCATTAAGGATTTCAACGTTGACACGGAAAAGAGCGAGGTTTTCGGTGCCATGAACTCCGGATTGTCGACGAGTTTCAGCTTGTCGACGACAGCATAGGCGATGGTGTCAGACTTCAACAGCTCGACCTGACTGAGGACAGTACCTTCGTCATCGTCCATCTGGCCGAAAGCCGCCAACTGGTTGATCACCTGACTATCGCTGCGGTCGATCAGCACACTTGTGTCGGCGGTGTAAACAGGCACCGACGTCAAGACATACACAATGCCCAGAATGGCGAAGGCGAAACCGCACGCCGCAACCATCCGCCACTGTCGGCGGGCGATTGCGATGAGCTTGTCGAAATCGATGAAGTCAGCTTCGTTTCCAGTATCGCGGGAGGGGTCGATACGCGGCGTAAGTTTATCTGGCGATAGCAATTTCGATCTCCAACAAAAGCGTCAAGCGCTAAGATCTACGGGCAATTCCAGCTATTGTATGACCGGGACACTCTGACTCGTCGACTGCGTCGGATCGGTGGACGACTGCCCAGCCGCTCCGATGCTGACGATCGTCGTCGTTGAAGTCGACGATGAATCATCTGCGCCGGCATTCGAAACCTTCAGCGTACCCGCAGTTGTGACCGCGCCGTCGAACGGCGTACCATCGTCCGCTCCAGGCCCGGTTTGTCCCACTTGCCCGTCATTGCCGATGCCGGATGCGGCAGCTGCAGCACTTCCACCCGGACCGAGCGCCGCGGTGCCGCCTTCAGCCAGAACCTTCGCAAAGGCGGCAAGGAGCGGCGCAAGATCCGGATCGGTGCTCGCCGCCTCGGCGACGGCCTTTTCGATGGCTAGCTTGAATAGTGGATCCGTTACCTGGCAGCTGTTTGCGGCCCGCCCAAGACCGGAACCGATAGCGGCCATCTGTGCGGCATCGGCTTTCTTGGCCTGCTCGATCACCAGCGACAGCGCGTCATTGCTGCTCCCAACCAGTGCGCGGACGCTCGATGACAAAACCAGCGGATCGGACATATCAAGCAGAGCGGTGGGGTTGGCCGTAAATCCATTGATATCGACGAAAGTCACGCTTGAAAGCTTGACGCAAGCTGCTGCAAAAGCGCTTGAATTCATGCTGGCAAATATTGCGACGACAATTCCGCTGTACGCAAGCTTACGATAAACACCTGAACTTGCCATAACCACAGTCCTTCATCAAATCCGCAATATAGGTCGCCGGCACTGATCATTCGCGATCGATGCCGGCGACCTATTTCAATCAATTTCCAAGATCCTGTACCGCGTTGCGGGTATCCCTCGTATCGTCGGCCACTCCGGAAACAGTGGATGATACCGAGTTCACGATGTCAAGGAACTTGACCAGTTCAACAGAGTCCGAATTGGAAATATAGATAATATCCTTGTCTTCCATCTTGAACTGCTGAACAGCAAACAAAGTTGCCGGGTCGCGCATATTCGCACGGATGATCACCGGAACCATTTCACCCGTAAACCTCGTCGCGTCCACGTGCATCGCTGCAACCGTTTTCCTGGGGACAAGGCGGTAGAGCAGGACCTGAGCCGGATCGGCGCGGTCGTCGCGCAAGCCGCCCGCCTTGGCGATTGCCTCTCCAAGTGTCAGATCAGACTCTTCGAAATCGAAGCGGCCACTGACGCCCGCGGCGCCGAGCGCAAGATATGTGCGACGCTCATGATCGATCGAGATCGTGTCATCGGGCGCAACATAGATATTTTCGGCCGGGTTCTTCAACAGCGTCGTGTAGGCGACGGTTGCTGTCTTTCCGCGACGCTGCAGCGTCACATTCGTTTCGATATTGTTGGTCGTCAAACCGCCCGCGGCGGAAATGACATCCAGAACGCGCTCGCCGGCCGGGCTGATCTGGACGCGCTGGGGATTGTTGACGTCACCGAGCACGGCAACCTGACTGGAGCGGTTTGTGGTTGTCGTAATAACCACCTGCGGCTCGATCGCTCGGCTTGCCAGGCGATCCTCGACGTCCTGCTCCACGGTCTCCTTCAGGCGACCGGCAGCCGGAACCCGACCCGCATAGGGAATTGTGATCGTCCCATTTCTATCGATGGTCTGCTCCGGCAGCGAGATGTAATTGCCGGGTCGGCTACCTGCGTCCGATGGGATGAAGAGACCGCCGGACTGAGCTTCGAAGATGGCGACCTGGACGACGTCGCCGTAACCGAGCGGAATTTCAGGCGCCCCGCCTCGACCACCACCAAACCCTTTGAACGAGGTCGGCTGGGGAGCGGTAAAATACGACAAGACGTTTTTGCTGAGATCAATCAGGGCGTAGTCGATACCGACGCGACGCTCCTTGGTTGTCACTTTCACGGCTGCATCGCGATCAACATCTTTGTGATCGGGACCGGATCTTGGCAACGATGTGCAGCTTGCCAATATAGTCGTTAGCGCTACAACAATGGCGACGCGTGTACTACCGATACGAGAACAACCCATAGAATACCCTGCGTTTACGCCCCTGAAGCTACTGCCCCGCAATCTGACAAAATACAAGACAATCCCCGATCAATAACACTGAAAGCCGATTAACATTCCCCTAACTGTGGCAGGCTGGCAACGCCGAGCCCTGTAGGAAGCGAAAAACGACTTCGGTCCGACTTTTCTTGCATCGCAACAATCCGAAGGCTGCACCCGCTATAAAATTTCTAGGGTTTCAGAGTCAACCGTTCGCACCTGCACAATCGATCTTTTCCGAAAATCTTATTAAAATCCATCCGTTTAAACTTTACGTGGTTAACGGCCGCTCATAAGCCATGTCCGCCTCTCCGTTGCTGCGTCCCAGACATATCGCGACAACGGCACTCAGGAAGGCGGAGAAAAACACCGCAAAACCGGGTATCTGCAGCGAAAAATCGACCGCCGCATGAAGGGCGACCAAAACGCTCGCCGCCAGGCCAAGAAGAACATAATGCCTGAGACGCCGTCTTTGGGCGAACCCGCGCCGGAACACTCTGGCAAGCACCGAGAAGGCAAGGACCGCTGCAATGGGGAACAATATTCCGAGACCCAGAAATCCTTCGAGATAGAAATTATGCGCGCGGTCGAAGACCCCGAAAATTCCGCAAGCCGGATCGCGGTAGGCGGAAAACACGGTCCGGAAGGTTCCGAGCCCCGTTCCCGTCAACCAATGATCCGAAATGGCACGCCATATGCCCGGCAGAATGCAAAACCGATCATCATCCTCGAGTCGCCGCTCCTGCGCGCGCAAAATCGCCTGGCCTGCAAACATCGTCAGTAACACTACGACGAAACCAATCGCCGAGAGGAGTATCAGCAACGAACGCCATCTTGGCGCCGGCCTTAAATGGCGCCTCGATCCGTTCCAATTGAGGACAAGCCATGGAAAATAGATGAGAGCGGCAACAAAGGTCGCAAATATCCCGGCGCGCGAGCGGCTCAGCATCAGCGCGGTGAAGCATGCGCACAAGAGCAGGATGTAGATCCACGATTTCAAGAGAAGCGCGTTTCGGCCCGGTTCGCCGGGCGGATAGTTCGAATAGGCACGAGCTATGTCCCTGACCAGGGTCAGCATCAGCAGCGTTCCAAGCCCGAGGAAGGTCGCGGCGGTATTGCGGTTGACGAAGACTGTAGTCAGGCTGTCTAGGTAGGCGCGTTTCTCCACGACGATTAGGATGTTGGGAAACAGCAAAAACTGCAGCAGGCCGAAAACAGCGACAATGCCCGCCGTAAGCCCGAGTCCCGTCAGCACTTTCCGCGCACGCTGATCGGTATCGCATAAGAGCAGCCCGGTCAGAAATGTGACGAAAGGCAGGGCGATCCACAGGATCGACGCAAGCGTGTCGGCCGGTTCGACCGAGATCGCTGCGTACTGGACACTTGCCAGATCACGCGCAGCACTCCAGGCAGGATTGGCCAACCAATTGGAAGGCAACTCGACGGTTTGGATGAACGTCCAGCCTGTCAGCACGACGAGCAGAAACAAAGCGATGCTGAAAACCGATCTGGTCTGCCTCGGCTCCCCGAACAACAGCGCGGAAATAATCGCCAGCACAAACATTCCGATCGCAGCGAAGGCGAAGGGAAAGGGCGTGACGCTTCCGAACGGAATAAGAGTCAATATCACCAGGCAAATGAAGACAACGAGGATCACCTCCCGCATGATCTGCCTGTTGATGAGGTTGGATAACATTTGAATTCGCTCACCGGCAGCAGCGGGAATGAGGGGCCTACAGCCAATACGATCAATATTCCCGTACTAACATAAGTTGCATATCAAGCGCCTGCGTGTTAAAGTGCAACAGAATTTCACATCATTTAAAATTGTCGCGAAGCGTTTAAATCAATCGAGACAACCCCTGGCTATGCTCCTTGAAGCAGCAGGAACGGGACAGACGTTCTGCGGCCAATACTTGGCAGATTACTAAGTCGCCATGCCATTGACTGAGACCAAAGGCAAGCCTGATCTCAATCGGTTGTCCGTAACGGGGATTTAAGAGATGAAGAAAACAGTCGTTACACTTCTGGCGCTGGCCTTTACAGCAGGCAATGCATGCTCGGCATTTGCCGCCGGTCCCGCAGGTTTTGCCCGCGGTATGACCGGTAATTCGGCGGTCAGTTATATCTCTGAAAGAGGTAGGATCATTCCACCTTTCGCCCAGGTGCTGTTCTGCGCCCAGAACCCGACCGAATGCCGCGATAACAATGGTTTGGCGGTCGTTGCACTGTCGGACACGCAAATGCTGCAACTGAAGGACGTCAACTCTGCCGTCAATCGTACGATGATCGGCCGGAACGACCCCCGCAACGAATTGAATGGCGACGTCTGGAAGGTGAATGTGCGCAGCGGCGACTGCGAAGATTTCGCATTGACCAAGCGCAGCCGGCTGATAGCGATGGGCTGGTCGTCGCGCGCTCTGCGGATCGCGACGGCATATACGCCCTCCGGTGAAGGGCACGCGGTCCTCGTCGTCAGAACCGACAAGGGCGATCTCGTGCTCGACAACAGGAAGAGCAGCATCAAGAACTGGCGCGATACCGATCTGCGCTGGGACAAGATTCAATCGGGAACAGACCCCTATGTCTGGTACCAGCTATAACGGCCGAGGCAGCGACATAGATTGATTGATCCTGTTTCCGGATTGAAGTCGAGCCTGCTCTGACGAGCCGCTCGACTTGTCATATCGCCCACATAAACCTATGTTTTGGCTGTCGACGGGGCAGCGGGCAAACTGCGGTGCCCGGAGTTCGATTTTCGATGTGGGTATCAAGCGATCTTCGATATTGTCTTTTCGCCCAGATTGAGTATGACGAACGTCATGCTGCGACGCAGCATGACGTTCTACTCTAATGATTTGAGGGAAATATGCGCATCACGATGATTGGATCAGGCTATGTCGGCCTCGTTTCAGGCGTTTGCTTTGCGGATTTCGGCCACGACGTCATCTGCGTCGACAAGGATCTGAGTAAGATCGAAGCCCTTCGCGAAGGCCGCATTCCGATCTACGAGCCGGGTCTGGAGCAACTGGTCGCCGAAAATACCAGCACCGGCCGGCTGTCCTTTTCGACCGATGTCGGCGAAAGCGTCCGCAGCGCCGACGTCGTGTTCATCGCTGTCGGCACGCCGTCCAGGCGCGGCGACGGCCACGCAGACCTTTCCTATGTATACGCCGCTGCACGCGAGATTGCCACCTATGTGGAAGGCTTCACCGTTATCGTCACCAAGTCGACGGTGCCGGTCGGCACGGGTGACGAGGTCGAGCGGATCATGCGCGAAACCAATCCCGCGGCAGATGTCGCCGTCGTTTCCAATCCGGAATTCCTGCGCGAAGGTGCGGCGATCGAAGACTTCAAGCGTCCCGACCGTATCGTCGTCGGCCTGAACGACGACCGGGCGCGCGAAACCATGACCGAGGTCTACCGCCCGCTCTATCTCAACCAGGCCCCCTTGGTCTTCACCACCCGCCGCACCTCCGAACTGATCAAATATGCGGCCAATGCATTTCTCGCGATGAAGATTACCTTCATCAACGAGATCGCCGATCTTTGCGAACGGGTCGACGCAAACGTCCAGGACGTTTCACGCGGCATCGGCCTCGATGGCCGTATCGGCTCCAAGTTCCTGCATGCCGGCCCGGGTTACGGCGGCTCGTGCTTCCCCAAGGATACGCTTGCTCTTGCCAAGACGGCGCAGGATTACGACGCGCCGATGCGTCTCATCGAGACGACGATCTCGATCAACGACAACCGCAAGCGCGCGATGGGACGCAAAGTCATTTCGGCCGTCGGCGGAGACATTCGCGGCAAGAAGATCGCGATCCTTGGCCTGACCTTCAAGCCGAATACCGACGACATGCGCGACAGCCCGGCGATCGCGGTCATCCAGACCCTGCAGGACAACGGCGCGCAAGTGGTCGGCTACGATCCCGAGGGCATGGAAAACGCCCGCAAGGTAATCGAGAACATCGAATATGCGAGCGGACCCTACGAGGCGGCCGCTGGTGCGGATGCCATTGTCATCGTCACCGAATGGAACCAGTTCCGCGCGCTCGATTTCAATCGCCTGAAGCAGTCGATGCGCGCTCCGATCCTGGTTGATCTGCGCAATATCTACCGCAGCGACGAGGTCCGCAAACACGGCTTTACCTATACCGGTATCGGCACCAACCTTTATCAGGAAGCGACCGGCGCCTGAGATAGCTCCGTGAACTTTTGATTGTCCTGACGCCGCGGAGCATAATCCGCGGCGTTTGGTTTTGAGCATGACGCCGAAAAGTGTAGGCGTTTTCGGACGACACCATGCTTGCCGATTTAGAGGATTCCGACCCGCGTCCCCTTTATCGTCAGCACGGTCAGCCGGCCCGTCGCCGAAACCGCAGTGTCGATACCAATGCGTTGCGGCCCGAATGTCGGGATTCGTGCCGGCGTATGCCCGTGGATCACGAGGACAGGAAGCTGCGGCCCTTCATCCAGGAAGGGCTGACGGATCCACATGAGGTCGCTGTCTTTCTGCTTTTTGAGGTCGATGCCCGGTTTGATGCCCGCATGAACAAAGACGACCCTTCCTATCCGCAGCATGATCGGCAGCGATTCCAGGAATTTGATATGCCGCTCGGGTATCATGGTGCGGATGACGCGGGCAATTGTTTCGCTTCCGGCCGCCGATTCCAGCAGATGCTCGATGTCGATACCGTATGAGTGCAGCGTCTCCTTTCCGGCAAAGCCGAGCCATTCGAGAATGCGTGCCGGCTTGCGGTAGAGTTTGACCAGTTCCGCGTCGTGATTGCCGCACAGGACGAAGCGCTGAAATCCCGGCGGCGGGGTCTTGCTCAGGAACTCCAGCACCGCACTCGAATCAGGCCCGCGATCGACATAGTCGCCGAGCATGACGATGAGTTTCGGTCCCGGGATGCGCGCGGCATCCTCGACGATGCGGCGATGCACCTCGACGAGCTCGTTATAACATCCGTGAACATCGCTCATCGCGTAGACCGCAGCGAATTCGCCTTCGGCAAACGTCAGCCGAGCGCGTCTTTTACGGTTGCCGGCCAGTATCGGTATGTGTTGTCGCCACGGCGCTAGATAGTTAAACATGGAACCCATTTATGAGACCCGACCGAATGGCGGGTTGCCGGAAATAATCCATCTCTTATCCATCGCTGAAACGGCATGAGGCTCACTGTTCATAAGAATTTGGCCTGATCGCGGCCCCACCGAAGTTGTAACCCGAACCAATTGCCACATTCAGAGTGACATAGTTCTTCGCCGTTTGCTGCACCGCCTGCGCCAGGTTGGCCTGACTGGTCACGGCTGAACGCTGCGCATCCAGCACATCAAGCAAGGATGATTGTCCATCCTTGTAGCTCCCGATTGAAAGCGCAAGAGTCTCCTGCGTGGTCTTCACCTGCGCCCGCAGCGCCTGAATGGTTTGCGCGTCGCGGTGAACGGACGATAGAGCGCGCTCAATCTCTTCGAGGGCGGCCAGAACAATCTGCTTCCACGCAAGAGACTGCACCTTCGCATTGGATCTCGACATCTCCACATTCGGGCGCAGCCGATCACCACCGAAAATTGGCGGGTTGAGAGCCGGCCTAAACAACCAGGTGGTCAGGCCACCGGGAGCGCTACCCGCTTGTTTTATGGATGACGGCGAGATCGAACCATTGAGAGTGATGCTCGGATAAAGCTGCGACTCGGCAGCGCCGATATTGACCGTTGCAGCGGCGAGGTCACGCTCCGCCTTGCGGATGTAGTCATTCATGCTTGGGAGGGTGCTGCGGTTAATAATACGCTATAGTTTGCTATATGATGATTAATCCGGCGTTAAGCCGGCGATTATTGCGTTTCTCGCGACATTATCGGCTAATATTCCTCAAATGGAGGAGCCACAGGCATCGGATTTCCACAGGGGTGACCTTCGAGAAGCTGCAAAAATCAACTATAACGAGAGGCCGCGGGAAAAAATGAACGTTAAAGCAGATCGCGCTTGACGCCCTTGCGGCGCAGCATAATGATGGCGCGTTGCGAGCGTGAATGACATTCTTGGTCAGGAATCTCAGATCCAAAACTGCGGGGTGCAAAGTGGAAACTGCGGTTGATTCGAAGCTTATCGAGGCGATCACCTACGACGAAGACAGCCGGCATCTAAGGGTCTATCTGACCAACGGTCAGAGGCGAGAATATGAAGGCGTTCCCAAGGGTGTCGTCGTCGGTTTGACGATGGCGGCATCGCCAGGAAATTTTTATATGAAGGCAATCCGGGGCAAATATCCTCCCCGTCCCTAATGCCTTATCGAGAACGGATGATAGTATCATCGTTCCAGCAAAGATGCGGGACCGGCATTCGCCGGTCCCGCAAATCAGTTTCCCGCCAGCACTTGCATAATTCCTTAAATCGGGATCGATTGAAGGACAAATTATGCCGCACTTCAAAATGCTACGGCGTCGTTTGCGTGTCTAAAAAGACGCGGCGCTGCCGCGGCGCGCGCGGTCAATAATTGCCGAGGAAATCGCGAACCGCATTGATCTCGAGCGGCGCAATTTCGTGACCGCCGGGGTGCCAGACCTCCCTGACCTCCGCCTCTCGGTCTTTCAGATGCTCGGACAGCGCCTCGGTCATGGAGACGGGAGCGATCGGATCCCGTCGTCCCGCCGTCACCAGCACCTTTCTTCCCACAAGCGTTACCTGGGCTTCGGGTTGAAACGGAATGAGCGGGTGCATCAGAACCGCGGCATCGAAGATACCCTTCTCGATCAGCACGTTGGCAAGAATATTTGCGCCGTTCGAGAATCCCAGGCCGAGAATCTCGGAAGCCCGGTACTCGTCAGCGAATGCTTTGACGTAGGCAGCCATCTTCTCGGTCGCGCGCGAAAGGTCGGGCATGTCGTAGACCCCTTCCCCGGTGCGGCGAAAGAACCGCGCCGCGCCGTGTTCGGAAACATCGCCGCGCGGGGAGAGAATCGTCGCTTCCGGCAGCAGGCGCCGACCGAAGTCGAAAAACTGGTTTTCGTCGCCCCCGGTGCCGTGCAGCACCAGCAGAATAGGTTTATCAGGTGCACCGGCATGCAGCCGGTGCACATATCCAGTTTCGGTCATATCGCCTCTCCTTACGCTTCGAGCGGCTGCAGGTGCTGCTCGAGCAGCGCGCGAAGATGGGCGTGCTGCTGCGGCAGTTTCAAGGCTTCGCCGAGATGGGCCGTGTCCTCGTCGTGGTCGAAACCTGGCTCATTGGTCGCGACCTCGAACAGCACGCCGCCCGGCGTGCGAAAATAGATGGCCCAGAAGTAGTCGCGGTCGATCACCGGCGTGACCTGATAACCCGTGTCCATCAGCGCCTTGCGCACTTCGAGCTGCTTCTCGCGGTTTTCGACGGCGAAGGCGACGTGATGAACCGAGCCGGCGCCGGGAAGCGCGCGGGCGATGTTCGGCATGGTCTCGAGATCGATGAGATGCGCGCCATTGCCGGAGGGCTTGATCAGCCGCTTGACGCCGTCCCTTTCTTCAGCGACCTGGTAGCCCATGAACTTCAGGAGCTCGGCCGTGGCGCCCTCGTCCCGCAGCCGCATGGCAACGGAATGGAAGCCGCGAATAGCGTGATCCTCACTGATGCCGCTATGCGTCCAGGGCTGGCGGTTATCGTCCTCGACTTCAACAAGTGCAAAACCGTCACCGTCGGGACCGGAAAAATTCAGGCGTTTCTCGCCGAAACTTTCCTCAGCCTTCAGGCCGCCGACACCAAGCGCGGCAAAGTGATCGCTCCAGAAGCCGATCGAGCCTTGCGGAACGGAAAACACCGTCGTGCCGACCTCGCCTGTGCCGGGACGGCCCTGCGCCATCTTCGGGAACGGGAAATAGGTCATTACGCTGCCGGGTGTGCCGGTCTCGTCACCGTAATAGAGGTGATAAACGTCAGGCGCGTCGAAATTGACAGTCTTCTTGACGCGACGCAGACCGAGCGCATTGGTGAAAAACTGGTTGTTGGTGCGGGCGTCCTGCGCCATCGACGTGACGTGGTGCAGACCCTTGATCTGATCGAGCATTTGAGACCCCTTTCATGCCCGCCGTTGCGGGCTTTCGATGAGGCTAAGATGCGCGCTGAAACTCTCACGGAACAGACCCGCAGACCAAAACGCATTGTCTTCTATTAGTGAACGAACATCAGATTGCGTTCACACCTATGCCCCGTGGGGATCGGCCGGCAATTGCCAGTCGATCGGCGCGCGCCCGCGCGACTGCAGGAAGGCATTTGCCTTTGAAAAATGCCCGCAGCCGAAAAAACCGTTATGGGCCGAAAGCGGCGAGGGATGCGGCGCCCTGAGCACGAGATGCCGCGTCGTATCGACGAAGGCGGCCTTGCGCTGGGCATAGGAACCCCAGAGCATGAAGACGACGGATTCACATTCATCGTTGACCTTGCGGATAACGGCGTCGGTGAAGCGCTCCCACCCCTTGCCCTGATGGGCCGCTGCCTGCCCCTCCTCGACGGTCAGCACGCTGTTCAGCAGGAGCACACCCTGTCTTGCCCAATGTTCGAGAAAACCGTGCCGTGCCGGCGCTATGCCGAGATCCGTCTCCATCTCCTTATAGATGTTGACGAGCGAGGGTGGTATGCGCACGCCCGGCCGGACACTGAAGCACAGCCCATGGGCTTGCCCAAGTCCATGATAGGGATCCTGGCCGAGGATGACGGCCTTGACGTTGGAGATCGGCGTCAGATCAAGGGCGCGAAAATATTCGCTGCCCTTGGGGAATATCCGCTTGCCGACCTGCTTCTGCGCGACGAGGAAAGACTTGAGCTGTTGCATGTAGGGGCTGGAAAATTCCCCCTCCAGCGCAGCCTTCCAGCTCTCCTCGAGACTGACGGATGGATCGCTCATCCCGGAAACCCTTCGCATATGACGAAATAACGGTCACACGGTTCTAGCAAAATCGATCTACGCTGCAATGCCCGTCGGCTCGGCAATAGGTCTACACCTTCAGAATTCGGAGAGAGAGGATTTGCGAGAGGCTGGCCGGGGCACCGTCGTCCGTGTTTAACTATATGATAGCTTCGGTATTTACGCCGGCAGGCGGCCTGAGTAGAACCTTGATTGTGAAATCGGAGCCATGTCTTCCTATGAAATTCGGCACGAGCGGCCTTCGCGGACTTTCAGTCGATCTCAAGGGGCGCGCCTCTGCCCTCTACGCCACCGCGTTCGGCAAATATCTGCTGCAGACCGGTAAGGCGCGGACCGGCGACGTCATTCTGATCGGCCGCGATTTTCGCGATTCAAGCCCTGAAATCTCGGGAAATTGTGCCGGTGCGCTTGCCGCGCTCGGCTTTCGGATATTCGACTGCGGCAATGTCCCCACACCCGCCCTTGCCCTTTATGGTCTCGAAAGCAACGCCGCATGTCTGATGGTGACGGGCTCACATATTCCGGCCGACCGCAACGGCATCAAATTCTATCGCCCGGATGGCGAGATCGACAAGGCGGACGAGGCAGCGATCACCAGTTTGGCAGCCGAGATCGAACGAACCGGCGAAACGGTAACGCAGGCGCCGACCGGGACGGAGGATCATGAAGCGATCTGCCGGCAGCTCTTTTTCGAACGCAATGCCGCTCTGCTTCCGCAAGGCGCGCTTGCCGGTCTGAAGATCGGCGTCTACCAGCACAGCACCGTCGCCCGCGACCTGCTGGTGGACGTTCTCGCTCATTACGGCGCCGAGATCACCGCTCTCGGACGTTCGGAGAGTTTCATTCCCGTCGACACCGAAGCCGTTTCCGACGAGACGATCGCGCTGATGAGGCGTTGGGTGTCCGACCACAAGTTCGATGCGATCGTCTCGACCGATGGCGACGGCGACCGTCCGCTGGTCGCAGACGAAACAGGCACGCCGCTGCGCGGTGACCTTCTCGGCCTCGTGGCAGCCAATTTCCTCGGCGCCGGCACGGTGGTGACGCCGGTTACCTCCAATTCGGGCATCGAGGCCGCGGGCTCTTTCGCCGTCCGACGCACCCGCGTCGGCTCACCCTTCGTCATATCAGGCATGGAAGAGGCCGTGACGGCCGGCAAGGATCATGTCATGGGCTTTGAAGCCAATGGCGGACTGCTGACCGCAACCGCCTTTGATATCAACGGCCGGAACGTGCGTGCCTTGCCGACACGCGATTGTTTTATCCCGATGCTCGCGATCCTGTCGCTCGCCGCCATTCGCAGGCAGCCGCTTTCGGCCGTTGCCGCCTCTTATCATCTGCCATTTGCAGCCGCCGACCGCCTGGAGAGTTTTCCGGTCGAGACGAGCGCAGCGCTGATGCAGTATCTGCGTGCCTCTGATGAAAATCTTTCGGCCTTCCTGCAGCCGATCGGCGAGGTGGCTGCGAAGTCCGACATCGATGGACTTCGCCTGACGCTGAGGGACGGCAGGATTATCCATTTCCGCCCGTCCGGCAATGCGCCGGAAATGCGCTGTTACGTGGAAGCCGAGAGCGAAACCGCAGCCCTGGATCTTCTGACCGCCGGGCTGACCCGTATACGAGACTGGGCGGAGATACCCGCTAAACATGCGACGAACACGCTTTTTTCAAGGAACCCGCCTATGACGCAGAAAATTGTTCCCGTGATCATGGCCGGCGGCAAAGGCACCCGGCTCTGGCCGCTTTCCCGTGCCACCGCACCGAAACAGTTCATCCAGTTCGTCGGTGACAAGACGCTGTTTCAGGAGACCCTCGACCGGGTTTCCAATCCGGATCTCTATGAAGCCGCGATCGTCGTCACCAATGAGGAATTCCGCTTCCTGGTCGCCGAGCAGGCCCGCGAACTCGCCATCCCGCTCGCCGCCGTCCTGCTGGAACCGGTTGCCCGCAACACCGCGGCAGCGGTGGCCGCCGCCGCTAACCTTGCCGGCGAGCTCTTCGGCAAGAACACCATCATCCAGATGCTCGCCTCGGATCACGAGATCCTGGCCGATGAGACCTATTTCGATTGCATCCGCATCGCCCGCGATGCCGCAGGCGACGGCAAGCTCGTGACTTTCGGCATCAGTCCGACGGAGCCGGCGACGGGTTACGGTTATATCGAAATCGGCGATGCGCTCAAAAATGGTGCGCACAAGGTCAAGCGCTTCGTCGAAAAGCCGGCGCTTGAGAAGGCCGAGCAGATGCTCGCCGCAGGCGGCTTCTACTGGAACTCCGGCATCTTCATGTTCCCGGTTGCGGAACTTATCGCCGAACTGCAGGAATATGCGCCTGACGTGCTGAAGGCTGCAAGCAAGGCCGTTTCGAAGGCAAGCCGCGACCTCGATTTCACCCGCCTCGACCCCGACCATTTCGCCAAGAGCCCCGACATCTCCATCGACTACGCGATCATGGAAAGGACCTCCAAGGCCGCCGTTGTCCCCTCGCCCTTCAAATGGTCTGATATGGGAAGCTGGGATGCCGTCTGGAAATCAGGCGCACGCGACGGTAACGGCAATGTCGCCGCCGCAAACACCACCGTGGTCAATACCCGCAACTCGCTCGTCATGACGCATGGCGTGCATCTTGCCGTCCAGGGCATGGATGATGTCGCCGTCATCGCCAGCGAAGACGCCGTCTATGTCGGGCCGCTCAAAGACAGCCAGAACGTCGGGCAATTGGTCAAGATGCTGGCGTCCACGTCCGCCACCGCGAAATTCACCGAAACCCATCCGACATCCTATCGCCCCTGGGGCGGCTATACCTCGATCTTCAACGGCGATCGCTTCCAGGTGAAGCGCATCTTCGTTACACCGGGCAAGAAGCTTTCGCTGCAAAAACACCACCACCGCTCCGAACACTGGATCGTCGTCAAGGGAACGGCCGAGGTGACGGTCGGTGAGACCGTGCGGATGCTGCGTGAGAACGAGAGCGTCTACATTCCGCTCGGCGAAGTCCACCGCCTCGCCAACCCCGGAAAGATCCTTCTCGAACTCATCGAGGTGCAGACGGGTTCCTATCTCGGCGAGGACGACATCATCCGTATCGTCGATGAGTTCGGAAGAACGTAAAATCGCAACCGGAGCGATGGTCGGGTCTTTTCCGGCGCGACCATCCTCGCTGTTGAATTTCCTCTTGGGGTTCTCGTAGAATGGATGTACCGACAGACATGACCGGAGATATCCCCCTGATGCGTACGTTGCCCGTCCTCGCCGGATTTCTTGCAATCATGGTGCCGGGAATGGCGTTTGCCGAAACGGCAAGCATGCGAACCGCAAGCGAGTCCGAAATTCGCCAGCACCTGCCCGGTACGTCCGAACTGAAAGAAGGCAAGAATGGCTACGAATATCGCGACGGCAATAAGAATGGCTACAAGATAAACAATGGCCAGGTGTGCGTCCTGTTCCCCAGCAAGAAGACCGATTGCGTCAACGTGAAGACCGACGGCAAGACCTTTCAGATGATCGACAAAAAAGGCGGCCGAACCAGATTCTGATTTGTGGCCCGGCAATTTCCTTGCCCGGGCTTGTCTTCCCGCAGGCAAAATCATTTTGCGGGTGAAGTTGCACTGTCCTTGTCGAGAACGAAGTCGGCGATCAGACCCGAATGGTTCGAGCCGAGACTATCATCGACACGTTTCAGCGATGTCAGATGAAGCGGCGCGCGCGCAAATATGTGATCGATGGCGATCCCGAGCCGGCCGGCGCCGACCGGCCATGTTGCCGGTTCCGGCGTGATCGTCTTCAGCTTCTGGTCGCGCAGGAAAGCTTGGATGCTCGGAGCGATCACCGAGGAGTTGAAATCGCCTGACACCACCAGAGGGCCGTCGATTGAGCCGAGCGCTTTGGCGAGATCTTCCAATTCAGCCATCTGAAAATCGTCGAAGTATGGTTTAGTCAGGTGCGCTGAAACCAGATTGATGGTCTCGCCGCCGAAATCGACGCTTGCTATCACCAGCCTATTTTTTCGCAAACTGCCCATGCTTGCAACCTGCGGGCTGACGAACGGGCGTTTGGAGAGCACAAGCGTATCGCATGTATCCTTCCCGGTATCGCAGCCGATATGGTAGGGATAGGCCTTGAACAATTGCTGCAGGTGAAACGTCAACGGCTTTGCTTCGAGCAGATTGACGACGTCGGCATTCGACGCGATCACCATGTTGGTGATCTCAGTTGAGTTTTTCCAGTTGTCGATCGCGATGTTGAACGACATCAGACGGAAAAGCGGCGGGGTGTCGGTGCTTCTGTCGCCCTCCGCGAATTCGCGCAGCATGATGATGCCGTGAGCGATGAGAAGAAGCGAGGCAATCAGAAGGATAAAGCCGTAGATCTGTCTCTTGATGGCCAGAATGATGATGCTGGCGGCGACGAACACGACGCCGAGGTGAAGCTGAAAGCTGTAGACGAAGGACAGAAGCCAGAAGTTCGTGACATAGCGTAACGATACGATCGCGATGGCAACGGTCAGAAACGCGCAGAGAATCCAATAAATTATATCTCTCATCGATCCTGACCTGCTTGCAGACGGCCGTCCGGCCATAACATGCGATCAGTTATGGTGCAATGCAACAAAACAGCCGGGAGCCGGCGTCCGGCAAAACAGCGGCGGATAGACCGACGGCAGCGGGGACGGTGCTGTGGCCTTCTCTTTCAAAGACCTATCGACTCGGCCTCTTCTTATCTTGTAAGTGGGGTCACTTGATACGGAATCGGCTCTTTGCCGTCGGCAGGGAGCCGAGAAAAGGTGGGAATGCGCTACTTCATTACAGGGACTGCCGGCTTTATCGGTTTTCATCTGGCCAGGCGCCTGCTGCAGGAAGGGCACGACGTCACAGGCTTCGACGGCCTGACTCCGTATTATAACGTCAAGCTCAAGGAGATGCGCCATGCGGCACTCTCCCAGTTTCCGGCTTTCAAACCTGTCATCGCTATGCTTGAGGACCGCCCATCGCTGGAAGCCGCCGTTCTGGAGGCCAAGCCCGACATTTTGATCCACCTCGCCGCACAGGCTGGCGTCCGCTACAGCCTGGAAAATCCCGAGGCCTATCTTCGTTCGAACGTCGAAGGCTCGTGGAACATCATGGAAATCGCGCGGAGCGTCGAAATCCGTCACCTGATGCTGGCCTCGACATCCTCGATCTATGGCGCCAATCCGACCGTCCCCTTTCACGAGACCGATCGCGCCGACGAGCCGCTGACCATTTATGCCGCGACGAAGAAATCAATGGAACTGATGGCGCATAGTTATGCCCATCTTCACAAGATTCCGACCACGGCTTTTCGCTTCTTTACGGTTTATGGCCCATGGGGCCGCCCGGACATGGCGCTGTTCAAATTCACCAAGAACATGCTCGAAGGCCAGCCGATCGAGATTTACGGCGAAGGCAATATGAGCCGTGACTTCACCTATATCGACGATCTCATTGAAGCGATCGTTAGGCTCTCGGCAATCGCTCCGAGCGAGGAAAATCGTCTTGACAACGTAGCTGTCGAAACGCTTTCGCGCCAGGCGCCCTTCCGCGTCGTCAATATCGGCGGGGGCAAGCCGGTCAGCCTGATGGATTTCGTCGAAACGGTGGAGAAAGCGCTCGGCCGTCCCGCCATCCGCAAGATGCTGGCGATGCAGAAGGGTGACGTGCCGCGCACCTTCGCAGCCCCCAATCTGCTCGTCGCGCTGACGGGATACAGGCCGGATACGACATTGGATATCGGCGTCAAGGCCTTCGTCGACTGGTATCTCGACGTGCGCGGCGAACTCGACGCTTAGAACAGGGTGACGTCCGAAGACCCCTCACACTTTTCGGTATCATGCGCTAGGTGTCGCAGAGGATGCGACAGGCCGAAGCCGGCCCAATGTTTCAGCGGAGAAACGTGACGGCGTCGACGGCAGCGACCGCCGTCGCAAACACGTAACCGACGACAACGGTCAGGCTCTGCGAATAGGTCTTGAGCCGGTAGCCCTCGCCCTCGACCGTAGCAGGGCCGCGCAGGACGAAAGGAACGCCTGGGCGCATGAAACCGGCGCGTGTCGTCAACGGAACCTCGGGCGAATGGCCAATGGCTGAGGTGTACATCAGGTCGCGGGCAAGGCTGGCTGGGCCGATGGCGAAGGCCGGCTCGGCGGCGGCGGTGATCGTCAGGGTCAAGGCGATGGTGGCAAGAGTTCTGTGCATGTCGAAGTCCCCGTTTGCGGATCGGCGGGCTTCATTTTGCCCGGCTCCAAACGATCGACGCGTCTGTCCACGCTTCGGTCGCTTTCATGAGACCACTCTACACCTCAGTATTTTCAGGGTTTTTAAGCAGATCGGTCAAATTTTAAGAAATTTGATTTTCCGGTCGCACCGGTTCGGAATCCACGGAAAAAACGCGGAAATGCCGATGGCCTCGACGCTGCATCGCAGTCTACAGGACACGATCCAGCTTCTTGTTGATGTGCAGGTTCGGCATCAATCCCGCACTTTGCGCAGCATGATAGGATTCTCGCGCCGCATCGAACGAGATCGACCACATGATGGCGCTGAGCAGCAGAGCGATAATATAGATCTGAATACGCATCGAACTGCCGATACGGAAAGAGCAAGGCAGTTTTGTGTCAAAACATAGTCACAGGGATCACGAAAAAGTGGCGCGTTCTTTGTTTTGCAGCCGGCTGGCACCAGACATATTAGTGTCGTGAAAATTAGTGATATTGCACTGCTACCTGTTAGCAGCCGACCCCGAGGCTTGGTTCCTCTTCCCACCCCGAGAACCCTGAGAGGTCCGTTCCCACGGGCCTCTTTGCTTTCTTTCCAAGCGTTTTTCCATAACTGTGAGATCGCCTGATCCGAATTGACGTTGGACCGCTGAACGGCATATCTCGATCCCAAACCAGACCACACGTTCCACGAGCAATGTCATCTTCTTGCCTTGGCAAATATATCAATCGATTGACTTACTTTTCGACTAATGTTACAAATTGCCATGACCCGAGAAGCTAACAGCCAGCCACCGGCCTCCGCCCGCGCCGAGATCGCGCGCCAGAAGATGCTGGACGCTGCCCTCGACGTCTTCGGCCGCTATGGCTTCGATGGCGCCTCGACGCGCCAGCTCGCGGATGCGGCCGGCGTCAACCTGCAGGCGATCCCCTATTATTTCGGCAGCAAAGAAGGTCTCTACATCGCCACGGCCGAATATCTGATGATGCGGATCAATACGCATGTCGGTGACATGAGGGCGCGCGTCGGTGCGCATCTGCTGGCGCTCGACGCTGCGGGCAAACCGCTTGGGGAAGCGGAGGCCCGCCATTTCTTGATCGAGATTTTGCAGACCATGGTGACGCTGTTCGTCGGCGGGGAATCCGAATCCTGGGCGCGTTTCCTGATCCGCGAGCAGATGGAGCCGACCGAAGCCTTCACACGGGTCTATCAGGGCCTCATGCGGCCGATGATCGAGGTGGGCCGGCGGCTGATCGGAGCCATCCTTCACGAGGATCCCGCCTCGGAACATGTGCGCCTTCGCACTTTCACCCTTCTCGGCAGCATTCTCGTCTTCCGCGTCGCCCACGCGGCCGTGCTCGCCCAGATGGAGTGGGACGGAGTCGGCCCGGAACAGGTGGAAACGGTGCGCGGCCTTGCCGCAGAGTTGGTCGATTGCATCGGCTCGCCGAAAGGAAGTGCAGCATGAAACGCATCCTTCCCCTCGCAATCCTTCTTCTCGTTGCGGCAGGTGCCGCCGGCTGGTGGTACGGCCTGCCCCAAAAGCTCGGCTGGTTGCCTGAGGCCAGCCGCGAGTTCGTCCTTTACGGCAATATCGATATCCGCCAGGTCTCGCTCGGCTTCCGCGTCAGTGGCCGCCTCTCCGAACTCCTTGCCGACGAAGGTGACGTCATCAAGAGCGGAACGGTCATGGCGAAGCTCGACGCAACCCCCTATGACTTCGCGGTCCGCTCCGGCGAGGCCAATGTCGCAGCCCTTCGGGCGACGCTCGACAAGCTGAAAGCCGGTCCGCGGCCGACCGAGATCGCCCAGGCACGCGCCGCCTATGACGAAAGTATCGCCGATCTCCGCAATGCCAACCTCGCCTATGACCGCGCCCGCCAGTTGCGACCGCAGGGGACGATTTCCGAGGCGAGCCTTGATCAGGCAACCGCTGCAAGGGCCATGGCCGCCGCACGTTCCGATTCCGCCAACGAGGCGCTGAAACTGCTGCTGGAAGGCTCCCGTGTCGAGGATATTGCCGCTGCCGACGCCCAATTGAAGGCGGCACAGGCAACACTCGCTTCCGCCCGCACTTCGCTAGATGACACCGAACTGCGCGCGCCGAACGACGGCGTCGTGCTCTCCCGCGTCCGGGAAAATGGCGCGATTGTTTCCCCCGCCGACACCGTCTTCGTGTTGTCGCTGACAGAACCCGTCTGGGTTCGCACCTATGTCGCCGAACCCGATCTCGGCCGCATCCATCCCGGCATGAAGGTTTCGGTCACCTCCGATACGGCGTCCAACAAACCCTATGAAGGTACGATCGGCTTCATCTCGCCGGTTGCCGAATTCACGCCGAAATCGGTGGAGACGCCGGAGCTCAGGACCGACCTCGTCTATCGCCTGCGGATTGTCATCGATAAGCCCGGCCCGGATCTGCGCCAGGGCATGCCAGTCACCATGCGTTTTCCTACGCCGACGGCGGACGAACGATGACCGCCGCCGAGACCGGCCGGGGCGACAAGCCGCTTGTCCGGATCGACGGCGTCACCAAGCGCTTCGACGATGCGCCGGCCGTCCTTGACGCCGTCTCCGGCGTCATCGGTGGCGGCGCGATCACCGGTCTCGTCGGCCCTGACGGCGCCGGCAAGACGACGCTGATCCGCCTGATGACCGGCCTGATGCTGCCCGACACGGGAGCTATGGAGGTTCTCGGCTTCGATACCCGGAAGAATGCCGCCGGCATCCAGGCGGCGATCGGCTACATGCCGCAGCGCTTCGGTCTCTATGAGGACCTTTCGGTACAGGAAAACCTCGACCTTTACGCCGATCTGCGTGGCCTGCCGAAGAGCGAACGTGCGAGCGCCTTCGACGAACTGCTCACCTTTACCGATCTCAAGCGTTTCACCGGCAGGCTCGCTGGAAAGCTTTCCGGCGGCATGAAGCAAAAGCTCGGTCTTGCCTGCGCGCTTCTGAAGAAGCCGCGCCTGCTGCTGCTCGACGAGCCGGGCGTCGGCGTCGATCCAATCTCGCGCCGCGACCTCTGGAAGATGGTTGAGAACCTGACGAAGGAAGGCATCGGCGTCCTTTGGTCGACCGCCTATCTCGACGAGGCCGAAGCCTGCGATCATGTGCTGCTCTTGAACCAGGGCAAGCTGCTCTTTTCGGGGAAACCGGCTGACATGACCGGCCGCGTCAGCGACCGGGTTTTCCGCGTCTCGGGCTTGACAGGGCGCCGCCGGCAGGTGCTCGCCGGACTTCTGCAGGCTGATGGCGTCATCGATGGCGTGATCCAGGGCGAGGCGATCCGCCTCGTCGCCGCCAAGGACAGGAAACCGGATATAGGCTCGGCCGGCGATGGCGCGACACTCACCCCTGCCCCGCCGCGCTTCGAAGATGCCTTTATCGACATGCTGGGTGGTGGTCCTGGCGGCCGCTCGAGATTGGCCGAGGCGCAAGAGCCGACGAAAGGCGAGGATGACCGGCCGGTGATCGAGGCCAAGGCGCTGACCAAGCGCTTCGGCGATTTCACCGCTGCCGACAATATCAGCTTCGATATCCGCCGCGGCGAGATCTTCGGCCTGCTCGGCCCAAACGGCGCCGGCAAATCCACCACCTTCAAGATGCTCTGCGGCTTGCTGAAGCCGACAAGCGGCGAAGGCCGCGTCGCCGGTTTCGACCTTCGCCGCGATGCCGCCGAGGCCCGCAACCACCTCGGCTACATGGCGCAGAAATTCTCGCTCTATGGCGATCTGACTGTCATGCAAAATCTCGAATTCTTCTCTGGCGTCTATGGCCTTCGCGGGCCGCACAGGCGCGAACGCATCGAGCTGATGGCCAGCATCTTCGATTTCGGCCGCCATGCCAGCCAGCCGGCGAAAGATCTACCGCTCGGCCTGAAGCAGCGCCTGGCGCTTGCCTGCGCTGTCATGCACGAGCCGCGCGCCCTCTTCCTCGACGAACCGACCTCCGGCGTCGATCCGATCACCCGGCGAGAATTCTGGACGCATATCAATGCGCTGGTCGAAAAGGGCGTGACCGTGCTCGTCACCACCCATTTCATGGACGAGGCGGAATATTGCGACCGCATCTCGCTGATTTATCGCGGACGTTCGATCGCGCTCGGTTCGCCCGATGAATTGAAAGCCCGGGTTGCAACCAAGGAGCAGCCGGACCCGACGATGGAGGACGCCTTCATCGCCCTGGTGCAGCAATCCGAGAAGGAGGATGCCGCATGAGCACCTCCTCCGGCCGGATGCGGCGTCTCTTGGCCCTCGTGCGCAAGGAAAGCTTTCAGGCGATTCGCGATCCGAGCAGCATCCTCATCGCCTTCGTGCTGCCGCTGATCCTGCTCTTTCTCTTCGGCTACGGCGTCTCGCTCGATACCACCCGCACTCGCATCGGCCTCGTGACCGAGGAGATGACGCCGCTGACACAGGATCTGTCGGCGAGTTTCCAAGCCTCGCGCTATTTCGAGGTCGCCGTCAGCCGCGACCGGCGCCTGTTCGAGGACGATCTTGTGCTCGGCAAGGTACGCGGCATTGTCGTCATTCCCGCCGATTTCACCACACGCTACACCGCCGGCAACCGTCCCGATATTCAGATGATTGTCGACGGCTCGGATCCGAACACGGCGAATTTCGTACAGAATTATGCGCGGGGCACCATTGCCAACTGGGAGCGGCAGAGGCAAGCGGACGTCGCCTCCCATAGTCCTGCCATCTCGGTCGAGCAGCGCTTCTGGTTCAATCCTGAACTGACTAGCCGCAATTTCCTCGTGCCTGGCTCCATAGCCATCGTCATGACGCTGGTCGGCACACTTCTGACCTCGCTCGTCGTCGCCCGCGAATGGGAGCGGGGCACGATGGAGGCGATGATGGCAACGCCGGTAACAGCGGTCGAGCTGCTCGCAGGCAAGATCCTGCCTTATTTTCTGCTCGGCCTCACCTCGATGACGCTCTGCGTGCTGCTTGCGGTCTTTCTCTTCGGCGTGCCGTTCCGTGGCTCCGTCGCTGCCCTCTATGCCCTATCGGTCGCCTTCCTGATCCCGGCGCTCGGCCAGGGCCTGTTGATCTCTACGGCAACGAAGAATCAGTTCCTCGCCTCACAGTTGGCGCTGATCTCGGCCTTTCTGCCGGCATTCCTGCTGTCGGGCTTTCTCTTCGAGATCAATTCCATGCCGACCGTGATCCAGTGGGTCACCTTCATCGTGCCGGCGCGTTACCTGATCCCCAGCCTGCAGACGGTGTTCCTCGCCGGCGATATCTGGCCGATGTTCCTGCAGGCGATCGGCGTGATGCTGACGATCGGCGTCATCATGTTCGTGCTTGCGGCGCGCAGCACCAGAAAGAGGATCGGCTGAGATGGGTTGGACAAGGCTTTACGCCCTGATCGTCAAGGAGCTGCTCGCCGTCCTGCGTGATCCGAAGGGCCGCGCCATCCTGATCGGCCCGCCGATCGTCCAGCTTCTCGTCTTCTCCTATGCCGCGACGCTCGAAGTGCGCAATGTCGATGTGATGATCCTCAACCGCGACAGCGGTCACTGGGGCCAGGAACTGATCGAGCGCATCGACGGCTCGCCGACTTTCAGGAAGATCGAGATTGCAGAAAGTCAGGCGGAGGTCCGGGTGGCGATCGACAATCAGACGGCCATTGCCGCCGTTGAGATCGGCCCAGACTTTTCCCGCAATATCGAGGCCGGGACGCCAGCCGACCTGCAAATGGTGCTTGATGGCCGTCGCTCCAACGCCTCGCAGATCGTCGCGGGCTATCTCTCGCAAATCGGCGCCGCCCTTGCCGCCGAGACACCGGCCGGCAAACGTGCCGGCGCCGACATCGTCTCGACACTGCCGCGCAACTGGTTCAACCCGAACCTCACCTATCAATGGTTCATGGTGCCGAACCTGATCGCCAGCATCGCGCTCCTCATCGGCCTGATCGTCACGGCGCTGTCGATTGCTCGCGAGCGCGAGCTCGGCACCTTCGACCAGCTGATGGTCTCGCCGCTGCGTATGCACGAGATTCTGATCGGCAAGCTGATTCCACCGATGATGATCGGCCTCTTCCACATCACCGTCTATATCCTGGCCGCCGTCTTCCTCTTCGAGGTGCCGCTGCGCGGCTCGCTCTTCCTGCTTTACGGCAGCGCGATCTTCTATCTCGGTTCGGTCGCCGGCCTCGGCCTCTTCATCTCGGCGCTGTCGATGACGCAGCAGCAGGCGATCCTCGGCGCTTTCCTTTTCATGGTCCCGGCTATGCTGCTCTCCGGCTTTGCGACGCCGATCGAGAACATGCCGGGATGGTTGCAGCCGGTGACCCTGATCAATCCGCTGCGCTATTTCCTGGTCGTCGTCAAAGGCGTCTTCCTCAAGGATATTCCTTTGAGCGAGGTGGTGAACCAGACGATCCCACTGGCGCTGATCGCCACTGTTACGCTCAGTGCCGCCGCCTGGCTTTTCCGCCGGCGGCTGGAATAACGCATTCCGACCCGGACTTTAGCGGCCTCACATAATGTGAACCGGCCGTCCAAAGCGTGACACTCTCCTGCCGGAACCTCGGATTGGCGCGGTCGTTACCCCAGTGCAATCCCCAGAAAAGGAGAAGCAAAATGTACAAGATTCTCGTTGTTTCCAGCGCCCTTGCGCTGTCGTCATTTGCAACCAATGCGCTCGCTGATGGAGCCGTGACCGGTGCAGCCGGCGGCGCCATCACCGGCGCAATCGTCGGCGGCCCTGTGGGTGCTGCCATTGGCGGTGTGGCCGGCGGTGTCGCCGGTGCCGTTGTCGATCCGCCGCCGCGCGAGGTCGTCACTTATGTCCAGCAGCAGCCAGCCCCGACCGCCTCCGTGGTGGTCCAGGAACCGATCGTCGTCGGCAAGCCGCTTCCGGCAGACGTCGTGGTGACGCCGGTACCTGACAATCCGAAATATGCCTATACGGTCATCAACAATCAACGCGTGATTGTCGAACCCCGCACCCACCGTGTGGTGCAGGTCATCGAATAATCAGGCAACCGAAGCCGCCCGTTGTGGTTCGGCAACTTCCGGCTCCGCTTCGGCGGAGCCTTTTTTCGTGCGCTCGCGCCACCTGCCGATCAGTGAGAACAGAACGACGGCGTACTCTGGCAACTCGAACCCCCGCGGCAGCGCCTCTATCGGAATTTGGTCGCCGTAAAGCTTGCCCTGCCTGAGCGATAGAATATGCACGGTGGAAAGCATGAGCCGATCCTCCATCGATTGACGGGATCAGCATCGCCGAAACGTCCGCTTTGGGTCCTTAAGAGACCGATTAAGGGCTACTAAAACTTCCAAGAGCTTTCAGCGCGGTCGCATTCCGGCCCGCGCCAGTCCTGCCAGAACCGGAACAAAGCGCCGCGGGTCCCTGGCCGGTTGACCGGCTTGAATTTTCTCAAGGGTCGCGCCGGGTGCGATCGCCTCAAGCGCATGCAGGTACTGCCGCGCCTCGGCCATGTTGCCGAGATGCGCATGTGCTGCGATCAGCATCCAGTAGGTCGGGTCGAAATGGGCATTGAGCGCCAGCGAGCGAGCGCCGAAAGAGACCGCCGCCTCGTAATTGCCGCGAAAGATCTCGGCCATCGCGATGCCCGTCAGCGAAAAACGCGCGTCCGGATCTCGCGGCCCCAGCATCAAGGCGCGGTGCAGACGCTCGAGCGCGTCATCGATATCGCCGCAGTGCAGGGCCGCGATGCCGGAGCATGCCGCGACGCGAAGATCATTGGGATTGGCGGCAGCGGCAGCCTCCAGGACGGCCATGCCGCCGTCGTAGTCCTTGCCCGTCTGCAGCAGCGCCATACCGCAATGGACCATCACCCGGGGATCGCCGGCCGAATGCTGGAGGCCGCTGCGTGCAAGCCTGAGGCATTCCGCCTTGTCGTCTTCTCCGAGCGGCGGCCAGCCCATGGTCGTGCGATGTTCGAGCGCCCACGCGGCAAGCGACAGGATCAACGCATTTTCCGGCTCGATGGCCAGGGCCTCGCGCAGCAGCGCATAGGCAACGGCATTGCTTTCGATCGACTCGTCGGTGATGGCAGCAAGCGCACGCAGATAGAGATCATAGACCGCGGGGCTGTTCGGCCGGTCTCGCCGCGATCTCCGGATTTCGGCGATCTCGATCGCCGGCTCGACGATCGTGGCAACGCGCTCGGTGATCCGGTCCTGGAAGGCGAAGACGTGGCTGATGCCGTCTTCGAAATGATCGGCCCAGAGATTGGCCGCCGAAAGGCCGTCGACCAGTTGCACGTTGATGCGCAGCTGCGCGCCCTCTCGCCGGATACTGCCTTCGAGCACGTAGCGCACACCGAATTCCCTGGCCACCTCTCGCACATCGACGCTGCGTCCCTTGTAGACGAAGGCGGAGTTCTGCGAGACCACCGAAAAGGAACGGAAGCGCGAAAGCGCGGTGATGATCTCCGCCACCACGCCGTCGGCGAAATAATCCTGGTCGGCGTCACCGCCGAGATTGGCGAAGGGAAGAACGGCAACCGACGGCGCCTGCGGCGCCACGGGCGCCATCCCGGCATTGTCCTGGCGCGGCAGGCGATAACCAACCCTGGGAACGGTGACGATCCACTCCGTGCCATCCGGGTTTGCGCCGAGAAGCTTCCTGAGCGTGGCAATCTGGACCGTCAGGTCGCCTTCTTCTACGGCAAGTCCCGGCCAGGCCCGCTCCATCAGATCCGCCTTGGTGACGACGCGGCCCTCAGCCTCCAGCAGCAAGCCGAGCAGCGCTACGGGCCGTGGTCCCGCCGCAACAGACTTTCCGTCCCGCCACAGGCTTCCTGTCACGGGATCGTAAAGGAACGGACCAAACGAAAGCCTTGAGCTGCTCATTGCCAGAGCATAGCGCGAAAATATTGCGGACTGAAAGCCGATGGTGCGCCGATGCGCTGGATAAGCCACCGTCGGATGAACGGCAGCTTATCCAGCGGACAGGGTCAAACCTTCAACTCGCGTCGCTCGCGCTCGGTCACCATCGCAAGGTCGAGCACCTTCTGCAGGTTGGCGGCGTGGCGGAAGTTCGGGTCCGGCTGGATGCCGCTTGCCACGGCCTCGGCAAAACGCTCGTAGTTGGTCGCCACCGGTTCAACCTCGATCTTCGTCCAGGTCGCGGTTTCGACATCCTCGCCGAGGCAACCATGCAGCTCCGAACCGCTGGGACGATGGATGACCTCAAGGCTGCCCCTCTCGCCATAAATGCGCAACTTCAACTCGTTCAGATGCCCTGTCGCCCAGCGGCTGGCATGGATGACGCCGAGCGCGCCGTTGGCGAAATCGACAGACATGGTGAAGCTGTCATTGGCATCGAGCAGATATTCGCCGATCTGGCCGCCCGGCGCCTTGTTGAAGGTCTTCAGCCGCGCAAAGACGTGATCGATGTCGGTCGCCGCGCCATAGGCGGCGAAATCGAGAATATGGATGCCGACGTCGCCGAGCACGCCGTTCGAACCATGGCCGGTGGAAAGCCGCCACAGCCAGGTCGATTCCGTGCGCCAGTCGCCCCAGGCGCGCGACACCAGCCAGCTCTGGAGATAGGAGGCTTCCACATGTCTGATCGTGCCGAGCTCGCCAGCAAGCACCATCTCACGGGCGCGCTGCAGCGGCGCGACGTTGCGATAGGTGAGGTTGACCATGTTGATGACGCCGGCCTTTTCGGCGGCCTCCGTCATCTCCAGCGCCGTCGCATAGTTCTCCGCCAGCGGCTTTTCGCAGAAGACGTGCTTGCCCGCAGCAATCAGCGCCATCGTCGTCGGGTGATGGATGCGGTCTGGCGTGACATTTGTCGCCGCATCGAATTCACCCCAGGCGATCGCCTCCTCCAGCGAAAGAAACCGCTTTTCGATGTTGAACTTGTCGGCGAAGGCCGAAAGCCGTTCGGGGTCGGTGTCGACGGCGCCGACCACCGTCACGCCGTCGATGAGGGGGAAGCGGGCGAGCTGGTTATTCGCCATCACCCCCGTGCCAAGAACGAGTAGTCGCATGGATGCTCCTCAGCGGTAACCGGCTTCGCCGGCCTGGTGCAGTCTCGGGCCGCGTTCGACGATCGGCTCCAGTGCTTTTTCTACCGGCACATTTGGAGCGTCGGTGATACCAGTCAACGCCCCCTCAGGGCTATAGGCCCACTTCACGCCGTTGATCAGCACCTTCTGCACATTGACGTCGTGATAGGTCGGATAGGTCTCGTGGCCGGGGCGAAAATAGAAGATGTTGCCGGCGCCACGGCGCCAGGTCAGGCCCGAGCGGAACACTTCGCCGCCCTGGAACCACGAGATGAACACCGTTTCAAGCGGTTCCGGCACCGAGAACTGCTCGCCGTACATTTCCTCGTTCTCGAGTTCGAAATGCTCGCCGATGCCGGCGGCGATCGGATGGCGCTGGTTGATCGTCCACAGACGCTCGCGCTCGCCAGCCTCGCGCCATTTCAGCGCGCAGGGCGTGCCCATCAGCCGCTTGAAGATCTTGGAGAAATGGCCGGAATGCAGCACGAGCAGGCCCATGCCTTCCCAGACGCGCTTGGCAACCCGCTCGACGACGACGTCGGCGACCGCGCCGTGATCCTTGTGGCCCCACCAGGTCAAGACGTCGGTATCGGCAAGGCGGGCTTCGCTGAGGCCGTGCTCCGGCTCCTGCAGCGTCGCTGTCGTCGCCGAGATACTTGGATCGGTGTTCAGTGCGTTGGCGATCGTCGTGTGCATGCCCTCGGGATAAATACTCCGGACGACGGCATTGGTATTCTCGTGGATATTCTCTCCCCAGACGACGGTGCGAATGGCCATGATGTGCTCCTGTAGAACCTGGAAGTATCGATAGGCGGGAAGTCAGGATTCAAAGCGCTTTGGAAAACGGCGCCGACTGCGCCTCGTCTCCTCCACGTCCAAGGAACACATAGACCTTTGTCAGTATTTTGACAAAGGGGAAAATTTATCAGCTGGAGGCGGAGGATCCGCCTACCAATATCGTAGCAATATCAATGCGAAACGGATTTCGAGAACAGATTGACGACGATAACGCCCGATATGATCAGCCCAAGCCCGACGATTGCCGGAAGGTCGAGGCGCTGCTTGAAGAACACCAGACCGACCGAGGAAATCAGCACGATTCCCAAAGCGCTCCAAATCGCATAGGCGATACCGACGGGGATGCTCTTCAGGGTCAACGATAGGCAATAGAAGGCAGCCGCATAACAGGCGAGGACGAGTGCCGTCGGCCCGATGCGGGTGAACTGCTGCGACAGTTGCAGCGCGGTCGTGCCGATGACTTCGAGCACGATGGCTGCAAACAGCAGCCCGTAGACGGCGGCCTGGCTCATGGCGAATTCCTTTTCGAATTACTTGCCGGTCAGTTCGACAAGGCGATCGATGAGATCCCGCCTCAGAACGCCGCTGATATCATGGCTTTCCAACGTATCTGCGAACCAAAGTCCGTCGGCGGCGAAACGCACGACTTGTGCGTCGAGGGAGGAGTCGGTGCCGATATATTCCTCCGCCCGCGCCTGCACCCATTGGCGCCACCGAAGACGCAGCCGGGGTTCGGCAAGAAGCGCGATCGTCACCTGCGTCCAACTCCGGGAATCGTCGGGACGATCCTTGAGACCGGATACCGCCCTGAGATAGGCGCGGGTGAAGCGGCCCTGCGGCAGCGGATCGCCGCGCATCAATTCCTCTATATCGGCGTCGAACTTTTCGAGCAGGCTTTCAAACAGGGCATCGAGCAGCGCATTCTTCGTCGGAAAGTGATGCAGCAGCCCGCCCTTGCTGACGCTGGACGCAGCGGAAACCGCATCGAGCGTGACGGCGGCCATGCCTTCGCTGGCAGCAAGGCGCGCGGCGACATCCAGCAACTGCTGGCGCACGAGGGCGGGCTGCTTCTTGCGACGATGAGCGTTCGACATGCAAATAAAAGATACCGTCCGGACGGTTTTGTCAAGCAGAATCGGCGACTACCCTGCCGGCATTATGCGCGAAATGCCGCGGCACCTTGATGACAGTTGCGATCATTTTCCGCCCGGTGCATGAAGAGGCCGGGGTTGGTCCAGGCAGTGGGGATGGTTCCGTGACGGAGAAGGTCACCACCTTATATCAGGCGATCGGCGGCGATCCGGTCGTGCGGGCGCTGACGCACCGCTTCTACGAGCTGATGGACACGCTGCCGGAGGCGAGCAACGTGCGCGCCGTGCATCCGCCGAGCCTTACGGGCAGTGAAGTGAAATTCTACGAATATATGAGCGGTTATCTCGGCGGCCCGCCGCTCTATACCGACAAGCGCGGCCATCCGCGCCTGCGCAGCCGCCATTTCGTCGCCGAGATCGGCCCTGTCGTGCGTGACGAATGGCTGCTCTGCTTCCGCCGCGCACTGGACGAGACGATCGCAAGCCAAGCGCTGCGCGATCTCATCTGGGCGCCGGTGGAACGGCTCGCCTATCACATGCAGAACAAGGAATAGCCGATGCGCCTCAATGACCGTTTCGTGCCGCTGTTTTACTTGTTGTCGGGCCTGTTCGGCTTTGCCGGCGTGGCGCTTGCGGCAGCGGCTGCGCATGGCGGTGGCGATGCCCACCTGCTCGCCTCGGCCTCGGCAATGTGCCTGGCGCATGCGCCTGCCTTGCTGGCATTGGCGCTCGCCGCCGACAGAATCAATACCGCCTGGCTGGCCGGTTTGCTGATTGGCATCGGCACGCTGCTCTTTTCAGGCGATCTCGTTTCGCTGCGTTTTGCCGGTTCCGGCCTATTCCCGATGGCCGCCCCGACCGGCGGTTTCGCCATGATGTTCGGCTGGCTGGCCGTTGCCGCCGGAGCGGTTTTTCGCGTCCGGGCCTAGGATTGTCGGTTCGGCATAGCGCTCTGCCGATATTGCTCAGGGGCTTAATGAAGGTTCACAGAGTAGATATACCATCGTAGATACCATCCCGAGGAATGGCTGGGGCCCGCGGCTTGCTCCCTCTTCTCCCCTCGGGGAGAAGGTGGCCCGAAGGGTCGGATGCAAGGGGGCCGCACGGCACGCCATCCATTATTGCCCTTCGCTTACTCTCAGTGCATTCGCGGCTTAGCCGCTCACCCTCTCATCGCCTCGCTATCGCTCCGGCACTTCTCCCCGCTGGGGAGAAGAGACCTGTGGCAGCGCCTCAGGCTCCTTTCTCCGCCGGAGTTGAGAGAGAGCAAAAAATCAAGATTTTAGCGAAGAGCCAAGTCGCTCTTAATCAACCGCAATTAGATCCCATCAACCACGTTGAAGCCCTCGAAGATCGGCGGTCCCTTGTAGATCGCCTTGTGATCGCCGGCATTGCGGTGCGCCGCACGAAAGCTCTCGGACTTCGTCCAGCTCTGAAAATCCGCTTCGCTTTTCCAGACCGTGTGTGAGGAATAGAGCGTATAGCCCTCCTCTTCGTTGACCTTGCCGCGCAGCAGGCGGAATTCGACGAAACCGGGCACCTCGGGCAGGCTGGAATCGCGATTGCGCCAGACCGTCTCGAAATCGCCTTCGCTCCCGGTTGCAACCTTGAAGCGGTTCATTGCGATATACATGGAATCTCCCTACGCCTTCCTCTTGCCCGCCCTTGCAGAACGCAAGGGAAAGGCGAGAACATTATCGCCGTTTGCCGCTGCTGGGCCAAGCGGTCTTGTTGTCGCTTCCCCGGGCATGCGCGCTTCCCAGGTCGGGAACAGCGTCACATTCTGGTAGATCTGCTGGCGTTCAGCATGCTGCTGGAAAAGTTCGTAAAGTTCGGGCACGAGGCCCTCGCCTGTCTGCGCGGCGAGCTTATGCAGGCCGATCATGGTGAAGCCGTCGGGGCGCTGGTCGTTCATCGGGAATTGTCTCGTTCGTTCATCGTCTGCAGCGCACGCTCCAGGCTGGACTTGCTGCCGTTTCGAAGTGGGATGAAGGCCTTGCCGAACTTCTTGCAGCCGGTCTTCACGCGCAGGCAGGCATCGTGGCTGATACAGTCGATCGGGCAGAACACGCAGTCGACCGAGGGAAGGACGGTATCGATGCGGGAAACCGCTTCACGCAGCCCGCCGTCGTGATGAATGAGCTCGGCACCGAAATTGCTGCAGATCTGGCGAAGATGCGCCACCTGGCAGTCGCGGCCACCGACATAGAGGAAACTGCGGCCATCCAGTTTGGATCGCCCGGAGGGTGCCTGACCAGCGTCCTCGCCCGCGCTGTCGCGGACCTCCCGGTTCGAACCCTTCTTGCCCTTGCGAGCCATATGCCACCCGTTCGCTCGTTGATCGTCACACGATTTCTGCGTGTGCGAGCGGACCTTATTAAACTTGATTTTTACAGTAAAGTATAAAGTTGATGATTTTTATCATATTTATTGGACCGTGATTGGCAAGGAGGCAAAGCTCCTTCCACCTCCACCGGGCGTAGCCCCAAACGGTGCTGCGCGGCGGACAGCATCGATGGCGAGTTGATCGATTTCGGGAACACCAGATCCACTTACCACGCGAACCGACGTCAGGCCGCCACTGCCATTCACCGAAAAAGTGACGACCACAGTGCCCTCGACACCACGAGGTGTTCTGATCGCACGGCGAATACGGCTGCGGACCTTGCCGTCGTAATTGGCTTTGGCCGCGGTTCCGACCCCATCATTGTTGCCAACGGCACGCGAATTGCGATCCGATTGAGCCGACGGATCACCCTCGGCCATACCCTGCTTCGCGTCCTGCTGCGCCTCCCCCCGCGAACCGGCGACCTTTTTCGGCGGGCGCTTCTTCTCGACCGGTTTCGGCTTTTCCTGCGTCACCACCTTTGGTTTCGGCATTGGCGTCACGATCTCTTGCGGCACCTCGGGTTCTGGCTGAACCTCCACTGTTTCAACCGGCTTTACCGTCCGAGGCATCTCTGCCGTGACAGGCTGCACTTCGGATGGTTGAACTTCCGGAGGAACCTCATCGGCTGGCTTCTGCTCTTCCGGGGTGACGGTCGACATCGGCTGCGCGACTGCCGTTTCAGCCGGCACCTCGGAAACCAGAATCTCTGGCTCCACTGCGGTCACGGATTCCGGCGATACGCGCGTCACCTCCTGAGCCGGAGCCGGCCGAACCGGATCCTGCGTCTCTACAGGCGACACCTCGGACGGCTGCAAGGTTTCGGGTTGAGGTTCGGCCATTTCCGTAGGCTGGATCGTGTCAGGCTGAACAGCTTCTGCAATAATTTCTTCCTGCACTGTCACTTCGGTCTCGCCGGCGGCAGCCTGATCAATGTCCGAATTGCCATACATGACGACGCTCACCGCATCGCCTGCTTCCTCGATCGCCTCCTCCTGCGCCTTGGGGAAGGCAGTGATCAATACAGCGGCCAGCGTCGCGTGGAAAATCAGCGAACCAACGCAGGCAAGCGCCACCCGTCGCCGCACCGGCTTCTTCTCGTCCTCCTGCTTTTCCACCGCCGCATCCATCGGCGGCGCAGGAACGGAGGCTATCGGCTCGGCTTCCGGATGATCGGGAAAGGAGGGTATCTGCGCGAAACGCGCATAGTGGACCACAGCCTCGCCGGCCGGCTGCCGCTGCACGTTGCGCAGGTCGGAAAGCTCATGGCCGGGATGCATGTTATTGTCGTTCAGACCGCCGTCAGCGTCCGGTTCCCCGATGAGCACCTGTCTCGATCTGGTCTTCGCTGAAATTGCCATTTGTATGCCTCGGACAGCCTGAAACATGTCGGCCGGGGTTCATCCCCGGCGTATCCTCAAAGCGATTCCAGGAAAGGTGTGAAGCGGCTTTCCGTCCGGAATTGCGTAAAAACAAACGGATAGAGCGGTTCAGCGCTTCCGTGAAAAGCTGAACCGCTCTACCCCTCGAAAGGAACGGAAATCTGCGAACGGGTGACGAGACCCTTCATGCATTCACCCGCCGCCGGGCCATCGCAGACCGGCGTGTCGTTGATGATGATACGCGTGACCGTCTCGCACTTCACATTCGGCATATCGAACTGGCGCACGCGCTTCTTGCCCTGCGGTAGATCGCGGAAGTCGAGCACGGTGATGCGGTCGACGGCATTCTTGTCGTTGAAGAAGGCGAGCTCGAAGGAGATCTTGTTGATCGGCGCCTGAAGATTGTTCTCGGCGATGAAGGTCATCATGCAGCCCTTTTGCGACGGCGCCAGAGCGTTGAGTTCGATATCGAGCTTGGCGGTTGCCGCATCCTGCGCCTGGCATACGCTTGAAACCGCCGTCATCATGCCGGCCGCAACAGCCACAAACCTAACCGTCATCATCTTCTCCGCCGTTGTTGCGAACCGCCGCCAGGCGGCTTCATATCAGCAATCTCAAAAACTTGACTATAATAGTCTCCTATTGCATCTTTAAAAAACCATGAGTAAGAAAGTCAAGATAATTGTCATCACAACCGGGGATCCCGATCACCGGCCTCACGGAATTGCCAACCGAAATGATGGTTGAAAAGCCAGATAACTTTAAGCATGTGCCGCTGCAGAGCGAACCTGCGGCGCAGCACCGGATCGTCGAAAGCGCGGACCTTTTCCGCGGCACCAACGAGATCATGATTCGACACGACGGCTTGGTCTACCGCCTGAAGATCACCCGTCAGGGCAAGCTCATTCTCAATAAGTAGGGTAGGACATGACCGAACAGACAAGACCGACGCCAGCCGAAATCCGCGCGTTTCGCGCTGACAATCCGAAGATGCGCGAGCGCGATATCGCCGCCCAGCTGAAGATTTCCGAGGCAGCCCTCGTCGCCGCCGAGACCGGCATCAGCGTGACACGCATCGATGGCAGCGCGCTGAAGCTCCTCGAGCGCGTCGCCGGGCTCGGTGAAGTGATGGCGCTGTCGCGCAACGAAAGTGCCGTGCACGAGAAGATCGGCGTCTTCGAAAACATCAAGAGCGGCGCGCAGGCCGCGATCGTTCTCGGCGAGAACATCGACCTGCGCATCTTCCCGAGCCGCTGGGAGCATGGTTTCGCCGTATCCAAGAAGGATGGCGATCAGGAGCGTCTCAGCCTGCAATATTTCGGCAAGGCCGGCAACGCCGTGCACAAGGTGCACCTGCGCGCGAGCTCGAATGTCGAGGCCTATCACGCGATCGTCGCCGAGTTGAAGTTGCAAGACCAGTCGCAGGAATTTGTCGAGGCTGAAACCTCGAACGCCGCCGATGAGACCGCCGACATCAGCCGTGACGAACTGCGCGACAACTGGAGCAAGCTCACCGATACGCATCAGTTCTTCGGCATGCTGAAGCGCCTGAAGATCGGCCGCCAGGCGGCCGTGCGCACTGTCGGCGACGACTATGCCTGGAAGCTCGACATCAGCGCCACGGCAGAGATGATGCATGCCTCTGTGAAATCTGGCCTGCCGATCATGTGCTTCGTCGCCAATGACGGCATCGTCCAGATCCATTCCGGCCCGATCTTCAACGTGCAGGCCATGGGTCCGTGGATTAATATCATGGACCCGAGCTTCCACCTGCATCTGCGCCAGGATCATATTGCCGAGACCTGGGCCGTGCGCAAGCCGACCACGGACGGCCACGTCACCTCGCTGGAGGCCTACAACGCCGAAGGCGAGATGATCATCCAGTTCTTCGGCAAGCGGCAGGAAGGTTCCGACGAACGCGCCGCATGGCGCGAGATCATGGAAAACCTGCCGCGGGCAGCAAGCGTGGCAGCATAAGGATCGCAACGATGACGATGCGTAACAATCTGCGCCGGATCCGTGCTTGGGAACTGGCCCTGACGGCGGCCGTCATGGCGCTGCCGCTGATCCCGATGGCGCCGACGGTCGAAGGCTTCGCCTTCATCCGCGCCGCCCATGCTGACGAAAAGAAGCTCGACACGTCGCGCCTGGTTTCGGTCGGCGGCGACATTACCGAGATCGTCTATGCGCTCGGAGAGGAAAGCCGGCTGATCGCCCGTGACACGACGAGCATGTATCCGGAGGCGGCGCTGAAGCTGCCCAACGTCGGCTACATGCGCGCGCTCTCGCCGGAAGGCATCCTCGCCATGAACCCGACGGCGATCATTGCCGTCGAAGGTTCAGGCCCGCAGGAGGCGCTGACCGTGCTGAAGAATGCCAGCGTGCCCTTCGAGACCGTGCCGAGCGCCTTTACCCGCGACGGCATCATCGCCAAGATCGACCGTGTCGGCACGCTGCTTGGCGTGCCCGACAAGGCCAAGGCGCTAGAAGAAAAGGTCGCAGCCGATCTCGACGCGATGATCGCCGACGCCGAAAAGCGCCCGAAGGCCGAGCGCAAGCGCGTTCTCTTCATCCTCAGCGCCCAGAACGGCCGGATCATGGCATCAGGCACCGGCACGGCCGCCGATGGCATCGTCAAGCTCGCCGGCGCCATCAACGCCGTTGGCGCATTCCCGGGTTACAAGCCGCTGACGGACGAGGCGCTTATCGAAGCCAAGCCCGACATCATCCTGATGATGAACCGCGGCGATGACGCCGGCACCAAGAGCGAAGACCTGCTGGCTCAGCCGGCGATCGCGCTGACGCCGGCAGGCGAGAAGAAAGCGATCATCCGAATGGATGGCGTCTACCTGCTCGGCTTCGGCCCGCGCACTGCAGCCGCCGCGCGTCAGCTCAACACGGCGATCTACGGAGGCTGATCATGGCCCTGCCGCTTGCAATGACGGAACGAAGGCGACCATTCCCTATGCCGGACATCCGCGAAATCAGGCAGGCGGGCGACAGGACGCGGCTGGCCTTGCTGGTGATCGCGCTGCTCGTCGCCGGCTCGGTCTTCTCGATGCTGTTTTCGGTGACGACAGGCGCCTCGGATGCCTCGATCCTCGACGTCATCAGCAACATGGCCGGTTCCGAGATGGCGCTCAGTACGCGTGACCGGATCATCATCTTCGATATCCGCCTGCCAAGGGCGATCCTCGGCTTCTTGATCGGCGCCTCGCTTGCCGTCTCCGGTACGGTGATGCAAGGCCTGTTCCGCAATCCGCTGGCCGATCCCGGCCTCGTCGGCGTTTCCTCCGGTGCAAGCCTCGGCGCAGTCGCGATGATCGTACTCGGCAGCGGCATCGCTGCTCCGCTCCAGGTGCTTCTCGGCATCTACGCTCTGCCGGCGGCCGCCTTTGGCGGCGGCCTCGTCACGACGCTACTGCTCTACAGGATCGCCACCCATCGTGGCCAGACCTCGGTGGCGACGATGCTGCTTGCGGGCATCGCGCTCGGCGCACTCGCCCTCGCCATCACCGGGCTGCTGATCTACATGGCCAACGACCAGCAGCTGCGCGACCTGACCTTCTGGAGCATGGGTTCGCTTGCCGGCGCCACGTGGACGAAGATCGCCGCCGCCAGCCCGATCATCCTGTTGTCCTTCACCACCCTGCCCTTCATGGCCCGCGGCCTCAATGCCATCACGCTCGGCGAGGCGGCCGCCTTTCATATGGGCGTGCCGGTGCAGCGGCTGAAGAATGTCGCGATCGTCGGCGTCGCCGCAGCGACCGGCGCGTCCGTCGCTGTCAGCGGCGGCATCGGTTTCCTCGGGATCGTCGTGCCGCATATCCTGCGCATGGCGATCGGCCCCGATCATCGTTTCCTGCTGCCGACAGCAGCTCTTCTCGGCGGCTCCCTGCTGATCTTCGCGGACGTCCTGGCGCGCACCCTGGTCGCCCCGGCCGAGCTGCCGATCGGCATCATCACCGCGGCGGTCGGCGGGCCGTTCTTCCTGTGGATCCTGCTGAGGCAGCGTTCGCGCCTTGCCCTGTGAGTGACCCCGTGAGTGACCCCCGTGAGTGACATTGAGATGATCGAAATTTCCGGCGTCTCCGTGCGCCTTTCCAGCAAGACCATCATCAGCGACGTCACTTTCACGGCAAGAGCCGGCGAGCTGACGGCGATTGCCGGGCCGAACGGCTCCGGCAAGACGACGACGATGAAAGCCATCTCCGGCGAACTTGCCTATGGCGGCTCGGTGCGCATCGGCGGCGACGAGGTGAGGGCTCTGAAGCCCTGGCAGCTTGCTGCCGTTCGCGGTGTCCTGCCGCAGGCAAGCACGATCTCCTTTCCGTTCACCGTGCGCGAGATCGTCCGCATGGGCCTGACTTCGGGCCTCGACCTGCATCCCGACAAGGCCGAGCAGACGGCCGCCGCAGCACTTGCCTCCGTCGACTTGAGCCGCTTCGAAGGCCGTTTCTATCAGGAGCTCTCCGGCGGCGAGCAGCAGCGTGTGCAGCTTGCCCGCGTGCTCTGCCAGATCGCCGAACCCGTCGTCGACGGCAAGCCCTGCTGGCTGCTGCTCGACGAACCGGTCTCGAGCCTTGACATTAGCCACCAGCTGACCATCATGACGCTTGCCCGCAATTTCTGCGAACGTGGCGGCGGTGTCATCGCCGTCATGCACGATCTCAACCTGACGGCGCTCTTTGCCGACCGCATTGTGCTGATGAAATCCGGCCGGCTCGCCGCCGCTGGCAGCATCGGCGAAGTGCTGACGAACGAAACGATGCTCTCGGTGTTCGGCTGCGCGCTGCGGATCAACCAGGTACCGTCAGACGGCACGCCCTTCGTGCTCGCCCACAGCGCCGTTTCGCGCTCCTGAGCACCGCGCGAGCGGAACTTTTGATCGCCCGGCACGTTTCCGGCATGATCTGGGTCAATGCCGAGCGATATCATTCATGCAACGGACGGTGGTGACCCTCGTGCGAAACAGGCGGGCTTGTGCGCGCCCCAGCCAATGGAGACAGCCATGAGCTATTCTATCTTCCAGTCCGGCCGCAGCCGCCGCAACGGCACCTTCCACAATCTGGAATCCGGCATCGAGGAACAGATCGAAGCGTTGCGCGACGAACTCGCAGAACTGACGCGCCTCGTTGGCAAGAGTTCGCGCCACCAGGGTGAGAAAATCCGTAGTCAGGCCGGCGCCGGCTATGAGGAACTGCTCGGCCGCAGCGAGGATCTGCTGCGCGAATTGCAGCACGGCTATGAGCGTGGAGCGACGGAAATGCGTGAGACGGTGCGCAAGCATCCCTTAGCGACCATCGGCGCTGCAGCCGCTTTCGGCCTTGCCATCGCCTTCCTCGCCCGGCGCTGAGGAAGCGCGATGCTCTTCTCGATCCTCGGCCTGCTGACGGGCGCAAGCGTGCACCGAACCGTCGCGCGCGCCAAGCGCAATGGCATCTTCATTGCGTTTGCCGTGCTCTTCCTCCTTACTGCCTACGCGCTGGCTGTTACCGCCGGCGCCATCTGGCTCGCCGGCATATATGGCCCGGTCGGCGCTGCTCTTTTCCTGGCCGCCTGCGCGCTGCTGATCGCCATCATCGCGCTGGTGGTAATGTCGATCATCAACGCCCGGGAAGCCCGCCGCACCCGGGAACGCCGCGCGGCGCTGGAATCGCTGGCAACGGTCGGGCTCGGCCTTATCCGCGCCCAGCCGCTCCTGACCGCCGGTGTTTTGGCGGCAATTGTCGCAGCCAATCTGGTGGGATCGAAGCGCGAGGATTGATTGAGGAGACGGCAACAGGCGGCGGCCCCTCACCCTAGCCCTCTCCCCGTAAAAACGGGAAGAGGGGACGCGCCATACGAGACGCGAGAGAGGGGCGGAGAGGTTGCGGCATATCCCCTTCGCCCCGTTTACGGGGAGAAGGTGGCGGCAGCCGGATGAGGGGCGGATCCACAATCATATCAATGATATAGTCGACAACGCAAAAAAGCCCGCTCCCCGACGGGCGACCGGCTTGCTTCCCAAGTGTAACTCTTTCAGAATGCGAAGGCCTTCGACGTCAGCGGCGCCGAGGTGGCGTCGGGGCCGAAATCGGCCTCGCCTGATATCTGCAGCAACTCCTGCAGCCGCTGCCGGGCTCGGTTGACGCGGCTCTTGATGGTACCCACGGCACAGCCGCAGATTTCGGCCGCCTCCTCGTAGGAAAAACCCGAGGCGCCGACGAGGATGATTGCCTCGCGTTGATCCGGCGGCAGCTGGTCGAGCGCCTTCTTGAAGTCCTGCAGATCGAGCGCGCCATATTGCGAGGGGTGCATCGCCATCGATTCAGTGAACAGCCCGTCGCTGTCCTGCACTTCGCGACCGCTCTTGCGCATCTGGCTGTAGAGTTCGTTGCGCAGGATCGTAAACAGCCAGGCCTTCATATTGGTGCCCATCTCGAAATGATCCTGTTTGGCCCAGGCTTTCATGATGGTGTCCTGGACGAGATCGTCGGCACGGTCGTGCCGCCCGATGAGCGAGATCGCGAAGGCGCGAAGACTTGGGAGTGCCGCCAGCAGTTCCCGCTTGAAGCTGGGTTGCGATTTGTCTTCCATGCGGCGATCCTATTCGGCCATCTTGGCAGAAGCCATCATTTCAGCATGGTCGAGCTTTTCGAGAAGGTCGAGAAAACGATCGGGGATCGCCTCACCCTGTGCGGCCGCATAAAGCGACCGCAGCCTGACGCCGATCTGATTGTTCGGGTCTAGGATGTCGCTCGCCCGCAGCTCCAGCTTTCGCTGATCGGCTGCTTCTTTCTTGCGTGTAGTCATCAATTCGTCTTCTCGCCGGTTGTCTGTCCAGAGTATGATGCCGAAAAGTGTGGGCGGTTTTCGGATGACATCATGCCCTAACTTTCTAATTTAGAACAGGATTCGGATTTTAGGCCGACCCGGCCGAAAATCATCCTGTTCTAGGGGCGTGGATGGGATCAATCACGATTTCAACCAGCGACATCGAACGTTCGATTGTCGATATCGCTGGTATTTGCCGCTGCATGGGTCAAAACGCTACGCCCTTTCTTCGTCGGCTGGAATAATGCGGCGCGACGAAAAAAGTTCCTGTCATTCCGGAACTTTTTTATGAAGGCAGCGTTAACCGCTCATTGAAGCCAATGCCGGTCTGCATTCAGGAGCCATTAATGACACTTTCTACTCGAATTGCGCCGCACCTTCCTTATCTGCGCCGCTATTCCCGCGCCCTTACCGGCACTCAGACTTCGGGCGACGCTTACGTCGCCGCCGTTCTCGAAGCCATCATCGCCGATCTGTCGATTTTCCCGGATACGGCGAATGACCGGGTCGCACTCTACAAACTGTTCACGCAACTGTTTGGTTCCACCGCAGTCCAGATTCCGGAGCCGACCTCGCCCTATGCCTGGGAGCAACGCGCCACGCTGAACCTTTCCAAGGTTTCGCCGCGCGCCCGTCAGGCCTTCCTGCTCGCCTCCGTGGAGAATTTCCGCGTCGCTGAAATTGCCGAAATCCTGGAAACCGAGGAGCAGGATGTCGTGCAGCTGCTCGACGTAGCGTCGCAGGAGATTTCCCGTCAGGTCGCAACCGATATCATGATCATCGAGGACGAACCGCTGATCGCCATGGATATCGAGCAGATGGTCGAGAGCCTCGGCCATCGCGTCACCGGCATTGCCCGTACGCATGCCGAGGCCGTGGCGCTCTACAATAAGACCAAGCCGAGCATGGTGCTGGCCGACATTCAGCTTGCCGACGGCAGCTCCGGTATCGACGCAGTCAACGACATCCTCAAGACGTCGAGCGTGCCGGTGATCTTCATCACCGCTTTCCCGGAACGCCTTCTGACCGGCGAGCGCCCGGAACCGACTTTCCTTGTCACCAAGCCCTTCAATCCGGACATGGTCAAGGCACTGATCAGCCAGGCTCTTTTCTTCAATGAATCGACCAGAGTGGCCGCCTGAGACGTAATTTTCCGGCTTTCGGAACCAAATCGCCAAAACAGGCGTTCCGGTGCTACCGGGACGCTCCGATGGCTTTAACGGTTTTTGCAGCGCTTTGTTCTAGAGTTGGCAGGCGCTGTATGGAAGGGCGCTCCCTTCAGCGACGGTCAAGATGTCACAAGGAAAGGCGGCCGAGTGAATACGACTGAACCATTGTCCGGCATGCCTTTTACCTTCGAAGGCAAAGCCGCAATGATGGAGCGCGCGCTCGGCAGCGCCGGGGTTTCGATCCTCTGCCAGGATGCTCGACTGTCGATCTTCTACGTCGAAAATCTGCCGCCGCATTTCGCGGCGCTCTTTATGCCCGGCGGCAGCGACGCCGCCCTTTTCGGCGAGGCCCATGGGCGATATCTGACAGCGCTGAAACACAAGGTCCTGGAAACCGGCATTCCCAACAATGCCGAAGTCGAAATCGATGTCGACGGCGAAAGGCGCACTTATGAACTGAAGATCCAGCGCACCGGCGAACGCAGTGCACATGGACTTCTGTCCGTCATGACTGAAGTCACCGAAAGCCGGCATCGGGAAAAAGTTCTGAAATCGCTGCTGCGCGAGCTCTCACACCGCTCGAAGAACCTTCTGGCCATCATCCAGGGCATTGCCACGCAGACGGCGCGCAACACGCTCTCTCTCGACAGCTTCCTCCTCAAGTTCCGCGGACGGCTGCAATCGCTTTCCAATTCGCAGGACCTGATCACTGATTCGAGCTGGCGCGGCGCCTACCTCTTCGAACTCGCCGAAAAGCAATTCGCCCCCTATTGGCCGGAGACGGCCGGCTCCATGCCGATCTATGGCATCAACGCTCATCTGACACCGAATGCCGCCGTGCACCTCGGGCTCGCCCTCCACGAACTCATCGTCAATTCCGCCTCCTTCGGCGCAATATCAGGCGGCGCCGCCTCCATCACGCTGAATTGCCGCGAAGCCATGATCAACGACAGGAGGGCGATCGAAGTTGCCTGGGCGGAAGTTCTGCATGATCAGTCGGAAGTCCACGAATTCAGCGACAACAGCTTCGGCCGCACTGTGCTGGAGCGTGTCGTGCCTTCATCGGTCAATGGCAAAGCGGAGTTGAACCTCGTTCCCGGCCGCATCGAGTACCGTCTGACCATTCCGGAAACCGAATTCGAGATCTTCAAGCGGGTGTGAAAGCCCTGGAGACAGCCGAGAACGAAAAACAGCTGGTGCGAGGGCGGCGCACCAGCTGTCTTCACTCACCGGGAGGGGACCGTGAGTACGTCCGGATAGTGGGTTGGGGGCGCGCATGTTGGGTCGATGCGATCACCATCCGGATATCGCAATAACGACGACCTCAAACTTTGGTTCCCTGCCATCCGAAAAAAATTCGACTTTTTTGAATCTTTTTTCGGATGCCCTTCCCTCATCACGCGCTCAGCCGTTTCACCGATTTAGGTCGAATAAATTTTCTCAGCAAAAACAGAGGATTACTTGCGAGTCAGCAAGGGAAAATCGTCAAAATTTTACCGTTTGATAAATTTTTAAACCTGAGTTACGCTTTCCCTCACAGGCCGTTTACCAATAATGAGGGAACTTCAATGGAACGACTGGAAACCGGGATTCATCCCGGCCGGCTTTCGCCCGCCGAGTATGAGGCTAATTTTTCCGATCTTCATCCGCGCCTCGATAATCATGAGGCGCTGGTCGCCGCTGACCGCTGTTATTTCTGTTATGACGCGCCATGCATGACGGCCTGTCCCACCTCGATCGACATTCCGCTGTTCATCCGCCAGATTTCGACCGGCAATCCGATCGGCTCGGCAAAGACGATCTTCGACCAGAACATCCTCGGCGGCATGTGCGCCCGCGTCTGTCCCACCGAAGAACTCTGTGAACAGGCCTGTGTGCGCAACACGGCTGAAGAGCGGCCGGTCGAGATCGGCCGCCTGCAGCGTTATGCCACCGATGCCGCCATGCAGGCCGACAAGCAATTCTATGCCAGGGCCGAGCCGACCGGAAAGACGATCGCCGTTGTCGGCGCCGGCCCGGCCGGCCTTGCCGCCGCCCATCGCCTGGCCGTGAATGGCCATTCCGTCGTCATCTATGATGCCAGGGAAAAATCCGGCGGTCTCAACGAATACGGTATCGCCACTTACAAGACCGTCGACGACTTCGCCCAGAAGGAAGTCGATTACGTCCTTTCGATCGGCGGTATCGAGGTTCGGCATGGCCAGTGTCTCGGCCGCGATTTTTTACTTTCCGATCTGCAGGCGCAATATGACGGCGTCTTCCTCGGTATCGGCCTTGCCGGCGTTAACGCGCTACGCATCGAGGGCGAAAACCTTGAAGGCGTCGACGACGCCGTCGATTTCATCGCCGCACTCCGCCAAGCCGAAGACAAAAGCAAAATCGCCATCGGCCGCCGCGTCGTCGTCCTTGGCGGCGGCATGACGGCGATCGACGCCGCCGTGCAGGCAAAGCTGCTCGGTGCCGAGGAGGTGACGATCTGTTACCGCCGCGGCAAGGAGCACATGAACGCCTCCGAATTCGAACAGGATCTGGCAAGCTCCAAGGGCGTCATCATCCGCCACTGGCTGGCGCCGAAATCGATCCTGTCGCAGGACGGCAAAGTCGCCGCGATCGAAGTGGAATATACCAAAATCCTCGATGGCCGTCTCGTCGGCACCGGCGAGACCGGTGTGATTGCCGCCGACCAGATCTTCAAGGCGATCGGCCAGAGCTTTGACGCCTCTGGTCTCGGTTCGCTGCGCATGGAATCCGGCCGCATCGCTGTCGATGGCGAAGGCCATACCTCGCTTGACGGCGTCTGGGCCGGCGGCGACTGCGTCTTCGGCGGCGACGATCTCACCGTTTCCGCCGTCGCCCACGGTCGCGATGCGGCTGAATCCATCCATCGTGCCCTCACCGCAGCAGCCGCTCCGGCTGTCGCGGTTGCCTAAAGGGGAGAATGAATAATGGCTGATCTCCGTAATAATTTCGTCGGCATCAAGTCCCCGAACCCGTTCTGGCTGGCGTCGGCGCCGCCGACCGACAAGGCCTACAATGTCGAGCGCGCCTTCAAGGCCGGCTGGGGCGGCGTGGTCTGGAAGACGCTGGGCGAGGAAGGCCCGCCCGTGGTCAACGTCAACGGCCCGCGCTACGGCGCGATCTGGGGCGCCGACCGCCGCCTGCTCGGTATGAACAATATCGAGCTCATCACCGACCGCGACCTCTACACCAACCTGCGCGAAATGAAGCAGGTGAAGATGAACTGGCCGGACCGGGCACTGATCGCCTCGATCATGGTACCTTGCGAGGAAGAGGCCTGGAAGGCGATCCTGCCCTTGGTCGAAGAAACCGGCGCCGACGGCATCGAGCTCAATTTCGGCTGTCCGCACGGCATGTCGGAGCGCGGCATGGGTTCCGCGGTCGGTCAGGTGCCGGAATATATCGAGATGGTCGTGCGCTGGTGCAAGCAGTACACCCGCATGCCCGTCATCACCAAGCTCACGCCCAACGTCACCGATGTCCGCCGCCCCGCCCGCGCCGCCAAGGCCGGCGGCACCGATGCCGTCTCGCTGATCAACACGATCAATTCGATCGTCTCCGTCGATCTCGACAACTTCGCCCCTAACCCGACGGTCGGCGGCAAGGGCAGCCATGGTGGTTATTGCGGCCCGGCGGTAAAGCCGATCGCGCTCAACATGGTGGCCGAGATCGCCCGCGATCCCGAAACCTATGGCCTGCCGATCTCGGGCATCGGCGGCATCACCACCTGGCGGGACGCTGCCGAATTCCTCGTGCTCGGCGCCGGCAACGTCCAGGTCTGCACCGCGGCGATGACTTACGGCTTCAAGATCGTCCAGGAGATGATCACCGGCCTCTCCGACTGGATGGACGAAAAAGGCCACCGCAGCCTCGACGACATTACCGGCCGCGCCGTGCCCAACGTCACCGACTGGCAGTATCTGAACCTCAACTACATCGCCAAGGCCAAGATCGATCAGGACGCCTGCATCAAATGCGGCCGCTGCTACATCGCCTGCGAGGACACCTCGCACCAGGCGATCACCAACTTCGTCGATGGCGCTCGCCATTTCGAGGTGATGGATGAGGAATGCGTCGGCTGCAATCTCTGCGTCAGCGTCTGTCCGGTTGAGAACTGCATCACCATGGAGCAGCTTCCCGCCGGCGCCCTCGACAAACGCACCGGCCGGGTTGTCGACCCCAACTATGCCAACTGGACCACGCATCCGAACAACCCAATGGCGCGCCAGGCGGCGGAGTGATGGAGCTTCAACGCCACGGGCAAGCTCGGTCCGCGGCATTGCGCTGCACCGCAAATGCAAGTTTCGGGCTTGATGGATGGGCCCGAAAGCTGGCGAAAGGCGATTACGGGAACATCATAAGGCTGCCGAAGTTAGCGCAGGCGATTCCACGAGAGAGCCATGCACGACCACTCAAGCAGCGAAGAGTCGAAATCGAAGCCTCGCAGTTGGAGCCGACGCTCCCCGATCGGAGCGGAGGTTGATGCCGGCGGCGTTTCGTTCCGAGTATGGGCCCCTGCCAGAGAACGCTGTTTCCTCGTGATCGAGGGAAATTCCGAACATAAGATGACGGCGGAGGACGGCGGCTACTTCTGCCTGTATCTGCCCGGTTTGGATGTAGGAACGCGATACCAGTTTCACTTTGGAGACGCGGATGATCTTCTTGCCGATCCTGCCTCGCGTTTTCAGCCAGATGGTCCATCGGGGCCATCAGTCGTCGTAGATCCGGCGCGGTATCAGTGGAGTGATTACGACTGGCAAGGAATGCCCGCCTTCGGAGCTGCTCTCTACGAGATGCACATCGGCACCTTCACAAGGGAAGGTACCTTTGCGGCAGCCCGGGAAAAGCTGGAAAGACTTCGCGCACTCGGCATCAACTGCCTGGAAGTAATGCCCATCAATGAGTTTGAAGGCGAATTCGGCTGGGGCTACGACGGAACATTGCTCTATGCTCCGACGCGGCTCTATGGAACACCGGATGATGTGCGCGCTTTCGTCGACGAAGCCCACCGGATCGGCATCGGGGTGATCCTCGACGTGGTCTACAACCACTTCGGTGTCGGCGAGCGGTTTTCTGAATTCACGCCCGACTATTTCACGGAGCGGTACTCGAACGAATGGGGCAAGGCGATCAACTTCGACGGTCCGAACAGCCACGGTGTTCGGGAATATATAGCAAAGAACGCGGCCTACTGGATCGACGAATTCCATTTCGATGGACTGCGTATCGATGCAACGCAGGCGTTGTTCGACTCAAGCCACGAACACATCGTCACGGTCATTGCTAGGGAAGCTCGAGCAGCAGCGGGACAGCGGCAGATCTATCTCGTGAGCGAAAATGAGCCGCAGCAAAGCGAAATGGTGCGGCCGGAGAGCGCGGGAGGGCATGGGCTGAACGCCTTATGGAACGATGATTTCCACCGCTCCGCGACAGTGGCGCTGACCGGCCGCAACGAAGCCTATTATCATGATCACCGCGGTACGGCCCAGGAACTCGTTTCTGCCGCCAAATATGGCTGCCTGTTTCAGGGGCAGCGATATGATTGGCAGGATAAACCGCGCGGAACGGCTGGGCTCGACCTCAAGCCGTGGAATTTCGTGCACTTCCTCCAGAATCACGACCAAGTCGCCAATTCCGGCACGGGCGCCAGGATCGGCCACCTAACATCGCCAGCCCGTCTTCGGGCCATGACGGCGCTGCAACTGCTGGGGCCGCAGACGCCCATGCTCTTTCAGGGACAGGAATTTGGTGCCTCTTCTCCGTTTTATTATTTCGCAGATCACGCTGGAGAAATCGCCGACATGGTCCGGCAGGGGCGGCGCAGTTTCCTCAGCCAATTCCCGAACCTGAGGGATGAAGAGCTCATCAGACAGATGGCGGATCCGTGTGCTCGCACGACGTTTGAGAAGGTGAAGCTCGATTGGGCCGAATGGGAGAGAAACGCGGCAGTCGTGCTGCTTCATCGCGACCTGCTGAATCTTCGTCAGACGAACAAGGCATTTTCTCGCCAAGCTTGCGCTCGTGACGGCCAAATGGACGGTAATGTTTTGTCCAGCTCCGCCTTCCTCCTGAGGTTCTTCGCGGAGAAGCCGTCGGACGAAAGAATATTGTTGATCAACTTCGGCAATGACCTCGTGATCGATAGTCTGCCGGATCCGCTTTTTGCGCCGCCGGAAGCTCACCAATGGCATCTCTCTTGGTCAAGTGAAGATGCCGCCTACGGTGGCAGTGGACGCCGCCCATATGATTTTTGGAAGCGTTGGGTATTGAACGGGGATATTGCTCTGGTCGTCGCCCCCTTTAAACTCCAGAACCGGCAAAACGTCTCAGCAATGCCAATTGAGGACTGGCAAGCCGGCATCTTGCGAGCCGGGGACCCTAGCACTTAACTGCCGGCATTCGATTTTCGTCGTTGAAGCAGACGTTCGAGAAAATGAGAGAGGGAGTCGCCTGAACTCTCGCCATCGCCGCTGAGGACGGTAACGCCCCACCTCTTCAGAACATGCACCTGAACCTCGGTCGGCTCGTGCATGAAGAGAAATAGCGGCGGCCGGTGTCGGTCTAGTCCGGTCCGCCGCCATGTCGACCACAGGTGATGGAGCAAAAAGCGAATGTTCAGATCGGACATGCTGTAGCCGACAAACAGCAATGTCGAGGCGAAGGCATCGCTCCTGAATTTTATGTCCAAAGGAGCGTCAAACGATAGGCGATCGAAGTAATCCGACTCTGTCAGCACCAGTGTGTCCGGATCGGAGAAGTCGCCGTGGTATTTGACGATTTGAGTTTCGCCGACTGGCGCGGTCGCCATATCTTTCGCGCTTGTAATCCGTGTGAATGGCCGCCCGAACGCCTCATAGGAGATTTCGAGATTTGCATCGTAATTTGTGGTGTACACGAGAGGAAAGTCCAATTCGACGATGAGCCTATGCAGCTCGGAGTTCTCAAGTTGCTCAGGCAAGATCTGCCACTCGCGTTTCATCCATTCGACCAAATGAGACAACGAGCCGTGCTTCAAACGGTAATATTCGGCAATTTCCTGATAGGTTGCGCCGTGCGTGGCGGCGAACGACGAAGGCAGGCCGAGATCCATCAGCATATGATCGATGAGACAGCTCCATGAGGGCAGGCCGACGTTCATCGATATTCCTGCACCAACGAACAAAACGGCCTGCCGGCGTTCAATCGCGGTGGCAATCGCCGATATTTGTTTGTCGTGTGGCACGCATCCTCCTGACTACCGTAAGACCGAACGTCGTCTGGAGAGACTTGTTTCTGTGCGGTAGCGCACTCGGTAGCGCACTTCGGCTTGGAGTTCGCTGTTCTTTGGAGCAGCATGTTCCCGACAGTGCGGGCAATTGCGACGGCCAGCCGCATTCGCTCCTCATCAACTGATATCTGGACTGCCCTTGAAGCCATCTCCCGTTGAAAGATCGCATGGATTGACCGGCGCATCAGTCCTGAATGAGCTTAGTACCTCTCGACCAAAAACTTCGATGAACTCGCGCTGATTGCGCCCGACATTGTGAATATAGATTTCGTCAAATCCCATCGCGACATCGGCTTTCAACCACTCGACATGCTGTCGTGGATCGGCCGAGATGCGCACATGCTGGTCCATATCTTCAGGCCGCACCTTCAGACATGCCTCATCGAACTCCTCCGGCAAACGAAGCGTTTCCGAGATTGCAGCGGAAATCGCGTTGCTGCGCCACTGGTCGAAGGCATTAGCCCTAGCTTCCTCTTCGGAGCCGGCATAGGAAATATGTGTTTGCAAGTAGAGCGGCTTTTGCCTCCCGCCGCCGCGCCGGAAGGCTTCGACGACTTTGTCGAGCTTGCCGGTCGGCTGGTTGATGGTGATAAGCGCATCCGCCCAGCCTCCCGCCCACTCGGCCGTTTCTGGCGAAAGAGCGCCGGCAACAATGCGCGGGATCTCATCAGGGAGAGTATGGACGCGGCCCTGATCGACTTTGATGGGTTCTGTCCGACTGACCAGCTTCCCCGACCACAAGTCCCTCATGATCTCGACCGCAGCCAGCAACCGTTCATTTCGTTCTGCCTTGGAGGGCCAGCGTTCGCCGATGACATGTTCATTCATGGCCTGCCCGCTGCCCACCGCTATCCACGGCAACCGGCCCGAAAACATCTCTGCAATCGTCGCACCAGCCTGTGCGGTAATCGCCGGATGATAACGCCAGCCCATAGGGACTGTGATGATACCGAAGGGAATAGATTGCGTGGCCTGGAGCGCGGCCCCTAACCAGGCCCAAGCAAAGCCCGACTGACCCTGCCTCTCACTCCATGGCGTCAGGTGATCGGACGACATCACGGCGCCGAAACCTGCAGCCTCCGCAGCCTGCACATATCCGAGGAGCTCGCTTGGCGAAAATTGTTCATGGGACGCGTGATAGCCGATGAGCGTCATGATCCGTTGCCCTCGGAAATAAACCAGTGGTAGGCATGGGGCTCGAGTTGCAGGCGTGGTTGGATGGCGCCTGCGTACTCCACCTCGCCGATCAGATCTCGGAACTTCCGAGGCTGCATTCCGCCAAAATTGATTTCCGTCTTAATACGCCGGCGAGCGAGGTTGTGGACGAGCAGCAGAAGCGACCCGGCGTCTTCAAAGCCGTGGACCAAAACAGCCGGATCCTCGGCGCTCAATCTCACCAGCCGCCCTTTTGTGAAGATCGGCTGATTCCTGCGAAGAGAAATAAAACGCCTGATCTTGTTCAACAGGGAATTAGGATCATTGAATTGGTCGACAACATTGACTTTCTTGTAGGAAAACGGCCCGTCCGAGACGATCGGCTGACACAGTTTTCCGGCGTCGGCACTGGAGAAACCGGCATTCCTCTCCGCCGACCATTGCATCGGTACCCTCACTGCATTGCGTCCGGGCTGGGAAAGGTCCTCGCCGATACCGATCTCGTCGCCGTAGACGATAAGCGGCGGCCCGCTCAGAGAAAAGATGATGCTGAAGGCGAGTTCCGTCCGTCGTTGGTCGCCGCCCAACATGGGCGCAACGCGACGGCGGATGCCGCGGCCGAATGCCTGCATTTCTTCCTTCGAAGCGAAGGCGTCGAAGACGTTCTTCTTCAAATCCGCGGGAACTCGGGAAAAATCGAGCTCATCGAGATTGCGCAGGAAATTAACCCATGCGCAACCGGGCGGTGGCTCCGGAAGCAGGCTCAGTCCCTGATTGATCGAGGCCGCGTCTTCCCCAGCGAGGCCTGCGAAGAGATAGCAGGCAAGCATGAAGTTGAGCAGAAGCTGGAGTTGGTCTCCTTCGCCAAAAAAGGCGTCGGAAGCTTCCGGCGGAAGATTGACTTCTCCGAGGAGCACACCACCCGATCGCCTGCTTTGCAGATAGCTGCCGATCTGCCTCAGGATGCCGTGGGGATCGCGAGGATTGGCATGCTCAAGTCCTTTATCGGCGATGATGAGCGGGGCGGCGTCCAGCCTGAACCCGCTGACGCCGAATGCGATCCAGTAATCGACGATGCGCAATATTTCTTCGCGCACCTGCGGATTTGCAGCGTTCAATTCGGGCTGAAACTCGTAGAAGCTATGGAAATAATAGGCCCTCGCCACCTCATCATAGGTCCAGAGGCTGTCCACTTCGCCCGGAAAAATCGATTTGGCCCCTGAAGCGACAGGTGCAGGATCGGGGCTCCAGACATAATAACTGCGGTAGCGCGTCTCGTCATCCCGCCTAGCGGCCTGGAACCAGGGATGCTGATCGGATGTATGATTGACGACGAGGTCCATGATCACCCGAATGCCATGCTCACCGGCACCGTGCAGAAATGTCAGGAAATCGTCAAGCGTTCCCACCTTTGGATTGATCGAATAGAAATCGCTGACGTCATAACCATTGTCGCGATCCGGACTGCGATAAAACGGCAGTAGCCAGATGCAGGTAATTCCGAGTTCCGAAAAGTAGGCCAGCTTTTCCGTCAGGCCCGCGAAGTCGCCAATGCCGTCACCATTGCCATCGGCGAATTTCTCGACATCGATGCTGTAGATCACCGCCTCCTCATACCAGCTGCTGCTTCGGTTCGGCACCGCGACGGTCTCCCGATAATCTCTGTTGCCACCCCTTCTAACGGTCCCGGAAGGAGGGGGTTCCTCGGATTGCGCCAAGTCCAAGGATGCCGGGGGATGCGGAAGGAAGGTCTGGCCCGGTGGAACCTGCAGACATCACCAGTGTTTTCCCGATATCCCCAACAGATAGGAAGCCTCCGATGGATTACTCCACGACACCGCTGGCAGGTCCCGAGCGATCACCTCTCCAACCGAAATGGTGGCATACCGCAACTGTATACCAGGTCTATCCGCGCAGCTTTTGCGATTCCAACGGAGACGGCATTGGCGATATCCCCGGCATCACCTCAAAGCTCGACTACCTGAAAAAGCTCGGGATCGACATCATCTGGCTGTCGCCGATCTACAAGTCGCCGATGGACGACAATGGTTATGACATATCGGACTACCGGGACATTGCCCCCGAGTTTGGCACGCTCCAAGATTTCGACCGGCTGGTGGCTGAGGCGAAAGACCGAGAAATCGGCATCATGCTCGACCTCGTCGTCAACCACACATCGGACGAGCATCCGTGGTTTCTTCAATCCCGTCACGGTTCGGACAACCCATTCCGCGACTTCTACATCTGGCGCAAACCTGCGCCGGACGGAGGACCGCCGAACGGCCTGAAGTCCTCCTTCGGCGGACCGGCCTGGACGCTCGACCCGGCAACAGGCGAATATTACCTGCATATGTTTTCTCGCCGCCAGCCGGATCTCAACTGGGAGAACGAAAGGGTGCGGGCGGAAATCTATGACATGATGAACTGGTGGCTTGAGCGAGGCATTGCCGGCTTTCGCATGGATGTCATTGATTATATCGGCAAGCAGGTGGACCAGGAGCTTATAAAGGACGGACCGCATCTGCACGACTATCTGCAGGAGATGAATGCCAAGACCTTTGGCAGCCGCGATATCCTGACGGTCGGCGAAGCCTGGAGCGCCACTCCCGGTGCAGCCCTCCTCTATTCCGGACGCGACCGCCAAGAACTCTCGATGATCTTCCAGTTCGAGCACGTCACCCAGCAATGGGACGCGGTCTATGGCAAATGGCGCCCGAAACCGTTCGACCTTGTGAATCTCAAGACCGTCCTGAGCAAATGGCAGCTTGCTCTATCGGAAGACGGGTGGAATTCGCTCTTCTGGGGCAATCACGATCTGCCGCGCGCCGTCTCCCGCTACGGCGACGTGACCGGCTATCATATCGAGTCGGCCAAGATGCTGGCCACCGTGCTGCATCTGCTGAAAGGCACGCCCTTCGTCTATCAGGGCGAGGAAATCGGAATGACAAACGTCCCCTTCACCTCCATCGATCAGTACCGGGACATCGAAACCCTCAACATGCACAGGCTGCACGTGGAGGCCGGCCTTTCCCCAGAAGAGTTTATTCGCGGAGCAAACGAGAACGGTCGCGATAACGCCCGCACACCGATGCAATGGAGTGCGGCCCCCTATGGCGGTTTTTCGACCGGCGTACCCTGGATCGAGGTCAATCCCAATTATCCGAAGGTCAACGCCGAAGCGGCCATCGGAGACGAGAAGTCGATCTGGAACCACTATCGCAAACTGATCGCGCTCCGGAAGACCTGCCCTGTCATCGTCTACGGGGAATACCGATCCTGGCTCGACCAACATCCTGATGTCTTCGTCTATACCCGTACATTCGACAGGACACGGATGATTGTCATCGCTAATTTCACCCCGCGGCACATTGGGCTGAGTTTGCCATCGGAGCTCGGGATGAACGGAGAATGTCTCATTTGCAACTATGAACCGGTGCACAAGATCAACGAGACCATTGAACTCAGCCCCTACGAGGCCTTCGCCATAGCGTCTAGGTGAAGCTGGGATCCGGTCACAGTTGCTCGGGCTTTTTGATAGTGCTCGGTGCTGCGATCTTCTCGGCTATCGCAAGCGCCGGGGCAGCGAAAGAGACTGGCGCCGGCTGCCTCTCGATGCAATGGCCGCGCCGACCGCGATGGAAGCAAGGGCTGCAAGGCCCAGCATCAGAGGCGTCGACAGCGATGGCCGCGAGCGCGAGCGTAACCCGCCATCGATATGCGCCGTGTCCTGGGAAGGCCGATAGAGATTACCGTCGCTTTTCGCGACAGGTGATGCTCGGTTGAAATAGGCGGCCATGAAGCGGCCGAGCAAACGCGCCGCCAGGTTTGGCGCCAGCAGGTGAGCGAGACGTGTTGCATTGGTTACTGCGCCAACGGTGGTCGTTGCTCGCGGGTGTTTTGCCACCTGGACTATGGCTTCGGCAACGCGCCGGGCATCGATCAGCGGCGGCGGCGCGGAGACCTTCCGGCCGACATAGTTGGCACCATGCATCAGGCCGGGGGTGTCGACGAAGGCGGGGTAAATGTCACAGATATGAATGCGAGGCTTATCCGCCACCTCCGCCCGTAAGGCCTCGGAAAATCCGCGAAGCCCGAACTTGCTGGCGCTGTAGGCTGTGGCGAACGGCGCCGCTGCAAAACCGCCGAGCGAAATCATATTGATGAATACGCCCGTACCCTGGCGTAGAAACACCGGGAGAGCCGCGTGTGCGTCGTTGATATGTCCCAGCAAGTTCGCGCGGATGACCTGCTCATGCGCCTCAATTGGCGTCTCCTCGAACCGACCAACCGCGCCGACGCCGACATTGCTGACCCAGACATCGATCTTGCCGAACGAGGCAGCTTTCGAGGCAAGAGCCTTGACTGCATCGGGGTCGGTGACATCCGCAACAACTGAAGTGGCCTCGCCGCCGAGGCGGCGGCAGACCTCTGCCACTTTTTCCAATGCGGCACCGTTGCGCGACGCGAGCACCAGCCTGCTACCCCGCCTGGCGAATGCCTCGGCTGCGGCTTGACCGATACCACTCGATGCGCCGGTAATGACGACAACAGCATCCTCGAGATTGGTTGTCATAGTCGAAGCGTCCTTTCGATTTACCCTTTCTGCGCAAACAACCCGGCGCCATTGAAGTTCCCGGCCGGCGGACATCGCGCCGTTTCAGTCAGCTCTTGCTGTCTCGGAGCGCGCTGAGATGTCGCTCATCATCACGCGCCATCTCGAGATGCGATCGAGAGCGGCCATTTAGGTTAAATGCAGGCAAAGGATGCCTTAGCCACCGAATGATTTTCGATAGGCATGAGGGCTTGTCCCGAGCCGCCTGCGAAAATGATGCCGCATGGTTGCCAGTGTTCCAAAGCCGCTGGCGGCGGCGATGTCGTCGAGCGAAACAGCAAGTTCCTTCTCCAGCAGGTCGCGGGCATGCCGCAGCCGCTCCGTGAGCAGCCATTCGCCGACGCTGAGGCCCGTCGTCGCTTCGAAGCGCCGCTGGAAGGTGCGCATGCTCATGCCCGCTCTTTTCGCAAGCAGGCTGATCGGCTGATCCTCGGAAAGGCTTTCGCGCATCCATTCGATCAGCGGCCCCAAGCGGATGCCCTCGCGTTCCTCAGGAACCGGCGCGTGAATGAACTGCGCCTGTCCGCCTTCGCGGTGCGGCGGCACGACGAGGCGTCTTGCAACGCTGTTTGCTGCTTCCGAACCGAAATCGCCGCGCACCACATGCAGGCAGAGATCGATGCCGGCAGCACTGCCCGCTGCCGTCAGCAGACTGCCCTCGTCTATGTAGAGAACGTCGGCATCGAGTGCGATATCGGGATAACGCGCGGCGATCGAGGCGACATAACGCCAATGCGTCGTCGCCCTGCGGTTCGTTAGCAGGCCCGACCCGGCAAGAACGGCAACACCCGAGCAAAGCGACATGATCCGTGCGCCGCGTTGATGCGCTGCCTTGAGCGCTGAAACAAGCGGCTCGGGAACGACGGCATCGATCGACCGCCAGCCCGGCACGACGATCAGGTCCGCTTCGTCAAGCACTTCCAGTCCCTGGTCGACTGCGACCGTCAGCCCTCCCGCTGCGCGAAGCGGACCCGGTTCGATGCCGCAGACTGAGAAGCGATACCAGCCTTCGCCCATTTCCGGCCGTGGCAGGCCGAAGACCTCGTAGGCGATGCCGAATTCGAAGGTGCAGAGCCCGTCATAGGCAAGTGCGGCGACCAGCGGTCCTTTCGTCTGCTGCGGCAATGAGTTTGGCATGATCTTTACGCTGTCAGACATGATGGCCAATTTCGCAAAGCTCTAGCATCGGCGATACCAGGCGGCAACTTCAGAAAAAGGAAGACCGATGCCAAGCCCCGTTTCCCAAACACCTGCTGCAGCTCCGGATGCCGCTGTCGCTCACTTTGCCGCCAAGCTCGCTTTCGAAACCGACTGCTCGGATGTGCATGCCGCCTTTGCGGTCGGCAACGTCGATTTCGTTCTCCTCGACGTGCGCTCGCCGCAGCTCTTCGCGGAGTCCCATATTCCCGGCGCCATCAACCTGCCGCACGGCAAGATGACGGCGCACCGAATGTCAGCATGGGCAAGCGATACACTCTTCGCCGTCTATTGCGCCGGCCCGCATTGCAACGGCGCCGACAAGGCCGCCTTCCGCCTCGCCAATCTCGGGCTCCAGGCCAAGCTGATGATCGGCGGCATGACCGGCTGGGCCGATGAAAGCTTCGCCTTCGAACAGGGCGTCCCTGCTGCCGCCTGATGGCCGCCCTCTCCCCCTACAATCATGCAGCGGGGAGACAGGAAAATCGCGATCGTCAGAACTCGACGACCACCTTGCCGAAAGGCCCGCGATAGAGATGATCGAGCGCCTCAGGGAATTCGTCGAAGGCATAACGCTTGTCGATCACAGGCTTCAGCCCGGTCTGGTCGATTGCCCGCACCAGATCTTCAAGCGCACGGCGATGGCCGACGGAAATGCCCTGCACAACAGGCGCCTTGAGCAGCAACGGCCCGGTCGGGCCGGAAACCTCGAATCCCTCGAACACGCCGATGACGGAAATGCGGCCATTGATCGCCACCGCCTTCAGCGCCTGGCCGAGATGTGGGCCGCCGACGATCTCAAGCACGTGATCGGCCCCATAGCCGCCGGTCAACTGATAGAGTTGCTCAACCCAGTCGCCCTCATGGCGATTGATCGCGTGATCGGCGCCGAGGGCAACGGCGCGGCCGAGCTTCTCCGCGCTGCCTGATGTGATGAAGACCTCCGCACCATGGGCCTTGGCTATCTGCAGACCGAAGAGCGCCACCCCGCCTGTGCCTTGCACCAGCACCTTGTCGCCGGCCTTCAGACCGCCGCGTTCGATCAGTGCGAACCAGGCAGTCAGCCCGGCGCAGGGCAAGGTGCTCGCCTGCGCCGCATCGAGCGTGTTAGGCGCGCCTGAATACCATTCTTCGGAAAGCACGGTGTATTGCGAGAGGACGCCGGGATAAAAGCCGCCGCGCGTCTTGTAAGGCGGCGTGCGCGCATCGCCTAACCCGCGTCCGTCGATCCAGTCGGGCGAAAACGTCGAGATGACCCGATCGCCCGGCTTGAAACGGCTGACCTCCGGTCCGACTGCCTCGACGACCCCCGCCATATCGGAAGCCGGCACGAAGGGAAATTGCAGCGGCAACCCCATGCCGCTCTCCATCACCAGTCGGTCGCGGAAATTGAGCGAAACGGCTTCCGTCCGCACCAGAACCCTGTTTCCCGAAACCGGCTCGAGCCTCCGCTCGCCGATCGTCAGCTGGCGCTCCGGTCCAACCGCGTCGATCTGCCATTGCCGTGTTGTTTGCATTGCCTTGCTCCTTGTCCATTGCAGGGAGCACAAGGATATCGTTGAATATTTCGCGCCAGTTGCGATATTAATTCACCAGAATGGTTCCAAAGAGGAAACAAATGGAACAGCTGAAGGGTATCTCGATCTTCGTCGAAGCCGTCGAGGCTGGTGGCTTTTCGGCTGCCGCCGAGCGGCTCCATCTCACGCGTTCGGCCGTCGGCAAGACGATCGCACGTCTGGAACAGCGTCTCGGCGTGCGCCTCTTCAACCGTACGACACGCATGCAGAGCCTTACCGAGGAAGGCCGATTCTTCTACGAGCGCTGCCTGCGGGCGATCGAGGAAATCCGCCTCGGGGAAGCCATGCTGGAATCCGGCCGGCGTGACGTGCGCGGCCGATTGCGCATCTCGATGCCCGTGCTTTTCGGCCGCCACTGCATCGCGCCGATCCTCGCACGCCTGCTCGATGAACATCCGAACCTCGAACTCGACCTTTCCTTCAACGACCGTATCGTCGACCTGCTCGAGGACGGGTTCGATCTTGTCATCCGCAACGGACCGCTGAAGGACAATCCGGATCTGATGGCCCGGGCGATCGCGCGCCAGCGCATGACCGTCTGCGCATCGCCCGCCTATCTGGAAAAACATGGCGCACCGCAGACGGTCTTCGATATTCCGCGGTATGAGGGCATCGTCTACAGGCGGGGCGATGATGACAAAGGTTGGATCTTTCCGACTGCGGCTGATCCCGGGCGGCGGCTGGTGCCAAAGGCGCGACTTCGGCTCGACGACCTCGCTTCGATTTCCGATGCCGCCGTCGCCGGGCGCGGTCTTGCCTGGCTGCCCTGCTGGCTGGTCCGCGAGGAGGTGCTGGCGGGCCGGCTCATTCAGGTATTGAAGCACGAACCGGCCAATATCTCCGATGCCCATGCCGTTTGGCTGCGCTCACCGGTCATGCTGCCGAAGGTGCGGCTCGCGATCGATACGCTCGCTGCGGGATTGCCGGCAATGATGGGCTGAAGCGCTCGCCGCGGGTCTGCGAGCGACTAGAAACCCATGTTATTCCTAGGCGTTTCTCTGGAAATAACGCGATGGCGCAGTACATCCGCTCATTCACCGTCCACTGTGGGCGGCCGCCATATCACTCGGAAAAACGTCAGCATGTCACTTTGCAGCGCCCTGGTGGAAAACAATCTAGTCGTCGCCATGAATGGCGAGGATATCCTGCGCCGTTTAGGCGCCGACGTGGCAACGGCGCCAAGTGTCGCCGAAGCGATTGAGATCCTGACCGGACAGTCCTTCGATCTGGCGCTTCTTGACGTCGATCTTGGCGATGAGACGAGTTTCGGGATTGCCGATCGAGTGGCTGCTGACGGCGTGCCCTTCTTATTTGCCACGGGGTATGGGGAGGGCATCGCTCAGGCGAGTAGCCACTCCGACGCGCCCGTGCTGCAGAAGCCTTATACGATGGAGGGCATGACGCATATTCTTGCCCGGGTGTCGCTTCCGAGGAGAGGGTAAAGCCTCATCCTCCAAGGGTATCCGGTCGCAGCCCACCGATGAAGAGCTGTTCCAGAAACCGCGCCGCATCCTCGAAGCGCCCCTCGCCCGAATGTTCCTGCCCCAGCACAGCACGCACCTGAACGTCGAAGTCCGCGTAATGCTGCGTCGTCGACCAGATGGAGAAGATCAGGTGGTAGGGATCGCATTTGACGATCTTGCCTGATGTCGCCCAGGCGCGGATGACCTCCGCCTTCTCGTCGACCAGTTCCTTCAGCGGCCCCTTCAACTCGTCTTCGATATGTGGCGCGCCCTGCAGCACCTCGTTGGCGAAGAGCCGGCTCTCGCGGGGAAAATCGCGGGCCATCTCCAGCTTGCGGCGGATGTAGCTGCGGATTTCCGTCTCTGGATTGCCTTCGGCGTCGAAGGCGCGGAGCGGCTCCAGCCAAGTGTAAAGTACCCGGTCGATCAGCGCCCGGTGCATGGCTTCCTTGGTGCGGAAATAATAGAGCAAGTTGGGTTTCGACATGCCGGCCACTTCGGCAATCTGATCGATTGTCGAGCCGCGAAAGCCGCTTGCCGAAAACACATCGAGCGCAGCTTCCAGGATCTGCTCTTCCTTCTCTTCCTGGATTCGCGTCCGCCTCAGGGTTTTCGCTGCTCTCGGTATTGTCACAGGCTGTCGTTTCCCCTTGAAATTCAACTTCTTCGCTCAAGTTTTGGCTAGGGACGACCCTCGCCGCTTCCTTGAGCAACTGCCCGCATTTTTATCGGCAATTTTCGTGATTTTCGTCTTGAGCCCGGCGATGGAAGTTGTAATGTTTACCAATCGGTCAAATTATCCGTCAGATGTAAAACAAAGGCAACTGGCGATTTTCCGGCGCTCGACAAAACCAATAAGGGGGCGCAGGAAAGGACCACGGGAACGAGCGGGCATGCCTCTTTGCATGACTGCCGCAAACAGGTGAGGGCATAAAGAATGGTGGCAGCACCAGGCGAGAACATGCGCGTCAATGGCGACCGTCTCTGGGACAGTCTCATGGACATGGCGAAGATCGGCCCCGGCATAGCAGGCGGCAACAACCGCCAGACACTGACAGATGCCGATGCGCAGGGCCGCAGTCTTTTCAAAAGATGGTGTGACGATGCCGGTTTGACCATGGGTGTCGACCGGATGGGCACGATGTTCGCCGCCCGCCCCGGCACCGATCCCGATGCCTTGCCGGTCTATGTCGGCTCGCATCTCGATACCCAGCCGACCGGCGGCAAATATGACGGCGTGCTCGGCGTGCTTGCGGCCCTCGAAGTCGTGCGCACGATGAACGATCTCGGCATCAAGACCAAACATCCGATCGTCGTCACCAATTGGACGAATGAGGAAGGCGCGCGTTTTGCCCCTGCCATGCTGGCGTCAGGCGTCTTCGCCGGCGTGCACAGCCTGGACTTTGCCTATAATCGCAGGGACCCCGAGGGCAATCTGTTCGGCGACGAATTGAAGCGTATCGGCTGGGTCGGCGACGAAGAGGTCGGCGCCCGCAAGATGCACGCCTATTTCGAATATCACATCGAGCAGGGACCGATCCTCGAAGCCGAGGAAAAGCAGATCGGCGTCGTCACCCATTGCCAGGGCCTCTGGTGGCTGGAATTCACACTGACCGGCAAGGAAGCCCATACCGGCTCGACGCCGATGAACCTGCGCGTCAATGCCGGCCTCGCCATGGCCCGCATTCTGGAAATGGTCCAGGACGTGGCGATGGGCGAACAGCCGGGTGCCGTCGGCGGTGTCGGCCAGGTGTTCTTCTCGCCGAATTCCCGCAACGTGCTACCCGGGAAGGTGGTCTTCACCGTCGACATCCGCTCGCCCGACAAGGAGAAGCTCGACCGTATGCGGGCAAAGATCGAGGCAAAGGCGCCTGAGATCACCAATGCACTCGGCGTCGGCTGTTCCATCGAGGCGATCGGCCACTTCGAACCGATCACCTTCGATCCGAAACTGGTCACGTCGGTGCGCGAAGCCGCCGAGCGGCTCGGCTACAGCCACATGAACATCATCTCCGGCGCCGGCCATGACGCCTGCTGGGCCGCCAAAGTGGCACCTGCGACGATGGTCATGTGCCCCTGCGTCGGCGGGCTCTCGCATAACGAGGCGGAAGAAATCTCCAAGGAATGGGCGACGGCGGGCGCCGATGTGCTGTTTCATGCGGTGGTCGAGACGGCGGAGATTGTGGTGTGATGGCTTATGTCGAGCCCGGAGCCCCCTCATCCGACCCTTCGGGCCACCTTCTCCCCGCTGGGGAGAAGGGATCGGTAGACGTCGCGGTCTCCCCCTTCTCCCCTCGGGGAGAAGGTGCCCGAAGGGCGGATGAGGGGGCTCCGGGCGCGACGAAAATTATCAAGCAGGATATCCGGAAACATCGCACCAACAAGACCGACCAGGCCAGAACGCTTCGCCGCAAAGAAACTGAAGAGGAATACCACCTCTGGAGCGACCTCCGCGCCCGCCGCTTGAATGGCTATAAGTTTGCAAGGCAAGTTCCCCTCGGCCCATTCATCGTCGATTTCCTCTGTCGTGAACAACGATTGATCGTCGAAGTCGACGGCTTCCAGCATGCCGATAGCACGTCGGATCAGCGCCGAACTGAATGGCTCAATGTGAATGGCTATTCCGTCCTACGCTTCTGGAATCGGGAAATCTCGCGCGAACGTCGCTCAGTACTCGAAACGATTCTAGCTGCCTTGCAGGGCCGGATCGAGGTCAGCTCAGAACTGCTCGGCTTCTATTCGCCGGCCCAAACTGCAGACAAGAACGGGGAATGATCATGACCACAGTCATCAAGAACGGCACCATCGTCACGGCCGACCTCACCTACAAGGCTGACGTGAAAATCGACGGCGGCAAGATCATCGAGATCGGGCAGAATCTCTCGGGCGACGAGACGCTGGATGCCACGGGCTGTTACGTCATGCCCGGCGGCATCGATCCGCACACTCATCTCGAAATGCCCTTCATGGGCACCTATTCCTCCGACGATTTCGAAAGCGGCACGCGCGCCGCCCTTTCCGGCGGCACCACCATGGTGGTTGATTTTGCCCTGCCCGCTCCCGGCCAGTCGCTGCTCGAAGCGCTGACCATGTGGGACAACAAATCGACCCGCGCCAATTGCGATTATTCCTTCCACATGGCAGTCACCTGGTGGAGTGAGCAGGTCTTCAAGGAAATGGAGACCATCGTCCGCGACAAGGGCATCAACACCTTCAAGCACTTCATGGCGTATAAGGGCGCGCTGATGGTCGACGATGACGAAATGTTCGCCTCCTTCCAGCGCTGCGCCGAACTCGGCGCCCTGCCGCTAGTGCACGCCGAAAACGGCGACGTCGTCGCCTCGATGTCGGCAAAGCTGCTCGCCGAGGGCAATAACGGCCCCGAGGCGCACGCCTATTCCCGGCCCGCCGAAGTCGAAGGTGAAGCGACCAACCGCGCCATCATGATCGCCGACATGGCCGGCTGCCCGGTCTATATCGTCCACACCTCTTGCGAACAGGCGCACGAGGCGATCCGCCGTGCGCGCAGCAAGGGCATGCGCGTCTATGGCGAACCGCTGATCCAGCACCTGACGCTCGACGAGAGCGAATATTCCAATCCCGACTGGGATCATGCGGCCCGCCGGGTGATGTCGCCGCCCTTCCGCAACAAGCAGCATCAGGATTCGCTCTGGGCAGGTCTCGCCTCCGGCTCGCTGCAGGTCGTCGCCACTGACCATTGCGCCTTCACCACGGCGCAGAAGCGCTTCGGCGTTGGCGATTTCACCAAGATCCCGAACGGCACCGGCGGCCTCGAAGACCGCATGCCGATGCTCTGGACGCATGGTGTCAACACCGGGCGGCTGACGATGAACGAATTCGTCGCCGTCACATCGACCAACATCGCCAAGATCCTCAACATCTATCCCAAGAAGGGCGCAATCCTTGTCGGCGCCGATGCCGATATCGTCGTCTGGGACCCGCAACGTTCCAAGACCATTTCGTCCAAAGCCCAGCAGTCGGCGATCGACTACAACGTCTTCGAAGGCAAGGAAGTGACCGGCCTGCCGCGCTATACGCTGACGCGCGGCGTCCTCGCGATCGAGGAAGGCGCGATCAAGACCCGCCAGGGCCACGGCGAATTCGTCAGGCGCGAGCCGGTCACGGCCGTCAGCAAGGCGCTTTCCCAGTGGAAGGATATCACCGCACCGCGCAAGGTGACGCGTAGCGGCATTCCGGCAAGCGGCGTATGACGATGGCGCATGACGATACGGCCATCAATCGGGGACCGCTGCCTCTATGCCAATGACCTCACGCCGGCACCAAAGCGTCCAACTCCGGCAGAAGCACGACGCTTTCCTGCTCGTTCGGATCGGTGCGCGCGATGATCGCTGTGCACGGCGTGCTGCTGAGGTTGGCCGGCAGGTGCGGCACGCCGGCCGGGATATAGAAAAGTTCGCCGGCATGAACGATGACGTGATGCTCGAGCCGGTCTCCGTACCAGGTATGAGCCTCGCCGGAGAGCATGTAGATCGCCGTCTCGTGCGCCTCGTGCAGATGCGCCTTGGCGCGCACGCCGGGCGGGATCGTCAAAAGATGCATGCAGATGCCCTTGGCGCCGACCGTTTCGGCGGCGATGCCTGCGAAATAGCTCAGCCCCTGCTTGCCGTCATAGGCATGATTGGGGCGAACGATGTGGCAGGTGGGCTTTGATGTCACGTCCATCCTCATCCTCCATGGAGTGTGTCGTCGATAAAACCGGCGGTAATGATAGCACGCAAACCGCGTTCAAGCGGGGAAAACAAGACTGGTCGCATTGATGCAAGCACCCTCCGTCGTATCCGCCAAGGATCTCTGTCTCACCTACCAGGCCAATGATGGCCCGGTGAGTGCACTGAGCAATGTCAATCTCGATGTCCGCAAGGGCGATTTCGTCTCTTTCATCGGCCCGTCGGGCTGCGGCAAGACCACCTTCCTGCGTGTCATCGCCGATCTCGAAAAGAGCACCTCGGGCGAGATCTCGATCAACGGCATGACACCGGAGGAGGCGCGCAAGGCCCGCGCCTACGGTTATGTCTTCCAGGCGCCGGCGCTCTATCCCTGGCGCACCATCGAAAACAACATCGCTCTGCCCTTGGAGATTATGGGCTATTCCGGCGCCGAGCGGACGCGGCGCATCGCCGAAGCGCTCGATCTCGTCGGTCTTTCGGGCTTCGAGAAGAAATTCCCCTGGCAGCTTTCCGGCGGCATGCAGCAGCGGGCCTCGATCGCCCGCGCACTCGCCTTCGACGCGGACCTGCTGCTGATGGATGAGCCCTTCGGCGCCTTGGACGAGATCGTCCGCGACCATCTGAATGAAGAGCTGCTGAAACTCTGGACCCGTACGAACAAGACGATCTGCTTCGTCACCCATTCCATCCCCGAGGCGGTCTATCTCTCGACCAAGATCGTGGTGATGTCTCCGCGACCGGGCCGGGTGACCGATGTGATCGACTCGACCCTGCCGGCCGAGCGCCCACTCGACATCCGCGAAACCCCCGAGTTCCTGGAGATTGCCCACCGCGTTCGCGAGGGACTGAGGACGGGACACGCATGAGGAGCGGGCGCGTGTTGTTTGGCAAGACCCCTCCCCAACCCCTCCCCACAAGGGGGAGGGGCAAACACGCGGCGCTCGCTGAATTCTCCATGGAATGTCGCGGGAGAGCGCTGCCGCCACCCGCGGGTTCGACCGTTAAGTCCCTCCCCCTTGTGGGGAGGGGTTGGGGAGGGGTCTAGATGCCACACTCAAACATCAGCCTCAAAACCCGCCAAACGGCAAAACGGCTCCGCCGTGAGCTGACAAAGGCGGAGGCTGCCATGTGGGATATGCTTCGCGATCTCAGGCCCTATGGTGCCCGATTCAGGCGCGAGACGCCGATAGGCCCCTATATCGCCGATTTCGCTTGGCTTTCAGCACGACTGATCGTCGAGGTCGACGGTGACAGCCACGAGACTGCCGACGGCCGCCGCCACGATCTTGCCAGGGATGCATTCCTGCGCAACGAGGGTTTCAAAGTGCTGCGCTTCGACAATGCCCAAGTACTTGATGGACCCGATTACGTGTTTCTCACCGTCGAGAAATATGCCGCGCCATTTTTGAAGGAGCGCGTAGCATGAAGCCCGACACGTTCAAGGATAAGATCGTCCCCGTCACCACCATCCTGCTGGCCCTCGTCGTCATCTGGTATGTCGCCGCCATCCTCATGAACGCGCCATTCCAGCGCGACATGGACGGCCGCGCCGGCGTCACACCTTCGACTCTCGAATTCATCGGCAAGACGCTGGCGCAGCCGAAGCCGGTCCTGCCGGCGCCGCATCAGGTGGCGCAGAACGTCTACGAGAACACATTTCTGCGCAGCCTTTCGAGCAACCGCAGCCTCGTCTATCACAGCTGGGTAACGCTCTCCTCCACCCTGCTCGGCTTTGGCTTCGGCATGCTGCTCGGCATCCTTCTCGCCGTGCTGATCGTCCACAACCGCGCCATGGACCGCTCGCTGATGCCCTGGCTGGTGGCCAGCCAGACCATACCGATCCTCGCCATCGCACCGATGATCGTCATCATCTCCTATAACGTGCTGACCGGCGACAATGCTATTGCACATCTCCTCAATCTCGATTCCGACGCTTCCCGGCTCGTGTCGAAGGCGCTGATCTCCACCTACCTCTCCTTCTTTCCGGTCGCCGTCGGCATGGTGAAAGGGTTGCGTTCGCCTGAGATCATGCATCTCGACCTGATGCGCACCTATTATGCCAGCCCGATGCAGACTTTCTGGAAGCTGCGCGTTCCAGCCTCGATCCCTTTCCTCTTCACCTCGATGAAGGTAGCGATTGCCGCCAGCCTCGTCGGCGCCATCGTCGGCGAGTTACCGACGGGTGCTGTCGCCGGCATCGGCTCGAAGCTGCTCGCCGGCTCCTATTACAGCCAGACCATCGATATCTGGGCCGCCCTCGTCGCCGGATCGCTGCTTGCCGGCATCCTGGTCGCGATTGTCGGCGTTGCGGCGAAAATCGTTGACCGCGCCATGGGCGGGAGGCCGGCATGAGACATTTGACCTTCTCCTGGCAAGGCGTCGTCGCCCTCCTCCTCTGCATCGGAGCACTGATGGCCCCGCCGCTCCTGGCCGACGGCGCGACGCGACCCCTCACCGATGGCACGGCAACCCTCATTTTCATCATCATCATCGCGGCTGCCCTGCTGTCTCTAGCGCCGCAGCCGCCGGCCTATCGGGCCACCGTGCTGTTTATCGGCGCGCATGGCGCCGCCTGGATGCTGCTTTCGGCTCTTTCCGGCAACGATGGTGCGGCGACGCGGGCCTTCTTCCTGCTGCTGTTCGCCTGCTGGCTGCTTGCCTGGCGATGCGTCACCGAGCTGTCGAAGCTGCAGCCCGTCACAACGTCCGGCAAGTCGGCGCTCCAGCTCCTGATCCCAGCAATCTTCGGCGCCTGGATCCTCATTCTCTGGGAGGCGGTCACGCGTGGCGCCGGCGTTCCCTTCATCCTGCTGCCGCCGCCGAGCGCCATCGGCGCGCGGTTCATGGCATCGCTGCCGATCCTCGGCGCAGACGTCAGACAGACGATCTTCAAGGCGGTGCTGATCGGTTATATCCTCGGCTGCCTCAGCGGCTTCGTCGTCGCGGTGCTGGCCGACCGCATCGCCTTCCTGCGCCGCGGCCTTCTTCCGATCGGCAACATGGTTTCGGCCCTGCCGATCATCGGCGTCGCCCCTGTCATGGTCATGTGGTTCGGCTTCGATTGGCCGTCGAAGGCCGTCGTCGTCATCATCATGACCTTCTTCCCCATGCTGGTGAATACCGTCGCCGGCCTTGCCGCCTCAGGGAACATGGAGCGCGACCTGATGCGCACCTATGCGTCCGGCTATTGGCAGACACTGCTGAAGCTCAGGCTTCCCTCAGCAATGCCCTTCATTTTCAACGCACTGAAGATCAACTCGACGCTGGCGCTGATTGGTGCCATCGTTGCGGAATTCTTCGGAACGCCGATCGTCGGCATGGGCTTCCGCATCTCCACCGAGATCGGCCGCATGAATGTCGACATGGTCTGGGCGGAAATCGCCGTCGCGGCGCTGGCCGGCTCGATCTTCTATGGCATCATCGCCCTGACCGAACGGGCGGTGACGTTCTGGCATCCGTCTATCCGTGGTGGCTAGGCGCGCGCGGGCTCCAGAAACGGGTCCGGGCATAACTTCAGAGGGTAAGGATAAGAAAATGAGAAAGTTGATGGTTGCAATGATGGCGAGCGCGATGTCGCTTGCATCGGCCCATGCCATGGCCGCCGACAAGGTGGTGCTGCAGCTGAAATGGGTCACGCAGAGCCAGTTCGGCGGTTACTACGTCGCCAAGGACAAGGGCTTCTATAAGGAAGAAGGCCTCGACGTCGACATCAAGCCGGGTGGCCCTGATATCGCCCCCGAGCAGGTGATCGCCGGCGGTGGCGCCGATGTCATCGTCGACTGGATGGGTGGCGCCCTTGTTGCCCGCGAAAAGGGCGTTCCGCTCGTTAACATCGCCCAGCCCTACCAGAAGGCGGGCCTGGAAATGGTCTGCCGCAAGGATGGCCCGGTCAAGACCGAAGCCGACTTCAAGGGCCACACGCTCGGCGTCTGGTTCTTCGGCAACGAGTATCCCTTCTTCGCCTGGATGAACAAGCTCGGCCTGTCCACAGAAGGCGGTCCGAACGGCGTCACCGTGCTGAAGCAGAGCTTCGACGTGCAGCCGCTTGTCCAGAAGCAGGCCGACTGCATCTCCGTCATGACTTATAACGAATACTGGCAGGCGATCGATGCCGGCTTCAAGCCGGAAGAACTGACGGTCTTCAACTACACTGAAATGGGCAACGACCTTCTTGAAGACGGTCTCTATGCGATGGAAGACAAGCTGAAGGACCCCGCCTTCAAGGAGAAGATGGTCAAGTTCGTCCGCGCTTCGATGAAGGGCTGGAAATATGCCACCGAGAATCCCGACGAAGCCGCCGAGATCGTCATGGACAACGGCGGCCAGGACGAGAACCATCAGAAGCGTATGATGGGTGAAGTCGCCAAACTGGTCGGCGACAGCTCCGGCAAGCTGGACGAGGCACTCTATGCCCGCACGGCAAAGGCGCTGCTCGACCAGAAGATCATCAGCAAGGAGCCGTCAGGCGCCTGGACGCACGACATCACCGACGCCGCTTCCAAGTAGGTTCGTCAACGCGGCGAAGCGAAACGCGCGGGAGATTTTCCGCGCGTTTCGTGTTTTTCCGTGCGAGGTGGAAAAAAACGCCTTGCAGCTGTCGCATTTATCGGGCGTCAAACGTCATGGGGTAAGAACGCGATCAATCTTCGTAATGTTGACATAACCTTGCGGTGATTGATTGACGTCGGAATGGTAATTATTATCGCCTGATGGGGAATTGTTTTCTGCCGGACTTGTAGATCGAGCAAATCGATACCACCTACAAGCCGAATTTGCCGCCGAGGGATGAAGACGGCAAAGGACCGGCGGAAACCTCTGAGAATGCAGGAAGGGCAGTGGCCTGATCGCGCGCTGAGTGGCAGACGCTCGAGTTCGGCCAACCTTATCATAAGATTGGACGAAGACGCATGGCACGCAAGCCGATTGGAATTCTAGGCGCCTCTACCCTTTTTGCAGCGGCACTTGCTGCATCCACCGCATTTTCGCAGGAAGCGCCGGTCGCAAAACCGCAACAGAACCTGCCGGCGATCGTCGTCACCACGGCTGTCAATCGCACCCTCGTCGACCGTGTCATCGGCACGGGAACAGTCAAACCCGTCGAAGAAGTCTATATCCAGCCGCAGGTCGAAGGCCTCTCGATTCGCACCCTGAAAGCCGATGTCGGCGACAAGGTTCAGGCCGAAAGCACGCTGGCGACGCTCAACGATGACGCGCTGGTCCTGGAAAAGAGCCAGATGATGGCGACGAGGGCCAAGGGCGAGGCAAGCCTCGCCCAGCTGCGCGCCCAGCTCATCGAGGCGCAGGCCAATGCCGAACAGGCAAGGCAGCAGCAGGCCCGCGCCCAGGAAATGGTCAAGAAGGGCACGGTTTCCACCGCCCAGGTCGAACAGGCCGATGCGACTGCCGCCGCCGCCAATGCTCGCGTCGTCTCCGCCGAACAGGCGATCGAGGTCGCCGAAGCGGATCTGAAGGTCTTCGACAGCCAGATCGCCGATGCGGATTTGAAGCTGGCGCGCACCGATGTGAAGACGCCGGTCGCCGGCACGGTCTCGGCGAAGAACGCCAAGGTCGGCGCCATTGCCGCCGGCAACGGCGATCCGCTGTTCACCATCATCCGCGACGGCGATATCGAGCTTGTCGCTGAGGTCGCCGAAAGCGATGTTGTCAGGATCGTGGCCGGCCAAAAGGCAACGATTTCGCTTTCTGGCAGCCGTGAGAAACTTTCCGGCGCCGTACGCCTGGTTTCGCCGACTGTCGATCCGGTCACTCGCCTCGGCCTCGTGCATATCTCCATCGATGATGACAGCAAGGCGCGTTCCGGCATGTATGGCAGCGCCGAAATCATCGTGCGCGAGACTGAAGGCGTAGCGCTTCCCCTGACCGCAGTACTCACCGGCAACGAAGGCTCCTCCGCCCGCAAAGTCGAGGACGGCGTGGTGAAATTCGCCAAGATCGAGACCGGCATCCAGGACGGCGCCTATGTCGAGGTGGTCAATGGATTGAAGACCGGCGACGAGGTCGTAGCCAAGGCGGGCGCTTATGTCCGCGACGGCGACCACATCACGCCGGTGCGTGAACAGCCCCCGGCTTCCAACTAAAGAGACCATCCGATGAATTTCTCAGCCTGGTCCATTCGAAATCCCGTTGCGCCGCTGCTGGCCTTCTGCCTGCTGGTGTTCATCGGCATGCAGTCATTTAATTCGCTGCCGATCACGCGTTTTCCCAATATCGACGTGCCGCTCGTCTCGATCAGCGTAACGCAGAGCGGCGCTTCGCCGGCTGAACTCGAAATGCAGGTAACGAAGGAGATCGAAGACGCGGTCGCCTCCATCACCGGCATCGACGAAATCCAGTCGACGGTCACCGACGGCAGTTCGCAAACGAACGTCATGTTCCGGATGGAAGTGCCGACCGAACAGGCCGTTCAGGACACCAAGGATGCGATCGACCGCATCCGCAGCGATCTGCCGGCAACGGCCGAAGCACCGATCGTCTCCAAGGTCGATGTCGAGGGACAGGCGATCCAGACCTTCGCCGTTTCCTCGCCTGCGATGTCGCTGGAAGAACTTTCCTGGTTCGTCGACGATACGATCAAACGTTCGCTGCAGGGCCAGGCCGGCATCGGCCGTGTTGACCGTTACGGCGGCGCAGAACGCGAAGTACGCATCGAACTCACCCCTGACAAGCTCAATGCCTATGGTATCACCGCCGCCAGCGTGAACCAGCAGCTGCGCGGCACCAACATCGACCTCGGCTCTGGTCGCGGCCAGGTGGCGGGCAGCGAACAGGCGATCCGTGTTCTCGGTGACGCCCGCAACGTCGCCGACCTTGCCAATACGACCATTGGCCTGCCGAACGGCCGCTTCGTCAAACTATCCGATCTCGGCGTTATCAAGGACACTTATGAGGAGCCGAAATCCTTCTCGCGCTTCAACGCTACGCCGGTCGTTACCTTCGGCGTTTTCCGCTCGAAGGGCGCCAGCGAGGTCAGCGTCGCCGAAACCGTGGCGCAGAACCTCGACAAGGTGCGAGCCGAAAATCCCAATGTGAAGATCGAACTGATCGATGATTCGGTCTATTTCACCTACGGCAACTACGAAGCCGCCATTCATACGCTCCTCGAGGGTGCGCTGCTCGCTGTCATCGTCGTCCTCCTGTTCCTCAGGAACTGGCGTGCGACCCTGATCTCTGCAATCGCCCTTCCGCTGTCTGCGATCCCAACCTTCTGGGTCATGGACATGATGGGCTTCTCGCTGAACCTCGTCAGCTTCCTTGCTCTGACGCTCGCCACCGGTATCCTTGTCGACGATGCGATCGTCGAAATCGAAAACATTGCCCGCCACATCAAGATGGGCAAGACGCCCTATCGGGCAGCGATCGAGGCAGCCGACGAAATCGGCCTTGCCGTCATCGCCACCACCTTCACGATCATCGCTGTCTTCGTGCCCGTTTCCTTCATGCCGGGCATTCCGGGTCAATACTTCATCCAGTTCGGTCTGACCGTCGCCTTCTCCGTCTTCTTCTCGCTGATGGTCGCGCGCCTCATCACCCCGATGATGGCCGCGTATCTCATGCGTGCAGAAGACGGCGTCGACGATCATCACGACAATGATAGCCTGTTGATGCGTGGATACACACGCCTCATACGCGGCACGACCGGCCGCTGGTACACGCGTTATGCGACTCTGCTTGTCGCGTTCGGCTTCCTCGCCGGCTCCATTATGCTGCTGATGCAGGTTCCGGGCAGCTTCCTGCCGCCCGAAGACGCCTCGCGCATCGTGCTCTCTGTCGAGCTGCCGCCCAATGCACGGCTTGACGACACCGAGAAGACGACCGATGCGATCTATGACAGAGTCAAGGACATCAACGGCGTCGAAAGCGTCTTCGTCCTCGGCGGCGCGTCGCCGAAGGGCGATCTCGAACTGCGCCGTGCGACCATCACGCTGGCACTCGACAAGCTCGACCAATCGCTGGTCAAGAAGATGGTCAACGACGTGCTCGGCCGTATCCCCGTCATTGGCCCGAAACTGCCGAAGGTGGAGGTCCACGGCCGTGAACGCCCGCAGTGGGATATCGAAAAGGAAGTCTTCGCCAAGCTGCGTGACATTCCCGACGTCCGGATCCTGAAGCTCAATGACCGCGGCGAACGCGACCTCTCCTTCAACTTCCTTTCCAAGAACGACAAGGACCTGAACGACGCCGTCGGCATTCTGGAATCCAAACTGCGCGCCGATCCGCTGCTTGCCAATGTCAGCGCTGACGGCTCGCTGCCCCGTCCGGAACTGCAGGTTCACCCGCGCATGGATGAGGCCGCCCGCTTGGGCATTACGCCGCAGCAGATCTCTGAGACGATCCGCGTTGCCACCATTGGCGATGTCGATGCCGCCCTTGCCAAGATCTCGCTCGACGATCGCCAGATCCCGATCCGCGTTCAGGCCGCACTCGACATGCGTCGCGATCTCGCGGCCATCCGGACGTTGAAGATCCAGACCGCCAGCGGCGGCACCGTTCCGCTCGCAAGCGTCGCCAATATCGACTATTCGGAAGGCGTAAGTTCGATCAAGCGCAACAACCGCAACCGCGTCGTTTCGATCGGTTCCGACCTGCCGCAGGGCGTCGCACTCGACACGGCTTCGGCCCGCTTCCGCCAGATCGTCAACGACGCAAATATCCCGGCCACGGTGCACCTTGCCGAAAGCGGCGACACCAAGGTGCAGAGCGAGATGCAGCAGAGCTTCGTCAACGCCATGTTGATGGGCCTGTTGCTGGTGCTGACGGTGCTGATCCTGCTCTTCAAGGACGTGATCCAGCCCTTCACCATCCTGTTCTCGCTGCCGCTCGCCATCGGCGGCGTCGCAGCCGGCCTGATCATCACCAGCAATCCGCTGTCGATGCCGGTCATGATCGGCATTCTGATGCTGATGGGTATCGTCACCAAGAATGCCATCCTGCTCGTCGATTTTGCAATCGAGATGCGCCACCAGGGCATGTCCCGCGTCGAGGCCATGGTCGAAGCCGGCCGCAAACGCGCCCGGCCGATCATCATGACCTCGATCGCCATGTCGGCAGGCATGCTGCCTTCCGCGCTCGGTGTCGGCGAAGGCGGCTCGTTTCGCGCGCCGATGGCGATCGCGGTGATCGGCGGCATCATCGTCTCGACCGTGCTCTCGCTCGTCGTCGTGCCCTCCTTCTTCCTGATCATGGACGATCTGTCCCGCCTGCTCGGCTGGGCTTTCGGCCGCCTGGTCGGCAAGAAGGACAACGAGGAGCTGCCGCTGTCGCGCGAGGATCTCACCCGCGTCACCCGGGAGAACCGCGGCGACATCGACGCGCTGGAGGAGCGCCTGACGGCGATCGAAAAGCCGGAAGACAAACGCAAGAGCGCCAAGGGCAACGACACCAACGTGCTGCGCCTGCCGCCCTTCGCGGCGGAATAAGCAAAACCCAGGAAACGAACGGGCCGGGAGCGATCTCCCGGCCCGTTTCGTTTTTCGTTCATTTCCAACGCATGTCGCGCAAAAGTGTGCAGCGGCTTTGTGCGACATGCGTAAAAACAAAGACCTAAAGCGGGCGGTGTTCGGACGACATGCTCTAATTCTTTGATTTTGATCCGGATTTTTAGGCCGATCCGGCCTAAAATCCGGATCTAGAGTCCGCCCTGCTCCCTGAGGAAGCTGACGATCGAGCTGACGCCGTCGCCGCGCTTCATGTCGGAGAAGACGAAGGGGCGCGAAGCGCGCATGCGCGTCGCATCCCGGTCCATCACGTCGAGATCGGCGCCGACATAGGGCGCCAGATCCTTCTTGTTGATGACGAGCAGGTCCGACCGGGTGATACCCGGCCCGCCCTTGCGCGGGATTTCCTCGCCCTGGCAAACGGAGATGACATAGATGGTGATATCGGCAAGATCGGGCGAAAAGGTCGCCGCTAGATTGTCGCCGCCGGATTCGATGAAGACGACGTCGAGATCGGGGATCCGCTGGTTGAGGCCGGCGATCGCCTGCAAATTGATCGTCGCATCCTCACGAATGGCGGTATGCGGGCAGCCGCCTGTCTCGACGCCGACGATGCGGTCCGAAGTCAATGCCTGCATCCGCACCAGCGCCTCGGCATCCTCGGTCGTATAGATATCGTTGGTGACGACGGCGACGGAATAGTCGTCGCGCATCGCCTTGCAGAGCTTTTCGGTCAGCGCTGTCTTGCCCGAGCCGACTGGCCCGCCGATGCCGACGCGCAAAGGTCCGTTTCTTGATTTCATGTGCCTTACTCCAATCGAACCCCGATGATAACGAAGCCGCCCGCCCGCGCCACCGTCAAATGACTTAGAGCGCTTGTTTTTCTTCGAATCACCGAAGCGCTCTATCTCTTTGTTTTCACGCAATTCCGGACGCAAAACCGCTGCGCACTTTTGCTGGAATTGCTCTCGCCGCCGCGATAATTTCGGACAATTACGAGCGGAACAGCCGCGTCGCCTGCGTCTCATGGCGCAGGCTTGCAATATCGGCCTGCACCGTCGCCGAACCCAGATCATCGAGCGTCGAGATAGCCGCCCGCCGGGCGATCTTCGCGAGGTGCTCTTCAAGGCCGGCAAGCACGGCAACGCCATCCCTCTGCCCAGCGATGCCGAGGCGGATGCCTGACGAAACCGCTTGCGAGGCATAGGCGTGCAGGAAGACTGCGAGCACCTTCACGGATCCGATTCCATGTGCACCCGCAACCGCTCCCACCGCGACAGGATAAGCGGCCTTGCCGGGCAGCCTCTCGAATACATCGTCCGGCCAAGCGCCTGCCGCCGCCAGGAAAGCCTCGCCGAGCAGCATCGTTTCCTGATGGCGCTCGCGTGATCCGGCAAGCGCCTCGGCGAGCGCGGCGATCTCGGCAAGGCGCGCGGCTTCAGCCTGGTGCCTGTGGCTTTCGGCCAGCAGCACCGTATCGTTCCAGACCGAACCATTGCCGATTAAAGTGCCGGTCCAGGCCGCAAGCGAGGCCGCATCCGTGACCAACCCGTCGGCAACCGCCCGCTCCAGCCCGCCCGAATAGGCAAAGCTGCCGATCGGAAAGGCCGGTGAGAGCCATGCCGTCAGGCGCAGCAGTGCCTGCAACTCGCGATCCCCAGTCATCAAGGCTCAGTCGTGCTTGTGGTCGTGATGTCCGTGGTCATGACTATGATCCCGCCCGTGGTCATGATCATGACCGCGATCGTGGCGGTGCTCATGCTCATGCTCGTAGCCATGTTCGTGATCATGGTCATGGCCGTGATCATGCAAGGCCGTGGTCATGGCCGTGGTCATGATTGTGATCGTGATCATGCCCATGCGAATGCCCGCCTTGGGAATGGTAGGCGCCGCGTGCCGGCTGGAACGGCTCGTCGATCTCGAGGACGACGGCGCCGAGGCCCTGCAGCATGGTGCGGATGACATGATCGCGCAGGATGACGATGCGATCTTCCTCGATCTGGGCCGCAAGATGCCGGTTGCCCAGATGCCAGGCGAGCTCGACCAGATGCGTGCGGTCGCGTCCGCGAACCTCGAAGAGCTTCTCGTCGGCGGCGAGGATCTCGATCAGTTCGCCGTCGTCGCGCACCAAGAGGTCGCCATTGGCGAAAAGCACCGGATCCTTGAGATCGAGCATGACCATTTCGCCATTTTCCAAATGCAGCAGCTTGCGGCGCAGATGGCGCAGATCATGCGGCAGCTTGACTTGGGCGATCGGATGGGAGGAAGGGGTTCCGGCGGGAAGATGGGACGTGACGCGCTGCATGATATGTCCGTTTTGCTGAGAGGACGACCATGCAAAATAGCTCTTCCCGATGCAAGCACCAATGCCCTTTCGTCCGGGTGTGACTTTTATATTCCGTAAGCCTGCATCACGTTGTCGCTCTCCGGCCCTCTGTTCTCGCCATCGGCGCCGTTGTCGACAAGCCCGTGCCAGGCGTGATGCAGACCTTCTCGTTCGTGGACGACGCGATTGCGCCCAAGTGCCTTGGCGAGATAGAGCGCCCGGTCGGCGGAAGCATAGACCGCCTGCTTGGTGCGCCCGGTGACGAGATCGGCAACGCCGCCGGAAACAGTGATGCGGATATCGTGCCCCTCGGCTTTCATGGCGCCGCCGGCGATCCGGGCCCGGACGCTTTCGACGCGCTCCATACGCGTCTCGAGCGGCTCGCCGGAGACGATGACGCCGAACTCCTCCCCACCCAGCCGTGCGACGACGGACATCTCATCGAAGGCGGATCTCAGCATGGCCGAAACGGCGATGATGACGGCATCGCCGCAGCCATGGCCGAAGCGGTCGTTGATCGCCTTGAAACGGTCGACGTCAAAAATCACCAGCGACGCATCGCCATCAGTATTCTCAAGCGCCTCGGTAAAAGCACGCCGGTTGAGCAGCCCGGAAAGCGTATCCGTGCGGCTGAGCTTTTCGAATTCCGCCCGCGAGAGCGCGAGATCGCGCATGGCAAAGCCGGCAAACAGTGACAGCATGCCGGAAACGGTACCGCCGATCAGCCAGGAAAAGATCGCGCTGAAGCCGATTGCATGGGCGAGCGTCACCGGTAGAAGCCCGAGAAGATCGAGCGACGGCATCGTCAATGCGATAATGACTCCTGACAGAATAACGGCAAGAAAAGCCATCTTCAGGGCGAAGACATAGACGTTTCTGCGGTATTGAAGATCGCCGAAATCGGCCTGCAGCAAAATCCAGTTTCTCATGAGAATCAACCTTCCTGCTCGGCGTTTCCAGGCATTGATAAGAGCCCAATTGCTGCGGGTGTCTTAATCGACCCGTTAAAATTCGAACGGTTCGGACGTTTCGGTGGACAGAATTTTTCTAGCAGGGGATGCAGCTTTCCAATCCCTAAATCGAACAGCGCGAAGAGACAGCTAAACGACTGATATAAAAGGGGTTCATCAAGTTTCGTGATGCAGTTGTTCCAGAAGGGGTTAGCTTGACAAAATACCGGGTTTTCCACCGATTTTTACAGCCATATGGAGAGCGATATTCACAATTCACTTTAAGAGCGGACCGACCCGACGGCTGCTTCAATTGTAGACAGCAACAGACAACCGCAATGTTTGTGGAAGCGGGTTCCATATGCCGGTTCGAAACCCAGCCGAGCGCAGGGCAGCGGCGGTCCAGGTGTTGCAGCCGAAGAGTGCGTTGAAGTATCCCCTGGCTTCGAAGAACCGGTCGATCTCGCCGTAACCCGCATCCGGAATCGGCACCACCGCGCCCGCGTCGCGGACGAAACTCTCGGAGATAAAATCGCGCAGCTGCGCCAATTGATCCTCACTGACATTGAATGCCGTAACGGTGGACTGCGGCTCGGTGATATGACTGGCAAGGTCCACATGCAGCACTGAACGGTCGATCGTCAGCGCGCGCAACACCGGCAGCGGCTTCAGCTCCGCCCATGTGGGAGTTTCCAGATAGAAGGCACGTCCGCCCCAGCCGATAATTAGCCACTCCGCATTCGGATGGCCGAGCGGAAAACCAGTATTGTCGAGGAAGGAAAAGGCAGCCCGCGTTTCCGCGTCGAGCGGAATGGCAATATCGGTATGGATCGGGCCCCACAGCAGTAGAATTCGATGCGTCACTGCGGCAGACGACGCCTCGACCGGCGCAATCAGCGGCCGGGGAATAAAGGTGCCGCAGGCCGCCGAGAGCACAAGCAGAAATACGATCCGCAACAACCAGCGGATACCGGTCCTCATCGAGGCCGTCCGTCGCACATGGGCGTGGGCTTAGAACAGGAAATAGCGCTGCGCCATCGGCAGCACCGTCGCCGGCTCGCATGTCAGCAATTCGCCGTTCGCCCTGACCTCGTAGGTCTCCGGATCGACCTCGATCTCGGGTGTCAGGTCGTTGTGGATCATCGATGCCTTGGAGATGCCGCCGCGCGTATTCCTCACCGCGACCAGTTCCTTGGCAACGCCGAGCCGGCCTTTCAGGCCGGCGTCAAGCGAGGCCTGGCTGACGAAAGTGACGGAGGAATTGGTGAGGCTCTTGCCATAGGAGGCAAACATCGGCCGGTAGTGTACCGGCTGCGGCGTCGGGATCGAGGCGTTCGGATCGCCCATCGGCGCGGCCGCGATCGACCCACCGAGCAGTACCATATCGGGCTTCACGCCGAAAAAGGCAGGATTCCACAGCACGAGATCGGCGCGCTTGCCGACTTCGACCGAGCCGATCTCGCGGCTGAGACCGTGGGCGATCGCCGGGTTGATCGTATATTTGGCGATATAGCGGCGAACGCGGAAATTGTCGTTGTCGCCCTTTTCCTCCTTCAGCCGGCCGCGCTGACGCTTCATCTTGTCGGCCGTCTGCCAAGTGCGGATCGCCACCTCGGCGACGCGGCCCATGGCTTGGCTGTCGGACGAGATGATCGAGAAGGCGCCGATATCGTGCAGGATGTCTTCGGCGGCGATCGTCTCCTTGCGGATCCGGCTTTCGGCAAAGGCGATATCTTCGGGGATCGACGGCGACAGATGGTGGCAGACCATCAGCATGTCGAGATGCTCGGCGATGGTATTGACCGTATAGGGGCGCGTCGGATTGGTCGACGACGGGATGACGTTCGGCTGGCCGCAGATCTTGATGATGTCAGGCGCATGCCCGCCGCCGGCTCCTTCCGTGTGGAAGGCATGGATGGTGCGACCCTTGATGGCACCGATCGTATCCTCGACGAAGCCGCTTTCATTCAGCGTATCGGTGTGGATCATCACCTGCACGTCGTATTCGTCGGCAACCGACAGGCAGCAGTCGATGGCGCCTGGTGTCGTGCCCCAATCCTCGTGCAGCTTCAGCGACGTGGCGCCGGCCAGCACCATTTCGGTCAGCGCCCCTGGCAGCGAGGCATTGCCCTTGCCGGCAAAGGCAAGGTTCATCGGAAAGGCGTCGGCCGCTTCGATCATGCGCGCGAGATGCCAGGGACCGGGCGTGCAGGTGGTGGCCAGCGTGCCGTGCGCCGGTCCCGTGCCGCCGCCGAGCATGCAGGTCATGCCGCTCATCAACGCTTCCTCGATCTGCTGCGGTGCGATGAAATGGATATGGCTGTCCATGCCGCCAGCGGTGACGATCTTGCCTTCGGCAGCGATCGCCTCCGTGCCGGGGCCGACGATGATGTCGACACCCGGCTGCATGTCGGGATTACCGGCCTTGCCGATCGCAAAGATGCGACCGTCTTTGAGGCCGATATCGGCCTTGTAGATGCCCGAATGATCGACGATCACCGCATTGGTGATGACCGTATCGACCGCGCCATCCGCCCGCGTCACCTGGCTCTGTCCCATGCCGTCGCGGATCACCTTGCCGCCGCCGAACTTCACCTCCTCACCATAGGTGGTGAAATCCTTCTCGATCTCGATGAAGAGCTCCGTATCGGCAAGGCGCACCTTGTCGCCGGTGGTCGGTCCAAACATGCCGGCATAGGCGGCGCGCGAGATCTTGTAGGGCATCTATCAGGCTCCTTGGGAGGAAGAGACGAGTGTTTCTCCGCCGAGCCGCTTGAGGCGGCCAGCGGCAATATAGCTATCGACAAGCTGTCGTTCGGCCGAAAACGGGTGCCATTCCCAGCCGGCGTGGCCAAAGCCGGCAAGTGTCGCCTCGGCCTCGGCATATGTGTTCAGCACCTCGGCAATGACGATCATCCCGCTGCTCGGCACGACATAGGGCGCTGGAGAAAACGCCGAAAGCGACGCATCCACGGCCTCGTGAACCGATTTGCCGATAATGACGTGCCTTTTGCCGGTGTCTGCGCAAAAGGAGCTGAACGCAGCGGTATGGTCGTCGCAGAAATCATCAAGCTCCGGATGAGAGACGGCAAGCGGCGCCCGCATCGCGGCGAATTTTTCAGGGTCGCGCACGCTCCAGATTTCGCCAGCCGAAACGACGCCCGGATGGGCGCGCCACTCACGCGAACCGAGCATCGCCTTTGCCGGCCTGCCGGTGTTGCAGACCGCGACGGCATCCGTGCGGCTGCCGCCGGCGCCATAGGAGCGGCAATCATTGAAGCGGATGACAATATCGGCGGCATCGATGATGCCAGCCCCACCCTCCTCGATGTCGCCATTGCCGACGATCATGATTTTTCTGATCACCCTAGTTGCTCATCGTATCTTCGAGCTCTTTCAGCTCTTTCGTGCGTTTGTCCGTAATGTTGGCGAGACACCCGGCGACCAGCATCGGCTCCATCGTGCCGCCACGGGCCTGAAAGCCAAAGGCGTCGCATTCGGCGTCGCGATAGTCGATCCAGGCGCGTTGCGCCTTGACCAGCGCCTGCTCTGCGCCCTTCATGTCGCCATCCAGGTCCTTGTCGATCGCCGCCAGGGCGGCGCGCGTCTTCTTATACTGCGCATTCAGCGCCTTGTCGGCAGTCTCGTGGCGCGCCGTCTCGCAGCCAGTCATGTCCGATTGCGTCTTGGGATTGTTGCAATCGATATCCTGAGCAGAGGCAGCACCTGCCGTCAGCAGCATCGCCGCCCCGACGAGGCAGATATTCAAGCGCATGCACTTCTCCCGTATTTTGTTCTTAAAGCTTGCCCATCACCAGTTGACGGAAACCGTAGACCTCGCGCTTGCCGGAAAGCGGGATCAGCGTCACCGAGCGCGTCTGCCCCGGCTCGAAGCGCACCGCCGTCCCCGCCGGGATATCGAGCCGCTTGCCGTGTGCTACCGCGCGATCGAAGGAAAGCCCGGCATTGGTCTCGGCGAAATGATAGTGGCTGCCGACCTGCACCGGCCGATCGCCCGTATTGGAAACCTCCAGCGTCACCGTCGGCGCGCCGGCATTCAGTTCGATGTCGCCGCTTGCGGCAATGATCTCGCCTGGAATCATCTCGTCCTCCTTAAGCCGCCTTGGGCGCGCAGCCCTCGGCCTTCAATACGCGCTTCGTCGATGCCGGATTTTTGGCGAGCATGGCCGCCGGCCGAATGGGCCTCGCGACGAGATTGCCGCCGCAGTTCGGGCAGACACCCTTCAGCACGCCGTCCACGCAATCGGCGCAGAAGGTGCATTCATAGGTGCAGATCCGTGCTTCAATGCTATCAGGCGGCAGATCCTTGTCGCAGCATTCGCAATTGGGCCTGAGCTCGAGCATTCCTATCTCCTCAACGGATCGGCTCGTGCACGGTGACGAGCTTGGTTCCATCCGGGAACGTCGCCTCCACCTGCACGTCGTGGATCATCTCGGCAATCCCCTCCATCACCTGGTCGCGGCCGATCACATGGGCGCCGGCTTCCATCAGCTCGGCAACCGGGCGGCCGTCGCGGGCGCCTTCGACAACGAAGTCGCTGATCAGCGCGATCGCTTCGGGATAGTTCAGCTTGACGCCGCGCTCCAGCCGCCGCCGCGCCACCATCGCCGCCATCGAAATCAACAGCTTGTCTTTTTCTCTCGGAGTGAGGTTCATCGCTTGTCCATCTGCTTGATCGAATGCTGAAGTTCATAGATTCCAGACTTTCGGCACAGGCGCACCATTGCGCAAGGCGGAAATGACCGGGATCAGGATTTTTCTGAGTGAGAAGCCGTCGGCCGCTGCCAGGCGGACGACGAGCTTGCCATTCCAAGCGCTCGCACCGCCCATCGATCCTTCGACGAGCGGCCGGACCTTGCCGAGATAGGCTTCTGAAAGCGGCCCGGCATAAAACAGCGTCGCAAAGGCCACCTGTCCGCCGAGCACGGCCTGCCGCGCCGCCAGCGCCGCCACAGCTTCGGAAAGTCTGAGTTCTTCGGCGTGGATCAGTTGACCCGAGCGGCGGATGCGCCAGCGGTCACGGAACAGCCCTGATATCACCGCCTCACCCATCGCCTTGCGGCCGAGCAGCACGGCTTCGACGGCCAGAAATTCGCCGCTCTCGTCAAGATCGACGTCCAGCCGGCGAAAAAGTGCGGCCCGGTCGAAGAGGATCGTTTCCTGCGGCAGCCAGTCGACGCGGGCTTGGGCTCCGACCGTGATGCTGGTCGCCACCTCGGCGATGCCGGCCGATGCCTTGTAGATCTTCTCGCAGGCCTGAGTGGTGACGTCGATGCGCGTGCCGGCGCCGGCATCCACGCTCCAATCCATCCGATCGCCGCCCGTCAAACCGCCAGCGGTATTGATGATGACGGCTTCCATGGAGGCGTCGAAGGTGTCGGGCAGGCGGATCTTCGCTGCCCCCTCCTGATAGAGTTCATGGATGCGCGTGCGGCCATCGAACAGCTTTGCCGTCAGATGCCCTCGCCCTTCGGCTCTTTGCGGTCTCGTGCCTGCCGCCGCAATCGTCATATCGTCCCTTTCGGTCGCGCCCCTGGTTTTCATTCAAGCGCGCGGATAGCGGAAAGCAAGCAATTCCCATGCCGCACCGGGCAGACCTTTGGCGGCGGCGGAAGGTTTTCCAGGCGCCGCGCCTTCTGCTGCAAAATGCGGCATCTGCCAGCCAGACAGTCAGACAGTCAGGTGGCGGCGGGCCTCCGGCGTATCCAGCGTCTCGGCAAGCCCTTCATGCACGATTTCGCCGCGGTCCATGATGTAAACATAGTCAGCAAGCTCGCGGCAGAAATCGAGATACTGCTCGACGAGCAGGATCGCCATGCCGGTGGAGTCGCGCAGGTAACGGATCGCCCGGCCGATATCCTTGATGATCGACGGCTGAATGCCCTCGGTCGGCTCGTCGAGCACGAGAATCCGAGGCCGCGTCACCATGGCCCGCCCGATCGCCAACTGCTGCTGCTGCCCGCCGGAAAGATCGCCGCCGCGACGTGACAACATCGACTTCAGCACCGGGAAGAGACTGAAGATGTCATCGGGGATGTTGCGGTCGCGGCGGCCAAGCGGAGCAAAGCCGGTTTCGAGATTTTCCTTGACGGTGAGCAGCGGGAAGATCTCGCGCCCCTGCGGCACATAGCCGATGCCCTGCTTGGCGCGGGCAAAGGGCGGCAGGCTGTTGAGCCTGGTGTCATTGAAGGTGACGGTGCCCGCCGACAGCGGATGCTGGCCGGTAACGGCGCGAAGAAGAGAACTCTTCCCCACGCCGTTACGCCCCAGCACGCAGGTGATCTTGCCCATCTCCGCTTTGATCGAGATGCCGCGCAGCGCCTGAGCGGCGCCGTAGTGGAGGTTTGCGTTTTCGACTGTCAGCATCGGTTTCCCTTTACATTCAAACTGCTGTCGGAGCAGGCCGCTGCCCCTCATCCGGCTGCCGCCACCTTCTCCCCGCTTGCGGGGAGAAGGGAATATGCCGCGACCTGTCCGTCCCTCGTCCACCTATCGCATGGCACGTCCCCTCGCCCCGTTTACGGGGAGAGGGTTAGGGTGAGGGGCATCCGGCAAACACGACGCTCACCGCCCCAAATAATTCTCGATGACCTTCGGATCCGAACTCACAAAGTCGATCGATCCCTCAGCCAACACAGATCCTTCCGCAAGGCAAGTCACCTTGACGCCAAGGTCTCGGATGAAGCCCATATCATGTTCGACGACGACCACCGACCGGGTTTTGGCGATATCCTTGAGCAGGATCGCGGTTTCGGCCGTCTCCGCATCGGTCATGCCGGCCACCGGCTCGTCGACGAGCAGGAGCTTCGGCCCCTGCGCCAGCAGCATGCCGATCTCCAGCCACTGCTTCTGCCCGTGCGAGAGATTGGCGGCGAATTCGTCGCGGCGATGGGTCAGCCGCACGGTTTCGAGGATCTCCTCGATGCGCGTCTTGTCCTCGCCCGAAAGCCGGTAAAACAGCGTCGAGAACACGCCGCGACGGCGGTTCAACGCCAGTTCCAGATTGTCCCAGACCGTATGACTCTCGAAGACCGTCGGCTTCTGGAACTTGCGGCCAATGCCGAGCTGGGCGATGTCGGCCTCGTCCTTCTTGGTGAGATCGATCGTGCCGTTGAAGAAAACTTCGCCCTCGTCGGGCCTGGTCTTGCCGGTGATGATATCCATCATCGTCGTCTTGCCGGCGCCGTTCGGGCCGATGATGGCTCTGAGTTCACCGGGTTCGATGACGATCGACAGCGAATTCAGCGCCTTGAAGCCGTCGAAGGAAACCGAGACGCCATTGAGATAAAGTACGCTGTTGGGTTTGACGTCGGGGATCATGGTGCTCACTCCGCTGCCTGGATTTTCGGCTCGATGCCATCTTCCTGCGCCGCCGGCGGAGCAGAATTGGAGACCTTCTTCCGCTTTCCGAGATATCGGGCGATCGTGCCGACGACGCCCTTGGGCAGGAACAGCGTGACGGCAACGAAGAGGCCGCCGAGCGCAAACAGCCAGAACTCCGGGAAGAGGCCGGTGAAGATCGTCTTGCCGCCGTTGACAAGGATCGCGCCGATGATCGGGCCGATCAGCGTCGCCCGCCCGCCCACCGCCGTCCAGATGACGACTTCGATCGAATTGGCAGGCGCGAATTCGCCGGGATTGATAATGCCGACCTGCGGCACGTAGAGCGCACCGGCAATACCAGCTATCATCGCCGAGACGACGAAGGTGAAGAGCTTGAAGTGCTCAACGCGGTAACCGAGGAAGCGCGTGCGGCTTTCCGCATCGCGCACGCCGACCAGCACCTTGCCAAACTTCGAGCGCACGATCGCCGAGGCGAGCAGCAGCGATAGAGCAAGGAAGATCGCAGTTGCCGCAAAGAGGACTGCACGCGTGCCGTCAGCCTGGACGTTGAAACCGATAATGTCCTTGAAATCGGTTAGGCCGTTATTGCCGCCGAAGCCCATGTCATTGCGGAAGAAGGCCAGCAGCAGCGCGTAGGTCATCGCCTGGGTGATGATCGAGAGATAGACGCCGTTGACGCGTGAGCGGAAGGCAAACCAGCCGAAGACGAAGGCGAGCAGGCCGGGCACGACGAGCACCATCAGAGCCGCAAACCAGAAATGGTTGAAGCCGTACCAGAACCAGGGCAGATCCTTCCAGTTCAGGAACACCATGAAGTCGGGCAGAACAGGGTCTCCGTAGCTGCCGCGCGTGCCGATCTGGCGCATCAGATACATGCCCATCGCATAGCCGCCGAGCGCAAAGAAGGCCCCGTGGCCGAGGGAGAGGATGCCGCAGAAGCCCCAGACGAGATCAAGCGCCAGCGCCAGCAGCGCATAGGTCAGATACTTGCCGAACAGCGACATGATATAAGTCGGCACGTGCAGCGGATTGGTCGGCCCCGTCATCAGGTTCAGGACTGGCACAAGGACGGCGACCAGAAGCAGGAGGGCGATGGCAATGACGATCTTGCGATCGAGTGATCGGAGAAGGAAGGCCGTTATCATGCTTCCACCGCCCTTCCTTTGAGTGCGAAGAGCCCGCGGGGACGCTTCTGGATGAAGAGAATGATGAGGACGAGCACCAGGATCTTGCCGAGCACGGCGCCGGCGAAGGGCTCGAGGAACTTGTTGACGACGCCGAGCGAGAGTGCACCGACCAGTGTACCCCAGAGATTGCCGACACCACCGAAGACGACGACCATGAAGCTGTCGATGATGTAGGATTGACCGAGGTTCGGCGAGACATTGTCGATCTGGCTGAGCGCCACGCCGGCGATGCCGGCAATGCCCGAGCCGAGCGCGAAGGTGAAGGCATCGACCCAGCCGGTGCGGATGCCCATCGACGACGCCATGCGCCGGTTCTGCGTAACGGCACGCATCTGCAGGCCGAAGGCGGACCGCTTGAGCAGCAGGAGCAGCGCCACAAAGACCACCATCGAAAATACGATGATCCACAGTCGGTTCCAGGTGATGGAGAGTCCGCCGAGATCGAAGACGCCGGACATCCAGGTCGGATTGCGGACCTCGCGGTTGGTCGGGCCGAAGATGCTGCGCACTGCCTGCTGCAGGATGAGCGACACGCCCCAAGTGGCGAGCAGCGTTTCGAGCGGCCGGCCGTAGAGATAGCGGATGACGGCGCGCTCGATCACCAGACCGACGAAGCCGGTAAAGACGAAGGCCGCAGGCACGGCAAAGGCCAGCGAATAATCGGCAAGTTCAGGAAAGGCGGAGGTGATGTATTCCTGCACCACATAGGTGGTGTAGGCGCCGATCATCACCATTTCGCCATGCGCCATGTTGATGACGCCCATGACGCCGAAGGTGATGGCAAGGCCGATCGCGGCAAGCAGCAGCACCGAGCCGAGAGACAATCCGTACCAGATGTTCTGGACGATATCCCACAGCGCCAGGCTGCGATTGATGGAGCTGATATCCGCCTGGATTGCCGGCTTCAGGTCGTCAGGCGCGGTTTCGAGTGTGGTCGTGAGGATGGTCAGCGCATCGCGATTGCCGCGCGCCGCGATCGTGTCGATCGCAGCCTTCTTGTCTTCGACGCTCGCATCCGTCTTGAGCAGCAGCACTGCGCGCGCCGCTTCCATCGTATTCTTGATCTCGGCGTCCTTTTCGGCCGCAAGCGCCGAGTTCAGCAGGTCGAGATTGGCGGGATCGGCATCTTTCAGCAGGCCCTGCGCCGCGGCAAGCCGCGCGGAACGGTCCGGGCTCATCAGCGTCAACTGGCTGGTAGCGGCGCCGATGACGCCGCGAAGCGCGTTGTTGATCTTGACCTTCGTCATCAGATCCGGATCGACATCGGCAGCGGCTTCGCCGGTGATCGGATCGGAATAGGTCGGTTCGTCATCGGTACCGCCCTGGAGGAGAACCGGGCCGCCGTCGGAATTGACGTAGAGAAGGCCGTCGCTCAACTGCTGCAGGATCTGGCTGACATGCTGGTCCTTGGAAGCGACCAGCGCTTTGATGGCCGCTTCCCGTTCCGGGAAATCGCCGACGCCGAGCGCGTCGACAAGCACGTGGATATCGTCCTGGGCCTGGACTTCGCTCGAGATTATCACGCCCGAAAAAGCAAAGCCTGAAAATACGAGGCCCGAAAATGTCAGGCAAACCGTGATGAGGAAAATCTTTATGGCGCGATACATCGGCTTTCTCGCCCTTGATAGTGTTGGCCTCGAGGCGCAATCGCTGGGACGGAGCTTCCGCCCGGGAACAAACCCGGACGGAATCCTTCAGGCAGTCATCGGATCGGGGTCGTACTCAGGAGCCCTTGCCACCGCACTTGCCGGTAGCGACGTTGAAGTTGCCGCAGGACATCGGCTTGCGCCAATCGGAGATCAGATCCTTGGAGTCAGGCAGGAAATCTGACCATTCGTCGCCGACGACGGCGGGTGTCTGCTGGACGATTTCGAACTGGCCGTCGGCCTGGATTTCACCGATCAGCACCGGCTTGGTGATGTGGTGGTTCGGCATGACGGTCGCATAACCGCCGGAGAGGTTCGGAACGCTGACGCCGATGATGGTGTCGAGAACCTTGTCGGTATCGGTCGTGCCGGCAGCCTGGACGGCCTTAACCCATGCATTGAAGCCGATATACGCAGCTTCCATCGGGTCGTTCGTCACGCGCTTGTCGTTCTTGGTGAAAGCGTGCCATTCCTTGATGAACTTCTTGTTGGCTGGGCTTTCGACCGACTCGAAGTAGTTCCAGGCAGCGAGGTGGCCGACGAGCGGCTTGGTGTCGAGGCCGGCAAGTTCTTCTTCGCCGACCGAGAAGGCGACGACGGGGATGTCTGTTGCCTTGATGCCCTTGTTGCCCAGTTCCTTGTAGAACGGAACGTTGGCATCGCCGTTGATCGTAGAGACAACCGCGGTCTTCTTGCCGGCCGAACCGAATTCCTTGATCTTGGAAACTTCGGTCTGCCAGTCGGAGAAGCCGAACGGCGTGTAGTTGGTCATGATGTCTTCTTTCGGAATACCCTTCGAAATCAGGTATGCCTCGAGAATCTTGTTGGTCGTGCGCGGATAAACGTAGTCCGTACCTTCGAGAACGAAGCGCTTGACGCCTTCTTTTTCCATCAGGTAGTCGACAGCAGGAATGGCCTGCTGGTTCGGAGCAGCACCGGTGTAGAAGATGTTGCGCGAGGACTCTTCGCCTTCATACTGGACCGGGTAGAAGAGGATCGAGTTGGTCTCTTCGAAAACCGGCAGAACGGACTTGCGCGACGAGGACGTCCAGCAACCGAAGACGGCGGCAACCTTGTCCTTCTGGATCAGCTCGCGTGCCTTTTCGGCAAACAGCGGCCAGTCGGAAGCCGGGTCGACGACGACGGCCTCGAGCTTCTTGCCGAGAAGGCCGCCCTTCTTGTTCTGCTCGTCGATGAGCATCAGCATGGCGTCCTTGAGCGTGGTCTCGGAAATGGCCATGGTGCCGGAGAGCGAGTGTAGAATGCCGACCTTGATCGTGTCGTCGGCGGCAACTGCACCGCCGAAGGCAGCCGACGCCGCCATGATGGCGCCGAGCGCTGCGCCCGTAATAGTGGATTTGAGATTCATCTGGTTGAACTCCCCTCTTCTTGTTCCGCAACAGACCGGAAACGGAGATTAACTGTTGCTTAAAGAACTATCGGGTGCTGCAGCGCGAAAACACATACGTCGATTGACGTAGGCGCCGGGGGCAAACAGGCAGCAGGCCGGGAGAGGTGGCATCCCCCACCGCGGGAGATGCCCTGTCGATTCTCTGGGAGGAATTATCCGTCGATCGTCAAGACGATCGACGTGGGACCGTAAGAGAGGCTCGCCCTATGGCCTGCGACGGTCAGCTTTTCGAGGGCGCCAGTCACGACGCTCGCCTTCAGGATCTCGATCTTCGTTCCGGGCGTCGGGACAAACCCGTCGGCAAGCGTCACATCGAGCTCGCCGGCCAGCACCGCCTTGCCATGGACGATCAGCGTACCCTCGCCGTTCGCGCCTAGCCTCGGCTTCAACACGGCCGTGGCAAGCTGCTGATAGTCGCCGCCGACGGTCACGGGCTTTTCCGCCGCCAGAACGAGCGAACCGCGGTCGGCCGTCAGGCCGCCTGTACCGAAGGCCGACGGCGATAGGGCCATCAGTGCGCCCTCTTCCAGCACGGTACCGCCGGTATAGCTGTTGGCGCCCGACAGCTCGAGAATGCCGCTGCCGTGCTTCACCAGCCTGCCATTGCCGGTGATGTCGTTCCGCCAGGTGTCGATCGAATTGAAACCGCCCTTTGCCGCGTCCATCGTCACGGTCACGTCCTGTTCGAACGCACCGTAACCGTCGGCCGCCGCAAAGAGGTTGAGACGGCCGTAACCTTCCGCATCGTCGAGCAGCGGGTAGCCGGAGGCGATCTCCGTCGACTTCAGCACGGCGCGGCGCTGCTCGCCGCCCAGATAGGGCAGACGCGTTTCGAGAAGCGCTTCGGCGCCCTGCGGCACGCGCGCCGGCTGATCGGTCGCATGGATCGTCGGCAGGCCGTAGCTCAAGCGCTGCAGCACGTAGGCGCGATTGGCGTCATGATCGGCGAAACGGTCTGCGGCCAACGGTGCTGCATGGGCCGCAACCTCGAGTGCACCCGCATCCGCAACGCCTGACTTGGCGACGAGCCATGACTGCGCTTGGGCGTAGGCATCGCTCTTCAGCGCGGCATTGTCGGCGTTGTTCAGATTGTAGACGACCGTAGCTGTGCCGAGCATGCGGCCGCCTATCACGTCGAGAGGAGAATGCATGCCGGCGAGGATGCGGTCTTCGCCCAGCTCGCTGGCACGCGTGATCATTTCCTGAAAGCGTTGCGGCACGAGATAGGCCATGGCCAGTGCATCCCGCCAGGCTTCCGCCGTATGCCCGCTCGGGAAACCGCCGTCCTCGGCCGGCTTGCCGCCCTTGGCCGGCTCCAGCGTTGGGACGACCGATACGTCCTGGCTCCAGCGGTAGGGGCGGGCATATTTGAAATAGCGTTTGGCCGGCTCTGTCGAGCCGTCACCGCTGGCGGCGTTGATGAAGTCGATAGCAAGTCCCATGTCGGGGTTGGCGTCGATCTTGTTTTCCGCGTCCGGCTTGCTGCCGGCGCCGCGATTGTTGCCCTTGTCATCATATTTGACCGTCGTCGCATCGGCTGCCACCTCGGTGATCGTGGTGGTCTGCTTCGAGCCGGCCTTCCAGGCATCCGTCAGCGGACCGAGGCCATCGACGATGCTGGCATTCTTGCCGCGCCGATCGTCGAGATAGGCGGCGACGGCCTGATCGGCCGTCCGCGCCCGCGTCGCTTTGACGACATAGGCGATGTTGGCGTCATGGACGGCCTGGTTGACGATATGGCCGTCGGTCTTGCTGGACGGAATGCCGTCCCAATCCGTCTTGGCGACCGCCGGGCAATTATCCTTGGCCGGGGCTTCGACACCCGCATCGACGAAAGGCGTGCGCGGGGTCCAGATTTCGAGGAAGCCGGAGAGAAGATGAACGGCGGCATTGGTGTCCACCGCCGAGAAGCAGGCGTCACCGCGTTTGTTGGTGTTTCCGGCCTGCGCATAAGGCGCTTTCGCCGCCGTCGCCTGCTCGGCGCTGGCAAGTGATGGCACGATGGAAAGAAGGCAGACGAGGGCGGTGCTCAGGCGGCAAAGGCTTAAAACAGACATGGTGATACCCGAAATGTTTGAACGAACGCCGGGAGAGTTAGAGCTCTCATGTGACAGATCAATTGCAAAAATATTGCCATTCTGTGAACCTGTCGGTGCCCGCCTCTTGCCTTTCCCAACCATCCCGCCAAAACTGCCGGAGAGACGATGAGCCCAACCGGAATGCCGGAAAGGAAGACATGGCAGCGCGCCAACGCATCATTCCGGTGAGACGCGAATACAATCGCTGGGTCGCCAACCAGACGCTGGAAGATTACGCGTTGCGCTTCACCGCAAAGAGCGCTCGCCATTTCTCCTCGCAGCGGATCTCGCAGACGGCGATCGGCGCGATCTCCTTTCTGGCGCTGGAGGCGATCGGCGGCGCGATCACTCTTTCCTACGGCACGACCAACGCCTTTTACGCCATTATCGTCGCCTCGGTCGCCATGCTGGCGATCGGCCTGCCGATCAGCCGCTACGCCATCCGCCACGGCGTCGACATCGATCTTCTGACGCGTGGCGCGGGCTTCGGCTATATCGGCTCGACTATCACCTCGCTGATCTATGCGAGCTTCACCTTCATGCTGTTTGCGATCGAGGCATCGATCATGTCCGGCGCGCTGGAGCTCACCCTCGGCATCCCGCTCTGGATCGGCTACATCATCAGCGCCGTCATGGTAATCCCGCTGGTGACGCACGGCGTGCGGCTGATCAGCAAGTTCCAGCTGATGACCCAGCCCTTTTGGATCGTGCTGAATATCCTTCCCTTGATCTTCATCGCCTTGTCGGACTGGGAAAAATTCGATCTCTGGCGCGCCTTCGCCGGCATCCGCCATGCCTCCGGTCCGCCCGGCACCATCGCCGAATTCGATCTGGTGGAATTCGGCGCTGCCTCCGCCGTCATCCTGGCGCTGATGTCGCAGATCGGCGAACAGGCCGACTTCCTGCGCTTCCTGCCGCCGGACCCGCAGCGCAAGTGGCGCCACCGCCTGGCGATCTTTCTCGCCGGGCCCGGCTGGGTCATCATCGGCGCGCCGAAGCTGCTTGCCGGTTCATTTCTGGTCGTGCTGACCTTCACCTCGGGCGTCCCCCTCGATCGCGCCGCCGACCCGGCGCAAATGTATCTGACCGCCTTCGGCTACATGGTCCCCTGGCACAATGCCGCGCTGCTGTTGATGGCCGCTTTCGTCGTCGTCTCGCAGCTGAAGATCAACGTGATGAACGCCTATGCCGGCTCGCTCGCCTGGTCGAACTTCTTCTCGCGGCTGACCCACAGCCATCCCGGCCGCGTCATCTGGCTGGTGTTCAACGTCGCAATCGCCCTGCTTCTGATGGAACTCGGCATCTACCGGCTGCTGGAGGAAACACTCGGCATCTTCTCGATCATTGCGATGGCCTGGCTCTGCACGATCTCCGCTGATCTCTTCATCAACAAGCCGCTGGGCCTTGCTCCCCCGGGTATCGAGTTCAAGCGCGCCCATCTCTACGACATCAACCCCGTCGGCCTCGGCGCCATGACGTTGTCGGCGGCCGTATCGCTGATCGCTCATTTCGGCGCCTTCGGCGATATTGCCGCCTCGCTCGCGCCCTATATCACCCTCGTCGTCGCATTGATCGCCTCGCCTGTCATCGCCTGGGCGACCAAAGGCAAGTTCTATCTCGCCCGCAAGCCACGCCACAGCTGGAAGAACCTGACGAGCATCACCTGCTCGGTCTGCGAACATCCCTTCGAACCGGAGGACATGGCCTGGTGTCCGGCCTATGCCGCACCGATCTGCTCGCTCTGCTGTTCGCTCGACAGCCGCTGCCACGACATGTGCAAGCCGGCCGCCCGTTTCAACGCCCAAGTCGGCACCGTCGCCAAGGTGCTGCTGCCTCAGACCATCATCGAGAAGCTGACGACACGCCTCGGCCGCTATGGCGTCGCCGTCGTGCTGGCATTGACGGCCATCGGCGCCATCCTGGCGATGATCGCCCATCAGGTCGCCGCCGCCTCGCCTGAAACGGCCGAGGTCGTCAACCGCACCATCCTCATCGTCTTCTTCGTCTTCTCGGTGATATCAGGCGTCGTCTGCTGGTTCTATGTGCTTGCCCATGACAGCCGCGTCGTCGCCGAGGAGGAATCCTCGCGCCAGAACACGCTGCTGCTCAAGGAAATCGCCGCCCACAAGAAGACCGATGCCGCCTTGCAGAACGCCAAGGAAACCGCCGAGGCCGCCAACCGGGCAAAGAGCCGCTATGTCGTCGGCTTGAGCCATGAGTTGCGCACACCGCTGAACGCCGTGCTCGGCTACGCCCAGATCCTCGAGCGCGACGAAACGATCCCGACGCCGCGCCAATCTTCGATCAAGGTCATCCGCCGCAGCGCCGAACATCTCTCCGGCCTGATCGACGGCCTGCTCGATATCTCGAAGATCGAGGCCGGCCGCCTGCAGGTCTATTCGAACGAGATCAACATCCAGGATTTCCTCGACCAGATCGTCGATATGTTCCGCCCGCAGGCCCAGGCGAAGGGGCTCGTCTTCATCCATGAGCGCTCGCCGGCCTTGCCGCAATTCGTTCGCACCGATGAGAAACGGCTACGCCAGATCCTCGTCAACCTGCTCTCGAACGCCATCAAGTTCACCGACGAGGGTAGCGTCACCTTCGATGTCGGCTATCGCAGCCAGGTCGCGACTTTCACCGTCGCCGATACGGGGCGCGGCATCAGTGAGAAAGACCTGACCCGCATCTACGAGCCTTTCCAGCGTGGCGAGGCCGAAAGCGTGCGGCCAATGCCGGGGCTCGGCCTCGGCCTCACGATCACCCGGCTTCTGACCAACACGCTGGGTGGCGAGATCTCGGTTTCGAGCGTGAAGGACGAAGGCTCGAGCTTCCGCGTCCGCCTGATGTTGTCCGCCGTCATGCGCGCCGTGGCCGCCGCACCGCAGGAAAAGCGCATTGTCAGCTATGACGGCCCGCGTCGGACGGTCGTCGTCGTCGACGATAACGAGGACCATCGCGAGATGATGCGCGAAATCCTGGCGCCGCTCGATTTCATCGTGCTGACGGCAGCGGGCGGCGGCGAATGCCTGACGCTGATCGAGGGCATTATGCCGGACCTCTTCCTTGTCGATATCCTGATGCCCGGCATGAACGGCTGGCAGCTCGTCTCGCGTCTGCGTGAGGCCGGCCAGACGGCGCCAGTGCTGATGCTCTCGGCCAATATCGGTGACGCGGCTGTTCTCAGCGACAGCGACGACAGCCACAATGATGCAATCGGCAAGCCGGTCGATATCCGCCAACTCCGTGATAAGCTCGCCCTGCATCTTGGCCTGAAGTGGATCTATGCCGATGCCGCGCCAGCCGTTCCCGTTAAGATCGAAGCGCCGATACTGAGCCCCGGTGCTGCCCATGTGCAGGAATTGCTGCGGCTCGGCGAGATCGGCTATATCAGAGGCATCGAAGCCAAGCTTTCGGACCTTGCCAGGATGGAGGCAAATCAGCCATTCACCGATGAACTTCGCACCTATGTCGCCGCCTTCGATCTCGCCGGCTTCATGACCTTCCTGCACGACTTCGACGAAAAGGTGGAATCCATTGGCTGAGCCAGCCTCCCTCCCCCGTGACATCGTTCTGCTCGTCGACGACTCGGCCGAAGCACTCGGCTTTTTGACCGACGCACTCGAACAATCCGGCTTCTCCGTGCTGATCGCCACGTCGGGCACGGCGGCGCTTGGTATCGTCGAGCGCATCACGCCCGATCTCATCCTGCTCGACGCGGTGATGCCGAGCATGGACGGCTTCGAGACCTGCCGTCGGCTGAAGGCGAACGCCGCGGCGGCGCAGGTACCTGTCATCTTCATGACGGGCTTGACCGAGACCGAGCATGTTGTGCACGCGCTGGAATCCGGCGGCGTCGATTATCTCAGCAAGCCGATCAACATCGACGAACTGCGCGCCCGCATCCGTGTCCATTTGCGCAACGCTCGCTCGGCCCAAAGCGCCCGCATTGCGCTGGACGCAGCTGGCCGCCATCTGCTGGCAGTCAAGGGCGACGGCGCCATCCACTGGTCAACGCCGCAGGCGACACGGCTGGTCAATGCCGCCATGGGCAGCGACGACGGCATGGAAATCGTCGTCCGCCATATCGCTGGCTGGATGCGCGACCGGGTCGCGGCGGTGCGCGACGGCATCATCTCGATCGCCCATGCCGGCCAGGCGGCGCTGCAGCTCGCCTTCCTGGGCGCAATCGGCCCTGACGAATATCTCTTCCGCCTCACTGCCGCCAATCAGCGCAGCGACGACGAGGTGCTGCGCCAGCGCTTTTCGCTTACCCAGCGCGAATCCGAAGTGTTGCTCTGGATCGCCAAGGGCAAGGCCAACCGCGACATCGGCGAAATATTGGGACTGTCGGCGCGGACGGTAAACAAGCACCTCGAACAGATTTACGTGAAGCTCGGCGTCGAGAACCGGGCCTCGGCCGCCGTGAAAGCCACGCATGTGCTCTACGAGATATGAGATGGTGTTGGAGGCTGGAACAGCATGATCTTAGCTCTGTTCGGCCTAAAATCTGGATCCTGTTCTAAATTAAATGGTGAGAGCATGATGTCGTCCGAAAACCGCTCACACTTTTCGGCATCATACTCCAGGCGCTAGAGCGGGATTGTTTTAGTCGGAATCGGAACAGGGATTCCCTTTCTGGTGCAAATCAGATTCACCATTCTGGCCGGTGCAGGAGGCCGGTCTGGATGGCGAAACCTTTTTCGGATGATCTTCGGGAACGCGTTGTTGGCGCAGTAACGCGCGAGGGCCTGTCGTGTCGAGCGGCGGCAAAGCGCTTCGGCATTGGCATCAGCACCGCGATCGACTGGGTCCGGCGCTTGCGTGAGACGGGCAGCGCGGCTCCCGGCCAGATGGGCGGGCACAAGCCACGGGCGATCTCAGGTAAACATCGGGTCTGGTTGATCGATCGCTGCCACATGCAGGCGTTCACCTTGCGCGGGTTGGTGGCGGAACTCGGAGAGCGCGGCCTGAAAGTGGATTACAGCGCCGTCCGGACCTTCGTGCATGAGGAAGGGCTGAGTTATAAAAAAAGACGTTGGTCGCCAGCGAGCGCGAGCGGCCCGATGTTGCCGCCCGGCGGGCGCGCTGGCTGAAGCATCGCCATCGCATCGATCCATCTCGCCTTGTCTTTATCGACGAAACCTGGACGAAGACGAATATGACGCCGCTCAGGGGCTGGGCGCCGCGCGGCGAACGGCTGTTGGGCCATGCGCCCTTCGGCCACTGGAATACCATGACTTTTGTCGCAGCCCTCAGGGCCGACCGCGTCAGCGCACCGTGGATCATCGACGGCCCGATCAATGGCGAACGCTTTCGCATCTATGTCGAGAGGGTGCTGGTACCGGAGCTCAAACCCGGCGACATCGTCGTCATGGATAATCTCGGCTCGCACAAGGCCGGCGCTATCCGTGCCGCCATCCGCAAGGCCGGCGCCAGATTGTTCTTCCTGCCGCAGTATTCCCCCGATCTCAATCCGATCGAAAAACTCTTCGCCAAGATCAAGCACGAGCTGCGCAAGGCGCAGGCTCGAACCCGACAGGCCATCGACGACGCGCTGGCAGCCACCCTTCAAACCGTCTCGCCGAAAGAGTGCCAAAACTACTTCAAGGAAGCCGGATATGAACGGACATAAAACAATCCCGCTCTAAACCACCCGATCCGGCGCATCCCTGCCCTCGAAAAACGCCGTCACGTTGTCAACCACCTTCATGCCCATGGCGGTCCGCGTCTCTTCCGTAGCACTGCCGAGATGCGGCAGTACCACGACGTTCTCCATCCGCCGCAGTGCCTCCGGCACATCAGGTTCCGCCTCGTAGACGTCAAGCCCGGCGCCGCGGATCTTGCCCGCCTTGAGCGCTGCAATCAGCGCCGCCTCATCCACCACGTCGCCACGCGCCGTATTGATGAGAAAGGCGCCCGGCTTCATCGCCGCAAGCCGCGCCGCATTCATTAGGTGTCGGTTCTCTGCTCCACCTGGGCAATGCAGCGAGACAAAATCGGCCACCGCCAGCACGGCCTCGATCGTCGCCAGCTGCCGCGCGCCGTAACGCGCCGCCTCCGCCGGATCGATCGGCGAACGGTTGAAGAACACCACATCCATGCCGAAGCCGAAATGGCAGCGTTGCGCGAAGGCCTTGCCGATACGGCCGAAACCGATAATGCCGACCGTCTTCCCGGTCACCTTGGTGCCGACCATATGCGTCGGGCACCAGCCCTTCCATTCACCAGCGCGTACCTGCCGCTCGCCCTCACCGCCGCGCCGGGCAATGGAGAGCAGCAGCAGCATGGCGATATCGGCCGTGCAGTCGGTCAGCACGCCCGGCGTATTCGTCACCGCAATGCCCCTCGCCCTGGCGGCTGATATATCGATGTGATTGTAGCCGACCCCGAAATTGCCGAGGATCTTGGTGACGACAGGCACACCGTCAAAGACGGCGGCCGGCAACCGATCGGAAACCGTCGGCAATACGGCATCATAGGTCGAGAGCGCCAGCCGCATCTCGCTTTCGCCGAGCGGAATATCTTCACGATTGAACGTCACATCGAAACGTTCGGCAAGGACAGTTTCCACCGAGGCTGGCCAGCGCCGGGTGACGAGAATGCGGGGTTTGGACATGGAGGGTTCCGCTCAATGCTTCAAAACGATGCCAAGAGTTAGACCAGCCAGGCGAAAATTGAAACGTCCGCGAAAAGAAAGAAGCCCGGCCGGAACCGGGCTTCGATAATCTTATCTCATAAAAGGGAGCGAGGCTTACATGCCCTGCGGGAAGTAGCTGTACTTGCCGTCCGGACCCTTCTTCCATTCGTACATGATGTAGCCAGGGATCTTCGGGTCGCCCTTTTCGTCGAACGAAATGTCGCCGAGAACGGTCGGGAACGGGCCTTTTTCCTTCATGGCCTTGGCAACAGCCTCAGGATCCAGCGAACCGGCAGCCTTGGCGGCCCCGGCGATCGTCTGCATCGCAGCGTAGGAATAGAGCGTGTAGGCTTCCGGATTGAAACCAGCGGCCTTGAACTTTTCGACGAGTTCCTTGTTCGCAGGGTTCGCTGTCGGATCGGGGCCGAAGGTGTTCAGCGTACCGGCGACGGCGTCACCAGCAATCGAGGCCAGTTCGTTCGAAACGATACCGTCGCCCGAAACCAGCGTCGCCTTCAGACCCTGGTCAGCCGCCTGGCGGATGATGAGACCAGCTTCGGTGTGCAGACCACCCCAATAGATGATCGAGACGCCAGCTTCCTTCATCTTGGCGATGAGGGCCGAGAAGTCCTTGTCGCCGACGTTGATGCCTTCGTATATGACTTCCGTGACGCCGGCGGCATTCATAGCCTTCTTGGTTTCGTCGGCAAGGCCCTGACCGTAGGGGGTCTTGTCGTGAACGACAGCGATCTTGGCGTCCTTGAAGTGATCGGCAAGGTATTTGCCGGCGATGGCACCCTGCTGGTCGTCACGGCCGCAGGTGCGGAACGTGTTCCAGAGGCCCCGTTCCGTGAAGGTCGGGTTCGTCGCGGCCGGGGTGATTTCGAGGATGCCGTTTTCGGCATAGACTTCCGAAGCCGGGATCGAAACGCCCGAGTTGAAGTGGCCGATGACGAACTTGACGCCGTCAGCAGCGAACTTGTTGGCGACCGAGATGCCCTGCTTCGGGTCGGAGACGTCGTCGCCGAGTTCGATCTTGATCTGCTCGCCGTTGATGCCGCCAGCCGCGTTGATGTCGGCGACCGCCTGCTCCGCACCCTTCTGGAGCTGAGCGCCGAACGCAGCGTTCGGGCCAGTCAGCGGACCAGCGACAGCGATGAGAACGTCGGCCCACGCGTTGCCGCTGAAGGCGAGCATCGCCGTCAGAGCCACTGCCGACAGAAGAGACTTTTTCATATTATTACTCCCAATTTTTGGGCGGGTTCCGGTCCAAGGCCCAGCGCACTACCCACCATTGACTGCGCCAGGAAAGCTGTTCCACTCGGAAGGCAATTCATGCCTAGTTTCAACGGACTGTCAATGTTTGTCCTTCCACGAAAACGCGGAAGTTTTTTCGTACAGCCAGTAATAGTTGTTAACCATCTGATTGGTGCGGCGGTAGCGGAAGCCGGCCGTAGAGAACACCAGCAGGGTCACGAAGTCGAGGATATAGTAGAAGGCGCTGAGCATCGGGCCATTGAACAGGGCATGATGCAGGAACTGCATCGCCCAGGCGAGCAGGAATGTATAGACGATGACCAACGGATAGTCGGCCCAGCCTTCGGCAACCGCTTTGCCGGCGCGCCATGCCGTCCAGAAGCCTAAGAGCAAGACGATGACACGGATCGCCACAAGGGAGCCGGCATCCGCTTCGAAGAAAAGTCCCTGCATGTCAAACTCTCCTTTCGACCTAGTGTCTTCCGCCTTCGAGATAGGCGGCGCGAACCTCGGGATTGGCAAGAAGCTCCTTGCCGGAGCCGCTCATCGTCACCTTGCCGTTCACCATCACGTAGGCGCGATGAGAAAGCCTGAGGGCGGCGAACGCGTTCTGCTCGACGAGGAAAACGGTCAGCCCCTCCGCCTCGTTGAGCTTCTTGATCGCCTCGAAGATGCCCTTGACGATCAGCGGCGCAAGACCGAGCGAGGGTTCATCGAGAAGCAGCAGCTTCGGGCGCGCCATCAGCGCGCGGCCGATCGACAGCATCTGTTGCTCACCACCCGAAAGCGTTCCGCCCCGCTGGGCGTGACGTTCCTTGAGCCGCGGGAAGAGCGTGAAGATCTTCTCGACGTCTTCGGCGAAGTGTTTCAGATTGTCGAGGCCGGCGCCCATCTGAAGATTTTCCAGAACCGTCATGCGCGGGAAGATGCGGCGGCCTTCCGGCGACTGTGCAATGCGTAGACGGGCGATTTCATGCGTCGGCATGCGGGTGATGTCGCGGCCCTCGAAGACCACCGAACCGATGCGGGCCTGCGGGCTGCCGCAGATCGTCATCATCAGTGTCGACTTGCCGGCGCCATTGGCGCCGATCAGGCTGACGATCTCGCCCTTGTTGACGTGGACATCGACGCCGGCCAGCGCCCGGATATTGCCGTAATAGGTTTCGACGCTATTCACCTGAAGGAGCGGTTGACCCGTCATTACTTCATCGCCCATCAGTTTGCGCCTCCTTCGAGCTGCTCGACGGCTGCGATCACCTCTTCCACTTCTTCATCCTCGACGCCAAGATAGGCCGCGATGACCCTCGGATCGTTCTTCACGTGATCCGGCGTGCCATCGGAAATCTTCTGACCATATTCGAGGACGACGACGTGGTCGGAGATTTCCATGACCACCGACATGTCGTGCTCGATCAGCAGGATCGACGTTCCTGTTTCGGCGCGAATGCTCTTCAGCAGCGCGTTGAGCGTTGCCGATTCCCGTGGGTTGAGGCCGGCAGCCGGCTCGTCCAGGCAAAGCAGCTCCGGACCGGTACACATGGCGCGGGCAATTTCGAGACGCCGCTGGGCGCCATAGGGCAGGTCGCCGGCCGGGTCGTCGGCGCGGTCGATCAGGTCGGCCTTCTCGAGCCAAAAACGGGCGAGCTCGATTGCAGCGGCCGCTTCCCGCCTATAGGGGCCGACACCGATAAGGCCGAGGATCGTATAACCCGATGCCTTCATCAGCTTGTTGTGCTGGGCAACCAGCAGGTTTTCGAGAACGGTCAGGCCGGAGAACAGCCGGATGTTCTGGAAGGTGCGTGCGACCTTGGCTTCCCTGGTGATGCGAAAGTCCGGAAGACGCTCGAGCAGATATTGCTTGCCGCTCTTCTGGTTGAACGTGATCATGCCCATCGTCGGCTTGTAGAAGCCGGTGATGCAGTTGAAGACAGTGGTCTTGCCGGCGCCGTTCGGCCCGATCAGCGCGGTGATATCGCCGCGCTTGGCTTCGAAGGAGAAGTCGTTGATGGCCATCAGGCCGCCGAACTTCATCGACAGGTGCTCGACCTTGAGAAGAGTGTCGTCAGACATCGTATTCTTTACAGGGCTCATCAACCATGGCCCTCCTTGATGAAGCTTCCGGATATCGCCTTGCGCGCTCTGAGGAAGGCTGTCGGCTCACGCGAGCCGACGAAGCCGCGCGGCTTGAACAGCATGACGACGACCATGGCGAGGCCGAAGATCAACATGCGGTAGAGTTCGGGCGTAAAATCGGGTCCGAAGATCAGTTTTAGGAAGCCCATGCTGCGCAACAACTCGGTGCCGCCGACCATGACGATGGCGGCGATCGCGATGCCGGTCAGCGAGCCCATGCCGCCGAGAACGACGATGGCCAGAATGACGGCCGATTCCAGGAAGACGAAGGATTCCGGCGAAACGAAGCCCTGGCGGGCGGCGAAGAACGAGCCGGCGAAACCGGCAAACATCGCGCCCGTCGCAAAGGCGGTGAGCTTGGTCGTCACCGTATTGATGCCGAGGGAACGGCAGGCGATCTCGTCTTCGCGCAAGGCTTCCCAGGCGCGTCCGATCGGCATGCGGCGCAGGCGGATGGTGACATAGGCGGTCAGCATGCAGAGCGCCAGGATCAGGTAAAAGAGGAAGATCTTGTAATAGGCCGAGGAGATCGGCAGGTGAAAGAGCTTGGCAAAGCCGCCGGCCGTCGCATCGAAGGGAATGCCGAAGAGTGTTGCCTTCGGGATGCTCGAGATACCGAAGGTGCCCTTCGTCACTTGAGTCCAGTTGATGAGGACGAGACGAATGATTTCACCGAAGGCAAGCGTCACGATGGCGAGGTAATCGCCGCGTAGGCGCAGCACCGGGAAGCCGAGAATGACGCCCCAGAGTGCCGCGAACATGCCCGAAAGCGGCAATAGCATCCAGAAGGACAGGCCGAAATAGGTCGAAAGCAGCGCGTAGGAATAAGCGCCGACGGCATAGAAGGCGACATAGCCGAGGTCGAGCAGGCCGGCGAGGCCGACGACGATGTTCAGCCCCCAGGCCAGCATCACATAGATCAAGATCTGGATGCCGAAATTGTCGACATATGTCAGCGAGCCCTGAGGGCCTTTGATCGCCACCACCACCATAGGATAAAGCAGCAGCGCGATCAGCGCGATCTTCAGGAAATGCCGGTGGAAGAAGCTCTTCTCGGTTGAGATGTCGAGTTCGCCGTGTCTCGCCTTTGCCAGCTTGCGGCTGTCGAGATGCGGCCGCAGGAAAACCACCGTGGCGAAGCGGCCGATGGCGGCGATCGCGACGAAGATCGCAAGCAGGCCCCAGCGCTGGACAATGATCAGTTCGTTGCTGATGTTCTGGTCGGTCTTGAGGCCGACATAGAGAACGAACATGCCGAACGACAGGACTGCGGCGAAAAGAGCTTCGGTAAGGCCTTTGCGGACAAGTCCGGCATCGGGCTTGCCTGCAGAATTTTCGATTTTTGCCATGACGTTATACCTTCTCGACTTCCGGCCGCCCGAGGATGCCGGTCGGCTTGAAGATCAACACGAAAGCCAGGATCGCAAAGGTCGCGACGTCCTTGTAGGCGATGGTGAAGTATGCCGACCACAGCGACTCGATAAGGCCGATAAGCAGGCCGCCGAAGACGGCGCCGGGTAACGAACCGATACCGCCGAGAACGGCTGCCGTGAAGGCCTTCACACCAGGCGTGAAGCCGTCGTTAAAAGAGGCGACGCCATAATACATCAGGTACATCGTGCCGGCGACGGCTGCGAGTGCCGCACCCATAACGAAAGTGATCGAGATCGTCTGGTCGACGTTGACGCCGAGCAGCGCCGCCATCTTGCGATCCTGCTCAGTGGCGCGCTGGGCACGGCCGAGTGCGGTGCGATTGACGATGTACCAGAAGATCGTCAGCAGCACCGCCGTGATCAAGATGATGATGATCTGCTTCAGCGACACCGAGATGTTGCCGAACTGGTAGACCGAGCTCACCATCGGCGGAATCGGCTTGTTGCGTGGACCCTGCGTCACCTGGATGAAGTTGGACAGCGTGATCGACATGCCGATCGCGGTAATCAGCGGCGCCAGGCGGAAGGAACCGCGCAGGGGACGGTATGCGACGCGCTCGATCGTCCAATTCCACAAACTCGTCATCAACATCGCGACGACAAGCATCGCCAACAGCAGAACTGCCACCGGGAGACCTGCGAAGATGGATGTGAGGACGAGGAAGACGATAAGAGCGGCGAAACCACCGAGCATGAAGATGTCGCCATGGGCGAAATTGATCATGCCGATAATGCCGTAAACCATCGTATAGCCAATAGCCACAAGGCCATAGATGGATCCGAGCGTCAGCCCGTTTAAGAGCTGCTGGACGAAATACTCCATATGTCGTTTTCCCCTGGATGCGAGCGAAACACGCTGCATCTCTTTTTGGTTCTTCAGTTCTCCGTTTCAGAGAACCTCATAGGCCGAATGCATAGCGGTTTCGTTGGAAATGTGAAGACAAAAAGGATTTACTCCGACAGATTCTTGTCAGAACAGGGCTAGATGGCGCGTTTTGAACCAAAATCCACAGAAAAACGGCAGAGCAGGGCCTATTTTTAGCCAGAAACTGCCACTGGATTAACCATCCGGAGATATCGCCGTCGATTTCTTGCTCCGCTTGCCGCGTAAGCTATTCCACAGAATTGGAAGATGGAGCAAATTCAGACCCCACGGCAGCCTCTTTGACGAATGTCATTTCACGAGCGATGCCCGATCTTCGTCTGACAAGGCTGAAAACTTATGGTAGCATCATCTGACTGTGCATTGAGGGATGCGGGGCACGACGGGGAACACCATATAAACTTGAGTATCTGGTTGTGACAGGGATGGTTTGCGGACGAGCGACAATGGGTGCTCGCCGCGTGGCGAACGGCAAAAGGACAATGCTGAGGACATTTGAAAAGGCGGCGCTCGAAGCCGGCAGGGCCATCATCACGATCCTGCGCGAAGGCTTCCCCGTCGCTATGAAGGCGGATGCAAGTCCGGTCACGGTCGCCGATGAGGAAGCCGAACGCATCATCCTCGCTCATCTCGCCAGAGATTATCCCGAAATACCCGTCGTGGCGGAAGAATCGGTTGCCGCCGGCAAGGTGCCCGACATTGCCGGCCGTGGCTTCTTCCTGGTCGACCCTCTCGACGGCACGCGCGAGTTCGTCGACGGGCGGCAGGAATTCACCGTCAACATCGCCTATATCGAGAACGGCGCCCCGGTGGCGGGCATTGTCTACGCGCCAGCGCTCGGGCTTGCCTTTTCGGGAGAACGCGGCCACGCCGAAAAGCTCGTCGTCACGGACGATTTCGCAGTTGGCGCTCGCAGCACAATCACTGTGCGCGAACAGCCCGCCGACAGGCTGGCGCTTGCAAGCCTTCGCCACAACAGCCCGGAGACCGGAAGCTTTCTCGCCGACCACGCGATCTTCAAATGCACCAATATCGGCTCCTCGCTGAAATTCTGCCTGCTGGCCGAGGGAAAGGCCGACGTCTATCCGCGCTTTACCCGCACGATGGAATGGGACACCGCGGCCGGCGATGCGGTGCTGCGCGCCGCCGGCGGTTCGACGGTGACGCTGGACGGAATGCCGCTGACCTACGGCAAGACGGGAAAGGCGGCCGATTTCGACTTCGCCAACCCGAACTTCATCTCCTGGGGCGGCAGGAAACGCATCCTCGAACCGGCGTGACCATCCTCAGGATCGCTGAAGACCGGCAAGCGGCGCGATTCTCTGCATCGTAACCATGAGCTCAGACCTGTCGCGACAATCCGCGACCGGCCTCCGGCGTGCGCGCCTCAACTGAGCAAGCGTCCCTCCTTAAAGCGCGTCCACGATTCCCTTTCCAGCTGTGAAGTGATTCGCGTTATCGGCCCTCATTGAGCGATTCGGGCGGCGAATCCGTTGCCCTGCATCTTTTCAAGACGCCGCGCGCCAACAATCCTGCCTTGGTTTTGTCACATTTCAGCACGCCTTCGACAGTGCTCGATATCTTCATCCGAAAAATTTCGCCGCGTGTTCCGTTAAGAAATATGCTTAAGAGACCCGGTGCACGTGTCGAAACAGCACGTCGCCAACCCCCGGTGAACCCCTGCCAAAGGCCTAAAAACTTTGACAAAATTCCAATTATTAACGAAATATCATGAGCTTGCCTCAACTTAACGCAAGTGCGAAAGATTTGTTGCGATGCGATATTTCTCTGGACACCATTACACAATTGTCGCATTTTTCCGTTTTAGTAGGGTTACTAAGACCTGAGTGCAGCCCTGGTGACAGGGTTAACCATTGATCGCCTATTGCCGCCGCGCCCCCTCGAAGACAACAGAGTACGATCCTTGAGCATCACGGAACTAAACAACAGCATTTCGACAGAGTCCTTCCGGCCGAGCCGCCGCCAGCAGCCGAGCCTGAAGATCCAGACCCCTGTTATCCATAGCGATGCGCCGCAGGCGCCGTTGGTGGATCTCGTCCTGAAGCGGGCGTTCGACATTTTTTCGTCGTTGAGCGCCCTCCTCGTCCTCGCCCCTTTCCTTCTGTTCGTCGCCCTGCTGATCAAGCTTGACAGCCCGGGACCAGTGCTTTTCAAGCAGACCCGCTGGGGCAAGAACTGCAAGGCCATCAAGGTCTACAAGTTCCGTTCCATGCGCACCGACCTTTGCGACGTCTCCGGCATTGCCCAGACGGTCAAGGACGACCCGCGCGTCACCCGCATCGGTGCCATTCTACGCCGGACGAATGTCGATGAATTGCCGCAGCTGCTGAACGTGCTGCTGGGCCATATGTCGATCGTCGGCCCGCGTTGCCATGCAATCGGCATGCGCGCCGGCGGCGTGCTCTACGAAGAGCTCGTACCGGAATACCATCAGCGCCATGCGATGCGTCCAGGCATGACCGGTCTTGCCCAGATGCGTGGCCTGCGCGGCCCGACCGATCGTCCGGCCAAGGCGCGCGCCCGCATTGCCAGCGATCTCTACTACGTCGGGAATTTCTCGATCTGGATGGACATCCGCATCATTGTCGGAACCGTCGTGTCGGAGCTGACCGGCGGTAAAGGCTTCTAAGCTTTAAGCTTTGTGAGAAGGGGCCGGCGGCCTTATGCATGTCGCCCACAAATGTGCAGCGGTTTCGGGAAACCGACATGCATGAGACAAAGACCTAAAGCGCGATGTAACGCGCTTTAGAGCAGCCGGTACCGGAATGCTCTGGCGACCGCCTGCATGCGATTGACCGAATCGTGCTTGCGCATCGCGCTCTTCAGATAACCTGCCACCGTATGCGACGAGAGATCGAGAACGATCGCGATCTCGTCGCTGCTCTTGCCGGCCGCCGACTACAGCGCCGCGCGTCTTTTTAGACGCGCAAAGGACGCTGTAGCACTTTGAATTGCTGGCTGATTCCTTAAATCGATTCCCATTAAAGGAATCAGCCAGCGTCGCAAGCATTCGATTTCGCGCCGGGTAAGCGCCTCCGACGGACCGTCTTCCCCGCTGCCATTGCGCGAAACTTTGTCCAGAAGCTCCATGCAGCCGTAGAGCAGCGCCATCGCCTGCGCTCGTGTGGGCATAGGACAGCCGCCTGAGAAGGCGAAGATGTATTATTTCAGGTCAGCGTCGTGTAGCGCGAAGGCGAAGGTATCCTTCAGCCCTTGCATCCGAAAGAGCTTGTTGAGTTTGCGGTTTTCCTGATTGGCGGCGCTGCCCGCAAACGCCCCCTCCTCGCAGAAGATCGGCACGATCGCCGCTTCATCGCAGTCACCAGTCTGCCGCAATAGAAGAGATCGGCGGCCTCGTAAAAGCCGACAAGGCTTTGCGGCCATTTGCTGATCAGCCGGTTTTCGGTGAAAGCCGTACGGTCGCCCCGCGGGAAAGCCGAGAGCAGATAGAAATCGAAGCCCGCAAGCTTCGCCATCTCGCCGAGCCGATCGTTGCCATCATTGAACGAAACCCCGGCGCCATCGGCCTGCGAAGGCGAAAATACAGCATCCTCAGCGCAGTCGTCGACTGCGCGCTCAGGTCTTTTCATCTTCGTAATCCTCATATAGCCAGCTTCGGCTCGGCCTCGCTGCCGGCGGCGAGAAGCTGGCGCCGGAGCATCAGCAAAGATGGCTTCTGTCTCGCATCCCGAGGACACGAAGCATCAAAAACGCGACTGGACTGATACAGCGGGAAGAACGGAGACGAAGTCTTGCGCTCAGTCTTATGTTGCAGCGCTGATAAGATCATCCCGGGAAATCAGCTAATATTTATTCCACATGGCTCCCATGCAGGCGCCACAAATTGCCGTAGCGGCAAGCGGCCGCTCCAAATCGCCGGCCAGGGCCGGGCGTCTAAATTTGTTATCAAAGTCTTACGATGGGTTTAGGCAATTTTTAAATGTGGCAGGCTAGAGTGGGGCTCGTGGTCTTGCGTTGTGTAGAGAGTCCAATGACCGAAATGATACGTCCCCGAGTGAAATATGTCATCGGCCCCGATGGCAGCCCCCTGACGATTGCGGATCTTCCGCCGCCCAATACGCGGCGCTGGGTGATTCGCCGGAAGGCAGAGGTTGTCGCGGCTGTTCGCGGTGGCTTGTTGAGCTTGGAAGAGGCCTGCGAGCGTTATACGCTCACGGTCGAAGAATTCCTCTCCTGGCAGTCGTCGATCAACAGTCACGGTCTCGCCGGCCTGCGCACCACGCGCATTCAGCAATATCGTCACTGATCACGCGCCAGCATCGACGACATCTATTTCGGGCCGGACGCATCTCCCATGAGGGAATGAAGAAGGCCCGAAATCATTGACGAGGCCGCGTAGCACCAGAGGCCGGGCTGCGTGAAGGCGTCGGCCAGCCCAGTCGTCTTCGCCGCCGCAATGACGATCGCAACCAGCAGCACGTCCATCATCGACCACTTGGACAGATGCGGTACGACGCGACGATAGAACAGGCTGCCGACCCCGCTGCCGGCGGCCGGCGCTTCTGCGGCCATCCCCATCGCCTCCGCGGTGATGCCGATCATCTTCAGAAGCGGCAGCAGGATCGAAACCAACGCGACGATCGCCGCCAGCAGCCCATCCCCGCCTTGCCAAAGCGAGACGATGATTTCGATGAGCGACGGCGTGTCGTCGAAGAAATATAGAGTCTCGAAACGGACCAGCGGTAAGACGAGGCCGAGCGCCAGGAAGAACGGCGCGGCCACGAGAAGCACGGGGCGAGCCATCGAAAGCGCCTTCATTGCCGCGAACCTCGTATCGACCCTATATTTTGCATGAACACTCCGTCTCCTGCCTCTATTGCCTCCACGGCTTGGCATGACCGCGCCGCCATGTCACGGTCCGCCAAGACAATATCCGTTACGAGGAAAGACAATGGACATTCGAAACGAGGAAGGCGCCTCCGGCGGCCGTTATGCGGCCGAGGTCGAAGGACACGAGGCGGAGATGACCTATTCACGCACATCGCCGAAGCTCGTCATCATCGATCACACGGGCGTTCCCGATGCGCTGCGCGGCAAGGGTGTCGGCCAGGCGTTGGCGCTCCATGCTGTGGAAGCAGCCCGCACCGGTGGCTGGAAGATCATCCCGCTTTGCCCCTTCTTCAAGGCGCAGGCGCAACGCCATCCGGAATGGAAAGACGTCGTGAACTAGATGCGTAAAAACAAGGACCTAAAGCGCAAGGAGCGAATCTGAAAGATCGCAACGCGCTTTAGTCCATTGGCCCGAAAATCGGTATCGATTTTCGGAAAAGCACGATGCGAGATTGAAAGAGTTAGAGCGTCCTTTTGCGTGTCCGGAAGGGCCCGCGGCGCTCTAATGCGCGGGCTCAAAGACACGCAGCGGTTTTGGGACACGCACAAAAAATGCAATCGCATCGTGTGAATCACGCTCGATGTGACCCGCTTTGGACCTAGCGTCTTCCATCGCTCGCGGCCTGACAACCTCGATTTCGGCGAGAGCCGCCCCAAGGCGCAAACACCAAAAGCCATGTATGACGGACAGCGCGCCCATCATACATGGCTTCTCAGTGGCGATGCCAGAGCGCCGAAGCCGGCGCCCGCCGTTTCTCTTACGCCCTTGCGCGGGCGGCGCCGTCACGCTCTTCCAGCGCTGTGGCCCTTGCATATTCCGCCTGCATCTCCTCGAGCGCCATTTCCAGCGTCTCTTCCTGCATCTTCAGTTCCTTGATCGAAACCTGCAGGTTGTCAGCCCGCTGACGCGCGGCCTTGGCGAAGGTCGGATAAGCAAAGTGATTCGGGTCTGATATACCGGACTTCTTTTCCTCGACGACGATCTGGCTCTCCAGATCCTTCGTCATCCGTTCGAATTCGGACATCATCATCTGCAACTGCTGCAACTGACGTCGTTTTTCATTCACCTGAAATTCCTTCAGGCGAACGAGACTTTCTCGCGACTTCATACGCATTACTCCCGTGATGCGAGACCCCGGCTCAACTTGAAACCGCCCTGCGCGCCGCTTTGACACGGTTTGCTAAAAAATTTCCTGCGATATTAACAAATACCTACCGCTGGTAACCTTTCGTTTACGGGCATCGTTAATGATAGGCCCGATGATTTAAGGGTCGGTAAATGCCGCGGCATGAAATTCGAACCTTTTCATTGGCGAGTCGGATGAATCACTTAGCGCTGTTTCCTAATGTTAAAGTAGAGGAACGCCTTTTTGAGATTCCTATTGGAAAACAGAGAAATGGAAAAATTGTTTAATAAATTCGATACTCCTTGCCAGAGTGAATTAGAATTTGTTAACCATTTCGTGGCAGCTTTCAAATCACGTAGCGTGTTCGGTATCGTGTAGGGGGCCAGACCACCTTTCGGCGGCGGTAAAGGGGATAATTATGCGGGTACTTCTAATCGAGGATGACAGCGCGACGGCGCAGAGCATCGAGTTGATGCTGAAATCAGAGAGTTTCAATGTTTATACCACCGATCTCGGTGAAGAAGGCGTCGATCTGGGCAAGCTGTATGATTATGACATCATCCTTCTCGATCTGAACCTGCCCGACATGTCCGGATATGAGGTGCTTCGCACTCTCCGACTGTCCAAGGTCAAGACACCGATCCTCATTCTGTCGGGCATGGCCGGCATCGAAGACAAGGTTCGTGGCCTCGGCTTCGGCGCCGACGACTACATGACCAAGCCGTTCCACAAGGACGAGCTCGTCGCCCGTATCCACGCCATCGTCCGCCGCTCCAAGGGCCATGCCCAGTCGGTCATCATGACCGGCGAGCTGATCGTCAACCTCGATGCCAAGACTGTGGAAGTCGGCGGCCAGCGCGTCCATCTGACGGGCAAGGAATATCAGATGCTGGAGCTGCTTTCGCTCCGCAAGGGCACCACCCTCACCAAGGAAATGTTCTTGAACCACCTCTACGGCGGCATGGACGAGCCGGAACTGAAGATCATCGACGTCTTCATCTGCAAGCTCCGCAAAAAGCTCGCCAATGCTGCCGGCGGTGCCAACTACATCGAGACCGTCTGGGGCCGCGGTTACGTTCTTCGCGAGCCGGATGGTGCCGAATACGCCGAAACCGCCTGATATTTTTTTCCGATCCCCCTTATCGGACAAACGAAGATCCCGCCTTTTCGGCGGGATTTTTCGTTTCTGCTTACGATGGGCGAGACTTACCCGATGTAGAGGATCTTAGGCTGGATCAGCCTGAAGCGCCCTGTATCTCGATGAAGAAAATAGAACGTGGCAGCCGTCGAACGTGCTTGCACTTTCGGCGTCATGCTCCAGGGACGCCGACATCGGCGGGGAAGAGGCCGCGCCGGTCAGGCGGCGATCGCGCGGTTTCCGAAAACGGCGGTCAGGATCTTGCGATCGAACGGCTTCAGCAGAAAGTCGGTGGCACCGGCCCGTTTGCCTGCCATCAGCTTCTTCAGATCCGCCTCGACGACGCAGTAATAGATCTTGACCTCTTTGCCGCCCTCCATGGCGCGGATGGCGGCGATGAGGTCAAGCGCACCTTCCATGCCGGAATCGACGATCAGATATTCCGGCAGCTCCGCCTGGCAGCGCTGCAGCGCCTCGCCGGCGTTGGAAGCTTCGCTGACGAGAAAGTCGAGTTCGGAGAGAATGCGCTTGCCGACCTTACGGACGATGTCCGAATTATCGGTGATCATGAACCTTTGCATGGCCGCTCCTTTGCCCCCGCATTCGTCGTAGCAAGAGGCCTCTTACAACCCTGGAGAATAGGTCCATCAGGCTAAGGAATCGTTACCGGACGAGCCTGGGCACGCGTCCGCGCTCCGAAATCAGGCTGCCGCGGCCACCGCCGTGAACACCAGTTCGTCGGCACTGGCGCTGTGCTCAAGCGTCATCCCGCACTCCTGCGCCAGAAGCACGGTGTAATAGGGCTGGATCGAATGGGCGTCGATCGCCTCCTCGATGGTGCCGGTCGATATCTCGACGAATTTCGGCGGCAAGCGCATCAGTTTACCTTTGGCCGTGAGCCTGAACCTGGCATCGAACTCGGGATTTTCGAGCGTTACCTCGAGCACGCCGCCCCGCGGAATGGCGGAATAGGCAACGAGGAAGAGGTTGAGCAGCAGCTTGACACGGTTCTTGGCGACGATGGCGCGTGGTCCGTTCCAGATCACTTCGGTCTTCTTCTCGGCGACGGCGAAATCCTTGGCAGCGCGTTCGGCTTCGCCGGTGTCGATCGAGGCGCCGACGGAACCCGATGCGCCGAAGGCCAGGCGTGCAAACTTCAAGCGGACGGAAGCGTTGAGCGCGCTGGTGCGGATCAGGTCCATCGCATCGGAATCGGCGCCGCCTTCATCCAGGAGTTCCAGGCCGTTGTTGATTGCGCCGACGGGCGAGATAACATCGTGGCAAACGCGGCTGCAAAGAAGCGCGGCCAGATCCGGGCCAGACAGAGTAAGATTTGGGTTCTTGGACATCATCGTCTCCTGAGGGGCGGCAATTTCATCGCGCCCGGAATATGCTTCATCAAAATTGCGCGAAGTTTGCGATCGTACTCGGTGCCATAATGACACCATATTTGGTAAACCGATTGTTAAGATCATCGGGGCAAAATGCACCAATCGCCGCGAGCGGTTGCCCGCTCCAAGCCAAACGACGAACGGATGACACCATGCGCCTTCGATTTCCGCACCGATTCATCGGCTTCTTCAGGTTGCTTTCGGCCCTCGTCTTCTCCTCGCTGATGGTTGCCGGGCCGGCCACCGCCCAGGACAACGGCCAGTACACGATTCAGGAAATCGTCGACGCCGGCCACTCCTTCTTCGGTTCCGCCAGCGGCGGACTTGCCAAGGTCGTCGAGAGTGCGTTCCAGAAATACGGCCTGCCAAACGGATATATCCTCGGACAGGAAGGCGGCGGCGCCTTCATCGCCGGTCTTACCTATGGCGAAGGCCAGCTGAACACCAAGAACGCTGGTGAACATAATCTCTACTGGCAGGGACCTTCGCTCGGTCTCGATTACGGTGGCCAGGGCTCGCGCGTGATGATGCTGGTCTACGACCTGCCCTCCGTCAACGGCATCTATGCGCGCTTCGGCGGCGTCAGCGGCTCGGCCTATGTGATCGCCGGCTTCGGCATGACCTTGCTCAAGAACAACGACGTGCTGGTCGTGCCGATCCGCACCGGCGTCGGCGCCCGCCTGGGCATCAATGTCGGCTATCTCAAGATCACCCAGGCGCCGACCTGGAACCCTTTCTGAGGCCGCAAAGCCACCGGAATCTGCCGCCGCTCACACCGGCGGCCTTGCCATGCGTGTCATGCGTGCTTAATTATCGCGGCTGACGCCGTATCAACCTTCTTACCGATGGCCGCGCCGTGATCGAATATGCTCTTTTGTTCGGATTGGGCTTCCTGACCGCGGCCTTCCTTGTCTTTTTGGTCTCGCCCGCCGTTCACCGCCGCATTGTCTGGTATACCGAGAACAGGCTGAAAGCGACGATGCCGCTGAGCCCTCAGGAGGTTCGCGCCCAGAAGGATATGGTGCGTGCGCTCTATGCCGCCGAAAATGCCCGCACGGCCCAGGATCTTCTGCGTGAGCGCGAGAAATCCCTGTCGCTCCAGCTTCGTCATGACGCACTCGCCGTCGATGCCGGCAGGCTTGCCGCCGAAATCGGCGAATTGCAGACCCAGATCGGCGAGATGCATGTCGAGGCCGCCGACCAGCGCTCGCATCTGCGCAAGGACGAGAACTATATCAGCCAGTTGAAGACCAACCTGCATATTGCCGAGCAGTCCGCTGCCAGCAAGGAGAGCGAACTGGCGACGATGCGGACGCGGCTGAGCAAACTCGGTGAACAGGTCGATGGGCTGAGGATCGACCTGGCTGCGCGCGAAACCGAGGCAGAGAGCCTGAAATTCCGCGTCAACGCGCTGCGTGACGAACGCGATACCCTGCGTCAGGACGTCAACCTGCTGCAGAAGCGCGCCAAGGATGCCGAACAGAAACTGACGCAACAGCAGCATATGGTGATCCGCCTGGAGGATAAGGCCGCGCGTGAGAGCGCTTCCGCCGCCGAAAAGGAAACTCTGGTCGTTCGCCGCCAGCAGGAGATCGCCAAATTGAAGGAGCAGTTGAAGGCCGCTAACGCAGAGATCCGCAAGGTCAACCGGGTATTGCGCGACGCCGGCCTTGCCGGGATGGTCGCGGAGCTGCCGGCGGAAATGATGGCCGAAGACACGACCGCATCCGCGCTCGACACCGCCGCCATGACGGCCGAGATGGGCGAGGATGTCCGCAAGCGCAGCGCCGCCCTTGCCGAGCGCCTGCAAAAGGCAAAGGCCGTAACCGGGCGCGATGGCGCGATCCGCGAGGAGATCGCCTCGATCGCCGCCAATATGGTGGCGCTGACCGCACTCAACGAGGGGCCTTCCTCGCCGATCCGCACGCTGCTCGCACATGCCGCGGAAAAGAACCCCAACGATCGCGTCAGCCTTGCCGACAGAGCGGCGGCGATCATCGCCGATCCCCCGCGCTGACGCCTTTAGCGCGGCGCGCGTCGGATAAGACGAGCGGCGCGCCATCATTTTGAATTGGCATAATCCCAAAAAACGATTCCGATTTTCGGGCGTATAGGCTAAATCCGCCCCATCGCGGAGGCCATGGAAAACAGCGCGATACCCGTCGCCGTCGCGGCATTGAGGCTGTCGAGTTCCTCCGACTGTGGAATGCGCGCGCTCCGGAACCGCGCAAGCAGCGCCTCCGGCAACCCCTCGCCCTCGGTGCCGACGACGAGCGCCATCCGCGTCGAGGCCGGAATGGCGCGGATATCGGTCTTGCCGTGCGGCGAAAACGTCCAGATGGCAAAGCCCCGTTCGGCAAGCGCCAGGAGCACATCCAAGGCCTTGCCGCCACGCCGATGCGGAACACTCAGCACCGAACCGACCGAGACACGCAGCGCCTTGCGGTAGAGTGGATCACAGGAGGTTTCGTCGAGCAGCACCGCGTCCGCTCGGAAGGCGGCCGCATTGCGGAACATCGAGCCGGCATTGTCGTGATTGGAAATGCCGCAACCGACAAGCACCAGCGCCCGTTCCGGCAGCGCGTCGAGAAGTGCCGCCTCGCCGCGATCCTCCCGCCGGCCGAGCGCGAGAACGCCACGGTGCAGGTGGAAACCGACGACGCCGTCGAGCACATCAGACCCGGCGACATAGACCGGCACGTCGGCCGGAAACCGCTCCAGGACGGGTAGGACGCCCTCGACGCGATTGCGCAGCAGCAGGATCTTCTCGGCGAAAAAGCCGCGGCCTGCCGCATGCGCCTCGGCGAGCATGCGCAGCACGACGGTGCCCTCGGCGATGAAGCGGTTCTCTCGGCCCGTCAGGTCGCGCTCGCGGATCGCGCGGAATTCAGCGACGCGTGGATCGTCGGCGCTGTTGATGTCGATCGGAACGGCGGCCATGCCGGTTTCAATTGCCCGCGACAGTGACGTCGGCAACCGTCCGGCCGGTCCTGAGATCGTAAACCAGCGCCTTGCTCTTGCCCTCGGCCGTTTCGCCGTAGAACAGGATCTGCCCTGATGAAAACGAGGTGGACTGCACCTTGAAGCCGAGCGGCAGGGAAACGGTCGCCGCAAGCGGCGCATCCGAGGGTACGCCGGAGGCGGCAACAGCGGACGCCGTCTCCTTCGGTTCGCTGTGCATCACCTTGTAGACAACCGCGCCGAAGACCGCCATAAGGCTCACGAACATGATGGCGCCGGAAACGATCTGCAGGCGGACCATCTTGCGCCGGACACTTTCCATCGCCGGATCAAGGGGCTTCTCTTCCTGGTCGTCTGGCTCGATTGCTGTCATCTGTGCATCCCGTTCTAAAAAATACGTCGGAGAAGAAGCGTCTTGAGCGACCCCTTTAAACAAGCAGCCGGCAATAGAAAAGTCCTGACCGCCGATGAAACTGCCGAAGGCAGGTTGGACGCCTGGCTGACGGCGCAAGTCGGCGAGGAATTTTCGCGCAGCCGCATCAAGTCGTTGATCAAGGACGGCCAGGTTTTTCTGCGCGGCGAACCCGTTACCGACCCGCAGCGCAAGGTGCGCACCGGCGACAATTTCGAACTCACGCTGCCCGAGCCGGAAGACCCGACACCGCAGGGCGAGGACATCCCGCTCGATATCCTCCATGAGGACGACGATGTCATCGTCATCTCCAAGCCTTCCGGTCTCGTCGTCCATCCCGGCGCCGGTAACTGGACGGGGACACTGGTCAACGCGCTGATCCACCATTGCAGCGATACGCTCTCCGGTATCGGCGGCGTACGCCGCCCCGGCATCGTCCACCGTCTTGACAAGGACACGACAGGCGTCATGGTCGTCGCCAAGAACGACATCGCTCATCGTCACCTGTCGCTGCAATTTGCCGACCATGGCCGCACCATGCCGCTGGAGCGGGCCTATCAGGCAATCGTCTGGGGCCGGCCCCGCACGCTGTCGGGCACGGTCGACGCCCCGCTCGGCCGCGCCACCGGTGACCGCACGCGCCGCGCCGTCAAGCGCCCCGACAGTCAGGACGCCGACGAGGCGATCACGCACTACCAGGTGATCGAGCGCTTCCATGAGAAGCCGGACGCAACCGCGTTCGCCTCGCTGGTCGAGTGCCGCCTCGAAACCGGCCGCACCCACCAGATCCGTGTCCACATGGCCCATATCGGCCATCCGCTGCTCGGCGACACGGTTTACGGCGCCGGCTTCAAGACCAAGGCCAATCTCCTGCCGGAAGAGATCCGCAAGATCGTCAACGGTTTTGGCCGCCAGGCGTTGCACGCCTTCATGCTGCAGTTCGAGCATCCCCGCACCGGCGAAATCATGCATTTCGAAGTGCCGCTGCCGGATGATATGGTCGAACTGATCGAGGCGCTGCGCCAATAAAGGCGGCTCCGAAATGTCGCCTGCCCGCCTCACACCTGCATGAGCGGCATCTTGAACCGCTGTTTCGCCACACTTATCTATATATTGACTTAGTGCGGGCTCGGAGAGAGCCGCACGCCCCGGTTTGCCTTTTTTAACGCGAGGATGCGTTTCCATCGGGAACCGGAATTCACTTTAGGAGGGTGCACTATGGCCCGAAATACCTTGCCGTCCATCACCGCCGGCGAAGCCGGTCTCAACCGTTACCTCGACGAAATCCGCAAGTTCCCGATGCTGGAGCCGCAGCAGGAATACATGCTCGCAAAGCGTTATGCCGAGCATGGCGACCGCGACGCTGCCCACAAGCTGGTCACCAGCCATCTTCGCCTCGTCGCGAAGATTGCGATGGGTTATCGCGGCTATGGCCTGCCGATCGGCGAAGTCGTCTCCGAGGGTAATGTCGGCCTGATGCAGGCCGTCAAGAAGTTCGATGCCGAGCGCGGCTTCCGCCTCGCCACCTATGCCATGTGGTGGATCAAGGCCTCGATCCAGGAATATATCCTGCGCTCGTGGTCGCTGGTGAAGATGGGCACGACTGCCAACCAGAAGCGTCTGTTCTTCAATCTGCGCCGGCTGAAGGGACGCATCCAGGCAATTGATGACGGCGATCTGAAGCCGGAGCACGTCTCGGAGATCGCCACCAAGCTGAACGTCTCGGAGGAGGAGGTCATTTCGATGAACCGCCGCCTCTCCGGCGACGCCTCGCTGAACGCGCCGATCAAGGCAGCCGAAGGTGACGGCGGCCAGTGGCAGGATTGGCTGGTGGACGACCATGACAGCCAGGAAGACGTGCTGATCGAACAGGACGAACTCGACACTCGCCGGCGCATGCTGGCGAAAGCGATGAGCGTGCTGAACGAGCGTGAACGCCGCATCTTCGAGGCTCGCCGCCTCGCCGAGGATCCGGTGACCCTGGAAGACCTTTCGACCGAGTTCGACATCAGCCGCGAACGCGTCCGACAGATCGAGGTTCGCGCCTTCGAAAAGGTGCAGGACGCCGTGCGCAAGGAAGCCCTGGAACGCGCCAAGGCCGTCCGGGTCGTCGAAGCCACGGCATAAACCTGCAACATGATAGAATTGACGAAGGCGGGCCTTGCGGCTCGCCTTTTCTTTTCATTGATCTCTGCTGCACCCGGGAAAAGCCATCACTGGCTCGTCGAGACATCCCCGAGTGCGGTCCATTCCTTGATCGCGGTATTGAAGGCGTCCGTCCCCGTACCGCCCTTCTCCATCGTCAGCAGCGCGCGGCGGCCGTTGCGGTAGGTAATCGGAATATCGATCCAATTGCGGGTCGACATCAGGTCGAGATTGGCCTTGCGCGCATCGGGATAGTCGTTGAGCGCGATCATGTGGAAATCGTCGGTGATCTTGGCCGGAACCGCAATCAGCGCATCGCCGCGATCCTGTTCCGTGCGCTTCATCGAGATGCGCTGGACGCTTTCGATGCTGCCGCCTTCGAAATTCGGCGGCACCGAGAAGACGATCTCGACCAGATGGCTTGCCGGGAGCGACGGATCGGAATTGCGTTTGAAGGTGACGAGCGCCGAGAGATTGCGCTCGGGTACGGTAACGTTGCCCTGCACTGTCGCCTCCTGCCGGCCGTCCTGACCGGCCTCGTGCTGCACGCTCCAGACGACCGATCCCTCGATCGCCGTCGGCGAGCTCTGGCCGATGCGTTCCTCATAGAGAAACATCTTTTGCGACGAACCGACGGGCGCGGTCTGCTGCGGCGATGCCACCGGGCCGTTCGGCGTCCGCGTTTCGGCGGGTGCCGCATCGCCCTGCGCGCTGGCAGGCGGCGTATCTGCTGCCGCGACATTCTGTTCGGCGACCGATTTTCCTTCCGCGGTCGGTGTTCCCGGTACCGTTGCCGGTCCGCTGTCGACCTCGGTCCCGTCGGTCAGCAGCCGTTGGGTGAATTTCGAATTGGCCGCAGCGCCGTCATTGTTCATTGACGCTACCTGCGGGTTCGGGTTCGGGTTCGGCTGCGCCGGCGTCGCTGGGGTATTCTGCGCTCCTGGTGTGGTCGGCTGGGCTGGCGTCACCGCGCTTGGCTGGGCTGGCGTCACCGCGCCGGGCTGAGCAGGCGTCGCCGAGCGATCCGGCGGCGTTGCCGCCTCGTTCCTGGTCGCCTGGGACGGTGCCGAGCTGACGAGCCCGTCGACCATCGCCACCAGCGCCTCCCTGTTCGTCCAGCCGGCATAGCCGCCGCCACCGATCAGGATGAGTGCGAAGATGAGCGTGATCACGGTGCCGATGCCGAAGCGGCGGCGCTTCGGCTCGATACGAAAGCTCTTGCCCTGCAGCTTGGAGGCAACAATCTGATCAATATCCATTGCCGGATCGGCGTCATCGTCGTCAGCGGCGACCGATCCGCGGCGGTCGTAGCCGCGCAGCGCCTTCGCCTCTCGCCAGGCCTCGCTCGGCGCGCCGCCAGCAGGCGCCGGCTTGCCGTTGTGCACTTCCGCGAAGATATCGACATCGTCGAAATGCGAGGCGACCGGCGTCTTCTTATTGCTGCCTGCCTCGATCGGCGGCAGATCGTCGAACGCAGCCGTCTCCCAGGAAAAACTTTCCTTGGCGGCCGGCATGACGGCCGCGGGTGCCACTTTTTCGAGGCTCGATATCACCTCCTCGAAAGCGCGCGCCGAGGCATCGGCCGTAATCGGTGCCGGCGCCGTCTCCGAATATTGCCTGAGTTCCTCTTCCGCCCATTCGGTCTCCGCATCCTTGGGCGCCGGGGCCGGCGTTTCGGCAACGGGTTCGGTCCAGACGGGGTCGAAATGCGCCGCCGCGGCGCCCTGCAACGGCTCCTCGCGGCTGTGCTCGACAAATTCCTGCGGACGATCGAAATCGGCGACCGGCTCCACCAGCCGGTTGGATGCATGGTCTATGCCGCGGGTGATCGGCTGCAACGGCTCAACGGGCTCGTAAGCCTCCTCGGCCTCCGGTCCCCCGCTTTCCGCCGCCGCCGGTTCGGCCGCGATCTCTTCGGCTTCCACGGGATGATGCTCATCACCACGGTCTTCGTCGGCTTGCTCGCTGCGATGCTCGGCAGGCGCCTCCCAGCCGTCATATCCGGCGGGCACATCTTCGGCAGCGACGTCGCGCGCCTCACTGGCATGCCATTCCTCGGCCGGCGCTTCCTCCTCATGCGAGGGGTGCCAGTATGTCTCGGCGGCACCGGATGTCTCCGGCAAAATCGCTGTCTCGGCGGCAACAGGGATTTCGGCGGGACCAGGTTCTTCCGCGGAAAGGGGCTCCTCGGCAGCGACCTCTTCGTCAGCTTCCTCTGGCGCGGCGGCTTCCACGTGATGGGGCTCGTCGGCGGCCTCGGCCGCCCGCGGTTCCGCATAGGCTTCGTAGACCGGCTCCTCGACAGCCGTCTCCGGCGTCGACGCCGGTTCGCTTTCGTCGTGAACCGCTTGTTCTTCGAAGGATTCCGGCGCGGTGACGTCCGCAAGCGGCGCATCGAGCGGCAAAGCCTCGGAGTGTTCGCCTTCCACTTCGCGGATGGCGGCCTCGAGCTTTTCGAGCTGGCGTTGCAGCATGGCTTCCGGCGGACGCGGCTTCATGTTCTCGAGCTGCCGCTGCACTGCGCCGCGGGCACGTTCGTAGACTTTCACCCGCATCTCAGGGGTATTTTCAGCCAGGCCGTCGACGGCCCGCCGAATGACTGCAATAAAATCCGCCATTAGTACTTTCTCAAGAAGTCCGGCACTCTACCGAACCATCCTCCACAGTGACCCGTGAGCTTAATCCTCAAACGGATCGGTCACAAGTATGGTGTCATCCCGCTCCGGGCTGGTGGACAGGAGCGCGACGGGCGCCCCGATCAGCTCTTCGACCTGGCGAACATATTTGATCGCCTGTGCCGGCAGATCCGCCCAACTGCGGGCGCCGACGGTCGATTCCTTCCACCCTTCCAGCGTAATGTAGATCGGTTCGACCCTAGCTTGCGCTCCCTGGCTTGCCGGAAGATGATCAATCTGTTCGCCGTCGAGCATATAGCCGACGCAGATCTTCAATTCCTCGAGACCGTCGAGCACGTCGAGCTTGGTGAGCGCGATGCCCGTGATGCCGTTGGTGGCGATGGATTGGCGCACCAGTGCGGCGTCGAACCAGCCGCAGCGCCGCTTGCGTCCGGTCACCACGCCGAATTCATGACCTTTTTCGCCAAGGAATTCACCGATCGCGTCCTTCAGCTCGGTCGGGAACGGGCCTTCGCCGACGCGCGTCGTATAGGCCTTGGTGATGCCGAGGATATAGCCGAGCGAGCCGGGTCCCATGCCTGAACCGGCAGCGGCCTGACCGGCCACCGTGTTCGACGACGTCACGAAAGGATAAGTGCCGTGATCGATGTCGAGCAGAGTGCCCTGCGCGCCTTCGAACAGGATGCGGGAGCCCTTGCGACGCTCCTTGTCGAGGAAGAGCCAGACCGTATCACGGAAGGGCAGCACCCGATCGGCGACCGAGGTCAGTTCGTCCATGATCGCCTGGTGGCTGACTTCGGCAACGCCGAGGCCGCGGCGAAGCGCATTGTGATGCGTCAGAATACGGTCGACCTTGCCGGAAAGACTATCGAGATCGGCAAGATCCATGACGCGGATGGCGCGGCGGCCGACCTTGTCTTCATAGGCCGGACCGATGCCGCGGCGTGTCGTGCCGATTTTGGTGCCGCTGTTCGACGCCGCATCCTCGCGCATCGCGTCGAGCTCGCGGTGCAGCGAAAGAATGAGCGTCGCATTGTCTGCAATGCGCAGATTGTCAGGCGTAACCGTCACGCCCTGCGCCTCCAGCCGGCCGATCTCGGCGATCAGCGCATGCGGATCGACGACGACACCGTTGCCAATGACGGCCATCTTGCCCGGGCGCACGACGCCGGACGGCAAGAGCGAGAGCTTATAGTTGGTGCCGTCGATGACGAGCGTATGGCCGGCATTGTGTCCGCCCTGATAGCGCACGACAATATCCGCACGCTCCGAAAGCCAGTCGACAATCTTGCCCTTGCCTTCGTCACCCCACTGCGAACCGACCACGACTACGTTCGTCATCCAACTCTTCCTGTTACCGGCGCGGAACCGCGCACCTGCTCAAACCCGCGCATCTATAAAGCTTTGTTTTTTGGAAAGCGACCCTGTTGTCACAGCAGATTGGGCTTTTTACGTGACAAATCAGCAGCCGACAGGCTATTTCCCGTCACAAAACGCCGCACGGCGATCGCGGAAAGACGGGAAGAACGCTCTTGCAAGCCACGGCCTATATCTGCCTCGTTATCGCCACCCTCTGCTGGGGTGGTAACTCCGTCGCCGGCAAACTCGCGCTCGGGCATATCAGCCCGATGATGCTGACCTTCCTGCGCTGGTTCCTCGCTGTGGCGGTGATCGCCGTGATTTCAGTACCGCAACTGCGCAAGGACTGGCCGGTGGTCAGGAAGAACCTTCCGCTGCTCCTCTTCTACGGCGTCATCGGCTACACCCTTTTCAACGCCATGCTTTACTCGGCCGTGCAATATACGACTGCGATCAACGTCGCCATCGAGCAGGCCGGCATCCCGATGCTGATCTTCCTGCTGAATTTCATGTTCTTCCGTACCGGCATTTCGCTGGCGCAATGTCTCGGCTTCGGCATGACGCTAATCGGCGTCGCTTTGACCGCCGCACATGGTGACCTCTCAACGCTGCTGCAACTAGGCCTCAACCGCGGCGACGGGCTGATGCTGATCGCCATTGCCGCCTATTCGGTCTACACGATCTTCCTGCGCTGGAAGCCGCCGCTGGACTGGCGCACGCTGATGGCGGTCCCAGCGCTTGGCGCCATGCTCACCTCGCTGCCGCTGCTCCTTTGGGAGGCCGGCCGTGGCGGGGCGCAGTGGCCGGACCAGGCCGGCTGGGTCATCACTCTCTACACGGCGATCTTCCCGTCACTAGTGGCGCAGATCCTTTATATCAAGGGCGTGGTGGCAATCGGTGCCAACCGGGCCGGCCTGTTCATCAATCTCGTGCCGGTGTTCGGAACGCTGCTCTCCGTCGCGCTGATCGGCGAGCAGCTGCAGTCGTTCCATGTGATCGCGCTGGTGCTGACCTTAGGCGGCATCGCGATCGCCGAAAAGGGCCGGCCGAAAGCTTCGGCACAAACCGTGCCCGCCTCACCCGTGGACTAGAGCCTAACCGAGTTCCAGCGTCGTCACGCCGAAGACGTGCTTCAGCGGGATAGCCGGCGCCGGCCCGCGATACATGCGTGTCGTCTCGAACACCGGTTGAAGACCGAGCCCTTCGGCAAGCGCGACTGCCTCGTGGTTCGCCGTGGGAATATCGATGAAGACCGCGGCCCCCTTCGCCTCGGGGATCAATTCGGCAAGCAGCGCGGCAGCGCTATCGGCATCGTTGGCAAAGAGTGGGCCGATCTTGTAGCCATCGTAGCAGCGGCGGATGGTGCCGTAACCGCGGATCTTGTGGCTCTTGCGCACCACCGCCGAACGACGGCCCTTGCGGGCGGTGCACCAGGCAGCGAGAAAGGCATCCCGCGGCTGCGGAAAGATCGCCGAATCATATCGCTGCAGGCCTTCGAGGCGTGAATCCAGCACCGGCTGCGCGACAAGCGTCGAGACAGGCAAGGTGTTGGCGACCCCGCCGTAGCGAATTGTGGAGTAGGCCGGTTCGAAGCCGGCCTTGCGGTAGTTGTCCTGCTGTGCGGCGACGCCGTCGAGACCGATCGTGCGGTCTCCCGCGCTGGCAATGCCCGCCTGCCAGATCGCCTTGCCGTAGCCTTTGCCGCGGAAATCGGGATGGACGATGTAGAGGCCCAGGAAGGCGAAACTCTCGCCATATTTGACGACCGAGATCGACCCGACGGGGACTTCGCCGATAGCGCCGACGAAAAATCCTGACGGATCGGCATCGAGGAATGCAAGCGAATCGTCGAGGCCCGGGTTCCAACCCTCCTGACGCGCCCATTCGAGCACGAGTTCCAGTTCGCCGGGCCGCATCGAACGAACGGCAAATTCCGAATTCATGCGATTTTCCTAGATTGAATGTCCCGCAAGTCCATCCCGGCAATGGCAAAGCAATTGTCAGGTCCCAGCTCCCCGATTGCACCTGCGAATGATGGAGAGCCGCGCTCATGGACTTGACGACGCGTATAATCATTTTTCGATGCAATGCAGAAAGCTTCGTTTCCGCATTACCATGAAACAATGCCGTTGCAAGCTCAAGAAAATTACTTGCGCGCCAATTATCTTCCTGCCGATGCAGATAAAACGCCGCGCCGAAAAGACACTGCCTGCCAATTTGAAAGGCGAGGAAAGCATTTCGGCCGAAATCAGTTCCGCGACGCGGCAAAGGCGCTGTTGAAACCGACGGCGACAATGGTCGCCAGCGGACGGATCACCGGCCGTTCAGCCGCCCATCGCGGCCTTCTGCTTTTCGATCCCGCTCGTCATCGATGAGAAAAGACGGTCTGTCTCGGCCGCCGGTGCGGGATGACCGAAGGCATAGCCCTGCAGGCCGTCGCAGCCGAGCTGCGCCAGCACGACGGCATGCGCCGCGGTCTCGATGCCCTCGGCGATCACCTCGACATCGAGTGCCTTGGCGATTTCCACGATCGAACCCACGACGCGCCGCTGCTCGGCAGAGCTGACAACTTCGGTGACGAGCTGCCGGTCGATCTTCAGCCGCTTCGGCCGCAGCTTGACGAGACCGATGAGCGAGGCATGGCCCGATCCGAAGTCGTCGATCTCGATATCGATGCCCATCTGTTTGATATCGCCGATCTGATCGAGCAGTTTTTGGTCGCTGTCGTCGAGGAAAATCGTCTCGACCAGTTCGAAGACGATCGCACCGGGCGGAATGGCGAGTCTCCTCAGCTTGTCCAGCAGCGTCGGATCGGCAAGGCGCGACGCCGAGATATTGACGGCGATGCGCGGTACCGCAAGGCCGCGCAACAGCCAGAACAGCCGGTCTTCGAGAACGCTTTTCAGGATCGCCGCGTCGATCTCCGCCGCAAGTCCGAGCTCATCGGCGATCTTCAGGAATATCCCCGGGGCAAGCACGCCCTTCTCGGGATGTTTCCAGCGCGCCAGCGCCTCGAAGCCGATGACTTCCCGCGTCCGGGCGTCGAGCTGCAGCTGATAATAGGGAACGATCTCGCCGCGCTCCAGTCCAAGCTTCAGCTCTTCGGCGAGGCGGCGCTTGGAGCGCAGATCCTCCTGCAGTTGCCGCGTGAAGAATTCGACGCGGTTCCGCCCGAGCTTCTTGGCCTGGTAGAGCGCCAGATCGGATTCGGCAAGCAGGTTGCGCGCCCGCCGATCGCCGCTCCAGGAAACGCCGATCGAGGCGCCGGATTGCAGCATCTCTTGGCCGAAGCGGATCTTCTTCCGCAGCCGGCGCTGGAGATCCTCGGTGATCAGCTTCAGCTCGGTGAGATCGGTGAAATTGACCAGCACGATGACGAACTCATCGCCGCCAACGCGGGCAACCGTGCCATTTACAGGAATGGCAGCGATGATGCGAAGGGCTGCCGCCCTGAGAACAACATCGCCTGCGGCATGACCGTGGCTGTCGTTGATCTGCTTGAACTGGTCGAGGTCGAGATGCAGGACCGCAAGCGCGGTGATGCTCTTGTCGGCCGGCAGTTCCGCCAGCCGCTTGTCGAGAAGGCGCCGGTTCGGCAGGCCGGTGAGATAGTCGTGATCGGCGACATGCTCGATGCGCGCATTGCTTTCCTCGAGCGCCAGCGCCCTCGCCTCGGCCACCACCTTCTGCCGCGCCAGTTCCCCGTTGAGCAGTACGTCGGCCGTCACATCCCATTCGGCGCCGATGAAGGATGGCAGACCTTCCGCATCGACATAGAAATGCGCGCGCGAACGCAAATGGCGGATTTCGCCGCTGGGCAATACGATCCGGAATTGTGAGTCATAGGCGCCGCGCGTCGCGATCGCCTGCTCGAAGTCGCGTTCGGCCCGCTCGAGATCATCTGGATGGATGGCATTCGACCAAAGCGATGCCGGCACCAACCGGCAGGTCTCGCCGGTCTCGTAGAGACGATGCATCTGCGCATCCCACAAGATCCCGCCCTGCTCGATGCTATGCTCCCAGACACCGATCCGGGATGCATCGAGAGCGAGTTCGAGCCGACGCAGAAGATCCTGAAACTCGTGTTCGGATCGAGTGGCTTTGTTCTCTGGCAACGCGGTCCCAGCCTTGGAAGCTTGCATAACGGCAATATGGTCTCAAGCCGGCATTAATGAAGCCTTGTCTTGACCACCGAACTAATGACTAGGTGAACTGTTGGTTACGACTTTCCCATTTCGGATCAAAGGACTTGCAGTCTGCGGCAGCTTCAAGATCAGTGGTTGTGCCGCGGCGGTTTTTGTGCGATCTGGCGGAATTCCGTCGCTCCCTCCAGCACCGCGCCGTCCGACAATTGCGTAACCGAACGGCGATAGATCTGCTGCCATGGCGTCGCATCCGCAGGCACCGGCGGGATGCCATCGCCCTTGCGCCGTTCGATCTCGGTGTCATCGACCAGCATGTCGCAGCGCCCATGGTTGAAGTCGATGCGGATGATATCGCCGGTACGAAGCCAGGCGAGGCCGCCGCCGGCGGCGCTTTCCGGCGAGGCGTTGAGGATCGAGGGACTGTCCGCCGTGCCCGATTGGCGGCCATCGCCGATCGTCGGCAGGCTGCGGATGCCGCGCTTCAGGAGATGATCCGGAGGCTGCATGTTGACGACCTCAGCCGAACCCGGCCAGCCGATCGGCCCGGCGCCCCGGATGACGAGGATGGTATTTTCGTCGATGCCGAGTTGGGGATCGTTGATGCGCTTGTGATAGTCCTCCGAACCGTCGAAGACCACCGCCCTTCCCTCGAAAACGCCTTCGCGCCCTGGTTCGTCAAGGTAGCGCCGGCGGAAATCCTCCGAGACCACACTCATCTTCATGATCGCAAAATCGAAGAGATTGCCTTTGAGAACGAGGAAGCCCGCCCGCTCCTTCAGCGGCTCGGCGAACGGCTTGATGACCTCGCGGTCGCGTGCTTCCTTGCCTTCCAGGTTCTCGGCCATCGTCCTGCCCGTCACCGTGCGACAGTTGCCGTCGAGCTTTCCGGCCTGCAGCAGCTCCCACATGATCGCCGGCGTGCCGCCGGCGCGATGGAAGCGCTCGCCGAGATAGGCGCCCGCCGGCTGGACGTTGGCCAGCAGCGGAATGTCGAAACCATGCACCTGCCAGTCGTCGGGATGGAGTTCGACGCCGGCGTGCTTCGCCATCGCAGCCAGATGCGGCTGCGCGTTGGTCGAGCCGCCGATCGCCGAATTGGTGCGGATGGCATTCAGGAAAGCCTCGCGCGTCAGGATATCCGACGGCTTCAGATCCTCGAACACGATCTCGACAGCACGCCGTCCGGTGCGGTAGGCCATCTGGCCGCGCTCGCGGTAAGCGGCGGGAATGGCGCCACAGCCGGTCAGCGAAAGGCCGAGCGCCTCGGCCAGCGCATTCATCGTCGAAGCGGTGCCCATCGTATTGCAGTGGCCGACGGAAGGCGCAGAATCGAGTGCCGCTTGAAGAAACTCTTCCCGATCGATCTCGCCTGCCGCATATTTCCGCCGCATCCGCCAGATCACCGTCCCGGAGCCCGCCAGTTCCCCCTCGTGCCAACCGTCGAGCATCGGCCCTCCGGAGAGCACGATCGCCGGAATATCGACCGTCGAAGCCGCCATGATCGCTGAAGGCGTGGTCTTGTCGCAGCCGGTGGTCAGCACGACACCGTCGAGCGGATAGCCGTAGAGGATCTCGACGAGGCCGAGATAGGCGAGATTGCGGTCGAGTGCGGCCGTCGGACGCTTGCAGTTCTCAAAGATCGGATGCGTCGGAAACTCGATCGGAACGCCGCCGGCATCGCGGATGCCGTCGCGCACCCGCTTGGCAAGTTCGACATGCACTCTGTTGCAAGGCGTGAGATCGCTGCCGCTCTGGGCAATCCCGATGACCGGCTTGCCGGAGCGCAGCTCTTCCGGCGTGATGCCGTAATTCATGAAGCGCTCAAGATAGAGCGCTGCCATGTCGATATGATCGGGATTGTCAAACCAGTCCTGCGAACGCAGGCGCCGCTTCGGCGAATGGCTGTTCGTCACTGTTTTTCTCCCGGCCTGGCATTCTTCTTTTCAAGATGGAGGAGCAAGCCACTGTGATCCTTTTCGCCATTGCCATTGGCGACGAATTCGCTGAATTCGGCATGCACCGCCGCCGTCAGCGGCAGCGTCAGCGACAGGGTCTTGGCCGCTTCCATGGCGGCGTTCAGATCCTTCAGCTGGTTGCTGGACGAACCGCCTGGGGTAAATTGCCGTTCGACCATGCGCTTGCCGTGCAGTTCGAGGATTCGGCTCTCGGCAAAGCCGCCACGAATGGCGTCCCGGAAGGCCGCCGGCGAGCCGCCGCCAGCTTCGATCAGCATCATCGCTTCGGCGACGGCTCCGATCGTCACCGCAACGATCTGCTGGTTGGCGAGCTTGGCGAGCTGGCCCGCACCGCTCGGGCCGACGCGGGTCACCCGCCCCATCGGCGCAAAGATATCCGCAAGCCGGTCGATGACGTCCTCGTCGCCACCCGCCATGATGGCGAGCGTACCGGCTTCAGCCCCGACGACGCCGCCGGATACCGGCGCATCGACGTGATCGACGCCGCGCTCGGCAAGCCTCGCCGAATGGTCACGGGCGAAATGCGGGGCAATCGAACTCATGTCGATGACGGTAGCACCAGGCGTCATCGCATCGGCCGCGCCGCGGTCGAACAACACGTCCTTCACCGCCTCGGCGTTGGTCAGCATGGTGATGACGACATCGGCGCCTGAAACGGCATCCGCCGGTGTTTCCGTGCAGACCGCGCCGTCTCCCGCAAGCGCTTCGGCTTTGCCGGGATCGCGATTCCAGACGGTGACGGAAAAGCCCCCGCCAAGCAGCCGGCGAGCCATCGGCGCCCCCATCAGGCCGGTGCCGAGAAAGGCGATCCGCCTGCCGTCATGAGCTTTCCCCGAACCTGTCATTCAGTCCTCCCAACTGTTGTCCGTCTTTGATAGTCCGCTCGCCCACCGTTGCAAACCGTTTTGACGGACGTAACGCATTTTTGTGGTGTGTCCTTAGATGTGGGTGGTGTCGTCCGAAAACCGCGCGTACTTGTCGGCTTCATGCCCTGAAAACGATACGGGCGAGAACCGAAGTTCCCGCCCGATTTACCCGACAAAGGAAGGTTGAATTCCGTTTATTCCGCCGCGAGCCGGATGACCTCCGCCTCTTCTTCCTTGTGTTCGTCCGGCTTGTGCTGGACGAGCGGACGGTTGCCCGTCAACCGCCGCAGCAGCACGTAGAAGACAGGCGTCATGAAGATGCCGAAGAAGGTCACGCCGATCATGCCCGAGAAGACCGCGACACCCATGGCCGCGCGCATTTCCGAACCGGCGCCAGTGGAGACGACGAGCGGCACGACGCCCATGATGAAGGCGAGCGAGGTCATGAGGATCGGGCGAAGGCGAAGGCGGCTGGCCTCGATCGCGGCCTCCCGCGGTGTCCTTCCCTCGAACTCCAGTTCGCGAGCGAATTCCACGATAAGGATAGCGTTCTTCGCGGATAGGCCGACAAGCACCACCAGACCGATCTGAGTGAAGATGTTGTTGTCTCCACCGGTGAGCCAGACGCCGGTCAGCGCGGCCAGCACGCCCATCGGCACAATCATGATGATGGCAAGCGGCAGCGTCAGGCTCTCATACTGGGCAGCCAACACCAGGAAGACGAGCAGCAGAGCCAGCGGGAAGACGACGACACTGGAGTTACCGGCCAGGATCTGCTGATAGGTTAGATCTGTCCATTCGAAGTCGATGCCCGCAGGCAGGGTCTCGTGAAGGATCTTCTCGATTGCCGCTTGCGCCTGACCGGACGAGAAGCCCGGTGCCGGGCCGCCGTTGATATCGGCGGCAAGGAAGCCGTTGTAGCGGTTCGCGCGTTCCGGACCGGTGCTCGGTTCCACCTTCAAGAGGGCCGAAAGCGGGATCATCTCACCCGATGCCGACCGGACCTTCAACTGGCCGATATCTTCCGGCTGGGCGCGGAATTTCGCATCGGCTTGCACACGGACGCTGTAGGTGCGGCCGAAGGCGTTGAAGTCGTTCACATAGAGCGAGCCGAGATAGATCTGCAGTGTCTGGAAGACGTCGGTGACGGAAACTCCGAGCTGCTCGGCCTTGGCACGGTCGAGATCGGCGTAGAGCTGCGGCACGTTGATCTGGAAGCTGGAAAACAGCCCGGCGAGCTCAGGCGTCTGATAGGCCTTTGCAAGCACTGCCTTGGTCGCCTCGTCGAGCGCCTGATTGCCGAGGCCCGCACGATCCTCGATCTGCAGCTTGAAGCCGCCTGTCGTGCCGAGACCATTGACCGGCGGCGGCGGGAACATGGCGATGAAGGCATCCTGGATGACGCCGAACTTCTGGTTCAGCGCCATGGCGATTGCGCCGCCCGCGAGATCAGGCGTCTTGCGCTCCTCGAAGTCCTTCAGCGTCACAAAGACGATGCCGGCATTCGAGGAGTTGGTGAAGCCGTTGATCGACAGGCCTGGGAAGGCGATCGCATTGGCAACCCCCGGCTGCGCCAGCGCGATGTCGGTCATACGCTTGATGACGTCCTCTGTGCGGTCGAGGCTTGCGGCGTCCGGCAACTGGGCGAAGCCGATCAGATACTGCTTGTCCTGCGACGGCACGAAGCCGCCGGGAACCGTGCTGAACAGACTGTAGGTCGCACCGACCAGTGCCAAATAGATCACCATGACGATGCTCTTGCGCGACAAGAGCCCACCCACGCCCTTGCCGTAGGCATTCGAGCCCGCGCCGAAGACACGGTTGAAGCCGCGGAAGAACCAGCCGAAGATGGCGTCCATGAACCGCGTCAGCCAGTCCTTCGGCTGATCATGGCCCTTCAGGAGAAGGGCTGCCAGCGCCGGAGACAGGGTGAGCGAGTTGAAGGCCGAGATGACGGTCGAGATTGCGATCGTCAGCGCGAACTGGCGATAAAACTGACCTGACAGGCCGGAGATGAAAGCGAGCGGCACGAAGACCGCGACGAGCACCAGCGCGATCGCGACGATCGGACCGGAGACTTCCTTCATCGCCTTGTAGGTGGCAGCCCGCGGCGACAAGCCTTGTTCGATATTGCGCTCGACGTTTTCGACAACGACGATCGCGTCGTCGACGACGATACCGATCGCAAGCACCAGCCCGAACAGACTGAGCGCGTTGATCGAGAAGCCGAAGACATACATGACCGCGAAGGTGCCGATAATCGATACCGGTACCGCGATCAGCGGGATGATCGAGGCACGCCACGTCTGCAGGAACAGGATGACGACGAGGACGACGAGAGCAATGGCTTCGAGCAGCGTGTCGATGACCTTCTCGATCGAGGCGCGCACGAATTTCGTCGTATCGTAGACGATCTCGTATTTGACGCCGGCAGGCATGGCGAGCTGCAACTGATCCATGGTCGCGTTCACGTTGTCCGCGATTTCGATCGCGTTCGAACCCGGCGCCTGCAGGACAGCGACGGCGACGGCCGGCTTGCCGTCGAGCAGCGAACGCAGCGTATAGTCCGCAGCACCGAGTTCGATGCGGGCGACATCGCGAAGGCGGGTGATCTCGCCACTGGCGCCCGTCTTGACGATGATGTTGCCGAATTCCTCGGGCGTGCGCAGGCGGCCTTGGGCATTGACGTTGAGCTGCAGATCCACACCGGGCTGGCTCGGCGACGCGCCGATGATACCGGCGGCGGCCTGGATGTTCTGGGAGCTGATCGCGCTGCTGATGTCGCTGGCGGCGAGATTGTGCTCGGCGGCCTTCTGAGGGTCGATCCAGACACGCATGGAATAGTCGCCGGCACCGAAGACCTGCACCTGACCGACGCCTGCGATGCGGGCGAGCCGATCCTTGATGTTCAGGGTCGCGTAGTTGCGAAGATAGGTGATGTCGTGATCGCCCCCGTCAGAGACGAGGTTGACGACCATGATGAAGTTGGGCGAGCTCTTGACTGTCGTGATGCCGAGCGAACGGACTTCCGCCGGCAGGCGCGGTTCGGCCTGCGAAACGCGGTTCTGCACGAGCTGCTGCGCCTTGTCGGGGTCGGTGCCGAGCTTGAACGTGACGGTGACGTTGAGCACGCCGTCCGATGTCGCCTGGCTGGCCATGTAGAGCATGCCTTCGACGCCGTTGATCTGCTCTTCGAGCGGCGTTGCCACCGTTTCGGCGATGACGGACGGGTTGGCGCCGGGATAGGTGGCGCGCACGACGATCGACGGCGGCACGACCTCCGGATATTCGGAAATCGGTAGCGCGCGCAGGCCGATCAGGCCGGCAACCAGGATGAGGACCGAAAGAACACCGGCAAAGACCGGGCGGTCGACAAAGAATCTGGAGATGTTCATATCAAAGCCCTCTCCGGGGTGAACATGGATGCAAAGTCCCTCTCCGGCGGTTTGGCAGCCGCCGGCGGGTCATATCATTTCGCGTATCGGCCTTCCCCGGGGAGAGGAAGGCGAAGTCCTATTGCACGGTCGCGACCTTCTCTTCCATCTGTGGTGCGACGACTGCACCAGGACGGATGCGCTGCAGACCGTTGACGACGATCTTCTCACCGACTTTCAGGCCGCTTTCGACAACCCGCTGGCCGTCAGCCAGCGTGCCGAGCTGGACCTGTCGATAGGCGACCTTGTTCTCGCCATCGACGACAAAGACGAACTTCTTGTCCTGGTCCGTACCGACGGCACGGTCGCTGATGACGATCTTGTTCTCGGCCTTCGGCTGGCCCATGCGCACCCGCACGAACTGGCCGGGGATGAGACGCCCGCCCGGATTGTCGAAGACGGCGCGTACGCCGATCGTGCCGCTTGATGCATCGACCTCGTTGTCGATCAACTGCAGCTTGCCCTTGATCGGCGTGCCGCTGTCGGTCAGCGTGCCGACCTCGACCGGGATCTGCTCGACGGCAGGCACGGCGCTATCCGTCTGCGGAAGTTGGGCGAGCGCCCGCGTTACCATCTCTTCGCTGGCGTTGAAGCTCGCATAGATCGGATCGACGGAAACGAGTGTCGTCAGCGCCGGCGAGGCCGACCCGGCCGCGACGAGGTTACCGGCGGTCACCTCGATCTTGCCGATGCGGCCGGAAACCGGAGCCCGCACCTGCGTGTAGTCGAGATCGAGCTGAGCCGACTGCAGTGCAGCCTGCGCCGAACGCAGCCCAGCCTGAGCCTCGGCCAGCGCGCTCTGGCGCTGATCGAGATCGCTTTGGGAGATGGTGCGGTTGTCGGAAAGCCTGCGGCCGCGGTCGAGTTCAGTCTGCGCCAGGCTGACCTTGGCTTCGGCCGAAGCGACCTGGCCTTGCGCCTGCGCCACGCTCGCCTGGTAGGGGGCTGGGTCGATGGTGAAGAGCAGGTCGCCCTGCTTGACCAGCGCCCCTTCACGGAAGGCCACCGACAGGATGGCACCGGCAACACGGGAACGCACCTGCACACGGTCGACGGCTTCCAGACGGCCGGAGAAATTCTCCCAGGCCGTCACATCGTGCGCCGCAACGACGGCCACCGTCACCGGCACAGCGGGAGCCTGTGCAGGGGCGGAAGCGGCCGTGGCGGTCGTGCTCATCGGCAATTCGAAAAACAGTGCGGCGCCGGAAACGGACGCAACAAGGCCTATGCCGGCGCCCACCAGGGCCCAGCGCTTCTTTCTGGACGTCATCGGTACTCTCCTTACGGCTCAAGGCCGCCGAAATATCAGGTCTTCTTCAATGCAATTGCGGTTGAACGCTTACGTCCCGAAGGAAGCTTCCGAAATGGCGGCTGACGTTTTCCTGCCAGTCGGGCACTCCCTCGGATTTCCCACCATAAATCGAGGGCCAGCCCGTCCCGGCGGGAAGGACATGCTGGCGCACACCGACACCGGCCTGTTTCAGGCGGGCACCGTAACCAATCGTTTCATCGTGCAGAGGATCGTCCTCCGCGGTGAATATCAGCGCCGGCGCGACCCCCGAAATACGAGAACAGAGGCAAGGCGCCGCGTAAGGGTGGCAACCGCCGCCGCTCAGATAGTGGCTCCAGCCCTCCGTCCAGCGCTGGCGCATGCCGATGGCTTCGGCCTTGCGGATCGAGGACGTGCCCATGAAGGGATCAAGCAGCGGCGAAATCAGGATCTGGCCGTCGAGCGCGTCCGGCATCTGGTCGCGCGCCTTCAGCGCCACACCGGCAGCGACATTGCCGCCTGCTTCTTCGCCAGCGACGAAGAGCAACGACTTCCGATCGCCGAGACCGGCGCGTTTGTTGGCGAGATAGGTAAAAACGGAGAAGGAGACTTCCAGCGCTTGCGGGAATATGTTGCCGGAAAGACTGCTGTAATCGGCAGCGACCACGATGGCGCCGGCCTTGGCGAGGCTCATCGCCACCGGCCGGTCGATGTTCTTGTCGCTGTCCAGAAACGCGCCGCCATGCAGGTAAAGCACGATCGGCGGACCCTTGCCGTAATCGGCGCCCTGGTAGATGCGCGCGGAAACGGGGCCGATGGCCACCTTATCCAGCATCATATCTTTCCATTCCACCGTCATGCTTCCGGTCTCTTTTCCGTCGGCCACAAGCAGACATCGCCTGCAGCTTGCATTTTGTATAAAAAAGATATTGTTATTCCAACGGAGGAATAAGAAGCTATATCGCGATAACTCTGTTCCAGATCTCGAACAATGGTGCAACGCAAACTGCGGATTTGAAACCGATGGATCAGCTCTCGGCAATGCGCGTCTTCATTCGGGTCGTGGAGACGGGCAATTTCACCCGCGCCGCCGACATGCTCGCCATGCCCAAGGCGACAGTGACCAATCTCATCCAGGGCCTGGAAGCGCATCTGCGCACCAAGCTTTTGAATCGTACCACGCGCCGGGTCATGGTGACCACGGACGGCGCGCTTTATTACGAACGCGCCGCCCAGATCATTTCCGAGCTGGAAGAACTGGATGGCAGCCTCTCCAATTCCCAGAGCCTGCCGAGCGGGCGGCTGCGTGTCGAGATGGCCGGCGCTTTTGCCGATTGGATCGTCGTTCCGGCACTTTGCGATTTCTATCAGCGTTATCCCGATATCCGTATCGATCTCGGTGTCGGCGACCGGACGGTCGATTATCTTGCCGAAAATGTCGATTGCGCGCTGCGGGCCGGCACGCCGGCCGACCAGTCGCTGATTGCACGGCGCGTTTCCGAAGTCGAGATGATCACTTGCGCTTCACCGAGCTACATCCAGAAATTCGGCATGCCCGAGCGGCCGGAGGATCTGGAGGCGGATCACTACACCGTCAACTATTTCCGCGCCCAGAATAACCGAACGCTGCCCTTCGAATTCCGCCGACACAACGAGGTGATCGAGACCAGTCCGCGTTACATCGCCTCGGTCAACGATAGCCGCACCTATCTGACGGCTGCGCTGACGGGTCTCGGCATCGCGCAGGTGCCGATCTTCATGGCGCGCGAGCCGATGGCAAGGGGCGAGCTCGTCCGCCTGTTGCCGGATTGGCGTCGCGATCCGTTACCGCTCTATGTCGTTTATCCGCCGAACCGCCACCTCAGCAACAAGGTACGCGTCTTCGTCGACTGGCTGGTGAAGCTTCTGGTCGAGGCGAGACTGAACGACGTCTGAGCGCCAAAACAAATACGGCCCGGAAGGCAGGGGAAACCTTCGACGGGCCGCAATGTACAACTTTGAACATCAAGCCTGTCGCACCGTAGCAAGGACGCGGCAGGCTCTGGAGGTTCGGGAGAGAGCGGCAGGGAATTCCACTCTCTCGCGATAAAACAGATATACGCACTCCCCGCAGGATTGTAAGGAAAAATTCCGCAATCGCATTCACATAATTGCGATGACGGCTTGGCTCCGATGTTCCCGCGCGGGGCGGGCCAGGTTTCAATTCCTGACAGCCGGCTTCAGCAGGTCCTCGAGGCCGATGCGGCGGAACAATTCCGCCCGGACACGGTCGGCAACGCCGTTGACGATCTCCGCGCCGTCCTCGGACGGATCGATATGGACGCGGAACGGCCTCTTACCGAAGGGCTTGCCGACGACATCGACGATGGCGGCGGCTACCGCGCCGGCATCGGCATCGGCCGGTTCAAGCGCTGCCAGGCCCCGCAGCGCCTGCTCGGGCACACCCTTGTAGGGTCCGTCATTGTATTCGGCGGCGCGGGCAGTATCATCCGGCGAGCCGAAATGGGCGAAATGGTTGGTGCCCTTGGTGAAGGCGCCAGGCACGATGATCGAGGTCTCGATGCCCCAGCGGGTAAGCTCGCCGGCATAGGAGACGGCAAGTGAATCCATCGCCGCCTTGGCGGCGAAATAGGGCGAGAGATAGGGAGGCGTGCCGCCGCGGCTGCTCGACGACGATACCCAGACCACCAGGCCCATGCCCTGATTGCGCAGATAGGGGAGTGCCGCACGGTTGACGCGCTGGGTGGATAGCACGTTGATGTCGAAGAGCTCGGCGAACTGTTCCGGCGTGAAGGCTTCGGCCGGGCCGAAGGACATATGGCCGGCATTGTGCATGATCACGTCGAGACGGCCTGCATCAGCGACGATCCTGGCGATACCCGATACGACCGACGCGTCGGAGGCGACATCGAGTTCGACGCTGCGCAGATCGACGTTGTTGTCCTTGGCGAAAGTCGCAGCATCGGCGACGGCGGCAGCGTTGCGGCCTTCCGTGGCGCGCATGCCGGCATAGACGGTGTGGCCCGCCTTGGCGAGGGCGCGGGCAGTAAGAGCACCGAAACCGCTGGAAGCGCCTGTTATGACGATGATTTGCTTGCTCATGATCCTATTCCTTCTGGGTTCGATTGGGGTTGATTGAAGTGGAGCTTGAGTTGGTGGCGGCCTCGGGACCGCTGCCGGACTTTCGTCAGATCACGCCGCCATTGGCGCGTAGCGTCTGGCCGTTGACCCAGCCGCCGTCCGGGCCGGCAAGAAAGGCAACCGCAGCGGCGATGTCTTCCGGTGTGCCGAGACGTTCCATCGGGTTCATTTTCGCCATGCGGGCGATGAGTTCGTCCGACTTGCCGTTGAGGAAAAGGTCGGTGGCCACAGGACCGGGCGCGATGGCGTTGACGGTGATATCGCGGCCGCGCATTTCCTTGGCCATAATCGCCGTCAGCGTTTCCACGGCAGCCTTGGTAGCGGCGTAGACGCCGTAGGTTTCGAGCTTCAGGCCAACGACGGATGTCGAGAAGTTGATGACCCGGCCGCCGTCACGCAGACGCTTGGCGGCTTCCCTGAGCGTATTGAAGGTGCCTTTGAGGTTGACGTTGATCTGGCGATCGAAATTAACGTCGTCGGCTTCGGCAAGAGAAGACAGCATCATGATCCCGGCATTGTTAACGAGCACATCGACGCCGCCGAAGGCGGTTTCCGCGGCTTCGAACATGTGGCGGACGGCTTCGGCATCGCCGACATCGGCTTTCGCCGTCAGTGCCTTGCCGCCGGCCTGCTCGATCTCCTGCGCCAGTTCCTCGGCCGGAGCGGCGCTGCCGGAATAGTTGATGACGACGGTGAAACCGTCCTTGGCGAGGCGTCGGGCGACTGCCGCGCCAATGCCGCGGGAAGCGCCAGTCACCAGTGCGACCTTGTTTTCGTTGCTGGCCATTTTCGTTCTCCTTCAGGAATGCGCCGCAGCGCGTTTTCGATGAGGAGAAGATGCCGCTTTTCTACACGCGGATAATCGGGCATAATCCAGCATCACTATCCGGGAATGACGAACAAACAAGATGGACAGATTTGATGCCATGCGGGTCTTCTGCCGCGTCGTGGAACGGCGCAGCTTTACTCTTGCGGCCGAAGATACCGGCCTGCCGCGCTCGACCGTCACCGATGCAGTAAAACAGCTCGAAGCCCGTCTCGGCGTGCGCCTGCTTCAGCGTACGACGCGTCATGTCAGCCCGACGCTCGACGGCGAAGCCTATTACCAGCGCTGCCTGTCGATCCTCGCCGATATCGAGGAAGCCGAAGGCGCCTTTGCCGGCGCCAAACCGAAGGGCATGCTGCGCGTCGATGTGCACGGCACGCTTGCCCGCCATTTCGTGCTGCCGAGCCTGCCGTCCTTCCTGGAGACCTATCCTGACATCGAATTCTACATGAGCGAGGGCGACCGACTAGTCGACCTGGTGCGCGAGGGCATTGACTGCGTGCTGCGCGTCGGCACGCCTCAGGACAGCGACATGGTCGCCCGGAGCGTCGCCATGCTCGATGAGGTGACCCTCGCGTCACCCGCCTATATCGCCCGTCACGGCCAGCCGCAGCATCCGGACCGGCTTGCCGGCCATCGCATGGTCGGCTTCCGCTCCAGCGGCACCGGCAGTCTGCTGCCGCTCGAATTTATCGTCGACGGCGCAGTAGCCAACATCGGCATTCCGGCGACCGTCGCCGTCAATGCCGCCGAAAGCTATATATCAGCGGCCAGGCTGGGCCTCGGCATGATCCAGATCCCGCGCTATCACGCTGAAAAGGATCTGGCCGAAGGCACGCTGGTCCAAGTGCTGCCGGATTTTCCGCCGACGCAAACACCGGTGTCCCTGCTCTATCCCCGTAACCGACAGCTTTCGCCGCGCGTGCGCGTCTTCATCGACTGGCTGGTGAAGGTCTTCGCTCGACAAAATTCTGAAAACGCGCTTCACTAAAATGCGCTTTGCTAATATGAGCGCCCTCGGAGAACGGCCATGGCACTCAACGATATCACCGTCTACCAAACGGAGGACGGCTTCGTTGTCGAATTCGGCGGCGAAGGCGAAGACAGAATTGCCGTGACGCTGCGCAGCACGCCTGAACTGACGCCGGAAAACGCCGTCTTGCGGGCCAAGGCCCTGCTTGCCGCAGCAATCGAACCTGCCCATGGCGACGGCACGCGCAGCAAGGATCCCGCTTTGCTTGAGGAAGAGCTGGAGGAGGGTCTGGAAGATACCTTCCCGGCGAGCGACCCGGTCTCGGTCACATCCTCCTCGATCCCGATGCGCGATCCGAATGCCGGCCGCTGATCCCTGTCGCGCAAACGTATGAAACGGTTTTGGGATGACGCCAAGCGCGCTGAATGTTATCTGCATCGATCATGACCGATGGTGGAACGATCTCAGGTGCGATTGGCGTCGGCACCCTTGCGAGCGAAAGCCTCAGGAAATTTTTCGAGCGCGATGCGATCACCGTCTCTCGCGACCTGCTCGGCTGCCATCTGACCGTGGATGGCGTCGGCGGACGCATCACCGAGACCGAAGCCTATTTTCCCGATGACGAGGCCTCGCACAGCTTCCGCGGCCCGACCAAGCGCAACGGCGCCATGTACGGCAAACCGGGCAATGTCTATATCTACCGCATCTACGGCATGTACTGGTGCCTGAATTTCGTCTGCCATCCGGGCTCGGCTGCCCTCATCCGCGCCCTGGAGCCGGAAACGGGAATCCCTGTGATGATGGAGCGGCGCGGCACCGACATGCTGACGGCGCTCTGCAGCGGTCCCGGCAAGCTCTGCCAGGCGCTCGGCATCGATATCGCGATCAATGACAGGCTGCTCGATCGCTCGCCCTATGCGATTGCGCCGTCAACACCCGTGCCGATCATCTCGGGAAAACGCATCGGCATCACCAAAAATGCCGAAGCACCATGGCGCTTCGGCATTCAGGGATCGCGTTATCTCAGCAAGCCGTTCCGCTGATCATTCCATCACCGCGCTGTGGTCGGCCGCAGGTGCTGCCTTCGGCTTGCGCAGCAATAACACCAGCGGGATGACCGCAAGCGACATCAGCATCAGCAGTTTGAAATCGTCCATATAGGCGATGATCGTCGATTGCAGCGTGATGATTTCGTTGAGCGAAGCGCGGCCGGCAGCCGTCAGCGGGCTTAGCCCCTGTGCCGCTACCGCGTTGAAGGCGTGATTGAACGGCGTCACATAGGCTGCGATCGATTCGTGATTGCTCTGTGTGTTTTCGACGATCAGCGCCGAGACGATCGAGATGCCGACCGACGAGCCGATGTTTCGCGACAGGTTATAGAGGCCGGTGCCGTCGCCGCGCATATGGGCGGGCAGCGTGGCAAAGGCGATCGTCGTCAGCGGCACGAACAGGAAGCCGAGGCCGGCGCCCTGGATGAAACCGACGGAGACGATCGTCCATTGTGAGACATCGGGCGTCCAGCCGGTCATGTCGTACATCGCCCAGGCGGTAAGACCGAGCCCGAGCACCAGCAGCAAGCGCGTATCGACCTTGCCGATTAGCCGTCCGACGATGAACATGCAGAGCATGGTGCCAAGCCCACGCGGCCCCATGACGATGCCGGCGGTGATCACGGGATAGCCCATCAGCGTTTGCAGATAGGGCGTCATCAGCGCCAGCGAGGCGAGATAGGTGACGCCGATCACGAAGATGAAGATCATGCTGATCGAGAAATTCTGATCGAGAAACAACTTCGGGTTCACGAAGGATTTCTCTGCCGTCAGCGTGTGCACGACCAGCAGATAGAAAGCGGCAGCGCAGATCAGCGCCTCGATGACGATCTCGCCCGAGGAGAACCAGTCGAGCTGCTCGCCGCGGTCGAGAAAGAGCTGCAGCGCGGCAATACCGAGGCTCATCATCCCGAAGCCGAACCAGTCCAGCTTGGCAAGCAGATCCCTCTTGGTCTCGGTGACGAAGACGACGATGCCCATGAAGGCCAGTGCCCCGATCGGCACGTTGATATAAAACACCCAGCGCCAGCTGATATTGTCGGTCAACCAGCCGCCGATGACAGGCCCAAGCACTGGCCCGACCATGACCGAGACGCCGAAAAGGGCCATGGCCGAGCCGCGCTCCTCGACGGTATAGATATCGAGGAGGATGCCCTGGGAAAGTGGCACCAGCGATGCGCCGAACAGGCCCTGCATCAGGCGGAAGGCGACGATCTGGTTCAGTGATTGCGCCAGGCCGCAGAGAACGGAAGCAACCACGAAACCGACGATGGCGACGAGCAGCACGCGTTTGCGACCGAACTTGGCGGCAAGAAAGCCCGACGGCGGCGTCATGATTGCCGCCGCGACGATATAGGAGGTCAGGACCCAGTTGATCTGGTCGGCGGAGGCCGACACGCTGCCCTGGATATAGGGCAGCGCCACGTTGGCGATCGTCGTGTCCAGCGCCTGCATGATGACGGCGAGAATGACGCAGGCCGTGATCGCACCGCGATTGGCAATCGGCGTCGCCGGAGAAGCGGAAGTGTTACTCATGATCCTTGCCCTGAGGCCGACCCAGAAGCTTGTTGACGAAATCAGGCAGGCCGCGGGCATGGCCGGTCTCGACATCGACCACCGTGCTCATGCCGACGCGCAGCGGCGGCTTGCCGTGGGTCTCATCGATACTGACTCGCATCGGAATGCGCTGGACGACCTTCACCCAATTGCCCGTGGTATTCTGCGCCGGCAGCAGCGAGAAGCTGGAGCCGGAGGCCGGGCTGATGCTCTCGACTTTGCCCTTCCATGTGACGCCGGGATAGGTGTCGATATAGATATCGGCCGTCTGGCCGGGTTTGACGTAGGTGAGCTCGGTTTCCTTCGGGCTGGCGGCGATCCACAGGTGGTCGGTGGCAACAAGCGAAAACGCCTGCTGCGAAGCCTGCAGATAGGAGCCGACCTGCAGCGCGTTGACATTGGTGACGATGCCGTCGAACGGCGCCTTGACGACGCTGTGGTCGAGTTCGCGCTGGGCATTGTCGACATTCGACTTGGCCTGCAGGTAGAGCGGGTTCTCCTCGAGCGGCTGATCGGCGGAGCCGCCGAGCTGGGCAAGCGTGGTTGCGGCTTCCGCCTTGGCGACGGTCACCTTCTGCTCAGCGGCTTCGAGATTGTGCTTGGCCTCGTCATAGGCCGAGCGGGTCGCGCCGCCGCTGGTCACCAGGTTCTGCTGACGGTCGAATTCCTCCTGGTAATAGGGAATATCGGCCTCGGCCTGGGTGATCTCGGCCAGCGACTGCTGATAGCTTGCCTTGAGGTTCATGATCTGGTTGCGCTGGACGCCCAGCTGGGCCTCGGCGCCGGCAAGCGCGATCTTGAAGGAATCGGCCCTGAGGCTGAAGAGCACTTGCCCCGCCTTGACCGCCTCGTTCTCATGCACGTTGATCTGGTCGACGATGCCTGAGACATCGGTGGTAAGCCCGACCATATCGGCCTGGATATAGGCGTTGTCGGTCGACATCACCTGACCGCCATTGACGTAATAATAACCACCGACGACGAGCGCCACCGGCAGCAATGCAAACAGGATCGGCCGCGTGAGACTGCGCCGGCGGCGGACCTTGTTGCCGCCAGGCGCAGCCACGGCGGCAGCCGGCGCTGAATTGGATGAAGGCGCTTCGGCTACCGTTTCCTGCTGTTTCGCTTCGTTTTCTTCGACAGGAGTCTTGGTCTTGGCATTGGCGTCGGCAACGACGCGGAGGGGGGATTGATCAGCCATCGTTCGTCTCATTCTCGTCAACCGGGCTCCGGCATGCCTGAACCAGGTTCGTCTTCATTACGGATAGGATGTGGAAAAGCAGCTCGCGCTGTTCTGGCGAAACGCCTTGCAACGCTTCTGCGCGGGTGGTGTCGCCGAGCTCGCGCATTTCGGCGAGCAACGGGTGCGCCTCGTCGCGCATGTAGAGCAGCCAGATGCGCCGGTCGGTCGGGTGCTGGCGGCGCTCAATCAGCCCGCGCTCGGCGAGCTTGTCGAGAATGCGCACCAGCGTGATCGGCTCGACTTCGAGGATTTCGGCAAGGCCGCCCTGATGGATACCCTCGTTATTCGAGAGATAGGCAAGCGTCTGCCATTGCGACCGAGTCAGCCCAAGGCACTTCGCGCGCTGCTCGAACCGCTTGCGCAGCAGCCGCGCGACGTCGTGGAGAAGGAAACCGAGGGTCGGAGTGGCGTTCATGAAAACCTGTGACCGTTATTTATAAGCATACTTATAATATCGGTAGATATATTGAGCATGTACGCTGCACAAGGGCATGGATGGCAGATTCAACGGAAGCGGCCAAAATGCCGCAGACCAGCTCCGTCCCTATTTCTGCGGTAGGTACAGCCTCCGGAGGAGGCGCGGCGCGCCGCCCCCGACGAGATCGACGATGATGCCCCTCACATGCTGGAACAGGAGTTCGACTGGGGCCGAACTCGCGCGCTGCTACCCCGGGAGAGACGAGATCGTCGAGAGCGGATGCCCTCCCGTGACGTTTTGATGGATTCCGGAATCGTTACCAATTGGCATTTGCAATTTTTCGTCGCTGCCGTTTATAGTCCAATTCCATAGGGTTACGATTTTTCCGATGTGCATTGCGTGCCGGCCTTCCTTTTCCAAGGGATTGAATGCCGGGGGAATCACGGGGGCAAAGGCCCTCATTCAAAGCAGCAAGACATGAACAGCATCACTTCATCTTGAGGTTGGCGGCAGTGAATCGGCCGTCGAGATTGGAGGACCGGTATGACTTACGCGCTTCGACAGATGGTGGTGCTTGGCTGTATTGCCGCATTCATGCCTCTCCCCGCGCTGGCCCAGAGCGCTCCGCCGCCCCCGCCGGTCACCGTCGCCAAGCCTGTCGTGCGCGATGTCGTCGACAGCGACGAGTTCATCGGCCGTTTCGAGCCCGTCGACGAAGTCTCCGTCCGTTCGCGCGTCGGTGGTTACCTGGAGGAAATCCATTTCCAGGACGGCGCCCTGGTCAAGCAGGGCGATCTGCTCTTCGTCATCGACCAGCGGCCGTTCGTCACCGCGCTTAATCAGGCAAAGGCGGCACTCGAAGCCTCGCAATCCGCCCTGGTCTTTGCCGATGCGCAGTATAAGCGCGCGCAATCGCTTGCTTCGAGCGGCAGCCAATCGGCGCAGACGCTGGACGATCGCCGCCGCGAATTCGATTCGGCTGAGGCCAATGTCCGCGGCGCCCAGGCTGCCGCCGATCGCGCATCTCTCGACATGGAATATACCGAAATCAAAGCGCCGCTCAGCGGCCGCATCGACCGCCGCCTGATCTCCGCCGGCAACCTCGTGCAAACCGACCAGACCATTCTCACGACGATCGTTTCTCTCGACCCGATCGATTTCTATTTCGACGTCGATGAGCGCCGCCTGCTGAATTTTGCCGACACGGCCCGCAAGCTGGGCAAGGATCTCCAGCAGGGCGGTGGCGGACTGGATGTATCCGTCACGATCTCCGATCCCAATGCCAAGCCATTCAAAGGAAAGCTCGATTTCGCCGAAAATCGGGTCGACAATGAGAGCGGCACCATTCGTCTGCGTGCCCGCTTCCCCAACCCCGATCTCGTCCTTCAGCCCGGCCTCTTCGGTCGCATACAGGTCGAAGCCTCGAACACCTACCAGGCCATTCTCGTGCCCGACGAGGCGATCGGCTCGGACCAGAATGAGCGCGTCGTTTATGTCGTCGCCGAAGACGGCACGGTGTCGACCAAGCCCGTAAGGCCTGGGCCGAGGCTCTACGGCTACCGCATCATACGCGAGGGCCTCGATGGCACCGAGACGATCATTGTCAACGGCCTGATGCGCGCCCGACCGGGTGCAAAGATTACGCCTCACATGACCGAACTGCCGCAGGAGCGGCAGGACACTGCGCCCGAAACCGCCGGCGCGGAGAGCGGACAATGAGATTTGCTCATTTTTTCGTGGACCGACCGATCTTTGCGGCCGTCATCTCGATCCTGCTTCTCGTCGTCGGTGGCATTGCCTATACGCAATTGCCGGTATCGCAGTATCCGGAGATAGCGCCGCCGACCATCGTCGTGCGCACCTCTTATCCGGGTGCCGACCCGCAGACGATCGCCGATACCGTTTCAACGCCGCTTGAACAACAGATCAACGGCGTCGAAGACATGCTTTATATGTCTTCTTACTCCAGCGCCGACGGCGCCATGTCACTGACGATCACCTTCAAGCTCGGCACTGATCTCGACAAGGTCCAGGTGCTCGTCCAAAACCGCGTTTCCATCGCCCTTCCCCGTCTTCCCGAAGAAGTCCAGCGGCTTGGGGTGACCACCGACAAAAGCTCGCCGGATCTGATGATGGTCGTGCACCTGCTGTCGCCGTCGCACCGCTATGACCAGCTTTACGTCTCGAATTACGCCCGCAACCGCATACGCGACGTTCTCGTGCGCCTTGACGGCGTCGGCGACGTGCAGATCTTCGGCGAGCGCCAGTATTCGATGCGAATCTGGCTGGATCCGGAAAAGCTCTCCGCTTACGGGATGACATCCGACGACGTCGTCTCCGCGTTGAGAGACCAGAACGTTCAGGTATCAGGCGGCAAGATCGGTGCCCCACCCGTCACCGGCAAGAATGCATTCGAATATACGGTGCGAACGGACGGCCGCTTCTCCGACGTGCGCGAGTTCCGGTATGTCATTGTGAAATCGACGACATCGGGCCGGCTCGTGCAGTTGCAGGATGTCGCCCGGATAGAACTCGGCGCACAGGATTACGTCACTAACAGTTATCTCAACAACGATCCTGCAGTTGCTCTCGGCATCTTCGCCCGGCCGGGAACCAACGCCTTGGACACGGCCCATCAAGTCCAGACGCTGATGAAGGACATATCCCAGAATTTCCCGCCGGGTCTGGAATATCGTATCGTCTACGACACGACTGAATTCATCTCGGATTCGATCACCGAGGTCTATAGAACCATCGCCGAAGCGGCCATCCTGGTGGCAATCGTCGTTCTTGTCTTCCTGCAATCCTGGCGAACCGCGATCATCCCGATCATTGCCATCCCGGTGTCGCTGATCGGCACCTTTGCCGTGCTGCTCGCCTTCGGCTTCTCGCTCAACATGCTCACCCTGTTCGGCCTCGTGCTGGCGATCGGTATCGTCGTTGACGACGCGATCGTGGTGGTGGAAAACGTCGAGCGCAATCTGGCACGCGGCATGACGCCGAAGCAGGCGTCCCATGTCACGATGGACGAAGTCGGAACCGCCGTCGTCGCCATCTCGCTGGTGCTGATCGCCGTGTTCGTGCCGACAGCCTTCATTCCAGGCATTTCTGGCCAGTTCTACAGGCAGTTCGCGGTCACGATCTCCGTCACCACTGCAATTTCCGCATTGAATTCGCTCACACTGTCGCCCGCGCTCGCAGGCATATTGCTGAAAACCCATGACCATGAAACCAAGCGCACGAATGTCGCATCCCGACTGGGAAGAGGGCTTGCAGACGGCTTCAATCATGGATTCGATCGGCTGAGTTCCGGCTATTCGTGGACCGTTCGGCATCTGGTCAGCAGCTGGGTTGGGTTGACAGCCGCAATGGTCACCTTCGTCTGTCTGCTGGGAGCAACCTGGTACATGGGCACGAAAGTTCCCGCGGGCTTTATCCCGACCATGGACCAGGGTTACGCCATCATCGTCATACAGCTACCGGACGGCGCCTCGCTCGCGCGTACCGATGCCGTCGTCAAGCAGGTGGGCGATATCGCCCGCACCGTGCCTGGCGTCGGCAATGCCGTGCAATTTGCCGGCTTCAGCGGAGCGACATTCACCAATGCCTCGAATGCCGGCGTCGTCTTCGTCCCGTTCAAGTCCTTCGCCGAACGTGAAGAAGGCGGGGAGAACGCCAACAAGATCATCGGCGAGCTTTACGGCAAGCTGCAAAGCATTCAGGAAGCCTTCATCATTGCCATCCCGCCGCCATCCGTGCGTGGCGTCGGCAATTCCGGCGGCTTCAAGATGCAGATTTCCGATCTCGAAAACGCCGACATGACGCGCGTGCTCGGCCTCGCCCGCCAGATGATGGGTGCGGCGGCAACGACCGAGGGGCTGACTGGCGTCTTTACGACATTCTCCGATGCAAGCCCGCAATATTTCCTGGCGATCGACCGCGACAAGGCACGTTTCCTGAATGTGCCGATTCCCAATATCTTCAACGCCCTTTCCATCAATCTTGGCGTCGCCTACGTCAACGATTTCAATGCGTTCGGCCGCGTCTACCAGGTTCGCGCCCAAGCCGACCGGCAATACCGCATGGACCGGGAAGATATCCTCGCCCTCAAGGTCCGGTCGGCGACCGGGGCGCTGGTTCCGCTTGGAACCTTGATGGACATCCAGGATGCCAGCGGCCCGGCGCTTGTCCAACGCTACAACATGTATGTCTCGGTACCGCTTCAGGGCAATCCGACGCCGGGCACGTCGACGGGCGATGCCATCGCCAAGATGGAGGCCTTAGCAGCCAAGATCCTGCCGCAGGGGACCACCTTCGAATGGACGGAACTTGCCTATCAGGAGACCCACACCGGCAACACCGCCATCTATATCTTCGCCCTGTCCGTCGTCTTCGTCTTCCTGGCGCTGGCGGCACAATATGAAAGCTGGGTTCTGCCGCTCGCGATCATTCTCATCGTCCCGCTGGCGGTGCTCGCGGCGCTGATCGGGGTCTCGCTGAGGGGAATGGACAACAATGTCCTGACCCAGATCGGCCTGATCGTCCTGATCGGCCTTGCCGCCAAGAACGCCATTCTGATTGTCGAGTTCGCCAGGCAGGCGGAAGACGAGGGCAAATCGCCGGTAGAGGCGGCCATCGAGGCCAGCCATCTTCGCCTGCGCCCGATCCTGATGACGGCATTCGCCTTCATCTTCGGTGTTCTGCCGCTTGCGATCGCCACCGGCCCCGGCGCAGAAATGCGCCAGTCGCTCGGCACCGCCGTCTTCTCGGGCATGCTCGGCGTGACGATCTTCGGCCTGTTTCTGACGCCGGTCTTTTACGTCGTGCTGCGCGGTTGGCGCCGCAAGCGGCCGGCCACTGTAGAGCCAGCGAAGACGGAGCCGGTTGAGCAAGGGGTCGTCTGACACGACCCCACCGGCAGGAGAAACGGAAGTCAGGTCGAAAACAGATGCACTTGGCCTTGCCACAGGCGGGCGACGGTGAGCTTGCCGCTGCGATAGGCGCGCGTATCGAGATTGAGCCGCCTCGGCCGTATGTCGGGTTCATCGTTCGGCGTGTGACCGTGAACGACGAGTTTCGGCAACGGCACCCGGCTTTCGAGAAACCGCTGGCGGATGAGGACCAGATCCTCGTCCGTCTGCTCGCTGAGCGGCAGCTTCGGATTGATGCCCGCATGCACGAAAATCACGTTCGGGGTCTCCAGCAGGACGGGCATCGCCCGCATGAAATCGATATGCGTGCGCGGCAGCGACTGGCGGATGAAGGCATCAAGCTTCGCGCCGGAGGGAAAGACCAACGGCAGGTGCTCCGGATCGAGGCCATAGGATTTGAGCGACTCCGCCGACCCCATCTGCATCCAATCGTCATAGGAGGTCCAGCCGTCGATATAGTCGAGCATGGCGACTTCGTGATTGCCGGCAAGGCAGATGCGATCGAATCCATCAGGCGGCGGCTCCATCAGGTGGTCAATGACCTGGGACGATTCCGGGCCGCGGTCGATATAGTCCCCGAGCGTGACGATCAGCTTGCGCCCGGGCAACTGCGCGCCATCACGCAGGATCGCCTCCTCGGCCTTCACAAGCAGATCATACCGACCGTGAATGTCGCCGATCGCATAGGTTGGGATAGCGGCAATATCCAGCGTCAGACGCGGTCTCGGCTGGCGTGCCATTTTCGAAACCTCGCTGTTGCGAGCACGAGAGTCGCTCATCATATTTCTCGATAGCCCTGGTTCACCGTAAGTAGAGTGAAGGACAACGCAATCAAGCTGGTAAGAAAATTCAAAGCTTTCGGGTTTTGTAGAAAAACCGGCCTTATCATTCGAGGGGCAATCCCTCACTCCTATATCCGTCGAGAAAAGAGTGACCGATGGGAACGGTATCGCAATTTCATCAGAGCCTGAGAGCTCCCGCGCATCGCATCGAAAGCGAAGAGGAGGCGATATCCACGGCCCGCGACCTCGCCGCCGCATTCCGGCATCACGCGAGCGAGCGCGATATCAACCGCATCCTACCCTTTGCCGAGCTTGATGCGCTGTCGGTATCGGGGCTGACTGCAATCGCGGTACCGCCCGACCACCAAGGGCTCGACGTGTCGAACGCCTTGCTCGCCGAAATCGTTGCAATCATCGCCGAGGGCGATCCTTCGATCGGCGAGGCGCTGGAAAATCATTTTTGCATGCTGGAAACCCTCCGCACCCAGGCTGCCGAAGATTTGAAGGCATCGCTGTTTGCCCGCGTGCTGCTCGGCGACCGCTTTTCGGGCGCCGCCTTCACCGACGGAGCTGCGCTTGCGGCCGAAGGCCCGGGCTACCGCCTGAGTGGGCGCACGCGACAGGCGCCCGGTATTCTATTCGCCGACTGGATCGCCGCTGCCGCCACCGCCCCGCCCAGCCGCCCGGTGACGCTCTACCTTGCACGGGCTGACGAAGGCGTGCAGGTGGTCGACGATTGGGACGGCTTCGGCCAGCGCACCAACGGATCAGCGACGGTGATCGTCGCCACACTTCATGTCAATGCCGATGCGATTGCCCCTGCCCCCTCGTCCGGATATTCGACCGGCATCTCGCTCGGCCTGCTGCTCAAGGCCGGCGTCAGCCTGGGCATCGCGCGGGCCGCATGGAGCGACCTGATGAGCGCGATTGGCGATCGCAGCGCGACCGTCCTCCCGCGAATCGGCGGCCGCGCCATCCGTATCGAAGCGACAGCGGCAGCCTTGGAACGGGCTGGGCGCAAACTCGACATTGCCCAGGTCAATCCTGTTGAGGCAGCGATGGCGGACGCGCATTTTTCCGCCTCGGCCGCCGCAATCCTTGCCGGGGAAACGGCGCTCGACACCGCAAACGCGCTGTTTGAACTTGCAGGGGAAACATCGGCCGGCATCGGGCTCAATCTCGACCGCCATTGGCGCAATGCCCGCATTCACGCGCTATCGCTGCCGCACGATAAGCTGGTGCATGCCGCAGGCGAATATATGTCGAAGGTTGGCGGCGCCTAATCAGCTGGCGGCGGAGATCGGGAATTCTTCCGTCGTACCGTCGACGCGGCCACCGCCGGCGACGAATTGCTCAAGGGTCATATTGTCGAGAATGGCGGCGATCGCGTCCCGAACGTCGGTCATCGAGCGCCGCACCTGACAGGTTTCCGGATCGGCACAGTCGTCGCAGGCCTCGTAAGCCGTTCGGCTGGCGCAACGGATGGGCGCTAGGGGCCCGTCGAGCGTGCGGATGACATGGCCGATGCGGATTTCGGAGGCCGGCCGCGACAGGGAATAGCCGCCGCCCGGTCCCTTTTTCGAGCGCAGGATGCCGACATTGCGCAGTTCGAGCAGGATCGTATCGAGAAACTTCTTCGGGATATTGTTGCGGGCCGCGATGTCGTTGATGAAGGCGGTCTCACCCGGCGCCAGCCGCGCCAGGTCGACCAGCGCCTTCAGCCCGTATTTTCCCTTTTTCGTCAGCATCGTCGTCGCCTTGTAGAAATCGCAGTATTTATCCTGCCAATAGCAGGCAAATAGCGTCAAAAGCGTGAACATACAACAAAATAGCTATTATTTATAGCTTGTATCGGCAACATCCACAGGCCCGCACGGCAGCCTTGACAAAGACCGGCCGCCGCGCGCCTTCCGCTCACCTCGGTCAGATCGTCTTCAGCATGCCGCCGTCGACGAAATAGGTCGAGCCGATGCAATAGCTCGCACGCTCCGAACTGAGGAAGACAAAGACGTTGGCCAGCTCCTCCGGCGTGCCGAACCGTTTGGAGGCGGCGTGCTCGTTGGCGACGCTCTGCAGATAGCCCTCCCAGTTGCCGCCGGTTTCGGCGGTCAATTGCTTGGCGGTCTTGATCCAGTCGGGCGTCAGGATCAGGCCGGCATTGACACAGTTGACACGGATATTGTCCTTGATGAGTTCGGTCGAGAGCGTCTTCGAAAACATCATCAGCGCCGACTTGCTGACGTTGTAGATCGGCTCGTACCAGAGTGGCTGGACAGCGCAGATCGAGGCGTTGTGCAGGATCACTCCGCCGCCGCGTTCCTTCATCTGCGGCGCGATGCCGCGCGCCAGCCGCACGGCGGCCATCACATGCAGGTCCCAATAGGTCTGCCACTTCTCGTCGGGCGCCTCCATCACCGTCTCGTTCGATCCGGTGCCGGCATTGTTGATGAGGATGTCGGCGCCGCCTTTTGCGGCCGCCGCCGCGATGATCGCCTCGGTTCCCGCAACCGTCGCCACATCGGCCGCGACAGCGGCGGCGCTGACGCCGTACGTCTCGGCGATACGGGCGGCTTCCGCCTCGAGCCGTTCGCCGCCGCGTGCTGCCAGCACGAGGTCGGCGCCCTCGGCCGCCAATCCCTCGGCGATCGCCAGTCCGATGCCGACTGACGCACCTGTTATGACGGCAGTCTTTCCCTTCAATCCGAGATCCATGTCTTCCTCCGCAAACGGCCGGAGATCCCGGCCTGATGTGCTGAGTGTTCCGCCAATGAATACCGGGCGTCAAGCGCCTGCACTCCTCTTGCGGCAGACGCCGATCTGTCGCATGCCTGCATCAACGGATGGGAGGAGTTTTGATGCGACGTTATTCAGCCTGCATAGAGTGGCTGTTTGCCGAAGAGGGCGACAGCTTTCCCGATCGCATCCGCCGCGCCCATGCAGCCGGCCTGACGGCGATCGAATTCTGGCGCTGGACCGACAAGGATCTGAATGCGATCGAGGCGGCGCTGAAGGAAACCGGCCTTGCCGTCTCCAGCCTCGTCGCCGAACCGATGATCGCACTGACCGACGCCGCCAACCGGCAGGTCTGGCTCAAAGGCCTTGCCGAATCCGTGACTGCCGCGAAGCGTCTCGGCGCGCCGGTGCTAATTGCCCAGGCGGGCGACGATCTCCCAGGCTTGAGCCGCGAAGAACAGCGCCGGGCGCTCACCGAAACGCTGAGAGCCGGCGCCGATATCCTCAAAGGCAGCGGTGTGCGCCTCGGCGTCGAGCCGCTCAATATCCGCATCGACCATATCGGCTATTTCCTCGATTCGACCCGCGAAGGCCTCGACATCATCGACGACGTCGCTCGCCCCGAGATCGGCATCGTCTACGACATCTACCATTCCGCCGTGATGGACGAGCGCAGCGAAGACGTGCTGAACGGCCGTCTCGACCGTATCATCCACGTCCATGTCGCCGATCACCCCGGCCGCAACGAGCCGGGCTCCGGCAGCATCGACCTTGCTCTACGCCTCGGCTGGATCTTCACCAACGGTTACGACGGCGCCGTCGGTCTGGAGTACCGGCCGACCAGGCCCGGCGCGGACGCAGTCAAGGCCGCGATTGCTTCGCTCGGCGGTTAAACCTCGGCGGCATCGACGCTTGCCACCGCCTTGCAGGGTCCGGCAGAGCGGCGCTCGATAATGCGCGAGGCAATCATGATGCGCCGCGCCGGCATGCCGGGGAGGCGTGGATTCTCGATGCGCTCGAGCAAGAGCCGCAGCCCGACGGCCCCGCACTCCTGCCCCTCCATCCTCACCGTCGTCAGCGCCGGTGAGATCTGCGTTGCCGGCGAGTAGTCGCCGAAACCGACGACCGAAATATCGTCGGGAATGCGGTATCCCTGACCGAGCAGTTCGGAAACCACGGTCAGCGCCAGCCCGTCATGAGCGCAGAAGAAAGCCGTCGGCCGGATGCCTTTTTCCACGAGCGCTCGGAAGGCCGCGCTGAAGCCATTCCCTTCGTCGAACTGCATAACATGAAGCGAAATGTCAGGATAACGTTCGGCGACTTCGCGGGCGCCGTAGTGCCGCTCTTGGCGTCCCCGCAGGCCTGGCATGCCATAGACGTAAACGATGGACCGATGGCCGAGCCCGACCAGATACTCCACCACCGCCTGCCCCGCCTCATGGTCGGTGCCGCCGACATGGTCGATCTGTTCGAGCGCATCGACCCAGCCGAAACGCACGATCGGAACGCCGGCGGCACTCGCCGCCGCCACGGCCTCACGGGCATGCGGGCCGACGAGCATCAGCCCGTCGCAAGTGCGCGCCAGCTCCTCCAACTGACCGGAATCATGGGTCCAGCGTACGCGCAGCGTCATGCCAAGCCGATGAGCCTCGCGCTGCACACCGTTCTGCACCTGCATATAGAGCTCACTGTTGACGGCATCGAGATCGTGAAAGACGACCGCGACCTCGCCGGCAGTACCCTGCCCGGCAGGCTTGATATAGCCGAGGCGCTGCGCCGTCTCGCGGATCAGTGCGCGCGTTTCCTCGCTGACGCCGCTCTTGCCGGCAAGCGATCGCGACACCGCATATTTCGAGAGTCCGACCTCCCTTGCGATGGTCTGCAATGTAACCCGACCCCTACTTCCCACGTGGCACCTCAGCGTTGGATTGATGCGACGCTGGCTATAGCCCGCGCCACAAAGGCAAATTTTTACACTAACGTAAACATAACGCTTTACCTAACAATATCCAAATGTAATCTTTCCTTCATCCCAAGCCCAATAGCAAAATAATGAATAAGGGCACGGATTTTTGGAGGAGATCCCTATGATCAAGCTGAAACGACGTGCGTTTCTGGCCGGGACGTCGGCCGCCCTGATATTGCCGGCCCTGCCGGTTTTCGCCGCTGACTTCAAGGAAGCGGATATCCTGAAAACGAAGGTATCGAGCGGCGCCCTGCCCGCCTTGAAGGACCGGCTTCCTGAAAATCCGCTCATCGTCAAACCGGTTGAAAGCGTCGGCAAGTACGGCGGCGACTGGAACATGGCGCTGGTCGGCGGCGGCTCGCTGTCGATGCTGTTCCGCTACCAGGCCTACGAACCGCTGCTGCGCTACACCCCCGACTGGTCAGGCGTGACGCTTAATGTCGCCGAGTCCTTTGAGGGTGACGCCGATTCCAGAGTCTATACGATCCGGCTGCGCAAGGGCATGAAATGGTCGGACGGCCATCCCTACACCACCGCCGACATCAAGTTCTGGTACGACACCGTTTTCACCGACAAGCGCGTCGCCTTCGTCGGTCAGGATCATTGGAAGTCCGGCGGCAAGCCGGCCAAGCTGGAGATCATCGACGAGCAGACCTTCAAGGTCACCTTCGACAAGCCGAACGGCCTGTTCCCGCTGCAGGTCGCCTGGGCAAACAACGATCAGACGACGCGCACGCCGAAGCATTATCTCGAGCAGTTCCACATCGACTTCAATCCGAAGGCCGATGAACTCGCCAAGCAACGCGGCTTTGAAAGCTGGATCGCCTCCTTCCAGGCGGCCGCCGGTTTCCAGGACGACAACGCCTTCTTCCTGAATTCTTCGAAAAAGCCCTGCGTGCATGCCTGGATGTTCACGATAGCGCCCGGCGAAAACACCGAACGTGCCATTGCCGAACGCAATCCCTACTATTGGAAGGTCGACACCGAGGGCAACCAGCTGCCCTATATGGACCGCATCGTCTACCAGATGGTCGCCGATCCGCAGGTTCTGCTGCTGAAGGCCATGCAGGGCGAAGTCGACCTGATGGACCAGTATATCGCCACGCCGAACAACAAATCGGTTCTCTACGATGCGCGAGAGCAGGGCGGCTATGAATTCTACACGCTGACGTCGACCGAAGCCAATGTGATGAATTTCATCTTCAACCTGAACCACAATGATGAGACCAAGCGGACGCTCTTCCGGAACAAGGATTTCCGCGCGGCACTCTCGACCGCGCTCGACCGGCAGTCGCTGATCGATGCCGTGCTCGTTGGCCAGGGCGCGCCTGCCCAGCCGTCGATCAAGAAGGAAGATCCGCTTTACAACGAGCAGCTCGCCTCGCAGTTCACGGCCTATGACGTCGACAAGGCGAATGCCATGCTCGATCAGATCGTGCCGAAGCGCGACGACCAGAACTTCCGCCTCGACGAAAAGGGCCGCCGCCTGACGATCATCTTCGAGATCGACCAGGCGCGCGCCGTCTTCCTCGATCTCTTCCAGCTTGTCATTCCGATGTTCCAGGCGGTCGGGATCGATGCGCAGATGCGCTCGATGGACCGTTCGCTCTGGGAGACGCGCGTCCGCCAGGGCCGGGATTTCGACGCGACCGCCCACCAGTTCGGCGCCAACGGCGGCGTCGCCGCCATGCTCGACCCGCGCTATTACGTGCCGACCGATGCCAACGCCATGTATGCCCCGGCCTGGCAACTCTGGTATCGCGACCGCGCCAATGCCAATGCCGAGGAACCGCCGGAAAGCACGAAGAGCCAGCTTGCGCTCTACGACAAGTTGAAGGCGACGTCCGACGCATCAGGCCAGCGCGAGGTCATGAAGCAGATCCTTCAAGGCGCCGCCGACAATTTCTATGTCTTCGGCATCTCGCTGCCGCCTGATGGATACGGCATCGTCAAGAACAACATGAAGAACATCACGAAGATCATGCCGAACTCCTTCGGCTGGCCGACGCCCGCTCCGACGATGCCGGAGCAGTTCTATAAGGCCTGATGGCCCATTCCCCATGATGCATGCCAGGCGCCGGCCCCTCCGGTTGGCGCCGAGGCCCTTCTTTGCCAATGATTGGATGAAGACGATGCTCGATGCCAGGAAACAGAATACCGACACGCTGAGGACGCCGGACTGGTTCAAGACCGCGACTCGCTGGACCCAGCTGACCTTCGCGGAAGATGACCCGGAGAAATACGACCCGGCCTTCTGGATCGATGTTTTCAAACGCACGAAATCGAACGCGGTCTGCCTCAGCGCCGGCGGCTATATCGCCTATTATCCGAGCGACGTGCCCTACCACTATGTCAGCAAATATCTCGGCGACAAGGATATCTTCGGCTCGCTCGTCGATGCCGCCCGCAAGCTCGACATGCATGTCATGGCCCGCGTTGACCCGCATGCGATCCATGACGATGCCGCCAAAGCCCATCCGGAATGGGTGATGATCAATGCCGACGGAACCCCGCGCCGCCACTGGGCCTATCCCGATGTCTGGGTGACCAATGCCTATGGCGACTACAACAGCGTCTTCATGCCTGAGGTGGTCAAGGAGATCGTCCGCAAATACGATATCGACGCAGTCTTCGCCAATCGCTGGCAGGGCCACGGCGTCGATTATAGCGAAGACAGCGCCCGCCGCTTCAAGGACATGTCCGGCTATGGCCTGCCTGCAAAACCCGATGCCGAGGATCCCGCCTGGCAGGCCTGGGTGCAATGGCGCCGCCGCGTGCTGACCGACATGATCGCGCAATGGGACGATGCCGTCAAAGCGATCCGCCCGCATGCGAGCTTCATTCCGAACATGGGCGGCGCTTCGCTGATGGAATTCGATCTCTCGGTCATCGCCAGGCACTGCCCGTTCCTCGTCGTCGACCATCAGGGCCGCAAGGGCCTCGAGCTCGGCTGGTCGGCTGGCCGCAACGGCAAGCGCATCCGCGCCACCTTCCCCGACCGCCTGGTCGTGCTGATCACCTCGATCGGCCCGGAGGAGGAATATCGCTGGAAGGATGCCGTCACCTCGGGTGAGGAGATGCAGCTCTGGATCAACGACGGCACCGCCCACGGTCTCTGTGCCTGGTTCACCAAGTTTAACGGTGTCGTGCCCGACAAACGCTGGGTCGAGCCGGTGGCCGACGCCTTCGGCCTGCAGGCAGCCGTCGAGCCGGTGCTGGAAAGCATGAAGCCGACCGCCGAAATCGCCGTCATCGATCCCTCGACGACACTGCGCCACTGGGCGCCGGAAGAGCGGCATTCCGCCGAAAAACACGATCTCGGTCTCTACCACGCCCTCGTCGAAGCCCGCCTGCCCTTCGAGCTGCTCTCGGACCAGGTGCTAACCGAAGAGAGCCTCGATCGGTTCAAGCTGATCATCCTCGCCAACGCTTCCTGCCTTTCGGATGCGCAGAACGCCGCAATCCGCGCCTATGTCGATCGCGGCGGCAGCGTTATTGCCTCCTATGAGACGTCGCTGCGCGACGAGTTCGGCAAGAAGCGCCCCAACTTCGGCCTGGCCGACGTGCTCGGCGCCAGATACGTCTCCGGCCCGCGCGGCATCGTCAAGAACACCTATGTCGCCCTTTCTGGCGATCACCCGATCAATCGGGGTTTCGACGGCGCCGAGCGGATCATGGGCGGCACCCGCCTGATCCACGCCGAACCGTCGGTCGATGCGAAGACACCCTTCCTCTACATCCCCGACTTTCCCGATCTGCCGATGGAAGAGGTCTATCCGCGTGAGGCCCCGAAAGGTGCTGCCGTCATCGCCCGCGAGACTGGCAAGGGTGGCCGCACGGTCTACATCCCCTGGAACATCGGCGAGATCTTCTGGGAGGTCTTTGCCGTTGATCATGCGCGGCTCATCGCCAACGCCGTTCATTGGGCACTCGGCAAGACGCCGCGTGTCACCGTCAAGGGCAAGGGGGTCGTCGATCTGGCGCTGCGCGAAAACGATGGGGGCCTGGCAGTCAGCCTCTTCAACCTCACCAACCCGATGATGATGAAAGGCCCGATCCGCGACAATTACCCTCTGGCAGCGCAGACCGTTTCGGTGGAGATTCCGGAGGGCCGATCGCTGGCAAAGGCTTGGCTCGTCGTTGCCGACCGCGCCGCAAACTTCAGCTTCGGGAATGGCCGCGCGCAGGTGGAGGTGCCTGGTATCGATCGGCTGGAGGTCCTGCATCTTACCTGGAAATGAGATGACACGCGACGAAGGAGCGCTTTCGGCCTGGAGGGCCGAAGGTGGGTAAAGATCCGGGGGAAGCGCGTCACGGCGTTCCCGACCGGAGGAGAAACGTTTCGATGCTTGGCTATATCTTCAAGCGCGTGCTCTACATGATCCCGACCCTGTTCGGCATGTCGCTGATCTCGTTCCTGATCATCCAGTTGCCACCAGGTGACTATCTGACGTCGATGATCGCCACCATGAGCGACAGCGGCCAGACCGTCGATCCCGCGCAGATCGAGCGGCTGAAGGAAATCTACGGCTTCGACGACCCCTTCTATGTCCAATATCTGAAATGGATCTGGGGCATCGTCAGCCGCGGCGACTTCGGCTACTCCTTCGAGTGGGGCCAGCCCGTCTCCGGGCTGATCTGGGCTCGCATGGGCTCGACGCTGGTGATCTCGCTCCTGAGCCTGCTCTTCGTCTGGATCGTCGCTTTGCCGATCGGCATCTATTCCGCTGTCCGCCGCCACTCCGTTGGCGACCATGTCTTCACCTTCCTCGGCTTCATCGGCCTTGCTGTGCCGAACTTCATCCTGGCGCTGACGCTGATGTACATCGCCTATAGATATCTCGGCCAGAGCGTCGGCGGGCTGATTTCGCCGGAATATGCCGAGGCGCCCTGGAGCCTCGCCAAGATTGGTGATTTCCTCGCCCATCTCTGGATCCCGATCATCATCATCGGCGCATCGGGAACGGCAGCAATGATCCGCATCCTGCGCGCCAACCTGACCGACGAACTGCACAAGCCCTATGTCGTCACCGCCCGCGCCAAGGGACTGCCGGAATACAAGGTCATCTTGAAATATCCGGTCAGAATCGCGCTCAATCCCTTCGTCTCGGCGATCGGCTGGGTGCTGCCGCATCTCGTCTCCGGCGTGACGATCACCGCCATCGTGCTGAACCTGCCGACCGCCGGGCCGCTGCTTTTCCGCGCACTGATCTCGCAGGACATGTACCTCGCCGGCAGTTTCATCCTGCTTTTGAGCGCGCTGACCCTCGTCGGCATGCTGCTGTCGGATCTGTTGCTGGCGCTGCTCGATCCGCGCATCCGGTTCAATTGAGGGGAATGCGATGAGCACGCACGAAACCTTCGGAAACCACGCTGGTCCGCTTCACACTGTTGCCGATGGCCCGTCGATCAGCCCGCTGAAACAGGGCAAGACCGTCTCGACCGCCGCGATCGGCCCCTGGCGGCTGGTCGCCGGCAAACTGATCCGCCAGAAGGTGGCGATGGTGGCCGGCGCCATCATCCTCTTCCTCTATCTGGTTGGCCTCTTCGCCGAATTCCTGGCGCCGGCTTTGCCGATGACCTCGCGGCCGCAATATACCTATGCCCCGCCGCAGGGCTTCAGCTTCTTCGTCGAAAAACCGGACGGCAGCTCGGAGTTCAATTTCCATGTGAAGGGCTACAAGGTCGAGATCGACAAGGTGGCGCTGCGCCGCACCTTCGTCGTCGACGACACCAAGGTCGTCCCGATCGGCTTCTTCGTCAAAGGCGCGGCCTACGATCTCTGGGGCCTGATCCCGATGAACCGCCACCTGATCGGCCCCCTCAACCAGAACGACCCGATGTATCTGCTCGGTGCCGACCGGCTCGGCCGCGACGTCTTCTCGCGCCTCGTCTACGGCACACGCGTATCCATGTCGATCGGCCTCGTCGGCGTCGCCATGTCGCTGATCCTGGGCGTCGTGCTCGGATCCATCTCCGGCTTCTACGGCGGCTGGGTCGATACGCTGATCCAGCGCGTCATCGAGGTCGTCAGCGCCATGCCGACCATCCCGCTATGGCTCGGCCTGGCGGCGGCGATCCCGCTGACATGGTCGCCGGTCAATGTCTATTTCGTCATCACGATCATTGTCTCGCTGCTCGGCTGGACCAGCCTGGCGCGGGAGGTGCGCGGCCGGTTCCTGGCGCTGCGCAGCGAGGATTTCGTCGTCGCCGCCCGGCTCGACGGATCGAGCGAAGCACGGCTGATCTTCCGCCACATCCTGCCGTCGCTGACGAGCCACATCCTTGCGGTCGTGACACTGGCCGTGCCGACAATGATCGTCGCCGAGACCTCGCTTTCCTTCCTCGGCATCGGTCTCAAGCCGCCGGTCGTCAGCTGGGGCGTGCTGCTGCAGGACGCCCAGAACATCCGCACCGTCGCCACCGCGCCGTGGCTCCTGATCTGGCCGTCGCTCGCGGTCGTCGTCGCCGTCCTGTCCTTCAATTTCTTCGGCGACGGCCTGCGCGATGCCGCCGACCCCTACGACAATTGAGGAGGAAACCATGACCGATCTTTCAGACGACGTCGTTCTCTCCATCGAAAACCTCTCGATCGATTTCCGGCTGCGCACCCACATCCTGCACGCCGTCGAAAATGTCAGCTTCGAGCTGAAGCGCGGTGAGACGCTCTGTCTCGTCGGCGAGAGCGGATCCGGTAAAAGCGTCACCGCCCGCTCGCTGCTGCAGATCGTCGACAGCCCCGGCAGCATCGTTTCCGGCCGCATCCTGCTCAATAACGGCGACGGGATCGCCGACATCGCCGCGCTGAAACCGTCGGATCGGGCGATGCGCGCCATCCGCGGCCGCCGCATCGGCCTGATCTTCCAGGAGCCGATGAGCTCGCTGTCACCGGTCCATACCATCGGTTCGCAGATCATCGAGGCCGTGCGCCTGCACAGCAATCTTGATCAGCATGCAGCCCGCGAAAGGACCATCGAACTGCTGCGCCAGGTCGAAATTCCGAACCCGGACAAGATGGCCGACCGCTACACCTTCGAGTTCTCCGGCGGAATGCGCCAGCGCGCCATGATCGCCATGGCGCTTGCCGGCAATCCCGACATTCTCATCGCCGACGAGCCGACGACGGCACTCGACGTCACCACGCAGGCCGAAATCCTCGACCTTATCAAGCGGTTGCAGGTCGAACGCGGCATGGCCATGCTGCTCATCACCCATGACATGGGGATCGTCGCCGAAGTGGCCGATGATGTCGCCGTCATGCGCTTCGGCCGCATCGTCGAGCACGGCCCGGTGGATGCGATTTACCATGCCGCCAAGCATCCCTATACCCGCCAGCTGCTGGCCTCGACGGTCAAGCTGACCCACCATGTCGAAGGGCGGCTGCCCGCCGTGGCACTGTCGCCGCAGGCGCCGCAGCCGATCCTGTCCGTCCGCAACCTCGGCAAGATCTATGGCTGGCACGGCAAGGCCAACACGCTGCGCGCAGTCGACGATGCCAGCTTCGATCTCTATCCCGGCGAAAACCTCGGCATCGTCGGTGAAAGCGGCTCCGGCAAGACGACGCTCGGCCGGCTGATCCTGCGCACCGTCGAGCCGACATCGGGCAGCATCAGCTATCGCGGCAGGGACGGTGGCGAGATCGACGTCACCAAGCTGACGAAGCGCGAACTCCGCACCTTCCACCGCGAAGTCCGCCTGGTCTTCCAGGACCCCTTCGCCTCGCTCAATCCGCGCATGACCGTCAAGGAGGTGATCGGTGATCCGCTTGTTGTCAACGGGCTGGCCAAGCGCAAGGCGCTGGAGGACCGCGTCGCCGAGCTGATGCGCCTGGTCGGCCTCGATCCGATGGGCATGGAGCGTTACCCCCATGCCTTTTCCGGCGGCCAGCGCCAGCGCATCGGCATCGCCCGCGCCCTTGCGCTCGACCCGCGCATCATCATCGCCGACGAGGCGACGTCGGCCCTCGATGTCTCGATCCGCAGCCAGATCCTCGACCTGCTGCTCGATATCCGCCAGCGGCTGAACCTGAGCTTCATCTTCATTTCGCACGATATTTCGGTGGTGCGTTATTTCTGCGATCGCGTCGCCGTCATGCATCGCGGCAAAATCGTCGAACTTGGCGAGGCCGAACAGATCTGCACCGCTCCCGAGGAGGCCTATACCAAGAGCCTCATCTCCGCCATTCCCAATCCCGACCCCCGCGATAAGCGCATGCTGCACCGGCATCGTTTCGTCGCGCCCGCCAATATCTAAGGACGATCCCGTGCCGAAATTTTCCGCCAACCTTTCCTTCCTCTACCAGGACCTGCCCTTTCTCGACCGCTTCACGGCAGCCGCAAAGGACGGCTTCGGCGCCCTCGAATATCTCGGCCCCTATGCCGAGCCCAAGGAGAAGGTCGCCGAGGCGCTGAAGGCGAGCGGCCTGAAACAGGCGCTCTTCAATGTACCATCCGGCGACTGGGCCGGCGGCGAGCGCGGCATCGCCTGCTTACCGAAGCGCGTAGACGAGTTCCGCAATGGGGTCGCGCAGGCCCTCGATTATGCCGCAGCGCTCGATTGCCGACAGGTGAATGTCATTTCCGGGCTGGTGCCTAGGGGTGCGGACCTTCAAACACTGGAAACGGTGCTGGTCGACAATCTGAAATATGCTGCAAAGCGTTGCGCCGATGCCGACGTCAGGCTGCTGATCGAGCCGATCAACCTACGCGATATTCCCGGTTTCTTCCTGTCGACCACCGCTGACGCCGAGCGCATCCTCGACAGGGTCGGTTCCGACAACCTCTATATCCAGTATGATTTCTACCACATGCAGATCATGCAGGGCGATCTGATCCCCACCTTCGTCAGGCTGAAGGAGAAGATCGCGCATGTGCAGATCGCCGACAATCCCGGCCGGGGCGAACCCGGGACCGGCGAGATCAATTACGGCTTCATCCTCTCCGAACTCGACCGCCTCGGCTACGAAGGCTGGGTGGGCTGCGAGTACAAGCCGAAATCCGGCACCAGCGAAGGCCTCGGCTGGATGAAACCCTATCTGAAGTGAGCGAGGACAGCATGAACATCGGATTTATCGGACTGGGCGTCATGGGCCGCCCGATGGCGGAACACCTGATCGACGCCGGCCATACGCTGCATCTGAGCCGCGTGAAGGAAATCTCGCAGCATCTTGTCGACAAGGGCGGCAAAGCCGCCGCAAGCGCCGAGGCGGTGGCGCACGCTTCCGACATCGTCATCCTGATGCTGCCGGATACACCAGATGTCGAGGCGGTTCTGTTCGGCGAAGACGGCGTCGCCGCCGGCCTTTCCCAGGGCAAGCTGGTTATCGACATGAGCTCGATCTCACCGGTCGCCACCAAGACTTTCGCCAAACGCATCGAGGCGCTCGGCTGCGATTATCTCGATGCCCCGGTTTCCGGCGGTGAAGTCGGCGCCAAGGCCGCCTCGCTGACGATCATGGTCGGCGGCAAGGAGCAAGCTTTCGAACGCGCCAGGTCGCTTTTCGAAAAGATGGGCAAGAACATCACCCATGTCGGCGGCAGCGGCGACGGCCAGACGGCGAAGGTCGCCAACCAGATCATCGTCGGCCTGACGATCGAGGCTGTTGGCGAAGCGCTGCTTTTTGCCAGGAGGGCCGGTGCTGACCCGGCCAAGGTGCGCTCCGCACTGATGGGCGGCTTTGCCGCTTCGCGCATCCTTGAAGTGCATGGCGAGCGCATGGTCAAGGAGACCTTCGAGCCCGGCTTCCGCATCCGCCTGCACCGCAAGGACATGACGCTTGCCGTCGATGCCGCCCGCGCACTCGATCTGTCGCTGCCGAACACGGCCGCCACGCAGCAGCTGATGAATGCCGCGATCGCCAATGGCGACGGCGAACGCGACCACTCCGCTCTCATCCGCACCCTGGAACTCCTCGCCGGAGGACCGCGCTAGATCAACGCTTTTTAGAATTGCCGGATGACATCTTCGATTGTCTTCCGCCGGAGCCCTCTTTCCGGACGGCGAAGCCATGTCCGGTCATCGATAGAGAAGGACAGGAAAATGCTCAACAAAGATATCCAGCTGCCCTACGGCGCCGTCTATTTCCGCAAGTCCAACCCGCCCCGCGAAGATTGGGAACGCGACTACGCCACCGCCGGGCAGGACGGCCTCAACATCTTCCGCCACTGGTTCATGTGGAGCGCGATCGAAACCGCCCCCGGCGTCTACGATTGGGAGGAATATGACCGCCAGATGGATCTTGCCGCCGCAAACGGCATCAAGACCGTTATCGCCGAGTTGATTCATGCCGTGCCGGACTGGGCAGTGCGCAAATATGCGCATGCTTTGCAGGTCAATGCCGACGGCACCAAACTCGGTTCCTATATGGGCGTCTCGTCGGCAACCGGTGGCTTCTCCAACAATGGCGGCGGCGCCGGCGCCCTGACGCTGAACTGCGCCGAAGTGAAGGAAGCCGCTGGCAAGTTCCTGACCGCGCTTGCCACCCGCTACAAGGATCATCCGGCGATCTATGGCTATGACGTCTGGAACGAGTGCAACTATTCCGCCGATGTCGATTACAGCCGCTTTGCCAAATCAGCCTTTCGCAAATGGCTGGAGAAGAAGTACGGCAGCCTGAAGGTCCTGGCGAAAGCCTGGTACCGCTACAGCTATGCCGAATGGGAGGATATCGAGCCGCCGGTGCACATGGCGCCCTATCCCGAATGCATCGACTGGCTGCAGTTCAAGCGCGACAATTTCTACGACCAGATGCAGTGGCGCATCGATACGATCCGCGCCGTCGACCAGAAGAATACCATCGCTGCTCACGGCATATCCGGCGCAATTCCCAACATGGCGGCCAACGGCTGCGACGACTGGCTCGCCGCCTCCAAAGTCGAGGTTTACGGCTTCACCTGGATCCAGGCGCGCAAGGGCTCGGAAGCCTGGAAGAACTGGTATGGCGTCGATATCAACCGCGCCGCCGCCCGCGGCAAGCCCTTCTGGCATGCCGAGCGCCAGGGCGGGCCGCTCTGGCTGCAGCCGCAGGTGATCGGCCGCGACAAGGAGGATGGCCGCGTCGCCGAGCCCGAGGATATCCGTCTCTGGAGCATGACCTCGCTTGCCGGCGGCGCTCGCGGCGTGATCAATCTGCGCTGGCGCCCACTGCTCGACGGTCCGCTCTTCGGCGCGTTCGGCTCCTACGGCATGGACGGCTCGCGCACGCCGCGCTCCGATATGGCAAGCGCCATGGCGAAATGGGCAAACGACCGGGCGCAGGCTCCCCTCTGGGAGGCAAAGCCCGTTCGCGGCGAGGTCGGCATCCTTGTCGTTCGCGAAACGCAAGAGTTTGATTACCTCCTGAACCATGACCGCAAGGAGAAACCCTATCCCGAGGCCATGTGGGGCGCCTATCGCGCCTTCCTCGAAAATGGCGTGCAGCCGGACTGGGTGCATATCGACGATATCGCGGCCTATGATTTCCTCTATTTCCCCTATCCGATCATGTTCACATCAGAACAGGCGAACCGCCTGAAAGCCTGGGTCGAAAACGGCGGCACGCTTATTGCCGAAGCATGCCCCGGCTATTTCGGCGATCACGGCCATGTCGGCACCGTGCAGCCGAACATGGGCCTCGACGAGGTCTTCGGCGCACGCGAGGAGGAAGTCGAATTCATGCCCGATATCGGCGACCGCATCCATTTCGATCTGGACGGCGCAGCCGTCGACGGCGGCGGCTTCCTACAGTCTTATCGGCTGACCGGCGGAACAGGACGCGGCCACTTCACCGACGGCCGTCTTGCCGTCGTCGAAAACGCCTATGGCAAGGGCCGCACGCTGTTGATCGGCACCAATCCTTCCGTGGCCTATTACCGCACGCAGGGGAAGGCGAACGGCGCTTTCTTCGCTGAGCTATTGAGATGGAGCGGGACGAAGCGCCATTTGACGCTGTCGAATGCCGCACTCTTCGCCCGTATCCACGAGGGAGAAAAGGGCAGCTTCCTCTGGCTAGTCAATCCGACGCGAACGGCGCAGAAGACTGAGGTAACGCTCGCCCAAGGGACGCTTGCCCAAAGTCAGGCCGTCTGGCCGATCGGCCATATCGGCAATAGTGGCATCGAGGTGCCGCCGCGCGACGTGCTGATCCTGCCGCTCAATAGCTGAAATTTCAGGATGCGGATGAACTGGCGCCTTCGGCAAAGCCTTCAAGCTCGGGATCGAAATCAACCTCGACGACATTGTTGAAGACAGCGGTGGCCAGCATGATGCCGGCGAAAGCGACGAGGTCGACGAGCACCTTGGTCTCATAGCGCTGTTTCAGCTTTGCCCAGTGTTCGACGGGAACGGCGTTGGAATCGGCGACGATCGCCTTGCCGAAAGCGTCGAGCAGCGCTTCCTCGTCGGAAAGCTCCAGCGCGTCGGGATCGAAACCCTTGTTCATCAGCGCCCGGCGGAAGAAGGTGATAGCGATCTTCGATCTGGCTGCCTTCGAGATCGCATGCGAGAATATCCAGATCGCCCGGTCGTTGATCGCGGGATCGAGTTCGGCGCGCAGCGTGAACCATTCGGCATAAATGCGGTGGGCGGCCGGCGAATGCAGCAGCGTACGCTTCATATTGGTCATCCGGCCGCGCCGCCTGACTTCCTCGTCATGCGCCGCACGAACCTCTTCCGAAGCGGTGTCGTAGTCGATTTGCGGGAGGTGGCTCATCGGGTCCGTTCTTTCGTTTGTGCGCAGAAGCTATCGCGGCGCCGAGATATTGTGGGCTGTACAGCGGCAAATCTGCTTGGCCGCTGCCTGCCTCACGCCTAGACTGACCAAATCGAAGCTGGAGGCAAGGCATGAGCGACGACCACGAGCAGCATCATGTCGATTGGCGTGAACATGGCGTCAAGGTCATTCCCGGCAATTCGCTCGATCCGAACACCGCGCAGACGCCGGGCATGAACCGCGCGACTGCGATCAACAACGCGCGCGCCGGGGCCGAGAAAATCTGGGCCGGCACGGTGACGATCCATGCCAACGCCAAGACCGGCGCTCATCACCATGGCGATCTCGAAAGCATCATCTACGTGGTCAAGGGCAAGGCCCGCATGCGCTGGGGCGAGCATCTGGAATATACCGCCGAGGCCGGCCCCGGCGACTTCATCTACGTTCCGCCCTATGTGCCGCATCAGGAGATCAACGCCAGCCGCGACGAGACGCTGGAATGCGTTCTCGTCCGCTCAGGCCAGGAACCGGTCGTCGTTAACCTCGACATCGAACCGGTCGAAAAGCCGGAAGACGTTGCGTGGATCGATCCGATCCACCGTTAGAGTAATTTCCGCAATGTGCGCAGACCCTTACGCCGCCAAACGCTCTGCAAGAATCATCGCAGACGCCTTCAAGCGTTGACGGCGTCTGCGCCGTTCATAACAGGGTTCTCGATAATCCGGCCGGTATCGGCGGCATAGAGGTGGATCTGGTTGTAATCGATCGCGATGCCGATCGGATCGCCCGACTTCACCTTCACGGCCTCAGTCAGCGCCACGGCAAAGGGCAGCCCGTCGAAATCGGCGTGGACGACGCGGCTTGCGCCGAGCTCCTCGATGAAATCGGCGGTAGCGATCAGGGCGCCGGGAGCATCCGGGGCGACCAGCCGGGCGGCCTCGGCGCGCATGCCGAGCACGACGCGTTTGCCTTTCAGCGGTGCGGCGCGCTCGCGCGGCAGCACGACCTTGCGGCTTTGATCGTAGACGAAGACGCCATCGTCATTGATCGTGCCCTCGAGCAGGTTCATCGCCGGCGTGCCGACGAAACCCGCGACGAAGCGCGAGACCGGATGATGATAGACCTCTTCCGGCGTGCCAACCTGCTCCACCCTGCCGCCATTCATCACCACCAGCCGGTCGGCCAGCGTCATCGCCTCGGTCTGGTCATGCGTGACGAAGATCGACGTGGCGCCAAGGCGGCGGTGCAGGCGGCGGATTTCGGCGCGCATGGCGATACGCAGCTTGGCGTCGAGGTTCGACAACGGCTCGTCGAAGAGGAATACCTTCGGTTCGCGGATCATCGCCCGCCCCATGGCGACGCGCTGGCGCTGGCCGCCGGAAAGAGCGGCGGGCCGGCGTCCGAGGAAGGGTTCGAGGCTGAGCGCCTTGGCGACCTCGCCGATGCGCCGCTGACGCTCCGCCTTCGAGACACCGGCCACCTTCAATGCGTAGCCGATATTCTCGGCAACGCTCATATGCGGATAAAGCGCATAGTTCTGGAACACCATGGCGCAGCCGCGCTCGCGCGGCTCCAGCTGGTTGACGACGCGGCCGTCAATGGCGATTTCACCGCCGCTGATTTCCTCGAGGCCGGCGATCATCCGCAGCAGCGTGGACTTGCCGCAGCCGGACGGGCCGAGGATGACGATGAACTCGCCCGACTGGATGTCGAGATCGACGCCGTGAACGACGGGGGTCTTGCCGTAGTTTTTCTTCACGCCACGAATGGAGATCGGTGCCAAGGGAATACTCCTTCACTTCTCGGTGGAGATAAGGCCGCGTACGAACCAGCGCTGCATCAGAATGACGAGGATCAATGGCGGCGACATGATGATCAGGGTTCCGGCCATGGCCACGTTCCAGTCGGGCAGGCCGAATTCGGACGGGATGAGGGTCTTGAGCTGCGTCACAGCGATACCGAAATTCGGATCGGTGGTGATCAGCAGCGGCCAGAGATACTGGTTCCAGGCCCAGACGAACATGATCGTGAACAGCGCGATCATATTTGGCCGCGAAAGCGGCAGCAGAATGTCCCAGAAGAACCGGACCGGGCCCGATCCGTCCATCTTCGAAGCCTCGGCCAACTCGTCGGGAACCGTCAGGTAGAACTGCCGGTAGAGGAAGGTGCCGGTCGCGGTTGCGACCAGCGGCAAAACGAGACCGGGATAGGAATTCAGCAGGCCCCATTCGAGCTTGATCTGGAAGCCGGTGATCTGCGCAACGAGCCAGCTTATGCCGGTGACGTCGAGGATCGTCTGGAAAGGCTGCAGCGCGTTGGCCGCAATCGAATAGGTCGGCACGATGCGGACTTCCAGCGGCAGCATCAGCGTGATGAAGATGATCCAGAAAATCACATACCGGCCGCGGAAGCGGAAGTAGACGATCGAGAAGGCTGCCATGGAAGACAGCATGACCTTGCCGGCGCCAACGGTTGCGGCGAAGATGATGCTGTGGAACAGCTTGTTGCCGAGATCGGCGCGAACCCAGGCGGTCTCAGCGTTTTCCCAGAAATGCGAGCCCGGCATCAGCGGCAGCGGCACGCGATTGACCGTCTCCAGATCAAGCGTCGAGGCGATGATAACGATGGCGAAAGGCAGAAGCGCGATCACCATGCCGAGCGCGAGAAGGCTATAGCAGATGAAGTTGAATATCGGCGTGCGTTCGATCATGTCCGCGACCTCACTTGTAGTGCACGCGCCGCTCGATGAAGCGGAACTGGAAGATGGTGAGAAGAACAACGAGCACCATCAGGATGATGGACTGCGCTGCGGCGCCCGAATAGTCGAGACCTCTGAAGCCGTCGAAATAGATCTTATAGACCATGAGCTCGGTGGCGCGCGCCGGGCCACCCTGCGTCATCACGTCGACGATACCGAAGGAATCCTGGAAGCTCTCGGTGATGTTGATGACGAGCAGGAAGAACAGCGTCGGCGTCAGCAGGGGCAGCTGGATATCCCAGATCCGGCGCATCGGCCCCGAACCATCCATCGCGGCGGCCTCGATCAGCGAGCGCGGAATGCCTTGCAGCGCCGAGAGGAAGAAGATGAAGTTGTAGCCGATATATTTCCAGGAGAAGGCGACGATGACGGCGATCATCGCATCCTTGCCGTCGAGCGCGGGGTTCCAGAGGCCGGGCCAGACGTGGTTAATGACCGACAGAAGGCCGGCCTCCGGCGCCAGGATGAAGCGGAAGGCGAGGCCGAGAGCGGGAGCGGCAATGGCGTAAGGCCAGATAAAGACTGACCGGTAGACTTTGTGGCCGCGCAATTCACGATCCGTCAAAAGCGCCAGGATCAGCGCCAGCCCCATGGCAATGGCCGTCGAGCTGAAGCCGAAGATCATGCTGCGGGTGATCGAGTCCCAATAGATCGGATCGGTGAGCAGCTGTTTGAAATTGTCGAAACCGACCCAGGCATTACCGCCGCCCCATGGCTGCTCGAGCGTGAACGCCCAATAGAGCGCCTGCGCGCTTGGCCAATAGAAGAAGACGAAGATCAGCAACAGCATCGGAAATGCGAAGAGCAGCCCGATCGTCGTTGAGGAGAAAGTGACGCGCTTTTCCATGAGTGGTCGTTTTCGTCCTGGTTCGATTTAAAACATGTCGCGCAAAACTGTGCAGCGGTTTTGCGGTAACGACATGCGTCAAAATAAAGGTCTAAAGCGCGAGGAGCGAATCTGAAAGATTGCGGCGCGCTTTAGGCGCGGGCGGCGAATTCGCATCCGCGGCCGAGTACGCACCCGGCGCGCGAAATGCGGGCCGGGTGCGGCTCATATCAAACGATCAGGGGAGCTGAACGTTCTTGTAGGTCTGCTGGAAGCGACGCAGCAGCGTGTTGCCGCGTTCGGCAGCGCTGTCGAGCGAAGCCTGGACATCGGCATTGTTGACGAAGATTGCCTGCAGACCATTGGCGATTTCGGTGCGGACCTGCAGCAGGCCACCGAGGCGGATGCCGTGCGGAGCCGCGTCACCAGCCGGCGAGGCGGTCAGGCTCTGAATGGCGAGTTCGCGGCCGGCATAAGGAGCCTTGTCGTAGAAGCCCTGCTTCTTCAGATATTCGAAGCCGGAGTTACGAACCGGGATGTAACCGGTAACGGTCGACCAGGTAAGAGCTTCTTCCGGCTTTGCGATGAAGTTGAAGAATGCCGCGGCAGCCTTATATTCGGCGTCCGAGTGACCCTTCAGAACCCAGAGCGAAGCGCCGCCGACGAAAGAGCTGTGGCGGGTTGCGTCGCCGTAGGTCGGGAGCATGGCAACGCCCCAGTTCATGCCCTGTTTGGCGGTGCGGCCGACATTGCCGTGGTCGCCGACCGAGGTCAGGATGACCTGGCAATCGCCAGCGGCAAAGGCTTCGACGAAGGTCTGGCCGACAGCCTTGTTCTTGATGACGGCAAGCTTGTTGTCGTACCAGGACTTGAGGTCCTTGACGTAGCTGACGAGAAGCGGGTTCTTGTTGAACACCAGCTCGGCGTCGAGACCTTCAAAACCGTTCTTCTTCGTGGCGATCGCTTCGCCGTTGACCGCTTCGAACTGCTCGATGTACTGCCAGACTTCGTTGTTGGAGATGTCAAAGCCGAGCGGGCAAGCATAGCCTGCATCCTTCAGAGCCTTGAGGTCCTCGCCTGCTTCCTTCCAGGTCGCCGGAGCATGATCCTTGCCGATCTTGGCGAAGGCGTCCTTGTTCCAGTAGAGAAGAGCGGTCGAGGAGTTGAAGGGGAAGGAGTACATCTCGCCCTTCGATGTCGCGTAGTAGCCGGAGATACCGGAGAAGTAGTCCTTCCAGTCGACGGTATAGCCCATGTCGGTCATCAGCTTGTTGGCCGGGTAGTAGGCGCCGGAGAGCATGATGTCGAGGGTGCCGGCGTCGGAGACCTGGGCGATGGTCGGCTGCTTGCCGGCGCGGAACGCAGCAATGGTGTTCTGCAGGGACGCGTCGTAGCTGCCCTGGCTGGTGCAGACGACTTCGTAGTCGGCCTGCGACTGGTTGAAGCGATCGCACTGCTCCTGGACACGCTTTGCGATGTCACCGGAATTGCCGAACCAGAAGTCAATCTTGGTCTTATCGGCGGCGGCAGCGGGACCAGCAAGAAACGCTGTAGCGAGAAGGGCGCCAACGGCGCCGAGAAGCTTGGCTTGCATGAGAACCTCGAACGTAAAAGGGACGCGCACTTTCAGCGCACGCCCTATTAGCTGGTTCAAATTGCCGCGGCCAATGAATATTACATGACATGAAATTATCTAAATACAGTTGTCATAAAACCTTCATACAACCATCATTCGCAAATCCTAGGGAAATATTTAGAGAAATTTCAAAGCTTGCTTCAGCATATTGCCAATAAATTGCAGCTATATTCAAAACAATGGAATTTTAGGGGATATTTAATATTTATTTATACTGAAACAGAGTGCCTTTATTCGGCTACTCCGCCGCAACGAAACTTGCAAAAACGCTGGCATTTTCGCCTTTGCACTGGTGTGCAACCTCAGGATTTAGGCCTCAGGATTGAAGGGAATCCTTCAGGATCGCCGCAAAACGCGGATCGAATGCACGGCTGATCGGTCCGGCGGCAGCGCCAAGCGCCACCGACCAGGGATCAGCCATGCCGGGCTGCAGGCGCGGCAGCGTCCGGCCGCGACGTTCGGCGATCGACGGCAGCAACGGGCCGATTGCCGCAATCAACCTGTTCACCAGCGCTTCCGGCGCGCTGCCGCAGAGGATCACCGTCTGCGGATCGAACAGCGTCTCGATGAGATGGATGCTCCAGCGCAGGTCCACTGCCGCTGCTTCGACCCAGGTGTGGATGCTTTGATCGCCTCTTAAGGAAAGATCGTTGATACGTGCGTGCAGATGAGGATCGCCGGGATCGACCGATAGATGCTGATAGAGCGAGGCGAGCGAGGCGCGATGTTCGAGCGGCGTCGATTTGCCGTCGGCAAACAGCAGCGCCATGCCGATCTCGCCGGCATTGCCGTTGGTGCCGCGGTAGAGTTCGCCGTTCAGAATGAGGCCGGCGCCGATGCCATAGCCGACAAAGAGGCAGACGGCGTGGTCGAGGCCATGGGCAGCTCCCACCATGCGTTCGGCAGTCGCCGCCGCCGCCGCATCGTTTTGCAGGCCGACATCGAGCCCGGTGCCGGCGGTCAGCGTTTCCAACAACGGAAATTTCTGCCAGGCCTCCATCATCCAAGGATCATCGCCGCTGCCAGCAACCCCGAAAGGCCCGGGCATGGCGGCGCCGAGACCAACCAGCCGCTTTTCCGACTGCTGGACGATCCCGGCAAGCTTTGACCTTATGCCGGCGACGAGGTCGAGGATGACCTTCGTCCCGTTCGACGGACCTCCAGGTGGGAGGCCGGCCTCTTCACGCACGAGAACGCTGCCGACGAGATCGACCGCGACCGCCCGCGTCACATGCCGGTCGATCTGCAGGCCGATCGCAAAGGCGCCCTCGGGCACCAGGCCGTAGGGTGTCGACGGCTGGCCTCTGCCCCTCCTCACCGCCTCCTGCGAACTGACGAGACCGTCGCGCTCAAGTTCCTCGATGATATTCGACACCGTCTGCTTGGTCAGCCGCGTCGCCCGCGCCAGATCGGCGCGTGAAAGCGCACCGTTGATCCTGAGGGCATCGATCATCACGCGCCGGTTATGCGCACTGGTGCCTTCGTGATTGGTCCCGCTCTTGGCCCGGATCGGGCGGCTGTCATTCATGTGCAATTTCCTCTTGACTCCAATAGAATGTTGAAGAAGTAATAAGTCAAGACACTTGACTTATTAAGGGACCGAAGAGTTCCAGGGAACGCAGGAGGCCGGCAAGGCCTCCGACGACGCTCCGAGACGACGAACCGGCACGTTTTCGCGCGTGCCTTCTCGAACACCGATGGCGGAGGACCGCCCTCGGCAATGCGTAAATGTCAAAATCTGGAGGCTGCAATGCTGAAATCCTTTAACAAGACGCTTCTGGGTGCGGCCTTGATCGGCGCATCCCTTGCGCCGCATGCTTTCGCCGAAACGACGCTGAACGCGCTCTTCATGGCGCAGGCCGCCTATAGCGAGGCCGATGTACGCGCCATGACCGACGCCTTCGCCAAGGCGAACCCCGATATCAAGGTAAATCTCGAATTCGTTCCCTATGAAGGCCTGCACGACAAGACGGTGCTGGCGCAGGGTTCCGGCGGTGGTTATGACGTCGTCCTCTTCGACGTCATCTGGCCGGCCGAATACGCCACCAACAAGGTGCTGGTCGACGTCTCCTCTCGCGTCACCGACGAGATGAAGAAAGGCGTGCTGCCGGGTGCCTGGACCACTGTGCAATATGATAGCAAATATTACGGCATGCCGTGGATCCTCGACACCAAATACCTGTTCTACAACAAGGAAATCCTCGAAAAGGCCGGCATCAAGACCCCGCCCAAGACCTGGGACGAACTGACCGAACAGGCAAAGACGATCAAGGACAAGGGCTTGCTTGCCACGCCGATCGCCTGGAGCTGGTCGCAGGCCGAAGCCGCGATCTGCGACTACACCACGCTCGTCAGCGCCTATGGCGGCGATTTCCTTAAGGACGGCAAGCCGGCCTTCCAGACCGGCGGCGGCCTCGACGCCCTGAAGTACATGGTCTCCAGCTATTCCTCCGGCCTCACCAATCCGAATTCCAAGGAATTCCTGGAAGAGGACGTCCGCAAGGTCTTCGAAAACGGCGATGCCGCCTTCGCGCTGAACTGGACCTACATGTACAACATGGCCAACGATCCGAAGGACAGCAAGGTCGCAGGCAAGGTCGGCGTCGTGCCGGCGCCCGGTGTTGCCGGCAAGAGCGAGGCTTCCGCCGTCAACGGCTCGATGGGCCTTGGCATCACCTCGGCCAGCAAGCATCCGGATGAAGCCTGGAAATACATCACCTTCATGACCTCGCAGGCGACGCAGAATGCCTATGCCAAGCTCAGCCTGCCGATCTGGGCGTCCTCCTATGAGGACCCAGCCGTCACCAAGGGCCAGGAAGAGCTGATCTCCGCCGCCAAGATCGGCCTGGCCGCGATGTATCCGCGTCCGACGACGCCGAAATACCAGGAGCTCTCGACCGCGCTGCAGCAGGCGATCCAGGAATCGCTGCTCGGCCAGTCCTCTCCAGAGGACGCGCTGAAGTCGGCCGCAGATAATAGCGGCCTCTGATCAAGCCATGAAAACCCGGGCGGCGCCGGCCGTCGCCCGGTCTCCAAAACCTGTAATGAAGAAGGGTCGCCTTGATGTCGGGCACTTGGCTGACAACCCGCGCGTGGCTTTTGATGCTGCCGCTTCTCGTGGTCATGATATCAGTCATTGGCTGGCCTCTGATCGATACCGTCGGCCTCTCCTTCACCGATGCCAAGCTCGTCGGCACGGAAGGGAACTTCGTCGGCATCGACAACTACGCGAACATGATCTCCGGCTCGAATTTCCAGCGCACGCTCATCACCACCGCATGGTTCGCGATCGTTTCGGTCGCCGCCGAAATGGTAATCGGCGTTCTGGCAGCCTTGCTGCTGAACCAGCAGTTTCGTGGCCGCACCGCACTTCGTGCGCTGATGATCCTACCCTGGGCGCTGCCAACCGTCGTCAACGCCACGCTCTGGCGGCTGATCTACAATCCGGAATACGGCGCTCTGAACGCCGCGCTGACCCAACTTGGCCTGCTGGAGGCCTACCGCTCCTGGCTCGGCGAACCGGGCACGGCGCTGGCAGCCCTCATCGTCGCCGACTGTTGGAAGAATTTCCCCCTGGTGGCGCTGATCGCGCTGGCCGCACTCCAGGCCGTGCCGCGCGACATCACTGCCGCCTCGCTCGTCGACGGCGCCGGCGCTTTCGCCCGCTTCCGCTTCGTCGTTCTGCCCTATCTTGCCGGCCCCTTGATGGTGGCGCTGGTGCTGCGCACGATCGAGGCCTTCAAAGTGTTCGACATCATCTGGGTCATGACCCGCGGCGGCCCGGCCAACAGCACGCGCACGCTGTCGATCCTCGTCTATCAGGAAGCCTTCTCCTTCCAGCGGGCAGGCTCCGGCGCCTCGCTGGCATTGATCGTCACGCTGCTGGTGACGCTGCTTGCTGCCGGCTACGCCGCTCTGGTGCGCAGGGCGGCGGGGAGTGTGGCCTGATGGAACGCCGGAGCCCGCTCTTTTCCACCTTCATTCACCTCTGCGCATTGCTGCTCGCCGCCGTTATCCTGGCGCCGATCCTATGGTTGTTCATTATGAGCATCTCGCCGGCCGCCGACCTTGCGGCAAAGCCGCTGCGCTGGTGGCCGCAGACGGCGGATTTCTCTCGCTACGGCGTGCTGCTCTCGACGCTCGAAAACAGCGCCGGCGCCGCCTTCACCTCGTCGCTGCGAAACAGCATCGAAGTGGCGGGCATGGCGACGATCGCCGCCATCGCACTCGCCATTCCGGCCGGCTGGGCTGTGTCGCGCACGCCTTCGGTGGGATGGTCGCTGTCGATGGTGATCGCCACCTATATGTTGCCGCCGGTGGCGCTCGCCGTGCCGCTCTATATGGGCCTGTCCCATCTCGGATTGCTGAACAACGTCTTCGGCCTCGCTCTCGTCTATCTCACCATTCTGGCGCCTTTCACCACTTGGCTGATGAAATCGGGTTTCGATTCCATCCCGCGCGAGATCGAATCCGCCGCGATGATCGATGGTGCCGGCCTGTTCCAGACGCTGCGCATCATCACGCTGCCGCTGGCAGCCCCTGTGGTCGCGACGTCAAGCCTCTTTGCTTTCCTGCTTGCCTGGGATGAATTCTTCTATGCGCTGCTCTTCACCTCGGACCAGCGCGCCAAGACGCTGACTGTCGCCATTGCCGATCTCGCCGGCGGCCGCGTTTCCGATTACGGACTGATTGCGACGGCAGGCGTGCTCGCCGCCCTGCCCCCGGTGCTGATCGGTCTTGTCATGCAACGCGCCCTGATTTCGGGGCTCACCAGCGGCGGCGTCAAGGGATGAACATGACAGCAGAAAGAACCCGGCCGGCCGGACTTGCCGCGATCGATCGCGAAATGGCGCGCCAGCATGCCGATGCGATCGCCTCCTATGAAGCCGCCCAGCCGATGGCGGCAAGGGCCGCCGTCTCGCTGAAAAAGACCGGCAGGCTGCTGCTCATCGGCATGGGCGGCTCGCATGCCGTCAATCGCGCCGTCGAGCCGCTCTACCGGGCCTACGGCATCGATGCCATCGCCCTGCCACTGTCCGAGCAGCTTGGCCAGCCGCTGCCGATCGCCGGCAGGACGATCTTCGTCACCTCGCAATCCGGCGAAAGCGCCGAAGTCCTGCGCTGGTTCGACGAGACCGGCGGCACGGAAGAGACCTTCGGCCTGACGCTCGAAGGCGGTTCCTTCCTCGCAAGAACCGCCCCGTCGCTGGCCGGCACCGGCGGCACCGAGCTAGCCTTCGCCGCCACCCGCAGCTTGACGGTGACCTTCGCTCTGCATCTGGCCATCCTCGCCGCCCTCGGCGAAAATCCCGACGCCGCACTTGCCGCCCTCAAGACGCCGGAAGACCGTGACATCACCGCCGCCCTCTCGGCACTCGAAAACGTCGCGACCGTCGTCACCTCAGGCCGCCGGCTGCAGGGAGTTGCCGAGGCGCTCGCGCTCGGATTGACCGAGCTGTCGCGCCGTCCCTGCTTCTCGCTTGAAGGTGGCCAGTTGCGCCACGGACCGATGGAGATGCTGGGATCGGAGATCGGTGTCGTGCTCTTCCGCGGCATGGACGAAACGGCCGGCCTGGTCACCGCAATGGCGGCATCCGCCGTCGAGACCGGCGCCCCGGTCATCCTGTTCGACGCCTCGGGCGAAGCGCCGGTCGCCGGCGCGGTGACCATCCGCTTTGCGCCTGCAACCGGTCTTGCCGCGATCTTCGCCATGCTGCCGGTCGCCCAGCGGCTGATGATCGCCTTTGCCGATGCTCGCGTGGAGAATGCCGGAACGCCAGTCCGCTCCACGAAGATCACCCGGAGCGAATGAATGCGGCCGCTTGCAGTCATCGGCAACGTCAACATCGACCTGATCCTTGGACCGGCCGCCCCCTGGCCGAAGGCCGGGACGGAAATCATCGTCGATCATGACGAGTTGCGGGTCGGCGGAGCCGCCGGCAACAGCGCGCTCGCCTGGCAAGCGCTTGGCGTCGAATTCGGGATCGCCGCCAATGTCGGCAGCGACCAGTTCGGCCGCTGGCTGAGCGAAGCCTTCGGCCACCGTTCCGACAAGTGGCAGGTCCGTCCTGAGAAAACGACGCTCTCCGTCGGCATTACCCATCCGGACGGCGAGCGCACCTTCTTCACGACGAGGGGCCATCTGCCGCGCTTCAGTCTGGCAGACGTCTTTGCGGCCCTCGACGGCACTCGCCTCAGCGGCGGTTACGCCCTACTCTGCGGCTCGTTCCTGACCGACGACCTGACAGCGGATTATGACGCCTTCTTCGACTGGGCCGACAGCCACGGCATCACCGTCGCGCTCGATACCGGCTGGCCGCTCGACGGCTGGACAGACGAGAATTGCGCGGCGACACGCGCATGGCTCTCCCGCAGCGGTATTGCGCTGCTGAACGAGGTCGAATCGACGACGCTTGCCGGCATCGCCGATCCGATCGAGGCGGCCTGCCACATCAGGTCACATATGCCGGAGGCCGCAATCATCGTCGTCAAGCGCGGCCCGGACGGCGCTCTCGCGATCGGGCCGGACGGCCTGTTGGTTTCGGTGGCGGCACCCGCTGTCGAGGTCGTCGATACGATCGGCGCCGGCGATGTCTTCAACGCCGCCTTCCTCGCCGCGCTTGCGAGCGATGAGTCGCTGATGTCCTGCCTGGAGGCGGGAACCGCAGTCGCCTCGCGCGCCATCTCCACCCTTCCCCGCAATTATGGCGGCCCGTCATCTCCTGAGGAGCCTGTGCGATGAGCGCGCTCGAAATTCAGAACATCCGCAAGACCTACGGCGACGTCGAGACGTTGAAAGGCATCGACATCTCATTGGAAAGCGGCGAGTTCTTGGTGCTGCTCGGCTCCTCCGGCTGCGGCAAGTCCACGCTGCTGAACATCATCGCCGGCCTTGCCGAGGCGACGAGCGGCGATGTCAGGATCGGCGGCCGCTCCGTGCTTAGCGTACATCCGAAGGACCGCGATATCGCCATGGTCTTTCAATCCTACGCGCTCTATCCCAATCTGACGGTGCACCGGAACATCGGCTTCGGCCTGGAAATGCGCAAGGTGCCGACGCCGGAGCGCGACATGGCCGTGCACGATGCCGCAAAGCTCCTGCAAATCGAAAACCTCCTCGACCGCAAGCCGAGCCAGCTTTCCGGCGGCCAGCGCCAGCGCGTCGCGATCGGCCGCGCGCTGGTGCGCAAGCCGGAGGTATTCCTTTTCGACGAACCTCTCTCCAACCTCGACGCCAAGCTGCGCATGGAGATGCGCACCGAAATCAAGCGGCTGCATCAGATGCTGAAAACCACGGTCGTCTATGTCACCCATGACCAGATCGAGGCAATGACCCTTGCAAGCCGCATCGCCGTCATGCGCGACGGCCGCATCGAGCAGCTGGGCACGCCGGAGGAGATCTACAACCATCCGGCGACGCTCTATGTCGCCACCTTCGTCGGCGCGCCGCCGATGAACCTGCTGAAGGCGACGGCGCGTGACGGTCGCCTGGCGCTTTCAGGCTCCGATGCGATCCTGCCCCTGCACGCCCGTTTCCGAGAAGCGGTCGGCAATGGCCGCGAGCTTATCCTCGGCATCCGTCCCGAGGCGCTTCGCACGGACGGCACCGGCCCATCGATCGAGGCAACCCTTGAGGTCGCAGAGCTGACCGGCCCGGAACTCGTCGTCACTGCCCTTGCCGGAAATCAGCGCCTGATGGCCTGCCTGCCGCCGCGAACGCCAATCCGCGACAACGAAAAGCTCACTCTCTTTTTCGACGAGGAGGCAATGCACCTCTTCGACCCGGAAACCGGTCTCAGCTGCGGCCGTTAGTACAGGATGATTTTAGGCCGGATCGGCCTAAAATCTGAATCCTGTTATACATTGTATAGTTAGAGCATGATGTGGTCCGAAAAGTGTGAGCGGTTTTACGATAACGACATGCGTAAAAACTAGGACCTAAAGCGCGAGGAGCGACTCTGAAAGATCGCAACGCGCTTTAGCGACCGAACGGTTTTCCAGTCAGTTGTTCAATTCGCTGCGTCAGTCGGCTTCAGCTGGTAGACGTGAATATAGTCGACGAGCAGGATGGAAGGGTTCGGCGTTTCATCGATCGGCCAACCCGAGCCGAGCGCCAGGTTCACCAGCGGATAGAACGGCATGTGGAACTCCTTCGGCGTATCGAAACTCCAGATGAACTGACGGTCGAGATAGAAGCTCGTCTTGTCAGCTTGGATATCGACGCCGTAAGTGTGGTATTCGCTGTTCAAAATTCCGTCCTGAACGGTTTGCCAATGGCCGCCGGTCGTGTTCTGGCCGCCCTGGCTCTGACGCCAGATATGAAAGCCCATGCTGAATTCGTAGGGCGCGCGTCCATAATATTCCAGGACGTCGATCTCGGCGGTGTATTTCGACCGGTCAAGCCCGATGAGCCAGAAGGCCGGCCAGACACCCTTGCCCGGCGGCAGCTTCATCCGTGCTTCGAAATAGCCAAATTGCTGCGAGAAGCCTTCGCCTTTCGGGTTCACCGACGACAACAGGCCCGAGCGCCAAGTTCCATCGGCCTCCTTGCGCGCTTCGATCTTCAGAATTCCCTGATCGGTGGTAAACGGAAAGCCCGGCGCTGGGTCTGTGAACCTGGCGTCACCGAAATCGCCGTTCCAGGGCGTATGGGCGATCCAGCGGGAGCTTCTCTCCCCCAAGGCCGAGACGTCCAGACTGTCGAAACTTTCCTCGAACGTTAGCTGGTACGCATTGATATTGAGTGGTTGCTGAGCCACGCTGGGCTGCCCGGGCAACGCCCCCAGGCCGAGAACAATGAGCAAACCCAGAGCCTTAGAAGATATCCCGTAACGCATCCTGCTCCTCCGAAAACGCCAAACCAATCGTTGGACTACACTTATCTCGATCAAAAGGTGAGAACCCCGTTTCGTCGCGGCATGAGCCTTTGGACGACGATGGTCTCGATGCCGTCTGGCCTTCCGACAACCTGCCACAGCAACAGCGCGAAGGCCCAGAAGATCGCGACTGCTGCCCCGCCGCAAAGCGCCAGGCCGACGACAAGGTTTAGGCCGACAGGCATGGCGGCGAGCATCGGCGCCATCCACAGCAGGAAAGCGATCATCGGCAAGCTCGCGGACAGAGGCCGCAAAAAAGCGTTCAACTGAGCGGCAAACGTCGCGCCGATCAGCCGCCGCGTGATGATAAGCGATGCGGCATAGGCGACAAGCACCGCCACGATCCGCGCGCCCAATGCTCCTGCCACCTGAAAATAGACGATGCCCAGGACGGTGACCGGAACCCTGACGGCGAACTCGGCAAACATCCGGAGAGCGAGATAACGGGTCTTATTCAGGACCATGGCCAATGGCGGCATCATATTCGTCGGCAGACCGAGCAGACTGACGATGCACAGCCATTGCAGAATCGGCGCGGCGGATGCCCATTTCTCGCCAACGATGATCCGTACGGCCGGCTCGGCAAGAAGCGCCAGCATGATGAGGATGGGCGCGGCCACGAAGGTGATCGCGTTCGTCGCCTTCAGATAGGCAGTGATCAGATTACGACGGTCATCGACGGTCGAGAATGCCGCCATCAGCGGGCGCAACAATGGCCCAACAAAGGTCTGGTATGGAATACCGGCAATATTGTCGGCGACGCTGAAGGCGCCGAACGTCGACAAGCCGGTAAAGCGTGGCAAAAGCAGCCGGTCCAGTTGCCAGTTGATCGAACTCAGCACCTGCGACACGGTGTTCCAGCTGATCATGTCCTGAAAGTGCTTCCACTCGGAAAGGCTGAACCTCGGTCGCATCGGCGCAAAGACATAGGAGGTGATCGCCGCGGCGGTCGGGCCTGCAACCGCGCCGATCGCCAGTCCCCAATAGCTGCCGGTCGCGACCGCCACCCCGACACCGAACAGCAGTGTCGAACCCTTGGTGATGAGATCGAGTGCGAACTCGCGTTTGAAATCGAACCGTTGCATGAACAGAACCATGCGTGGGCTGATCACACTGCGCATCGCAGGCGCGATGGAGAGCACGGCGACAAGCGAGAAAAGCCGGGAATCGTCGTAGATCAGAGCCATTGGCCAGGAAATGATCATCATCAGTATGCTGATGGCCACGCCTCGAAGCAGGCTGAGGGTAAGGGCCGTGGCAAACATATCGTCAGAAGGCGACGGCTGGCGCATCAGGGCCTGCGTCAGCGGCAGGTCCAGGATTGTCTCGACGATGACCAGAACCGAGGTCGCGATAGCGACAAGGCCGAAATCCGCCGGGCTCAAAAGCCTTGCGAGGACCAGGAGGCTGACGAAATCGAGCAGTCGCGCCAGGAATTTTCCGCCGATTGTCCAGATACTCGCCGTCGCCGTCTTCTGAGATACGCTTGACATGATCTATCTTCTATTCCTCGTCGACGGATTGAGACGGTTTCGGTGGCAGCGGCAAGACAGGCAGCTCCGTCCTTTTCCGTCAGCCCGGCCGTCTTCTGAAGACCTCGGCGGATCGGTCGCCATGGGTGGACAGTTGTTGTTCGATCAGGCTGGACAGACGGTCGCGGAACACGGTGGAAGAGAATTTCAGCGAGTGCGCGCGGATGGCATGCGGATCGATATCGCCCTCCACCTCTTCGAACGCCGCCATCGTTTCCAACAGAGCTTCGGTGGTCTGTTGCGCAAAGCGAAAACCGACCTGCGGCGAGGAAACGGTTTCTCTGGCGCCGCCAGCGTCGAAAGCCAGGACCGGCCGCCCGGATGCCATGGCTTCCACCGGAAGGATACCGAAATCCTCCGTGCCCGGAAACAACAGCGCGCGGCATCGCGACAGGTGGTCGCGCAGAATGTTGAAGGGCTGGTGGCCGAGAAACTCAACGGTCGGTCCGGCGATCGACTTCAGATAAGCCAATTGTTCTCCCTCGCCGATCACGACCAGCTTCCGCCCGGCCTCGGTGCAGGCGCGAACGGCGATATCCGGCCGCTTATATGTGGTCAGTTGACCCGCATAGAGATAGAATTCGCCTTTTCCCTTCCCCACCGCAAAATCGTCCGTCGCAACGGGCGGATGGATGACGACGGATTCCCGGTCGTAGAAGCGGCGGATGCGGCTTGCGACATAGTCGGAATTGGCGACGAACACATCGACTCGCGAGGACGTCGTCACGTCCCAGGCGCGCAGCATGGGCGCGGTGATCGACATCAAAGCGCGCCCAACCCAGGGCAGGCCATGACGGTAGACATGGAACTGATCCCAGATGTAGCGCATCGGCGAGTGGCAGTAGCAGACATGCAGCGCGTCGGCGCGCGTGATGATGCCCTTGGCGGGTCCGGATCTGCTCGACAGCACGAGATCGTAGTCCTGCAGATCGAACTGCTCGAGCGCGAAGGGCATCAGCGGCAGCATCTTGGTATAGTGCCGCTGCGCGCCGGGGATCCTCTGCAGGAAGGAGGTGCGGATGTTCCGCGTCTTCAAAAAATCGCTGATGCGATCCCGGTTGCAGACGAGGGTGAAGATGTCGGCCTGCGGAAACATGCGGCACAGCTCTTCGACGACTTTCTCGCCGCCGCGCATCGAAACGAGCCAATAATGCACGATGGCGACACGAAGCTGCTTTGCGTCGCTCGCACCTCCGGCATCAGTGACACGTCTTTTCGCCATGACAGGCGCATCGCCGAGAAATGCCCTCGCGTCGGGAAGAGAGGTTGTTGCTTTGAGAGTCAACTCAATACTCCTTGTATCACCACACCGTCTGTCAGCTCGGGAACCGCATTCGCCGAAATCAGGCTCTGGTATTCGGCAAGAAGCGCGGCGCGCCATTCCTCGTGTGTCGAGGCGAGATCCGGCGACAGCCGGAAAGCCCGCTCGCTCATGGCGCGGACCTCATGTCTCGGCATCTGGCTGAATCTCGTCAAAGTATCGGCAAAGGCGCTTTCGTCAGCCGTATCGCAGGCAAGCGCCATGCCGGCTCTTTGCATTTCCTCGGCGAGAAAGGCGCTGCGCGACATGATGACCGGCAGACCGCTCCTGGCCGCTTCGATAGCGACGAGACCGAACGGCTCGGGATAGCGCGACGGCATCAACAGTGCGCGCGCCTTGCGGATGATCGGGCCGATCTCCGCATGCGACTGCCAGCCGACGGCCCTGACGTGATTTCCTGAAGCTGCGACCAGCGGCATCAGCGGCCCGTCCCCGATCACGCAGAGCCGGACGCCGGCTTTGCGCGTGGCGGCCACGGCGTCCTCTATGCCCTTCTCCTCATCCAGCCTCCCGATGAACACGAATTCGTCGTTGGCCTCCGCCTCGATGCGATTGATGGATAGCGGAGCAACGGGATTGCGGATCGTCGTCAGGCGTTCGGGCCGATATCCGGCGCCGACGAGAAAACCAGCCATCTTCTCGTGCAGCAGGATGATTCGGCCGAAATCGGCCTGATCCTTCAGCAGCCGTAGGATATTGGAGCCGCGGGCGACCCGCCACAATTTGTGGGAATAACTTCTCTTGTCGCAAGCCGTCGCAATGCAGCTTCCGCCGAGCGGGCGTCGAAGGCAGATTTCCTGTGCCTGATAGTCGAAGAAGGCGCCGTTGGGGCAGGCGGTAAAGAAATCATGCGCGTGAACCACGCATCGTCCGGCGACCGGCGCCAGTGCTCTGAAAATTGCCGGAGACAGGATCTGGTGCCAGCCATGGACATGGTAGACGGTATTGGCGGTGTCGTTTGCGGCAATCCAGTTCGCCACCATACGGACGGCGGCGCCGTTGTGAATGCCGGTCACGAAAGCCTTCGCACGCTCGGCGCTGAGCAGGTCGCGGCTGTTCAGACCGACCATCGAAACCCCGAGCGCGACAAGCTCCACATTGGCGGCGTCATCCCCGCAAATATAGGTCACGGGGATGTCGAGCCCCCGAAAAAGCTTAGCGGACAGCACCGCCAGCGCCGTCGCGCCGCCTCTGGCCACCGAATAGTCGTCGATGATGACCACGCGATCGATCTTTGTCGTGCCTGGGCCGGGAAAACGGCCGACGCTTGCTGCGGATCGGAGAGCCTCGGGAAGCGATGGGCGCATCACTTCACCGAAACCGCGCCGTTGGCACAGGCCTCCAGCGCCTTGCGGTTGAGAATGCGGATCTTGCCCTGCCCGCCGTCGATGATCTTGTTTTCCCGCAGGCGCCGCAAGCATTGATTGACCTTCTCGCGGGACGCCGGCAGCGTCGCGGCCAGGTCATTTTGCGAGATGATTAGTTCGTCGCCGCTATTTGCCGCATCTTTTCCATAAACAGCGGAGAGCCGCAGCAGCGTGCTGGCCAGCCTCGACTGCAGGCTCGACGCCGCATTGGCAATGATCCGGAGTTCAAGCTCTGAAATACGCGCCAGTGCCCTGGAGAAAACCTTTTCGCGAAAGCTTGGATCGCTGGCGTACATATCGCGCAGCAACCGGCCTTCGAAGAAATGCAGTTCGCAGTTGGAACCGGCGCGGTATTCGAGACTCAACGTCTGCCTACGCAGGACCTCGAGTTCGCCGATGAGGCCCGATTTCGGAATAATCTCGACGATGAATTCCCTGCCGTCGGGCAGCATCGTACTGGCGCTGACCACCCCCGAATGGACGCGCGCGAAGGTATCGACAAGGACGCCGGCTCCGGCGATGACTTCGCCGCGCCGGAACCGCCGGACGCTCGACCGGCAGGAAAGAAATTCGTCGTCGATGACGATGCGGCTGTTGAGATGAATGCTGCCGTTAGCCGATATCGCCGGCTTGCCGATGCCGGCCCTGCGATCTGATGTGTGTGTCGCCCCATCCATGCGCATAACTCCGAATACTCGAATAACCATAGAAAATGCTGCGCTGCATCATTTATATTGCCTTAATATGAGAGTCAAATAACATCAGCGAAATTTGACGTAAAGATAAAGCATCTACTTAGATTCAAAACAAAATATACATCACGAACTGAATTCAAAACCTCAGTGGAGCCAAAAAACCGCCGTTTGATCGAATATGACTGCCTATTAAAATGGCTTACTGAATTAAAAACAGCAATAATCGAAATGGTGATATCAAAACTGATAAATAAGCATCAGAAGATAATCGTCCCGAATTAGCTTAGATTGTCGTTTGAAATGAAAAGAACGCCGTCATGATGTAATCCAAACTCTCCATTGCCCGTTAGTAGCATAAACAATTTATTAAGGATTATGACCTTGGTAACAGACAACCAGAGTGCGGCGCAGCAAACTTTGAACGGTTCTTAATCGGAATGTTTTGGAGACCATCGATGACATGGGAAGCACATAGTTTCGAGGCCTGGTCGCGTGTCGGACGGTCCGCGAAAGACGGCGATCTCCATTCGTCCCGGCCTCGTGCCGCAGGCAGATCGTCGAAGCGCGCGATAGACCTTTTCATCGCAATCACGGCGCTGATCCTCCTTTCCCCGCTTCTGTTGATCGTCGCAATAATCGTGAAGATGAGCGACCGCGGCCCGGTCTTCTATTCCCATACGCGTATCGGCGTCGGCGGAGCGCCGTTCGGGTGCCTCAAGTTTCGCACGATGAAGACCGATGCGAGTGCTCAGCTTGCCGAATTGCTGCAAAACAACCCGGCTGCGCGAAGCGAATGGGAAGAGACACGCAAGCTGAAGGACGATCCGAGGGTTACAGCCGTCGGCGAGATCCTGAGGCGGTCGAGCATCGACGAACTCCCCCAGCTGATCAATATCGTGCGTGGCGACATGAGCCTTGTCGGCCCCCGGCCGATCACCGCCGAGGAATTGCCGCGCTACGGCGAGCATATTTGGGCCTACATGGCCGTCCGCCCGGGCCTGACCGGTCACTGGCAGACCAGCGGGCGCAACGATGTCAGTTATGAGTACCGGGTTTCCCTCGACGTTCACTATCTCGCCAACTGGTCGCTCGGTCGGGACTTCGTCATCATTGCCAAGACCATTCCCGCTCTGTTTTCGCAGCGCGGCTCTTACTGAGCATTCAAGGGGAAGCTGCCGACCATGCGTGAAATCGGAAGACACGCTGCCCCCGTCCCCTCCAAGCTGCCACTCCCTGGTTACTCCGTGATCTCGCCATTTTGGATTAGGACGACATGACCTCAAGCACGATCTTCAGCGGTGTTTCTCCGATATCTCTGCCTGCCGCAGTCACTGGCGGGAATTCGCCGCTGACCTTGCGAGATATGCTCTTCTTTCTCAGGATGCGCTGGCGATGGATTGTGGCGACGACGCTCGTTTTCCTCGCAATGGCGGGGATCTATGTGCTGAGCGCCGAGCCGACTTTCGTTGCCAGCACGCAACTTGTGATCTTCCCGCAGGTGAGCGGCACCGAAGCACAAAGGTCTTTCGCCGAAGACGCATTCATAGAGGGACAGCTGGAGATCGCCAGATCCAGCGATGTCATCGGCGAAACGGTAAGGGCACTTGGTCTCGATACCGATCCTGGCTTTGTCGATCAGGCGCCTTCGCTGCAGGATAGGGCAAAGAACTGGTTGATGGGGATTTCTTCTGAATCGGATTCGGAATCGCAGGAAGCAGTAGGCACAGGGCCGCGCCAGGCACAGCCGCAAGCGGAGGACGATCGGATCCAGGATCGGGCCATCGCTACTCTGCTGAACATGATAGGAATACGCCGGGTCGGGAGTTCGACGATCATCGAGATCTCGGCTGCTGCGTCGACCCCTCAAAGGGCCGTCGACATCGCCGATATGCTCGCCAGGCAATATATCCAGAAGAATATCGCGATGAAGGCCAATGCTTCCCGCCAATACAGCGAATGGCTGGCAAGATTTGTAAGCGAGCAGCAGCGTGGACTGGCCGAAGCTGCCAGCGCCCTGGCCAGCTTCACGAGCAATCCGCGCGATCAGTTCAAGCTTGCGGAGCTGCAGAGTGCAACGGACGCCCGCCGCACCCTCTACGAAAATACCTTGAACCAGTTGACGGAAGCCCGGCAGCGCATCACCTACCCGGTATCCGATGCCACGATCGTCTCGCAGGCCACACTGCCGCTTTCGAAGGCCAGACCACGCAGCGCGCTCATTATCGCCTTTGCGTCGGCGGTTGGTCTTGGCGTCGGGCTGGCACTCGCCATGATCAGGCACGCCGGCGATCGCCGGATCATCCGTCCCCATCAGATTGCGGAATCCGGCGGACTGCCCTTTGTCACTTTGCTGGCAACATCGAGGCGGATCCGCAATAGTCATCCGGCACGTTTCCTTGCTGCCGGTACCGGCAGCAGCAGCACAGCCGCCTATCCTGTCATACCGGGCATGGCGGAACTGAGCGCGACAGTCGTCGGTCTTCGGCGCAAACGCCGGGTCGTCATTGGAATCGTCGCCGTCAATCCCGGCAGCGGGGCGTCGACCATAGCATGCGAACTTGCGGTGCTGTCCTCGATATCAGGCGCTCACACGCTGCTGATCGATGCAGCCGCACAGAAATCGTCGCTCAGCAAATCGATCGCCCCGCATAGTTCCACAGGTCTCGTCGACGTTCTCGAAAATGGCGAACTGATCCAGACGGCGGCATTGGCCCTCACCCCGACGCTGAGATTTCTTCCCCTCGGCAAAGTCGAAGCGGTGACGCCAGCCATACGCCTCAGTTCCCGCCGCACGCAGTTGAGTTTCGCCGAACTGAAAAAGGAGTTCGACGCCATATTCGTCGACATTTCTGCATTCTCCGCGTCGCCGGATGCCAATGCGATCGCGCCGGAACTGGACGGTGTCCTCGTGGTCACGTCGCACGGGCGCACCTCGATCGACGACACCATGCGCGTCATCGACACCCTGCGGAATGTCGGCGCGGAGATCCTCGGCGCGATCATCAATCATGCACCGAAAAGAATAGATTCATGACCTCACCTTCGGCAGAAGCAACCAGGCAGCACAGCCCGATCGGACCGGCGCCCGTTCCTTGCGGCGCTGAAGCCATGGCGGGGCACGCGAACCGCCCATTGCGAATGGCCGTCGGGATCGCTTCGGCCGGCCGCCCCTCGATACTGCGGGAGACGGTGGATTATCTCACGGCCCTGCAGGATCAGGCCAAGCGGCTGATCGTCTGCGTGCCCGTGATCGACGACGCAGCCGGGCTCGCCGACCGCCGCGACGTGGAAGTCATCGTCGGCAGCCGCGGCCTGACCTCTCAGCGCAACAGGATCATCCAGGCGGCCGCTGCCGATACGGATGTTCTGATCTTCCTGGATGACGACTTCATTCCCGCCGCGACCTTCCTGTCGCGGATGGCGGCCGTCTTTGCGGCAAACCCCGACGTGGCGATCGCCACCGGCGAAGTTCTGGCCGATGGCATCCTCGACGGCGGCCTCAGCATGTCAAATGCTCTGCAGGTTCTTGAAACTGCGGCCGAAGAAGCCGTGCAGGTGACGGATGTCTATAACGCCTACGGATGCAATATGGCGGTTCGCCTTTCACCCATTCTCGAGCACGCGCTGGCCTTCGATGAACAATTGCCGCTCTACGGCTGGCTTGAGGATGTCGATTTCAGTCGGTCCATCGCCCGCTATGGCAGGTCCGTCCGTGTCGAAGGTGCCCGCGGGGTGCACCTCGGCGTCAGATCCGGGCGCCAGCCCGGCCGAAGACTCGGCTATTCGCAGGTTGCCAATCCTGTCTACCTGACCCGGAAGGGCACGATGTCGAAGGGCCGTGCCGTTGCACAGATCAGCCGTAACATCCTGGCGAATACGCGGGGCCTATTGTTCAATGATCGCTTGGTCGACCGTTGGGGACGTTTGAACGGCAATTTGCTGGCCCTGTCCGATCTTCTTATCGGCCGCGCCTCTCCGTCCCGCATTCTCGAATTCGGCAATCCCTCGCCGCGCGAGCTGCCTTCGCCGCCGATCGCAACGAAAAGGAGATAGCAGACATGCAGCGCACATCCTTGTCCGATCGCCTCATCTCCGCCGCCTTTGCCTTGCTGGTATCTTCCTGCGTAACCGGCTGGAGCGTCGCTCATGCGGAAAACTATACGCTCGTGCCGGAAGATCAGGTGCGACTGCGTGTCGTCGAATGGCGATCTTCGGATGCCCGGTATGCGAGCTGGGAGGCACTCGGCGGGACATATACGGTCGATGATACCGGCAATCTGGCGATCCCAATCGCTGGCCAGGTGCAGGCGATCGGCAAGACGACGGAACAGGTTTCCGATGCGATCGCCACTGCGCTCTCCGAAAAGGCCGAACTGCCGGGAAAACCGTTCATCGCGGTGGAGATCGCTCAACATGCACCGATCTTCGTAACCGGAACCGTGCAGACCCCTGGGCGCTATGCTTTTGAGGCCGATATGACGGTTATGAAGGCCGTCAGCATCGCCGGCGGCTTCCTTCGGGAGCGCGAGGAAAATACCGTCTTCGAGCGCGACCGGATCCAGGCCGCCGGCGCCTATCGAACCGCCATTCTCAACCGGCGCGATCTTCTGATGCGCCAGGCGCGGTTGCGCGCCGAGATTGCCGGCGAACAGAGTTTCGAGATCCCTGCCGAGCTCGCCGGAACGCCCGATGTGGACAAGCTGAAGGCGCAGGAATTGAACCTGATGCGGCTGCGACGCGTCGATATCGAAAGCCAGATCGAAGCGGCAAGCGACCTCAGCCGTCTCTACGGCCAGCAGGTCCAGTCTCTCGAGGCCAAGATCAATTCGCAAAAACGGCAGATCGACCTGGCGCAGAAGGAACTGGACAATGTCAACAGCCTGGTGAGCAAGGGCCTGGTCAGCAATTCCCGTCAGGTCTCGGTCGACCGCGGAGTCGCGGATGCGCAAGGCACCCTGATCGATCTCGAAGTCGCCCTGACCACGGCTCGCCAGGGGCTCAGCGAAGCCGACCGCTCGAAGATCAATATCGTCAACCGGCAGAACAGCGAAAACCAGGAACTGCTGAACCAGGTCAATCTGGCGATCGGCAGAGCGGCGATCGATATCCAGGTGGCCCAGCTTCTGGGCGAGCAGGCTGGCTACAGCGCGCAACTCGCCCAGATGAATACGGAAACGCCGGGTCTTGGCAGAGCGCAGAAGAACTACAGGATCGTGCGTCGCAACGAAGACGGGACTTATCGCAATATCGAGGCGGACGAGACGACCACCTTGCAGCCGCATGATGTCGTCGAAATCGGTATCGACACCGACCTTCAGACGCCGTCGCCTCCGCTGCAGCTGCAGTCCGCACCGCAGCAGCAAAGCTCGACCGTCCCGCTGTCGAATGTGGCAGGCGATAATCAATCGGCTGCCGGCTGGATATCCCAGACGGGATCGAATTAGGGGGCGGTTGTGAGCATCGACGACAACTGGCGGCTTCCGCCCCAAGCATCGCGCCGAAAGGCGGATGCCCGTCTTCGGCACCTCCGCCGCTTGCCGTCCGGATCGGGGTCTGAAGCATGTCGATAGAACCGATCGGTTTCATCGTTCTGCTGCTTGGCCTGCTCGGCATGGTCAACGGCGCGCGTTTTGCGGTGGCGACCCTTTGCCTGTCGACGCTGCTGGGGGCCGCAGCGGCTCTCCAATTGCCCGCGCTCGGCGGCAGCAGCATCCAGCCAAGCCATCTACTGGTACTTTTTCTCGTGGCCGCCGCCCTGTTACGCCCGGCTCAAACACAGGCCATGCTGACCAGTCTCGCCTATCCGGGTCCTGGTTTCTGGTTTGCCTGCTACATCCTGTTTTCCGTAGCATCCTCTTTCTTCTTGCCCCGCATCTTTGCGGGCGCGACCTTGGTCTACTCCTCTGCACGAGACGCCACGGGCATGATGTCGACGGTGGCCGCTCCCTTGTCGCCGGGTTCGTCCAATCTCAGCCAGTCCTTCTATCTGCTCGGCGATCTGGCCTGCTTTGCTGCCATCTCGGGGCTTGCCAGGCTCGGATATGCCCGTTTCATCGCACTGCAGTTGATCGTGGCCTCGATCGCATGTTTTGCCCTGGCGTTGGTCGATATCGGAACGTTCCTGACCGACCAGTCCTACCTGCTCGATGTCATCAGAAATGCGAATTATACGATGCATACGGCCGAGACCATCAGCGGCTTCAAACGCATCGTCGGTCCGTTTCCCGAAGCAAGCACTTATGGCGCGGTCGCATTGACCTATTTTTCCTTCACGCTCATGCTTTGGCTGGAGCGCGTCCAAAGCCGCATGGCGGGACTTGCAACGCTTTTTATCGGCCCGACGATCGTCCTTTGCACCTCAACAACCGCCTATATCGCCGGCATCTTCGTTGTCTGCATGTTCGTGCTCTATAGCTTGAAACGACTGATCGGCGGCCCGGCCACGACCCCGCACGTGGCACTCCTGGTGATCACGCTGTTCTTGATTCCCTGCGCCATCGTCGCGCTCAGCCTTGTCCCCGATGCGTGGGATTCCATCGCCGGCTTGGTGAACACCACCTTGTCAGACAAGCTTCAATCGCAATCCGGCGAAGAGCGCACTGCCTGGAACACGCTGGCATTGATCGCATTCGTCGATACTGCCACCTTCGGCGCCGGGCTCGGCACGGTTCGAGCCTCGAGTTTCATCGCTGCATTGCTCTCCAATGTCGGATTGACCGGCACTCTTCTCTTCGCCGCCTTCCTGTACAGCCTCGTGAGAGCCTCGGGCCGGCATAGGTCAGGCAATCGGGAGATGCACGCGATCGGAAACGCGGCGGTGATGGCATCCATCGCCCAGGTCGCCTCGGCGGCGATATCGGGAAGCGGCACCGATCTCGGTTTGCTGTTCAGCACCACGGCCGGCCTGGCGGCCGGCTGCCTGGCGGCAACCAATACCTCGCCACGCCGCGCGACCCGATCGCTTGCCAACCGGACTCCACTGGGGACATCGACATCTCTGATGAGAGCGCCGATGTTTTCAACACGATGACGCCCGCTGTGGAGCTCCGCCATGGCGTAGCATGGCAATCTCATCAAGCCGTTGGCGTGCCGGCACGGGGCCGAAGCCAGCCGGCCACGCCGCATCTTTCAAGAATCTCCTGTAGAAACAAACTGGCGAACGAACGCCGTCCTGCAAGGCCATCCGCAGAAGGCTATGCGGCGGATTCCATGTCGATATTAGCCTTGCGGGCGCTCACGGGTGGTCGCGACGCTATCTGCAGCGGAATTGTTTTCCCGCAGCCTGGCACTGCGTCGCAAAAACCCCGAGAGGAACACGCCCGCCAGATAGCCGATTTCCATGAGCGAGAGAATGGCGACACCGAAGACGATTGCCGCAATCACCGAAGACCCGTCGACGAAAGCCACACTGCCGAAGCCGATTGCGACGAGAAATGCAAAAATTGCGAAAGCCCAGGCGCGGATGGAGGCCCCGGCAGCGATCGAAATGACGGCTGCCACAAGTATGGTGATCAACATGACAATCCCCCTCCCCTCCGCATTCCACCAAACGTCCCGGCACCAATTGTCGTACCGCGAAACGATATGTCGAAACACAGCCTTATGACAGACAGGGCATTCCTCATAATGAATACCTCAACAATGAAACACGCAAAAGCCGCCGTCAGCCAGATACCGATTCAGCACCAGTTGGACTGGATGTCGGCAATATATACTGAACAGGGCCTTCATATGACAGACCTGTCGGCTCAATTCACAACTGTTCCCTCGCCTCGCAAAGACAATGCCGATTCAATCGTATTGCGCACAATCGGAAGGGTGATGACATGAATAATCAGTGCGTCGTCTACGTCACGGATGTCGAATATTCATTTCCGACCATTCTCTCGGCGCTTCAGGCTCGCAAATTCGCAAGCCCCGTGACCGATGTCTGCGTCCTCATGTCGGAACATCTCGACAATTTCGAAGAGCTGAAAGCCCTGCTCGCAACGAACGGGGTCATATTGATCGATGCGACTGAGGCGCTGCAGGACTCCCTCGGCAAGCTCGACAGTTCGCATTTCCAGGGACGCATCAGCGTCAGCACGATGGCCAAGCTGGTCCTTTGCGAGATCCTGCCTGCCCATTATACTCAGATCATCTACCTCGATGGGGATACCCAGATCGTCAGCGATCTGGGTGCTTTCGAAAGTACAACTGTGCCCGAAGGCAGGTTTTTCGCGGCGCGCGATTACACGGCGATCCATGACTTCCTCGATACCGGAAAGGACAGCCACTATTTCAATGCAGGGGTCCTGAAATTCCATCGCAACGGCTGGATAGGACAGGAGGCGCTTGAGCTTTTTGCTAGAAATCCCGAGGCTTGCGATGGCAAACATGATCAGGGCGCATTGAACTATGTCTGCGGTTCATCGCTCATCCTCGTATCGAACCGGTGGAACTTTCCCAAACAGTTCCTTCATCTGGTGACCATGTCCTCCTTGTCGATCGTCCATTATATGGCGCATCCGAAGCCATGGCACGGAACCTTCTTTCCATGGACCGATAAAGAAAGCCAAGTGTACGTCGACCTGCGCAAAGCACATCCGATTTACAACTCGCTGTATCGCGGAATAAGCTTCGACCGTAAGATGCTGTATAAATATCGATCGATACGGGCGCGCATCGAACACGCGATTGAGAAAGACGAATTCAATCCTCGGGTTCAGAGCCTGCTGGTTGGCGATTATGCCGTATGATGATGTATTGCTGGTCCGACCTGAATGTTCGCGAAACTGAACTCAGCGTCGCCGGTCGAGCCGTGGATTTGCAGACGGAAGCGCAAGTATTCATCCATTCATTCCAGGAATGGATAATGTTCAGGACAGAATATGAGTTATAGGGCTTCCGCCGCCAGTATCTCGCATTATGTGAAAGCCCGCTTACGCCGGTCGCTCAAGGCTCGGCAGGTTCGCTATGACCTGCTGCGCATCGGCCTCAAGCAGGCGCGCCACGTCGTCATCTGCGTCATCCGCGACGAAGGGCACCGGCTGGCCTTCTTCCTGCAGTATTATCGTGATCTCGGCTTCGAGCACTTCATCTGCATCGACAACGGCTCGACCGACGGCACAGCCGAGTTGCTGTCCAGCTTCGACGACGTCTCCCTTCTTTCCGCTCATGGGTCCTACAAGGCGGCGAGATTCGGAAACGACTGGATCAACGAAGTTATCAACCGGCACTGCCGGGAGAAGTGGGTCCTGTATGTCGATGCAGATGAATTTCTGGTCTATCCCCATTGCGACACTCGGCCGATCGATCAATTGACCGCCTATATCGAATCCATGGGCGGCCACTCGCTCCGCTCGGTCATGATCGACATGTATAGCCCGCATCCCGTTCTCGACAACATCTGCGAACCCGGTCGCAACCCGCTCGAGGTCTGCAATCTCTTCGACCGATCCGGCTATATCGCGCATTTCGACAAACGCAACCGGACAATATGGATCAAGGGTGGCGTTCGCGGGCGGGTCTACTTCCACGACAGGCTGTGGGACGGCCCCGCGCTCAACAAGATACCTCTCGTCTATGTGGCCGGTGAACGTCTGTTTCTCAAATCATCGCACCAGGTCTGGCCGCTCTCGCTGAATTTGGGCGACATGCGCGGAGCGCTCGGCGTATCCGGCGCCCTTCTGCATTTCAAGTTTTTGTCGACCTTCGTGCACAAAGTTGCCGATGCTGCACACCGGTCCCAACATACGGAAGAATACACCGTATACTCCTCAGGCAAGAACATGGATGACTTCGTCCATGACGATACGGGGACCTACAGAAGTTGGAAGGACCTGTCCGATCACGGGCTCATACAGGGTGAAGGCTGGAAATACTGGAGGAATGCCTCCGAGACCGAAGTCTAATGCAAGTCGTCCAAAAATGCGCAGCGGTTTTGGGACGACGCGCATGAAGACAAGAGCCAACACGTCAACCCGAGCTTTCAGCCTGCATCATCTGACTATCAACTCCCCATCAAACACAAAGCCCGCCGGCGGCGGGTTCTGTTGAGGCTTCTGCCGTTCCGTTTTATTTTATCGAGGCGCCGCCTCAAACGAGAGACGTCACACCCTCGGCATAAGCCTCAAGCGCCTTGCGATTGAGAATGCGGATTTTGCCCTGTGTCCCGTCGACCACTTTGTTCTCGCGCAAACGCCGCAGGCATTGGTTGACCTTCTCACGCGACGCCGGCAGCGTTGCGGCTAGGTCATTTTGGGAGATGATCAGCTCATCGCCACTATTCTCCGCATCCATTCTGTACAGGGCGGAAAGACGCAGCAGCGTCCGGGCCACTCTCTGCCTTAGACTCGATCCGGCATTGGCAATGATCCGCAGTTCGAGTTCGGAAACACGCGCCAGCGCCTTTGACAGGATCTTCACCTGAAATTGCGGATCGTTCGCACACAAGTCCCGCAGTAATCGACCGTCGAAGTAATGGAGTTCGCAGTCCGAGGAGGCCCGATATTCCAGGTTGAGAGACTGCTTGCGCAGCACTTCCAATTCGCCGATCAAGCCACCTTTAGGAATGATTTCGACGATGAACTCTCGTCCATCGGCAAGCGGGGTGCTTGCACTCACCATTCCGCGCTGCACACGGGCGAACATGTCGATGAGGACACCGGCGCTGGCAATAAGCTCACCGCGACGAAACTTGCGAACACTCGAGCGGCAAAACGGGAACTCGTGATCCAAATCCCCCCGATCACCGTAAACAATACCTACAGTTCCGAAAGTAATCGCTTCGCCTATTCGCGCCGCGTTTCCTCTAGTTCTGTCGTCTCTGATGCTAATCACCCCATCCATAAGTGCAACTCCACGCAGACTAATTGGCTTACTAGATCGATAGACATTCGTAATAAGTTGAATTAGAAAGTCAAACAGTAATAAAATAAAAATATCGTGTTGAAACTATACATAATAATGACGGATCCTCACATTTATATATCGTAAAATTCATATTGAATTCTGTCTTAGGCAACGCTTTGAAGCTGTACGACGATTTTTATAGGATTTATGACAATTGCCAATCCGCAGAATATGTTAACAATTATAATAATAATGTCATTTATTACAATAAAGATAAATAATATTTTTGCTACATCGCCAAAAGCGAAGGTTATATTTAATATATTCACAGGAATTTCTTCAGAGAATAAAGAATTTATTCACGATTATGACCTCGGTCACAGACATAGAACTTGCAATAAAACAAGCTTTGGCTGTGATTTCTGGGGTTTGTCTAACGGAGACGCGGATGGCGGGGAAAAATCAGGGCATAAACCCGATCAAACCTTGGCGGGATTTCGCCAGGGCGAGACGGGAAAGGCGTCCATTCAATTCGTTACAATCCCATACGATCAGCAGAATTCTGAAGCGCGCGTTGGACCTCATCATTGCAGCAGGGCTCTTAGTCCTTCTGTCGCCGCTCCTTGTATCGGTAGCAGCCATCACAACGCTAAGTGATTGGGGGCCAATTTTCAATTCCCATCGCCGGATCGGTTATAAGGGAAAAGAGTTTGGTTGCCTCAAGTTTCGTACGATAACAGTCGATGCAACGGCCAACGCGCCTGTCACAGTCGTCGGCGATATTTTGAAACGATCGAGCCTCGACAAGCTTCCGCAATTGATCAACGTGTTGCTGGGTCAAATGAGCCTCGTCGGGCCCCGCCCCATTACCAAAGAAGAGCTGTCGCATTACGGTGAACATGCTTACGCCTACATGGCCGTCCGTCCCGGCCTGACTGGCCATTGGCAGACCAGCGGGCGCAACGACGTCAGCTACCGGAATAGAGTTTCCCTCGACGTCGAGTATTTGTCCAAATGGACGCTGGCGTTGGATTTCGTGATCGTGGCAAAGACGCTCTCCGCCCTGCTTTCCCGGCACGCCTTACTGCCCAGGGTGGATTCCTAAAGCGCGTCGCAATCTTTCAGCTTCGCGCCCAGCTTAGCCGAGCATCCGGCCGGCCTCGGTCATGTCGCTACCCATGAGGGCGTTTGCCCGTGACATGGGAGCGCTCAGTGATGGCGTTCTTTTTCCGGCGCTTTTGAATATGCCACAAGGAGAAGGCAAATAGACCCACCAGATAGCATATCTCCATCAATACAAGCACTTCGAAACAAGAAACGACAGCCTCCGTCAAGGAGGTACCTTTCAGCAGGATCACGCCGCCCAAGGCCGTGACGACTAGAAATGCAAATATTGCAAAGGCCGAGGCGCGGATGGTGGCTCCGGCAGCGATGGAGACGGCAACCACGACGAACGTGCTCTTCAGCATTATTCTGATCCTCTCTTCACACCTCCTTCAAGCCACCGTCAGCCGTCAACGACATGACAAAACCCAAAGTCGAAACGAAGTCCGATCAAAGTATTTTATCTATTAGGGTTAAAATATTGCTAACAACTGCCCAGCAATTCGATTGAACCCCATCGGGTAATATTCGACTATTCATCTGGAAGGCCCGTTCTACCGATTAAACCCAAGAAATTCTTGGATATTGCAGTCAGAAAGATTTAGGCATCGGAGGCTTATACAGGAGCAAGTAATGCAGTTCCGGCGTTCCCTCGCCGAACTGAACGTTCACGTGTTTTTCCTGAAAAGATGAATTTGGCAATAGGCTTACGCTCGAGCGCATGTGCGCTGGCAACGATCGGGCTTACGCTCGTCCGGCAAGCGCGACGGCCTCAGTGTTGCGCAACAGCCTACGCAAGACTCGGCTCCTGCGATGGACCCGGATTGTTCATCTGAGGTGATCGGCGCGCAACAACGAAACAGAGCCCGCCGCCATGGCGAGCTCTGCTGATGTCCTTGCCGGTTGAACACCTGCGATGAATTGCCGGCATCGAGGCCGGTATCGGCAAGCCTATTTCGAGACAGCGCCGGCCAATTGCCGTTTTGCGACGCGTTGGAGACTGAGGTTTTCCAGCCAGGTGACTTGTTTCCTCAATTTCAACGCCGGCTTTTCGATGAATCTCCACGAGAAGGCGGCAAAGCAAGCGGCAATGATGCTGCAGACAATGCCGTTCAGCCACCAGTTATGCGCCCAAGGTCCGAGCGCTACGAACGCCTGTTGGATCGGATAGCCATAGAGGAAGACGCCGTAGGAGTAATCAGCTCCACGCAGGACGCCGAGCTTGCGGGGCGAGGTGAGGCCAAGGAAGACCGTGACATATCCCATGGCCGGAATGGCAACAAAGTCCCCAAAGGAGGTGAACCAATAGGCCCATAGGATGAACGCCACCGAGGCGAGGAAAATGCGGATATCCCAAAGAACCTTGTCCTTGTAGAGATAGAAGGTCACCCCCACAAGAAAAGCACAAATGAGCAGATTGCCCGACGCAGTCGTCGGCATATTCGCCCAATCACTTTCATGTTTCCAATATCTTGCGATACCGAAGCTTATGATCAAGGCCGGCGTTGCGATAAGGGCAATCACCCGCCGCCTGACGACGCCGAGCAAGAAGAGGACGGCAATCACCCCATAGCACTCAAGCTCGAAGGGCACCGTCCAGAGCTGCCCGTTCACCATCGCGGCATCAGGATTATCCAGGAATACCCCGGGAAGATTGAAGTGAATGTGCCCTGTGACATTCATCAGATATGTAAAAAACTGAGGATCGGTGAAATAGTCACGCAGGTCATACTCTGTATAGATCGCACCGAGTATAAAGGCAGCCAACAATACCTCTACCGCAAGAGCAGGGTAGATCCGGATAAATCGGTTACCGAGAAAGGAAATCAATGTCTTCGATCGTTCAAGACTGCCAGCCACCAGGAACCCGCTCAGGACAAAGAACATGGGCAGCACAGACTTGATAACAGGGCGGAAGGATGACTCCCAGAGAAAGAGGTCATCGCCGTACGTGACGCGGGCCGTATGTATCCAAAGCACTGAAAAGGCTAACAGTAATCGCATATAATCAGATCCTGTCGGTCGCCCGTTCGCTTGATCAAGCTTTTCGCCGAGAAACATCTGTGCCCCTTTCAGAAGTATTGACTCGATTTGGAATGGCAAGCCGTTGCCGCAGAGCGGCGCCGGCATCATTGCCGGGTCGGGGCCGCGTGTCAGTGACCACAGGTACATCAGTTAAAAATTGAACGAGAGAGCAGCCCTCTCCCGAAGACGCGTCTCTGACCATCAACCCATGGCCCCTGTGCTTCCCGAGGTGCCCTGCGATGGTCGGAGTTGGTATCCAGGTGATCGGGCAGCGGATTGGATGAGGAGACTATGAAATTTCTGGCCACCCTGTTTTGTCTTGTTCTCGCCTCTATCGGATTGGGGCTGATCGCAGGCGGCGCCTGGCTGCTGCTCCTCGGCGGTTCGCCCTATTACGCGATCACCGGACTTGCCTATCTGGTTGGCGCATTTCTGCTGTGGCGCCGGAAGATATCAGGCAGCCTCATCGTCCTGCTTGTCGCCGTTCTCACCCTTCCCTGGGCGTTATGGGAGTCGGGTCTTAATTTTTGGGCGCTTTTTGCCCGCTTGATGTCCCCCATCGCGCTGGCAAGCTTTGCGCTTCTCTTTGCTCCGTCGCTTTCCCTGACCGCCAACCGGAAGCTCTTATATGGCGGTGCCTCGGTTACGGCGATCCTGTTCGTCGCGGGTGTCGGCCTGAGCTTTGTGCCGCACGGCATTATCCGCCCCTCCGCCGACATCACCGCCTACAAGACCCCCAAGGGCGACAACGCTCCCTCCGATTGGACATCCTATGGCCGCACCACCGCAGGAGATCGTTATTCGCCATTCGATCAGATCAACCGCGGCAATGTGTCCAAGCTCGATCTTGCCTGGACATATCGCACCGGAAAAAGCGATGGCGCCGATCAGAACACCCCGCTGCAGATCGGCGATACGGTCTACACCTGCACGCCGACAGACGTGATCGCAGCGCTCGATGCAGATACCGGCAAACCCCGCTGGACCTTTGACCCCAAGGCGACGGCGCCTTACTGGCAACGCTGCCGCGGCCTCGGTTACTACAAGATGCCAAAGGCGACCCAGTCAGCCGATGGTCTCTGTAACGAGCGTTTGGTGCAGACGACGATCGATGCCCGTCTCCTGGAAATCGATAGCAAGACCGGCACCCTCTGCAAGGACTTCGGAGACAATGGCACCGTCCAGCTTTCCCAGGGCATGGGCGAAGTCAAGTCAGGCTATTATTTCCAGACATCGGCGCCGCTGATTGCCCGCAATCTGATCGTCGTCGGGGGTTGGGTCACGGACAACCAGGAGGTCGGCGAACCCTCCGGCGTTATCCGCGCGTTCAACGTGGTCACCGGCGAGCTCGAATGGGCATGGGATCTCGGCAACCCCGAGATCACCAAGCTCCCGCCGGACGGCCAGACCTATACGCGGGCCACGCCCAACATGTGGACGATGGCCGCTTTCGACGACAAGCTTGGCCTCATCTATGCACCGCTCGGCAATACCACGCCGGATTATTACGGCGTCAATCGCCCTGGTTTCGCCGATCAATACAACGCGACATTGGTGGCGCTCGATGTAACGACGGGTCGGGAGAAATGGAAATTCCAGACCGTCCATCACGATATCTGGGACTATGATCTGCCGGCCCAACCCCTCCTGATCGATCTGCCCGACGGCAATGGCGCCACCGTGCCCGCTCTGCTGCAGACCACCAAACGCGGGCAGCTTTTTCTCCTCGACCGTCAAACCGGCACACCGCTTGCCGAAGTTCAGGAGAAACCGGTGCCGCAGCAAGGCGGCGCGCCGGAAGAAAAACTGTCCCCGACGCAGCCCTACTCCGTCGGCATGCCGACAATCGGTGCGGAGCGCGTAACCGAGCAGACGGCCTGGGGCCTCACCATGTTCGATCAGCTGGCATGCCGCATCGCATTCCGCAAGATGCGCTACGACGGCGATTTCACCCCGATCGGCACACAGTATGCGATCCAGCAGCCGGGCAATCTGGGTGGTCTCAACTGGGGAAGCGTATCGGTCGACTTGCCGAACAACAGGGTCTTCATGAACGATATTCGCGTCCCCAGTCTCTTCTCACTCATTCCGCGCGCCGAATACGTCGACTTTGCCCTGACCACAACCGCGCACGGCCCCTCCGCCCCCCAGCGTGGTACGCCTTACGCCATGGCCACCGAGATGTGGACATCGAGGCTTCGCGTCCCTTGCACGCAACCGCCCTTCGGCACCGTCACCGCAGTGGATCTGAAGACGCGCAAGATCGCATGGCAGGTTCCTGCCGGCACAGCCGAAGAACTCGGGCCGTTCAAGATCAAAACCAAGCTGCCTATGCAGATGGGCCTTCCGAGCTACGCCGGCACGTCGGCCACCGCCGGTGGAATCGTCTTCTTCGCTGGCTTCCAGGACTATTATATCCGCGGCTATGATGCCGAGAATGGTACCGAACTCTGGAAATATCCTCTGCCGGTCGGTTCGAGCGCGACGCCTATGACCTATGTATCGCCGAAAACAGGCAAGCAATATGTCCTGATATCGGTTGGTGGAGCGCCATACTCGAAAGATGTTGGCGACTATGTGCTGGCGTTTTCTCTAAAGAACGGAGATTAACCCCTCAAGTCCAGTGAACCGGCTGCGCTCAGGCTGAATCTCACGCCTGGCGACCAGGATCGATTGGCTAGGGGGGGCTCCGGATCAATCCTTATTTCTCCATAGAACGACGCCGACGCGTCCTTCCATTCGAAACCCCGAGGACTTCAACGGCTGCGTGAAAGGAACCCGTAAGTAATGATTTACTATACCAGATCTTGCTCAATACTGAGGGCAACAGCCGTCGAACCGATATCACGGACTACCCCATGCTATGACGGCATATGCACGCGGGACTGGCAACCGCTTCCTCAACCGGACAGGATGCAAACGTCTATCATGACCACCGGGCTATGATGTCGTCGGTATTTGCCAGCGCCTTGCGGACTGCGTTGCGCGCCAAGTTCGGCCGCTGTAGTCGAATGCTTTTCTCAATATTTTCGTGAAGTTTCAGCGCATATCGCAAGTTGTCTTCCTCCCGCGTGACATGGGCGAAGAGGTGATTCAGCGCCGATTCGATCAATACGCCGAGCGGTACCAACAGATCATTTCCGGAGGCGCGCAAGATCGCGATGTGAAATCGCGCATCGGATTCTGTTCGCTGCTGGAGCGATGTCGCCTGGTCCATGTCATGCAAGGCCTGACTGATCGCGTTCATCTGTTCCTCAGTTCGTCGCTCCGCAGCAAGCGCAGTCGCTTCCGGCTCGATCATATGCCTGAGTTCTTGCACGGCCCTCAGAAAGGATTCGCGATCGGGAGATGCGGCATACCAGCCCAAGACATCTCGATCCAGCAGGTTCCAACGTTCCCTAGGTTCGACCCAGCTGCCGATTTTCGGGCGGGAAGAAAGCAGACCCTTGGCCATCAACATCTTGATCGCTTCGCGCACCGCCGAGCGGCTGACGTCAAAGACTTCCGACCATTTTGCCTCATTTGGCAGGATCGTGCCCGGCGGATAGTCGCCGCGCACGATCTGCAGACCGATCTCGCCGGCCAACGACACATGAACACTCGCCCCAGTCATGCGGGGAGAATTTGGGCGCCTTGTGGTTATCGAGCGGTCAACCGTCACCACCTCGACCGCAGCCGTTGGCCTTCCTGATTTTTTGTCAGGCATTTATTTCTACTGCCTCAGCATTCTTTCGACTGTCTGCACGTATGGTCAAAACAATCGTAATAACGAGGAAGTCGCCTGCGATTGACGCCGGCACAAAGCGCGGAATTCAAGGCGCGTCAAGCCCTGCGGATCTCTCGATCCGTCTCGTGAGGACAGTCGGCGCACCCTTCAACCGGGTGCGCCAAACCGTGAACCTACTTTTGAATGCAGGTGTCGACTGTGTCCTTTGTGCACTCATCGAGCCCGGTGAAGACCGGATCTTTAACCGGCTTGCCGGCAATCAGATCCATCATCACCGACGGTGCTTTGTAGCCCATCTCGAATGGCCGCTGGCCGACGAGCGCCGTCACTAGGCCTTCCTTCGCAATGGCAACCTCGTCGCCGATCGTGTCGGCCGCACCAATGACGAAATCGTTGCTGGCGATCTTCTCGGCCATTGGCTTGAACAGGTCGCGATAGGGTTGCGGTGCGCCGAACAACGGCCAGCCACCCATAATGCCGAATGCGTCCATGCCGGGATTGGCCGCGAGAATATCGGTCATTGCCTGAACACCCTTGGCACCGTCGTCATTGGTGAACACCGGGCAGCCGGCGACCTCAGTCCAGCCACCCTCACCTTTCAGCGCGGGCAAACCTTTCTGACCAGTGAGCGTGTCGCGCATCCCTTGTGCGCGGCGTAGAATATTGTCTGCGCCCGGATTGCCTTCGATCGTGCAGATCTTGCCGCCCTTCGGCTTGGCCTTCTTAATGTACTCGCCGATGCGGGCGCCCATCAGATAGTTGTCGGTGCCAAGATAGGTCTTGCGCAAGGCTGCATCCTCGGCGGCAAGATCGGCATCGAGCGTCATCACCGGAACCGTTGGATTGGCCGTCTTCAGGGTCTGGGCGATGAGCTTTGCATTTGACGGCGAGATTGCGATTGCAGCCGTGTCTGCCTTGCCCAACATATCCTGAACGATCTGCGCTTCCCCGGCTTCATCGGATGTCGATGCCGGACCAGTGTAGAAGCATTCGTATTCGGCCGTGGGGTTCTCCTTGTTCCATTTCTGGCAACCTTGATTGATTGCTTCGAAGAACGGATTGTCGAGGCCTTTGACGACGATGACGAGTTGCTTCTTGGCCAAGGCTTGCCCGGCGGTCATTGCTAAAACTGCGGCTGTAAGTAGTAATGCCTTCCTCATAGTTTCCTCCCTTGAAACAGACGGACACCGCGTGCCCGCCACACGAAATCAACCCGGATACCAGAGGATGCGAGGCTCCTCCTTTGAGCGCTCGTATTGCCATGCCGAGTCGATAAGCATTTCGAGATCGTAGTCTGGCCGCCAATCCAGCAGGTATTTCGCCTTGCTGTTGTCCATCCAATTGGAATGGAAGCGGCTTGGTATGTCGATTGAGCCGAGATTGCGGGTACGCAGGAGATAGGCGGCGACTTCAGCATAGTCGACCGGTCGATCCATGCAGATATTGAAGAGTTGCCGCTCCGCCCGGGGGTTATCGATCGCTGCCAGTATTGCCGATACAAGGTCATCGACATGCACGAAGTTGCGTTTCAGCGGACGACTGTCAGCATCGAGCAACAGCGGCACCGTACCCATCGCCGCATAGCGCCGTGCCGCGTCTTCCGGAACGAGCGTCTTCCAGTCCGGACCGCCAAAGACATCGTCTCCAAAAGACAGCGAATACTTGAAGTCGTCCTTTTCCATGATCCAGGGCGCGCGCAGACAACAGCCATTAAGGCCGTACTGAATGCCAAACTGCTCCAGCATGACCTCTTCCAGGACTTTGGAGAGCGCATAGCTTCCCGGATAGGCACAATGGCGGGTGTTCTCGGTGATCGGGCCGTCGTGGCGATAGTGGAAATGTCCCACACCCGCATCACCACCAATCAGGATGAACTGGCGTGCGGTGACGCTCGTACGGAACTCCTCGAGCAGCCAAAAGAGACCTTTGACCGTGACATCCATGATGTCTTCAGGCGTTTCCTTGCATGTGGCGAGATGCACGACATGGGTAACGTCATCCAGCGCCGCTGCCACGACATCGCGATCGGCGATCGAGCCTTGGAAGACATCGACACGGTCGGTCGCCTCGTACAAACGATTATGACAAAGCGCACGAATACGGGCTTTGGAAAATCTCGGATCGTCAAGCAGCCCAGCAATGAAGCGCCGCCCGACCTTGCCCGTCGCACCGGTAACAAGGATCAGCATGCTCATTCTCCCCCATGAGTAGCTAATATCCGGGCACCACTCTCGTCAAATGATATTTGTCTGACAAAACAGATTTTTGCGACAATAGGAGCAACGGCCGGGACAATGAGTTGACGCTGTCGCAGGGTTTTGCGTAAATGCTCCCATTCGCTTTTCCTGGGAGGACATTGGAGAAGCGGACACGCTTGAGCCTTGCGTCGGAGACAGGCAGGGTTCGGAGCGATGGATGGCCCGCAGGTTTTGGGAGGCGAGGAGGCTGGTGGCGGTTCTTGAACTCAGCAATATTTCCAAACATTTCGGCGCCATCCAGGCAGTCAACGATGTTTCGTTTTCACTCGAAGCGGGGCAAGTGGTCGGCCTCATGGGCGATAACGGCGCTGGCAAGTCCACACTGGTGAAGATGATTGCCGGCAACTTTCGGCCGAGCCATGGAACCATGCGGCTCGACGGCGCCGATCTCGTGCTTCATCGGCCGAAGGAAGCACGCCAGCATGGCATTGAGATCGTTCACCAGGATTTGGCGCTCTGCAACAATCTGACGGCGGCAGCGAACGTGTTCCTCGGACGAGAACTGCGCCGCGGCCTTTGGCCTCTTCGCATCCTCGACCACAAGAGCATGTACAAGCGCGCCGGCGAGATATTTCGCGAACTCAAATCCGAGACGCGGGCGCGCGACCTCGTCAAGCAAATGTCAGGTGGCCAGCGGCAAGCGGTCGCGATCGGCCGCACGATGCTGTCTGAAGCGAAAATCGTATTGATGGACGAGCCGACGGCAGCCATTTCCGTGCGCCAGGTGGCTGAGGTTCTGAATCTGATCCGCCAATTGCGGGACCGGGGCATTGTCGTTGTCCTGATCAGCCACCGCATGCCCGACGTCTTTTCGGTCGCCGACCGCGTGATCGTGATGCGGCGAGGCAGAAAAGTAGCCGACAAGCAGATTGCGGCAAGTTCGCCGGAGGAAGTGACGGGACTGATCACCGGCGCCATCGAACAGGTGTGATCGATGCTATCCGTTGCAACGAGAAGGAAGAAGGTCGACGATGGCGATTACACTTGACCAAACGATCGGACAGAAGCAACGGAGTTGGCTTGCGACGATCATGAGCGGCCAGACATTCTGGGTGCTGATTGCAGTCATTCTCGCCTGCATTTTTCTGTCGATGGCAACGGACTCCTTTGCGACGGCGAAGAACATCTACAACATCACCCGCAACGTCACCTTCGTCGCCATTATCGCGCTGGGCATGACGCTGGTCATCATCACCGGCGGCATTGATTTGTCCGTTGGCTCGGTGCTTTGCCTGTGCAGCATGGTGCTGGCGGTCGTCATGCATGCGGGATACAGCATTGAAGTCGGCATCGCCGCCTCAATCGGTACCGCTCTATTGGTCGGAGCTTTCAATGGCGTCTTGATTGCCTATCTCGGCTTCCCGCCTTTCGTCGTCACGCTTGGCATGTTGTCGATTGCGCGCAGCCTTGCGATGGTTGCATCCAACAATACTGTCGTTTTTGAGTTCGGGCCAGATCACGACAAGCTCCTGGCGCTGGGTGGTGGCGCCTGGGTTTTCGGCATCGCCAATCCAGTGCTTTATATGATCGTGCTGGCACTCATTACCGGTTTCGTGCTGCGCTGGACCAAGTTCGGTCGCTATGTCTTTGCCATCGGCGGCAATGAGCATGCCGCGACACTGACAGGTGTTCCCGTGCCGAGGATCAAGGTCATCGTCTATATGATTTCTGCCCTTTCGGCGGGGGTTGCCGGCATCATTCAAACCGGCTGGCTCGGCGCCGTCACTACAAACATCGGCGCCGGGATGGAGCTTCAGGTCATTGCCGCCGCGGTTATCGGCGGCGCCAACCTGGCCGGCGGCGTCGGCACTGCCTTTGGAGCCTTGGTCGGCGCCGCACTCATCGAGGTCATCCGTAACAGTCTTGGCCTGCTTGGCATCAACGCGTTCTGGCAGGGCTGCTTTATCGGCGGGGCAATCGTGCTCGCCGTCCTTTTCGACCGGCTTCGCAACTTGCGCCAGGGCGAGTAGACGAATCCGGCCCTTAAGAGACATCTGCGGTTCGCGCCCGCGCCACGAACGACTGTACGTTCACGCAGTCTGACCTTGTTCAACCCGCTTTGTTGTCTGCCCGTTGCCCTTGAAAAAGTGCACCTTCGAGACATCGGCGGTGAGTCCTATTTGGATTCCCGCCTTCATGTCATGACCGTCGTGCAGGACGAGGCAATCGTGCCCATCCGGCAGTTTGACGTGGAGCAGCGTTACCGCCCCGGTATATTCACAAAGCCCGACGGTTCCGCGCAGCGTCCCGTCTCGAGGCTCCACGACGCTCAGATGCTCCGGCCTTACCCCGATGGTCTCGGCTGCGGCATCCATTGCCGTTGCGCCTGTCAGCAAAGGCGCGATAACTGCAGGGAGCAGGTTCATTTTTGGGCTTCCGATGAATTGCGCCACGAAGGTATTTGCCGGCCGCTCGTATAGGTCCCGAGGGGAGCCGACCTGCTCGACGCGGCCGTCGCGCAGAACCACGATCTTGTCGGCGAGCGTCATCGCTTCGATCTGGTCGTGCGTTACATAAATCATCGTCGTGGAGAGCCGCTTGTGTAGAGCGGCGATTTCAGAGCGCATGTGCACGCGCAGCTCTGCATCGAGGTTCGACAGCGGTTCGTCGAACAGGAAGACATCAGGATTTCCGACGATGGCGCGGCCGATCGCAACGCGCTGCCGCTGACCGCCGGAAAGCTCGCGAGGGTAGCGATCGAGCAATGCTTCGAGCTTCAGCGTGGCGCTAGCTTCATCGACACGCTTCTGACGCTCCTGTGCCGGAACTTTGCGGACCTTCAGCCCGAAACCCATATTGTCCCGGACGGTCAGGTGCGGATAGAGGGCATAGGATTGGAAGACCATGGCAACACCGCGTTTCGAAGCCGGCACTTCGTTGACCACCCGGCCGCCAATCGCAAGTTCACCGCCGCTGAGATATTCCAGCCCCGAAATCAGCCGCAGCAAGGTGGACTTACCGCAGCCTGACGGACCGACGAATACGACGAATTCGCCCGGATCGATCCTCAGATCGACGCCGCGGATGACCTCGACGGCGCCGAAGCGTTTTTCGATGCCTTTAAGCGATACACTGCTCATGAACGAAAATTCCTCATCCCTTCACGCCTGATAGCGCAAAACTTTCGATGATCTGCCGCTGGGCGATCAGATAGACGATCAGGATCGGCACCACGGCAAGGCTGGTAGCGGCAAGCTGCAGGTTCCACAGCGGCAAGCCGTAGCTGTCGTTGAAGTTCGACAGGGCCAAAGGCAGCGTGAACATGTCGAGCGAGCTCAGAAAGATCAGCGGCTCCAGGAACAGGTTCCACGAGAACAGAAAGGTGATGATGGAAACCGCAGCCAGGGCCGGACGCGCCATCGGCAGCGCTATCTTCCACCAAACGCCGAAGCGTGAGAGGCCGTCCATCTTGCCGGCTTCTTCCAACTCCTTGGGCAGGGCCAGGAAATATTGGCGCATCAGGAACGTTGCCATCACCCCATGAGGGCCGAAGGTGGGCAGCAGGATCAGCGGCCAATGAGTATCCACCAAACCAAACCAACGCATCAGGAAGAAGTTCGGAATGATCGTCACTTCCTCCGGCACCATGAGCGCCGAGATCAGAAAGAGCATCAGCAGCCCCGCACCGGCAAACCGCATGCGCGCCAGCGCATAGCCGGCCATGGACGAGATGACGAGGGTGAGCGCCGTCACCACGATCGCGATGTAAAGCGAGTTGAAATACTGCCGCGCGAACGGCTGGTATGTGAACACTTCGACGAAATTCTGCCAGCGCCAGACGCGCGGAACAAGCGTCGGCGCGCCGAATATCTCGGTCACGCTCTTGAAGCCGGCAGACACCATCCAAACGAATGGGAAAACAAAAGGTATGGCGGCGATCAGGAGCGCGATCGTCCAGCAGGCGCGGTAGAGGATCTGGATTTGGCGCTGGGTCACTCCGATCCCTTTCTCCGCAGCATCACCTGCACCAGGGTCAGCGCCATGATCATCACGAACATGATCATCGCGAGCGCCGAGGCATAGCCGACATTGAAGAACTTGAAGCCCTGCTGGTAGATGTAGAAGGCAAGCACCAGTGTGCCGTTTTCCGGGCCGCCACCGGTCATCTGGTATATGTGATCGAAGACCTTGAAAGAGCCGATCGTCGTGATGACCATGATGACGAGCGTGGTCGGCGCCAGCAACGGCCAGGTGATCATGCTGAAGATCTGCCGGCGTGAGGCGCCCTCCAGGCGCGCTGCCTCTTCGTAATCCCGCGGGATCGCCTGCAGCGCCGCAATGTAGAGGATCATGTTGAGGCCGACCATCTTGATGACGCGGGTGACGATGACCGCCGCCATGGCCCAGTTCGGTTCACGCAACCAGTTTGGACCAGTGATCCCGACCAGCGCCAGCACCTGGTTGATGAAACCGCCTTCTCCTTGCAGCAGAAATTTCCAGACGATCGCCCAGGCGATGGCCGAGGTGATGACGGGAGCGAAAAACACCGTGCGAAAGAACACGACCCCGAAGAACGGCCGGGAGAGGGCGAGCGCCAAAGCGAGCGCGAGCGCCATGTTGAGCGGCACGAGACCGATCGCGAAAATAACCGAATTGCGTACCACAAGCCAAAAGTCAGGGTTTTCGACGAGCGCATTCCGAAAATTGGCAAGGCCGATGAAGGTGGCCTGCTGGCTGAGCAGGTTCCATTCGGTCATTGAATAATAGACCACTGCGCACAGCGGACCGAGGAAGAAGATGAGGAACCCGATGAAGGTGGGGCTGACGAACAGCCACGCCTCCATCATCTCTCTCATCTTCAACGTCAGCCAGGTCTTTTGGCCGGTTTGAATGGAGTTATGAACGGTATCGGCCATCTTCGTTCTGATCAAAGCAGCGGCTGGATTGCCGCGCAGATGCCCTTGATGGCGGCATCGACATCGGCATCCGGCTTCCACAGGGCATCGACGCGAGGCGCCATGGCGGCAAGGATCTGGGGCGCTTTTTCGTTCGCCGAGACCACCCGGCCCTTTTCTATCGCGGCAGCCACATTCTTCATCATCTCGGGCGGCACGAGCTTGTTGCCGTTGATGAATGCATCGGCCTGCAGAACGCTCTTGCGGGCCGGCGGGAAGAACTGCGCCATGGTGGCGACGTTCTCCTTATTGGTCATATGCGCCACGAATTCTGCGGCGATTTCCGTATTCTTGCCTTGGGCGAACACAACAAGACCGGCCTGGCCGATGACGGGTGACTCACCACCTGGGCCGGTGGGCAACGGTGCGATGCCCCACTTGAAACCGGCTTCCGCCATCTTCGAGGCGCGGGAAATCTGGTTGACCGTCATCGCCGAATTGCCGGAGAAGTAATCGCCCTGTTCGCCTGGCGGAACGATGGACTTGTCCTTGAAGACCATGTCATGCAGCTGCTTGACCGCTTTGACGGCTTCGGGCTTGTCGAAGCCGCATTCCTTGTTCGACCAGATATCGCCGCCATAAGCGCGGATTGGCGGCAGAAGGGCATGGGTCATGCGAGAGGCATAGCCTTCGCCATCCTTGAACTCGAAGCCCCATTTGCCGGGATTGGCTGCCGCGAGCTTCTTGGAGACTTCCTGGAACTTGTCCATGTTCCATTCGCCCTTGGCGGCGAGCGTCAGCGGATCTTCGAGCCCGGCTTTGTCGAACATGTCCTTGTTGTAGTAGATCATGAAAGGCGAGGTGGAGAACGGAATGCCGTAGACTGTTTCGTCCTTCTGCCAGAGGCCCATGGCCGGCTTCGAGAAATCGTCGAAATCATAGCCTTCCGCCGCCTTGAGCGTCGGGCCGAGGTCCATCAGAAGATTGGCGTTTTCGAAAGCCGGAGCGGCATCTTCCATCATCCAGGCTATGTCGGGAGCATTGCCGCCGGCGATCTGGAAGGTTAGTTTCTGCGTGTAGTCATTGACTGGCACGGTCTCGAACTTCACGTTCACGTCGGGATGCGTGGCTTTGAAGCTCTCCGCAATGCCATTCAGCATCTTCAGATGAGCCTCACTCCCGGTCCACACAGTCATGCGGAGATCCGTCGCGAAGACGGCAGACGTCGATATGCACAATGTCAACGCGGATGCTGCGATACCTGCAAATGCGGCCTTCATGGTTTCCTCCCTTTTTGGTCGTTTGCAATCAGCCTTCACCGAATGAATGCAAACGGCATTCGCCCCGAATTTGGCTGCAAGCTGCGGCGGATGGTTCCGCCACATGATCTCGAAAACCTTGCCGCAGGCCGCTCACCCGACAGCGTGCGGAAGGCTCCCGGGCGCGTCTCCGATCGACCATCCTCCGTCGACCGGGATATTTGCACCCGTAATGTAGCTGGCAGCATCGCTGCACAAAAAAACAAACGCCCCCACCAGGTCCTGCGGCTGGCCCGGCCTACCAATAGGGATCTTGGCGGCAACCGCTTCGCGGAACGCCGGGTCGCCGTAGCGCGCGGAATTGGCCTCGATCTCGATCGCACCCGGCGAAACCACATTCAGCGTGACGCCGCGATGGCCGGTTTCGCGCGCAATCGACCTGATCGCGGTCAACTGCGCCGCCTTGAGCGATGCATAAACAACCGTTTCCGCCCGCGGCCGCACCGCCATGATACTGCCGGTGGCGACGATCCTGCCCCAGCCCCGCTCGGCCATCGGTGGAACCAGCTTTGCCGTCAGCATCAGCAGCGCCGAGAAATTCGATGCCACATGGGCGCTGACATGCGCCTCATCGAATTCCTGCCAGGGCCGCCGATGTTCGATGGCGGCATTGGCAATGAGGATATCGATCGGGCCGTGTGTTTTGAGCACATCATCGGCAAAAGCCTGCGTCGCACGCCCGTCGGTGAAGTCTGCTTCCAGTACCGGCGCTGTGCCGCCGGTCGCCCGGGCCACCTCACTCGCGCCCTTCTCATTACCGAAATGATGCAGGATCAGTTCCGCTCCATGCTCCGCAAGGCCAAGCGCAACAGCCCGGCCAATGCCGGAACTGGCGCCGGTTACCAGCACCCGCCGGCCTTTCAATGAGAAGCGCGCGGCGCTCATCGCTCGGTATCTTTCAGCTTGTCGGCCACCTCGAGCGAGGCAATGTCGGCAGCTTCGAAATGCTCCCGGATTTTTTGCTCGGCGAGGTCGGCATCGCCAGCTGCAATTGCGTCGTAGATCGCCTGATGCCGTTCAATCGTTGCCCGCCAGTCAGCGTCGCTGCGATTGGCGCGACGTGAAAACAATTCCGACACCTCGCGCTGCACGGAACGCATGCTCTCCATGTGCACACGGATCATGTAATTACCCGTCGTCATGGCAAGGCCAAGGTGAAACAGGATGTCGGCGGCGGTAAAGCTGGAGGGCTCCTGCACGGAAGCCTGCATGCCCGCCAATCCCTGCCGCATGATATTGAGACCTTCCGGATCGCGGCGTTCGGCGGCGAGCCGGGCAATTCCCGTCTCGACGACGCGGCGCATCTCATTGGCTTCGCGCAGCCGCTTGAGACTGGAGCGGACCGCGTAGCCGTAGATTTTATCCATCGAGTCGCCGCTCAGCGCCTTGGCGCGGGCGACCTTGCCTTGCTGGGTGAAGATCAGCCCGGCTGCCGTCAGCTGGCGAAGCGCCTCGCGGGCGATAGGCTTCGAGACGCCGAACTCCCTGGCGATCTCCCCTTCGGGCGGCAACGGCTCGCCAGGCGAGATGCGCCCGTCAAAGAGCGCGGCGGCAATCGCATCGGACACTCCATCCGCCAACCGCGAAGGGTTTGGCGGCTTGGCGGTGAAAACGGGTTTCCTTTCGGGAATTTCACTCATCTCGATCCTCATATTCACAAAGCTAACACGCAGTTTCCAACTTAGCAACTAGGTTTATCAGTTGCCAAGTCACCGACATCTAGCTAGGAATAACAGACACGCCCGAAAGCAGCGAGCAAAACCCGGAGCAACGAGCAAAACATTGGGAACGAAAGAGCCGATGGATTCTGTGCAACGTTCGACCGGACCGGCGATCCTCATTTCAGATGTCGTCGCCCATCCGCTCAGCCAGACGCTGCCCAAACCGACCGTCACGTCCTGGGGCACCTATCACAAGGTCTCGATGGTTCTCGTCGAGGTGCGCACTGATGCCGGCATCGTCGGCGTCGGTGAGGCTCTGGCCCGGTTTTCGCCCAAGGCTTATGCGGAGCTGATCGAAACCTCGTTAAAGCCACGGCTGATCGGACAGGACGCACGCAACATCGGCGCGCTCTGGCAATCCATGCGGCGCTCGCTCTCAGGCCGCGCCGGCGGAATGCTGATCGAGGCGATCGCAGGCGTCGACATTGCGCTGTGGGACATCATGGGCAAGGCCGCCGGCATGCCGATCGCCAAGCTGCTTGGCGGCATCGGCCGGGAAACGATCGAGGTCTATGCCGCCGCCGTAAACTGGGTCGACGATGCCAAGGCGGATCGGGAACTGGAGCGCTATATCGGCGAGGGATTCCCGCGCATCAAAGTCAAGATGGCCAATCCCGTCAGGGAAGCCTGCCGGCGCATCGACCGGCTGCGCAAACGCGCCGGCGACGATATCGAACTCTGTGTCGACGCCAACTGGGCCTATGATCTGGACCAGGCGATCGAAGTCGGCAGGGCACTTTCGGCCAACGGCTACTTCTGGTTCGAGGAGCCGCTGGCGCCGGAAAATGAGCAAGGCTACGAAGAACTTCGCAAACGCTGCGACGTGCCGCTCGCAGCCGGAGAGAGCAACTTTACCGCCGATCAGGCGCAGCGTCTCGTCGCCAACCGCACGCTTTCAGTCCTGCAGCCAGATGTCGCGCGTGCCGGCGGCATATCCGAAACGCGGCGCATGGCCGACTATGCCGCCCTCCACGATGTGGGCTACGCCCCGCATATCGGCATGTCCGGCATTATCTGCGAGACGGCCAGCGCGCATCTGGCGGCCGCCCTTCCGAATTTCCGGGTGATGGAATGCGAGTGCGATCTTAGCCCCTTCAAGCGCGACCTGACCGATCTGGCGCCCGGCTGCCTGCGCCAGAAGAATGGCCAGCTCGACGTGCCAACACGGCCGGGTCTCGGCATCGAAATCAATTGGGACGCCATCAAACGGCTCCACGTACAGTGAGGTCAACGCTAGAATGACGACATCAGCCCCCTCTTCCATAGCCGACATGATGGAAGCCATGAGGCTCGCCATGCTTCGTGCAGATCCGGCGCTCAGCCGTTTCGATCCTCTGCCGCGCATCCTGTCCTTTGACGACTTTTCGCGCGGGCATTGCGGCTGGTCACAGTTGGTCGGCAATTACGAGGACAGCCTCGACGTCATGCTGCCGGGCTTTGCCCAGCACTCGAGCGCCATGCTCTCAACTCTCGGACATTGGGATGCGGGATCCCACGGCGGCATGGATTCGTCCTATGCGCTCAAGATCGCCACAAAGGCAAAGCCCGGTGCCCAGAACGTTGCAATCAAGCGCCATACCTTCCGCAAGCGCGGGCCGATCCGCTTCGAGATTTTCTTCACGTTCAAGCCGGAGGCGACGGAACTGAAACTATCGGAAACCGACGTGCGATCGATCGGCTTCCTGTTCGACCTGCAATGCGGCGATCGGGACGGAAATGGCGAGCGGGTCATGCCGCATCTGCGCTTTCTCAATGCACTCGACGGCAAGCACTTGCAGAAATGGCAGTACAAGCGTGAGACCACGTCCTTCACAGCCATCGGCCGGGAAGACAAGACCGTAAGCCACTATCACCTGGCGCCGGAAGGCTGGCTGGACTTGCCGGATGGTGAACAACGGCTCTGCTACAACGAGATCCCGACGAAGGTGAACTGGAGCTATATGCGCTTCGATTTCGACCTCGCCTCCATGAAGGCTTCCGGCTTGCAATGCAACGACCGGAATTTCGACGTATCCGGCTTCGAGTCGATCCGGATTCCGGCGATGAAAAATCTCTGGTGCATGCTGAACTTCTGCCTGTTCGCCGAGACGGATGTCGCAAAACGTGCCTTTCTCTACGTTGATTCCATCTGCATTTCAGGGGATTTTTGATGCTTCCCGAAAACATCACGGCGGTGATAACCCGCAATGAGCGCTGGAGCGGTGACGCCGCGAGCGAACCCTATGAGGCCGGCTGGGCGCATGAAGCCGTGTTCTTTATTCGGGCATTGAAGCCTCCCGTCGGCACTGTACCCAAGGGCTGGGTGGAGATCTCGCCTGACGGCATGCACTGGGTTCGAGAAGGAACGGAATTCGTCATGCCGGGCGAACAGGACGGCATTGCCGTGGCCCGGCTCAACGCCTTCGGCAATTGGCTGCGCGTTGCAACCCGCTTTGCCGATGGCGCTGAATGCACCGTGCTCGTGACCCTTCATCTGAAGGCTTGATTTGAGAAACGCGGGTATCGCTTCCGCGCTTTCTCCTTCCGTCAGCCAAGATAGGCGCCCTGGGCCAGAAGTTCCCTGCGCAAATCCGCGTAGTCGACATGCCGGGGGCTGGCCCTGTTGCCGACCGAAAGTGCTGCGGCAACACCGGCCGCCTGGCCGAGCGCAAAGCAGGGCGGCATGACACGAATGGCGCTGAGCGCCTCATGCGTCGCCGAAACCGCGCGGCCGGACACCAACAGGCCTTCATGAATGCGCGGCAGCATGACCCGGTAAGGTATCTGGTAGATATTGGCGGCATCGAGCCCCGCGCCACCGGTACCACCGCCCGAACCTGTGGGGTCGTGAATATCGAGCGGATAGCCGCACAACGCCACGACATCGTCGAAGGCGCGGCCGGAATGCAAATCTTGCAGCGTCAGTTCGTAAGCGCCGTCGATCCGTCGGGTTTCCCGCACACCGATCTGAGTTGCCGTGTCCCGCAGCTCCACCTGTTCGAAGCCGGGCAGGTTGTCGCGGAAGAAATCGAGCAGCGCCACGGTCTGCTCCCGACCTTCGACCTCGGCAAGTGAGAGCTCAAGGGCGTCAGCCCCATTGCGGCGCAACACGCGGCCGGTATTGATGCGCCAGACGCCCGGTTCCATGGTTTTGTATAGGCCGATGCCGCGGCGAGGCGCGGGAAAGCGGCCCTCTGCCGTCGCCTTGGCGACGATCGAGGCGAAAGGCCGAAAGTCCTGCGGATGCGCGCGGATGTAATCCTCCACCACCTGGTCGTCGACGTTCTGCACGCGGAAGAACAGTGTCTGCGGCTGGGAAAGGCCGTCGCTTTCCCGCCCCTGGCGGGTATGGACACCGGCATAATGGGCGACATCGCCGTCGGCCGAGCAATCGACGACGACCTTGGCACGAGCGCTCCTCAGCCCGCCCTTGCCGGCGCAAACGACTCCGAGCACCCGGGGATTGTCCGCATCATGGTCATCAACGATCGCATCGACGACCATGGTGTGCAGCAACAATTCCACTCCTGCCTCGACGCACATGCGCTGCGCCGCGACCTTTGCCGCCTCAGGCTGGAAAGGGGTCACCTTGTCGTGGCCGTAGACGATGAAGCCGCAATAGGCCGAACCTGCCGGGATCGTGCTCGGATGCAACGCGCCGCCGAGCGCCATCATCCGCTGAACGAATTCTTCGTAGATGCCGCGGATCAGTTGCTGGCTGCCGTCGAGCGAATAGGAGGTCATGCAGGGGCCGACGAGGCCCGCCGTGAGGTTGCCGCCGAGGAAGCCGTAGCGCTCCACAAGGCGTACCCGCACGCCAAGACGTGCCGCCGCGACCGCCGCCGATAATCCCGATGGTCCGCCCCCGATGACGAGCACATCGACATCATCGAGTTCGGGAATATCGGCCGAATAGGCGTAACGGCGAGCTGTCTGCTGCATAGTTTTATCCCCTCCCCGGCCTAGCGGAACATCGATCCGCCGTCGACATCAAGCGCGGCGCCGTAGGTAAAGCTGGCTGCATCCGAGCACAGGAACATGATTGCCGCCGCCATATCCTCCGGCCGCCCCATGCGCCGCATCGGCAGATTGCCGGCGATGCGGTCCTTCAGCGACTGGTCAATATGGGAGTGCATCGGGGAATCCGTCGGTCCGGGGTTCAGCGCGTTGATGCGGATCTTCTTGCCCGCAAGTTCCCGCGCTACCGACTTGACCATCGACAAGGTTCCTGCTTTCGATGCCGCATAGGCGGTATCGGCGATCAGCCCGCCGCCGCCATGCACGCCGGCATCCGAGGCGATACAGACGATGTTGCCGCCATCGGTGTTGTCGAGCATGCGTTTGACCGCCGCCTGCACGACGAAGAAGCTGCCGAGCAGATTGACATTGAGCACGCGATGCCAATGCGCCCAATCCTGCTCGAATATACGCTTGGCTGTGATGATCGCTGCACACGTCACAACGTTATCGAGACGCGCCAGATTGGCGTCACAATAATCGAAGGCCTTGTCGATGCTTTCCTGATCGCTGACATCCACCGTCACGGTGTGAACGGCCCCGCCGCCATTGCGCAGCTCCGCACCATAGCGCTCCAGCCCCGCCTCATCACGATCGGCCATGACGACTTCCGCGCCCTTGCTGGCGAAGGCCCTTGCAGTTTCTAGACCCATTCCGCTCGCTGCGCCCGTGATAAGCACGCTTCGGCCCGCAAAACTATCGTTGGAAAAAGTAGCATAGGTCCCAAGCATCGTCGCAGCCTCGTTCATTAAGGGCAGCGCAACAACCAGTCAGCAGGCTCGCCTTCCCATCGCTAGCAACGTAGCAACTATGTTATATAGTTGTAAAGCGCAATGTGGAGGCGATACGCTGTCTGGAAGCGGAGTTTCGCACTGTCTCACGCAGGACGGTGGAATAACTCGTTGATCGCGCTGCATCGATCGGTGCGATCAATGCCGTCATGGCGAAACCAATGCGCTCGCTGCAGCGATTTCTAACGTCAAATCTCTCTTGTCGTGCCACTTGGCAAAACAGGAAAGCTCCGGCCGCTTCACCGGTCCGAAAGCGCGCGCTTCGCAAGCGACCTTCGCCACATCCGGACCGGCCTGGTTTGCTCCGCCAATGACAATAAACTTGTGAAAAATCCGATATTAGGGCACAATTTGTGAACGCATCGGAATTTGCGGCGCAATCTCAAATCCGGCCGTCTCGCGCCGGATAGCAGTTCGCGTCGGAGGGTCGGCGTCGATGGATCAGGGGTTCTTTCTTCTGTTCGCTACGGTGTCCGTGATCACGGCCCTGACGGTGGTCTTGGCCCGAAATCCGGTGCACAGCGCATTGTCGCTGATGGCGTGTTTCCTCAACATCTCGGCAATCTTCGTTATGCTCGAGGCGCCGTTGCTCGCGGTCATCCAGATCTTCGTCTATGTCGGCGCGATCATGGTCCTGTTCCTGTTCGTGATCATGATGATCGATGTACGCGAAGCGGTGTTGCAGCGGTTCTTGCCGGGCGGCAACCTGCCAGCCATGGTGCTGCTCATCCTGCTTGGGATCGAGATGCTTGTGCTGGTGCTCTGGACCGACCGCTTTTCGATCACGGAGCCCGCTGCCATGAGCGGCGGCGATCAGACCAGGCAGCTCAGCACGACACTTTTCGCCGACTATCTCCTGCCGTTTGAAGCTGCGTCCGTCATCCTTCTGGCCGCCCTGGTCGGCGCCATCGTGCTGGCGCGGAAGGAGCAGGGATGATGGTTCCGCTCTCGTGGTACATTCTACTCGGAGTGGTCCTGTTCGTGATCGGAGCAGCTGGCGTGCTGGTCAGGCGCAATATCCTGGTCTTGCTGATGTCGCTGGAGCTGCTGCTCAACTCGGTCAACATCAATTTCATCGCTTTCGGGCGTTACCACGGCGATTTCCGCGGGCAGATCTTCGCGATCTTCGTCATCGCAATCACAGCGGCGGAAGTTGCCGTCGCCCTCGGTATCCTGGTCGCCCTCGTGAGGAACAAATCCACCCTCAAGGTCGACGAAGTGACCATGATGAAAGGATAGCGGCTTTGGACCCGGTGATATCGATCCGGCCGCTGCTTGCCGTCGCCATAGCAGGCCTGGCGGCCCTTGCCGTTCTCCTTCTGCACAACCGCGAGAAGCTCCGCGATATCGTCTCGCCGCTCGCTGCAATCGTCATGTTCGCGATTGTCGCCTCGATGGCGCCCACGGTGTTGGCGGGCGGGACGGTCGAATTGCGCCTGTTCGAGATTTTGCCGGGGATAGACTTCGCTTTCCGGGTGGATGCGCTCGGCATGGTATTCGCCACCGTCTCGTCGCTCCTGTGGATCGTGGCGGCGATCTATTCCATCGGCTACATGCGCCACTTGAACGAGCATGCGCAGACTAGGTTCTTCGCTTGCTTCGCCACCAGCCTCGCGGCGGCCGTCGGGGGCGCCTTTTCCGCCAATCTATTCACGCTGGTGATCTTCTACGAGATGCTTAGCCTCGTGACCTATCCGCTTGTTTACCACCACGAGGATGAACAGGGATGGGCGGGCAGCCGCAAGTACCTCGTCTATTTGATGGGCGCGTCGAAAAGCCTGCTTCTCGCCGCGCTGGCGCTGACCTACCACATTGCGGGGTCGTTCGATTTTGTGTCGGGGGGCCTGCTGGCAAGGAGCGATGCTTCTGCCGCGATGCTGACGGTCGTCTATTTCTGCTACCTTTTCGGTTTCGCCAAGGCTGCGGTAATGCCGATGCACGCCTGGCTGCCTGCCGCGATGGTGGCGCCGACACCGGTCAGCGCGCTCCTGCATGCAGTGGCCGTGGTCAAGATGGGCGTGTTCTGCGTGCTGCGGGTGGTGTTTCACGTTTTCGGCACGGGGCTGGTGGGCGGGCTTGGGCTGGGCATCGCCACGGCCTATCTGGTCTCCTTCACGATCTTGATGGCGTCCGTCTATGCGCTGACGCGGGACGACCTGAAGGCGAGGCTCGCCTATTCGACGGTCAGCCAGCTCTCCTACGTCGTTCTGGGCGCGGTTCTGTTGTCGCCCGTCGCGATGGTCGGCGGCATCGTCCACATTGCGGCGCATGCGTTCTCGAAGATCACCCTCTTCTTCTGCGCCGGCTCGATCTTTTGCGCATCGGGAAAGCGGAATATCAGCGACATGGCCGGCATCGGCCGCAGGCTGCCTTGGACGATGGGTGCTTTTTTCGTCGCCTCGCTGAGCATGATCGGGGTGCCGCCGACCGGGGGCTTCGTCAGCAAGTGGTATCTGGCGCGGGGCTCGGTGGAGGCGGGCGAAATTGCGTTCCTGGTCGTGCTCCTTGCGAGCTCAGTCCTGAACGCAGCTTATTTCCTGCCTGTCAGCTATGCCGCCTTTTTCGGGACGGAAGCGCAGGAGAGCCCGGCGACGGTCCGCGAAATTCCGATGATGACGATCCCGCTGGTTGCGACTGCCATCTTGTCGGTGTCGATGGGCATCTTTCCCGGCTATTTCCTCGCCCTGGCGGAAGGAGTTGTCAGATGATCAAGCGTGTCGTCGACTTCTTTGGTGACGAGGAACATGCAAACCAGCGCCGCCGGCTGTTCTATCTGGTGCTCGTTCTGACCGTTATCTCCGACTTTCTGGTCCACCGCGAACACGCAGAATACCTCTGGGACCGCCTGCCGGGCTGGTCGGCCGCCTACGGCTTCTTATCCTGCGTGCTGCTGATTTTCGTTTCCAAGTTCCTTGGCCACCGGGCTGGGCTCATGCGGCGCGAGGACTATTATGACTGACTTCGTCCATCCCGCCCTGCTGTTCATTCTCGGCGCCCTGCCGATCCCTTTCCTGAACGGATCGATCCGCAAAGCCTATCTGCTGCTGATCCCGGCGCTGGCGATCCTCGCCGTGCTGACGATACAACCGGGAAGCTACGGCGCGACGCAGTTCGTCGGGCAGGAAATCCTCATCGCCAAGGTCGACAAGCTGAGCATCGTCTTCGCCACCGTTTTCACCATCATGGCGCTGATTGGAACGGTCTATGCGCTGCACCTGCCTCGCCCCGGCCAGCATGTCGCTGCATTTGTCTACGTCGGCAGCGCCCTCGGCGTCGTGTTCGCCGGCGACTACTTGACGCTCTACCTGTTCTGGGAAGGCATGGCGTTTGCCTCTGCCTACCTGGTCTTCGCCGAAGGCGGTCGACAGGCGATCGCCGCCGGGTTCCGGTATCTCATGGTCCATTTCACTGGCGGCGTCGTCCTACTTGGCGGCGTCATTCTCTACGGGCTCTCGACTGGCTCGCTGCTCTTCGGCCCGATCGCAGGCGAGATGGGCGTCGGCGCTTACCTGATCCTTGCCGGGTTCATGCTCAATGCCGCTGTGCCGCCGCTCAACGCCTGGCTGACCGACGCTTACCCGGAGGCGACGGTCACCGGCGCGGTGTTCATGAGCGCCTTCACCACCAAGACCGCCGTCTATGTGCTGGCGCGGGCGTTTCCGGGAACTGAACTTCTCGTTTGGCTCGGTACCGCGATGGCGCTCTACGGCGTCGTCTACGCGGTGCTGGAGAACGACTGCCGGCGGCTACTGGCCTATCACATCGTTAGCCAGGTGGGCTACATGGTGGCGGGCGTCGGCATCGGCACCGAGATGGCGGTGAACGGGGCCACCAGTCATGCTTTCGCACATATCCTCTACAAGGCGCTCTTGTTCATGGGTACTGGGGCGGTGATTTACGTCACCGGCCGGCGCAAGCTCACCGAGCTTGGTGGGCTCTACAAGACCATGCCGGTGACCGTGGCGCTCTACATGGTTGGCGCTTTCGCGATTTCGGCATTTCCATTCTTCTCGGGCTTCGTCACCAAGTCGATGGTGGTGGCCGCCGCCGGGCAGGATCACCGCGCGCTGGTGGTGTTGGCACTGACGATGGCGTCGGCGGGGACATTCCTCCACACCGGTCTCAAGCTCCCCTATTACATGTTCTTTGGCACGGACCGGAAGCTGGAGGCGCGGGAGCCGCCCCGCAACATGCTGGTTGCGATGGGCATGGCGGCGGTGCTCTGCATCGCGATCGGCGTCGTCCCGCAGCCGCTTTACGCACTTCTACCCTATCCGGTCGACTTCGAGCCCTACACCGGCGTCCATGTCACCGAGAGCCTTGGCGTGCTGATGTTCACCGCCTTGGGTTTTGTCATATTCCTCAGGGCACTCGACCCCGAGAACACGATCAGCATCGACACCGACTGGTTCTACCGCAAGGGCGCGCGGGTCTTCATGTGGATCGCCGGAAAACCGCTGACGCGCTACGAGAAGACGGTGAGTGAGGTGTCCGAGACCGCGGTTCTGCCTTTCCTGCATGGGGCGGCGCGGGCGGGACTGTGGATTGATCTCGCCGGTGTGGATGCCATCGTGAATGGCGTCGCCCGGGCGATCCTGAATGGTGGCGGGACGCTGCGGCGCCTCCAGACCGGCGTCGTGACCCATTACGCGCTGGCGATGATCGGTGGTGTGATCGCAGCCACTGTCGTCTTCGCCGTGGTGTGGCGGTAGGGGGCGTGATGGGATTGCCGCTACTCAGTCTCATCGTATTCACGCCCGTCGCCGGGGCAGCGGTTCTGATGTTTCTGCGCAGCGACGATGCGGTGCGGTGGACCGCGCTGGCCGTCACCATCCTCGATCTCGCTCTCTGCATCGCCATGCTGGCGAGCTTTGACACCACGACCCACGCGATGCAGTTCACCGAGAAGCGCCTATGGGTGCCCGCGCTCGGGATCACTTATGCGCTTGGCATCGACGGGATAAGCGCGCTCTTCGTTTTCCTGACCGCTCTGCTGGGCTCGATATGCGTGCTCGCCTCGTGGGTCGCGATCGACCGCAAGGTGAAGGCGTTCATGGTCAGTCTGCTCTCCATGCAGACGCTGATGCTGGGGGTGTTCTGCGCGCTCGACCTGTTCCTGTTCTACGTCTTCTGGGAGGCGATGCTGATCCCGATGTACCTGATCATCGGCGTCTGGGGCGGCGAAGGCCGGGTCTATGCGGCGTTCAAGTTCTTCCTCTACACGCTGGCGGGCAGCCTCCTGTTCCTCATCGGTGTCATCGTGCTCTATTTCAACGGCGGCGAGACCTTCGACATCGTCACGCTGACAGCGCAGGATTTGCCGTTCCCGGTCCAGTCCTGGCTGTTCTTCGCCTTCCTGATCGCCTTCGCCGTCAAAGTGCCGATGGTGCCGGTCCATACCTGGCTGCCGGACGCCCATGTACAGGCGCCGACGGCAGGCAGCATCATCCTTGCAGGGGTGCTCCTGAAGATGGGCGCCTACGGGTTCCTGCGGTTCTCGCTGTCGATGCTGCCGGAGGCGTCGGTGTATTATTCGACGCTGATGCTTTCGCTTTCGGCGCTTGCGATCGTCTACGGCGGGTTGCTTGCGCTGGCGCAGGACGACCTGAAGAAGCTGGTGGCCTATTCCAGCATCAGCCACATGGGCTTCGTGACGCTGGGGATTTTTGCGCTGAACCTCCGCGGGCTCGAGGGCGCCATCCTGCAAATGTTCAATCATGGCGTAACGACCGGCGCGTTGTTCCTGTTCGTCGGCCTGATCTACGAGCGGACACACACGCGAAGCATTGCAGATTACGGCGGGCTGATGAAGGCGGCGCCGGTCTATACGGCATTTCTGGCGCTGTTCACTCTGTCGTCAATGGCGCTGCCGGGGACGAATTCGTTCGTGGGCGAACTGCTGGTGCTGTCGGGCGGTTTTGCGGCCAACCTCGCCATCGGCGCGCCCGCCGTTTTTGGCGCGTTATTGGGCGCGGCCTATCTGCTTGGCATGTACAGGAAAGTCGCGCTAGGCCCGGCCAGCGTCGGTGTCCGATTCAAGATACGCGACGTGAACGCCCGCGAGATGGTCGCGATCCTGCCGCTGGCCGTCTTCGTGCTTTGGGCCGGGCTATATCCGAAACCCTTTCTCAACATTATCGACGTCTCGGTGAAGCATCTGCTGGCTCAGGCGCATGATAAAGGGAGCGGCCAATGACTGCCGCAGCACTTTTCCAGTCGGCTCTCGCAAGCCTGCCCGAGATCGTGGTGATCACTGGAGCCTGCATCCTTTTGATCCTGGGACAGCTTGTGCGCAAGGGCCAGGAACATTTCCTTGTCTGGGCCTCCGTCGCGGTCGTGCTGATTGCCGCCATGGCGACACTCATGCTTTCGAGCGAGGTGCGGCCGGCCTACACGAGCATGTTCATCGCCGATCGCTTCGCGGTCTTCTTCAAGTTCGTGTTCTACCTGGCCACCATCCTGACATTCCTCCTTTCGCGAAAATATGCGGAAATCGAAGGGATCGGGAGCAGCGAATACTATGTCCTGCTGCTCTTTTCGCTGTCGGGAATGATGATCATGGCTTCGGCGACCGATCTCCTCTCGATCTATGTGGGCCTCGAACTGATGGTGCTCTGCACCTATGTGCTGACCGGCTTCCTGCGGCGAGAGCGGCGGTCGAACGAAGCGGCGCTGAAATACGTGATCCTTGGCGCGGTCTCGACCGGGATTTTCCTCTACGGCGTTTCGTTGATGTACGGGCTCACCGGCACGACGCAACTGGACGGGATGGCTGCGGCTGTGACCGACGACCCGCTCGATCCGGGATTGCTGCTGGCAGAGGTCTTCATCGTCGCGGGGCTGGTCTTCAAGGTCGGCGCGGTGCCGTTTCATATGTGGGTGCCGGACGTCTACGAAGGCGCGCCGACGACGATCACCGCATTCATGTCGGTAGGCCCTAAGGCGGCAGGATTTGCGGCGATCCTGCGGGTGTTCCTCAACCCGCTGGTCGCGGCCTCGGACGTCTGGATCATCGTCGCGGTCATTGCGGTGGTGACGATGGCGCTCGGAAGTTTCGTCGCGCTGGTGCAGGATAATTTCAAGCGCCTCCTGGCCTATTCCAGCATTGCCCATGCCGGGTTCGCCCTTTTCGGCGTGGTGGCCGGCGGCGCGGACGGAATCGCCAGCGTGATGCTCTACCTGCTGATCTACTCCCTCATGAATCTCGGTATTTTCGGCGCCGTCATCATGATGCGGAACGGCGATTTCTCAGGCGAGGTCATTGAAGATTACGCGGGTTTCGCCAAGTCGCATCCCGGTCTGGCGCTTCTGATGCTGCTCTATCTGTTCTCGCTGGCCGGCATTCCGCCGACGGCCGGGTTCTTCGCCAAATTCTACGTGCTGCTCGCGCTGGTCGAGCGAGGTTTCGTCATGCTGGCGGTGATCGCGGTGCTGCTGAGCGCCGTCGCCGCCTATTTTTACATCCGCATAGTCATGGTGATCTACATGCGCGAGCCGGAGAGGACGTTCGAGCCTGCGCTGACTCCCTGGGTACGCACCACGCTCGCCTTCACCGCCTTGGGCACCATCGGCATCGGCCTGTTTCCCGCGTGGTTTCTGCGGCTTGCTCAAAACTCGGTGTTTGGCGGCTGACCGATTGAATTTGCAATGATCTGCCCGACGGAATAAACTCGAAGCTCAAGAAAGGATTACCCAAGCCCTTTCCCGGGGCGACCGCATTACCATCCTGAACAGGGCGGTCGCGGCCTTAGGAAAGCTTTCAGTGGGTAACCGGTGCAGTGCGATATGGCTGCAATGGAATTCTTGCCGGTTCTTTTCATGGTCGCCGGAGTTGTTCTGGTGACAGGGGCGACGCTTTTTGTCTCCTCACTGCTGCGCCCGTCCAATCCCTATCCCGAAAAGAACATGCCCTATGAATGCGGCATGGACCCAGCAGGCGAGGCCGCCGGGGGCCGCTTTAGGGTGCAGTTCTTTATTCTCGCGATCCTGTTGGTCGTTTTCGATGTCGAGACGATGTTCCTCTTTCCCTGGGCCGTTGTCCTGAAAGACATCGGCCTCGTCGGTTATGTCGAGATGTTCGTCTTCATAGTGCTGCTTCTTGTGGGCTTCGCCTACGCCTGGCTGAAGGGAGCGCTGGAATGGGAAGCGTAAACAATTCGATCCGCGACAGCGTGCTGTTCACCACCGCCGAGAGCGTTATCAACTGGAGCCGAAAATCGGCGCTGTGGCCCGAGACCTTCGGAATTGCCTGCTGCGCCATCGAGATGATCTCGGCGGGGTGCGCCCGCTATGATCTCGACCGGTTCGGCGTGGTGTTCCGGCCTTCGCCGCGCCAGTCCGACGTGATGATTATCGCCGGCACCGTGACGCGGAAATTCGCTCCCGTCGTGCGCAGGCTTTATGACCAGATGCCGGAGCCGCGCTGGGTTATCGCAATGGGCACCTGCGCTATCTCGGGCGGGGTCTACAACACCTATGCGGTGGCGCAGGGAGCGGAGACCTTCGTGCCGGTGGACGTGCATGTGCCCGGCTGCCCGCCGCGGCCCGAGGCGCTGATGCATGGGTTCCTGCTACTTCAGGAGAAGATCAAAAAATCCCGAGCACTGGCCGGGACTCCTCTGGATCGAGTTGCAGCGTCATGAGTGTGGAGACGCCCCTCATCCGCACGACGATCACGGAGCGTTTCGGCGAGACAATCGACGATCTTGGCTTCGCGCATGGTGTACATGCCTTCGCCGCTCCGCCTGACACGATCGTCGAGCTTTGCCGGTTTCTGAAGGAACACCCGGCGTTGCGGTTCAACTTCCTGTCGGACATCTGCGGGGTCGATCATTATCCTGAGATGCCACGCTACGAGACGGTGTACCACCTCTATTCGCTACCGAACAAATGGCGCGTTCGCATCAAATGCCGCCTCGCCGATCCGCCGCGGGTCCCGTCTGTGACGGGGGTCTGGCGAACCGCCAATTGGCATGAGCGCGAAGCCTGGGACATGTACGGGATCAGGTTCGAGGGCCACCCCGATTTGCGCCGGATCTACATGTGGGAAGGGTTCGAGGGCTTCCCGCAGCGCAAGGATTTTCCGCTCCGTGGCTACAAGGACAAGCTGAACCCGTTTGGCGCCGAAGGCACGCCGCCGACGCAGCCCGACCTCGCCACCAAGAACATTCCATAAGGGAGGCCGCTCCACGCCGGGAACCTAAAATGACCGAAGTCACCGAACTGATCAGCCCGCAAGGCGAAGCGTTCGACACCAAGGAGGTGCTTCTCAATCTCGGCCCCCAGCACCCGAGCACGCATGGGGTTCTTCGGCTTGTCCTGGAAATGGACGGCGAGTACGTCAAGCGCGTGGATCCACATATCGGCTACCTCCATCGCGGCACCGAAAAACTGGCGGAGAGCTTCACCTACACCCAGATTTTTCCGCTCACCGATCGGCTCGACTACCTCTGTCCACCGTCGAACAACCTCGCCTTCGCGCTGGCGGTGGAGAAACTCCTCGGCATAGAAGCACCGATCGCGCACAATATATCCGCGTGATGATGGCCGAGCTGGCACGGATCTCCGGCCATGTCTTGATCACCGGCGCGCTGCCGATGGACCTCGGCGCCATGACCGCCTTGCTCTACGCCATGCGGGAGCGCGAAATGATCATGGACCTCCTGGAAATGATCAGCGGTGCGCGCATGCACACGTCCTTCTGCAGGGTCGGCGGAGTGCGCGAGGACCTGCCTGACGGTTTCCTTCCCAAGATCAGGGAGTTCTGCGACATCTTCCCAAACCGGATCCGCGACTATGAGCGGTTGCTCGAAAACAGCCGGGTATTCCTGAAGCGCACGCAGGGGATCGGCGTGATCTCCGCCGAGGACGCCATCGATCTTGGCCTGAGCGGTCCGAACTTGCGCGCTTCGGGCGTCGACTGGGACATCCGTCGCGACGAGCCCTATGAGATCTATGACCGGCTCGACTTCAACGTCATCACGCGCGACGAGGGCGACTGCTATGCGCGCTGGCAATGTCGGGTCGAGGAAATGCGCGAGAGTGTCCGGATCATCGAGCAATGCCTCGACCAGATGCCCGAGGGGCCGTTCCAGATCGACATGCCAACAATCGCCTTCCCGGTGGACAAGGACAAGGTGCATTGCTCGATGGAAGCACTGATCCAGCATTTCGACCTGTCGGCCTATGGCTTCAAGGTGCCGAAGGGCGAGGTCTATTCGGCGATCGAGGCGCCAAAGGGCGAGCTTGGCTTCTATATCATCAGCGACGGGTCGCCAAAACCATTCCGCATGAAGGTGCGGGCACCCTCGTTCGTCAACCTTCAGGGACTGTTCGGGGTGACCAACGCCCGCTATCTGGCGGACATGATCGCCGTGCTCGGCAGTCTCGACCCGGTGATGGCGGAGGTGGACAAGTAGCAGGGATTTGAATGCAATGACCATGCGCGAAAAGATAAAAGAGGCAGCGGCGCGGTATCCCGACCAGCGCTCTGCGATCATGCCCGCGCTTCTGATCGCGCAGAGGGAGCATGGCCATCTGCCTGGTCAGGTGCTGGAAGAAGTCGCCGACACGCTCGGAGTCGAACGGATCTGGGTCTACGAGCTTGCGACCTTTTATTCGCTCTTCCATACCGAGCCGGTGGGCATGTTCCACCTGCAACTCTGTGACAATGTTTCCTGCATGTTGTGCGGAGCCGAGGATCTGCTGAAGCATCTGGAAACGGTGCTGGCGATCAGGAAGGGCGACACCACGCCGGACGGGCTGTTCACGCTTTCCTCCGTCGAGTGCCTCGGTGCCTGCGAGATGGCTCCGGTGATGCAGGTCGGCGACGATTACCATGGCGCCCTTGATGTCGCGCGGATAGATGCACTTTTGGAGAACCTGCGGGCTACGGCGGAACGGGTCGCGAGCATCGAGCCCTCTGCGCGACCGCAGGGAGAGTAGCGCCATGTTCGAGCCGGTTCTCCTCAAGAATGTCGCCGTGCCGGACAGTCACCTGCTGTCGACCTACGAGGCTGGCGGCGGCTACCAGGCACTGGCGAAGGCGCTGAGAGAATACACGCCTGACGAGGTCGTTAACCTAGTCAAACAGTCCAACCTGCGCGGTCGCGGCGGTGCCGGATTCCCGACGGGCATGAAATGGAGTTTCGTACCGAAGCAGGTCGACAAGCCGAAATATCTTTGCTGCAACGCCGATGAGGGGGAGCCAGGTACCTTCAAGGACCGGATCATCATGGAGCGCGATCCGCATCAGCTCATCGAGGGGCTGGCGGTAAGCGCCTATGCGATTGGGGCCAAAACCGCCTATGTCTACATCCGCGGAGAATATGTGACGGCCATCCGTCGCCTGGAGCAGGCGATCGCCGAGGCACAGGAAAAGGGTTATCTGGGAACGGGCATTCTGGGCTCGAATTTCGATTTCGCCGTCCACATCCATTGCGGCGCAGGCGCCTATATCTGCGGCGAGGAGACTGCCATGCTCGAGTCGCTCGAGGGCAAGCGGGCGCAGCCGCGATTGAAGCCGCCGTTTCCGGCCGTGGCCGGGCTCTACGCCAGCCCGACTGTGATCAACAATGTCGAGACGCTGGCCTGCGTGCCGCATATCGTGGCGCGGGGCGCGGACTGGTTCCGCGGCATCGGCCCGGACAAGAGCCCTGGCCCGAAGCTCTACTGCCTCAGTGGGCAGGTGCGCAAACCCGGCCTCTACGAGTTGCCGATGGGCATACCCTGCGCGAGCTGGTCGAGGAACATGCCGGCGGGGCCCTGCCGGGACGCAAGATCAAGGCGGTGATCCCGGGCGGGGTCTCAGCGCCGGTCATCCCTGAGCACGGGCTGGACGTGAGGATGGATTTTGACTCGCTGGCTGCCGCCGGCTCGATGCTCGGTTCGGCCGGCCTTATCGTGATCGACGATAGCACCTGCATGGTCAAGGTCGCCACCAGGGTCATCGAGTTCTTCCACCATGAGTCCTGCGGCAAGTGCACGCCCTGCCGGGAAGGATTGAACTGGGTCGTGAAGGTCCTGCGCCGGATTGAAGGCGGGGATGGCGCACCCGGCGATCTGGAGCAACTGGAGATGCTCTGCAAGGGCATTTTCGGCAATACGTTTTGTGCCTTGGGTGACGGTGCAGCGATGGGATTGCGGGCAGCACTCGCGCATTTCCGAGATGAATTCGTCGCCCATGTCGAGGAGCGGAGGTGCCCGTTTCACTAAAGGAGTGTGCCGGACCAGGCTTGTGAGGAAACCATGCTTAAAGTCACGATCGATGGACAAACGCTGGAAGTTGAGGCTGGCTCGACGGTGTTGCAGTCCGCCCTGCGTTTGGGCATCGACATCCCGACCTTCTGCTATATTAAGCGCCTGCCGCCGCTCGCCTCCTGCCGCATGTGTCTGGTGGAGATCGAGGGCCTGCGCCGGCTGCAGCCGTCCTGCGCCACTGTGGCCACCGATGGCATGGTCGTGCGGACGAACACGCCTCTGATCGAGGAAACGCGCTCTTCCATGCTCGACATGCTGCTCGCCAACCACCCCCTCGACTGCCCGATCTGCGACAAGGGCGGCGAATGCGAGCTCCAGGACATGGTAATGGCCTACGGCCCCCGCGAAAGCCAATTCCACGATGACAAACGTGTGTTCCACTCCGAGGACATTCGTTTAAGTCCGGTCATCATCATGAACGTCAACCGCTGCATCCAGTGCCAGCGCTGCGTCCGGATGTGTGAGGAGGTCGTCGGCGCGGTGGCACTGGGCACCGTCGAAAAAGGCATGGATACCGCCGTCACCGGCTTCGAGGGCAGTCTGGCGAGTTGCGATCAGTGCGGCAATTGCGTCGAGGTCTGCCCGGTCGGCGCGCTGATGAGCTTCCCCTACCGCTACAAGGCGCGCCCCTGGGATCTCGTAGAGACCGACACGGTCTGCCCGCATTGTGGCACCGGTTGCCAGCTGACGGTGGGCACGCGCAAGGGCGAGTTCATGCGGGTGCGCTCGAAGTGGGACGAAGGTGTCAACCACGAAACTCTCTGCGTGCGAGGACGCTTCGGCCTCGATTTCGTTGCAAGCCGGGACCGGATCAAGCAGCCAATGATCCGTCACGATGGCGCCCTGGTTCCGGTTTCCTGGGACGAAGCGGGGGACTATCTGCACCGGCGACTGTTGGCCGTCGAGAGCAAGGATGCCGGCGGGCTGGCCTCGCCTCGCCTGCCCAACGAGGTGCTTTATCAGTTCCAGAAGCTGATGCGAACAGTATTCCGGACCAACAACATTGATTGTTCGTCACGCTGGGCCGCGCCCTTCGATACGCTCGGCCCGCTATTGGGAACTTTCTACAGCCGCAAGCCACTGGAGGACCTAATCGGCAGCGACTGCGTGCTCGTCGTCGGAGGCAACATAACCGAGGAGAACCCGGTCACCGAATACCTGCTGCGGGACGGCGCGCGGCGGCGGCAGACCGGATTGCTCATGCTATCGGCGCGGCCATCGCGTCTGGACGCCGATGCCAGGGTGGTGGTTCGTGTGCCTCCGGGCGGAGAAGCGGCGAGCCTTGCGGCGGTAGTGGCCGGTCTCGTGGCGGCGGCTGGTCAGGCCTTGCCGGGCGGCGCTTTTGCGGACATCGATGCGGCAATCGGCAGACCAGCGGCGGGCGCCGGCAGTGACGGGCCCGAGCGCCTGGCCGCCGCGCTCAGGGAAGGCCGCAGCGTCACCGTGCTTGTCAGCGTCGACCTCCTGAGATTACCCGAAGCGCGTGCGACGCTGCAGCAGCTCAACAACCTGCTGCACGTCCTCCGCCTGCTAGGCAAGGGCCCGGCGATGCAGTTTCTCTTCGACCGTGCCAACCAGATGGGCGCCTGGGACATGGGGGTCCTGCCGGCGGGTCTGCCGGGGCTGCGGGCGGTCGCCGATGACGCGGCGCGCGCAACTTTTGCACGAAACTGGGGCACCGAAATCCCGTCTGAACCCGGCGCGGATCTCGACGCCATGCTGGAGCTCTGCGTCGGTGGGCGGATGGGCGCGCTCTACATCGTCGGAACCGACCCCCTGGTCGCCTATCCCGACCGGGACTTCGTGACGCGGGCGCTTGGCGCCGCCGATCTCCTGATCGTGCAGGACGCGTTCCTCACGGATACGGCGGGCATGGCCGAGGTCGTCTTGCCCGCGTCGGGCTACGGCGAGGAATCCGGAACGTTCACCAACAATGAGGGCCGGATCCAGAATGTTCGCAAATTCCGTGAGCCCGTTTTCGAGGCGCGAGGCAATCTGGCGATTGTCGACTTCGTCGCGGCGCTACGCAACCAAGCGCTGCGGCCATCGACGCAAGCCGAAATTTTCGACGAGATTGCCCGGCTGGTTCCGGCCTATCAGGGGTTGACGCAGGACGGGCTTGCCGCCGACGGTGCATTCACCAAGGCAGTGCCAACATTACCGGCTGGCGTGTTCCTTGCGCCGCCGCCCGTTCCAACTGCAGCCGACCGGCTCATGCTGATCACCGGCGACTGCCTGTTCCACAACGGATATCTTTCCGAACGGTCGGACATCCTGAACACAGTCGCCAACGATCCCTATGTCGCGATGAGCGCGCAGGATACCGCGCAGCTTGGCCTGTCGGATGGCGATCAGGTGATCGTGCGTTCCGGCCAGGGCGAACTGACGGCGCAACTCAAGGTCGACAGGCGGTTTCCCAAGGGCCTCGTCTTCGTTCCGGAAAACTATAGAGCCTTGCGTCTCAACAGCCTGATGCGGCGGGGCGAATACCCATGCCCGGTGGAGGTCCAGAAGGTTCATGCCGCTCTTGAGCTCGACCGCACGGACCGGATCTGGCGTGGGGTCTGAAGATTTGGGATCGGGCATCGGAAGGCCCCCGGCATGCCGCCGTGTCCCAGCGTCTTTACATCGATCTGGCGACGTCAGTGATACCTGGTCCCGCAGATGTAATCCTGCAGATCCTGCTCTGTACGCTGCGCTTCGTCGAGCCTGTGTTTAACCACGTCCCCGATACTGACCACGCCGGTAACCTCGTTCCCGTCCATGACCAGCACATGACGCGTCCGTCGATTGGTCATGATCCCCATCGCGACGGGCAGCAAATCCTGTGTCGAACAGGTCGCCACACTGCGGTTCATGATGTCAGCGGCCCGCATCATCGCCGCCTCGGCCCCGTATTCCGCCACCGCATTGCAGCAGTCCCGCTCCGACAGCGTACCGAGGTATTTGCCGTTCGATCGGCTGACGACGACGAAGCCGATATTGTTGTCTCGAAACAGCCGCAGTACCTCCACCATCGTCTGATCGGGAGCAACTGTGATGACACCGACACCCTTGTTTTTCATGATTTCACCGACAAACATCTGAGCCTCCTTCCGAGCGCTTCGGTTTGACAGCTGGCGCGCGTTCATGTTCGCCGGATATTCCGCCACCAGTTGTAGCCCTGCGTCTCTTTCGTCTCGACAAGTACGTCCTTCTTCGTATTCAGGCGCGCGGCAACCACGCCGCCGCCGGTTGCCGCCTTACCCGGCTTGGCGAGCAGATCATCGCGCCCGATCACCAGGTCAGCTGAGGAAAAACTCGAGAATTCGTATTGCTGGCCAAGCGCGATCGCGTCCGCCGGGCAGGCGTCCTCGCACAGCCCGCAGAATAGGCATCGGGCCGTGTCGATCTCGAATTTGGCCGGGTGCCGCTTGCCGTTCTCGTCCTCGTAGGGGACGACTTCGATACAGTCGCAGGGACAGATCTGCGCGCAGAGTTCGCAGGCCACGCACTTGATCTCGCCCTCTTCATCACGCGTCAGGAAGTGATGCCCGCGATAGCGGGAGTAGGGCAGCCACTTTTCCTTGTCCGGATACTGCATGGTCACGGATCTGGAGAACATGTAGCCGAAGGTCAGAGCCAAGGCGCTCGCCAGATCGGCAAAGAACGCCCAACCAATCCATGTTCCAATTCTGTCCTGCGCGCGCGACATCGCCGCCTCGCTACGGAGCCGCTACGACCCCAAAAAGTACACCGGTTATAATTATGTTCGCCATTGAAAGAGGAAGCAAGACTTTCCATCCGATCGCCATCAGTTGGTCGTAGCGGTAGCGGGGGAAAGTGAAGCGGAACCAGATAAACACATAGACGAAGAACGCGATCTTGAGCACAAACCACAAGAGCGGTGGCAAGGGAATCAGAACTCCGTTCCAACCGCCGAAGAACAGGATCACCACCAGCACCGACACAAGCAATACGATGGCATATTCGCTGACCATGAAGAAGGCAAAGCGGATACCGCTGTATTCGGTATGGAACCCGGCACCCAGATCACCCTCCGCCTCCGCCAGGTCGAAGGGAATGCGCTGTGCTTCGGCGAGCCCGGCGACGAAGAACACAATGAATCCGACCGGTTGGTAGACGATGTTCCAGACATCGGCCTGCGCCCGCACGATCTCGAGCAGGCTCATGGATTGCGCCAGCATGACCACGCCGATGACCGCGAACCCCATCGGGATCTCGTAGCTGATCATCTGCGCGCAGGTCCTGAGGCTGCCCAGGACAGCGTATTTGCTGTTGGAGGCCCAGCCGCCGAAGATCACGCCATAAACCTCGATCCCGATCACCGAGAAAACGAAAAGGAGCGCCACATTCATGTTGGAGACGTAGAGCGTGATCTCGTGGCCGAGGACCGAGACCGTTTCGCCGAAGGGGATCGCGACGAACACCACAAAGGGCGGGGCGAGCGCCAGGATTGGCGCCAGTTTGAACAGGAACCGGTCGGCCTCGGCCGGGATGTGATCCTCTTTGGTCAGGAGCTTGATTCCATCCGCCGCCGGCTGCAACAGCCCGTGCCATCCCACGCGCATCGGCCCCATCCGCTGCTGCATGTGCCCGGCGATCTTGCGTTCCAGCCAGGTCAGCGGCAAGGGTAGCAACAGCAGGATCGCAATCAGGAACGCGACCTTCAAGACGATCAGGCCAAGGGCGACGATAAGTTCCATGATCCCGGCTACTTATTCATCGGGTTGAAGCGCACGACCGGACTTTGGCTCCGGCTATACAATGAGCACTGCGCGCACTTGTCAGATTACATGGTACAACGGCGACGCACCGCATACAATGCCGTCGCAGTTATGTCGCCGCTGGCTATGATGTGTCCGGGCTCAGGACGTTTTGAGACGAGTGGCTCGCTGCGCAAGATGAACGCTCCGCGTTTCCGCCGGTTGCACCGCGCCATCTTGCGTATCAAAAACCGCCGAGGCTCTCATCGCTGCAGGATGAAAGTTCCGTGGCAGGTCACTGTTTTATCGGGCTGGCCCGATCGACCGCTCATGACCTTCAGGTTATGGTCCGCAGGACGAGAGCTACCATCGCCAGGGAAAGCGAAGCTTTTCCGCCAGCGATAAGAAGGTAGGTGCTGATCTTTAGAGAGGATTTGGTTGCGGGGGCAGGATTTGAACCTGCGGCCTTCAGGTTATGGTCCGCAGGACGAGGAGCTACCATCGCCAGCGAAGATGAAGTCTTCGCGCCAGCGATATTGCTCAGGAGTGTATTTGGGATTTGGTTGCGGGGGCAGGATTTGAACCTGCGGCCTTCAGGTTATGAGCCTGACGAGCTACCGGGCTGCTCCACCCCGCGCCATTTTATTTTGCCTATGGCAAATATGGTATTTCTTGTCTGTCTGTTCAACGCAGAAGGGCCGCTTGTGAGCGGCCCTTTTGCGACGGCATGGGCCGTTTGTTTTGTTTAGAGAAGATTGTTTTATCAAAGTTGCGTTTTGCAGACCTGGCAGCGACCTACTCTCCCGCGTCTTAAGACGAAGTACCATGGGCGCAGGGGCGTTTCACGGCCGTGTTCGGAAAGGGAACGGGTGCAGCCACCCCGCCATAACCACCAGGTCGGCAAAGCGCAACTTTGTTGTTTTGAGAAGCTGGATTTGGAGCGAATAGGGAGTAGCCAATAGCGAATAGCGTTATTTGGTTCTCTTTCGCTGGTTTTGAACACGTCTTTTGGAACCTCTTCCGGCTGCGGGTGCTTGTGGCACCCATACAGGCCAGAGGCCGTCGCCAATCGTTTGGCGGGCCGTCCGCAGCGCCATGGCGCGTCAGGACAAAGGTCTGGCACATCGAACTTTGTTCGATGAGCATAGTCAATGAGAACGATCAAGCCGATCGAGCTATTAGTACCGGTAAGCTTCATGCGTTGCCGCACTTCCACACCCGGCCTATCAACGTGGTCGTCTTCCACGGCTCTGATAGGGAATACTCGTTTTCAGGTGGGTTTCCCGCTTAGATGCCTTCAGCGGTTATCCCGTCCATATGTAGCTACCCTGCTATGCCCTTGGCAGGACAACAGGTCCACCAGAGATATGTCCATCCCGGTCCTCTCGTACTAGGGACAGATCCTGTCAATATTCCTACACCCACGGCAGATAGGGACCGAACTGTCTCACGACGTTCTGAACCCAGCTCACGTACCGCTTTAATTGGCGAACAGCCAAACCCTTGGGACCTGCTCCAGCCCCAGGATGCGATGAGCCGACATCGAGGTGCCAAACAACCCCGTCGATATGGACTCTTGGGGGTCATCAGCCTGTTATCCCCGGCGTACCTTTTATCCGTTGAGCGATGGCCCTTCCACGCGGGACCACCGGATCACTATGACCGACTTTCGTCTCTGCTCGACTTGTCAGTCTCGCAGTCAGGCGGGCTTATGCCATTGCACTCGACGACCGATTTCCGACCGGTCTGAGCCCACCATCGCGCGCCTCCGTTACTCTTTCGGAGGCGACCGCCCCAGTCAAACTACCCACCATACACTGTCCCGGACCCGGATAACGGGCCGCGGTTAGACATCCATGACGATAAGGGTGGTATTTCAAGGATGGCTCCACGGAAACTGGCGTCCCCGCTTCAAAGCCTACCACCTATCCTACACATGCCGACACGAATGCCAGTGTAAAGCTATAGTAAAGGTGCACGGGGTCTTTCCGTCTGACCGCAGGAACCCCGCATCTTCACGGGGAATTCAATTTCACTGAGTCTATGTTGGAGACAGCGGGGAAGTCGTTACGCCATTCGTGCAGGTCGGAACTTACCCGACAAGGAATTTCGCTACCTTAGGACCGTTATAGTTACGGCCGCCGTTTACTGGGGCTTCGATTCAAAGCTTGCACCTCTCCTCTTAACCTTCCAGCACCGGGCAGGCGTCAGACCCTATACGTCGTCTTGCGACTTCGCAGAGCCCTGTGTTTTTGATAAACAGTCGCTACCCCCTGGTCTGTGCCACCCCATAATAGTTGCCTACCATGGGGTCACGCTTCTTCCGAAGTTACGCGTGCAATTTGCCGAGTTCCTTCAACATAGTTCTCTCAAGCGCCTTGGTATACTCTACCTGACCACCTGTGTCGGTTTCGGGTACGGTCTATACGGTGGAGCTATTTCCTGGAACCGCTCCGCTGCCCTGATAATCCAATAAACCAGAACAACTTGTGCAATCCGTCACTACCACCAGGCCCACGAATATTAACGTGGTTCCCATCGACTACGCATTTCTGCCTCGCCTTAGGGGCCGGCTAACCCTGCTCAGATTAACTTTAAGCAGGAACCCTTGGTCTTTCGGCGAGAGGGTCTCTCACCCTCTTTATCGTTACTCATGTCAACATTCGCACTTCCGATACCTCCAGGAGCCCTCACGGGTCTCCCTTCATCAGCTTACGGAACGCTCCGCTACCACGTGTATTGCTACACATCCTCAGCTTCGGTGCATGGCTTCAGCCCCGTTACATTTTCGGCGCAAAGACCCTTATTTAGACCAGTGAGCTGTTACGCTTTCTTTAAATGATGGCTGCTTCTAAGCCAACATCCTGGTTGTTTTGGGATCCTCACATCCTTTCCCACTTAGCCATGACTTGGGGACCTTAGCTGGAGGTTAGGGTTGTTGCCCTTTTCACGACGGACGTTAGCACCCGCCGTGTGTCTGCCGAGTAGTACTCCCCGGTATTCGGAGTTTGGTTAGGATCAGTAAGACGGTGAGTCCCCATAGCCCATCCAGTGCTCTACCCCCGGGGGTATTCGCTCGA